>CBDATC010000001.1:0-1537262 GCA_965199765.1 Paracoccaceae bacterium
GAGCAGCGCAGTGGGAGCGAATTCGAACAGCGGTGAAAACCGGCAAACAAGAAAAACTCCCGCTGTAACCATGGTCGCTGCATGGATCAGTGCGGAAACCGGCGTCGGGCCTTCCATGGCATCCGGCAGCCAAGTGTGGAGAAAAAGCTGAGCCGACTTCCCGCAAGCACCGACAAACAGCAGCACAGCTGTCAATTCCGCGGCATTCAGTGTCATCCAAAGGAATGGAATATCGGTTTCCGCCAACCGGGGCGCTGCACCGAAAATAACCGAGAAATTTATGGAATCGGTCAGCATGAATAAGGCGAAAATTCCCAGCGCCAGCCCAAAATCCCCAATCCGGTTCACGATAAACGCCTTAATGGCGGCAGCGTTCGCCGTCGGCTTGCGATAATAAAAGCCAATCAGCAGATACGAAGCGACGCCAACGCCTTCCCAGCCGAAAAACAACTGCAGCAGATTGTCCGAAGTGACCAAAGCCAGCATCGCAAATGTGAAGAATGAAAGATAGGCGAAGAAACGCGGCTTATAGCTCTCGTTTTCCTTCCATTGCGGGTCGGCATGCATATAGCCGAAACTGTAGAGGTGAACGAGCGATGACACCGTTGTGACGACCACCAGCATCACAGCCGTCAGCCGATCAATCCGTATAGACCAGTCGGAAGTGAGTGAACCGCTGTCAATGAAACGCAGCAATGTGACCGTTTCGACCGCGCCCCCGTGCAGGAAGAAAACAGCCCAGCTTAACAGACCAGACACAAATAACAGCGCAGTGGAAACCAACAGCACCGTGCGCTCGCCGATCAACCGATGACCAAAACCCGCAACGAGCGCTCCAAGCAACGGAGCAATGAGAATGATCGTCAGCACAGTCGGCATGGATCGCGGCTCAGCCCTTCATCAAACTGACATCATCAACTGCGATCGAACCGCGGTTGCGATGAAAACAGACAAGAATCGCCAGCCCGATCGCCGCTTCCGCCGCGGCGACTGTCAGCACAAAAAGGGTGAAAACCTGGCCGGTCAGATCGGACAAATGCGTCGCGAATGCGACTAGATTGATATTAACCGCCAGCAGCATCAATTCAATCGACATCAGGATGACGATCACATTCTTTCGGTTCAAAAATATGCCGAAAACGCCGATGACGAACAGCACGGCGGCGACAACCAGATAATGTTCAAGACCGATCATTCCCGGCTCCGGCGGTTACTAGCCAAGTCTTTGAGTTCAACCGAGCGGCCGGGATCTCGATATATCTGTGTCAGCACATCTTGCCGCTTCACTCCCTTTCGGCGCCGGTGCGTCAGCACTATCGCTCCGATCATCGCCACCAGAAGGATCAATCCAGCAATCTGGAACAACAAAACATATTCGGTGTAAATCAGCTGGCCCAAAGCCGCGGTGTTGTGCGCTTCAGTCAGCGGCGGCGTCGGTGACTGCCGCATTTCCGAAGCCAGCGGAGCGAACTTCCAATCCCCGATTTCAAGACCTAAAACCATGAGCAGCACAGCTCCGATAAGCAGCCCGAGCGGCATATAGCGCGTCAGCGATGCCCTGAACGCGGCAAAATCAATGTCCAGCATCATCACCACGAACAGAAAAAGAACTGCGACTGCTCCGACGTAGACAATCACCATAAGCATGGCGACAAATTCCGCCCCCTGGAGCACGAACAAACCGGCGGCGGACAAAAAAGAAAGGATAAGCCAAAGCACGCCGTGAACCGGATTGCGAGCCAAAACAACCGACAGCCCGGACAGTATCGCCAGAAGAGCAAACAGATAAAATGCCAGCACTTGGACTGTCATCGGCGAGTGTCCTTGCTACGCGGCACTGTGAACGCGCGGGACTTAACGATAAAGTGCATCAATTTCAATGTTCGCGGCTATTTCCGCTTCCCATCGGTCGCCATTGGCGAGCAGTTTTTCTTTGTCGTAAAAGAGCTCTTCCCGCGTTTCTGCCGAAAACTCGAAATTCGGTCCTTCCACAATCGCATCCACCGGACATGCCTCTTGGCAGAATCCGCAATAGATACATTTGGTCATATCAATGTCGTACCGCGTTGTGCGCCGCGACCCATCCTCGCGCGGCTCAGAGTCGATGGTGATGGCCTGTGCCGGACAGATGGCTTCGCATAACTTGCAGGCAATGCAGCGTTCTTCACCGTTTGGGTAGCGCCGAAGAGCATGTTCACCGCGAAAGCGCGGCGACAGCGGCCCCTTTTCATGCGGGTAATTCACCGTCGATTTCGGCCGGAAAAAATACTTCAGACCCAAACGCATTCCAGCGGCGAAGTCCCAAAGCAGAAAATAGCGGAGCGCCCTTGAGAAATCGATCTTTCCTAGCATCAGTCAGCTCCCCGCGTCCCAGCGCACATAAAATCCTCCGAACAACTCATATTGAACAAATAATCCGGTCAGCGCCACCCACCCCAATGAAAGTGGGAGAAAAACTTTCCAGCCAAGCCGCATCAATTGATCATAGCGATAGCGAGGAACGATGGCCTTCACCATGGCAAACAAGAAAAAGAAGAAAATCATCTTGCCAATCATCCACAGCGCGCCGTCCGGCAGACCCGGAATTGGCGACAGCCAACCGCCGAAAAACAGAATCGACATAAGCGCGCACATCAAGAAGATAGCAATATATTCACCGGCCATGAACAGCAGAAATGGTGTGGAAGAGTATTCGACTTGATAACCGGCAACCAATTCGGATTCCGCCTCCGGCAGATCGAATGGCGGACGGTTGGTTTCGGCCAGAGCCGACACAAAAAACAGCACGACCATCGGAAGATGCGGCAGCCAGTACCAAGAAAAGAAATGACCCGCTCCGTCCTGCGCTGCGACTATTTCGCTGAGATTCAGTGATCCGGTCGATATCAGGATTCCAACAATGATGAAGCCTATGGAGACTTCGTAGGAAATCATCTGCGCCGCTGAACGAAGCGCTCCAAGGAAGGCATATTTCGAGTTTGATGCCCAGCCGCCCATGATGACGCCGTACACCTCAAGCGACGACGCGGCGAAGACAAATAAAATTCCGATATTGAGATTGGCGAGCACCCAGCCGTCAGCAAATGGAATGACCGCCCATGCCACGAGAGCAAGCACAAAAGAAATCAGCGGCGCCAACAAGAACACTGGTCTGTCAGCGCCCGCGGGTATGACGATTTCCTTCACGACGTATTTGAGTGCGTCAGCCACTGACTGCAGCAGTCCAAAAGCGCCAACAACGTTTGGTCCTCGCCGCATTTGAACGGCCGCCCAGATCTTTCGGTCTCCGTAAACCAGAAACAGCAGCGAAATCATCAAGAAGGCGACAATGACAACGCATTGCGCCAATATCAGGGTGAATGTGCCTAAACCCGTTTCAAGAAACGCGTTCATGACCGGCACTCCGCTCCCCAGCTTCGCCCAAGGGTCTTCGACAAGAGGTCAGGCCGCAATGACATCAACAACACCTGCGGTCGTCTGAGCGGATAACTGCGCCATAACCGAAGAGGCTCTCAAGATGGGATTTGACAAATAATAGTCTGAAACAGCAACGCCAATTTCCTGCCCATCCGCAAATGGCTGCTTCGGCAGTGAGACAAAACCGTTTTCAGGGACGACATCAAAATTCATCAGGTGCCCGTGCAAATCAAACAATTCCCTTCGAAGCTCTTGCAGTGAATCATAAGGCAAAACGCGGCCCGCTGCACCGGAAACCGCGCGGATGATCGCCCAGTTTTCCTTTGCCTCGCCCGGCGGGAAGGTTGCCTTTGCTGCCAATTGCGGCCGGCCTTCGGTATTGACGAAAATACCCGTTTCTTCCGTGTAGGCGGCGGCAGGCAGAATCAGATCAGCGCGCTGGGCGCCTCGGTCACCGTGGCTGCCTTGATAAATGACAAACGGTCCATCTGGGATATCGACTTCATCAACTCCCAGATTATAGACGGTCGCTGAGTCATCAAGCGCGGCTTCCATGCCGCCCTCGGCCACAAATCCGACATCCATCGCTCCGACGCGCGATGCAGCCGTGTGCAGCACCAGCATTCCGAGCGTGCCTGCGGCACAGCTGAGCGCCGCCGCAAGAGCTGCTTCGCCGTTGCTGCCGCGCAGCGCAGCCTGCCCAACGATAATCAATGTGCTGCTGCCGATCGAGCCCGATTCCGCAAACCGATCAAAACTGGCGAAATCCGCTCCATGCCAGCTGCAGCTGTAAGTGAGATCGGTCTTCGGACCAAAATACTCAACCCGCGCTCCTCTCATCCAAGCAGCGCGGATGCGCGCGTTAAGAACGGGCGCTTCCAACTTTGGATTTGTTCCGAACAGCACAATCTGATCGGCGCGGTCAATATCCGCGATGCTGGCATTACCGACATAACCGCCACGGAGCCCGATCGGCAGAGCCGATCCATCGGTCCGGCATTCTTTTCTGCCATCGAGCGAATCAATCAACTGACCCAGCGCAAACACCGCTTCGACCGGAGCCAGATCGCCAGCAAGCCCGGTCAGCTTTCCGGTGCGCATCTTTTCGGCAGCGACAGCGAGCGCATCATCCCAATCAACCGGCTCATAGCGTCCGTTCCGCCTCAGAAATGGTTGGTCAAGCCTCTGATTGCGAAGCCCATCCCATGCAAAACGAGTGGTATCGCTAATCCATTCTTCATTGACATCATCGTGATTGCACGGAATGATTCGCATCACTTCGCGTCCCTTGCTGTCCACCCGAATGCTGGAGCCGAGCGCATCCATGACATCAATGGTCTCGGTCTTCCTCAGTTCCCATGGTCTAGCGGTGAATGCATATGGTTTGGAGGTCAGCGCGCCAACCGGGCACAAATCAATAATGTTGCCTTGCAGGTTCGAGTTGAGGGACTGATTCAAATAGCTGGTGATTTCCGCGTCTTCGCCGCGCCCGGTCTGACCCATTTGCGTAATGCCCGCGACTTCCGTGGTGAATCGCACACAGCGGGTGCAGGAGATGCAGCGTGTCATGCATGTGGCGACCAGCGGACCGAGATCCAAATCGTCGACGGCGCGCTTCGGCTCCCGATAACGGCTGAAATCGACTCCGTACGCCATCGCCTGGTCTTGCAGGTCGCACTCGCCGCCTTGATCGCAGATCGGGCAATCCAGCGGATGGTTGATGAGAAGGAATTCCATGACCCCTTCACGAGCCTTCTTGACCATTGCGCTGTTCGTCCGAAGCTTCGGCGGCGCACCTTCCGGCCCGGGCCGAAGATCTTTCACTTGCATGGCGCAGGACGCCGCTGGCTTGGGCGGTCCGCCCACGATTTCAACCAAACACATGCGGCAGTTGCCCGCGATACTCAGACGCTCGTGGTAACAGAAACGCGGAATCTCAATCCCAGCCTCCTCGCACGCTTGAAGCAGCGTCAATTCGGCATCGACTTCGATTTTGGTTCCGTCGATTTCAACGGCGCGGAGACCATTCATTGCAAAATCCTTCGCCCGTTATGCCGCTGCCGCAGACATCGCACGCTGTCTTGCGCGGATGCGATCTTCAATTTCGCCGCGAAAATGCCGAATAAGTCCCTGAATCGGCCACGCGGCTGCATCACCAAGCGCGCAAATGGTATGTCCCTCGACCTGCTTTGAGATATCATACAGCAAATCAATCTCGCTGATGTCTGCATCACCTGTCATGAATCTTTCCATAACCCGCATCATCCAACCAGCGCCTTCGCGGCAGGGAGTGCATTGCCCGCAGCTCTCATGCTTATAGAATTTTGAAAGCCGCCATATTGCCCGGATGATATCGGTGGATTGATCCATCACAATGACCGCTGCGGTGCCCAATCCGCTTTTCTGCTCTGCAAGCCAATCGAAATCCATCAATGCATTGTCGCAAAGACCACTCGGCAGACACGGCACCGATGAACCACCTGGAATGACGGCCTTAAGGTTCTTCCACCCGCCGCGAACGCCGCCGCAGTGACGGTCAATCAGCTCGCGCAATGGTATGGACATGGCCTCCTCAACCACACAGGGATAGTTCACATGTCCGCTGATGGCAAAGATTTTTGTGCCCGAGTTGCGTGGTCGACCTATGCCTGCGAACCACGAAGCGCCGCGGCGCAGTATGGTGGGCACCACGGCGATGGACTCGACATTATTCACTGTGGTTGGGCAACCATACAGTCCGGAAACAGCTGGAAAAGGCGGTTTCATGCGCGGCATGCCTTTCTTTCCTTCGAGGCTTTCAAGCAACGCGGTTTCTTCACCGCAAATATAAGCGCCTGCGCCATGATGCAGGAATATATCAAAATCCCAGCCTGAAGCCGCAGCATTTTTTCCGAGCAGCCCGGCCTCATACGCTTCATCGACCGCTATCTGCAGCAATTCCCTTTCCCGCACATATTCACCGCGCAGATAAATGTAAGCGGCAGCGGCGCCCATTGCGAATCCAGCAATCAAACAGCCTTCAATCAGCGTGTGCGGGTCATGCCGCATGATTTCCCGGTCTTTGCAGGTTCCCGGCTCGGATTCATCGGCGTTAACAACCAGGTAACGTGGTCTGCCATCATCCTCTTTGGGCATGAAACTCCATTTCATCCCGGTCGGGAATCCAGCGCCGCCACGGCCGCGCAGCCCGCTCTGTTTGACTTCCTCGATAATCCAATCCGCGCCTTCCGCGATTAAGGCGGCGGTGCCATCCCAGTGCCCCCGCCGCTGCGCACCTGCGAGGCTGCACTCATCACGGCCGTATAGGTTGGTGAAAATTCTATCTCGATCATCAAGCACGGCAAAACATCACTTCTCTTTTTGGCGACCCATTCGGAGCATAACAATTGAACCGATGACCCATGCAAATGCCCCCAATGCAGCGAAGTCCAGCAAAAAGGCATATCTCGGCGGCCAGCCCAGCTGCCCGCCGAGCCACGAACCGCCGATCCAGATCAATCCAGCCGCGGTCACCACAATCGCGGTGACCTGTATCATTCGTCTGCGTTCTGGCGTTTGCCGTTCATTCATTTCAACCGCTTATGCCCCTCTAATGCGGGCAATCGTATCACCCTTGCTCACCGCCAGCGTCACGGCGGCATTGTGGGTTATCCCAGCGTCCTTCATGGCCTCGAGCGAGGTCACTCCGGAAGCCGGCTCTGATGAAAACCTTCCAGACTGGGACCCCGGCAGCGGCACTTCGCCATTCGCCAATGCATCAACGACAGCATTGAGTGAATCAACGGTCAGATCTTCGTAATAGTCTTTACCGATCTGAACCATCGGCGCATTGCAGCACGCTCCAAGACATTCAACCTCTTCCCAGGAGAATTTTCCGTCGGCGGAAAGATCGTGCGGGTTGGACGCAATCCGCTGCCTGCACAGCGCAATGAGGTCATCGGCGCCGCAGATCATGCAAGTTGTTGTGCCGCAGACCTGTATATGAGCCACCGAACCAACCGGCTGCAGCTGGAACATGAAATAAAACGTCGCGACTTCATAAGCCCGAATCCGCGGCATCCCCAGAAAATCCGCGGTGAATTCCACCGCCGGACGAGACAACCATCCTTCCTGTTCCTGCGCCCGCATAAGAATCGGAATTATTGCGGAAGCCTGACGTCCAGGCGGATAATTTTCAACCTGCTCGCGCGCCCAAGCAAGATTCTCCGATGTGAAGGCAAATGCTTCCGGCTGCGTGTGGTGAAAGCGTCGACGCATCTAATTCCTCCCACCCTCGCTGTGAAGGATTCCGATCATCGGTCAATCTCTCCAAAAACCACATCAAGCGATCCCAGAACGGCTGAAACATCGGCAAGCAAATGCCCCTTGCAAAGTTGGTCCATAGCCTGCAGATGCGGAAACCCCGGAGCCCGCAGCTTGGCTTTATAGGGGCGATTCGTTCCATCGGAGACAAGATATACACCGAACTCGCCCTTCGGCGCTTCAACCGCCGCATATACCTCACCTTCGGGCACATGAAACCCTTCGGTGTACAGTTTGAAATGATGAATCAGCGCTTCCATTGACGCTTTCATGTCACTTCGCGTCGGCGGCGCGATTTTGCCGCGTGCAAGAACATCGCCATCCGCAACCGCGAGTTTCTCGATCGCCTGCTCGATGATTTTTATGCTCTCGCGCATTTCCGCGATTCGGCAAAGGTACCGATCATAGCAATCACCATTCTTCCCGATCGGAATGAGAAAGTCGAATTCGTCATAGCACTCATAGGGTTGTGAGCGCCGCAGGTCCCATTCAATGCCCGACCCGCGGACCATTACACCAGAAAAACCCCACCGCTCGGCATCATCCTGCGTTACAATTCCAATGTCCACATTGCGCTGTTTGAATATCCGATTCTCGGTCAAAAGATTGTTGATATCATCCAGCACCGCTGGAAAAGTTCGGCACCACTCGCGGATATCGCTCAGCAGTTCGGGCGGCAAATCCCGATGAACTCCGCCCGGCCTGAAATAAGCGGCATGAAGACGAGCGCCACAGGCCCGTTCATAGAAGACCATCAGCTTTTCACGCTCTTCGAACCCCCAAAGGGGAGGCGTCAAAGCCCCGACATCCATCGCCTGCGTCGTCACATTCAACAGGTGGTTGAGAATTCGGCCGATTTCCGAATAGAGCACGCGGATAAGCGAGGCTCGACGCGGAATTTCGGTTTCTGTGAGTCTTTCGATCGCCAAGCACCAAGCATGCTCCTGATTCATCGGCGCCACATAGTCCAACCGATCAAAATAGGGCAGGTTCTGCAGATAGGTGCGGCTTTCCATCAGCTTTTCCGTGCCGCGGTGCAGCAGCCCGATATGCGGATCGCAACGCGAAACCACTTCGCCGTCCAGTTCCAGCACCAATCGAAGGACACCGTGCGCAGCAGGATGCTGCGGCCCGAAATTGATATTGAAGTTACGGATCTTGCCTTCGTCCGGAAACCGGTCATCCTGCTGAGGTGCCATCAGATTGGTTCCGCATTCTGATTGCCGACCACGCGCCACTTTCGCTGAATCGCTTTCATTTTGACGAATCCGGATTATCCAAAACGTAATCGGCGCCTTCCCAAGGGCTCATAAAGTCGAAACTCCGGTATTCCTGAACCAGCTTTACAGGTTCGTAAACCACGCGTTTGAGTTCTTCGTCATATCGAACCTCGCGATAACCGGTGAGAGGAAAATCCTTACGAAGCGGATGACCCTGAAAGCCGTAATCTGTCAAAATCCGGCGCAAATCCGGATGATCATCAAACAAAATACCATACATATCGAAGACTTCGCGCTCAAACCAATCAGCCGCGGAATAAAGCTTCGAAATTGAATGAATCGAACTGTCTTCCCGCAAAGCCACCTTGACGCGGATGCGCTGATTCAGCGGCATCGACAAAAAATGGTAGACTACATCGAAACGCTTCTCGCGTCCCGGAAAATCAATGGCCGTTATGTCGACCAATGTCGCAAATCGACAGTTATCGTCGCGTTTTAGGAAGCCGACGAAATCCCGCAGTCCGGATGCTATCACCTTCGCAACGAGTTCTCCTCCGAGAACATCGACCTGCAGCGCCGCGTCCGACTGATGCTCGCTGAGGTAACGGGCAAGGCTATTCGAATCCAAACGGGTCATCACAGCCATTCAGCGGGCAATCGTTCCGGTTCGCCGAATTTTGCGCTGAAGCTGCAGGATTCCATAAAGCAAAGCTTCTGCGGTTGGCGGACAACCCGGCACATACACATCCACTGGAACAATCCGATCGCAGCCACGGACTACGGAGTAGCTGTAATGGTAATAGCCTCCGCCGTTTGCGCATGACCCCATTGAAATCACATAACGCGGTTCAGGCATTTGATCATAGACTTTGCGCAGCGCCGGGGCCATTTTATTGGTAAGCGTTCCAGCGACAATCATAAGATCGGACTGACGCGGCGAAGCGCGCGGGGCGGTTCCGAATCTCTCAAGATCGTAACGCGGCATTGATGTATGCATCATTTCAACGGCACAGCATGCGAGACCAAAAGTCATCCAGTGAAGCGATCCAGTACGTGCCCAATTCACCACATCCTCGACGGATGTCAGCAGATAACCTTTGTCCTGAAGTTCGGCGCCCACCGCATGAATGCGAGTTGCTGCTGCGGAATCCGGCTTTCGGTCAATCTCAGGACTTATTCCCATTCCAGAGCTCCCTTCTTCCACTCATACACAAACCCAACTGTCAAAATCGCGAGAAAGACCATCATGGACCAAAAGCCGAATAGGCCGATCTCTTTGAAAGCCGCGGCCCAAGGAAACAGGAACGCCACTTCCAAATCGAAAATAATGAACAAGATCGCCACAAGGTAAAATCTGACATCGAATTTCATATGGGAATCATCGAACGCGTTGAACCCGCATTCGTAGGCAGACAGCTTTTCCGGATCCGGCCGGGATAACGCTATCGCTCCGGCTGCCATCAGCAGCAAACCAAATCCCAGTGCAACACCTATAAAGATGAGGACTGCCAGATATTCACTGAGCAATGTATCCAAATGAATCCCCGGGAACCGTCACCGACATTCTTTTCTTAGTTCGTGAACTATACATCAACACCGCCGTGGTCAACTGGCGTTTGCGCGCTGATTCATCGCTTCCATCCGCGCGCATGAAACCCTATGCGCTGCTGACGCCATCGAATCAAAAAAAACCGGGCGCATGATTACTGAAACAAAACCCTATTCAATTCTGCCGCCAACCCGTCCACCCGAGCTATTGCTCGTCATTGAACATGCCAGCGCCTGTTTGCCGGATTCGCTTGGGACTTTGGGACTGCCGGTCGAAGATTTGCTGCGTCACATTGGCTGGGATATCGGTGTCTCCGAAATTGCCAAGCGGGTCCATTCGGAACTTGGGCAACCAACTCTGCTTGGTGCGTACTCACGGCTATTGATAGACTTGAACCGCCCGGTTTGGTCCCCGGAGCTTATCCTCGCCTGCAGCGATACAACGATGGTCCCTGGCAACCGCGGTTTATCGCAGACCGAGCGCGAAGCCCGCATCAACCAATACTATCTTCCGTTTCACAAAGCGCTGACACACCTGATCCGACGGTATCGGCCGAAGGCGATGCTCTGCATCCACAGCTACACCTCGGTTCTTAAGAGCTGCCCAGCTCCCCGCCCATGGCATTGCGGAGTGTTATACGACATGAATGTCGGTCTTGGACAAGCCTGCCTCAACTTTCTTCGGCAAATTCCCGGCTTGGTCGTTGGCGATAACCAACCCTATAGAGTTGATCATGCAGCCGAGGTGCCAATTCCGCTGCATGGCGAGCTTAAAGGCGTCCCGACAGTGTTGCTCGAAATCCGCAACGACTTGATCACCAAGCGAGCCGGCCAACTTCAATGGACTGAAATCATATCGGCGATGGTTACGAAATGCGTGCTTCCGCATTTTGAAAGCCGACCGCTCAAGCCCAATTCCTCACGGTTAAATTGCGGAGGCGCCGGCCGAAAGGATTAGAGACGGCCGTATTGCCTTTGACAATAGCACCAAGTAATAATACTTTTCGGAAAACAAAAATTATGCGGCGCACTAGCCCTATCGGAGAAATTGTCAATGAAACTTAACGCTGTCCGCGAGGGTGATATACTGATCGTGGCCCTTGAAGGCCGACTTGACGGCACCAATGCAGCTAAATTTGAAGAAATGCTGACTAGCGAAATCGGCGACGGCGGTTGTTCGGTTGTGGCTGATCTCGAAAACCTTGCTTACATCAGCAGCGCAGGATTGCGGGCAATATTGTTGGTGACAAAATCTGTTTCATCCAAAGGCGGCAAGTTGGCGCTGTGCTCACTCTCTTTGCAGATTGAAGAAGTCTTCAAGATCAGCGGGTTCGATAAAATCATACCGATCCATGCGACGAGAGTGGAAGCCGTCAACGCATTGGGGTGATGCTCATCGGCTGAATATTCTCGTGGCGGAATTTGATGCTCGCACTGATATACAAACCCGTTTATCGGTGAAAAAATAATCATGGACCGGGGGTGATTTCGTCACCTTGGCTGGCTTGTATTGACGCGGATATTCTGCGGGCAGGTGTCTTGGTGTTGTCAGACGGAGTCTGAAGCCTCAGAGTAGTCGGCCGGAAATTCTTCGTGCCTAAGATTGATCAGCGCCGGACGTGGCTGGAAATTGCATGATCCCAAAAAAAACAGGCTCTCATGCCGCAAGCCGAAGCGCTGCGGCATCGGATTCTCGGTGCCTGCTTTGTGCAATGGAGTGCCCGGCCTAATTCCACGGCTGATCCACCGCACAGCAGACGTGGTTTTTCAAAGCGAAATCCGAAGAGTTTAAGGACAAACTGTGAAGTTTGAGATGACTTTACAAGGCAGCCGTGGAATCAAGAAAATCACCCGCAGAATCCGAATGTCCATGCGAACCAAAAAACGAGCAGATACAACTCCCAATCAATGACCGCATTCTTTAATGAATTTATTCATCGCTCTCCTGCGCTTCGGCCTCCGCTAATATCTTCCCTGCGCTGACTGGTATGGTGATGGTCATTTCGGTGTATTCGCCCTTCTGTGAATCTACGTCTATGGATCCACCGTGCTTGTTGATGATGTCGCTGCACATCGCCAATCCAAGTCCAGTACCCTGATCAGTCGGCTTTGTTGTGAAAAACGGGTTGAAGACTTTTTCCCGCAGTTCATCGGGTATTCCATCGCCATTGTCACGAATTCTGATCCGGACATTCTGGTCGTCGCGGGACGTCTTGACAGAAAGCGCCGGAATATAACTGATCATTTGATTCTCTCCGGCCGCTTCAATCGCGCGCATTCGCTTTTCATGCGTCGCATAGCATGAATTACTCACTACATTCAGCACGACGCGTCCGATATCCTGCGAAACGACGGAGATTTCACCGACATTCGGTGAAAATTCATAATTAAGCTTTAGCTGAAGATCGTTATTCGCCGCTCTCGCGCCATGGTAGGCCAGCTTGGTGTGCTGCTCGACCAGCTGGTTGATGTTAGTCGCTTGAGCCTGACCGCCGCCTCGTCCCATTCGCAGCATGTCAGTTACGATTCGAACCGCACGTCCGCCATGCTCAAGAACACGGTTGATATTACCCATCAGCAATTCACTGATACTGATAATCTCTTCTTTCTTTTCCTCATCGTCCATTTTCGGATCGTTGATGATTTCATCCATCTCTTCGATCAGCTCTTTCGACGCTTCGGAAAAATTCTTCACAAAGTTCAGCGGATTCTTGATCTCATGCGCAACACCGGCGGTGAGTTCTCCCAATGCGGCGAGTTTTTCTTTCAGCACAATTTGCGATTGGGCTGATTGCAATTGATCAAGCACTCGTTGCAGTTCGTCGTTCTTGCTCTGCAGATCCTGCGACAACTTTTCAACCACATTGAGCCGCCTGGCATCCAGTGCGCTTTTTCGGAAGATTTCAAGGGCCGCGGCCATTTCGGCGATTTCATCATTTCCATTAACTTCGACTTCTTGGTCAAGATGCCCCGCGCCCATGCGGCGCATGCGCTGAGAAAGATAACGCAGTCTGGGCATAAGCGAGCTGCCGACCGACACCCAAGCATAGATCATGGCGCCGATCACTCCCAGCACGCCAAGGGTCACCATCGCCGACCAGCTGGTTGAAATCAGGGCTGCCGTGCGTTCGACGGTGTCGGTGGCTCTCTCATTGACAACATTGACAAGCCGTTCAGCGTCATTGACCAACACCGACGAAATCTGTTGGCTTTCAGTGAGAATCCGCTGCTGTGATTCCAAAAGCCGGAGTTCCGCCTTGCGCAGTCCAAAGCCATTGCCGTCATCCAGACCCAAAGAAAACAAGCGATCAAACATTGGTTTCAAATTTGAAGTTATCGCCGGTCGATTGATCGCTTTCAAGCTTCGTTGAATCGAATCTCTGGCAGACTCGAACAGATCGTATCGAACATCCAGCAAAGCGGGATCGGAAATCATCGCGCTGCTCGATAACAATTGCAAAGCTATGTTGGTCTGTTGCTCCAGAACGGAAAGATTACGATACAGATCGACCTCGAACTCCGTGAAATGCGATTCTCTCTGAGCGGCCGGGGCATCAAGCTGGGTCCTTCCAGTCAACAGGAAAAAATACTGATCATCAATTAAGGGAATCAATCCCAGGCGCAGTTGGGTCTCTATGTTCACCAAGTCAGCGCGAAATTCCGTCATTCGGTCTCGAAGCTCAAAAAGATTAAGCATCGAAGCTTCCATCAGAGCGGCTTTCGCGCTAAGATTCGCAATGCCATCGGAAATGGGTTCCGTGTCTTCTGTCTCCTCGTAGATCAAAAGACGGGCAAGCTCGGCCTCCAAGTCATCTTTCAACTGTGTGATTTCCGCAGAAACCTCGTTAAGTTCATCAGAAGACATTGCATCAGCAAGCTTGGGAACGGCAGCAAACAAATCTGAACTTGCCCTGGATAGCGAGACCACGGCAACCATCTCCGGCAGTGCGATTGAATACACCAGATCCTGTGACCCGGAGATTCGTTCAAATGATTGCCAAGTAACCACAATCAAAAGGATTGCGATCAACGCCGCAGATCCCACTGCGGAATAAATGCGAAAGGCTATCTGCCGTGAATCCAGCGACCTGACGAATTTATTCGCTAAACTCATTCGCGGGGATCCTCATTCAATGTTTCAACCGGCGTGAATCGACCGTCTGAATTCAATGCCGTCAGATAAACCTCTTCAGAGCCCTGATTGTCACCAGGGCCAAATGTCAGGCTCAAACCGTGGATATCCATCGACTCGGTCTTCCGGAACTGCTCAAAGACACAATCCCGGGTCAGCGGCTCGCTGCAATCGGATATCGCCGAGAGAAGCATCTTGGCGGCGATGTATCCCTCAAATGAATTGTAACCAGGTTCAGCACCCGGCGAAACCGCTTCCAGCGCGGATAAATAACTCTGGGCAACTCTCAATTCAGTGTTTCGGAAGTCCGGCACAACTTGGGTCACAAAAACTTCGTAACCGCTTTTCCCGAGCTGCTTGGCAAGCGCTCTGCTGCCGACGAATGAAATATTGATAAAGAGGGGTTCGAAACCGAGTTGGTATGACCATAAGATTGCGGCGGCGGCCGGTTGATAGGCACCGACAATGATCACAGCCTGCGGATTGGCCCGCATCAGATCAAGAACGGCAGTCTTCACCGCCGTTGTGTTACGTTCGTAAGTGCCGATTCCTGTCGGCTCGAGGTCGAACCGCTTCAGTGATGAAATTAAATTCTCATGGCCGCTGCGCCCAAACGAATCGTTCTGATAAAGAATGCCGATGCGATCAATGCCTCGGTCTTCCATCAGCCGATCCACCATTTCATCGATTTCCTGCCGGTAAGAGGCCCGAAAGTTCACCACCGACGAGAATCGGTCCGTGTTGCGCAGAAACTGCGCACCGGTAAACGGCGCCACGTACGGAACGCCTGCTTCTTCGGCAATCGGCACCACGGCGCGCGACGTCGGTGTGCCGACCGCGCCGATCAGTGCAAAAACTCTTTCATCTTCGATCAGCGCGCGTGTGTTTCTGATCGCGCGAACGGGTTCATATCCATCATCGTGATGGCTAAGAACGACCCGCTTACCATTAATTCCGCCCTGCTGATTTGCTTCGAATAACGCGGCTTCGATACCAAGTCGCAATTCCTTGCCGAGTTCTCCCGCTGGTCCACTGAAAGCGGCGGACTGCCCTAGCTTTAGAACCGATGATTCGTTGGACTGGGATAGGGCATTGGTCCCAACCAGAATGGATAGCCCGACAGCAGTCAAAAGCGGAACAAGTAATCGCACTGGATTTATCTCCGTTTAAGAATGGAGACCACATTCCATCCATCACGGCGTTCGTATCCGATCTCATCCGCCATGGTCTTAGCCAAGTGAATGCCCAAACCGCCGACCGGACGTTCTTCCACACTGCTGTCAAGATCCGGAGGCTTCGCATCCTCAAGCGGATTGAATTCTAGACCGTTGTCCATCAGCACAATATGGACCGCATCGGATTCGGAGCGCATATCCAATCGAATATCGGATGACATATCGCTATTGCCGTAATGGACAGCGTTTAAAACCAATTCCTCAAGAATAAGCCGTATGGTGAACTCCAAATCAGGCGGCCAGCTGCAGACTTTGGAGAACGCGTCGATCTCTGCTTCAACCTGTGCATACTGATCGCCGCTGCCTTGGACATTGATCGAAAGTTCCTGAGTCATGATCAAGCCACCCGCTTGAGAGCGACGCAGGTGATGTCATCCGACTGCGGCTCATCTCCGGAGAACTCGTGCACGGCCTTCACAACCGCTTCGCAAAGAGATTTAGTGTCGGTGCCGATATGCTGCTCGGCAAATTTCAACAAACGGTCTTCCCCATAAAGTTCTCCGTCGACGTTCATCGCTTCGGTAACCCCATCGGTATAGAACAGCACAATGTCTCCCGGCTCAAGTTCCTCGGTCGCTTGATCAATGTTTGCATCAGGAAGCACGCCAAGTGCAATCCCCGAAGGCATATCCAGATAATGGACTGCCCCGCTGGCTCTTACCACCAGAGGCGCGTTGTGTCCGCCATTCGCATAAACAAGCGTGCCGGTGTCGGGATTGAATATCGCATAGCAGACCGTAACGAACATTCCGGCGTCATTGTCCTCAGCCAGCAGATTGTTGACTTCTTCAAGAACAGCCGTCGGCGCCATGGCTCCGATTGCGGACCCCTTAAGCAGAGTTCGACTGGACATCATGAACAGCGCCGCCGCCACACCTTTGCCGGATACATCGGCAATAGCGATCCCAATTTCAGGGTCGGTCAGCTTCATCGCATCGAAAAAATCGCCGCCAACGTCGCGAGCGGGCTCCATCGAACCGTAAATTTCGAAATTGTCGCCGGTTGGAAACACCCGGGGCAAAATCGACTGCTGCATTTCGCTTGCCAGTCCCAATTCATTCTGAATTGAAATCAGCCGGTCGCGCGCAAGCAATGCCTCGCGCCACATTTTCAGGTGCTGCACCGTGCGATCAATGGTTATGCGCAGGTCTTCAAAATCAATTGGCTTGGTGATGAAATCGAAGGCACCGCGGTTCATTGCCGAGCGTATGTTCTTCATATCTCCATACGCCGACACGATCACGGAACGAATGTTAGGGTTAACAGATGGAATCTGCTGTAAGAGAGTTAACCCGTCCATCTCCGGCATATTAATATCGGAAAGAACAATATCAATCTCATCGTCTTCATTGAGCACTTCCAATGCTTCAACACCGTTGTGCGCAAATAAGAATTCATACTCTCCGCGTCTGATTTCTCGCCGCATACGCTGAAGCACTAGGGGTTCGACGTCAATTTCATCATCCACAACCAATATACGATAGCAGTCTCGCATTTAAATCTCCGCAAGATTAAATTATTAAGAAGGTAATACGCAAAGGCCTTTCGTGCAAAGATTCTCCGGAAAGGTCGCTCATTATTCAGTTAACGCAGCATAACCAGCTGAGTTACGATGCAGATTATCGCACATTAGTTCAATTCGATAACCTAAACAGTGAAGGAACTGGGTGATTTAAACTGACCTTAGCATCAAAAGAGGAGACTATGCGAGTTCCACCGCGCTTCTTTACACATACACATGAATGATGATTCGTCCATCATCTGCGAAAATGCAATAGCTCCGCATGGCTGCTTCTGCATTCCGACTTTGGAAAGCACTGGCTGCAACCAGAGAAACCCATCCGGATAAACAATGTTTTTCACAGGCCGAAAACAGACTTTGTCCACAACCGCTGACCAAACCTTTAATCGTTCATTCAGACATACAACACAACCATGTCTTTGGCTAGATGGTCCATCACCGATTTAAAACCGGCGTTGGAAAGGCATGCCGTGTAGATTTTTCCGGTTCCTCCGCTGAAGCGCTGCTGGTTCAAACTGTCGGCTTCATGGGAACATTCGGAGCCGTCTTGACGCCCCGAAGCTCGAATGCGCGTTTCTGGACCGCGGTCGGATCGGTAGGATGGTCAGGTGGACTGTTGCTGCACCCGGAAGCAGAACTTGCTCCAGCGCGAGACCTAACAGATCGTCCATCAGCGTCGGGAAGCAGTGTGCAGGCCGCGCTTCGGCGGTCTTAAGTTTTGCGGGTCCGGATGTTTCCGCCCTTTCGACCAGGATTTTGCGCTGCGCTATCGCGACGAATCAAAGGATATATCGACTGGCTTGGACGAGGCCCGCAATTTAGTGTGCCTGTGGTTCTGCAATAACCGAATTTATGCGGTATGTTGTTAATCGAGAGCACGATAAGCTGGATCTTGTCAAAATCCGGCATCCAATTTCGGATACCGCGAAGCGGTCCGCAGAATCCGCTGCGGAGCTTACAGCGAATTGGTGATTCACAGGGGTGTGGCGCATGACAAAGATTGCAAAGGTTTGGCTTGATAACACCGCATCGTTTCCGCGCCCCGCCAATCCTGAGGCACTGAAAGCCCGCTGGGATCAATGGAGATCAAGCTGCCTTTCGGGCGCGGACGCGGCTTTGGCGGAATTTGCCGAGAGCGCGGCCAATTTGGAAATCGCGCGCAATTGTCTCAGCGCCATTTTCGGCAACAGCCAATTTCTGAGTCAAAATCTGATTAATGATCCCAGCCTCGCACAGGAACTCATTGAGTTGGGTCCCGATGCAATCTGCAGAAACTCTATCGGCGATGTCTGTGATTTCAGCCGTCTCGGCAAGGAATCGACCGCTGATTTCATGACCAGAATGAGAGTCGCAAAATCACGCGTCGCAACCGCCGCCGCTGTTGCGGACTTTGGGCTGCACTGTCCGGTTTTACAGGTCACAGGATGGCTGACGGAATTGGCAGCCGGGGCGCTGCAGGCCAGCTGCTGTCATCTACTGCGCGAGGCCAGCGACCGCGGGCAAGCGAGTTTGCCAGATCCGACGGCGCCGCATCGAGGCTCTGGATTGGTTGTACTGGGCATGGGTAAGCTTGGCGCATGCGAACTCAATTTTTCCAGTGATGTCGATGTCATCATTCTATTTGATGAGCAGTGCGAAGCCGTCCAAAACGGCAGACACCAAAGAATGTTCTCGCGTCTTGCCCGCAATCTTGTCACGCTCATGGCGAAACGTACCGCCAAAGGATACGTCTTCCGAACCGATTTGCGATTACGGCCCGATCCCGGATCGACTCCTCCTGCGATCTCGATCGAGCGGGCGCAACGCTATTACCAAACGCTTGGGCAAACTTGGGAACGGGCGGCAATGATCAAAGCCCGGCCGGTTGCCGGGGACCTTGAAGCGGGACAGGAGTTTCTCGACGCGAACAGCGGCTTTGTCTGGCGCCGCAACCTGGATTTTCCGGCACTGCGCGACATCCAAGCGATGAAACGACGGATAAATGCGCACAAGGGTGGCGCGCATATTGCCGTTGAAGGCCACAATGTCAAGCTAGGGCGGGGCGGAATCCGGGAAATCGAATTTTTAACCCAAACTCGGCAATTGATCTGGGGCGGCCAAAACCGAGCGCTTCGCGGACGGGGCACCATGAATATGCTTGAAGCACTGGCGGTTTCCGGGCGCATAAGCGTAAGTGCGGCGACAGAGCTCAAGACCGCCTATCAATTCCTGCGAACCGTCGAACACCGAATTCAGATGGTGGATGACCAGCAAACGCACAGTCTGCCGGATAATCCGGCGGGAATCAGCGATATCTCAATTTTTCTTGGCTTTGAAACGATGGAGGCCTTCCGCAGTGCGCTGATCAGGCAGCTGAAGACTGTTGAAAGACACTATAACAGCATGTTCGAGCAATCATCATATGATGATGTCAAGGAGCTCATACTTGAATTCCAGGATCCGGCGGCGCGCGATATCACCACAAAAAATCTTGAAAAGATGGGCTATGATGATGGTGAAGCCATTTACAACGCTGTCTGCAGCTGGATCGCCGGCAACATTCGCGCCGCACACACCGGACGCGCGAGGGAGATACTAAAAGAAATCAGCGGTCCGCTGATCAGGGAATTCGCAGGAACGGCGAATCCCAGCCAGACATTCGGTCGGTTCCAAGATCTCCTGAGCCGGATGTCTCGAAGCCTCAATCTGCTTTCGTCGATTGCTGCGGAAGCAAGCCTTGTCCCGCTATTGGCTGACATCATGGGCAACGCACCGCGTCTTGCTGAGTGGATCAGTCAGCAACCTGGACTTATCGAAGGAGTTCTGCATTCCGACTTTGTCCGCCTTGATCCCACGGCTGATGGCCAAATTGAACCCGAGATCGCCGATGCGGCCCGGCGCGGGCTGGTCCGCCTGTTCTACGAACGCGAGTTCAAGATCAGGCAAATGGCGGAAGATCTAGCCGATGAAATCGTAACGGTGGCTGGAGAGACACCCGATCTGCAGGAGGTGCTTGACGCGCAACGACGATGGGTCAGAAACCGCAAGTTCCAGATTGGCATTCACATGCTTCGAGGCGATCTGTCTCCAACTGACGCCGCGAAACCTTTGTCCGGTATCGCGGAAACCTGTCTGATTTCGCTTCTCGAGCGAATCAAACGGGATTTTGCTGAGGTGCACGGCTTGGTTGATGGAGGTCAACTCGCGGTGCTGGCCTGCGGTCGCCTTGGCAGCCAAGAAATGACATTGTCGTCTGATCTGGATTTGATATTTGTCTATGCACATGCACCAGATGCGGCCGCTTCCGACGGACGCCGTCCGTATCCGCCGACCCAATATTATGCTAAACTCTGCCGACGTTTTTTGAATGGCGTGACGGCCCCAACCGCTGAAGGAAAATTGTATGAAGTCGATATGAGGTTGCGCCCGAGCGGCAAGTCCGGACCAATCGCTTGCTCCATTGAACGGTTCGAATCGTATCAGCGCAACGATGCATGGACATGGGAACATCAAGCCTTGACCCGCGCTCGAGTGATATACGCCGAGGTCGGACTCAGGAAGCGGCTTAACGCAATCATACGATCAGTTCTGACCAAAGAAAGAGATGCGGTCAGTCTGGCCCAAGATATACGCTCAATGCGTCAGCGTATCCGAGGCGAACTCGAAGAGGCGAACGAACTGACCATTAAATTTCGGCGAGGCGGTATCCTGGATTTGGAATTCATCGCCCAATTTCTGCAACTCAAATTCGCTAGCAGCCATGCAGCAATTCTGCTGCGCGATGCATGCACCGTATTTCAAAAGTCCGGGGAACTCGGTTTAATCGACAGCCAAACCGCGGAGGAACTCTATAACAGCCTGCAGTTTTGGAGAAATATACAAGGAATCATGCTGCTGACTGTCGAAAGGGACAGACTTGAAGACAATGCGGCGGGAGTTCTAAAGAGACTCTTCGGCGGTCAAAGCAGCGATCTTGTTCTCGAATCGATTGCGGAATCAATCTCGGAAACTGCCGACCGGGTTTCGGCGCACTACGAAAACATCATCAGATAGATCCCACAGCATAGCACGCTGATGTCGTGCTGCGTTCGCGGATTCAGAAAACCATCGGCATCATGCTTTATTGGGATGCTTGTTTGAGTCTAAGGCCCAAGCCGGCGGCCTTGATTCGAAAAAAGCTTGAATGCCTTCGGCCGCCTCCCGCCTCTGCAGGCATTTCACCAATTGATCGGCAGTCATCTCGATCAACTGGTCGTCAATCCGAAGCCCTAAGCTGATCGCCAGCTCCTTTGCCTGTGCGACCGCCCCAGGGGCGCAGTTTCGGTAAATTTCGGCTTCGTCCCGAACAAAGTCGTCCAACTCCTCGTCGGCTGCGGCGGTCTGCACAAGGCCAAGCGATACCGCTGCTTTGCAGTTAATGCGCTGCGCCGACATGAACAGACGCTTTGCCGCCGAGACGCCGACTTTCGCGACCACATACGGCGAAATCGTAGCGGGAACCAGACCAAGCCGCACTTCGGTGAGCGCAAATTCGGCCGAATGTGCCGCAATCACTGAATCGCATACTGAAACCAAGCCGACTCCGCCGCCAAAAGCATTGCCCTGCACGCGGCCAATGACCGGTTTGGGAATCCGAAACCATTTGTTCAACATCTCTGCCAGGCGCCGCGCATGAATGCGGCGGGTTTCAGTCTGTTTAGCGATGTTATCCTTCATCCAAGATATATCCGCACCGGCACAGAATGTTCGTCCATTCCCGGTCAAAACGATCACGCGAACACTTCGATCAGCTGCCAAATCATCGGCAGTTTGCGAAAGTTCAGCGATCATCGCATCCGAAATCGCATTGTGCTTTTCCGGTCGATTCAATGACACAGTCGCGACACCCCATGGTTGCCGCTCAAGCATGAGGGTTTGCACGATTCTACTCCGCCGCCAAGTCGCGCTTGATCAGGCCAAGATTCTTTCTGACTTCAGCTGGTCCGATAACTCGTGCTCCCAATGCTTCGACGATGCCGACCGCCTTTTCAACGAGCTGATAATTCTTCGCCAACACCCCACGCTCCAAATACAAATTGTCCTCTAAACCGACGCGAACATTTCCGCCTGCCAAAACTGCAGCGGCGACATAGGGCATTTGGTGCCGTCCAAGCGAGAACGCCGAAAATGTCCAGTCCTCAGGAACGTTGTTAACCATCGCTAGAAATGTGTTCAGATCATCGGGCGCACCCCACGGTATGCCCATGCAGAGCTGCACCAGCGCCGGCGCTTCAAGAATGTTCTCCCGCACCAGCTGTTTCGCAAGCCATAAATGACCGGTTTCAAAGGCTTCGATTTCAGGCTTCACTCCAGATTCGGTTATGAGCCGCCCCATCGCGCGCAACATCCCCGGCGTGTTGATCATCACATAGTCCGCCTCGGCGAAATTCATTGTGCCGCAGTCCAACGTGCAGAGTTCGGGATTGCAGGAGATCACATGACGCAAGCGCTCGCCAGCCCCCGCCATGTCCGTTCCTGCATCATCAAGCGGGAGCGGCGACTCGACTGAACCGACAGTTAGGTCGCCTCCCATCCCTGCCGTGAGATTCAAAACAACGTCGCAGTCCGCATCCCGAATCCGCTGAGTCACCTCCCGGTAGTATTCGACCCGTCTTGACGGTGCTCCGCTTTGCGGGTCGCGCACATGACAATGAACGATCGCCGCACCTGATTTTGCCGCGGCGATGGCGCTTTCAGCGATCTGTTTCGGTGACCTTGGAACATGCGGACTTCTGTCCTGAGTGCTGCCCGCCCCCGTTATCGCACAGGTGATGAACACCTCTCTATTCATTTCCAAAGGCATAATTTTCTCCATTCGCCATACGGAGCGTTAGACCCAGCTCAGCCGCAAAACCGAATTCCAAAGATCGCTGCTGCGGAGTTCTTTGTCATGATTCGCCAATCAGTGCCGCTGCCTTGCCGGTTGCGCTTACCAAAGCCGCATTATCCAGTCCTGTGGCAAAACCGAGTTCGGTCAAGGTGGTGTGCACTTTCAATGTATCAGCGTTTCCGGGTGCGCCGGGTGCGAACGGACAGCCTCCCAGACCTCCAATCGATGTATCAAAGGTTCGGACACCAAGCTCAATCGCGGTTCGGATATTCTCAATCACGTTGCCGCCTGTGTCATGAAAATGACCGGCAAGCTTCTCTGCCGGCAGCGCATGCAGAACGGCGCGTATCATCTCTCCGATCGTCTCTGCTCGCCCGGCGCCGATCGTATCGCCCAACGAAATCTCATAGCAGCCCAGCTGACTGAGTCTAGCCGCAATCATCGCAACCTGCTTCGGTTTGGTTGGGCCGTCAAAAGGGCAAGCGACCGCACAAGAAATATAGCCGCGCACCGGGAATCCGCGCAGTTCGGAAGCTTTGCAAACGTGGCTGATCCTTTCAAGGCTTTCTTCGACGGAAGAATTGGTGTTTGCTCGGGCAAACCCTTCCGCAGCTGATGCAAAGACGGCTACTTCGTCCACTCCCGCTTCAACCGCCGCGTCCAAACCTCGCAAGTTTGGAATCAGCGCGGCGTAACTAACTTGGCTAGAACGCTGAATCGATTGGAAAACATGCCGACTGTCCGCCATCTGCGGAACGCGTTTCGAACTGACGAAGCTGCCGCACTCAATGCGGCGGAATCCACAAACCGAAAGCGCATTGATCAGGTCAACCTTCCGGTCTGCCGAAATCAGCTTGGATTCATTCTGCAGCCCATCACGCGGGCCAACCTCAACCAATTCGATCATGTTTCGGCTGGTCATGTTCGATCCGCATCCGATGAAATTATCGAAATGATTTCAGCTCCATCCGTCACTTGTGCTCCCTTGCACAAATGCACCTTGTCTACAAAACCTCCGCATGGAGCAGAGAGCGTCAGCTCCATCTTCATGGCTTCCATAGTGACCAAGACTTGACCATCGTCAACGATGTCTCCGGGCTGCACATGAATGGTGCGCACAACCGCTGGCATCGGCGCTCGAATCGTTCCGTCGCTTGATTGTGCAACTTGCGCCGCCCCTTGAGATTCCGCTTCGGAAAAACTCCAAATTCCTTCATGAAAGACATGCAC
Organism: Paracoccaceae bacterium; assembly: GCA_965199765.1. Lineage (GTDB taxonomy): Bacteria > Pseudomonadota > Alphaproteobacteria > Rhodobacterales > Rhodobacteraceae > JAPOXR01. Next base: position 24,455 of record CBDATC010000001.1, read on the forward strand.
AAAATTGTCTTTCTTCATGACACGCCCTTCAATCGATTCGCCATTGATCCGCCAGCGTCCGCCACTAAATCGACAGCACAGTGTTTCCTTCGCGCAGCGAATGGTCAGGCTGACATTCGAATGAACCGTAACCTCAACAGCTTTTTCCTCGTTACCGGCAACAAGATTCAAAGTGCGGTTCAAAGGCTGCCATAGCGCGAAGCCGATTTCCTTCGCATTTTGCCCCGGCAGGCCAAATATCCCGATTGCGGCCAACGCCAATACGGTCGCGGAAGGGACCGCCGCGGCTGCGTCAAGGTTGTATTTTCTTGCAATGGTCCCGGTATCAAACTGGGCGCTTATGAATTCAGCGGTATCAATCAGATCCTGTAAAAACGCTAAATTCGATGGAATTCCACGGATTTCCGCCTCACCTAAAGCTGAGGCGAGAACCTGTCTTGCTTCCTCGCGCGTTTCGCCCCGTGCAACGAATTTGCAAATCATCGGATCATAATACGGACTGACGGTGTCGCCGGCCTCGACTCCAGAATCGACGCGAACATCCGATGGCATTGCGAAGCGGGTCAGCCTTCCAGCGGCTGGAAGAAATTGATTGGCTGGATTCTCCGCGTAGATCCGAGCTTCGACAGCAGATCCCGCAATCCGCAGTTCGTTCGGGCAAAACGAATCGAGCGGCTGTCCGGCGGCCGCACGAATCTGCCATTCCACCAGATCAATCCCCAGCACAGTCTCGGTGACCGGATGCTCGACCTGCAGCCGTGTATTCATCTCCATGAACCAAAACCTGCTTGGATGAAGCCCGTCGGATCCATCGGCGATGAACTCCATGGTTCCGGCGCCGATATAACCAATCGCCTGTGCGCCATCGGTCGCAGCGCTGCAGATCGCAGCACGGAATTCCTCGCTAATGCCTGGAGCTGGCGATTCTTCGATTACCTTTTGGTAGCGCCTTTGCAGAGTGCAATCGCGCTCGAAAAGATGAGTGACCTTGCCATGCCTGTCGGCGAAAATCTGCACTTCAATGTGCCGCGGACACTGAACCAGACGCTCGATTATGACGTCGTCGCTGCCGAATGCGGCATAGGATTCCCTCTTGGCCTCGGCGAGTCGGGACAAAAATTCACCTGCGGTCTGCGCGATTCGCATCCCTTTTCCGCCACCGCCCGCGGCCGCCTTTATGAGGGCTGGAAAGCCGATTTTCTGCGCTTCGCTTTGTAAACGGGTCCTGCTCTGATCCCTGCCGTGATAGCCGGGAACCACCGGAACCCCCGCTGCTTCCATCAGCCTCTTTGCGGAGTTCTTAAGTCCCATCGCTCTTATGGCCGACGCAGGCGGTCCGATGAAGATTAGTCCAGCTTCTGCACAGGCATCTGCGAACTCTGGATTCTCTGACAAGAATCCGTAACCGGGATGAATTGCGGATGCGCCGCTCTCAACCGCAGCCGAGATCACTCTTTCGATATTGAGGTAACTCGCGGCTGCCTCCGGCGGGCCAATGCAAATAGCTTCATCTGCCGAACGCACATGCAGCGCATCTTTATCGACTTCGGAATAAACCGCGACTGTTAAAATCCCAAGCCTACGGGCTGTCCGTATAATCCGCACAGCGATTTCTCCGCGGTTGGCGACAAGCAGTTTGCGGAACAGCGCCGAATCCGAATCGGAAGTGAAAACTGAATACTGCGCGGTTCTGCCCATCAAGCGTCAACCGGCTACATACGGAACAGACCGAATTTGGTTTCGGGAATCGGCGCATTCAAAGCGGCAGCAAGAGACAGCGCCAGAACACTTCGGCTCTTGGCGGGATCAATGATTCCGTCATCCCACAAACGCGCCGACGCGTAAAGCGGGTGCGCTTGGTGTTCAAATTGGTCGATGATCGAGTTTTCAAATTCGGTCGCATCCTCTGAACTGAGGACTCTTCCGGATTTTTCGGCGGCTTGCCGCCTTACGGTTGTCAGCACACCTGCCGCCTGTTGTCCTCCCATCACAGAAATCCGTGCATTCGGCCACATCCACAAAAACCTGGGCTGATAGGCGCGGCCAGCCATACCGTAGTTTCCGGCGCCGAAGGATCCGCCGATGATCATCGTGACTTTTGGAACTTCTGTCGTCGCGACGGCGGTCACCATCTTCGCCCCATGCCGCGCAATTCCTTCATGCTCTGCCTTTTTGCCAACCATGAACCCGGTGATATTCTGCAAAAACACCAGAGGGATGCGGCGCTGTGAACAGAGTTCCACAAAGTGGGCGCCCTTGAGCGCACTTTCAGAGAACAGCACGCCGTTATTTGCAAGAATTCCAACCGGAATGCCCCGAATCTGCGCGAATCCTGTTACCAGTGTCTCACCGAACCGCGCTTTAAACTCATCGAATCGCGACCCATCAACGACTCGGGCTATCACTTCCCGAATATCGTACGGCTTGCGCAGGTCACACGGGACGATGCCGGTGATTTCGTTCGGGTCATAGGCTGGCTCTTCAAATTCTGTTATTCGGCAACGCTCGGCGCAACCTGATTCTAAAGAGGCAACGGCATCACGGGCAATTTGCAAAGCATGAGCATCATTCTCGGCCAAATAGTCTGCAACGCCGGAACGAGCGGTATGCACATCCCCTCCCCCAAGCTCCTCTGCAGTAACAACCTCGCCGGTCGCAGCATTCACCAAAGGTGGACCTGCTAAAAAAATCGTCCCTTGATTTCGAACGATGATCGTAACATCTGACATGGCGGGAACATAAGCGCCGCCTGCTGTGCATGATCCCATAACAACTGCGATCTGAGCGATGGAAGCGGCAGACATTCGCGCCTGATTGTAGAAAATTCGTCCAAAGTGCTCCCGATCCGGAAAGACTTCGTCCTGCTGAGGCAGGTTGGCTCCTCCCGAATCCACCAAGTAAACGCATGGAAGGCGGCATTCACTTGCGATTTCCTGCGCCCGCAGATGCTTTTTGACTGATATCGGGTAATAGGTTCCGCCTTTGACGGTTGCGTCATTGCAGACAACCATGACCTCCCGGCCATGAACGCGGCCGATGCCTGCAATCAACCCACCGCAGGGCACTTCTTCGTCTTTGTAAAGGCAATGGCCCGCCAGCGCGCCGATTTCAAGAAATGGCGAGCCTGGATCCAAAAGATTCGCGATACGATGCCGCGGCAGCATTTTCCCCCGGGCCGTATGCCTCGCTCGGGATTTTTCGCTGCCGCCCGCTGCGGCCGCGATTGCCGCCTTCTGAACAATCTCCAGCGCGGATGCGTGCTCTCTGGAGTTAGCTTGGAAGTCCTCCGACGAGGGGCTGATTTTCGATTTGATTACCGGCATCGACCTGTTCGATCATGCTGCCAAGCGTCTGCGGCGCAATGAGTGACTTTATATTTGCAATCGATCATGCGCTGAGCTTCATCAATTCCCGACCGATCAGCATGCGTCGGATCTCCGAAGTGCCTGCACCGATTTCCATCAGCTTGGCGTCTCGAAAAATTCGGCTGACTGGAGATTCGCTTACATATCCCGCACCTCCCATCGCTTGAACGGCTTGATGGGCTTGCTTCATGGCTTGTTCAGACGTGTATAGCACACAAGCGGCGGCATCTTGGCGTGTGACTTCGCCGCGGTCGCATGACTTTGCGACCTCATAGACGTAGGCGCGCGCCGAATTTAAGGCAGTATACATATCGGCAACCTTTGCTTGCATGAGCTGAAACTCGCCGATCGACTTCCCGAACTGCTTGCGACTGTGCATATATGGCATGACTTCGTCCATGCAGGATGCCATGATTCCAAGTCCGATGCCTGCCAACACAACCCGCTCAAAGTCCAACCCTGACATTAAAACAGCTGCACCGCACCCCTCTTCGCCGAGAACATTTTCGAACGGCACTTCGACATCCGCGAAGATCAATTCAGCGGTATTTGAACCGCGCATCCCCAACTTGCAAAAATGCTGCGAGGCGGAATATCCGGCCATGTCCTTTTCGATGATAAATGCCGTGATGCCCTTCGAACCCGCAGAGGGATCAGTTTTTGCGTAGACAACAACGGTGTCGGCATCCGGGCCATTGGTAATCCAATATTTGGAGCCGTTCAACCGATAGTAGCCGTTGCGCTTTTCCGCACGAAGCTTCATCGAAACCACGTCGGAACCAGAGCCCGACTCCGACATAGCCAACGCACCGACATGTTTGCCGGATATCAACCCCGGCAGGTATTTTTTTCTCTGCTCTTCACTGCCGTTCAATCGTATCTGATTCACGCACAGATTCGAATGCGCTCCATATGACAAAGCCACGCTCGCTGAGGCCCGTGCGATTTCTTCCACAACGATCACATGTGCCAAATATCCAAGTCCAGCTCCTCCATAATCCTCCTCGACGGTGACACCCAACAGGCCGAGTTCGCCCATTTCTTGCCAGAGTTCAGCAGGAAAGAGATTTGATTCGTCAATGGCAGCTGCCAAGGGCTTCAGCCGATGCGATGACCATCGGCCGGCGAGATCCCTAAGCTCTTCCAGACCCTCGCCAATGTCAAAACGCATAGATGTGTTAAACATGCGAAATCTCCGGCTCCGGCACTCCGAAGTCCTGCGTCGAAATGCGTTCAGTCAGTTTCATGGAATGCAAACCTTGTAAACAGCATCGCCTCTCTCAAAGCCAATCATCGCCTCGGCATGCATTGAAATCAACAATCATGGGGAACGCTGAATATACTTTTTTATTATTATATTATTTCAATCTTTATTCTATATGTATACATTAATAAAGTCATTTGTTCAAGTAAATTGTAAACATTGAGAGCACCGTCATCCTTTCAGCAAAAAATTCATCTCCAACTTGAGGCCCGATTGCACTTTGTCGCTCATACAATGCAAGAAATGAGTTCGGTTGCAATGCCGGAAAGTTGACTGAAGTCTGAAAGCAGCGCATCCGCCCCCATATCGCGCACATCATCACCAAACGGTCCGAAGGTCACGAGGATTGAACAAACACCGGCTGCGCGCGCTGTGTGATAATCAGTGTCGGTGTCACCGACAAAGACCGCTTGCTTCGGCATGCCTCCGGCCTCGCTGATCGCATGCAGCAAAGGTTCCGGTCTGGGCTTGCGAACCGGCAGCGTGTCCGCTCCGATCAAAGACGAAAATGAATTCAAAATTCCGAGATCGGCGAGCAGAATTCTTGCCAATCTTTCCGGTTTGTTGGTACAAACGCCAAGTCCCCATCCCATTTCGCTGAGCGTCTGCATTGCTTCTTCGACATGAGGATAAAGAACCGTATGTTCTGAAATGCAGGATTCGTAGTCGATCAAAAACTCTCTGTACCAATCGCTCAACTCGTCGACGCTTATCGATTGAAGCCCATGTTCTTTGTGCAGACCGGCTTTCAGCATAGCTCGACCGCCTTTGAATGCGACATTCTGGTCTGTTAGGGGATCGAGCAGGCCGTCAACGCCATGACGCCCAAGCGTCGCATTCGCGGCGTTGATCAAATCACGACTGGTGTCGGCGAGCGTGCCATCCAAATCAAATGCTGCGACTTTTCTCATATTCATCCTATGCTAAATCTGTGTTGTTCATTCCCGCTTCATTTTCTAACACAATATATTGTAACTCAATCGGCATCTGCTAACGCGTCTGCACCGAACATTATGAATGAACGATTAAGAGAAAGGTCCAGGTCATGCCGGTCGCAGTTCTAATCTTGGCCGCTGGTTCCGGCACGAGAATGAAGTCTGCCCAGCCAAAAGTATTGCATCAAATTGGCGGAGCTCCGATGATTTTGCATGTTATCAAAACAGTCGAAGATGCAAGACCGGACCTCGTCCACATCATCACAGGAAAAGGTGAAGAGCAGATTCGAAGCGAGCTGAAGCAAGCCGGCTTCTCCTGCCGGACGATCCGCCAAGTCCGGCAAAAGGGAACCGCCCACGCGGTTGCGGCCGCGAAACAGGTGCTCGGTGGGTTCAGTGGACAGATTGTTGTTCTTTACGGTGACACTCCATTCATTCGCACCGAGACCATTCAAAAGATGCAGCAGGCGATCCGCGGCTCGGCAGATGTCGCCATTCTCGGTTTCCACGCGTCCGAACCAAAGAATTATGGTCGTCTTGTCATCGACAGCGATGAAAATCTTGAACGCATTGTTGAATTTAAGGACGCGAACCCAGACGAGCGCAAGATCACCTACTGCAACAGCGGAGTTGTTGCCGCTGAAGCATCGCTGTTGTTTTCGCTCATTGATGATGTCGATTCAGACAATGCTTCTGATGAATTCTACCTGACAGATATCGTTGGCATCGCCCGCAGCAAGGGGTTTACCTGCGCAACCGTCGACTGTTCCGAAGCGGAAACACTGGGTATCAATGACCGCCGCGACCTGGCCGCAGCGGAGAACGTCTTCCAGAGCAAAGCACGGCAGCGCGCAATGGACAATGGGGTGACGCTGGTTTCACCGGAGACTGTATATCTGAGTTACGACACGCGACTGGCACCGGACACAATCATTGAGCCCTTTGTTTGCTTCGGTCCGGGTGTGGTTGTTAATTCTGGCGCAAGGATACGTTCCCATTCGCATCTTGAGAACTGCACCATTGGTGAAAACGCAATCATTGGACCTTTCGCTCGGATTCGACCGGGATCCACGATCGGAGAACATGCAAAGATAGGAAACTTCGTTGAGGTCAAGGCATCCACGATCGGAGAACATGCCAAAGCTTCGCATTTGACATATATCGGTGATGCTGACGTCGGGGATCTTGTCAATGTCGGAGCAGGCACAGTGATCTGCAACTATGATGGGAAATCTAAGAATAAAACGCGGATCGGAGATAGAGCGTTTATCGGTTCCGACTCAATTCTTGTTGCCCCTGTTACGGTCGGAAATGATTCGATGACGGCCGCGGGTTCTGTCATAACAAACGACGTTCCAAATGGAGCGCTTGGCATTTCCCGTTCACGACAATCGACAATCAAGGACTTCGCGCTGCGCTTCTTTGGCCGTCCAAGGCAAGCGGATCAGGCAAACGAAAAGGAATTCTAAGTTCATGTGCGGAATTGTCGGCTATCTTGGCGAAAATGAAGCTGCACCAATTTTGTTGGAGGCGCTGCGGCGCATGGCCTATCGCGGCTATGACAGCGCCGGGGTAGCCACTCGGGAAAACGGCGTCCTGCGCCGTCGGCGGGCGGTCGGTAAACTTGCCAGGCTTTCCGATATGCTGGTCAGGGATCCGATTCGCGGATTTACCGGCATCGGCCACACCCGCTGGGCGACACATGGTCCGGCTACGCTGCAAAATGCACATCCGCACCAAGCAAAGTCCGTGGCATTGGTTCACAATGGAATCGTCGAGAATTTCAGAGAAATCCGCGACGAGCTCTCCGATCACGGAATCTTGCCAACAACCGATACGGACACCGAAACGATTGTTCAGCTTTGCCAACTAAATCTTGATCGAGGGGACAGCCCACGCGAAGCCGCCTGGAACACGGTTGGCCGACTTCAAGGCGCTTTCGCGCTGGTATTTATGTTTGATGGAAACGAAACTTGCCTTTTAGCCGCCCGACAAGGCTCACCGCTTGTTGTTGGGCACGGGCAATCAGAAATGTTTCTCGCATCTGATGTATTCGCATTAGCCGGTCTCACCGAACAGGTTACCTATCTGAATGACGGTGACTTTGTCTGTGTCACACGCAATGACCTTGAATTGGTTGATCAAAGCGGCCAAAACGTCTCTCGTCGGTCGGAGAGGGTCATTATAAATCCCACTGCCGCGAGCAAAGACGGACACAAGCACTTCATGGCGAAGGAGATATTCGAGCAACCCCCGGTTCTTGCTTCTGCCATCGACAAACTATCCGCCGCCGGGCAGCAAGCGATTCCCGAGTCAATGCTGCAGACTCTTGAAAGCGCAAATCGTGTTGACTTGGTGGGGTGCGGCACGGCCAGTTACGCCTGCCAAGTTGCCAGCTATTGGTTCGAAGAAATCACGGGAGTTGCAGCCACTTCGGCGGTTGCATCCGAATATGTCGGACAGAGCAAGGTGTTCGAAGCGCAGTCGGTCGGAATTTTCGTCAGCCAATCCGGAGAAACAGCCGACACACTGAATGCACTCCGGCATGCGGCGAACGGCGGTTGCAGAACAGCTGCGGTTTTGAATGTCACGAACAGCACAATCGGACGAGAGGCAGAGGACGCCGTGCACATCCACGCCGGTGTGGAAATTGGTGTTGCGTCAACGAAAGCCTTTACCTGCCAACTGGTCGCTCTTGCTGTGTTGGCGGCGATTGTCGGCTTGAGACGCGGCCATATTGATGAGTCGCGTTGTGATAGAATTATCAGCGAGCTCCATAAGGTTCCCGCGTTAGCTAGCGCCGCTCTAAATGCCAATGAGGGCATAAAGGCAATAGCGCAGGAGCTTTCTAAGTTCCGCAGCGCGCTTTTCGTCGGACGCGGCATGATGTTCCCTCTGGCTCTCGAAGGCGCGCTTAAATTGAAAGAAATCAGTTATATCCATGCGGAAGGATTGGCTGGCGGAGAATTAAAGCACGGTCCTTTGGCATTGGTGGATGATCAAATGCCGGTCGTTGTTCTGGCTCCGCGAAATGAACAATTCAAGAAAACGCTGGGAGGAGTTGAAGAGGTCAAGGCAAGAAAAGGCAAAATTCTTCTGATATCGGATTACAAGGGCATCAAGGCAGCTGGCGAAGGCAACTGGCGCTCAATTGTCATGCCAACCATAGACCCAATTCTTGCACCGATCCTTTACGCGCTGCCGATGCAGCTGCTCGCCTACCATACCGCTGTGCATCTTGGAACCGACGTCGACCAGCCACGCAATCTAGCTAAATCGGTTACTGTCGAATGATCTGCTTCCTCGCGAACGCAGGAAATAAACCGGTTACACGCACATCGCGAAGCACCGGATAACTCGTTAATCCAGCTTGCGAAACCTGCGAATCGAGTCTCTTTGCTCATTTCCTTCGTCTGCGGTTTCATTCTCGCCTGGGTGAACTTCAATCCTTTCCTTTGAGGGACGAACCAAAAAAATCAACAGCACTATCCATCCAATTAACGGCACAAGATAGAACAGCAGCCACCAGCCTGACTTGCCCGAATCGTGAAGCCGTCTGCAAGCGGCGGCAAGCATTGGCAGAATAACCAACAGCACAAAAAATGTTTGGAGTGTCGTAGAAATAAAATTCAGCGCCACGCTGCAAATTGAGCAGAAAAAAATAAACCACCAATATTCACTTCGCGATGCCCGGCCCGAAAAGGTGACGTATTTGGATAAACAGGTTATGACCGACTCGGTAAAATTCATCTGGCGTGTCCTTTGATTTGCGCAGCCGTTCAAAGACCGTTGAACATTTCGTAAGAATATCTGTTCACATAAACTATGCGCAGCGGCTTATGAAATTCCAAAAACAGTCAAAAATTCAATTTTTTTGAGTGCTGCTCACACTGGCGCATTGGGACGGCATCCATGCCGTTCGCTTGCGCAAACTTGATCCAGCAAACAGTTTTTGTGCGGTGAAAACACGAAGGCCCGTTCTGGCCTGGCATGTTTGGCAACAAATAAGTGGTCCGGTTCTGAATCAGCTCAATCAGCCGATCCACGACTTTGGAAGCGCAGACTCTAAAATGGCGGGTGAAGCGCCAAAGCCAGCGAGGCCTCGATTTCCCGGACTGAATTCGTAACAGCCCGACCGATCAAATCCATCTTCCGGATTTGATCGATTCTCTCGCGGGCACGACAGTGCTCTTTCTGCGAAAGCAGCTGTTTGAAGATTCCGCATGCATCCACCAATCCGATAATGACGATGTCCCGGGGATCTGGAATTTCATGGCTGAACAGAATCGACATAATCCGATGCTTGACTTCACGCTCAACCTTGCCATCAATTATCGGATATCTGCGCGACCGAAACACCCAGAGAAAACGGTCGTCTTTGCAATTAAGAATTCCACGCTGGCACAACCTATCCAAGGCCCGGCGGCGCGTCATGTCCGCATCACGGGCACAATACTCAACCCAATACCGCGCATCGCGCGTTGTTTCGGAATCGACCAGCATTTTCAGGACCGGGTCAAGCAACTCATCCCCGACCGGCTGGTCGTCAATGACGACAAGTTTTTCAAGATCGGTGTCGATCTTATTCATGAGCGCCAATTCGCTGAGAACGGCGCCGGAAAGCACACACCGGACCGAAAGTTCGGGAACATGCACAAATCTGCCGTCTTCGTCCTCAAGCAATAAAAGCATGATCTCTTCAGAAATGCCGAGCATGTATACCCCATAAAATGAACATATCCGAATGCTGCCTCGGAACATCGCTTGTTCCTCGGCGCCAAACGCGTGTCAGATTAGTGATTTCAGCGGCAAAATGCAACCGAAAACGCAAGCGATCAGAACCTGACAGGGCTGCTCGGACTGATTCTGCATCGGTCAGCTGAAATTCAAACCTGCTGTTGAACCCGCAGTTATGCCGTCAATGCGCAGCTAAAGCACTCTCCTCTCCTGCCAATTTGCCAACCGCAATTCTGGCCAGTGGATTTCTAGATGCTGCCCAAATTGCCGATCATCACTACTAGATGCGGAGTTCGGAGTCAGAAACCAGATCCGGAGATAGCTTTGCCGTGGAACGCCGCCAATCAACCGCAGCACATGCCGCTGAACGATCTTCGGTAAGACCTGTCTGAAAAAATCATTGCGCATGAGGATCCTGGTGTCCTCGATTAAGCACCGCGGAGTTTCTTCAAACAACATGCCGCGCTGACCTTGCCCAAATAAGAAGCACGCACTAAATTAACTTCATAGGCTGACCTATTCCACGGTAAGCGCATGCTGGACACACCAAATCTCATTGATCCGTTTCACCGGAACATAACCTATTTGCGCCTGTCGGTAACAGACCGCTGCGATTTTCGATGCACATATTGCATGTCGGAGAACATGACCTTTCTGCCAAAGCGGGACTTGCTCACTTTGGAAGAACTGGATCGACTATGTTCTGCCTTCATTACTCTTGGCATCAGAAAACTCCGCATTACCGGCGGAGAACCCCTTGTGCGGCGCAATATTCTCGAATTCCTGCGATCAATCTCTCGACATATCGGCAACGGTCTCGACGAACTGACCGTAACGACCAATGGGTCGCAGCTCAGCCGGTTTGCCGAAGAACTGTTCGCTATCGGAATACGGCGAATCAACGTATCTCTCGATACTCTGGATGCAGAAAAATTTGCCTCTATTACCCGGTGGGGGCGACTGGAACAGGTTCTGCAGGGAATCCATTCGGCCCAGCAAGCCGGACTGAAAGTCAAGATCAATACGGTTGCGCTTAAGGGATTCAATGACAACGAGTTCCTTGCTCTGACGGAATGGTGCGCGCGCCATGACATGGACATTACCTTCATTGAGGTGATGCCGATGGGTGATATCAGCAGCCAAGACCGCCTTGCTCGCTATCTCTCCGTTGACGATGTGCAGAACATTCTCGAACAGAAATTAACTCAGAAGAACTTACCCGTCACCACAGGCGGTCCAGCCCGATACGTGGTGGCCGAGGAAACCGGTCAGCGGATTGGGTTCATCTCGCCGTTAAGCCATAATTTCTGCGAGAGCTGCAATCGGGTCCGCCTCACCTGCACCGGGGAACTCTTCATGTGTCTCGGCCAGGAAGACAGAGCCGACCTTCGACATGTGCTGCGGGAACATCCGGACAACGACTGGCCTCTTTTCAAAGCGATTCGCAGCGCTATTTCAAGAAAGCCCAAAGGGCACGATTTTGATTACTCGCGGCAAAATGTATTGGGCCGCATGGCTCGCCACATGAGTCACACCGGAGGCTGAAAAATTCTGCAGCCGCTTCTGAACTGGAGCCGAAGCTTCCAAAGCGTCCTTCCGATTTCAACAATGCGGAGAACGAAATGAACGATAAAAAGATCCAGAAGACAGATGCCGAATGGCGCAGCATGCTGTCAGACCTGGAATTCAAGGTGACGCGCCGCGCCGGCACCGAACGTCCGTTTACCAATGACAATTTTCCAAAATCAAACGGTGTGTTTCGATGCATCTGCTGCGGAACCGAGCTGTTTGATTCGTCCGCCAAGTTTGATTCCCGCACCGGCTGGCCTTCATTTTACCAGCCCATCAGCAGCAACGCAGTCGGTGAACGCGAAGACAACAGCCTGTTTCGGAGACGCACCGAAGTGGTCTGCAACCGCTGCGATGCACATCTCGGGCATGTGTTCTCTGACGGGCCTCCACCGACCGGGCTGCGCTACTGCATCAACGGTGTGGCTCTTGAATTCATAACCAAACCTGCCTGACTAATCCAAATATCAGGGTTATTCTTCGCCAAACGCTCCTGTCGGATCGATTCGACCCAGCCCGCGCAGGAATTGCTGGATAACGTTGAGCTGACCCAAATTGGTTTCGGTCACACGGCGCGAAAGGGCAACAGCGCGTCCATCTTCCAGCGCGAACACCTCAACATTCGACATCAATCCTGCATTGTCGAATGAAACTACGACAACCTGGCGGTCAACCTCCTGCGGCTCCCAAAAACCGGATTGAGAAATTGAATTGGACAGATAAAACCATGAATCTCCATATCTCGTATTGGTCACGGCAGGCTGGCCAATCACTTCCAGAACAGCTAGTTTATCCGCCACACCGATCTCAAGGGACTCTAAGTCCTTCTGCGGAGGAGTATAGCCATAATGGTTTGTAACCGGAGAACAGGCGACCGCAGTCGCAATGACCAAGGCCAGCATGGCGTGTCGCATCATTGAATCAGACCCATCACACTTGTGACATTCAAACCCCGGCAATTTATGCGCTCTGAATTCTCTCGTCAAGATTCCCCTTTGCTGCAGAGCTGCTGCAACCGACACTCCGCGGCAAAATTTGATAAATGCCACATCTCCTATTCTAAATTAACGCAGGAAAGCGTTGTTAGCCCCGCATAAAATTCAACTTCAGCCGGAGACCCAATTTTGAACGATGGGCCGAAACTAGCTCTGACCGAACTCTCTGATCAACACAACAATCGATTTCTGTTCATTCCCGATCGGTCCTCCCGCATGTCTATGGCGGAGGAAACGGATTTCGGCGACATTCTTAAGCTGCGTTTCTCCGGACGTGTAATATGCATTTCGCCGCAAGAATGGCAGCTGAATGGAACAGTGGTCGCCACCATACTCCAGAGCTGTGTGGTTTCGTTGGAACCTGTCAAGTCGCTTGTCAATGCCACAGTGCGGCGCAGATATGTTGCGGACCATAACCTGCTCAAGCCGTCCGCAGACTTTGAAATGCCCGAAGACGATAGCTTGGAAGCCTTGACAGATGAAATTGATCTCTTCGCCATTGCCCGTGAAACACTGCTCCTCGAAGTTTCCGATTACCCGCGTTCCGAATCAGCGGTATTGAACGATGCGTCTCCTGCTTCGCGCACCAGCGAATATGAGGATGAAAACCGCGACAACCCATTCGCTGTCTTGGAAAAACTCAAAGAAAATCTTCGCGAGGACCGATATTGACCGATAATCCCCACAAACCTGCAAATCCAACACTTGAAGATATTTTGAGAAGCAGCAATTATTGATGCAGAAGGATAAACAATGCGGTAAAGCATTGGTGAACGTGACTGTATGAGGTAGATCAATGGCAGTGCAGCAAAACAAGGTAACGCCCGCTCGTCGCAACAAGCGCCGGTCGCATGACGCGCTGTTGGTCGCCAATTGGATTGAATGCAGCAATTGCGGAGAACCTAAGCTTCGGCATCACGTCTGCGTGCATTGTGGAACATACCGGAATCGCCAGATCCTCATACTGCCTGAGGAACCCGTTGACGAAGAAATCTGATTCGTCGGTGAAACAGACTTAGCCAATGCCGCCCGAAAGAAACGCGGGTTCGTTGATCGATGCGCCAAGCGTCATCGCTATTGATGCCATGGGAGGCGACAAGGGACCGAAGGCCATTCTGGCTGGCATGAGCAGAGCCGCGCGGCTGCATCCGGGAATTCGCTTTCTGATTCACGGTGACCGGGATTGGCTGACGAAAAAACTCAACCGGAAACTCCGTGACCGCTGCGAAATCCGCCACGCGGATAAAGTCGTCACCATGGATGCCAAACCGAGCCATGTTCTGCGGCGCGGCAAAGGGTCATCAATGTGGGCAGCCATTGACGCCGTGCGGCAAAACGATGCTAAAGCCGTCGTTTCCTGTGGCAATACCGGCGCTTTGATGGCGATCTCGATGCTACTGCTGGGAAAAGCTCCCCGAATCAAACGTCCTGCCATTGCCTGTCTTTGGCCATCAAGGAATCCAACCGGCTACAGCGTCTTGTTGGATGTCGGCGCTGATATCAAAGCCGACAGCCGCGATCTGCTTGGCTTCGCAACATTGGGCGCGGGCTATGCCCGCACAGGACTTGGCATCACCACGCCGCGGGTCGGGCTGCTGAACGTCGGAACCGAGGCCCACAAAGGTCGCCCGGAAACAAAGGACGCGCACCAGCTGCTGTCCGAAGAAGCAAAGCACGGCAATTTTGAGTTTGTTGGGTTTGTAGAGGGCAGCGATATCCCTTCCGACAAGGTCGATGTCACCGTAACCGACGGTTTCACGGGCAACATAGTGCTCAAATCCGTGGAAGGCGCGGCTGAATTGATCGGAGAATTCATGCGGGAGGCATTCCGACACACACCGCTTTCTCGAATCGGCACTCTTTTCGCAATGACCTCTCTTCGACGGCTGCAGCGCAGAATCGATCCAAGGCGTGTGAACGGCGGCGTGTTTCTTGGATTGAATGGCACCGTGGTCAAATCGCACGGCGGCGCTGATTCGGTTGGCGTCGCAGCCGCGATTGATTTAGCTGTCCGGCTAGCGCAGGCGGGAGGTGCCGAAAATTTTGTGCAGGATCGTGTGCCGAGCCGTTCCGATTCTGATAACTTGTGCAATGAACAGCCTAGAGAGTCACGCTGAAGAATGGCGGTAACCAGATCTGTGGTTTGTGGAGTCGGGCATTATCTGCCGGAACGCTGTGTCCCGAACAGCGTATTCGAAGAAACTCTTGATACAACAGACGCGTGGATCAGAGAACGCACTGGAATTGAACAAAGGCATTTCGCTGCTGAGGGACAATCCACATCCGACCTCGCTATACGCGCAGCGGAGGAGGCGTTGGAGGATGCCGGAATCAAACCCGCTGACATCGATCTCATTGTCTTGGCAACTTCGACTCCTGACAATACCTTTCCTTCGTCGGCGACAGCGGTTCAAGCCGGCTTGGGAATCACCAAGGGTTTTGCCTTCGATGTCCAGGCGGTCTGCGCCGGGTTTGTCTACGCAATGACCGTTGCTGACGCGCTGGTTTTGCAGGGTCAGGCCCGTCGCGCATTGGTTATCGGCTCGGAAACCTTTTCACGCATCTTGGATAAGTCAGATCGAAGCACAGCCATACTCTTTGGAGACGGAGCCGGAGCCGTGGTGCTTGAGGCACAGGAAGGACAGGGCGTCTCGACAGACCGCGGGATACTGACAACCGAAATATCGTCGGATGGGAGGTATCGAGACCTGCTTTATGTTGATGGCGGCGTGTCCACCACTCAATCATCGGGCGTTGTTCGCATGGATGGCCGAAAAGTCTTCCGCCACGCCGTCAAAAAGCTCCATGATGCGACGGTCCTTGCACTCGCAAAGGCTAACATGTCTAAGAAAGACATCGACTATTTGGTTCCGCATCAGGCAAATCTCAGGATAATCAACGCAACAGCAGAAAAGCTTGGCGTTCCAGAAAAACGCTGCATTGTAACCGTGAATAAACACGCGAATACATCCGCTGCCTCGATTCCACTCGCCCTGCACATGGCTAAATCGACCGGACGGCTGGTTCCCGGCAAGTTGGTCGTAACCAACGCGATCGGAGGCGGTTTGGCTTGGGGATCAAATGTCATCCGCTGGTAATGCTTGCAAACAAACCGTCAAAACCATAATTTATCGCGAGTTCCGGCACCTAAACAGAAAGACTGAATTTGAATCAAAGCACGGTAACGCGGTTGAAGTTGGCAACCGCCGTACACGAAAATGTGGGACTGCCCCGAGATGAATGCGCAGACTTGGTAGAATCGATCCTGCAAACGCTCATTGAAACCCTTGCCGATGGAAATTGCGTCAAGATCGCGAAATTCGGCACCTTCACCGTACGGAAGAAAGGGCAAAGACCGGGACGCAACCCACGAACCGGAGAATTTGCTTTGATTAAACCGCGTTCGGTGGTGGTATTCAAACCATCGACTTTTTTGAGGGACCGAGTCGACGCTTTGCCAACCAATTGAACTTTAGCAAACAATGGCGAAATCAAAAACCGCATATCGGACCATTGGTGAAGTCGAGAAACTGCTTGGCATCAAACAGCATGTGCTGAGACACTGGGAAGACCGGATCGATGAAGTCCAGCCGCTGCGGCGCGGCACCAAAACCCGACTCTATCGCCCGGAAGATCTGGCCCTGCTGGCGGGCATCAAGATTCTCGTCAATGACGATGGTTTGACGCTCAAGGGAGTGCAGAAGATTATCAGTCAGAATGGCGTGAATTTTGTCGCGGAGCGCAGCAATTTCAGCCTTTCGGATATGGCGCGGGATTCAAACACCGACTGCGGTGAATCAATTTCGAAGCCAATCGTGTCCGCCGATGACGGCGGAAAGATGTCAGCCATGACCGAGTCGGAAAATCTGAAATCAATATATGATCGACTTGAACGATTGCTGAATCAGATGAAGATCGAAATTCAGCCGTGATTTCCACATCCGGCTTGCTATAGCTGCCCGACATCAAATATTATAGGAGAGTCGGGCCATAGCGCAGTCCGGTTAGCGCGTTCGTCTGGGGGGCGAGAGGTCGCAAGTTCAAATCTTGCTGGCCCGACCAAATGTCTCATGAAAATTTCGGTGCGATCGACGTGACCAAAATGCGATGCGGTGTCCTGCCGCGACAGGTGTTGTCCGAAATGGTCCGGAACGGATTTATCCGGTCCGAAAGAAATCCGACTTTCAATCAATTTCAGCCAGCGAGTCTTGATCTGCGTCTCGGCGCTCAAGCTTTCCGAGTGCGCGCCTCGTTTCTTGCCGGTGAAAGCCATACTGTCAAGGAGCGGATCGCCGAATTCTGCATGCACTCCTTTGATCTCAGTCGCGACGCTGTGCTTGAGAGAGGATGCGTATACATCGTTCCGCTTCAGGAGAGTCTTTGCCTTCCAACCGACATTCATGCGGCGGCGAACGCAAAAAGCTCTACCGGCCGCCTTGATTTACTGACCCGGCTGATCACTGACAGAGGCACTGAATTTGATCGAATCGAAGCGGGATACCACGGTCCGCTCTACGCCGAAATCTGCCCACGCTCGTTTTCAATTTTGGTTCGCGAAGGCTCAACTTTAAACCAGATCCGATTTCGTCGCGGCAATCCAACACTCGACGACGAAGAAATCAAAGTGCTGCAGGATGTTGAGTGTTTCGTGTCCGGCTCGCCGATCATTGACGGCGGTCTGGGGTTTTCTGTTGATCTCCAACATGGTGAAACCGTCGGCTTCCAAGCGAAGCCGCATGCCGGGATCATCGATATCGATCGGACCGGGGCATACCCGGTCGCTGATTTCTGGGAGAAAATTCACGCGAAGAATGGCAGAATCGTCTTGGATCCAGCTTCATTTTATATCCTCGTCAGCAAAGAAACTGTGCGTCTGCCACCGAATTTCGCAGCCGAAATGATGCCGTACCTTGCCATGGTTGGAGAATTCAGAGTTCACTACGCCGGATTTTTTGATCCTGGTTTCGGATTCAGCGACGAGGATAACGAATTGTCTCGCGCAGTACTTGAAGTTCGCTGCCATGAAGTGCCCTTTGTGCTCGAGCACGGTCAGCAGGTTGGGAGACTGAAGGTCGAATCGATGACGTCCGCTCCCGATACCCTTTACGGCGTGGCTTCAGGATCAAACTATCAAGGCCAGCGCTTAAGACTATCGAAGCATTTCAAAAGCGATGAGAACATCGGACTTTAGGCTATTCCGCCGACGGCTCGCTGAACAGCAAACCAGAGTCTTGAAGTTCCTTCAAGCCTGGCAGATCGCGCACTGACTCCAACCCAAAATGGTCCAGAAACTGTCTGGTGGTCACAAAAGTCACCGGACGGCCTGGAGACTGTCTGCGCTGTCCGAAATTCACCCACTCCAACTCAATCAACTGGTCGATCGTACCTTTGGACATCGAAACTCCGCGGATTTCTTCGATTTCCGCGCGTGTTGTCGGCTGGTGATAGGCTATGATCGCAAGCGTTTCCATTGCCGCTTGAGAAAGACGACGCTGACGCCGTGTCTCTTTCTTCATCAGAAATGACAGATCCTCGGCAGTGCGCATGGCCCATGCATCGCCGACTCTTACAACTTTGACCCCTCGGCCCTCATAATGCTTCATCAGACGCTGCAGCGCCGATCTGACATTGAAATCAATCTGAATTCTTGCCCGGAATTCTGCCACCGAAACCGGTTCTGCGGATGCAAACAGTATGGCCTCAAGCATTCTTTCTTCTTGAAGCTCCTCTGGAATTTCTGCGACGGGGCTTTCTGTCTCGGACTTGTCAGACATCTATGCCGCGAATCCTTTGATTTGTATCGGCTCGAACGGTTTCTCTTGCATGAGCTCAAGCTGACCTTGCTTCGCCAACTCGAGTGCGGCGGCAAACGTGGAGGCTAATGCCGACCTAACCCTTCGGCCGTCTGTTAGCCAATCCGCTGGCAGAAACTTCATAAGTTCTGCCCACTCTACAGATTCTCCGAGCAAGCGACGAAGGTTGCTGGTTGCCACTTCGACTGAATATACGGGGCCGCGGTTCATCGAGAACGGACGAAAATCTTCCCGACTTTTGATCCGCATATAGGCTTGCGTAAGGTCAAACACGTTAGCGGACACTGTCGAGTGCCTCACGACTTTGATTTCTTCCGTGGCACCCCTCGGGAAAAATTCCTTGCCGAGCTGATTCCGTCTAAAGATTGATTTCCCGGCTGATCGCATTGCATCAAGCCGCTGCAGCCGAATTGCCAGGCGTGAAGCCGCCTCTTCCGCAGATTCTTCGGTTTTTTTGTCTTCGGGCAGCAGCAGCCGTGATTTCAGAAGAGCCAGCCACGCCGCCATAACAAGGTAATCGGCGGCCAAACCGATTCTCAAAGATTTGGCATTCTGAATGTACTCTGCATACTGCTCGGCCAATTTAAGAATGGAGATCTTCTTCAGATCAACCTTTTGCCGGCGAGAGAGCTCCAGCAAAAGGTCGAGCGGTCCCTCAAAACCGTCAACATCAATGATGAGCTCATTCACGTCCGCCCGCTGAATGCAAGCAGCCTCTGCGCGCTCTCCAATTATTGGATCTTGGAACATCTGGTCAATTCAGCGAATTCTATCTCGAGTTCGTCAATGTGTTTCCGCACCGGTTGCTCAAACATCGTTAAAGCACGGTCTCTGCGTTTCAGCGCCTTCCCCGCTAATTTTCCGGCTGCCGCTGCGATCATTTGCATTTCTTCCATGTTGCCGTTGCAATGAAGAACAACGTCGCATCCGGCCGCAAATGACTCCCTGCTACGCTCGGACATTGTTCCCGATAGCGCCGACATCGCCAGATCATCGCTCATCAGCAAGCCGTCAAATCCGATAGTGGAACGAACGATATCCAGCACCGCCTTGGATTGTGTAGCGGGTCTTTGTTTGTCAATGCTGCGGTAAAGAACGTGGGCCGTCATCCCCAAGGGCAAATGATTGAGGGCCTTGAACGGGACAAAGTCTCGTGCGCTGAGTTCTTCCAAAGCGGCATCGGTAACAGGAAGCTCTTCGTGACTGTCTGCCTCCAACCGACCATGGCCGGGAATGTGTTTCAAAACCGGCAGCACGCCGCCGGTGATAGTTCCTTCCGCAACTTCGGCAGCGATCTTGGCGACTAGGTCCGCATCCTCAGAATAACATCGATTGCGCAGTATGGGATGGGTAGAAGGCGCGGCAACATCACCGATAGGCACACAATTCACGTTAATTCCCACATCATGCAGCTCCGACGCTATTAAAAAACTGCGCAGCCACATCGCGCGGCTTCTATCCTCTTCCCGCAGCGCATTGCATTGGTCCAGCGGCGGCTTCCAGCTGCGCCATTCCGCGCCTCTGAAGCGCTGAACGCGTCCACCTTCGTGATCTGTCAATATCAGAACCTTCGACCCGGAAATGCTGCGCAACTCATCAGTCAGTCTGCGCAGACCGGTTTTTTCCTCCCCGTTTCGCGTGAACAATATGTAGCCCGCAGGATTTGCTTCGCGAAAAAAACTTCTTTCGGAGGCCGTAAGCTTTTCGCCCTTAAAGCCGAAGATGCAGGCTGAAACCTGCATTAGCCTGCCACGACCGGACTGCATTCAATGCCCCGTGCTGCCAACCGGTCACAGAACGTGGAGGCGTCTTCCCAATTTTGAAATCCGCGCAGCCGCAGCCGATAGAATTCGTCGCCCCCGAATTTAGCGTATTGCACCAACCAATCATGCTGACCGAGATCGTCTGGAACAGAAAACCGAGTCCTTTTCCACTGGTTTTCCGCATCACTTTTCGAGGCATATGCTCCAATCTGGACAAGAAATTCACCGGAGCGAATTTGAGTCGGATCAACCTGTTGGCCGCTTCCCTGCATGCTGTTTTCAGCGAAGAGCGGCAAAACTGCGCCCACCGGCCGCTGGTCGCCATTTGAGTCGGGTTTGGTCGATGACCCGACGCGATTGGCAGCGAATTCACGGGCTGACAAATCTTCGTCCAGCAGCTCAACTGGCGGAGCAGCGAGTTTCACATTCTCGATATCCGGGGGTTCGCTCTGATCGATTAACAGTCGATTGACTGTGTAACCGGTGTTCATAGCGACCCGACCGCCGGGATCTTCGGGCTGTATTCTCCACATTGCGCTTGATGGTTTGATAACCGGGATTTCGAGTCCATCCTGCGAAACAACGTCGTTTCCCCAGACCACAATTCCTGCTGCCAAAATCACAGAGATTGCGAATCCGATGAGCTTGAAGCCCCCTCGTGCCACGTAACCTGCCTGGCGCCTCCAAAAGCCGCCAGATTTTCCTGCCGTCAAATAAGCCATTATCCTGCCCTTTTCCGCCCTGTATCTCGGGCGGGCTGCTCCATGAATTGTGCGGTTAGCCCCGCATCTCATTCATCGGTTTTACGCCTAAAATACCTAATCCTGAGGCAATGACAAGCGCTACGGCGCGCGCGAGCGCCAATCTTGCGATTGTGCCATTTGGGTCAGCTTCTTGAATAATGCGCATATGCGGTTCTCGATTGCCGAGTGTCCAAAGAGCATGAAAATCTGCTGCGATTTCCGACAGATAGAAAGCGATTCGGTGAGGTTCGTGATTTGCAGCCGCATAGGTAACGACACGAGGCCACTCGGCGACTTTTCTGATTAGATCCAGTTGGCGAGGATCGGTTAGTTTTGTGAGATCGGCTTCACGCAAATCTTCATCCGACGCATTCAGACCCAGTTCCTTGACCTTTCGAATTGCCGAGCAGACTCGCGCATGCGCGTATTGCACATAGAACACAGGATTTTCTTTTGACTGCTCCCGCACCTTATCAAAATCAAAGTCCAGCTGAGCGTCATTCTTTCGCGTAAGCATCACAAACCGCGTGACGTCAGGTCCGACAGCCTCAACGGTTTCGCTAAGCTGCACAAATTCTCCGGCGCGCTTCGACATTTTTTGGGCTTCGCCGCCTCGCTTAACCCGCACCAGCTGGGTGAGTTTAATGTCGAACGGCATTTGACCGTCCGAAAAGGCGGACACAACCGCGCGGATGCGTTTGACATAGCCGCTGTGGTCTGCGCCGAATACGTTGATCAGTTCGTCATAGCCGCGCTCAACCTTGTCGTAGTGATAGGCGATATCGGGAGCGAAATATGTCCATGTGCCATCGGATTTTTGAATCGGCCGATCAACATCATCGCCGTGAGCGGTGGAGCGGAACAAGGTTTGCTGACGTGGTTTCCAATCTGTGGAATCGCCGCCCTTTGGCGGCGGCAGGGTGCCTTCATAAATCAAATTACGCGCGGCTAATTCTGAAATCGCCCGCTCAATCCGACCGCTCTCATACAATGAGACTTCGCTGAAGAACGCATCCATTTGGATTCCAAGCAGCTGAAGATCGCTATGAATCAAATCTACCATGGCTTGGATGGCAAAGTTCCGGATGGTAGGCAGCCATTCTGATTCGGGCTTATCGACCAGCCCGGTGCCGTACATCTTCTTCAAAGACTCTCCGACTGCTATTAGGTATTGGCCTCGATATTCTCCCTCGCCGAAAGTCATGGGCAAGCCATTGACCTCAAGATATCTGCGATAGACCGAACGTGCGAGTGTATCCACCTGGGAACCGCCATCATTCAGATAGTATTCCCGGGTAACCGCAAATCCGACAAATTCGAGCAGCCTTCCAAGCGAATCACCAAAAACCGCGCCTCGCGCATGACCGACATGTAGCGGACCGGTCGGATTGGCGGAAACAAATTCAAGCAGCACAGTCTTGTCCGCACCGTGGGTTGACCGGCCGTAATTCTTGCCCTGTGCGATGACCTTGCGCAGATTCTCTAACCAAACGCTTGGCAGCAGCCGAATATTCAGAAATCCCGGACCAGCGATCTCAACCGATTTCACGCGCGAATCGTTGGTCAGCGCACGGGCAAGCGCATCGGCGATTTCACGCGGCTTTCGACCAGACCCCTTAGCCGCCACGATTGCGGCATTGGCCGCAAGCTCTCCATGCGAATCAATTTTCGGTCGTTCGACAGAGATATTCGCCGGCATATATTCTTTTTGCATCCAACCGGATGCGGCCAGACTATCCAACTCCGACAGTATCCGAATTCTGAATTCTTCAAAAATATCCATACATTATTCCGCACGGAGGGTTTAGATAGACACTCGAATGGTCCACGAATCACTCGCTACAGCAATCGTTCACTTCAAGGCAATGCGAGTAAAGAAAGCAAACGGTCGGCTCAAGCTCACTTAACTTTTTCCGAACCCCTTGGGCGTGTCCGATATTTAAGTCTTTTATAGTTTATTCGTGAACTTGTCTCTCCTTGCATTTGTAGTGCGCGTCTGACTTTGTGGCGCGAGTTATGTGCTGTACACGCGCTAAGCTTGGTAAGGAACCCTGCCTTCCAGTGCATTTCGAAACCGGGCAGCAACGCGCGTAGCGATTATGATCGCTCGAATGGTTCGAATAAATCCGCCTTTCGGTAATTTGCCTCCATGAGGCTATCCTACCACCCGCTTGGAATTTCGGCGATTTCACACAAAATGGTCTGCTGAGTTCCAAACGATATCGATAATTCCCAACAAATTTTGCCGGATGGATTCAGAACCCGGCATGACGCCGGCGATGCCGCTGAAACGCCACCCGAACAGACTGCCGTGCTGTATAGTTGAAGTCAGCAGAAAACTCTTGCAGATGCTCGGGAAAAGGTGCTGGCAAAAACTGAAACGTCATTTCAACAATGTTGGCATACTAGGGCATAACGCAGGTGAATATATCGGCTTATGGCGAATTTTGGTCGCTGAAATGTGCCGGTCACACCTGTTGCGATCGCGGATTTCGCAGATATCATTTTCCTTTGCACGAAGTCTTCTCCGCGCGGACAGCAACCCGCGCTTGTTTCAATCCGGCGCATATGACGCTTCCGCGCGGTTTATCCTTTAAGGATCAGCGATGCTTACAAGCAAAACCGCTTCAACCACGGCGAGGAATAATTCGGCGAACTGGTCCAACTTGGCAGTTCCTACGCCATGGATTCGGGCGAACTCGGCTTCGCTGTGCGGTTGCAGACGCGCCATGTCGATCAGCCCGAGTCGGCATTCGTCTGCTGAAATGCCTATTCAAGAAATCAATCCTTGGGCTGGAGCTTTTCAAGCTCTTGTTCAGTTCTCATTGACATCCACTGTCTAAGTGAGAGCGCTCCAAACATTTCGGACCGCCGGGAGAAATCGTCTCAAACGCCTTTCACGTTGGCTTTGAGTTCCTCCGATTCGAACACCCGGTGGTTAGCGAGAAAGCTGTTGTTCAGGCACTGGAATGCGGTTTCCATCCGGTTCAGCTCCGAACTGAATGGCGGCAGATGCAACAGCGACAAATCCGGCGGGATGACGAGTGTCTTTGCCATATGCCAACGGGCTCGTTCAAACGCCACGAGCGTGTTCCGTCCGTCCGCTGTTTCCACGAACAGATGCTCCCGATCTCAAACCGCGTCAGAAGGCGCGCCTCAGAACCGACACTGTATTTGGCACACCGAATTGAAAAAATTAAAACGTTGATACTGTCGAGGAACCACGCTGCTTCGGGTCTCCAGCACCAAGCAGGGTTTTGTAGGCAAACTTGAGATAAGGTAACCGGTTATCTCACGCTATTAGCGCTGGGAAACCCGGCTTGATTCGTCCAGCGCTATACGATCAGTCATCCCTGAAATATGGTCGGCAACTGCTCTCGCCAAAGAAAAAGGACCATTCATTCGGCTGGCATCGGCTTTGCGCTCATCGGGCAGCTCCAAAGGATTTTCCATATAGTGCCCAAAAAGTTTCTTGATGGCGCATGTGCCTTGGTCGCACTGTTGCCTGACACTCATTGACTGATACATACGGGTCGAAAGAAAATCACGAATTGACACGATTTTCCTGCTGGTCTGCGTCGAAAACCGAATGAGACCAATTTCGGCACGACGGATATCGCTGACGGTCAGCGGACGGAAGGAGTCAAAATTTCTTTGTGACTCATTAACCGCATCTTCGGTCAGAGTTCCAAATAAACGCCGCATAACCTCGCTGTCCATCCGCTCCGGGCTGACAGCGGAGTATTCTTGCCGCAGCAGACGGTAAATCGGACCGATCAACGGCAGCTTTGAAAGCTCGTCGCTGGTGAATAGTCCAGCGCGCAACCCGTCCTGCAAATCGTGGCAATTATAAGCGATATCGTCGGCAACCGCTGCTACCTGTGCCTCGGCAGACGGCCAAGATTCAAGCTCAAGATCGTGGGACTTGTTATAGACGGCCAGCACTTCAGGGACCGGTTCTCTGACTGGACCGTTATGTTTTGCGATGCCTTCAAGGGTTTCCCACGTCAAATTTAGGCCATCAAAATCCAAATAGCTGCGCTCTAGGGATGTCACGATTCTGATTGCCTGCGCATTATGCTCAAATCCACCAAACCCATTCATAAGGCGACTCAGCGCGGTTTCTCCTACATGCCCGAACGGCGCATGTCCCAGATCGTGCGCTAAAGCGATTGCTTCCGCTAAATCCGAATTCAGTCCAAGTGACGATGCCAACGCCCGCGCAACCCTCGCAACTTCGATCGTGTGGGTTAGCCGAGTCCGATAATGTCCTCCGATGGGCGCAACAAACACCTGGGTCTTATGCATCAGAGCGCGAAACGCAGAGGAATGGACAATGCGGTCGCAATCCCTCTGAAAGGGATGCCGCCGTCGGCTCTCAGGATGGGTGTGCAGACGGGAATTTGGTTCGGGATGGATACACGCATATCTGGCGAGTGCAGAATGTCTCGTGCTCGATTGCTGAGGCATTGCGACTCTTCCGGTAAGGAGCACCAACGATCAGGGTTTTGATTATCGGTTCAGTATTTTTGCGCGGAACAAAAATGAAAACTGTCTGGGGATTTGTCAATGCCCGGTTCCCAGTGTCGGGATTCACTCCAATCGGCGTATATGAAAGACCGCCGCCGCGCGTCGATGCGTCGAGGACTTTGCGCATAGAGCTGCAGAATACCCGTAGCGGACTTATATGATTTAAACCGCATCCCTTTTCGCATTCTTGCCGTATCTATGGTCGATCATTATATTGTGTTTAGATGGGCATGATTGAAGGAGACACTCGTAGATATGACCATTCCGCCGCAGGTTTCAAAGCGTGCATTCGCCCGACTGGCCGAAATCAACGCTGAATCCGACATAAAGAAGTGTCTCCGGATCGCCGTTAAAGGTGGTGGCTGTTCAGGTTTCCAATATGAAATTCTATTTGATGATCCCGCCGAAGACGACATGGTGCTGGAACATGAGGGGCAATCCGTGCTCATTGACAGCGTATCCCTGCCATTTCTTAACAGCGCGACAATTGACTTCGTTGAAGAAATCATCGGTTCCCGCTTTGTGATTCAAAATCCGAACGCCAAATCGACCTGTGGTTGCTCGCTGAGCTTTTCCATTTAAAGGCAATTCTCCAGCCAGAATGAAAGTCGCCAGCTTTAACATAAACGGCATCCGGGTGCGCTTACCCGTGCTTCTCAAGTGGCTGGAAGAATGCCAGCCGGATGTCGTGCTGCTGCAGGAAATCAAAACGGTCGACGCTAATTTCCCTCGTCGGGAATTTGAGGACATGGGCTATGTAGTCGAAACCCATGGACAAAAGAGCTACAATGGTGTCGCGATTCTTTCCAGGCTTCCACTTGAGGATGTTGTTCGCGGTCTGCCCGGCGACGCATCCGACGAACAGGCGCGTTGGATGGAAGCAACCGTAATCGGCGAACAGACGGTTCGGGTTTGCTGCCTTTATCTGCCAAACGGAAATCCGTCTCCTGGCCCGAAATTTGACTACAAATTGGCTTGGATGGACCGGTTGTTCAATCGTGCGGAACAGATCTTGGAACTTGAAGAGGCTTCGCTTTTAGCCGGAGATTTCAACGTCATTCCACAAACAGAGGATGCAGAAAATCCCGAAAAGTGGCGGGATGACGCATTGTTCAGATTAGAAACACGGAGATCATGGAGAAAGATCCTCCACTTGGGCTATATTGATGCACTTCGCGCCTGCAATCAATGTTCTTCTCTGTATACTTTCTGGGATTTTCAGAGGCGGGCTCGGGAACGAAACGATGGTATTCGCATCGATCACTTCCTTCTGACACCGCAATGCGCCGACCGACTCGAGGATTGCCGCCTTGACGAACATGTCCGTGATTGGAACAAACCCTCAGATCACGTGCCCATATGGGTAACGCTTCGCGCCTGAATCAATTCACCGCGCTCGATCGGCGGTAACATCTGCATCGAATATCCATCTCAGTGTATGCGAAATCACTGATGGCGCCAGAATGGAGCCGATACTCAAAAACCGGTCGCGAAGAGCCGTGAACGGCGCACCCGAGATGTGATAGAGCCGCCCCTGTATGGCAACAGCCTTCAATATCCGCTTGATTCTGTGTTTGCGTTCTCTTTCGAAACGCTCGTGCGCGGCGGGTAAATCACGGGCTTCATTGATCGCGCGGCTGAGAATCCATGCGTCTTCGAGAGCCATATTTCCGCCCTGCGCAAGGAATGGCGGCATCGGATGCAACGCATCCCCAATAATCACACTGCGCTCATTGCTCCATTTCTCAGCTAGGTCTGGCCTTGGCAAATGCCAGAGAGAAACGTGTTGGCAAAGCTTCATCAGTTCGGACACCGTCCCCCCGAATTCCGAGAAGGCCTTCCCCATGCTGTCGGGCGGAACCGTCATCGGCGGCTGCATCGGTTTAG
The DNA here is from genome assembly GCA_965199765.1 of Paracoccaceae bacterium. GTDB lineage: Bacteria > Pseudomonadota > Alphaproteobacteria > Rhodobacterales > Rhodobacteraceae > JAPOXR01. The sequence goes on from CBDATC010000001.1 coordinate 52,056, forward strand.
GAGCCTTAAGCCGTTCCACTGCGACCACGTTCATCAGCATCCGGTCCTTCAGTGGATAATAGACAACGTGCCTGCCTGATCCGATAATCAGATTAACTGTCTTGCCGGCAAAGCGACCTTGAATTTTATCAAGCGGAACCAAAGCTCGCCATGCGATATAGTCGCTGAACATGCGCCGGGGTCCGCATATCGACCGACGTGCCGCTGAAAATATGCCGTCTGCTCCAATCACGTATGACGCAGAAAGCTTCGAGCCGTCGCTGAACCGGCAAATTGCAGCATGCGACGTGTTATCCACGGATTCAGCTCTTTTGCCGAAAATAAACCCAATCTTTTCTGCCGCGGCCAATTCATAAAGATGCTTCAATAAATCCTGCCGATGCAGCAATAAGTGTGGCGTGCCGTTTTCTGCGTATTGTTCTAAGCGATGTTCAAACAATACCCCTCCGTCTTTGGCGCGGCAAACCGCTGCGGACCGGCAAACCGCGGTCGATAGGTCCGGTGAAATTCCCAGAGCATTGATGACTTTCGTCCCATTCGAGGTGATTTGGATGCCGGCGCCCCTGCCGCCGATCTTGGAGCGCTGTTCGAAAACCGTGACGCACCTACCCGATCTTGCCAACAGAACCGCTGTCGCCAAGCCAGCAATGCCCGCGCCAAGAACCACAATCTCTTTGTCTGGATTCGACATGACTGCAGCTTATGCAATGAGTTCTCTAGTCTTCGCGAAAGACCTTTTCGTTCCGCTCATGCTTTTCCTGCGCTTCTAAACATAGCGTTGCGATAGGTCGCGCAATCAGGCGCCGCAGTGAGATAGGCCGCCCGGTATCCTCGCAGTATCCGAATTCTCCTGAATTGATGCGATGCAAAGCACTGTCGATTTTCGCAACAAGCTTCCTCTGACGATCACGGGTGCGCAACATCAATCGGCGATCTGACTCTGCATTGGCCTGATCACCAAAATCTGAAAGCGGTGAACCCAGCTGCTGCAGTTCCACAACCGCGGACCGCATATCATTCTGTATTTCAAACTTCCATTTCAGGAGTTTCTGCTTAAAGAACTCAATCTGTCTCGGATTCATAAAGGGCTCGTCCACCGAAGGAATGTAACCTTCCGGCAACTCGAAAGACTGATCCATTTCCGCACTCCGGAGCAGACAAAATCTCAGCTGCGCAGCATTCGCTTGCTACTGGTCTTTGCCTATAAAAGAAATCAACCGCAACTGTCATTTTTTCAATTGCAGACTACTGCCTTCCGTATTCAACGCATGGCGATTGATGTGGCTTTCGTCTTGAAGCGGTGCTTTGAAATCTCCATATGCAAAGGTAAATCCTCTCGCTGCACAATTAAGGATGATGAACCGATGGTTGCAATTGCAGGAGTTGCCTTCGGCATTTGGCTTGGACTGCGCAATGCAACTCGACGCGATGGAAACTTGAACGACAAACTGCAATATGCCTGCGGTTATGGCATTGCCTTTGGATTGCTTGGTGTGTTTCTGACGCTGGCAATAGACTGGTTCGCACAAGCGTGAATGAAACGATCACCTTGAACCAAAAATTGTCCTCTGGTCCAAGTTTGGCAAGGCGATTTTTTCCTGCAGCGAATTTTGGGTCCTTGATTCTTCAACTGGGTATGCGGTTTTGAAATGGAACGGTCCTGGACCGGCCCGTGGAGGTAATCAGCGATTGGTTTTTGCTTCGCATTGCGACTCGCAACCAATCCATTCATTATCGCGTCAATGAACAACACGTCGCCGGCAAACAGTGGAGCACGCGAAAGTATATGAATATGGATCCGCTGCGCGAGATGAAACTTCAATATAACGGAGCCGCCGTCGCATGATCGAAAGTGCGAAAGATTCTGGACACTGCCAATCACTGAGGATCATACAAAAAAATGAACCATGGAATTGGTCAGCTGAGCATCAGTCGCCGACATTGGTTCTTTATCTGAAATTAATGCCTGTCTGCTTCTGCAAGCGCCACCGTTCGACGAGTGCCATTGTCCTCTTCGACAGCTCTCAATTCTGCGGTCACGCTTTGGAATCTCGGCGAACTGACTTGAACTTTGATTGTCCCTGCATCTCGTGTGGATTCGATCCAGAATGCGGCGGTTCCACCCCGCAACGCAAGTTCGTTTGGACCGATCAAGACCGCCGCACCTTCGACAAATACGCGCACTGGATCAGTTAAAAATGGCATAACCGCCTTGGTTTGATCCAATGCGCGAACAACAAAACGCTTGGCATCTTTTTCTGACGATAACAAATCACCGGAATCGGCGCGAAGTTCCAGGCAGTGCGCAACCGGTGCCGCCGCCATATTGACCTCAGCAACAGGTTGGCTGTTAATGTAACCGGTGAAAACGGCATCCTCCCAGCGCATTCCCCACGATCCAAAATCGCCGCTGCGGATAACCACAGGTGGTCTCGGCAAATATGGAAATCCGGCCCGGTCCGGTTTGAACCGCTGACCGGCAGCCGAGCCAACGCGCAACTCAATCATATCGCAGTTGGTCAGAATTATCAGCGGCAAGACGCCTCCTATGCTTCTCTCTCCTCTCGACCAATATGTAACGGGAACCAATACCGCTCCCGCTGACTGAGGTCTCTGACTGGCATAGACGGATGCCGCGAATTTGGGCACGCGGAACATGTCCATTACACCATGGTGACAAATTCTGTCTCCCGCGCCAAATTCCTGATGCGTGTTGTAATCGAACATGCACCAACCGATACATCCAGCGATATGCGGGTCTCCAAACGCCGCGTTAAGCACCTGAAGATAGCGCAGAACATGCTCGGCATGACGCTGCTCGCAATCAAACGATTTGGTTGGAAACATATGACCATTGAATTCCGTGACCATGTACGGAACTTTGGCTGGCTTTGCGGTGACTTCCGACTGCTCGCGAAGCGCGATCCTATGATGATTCGCACCCAGCGCTTCCTCGCTGCCAATGACAAAGTCATTCATCGTATACACATCTTCAAGCATTTCACTGTTGCTGAAGTTGCGAACTCCTGCTGTCTGACGCGTCGGATCAATTTGACGGGCGATAGAGTTGGCATCGACATAAAACGCGTGATCATCCGCGGATTCGTTGATGCGCACTCCCCACAAGACAATTGAAGGATGATTCCAGTCCCGCTGAATCATGCGCCGCACATTCTCCAGCGACTCGCGCTTCCAGACATCGTCTCCAATATGCTGCCAGCCGGGGATTTCCTCAAAAACAAGCAACCCGATCCGATCGCAGTGATCCAGAAACCATGGCGACTGCGGGTAGTGAGAAGTCCGGACAAGGTTACAGTTCAACTCATGCTTAAGAATCTCAGCGTCGCGTTCTTGCGCTCTCCGGCCCATCGCATAGCCAACGTATGGATAGGATTGATGCCGGTTAAGCCCGACAATCTTCACCGGTCGACCGTTCAGACGAAATCCGTCGGCTTCGAACCTTGCATGCCGAAATCCAAATGCGACTTCCCGATTATCAACGCCGTGTTTTGTCTCAAGATGAACTGAAGCGGTATAAAGAACTGGAGAATCAAGATCCCAGAGTTCAATGTCTGTCAACCGGTTGAATTCCAAAACCATTGGATTCTGCTGAATCACCGCACTCGTCTCGGCAACCGAGCCGCCCTCTGCGTTACGGATCGAAGCCGTGATCGTACCGCCAGTCTGATCGGCACCGTCGCAATACACTATGATGAGGGCTTTCTTGATCAGCTCCAGCGGATTTGGGGTTACGATCTTGACGGCGCTGATCCATGCAGCGGCAGTCTGGACAATCCAGACATCACGGTAAATTCCAGCATAGGTGAGATAATCAATCCGGCCGCCAAAAGGCGGAATCTGCGGGTTTTCACTGCCGTCGATTTTGACAGCAATCAGATTGGTCCCCTCGTGCAGATGGCTGGTTAAGTTCGCGATGAAGGGAGTATAACCATCACGATGGCGCTTAACACATTCGCCATTCAGATACACTTCGGCATCAGCCATCGCTCCATCGAACTGCAAATGCGTTATTCTCCGCTCTGCATCGCTCTCCCACTGAAAAAGCTTCTGATAGCAGAACGGCCGCTGATACACCGCATCATCAAAATAGTTGAGCGGCAGCTCGACAGCGCTGTGAGGCAGTCTGACATTTTCGCCCTGAACAAACTTATGCAGGAACTCCGGGCGAAAGCCATTATGAAATGACCAGGCATCGTTCAGCGTATTACATTTTCTTGCCATCAAACCGCAGATCCGTTTAGGTTAATTTGATCGACTTGACTCAAAAATCCGATCCTCGACCGAACGTAGAAATTCCCTGTGGCCGATGGCCTTGGCAGCCGCAATGCGAAAGGTTCGTCCATATCGTTCAGCCGCCCTGCGGGCAGCCGCTCGCATTTTCGGCCGATCGGCGATCTCTTTCCTTGCAACTGACGGATCCAAAAGGCCGAGACCATCCAATACCGGAACATAAAGCGTGCGCCCCACATGCGCGAACCCACCCGGCATTCCAACAAAATCCCTATCCCGCGGCAAACCGCCTTCCCAATGTTCCAGCCGTAATTTTACCAATTCTCGAATGCAATCCGAAGCGACATGCCGCCAGAATTCGGTATCGTCCCGCGTTGAGATGTAGTGCAGGCTTATGAAGTCGCAAAAATCATTCGCCTGCTTCGCGACTGTCTCATTGTAGACATCGGGATTCCCCCCTTCCCGGCGAATAACAGATTCCAAATGGAATGTTGTGAACATCATCAACTGAACAATAGACCCATGGATCGAAGTTGCCTCAAGCGGTTCAAAGAAACATTGACTCAGTCCGATCGCCAGGCAATTGTCGATCCAGGCCCTTTCCAATCGACCCGATTCAATCTTGATGTCCGCCCGCGGTTCTATCGGTCGACCGAGCTTGGATTCGACTTCCGCGCGCGCCTGATCGGGAGAAATGAACGCATCCGAATAGACATAGCCGCACCCCAGCCTCTCTTGCGTTGGAATTGTCCACAGCCAACCGCTTCCCAGCGCGTTCGCCGTCGTGAAAGGCGAAATGTCCCGGTCGGCGTCGTGTTCCAGCCAAAATGGCATCGCACGGTTCACAGGAAGATTCTTGGAATAGGATTTCCAGCTTCCGCCGCATTCTCCGCAAATCAAAGATCTGCGAAAACCCGTGCAATCGAAGACAAAATCAACGGCCACGGCATCGCCGTTATCCAGAATCAATCGAGATATGTCGTTTGATCCGCCGTCTCGTTCCACTGATTCCACTTTCGCATCGATTGTGGCAATCCCTTCTGCTTTGCCGCGAAGAAACCGTCCAACCCGGGCTTGGTCAAAATGTAAGGCAAAATAGCTGTCGTTGACCGGAATTATTCCACCGTTTCGCGTTGCAGCGAACGGAGACTTATTCTTGGCCATCAAGCAGTTGAAAAGACTGATTTCTGTCGCTGATTTGCCGAGTGAAACCAAGTAGGCGTTGAACCAAGATCCCTCGATTCCATGCCGTGCGCCGAATGCCGCGGCAAAATCGTCGATTGGACCATCGTAGCTGTGGCCCAGATGTCGCCAATTCTCGTGCCGTATGCCGTACTTAATTGTTGCGCCTGTTTCACGGATGAATTCAAGCACATCAATCCTCAGTCGGAACAACACTTCCAAAAACACCGAAGTGGTTCCCTCGCCAACCCCGATTGTGGGAATACGGCTTGACTCGATGACGGTTACCCGCAGGTTCAGATTTTCATGCCTCGCATATGACTGAAGGATAAGCGCGGTCAGCCAGCCGGCTGTACCTCCGCCTACCACCGCAAAATGAAACGGAGCATGGTGATGAGACTGTTCACCCATTCTGCCGTGCCGACCTGTTCTTGCCGAACTTCCGACGTCTGCCTACGCGGCTTTGAGCGGCAAACCGCCGCTCATCCAAGACGGAAGCCATCCCTTATGGGCCAGCAGAAGATCATCAACCATATTTTGGATCTGCTCAGGATCCAGTTCAGCTGCGGTATGCGGATCCATCAACGCCGCGTGAAAAATATGACGGCGATTTTCTTTGATCAGCGCCGCTACCGTCAATTCCTGCACATTGATATTGGTTCGCATCAATGCTGTAAGCTGAGGTGGAAGGGAACCGACTTTGACCGGCTGAATCCCGTTTTGATCGACAAGGCAGGGAACTTCGACACAACAGCCATCGGGTAGAGATGTGATGAGTCCGCTGTTCGGGACGTTGCCGTAAATGATAGAAGCTTCGCCGGTCCAGACCGAATTCATGATATCGGATGCGTATTCGTGGCTCTGTTCGGTTTCGATGGTATCGGCATCCCGCAATTCTTTGGATAATGTATTCCACTCCTCGATCTGCAGTTCGCAGCGGGTCAGATACTCATCCAATGGAATCTGAAAACGTTCAATGATGTCTTCCCGCCCGTCCTTAATGTACCAAGGCACATATTCGGCAAAATGCTCTGAACTCTCGGTTACAAAATATCCGAGATGCTTCAGGACTTCATAGCGCACAAGATTTGGACAGCGTGGATTCCAGCTGTTGGGTTTCGGAATTTTGCCTGATTCATACGCCGCAATCAGATCTGGATATAAGTCTCGGTAGCTTCCATTCTCCAAGCGCTCTTCAAAGTTGAGAAAGAACGCCACATGATTGATTCCGGCACAGCGGTACCGAATTTTATCAATGGGAATTTCCAGGTCATTTGCGAGATCTTTGGCTGTGCCCTGAACAGAGTGGCAAAGACCGACGACCCGGATGTCAGGAAACTTCTCCGCGATCGCCCAGCAATTGATCGCCATCGGATTGACATATTGCAGCATCAGGGCATCAGGGCAGACCGCTCGCATGTCCTCGCAAAGCCGCCATAGGTGCGGAACAGTCCGAAGACCGCGCATGATTCCACCGATACCCAGCGTATCGCCGATAGTCTGCCGCAGTCCATAGGATTTCGGAATGCTGAAATCTCTGACTGTAGCCGGTTTATATCCGCCGATCTGAAATGCGACAATCACGAAATCCGCACAGTCGACAGCTTCTCGCTGGTTGCCGTGTACGGTGATTGTCGGGCTGACGCCTTTGGTCTTCGCCAGTTTTCGAACCACGATTTCCGCATCGGCTAAACGCTGCGGATCAATATCCATTAATGCAATATGAGCCTCGGACAGCGCGTCGCGGCATAAGAGGTCTCCCACAATATTCTTCAGAAAGACCGTCGAACCGGCACCTATAAAGGCAATTTTCGGCTTGGCACCCATTTTCAGCGTCCTTTCTTGCGTCATCTCGTGCGGCGCAGATTCAAGCCCTGACGACTTTCGTGAAACTACCGTATCTGTATGATAGGGTTTCGGAAATATATTACGAGCGGTCAGGAATTGAAATGGAACAGCATCCGCCGGTCATTTCCCGGTTCTGGTACTCGATCGACTGGGATGTCGAAGCGATATGGAAATTAAACCTTCCCATTGTAACCGTCCCGATCTGTGATCTCGCATGGCACTTGGATGTTCCCATATGGTCGAATGCAGCCGGTGTTCCCTATCGGGTTACTCCACGTGAAGTGATCGCCTATCCGGAACGCGCACCAGCTGAACGCAGAAGAATATTCGACGCTTCCATGAAATTTCCGCTTGATCTTTATCGCAACCGCGGACGACTCATGATCTTGGATGGAGTTCACCGATTCACAAAAGCGTGGATTGAGGAACGTCCGTCGCTCGCTGCCCGGTTTGTTCCCGAGAGCGCGGTGATTCAACTTGCCGTTCAGTAACGAACTGCGCGGCGAAAGGCGGCTGGGGTCATGCCTTCATGCGCTTGGAATGCCGAATAAAAGCTGGATAGCGAATTGAAACCGCTTTCCATTGCGACAGTGATAATTTTGTTGTCTGTGTTCGCGAGCATCATTTGAGCGTGACTGATCCGAGTGCGGTTGATATGCGCTTTGATTGGAACCCCCACAGTCTTGCGGAAAAGCGCCATCGTGTGGCTTGGCGAGAGATTAACGTGATTCGCGACATCAGGAACACAGATCGCCGCCGCGAAATTTTCGGAAATATACCGCAGCATCCGTTCCACATGCCGCATGGCAATACCGGCGGGCGCTTCCACTCCCGGCACAGATGTTCCCGCCAGCAAAACGTCGTAGCCCTCAAGCGCCAAACGGCGTAATCGCATTTCAATCTCTCCGCGCAGCAAACCGCGCCAAGCGGTGGTTTCACGCTGATAATCTTCGGACCAGCGCAGAAAATAATCTTGGTCCATGCTCTTCGCTGTTCGTGCGGCAATCACCGCACCTCCAGCCAGCGTTCCCACCATCGCTTCCGGCAAATTCCACCGCAAAATCTGCGCAAGCGAAACATAAATGTTGACGATCCGCCCGGAACCCGCGACGCTCACAACTCCGTGAGGCGCCGCTCCCCAAAAAACTATTATCCGACCAGCATCAACGGCAACCTGCTTACCCGAAAACGAATAAACCATTTTGCAGCCCATCAAAAAATTAACCTCGATCGACGAGTGATGGTGATAGGCTGTCTTGAATGGTTTTGGAACGTGCGATTCGATCTGAAACTCCGCACGGTCTGGAACCCGCCTGTGGTCAGCATATTCCAGATAGGGTCGCTCGAAGTCTAGACTCTGCATTCACGGCCCAAGCAGTACCTTTGGTTTTTTGCCTCGTTAACGGCTCGATCACCATTAATTGCAGCGGTAGACGATTGGTAAATACAAATCAGGAAAATCGCAAGACGAAATCGGAAGATTTGTGTTTTTTGCAACGACAGTTAAATTAGACTCAACTTGATCAGGAGGTACTAATGATAAAATCCAAAAACAGGGCACGCATCGCCTTGTTGTCCGGCACTTGCTTGACTTGCCTGTCGGCGGCGATGGCAACGGCGGATACGATGCCGCCCGAGCAAAGCATGTCGAATTTAGAGTATGAGCTGATTGGCCGGGAAGACTTATGGACTTACGATGCTCTCGGAAGCTATTCGGAAGCTCCGTTTCTTTCCAACTTAGTCGAGTCCGGCGCACTGCCCCCTGTTGAAGAGCGTCTTCCAGATGAACCTTTGGTTCACAAAACCGGAGCTATGGTTGATGGAATCGGAGAATATGGCGGAGTGTTCCGTCATGTGATCGGCGGTCGACCGGAAGGCTGGAACTGGATGGCAGGTCAGCACCAAGGCTGGGGCGGCATAAACATGGCCATGCAGGAATGTCTTGTGCGGGTTGGACCGCTTTGGCAAGTGAAAGCTGAAGATCAAACCGGACCACTTCCCAACTTAGCCAAAGATTGGAGTTGGAACGACGACCGAACTTCACTCACCATGAATCTGGTGGAAGGAGCACACTGGTCAGATGGCGATCCGTTTGATTCGACCGATGTCCAGTTCTGGTGGGAAGACAACGTGCAAGATGAAAATGTGACATCCAGGATGTCACCGAACGGTATGGGCGAAGGCACCACGTTGAACATCATTGACGATTCAACGATTCAATTCAATTTCACCGAGCCGCAGGGCCCGTCAAGAATTTGGTCGCTGGCCTATATTCAAGGATGTCCCGGACCGAGCCATATCCTGATGGACAAACATCCGAAGTATAATTCCGATGCCACTTATGACAGTTATCGAACCGCTTTACCGTCCGATCAAGTGCCGCCTGTTGTCATGGGGCCCTGGGTTCCGGTTTTGCACAAGCCGGACGAAATCGTGATCATGCGCCGCAACCCCTTTTATTGGAAGGTCGACGAAGCCGGTAATCAGCTGCCTTATTTGAACGAAATGCATTTCAAGCTGACCACATGGTCTGACCGCACAACGCAGGCTGTTGCAGGCACCGGCGATTTCTCCAATATGGAAAACCCCGGCAATTATGTGGAAGCGCTGAAGCAGAGCCAAGCCGCAGACTCGCCGACCAAAGCTCAGTTCGGACCGCGTGTTCTGTCTTGGGAAGTGGAAATGAACTTCTCGGAAACACTCGGGGTTGAGGATGATGTCGACGCCGAGCTGCGAGGATTGTTCCGAACCAAGGAGTTCCGCGTTGCTCTGAGTCACGCTCTTGACCGCGCAGCCATCGGTCAGTCGATTGCCCGCGGACCGTTCACTTACGTATACCCAGGCGGCTTCTCGGTCGGATCCCCGTATTACGATGTGAATGCGACCGTGTTCTATCCGTATGATACCGCCAAAGCTGGTGAAATGCTGGACGCGCTGGGTGTTACCGATACTGACGGCAATGGTCAGCGCAACCTGCCGAACACCGGCGGGGATATCGTGATCGACCTCGTGTATGATTCTTCTGAACCAACCGACAAAAAACAGGTTGATGCATTTGTCGCGATGATGGCCGATATTGGAATCACCATCCTTCCAAAACCGGTCGAGGATCAGGAAATCGTTGCCGACTCCGGAAACTTCAACATGCTGGAGCGTCGGCACCATTGGTTAGTCCCGACCCGTCAGACATGCGACTACGTCCCAATTTCGGACAATTGTCCCGACTGGCACCAAGCGGATAGCGGAAATCGCAATCTCTTCCCGTTTGAAGCAGAAATGGTGGAAGCGGTGAACACCATCCAGGAGACTTGGGACGCGGAGGAAGCCGCTGAAGCCGCAAGGGTCATCCAACGAAATTGGACCGAGAACGTCTACACGCTCGGTCTTACCCAAGCTCCCGCCGCGCTTCTGATCAACAAGAGAATCAGGAACGCGCATCCGGGCACACCAGTGTTCATGTTTGAGTGGGCTGAAGATGGAGTGGTCAGGGAACGGCTTTGGGTGGCTGCAGAAGATCAAATCGAAGAGCTGCTGCCGGGAACGATCCCGACCTACTAAATTCAACGGATGCGGGCCTTAAAATCTAAGGCCCGCACCCCCGACGGAAACGACGAATTGGGACTCGCCCTTTTCATGATCCAGCGGATTCTCGCCTGTATTCCGCTGCTCATCGGCATTTCGATGGTCGCTTTCGGACTGATTGTCGCAGTGCCGGGCGACTATGTCGACACTTGGCTCAATGCGACCATGCGCATGACAGGCCAAGGCCGCGACGAATTACTGCCTCAAGCGGAGGCTATGCGGGTCACGCTCGGCCTGGATAAACCAGTCTGGATGCAATATCTGCGATGGGTGAAAGGCATCGTCACGGAATGGGATTTCGGCTACTCGTTCTTTCACAGTCAGCCTGTTCTGGACGTCATAGGAACAAGACTGCCGCGCTCGATCGGCATTGCAATCGTTACACTGATCGTCGGTCAGATTCTCGGTGCGCTCCTCGGCATCTATGCCGCTGTCAACCAATACAAAATCGGAGATAACCTCGCGACGCTGATCGCCTTCCTCGGCATTGTCATTCCGAAATTCATCATCGCATTGATCATCCTCTATTTTCTCGCCTTTGTCTGGCACTCACCATATATCGGAGCGTTCAACTCTGCGAAGTATGTCATTCAGGACCACTGGTCCTTCGGCAAACTCTGGGACCTGTTTAAGCATGTCTGGCCAATTCTATTGATTTCGATCTGGGCCGGTCAGGCCTATACGCTGCGGATGATGCGCGGCAATCTGCTGGATGTGATGAATTCGCAATATGTGGAAACCGCGCGGGCCAAGGGGCTCTCGCGCCGGCGGATCATGATCGTGCACGCGATTCCGAATGCGCTTCACCCGGTGATCATGAATATGGGAACGCGCTTTGACTACATGATCAAGGGAGAGCTTGAAATTGCCATTGTGCTTGGCATACCCACAATCGGCCCCTTGATTCTGAGTTCCATCGCCTCGCGCGACATGCTGGTTATCGCAGCAATTTTTCTGATAATTTCGGTTATCATTGTCATCGGAAACGTTGTGGCCGATCTGTTACTCGCTCTTTTGGACCCCCGCGTCCGTCAGGCAACCCTGACATCCCCAAGCTGATGACTGAACAAACCCCCATCCATCCTGACGAGTCGATGAATGCGGAGGCCATATCCGCGAATTCGTTTACTTACTGGCAGCTGGTTCGCCGCCGATTCCAAAGAAACACTTACGCGATGTTTGGATTGGCGACCTGCATCCTAGTCGTGCTTTCCGGCATATTTGCTGGATTTATTGCACCTTATTCTCCTACCGAGACGGACCGAAGTCTACTTTACACACCGCCCCAATGGATCAAAATCTATGAAGCGGGAAACGGATTTCAAAGGCCCTTTGTCTACGGCTATGCCGAGAAAATGGATCCCAACACATTTGAGATCACGTTCGCGCGGGATCCGGCAAAGAAAAGCGTCATCCGATTCTTTGTGTCAGGAAGCGAATGGTCGCTGTTCGGCATACCTATGACGCTTCATCTGTTTGGAACAGACGAAGGTTCACGCGTTCATTTGCTCGGAACCGACAATCTCGGACGGGATGTGTTTTCGCGCACGATATGGGGAACACAAATTTCTCTCTTGATGGGTGTCGTCGTGATGGCGGCAGCGCTCTTTATCGGAACCCTTATCGGTGTGACAGCCGGGTATTTCGGCGGAGCCTATGATTTGATCATGCAGCGCTTTGTCGAATTCTTCAAAGCTTTCCCGGATCTGCCGCTTTATCTTGCACTGACCGCTTTGCTGCCGAGGCGCGCTGACCCGCTGCTTGTCTTTATTCTGTTTGCCGCCATTCTTATGCTCCTGCGCTGGCCGGACCTATCCCGTGAGGTGCGCGGTAAAGTCATTTCAATGAGTCGCCTTGAATATGTGCGCGCGGCCGAAGCTGTCGGCGCTTCTGATCGGCGCATTCTGTTTCGTCACATTGTTCCGAACATCGCGTCGCATCTCATAGTATGGGCAACATTTCAGCTGCCTGAAGTGATTCTCTTGGAAAGTTTTCTGTCTTTTCTTGGCGTTGGCATACAGCCACCGATGATCAGCTGGGGTGTGATGCTGAATCAGATTCTGGACTTTCAATCATTCTCGGCAGCGCCTTGGATGATGTCTCCGGTCGGAATGATAATTTTGTCTGTGCTGGCCTTCAACGCCTTCGGCGACGGTTTGCGCGACGCGATGGATCCCTATTCCAGTGGCTGAGCGCACCGGTTCAATTCCTCCTCTTCTGGAGGTTCAGGACATCACAGTTGACTTTCGAACTGTCGGCGGAATGGTTTCGGCTGTCCGCGGGAGCAGTTTTTTTGTGGAGAAGGGCGAAACCCTGGCCATCGTCGGAGAAAGCGGCTCTGGCAAATCCGTTACCGCACGGGCGGTTATGGGGATGCTTGCCGACAACGCTGACCTTGGTCGAAATTCACGGGTGCATTTTGATGGTCAAGACCTGACAAAGCTTTCCGAGATCGAAATGCAGCGCATTCGGGGCAATCAGATCACGATGATCTTTCAAGAGCCCTTAACCAGTCTCAATCCAATCTACCGCATCGGCGATCAAGTGGTTGAAATTATCCGCCGCCACCGGAATGTTTCGAAGAATCATGCAAGGGAACAGGTTCTGCGGCTATTGGATGAAGTTCGGATTCCCGAACCCGATGCAAGGTTCTCACAATATCCGCATCAACTGTCTGGCGGACAAAGACAACGCGTCATGATTGCCATGGCATTGGCAAACGATCCCAAACTATTGATTGCTGATGAACCAACCACTGCATTGGACGTTACGGTTCAGGCAGATATTTTGACTTTGTTGAAGGATCTGCAGCGAAGCCATGGCATGGCGATTATCTTGATTACGCACGACCTTGGCGTCGTCCGGCAAATTTCGGATCGGGTCTGTGTCATGCGGTATGGTAAAATTCTTGAAACCGGAACAACCGCTGATGTGTTTGCAAATCCGCAGCACCCGTACACACGCCATTTGATCGACAGCGAACCATCAGGATCCCCTGATCCCTTACCGGACGGCGCCGACGAGGTTATACGCGGCGACAGGATTCGAAATGTTTTCAAAATCAAACATGGAAGCTTTCTGAACCGAAAGACCATGGAACTGATCGCGGTGAACGACATATCATTGGCTGTGAGGTCTGGTGAGACCTTGGGCATTGTCGGCGAGAGCGGTTCAGGCAAGTCAACCTTGGGGATGACACTGATTCGTCTTCAGGCCGCCACGAAGGGCAAAATCCACTTCCGCGGTGATCGAATCGATCAATTAAGCCGCAAGGAAATGCGTCCACACAGAACTGATCTTCAGGTTGTGTTTCAGGACCCGTTTTCATCTTTGAATCCAAGGATGATCATCCGGCAGATTGTCGGTGAAGGTCTGATCGTCAACGGTATTGGAAAAAATTCACACGAACGAGAGGAGTTGATTCGCGAAGCGCTGACCGAAGTTCAGATGGATCCAAGCGTGATGGATAGGTTTCCGAATGAATTTTCCGGAGGCCAGAGACAAAGGATCGCCATTGCCCGCGCGATGATATTGAGGCCGCAGTTTATCCTGCTGGACGAACCCACATCAGCTTTGGATCTCTCAATCCAGGCGCAGATCATCGACTTGCTGCGCGACCTCAGGCGAAAGCACAATCTCAGCTACCTGTTCATCAGCCATGATCTGAAGGTGGTTAAGGCGTTGTGCCACAATGTGATTGTCATGCAGAATGGCAACATCGTCGAGGCGGGATCAACAGCTGACGTGCTCGCTAACCCAACGGTTTCCTATACCGAACGGCTGGTCAGCGCAGCATTCAGCAGCCAAAGACCTCAGTCGTTACAGAGCTACTGATCGGGATAGATTTGACTAGCCTACGTCCATTGATTGCCATTCTTCGCGGTGTTGCGCCTTCCGAAGCTGCAGAAGTCGGACACTTGCTCGCCGAAGAAGGTTTTTCGCGCATAGAAGTGCCTATGAATTCACCAAAGCCACTCCTCAGTATTCGACAGATCGCCGATCTTTTGGGAAATCGGATCATTGTTGGTGCTGGAACCGTCGCAACCGTTAACGAAGTGAAAGCGGTCAAAGATGCCGGCGGTCGGATAATCGTCTCTCCCAACACTGACCCGGAAGTCATTGCCGCCACAAGGAATGCCGATATGGAATCGCTGCCTGGTGCCTTGACCGCCACCGAATGTCTTTCTGCGTTGGCGGCAGGTGCGGATCGACTGAAGCTGTTTCCAGCCTCGGTTCTTGGGATATCCGGTGTCAGCGCACTCCGCACTGTGCTGCCCAGACATGTGCCGCTCTACGCGGTTGGAGGAGTGGGACCCGATAACTTTGGTATTTGGGCTGCGGCCGGTATCAATGGCTTCGGAGTTGGAACTGCCCTGTATCAACCGGGTATGTCGCTTGGAGAGATCAGAAAGAACGCTATTGAATTGATCAAGGCTTGCGAAAGAGTATTTCCTAACCATGCATGAGCCGTAACCAGCAGCAATGCTCAAATTCGCCTTAATTCTTCTGCCGATCTTTTATGCGATAGGAGCCTTTCAATTTTCCGCTTGGCAGACCAAGCGAAGAATGGCCCGAAATTCGTCTGCTTTGACCGATTTCGCAATCATCAAACTGAACGCGCGTCTTGCAGAAGCTGCGGAACTGCCGGAATGCACACCACGGATCTATGAAATATCACCAGTAAACGGACTGGCTATGCCAGACGGCAAAATTTACATCACACGCGGTCTCATGGAGCGCTATAAGCGCGGCGAATTCAACGCTGAAGAGATTGCTTCTGTCACCGCGCACGAACTTGGCCATGTGATGCTTGGGCATACCAAGAAACGAATGACCGATTTCGCCGGCCAGAACGCTGTGCGCATCGCTCTGGGCTTCCTGCTCGGTCGGTACATCCCCTTTTTCGGCAATTTGCTGGCTCAAAGCCTGCTGACATTATTTGTCAGACAAATGTCTCAGGCGGATGAAATGGCGGCCGACGCCTATGCGAGCGCTTTACTGACAAAATCCGGCATTGGCACTGAGGCGCAAAAATCCTTGCTTGCCAAATTGGAAGCGGAGTCTGGCGGGCAAGAAGGTGGAATCGCTTGGCTTTCAAGCCATCCCAAAACGCAAGCCCGCATTGAAGCGATAAAGCAGCGAGAGCAGCGCTGGAAGACGACCGGTTAAGCTTGTCTGAAGAGCTCTCTACAATATCGCAAAGCTTAGTAACTTCGGGGTCGCGAAGGTGCTGTCAATCGTTGCCCCGCTTTCACGCCTAATAGCCACGTTGATGTCACAGATATTTTCAGGGCAGTGTCCAGAATCTTTCGCACTTTCAGTCATGCGGCGGCGTCTCCGTTATGTTGAAGTTTCATCTCGCGCAGCGGATCCAAATTCATGTGCTTTCGCGTGCTCCACTGTGTGCCGGCGACGTGTTTCAACCCGGCCGCCGGGCAGAGACATGATTGACCGCCGGGAAAGTGATTTAATGTGAAGGCAATTGTCGATTGCACAAGCTGATCATTAATTGCACGCCGGTTCAGTCAACAGATTCAAAAGTCTTATCCTGTATGGAAATATCTTGGAGCCGAATCCATGTCCGCCGCATTCACCAGCCAATCATAAAAATACTCGGCTTCCGAGCGGCGGCACAAAACGTGCGATCTGGTCTCGCTGATCAACCAAAAAGCTGCTTGCAACTGACCGATGCGAGAGCGCCTGAAGTGCCCAACTGAGAAGGCTTCGGGGGATACATCCGCCGGGGTTCCTTTAGCGAGAATGTCTCTGACCGCACCATTTAAGGCGAACTCACAGCGCATGGATCCAACTTCAGCAATCATGTGATGATGTTCTGCAAGCTGGTCGGCCAGCGAATCAACAACGGCCGGTCCGTCTTCAAGCGGCAGCATTCCCAAAAGTTCATCCGGTGACATCCAAGCCAGTTGCCTCGCGCCCTCCGTCAAGATGCGGTGCGGCTTTGGAACAACAACCCCAAAGGAAGCGGAAATAGCTGATGCGATGGCCTCGGACTCTAAGTCACCGCGGATTTGAATCATCGCCCGATCTGACAGTCTCTGCACTGCCGCCGCGACGCCTTCATTGAATTCAGGCACGGAGCTGAGTTCCTTCGGGATCATAAAAGACCGGAGAAACAATCTTGGCGTCCACTTGTCCCCGGTCGGTCGTGAAATTCAATACTTCGCCCATTCTTTCCGTTCCTCTTTCGACAAGCCCCAAAGCAATCGTGCGATTCAATATCGGAGAATGGTAGCTGGATGTGACACGTCCAACTGTTCTCGGAAAACCTTGCGAAGAACTCCCTGCGCTGACCGCATGCGATCCGCTCGGAATTTTCCCGTTGGCCTCAATGGTTTCAAGGCCTACAAGCGTCCAACGATCCTCGCTCGTCAGGAATGAGCGCTGCTGTGCCCTTTTGCCAAGATAATCGTCCTTTTTCTTCGAAATCGCCCACTCAAGGCCGAGGTCTTGCGGTGTAACCATGCCATCGGTCTCATCACCGATCATGATGAAACCTTTTTCTGCCCTGAGAACGTGCAGAGCTTCCGTTCCGTATGGTTCCAAGTCAAACTCACGCCCAACCTCCATCAGCGTTTCCCACAGTTCCATTCCCCGGGCGGCCGGAACCGCTATTTCGAATGACAGTTCGCCGGAAAATGAAATTCGGTAAATTCTGACGTTAAAATCGCCGAGCTTGCCTTCAGACCAGGTCATAAACGGCAGCGTCTCGGCACTAAGGTCCATACCGCCGAGTTTGTTCAGAATGCGGCGAGAGTCTGGCCCCGCCAAGCCAATCTGGGCAAATTGATCGGTAAGGTTTGCAGTATAAACCTGCCAGTCCCACCACTCGCATTGCAGCCATTCTTCCATCCAAGCATGAATATGGTCAGCGCCGCCTGTCGTTGTGTGACACAGAAAGGTCGTCTCATCCAGCCGAGCAACGACGCCGTCATCCATAACGAAGCCGTTCTCGTTGCACATCAACCCGTATCGGCACCGGCCCGGCTGCAGCGAACTCATCATGTTGGTATAAAGCATATCAAGAAATCGGCCGGCATCCGGTCCTTTGACCAGAATTTTGCCGAGCGTCGAAGCATCAAGCAGACCAGCCGAACGGCGCACCCTGAGGGCTTCGCGGTCCACTGCCTCTTGAATTCCTTCCTGCCCCTTAAGGTAACAATATGGACGCCGCCAATCTGAAACCGGCTCCCAATACGCTCCGTTATCCTCGTGCCATGCATCCATTGGAGTCTTGCGAAGCGGCTTGAAAAAATCTCCCTTTGCATCACCAGCAATAGCTCCGAGCGAAATCGGCGTGTACGGTGGACGAAAAGTCGTTGTGCCGACACTCTCAATATTCAATCCAAGATTTTCTGCCAGAATCATCAAGCCATTGACATTTGAAAGCTTTCCTTGATCGGTTGCCATACCAAGCGTCGTGTAGCGTTTGACATGCTCTGAGCTCTCGTAACCCTCCCGCACAGCCAGTTCGAGGTCGGAAACTTTGACGTCATTCTGGAAGTCCACCCAAGCTTTGCTGCGACCGGCGGTGCTAAGGCCACTGGGCAGCAGACAGCCGCTGCCTGACTGGCCAGATCGCTGCCCGGCGATCACCGGCGGAGTTCCAACCGGCTTTCGACCAAACTCTTCCAACAGTTCAGCCATCGTTTCAAAGGCGTCGCGAGCGATATCGTCAGGCTGCAATTCTCCATTTGCCGCACCTATCACACATGCCATGGATTGGCCGTCAGATCCTATCGGCGGTCTCGAACTGTCGGGCCTGAAAGCAACTATTTCGTCATCCCAATTAAGTTTGCCCCCACAATGGGACCACAAATGCGCAGTCGGCGACCATCCGCCCGACATAGCAACAGCTTCGCATTCGAATTCCTCAAGAACCGCGCCTTCGCCAACCTCTGAACAGATCTGCACTGTTTTGACACGACCCCGCCCCTTCACCGCCGCAATTGTCCGACCCACATCCACTCTAATGTGGAGTTCCCGAGCCCGCTGAGGCAAATCACCTTCGGCAATTGGTCGCGAATCAAGTACCACGGGCACGCCCAAACCCGCTTCTGCGAGAGCGATCGCCGTTTGATATGCGTCGTCATTGTTAACCGTCAGCACCGTCCGATCACCAGGTGAAACAGCGAAATTCCCCAGATAGTCACGCACCGCGGAAGCCAGCATGACACCCGGTGTGTCGTTTCCGCTAAAACATAGCGGCCGCTCGATCGCGCCGGTCGCCAAAACGATCTTCCGAGCACGAATTTTCCACAAACGCTGCCGCACCAAACCCTTTGTCGAGACTTGTTCGGGCAGACGCTGCAGTGCGAGTACGAAACCATGATCATACAATCCCACGGTCGTGGTACGGTTGAGAAGGCGGACATTCGAACGGGATGAAAGATCGGCAACCGTCGCATTGACCCAATCTGCCGCTGACTCTCCTGAGATTTCATCCAAGTCTGTCGGCGAACGGCCTCCCCAGTAGGATAGTTGTTCAGTCAACAATATACGAAGGCCAGATTCAGACGCGGTCTTCGCGGCCGTCAACCCGGCCAATCCGCCGCCAACGATCAATACGTCAACCGTAACGTTGAAATGTTCGTATGCATCCGGGTCTCTGCCTTGAGGCGACTTTCCCAGACCAGCCGCTCGCCGAATTGCAGGTTCGAAGACATATTTCCAAGCATGACGCGGCTGCATAAAAGTCTTATAGTAGAATCCGGCAGGCAGCAGCCGCGATGCGAGATCGGCAGCCGCGCCGAAATCAAATTCTAAACTCGGCCAGTGGTTTTGTGACCGGGAAGTCAGCCCATCAAAAAGCTCGACCATTGTTGCCTGGCAGTTCGGCTCAAGCCGGGAACCGATTCCAAGCGTAATCAGCGCATTCGGTTCCTCCGGTCCGCTTCCAACCACACCACGCTTGCGGTGATACTTGAAAGATCGACCTACGACTTTTTGATTATTCGCCAATAGAGCTGATGCGAGTGTGTCGCCTTCAAATCCAAAGAGCGGTTGGCCATTGAATCGAAATTTCAGTTTTCGCCGCCGGTCAATCAACCGGCCGCCATCCGACAGGCGCACGCTCATTTCAGTCTTTCCCGCTCAATTTCCGCCACGCTCACTTGCCAGCATTCCAATCTGGTCGCCGTTTCTTGATTTTCTTCGTGATGTGTCCCGGACGCTTGAGAGTTTGAGCGGAATAAGTTCCAAACACTTCAAGCGTCTGCGTGCATCGGGCGACATGAAACCACTTTCCGCACCCATAGGTGTGACGCCAGCGTTCAAAGTGGACACCTTTTGGATTTTTCCTAAAGAATAGATATCCCGCAAACTCCTCGTCGCTGGTCCCAGGACCGGCACGGCTGATATGCGCTTCTCCACCAGATGTGAGCTCCGTTTCGTCTGCAACGATTCCACAATATGGGCATTTCAGACTGAGCATTTTATTTTCTCGTTCTCAATTTCACGTCCTGATTCAATGAGCCACGCCGGCTGCGACGCTCTCATCAATGAAACGGCCTTCCCTAAAGCGTCCAAGACCGAATGGCGCGGCTAAATTGCCCGCCTCTCCCTTCGCCATCAACTCCGCCATAGCCCAACCCGAGCCTGGAATGGCTTTAAATCCACCTGTTCCCCATCCACAATTCACAAAAACACCGGGGACAGGTGTTTTTGACAATATCGGTGACCGATCACCGGTCATGTCCACTATGCCGCCCCATTGACGCAGCATCTTCAATCGGGAAATCACAGGGAAAGTCTCAACCAATGCGCGCACGGTTTCTTCGATGTGCAGAAAGGAACCACGCTGTGTGTAATTGTTGTAACCATCGGCCCCTCCGCCAATGACAAGTTCTCCTTTATCAGACTGACTGATGTAACCGTGAACGGTGTTGGCCATGACCACGACATCCAAAACTGGTTTGATTGGTTCCGAAACCATTGCCTGCAGAGCAACAGACTCGATGGGAAGCCTGAAACCGGCCATTTCGGCAAGTTGGCAAGAATGACCGGCCACCGCCAAGCCAAGAGTTCCGCAGCCAATTTTACCTTTGCTGGTTTCTACGCCATTAACACCGTTCGAATCGCGATTTACGGCCATCACTTCGCAGTTCTCGATGATATGCATGCCCATTTCCGAACAGGCTCTGGCGTAGCCCCAAGCCACCGCATCATGCCTAGCGGTACCCCCTCGCGGTTGCCAAAGCGCACCGAGCACCGGATAGCGCGGACCGTCTATCGAAATCATCGGACACAGTTCCTTGACGCGCTGCGCTGAAATGTACTGGGTCTTGATCCCTTGATTGAGATTGGCGTTGGCAATGCGCATATAGCCTCGGGCTTCATGATGAGTCTGGGCAAGCATCATCACACCGCGCGGACTGAACATAATGTTCATGTTCAAATCCTGGCTGAGAGTTTCGTAAAGTTCCCGCGCCTTCTCATAGATGGCTGCCGAATCGTCCTGAAGATAATTGGACCGAATGATCGTGGTGTTTCGGCCCGTGTTGCCGCCTCCAAGCCAGCCTTTGTCCAACACAGCGATGCTGCGCAAGCCGTGATTCTTGCCAAGATAGTAAGCGGTGGCAAGTCCGTGTCCGCCCGCGCCGACAATGACCACATCGTAATATTCGCGTGGCTCAGGCGATAACCAAGCGTTTTCCCAGCCTCTGTGGCCGCGCAATGATTCCCTTATCAAACTGAATATCGAGTATCGCTGCACTTGGGCTTGTTTCCTTTAGTTGCTTCGCCGACCGGTAGTTGGAATTCTAGACATTCAATTGCCCATGGCAGTACCATATCGTAGAATAACGGTGACCGCACCAAAAATGAAATTCCCAGCGCCGTGTTCAAGTCAACAAATTTTCAATGTGGATGTTGCAGCACCCATCTTTACAAGCCGCATTGGTTTGGCCAGTAGGCGCTCCGAAGATTTGCGGACGAAATTGCCGGGCATCAGATGCTCTTTTGGATAACAGCAACACTTTTGGCGACCGGAATAACCGCCGTGCTGATTTACACGCTGTGGCGCCCAAATCATGCGGAGGTTTCGAACTCCAAGAGCGACTTGGATTTATACAAGTCGCAGCTCGACAAGATTGAAAAGGACCACAATCGGGGGTTGTTGACCGGTGCGGAAACCGAACAGCTGGGAATGGAGGTCGCAAGAAGGCTATTGCGGGCGGACGCAGCGGCTGAAACGGAAACACCACCGACTTCGCCCGGACGAATCCCTGCGGTTTTGGCATCGGCTGCGCTGGTCCTGATTTTGGTTCCAGGCAGTTTGATTATTCACTGGATTGTAGGCGAACCGAATTTTCCAGACATGCCGCTGGCACAACGAATTGCGCACGCCGAAACCGTTCGACTGAATCGACCGACCCAAGCTGAATTTTTGGCAGCCATGCCGACACTAACCGAAACCAGAGCAAACCCGTCTGATTTGCAGCTTATTCAAGATTTGCGCGAAACAGTGTCCAAACGACGCGATGATCTCACCGGGTATCGGCTATTGGTTCAAAGCGAAATTTCGCTTGGAAACCTTTCTGGCGCGGTTTCGGCGCAAGAAGAAGTAATCCGTATTCTAGGCGACAATGCAACCGCCAACGATTTGAACGAATTGGCCGAGCTGCTGATCGCCGAAGCCGGCAGCTACGTTTCGCCAGAAGCGGAAAATCTTCTTAACCAATCTTTGGCGCTTGATGAAGAAAACAGCATCGCAAAATACTATTTGGGTCTGCTCTTCGCCCAAACCGGCAGACCTGATTTGGCTGTTGGAATCTGGACGAAACTGGTTCAGAAGGGACCTGCTGACGCTCCTTGGACCGCTGAGATTCTAAACCAATTGCCTATTGCTGCACAAATGGCAGGAATGACCGCTGACTTTCCCTCTCCTGCAGAACTGCCCGGTCCAACCCTTGACGAAATCGCGGCAACTGAAGAGCTGTCTGATACCGAGCGGGACTCAATGATCCATGGAATGATTGATAGTCTGAAGCGGCGCTTGGAAAGTGAAGGCGGCACTGCTGACGAATGGTCTCGGCTTATCCACTCGCTTGCGGTGATGGAAAGATTGGATGACGCAAAAGATTCTCTGAAGAAAGCGCAAACTATTTTTGCAGACAATCCTGATGACCTTGCGAAAGTTCTCGCCACGGCCACGCAAGCAGGTATTGTTCAATGACCAGGATTGCGCCCACAACGGCGGATTTCCGTGCGCTGATCCCCGATGAAGGAGCTCTGATAGGAATTGATCACGGCCGCAAGCGCATCGGTGTAGCAGTGTCTGACTTCAGACGACAGATGGCAGCTCCGCTGACCACTGTCAGCATAAAAACGTTCCAAGAACGCGTTCGAACGCTATTGCGCATTTCTTCCGAAAGACAAGCCGTTGGCATCGTCATCGGACTTCCCCTGAGACTGGACGGCACAGAAGGCAAGCAGTGCCAATCCGTCAGGGCATTTGCGCACAATCTGATTTCCTTTTCTGCACTTCCGATCATGTTGTGGGATGAAAGACTAACCAGTTTTGAAGCGGATGCGCGGATGACGAAAATTGGATTGTCAAAGCGAAGACGCCAAACCTCAATTGATCAGATAGCAGCTTCAATCATTTTGCAGGAAGCATTGCATGCGATTAACAAAAACGAAGCCGCCACAGTCTGATAAAACCTGGAGACGCCAGGAGCCGGACAGCCCCTGCAAACAGATTTGCGTCATTCATCCACATGCAAAGATCTGCATCGGTTGTTACCGAACGCCTCAGGAGGTGGCTCAATGGGCAAAATTGGACTCAGCGAGCAGAAAGAGCATCTTGGTTGAATTGCCCCGCCGGGCTCCCCAGCTGAAAGTCAGACGCGGCGGTCGCCGTAAACGGCGCCCCTGAATGCCAGCATTTCCCCCGCCAATACAATAGCGGCTAGCTCAGCGGCAATCTTCTCGCTCCGAGCAGGCACTCAATATTTTTTTTGCGGTTTCTTTAATCAAAGCACAGCCGACGGCTGAATTCAGTTTTGGGTCAGAAAGGGTTTGCCTCCACAATCGAGCGCCTGGCCAACCGGCAAACAGACCAAGCATATGTCGGGTTACCGACGTCACCTTGCCACCGCTCTCCTGATGTCTTTGAATATAAGGCAGCATTTCGGCGATGACCTGCCTTCGCGTAGACGTTCTGGAACTCCCGAATATCCGGCAATCTGCGTCAAGCAAAATTCCGGCGGGTGTCCCGTATGCCGCGCGTCCGACCATTACACCATCCATCCCCCGCGCAAGAAAATCTTCCGCAGCGGCCAAACTAGCGATCCCCCCATTGATGCAAATTTTGAGGTGCGGAAAACTCCGTTGGATGCAGAAGACCAAGCCGTAATCTAAAGGCGGAAGGGTGCGGTTTTCCTTAGGGCTGAGGCCTGTCAGCCAAGCCTTGCGCGCGTGAATGATAATTCGCGAGATTCCAGACCCGCTGACAGCTTCGATAAATTTGGGGAGCGAAGTTTCCGGCACCTGCTCGTCCACTCCAATTCGACACTTTAGAGTGATTTCAGCCGTACCGACCGCCTCGCGCATCGCTTCAAGACATTCCGCGACCCTTGCCGGTTCTTTCATCAACACTGCGCCGAAACAGCCATGCTGCACTCTGTCTGATGGACATCCAACATTGAAATTGATTTCCTGGAATCCATATCCGCGCCCGATCTCTGCAGCTTTCGCCAGTTCTTCTGGGTCCGATCCGCCAAGCTGTAACGCAACCGGATGCTCGTCCGGGTCATGTTTCAGCAGCCTGGCCGAATCGCCATGGACCAGCGCAGCTGAATTTATCATCTCGGTATAGAGAAGCGCCTTCTTCGACATGCGCCGATGAAAGTAGCGGCAATGCCGATCTGTCCAATCCATCATCGGTGCAACGGAAAGTCGGAATGCGTCTCGTGAACTGTGCGCGTCAGTCATTTTGAGTTGGCATCATCGTATCATGCAAGCAAGTGGTGTGGGTTGCCGGACTGGCGATGGGCACACAAATCTCTGATCGAAGTTATACCGATGGCGGCGTTTGCTGCAAAGACCCCGGTCTCGCTACAACTAGCTTATTCAGAGGGATTTGAACTGCAAATTGAGCTCGTGCAGCACTGCGCAATCGCATTATCTTTATCTTCCGCCTCTTCATCAATCTGTTTGATCCGTTGAAACGAATTCGGCGCAACACAGCTGTGATCCAGCGGCTTGCGGATTCCACTATGGCTAGAACATCTGCATCCGATCGTTCGGGTGTACTCCCGCAAAACCAAGTTGCAATGCACGCTTTCATACCGAGACCAAAATAATGGAAGTTAAGTTCGCAGTGCCGCCCAAAGTTCCCGCACAAACGCCTGCTCACCGGGAATAAGCCTTGAGAGCCACAGCCTGCCGCGATGGACATGCTCGCTGTAGTGCGCTGTATTCTATGAGTCACGCCCGTCCATCAGACTACCGATAAATTCACACGGCCTCTCCTTTTCAAACTTGCGAAGAATCAATTTAAGAAAATGATGGACGCACTCGATTTTTCGAACCATCGGTGGCTTCTGTATTGCCGAGCTCTTGGACAATTCCCGTGGCATCCACAAGCAGCGTCAGGGTTTCTCGTACCCGGTTTGCACAGATAAGCCTGACCACATTACGCCGGATGCTGCGTTTCACGATCCAAAATATCTGCACTATCCAAAGTGAGCTAATTCAAATATCCCCGCTTGAGATTTTCTTTTATTCCTTTATCATGCGAACCCTGCTCAAACACTAGCTTGGTCGCAATCGCTGCTGAATACCAGGTTTTTTGACAGGAAACCCGCATGATCATCACCTCTTCACACACTGCTGTTTCCGTGAGCGCAAAGGTCTGGCTGAATGGACTGTGCGATAGCGTGATCGATGACTCCAAACGCTTTGATGCCGCATCAGTCCAAATCTCTCGCCAAACCGGAAGGGCCAAAGCCGAAACTTATACTGATGTCGGTCTGCCTATTCTTCAGCCACAAACCTCAAAAGTTGAAATCGGAGCACTGGTTTGGGACGAATACTTCGATGGTCTTTCCTGCGGTCGAACTGCTGAACATTTCGCTAGAGTCATCGCTTCATTGGTTCTTTCTAAAATCACAGGATTTCGTCTTAGTGATCAACCAGTCGAAGCCCAGTCGCCTTCATACCCAATTGATGCCGCTGAATCGTTCCCTGACCTAGTCGCATGCGTTGATCTTGGTGAATTCACAGCAAAACCGGAAAACCATTCGATTGAGATAACCCCGCAGCTGGCTGAATTTGGACAAATATTTGGACTTTTGAAACGAGTCGACACAAATCTTGAACCAACAAAATACCTGACTTTGTCAGCTGCAGAAAATACATCCGCTCTAGATGCTGCAAGGCAAATTGCCTTGGAACAACAGACTCTCGGCACTCAACTGCCGGAAGGACTTGAATCCTTGGATTTGGATGCTGCCGCAAGAGCACTGAGTTCAATACCGTCTCCCTCAGCGGCAACTGTCTATTATTTTGCTAACTGTGACTCTCCCCATCACACGATTCGATGCCAAGCGGCAGAAGCATATCCGCTCTTTGCGGATCTATTGGCGACCGACACCGAACTGTCCAAATTGATCGATAACAAAATGGACCTGGCACCCGCTATCGCAAAGCGGTTGGGCTTGAGCAAAGGACACGTGAGGCGTCTTCGGAAGCTCACGACCCCAGTTCAGTCAAACCATGCAGTTGGAAACAACGCGATACTCCAGGCAATTCCAGAATATAATCAAAGAAACCGGGGGTACAAGCTTAATTCTAACACTGGTTTAGAGCAGATCTGTAAAGTGCTAAAATCTTTTCCAGCGAACTGGGTTCCCGAAACCAATTCATCGTGGAATGATCTGCTTGGAGTTTTTTCGTGCTGCGCATTGCCATTAAATGCGGCGTTCAATGTCAGTTTTGAAGATTTTTTTCTGACCGCAAAGGCCGATTGGCCTGCATTCAAAGCAACGTTGAAAAATTCATGCGAAATTCGAGATTCACGTTTTGAAATTGAGGAGCTTTCGCTTGCAACATCTGACGCGATTGAAATGGTTGACGACTACAGCCGGAGCGTTTTGCTACCGGTTATTCTAGAAAGAATCTCTGCAGCCAACACGAATCTGCCGGTGCTGCTGCAACCCGACTTGGTCGAAGCACGCCGCCTAGCCTTCACGATCCTGGTTGGGAGAGCAGAAAACATTGCGGCGGTGCTGCTTTCAGCGGCCCGAAAATGGATGCATCGGATGCCGGCGCTCATTGAAGCGGAACGAATCCACAATCAGAATGACGATAGCGAAGACCAAATATTGGGCGATGGAATGGAGTGGCCATCGCTTTGCAGCGACTTTGAAGCCTCAAACGGGTTTGTGGTCAGAAATCTCTGCTCGGAATCAGCATTGCAAGTAGAGTCCCATCGCTTATCGCACTGTGTCGGCAGGCTGTATGTCAACTCAGCACGAGATGGAACGTGCCATATTTTTTCTGTTCGGAGCAAAGATAACAGCGAGAGTTATTCCACGATCCAATTATCTTGCCCCAAATCAGGACCAGCTGCGCTGGTGCGTGCCGACATGACGGTCATGCAACATAAAGCCGAAGGAAACGGCAAACCTGCAGCGGCGGCGAAGAAAGCTTGCAGCGAATGGTTGGAAAACATTCGAAACGGTAATCTGCCAATGAATCTTGACACGGTCCAATCTTGGCGCCGACGGCGGCGCGAAGCGGAGCTTGAAGGATGCGAAGAGCAGCTGACCGCTGAGCAGATTGAATTCATCTGGCAAACCGTTCTTGGGCGCAATTGGAAAAGTCCTGAAGTTCGCTTAGCGATATGGAATGAATGGCAGTACCATATCCTTCGAGGTCAACGAACACGGTTAAACGAACCAAAGGATCTCTTGCAACATCCCGGAGTGCAGGATTTTTTGACGGCGATTAGTCCAAATTCCTAGATGCATCCAACCGGACGATGTGCGGTTCGACACCAATAGTACTGATTTCCGCGCCCATTGCATCGATGCACGACCCATCGTCTGCTTACATAACGGCGAAACCGCTGAAAGCGGCTAGCACCGCCACTGGTTCGGGATCGCGATGCCACAAAAAACCGACCTGACGGGTTCCGCGACGGTCTGCCTCACTACGCCGACGCGTTGAGCCCGATGATCCGGAAGTCATCTGAAACAAGTCCGAGCTGACCCGTCTGCTCAACTTAAAAAGCGAAACTCAATCGCAGACGAACAGCGTTCAAACTTTTGTTCCTAAATGGCGAGGCTGACGGGATTCGAACCCGCGACCCCTGGCGTGACAGGCCAGTACTCTAACCGCTGAGCTACAGCCCCGCAAAGCGTTAATTTGCCGCTCATTATGCGCCTGTTACGATCTATAATTCAAATCGTCAAGCAACTATTGTGTTTGAATCAAGTCTGTTGATTGCAGGTTCGAAGACACCGGCATTGTTGAATGCCATCAACCAAAAGCTCTGCCTCAAACACGCGGCAGCATATAACCGGTGTTCAAAAAATGGTGGGTGATGAGAGAGTCGAACTCCCGACATCTTCGGTGTAAACGAAGCGCTCTACCACTGAGCTAATCACCCTCTCCGACCATTTCTCCCGCTTACGCCACCCGACATGGCGCGATGGTGGGTGATGAGAGACTCGAACTCCCGACATCTTCGATGTGAACGAAGCGCTCTACCACTGAGCTAATCACCCGCGACGCTGCTAAATAACCCGCTACGGTGGTTTTCGCAAATTGCAATATGTGCTCAGTGTTTCGCCACGCTGACAGTTTCATGCTGTTTATCCAAAAAGGATCGGTCAGGCGTACCCAACTCCATATCCCATTCTATGCGCTCCGGTGTCTGCGTCAGTGCCAATTCAAGCACTTCGCTGACATTCGACACCGGTGTGATATTCAGCGATTGTGTTACGCTTTCGGGAATCTCCGAAAGATCTTTCAAATTCCTTTCGGGAATCAACACAGTCTCAATTCCGCCGCGCGCTGCCGCAAGCAACTTCGACTTGAGTCCCCCGATAGGCAGCACATTGCCTCGCAGCGTCACTTCTCCCGTCATCGCCACCGTGCGCCGGACCTTGATGCCGGTCAGCACCGATACAATCGCGGTCACCATGGCAACGCCTGCGGATGGGCCATCTTTGGGCATCGCTCCCTCTGGAACATGCACATGAATGTCGATGTTTGAGAAACCGGTTGGCTTGAAGCCGATTTCTGGTGAAATCGACTGCACGTATGTCGAAGCTGCTTGGATTGATTCTTTCATCACATCGCCAAGCTTCCCGGTCGTCTTCATGCGCCCTTTGCCCTGCGTCGCCGTCGCTTCAATCGACAACAGGTCGCCTCCCGAAGGAGTCCACGCCAATCCTGTGACGACACCGATGCTATCAAGCTCCTCAGCGAGACCGAATCGAAACTTCGGCGGCCCCAAAAACTGACTAATTGATTTGGTCGAAACTGTGATGCTTTTGATCTCTTCCTTGGCAAGCTTGGTAACCGATTTTCTAGCAAGCTTGGCGATTTCCCGCTCTAGATTCCGAACACCGGCCTCTCGTGTATAGACCCGCACCAAATCCTCAATCGCTCGGTCCTTGACCTTGAACTCGCTCGCCTTGACGCCATGCGCCTTGCGCTGCTTCGGAATGAGATGACGCTTGGCGATCTCGATTTTTTCGTCTTCGGTGTAACCTTCCAAAGAAATGACTTCCATCCGGTCCAGCAGCGGTTCGGGGATATTGCCGATATAATTGGCGGTCGTAATGAAAAGCACATCGGAAAGATCATAATCGACATCCAGATACCGATCGACAAATCGCGAATTCTGTTCGGGATCCAACACTTCAAGAAGAGCGCTGGCCGGGTCGCTTCGAAACGAATTACCCAGTTTATCAACCTCGTCCAAAAGCATCAGCGGATTCGTGGACTTCGCCTTCTTTAAGGATTGGATGATTCGTCCGGGCATCGACCCGATATAGGTGCGTCTATGCCCTCGTATTTCCGCCTCGTCTCCCACACCACCCAGTGAAATCCGCAGGAAATCGCGACCTGTGGCTTCTGCAGCTGATTGGCCAAGCGAAGTTTTGCCAACACCTGGAGGTCCTACAAGACACAAAATCGGGCCTGACACTTTTTTGATGCGCTGCTGCACAGCAATATACTCAACGAGCCGTTCCTTGACCTTTTTTAGGCCGTAATGGTCGCGATCCAGAATTTCTTCAGCTTTAGCCAGGTCTGTTGTCGTGTCTCGTTTCAAACCCCACGGAATCGTAAGCAGCCAATCCAGATAACTTCGGATAACGCTTGCCTCGGCAACATTGTTGCCCATGGATTTGAGCTTTTTGAGCTCACCGAGCGCTTTCTCCCGAGCTTCCTTGGACAGCTTGACTTCATCAATTTTATCCTGCAGTTCGTCGATTTCCGAAGACTCGTCCGCATCTCCCAATTCACGCTGAATGGCCTTCATTTGCTCATTCAGGTAGTATTCGCGCTGCGATTTGCTCATCTGAGACTTAACTCGGCGTTTAACCTTCTTCTCAACGAGTGCCGCTTGATTCTCTTTCTCGACCAGTTGCAGAGCCTTTGCCACTCGCGACTTGATATCACGCATTTCCAGTACTGCTTGTTTGCTCGGAACATCAACATTCATCTGAGCGGCAACCGCATCGGCGAGCTCACCAGGGTCTCTGATTTCCAAAACATTTTTCAAAATCTCTTCACCGCCGGATTTCAAGCGTGATGCGAAAAGTTTAAATTCATCCCGCAGCCTCTGAACCAAAACCTTGAGCTCAACTTTCGCATCATCGCTGCTGTCAAATGTGCTCATCAGCGGCGCAGCGAGAGCTTTAAGTGATCCATCTTCAACAAAATACTTATCGACCGTCATGCGCGTTTGCCCTTCGACGAGGACTTTAATTGTGCCGTCGGGAATCTTCAGAAACTGCAGAATACTGGCCAAAACCGCTGTTTCATAAACTTCACTATCCTCTGGATCTTCAACTTCAGGATCCCTTTGCGCAGTCAAGAGTATATCGGTTTCGGCTGCGGCTGCCTGCTCCAACGCTCGAATGGACCTACTTCGGCCAACGAATAACGGGCAGATCATTTTTGGAAACACGACGATGTCTCGCAATGGAAGTACCGGATAAGCGATGAGTTGCTCGGACATGTCTTTTCTCCTGATGAACTGTCTGCAGCCGCATCCTGGCTGACTTGATACTTCTGTCGCCTAAGCGCTATCGAGCGCTGACTGACTTTATCGCCGGAAGACCGGGATTTCCACAGATCCCGATGGCAACGCTGGCAGTCTGTGGCATTGCATCGGCGAGTCTGCATTCACACAATCCCGAACCGGCGCAACCGCCTTACGGGAAATGGTGTCAAATGGAAGAAACTTCAAGGGATATCGGCTGGTCGATCGGGCTGTGTGTTTGCGACTTTCGGAAATTCCGGTGGAATTCAGCAAACGAGTTGTCGGCTATCGATTGGCGAATGCTGCTCATCAGGTTCTGATAGAATCGCAGGTTATGAGCAGTCAGCAGAATTGATGACAGAATCTCCCCGGATTTACACAGATGATGCAGATACGCTCGGGTATACTGCAGGCAGGTCGGGCAATCACACTTGGAATCCAAAGGCCCCGCATCGTCTGCATGACCTGCGTTTCTCAAGTTCACCGCTCCCGCCGATGTAAAAGCCTGCCCGGTTCGGCCAGACCGGGTTGGCAGCACGCAGTCAAACATATCCACGCCGCATCTCACCGCTTCGACAATGTCGTCCGGTTTTCCAACTCCCATCAAATAACGCGGCGTTTCCGCCGGAAGCATTGAAGGAGCATAGTCCAATACTTCGAACATTTGGGCCTGTCCCTCGCCTACCGCCAGCCCGCCCAAGGCATAGCCGTCAAATCCTATGTCAATCAGCGCATGCGAACTTTGCTCTCTCAGTCCCCGGTAGACCGAACCTTGCTGAATTCCAAACAATGCACGGCCTCGCGAAGGGCCCAATGACTGGCGGCACCGCTCCGCCCAGCGCATCGAACGCAGCATCGATTGTTCAGCGGTCTTTTTGTCAGCCGGATAGGAAGTGCATTCATCAAGACACATCACAATATCGGAACCAAGCGCAGTTTGGATTTGCATGGATCTTTCCGGCGAAAGTTCATGGCGCGAACCATCAATGTGCGACTTGAAATGCGCTGCATGTTCGTCGATTTTAGTCAGAGCTCTCAGGCTCATAACCTGAAAACCGCCTGAATCGGTTAGGATCGGCCGCTGCCAGTTCATAAATTTATGCAACCCGCCAAGACGTCTGACTCGCTCTGCGCCAGGCCGCAGCATCAAATGATACGTGTTGCAGAGCAAAATATCGGCGCCTGTCTCCGCCACCTGTTCAGGTAGCATGGCTTTAACAGTAGCCGCGGTTCCAACCGGCATGAATGCTGGGGTCCTAACTATCCCCCTCCTAGTTCGCAGAATCCCGGTGCGGGCTTTGCCTTCGGTCGCAGTGATCGTGAACAGAAACTTATCCATATCGAGAGTCGCTTGAAACTACCGCGCTGACCGAAACCTCAGCTGAAAGACAGCTGCCGCGCTATTTGTCACCATCACGCCTTCTCCTATTCCCGACGTGTGGATCCAACGCGATGGTACAACACCAATGCCGCCCCGGTTACGAGACCTGCCACTGCAATCTTCGGATCTGGGACTAAAATTGCTGCGCCGGCAATGAGTCGCGCAACGACTTCCATGCGGTTTAGTTTGGTTCGTTCACATCCCGCCAAGGCCGAAGTAATCAGCCACATTGCACTTGCAAAAGCAAATAATATCCATCCAAATTCCGCCCAGGTGACCATGCTTGAACTGATCATGGCCGGTGAATTCGCCGTCCTGCCATCAAACCATTCAATC
Organism: Paracoccaceae bacterium; assembly: GCA_965199765.1. Classification (GTDB taxonomy): domain Bacteria; phylum Pseudomonadota; class Alphaproteobacteria; order Rhodobacterales; family Rhodobacteraceae; genus JAPOXR01. The sequence goes on from CBDATC010000001.1 coordinate 84,881, forward strand.
AGCACCTGCAATTTGTAGAGCACCGCCGGGTGGTAGACGAACACGAAGGGAATAACGAACCCTGCGACCGACAACCGCGCTGCCTGCAATCCCGTCTTAATCGGGTCAGCTCCGGCGATCGGCGCTGCGGCAAACGCTGCCAATGCAACCGGTGGAGTTACCGTAGAAATCACGGCGAAATACACAACGAACAGGTGCAATGTCAGCGCCGGAATGCCAACCGCCTCAATTCCTGAACTCAGGGCGATGACTATAACGAAATATGTCGCGCCCGGAGGCAGCCCCATACCCAACAGAATTGAACCGAGAGCCACGATCACCAAAACAGAGAGCAAAGGTCCGGATGCGATTTCAGTCAGCAGTTGCGAAAGTCGCCCAGAGAATCCTGAAACCTGAATTAACCCGACAATCAAACCGATTGCCGCTACAATTACGATGAAGTTTGCGGACATCCGACCTGCAGTTGCGAATGCGCGCAGATAAACGCCAACCGATCGAGTTGTGGGAAAGAGCCACAGAGAAGCGGCTAGAGCCGAGACGAGCCCATAAAATCCGGCCTTCTGCACTGATGGCTGCGTAAACAGAAAATAAGAAAGGACACAGATCGGAATGACGAAGACCAGACACTGCTTAAGCTCGATGCGGGTCAAAGCTGGCCGTTCACTTGGAGGAAGTTGGCCGATGCCCTGCCGATTTGCAGCAAAGTAAACGCTCAGAAAAATTCCAAGATAATAGAATATAGCAGGCACGATCGCCGCAATGACAATATACCGATACTCAAGGCCGATCTGACCGGCCACAAAGAATGCAACAACTCCCATCACCGGCGGCATAATCTGCCCACCGGTCGAAGCAGAAGCTTCTACCGCTCCTGCAAATGCAGACCGAAATCCTGATCGTTTGATGACAGGAATGGTCATCACACCGGTAGAAACGACGTTGGATACCGCGGCACCGGATAATGTTCCGAACAGAGCCGAACTTGCGACCGCCGCATGAGCCGCGCCGCCGGTCAGACCTCCGGTCGCGCGGTTGGCGATTTTCATCAACAATTTACCGGCCCCGGATGCCATGAGCACAGCGCCGAACAAAACAAAAATTAAAACATTGCCGGATACTACCTGCAGCGGCTGGCCGAACATGCCTCCGGTCTGGGACCAGAAATTAAGAACCATCGAACGCAGACTCTGGGCGGGAGTCTGCTGCGACCCTTGGAACAGTCCGGTCCAGTCTGGCAGGCTTCCCTTAATAAAGAAATAAATCACCCAAAATACGCAGAATCCAACAATGAACAGCCCAAAATACCGATATGCCAAATAAAGAGCGATTACGGTCGCAATTGGAAACATTACGAAGTCAATTCCTCGCGCTGTCGGAAGCAGACCAGCGTCGATTGCAAAAAGATTGGACATCCATGCCAGAATGGTTATCGCTCCAAGCATTGCGAGCGGCCATCTGAGCCAATTCCAGCGCTCCGAGTATGTTAATGTCAAAGTGCTGACGACGATTCCAAAGAACACTGGAAGTCCAAGAATCAGACCTGTTGGAAGCAGAAAACTGCGTTCAAACGCTTTGTAGGCTGCGCCAAGCCAATGTTCTCTTAACAGAACACGCTGGTCTCTTCTGCTTAACTCCTCGAAGCCCGGTGTTGTGATTTCGATGAACCAGCGCACAAAGTCGGTCAAAGGTCCAGAAGCAGCGTAAACAGCGATCACTAAGCCAAAAACACAGGCAAAAATATCCGCCAGCCACTCTGCGGTACTCTTAGCCTTCTCGGACGACACTCTTTCAATTACTCCTAGGCATACCTAAAGATACGCATTCATTCCTAGGTCAGCTTTATCGGCCTGCGGTTTAACAGGCGCGATATTTTTTTTCCACCGCAACACAATGAAAGCGATTCACAATCCATGTGATCTGTGCCGCGCGACAACTAACAGCCTTTCACTTGGAATTCTCGCGAACATACTTTATTTATTGACTCGGAAATAACAGCACATCACCGGTAAAATGACCCCATCGGACGCCCAGATTATGGAAGGCACACCTCTCATTCAGCCATCAACGACCGAACATCCTCTCTATGAGACGATCGTTGAAGCTTGCCGTTCAGTCTACGACCCAGAAATCCCAGTCAACATTTATGATTTAGGTCTGATCTATACAATTGAAATCGGCGATGAGGGCGATGTTGACCTTATCATGACACTGACCGCGCCAGGATGTCCGGTTGCCGGAGAAATGCCGGGTTGGCTAGCCGAAGCGGTTGAACCATTGGAAGGCGTAAAATCGGTCAATGTCGATCTCGTTTGGGACCCGCCTTGGGGCATGGAGATGATGTCTGATGAAGCACGCCTTGAACTGGGGTTCATGTGAGCGGTCTTGCGGCAGTCGCGGACCTGCAGTGTGAAAACTAACTGTACAACGGACTGAGGAATTCGCCATGTTCGCGAACGACGGTAAACAAGCAGTGACCATGACCGACTGCGCAGTGCGGCAAATCAAAAAGCTCATGCGGAATTCGGGAAAACACGGGCTTCGCATCGGCGTCAAAAAGGGTGGTTGCGCGGGAATGGAATATACAATGGAATTCGTCGAAGCCGCCGATGCGGCAGACGAAGTCATCGAACAGGACGGAGCACGGGTATTGATCGCTCCGCTTGCTCAAATGTTTTTGTTCGGAACCGAAATTGACTATTCCCAAAGTCTATTGGAATCGGGTTTTCAATTTAACAATCCAAATGTTGTGGAAGCCTGCGGCTGCGGCGAGTCGATCCGTTTCGAAATTTCGGATTGAAACCCCGAGTGTCGGGCGCCTTTGGCAGCCCGTTTGAATCTTCCAAACCGACGGCCATAATCCAGTAAGGAGAACCCATGAAACCCTTCCTAGTGGTCGGAAACTGGAAAATGAACGGTGTCAGCGCAGACTTGAGCGAAGCCGCCGAAGTGGCTGCCGACAACCCGGACTCCGATTGTGAAATCTTGATATGCCCACCAGCGGCGCTGATCAGTCGCATGTCAAACATTCTTGCTGAATCTGCCGTCAAGATCGGCGGTCAGAATTGCCATCATATGGATTCCGGAGCACATACCGGTGACATTTCAGCTGCGATGCTTGTGGATGCTGGAGCCGACTACGTCATTGTCGGACATTCCGAACGTCGCCATAATCATGCCGAAACCAACGAATTAATCCACCAAAAGATCCTCTCCGCTTGGCGTGCGGGCCTTAATACAATCGTTTGTGTTGGTGAAACCGAGGCTGATCGACTCAAAGGCCGCGAACAATCCGTTGTTCGGAAGCAAATCCAAGAATGTGTTCCTGTTTCATCAAAATCAGCAAATGTTGTGATTGCCTATGAACCGGTCTGGGCAATCGGCACCGGACGCACCGCAAGTTCAATGGAGATTGAAACCATGCACGCCTTCATTCGGCGGCAGTGCATAAGCTATTTTGGGAAATACGTTGGAAAATCGGTGCGAATTCTCTATGGAGGATCGATCAATGCAGCCAACGCAGCTTCAATTTTCGCCATCAATAATGTCAACGGCGCTCTGATTGGCGGCGCTTCACTGAAGGCCACTGATTTCAACGCGGTCATTCGTTCGGCGCCGAACACCGGCAGGGGCATCGACACTTAAGAATTTGTCGAAATTTGAATTGTCATCGGCTTTTGACAATCTGCGCCAACATCTCAACAACCCAAAAAAAGAACGTGTCCGGTGCTTCCGTCATCTGCCAATGCTGGCCACATGATCGGCTTGATTCCGGATGATCAGTTGGGCTGATTCCAAGTTTGGCATTTTTTCGGGGCGAATGATTGTCTCTACTAGTATGTCCATTGCGCAAGGTAGTGTCCAGAATCTTTCGCACTTTCAGTCATGCGACGGCGGCTCCGTTATGTTGAAGTTTCATCTCGCGCAGCGGCTCCATGTCCATATACTTTCGCGTGCTCCACTGTGTCCCGGCGATGTGTTTCAACCTGGCTGCAGCCAGGCAGAGACAGAATTGACCATCAGATGTGAACAACCCGATCAAATGCGGCCAATACGCTTTCATGCATGCCCTCGGAGAGGGTGGGATGCGGAAACACCGCCCCCATCAAATCTTCTTCTGTTGTCTCAAGCTGACGTCCGATAACAAAACCTTGAATTAACTCGGTGACCTCGGCGCCGATCATATGTGCACCAAGCAATTCACCACTGTCGGCATCAAACACGGTCTTGACCAATCCCTCTGTCTCCCCAAGCGCGATCGCTTTTCCGTTGGCGGACCATGGAAACCGACCCACACGCACCTTTCGTCCTGACTCATTAGCCTGCTGCTCCGTCAATCCCACAGATGCAATCTGTGGAAGACAGTAGGTGCATCCGGCAATGGACTCTGGGTGTACCGGATGCGGCTTTTCGCCTGCGATCAGTTCAGCAACCGCAACACCTTCATGGCTTGCTTTGTGCGCAAGCCAAGGCGCTCCCGCGACATCGCCGATCGCATATAAGTTTTTGACATTAGTGCGACAAAACTCATCCACGACAATGTGCGACTTCTCGGTTTCCACACCAAGTTCCTCAAGACCAAGGTTTTCTATGTTGCCGAGGATTCCAGTTGCGGAAATTACCCTGTCAAACTCTTCCGCAACTTCCTGTTCCGAAGTGCGGATGAAAGCTTTCACTGAATTCTTTTGCCGGTCCAGACGGGTGACCGACGACCCCTCCATAATTGTCATGCCTTGTTTTTCGAACACCGTTTTTGCGATTCCCGAAATTTCAGCGTCTTCAACCGGCAAAATCCGATCCATCACCTCGACAACAGTCGTTTTGGCTCCAAGCGTGTTGTAAAAACTTGCAAACTCAATTCCAATTGCCCCCGATCCAATGACCAGCAGCTTTTTCGGCATGACATTGGGTTTCAGCGCATGCTTATAGTTCCACACTAGGACGCCATCCGCTTCTAACCCTGGCAGTTCTCGGGCCCGGGCTCCTGTCGCAATGATGGTGTTCTTGCATTGAATTTCAGCGTCTCCCTTTTCCGATGACACGGTTATCCTCGTCGGTTCAAGCAGCTTCGCTTCGCCCATGTGAACTTCAATGCCGTTCTTCTTCATGAGATATCCGACACCGCCATTCAGCCGCTTGGCAACCGCACGGGAACGGTCAACAATGTCATTGAGTTCAAATCCTACCGAACCAACTGAAAGGCCATATTCCTTGGCCTGCTTCATTGCACTGTAAATCTCAGCCGACCGCAGCAGCGCCTTTGTTGGGATGCATCCCCAATTCAGGCAAATCCCGCCCATATGCTCGCGCTCGACAATAGTCACCGACAGGCCAAGCTGTGCCGCACGAATTGCCGCGACATATCCACCGGGCCCAGCACCGATCACCGCGAGGTCAACCGAAGAGGTTGTCATGCAAAATCTCCTGCATTTGATGATGTTTTCATTTGGTTTCTTCCCGCTCTTTCAACTCATCAACAATTTTCAAATAGACGCTGAAATCCATCATTTCCTTTTCCTCTTCGGCATATTCTCTTTCGAGCGCCTCATTTCGGAAGGGAAACCGACCGAATTTCCTCACGACTTCCCGATGCGCACGCGCATGGAGAAGGCTGACCTGACCGCTTTCCTGCATCCGTTCGCCGATGAGCGCAACACAGCGATCTTGATCTTCTATTCGTTCTGAATGCATGAAAGGCAGATAAAAAAAGATGCGTTTCATTTCCTCGAATTGCATATCGAAGCCTCTTTCAATCGCTCGGTTTGCCACCTCACGAGCCAAAGCATCGCTGTGAAACGACTGACCGCTCCCGCGAAACATATTACGTGGAAACTGGTCCAGCAGGATGACAAGCGCCAATGCGCTCTCCGCGCTGGTTTCCCAATCCGCCAGACCACCGCCCGCAGCGCTGTACCATGCATCCAAAAACTGAGTGCGTATTTTGGCATCGACTTCATCATTCGCCGCAAATTTCTGTTCATGAGACAAAGTCTCAAACCAAAACTCCAGCACCTGCTGCGAAGTAATCATAAGCATTTCCTCTTCGGTCATATGCACGGGACTTATCGATTCTTCCCCTGCTGACACATCTTTGCAGCGCTTCAAACCGCCAAGTTGCTGCGTGCAAACTGAATGGCAGCCGATATACCATCGGGATCAATCCCGTGCCCGAGGTTTTTCGCTAGCCTCGTTTCTACTGCAACTCCATTGGTCTCCAATGCGGCTTTTGCCTCAACCATGCTACTGGTCGGAACGATTTCATCGCTGTCCCCGTGAACAAGAAGCACCGGAGGACGAGAAACAATCTCGTTATGCAGCTTTTCCGGGTAGAGCAACCTGCCCGAAAATCCAGCAACTCCCGCAAATCGAGAAGCGCGTCGGAAAGCGACATGCAACGCCATCATCGTACCCTGCGAAAACCCGAACAACAGGGTTTGGTTAACGACTGTCCCTGCCCTCTCAATTTCTGATGTGATCAGCTTATCGAGAAATTCCGCCGAGCGGGCAAAAGATTGGGACATCGCTTCTGGGCTGGAACCGTCCATATGAGGAATGGGAAACCATTGCCTTCCTATTGGATTCACCGCACACGGCTCCGGCGCATCAGGCGCGACGAAGGCACAATTAGGCAAAGAAGGCGACATTGGTTCCGCAAGACCAAACAAATCCGCACCGTCCGCGCCGTAGCCATGCAAAAAAATGATTAAACACCGAGTTTCGCCCGTATCAGGCGACCGCCGCAGAATTCGAACATCTTTCATCGCACACCTTCCCGTTCCTTAACTTCACGATAATAGGACCAAAGCAGTCTTGCGGCCACCGCGCGCCAAGGTGACCAAGGTGCCGCAATCTCCCGCAATTGTTTTTCGGAGGGTCGAGAATCCAATTCAAACAGCAACCGCGCGCTTTCCTGCAAGGCCAAATCGCCCGCTGCAAACATATCCGGCCGGCCGAGTGCGGACATGCCGTAGATTTCAGCAGTCCAGCGACCGATGCCAAGTATCCGAGTCATCCGACTGACCAAGGCATCATCACTGAGACTGCCCAGTTCGCTGTATTTAATTCTCTCATCCGCCAAGGCTTTTGCATAGCGCACCTTCTGACGCGAAACGCCGCAAGCTTGAATCTGTTCGGCTGAACATGCCCGCAAAGCTCCGCGGTCTGTCAGTCCCACTTGCTTGAGGCGGTTCCAGATCGAGTCCGCTGCAGCAACGGAAACCTGTTGGCTGATAATCATGTCCAGCAGCGCTTCGAATCCTTCCTGCCGCCTTCGAAGAGGCGGATAACCAGCCAATTCGAGCACTGAACGAAATCGTGGTTCGGTGTGCACAAGGAATGCGACGCCTTGCTTGATGTCTTCGACGGTCGCAATTTCAGATATCATTCCGTGATTGTCTCCGTAAAAGGCATTAGTTGGGTTGGTGTCCGTCGGACTTGCGACAGCCCTGTATCAGCACAGCGATTTCCTGCAACAAATTGACTGCGATTGGCAAGCGCTCAGATGCTAAACAGACTCTTGCCGAATTCGGCTTTCAGCGGTACGGGAAAAAAATGCGAAGCATTCTTCTTTCACGCGAACGCCGCAACGTCGCTATCCTGGTTCTGGCGCAGATGACCATCGGCGCACAGATGCCGATGATCTTCACTATCGCCGGACTTGCGGGTCAATCGTTGGCTTCTAATGTATGCTGGGCCACGTTGCCGATTTCAGTCATTGTCTTTGGGTCCATGACCTCTGCACCTTGGATGAGCCAAACCATGCAGAGATTTGGACGGCAGACCGGCTTCTTGATTGGCGCCTCAGCCGGAGTTCTCGGTGGATTGATCGGAACATTCGCACTGTTCCAAGCTTCGTTCCCACTGTTCCTGCTCGCGTCATACTTCACCGGAATCTACATGTCAGCGCATGGATTTGTCCGATTCGCGGCAGCCGACACGGCTTCTGACGAATTCAGACCCCGTGCCATATCCTACGTCATGGCAGGCGGTCTCGTGGCGGCATTGGTCGGTCCACAATTGGTAAAAATCACCGCCGATGGAATGGTTGTCCCATTTGCCGGCACGTACCTTGCTGTTGCCGCGGTCAATGTGTTCGGCGCATTATCTTTTCTTTTTCTCGATATTCCGGTTCCGGCTCGCCAAACCAGCAGCAGCGATGTCCGCACCTACCGGGAACTGCTCAAGACACCGAAGATCTCGGTCGCGATTATCTGTTCGATGATCTCATATGCCTTGATGAATCTGATGATGACTTCCACCCCCCTCGCGGTTGTTGGATGCGGATTCGGCCAGGACCGCGCGGCTGATATTGTTTCAGCCCATGTCTTCGCGATGTTCGCTCCGTCATTCTTCACCGGCCATTTGATTTCACGATTCGGGGCCGACAAAATTGTAGCCGTTGGATTGGTCCTTTTGGCACTTGCCGGCATCACCGGACTCTCAGGCATTGAACTCAAAAATTTTTTTGTTGCCTTGGTGCTTCTTGGCGTCGGTTGGAATTTTGGATTTATCGGCGCAACCGCGATGCTGGTCGAAGCGCACAGCCCTGCTGAACGCGGCAAAGTGCAAGGCCTCACAGACGCTCTGGTTTTTGGATGTGTAACCCTCGCTTCGCTTGCCTCCGGCACACTGATGAACTGCTCCGGTGGAACAGCGCCGCAGGGCTGGACTGCGGTGAATTGGGCGATGGCACCTTTCCTGCTGCTCGCCGGAGGGGCGCTGTGTTGGCTGATGCTCCGCCGACCATCAGCCTCTGCGTAATCTTCAATAAGGTATGGCGCTCGCAACGCGCTTCAATTTCCAGATAAACCGCTACGCATTGTCCGATTAACGCATGGACGAGTAGGTTCGGCACTGCTTCCCGACTTAACTGCACTGGGTTATCCGAGGCAAGTCTCTGACCAACTTCCACCTAATCGCATCAATCAAAGCTTCAAACGAAGCATCAATGATATTTGCCGAAACCCCGACCGTCGACCACCTTATGCCATTCCGGTCCTCACTGTCGATAATGACGCGGGTGACCGCGGCGGTCCCGCTGCCGGTGATGCGAACCTTGAAATCAACGAGATGCATATCCTCAATATATTTCTGGTGAACGCCAAGATCCCTGATCACCGCCCTTGCCAAGGCATGAACAGGGCCTTGATCAGCCGAACCATTGGTGGAGGCATCCGCATACGAGGTCAAAACTTGCCCGCCGACCGCCAACATCACTTCCGCACGGGACCTTGTTTTCATCTCGCCACCGTCTTCAGCGTGTTCCACCGTGACCGAATAATTCCTGACATCAAAATAATCCGGCATGATCCCTAGAATGCGCCGGGCCAAGAGTTCAAACGAAGCCTGTGCGGTGTCGTAACTGTATCCAGCGTCTTCCCGCTGCTTTACAGCTTGAATTATCGCGCCGAGGCGTTTGTCTTCTTTATCAACCGTGATTCCCGCTGCATTGAGACGTGCGATCAAGTTAGAACGGCCGGCTTGATTAGACATCGGAATAAATCGCCGATTTCCGACAGCCTCCGGTTCTATATGCTCGTAGGTCTTTGGATTCCGCGCCACAGCGGAAGCATGCAATCCAGCCTTATGCACAAACGCTGATGCGCCCACATAGGGTGCGGCCTTGGACGGCACACGATTCAGAATATCGTCCAACAGACGGGAAACACGGGTTAATCCTGCGAGCTGTGCCTTGTTCACTCCCGTAGTGAAACGTGAGGCGAACCACTCCTTCAGGAAGAGCGTAGGAATTAGAGTCACCAGATCAGCGTTGCCGCATCTTTCACCGAGACCATTCAAAGTTCCCTGAATTTGGCGCGCTCCAGCTTCTACAGCTGCAAGTGATCCCGCAACGGCGGTGCCGGTATCGTTGTGCGTATGAATTCCAATCTTGCTGCCAGGTATCCCTCGGGCAATCACTTCACCTGTAATCTCGCTGATTTCACTGGGTAGCGTTCCTCCATTCGTGTCGCAAAGAACAACCCATTCCGCGCCATTCGTCAAAGCAGAATCCAGACACCGCATCGCATAGTCTGGATCCGACTTGTAACCATCGAAAAAATGCTCGGCATCGAAAATCGCTTCGCGGTCCATTTTTGCCAAATGCGCTATTGACTCGGCGATGTTGTTTAGATTCTCGTCCAACCCGATTCCCAGTGCGGTCTCCACGTGAAACCTATGGGATTTGCCGACAATGCATACGGTATTTGAATTCGCGTTAACCAATTGCGCCAACAGATCATCGTTCGCCGCGGATCTTCCAGCGCGCTTCGTCATGCCGAAAGTTGTTATCTTCGCTCTCTGAACAGTCGGCGGCTGCTCAAAATATGCGCTGTCCGTTGGATTAGCCCCCGGCCAACCCGCTTCGATATAGTCAATTCCCAGCTCAGCCAAAGCAATGGTCAGCCGATGCTTGTCGGACAACGAGAACTGAACGCCCTGAGTTTGCTGACCATCCCGCAAAGTTGTGTCGTAAAGTGTCAGTCTCTCCTTGCTCATCGGTCAACTTCCCCAGACTGAGCCCTATCCAATGTTTCGAGCTTTGAAGGGTCAAATCCGTCCAACGGCTGCCAAATCGCACCATCGGCGCCGTCCCGGACTTCAATTCCCGCATCCGCCAAATTCATTCGAATTGCATCCGCCAGACTAAAGTCTCTCCGCTTTCGAGCTTCGCTGCGCGCGCGCACATACCCATCAATTCTGCTGCGAAGAGTCTTGCTGATCTCATCGGTCTTCGACTCCATGGAAATGCCCATGAACACTGCCGACGCCTTGAGCCTGGAACCATCACCTTGGGAGGCCAATTTGTGCAGCTCGCTGATCGCTTTCGGCGTGTTCAGGTCATCGGCCAGCGCCGAAATCACGGCCTCGGCAGGCGCTGCATCGGCAGGTGCGTTTGCGGTGATCGCACGCCACTTGCGCAATACCGTGCGGGTTTCTTCAACCTTTGCAGCGGTCCAGTCCAATGGCTGCCGGTATTGAGTTGACAGAAGCGCCAAACGTATCACCGCGCCTTCAATGCCTTGATCCCGCAATTGCTTGACGGTGATGAAATTTCCCAGACTTTTGGCCATTTTTTGACCTTCGACCTGCAGGAAACCATTATGCATCCACAATCTGGCAAATTCCCCGTCTGGATTCACGCAGTGGCTTTGTGCAAATTCGTTCTCGTGATGCGGGAATGCGAGATCAATGCCACCGCCGTGGATATCGAAACTTTGTCCGAGCAGTTCCAAACTCATCGCTGAGCACTCGATGTGCCAGCCTGGCCGCCCCCTGCCCCACGGCGAATCCCACCCCGGCAACTCTGCGGATGACGGTTTCCAGAGCACAAAATCCATCGCATTGCGCTTGAATGGAGCGACTTCGACCCGTGCTCCCGCCTGCATAGCGTCTACCGAGCGGTGTGCTAGGCTGCCGTATTCGGAAAAGCTGTCGACGCTGAATAAGACATGCCCTTCGGCTTCGTAGGCATTGCCGCTTTCGATCAGTGACTCGATCATTTTGATCATCACTTGCAGATACTCGGTCGCACGCGGTTCATGACTCGGAGCAAGAACTCCAAGCTCATCCATATCTTCATGATACCAGCGAATGGTCTCATCGGTGACGCTGCGGATGATCGACAGCAATGGCCGACCGTCGCCACCGGCTCGCATTTGCGCTGCGCGCGCATTAATCTTGTCATCGATATCGGTGATGTTTCTGACATATGTCACGTTCTCAACGCCATAAGAATGACGCAGCAACCGAAACAACAAATCAAACACCACTGCTGGGCGCGCGTTACCGATGTGCGCACGGTCATATACAGTCGGCCCGCAAACATAAACTCGAACGTTCTTTGGGTCTATTGGCTGGAACTCCAGCTTTGACTTCGTGCGCGTGTCAAAAAACTTCATTTGATTCATTTCTTTTGCCTGCCTTCGCCGGCGCCGGCTGTTGAAATTCAAATGAATGCAAAAATAGCGGCCCGGCTGTCGAATTCAGCCGATAATGCAGATCCTAATTGTGCATTGTGCCATTGTCATGGCAACCATATGAGATATTTTTTTCCGGTTGGCAACCGGTTTTAGAATCCGGTCGAATAAAGTTGTAAATGGAATAAACAATGCTACTTGCAGAAAGGATTGAAACGATAGCGAGCGGCGAGGCGGGTGCATGGGAACCCTATTACCGTGCTCGCTCCATCGCGGCTGCAGGTGAGCCAATCACCGATCTGACAATCGGCGACCACGACATCAAAACCGATCAATCTATCTTGAATGTGATGGCGCAGAACGCGCGGGCAGGCAAAACCGGTTACACGGAAGTGCCGGGCATACGCCGGCTGCGTGAAGCCATTGCCGAGCGGGTGCAAGCGCGAACGGGCGTTGCAACCACTTATCGAAATGTCATTATAACCAGCGGCGGTCAGGGGGCTTTGATCGCTGCGCACCTCGCAGTTTTGAATAGCGGAGACCGGGCTGTTTACACGGATCCCTACTATCCGACCTATCCGGGCACGATCCGCGCTGCCGGCGGAACGCCCATTGCTTTGCGAACCCGACCTGAAAACAGCTTTCGTCCCACCGCTAAGGACCTTGCCAAAGCAGCAAAGGGTGCCAAGAGCATTCTGTTCAACTCACCAAACAACCCCACGGGCGCGGTTTACCCACGCGAAACACAGGAACAGATCGCCGCGTGCTCGATAAACCATGACCTCTGGGCCATCTCCGATGAAGTCTACGATACGCAGATATGGAACGGCGAGCACATTTCGATCCGGTCTCTGCCAAACATGGAAGAACGAACCTTCGTTATCGGCTCCATGTCCAAAAGTTTTGCAATGACCGGCTCACGAATCGGCTGGCTCGTCGCACCGGCCGATGTTGCAAGCTCCATAGGTGAATTGATCACTGTCGTGACCTTCGGCATTCCGGAATACATCCAGGAAGCCGCGCTGTTTGCACTGGAACAGGGTATCGGGTTTGAGAATCGCATTGCGGAACCGTTTCGTCGTCGCAGGCGAACCGCGCTTGATATATTGGCTAGTCAAAACACCATAAAACTCACACCGCCGAACGGAGCCATGTATCTGATGCTTGATATCCGGGCGACCGGCTGCAGCGGATTGGACTTTGCCAACCTCTTGCTGGATCAAGAGAACATTGCTGTCATGCCGGGTGAAAGTTTCGGCGTTTCAGCAGCCGGACATGTGCGAATTGCCATGACTGTGGCGGAGGATCATCTTGGCTCCGCCCTGAGGCGAATGATAAGTCTCGCAGAGCGCTTGGCTTCGAAACACGCATCGAACAGCTAATTGCTCTTCGGAGTTTTTCGTCGTTCAAATTAAACAACTTGCACAGTAACATTTCTAGCGGCTGCAGCTTCCGGCTTTGCTGAATTGAGGACACAAATGCGGTATTCCGACCTTCCTGAATGGGCTTCCAAAGCTGGCGAATGGGCTGGCAGATATTTCGAGACACTGTCTGGACGCAGGGTTCGTCCCAACGTTTTGCCGGGTGAGATATACAATCAGCTGCCCGACGCGGCACCGGAAAATCCCGAGCCGATGACCGAGGTGTTCGCCGATTTTGAACGGCTCGTTCCCGATGCGATGACGCATTGGCAGCATCCACGGTTCTTTGCCTATTTTCCGGCGAACGCGGCACCGGCCTCTATACTTGCAGAACAGCTGATCAGCTCGCTAGCCTGCAACTGCATGCTCTGGCAGACCTCACCGGCTGCCACTGAAATCGAACAGCGAATGATGGAATGGTTTCGCAAAGCCGTCGGACTGCCGGACCAATTCACTGGCGTGATTCAGGACAGCGCGACAACCGCCACCCTTTGCTCAGTGCTGACCATGCGGGAACTTGCCTTGAAATGGCAAGGATTGGAAACGGGGATGTCCAGTCAACCTGTCCTGCGGATTTACGCGAGTGCAGAAAATCATTCTTCAATCGACAAAGCCGTGCGAATCTCTGGCATAGGCCAAGCTAATCTGGTCAAGATTCCAACTGACTCGAAGCTGGCGATGAGTGCAAACCTGCTTAGACAAGCCATCTTGCAAGACATTGAAAGCGGTTTCACGCCCGCGGGAGTCGTCTTATGCATCGGCGGAACTGCGAATGGAGCATGCGACCGGCTGAACGAGATCGTTGAAGTCGCTCGGGAATTTGATCTGTACAGCCACGTCGATGCAGCTTGGGCAGGCGCGGCGACGATGTGTCCGGAATACCGATTTCTATGGGATGGCATCGAAGGCGTGGATTCAATTGTGATCAATCCAAACAAATGGACCGGTGCGCAGATTGACTGCAGCGTGCAATTTCTTGCTCGTCCAAGTCAACAAGCCGCTGCCGTAGGAATGCGCCCGGCTTACTTGAAGACAGTGGGATTGACAGACATCACCGACCTCAGCGAATTATCGATTCCGCTGGGCCGCAGATTTCGTGCGCTCAAATTGTGGTTTGTCTTCCGTGCGTATGGCTTGAGCGGTTTGCGCAAATTGGTTCGTGACCATATCAGGTGGATCCGAATGGTCGAAAAGCGGTTTGAGTCAGATCCAGGGTTCGATGTGGTGACCAGCAGTCTGTTAGCGCTGTTCACATTCCGCTTGAACGACACAAACGGAAATTCCGACGAATTGACGATGGAGCTGCTGCGCAGGGTGAATGAAGATGGTCGAATTTATCTCACCCCGTCTGAATTCGAAGACCGACCAACCATCCGAATGACGGCCGGCACATTCAGCTGCACAGAAGAGGACGTGCTTTCGGCCTATGATGTTGTGCGTGAAATCGCTGATTCTCTGCTGTCAATCCGCGTCAAGCCAACGCAATCGTCTGGTTAAGCCTTGCCGCTATCGGATGGGGAGATCCGGCATCGGCAGGCAATTCTCGCCTCACAAAATACCGCGGATCGCGGATCTGCCGGCTGAGAGCCGGAATCATCTCGCGATAGGCTTCAAGGACGCTGTTATATGCTGGCGGACAGTCGTGCTTTATTTCCTCGTGCAGCGCCGGCAGCGAATAGAACGGAACCATTGGGAACATGTGATGCTCAACATGGTAGTTCATATTGGAATAAACAAATTTAAGGACCGGATTGAGATAGACCGTCCTTGTGTTCAGCCGATGATCAGGAATGTCCTCCGCCAACCCCGCATGCTGCGTGGCCGACAGAATGCTGTGAAGCCATGACCCGTAAAATGTTGGTAAACCGATAAACAGCAGTGGAAGAATGCTGCCGGCAAGAATCGACCAAAGAACTACCGCGATCAACACACCGATCTGAATACGGGCGTGCAAAATAACTTTCGGAAACTCCGATTCGGGCAGATAGCTTCTTTCTTCGTCCGACAGCCGCTTAAAGCAATGCTGAATGGTTCGGCCGAGTTCATTCACTCCGGCTCGAAGGTGTAAAATGTTAAGAACCATTCCCCATACATCCGGCGGACGCGGGTAGGCGATTTCCGGATCCCGTCCCACGACAATTGTATCCGTGTGATGCCGGGCGTGACTCCATCGCCAAAGATATGGATTCTTGAATGACATGAATCCAAGCACGGCCAAAAAAAACTCATTGATTGAGCGCGAACGAAACGGCGTTCCGTGCAGACATTCATGAAATCGCGATTCGGCGCAAGAACCATACAGCACGCCATAAATCACAAAAGCCGGAACGGCGAACCAAGTTCCCAAGCTTAGAAAGGCGAGCGTGCCCGACCCTGCCAGCAAAACAAACCAAACCACATAATTTCGCCACACCTCCGAGTCGCTGCGCTTCATCAACTGCTTCATCCGCTTGCGGGGAACCTCGCAAACATACCAATCCTCATGCTTGAAATCAGCCGTTTCTGGGTTATCGGTCAGCCGGTAATTTCGAGGCTCTGCCGAATCATTCATGACATCCACATCGTTCTGGTTTGCCCTCAGGTTTAGAAAATCCAACCTTTTCTCGCCATTTCAACCGCTAGGATTGATAATCTTGCAAATCTATCCTTGGGCACAGTATTGTGGATAGATTCTATCCCAATTGGATTTGTTGACATGGCTAAACGGGTAACCATCGCCGATGTGGCAAAACACGCTGGTGTGAGCGTCGCAACCGTTGATCGGGTACTGAGCAAACGCCGAAACGTCCGGCCCGAAACCGCCGTAGTTGTTCGGTCCGCAGCCGCTTCTTTAGGATTTTACGCAGCACCGCTTTTGAATATGCGGGTTAACGAAATGATTCCTAAAAAAACGCTGGGATTCGTTTTGCAAAAGAAGACCAAGAGCTTCTACAAGCGGCTCGCGGAAGATCTTGCCAAGCAGAGCGCCTCCTTGGCGGAATGCCGGGCGACAACCCGAATAAAGTTTGTCGGCGAGCTTAGCGTCGAACCAATTATTCGTGCTCTTCGCGAACTGGTTGATGATGGAGTGGACAGCATTGGCGTCGTCGCGCTTGAACACCCACACCTGCATGACGAAATCGAACGACTTTCCAACCAAGGCGTTGCCGTCTGGTCCCTGCTCAGCAACTTATCCTCGCCGCACATCGCTGGATTTATCGGCATTGATGCCCGCAAAGCGGGCAGGACTTCGGCATGGGCAATGGCGCGCTGCGCCCGACCGCAAAGTTCTATTGGTGTCCTGATTGGCAGTTTCCGGTATCGATCGCACGAAGATCGAGAAGGTGGATTTCGATCATATTTTGGTGAACGGCATCCCGAATTCCAACTGCTGCAATCCATTTCCTATCTTGATAACAGCGGCGGCGCATTCGAGGCTGTGTCCGAACTCATTTCGAAACATGAAGATTTGGGTGGCATCTATCTCGTCGGCGGAGGTGCAAGAGGAGCTATAGAAGCATTGTTCGCGGAAAACGCAGCCGATAGGATTGCTTTCGTCTGCCACGAACTCACGACGGCTACCCGCAACGCGCTTATTGACGGTGCAATCGACTTTGTTGTCGATAGTCCGACTCAAGAGATCGCCAGACACGCAGTCCGGGCGTTGTCCGGGCTCGACACGAAGATGGGGTTTTTGGACTTCCGCGTATTCGTTTCAGAAAATGTCTGACTGGAACTCACCACCTCTGCGGCTTAGCGGAACCATTGATTTCTCAGTCAGTCGAACGAGGGTGCTTTCATCCTGTCAACGAGCCGCTTGCCTAACTCGGACATTGTGCAAGAATCTATCCCAAGGTCGTGAGAATCGCAGCGATCTGGACAGTCAGTTGCGTAAATGTATTGAGTTTCAGCAAGCACGGGCGTAATCACCCGGTGTCGGGTGGGTTGCCTGCCGGACGTTTTGTTTCAGGGAATTCTTCCCTAGCCTTAATTGCTGATCTAAGGAGGTACACCATATGCTCTTGCGCAAAGCTTTTGTGAGCGCGGCGGTTGTTTCACTGCTCGCTGCACCGTCGTTCGCAGCTGATTACAAGCTGCGTATCCAAACACATTTTCCTGCCACATCAACGCCTGGCGAACTCATCGGACAATTTATTGATGACGTTCAAACCATGTCGGGCGGCGCACTTGAAATCCAAATGCACTACAACTCGGAAGTGGTCGCTCAAAATGAGACCCTTGGAGCTGTGTCACAAGGAATTCTTGACTGTGACATGACAGGTGCGTCAGGAAATGTCGGCAAAGACGCCGGCTTCCAATTTGCCGGAGACATCATGGGCGGTTACGATACTCCGTACCAGTTTTTGGCATGGTTCCATCATGCCGGTGGGCGGAATGCGGTCCAGTCCCACCTCTACGATCCGCTGAACGTGCATCTGGTTGGTCTCTGGCTGCAAGGCCATGAATCATTGTCATCAAACAATCCGCTGGCCAGTTTTGATGACCTTAAAGACTGGAAGTTCCGCTCACCGCCGGGACTTGAGACTGAAATTTTCGCGTCGTTCGGAGCCAAACCCATCGTGATGGATTTTGGTGAAGTTCCCAACGCGCTTCGCACGGGGATCGTCGACGGCGCAGATGCCTCGACCCTCAATACAAACGTTTCGCTCGGCTTATTTGATATCGCATCGCATGCAACCTATCCCGGTTTCCACTCGATGCCAACCGAGACGCTTGCATGCAACAAGGACGCTTGGGGTGGACTTCCCGAACATATTCAGCGGATCATTGAGGTTGCTCTTTACCGAACAGCGCTCAATCTCGCGATGTTGACCGAAATCAAGGACAAGCGAGCCGCCAAGATGCTTCTTGAGGAAGGCGTGACTCTTCATGACTGGTCGCAGGAAGACAGAAAGGCATTCCGCGCATTTGCCCGCGAACGCTGGCTTGAATGGAGATCAAAGTCTCCGGCAGCGAGCGCGATTGTCGACAGCCATGTCGCCTTTATGGATGAGCTTGGATTGCTTCAATAAATAACTCTAGGTTCCGGGCGCCGGCTGATTTCAGTCGGCGCTTCTTCTTTTTGCTATTCCAACCCCGGTGGTGTCCATGGAACAGAAGCTTGCGCCTGCGCCCTCGGAGGGGCTGATCCTGAAGAGAATCTGGGCGTGGCTTGTCGCTCGGCCACCCGAACCGATGGTGACTTGGATCGATCGGTTTAACGGCTTTGTCTGTCGGGTTGCTATGGCTTTGACGGCGATTGCGGTCATTGCGACATTTTATGAAGTCGTTTTGCGGTATGTGTTCGGAAAGCCAACTCTTTGGGTCAACGAACTGACTTTGTGGATGGGAAGCGTTATTTTCCTTATGGCTGGTGTATACGCCATGCAGCGGCGTTCGCATATCCGCATCACCGCGGTTTACGACCTGATGTCACCGCGGATGAAACTGCTCTGCGATGTGCTTTCAACACTGGTTGTCGTCGCTTACGCGTTCATGATGATCTATGCCGGTTTCGGTGTCGCTTGGAAAACGCTCATTTCGTGGGAAAGATTCGGGACGTTCTGGAACCCTCCTATTCCTGCGACTGTGAAGCCGCTGGTGTTAATCGCGACAGCGCTCGTTGCGATTCAGGCCGTAAACAATCTCTTCGCCGACTCTCGCGGCACATTGAACAGCTCCGGCCCCAATGAACACCGTCGGAAAGGATGAGGAATGGAAATCATCCTGGGGCGGGTTGCGATCGGAGCGGTTCTTTGCCCGAGTACGCACAATCGAAGGTTATCGGTATTCGGAACTCTGGGAATCAAACCGCGGACCGCGGCATTGGCTAGCTCAAGCATTCAAGATACAATTCAATATCCATCTGCTTTTCCAACGACGTTGATTGCAGTAACACAGTTAGAATGACCAACTGATGGATATCGGCACACTTTCACTGCTGCTCTTGATTGCAGTATTTGTTTTGCTTGCGATCGGAGTTCCGCTGGGCTTTGCAACAGGTCTTCTCGGCTCAATCATAATCCTAACCAATTTCGGTGTTCCCGGTCTGGGACTCGTGATGCAGCGCGTCTATGACCTAGCTATCACCTATTCCATCATCGCCGTACCGCTCTTCATTGTAATGGCATCGCTTCTCGAGAGAAGCGGAATAGCAAAAGATATGTATAACTCGCTGAATATCGCGCTTGGCAGACTGCGCGGCGGCGTTGCCATCGTCACAACAGTCATGGCCGTGATTATGGCCGCAATGTCGGGAATCATCGGTGGCGAGATTGTCCTCTTGGGATTGGTTGCTCTTCCGCAGATGCTGCGTCTTGGATACAACAAACATCTCGCAATCGGGACAATCTGCGCCGGCGGCTCGCTGGGCACCATGATCCCCCCATCTGTTGTCCTTATCATTTTCGGACTGATCACCGAGACATCAATTACCGCTCTGTTCACCGCCGCATTTGTGCCAGGATTGATGCTGGCAACGACCTATATCGGCTACATCATTGTTTTGACCCGTCTGAAACCAAGCCTTGCGCCATTGCCTGAAGAGATTGGGGAAAATCGTGTACACATGACTGACACGGCGCCCTTCTTCGAGCTTGCAATGTGTTTATTTCCGGTGCTTGTCGGTTTGCTCGGCGTTTTTGCTTTACGGTTCTCGGGCGCTGACGGCATCGCGCAGATTGCCGGCTTCATTTTCGCAAGTTCCGCCGCCGGTCTGCTGCTTGTTTATCTTATCCGCCGCAAGACCAATGTCCCGATTGCAAAGGGACTGCTGCCGCCTTTGATCGTGGTCGATTTAGTACTAGGATCGATTTATGGCGGAGTAACCGGCATAACCGAAGCCGCGGCCATGGGTGTTGTCGCGACTTTCGTCCTGATCACAATCCGCCAAGAGCTTGGTCTGCAGATGGTGCTGGAAAGCCTTGAACAGACTTTCAGATCGGTGGGCACTATTCTCTGGGTGACATTCGGCGCCACTGTTCTGGCAGGTGCGTACAGCTTGTCAGGCGGCAACGCGTATGTGGCCAATCAGATTTTCGGTCTCGAAATCGCGCCAATCGGCATAATCTTAATCATGATGCTGATTTTTCTAATCCTAGGGATGTTTATGGACTGGATCGGCATTGTGCTTTTGACAATGCCGGTATTTATGCCCATTGTAATTAAACTTGGCTACGACCCGGTTTGGTTCGGCATTCTTTTCTGCGTCAACATGCAGGTTGCCTTCCTCACTCCGCCGTTTGGGTCGGCGGCCTTTTATCTGAAGAGTGTAACTCCACCGGAGATTGATCTGGTTACGATCTATCGTTCGTTCGGGCCGTTCATCTGTTTGCAGCTGGCAGTGCTCGCCCTCCTAGTTACCTTTCCAGAAATCTCGCTCTTCTTAATCAGATAAGCACAGACTGATATCTTCCTCGGGCAGCGCAAAGGAGTTCACCATGATTGCTCGTGTTGGTGTTGTGGGGCTTGGAGACATGGGATCCGGGCTTGCAAAAAATTTGATTCACGCAGGTTTCGAGACATCGGGATTCGACCTTAGCAAAGCCAGAATGGATGCGTTTGCCGCCTTGGGCGGGCATCCGGCCGCAAATGCCAAAGAAGTCGGTCAAGATACTGATGCCGTCCTTGTAATGGTTATGAACGGTGCACAGGCCCGTTCGACAATTTTCGGCGCTAATGGTCTGCTTGCTTCAATGAAAGCGGGTTCAGCCATTCTCATGACCGCGACCATTGCCGCTAAAGATGTCCTCATGATCGCAGATGAAATGTCTGAAAGCGGTGTCTATTTGATCGACACGCCAGTCAGCGGCGGATTCTCCGGTGCTCAATCCGGGAATCTCACAATGATGGCAGCGGCTCCTGACGACATCCTTGACCGCTTCCAACCTGTCATGGAAGCAGTCAGCTCATCAATTCACCGGGTGGGAACCAAGGCCGGAATGGGGCAAACCGTCAAAGCCTGCCTGCAGTCCTTGATCGGTGCGATCTTCACGGCGACCTTTGAGGCTACCGTCCTCGCAGGGGCTGCAGGTGTCAATGCAAAAGTTCTGCAGAATGTGATTTCCGCATCGTCCGCCGGTTCGATCGCTAGCAATACAGCAGTCGAAAATATCATCGCCGGACGGTTTGAGGCAACAGGCAGCCACATCCGCACCATGCACAAGGACATGACATTGGTGGTTGATCTCGCTCGGGATCTAGGTGTCCCGCTGTTCACCGCCTCCACCGCGATGCAATTGTTTCAGGCAGGAATCACGAAATTTCCGCATGGCGACAATTGGGCGGTCACCCGGGTGCTGGAAGACATCGTCGGCAGCAGTTTGCGTCAGCAGGATGATTTGTCATGAAACTTGGGGTCATCTGTGACGGCATTAGCCGTGATTTGAACCACGCGCTAAGCGTGTTGACCGAATTCGGTTTTGATTATGCGGAACTGCAATTTGTCTGGAATCGCGAAATTGGCGATCACTCCACCGAGGAAGTCGCGCTCATCAAAGAATTATTGCGTCGGCATGACAAACATGTCTGCTGCCTTTCCCGGCATCTCTTTGCGGCGCTGACGGTGCAAAACAAACCTGGCGACAGTGTGCATAAGCAGCAGATGGAAGCCTTGAAGCGCGTCAACGCGCTGGCTCACGAGCTGAATTCGCCGCTGGTGCGCATCATGGCGCCCAAAAAAGAAGCCATCCTTTGGGGTGAAGGCGGCGCGGAGGTCTGGAATGTTGCAGTTGGCGCCTGGGATGTTACGCTTGAACTTCTGATGCCGGTGATCGAACAGGCTCGGAAAGATGCAGTGACGCTGGTTGTCGAAACCGGCAATGGCATCATGGTCAATTCCAATTGCATGGCCAAGAAACTAATCGATGACCTGAACGCGAAAGATTGTCTCAAAGTTCTGTGGGATCCGGCGAACTGCTGCTGGTGCCATGAGCGCGCTTGGCCAGATGCATATGAAGAGGTGGCGAATGGCTATCTCGGCCATATTCACATCAAGGATATCAGCATCGACACACCGCGTGCGCTTCTGAGTGTGCGTGAATATGGCACCGGTCAACTGGGACCTCACTACCCTAAGATCGCGGAGGCGCTGAAACGCGACAAGTATGACGGCGTTGTCTCGTTCGAAAGCGTTTATCATCCGGGCAACGGGAGTTTTGAAGACGGGTTCAGAAGCAGCGTTGACCGGTTTTGCGCGGATTTTCGCAGCCCAGCTTGAAGGAGTTGAATCATGCACCGCGTTTATACATGGGCTGCCAAGCCGACCGTACGAACGACAACAGTTGCCGGACTGCAAGCGAATAAAGGCAAACGCAAGTGGACGCAGGTTACCTGCAACAGCGAAGAAGAGGCTCATGCCGCCAATGAAGCCGGACTGGATCTCATCATTTGCAATTCGACAAATGCAGATCGTGTCCGCGCAGCGAACACACCTCAGTTCCTGACGGCCGCGATCGGTCTGCCTGATTTCCCAACGATTACCGATATTCTGCGGGAAGCCTTTCGCTGTTTGGCATTGGGAGCCGATGCAGTGCTGACGGCACGCAGTATGGATGTCGTCGAAGTCTTGGCACGGGAGGACATTCCAGTCATGGGGCATCTGGGTCTCGTTCCACGAAAATCAACTTGGAGAGGAGGACTGCGCGCCGTCGGCAAGACCGGTGAAGAAGCCTTTGAGCTTTATCGTGATTTCAGGCGGTTGGAAGACGCCGGAGGGGTCATGGTTGAAGCGGAGGTTATTCCCGCTCCGATCATGGCCGAAATCTCCAAGCGAAGTTCACTCATCACTGTATCTTTAGGGTCGGGAAATGGAGGTGATGTCGATTATCTTTTCTTGGAAGATATCTGTGGCGATTCTGACATTCCGCCGCGTCATGCACGGACTTTCGGCAATATGCGGGCGATCCGCAAACAGCTGAGCCAAGAAAGAATAAATGCGTTGAAACGATTTAAGCTTGCTGTGGAGGCAGGCGAATTTCCTAGCAGCGCGGAATCGGTCGGCATAGACCCGAAAGCACTCGAACACTTCCATAATTTGATGGAACGAGACCGAGCTTGATTATTGAAAACGAAGAACAGCTTAAATCTTGACCCATAGCTTGGTCACTACGCTGCACACATAGAAAAAGCGTAGACACGTTTCTGTAATACCGTTTCAAAAATAGTAATCATTGGTCTGGAACTTTTTCAGGTTCTTGTTCAGCGTCTCCTCAACCGCGTCCCTGACCATTTCACCCAGGCGATCCTTGATCCTCGCCTCATTGATGTGAACTACTTTTCCCATCGGATTGTCGTCTTTCCCGTCCATTGTCAGTCCTCTCTGTCTGAAAGGAACCATCAGCAAAAGCAAATGTGCGAAAGATTCTATACGTTATCCTTGCGACATCGTGGTTCAATGCAGCAATCACTGCAAGTCTTGTCTTTCCGCAGAACTCTTAATCAACCGGGGGCATCACATAGGATAAGCCGGACCGAGAACGGTTGCGACGGACATCGCCGGATGTCCCGTCTGTTGGGAACCAATCTGCGCGAGAATTGAACTGCGCACATGGAAATTGAAGGCCGTTGAATTTTGAACTTTAGGTTTGAAATCGGTATGGAACGTTCGGTCGTGCGCAAATTTTTCAGGACACCGCTGTAAGGAAAATCTAATATGGAATTGGATCACCGAATTGCCCAGATAACTGAGCGTATACGACATCGCAGCAAGCAAACTCGAGCAAAGTATCTCGCACGCATTTCCGACGCCGCCGCTTCTGGCCCGGTGCGCGGACACCTTTCCTGCAGTAATCAGGCACACGCCTATGCCGCCATGTCCGGTGACAAAATCTCCCTGGCAAGCGGGCAAGCTCCAAATCTTGGAATCGTAACCGCGTACAACGACATGTTGTCGGCTCATCAGCCGTTCGAATCTTATCCCGAGCAGATCAAGCAGACCGCTCGGTCTGTCGGAGCAACAGCGCAGGTCGCCGGTGGCGTGCCCGCGATGTGCGATGGCGTGACACAAGGCCAGCCGGGCATGGAACTTTCTCTCTTTTCCAGAGATGTGATCGCATTGGCCGCTGGAGTTGCCTTGAGTCACAACACGTTCGATGCAGCGGTCTATCTCGGAGTATGCGATAAAATTGTTCCGGGCCTCATCATCGCAGCATTGAATTTTGGACATTTGCCGACGGTCTTTATTCCAGCCGGTCCTATGACTTCGGGTCTGCCGAATGACAAGAAGGCTAAAATCCGTCAGAAATTCGCCACGGGAGAGATCAGTCGAAGCGAATTGATGCAAGCCGAGATGGATGCTTATCATGGACCGGGCACCTGCACATTCTATGGAACAGCCAATAGCAATCAAATGCTGATGGAATTCATGGGACTGCATCTGCCGGGAGCCTCGTTCATCAACCCTGGAACTCCGCTACGAAAGGCGCTGACGGCAGCAGCCGCAAAACGCGCATTGGAAATAACGGCACTGGGCAACGACTTCAGACCTGTTGGCGAGTTGCTGGATGAACGAACTTTTGTGAACGGAATCGTTGGTTTGATGGCCACCGGAGGATCAACCAATCTTGTGCTTCACCTCACCGCAATGGCCGGTGCTGCCGGTATTCAATTGGCTGCGAGCGACTTCGCTGAAATTTCCGAAGCGGTTCCGCTGTTAGCCAAAGTTTACCCTAATGGTCTCGCCGATGTGAATCACTTTCATGCGGCAGGCGGGCTAGCGTTTCTAATCGGCGAACTTTTGGATACCGGATTGCTTCATGACGATGTCAGAACTGTGGTTGGTGACGGTCTGTCCCGCTATGCGATCGAACCCCGCTTAAGCGACGGTTGTCTGGTCTGGGAAAACAAAGTCGACCAATCCGAGAATGAGCAGATATTGCGGCCTGTCTCAAACCCGTTCGCTGCAACCGGAGGGTTAAAGAGACTCGGCGGTAATCTCGGCCAAGGCATCATGAAAATCTCGGCAGTTAAAGATGAACACACCGTGATTGAAGCACCGGCTCGAGTGTTTTCCTGCCAAGATGAAGTTAAAGGGGCTTTCTCGAAGGGCGAGCTAAACATGGATTGCATTGTGGTTGTTCGCAATCAAGGACCAAAGGCCAACGGAATGCCGGAACTGCATGGGCTGACGCCGATGCTCTCGGTCCTCCTGGACCGTGGCTATAAGGTTGGAATGGTGACCGACGGGCGCATGTCAGGCGCATCCGGCAAAGTGCCCGCAGCTATCCATGTGAGCCCCGAAGCGGCTTCCGGCGGTCCACTTGCAAAGGTCGAAGATGGCGATTTAATTCTCTTGGATGGACGAAACGGCCGCATTGAAGCTGTCAATGTCGATCTTGCCGCTCGGCAAAAGGAAATGCTCGCCCAACCGACCGGAGACCTGACCACCGGTCAGCCGATGTTCGAGCTCTTCCGGCGAAATGTTGGCGATGCCGACCATGGCGCGTCAGTGCTCATTCAGGGAAGTTAAGAATGACCCCAAATCAAGCCAGCGACTGGTTGCTGACCGCTTGCGCGTCGACCGCCATAATACCGGTATTGACTGTTAACCGCAGCGAATGGGCGCAGCCGCTTGCCAACGCTCTGGTCGCAGGCGGTCTCAATGTTTTGGAAGTTACACTTAGAACCGAATGCGCACTTGATGCGATTCGAGAGATGACGGAGGTTAATGGCTGTATCGTTGGCGCAGGAACACTTCTGACCCCCGATCACGCCGCGGATGCCAAAGCTGCCGGCGCAGCCTTTGGTGTCTCTCCTGGTTCAACAGCGGAACTGATTGATGCCTGCGCGGAAATTGAACTTCCACTTTTGCCGGGAGCAGCGACCGCTACAGAAATTATGCAACTTCTTAAATCCGGGTTTTCGTTCTTGAAGTTTTTTCCTGCCGAGCCCTCTGGCGGAGTCTCAGCGCTCAAAGCGTTTGCCGGACCGCTGCCGCAAGCCCGTTTCTGTCCGACTGGAGGAATCTGTCATGCCAACGCGTCCAGCTATCTTCGGCAAAAGTCCGTCGTTTGCGTCGGCGGCAGCTGGGTTGCCGACAACGCACTTATCAGCGCAGGTCAATGGAGCCGGATCACCGCGGAAGCTGCAGCCGCTGCGAAACTGCGCTCAACTGTATAAGAGCGACCTGCCATTCGCGAATAAGTGAACTTTGGACGCCGAAGCGGTCAGCATAACATTCTTGCCGGCAAGCATTGAATGGATTCCTGGGATCTTGGCTACCGTAGCGTCATCCTCTGTCGATGTCGTCTTAAAATAAAGCAATGTCACTTCACCTAACGCCTCGCAGATTGCGACCTGCCCTGTAAATATCGGCTGCTCTTTGGTTAAAACAAAATCTTCGGGTCGGACACCGACCCGGACATCCTGACCCTTGGCGCTTGGCTTTGTCGGCACGGCAGAAACAGCCACACCGCCGCTGTCGAGCGATACTGTGGTCTTCTCGCCGGTCTCGATAATCTTTCCTTCAAATAGGTTCATCGCGGGCGAGCCGATAAATCGAGCAACGAATTCGTTTTCGGGTCGTTCATAGAGCTCAAGCGGCGGTCCGACCTGTTCAATGTTTCCCCCATGCAGCACAACGATTCTTGTTGCCAAAGTCATGGCTTCCACTTGGTCATGCGTCACATAGATCATCGTCGAATCGGGCATGCTCTGTTTCAACTGCGCGATTTCTATCCGTGTTGCGACCCGCAGCGCAGCATCCAAATTGGAAAGCGGTTCGTCGAAAAGGAACACCTTTGGATCTCGAACAATGGCTCGGCCGATCGCAACCCGCTGTCGCTGACCTCCTGACAATGCTTTCGGCAAGCGATCAAGATAGCTGTCCAGCTGCAGTTTTCGTGCGGCATCAGTTACCGCTTCTTCAATCTCGAACTTGCTCCTTTTGGCGATCTGCAGCGCAAACGACATGTTTTCGCGCACTGTCATATGCGGGTACAAAGCATAGGACTGAAAGACCATCGCCACACCTCGCTGCGCGGGAGGAACGTCGTTGACAAGCTGACCATCGATCCAAAGATCTCCTCCGGATATTTTTTCCAACCCTGCGATCATGCGCAGCAGTGTTGATTTTCCGCATCCAGAGGGACCAACGAAAACAATCAGTTCGCCTTGATCGATTTCAAGATTGATATCGTGGAGCACCTCGATATCGCCGTATCTTTTGCAGACTTTTTTGAGTTCTAGCTCAGCCATTTTTCCGTCTATTCGTTATGCGCCAAAAATACCGACCAGTCGCCAATTCGAATCCGATTCTCGTCATCAAATTCACCGAAGCCAGACACAGGTGTCCAACTGCCGGGCGGCTGGTCGAGTGTTTGCACGCCGGTCCCTAAATTAAATGCACAATAGAAGTCGGTCCGTTGGTTAACCCGCCTAAAAGACAAAACCTGTCCATGCGCTCTTAAGTCCTGCAGCTCACCCGAACGAAGAACCGGCCAATCCCGGCGCAGCGCAAGAATCCGTCGGTAACTCCGCAGCAGCGAGTCCGAGTCTGTCTCCTGCGCGGAAACCGACAGTGTGCGGTGTGCATCGGGGATCGGCAGCCACGGTTCAACATCTGAAAATCCACAATTTTTGAGTCCGGAATCCCAAACCATTGGAGTTCGGCAGCCGTCCCGCCCGGGAAAGCGAGGCCAAAACCGCACGCCATACGGGTCACGAATGTCGGCATGCTCCAGTTCGGCTTCCGGCAAACCCAATTCTTCGCCTTGGAAAATACAAGCCGTTCCCCGAAGACACATCAATAGTGTTAGCACTGTTGACTGAGCCGCCTTGGACAATCCCCATCGTGTTGTGTGACGAACAACATCATGATTTGAAAAGGACCAGGTCGGCCAGCTGTCGGGAGCATCG
The DNA here is from genome assembly GCA_965199765.1 of Paracoccaceae bacterium. Lineage (GTDB taxonomy): Bacteria > Pseudomonadota > Alphaproteobacteria > Rhodobacterales > Rhodobacteraceae > JAPOXR01. Next base: position 113,049 of record CBDATC010000001.1, read on the forward strand.
CACAAAAATAGCGACACGACTTCAAACACGCGCTTCGCTGTAATCGAGTTTCCGCAAAGCAGGTCGAATGCATAGCAGCTATGCATCAGAGAATCACCGTGCGTATATTCTCCCATGATTTCCAATCCGCGCTGCGCTTCGCCGACCTCTCCGATCATCATGCGCGCATCATAACTATCCAAAAGCCTTCGCAGTGATCTGAGAAATTCAAGATTTTCCGGCTGATTCTTATCATAGAGATGACGTTGAAAATTATACGGGTTGACTGAGGGCGCGATGTCATCTCTTCGCTCTTCGGGAGGTAACGGCGGGTTTGAACGCAGCTGTCTGTCGCAGAAATAGAAGTTGACCGTATCAAGTCGAAACCCGTCGACTCCACGCTCAAGCCAAAATCTGAACACCTCCAAAACCGCTTCTTGAACCTCTGGATTGTGGAAATTCAGATCAGGCTGTGAAATCAAGAAATTATGGAGGTAGTATTGTCCACGCACACCTTCCCATTCCCATGCGCAGCCGCCAAAAACCGAAAGCCAATTGTTCGGCGGTGTGCCGTCAGAATTTGGATCAGCCCACACATACCAATCCGCTTTCGAATTGCTCTTGGATGATCGGCTTTCGACAAACCATTCGTGATCTTCGGCGGTATGGCTCAACACGAGGTCAATCAATACCTTGATCCCAAGTTCATGTGCCTTTGCCAAGAGCTCATCGAACGTCTCCAGCGATCCGAACAAGGGATCCACATCGCGGTAATCTGAAACATCATAGCCGAAATCGGCCATCGGGGATCTAAAGAATGGTGAAATCCAAACCGCATCAACGTTCAGAGCCTGAATATAAGGAAGACGCTCGATGATTCCGCGAAGATCACCCACTCCATCCCCATCGCTGTCCTGAAATGATCTCGGATAAATCTGATAAATCACCCCGCCGCGCCACCATGCGGCGGTCTCGGTTTGAGAACATTGCAATGCCGACTGAACTCCTGCTATCTGATCCATCCGCCATCAGCCTCCTTTGACAGAGCCAGCGAGCAAGCCTCTGACAAGATATTTCTGCATGGCGAAGAATACGACGAGCGGAACAACAATTGAGACAAACGCCGAGGCGGCGAGTATTTCCCAATCTCCTCCCCTCGAACCCAGTAATTCACGCAGCCTACCGGTCATGACCAGCTGTTGTTCGTTGTTGCCAAGAAAGATCGTCGCCACCAGCAGGTCATTCCAGACCCAAAGAAATTGAAAGATGGCAAAGCTTGCGAGAGCAGGAAACGACAGCGGAAGCACAATGCGCCGAAAAATCTGGAAATCGGTTGCTCCGTCGATACGGGCCGATTCAATAACTTCGCGCGGCAAGCCGGCGATGTAGTTTCTCAACAAATAAATCGCCAACGGTAAACCAAACCCGGTGTGGGCCAACCAAATCCCAATGTAGTCCTTACCTATGCCTATACTGTTGTGAAATCTCAGCAGCGGAATGAGCGCGAGCTGCAGCGGCACAACAAGCAATCCGACGACCAGAGCGATCAAAATGGCCCGCCCCGGAAATTGCATCCAAGCCAAGGCGTAAGCAGCGAACGCGGCAACCAGAATCGGAATGACCGTCGCAGGAATCGTCACAGAAAAAGTATTGAGGAACGATCGACCGATCCCCTCGGCGAAAATCACTGTGTTGTAATTTTCGAACGTAAAGCGCGGCGGCTCAATTGTCGTTACAAAAATGCGAACCCCACGACTGCCGCTGTGCGGCTCCGGAGAAGTGATACGATAATCGCCGTTTTCCAGCACGGTCATCGTGCGGTCTTTGGTCATTGGCGCTGTGTCGCCGGGCGAAAATGCAGCCGGATCGCGAGAACTAACGCCAAAGGCGATGATCTCGCCGTCATCAAGCTCGCTAGCCAGATTACCCGCAATTACAAATAAACCGTCGTCCTCAATCTGCGTTTCCGGAAGAGCTGAACGCACAAAACCGCTTTGTTCAGAAGTGAACAGGGCCTGCCACCATCCACTGGTGACAATCTGGTCGCGGTCTCTGAAAGATGAAACCAAAAGTCCCAATGTTGGAATGACCCAAAGCAGCACCAAGGCGGCTGCCGAGAGATTGACTGCCCAAACCAGACGTGCGCGCGTGCCTGCGATATTGTCCATTAGATGCTCCCTTCAGAGCGCTTCTCTGCGCGCATTTCGGATGTTCCAAATCATGATCGGAGTCACCATCACCATTATGACCAATGCGATCGCCGAAGCCCGGCCTGCATCGTTAGCGCGAAACATCCAATCGAACATCAGATTTGCCAGAACCTGGCTGCCCCACTGCCCGTTGGTCATGGCCAAAACAATGTCAAAGACTTTCAGCACCAGAATTGTTATGGTCGTCCAAACCACAGCGATGGTTCCCCAGATTTGCGGAACTTTAATCCGATAAAACACCTGCAGCGGTGATGCGCCGTCCAAAATTGCGGCTTCAATGGTTTCTTCAGGTATGCCTCTCAGGGCAGCCGACAATATGACCATTGCAAAACCGGTCTGAATCCAGATCAGGACCGCCATAAGAAGAAAATTGTTCCACAAGATAAGCGTGAGCCACGGTTGAGGCTTCACTCCGAACAGACCGACCAGTTCATTCAGCAACCCGATTTCGGTCGTGCCTTCACCACGGTAGTCATAGATGAATTTCCAGATCACGGCCGCACCGATGAATGAAATCGCCATCGGCATGAAAATCATGGATTTCGCAAAATTGCCCCAAGAAATTCTGTCGGTGACGGCAGCAGCGATCAGACCAAACAGTGTTGAAAGAGTCGGAACGACGATTAGCCAGAGAATGTTGTTGCGCAGCGATTCTTGAAATTTTTCGTCGCCGATCATCCAGAAATAGTTGTCAAGACCGATAAATTGGTCACCAGAAGCGTCATGCAGCGACAGCCAAATTGAATTGAATACCGGATAGACCAGGTAAAGACTTAACAGAATGATTGCCGGTCCGAGAAAGAGCCAAGGCCGAATAGCCGACGTTCGGTTGATATTCCGGCCTGCCTGCGGGCCACGCGGCGGAAAGATTGTGTCCAGCGCTAAATTTGAAAAATAAAAGTATGCGACACAGCCGAAGACACCGACAATAATCGTCACGATCGCCAACAGAACCTGTTCCATATCAGTGCCTTCCTTATGAATGAGGTTGCTGGCCTGCGCTCAGGCCAGCAGCATTGGTTCGTTTAGAGCGTATTCCAAACCTCTTCGATTTCAGCCGTCACATCCGCAGCGCTCTTGCCGGATGAAAAGTCGACCATACCGGTCCAGAATGCGCCAGCTCCGATCGCTCCGGGCATGAGGTCTGAGCCATCGAAGCGGAATGTCGTGGCATTCAGCAGAATTTCGTTCATGGCACGGACCGTTGGATCGGTGTAAACGTCTGTGTTCACTCCGAGATGCGGTGTCAGGAAGCCCGTCTGCGCCATCCAGATTTCATGCGCCAACGGCAGTTTAAGAAAATCGATGAACGCCCTCGCCGCCGGAGAATCGCCGGTAATTGCAAACAGCGTTCCCGCACCGAGAATTGGACGTCCTAGATCCTTGCCGGCAAATGCTGGAAAATAGAAGAAATCTGCATCGACACCCACTTCCACACCATCGGGGAAGAACGAAGGAATAAACGATGCTTGACGGTGCATGTAGCATTGCGGCGGCGAGGCAAACAGGCCGGCCGGACTGTCACGGAAATCAGTCGATGCCACCGCGCTGGCGCCTCCGGCAACATAGTCGTCGTTCAGCGCAAACATGCCGTAAGTTTCGAGCGCGTTAATGACCGCGGGATCGTTGAATGGAATGTTATGAGCAACCCAATCATCATAAACTTCCGGGGTCTGGGTGCGAAGCATGATGTCCTCTACCCAGTCAGTGGCAGGCCATCCTGTGGCGCCGCCGGAACCGATGCCAAGGCACCAGGGCGTTTCGCCGTCGGCAACCATTTGATCGGACAATTCGAGCAACTCTTCCATGGATTCTGGAACTTCGTACCCTGCATCCTCGAAATTTTCCGGCACGTACCAGACAAGCGACTTCACATCGACTTTGTAAAAGAAGCCATAGAGTTCCTTCTCGTTATAGGGACCGGTAAATCTGCCAAGATCAACCCAAGAACTTCCGGCAGCATAGTTGTTTCTGATCCACTCAGCGGTATCTTCGCCCAAATTGGCAAGAAATCCTTTGGATGCCAAATCGGCTGCTAGACCAGGCTGCGGAAACACCGCGATATTGGGCGGCGAACCCGCTTCGGCATCAATCACAATCTGTTGCTCGAAACTGTCGGAGCCCGAATACTCAACTTTTACTCCGGTCGCCGCACTAAAATAAACAAGGACGCTTTCGACCAAGGCCTTGTCGGGTCCGAGCCAAGGTCCGAGAATGGTCAAAGTTTGACCTTCCAGCTCGCCATTTGAAAGTTCGTCAAAACCGTCCCAGGTGAATCTTTCATCGCCTATTTCAACCATCATGTCTTGCGCCAAGGCAGGACTGACGGCTAACGCGCCCGTCACGGCGCAGCTTATCATTAGTCGTTTCATTGCTTTCCTCTCACCTTCTTGATTGGATAAAGTCCCACTTGATAATTATCCAAAGCGCTTTGAATGACTGTGACACTTTTCATTATAATCACAACTGTTTATATTAACAAATTAATTTAAGCAACCGGAAAAATGAACCTTAAAGATCTTTCTGTGATTCTCGAACTTTCTCAAACGACGGTCAGCCGTGCGTTGAATGGATATCCAGAAGTCAACGAAGTCACACGGCAGCGGGTCGTGGAAGCAGCGCGTCTGCACGGCTACATGCCGAACACTCATGCCACGAGACTAGCCACGGGCGTCGCGAAAGCCATCGCGCATGTGATCCCTGTATCCAACCAAAAAACGTTGATGGATCCCATTTTCACCGACTTCATCGCCGGTGCATTCGAGATTTATGAACGCGAAGGTTACGAAATGACCTTGTCAATCGTGAGTGATGAAACGATCAAAGAAAAATGCAGACGGCTTTTTGCTGCAGGAACATGCGACGGAATCATCGTCAGCGGTCCACGCGTCGGTGACCAACGGATACGCTTCCTGAATAGAATCGGCATTCCGTTCTTGGTTCATGGACGATCCTCAATGTTGAACGAAGAATACAGCTGGATGGACATTAATAATTTCAGCGCCTTTCAAACGGCCACTGAGCACTTGCTTCTGTTAGGACACCGCCGCATTGCCCTGCTTAACGGGTCGACGGTCATGGACTTTGCCTATCGCCGTCTCCGCGGTTACAGCGCCGCCTTGCACAGCCGCGGCATCGAAGTTGATCCAACAATCATCAAGTCTGATGAAATGATTGAACCATTCGGCTTTCTCGCCACCAAGTCGCTGATGCGCGGCCCGAACCCGCCCACCGCTCTGCTGACCTCATCGACATTGATTGCCACCGGAGCATGGCGAGCTTTGCAGGAACTGCAGTTGAAACCGGGAAAGGATGTCTCCATCGTCACGCATGATGACGAGCTCGGATATTTTGGAAATGCCAAGGATCAACCCCTGTTTACCGCTGTGCACTCCTCGATAAGGAAAGCCGGTCGACGTTGCGCCGAAATGATTCTCTCCCTGATTAGGAACCCCCGCCAGCAACCGATTACAGAACTCTGGGAAGTTGATTTCGTCGAGGGGCCGTCCACAGGGACCGGTCCCTATGCCTGATCACAGCGGGACTTCGTGATTGAAGACGGAAACTCGTCCAGAACCGACTGAGCAATGGCGAATTTTCCCGCTCGACAATGATTTCATCACTATCCGAACAAGCGGGGCATATCCGAGCCAATCGAATGGGTAGCGGCTGCTCGTCAAGAAAACCAAGGTTTGACGGCCCGGTTCTTAAAGACTCCTCAATTCAGACATCCGCTGCCTCGTCATTTTTGCATAGTCTTTCACCGGTCCTCTCGAAAAGCGCCGCCCGGAGCTGTGTGCAAAGCCGAAGAGATTTCATACCCCGTCAAGCAGCGCGCCTAACGAAGATGATCTTGATTTTCCGCTGTTTTGCTTTGATAAATGCTTCAGAGGAACTTGACTTATTGGGCAAGCGGAAACAACCTTGGATTCTTCGCCAATGAATGGGATGGCAATCAAACGAAGCGACTTTCCCAAAGACTTCCAGTTCGGTGTTGCTGGATCCAGCTACCAGACCGAAGGACACCAATTCGGCGGAGCGGGACAGACTCATTGGGACAGTTTCGCAGCGACCCCTGGGAATGTCGTCGGCGGCCAGAATGGCGCACTTGCCTGTGATCATTACAATCGTTGGCCGGAAGATCTGAGCCTAGCAGCTGACGCCGGGTTTGACACATGGAGATTTTCTGCATCTTGGGCAAGGGTGTTGCCGGAAGGGCGAGGTCAATCAAACACAGAAGGTTTGGACTTCTACGACCGGTTAGTCGACGGAATCTGTTCACACAACCTCAAACCCAACCTCACGCTTTACCATTGGGAACTCCCCTCCCCACTTGCTGATTTAGGAGGTTGGACCAATCCCGATATGCCCAATTGGTTCGCGGATTATGCAACAATATTGATGCGGAGAATCGGCGACCGCATTCACGCAGTCGCTCCGATCAATGAGCCGTGGTGCATCGCGTGGCTGAGTCATTTCCTTGGACAGCACGCTCCAGGGCTGCGCGATATCCGTGCCACCGCGCGGGCCATGCATCACGTGCCGCTAGCACACGGCAAAGCCGTGCAGGCCCTGCGCAGTCTGGGGATAAGGAATATCGGTCTGGTAGTAAATTTTGAATGCAGCCTTCCGGCAGATGACAGTGCTGCCGCTTTCGAAGCGGCGCGCCTTTATGATCAAATCTACAACCAATGGTTTCTCCGCGCCATTCGAAGAGGGAATTATCCTAATCTGGCTCTCATTGGACTGGAACCGCACCTTCCAACTGGCTGGGAAAAGGACTTCGCGGATATGTCAGCGCCGATCGATTGGATCGGACTCAACTATTACACGCGCAAATTGATCTCCGCTGGGCCGACTGGAATGTTCGGGGACTTCCTGGAAGTCGAAGGCTCGCTGCAAAAAACCGATTTAGGCTGGGAAATCTACAGCGAAGGTCTGGGTCATTTTCTTCGTATGGTCTGGGATGAATACGCAGACGGCCTGCCTCTTTATGTGACCGAAAACGGGATGGCGGCAGCCGACTTGGTCACTGACGGTCGTATCGATGATGCAGTTCGGATCTCCTTTTTGTTGGACCATCTGAACGTAGTCAAGTCAGTGATCGATCACGGTATCGACGTGCGTGGATACTTTGTCTGGTCTTTACTGGACAATTTCGAATGGGCGCTCGGTTACGGAAAACGATTTGGCATTGTGCATGTTGACCATGAAACGTTCCAGCGAACACCGAAAGAGTCATATTTCGCACTCAAGGATTGCATGAGCCGATGAATATGCACAACCACAGAGACACCGCAGCACCGTTGCTTGTAGCGGATGTCGGGGGAACGAATACACGGCTTGCTATTGCTATGGACGCCGAACTTCGGTCCGAAACGCTGCGTCGATATGACAACAAACAATTCTCGAACCTTGAATCTGTAATAGAGCAATATCTTTCTGAGCAAACCAATGACAGGCTATGCGGCTGTTGCATAGCTGTTGCCGGTACAGTGAACAACGGCCAAGGTCGACTGACGAACAGAGATTGGGTCATCTGCGCGGATTCTCTCTGCGAGGTTGTCGGGGCGGAACGGGTAGTCGTAATTAATGATCTGCAGGCGATCGGATATGGTGTGCACTTGCTTGGTTCGAGCGATGTGCAGGTCTTAAAAGCGGGGGCCAGCTATCAGGTCAATGACACAAAGCTGGTGATCAATGCAGGCACTGGTTTCAATGCTGTTGCGGTCCACACGACGGAATCGGGACGTTTTGTTGCGCCATCGGAGTGTGGACACTCAAGCCTAGCTGTATCCGAGGCAACGGAGAAAATGCTGAAACACCACATCGAAGATACCTATGGTTTCGCCTGCATTGAAGATGTCCTGTCCGGTCGGGGCACCGAGACTGTTCGCGCATGGATTGCCGAACTGACCGGTTCCGACAATCAGCTGAATTCAAACAAATATGCTTATCAATCTGTCATGTCCGGGATACTCGGTTCAGTCACCGGGGATCTCGCGCTGACCCACCTGCCATATGGTGGCATCTATTTGACCGGCGGTGTCATTCAGGCATTGCTGCCAAATCTGCATACCGACAGGCTTATAGATGCATTCACTTCCAAAGGCCGATTCACAGACTTTATGGATCAGTTCAGCATTTGCCTTATTCGCGACGACCAACCAGCGCTACGAGGTTGCGCCGTATATTTCTGGCGGCAATCGCAGCCTCTCAACTCCTTGTGGTTCTGATTTTTTCTTGAGGATCTGGAGGATCTGTACGGCAAAGCACATGAAGCAAGGAGTGTTTTTTCGCCAACTTCAAACATTTTTTTGTTCGGTCGTACCGGCAACCAAAACCGCTAAGCTGAACACTCACTACAAACGCATCTATTTTAACCTCCAGTTCAACCGGATTAGCACTGACGACCATCGTTCCTGTTCGGAGAAATTCGCAAATCATGTGAAGTTGTCCGAAACCCACCGCGCGCACGACGGCCTATGCCTCACGATTAGGATATGAATTTCCTCATGATTGCGCGTGGGTATACCAGCTGACGAACATAACGGAGCCGCCGTCACATGATCGAAAGTGCGAAAGATTCTGGACACTACCTCCTTTCTGCCGCAGCACGCGGTCGCAATGCAGACGATCAATCAGAGACCGGGTTGTAGGCAGATCGAACACCGCCTTGGCAAAAAATGCGCGGCCCGGCCTCATCGCGGAGAAAAGGAAAAAGTTTCTCTTGAAAAAATCCCCGGCGATCATTTATACTCTCTTGCAGGGACATCGGCCAAACCTCTGTTATTTTGTGGTTTTTACATTTGCAAGATACCACGGATGGCGGAGTCCTTGCAGCCCCGAAACCGCTCGATTTCAGCGTTTTCCGTCAGAAACCCGGGCGCGCGGCCTGATTTTGCAAAGGGCTCGTAAGGCTATTTTGAGTATCTCTTGCAAGAGAACCTGTGACTTCAAAGACCAACACAGCCGATAGGAAATCCGAAAATGATCTCGCGTCCCGAATTAACCCTTGGCATTGAGGAAGAGTATCTGATCATTGATCAGGAAACGACCGGTCTCGTTCCCACTCCCGACCCTCGATTTATTTTGGAATGTCAAAAGCTGACGGCGGGCAAATCAACCAACGAATATATGCAATGCCAGATCGAGGTTGGCACATCACCGCATAAAACTGCGGCTGGAGCTGGCCAGGAATTGGCCGAGCTGCGTTCTGCCGTCGCCAGCACCGCCGATAAGTTCGGTTATGCGATCATCGCGGCTTCCACCCATCCTTTTTCCAAATGGCGTGAACAAACTCACACACCCAAGGAACGTTATAATGCCCTTCGTCAGGATCTCGGACAAAGCGCTCGGAGACTACTGATTTGCGGAATGCACATACATATCGGCATCGAAGATCCTGATCTCCGTATTGATTTGATGAATCAAGCCACTTACTTTCTTCCGCACATGCTCGCGCTTTCTTGTTCGTCGCCATTCTGGGAAGGTGACGATACATCTCTTGCATCCTACCGTCTTGCTGTATTTGACTCTTTGCCACGAACCGGTCTGCCGGATACGCTAAGTTCATTCGCCGAATACGAACGGCTTGTCAGTCATCTCGTTGACTCAAAGTGTTTGGAAGACGGATCGAAACTTTGGTGGGATATAAGGCCATCTTCGAAGTTTCCAACAATCGAGCAGCGCATTACCGATGTATGCAGCCTGCACGAAGATACAGTTACCCTGACGGCATTGTTTCAGTCTCTGATCGCATTTTTGTTTAGGCTTCGAGCTCTCAATCAGCGCTGGCGCACCTATCCACCGACATTGATCAATGAGAACCGCTGGCGGGCGCAGCGCCACGGCATGAGCCAACCGCTTATCGATCACGGCAAGACTGCTCCCATTCCATTTGCTGACCTTGCCGAGGAAATTATTTCTCTGTTCTCTGAAGACGCCGAAGAACTGGGCATATTAGATGAATTTTTGGGAATCCGCAGAATTGTCAAGCGAGGCAATTCCTCCGACCGGCAAAGAGAAGTATTTATGAAGGCCAAAGCGGCCAACAAATCAGATATCGAGGCTTTGAAAACCGTAACACGCAATTTGGTGGACGAATTCCTGTGCGGAATTTAAGACAACAGCCGACGCAAAGACGATGTGCAACGACATTGTCTGTCATTCCGTTTACCCCTTCTCTTAAACAGAACGAGCAGTGTCATCTCGCACGTCATCAAATCCTTTCGACGACAATATCGTAAAGGCCGTAGCTGGTGAGAATTGGATGACCATCAATACCACGGTAAGAAAGCGACGTATCCCCAAAGCGCCGAAACGCCAAAACGGCTTGGTTCATGGGTAGTGTCCAGAATCTTTCGCACTTTCGATCATGTGACGGCGGGTCCGTAATGTTGAAGTTTCATCTCGCGCAGAGGATCCATATTCATATACCTTAGCGTGCTCCACTGCGTGCCTGCGAAGCAACCTCACCGGCTGGAGCCGAGAGGAACTGCTGCGGACCGTAATCTGTTCGTGCCGGTGATCGCTAAACAGCTCGTTCAGACGATGCGGACGCAGCTGGAGCAGCAGGCGGTTTACCAAGCTCTCGGAACCACCCCGAAGCCCGGGAGAACTGTTGAAACGGTTATCGGGCCTAAGCCGGCGAATCCAGTCCCGGAGAGCGCAGCTATTGCGACCGACAGTTTAGAAAAAACCGATATATACTCTGATAGTACAAGCTCGTTCTTGGCTCACCAGTGTTACATTTGGGATTGAGCCAGTTCGAGGAAACGGGCGTCAATGCACGCCGTCTCTTGTTAGGGTCAACCAGAATTTCTGAACTTAGAGGTTTTTGCAAAATTCCTCGATGATGCCGGCTTTTGGAGCTCCGGTCCGGCTGACGGTCGCCGCCCGGCCCTGATCACGGGCTTGGAGGGTCGGGATTCGTCCTGATTCGCCGTGCCGGAGCCGGTTTGGCCCTTTTTTCCGGCTTTCGGCTTTTTTCAAGGCGAGCGGGAGCGCCTTCCCGAGACAGGAAGCTCTCCGGGGGCGGTGATAAGGGATTGAAGCCGGTTCAGATGTTCATGCGCATCATCTGATCGGTCAGCAGGGCGATCACGCCGAACATCAGATGACAGAACACTTTCTTATTGCCGCGCACCCGGACATGCTTGGCCCCGAACTGGTCCTTGAGGCGGCCGAAGAAACGCTCCACCGTCGAGCGTTCCCGCATGCGCGCCGTTTCGGCCGGCACATGACGCGCGGCGCGGTCGGCGCGCCGGCTGCTGTGAAGCTCCGCCTTGAGCTCCCGGTTCCGGCGCGGGTTCGGCTCGATCAGGGGAACATGGCCGAGGCGGAGAGAGCATGCGCGGATTTCATCGGCGTCATAAGCGCTGTCCATGAGATCGCAGAGACTGTCGGCCCGTTCGGCCGACATCGCCGCCAGGGGCAGAGCCGCCTGGCTGTCATGCAGCGAGGCCGATGTGAGAAGGCAGCTGACCGGGATGCCGCCGTCGGCGACATCGGCATGGAGCTTGTATCCCTTCCAGAAACCGCGGCGGCCCCTGCTGTCCTTCTTGACGCCGAAGTCGCAGGCCGAGGGCAGATCCCCGATCATCTCTTCCAGCGTCATCCTTGGCTGACGCTGCAGGCGGGTGAGCGGCTTTTTCACTTCCTCTCCTTTGCGCGGACGGCCCGGGCGGCGTTTCGCCCCGGCCTTCCGGCCCGGCTTCGGAACCGCTTTCTCGCGGGCCTCGACCGCCGTCGAGTCCCGGGACAGATGACCGGCGAGATGATTGTCAAACATCTGTTTGACGATGGCATCGTGAACGCGCTCCGTCAGGCCTTCCCCGGCGAACTCCGCGAAAGCCCGCGAAAACGTCGCTTCGGAGGGAACTTCATAGCGGCGCAGCCAGCCGCACAGCTGCCGCAGCACCCGGTCGCAATGCAGACGATCGATCAGAGACCGGGTTGTGGGCAGATCGCACACCGCCTTGGCAAGAAATGCGCGGGCCAGCCTCAACCGGCTTTCCCGCGGCCGGCCGGGCCTGCGGCCGGTGAACCGGATCTGATGCTCCAGTCTGGAATACTCGATCGCTATGACGAGCTGCTCATGGCTGTCGCAGAGCGGACCGGCCTCTTCGCCGAGAAAAGGAAAAAGTTCCGCTTGAAAAAATCCCCAGCGATCATTTATACTCTCTTGCAGGGACATCGGCCACACCTCCGTTATTTTGTGGTTTTACTGGTTGCAAGATACCGCGGATGGCCGATTCCTTACAACCCCGCACCCCTCGATTTCAGCGTTTTTTCGCAGAAAACCAGGTGCGCGGCCCAATTTTGCAAGAGGCTCCTTAATCTTAAGAATGGGAAAGTCTCGCAGGTGTGTGCCGCCCCTATTTTCCGAACGGCAGGTATCGCAGTCCGCGGCCAGCGGTGGTGCGCCAAGTGGTCTTTTCTGGCTATCAGCGGCGGTTCCGTGATCGCACCGCAAGTGAAACGAAGCGGTTCCGCAAAGCAAACAGTGTCGTGCTCATCGTCGATCACCTGGCTCTCCAAGTCTGCAAAAAAGCCCAACCCATCTGCCACGATAAGGACCGGAACGCCAAACTTGAAGGTGTTCTCACAAAAGGCATCAGGTGACCGAGGCCTGATGAATTCGGCGAACAGAGCGTTCCAATGCAGCATCAAACTCAGCATCGCTCATGCTGTGAGAAAGACCTTCCACAAGCGCACGGGAGAAACTGGCGACCATATTGCTGTTGGCTGCCAAACGGCTGCAGGCTTCAGCTTGATCGTATCCGCCGCTTAAGGCCATCAAGCGCAGCGCTCTGGGATGCGCGCTGACTTCCGCATACCGATTAGCAGTTTCGGGAAGGGTCAGCTTAAACGCTACTTCGCGACCCTCTGACTGATTGTCGAGTTGCTCAAGCAGCGCATCCCTCAACATGGCCTCGCAGTCATCCTTTTCCGGGCAGATAATCGATATCTCCGGCTCCACTATCGGCACCAATCCGGCATCAAGGATTCGATTGGCAAACTCGAATTGTTGACTAACAATTTCGGCAACCCTTGCGTGGCCTGGCTGATGAATGACCGAACGCATTTTGGTGCCGAACATGTTACATTCGCGGGCTCGCTTAGTCCTCCCATCAATATCCGCAATCGGCTTCATGAGGCTTATGCCGTCCCTTTCTTCCTCAAGTCCGAGGTCAATCTTGAGAAACGGCAAGACACCGCAATCCTCCCAGATATAGTCGGCAGACGGCTTGCCGTTGATTTCGGACTGCATAGTTCTTTCAAATAGAATAGCCCCGATGAGATTTTTGCTGCTGAAGGCGGGAGACGACACGATCCGCACACGCATAGCGTGCATGAGACACATCATTTCGTCTTCGGTTGAATAGCAATCTTCGGTAATTCCATAGAGCCGAAGCGCCTTTGGCGTTGATCCTCCGCTTTGATCCAACGCAGCGACAAACCCCTGCCCGTCAATGAGTCGCGCCAAACGGTGATTTGCTTCCATTTCTATTTCCCTCGATTGAATCTTAACCATGTCATTTGACAGCCTGATCCGCGGCTGCTGTTTGTAATCCCATTAGCAGCAAAATGCGCATTCTGTTGCCAAAGACAACTAAGTGTAGGGCTTACAAATTTCACGTTTGCCTTGAAAACCGCAGTTGAGGCCGGTTGCCACGCCGACAATCTATCACATTAGCCATGATGCGCTTAAGCACAGTCAAATCTTGTAACTGCCTCATTGGCAAATGGACTAATGCGCAATCGTGGTCTGATTCCGTGAATCGGAGCACTATTCTCATTTTTTCGAATGGATGCTAGATAAAGCCGTATGGCGACTACACTTGAAACATCTCCGGACACCGATCCCACAATCCGCGATGCGGCAAGCATTGTCTTGCTTCGCGATCGCTCCACCTGCCCCAAAATACTTCTCGGCCAACGGGGTGAACACGCAGTTTTTATGCCCCGAAAGTTTGTTTTTCCGGGCGGAGCTGTGGACCAGGCCGATTCGATGATAGAACTTTCCGAGCGACCAGATCAGACCAATTTGAGACGCTTGGAACAAAACAGCTCGCCAAGTCTGGTGGATCAGCTTCTTCTCTGCGCGGTGCGCGAGCTTTGGGAAGAAACAGGACTGAGACTTGCTCGGCAAGTCTCACCGCGTGATCAACAGTTGGCGGATTGTTGGCAATCATTTTGCGCCGACGAATTCAGACCATGCGCAAAAAACTTAACATTTATATATCGTGCAATAACGCCCCCCGGTCGCAGTCGTCGGTTTGATGCCAGATTTTTTGTCGGAGAGGTTGAGCGTGTTTCGCTCTTGAGCGATCCTGATGACTTCAAATTCGCCTCGGACGAACTACGCCACCTTCACTGGGCATCGTTGGACGAAGCGCACAAATTGGACTTGCCTGAAATCACCGGACGAGTGCTGTGCGCTGTGCAAAAATGGCTCAGCAACCCGGTTTCACCCTCAGCTGTGCCGTTCCGTTATTCGGAGGCCGGAGAAAGAATAATCTCGTGGATCCATTAGGGTCCGTCTCCCGCATGTTTCAATTCTAGTGACATTTGCCCGACGCCACGATTGGCTTCAGGTGAATTTTTGGCCCCAGCTCGGCACCGGACCGCTGTGATCAGCGCAAGCAGCATGAATCCCTCTTGCAACAGCCCGCGCAAGGCAGGAAGACGCCGCATGGCAGAGGCTCAACATGCTAACTTCCCCGTTGGTCAGCGCAGCGCGGCCGGTCGCAACCGAAAAAATCGCATCGCCATCGAAAACCGTGTGAGAGGGCATAATCGCTCTTGCTAGGCCAGCGTGTGAAGCAACCGCTAATCGAGTTGCCTGCGCCTGATTGATATCGGCGTCCGTTGCCAAAACTGCGATTGTTGTGTTCTGATTTGCGCTGGCTTCTATTCCCTCGATTTCTGGTTCCCAACTTGGATCGCATTCTGCTGCCGGTCCCAATCCACCAAACTCGTAACCAATCTCAAATGGTGCTGCCCAGAAATGCGGCCCGCCATTCTGCACGGCTGAACCAAAGGAATTGACTGCAACCAATGCACCGACCATGTAACCTTCTTTAGTAACCGCCGAAGCCGATCCCAACCCACCGCGCAAATCAAAAGTGGTCGCTCCGAAGCCCGCGCCGATGCTGCCGATGTCAAATTCTTCAACTGCATTTCGATACGCTGATCTTCCAAGGTCGCGGTATGGATTGCACTTCCAATTCTTTGCCCCGCCATTCAAGAGATCAAACAGAATTGCGGACGGGATGATCGGCACACAAGCGGGTCCAACTTTGTAGCCGCGGCCCGATGCCGCTAATTCGTCAGCCACACCAGATGCTGCATCCAGTCCATAGGCTGACCCGCCCGATAACACGATGGCATCAACTTCCTGCACCAGTCTATCGGGCGCGAGCAAATCGGTTTCCCGCGTCCCGGGCGCCCCTCCCATTACATGAACCGCCGCGGTGAACGGTCGATCCGAAGTTACCACACTGGTTCCAGTCTTGATTGATCTATCCTGGGCGTTGCCAACAAGGATGCCCTGAACGTCGGTTATTAGATTTTTGGGTCCTGGATGCATTACTTTCTTTGATTTCTCAGCGATTCTTATAGGGCTTTGGTTTTGACGATTCAGCGTCACTAAATTATAGGCTTCGCCTACTCAATTATGAATTCAAAGGACCACCTTTATGCTTGACAAAACGAATCTTCGCTCATTGCTGAACGATCCCTCGCTGCTTGCAACAAAATCTTATGTAGCAGGTGAATGGATTGAAGCGGATGACGGCGGACAATTTGATGTCGTCAATCCTGCTCGTGGCGATATCGTGGCATCTGTCCCTGATCTTGGCTTAGCCGAGGTGCGGCGAGCCATCGATGCGGCTGAAAAATCACAGAAGGCGTGGGCGGCGAGAGCAGCCAAAGAGAGATCAAGCATTCTCTTGGAATGGTACCGCCTAATGATCGAAAATGCCGACGACCTCGCAACCATATTGACAGCCGAAATGGGTAAACCACTGGCCGAAGCCAAGGGTGAGATCATTTATGGGGCCTCTTTCCTTCAATGGTTTGCAGAAGAAGGAAAGCGAATCTACGGCGAAACCGTTCCCGGACATTTGGCAGATAAGCGGATCTTGGTGCTGAAACAGCCGGTAGGAGTAGTTGCTTCCATTACGCCTTGGAACTTTCCAAACGCGATGATCGCGCGAAAGGTCGCGCCAGCACTTGCTGTCGGCTGCACATTTGTTGGACGGCCGGCCAGCGAAACACCCTTATCTGCCCTTGCCATGGCCGTCTTAGCCGAACGCGCAGGTATCCCGTCAGGCGTAATGTCCATTGTAACTTCAAAGCGGTCGCGTGAAGTGGGCAAGGAATTCTGTTCTAACGAAGCGGTGAGGAAAATTACATTCACCGGTTCAACTGAAGTTGGCCGGATTTTGCTCAGTCAAGCTGGCCAGCAGGTCAAAAAAGTCTCCATGGAACTCGGCGGCAACGCTCCATTCATTGTTTTTGATGACGCAGATTTGGATGCGGCAGTCGAGGGGGCGATGATTTCCAAATACCGAAACAACGGTCAAACCTGTGTCTGCGCAAACCGGATCTATGTTCAATCCGGCGTCTACGATGAATTTGCTGAAAAGCTGACAAAGGCGGCCAAAAACCTCAAACTCGGTGACGGTTTGGATCCAAGTGTGAACACCGGTCCCCTGATCAACCAGGAAGCCGTGGAAAAAGTCGAGTCACACATCGCCGACGCCCAATCGCTAGGCGGACGCGTATTGACAGGTGGACAGCGGCACTCGCTCGGTGGTTACTGGTTTGAACCGACGGTCGTGGCGGAAGTTACGCAAAAAATGCTGATCGCTCATGATGAGACATTCGGTCCAGTTGCGCCTTTGTTCCGTTTTGAAACCGAAGAAGAGGTGATGGAGCTCGCGAATGACACGATTTTCGGACTCGCCGCCTATTTTTATGCTAAAGACCTGTCACGAGTCTGGCGTGTTTCCGAAGCATTGGAGTACGGGATTGTCGCCGTTAATTCGGGCTTATTTTCGACAGAAGTCGCGCCGTTTGGGGGCGTTAAACAATCTGGTCTCGGTCGTGAAGGCTCTCGCCATGGGGTGGAGGATTTCCTGGAAATGAAGTATGTCTGCATGTCGATCTGACTGAGTTTGCAAGCTGAATTTCTTCCAAGCCGGCAATAGAGCTGATGCGTTAAAGACCGCAAGATTTCAGCTCTGTTGCCGTCCGGATATCTGATAGCCATTCACACTCGATTCCGAAAGGCGGATGAAGGGGTCGGACAGTGAGCTTACCGGTCACCGCATCTCTTTCCGGTTGTTAAATCTTCGACAAAAAGCAAACTCTTGTCGTGGAAACCCGACAAAAATCGCTAATGATCTCGCCGCGTTTCTAGGTCATCGCTGTCCGTAATTTTCACGAAACCATTTGTAGCATCGGCTTATCTCTTCGGGCGGCAGCTCCTCGACCGGTCCTCGGCATAAAGCGATATGCGTCGTCATCGCTGCTTCTTCCAGATAGATTGCGCAGTTTGTGGCTTCGGTGGCGGACTCCCCCATGCAAAAGACTCCGTGCGCTTTCACAAGCACAGCATGCCCACCTTGCGCCGCCTCGATGACAGCTTGTCCGGTTTCCGTGTCGCCCGGCCTCGCAAATTGTGAGCACGGCACATCGCGCCCGATGAGATGGGTGATCGGCGTGAGCACCGCGGGTATCCGCTCGCCCCGCGCGGCGAAGCTTGTCGCATATGGGGAGTGGGTGTGCGCAATTCCAAAAACCTCCGGTCTGTGTTGGTAAATGTAAAGATGAACTCCGGTATCGACCGAAGGCTTCAATTTGCCTTCGACCACAGCGCCGCTTGGATCGACAACAACGATGTCTTCAGGGGTTAGGTCCGCGAATTTGACCCCCGACGGTTTGATTGCGATCAATCCGCTTTCAGGGTCGCGACCGGACACATTGCCGCCCGATCCGGCCACCAATCCATTGCGCGGAAGTTCTAGATTCTGAGCGCAAACTTCGACTTTCAGAGCTTCAAGCATCGTGCAAACCCTGGGGAAAGATGACGATCTTTAAGGAGTTTTCGGCCGCGGTCAAAAGACGAAACGCGACCGCGGTGTCGGCGATGTCGAAGCGATGGGTGATCGCTTGACGCGCATTGACGCGGCCTGCTTCGAGCAGCCGAATATAGCTGTAAGTGTCTGTATGGTCGGACGAATATCGCGATGTGACCGTGACTTGATCAAAATACGCCTCGCAACCATCCCGAATCCAGTCTGTGCCATGAGGCAGCGGGGCGCCAAGATGCAGGCATCCGCCAGTCCCAGTCAATCGCATCGCTTGATCCCATGCCGCAGATGACGGAACAGTCACAATCACCGTGTCGGCCAGACGGCCGTTATTCAAACCCCGCATCGCTTCAATCGGATCTTCGATCTTTGGGTTGATCGTATGAGTCGCACCGAAATTAAGGGCTTGACCAAGCCGCCAGTCAGAAAAATCCAATGCCACAACCTTACCGGCGCCGAAAAGCGGCGAGAGATGAACAAAGCCCTGCCCCATGAATCCGGCACCCACGACAGCGACCGTGTCTCCGGGCTGAATGTTGCACACTTTCAGGCCAGAAAGCACACAGGACCAAGGCTCAATGGTCACTGCTTCCTCGTCGGAAATTTCGTCCGGAAGCTTATGCGTGTCCATAGCCAGATGCTGCGCCGTGACGCGAAAATACTCGCACACTCCACCCGGGTCGAGCCGCATGGATTTATAAAACGGATCCCGTGTGAAATGTCCGCGCCTTGATAAGTGACTGTTGATACGCCCAACATGATGGTTAACAAACAGCCTATCGCCGACTTTGTAGTTGGTTATACCAGTGCCGACCCCGACCACTTCGCCCGAGGTCTCGTGGCCTAAAATCACTGGTTCGGTCTTATACCACTCCATCGCTTCGCCACCGCACAGTCCGCAGGCACGCGTTTTCAAAAGCAGCTCGCCCGGTCCGATCTCGGGAATGGGGCGCTCCTCAAGTCGAATATCGTCAATCGCGTATTTGACGGCTGCCTTCATCGTTCCGGTCATTGACACATCTCATTCACTCGGGAAACGGCGCGGAGCGCGTCAGAAAGCATTCGATAACGGGCAAAGACCTGGCCGTATGCCGCATGGCGTTCGGCAGAGGGTGCAAAGACATCAAGATCTCCGACGCGTCGACGTGCCGTTGCGACAGGATCCGCTCCGCTTACCGATGCCGAACCGATGCAAGCCGCACCCCAAAGGCCAAGATCGGAGGCCGTATTCACCAGAACACTTTGTCCAATCACATCAGCGATGATCTGGCACCAAACCGGGTTGCGCGCGCCGCCGCCGGTCAGCTGCACCGGTTTGTTCGGCAAACCGCTTTCTTCTTCGAAACAGTGTCTAAGACTGAGCGCGGCGCCTTCCATCACCGCACGGCCGAGCTCTCCTCGTTTTGTTCCGCTTGCCATCCCAATAAAACCCGCGCGAATGCTGGGATCCACGAACGGCGCGCGCTCGCCATTGAGGTATGGAAGGAAGGTCACGCCGTTAGCGCCTACCGGCACGCGATCAACCAATGCGTTGAGTTTCTCTGCGGTTTCGCCGGCGTCCTTGCCACGTAGGCTGAGGGGGTGAAGGCTGGTGAACCAATCAAACGCCGCCGAACCGGTCGACGGGGCAAGAACCCGGATGGAGATTTCTTCATAAGCGGTCGGGTGCAGAATGGTCGCAGCAATGGGATTTTCGTTCGGTTCGATCTGATCAGTGAGAATGTTCACGACTGCGGTAGTCCCAAGGATCATCATCGTATCGCCTGGTTCGGATAAGCCCAGCCCGACGATCATCGCGCCAACATCAAGCGTAGCAACAGCAACCGGCAGCCCTTCGGGAAGTCCAGTCATTGCAGCCGCTTCGGCGGTCACGGAGCCAAGTCGGCGATTCGCCGGGCGGGGATCGGATATCTTGTCCCTTGCATCTTGACACCCAAGGGCTTCCACAGCCGAGCCATAGGTCTTGGTCGCGATGTCAAGAAATGGAATTGTCGCGTTGCAATAATCCGTGGCCAGCACGCCTGTCAGCCGATGGGCGATCCAGTCCCCGCAGGTGACGATATGTGCGACCCTTTGCGCAAGCTCTGGCGCATGCCGACGCAGCCATCGCCAGCCCAGAGCGGAGGTGCCGGGCCAAAGAGCGGTGTTGCAGCCCCGCCCTACCTCCTTCAAGGCGCCGATTGCCGCAAGTTCCGCGAGATCATCGGCTGCCGCCTTGCGGGTGTCGGACCAGAGAATGGCGTTATGGACAGGAGTGCCAGTCTTATCAAGGGACCAAAACCCGTCACCCTGCGCACAGATGCCGAGCGAGGCAATGGCATTCGTATCCACGCTTTCCGCGACTTCACGCAGGCAGGATGCCGTTAACATCCAGACCGCTTCCGGATCCTGCTCGTTCGATCCATCAGAACCGTATTGCACCTCGGCCAGTGCCGAACCAGCCGCCAAAGTCTGACCATCCGAGCCGAAAGCCGCGGCCTTGATCGCTG
This sequence comes from Paracoccaceae bacterium, assembly GCA_965199765.1. Classification (GTDB taxonomy): domain Bacteria; phylum Pseudomonadota; class Alphaproteobacteria; order Rhodobacterales; family Rhodobacteraceae; genus JAPOXR01. Next base: position 133,833 of record CBDATC010000001.1, read on the forward strand.
TCGTGCCGACATCCAGCGCCAAGCTGATTTCCGTCAAATGCGCCTCCTTAATCAGCTGTAAATGTGATTCAAAACTTGACATTTGTAAACCGATTTGTTTTGTCTCAACGATCAGCATCAAGGAGTTTGCAATGCGTTTTTCATTTAAAGTTGCAACGGTTTTCGCTAGCCTCGCGCTGGCCGCACCCACGTTCGCGGACGGTCATATGAGCCTTGCCGGCAAAAAAATCGGCGTGGCGGTTGTGGGAACACAGCATTTCTGGGACCGTGAAGCTTTCAACGGTGCAACAAGTACCGTCGAAGAACTTGGCGGTGAAGTCGTCCCTGTCGATGGTGGTCGCGACAACCAAATGCACGCGGACAATCACGACATACTCTTGAACAGCGGTGTCGACGCGGTGATTTCAATCCTTGGCGATGGCGCCGTGGAACCGAAATTCGAAGCCTTGAAGAATGCCGGTATTCCGGTGTTCACGGTGGACCATCCGAGCCCGCACGCTGTGAACAACACGACATCTGACAATTATTATATGGGCACCACGATCGGTCGTTTCATGGCAGATGCCATGGGCGGAGAAGGCAAAGTCGCGGTGTTTAACGCTTTTGAGAATGCTCTGCGGATTTGCGGCATACGGGCAGGTCTTTGGAAATACGTTCTTCAGGATTACCCTGGCATAGAAATTGTTCAGCCTGAACTCGCCGAAGAGTTTGCGAACGCACCTGAGGACGCCCGCAAAAAGACGCTGGATCTTCTCAGGCAGTATCCAGAAGGAACGCTGGATGCCATCCATGTCGGCTGCTGGGATCAACCCGCGATCGGCGTGGTTCAGGCGCTTGAGGAAGCCGGGCGAACTGACATCATCGTTACTGCGCTTGATGGAGGACCGGATACGCTGGAGATCATGGCCGAAGACGGCTCGCCCTTCGTAGCGAATGTGGCACAGCAGCCGTTCTTGATCGGGTCGACCTCTGCGATGAACGTCGCGCGCCACTTCGCGGGCGAGTCGCTCCTGCCACAAACCTACGTGGACGTCTTGCCAGTGTATGGCCAAGACGGTGCGAAGGAAGTGTATGAAGCTCTAGGCTACGGCACGCTCGACTGATAATCGGTTTTGAATGGGCGGCGGCATCTCTCCGCCGCCTTTTTCTATGGAAGAACCGGCGTTTTCGCTCACGGGAATTGTAAAAGAATTTCCTGGCGTGCGGGCGCTTGACGGTGCCGCTCTAGAGGTGTTCCCCGGAGAAGTGCACGGGCTGATCGGAGAAAACGGCGCTGGAAAATCCACACTCATCAAGGTGCTGGCCGGTGTCTATCAGCCCGAAGCTGGCACAATCATGATCGGTGAGCGCACTTACGCTCCCGCAACGCCCGCCGATGTGCATGCCGCGGGCGTTCGTTTCATCCATCAGGAACTGCATTTGGTCCCGCATTTCACCGTCTCTGAATCGGTGTTTATGGGACAGGAGATCAGCGGAAAGTTCGGACTGTCAAAGCAGAAGATGCGGCGGCGCTCTGAAGCTTTCTTGCGGGAAAATCTCGGTTTGAATGTCTCAGGCGGGCGCCTGATCCGCGATCTCGGCACAGCAGAAAAAAAACTGGTTCAGGTCGCTCGCGCACTGATCGACGGCACCGCCAAGGCGGTGGTGTTCGACGAGCCGACCGCACCATTGGCCAACGAAGAGGTCGAGCTTATCATGCAGGCCATCGCTCGACTAAAGGCACGAGGTATCGCGATACTGTATGTATCGCATTATCTGTCCGAAATCACCGCAATCTGTGATCGTGTTACCGTGTTTCGGCACGGTCGGACCGTCGCTCTGTTCGACAACATCTCGGCCGACCAGTCAAGCGAATTGATTTACGCTATGATAGGACGAGAGATTGCCGACATGTTTCCGGCCAAAAACTCGCGAGAGGAAAGCGAAGGTCTGATAATCGAAGATTTGAGCGACGGCACGCATTTTCAGAATGTTTCAATGTCGGTCAATAAAGGCCAAATCTTAGGCATCGCCGGTCTGATCGGTTCGGGCCGCGAAGAATTGATCGAAACGATTTATGGTTTGCGCCGCAAAACATCCGGTGTCATGACCCTTGCGGGCAAGGAGATCAAAGTCAAGACGGCAGCGCAGGCGGTGGCGCATGGGATTGTGCTGGTGCCGCGCGACCGACGTCATGACGGACTGGTATTGCCCATGTCGGTTTCCGAAAACACAACGCTCGCGACGTTAGAGCAATCCTCGCGCATTGGCTTAGTCGCCGAAAGAGCTGTCAGAGAGTCTGCGGACAAGCAGATCCAAGCTTTGGATATCCGCCCTCCGAATCCTGATATGATCACACGTCTCCTTAGCGGCGGCAATCAACAGAAAGTTGTTTTAGCGCGGTGGCTGGCGACAGAAGCGCAGGTGTTTCTGTTCGATGAGCCGACGGTCGGAGTGGATGTGGGAGCGAAGGCCGAAATCTATCAGCTGATTGAGAGCCTCGCAGCGAATGGAGCCTGCGTGATTGTGTCTTCGTCCGACCCGATTGAGCTACAAGGAGTCTGCGACCGGATCGTTGTCATGATGCGTGGCGGAATGGCAGGTGAGATAGCGGGACCCGAAGTCACAGTCGATAAGCTGGTGGCGGCAACGACGGGCGCGGTGTCGGTGGCGGAGCTGTCCCTTGCGAATTGAGTCAACTCAGCGGACTTGGTTCTCCGAGATCATTGGCTATCTGCCATTGGTGATTTTCGCCGGAGTTCTGACCTATATCGGATTGAATGCGCCCAACTTTCTGACGCTTCGCAATCTTGAGCTGATCCTGATGCAAAGCCTGCCCGTCGTTCTGGTGTGCGCCGGCTTGGCGACGGTCGTCATGGCGGGCGGAGATGATATCGTCTCGGGCGGCATCGATCTATCTATCCCGGCCACAGCCGTCCTCTCGGCGGGGATCACCGCACAGTTGCTGACCCTGGAATACGCATTGCCCCTCGCAGGGTTCATCTCTTTGATCGCTTGTCTGATCGTCGGAGCTCTGAACGCACTTCTCGTTACCCGCGTCGGCATGACGCCATTGCTTACAACGCTGGCGATGTTTGTGGCTGTCGTCGGTGTGAACAATATGGTCACCACAAGCCGCAGGATCAACGTGGACCACCCTTGGATCACAGCACTGCGCGAAGCGGAAATCGGCGCGATACCTCTGGGAATCGTGATTGTTTCTGTGTTCGTAGCGTTGATCTGTTTCGCGGTGCACCGAACGCGCTGGGGGCTCAATCTACAGGCTGCGGGAGGCAGCCAAGACGCGGCCGAAGTCTCAGGAATCAATGCACGGCGGCTTGCAGCGCAAAGTTTTGCCGTCGCCGCCTTCACTGGATTTTTGTGTGGGTTCTTCCTCCTCGCGCGCGGATCGGGCAGCTCGCCAGGCGTACAGGATAATCTGATGCTTGAAATGGTGTTGGCGACATTTTTAGGCGCAGCGTTCTCGCCCCGCCGGATTGTCACACTTTGGGGAGCTGTGCTGGGCGCTGTATTAGTGGCAGCGATTTCCATCGGGTTCAAATCGATGGGCGTGAATGTTTTTTGGACCGGTTTAATCAAGGGCTCGCTCATCGTCGCAGTCGTGGCGTTCTCGGCTCTTGCGCAGAGGCAGCGTTAGCCATGGCAGAGGAACAGCAGACATTGCGAAGCATCCTGCTGCGCTTTGGATTCCTTGTCGTCTTCGCGGCTTTTTTTGTTCTCTTCGCTGCGTGGAACCCGGTGTTTCTGCAAGGTGGAAATCTCGTGAACATCGTAGAAGGATCGGCGATTCTGATGATCGTCGCTCTCGGCTTGACGCTCATCGTCGCCACCGGCGGCATCGATCTGTCAATCGGAATCGCTCTTGATTTTGGCGCCGCATTCGCCGTCGTCGCCTTGCGCAGCCATGGCTTTGACTGGTTCAGCGCCGCTTGCGCTGGGGTGGCAGGCGGAGCATTGGTCGGACTGTTCAACGCTTTGCTGGTAGTCGGACTCCGGATCAGCCCCTTTCTGGCCACACTCAGCACTTTCTTTATCGGTTCATCGGTTCAGCGCATCTTCACCGACGGAGGGGGCCCGATTTCCCACAGGCGCATGCCTGAGGAGTTCCGCAATCTCGCACTGGGTGATATTTTTGGCGTTCCAACAGAAGCGGTGATCGCTTTCGTTCTCGCCTTTATCTACTACATCGTTCTGGAACGCTCGATCTGGGGGAGGCGCATCCATGCCATGGGAATGCAGCGGCCAGCGGCGATCGTGGCAGGAATCCGTGTGAACCGGATTCTGATTCTGTGCTTCACCGCGGCGGCGATGACTTGCGCCGTTGGCGGACTAATCGCAGCGGCCAATATCCGCATGTTCACTCCGCTTTCCGGATTTTCTTATCTCTTGGACGCTATCGCCGCCGTCTTTATCGGCGCGGCGCTGCATCCCCGCGGACGCCCTAACGTCCTCGGCACGGTTGTCGGAGTTCTGTTTCTCGGCATGGTCGCGAACGGGTTGAACCTCATGGGACTGAACTTCAACACCAAAGACGCTTTACAGGGAATCATACTGGTATCAGCTCTAGCGCTTGCCGTTGCACAACGCCGTGCACGCGCTGCATGAGCGGTGCTTGTGAATGACAATCTCTTGGAGATATTGGGCGCTTTTTCACACTTCGCTTTGGTGTGAACAGCCGGCTTCAGTAAGCTGCAGGCCCATCAAACACAAAAGACCGATCTGCCTTGGGAACCGTTTCCCGACAATCCCAATCAAAGTTGTTGCTATTTTCTGGATTGATAAGAACCGTCAATCTCAGGCGGTTTGGTGACGCGCAACTCGGGCAGCGGCTTTTTCCATTTCTCAGCAAATACCACACAGCTATGAGCAATGCATCCTTGGCTTAGGGACGAGCATCCCTTATCCATCGTCAAGACATTCGGGTTCCCGTGCACATCGGTCGGCACTCCTTCAATCACCTGGGGATCGAACCAGGCGCCAGTGGGCAATGATAGGCAATCGGGCCGTATATCGTCGGATACCCTCGCGGCGCACAGACAAGCGCCTCGTTCGTTGTAAAGCCTGAGAATCTCTCCATCGTCAATGCCGATCTGGTCAGCGGCAAGACTGTGGAGCAAGCAGACTTCACGCCCGTATTTTTTCGCCGACCGCGCTGCCTCTCCTTGGTCATTCTGCCCGTGAAGACGCGTGGTCGGTTGTCCGGAAATCAGATGAAATGCACTGTCTGGCAATGACTCCCCTTCGGCAGGTGGCAGCCATGTTGGATGACCAGGGCAGTCGGCGTAACCCATCTGTGAGATTGTCTTATTTGACAAGGTAATTCGACCGCTTTCAGTGCTCAGCGGGGAACCGGTCGGATCTGAAACGAAATTTTCGAATAAGGTGCGATTTTTGTCAGGTTCCGGAATTGTGTAACGCCCCGAGCCGCGGAATGATTCAAAGTCCGGCAATTCAATTCCATTCGCCCGTGCGACCTCAATTGCCCCGGACCAAAGATGTCTGAGCCAAGCGTCCGTTGAACGATCTTCTGTGAATTCTCGTCGCACTCCCAACCGTTCGGCGATATCGGCGCAGAAATCGAAGTCATCACGCGCCTGTCCAATTGGACTGCAGAATCGCGACATATAAACCAAAGTCGGATCACGCCGGTTCAGCATCAGATCATCTCTTTCCAACGGTGTTGTCGCCGGCAGCACGATGTCAGCACGGCGCGCGGTAGCGGTCCAGCTGTGTTCGCTGACGATCACCGTCTCCGGTCGTGTCCATGCCTTCTCGAGTCGAAACAGATCCTGATGGTGGTGATACGGATTGCCGCCGCTCCACCAAACGAGCTTCAAATCCGGGTAGAATCGGGTTTCGCCATTATAGGCATAAAGCTCGCCGGGGTGCAAAAGCGCATCAGCGATTCGAGCGGTTGGAATCCAGTCATCGATAGCATTCTGCGCTTTCGGCAATGATGGCCAGGGAATCCACCTCACCGCACGGCCGACTGCCGCCACTGAACCATAACCGAATCCAAAACCGGTGCCGGGTTGACCAATTTGGCCAAGGACCGCTGCCAAAGCAAGCCCTGACCAGATAGACTGCTCCCCGTGATCAGCGCGCTGCATTCCCCAAGTCATGGTGATCATACTGCGTTTTCCGACAAGCGTCGCCGCGAGATCTTCAATAGTCGACACCGGAATGTCACAAATGGCAGCAGCCCATGCTGGGGATTTCGCAACTCCGTCCGCCTGTCCCATGATATAGGCTTTCAGAGTATTCCATCCGCTGGTGCAGTGTTTTAGGAACGCTTGATCTTCGTGCCCGGCATCTGTGATCCAGTGGATAAGCGACAGAATCAGCGCGGTGTCCGTTCCGGGCCGAATCGGCAGCCACTCGCGCGCCTCACCCTTTTCCGGCCCGATGCTGAGAACCCGCACGCCCGCTTCATCAAGCTTAGCAAGCCATGCTCCGATCATGTGCGTTGATGTGCCGGATGACGAAATCTGCGCGGTGCGCGTCGAGATTCCACCGAAAGCCAGAAGAAATTCGCAATGTTCGGCCACAAGCGGCAGCGATGTCATCTGATCCTGATAATCGCGAAGGGAAATGCCAAAGATGTGTGGAAAAAGCGTTTCCGCCGCCGCATGAGAGTAGGTTCCGCGTGATGAGGTATAACCGCCTGACGCAGCCAACAACCGGCGCATCTGACCTTGCGCATGGTGAAACCGTCCGGCACTGGACCAGCCATAAGAACCTCCAAAAATTGCCTGGTTGCCATACCGTGCACGAACACGGGAAATTTCATCCGCCACAAGCTCTGTCGCTTGATCCCAGGAAATTTCGACGAAGCTGTCGGCGCAGCGGCCGGCCCCTGTGTCTTTCGTCAACCAACCCCTGCGGACAGCTGGCGCGACAATCCGGGCGGCTCGATTGGTCACTGCCGAAACCCAACCACGCCCTGCCCGCGACGGCATTGGATCGTCAGCCACAGGGCGAAGATCAGCATCACCTGGATCGAATTGATAAACTCCCCAATGGGCCGCGGTGTATTTCATTGACTTTGGTTCGGCTCAAGGATGACCTTAATTTGAAGCTCTCCCGGGGCAGCGACGCGTGTCAATGCAGTTTCATACTCTTCCAAAGGAAAGGCATGAGTCACGCAGGCATCGCCATTGATTTTGCCGCGCGCCATCAGATCAAGCGCCGTCGCATATGTGAAAGGAGCAAGATGACCGCCTCGGATATCAAGCTCCTTAAATTCACCGAAAATGTTCAGATCGACGCTCGCAGGCTCTTTGTAAACCCCAAACACCACCAATCGCCCGCCCTTGCGAACCAATGTCAAACCTTGCCCGAATGCGCTGATCTGTCCCGAAGCTTCCAGAAACACATCTGCGCCACGCCCAGCGGTCAGATCGCCGATCGCTTCGCTCAGATGTGGGTTATCGGGAGCGAAGGCCATATCCGCACCGAGCATCAGCGCGAGATCGCGCTTCGCCTTGCCGGGATTAACCAATATCACCTTGCGCGGGGTTTTTAATGCCGCCGCCTGCACCATGCCCATCCCGATCGGGCCGGCTCCTGAAATGACAACCACATCGTCAAACTGAATGTCCGCGCGCTGCACCCCGTGGATGGCATTGGCCAGCGGCTCGGTGTAGCAGGCAGCGCGGTTGCTCAGGCAGTCCGGCACTTTGTGAATAACCGACTCCGCGGGATACAGCATGAAATCCGCCCATCCCCCGTCCAATGTCGCGCCAAGAATTTGTATCCGATCGGTCAAGTGATAAGCGCCGCGCTGGCGAAAAAAATCATTGCCGTAGCTGATATTCAATTCGGCTACCGTCCGGTCTCCGACTTCAAGACCTTGGATTTCTCCCGCGTCAGGGCCGAGCTCGATAACTGTGCCTGAAAACTCGTGGCCGGGTGTGAATGGGAAATTCAGCTGCCACGGTCCGGTCCCATCCCACATGGCGCGGTCTGCGGCGCAAATTCCGGAAGCATCCACTCGCACTAAAACTTCGCCTGCGCCGGGGGTTGGTGTCGGAACGGTTTCCAACTTATGTCTGCGGCCAAAGCCATAGCAACGCACCGCGGTCATTGTGGATTTCGGCATGAAATGCCCCTCCCAGCGTCGACATTCCCTTGATCCACGCACCTGACTAAATTATTGAACGATTGTAAAGTTCAGCGGTCGCCATATGATACGAAACGCTCCAACAACCGAAGAAATCGCCCTCAGAATCCGTCGAAGAGTATTCGAGCATTGCATACGCAATAATGGCGGATATCTCAGTCAAGCCTGTTCGGCCGCCGAGCAGCTGGCTTGGCTGTATAATGAAGAGCTGAAACTCGGCTTACCAACGCTGCCCATGATCCCGAAACCCTTCGGCGGCGTGCCCTCCGCTGACAACGCAGAATATCACACAGGAGCTGGGTACAACGGTCCGCCAGCCCCGGAATTTGATCGTCTATTCATCGCGCCTGCGCACTACGCGCTTGTCGCTTATGCCACCTTGATTGAAGTGGGCAGAATGGCACCCGAGGGACTTGAGATGTTTAACAAGGACGGTTCCTCGGTTGAGATGATCGGTGCAGAACATTCCCCCGGGATGGAGGTGCATAACGGCACGCTCGGGATCGGGTTTTCGACTGCCGCGGGCCTCGCCTGGGGACGCAAACGGCGTGGCGAAACGGGTCGCGTCTGGGTTTTTATGTCCGACGGCGAAGTGCAGGAAGGTCAGACTTGGGAGGCCATTCAGACAGCGGCCCACCACAAAATCGACAACCTTTATGCTCTTATGGATGTGAACCGCCAACAATGTGATGGTGCGATGTCGAGTGTAATGACAGTCGGCGATATCGAAGCCAAGATCGAACAGTTCGGCGGCCGCGCCATTCGGGTTGACGCGCACAAACTTGATCAGATCCGGGAGGCTGCAAAAACGCCGCATCGCGGCAAACCTCTAATCATACTCGCCAATTCATCTCCATTCAGAGGAATGCCCAGTCTGCAGCTGCGTTTCCCAGGCCTTCATTACGTCCGTTTCAGATCTGAAAGAGAACGCGCGAAGATGAATGTCTCAATCGCCAATTCATTAAAGATCGATCCGATAGACTATTAAGGAGCGTGTTGATGGCTGAGATGGTGTCCAAACCCTATGCCCGCGCGTTCGAGGCCTACGCAACCCAATATCCGGACGAGATCCTTTGCCTTTCCGCGGATCTGACCTCATCCTGTGAAATCGATGGTTTCCGGGACCGCCATCCGAAGCAATTTCTGAGCTTAGGCATGGCCGAACAGAATATGATGAGCTTCGCTGGCGGACTCGGCCTCGCGGGATTTCGTCCTTTTGTCCACACATTCGGCGTCTTCATGTACCGCCGTCCCTATGATCAACTGATGGCATCCATCGCTTATCCGCGTCGCAAGGTTCGGCTAATGGCTTTTCTCCCCGGCGTCACCACACCGGGCGGCATGACCCACCAGTCGATCGAAGATATCAGCGTGATGCGCTCAATCCCAAATATGACAATCTTGGAAACCGGTGACGCGACTGAAGTGGAAAGCATCTGCGAGGCCGCCGACAGTATTGACGGGCCGGTCTGGTGCCGGGTGCTGCGCGGGTCGGTCCCACGCCTATTCAACACGCCGATCAAGGTTGGTGAAATGCGTGTGTTGTCCGAAGGCAGCGATGTTCTTGTGGTGACATCGGGTATCTGCACCGAAGAAGCGATGCGCGCCCGCGCAGCCTTCGCGAAAGCAGGCTTATCCATCCGTCACCTGCACCTGAATACGATCAAGCCATTCGACACCGAAGCGCTGCTCGATCATATCGGAAGTATCAGGCATGGCGTTGTCACATTGGAAAATCATGTCACGGAAGGAGGCATCGGAAGCTTGACTGCTGAAACCATGGCGGATGCAGGCATCGGCAAGCGTCTGATTCGGCTCGGCTTGAAAGACACCTATGCACATGGTGGATCGCGCCCCTACTTGATGCGCTACTATGGTTTGGATGCACTGGCGCTAGTAAAAGGCCTTGAAGATATCATGCAGCAGGATTTCGGCATCAGCGAAAACGATCTTGCCCAAGCCCGTTTCGACGATGTGCATTCACTCGTGAAAGCAGAAGGGCTGTAGACTCTCGCGCTGATTCGAACCTGTTCTCAGTTCAGGGTATTTCCTTGAACTCTGGCGCAATAGTTCAAACCTGCCTTTGCCCGCCGAATTCAGTGCAATTCAAAACAAATGGGCGCGCCGACCCGACGCGCCCCCGCCTTTACCAGTTTCGGCAATCAGGCTGCCAGAGATACAGAGTCCCCAGACTTCTCAATCTGAGCTTTGTCAGAATTCACAATCTCGACTTTTCGTGGTTTCAGAGCTTCGGGGATTTCCCGTTTCAGATCGATATTCAACAATCCGTCCTTATAGCTCGCGCCGGTCACCTGCACGTGGTCGGCAAGTGCGAACTGTTTGCGGAAGGACCGCTGAGCAATGCCCCTGTGCAGATACCTGCCATTAGCCGGAGACTGTTGCTTGGAGCCGGAAACGTGAAGTTGGTTTTCTTTGACTTCAATATTAAAGTCTTCAACTGAAAATCCAGCGGTCGCGATTGAAATTCGGTACGTGTTTTCCGATGTTTTTTCGATGTTGAACGGCGGATAAGAAGTTCGAACGACTTCCTGCGAGAAAGTTCTATCAAGCAAGTCGTTGAAACGGTCAAAACCAATCGTGGTGCTATAAAGCGGGGTAAGATCAAAACTTCCCATAATTTATCCTCCTTGGAGCGATAAGGTTGAAATGCCCTCCGATCAGGACGGGCGGATTAGCGACGAGACCGGTCATTCCGCATCTCGACATTAAAAAGATAGGAACGGGAAATGTCGTCTTCAAGCCATGAACCAAAAAAGTTTCTTCTGACTTGAGAATGAAACCAAACGCTGTGACCCGAACGGTACCATTGCTTTCTACGAATTTAATCGGTGGATTGTTCGCTATAGGTAAGCAAAGATTTCTTTAGGCTATATCGGCGCATGATCCATTGATCACCTCTCGAAACATTGGATTCCGGCACCAAGAATCCGGAGTGAACGGCCTCACAGCCTGTCAGGTTCAAGAGATGTCCCAGCGGCGATCATTGCTTAGCTTGGAACGCTCTCCCTTAAACATTCTGGCACCGGCCCGCCGGTGGCCCAGTCCAGCAACTGAATCGTGTGGACAATCGGTATGTTCGTCCTAATGCCAATCTGCATCATGCAGCCAATGTTGCCTGTGGATATAAGTTGGGGCTGAATGGCTTCAAGATTTCTTGCTTTGTAAGTTCCAAGCTGTTCGGCAATCTCTGGCTGGAGCAAATTGTAGGTTCCGGCGGATCCGCAACAAAGGTGACTCTCAGCCGGTTCCACAACCTCAAACCCAGCGCGCTTAAGCAATTGCTTTGGCTGCGTCCGGATCTGCTGTCCATGCTGCAATGAACAGGCCGCATGGTAACCGACACGGATTCCCTTAGATTCACAAACGGGTAATTCCTTCGCTGCCAAAAACTCCGAAATATCCAGAGCAGCAGCGGAAATCTTTGCGGCTTCGTCGGACAGCGGATCATTGCGGAACATGAACCCGTAATCCTTAACAGTGGTGCCGCAGCCGCTTGCATTGATGATGATGGCCTCAGCTCCAGCGTCCAGCTCCACAGCCCAGGCGCGAATGTTCTTCGCCGCCAACCGGTGGCTGGCCGACGTTCGGCCCATATGGTGGTCAAGGGCGCCGCAGCAGCCAGATCCCTCCGCCACAACCACGTCATAACCGAGCCGTGTCAGCACTCTGATCGTCGCTGAGTTAATGTCAGTGTTTAAAGCTTTCTGGGCACAACCCGTCGCAAGAACGAGTCTGCCCTTTACTTCTCCTTGCGCCGGAAATCTTTGAGGGTCGTCATCGCGACTAACCGGAGGAATGCGATCCGGGACAAGCTTCAGCATTGCTCTGAGTCTAGCATCCGGCATCAATGACGTGAAAGGCCGTCCAATCTTCGCTAGGGCCAAAGAAAGTCGAAATCGATAGGGATAAGGGAGTATGTTTGAAAGCGTCCATCTTAAAATGCGTTCAATTATCGGCCGCTTATAGTTGCTTTCAATGTAACTTCGCGCATGATCAACCAAATGCATATAGTGCACGCCTGACGGGCAAGTTGTCATGCAGGCCAAACAGGACAGACAGCGGTCGATGTGTTTCACTGTCGCAGGATCGGGCGGTGCTTCTTTTTCCAGCATCTCACGAATCAAATAGATTCGGCCTCGCGGACTATCCAACTCATCGCCCAAAATCTGGTAAGTCGGGCATGTCGCAGTGCAAAACCCGCAATGCACACAAGTGCGCAAAATTTCATTAGACCGCGCGAAATCCGGATCAAGCAGCTGTTGTTCGGAAAATCTTGTTTGCATCACCTGATCTCAAAATCTTAATCGCAAATTCCAGCTGTTATCCCATCAAGCCTGGATTCAAGATCCGTCTCGGGTCGAATTTATGCTGCAACCGCTTGGAAATGCGCTGCACAACGGCAGGCTGTGGATGAAACACGGCGAGTCGCGAACGAGTTTCGGCACTGGCGCGAATGAGTGTCGCATGGCCGGCAAAGACACCGGAAAATTCGCGTAGATCAGTTCCCTCTCTCACTAATGCCCATATGAGTCCGCCGCCCCAATCGTAAAGACATTCTATTTTTTGCTTCCGCTGTATTGCTTTCACCAATCCATGTGCTTCGCTCGGCTTCACAGAGATGCGCCAAACATCGCCTCCCTTTGCATGAAAAGCCTCAACGTCCCGAACCCACTTCCAGCCAGCCTTTGTCTTTTCTGGATCGGATTCGACCAAATAATCCCTTACGCCAACAAACATTTCTTTCAACCTGTTGATCCGATATCGCACTGAATCTTCGAATCCTTCGACACGGATCATGGTTACGGGCTCTCCGTCCAATCCACGCTGTGTGTGCGCTGCCCCGGTGACGTCAAAGGGCGACGAAAGAGCCTTTGCCAGAGCGGCAATCGCGGCCTCGTCGGATAACCCGTTCAACAGAAGCACGGCACTGCTTTCAGGTTGTGGTAAAACCTTAAACGCAACCTCGGTCAGAACACCCAGGGTTCCGTAGCTGCCGGCCATCAAACGCGCCAAATCATAGCCCGTTACGTTCTTCATCACACGGCCGCCATTCTGAATGATATTTCCCTCTCCATCCACGAAACGAACACCCAGCAAGAAATCACGACACGCCCCTGCCTGAACCCGACGCGGACCAGAAGCATTCGCAGCCGTCATGCCACCAACCGTCGGTTCGCCGACGGTTCCCAGCAATCCGCGATGATCGATCGGTTCGAATGCAAGTCTTTGGCCATTGGCCGCCAATTCAGCTTCAATATCCGAAAGCGGTGTTCCGGCCGCCGCGACAAGCGTCAGTGCATGCGGTTCATACCTTTTGATTCCGGAGAGGTTTGAAACCGAAAGCGGCGTGCCTTCAATGGGCTTTCCAACCGGACGGGTGCCGCCACCGGAAATTCTGAAAGGATCTGCGGTTGAGGCAATGGCATCAACCAATTCTTGCTCGGATGTTGGCGTCATGCCGCTCGACGTGTTTCAGAAACATCGAGCGGGAATACCTTCGCTGGATTCAACAACCATTCTGGATCAAACACGTCTTTAACGCGCATTTGGGCTTCGAGGTCCGCATCTGAGTATTGAAACGACATGAGATCACGCTTTTCCACGCCAATACCATGCTCACCAGTCAAGCAACCCCCAACCTTTACGCATAGCTTAAGGATTTCTGCTCCCAACAGTTCGCAACGTTCAAACTCCTCTTCCGAATTAGCATTGAACAAGATGAGAGGATGAAGATTACCATCTCCCGCGTGAAAGACATTAGCAACCCTCAGATCGTAGATTTCAGAAAGTTCTTTGATTCGTTTCAACACCCGCGACAGTTCCGAAACCGGAATGGTGCCATCAAGACACACATAATCCGCCAATTTTCCCATCGCGCCAAAAGCTGCCTTACGTCCCATCCATATTCGATTTGATTCCTCGGCCGATTGGCTTTCTCTGACCGCTTCGGGTGAATGGCGGGACGCAATCTGCTTGATGAGTCCAAGCTGCATATCAATTTCCGCTTCAGAACCCTCGACTTCTATGATCAGGAGCGCTTCAACATCCGGGTATCCTGCGCCGACAAAATCCTCGCAGGCACGGATGCATGGCTTATCCATGAATTCAATGGCAACTGGAAGAACGCCGGCGCGAATGATGTCCGACACGCAAGCTCCTGCGACTTGGTTCGAGCTAAAACCAAACAAGACCGGCCGCGCTCCTTCCGGTTTCGGCAGGATCCGCAGCGTTGCTTCTGTGACAATTCCAAGCTGACCCTCCGAACCGCATATCACACCAAGCAGGTCTAACCCTTCCGCATCCATGTGTGCTCCGCCTAAGTCGATAACCTCGCCATCCATCGTAACCACGCGCGCACCGAGCAGATTGTTTGTGGTGACACCGTATTTGAGGCAATGAGCGCCTCCGGAGTTCATGGCTATATTGCCAGCGATTGCGCATGCAAGCTGACTGGACGGGTCAGGCGCATAAAAGAATCCCTTGTCTTCGACGGCTCCTGTTACCGATAAGTTCGTCCGACCAGTCTGAACGCGGATAAATCTGTTTTGTGTGTCAATTTCCAGAATATTATTCATTCTTGAAACACCCAATACGATGCTGTCCGAAGTCGGCAGCGCACCTCCGGCTAAAGACGTTCCCGAACCCCGGGGAATCACCGGGATTGACTCCCGTTTGCAGAGCCGGAGGATCGCAGCCACCTCCTCTGTCTCGGACGGCAATACAACCGCCAGTGGTGGACAAGCATATGCAGTGAGTGCATCGCACTCATATGCTCTTGTTTCCGATCGCTCGTAAATCACGGTAGATTTTGGCGCTGCTTGCTGCAATGCTAAGACGATTTCCGCCTTCCGGCGCAGAATTTCGGAATTCGGATCCGGCATATCCATCGATTCTGTCCCTTTCAGACATGAAGCCTATGCTTTGTATATGTGTTGATTGACAATATTCCATACCACAGTCGCATATGCCGTCAGTTTCCCGCGCCACATGAAAACTCCAACCACCTTAGGAACACCGACGGCATTCAGCATGTGGAGTCCCTTATGAAGCGGATGCATAATGAGCGACACCAAAGGTAAAGTCTGCAGATTAAGTCGCAAGTGTCGCAGGAAACTACCGGAATTTCGTCCAAATACGCCGGCAAAAAACGGATTCCGGTGTCAGGTCAACGAAACAATTTGGATCATGGCAATGAGATGCTGCCATACTCCATAGCCGGACAACAAAGTCTTCCAAATGGAGAAACGCTGTCTGAACAACTGATTTGTTCATCCTTCTGCGCAACTCGGGCGGACAGACCATCGTCTGTTAGAATCTCCAGGGCGTGGCAAACTCATAGCATGCATAAATCTCACCAGAAACACGAAATAATGGCATTGTCAAACAGACCGGCCGGCTCCCCGAGCCAGTCCTGCCAGAGCTTTTAGATCGGAGAGGTCTTTCCTGCACCAGGCGCGTCTTCTATCAGCATGGTCCCGACGGCCGCCTGAAAAACGTCGGTTCGGCTGCGATTCCGGATGTCTTGGATCTGCGCCGATCTACAGCCGAATTCACGTCCGTCTATACGCGAAACGGCGGAGAGCAACCGGTCCGTCGCGATTGCGAATTTTTTTCAGCTATTGGAGATCGAATTTGCGTTCCAGGCCCGCTCAACCCTCTTTGACAGCGCGGACATGCTCAATATTCGGATTTGAACCCGCGCGGCGGGAAGCGCGGCGGCTCAGAAGCCCAAACCCCGATCTTCTGAAACATCCTGATCCTTGGTCTTCGGGGACGGCTTCCGCCAGCGCAGCAATCTAGCGGTGTTGGATTCCGGATCCACAACCTCGGCTGGAGTCAGCCCTCTGCTGTCCCGCGCATTGATGTCGGCCCCAGCTTCCAGGAGCGTCTCCGCGATCTCCGGCCAGTCCTCCTCGGCTGCGATATGCAACGGGGTCCGGCCCCGCGCGTCGCGGGCCCCGATTTCCTCTCCGGCTTTCAGACAGCCTCGGATAACCTCGACAGCGCCTTTCATCGCCGCCGAGTACAGCCTTCCTCCCGCGGCGGCGGCGCACCAATTCTGCATCAATGGAATCGGCGTACGATAAACACCGGCTTCATCTGCTGATTCCTGCAGCAGTCCTTTGGCAATCATCAAGTTAAAGAAACCGGGCACATTCATACCCTCGGGAATCGAACAGGATTCATCGCCTGGCCGGTTGAGGGAGCGGATTAGCGCGATGCAGCGGCTTTTCTTAGCGCCGCGGACTCCGATCGCTTCCATGATCCGGCCGAGTAACATGTCTGGCTTTTCCAGCCCGTCACGTGCGCAAGAGGAATAATAGTCGGCGCGCCATGCGGACGAGCGCAGCCTCGCGGCAATCGGGTCGATCTTCGCCAGATCACCGTTCGGTTCCAGAATCAGCTCCTCGGCGACCGCCTGCAGCATGTTGTGAAGATGCTGCGGCCAACCGCAGCTCTCGCGCCAGATCAGCTTTTTCCAGTACTCCTCCGTTTTCGATTCCGTCCTGACCCCGTGCGCCTGCATAAACTTATCCACCGACTCCCGCGTTTCCTCCTCCGAAAGGGATCCGAGATTGATGACGGCGCCACGCGAAAGCCGGGATATGCCGGCGCGGCTGAGAACGTCCCGCGAATGGGCCAGCCCCGCATAGACCGGGATGATCGGCGCGGTCTGGTCTCCTTCGTGCAGCTTTCGGAGAATGCCTTGGGTGAAGCCGGTTTGCGGTGCGTTCTGAATTTCGTCAATGAAAAGAACAATCGGGCATTTGATTCTGCGAACACCGGCATCGTCCAGATCGTCCTGTCCGGGATCTCCTATGGAAACGTCGACGCCGAGAATCGAGAAGCCCTTGAAGACAGAAACCAGTCTGCCCAGAGCGGACACGGAAAAAAGCCTTTCGTCGCGCCTCAAGGCGGCCTCCAGAGCCCGGGAGGAGCTCAAAGAATCCACTTGGATAGCGATGGCAGCCGGTTCTCTTTCTTTTTCTTCCGACCAATCCTGCTGAAGTTTGTCTATCAGCGAGGTTTTGCCTGCCCCCGGCGCACCTTGAATCAGCATGGTCGCACCGGCCGCCGGCTTGCTCGCGCCGCGTCCCTGGCGGTCCTGGACGTCTTCGATCCACGCAGTTATCCGGTCGGTCTCCGCTTTTCGTCCGGCAAAAAAGCCGGTGAGATACCGATCTTTCGTGTTAGCGAATTTTTTAAGGTCTTCGAGGATGGATTTGCGTTCCGGAATCTCAGCCCTCCCGTTTGTCCGTTTTCCCCAAATCGGCGCAGGCATTGCCAATATAGGTTGGAACCCTTTGTAAAGGCAAACCGTGCGGCGAAGACAGCATGCAAGCCGAAAACTAGGCCCGTCGCCATTACAACCGTTTGCCATCCAAGCGATGGATGCGTCAAAGAAACCGCGATCGTACGTTGGTTGAAACATCCCTTATAACAGGCTCTGGCGGCACGCTTGGTTAACTATTGTCTGCCGGAAAAGTCGTTCGGTCGTTCAAAGCCTTACCGTGCATGGAATTTTCTGCAGTTTGTGATTGCGAAGACTCGGAAGATATGGCGTAAAAGCGGAAGATTCGCTCAGATTTTGTGTCAAATAGGCGAATCTTCAACTTAGAGTGATGCCATGGGAACCACATTCGAGAAAAATCTTCAACTGTTTCATGTTCCGATCGAGGAACTTCCGATCAACGAGCGGTCGCGGGACGACATTCCCCGTCTGCTGAGCGGCCTGAAGGCGCTTTACTGCGACGAGCAGTCCCGTCAGGCGGTTTTGGCTCACATGGAGGCGAAGCATTCGGAACGGGCCAGCCTTGAGAACGGCCGTCCGGACATGAGTTTCCGGCAGGTTCCTGCGCCGGGCATTTTGAAGCAGGGGCTCAACCGCGGCTTTGACCGTCTTGAGGAGATGTGCAGGCATGCCGAAATCCGGATCATGCTGCAGTGTCCGGATTGCCATGATCAGTTCAAGTCTCCCCGGATCGCGCACAATCTGACGGAGCTTCTCGACGAGGAGACGCTTCGGTTCGTCAACAGTAAAATCATGCAGCTCGGTCACAGGATCGTGAAGCGCCGCGGTCCGGTCGATGTGAAGGCGGATTCGTTTGTTGTGGAGACTGATGTCGAACATCCGGTCGACCACCGTCCGATTCCCTGATCAAAAAGGTAAGGGAGACTCTTCTTGATCCGCCGGAACCGGGGAAACTGATCGGTCGAGATCCGGAACCACAGGTTAGGCCACGTCGCTTCCGACGAAGACCCCTGCCTGACCGGAAAAATGCACGTGCCGTTCATAACGCGGCCTGCGACAGCATCGCGCCCGCGCTCACATTGCGGCGGAGCCGCAAAGTCGCACAAACAAGACGGACCTCTCCGCGTTCTGAAATATCCTGCCAAATCAGTGTTCGAACATCCCGAACCAAGCGGAACAGGCCCGATCCGCGCGTCTGAAACCAGCCGCAGGCCGATCGGCGAATGAAAGACCGGCCAGCATTCTCCCGAAACAGCCAAGCCGGGCGAATTCCGTGCCGAGGGTCAACCAGAATGTCTGGACATTATGTCAAGAATGGGAAAGTTCCGCCGGAGCATCGAATTTACTTGACACGAAGCTGGAAATCCCTCTATGTGTTCTCACGACCGCGGCGCGGCGGTTCCGCCGCATGTAAATTGAAGCTGCGGTCATGAGGTGAATGCTGACGTTTCGTTAAAGAAAGGAAACAGACCATGAAAACCGTTGCGCAAATGACGGATCATTTGATTGAGAAGGCGGCTGCCAGCGAGCAGTTCAGGACACAGCTGACCACAGACCCAAAAGGAATCGTTAAACAGGAGTTCGGAATCGACGTGCCCGATGAGGTCACCCTTCACGTGCACCAGGACGATTCCACCACCTATAACCTGGTGCTCCCGGCGAGCACTGAGATCAGCGAAGAGCAGCTGGCGCAGGTCTCCGGCGGTTACAACTTCATTAGATTGTAGTTCAAAAAATTACTCAGGGGCAAAAGTCGCGGTCGGACGATGCCGGTCAATCGCTCAACGCAGAGACAGCCGAGTCTCTTTCAAAATAGGCCGCGAACCCGGGTTTCTGAGAGGAAAATCGAGGGCGGGATTCTCCCGCCCTAACACAAAGCTCCAGATGGTCCAGGTGCTGCAAGGCTGAATTTTTGCCAACGTTTCTGTTTTCGGCCTTTTGTCAGGAGAATGAGAGCGGATACGGACACATGCCTGAGCGCTCCGTCGTATTTCCGCGTTTCCGGCGTTAAGGTTCGTTTAGCATGGCCTGAAGAGCGGTGCCGCCGGGACAAAACCTGTGGACCGGCATCATTATCCGGGTTTCTGTGGGTTTGCCGGCCACGGGCTCCGCTGTGTTTTCGAATGGCGGGGAAAGGTGGGTCAGCCGCGCGGCAGCGGATCTGATGGAGCCGGAAGAGGGATAAGCAGGTTCAGTTTTCCCGTCTGCATCTGAGCGTCAACAACATGCGCTTCTTTATTCTCGGGAAACCGGAGAGTTTGCAGAACCTCGCAGCTTGCGCGCTCGCGTCGATGAAGCGGCATCTGAACGGCGGCTGGCAGCGGGCCTTCGGCCACGGTCCGCTGTTGGCAGAGACTTTCACCGATCCTACGAAATTCAATGTTCATATGTATTCCGCTGCGGGCTGGAAGGCTCTGGACCGGGTCAAGGGCTTCGCCCGATCGAACAGTCGATACACCGAGCCGAACAAAATCACCTAAGTGATCCATGTCAGTCCGCTGCGCCGCAGGGCCGGCTGCGTCATCACGGTCGACGCGCTGCACACAGTCAAAAGCACCGCCCAAGACGTTCGAAACGTTCAACACAATCGACTGGTAAACCAGCCGCTTCCGCGCGTTTCAAGAGGATGACGACAAAGTGCATCGCTGCATCGAAGGCGCAGTATCTAAGCCATGATGCCCGGCCTGACCAAACATCCGGATGTAGCGCAGATCTTCCACGTCGTGCGCGAACGCGACGAGTGAATTTCGGCAAGAAGAGCATCGAGACGGCATACGGCATCACTTCCGTTTCCGAAGACCGTGGCGCGCTGGAAAAGCTGCCCGCTTGGAACCGGGACACTGGCCGGTCGAAAACCGGAACCACAGGTTCGGCGACGTTGCTTTCGACGAAGACGCATTCCCAGCCCGCAACTGAATCGCGCTCAAACCGCGGCCGAGCCGCAATGCCGCTCAAACAAGGTGACCCTCTCTCCGTTTTGGAACCCCAAGCCATAGCGGCGTCCGAACATCCCGAACCAAGCAGAACAGGCCCGATCCGCGCTCAAAAAACCGGAAAGCGCACCTGAAGTCATATGTAGTACGAAAGACCGATCAAATTCTGTTGAATTGCCTATTGAACTGCCAAACCGGGCGAAATCCCGCTCCGAGGGCCGATCAGAATGTCTGGACATCATCTCAAGAATGGGAGAGTCCCGTTTTGGAGGACTTGGGTGTTTCTTGACTTCTCATTGGTGTGACAGGTCAGTATTCGTGAACTGCCGACGTTGAGACTTGGTTGCTTCTCAACCTAATGAACGGATTGCTCTGCCATTCAAGCGATCCCTAACGGCAGTTTGAAACTCCGACGCGAACATTCCTCAAACTTGCGACACAAAGCATCAAGCGATATCGTGGGAATTCCGCTCGCGGATCATGGCACCTGCAGAGGAATGAGCAGTCTAGGTGCTCGAAATCAAATGGAGGCGAGTACCGGATTTGAACCGGTGTACACGGATTTGCAGTCCGCTGCGTAACCACTCCGCCAACTCGCCTGTATTATTTGGTTATGTAGACCCGCGCTGCAAATATTGCAATGTCGCTGATTCAGATCCAGTCCGATAAAGTTTTTCTTATTCTTTCAGACCATAGCTGCATGCACTCGCCAATCAAACCTCTCCCACTGCTCGACAAACCGTTCAGCGCTTGGTTCGAGCAAAAGGGTTGGATTCTGCGGCCGCACCAAGAGGAAATGATTCGCTGCTCGGACAGTGCGGCACTCCTGCTCGTCGCACCGACCGGAGGCGGAAAAACACTGGCCGGATTTCTACCCAGTCTTATTGAACTGCAGCATCAGCCGACAAACACGCTGCACACATTGTACGTATCACCGCTTAAAGCATTGGCCGCAGACATTGAGCGGAATTTGAAAATCCCCGTAACAGAAATGAATCTGCCAATTCGCATTGAAACGAGAACAGCTGATACCAGTCAATCCGTACGCAAACGACAACGCTTAGAACCGCCGCAAATACTCCTGACCACACCGGAATCACTGGCGTTGATGCTCAGCTATCCGGAAGCTGCTACGATATTCGGTGATCTGCAGCGAGTGATCTTTGATGAGATCCATGCTTTATCCGAATCAAAGCGCGGAGATCAGCTGATGCTTTGTGCCGCTAGGCTGCAAAAGTTTTCTGCCTCCCTGCGACGCGTCGGACTATCAGCGACCATCCGCTCCCCCGAACGTATCATCGACTTCATGGCATACGGTAAGACGGAATGCAGGCTTATTCACGCAAAAAGCGGAACTGCTCCTGAAGTAAAGATGCTCTATACAGCTGCTCCGCCGCCCTGGAGCGGCGGGGGCGCTCTCTACGCAGCCCCCGACGTGCTCAAAGAAATCACCAAGGCCCGCACTGCACTTGTATTCATAAACACTCGGGCGCAGGCAGAAATCTTCTTTCAGGCTCTATGGCAGGAAAATTCGGAAGGCCTGCCTATAGCGATCCATCATGGTTCGCTCTCCCGTGAAGCACGTTCGAAAGTCGAAAGCGCTATGCTGGAAGGCTCTCTCAGAGCCATTGTTTGCACCGGCACACTGGATCTTGGCATTGACTGGGGTGATGTGGACTTGGTCATCCAAGTTGGAGCACCGAAGAATGTTAAGCGACTCGTTCAGCGCATCGGTCGATCCAACCACCGCTATGACACTCCCTCCAAGGCATTGATCGTACCTGCTAACCGGTTCGAGGTAATCGAATGCAGAGCCGCTTTAGACGCGATTCGCGCCGATGAGCTGGATGACGAAATCAGACTGCCCGCGCCAAGAGATGTGTTGTGTCAGCACATCATGATCATGGCTTGCTCAGCTCCATTCGACGCCGACTGTCTTTTTTATGAAGTTACGCAGGCTGGCCCATATAAGAACCTGTCACGAGAAGACTTTAATCAGTGCCTCCAATTCTGCTCGGATGGAGGATACGCACTCAGAGCATACGACCGCTGGAAAAGACTTATGCAAAATTCCGATGGTCAATGGCAATTGAGAGACCCTCGTCTTGCCCATTCCATTCGCATGAATGCCGGAACAATCGTCGAATCCGA
Organism: Paracoccaceae bacterium; assembly: GCA_965199765.1. Lineage (GTDB taxonomy): Bacteria > Pseudomonadota > Alphaproteobacteria > Rhodobacterales > Rhodobacteraceae > JAPOXR01. The sequence goes on from CBDATC010000001.1 coordinate 156,313, forward strand.
GAAGTTGAAAGTCAGATTGTCAAAACGGGGCAAAGGGCGGTTCCTTGGCGAAGTCGAAGAATATTTTGCTGCCACTCTAAGACCGGGAGACAGCTTCTTAATCGGCGGAGAAATCGTCCGGTTTGAAGCGATGCGCGAACTTGAGGTCGAAGTCAGCCGCACGCGCGGCAGGAAACCGCGGGCCGCAGTCTTCAGCGGAACCAAATTCGCATCAACCATGCTGCTGTGCAATCGCGTGCTGGATATTCTTCAACAAAGGAGCTGGCCGGATCTTCCTGATCACATCGGCGAATGGCTTGCCACTCAAAAGCAGGTCTCAGCCTTGCCGCGGCCCGACCGGATGCTGGTCGAAAGCTTCCGGTTCAACGAGAAAGAATTCACCTGCTTCTACGGCTTTGCAGGTCGAAACGCACAGCAAACGCTCGGTCTGATCCTGACGATGAGAATGGAAGAGGCGGGCCTCAAACCACTTGGACTTGTGTCCAATGACTACGCGGTTCTGATCTGGGGGCTGGAACCAATCCGAGACCCAAAAATCCTGCTCTCGCGCCAAAGAGTGCTTGAAGGCTTGGACGTATGGCTGGCAGAAAGCGCCGTTATGAAACGGACGTTCCGCGGGATTGCAACAATCGCCGGCTTAATCGAAAGAAATCTGCCCGGAAAGCGGCGGTCAGGACGTCAAATGACGCTGTCCACTGACACAATCTACGATACTTTGCGGAAATTCGACCCCAACCATATTTTGCTTTCAATCACCAAAGAACAGACGATGAGCGGGTTGATTGATTTCAGCCGCATCGAGAATATGTTCGAACGGTTGGGAACCAGGATTGAACATGTTCAATGCCCCGGCGTAACTCCTTTTGCTGCCCCTCTCCTTCTCGAAATCGGAAGCGTGCCCGTTGTCGGCGAAGCGGAGGACTTTCTGGTTCGGGTTGAATCCGAAAAAGTTCTTGCCGAAGCGAAACTGACGCATGTCTGATCTTCAACGGCACGAATCTGCCCAACGCAGCGAATTGAAATGGGAGTTTATGGGCGAAACCGTGGTTTTCCGCTCGTTGGGCTCCTTGTATTTGCCCCAGCGGAATTGTCTGGTTGTTTCAGATTTGCATTTGGGAAAATCAGAACGCCATGCGAGGCTTGGAGGTTCCCTTTTCCCGCCCTTTGAAGCGCATGAAACGCTCGACCGTCTTGAACAGGACTTAGAAGACACCAAAGCAAAATGGCTGGTCTTTTTGGGCGACAGTTTTGATGATGACGAGGCGGTTAACAATTTGCATCCGAAAATCCATTACCGAATCCAAGACCTTGTCTCAGGTCTGCGATGTTTCTGGATTGCTGGAAACCATGACGATCAACCAATCCCATTCACCGGCAAGTTCACACATGAATTGAATTGGCCGCCGCTTTCCTTCCGACACATGGCGACTCTGACTGGACATGGCGAAATTTCGGGCCACTATCATCCCAAGGCGAGTGTGTCCGCAAAGGGCCGGCGAATCAGCCGACCGTGTTTCCTTGTCGACAGAAATCGGATCATCATGCCTGCGTATGGAGCCTACACCGGAGGACTTTCCTGCCATGCGCAACCATTGCGCCAACTCATGCGCAACGAGGCCATCGCCGTATTAACCGGACTTCATCCAACACCTATTGCGCTCGCAAGCAAAAATTCGCGGTTGATGGGGAATCATCCAAGACGCTGAGGTTCTGGAAGACCGTGGGCGCGGCAGCACGCCGTCAATGTATTCGCAAGCAAACAAGCGATTGTCATGGGACCGACTCCTCCCGGAACCGGCGTGATCGCACCCGCGACCGCAGATGCAGAATGAAAGTCGACATCACCGACAATTCTCGACTTGCTTGGTCTTTCGGGAGCGGGAATACGGTTAATTCCCACATCTATCACGGTAGCGCCGTCTTTAATCCAATCCCCTTTCACAAATTCGGGTCGACCAATCGCGGCAACCAAAATATCAGCGGTTCGGCAAAGAGCGGGGAGTTCCTTTGTTCGGCTATGCGCGATCGTCACGGTGCAATTCTCGCGCAAAAGCAGACTTGCCATCGGTTTTCCGACTATGTTCGACCGACCGATGATCACTGCATTCTTGCCAGTGAGCGAACCGAGGGTTCGACGCAGCAAAAACAGACAGCCAAGCGGTGTGCATGGCACGAATGCACGCTGACCAGTCGTCAATAGACCGACGTTTAAAATTGTGAAACCATCTACATCCTTTTTGGAATCAATGGCATTGATTACAGCGGTTGCATCAATATGATCCGGCAACGGCAGCTGGACGAGAATTCCATGTGTATCGGGATCAGCATTCAGTCGGTGAACCAGATCCAGCAATTCCTCTTGCGTTACATTTTCATCCAGCTCGTGTTTGATCGAAAGCATTCCGACTTCGGCTGTTTGCTTGGCCTTGTTTTGGACATAGACCTCGCTGGCAGGATCCGAGCCAACCAATACAACGGCAAGTCCTGGCTGAAGACTATGCTGCCGGGACAATTCGTTCACACCTTCCGCCACCTGTTCTCTGATGCCCGATGCGACGGCTTTGCCATCAATCCGAATTGCCGCCATTTCTATCTCCTGCTTTGCCAGAATTTGCTGTTCAGCACCCTGCCGATGGCGCTTTGACCCGCGGTGCGCGTAGACATTGCGATTAACATGCACTGAAGAAAACCGGTGAACTTCAAGCCCTAATATACGTTCAAAATTCCGCCGCGGGCCATTCCGACTGTACGGGCACGTATACGGCGACTGGATCGCCAACACGCACCCTGCCCTCACGTTCCACCCATGCTGTGACACCACGCCTTTTCCGCGCTGCCCTCTTGAACCCCTTGCCGTGCCCGGGGAATGACATTTCGATTTCCCGGCTTGGCAAATTGCATGGCAGATTTTCCATATCCACCGTAACCGTCGCGCAGCCGTTGAACTGCAGCCGGGTCGAAGGCGGAATCCGCGTAAACTCACGAATCCCACGAACTACCATATTCGCTCCGAGCAAAGCTGGATTCAATTTTTCAAGTCCAATCTCGTTGGCAATCCACTCGATCTCCTCGGCGGACAGAATTGTAAGCTGTCTTGTGTTTCTGATCGGCGTACCGATTGGATAGAGCTCTTCCACACGAACACAAGAGGCGCGTATTTCACCCCCGTGATCTTCGCCTTCGAGACCGGAAAACAACAGCTGAACCGAGGTTGATTTCGCTGAACGAAGCGAAGCTTCCCGGTCCGCCACCGCGCCGATCCACTCAACAACGCCGTGCTGGTTTGAATTCTTGATTGCAGCCATCGTTTCGACTCTCTTCAATCACAGTTGTTTTTGAAAATCTTGGCGGCTCGGAACCTGCCGCAATCCGTTTGGACCTTGCTCAACCGCGCTTGCGCCCCGATCGTGGGACGGCGGTTGCTATGGGCTGCGTTATCGGAATCGTGTTTGAAGGCTGCTCTTTTTCGTGACTAACGAGTTTCCCTTCGACGACAGCCTCGATTTCGTCGCCGGTGAGCGTCTCATATTCCAAAAGACCTTCAGCCAGCCGATCCAGCTGTATCTTCTTTTCACTCAAAATCTTTTGTGCAGCCTGGTAACCCTCATGCACAATCCGCCTGACTTCCGCATCGATCAGCTCTTCGGTTTCCGGACTCGCGACCCCGCTTGCCGGCATGCCTGGGAATGTCGTGTTCTCCTGCGAATAATCGATTTTTCCCAGCTTCTCCGACATTCCGAACTGAGTTACCATGGCACGGGCGATTCGTGTTGCCTGCTTGATGTCGGAAGCGGCTCCCGACGTGACGTTCTCTAAGCCGAAAATCAGTTCTTCCGCTGCCCGGCCCCCCATCGCCATCGCAATTTTCGACTTATATTTGGTTTGTGTAACGGAAACTTCGTCGCGTTCTGGCTGCGAATGAACCACGCCAAGAGCTAAACCCCGCGGGATGATCGTGGCTTTGTGAATCGGATCATGCTGCGGAACATTCATTCCCACCAGCGCATGTCCCGCTTCATGATAGGCTATTCTTCGCCGATCATCCTCCGTCATCACAAGAGAACGACGCTCATGACCGAGAACAACCTTATCCTTGGCGTTCTCGAAATCCTCCATCGCCACAAATTTTCTGCCAACCCGAGCTGCCATCAAAGCCGCTTCATTCACAAGATTGGCGAGATCAGCGCCGGAAAATCCCGGCGTTCCTTTCGCCACTGTTCTGAGATTCACATCGGCTCCCAAGACCACTTTTTTTCCGTGCACGCGCAGAATTGATTCTCTGCCTTTCAAATCCGGCACCGGAACGACAACCTGCCGATCAAATCGGCCTGGTCGGAGCAGCGCCTGATCCAGCACGTCCGGTCGGTTGGTCGCCGCGATGATTACGATCCCATCATTTGATTCGAACCCGTCCATTTCCACAAGGAGCTGATTGAGAGTCTGTTCGCGTTCATCGTTGCCGCCTCCATAACCGGCTCCGCGGGAGCGTCCGACCGCATCAATCTCGTCAATAAAAATAATACAAGGCGCGCTCCGTTTCGCTTGTTCAAACATGTCACGAACCCGCGACGCGCCGACTCCGACAAACATCTGGACAAAATCGGATCCCGAGATCGAAAAAAACGGAACTCCCGCCTCTCCAGCGATTGCTCTGGCAAGCAATGTTTTGCCGGTTCCGGGTGGTCCAACAAGCAAAGCACCCTTTGGAATCTTACCGCCAAGCCGGGAAAACGTCTCGGGCTGCCGCAGAAACTCAACTATCTCCTCAAGCTCGTCCTTTGCCTCGTCGATGCCGGCAACATCGGCAAAGGTCGCCCGGATCTGGTCTTCCGTAAGCATTTTTGCCGGGGACCGGCCATAGCCGAATATTCCACCCGGTCCGCCGCCTTGCTTCCGGGTGAAGTAAATCATCGCTGCTAAAATCAGCAGAGCAATCAGAAGTCCGCTCATAGTTTCGCAGTTTGCCAGTTTTTCGTTAGTAATTTCCGCTCAATTGGATCATTGCCAAAAAATCCACAGAACAGCACATCCCGAAATTGTAAACAGTTCCTCATGTTGGTTCCGGTTTTAAATTTCCTCCCGGCTTTACGGAGGGCCGCCGCGGCATTTTCGGGATCACTGTCGCGGTAGATGGCCAAAATCCGGCTTCCTCGTCGTCATCGTCATCCCGACCGATCGGTTCGCCATTGATGACCCTTTGAATCTCATCGCCAGTCAGCGTTTCGTATTCGAGCAAGCCTTCAGCCAGTCGAGTGAGTTCGTCTTCGCGTTCGCGGAGAAGATTCATCGCTGTCTCATATCCCCAGTCACAGATCCGGCGCACCTCTTGGTCTATTTTATCCTGGGTTGCCGGGCTGACCGACGGACCCTGATTGAACTGGCCAAGATAAGTCTCATGTTCATGCGCATAATCTATATTGCCAAGAGAATGCGACATGCCGAATTGTGTAACCATTGCCCGAGCGATGCGTGAAACCTGTTTGATATCCGAAGCCGCACCTGATGTTACGTTTTCACGACCGAATTTCAATTCTTCCGCTGCCTTCCCGCCCATCGCCATCGCGATCTTCGACATGTATTTTGTGTAGGTGACTGACAGTTGATCGCGTTCGGGCAATGCAATCACCAATCCCAGCGCTCGGCCGCGCGGAATGATGGTCGCTTTGTGGATCGGATCGTGCTGCGGCATGTGCATGCCAACAATGGCGTGGCCCGCTTCATGATAGGCCGTCAGCGTTTTCTCATCCTCTGTCATAACCAGCGAACGCCGTTCGCTGCCCATCATGACCTTGTCTTTGGCGTTTTCGAAATCCTCCATCGTGACGTAGCTGCGTCCAACCCGTGCCGCCAAGAGAGCCGCCTCGTTAACTAAATTCGCCAGATCCGCACCGGAAAAACCAGGCGTGCCGCGCGCAATAACCTTGAGTTTGACATCAGGCGCTGATTTGACCTTTCGCGCATGTACTTCAAGGATTTTTTCGCGTCCGATGATATCGGGCGAAGGCACTTCAATCTGCCGATCAAAGCGGCCCGGCCGCAGGAGCGCCGGATCCAGCACATCAGGACGGTTGGTCGCCGCAATGATGATCACTCCGTCGTTGCCTTCAAATCCGTCCATTTCGACCAAGAGCTGATTGAGAGTCTGTTCTCTTTCATCGTTGCCTCCGCCGATACCGATGCCGCGTGAACGACCAACCGCATCGATTTCATCAATGAACACGATGCAGGGAGCGTTTCTCTTCGCCTGTTCAAACATATCCCGAACCCGCGATGCGCCGACACCGACAAACATTTCCACAAAGTCGGAGCCCGAAATTGTAAAGTACGGAACACCTGCTTCTCCGGCGATGGCCCGCGCGAGCAGTGTCTTTCCTGTTCCAGGCGAACCGACCAAAAGCGCACCGGTTGGCATCTTGCCGCCCAGCTTTGAAAACTTGGAGGGGTCCCGCAGAAAATCGACGATCTCCTCAAGTTCTTCTTTGGCCTCGTCAATGCCCGCCACATCCGAAAAAGTCACTCGGCCCTGCCGTTCGGTTAACAGCTTCGCCTTCGACTTGCCAAACCCGAGGGCTCCGCCGCCGCCTTGCATTCGATTCATAAAGAACAGCCAAATTCCGATCAGAATGATAAATGGCAGTATGGGAGCCAAAAATGACAAAATGCCGCTCGGCTTCTGGGACTTGGCATCGATCTGAACATCATTGGCCAGCAAAAGTTCAACAACATCCGCTTCAATAGGACGAATGGTCGTGAATTGAGTTCCGTTAGGGGTCCTCGCATTGATCGTTTCGCCGTCAAGCACAACAGCCGCAACACCACCTTCCTCCACGCGCTCGACGAAAGAGGAAAACACCACCGAATCGGACCTGGAAATCGACTGCCCCCCGGTGAAGACATTGAACAGCACAATGACCAAGATGAAGAGCGCACCCCAGAGCAAAAAGTTTTTCAAATGGTTTCCCAATCGGAACCTCCAGTTTCTTTCGGGGCAGCAATTCCAGATCGGCTGATGATTGCCTTATTGATTAAAGTGCTAATGAAATAATTGCAAAGCGCACCACTTCAATAGCGCTTCCTGAATCGACTGCCGAAAATCAATCGATCGGCTAAACGGAACCTATGAACGGAACCAAATGAACCAATCGGCGCGGCAAGCAGCTGATCTCCCAACCATAACCCCGGCAAAGACAGGCATCTTGTTCGTGATCGACCTTGATGGATCTTCACTCCAATTTGGGCCAATCCAGACTCGCCGAGAGCGGCGATGACGGCGCTGTCCGGACAGTTCGCTGAATCAAGCCGCCACCGGCCATCCCAGATGCGGTCGTAACGAACGGCTGCGCCACAGGCCGCTGGCTCGCGCGCAATCAAGAGCTTATTGTCTTCCACCACTCGGAGAACACATCCGGAAAGCGTAGTGCCGGAACGCCCTTTACCGAGAGCAGCAATCAACGATTTGTATCTCGGGCGGTACAAATTGCCGGATACCGTGCGCAGCGCATCTGCGGCAAGCCGCGTGCGAATCTCATCCTCAAGCTCCCAAAAATTGGCATCAAACAAAATTTCGCCCCAATCCGTGAGCTCTGCGACGAAATCAGCCGCCTTGTCGGTCTCCGATTCAATCACCAACCGGGCATCTTGCACGCGATGAGCCGTTGCCGCCAATCGTTCAACCGAGATTCCCAGCGGCGCCAATTCCATAATGAGCCTCCTTGCCTTCACACGGTCGAAACGCGGATCATCATTGCTCGGATCGTCAACCCATGGGATATTCTGCTCTTCAAGGTAGCTTCTCAATGCAGCCCTCCTGACACCAAGCAGCGGTCTGATCCATTCAATTCCATTTCTGCCGACTTCGCTCGGCATAGCCGAAAGACCGTCTATGCCGGAACCGCGCGCCAGATTGAGAATTAGCGTTTCGGATTGGTCATCCATAGTATGGGCCAGCGCGACTGTGCCAATCTCCATTGAAATAGCCCAGTCCGAGATAAGACGATAGCGCGCATCCCGCGCCTGATTCTGCAGATTGCCCCGATGCGTGGGCTGCCAGTGAAGCAGCTGAAATCGATGTCCGATTCGGCGGGTGAAGTCGGCGACCAGCTGACACTCTCCCGCTGATCCCGCACGCAACCCATGATCAACAGAAACCACGAACAGCGAATCCGGTCGATTCCGACACCACGTGGATAAGAGACTGAGCAAAGCCATCGAATCACCGCCGCCGGAAACCGCGACACCGATGCACTTGCCTGTTTTCAACGCCGCAAAACGCTCAAACGAATTCAGCAGCGGATGAAAATCAATTTCGTTCAACCGCAGTCCAAGCTTGCCAGCCTTGCATCAGCTAATCCCGCTTCAAATGAGTCCGGAAATCTTGCTCCAACCTCGCGAAGTATCAAACATGCCTGCTCTGCAACGCCAAGTTCGGCAATGCTTTCTCCTAAGCGCAGCAGTGCCTCTGGTGCCACCGGACCGCTCTCATCGTGCTGAAATGCAGACAAAAATGATGTTCCGGCTTCTTGAAACCTACTGAGCAACATGTGCGCCTCGCCTTGAGCGTACAGTGCATCGGGGATGAATTTTCCTTTAGGGTAGGCATTGATATACGCTTCGAATTGTTCAATCGCTGCTTCATAATCGCCATCCCAAAACGATTGCTTAGCGGCATCGAATCTCGACTCTTCACTCTTCGACTGATCAACCACCTCGGTGGTGTCCAGCTGATAAGTTTCGGGCATCTTGATTTCTTCACCCAACGGGCTGCCCAAACTCAAACGCGAAGTATCCTTTCCCGCGAGTTCAACCAAAATGAACTCCAGATCACGAAGCTGCCGATTTCCGTCTTCGGCTATGCGGACAATTTGAAACTCCAAATCTTCAATCTTCGCTATCGCCGCTCGAAGCTCACTTTCGAGACCATCGAGACGGCGAAAAATATCAACATCAGAGTCACTCGGCGCCGGATAGGCAGGATCTGTCGGAACCAGTTCCCGTCTCAGCGATTCCATCTGGCCATACAGCTCGAATAGCTGAGCCCGCACGTCTGCAATCGTCTCATCAGCTGTGTCTTGAGCAGCGGTTGAAATTGCCAGCGCTGCGAACGCCGCCGCCGCTGCAAAGAACTTCGTCAGCGGACTTAGACGATCCATCGATCACGCCTCGTCTTGCTGCAGGGCGGTAACTGAACGGCGGTTCTGGGACCAGCAAGATTCAGATGAGCATACAGCGACCGGTCTTTCTTTACCGTATGTAATCGTTGCCAAACGCGAAGACTCTATGCCAAGTCCAACAAGGTACGATTTCACGGATTCTGCACGACGCGCACCGAGCGCAAGGTTGTATTCCCTCGTGCCCTGTTCATCGGCATGTCCTTCGAGAACCACGCTGAATCCCGGATTTTGTTTGAGCCATTCGGCTTGACTCTGCAACACCAGCGCCGTCTGCTCAGTAATGGCGCTTTGGTCGACTTCAAAAAACACCGTGTTGCCGATCAATTCGGAGAAATACTCAGGGGAATCGGGTGCGTAGCTTTCCAATGCGGATTGATCCAGAAAACCACCGTCTTCGGTGCTGCCAGCGTCATTTATCTCACTGACAGAATCAAAACCTCTTCCTGTGCATGCTGAGAGAATGAGTGCCGCTAGAGTCATCACAATGAGCGGGAATTTCATTTTCCGCCTCCTATTCAAATTGGTAAAAGACTTCTCTTAAGACCGGCAAGCGCACTGCCACCAAAGGCCGATTCTTACGGTGAATGGATCCAATGCTTCGCCAGCCGTCAATCCTGTGGTTGCTTTACCTTGTCTTTCGGAATTTTTCAAACAGTCAGTTGCGCAGAGGCGACCAAGCTGGATCCGAACCAAATCCCGGTGTAGGAACGCGTTTTAGCGATCGTCCATACAGATCTACGCTCCAAATCGCCGGTCCTCCGTCCACTCCCGGCATTTCGCGGAAGAACATGATTGAACGACCGTTGGGCGCCCAAGTCGGACCTTCATCCAAGAACGACGCCGTCAAAAGCCGCTCTTCACTCCCATCAACCCGCATGATTCCAATATGAAACAGACCGGATGTCTGTTTTGTGAACGCGATGTATTCTCCAGTCGGCGCCCAGACCGGGGTTCCATATCGTCCCTTTCCGAAGCTAATTCTTCGCGGTTCGCCGTTTTCTGTCCGCATAACGTAGATTTGCTGCGAGCCGCTTCGGTCTGACTCGAATGCGATCCATTTTCCGTCTGGCGAGTAGGACGGCGATGTGTCAATTGCGGCGCTTTGCGTGAGTCTGCGAATTTCTTTCGCACCGATTTCAACCTCGTAGATGTCGGTATTGGCGCCCTTTGTGAGCGATAGCACCACTTTTTCTCCTGAGGGGGAAAAACGAGGCGCGAAGGCCATTTCGGCAGACCGGAGTATGGCTTGCTGCCTGCGTAGTCTGAGATCAAGCAGATAGATGCTCGGCACACCTGATTCATAGGATGTGTAAATCAGCTGATCGCCATTGGGTGAAAACCGCGGAGCGAGCACGATCATCGAGCCGTCCGTCAATATTCGAACATTTGCTCCGTCGTAATCCATGATCGCAAGCTGCTTTGAACGTCGGTCTTTGGGCCCGGATTCCAAGATGAATGCAACCTGCGAATCAAAATACGGGTTTTCTCCGGTAATTCGCTGGTAAACCGTATCGGCGATTCTATGCGCTATTCTGCGCCAGCTTTCCTTGTCGGCTCTGAATCGTTGACCTTGTCCGAATTCAGCTTCAGCAAACACATCGAACAGGCGGAAATTGACTTCGATGGAACTTTCGTCACTGCTGACTGTTCCCACAATCAGAGCCTGTGCGTTAATCGCTTTCCAATCGGCGAAGTTGATTCGATCATTGATTCCGGTCGGGCGCGATAAGTGCGCCTCTTGTGGAATCAAACGAAACAGTCCTGTCCCTGACAAATCGGCAGATACGACTTCGGAGATGTCCTGAGCCAAGACCTGGTCCAGTTCGGTCGCGGCTGTGAATTCCGGCACCGCCAAGGGCAGCGGCTCAATAACCCCTTCCGTGACGACAATCCTAATCGGCCCGGAGGACTGGGCAAATGCTGTCGCAGCTGCGAGGCCGCACCAAGCGGCAATGAACATTGCAAGAGCTGTAGCGGAAATTCTCATCGTCTTCTCATTTCCTTTGGATCAAATACGAATTCAACACGCCGCCAATCTTCATATCTGTCGGCGGGCAGCGAAAAACTTCCGTCGAGACAGCGGACCAGCGCTCTGCGCGCGGTTTCATATGCCGCTTCAACGGCGCGTCCGGAGCCGCCCGTTGAATCCAACAGCTTGATCGAACCGGCAATGATTTTTCCGCTGGGCTGAAATTGGGCTTGCAGAATAACGGTGACCCGCAGCGCTTCATCCGACAATGCCTTCACATTCCAGCATCGCTGAACTGCCCGCTTAAAGGCTTGGATTTCGTCGGCAGTGAGCGTTACTCTGGATTGAGCCGGAGTTTTCTGTTGTTGAATCTCTGAAATTAATTCAGCTATATCTATTTTTGGTTCTTCTTCAGATGGCTTTTCAACCTGGTTAGAATCGTCTTGTTCTTCTTGTATCTGTTCAATCAAGGAGGCAATATCAAAATCCGGAACGGGCTGAGAATCGACCGGTTCCTCACTCTCTGCCGGTCGTTGTGGACGGCGGAGAGGCCGCGCCAATGTGGTTGCCGTTTCTCGGGTTTCATCGGCTTCGGTCACAGTTTCTACTGCCGTGTGTTGGGGGGCCGCCGCTTCAATCGTCTCGGCAGGTTCAGGCTCCGCCTCGTCGGTTTCAGTCTCAACAACAGCCGTCTGCTGCGGTCCCTCAACCAACTCCGGTGAAGGTTCGGGCGCCGCTTCATCAGCGATTCTTGGCGCGGCCTGACGAACCGGCGCATCCGAATCGGGATCAGAATCCGTCTCTGACACAGACACGACTTCACGTTCGCTTTCCTCGCCGAGAACTTCCCGCTGCACAGGCGGAACGATGTTCGGCTCCTCTCTCACTGGATCCGGTATAGTTGGCTCTGGTTGCGGTGTTTCCCGCTCCTCCGGATCAGGCGGTTCGGTTGCAGGCGAAGGAGAATCGGACACTGTTTCTGCGGGCTCTTGCTCCTCACTCGTCTGTGCTTCTGTTTCAACGGGTTGCCTGTTAATGGGTTCCGGTTCCACCGAGACTTCTGGATCCGGTGACGATTCGAGCGGTTTTCCGTCTTCGGCTTGAGGATTGAGCAGTTCCTGAAGATCCGCTTCCGAGATCAGCTCAACATTCGACACTTCAATTTCTTCTTGTGCCGCGCGTCTATCGAAGCCTCCGAACAAGGCAAGCAAAATCAAGCTGCCATGGACAATTGCCGAAATGGTCGCGCCTGCCCACATGGCTTCCTCCTAGCCACATTTCATGACACGAGCGGACGGTCTTGGAATTTCTGACAAAATTAGCCGCGCTGCCGGAAACCATTCCCAAGCGCGGATTCTCACACAGGGACAGCCTGCGCTGCTGCAGCTAGTTTCCCTTTTCGGCATTCGCTAATCCATCACTGTCGGTTACCAAACCGATGTTGCGGTATCCGGCCTGGTTGAGCGCTCCCATGACCTGCATGATCGTCTCATACTTCGCGTTTTTGTCGCCTCGGAGATAGATTCGGTCAGAGCTTCTTTCTGCCATGACCGCTTGAAGTCGACTAATCAGTTCGTTTCGCGGAACTTCGGCAGATTGGATAGCAACCCGTCCGTCAGCCGAAACAGACAACGTGAGCGGCTGCTCGGTTTCAGAAGGCAGCGGTTTCGCCGCAGTCTCGGGCAATTCGACTGGAATTCCAACTGTTAAGAGCGGAGCGGCAACAACAAATATTATTAACAAAACAAGCATGACGTCAACAAATGGTGTGACGTTGATTTCCGACATTGGGCGATAAATCCGCCGCCGCCGCCGGCGGCGCGGTTCGGCCTTAAATGCTGGAGCTCCCACGTCAGGCTTCCCATTGACGTGACAAAAGAGTGCCAAACTCTTCGCCGAAATCTTCCAAATTCGCTGTAAGGTGATCAGCAGTGGACGATAGGTTATTGAAGAAAACGACTGCCGGTATTGCCGCCATGAGGCCGAGCGCGGTTGCGGCAAGCGCTTCGCCGATGCCCGGGGCGACAACGACAAGACTGGTGGTCTCGCGCACACCGATTTCGCCAAACACCCGCATGATGCCCCACACAGTTCCGAACAAACCGATAAATGGCGCTGTAGAACCAACGGTCGCCAAAAAATCCAGTCCTCGATTAAGCCTGGTTGTTTCACGCGAAATCGCCAGTGCCATTGATCTTTCGATTCGGTCCCGCGTTCCGGAGAGTATGGTCCCGTCGGGCTGCTCAGACTTTTCCAATTCGTCTATTGCTGCGCAAAAAATCCGTTCAGACGCTCCCGTCGGCTGATCAGAAATTCTGTCATAGATTTCGTCCATGGGGACTTTATTCCAGAATTCATCAGCAAATTCTTGTGAGCGCCGTCGCTCAAGACGAAACATAATCAGCTTTTGAATGCCGATCGCCCAAGTCCAGAAAGATGCCAGCAACAAGATTACCATGACACCCTGCACAACTAAGCCTGACTTGGTGAAAAGACCTATCAGCGAGAAGTCCACGCTAACCGCGGACGCAATCGTTTCGATTTCCATTGCCGTAACTGCTCTGTGTTTAGATCCCGACCCGCCGTTTCGGAGCGGCAGTTCCGGGTGTTCCTTTGATCTGCCTGTAGATTGCCGCGTCGCAGAGCCGCTTTTCAAGTGCGGTCATAGACGCTCTCAGTATCGGCTTTCTAAGTTTACATGCGCTCCTCCGTGGCGGCGAGATACTCGGCGAATTCAATGATTGTCGGTTTTAGCGTCGCTCCGAGATCATCCTTTATAGCTTACCAAACTATTGGCACCGTTGTTCTCGGCCTTTCATCACCGAACCGCTACGTCGGTCTATTGCTCCTTCTCACGCTATCTCCCCTCGCCGCATTATGCGGTTCTTAACACAAATCCCACATTATGGCTTCCTATCGGAAATGAAAAGCTGAACCAACAGCACAGTCTGAATTTTTGGAAACAGGTCCCAAGGGCGCCAGATCGCGCAAACTTCGGCCATGTGGAAGCCATCCAGCGCACTTTGGAACAGCCTTCATTTGTTGATGTTCGTTTGGTTCACCGGGTTCGCCAAACGGCTTGAACCGTTAAGAGACAGACAAACCCTGGCCAAGTGTGGTCGTGAAATGCAAAAATGTATTGTGATTTATGGGTTGAACCTGATAATTCGGTGAACGGCCAAACGATCTTCATCAAGATGCGGAAAAAATCGATTGAAGCGCACAGGTGACATGCCCGGCTGCACATACCTTCATGCCCTTACCGAACTCCATCAATAATCGGAACGCAACTGACCGCTTGTTTGGTCATACCAATCCGCCATGCAATGGAACCTTTGAAGGTCAGGGTCATTTGTTGAGCGCGTCGTCAAGCAAAGCCGCTAGCTCAGGATAAGACATGTTTCCGTACAGTTCGCCGTTGATTGTGAATGTCGGCGTTCCTTGAATGCCATCTTCTGCAGCGAACTTGCTGGCCGCATCGTAAAGCAGCTTCGCATTAGCCTCGTCGGTAAAGCACGCGTTGATCTGCTCGGTGGTCAACCCTCCTGCTCTTCCGATCGAGGTCAGTCTTTCGACAATCTCGGCAGCAGTGGAAGCTCTGCTCCAGCTGGCTTGCTGCTTAAACAGAATGTCGGTCAGACCAAAAAATTTCCCAGAGCCGCCGCAGCGCGCAAGAATTGAAGCCCACAGCCCCGGACGGTCCAAGTAAACTTCTCTAGCGACAAAGCGCACCTTGCCGGTATCAATGTACTCCTCCTTTAACCTAACGAAGGAGTCTTCATGGAACGAAGCGCAATGTGGACAGGTGAAAGACAAATATTCCACCAAGGTGACTTCGGCATCCGGATTGCCAAGGGTCATTTCGACATATTCAGGTGCCTGCTGTGCTGACGCCGCTCCAAAAAACTGAACTACAAACATCGCGGCGGCCAAAACCGCGCCCGGCAGCCCACGGGACAAAACGTTGATTTGTGTGATCATGATGAATCCTTATTCGAAATTTTGGAACGCGCTTCCACTAGCGCTTTAAAGCTGAGTTCAATTTGGTCAAGTTCAGAGATTCCGTCTTTGTCCGAAACATTCGACGGCTTCAATTCCAAAGACGGTTCCTCAGCTTCGTGTCCGTCAGCCGTGAACCACCTTCCCTTCCAAGTTTGTGTAACTTTAACAACATCTACGGCCTTAAATCCGTAAGTCGCGTTCACCCGTTCAAGAATCCCCGGGCCGCTCAGTTTGACTTCCTCGGCAAACGCGCCTTTGGTTAACAGAATTAGAGTTGAAACTTTCTTCTTTGGATCAAATTCAATAACTGCGGGCTTCGTGATCGCAGCAAGTTCCTCACCGACAACAGCCGACCAGTTGGTCAAAATCAAGGTCGCGGCTGTGCCATGCTTAGCAACCGCCGACTGATGCTGCCGCTTAACGTAATCGAAAGCGTGCAAGAAGCCTCTGGCACGCCGTTTTGAACCAGCAGTTTTGCTTCTGTCCGATTTGGTCATGAACATTTCCTGCGCGTTACGAAGATCATTTGCCGAATCAAAAATAAAAGCAACGACGCTTCTTACACCAAATGTCAGAATCTGGTGGTGCAAACCAATCACATTGCTGTGCGCTGAACCTCAGCTGGTGTATTTGTCGTTGTCCGCACAGAGTTAGACAGTTTCATTTCTCCACATCTTGAATTGACATCAATCAATCCGGGTGTGGTTTGGCCAAATTACCAGCCTTTGATCGAGCCGAACCGCTCTGCGGCTTCAGCCTTAACACAGAAGTTTGCTGCAAATCCATCCCTTGAGTGCTTAGCTTCCTCGGTCTCAAAGCTTTACGGCAGGATTCTGTGACACGAAGACCAAACCCAAATAATGTCCCTAAATCGAATACGTCTCAACAGTGACAAAAAATCCTGACCTGTGCGAAGCGCGGAGTTTGACCACATGCGCCTTCAGCAGCTTCTCGGATACCATCATCACCGAAAACTGCGCGGTTGAGTGCGCAGCACCTCAAATGACAAATCCCTCAAGCTCGCTCTTGCAGCACTCAAACCCGACAAAAGGTCATCAAGCCGGTGAACACGCAAACCGATGCCACCATTCACGATGCTCTGCTATCGCCAATCAATTGGCCGCTGTAACCGTTTCAATCTGGCTAAGGCGTTCTTGGACCAATAGGGACAGCAGACGGGAAGGCATTCGCACTGGTTTGCCTTTTGTGTTGGTCACTCCCAGAACAACTTTGGCTCTGAAAAGGAGATCCTGATCACAGAAAACGCTTTGCTGCATCTCCAGTTTAGCGGGTGATACCATCAAGAGATTAGTTTCGACAGACAATGGATCATCGAACTTCGCGGGCTTGATGAAGTCAGCTTCAAGCTTGGCCACCACAAACACGATGTCATAACGAGAGCGAAGATGGGATTGTTCCACATCAAGTGTCCGCAGCCATTCCGACCGCGCTCTCTCGATGAATTTAAAGTAATTCGCATAATATACAATGCCGGCAAGATCCGTGTCTTCGTAATAGACTCGCATATGGAAGTGGTGGGTCATTCTTCGTTCGAAAACAAGTCTGGCTGCTGTTTCACAGGATTTGGCAACGACCGGCCGAGATGCTCCCAGCCATTCTTCGAAAGAATACGCCCCCGCAAAGTTCGCTGAATAAGGCCCTGCTGCAGCAAATACGGTTCAATGACTTCTTCGATCGAATCGCGCGCCTCCGACAGCGCAGCCGACATGGTTTCAACACCAACCGGGCCTCCGCTGAACGAATCCGCCAGCACAGCAAGATATTGACGGTCGGATATATCAAGACCGATCCGGTCGACGCCAAGCCGCTGCAAAGCCCCGCTTGCGATATCAAAGTCTATTCGGCCGTTGCCATCAACAATGGCGAAATCCAGCACCCGATTTAGTAAGCGATTGGCAATTCTGGGCGTGCCGCGCGAGCGCCGCGCGATTTCCAATGCCCCTTCCTGATTGATTTCCACATTGAGCAAACGCGCGCCGCGAACAACAATCTCGTACAGCTCTTTCACCTTGTAGTACTCAAGCTTCACCGGAATACCAAACCGGTCCCGAAGCGGGGTAGTCAGCAAGCCCTGACGCGTTGTTGCTCCGACTAGGGTGAAGGGCTTCAGTTCTATCCGCACCGTTCGCGCCGCCGGACCAGAACCAATCACCAAATCCAGCGCATAGTCCTCAAGCGCCGGATAAAGCACTTCTTCAACAGCTGGCTGCATCCGGTGGATTTCGTCAATAAACAGGATGTCACGCGGTTCAAGACTTGTCAGTATCGCGGCTAAATCTCCGGCCTTAGCCAAGATCGGTCCCGAAGTGAGCTTAAAGCTGACGCCTAACTCCCGCGCCAGAATCTGGCCAAGTGTGGTTTTTCCCAGCCCCGGCGGCCCAAAAAACAGCGTATGGTCCATAGCGGCGGATCTTCGCCGCGCACTCTCGACAAATACTCTAAGGTTTGCGCAAGCTTCGCTCTGTCCGATGAACTCATCAAGCGACCTCGGACGCAGCGCCCGGTCTGGATCGTCCGGCAGCTCGGCGGTGGAAATTACAGGCGCGTCTCCCATCGGCATCTACAAAGACGCTAATTTCACTAGACTCAATCGAATGAGATCCACAGTGTCGGACTCCGGGTGCTCGCCCGACACTTCTGCGACCGCTCGCGCCGCTTCGCCATGCTGGTAACCAAGATTCATCAAGGCTGAGTGGGTCTCGGCGACCGCAGCTGAGTTCGCACGCGGTTTCGCGACGGGAACTGTCTGATCTTTAACCGATTCGTCGTCTGCGGGTTCTGTATCAACGGACACAACCGGCTCCTCATCCACCCAAGAAACCAGTTCTGTGATTTTTTCGCGCAATTCGTGCACAACGCGCTGCGCTATCTTTGGCCCGATGCCGTGGGCTGATCGAATCGCGTCGAAATCACCGAGTGTGATCGCACGGATAGCCCCCTCGCCTCCCAATGTTCCAATGATGGATAAAGCCGCTTTAGCACCGACTCCCTGCACCGATGTCAGAATTCTGTGCAACTCGCGCTGTTTGAGCGTTGTGAAGCCGAAGAGCTGCAACAAATCTTCTCGAACCAACAGGTCGGTATAAATCCGGGTCATCCCACCGTTTGCAGGCAAATCGGCCAAAGTCGGGCTTGAACAATACACGACATAGCCAACGCCTCCGGATTCAATCAGCACGAATTCGGAGGTCTTTTCGAGGATTATTCCGCGCAGAGAACCGATCATTTTGCGGATCCTGCCCTGTCGACAGCAGCTTCCACATTACCCATAAAGCGTTGGGTTACAGCATGCGCCACTGCAACCGCCAAAGCATCGGAAGCATCTGTGCCGCTAATCTTGGCCCCTGGAAGCTGCATGCTGACCATTTGCTCCACCTGCGACTTATCGGCATGACCAACACCGGTGACGATTTTTTTTACGGCGTTGGGCGCATATTCACTGATCGGGATTCCAGTGCGCGAGGCAGCAACAATCGCGACTGCGCGCGCATGACCCAGAGAAAGAGAGCCACCGTAGTTGCTGTTGACGAATGTCTTTTCGACCGAGGCTTCGTCCGGTTCAAACTCTCTAACAACTGCCGAGATCTGCTCGAACAGGCTTGCAAGCCTTTCGCCGATGTCCTTTCCCGAAGACTTGCAGCTGCCATTGGCAACGTGCGCCATTATCGATCCGTGCACATCAACAATTCCCCAGCCGGTAATTCTCAGCCCCGGATCAAGACCCAATACGCGCATTCGACCTCGAATCTCTTTGCAATACTGCTTTACATATCTGCGCAGGCTAGGCGGTTCAAACACCCAGCAGTCCCATACAGCGTTCAACTGCCCCAAAAAACCCCATGATGCAATCAACAGGATGTGTCTGCGATCCTTGCAATAATCGCAAGCCGGGATTGCAGAATCGGCATTTGTAATTTGGCGGAGCAATCCAATATTTCCAATATCAATGATGCACTCTCAACTGGAAAGAACATTGCAATGGCCAATCTCGCATTTGCTGCTTCACACCCTCTTCCGCGTCCATTTGTGATGAACTTGGCTGCGGTCTCTCTTCAACCCTTCAAAGCCCTGCGCCGGTGGCTGGCCGGTCGCACAACCGAGCGTCAGCTGAATGCACTGGATGACAACCAGTTGAAAGACATTGGCATCGTGCGCGGTGAAATCAGCGAAATCGCTTTCGGGAATCTGCTGTTGCGCTAAGCGACGAAATTTCGAGTTTCCTCCTGAAACTGCGGCCCCTTCCTCCCGGGGCCGCAGTTTTTTTTGTAGGGTTTGAAGCCTGAAGCCGCGAATCAATCGGAATACATCTGGAACTTTCGTCTAAAACCGGCCATAGGAAACGAAGCTATGGCAAGGAGAAAAACAATGCATCTCAAAAGACGCGCAGTTCTTGCCCTTGCAGCCGCAAGTGTCGCTGTGCCGACTTTGGCCGCGGACGATCCGGTTTTCGCCCCCAGAGGATTAGCAATCCGCGGATACGATCCTGTTGCATACTTAGTCCTTGGCAGGCCGGTGATTGGATCAAGTGACATTGAGTATGAGTGGAACGGTGCCACCTGGCGATTTATGAACACCGACACTCGCCTGTGGTTTATGAATAATCCCATTGCCTATGCGCCGCAATATGGCGGCTACTGCGCTTGGGCGGTGTCCAATGGATACACCGCCTCAACTGATCCCGATGCCTGGACCATTCATGACGGTAAACTTTATTTGAATTACAGTTTAAACGTCCGCTCCCAGTGGGAAAGGGATATCCCCGGCAACGTTGAGAAGGGCGATGCGAATTGGCCAGGTGTGCTTGAGTAAGCCACAAAATATTGAAACAGCGACATCGGAATGAAGCCGGTCGCTTCCCCCTGCGTTGCGATCCATAATGTTCTTCACAGAAAGCAGTTAGTTGATCAACCTTTCCGGGAAACGAATACTGATTACAGCCGCAGCGGCAGGAATCGGTCTGACAACAGCAAGGTCAGCAGCCGCATTGGGCGCAACCGTCTTGGCTACCGATATTGAGACAGACGGGCTTCAACAATTGACGCACGAGCGGATTTCAACGGCTTATCTGGATGTTACCGACCGATTGGCAATCGAGGAACTCATTGAACGGCAGCCCCCTTTCGATGGCATCGTAAACGCCGTCGGCTTCGTTCATCACGGCGGTTTGGAAGAGTGCTCGCTTGCAGACTGGCGACATTCCTTCAGTCTGAATGTTGATAGTATGTATTTTGTTCTTCGTGCGTCTGTGCCTAAAATGGTTCGAAATGGCGGTGGTTCAATTGTGAATCTTTCTTCCGTATCGTCATCTCTGAAAGGAATTCCATCGCGCTTCGTCTACGGAACGACCAAAGCGGCGATCATTGGAATGACGAAGTCGATCGCAGCCGACTATGTCGGCAAGGGAATCCGATGCAATGCTGTGTGCCCCGGCACGGTTGACACACCTTCGTTTCGCGAACGAGTGTCGGCGTTAGCTAAGTCGGCAGGCGGCGGATACGAGGCGGCGATGACTTCGTTTGTAAACCGTCAACCGATGGGCCGAGTGGGCACTGCTGAAGAAGTCGCGGCTCTTGTGGTTTATCTGCTTTCTGATCAAGCCGCGTTCACCACCGGCCAGGCATATGCGATCGATGGCGGAATACTGATTTAATTCAACCGGAGAAATTGATGAAATTTGCTAGAATCGGCCCCGCAGGCTCGGAAAAACCCGCAATACTGGACAATTGCGGCAACTATCGCGATTTATCGCAGCATATCAGTGATATCGATGGCAGCGCGCTCGCGGATATGTCTTGGGCAACAAACCTTGACATCGGCAGCCTTCCGACCTTACCGCAGGGTGAACGGGTCGGTCCTTGTGTCGGTTCCATCGGAAAACTCGTCTGCGTCGGGCTAAACTACTCTGACCATGCGGCAGAAACCGGCGCCAAAATTCCATCGGAGCCCATTCTTTTCGGCAAAGCGACTTCAAGCATTATTGGACCGTATGATGAAGTTGTCATTCCGAGAAACTCCAAAAAAACCGATTGGGAAGTAGAGCTTGCGATCGTCATTGGATGCGAAACCCGTTACATCGATGAAACGAACGCAATGGACCATGTCGCGGGATTCTGTATCGTGAATGATGTATCGGAGCGCGAATTTCAGGGCGAACGCGGTGGTCAATGGATTAAGGGCAAAAGCGCCGACACATTTGCACCGATCGGGCCATGGCTGGTAACCAAAGACGAGATTTCGGATCCGCAGAATCTGGACATGTGGCTTGACGTTGACGGTGTTCGGCGACAGACCGGCTCTACAGCGACCATGATTTTTGGCCTGAAAACCCTCGTCAGCTATATTTCTCAATTCATGTCGCTGCAGCCAGGAGACGTGATTCCGACCGGCACGCCTCCTGGAGTCGCAATGGGAATGAAAAATCCCGAATACCTGAAACCCGGCCAGGTAATGGAGCTCGGCATTGATGGCTTGGGGTCGCAAAAGCAAAGAGTGGTTGCGTGTCCATAAGGTCAATCACCGCTGAATGTCATATGGTGAGCGCGTTGCCTAACGTTCCATTCGGCAACGCGCCAATTCGAAAGGACCAAGGACGTTCCCCTTCCAAGTTAACGGGAAATTGGCCCACATATTGATGGTGGTCCCACTGTTCCGATTAGAACCGTGCCGCTGTCCCGTTTGCGCCCATCGCTTTTGATCTGGTCTACCCCCGCCATATTGTCCCATTCAATAAGTAAGACCGGCAGCCTTATTGGTCTCTGCCTAGCGGCAGCCAGGTTGAAACACGTCGCCAGAACACGGCGGAGCACGCGAAAGCAGCGGTGGATTCATCACTGGATGAGCACGATTAGCACACCCGCTTGAGCAAAATGGTCACCCAGCCATCGCGATGCAAT
Organism: Paracoccaceae bacterium; assembly: GCA_965199765.1. Lineage (GTDB taxonomy): Bacteria > Pseudomonadota > Alphaproteobacteria > Rhodobacterales > Rhodobacteraceae > JAPOXR01. The sequence continues at coordinate 178,368 of CBDATC010000001.1, forward strand.
TTTTTGATTCTGTCTGCACCGGCCTCGGCATAGGCTTCGCAGACCGTTTCGCATTGTTCGAGAGTGATCCCGGATAAAATCGCCATACCACCGGGTTTTAGCAATCCGATGAGTGAATCTGCTAACTGAATGAGTGGTTTACTCAATATATTAGCCGTTATGAGATCAAATGGAGCCGCTTCAAGAAAACTCGAATTTCCCACACCTTTTGATTCCAAACATTGAATATTGCTTCCAGCAGAATTTTTTTTGACATTGAACCGCGCGGTAGCGACCGCAGTCGGGTCACTGTCACAGGCAAGCACTGAACAGCGCCAAATCTTCGTCATCGCAATTGCAAGGACTCCGGTACCCGTTCCGATGTCTGCCGCATGGCGCACTGAACACCCCTCGTGCTGAAGCCTGTCCAAAATTTCGAGACAGCCTCCTGTCGTGGGGTGGTGTCCCGTTCCGAACGCCAAGGAAGCATCAATGAGAATAGGCACTTCATCGCAGCACACCACATCTTTCCAATGGCTGCCATGAACCACAAAACGGCCGGCTCGAACTGGTGCGAGTTCGCGGTTAACCTTTTCCTGCCAACCACTGTCCGGAAGTTCGGAGAGGGTAAATTTTCGAGCGCCGAATGCGGCTGAAAGCAAAGCCAGTTCAACGGCATCTGGTTTGACCTGAAAGTACCCGCCAACTTCCCAGATCCCTAACCCGTCTTCAATTTCTGAAACGACAACCGCATCCGGATTGGCTGTCAGAAATGCCATTGCATCTGCGAGTCGATCAGCCGACTCACGACCTGCAAGCGAAGTCAGTGCAGCAAAACAGGCCAATCGGCATTATCTTTTTCTGACTGCATTCAAACTATCGAACTGGACAGGACACCCCTGTTCCGCGCAAACCGCAATAGCCCGCGGGATTCTTCGCCAGATACTGCTGATGATAGTCTTCGGCAAAATAAAACGGCGGAGCATCCGTGATTTCGGTTGTAATGGGGCCATAACCAGCGGTTGCAATCAATTCTGAGTATTCACTGCGCATCGCTTCAGCCGTTTGCTTATCAAGTTGCGAGTATGTGTAGACCCCGGATCGGTATTGTGTTCCAACATCGTTTCCTTGCCGCATGCCTTGCGTTGGATCGTGCTCTTCCCAAAACACTTTCAGCAACTGCCGAAAACTCACCGTTTTCGGGTCATAAACAACGCGGACAACTTCGTTGTGGCCAGTCCTTCCTGAGCACACCTCGCCATAGGTTGGATTTGGAGTCAGCCCACCTGCATACCCAACCGCAGTAACCCACACCCCCGGCATTGGCCAAAACAATTTCTCAACACCCCAGAAACAGCCCATTCCAAACATGGCAAGCTTCTGCCCCTCCGGATAGGGGCCTTTCAACGTTCGTCCATTGACAAAGTGATTTTCTGCGGTGTCAATCGGTTCGATGCGACCGCTCAAAGCATCGGCGGCTTCCGGCATCTTTGCTGATTTGCGAAATAGTGAAAACACTTCGTACCCTCCGATATGCAACCTCGGTCCACTCCATATAGGAGTGTTTTCACGGATTGCCATCAACTCCTCGACGCAAACACAGTCTCATGCCCTGGAGCCGGATGTCTTGGAATCATGATTGCAAGCAGCAGAGACGCCCCGGCCATGACCGCAGCAAGGACGAACACCGCGCCGGGAGACACAATCCATAGATATCCGAGCAATGCCGGCAAAAACACCGCCGCGATGTGATTGATCGTGAAAGAAACCGCCGCCGTTGGAGCGATGTCGCCCGGATCGGCGATTTTTTGAAAATAAGTCTGAAGTGCAAACGCCAATGCGAAAAACAAATGGTCCAAGACGTAAAGTGAAGCTGCCAGTATAACTCCCCAGCCAAAGTAATAGATCCCTCCATAGGCCAAAAACACGATCGTTAATCCGGAATATTCAAATACAAGCGCTGCACGTTCACCGAAGAAGGCAACCGCCCTTCCCATCAGCGGTGCGAACAGCATGTTGGCCACAAAATTCGCAATGAAGAGCAGTGTGACTTCGTGGACCTCAAATCCGAACCGTTCGACCATCATGAAGGCTGCGAAAACCACAAAAATCTGGCGTCTGGCCCCCGCGATGAATTGAAGCACGTAGTAGAGCCAGTACCGTTTACGCAGAACCATCCGATTGCGCTGCGGATTGGGAGTTTCGAACTGAGGAAAGGCCAAAAGGCAGTAGAGAGCAATGAGCACTGTCAATCCGCCCGCTGCCAGATACACGGAATTGTAGGAAAGTCCGAGCGTCTTCCAAGTAATGGCCAAGAGTCCATAAGCGAAGAGAGAAGCGCCTGAGCCTACCGCGATGATCCAGCCGATGGCTTTGGGGGCGGTATTCTTATCAAGCCATTGCAGCTGCAGGGATTGCTTTACGGTCTCAAAATAGTGAAAGCCAATGGACGATATCATCGTCGTGGCCAGAAGACCGCCATAGGTCGGAAACCAAGCTACCACCGCAGTTGCGGCACCGAGCAAAACCAGCGATGCGATTGCCAGCAGCTGCTCGCGGATGAATATGAGCAGAAAGATCACGCCAACAGCAAAAAATCCGGGGATTTCGCGAACCGTGTGCAGCCAGCCGATTTCTATGCCTCTGAAATCAACCACTTCAATGACAAAATTGTTGAGCAGCGCTGACCATGTGGCAAATGACATGGGCATCGCAGTCGCCATCAGAAACAAAAGAAACAGCGGCTGCCGCCAAAATGCCAAGCCTTCCGCTTCCTTGAGCGGCAGGCGGCTAAGGGCCTTTTCGATCAACACAGCGCAACACGATCCACAAGTTGGCGCATCGCTGCTGCAATCAGTCTGCGCGAGCTATCTCCATAGAAATTTCGCGACTGACTTATCTTAGTTCTTGGCGTAATATTCCACCACAAGGTTAGGTTCCATTACGACCGCATAAGGCACATCGTCCAATTGAGGAGCCCTTTGGAAGGTTGCCTTCAACCCTTCGTAATCAACGACCAAGTAGTCGGGAACATCTCGTTCCGGCAGGCTGATGGCCTCCGCAACGATTACCAATTGTTTGGACCGGTCGCGAACCGAAATCACATCGCCTTCTTTTACCCTGTAGGAAGGGATGTTGACGCGTGTTCCATTCACCATTGCATGGCCATGATTAACGAATTGACGCGCGGCAAAAATGGTCGTCGCGAATTTGGCGCGGAAAATCACCGCATCAAGCCGACGTTCCAGCAAACCAATCAGATTCTCGCCGGTATCGCCTTTCAGACGTTCGGCTTCAGCGAATATTCTGCGGAACTGCTTTTCTGTCAGATCCCCATAGTAACCTTTGAGCTTCTGCTTTGCTCTCAGCTGCAGGCCGAAATCGGAAAGCTTTGCCCTTCGTCTCTGACCGTGCTGTCCGGGCCGGTAGTCTCTGCGGTTAACTGGGGATTTTGGGCGGCCCCAGAGGTTTTCACCCATTCGACGGTCGATTTTGTACTTGGCAGTCGTACGTTTGGTCACGGCTGATCTCCTTCTTCCAATGAAGTGCGTTGTCCTCTCCGCCTTGCACAGGCCCGGCGGCGACAGGTTCCCCCTTGCGGGGGCCACCAACACCAAGATGTTAAGAAGCCAAGCTTCCGAACGGCGCTTGCTACATTTATTTGCTTGATGCGTCAACCAAATTTCACCCGTTCGTTGAAGTTTTGCGAACAGGGCAGAATTGAGAAGAATCCAGCTGTTCGACTCGATGTTAGGAAATCTTCCGCGTCCGTCGCCGTGTGATCCTGCCCCAGCGCTCCGAACACACGTGCAGCCTCCAAACAGTTTCGAGAGGGCTTTCTGTTGTCCGTCAACGCCTTGTCGAAAGGCGTTCGAGGGCAGCATCCTGAATTTCTCGCTGACGCGACCCTTACGACGGCAACAAAGCCGAACGCGTTCGACTTTCTATCGGCGAATTTGTCCATTGTTCTTGACCGTAAGACCAGCGGTTACAGCATCCGGCCAGACAAATGTCCGCATGCATAAGTGTGCGGCGATGTGTCGTTGCATAACTCTCCGATACCCGGTTTCTTCACACTTGAACTACTTGCAGGCTGCCCCGACTTCGACGGCCTTTGACATTAACCTTATGATTTAAAGAAATAAATTTTTTGATTGGACACTGCTACACCCCGCTATCCGACAGTCGGTGAAAGTCAGAAAAAACGCTCCAAAGGCGGATTCTCAGCTGAAATTTACGCTGAACCGTCGAAGCTGGAATCATCTTTCAAAGTTGCGGACCTGGACGATCGATCACGGCAGAGGTCGATATCCCTAAGGCACACAACTGAGAAGCGTGCTGACGGAATTGCCCAGAATGTCACGATATAAAGCTCGACATGCATTCATGCTGGTAAACTCCAATTCACACGTGTTCCGGCACATCGCAGCATTAGACATCATCGTCCCTCTCTGAACCACGCCGCGGTTGCAAAAAATAGAATCAAACCAGCGGCAAAAATCGGTGGGATAAGCGGAACGTTGCTTTCTGAAATTGTTCGATAACTTCGCTTCTCCTCAATGCCTAACCAGCCAGGGCCAAAGGCAGTACGTGATGGTCTGACCATTCGCAGCTCAGGAATTCCGTCTTCAAGCCAAAAAACACCCCCTCCTGATGCATCAGCCAAAGGAGCGAGTTTGTGCTCTGTGCTGATCACGGAACGATACTCGATAGGTGAATCCGGTCCCAAGTAAAAGCTTGCTTGCAATCCATTGGATTCAAATCGCCAAAGACCAAGCACCGGGCTACTGATTTCAGCTCTATACTGCCCGAATCCACTGTGCTCCACAGACATCTCAAACGACTCGCCTTCGGGAGGATATGCGCGGATTTCCGGCGTATTGCTAGACAGCGTTGACCGCTTGATTAAGATCAGCTCCGGATGCTGGAACACCCTCAATGCCTCTTCTTCAAGCTCCGGCTCCTGAATCAGCCAATGAACAACACGCCGCAACAATTCCGCTATCGGACCGCCTCCTTCCACTCCTCTCTGCCAAAGCCATGCCTGATCCGACGCCAGCAGCCCTACCCGACCCAATCCAACACGATCCAAGATCAGCAGCGGCCGATCGTCCGGACCCGAAAGAACCGCTTGTCCAGACAATTGATTCAGACCGATTTGGCGAAACCACCGGCCCCAAGATGAACGATCCGTGCCTTCGACGCTTAACTGTTCATCGGCCAACGGCGAAACCACAGGATGGCGCATACCCAGTTCCGTGACCCTTGGCCAAAATCCCTGCTCAATCACTTCGCCATTTGAAACCGCAGGCAGAATTTCGGAAATTGCTGTGCTTGCGAGGTTGTCAGGGTTTGCAAACTCCGGTCCCGCGGCAACAAACAATGCACCGCCTCGCTCGACATAGTCGCGAATTGACCAAAAATGAGTGCTGTTCAAACTAAACCGGGAAAAGCGGTCAAAGATAATCGCATCAAATGAGTCGATCTTCTCAACGAACAACTCCTGCACTGGAAACGGGATCAAGGCAAGGTCATTAGCGTTCGCCGGCTGTCGGTTGCGAAGCGTTCTAAGCACAGTGAAGTGGATTAAATCGACCGAACTGTCCGACTTAAGTATGTTTCGCCAACTGCGCTGCCCAGCGTGCGGCAATCCTGAAACCAGCAATACCCGGAGTCGGTCCCGGACCCCGTTCACCGTCACGGTTGCAACGTTGTTCAATTCAGTGAGTTCGCCATCCACTGCCGATGTTTCAAAACGAATTCGATTGAGGCCTGCACGGTCCGGGACCAGCGCGAGCGTCGTCGGTGAACCAACTTTTGCTTTGACAGCCCCAGCCAGCTCGCCGTTTAAATAAATCCGAACGTCGGCTCCGGCCGCATCGGGAGCAGCCGAACCGAGATCTCCAACAGTGAATTCAAAGGTTGCCTCTTCGCCAATCACGGCGTAGGCTGGTGCTTTGATCAAGCTGATTTCCCGATCGAATTCAATCCGGCTTCCGGTCTGAAGCACATGCACCGGCGCGTTGATCTCGGCATCAAGCTCCTCATTTGAAATCCGTCCGTCCGTCACGATGACCGCGCTTGCCAGGCGCGCACTGTCAATATTGCCAAGCTGGTCGTTCAGAGCTCCCAAGAGACGAGTTTCCGCCGCATAACCTTGAGGTGATTCCCGAACCGAAACCTCAATGACCTCGACATTAGCCTGCATAGCCAATTGGTTTTTAATCGCTTCTACCGCTTCAATTGTCTGTGCTTCTCGGTTTCCAACAGTTTGGCTGGCGCTATTGTCCACCACAAGAATAACTTGATTGGGCTCGAGCACTCTCTCCTGCAGCCGCAGCTGCGGATTCAGCAGCACAGCTGCTATCAATGCTCCCGCTGCAGTCCTGAGTGGCCATCCGACGAGTTTTTGCGAGGCAGCCCAAATCAGAACGGCTGCCAAAATTGAAATCAACGCGACTGCAGCTGGCCATGGAAGAAGCGGGCTGAAATCAATGATGAAGCTCATGTCAGTGAAGCTTTGCCCGCCGCTGGAGTTCTTCAAGCTGCAGCTGGTCTGACTTATAGTTTCCGGTTAGCGCATGCATAATCAGATTAACGCCAAATCGAATGGCTGACTCGCGCCGGTTTACACCGTCACGTCCAAGACCGGTTGAAAATTGTCGTGTGCCGTCTGCAGAGTTTGCCCAAGCTGCTGCCCAATCATTTCCCCCCACAATGACTGGCGTCACGCCATCGTTAGACGCTGTTGAAAGGTTATCAAATGTCTCAGCTTTCGCAGATGTGTTCTCAACCCATATGGCTCCATCGTAACGCCCTGGAAACTCATCAAGAAAATAGAAGCTTCGTGTGAGGACATGATCATTTGGCAAAGGATACAATTCTGGAATGTCAAGAATTCTTGCCAAAGCGCGCAAACGATCGGTCCCTCCCGACCCTCTGATAACACCGCCAATTCCCGAATCCGACGTGTCAATCAGGATCATGCCGCCATTCCGCAGATAGCCATTCAGTCTGTCAATCGCATTACTGTCCGGCAATTGTGTCCGCTCAGAAATCGGCCAGTAAATGACAGGGAAAAAAGAAAGTTCGTCGAATTTTGGGTCGACTCCAAAGATTCCGCCCGGCACAATCGAGGTGCGACGCGTCAATTCAGCCGCCAGCCCATTTAAACCAGACTCTACAATCGCGTCAGCTTTTGACTCGCCTGTGCGAATATAGGCAAGCGGTGTGCCATCGGTTCTTTCAATCGCCTGCGTTTCAATCTCATCGGCCATGCTGAAATCCGGATCAACAAACGAAACAGCCAATGCGGCGATCACTGCGGTTGCCTGAATTAATCTTCCGCTGAGCATCACGGAAGCCAACGCGTCCGCAGCGAGCAGTAACACCGCCAACGCAAGCAAATGCCCCCTGATTGGCTTTCCGGTTTTTCCGAATTCACGCACAACCGTGACCGAATTCGGATAGCTGGCGGCAATAAATTCCGCAGCTTCACTAACCGCATTAACAGCTGCGGAAAATTGTCCCGCAACGTATGTGCCTGGTGGAAGATCAGGCCCCGCTGCGCCACCCGCCAAACGGGTGCCGGAGACACTGACGGGTTTGACGACATCCGTCAAAATTCCGAATGCATTCAATTGATTGACAGCCTGCCATTGCAGTTCTTCGGCATTGTCCGGCAGCCCTTCCTGGCCTGCCGATGAAATGACAGCCAGCCGTTCAAGCATGGCAAGAAACAATTCCGAAAGCACTAAATTGGACCATTCCGCATTGGCGGGAATATGAAACATCACAACCATGCCTGCTCCAAGCGGCTTCGCGGTCACGAACGGTGTTCCATCGGCGAGCTCGGCCCAAACTTTATCCACAAGATCTAAGCCAGGCTCCGCCAAAATCTGCGCTGTTACCTGCAGATCATTCGGAATTTCCAGACCATAAAACGGAGAGTTTCTTGCAAATGGCTTGAGATTTTGTGGTGAACCCCAAGACAAGGAGCCTCCCAGACGCCTTCCACCGCTTCGTATCCTCACCGGGAACAACCGCGCGTCACCATTAACATCCACACTGGCCGCTGCTGTCCTCGGGCCGGCATAGCGGAGCAGCACCCCGCCGCTTTGCACCCAATTGGCCAATGCCTCGTTTTCGACCTCCGGAAGTCGACCGACATCCGCCAAAATGATAACATCCGGGTCGGATTTTAAAATAAAACTCAACTCGCCCTCGACGATCTCAGCCGAGTCTTGCAGAGCATTCGTGAGATAGTGAATCTCCGAAAGCAGATGTCCGCTTTCCTGCGCTGATCGCCCCGAAAACAGGCCCACTCTCCGCTGGGAAAGGCTGCTGCCGACTAAAGAAACCGCTCCAGCGGTCGAAACATTCCTAAGCTTAAAGGATTGGATTCGGTTCACAATCTCCAGAGGTGCGTTGAATACTGCGGTGGCAGTGGTTTCGTCCGGTGCGAATTCCGCTTTCGCCGAAAGAATTTCGACCTGCTGATTTGAAAACGGAGCGTTTCCGTTCGCTTCAACAATCAGTTCAGTCTTCGCATTATCATTCACACGCATCAATTCGACGGTGATTGAGCCATCCTGAATCTGAGCCCGTCGCAAAACGTAAACAGGCTTTCCCGAATCAATGATCGTTACGCGGCCGCGCTCTGACAAAAACTCTTCCAGCAACTCAAAATCGCTGATCCGTATCCCGCTGGCAATCCAATATGTATCAAATGAATCCGGCAGCGTTGCTGATAAGCGCTCAAACACAGCTCGTCCGTCCGGCAGCCAAGCATTCGGCTCGACCCCTGAGACCGATCGTTCCCAATCCGCTGGTGTCATGACATGGCCGCTATCGTCCATTAGATCCGTCATGACAGCGACAAAGGCGGCATGGCCTGAGCGTTCGGTAATTTCCAGCATCTGCTCTGCCGCATGAATCCGATCATTCCAGTCCAAGGCTTCTGCCCAACTGCCTTCAATGAGAATGATTACGGGTTTGTCTGCCTCGAATCCGGCATCCTGGCGACCGATAATTGGCCCGGCACAACCAAGAATAACCGCCGTAACAGCCATTATGCGGAGAATCCGCAGCCAGAGCGGACATTGATCGGCCTCCACTTCACTTTGCCCAATATCGTGCATAAGCGATGTCGGCGGAAACGCCTGTCGCCGAGGCGGGGGAGGCAATGTGCGAAGCAAAATCCAAATAATTGGAAGAGCGAGCAGACCGACTAACGCCAGCGGAGCGCTGAAGTCAATTAAACCAAACACTTCATTGCTCACACACGCTCAGGCATAAGGATGTTGCCAAGCCAAAGCAGGACAGGTGGGACCGCTTCATGCGTCTGATGCACTAGGTTCGACCACTGATAGGTGGTTCCCAATTCGTTAAGCTGCGCCTGCCGGCTCCGAAGCCTCGCACGGTATTGGTCTCGCATCGCTTCCGCTTTCAAAGTTTCGTGACGAGCTGTGCCGCCGACACTCCGGAATTGGATTCTTCCCGCATAGGGAAAACTGCACTCCGCTGGATCAAGCACCTGAATGAACGTTGCTTTCACTCTAAGCCCGGCAATTCGTCGAGCCGAAGATTCAATCTCATCCCACGGTCCGAGAAAATCCGACAGCACGACTAAGTGCGAACCCGCTGGCATCGGCAATTCTGGTGGTGAACTATAGTCCTTATCCGACTGCATGAAAGCATCATCAATGAGTTGACTGATGCGGGACCTGCCGGAAATTGGAGCAGACCCGCCGAGAATTCCTACACGCTCATCGCTTCGCGTCAGCAGCAAGGCAGCTGCGATTGCAATTAACCTTGCACGGTCTGCCTTGCTTCGGCTTCCGGATTTGCCAGCGAACTGCATCGATAAGGAATTGTCTGGCCAGAAAAAAATCGAGTTGCAGGATTCCAACTCCTTTTCCCGCACAAACAATTGATCCGACTTCGCGGATTGACGCCAATCTATATGCCGCAGTGCTTCTCCCGGCTCAGCATCACGAAATTGCCAAAAACTGTATCCTGTCCCACGACGGTTTTTGCTGTGCGGCCCCGGCGTGGCTGAATTGGAAAAAGCGGCAGTTCTTGCGAGAAGTGGTTTCAGGCCTCTGACCGCTGTTTCAGCGCGCTGGGTCAAATCAATCTTGGGGTCAGGCGTGTCTAACCTCAATTCAACCCGCCTTTTCCGACCTGCTGCATCACGGCTTCATTGATAATCTCATCCAATTGCACGCCTGCGGCCAGCGCTGCGTGGCTTAGCTTCATTCGGTGCCCGAGCACCGGAACTGCCAGCTTCACGATGTCGCTGGCAGAAGGCGCCAAATCGCCGCGGAGAAGTGCGCTTGCGCGAATTGCAAGACTTAAGGCCTGTGACGCTCGTGGTCCGGCCCCCAACTCCACAAACTCGGATATCCGCTCGGTCGCATTAGCTGATCCAGGACGGCAAGTGCGAACAACATCAAGCAGAAGATTGAGCGTACTTTGCCCGGTTGGCATGCGTCGAATGATTTGCTGCGCATTAACAAGATCGTCTCCGGTCAAAACGGACTTTATCGGAGCTTCCGAAAGACCGGTGGTCACTTCGATGATCCTTTCTTCATCCGAGCGACTTGGATAATCAACACTAACGCGCACAAAAAACCTGTCCAGCTGAGCTTCCGGAAGTGGATATGTGCCCTCGAATTCAATTGAGTTCTGTGTGGCAACCACAAGAAAGGGAGCAGGTAATGGCAAGGTTGAACCAGAAATTGAAATTTGTCTTTCCTGCATCGCCTGCAACAGCGCTGCCTGCGTTCGAGGACTGGCGCGATTGATTTCATCTGCCATGAGCAGTTGACAAAACACCGGTCCCTTGACGAATTCCAATTGTCGAGTCCCGTCGGCATTCGTCTGCAGAATATCCGAGCCAAGAATATCGGTAGGCATCAGATCGGGAGTGAATTGAATACGATTGCTCGAAAGCCCCAATACCCCAGCAAGCGTCTCAACAATCTTGGTTTTGCCAAGACCCGGCATTCCAAAAAACAGTGTGTGACCGCCGCACAGGATGCTGATCAGCGCGAGTTCAACCACATTGGCCTGACCGACAATGCGCTTTGCAATCTCTTCTTTGACCACAGATAGCTCCGTGGCGAGGTCAATAATCCTCCTCTCTAAATCAACTGGTTGTCCAGTCATGACAAATCCCCGAAAAACTCATAGACTCTATCCCGACGGGTTCTGAAATTGTAGAGTGTGGAATGACAAAGAAGCGAAAAGATTTGGACTCCGCCGCCGATTCACCAACTGCCGCCAGCATTGCCTCGTCAGCAAAACAAGCCGGCAAAAAGGGCCCTCCTCCCGTGCATTTGTGGAACCCCCCATTTTGCGGTGACCTTGATATGCGCATCGCCCGAGACGGAAACTGGTTTTACCTAGGCACACCGATTGGCCGCAAGCCGCTTGTTAAGCTGTTTGCATCGATTATCAGAAAAGACGGCGACGACTATTTTCTGGTCACTCCGGTGGAAAAAGTCGGCATTCAAGTTGACGACGCACCCTTCGTTGCCGTGGATTTCGACACACGGGGGGATGGACGATCGCAGTCGGTTACATTCACGACCAACGTTGATGAGCAAGTAACAGCTAGTCAAAACAAACCGATTCGTGTTATGCGGGATCCTGAATCCGGTGAGGTTTCTCCATATGTATTGGTAAGATCTAATCTTGAAGCATTGATTGACCGTAAAAGTTTCTACCGATTGGTTGAAATTTGCACTCACGAAACTTATGAGGGCGCCCGCTGGTTCGGGCTTTGGTCCGAAGGAGCATTCTTTCCATTCATACTTTCAGCTGAACTTGATGAATAATCGTACCAAGCAAGAGTCCACTAATCTGATCGACAGCCTAAAAGGGTATGTATTGCGTCAATTTCCCTCTGCTGTCAGTTGGGCAGACACATTAGCATCGCAGGGTCGGGTTGGTATCACGCAAGTTTCACATCTGAGACACAGGAAGCAACAAGTGTTGAAGATGCTAACTGTCCGTCGGCGCCTCCCCAGCCGCTGAAATCGGCATGATTCCTGCTGGTTTCTCATCATTGTCGATCTCACAGGCGGGATTCGCCCATCCACTACATTTATTGTAAGCTTGATGCTCTGGCCCAAATGTTACGACAAACTGCTGAGATTTTGCAAAATCCGATGCGTTCATCATGACTTAATGTGTTGATAATTTCACCTTCCGCACCCAAAATTTGCAGTGCGGCACCACAAAGAACCTTTGAATGTGACAGTCGCCTCAATCCAAATTGGATCGGTCCGCATTTTCCTTTGCCAGATAAAGACCCGTTTGTGCTGGAAGCAACGGAGTTAACGCAGTGCTGATCGGTGAGATCAGCGCGAGAGAAAGACTGTGATACCATACACGTTCAAAAAGTGTCACCCAACTCGTTGATTCTACGGAATTCTTTGTGTCTGCATTGCTAAAGTTGGTTAACGCCTGAATACCGGACGGAGGGGAACTGTGTCAGTGAGCCTTAGCCCAGTTGGCGGCGAAACCGGCGTCAACGACCAAAGACGGGCTAATCTGAACAGCCGGTCGGTCTGCTTCAACCATCACTTTCCGTGCAGCCTTTATCACATCGTCGACCGCATCTTCCCGAACTTCGAAAAGCAGTTCGTCGTGGACTTGGACAAGCATTTTCGCCGGTAAATTTTTAAGTGCGTCGGGAATGCGCACCATTGCACGGCGAATGACATCCGCAGCAGAACCTTGGATCGGCGCATTGATCGCTCCGCGTTCGGCAAATCCGCGCTTTGGCCCCTTTGCATCCATATCCGGAGTGTGCACCAACCGTCCAAAAATTGTCCTGACCGACTTGTCGCGGCGCGCCTTCGCCTTCGTTTCTTCCATATAAGTCTTGATGCCAGGAAACCGCTCAAAGTATAGGTCGATAAACTCTTGGGCCTCCGCGCGTGAGATCTTTAGGTCTCTCGCCAATCCAAACCCCGAGATCCCGTAAATCACGCCGAAATTGATCGCTTTGGCACGGCGCCGAACCATAGGATCCATGTCGTCCAGCGAAATGCCAAAAACTTGCGATGCGGTCATGGCATGGATGTCCAAGCCACGACGAAATGCCTCCTTTAAAGGCTCTATATCCGCCACAAACGCTAGAATTCTGAGCTCAATCTGGCTGTAGTCCAAAGAGAGCAGCACATGGCCTTCTTCAGCGATGAATGCTTTGCGAATGCGTCGCCCCTCTTCGGTGCGAACTGGAATGTTTTGCAAATTCGGATCAGTGGAGGCAAGCCGCCCCGTGTTGGCGCCTGAAATGATGTAAGATGTGTGAATTCTGTCCGTAAGTGCATGAACCTTATCAAGAAGAGCATCGGTATAAGTGGATTTCAGCTTTGCCATCTGCCTGAATTCCAGAACCAAATTCGGCAGTTTGTGTCCATCAGCCGCCAAGTCGGTTAGGATTTTTGCGCCAGTAGCATAACCGCCCCGCGCTAGTCGCTGTCCGTTTGGCAGCTTCATCTTGTCAAACAAGATCTCTCCGAGCTGTTTTGGGCTGCTGACATTGAATTCCTCGCCCGCTTCACTGTGGATCTGTCGCTCCAACTCGTGAATGCGGGTCGCGAATTCGCTCGATAGATTCTTGAGTTCGGTTCGGTCGACTTTGATTCCGACCCGTTCCATTGTTGACAACACACGGATGAGCGGCCGCTCAAGTGTCTGATACACAGTTGTAACTCTGGATTTGTGCAGCTCAGGACAGAACTGCTGCCATAGCCGCAAGGTGATATCCGCATCTTCGGCCGCATATTTGACTGCATCTTCGATACGCACGCAATCAAAGGCAATCTGTGATTTGCCCGAACCGATCAGTTCTTTGATCGGAATCGGTTTGTGATTCAAATATCGCTCCGACAGAGTGTCCATTGAATGGCGATGCAATCCTGAATGCAGAGCATAAGACATCAACATCGTGTCATCCATCGGTGTCACGTCAATGCCGACTCCAGCAAAAATCTTAACATCAAACTTAATGTTATGGCCGATCTTCAAGACCGATCGGTCTTCAAGCAGCGGCTTGAGACGGGCGAGCGCTTTGGCAAAATCCATCTGCCCATCCTGCCATGAGCTCTGAGTCAGCAAATCGGGTTCAATCGTTCTATGACGCAGAGGAATATAACAGGCGCGGCCTGGTTCAATCGCAAGACTGACGCCGATCAGATTGGCTCGCATCTCGTCTAAGCTGTCAGTTTCGGTATCGATCGCGATATAGCCACGCTCGCGCGCCAATTCGAGCCAATGCTCCAACTGTTCCTCGCTCCTAACCCATTCGTAAGCAATGTGATCAAACTCAGCTGTTCCAGGCGGTTTCACGCCAAAATGCTGTGCCGCCCGCTGCACAATCGATTTGAACTCCTGCTCCTGCAAAAAAGCAAACAGATGCTCTGGAATCGGTTCACGGATTTCAAGACTTTCGAGACTTTCCTCGACCGGAGTCTTGCGGTCCAAAGTGACAAGTCGACGTGAAATCCTGATCTTGTCCGAATTCTCTATCAATGATTGACGGCGCTTGGGCTGCGGAATTTCACCGGCCCGTTCAAGCAGGGTATCAAGATCGCCAAACTGATCAATGAGCAATGCCGCGGTTTTGATACCAATGCCGGGGGCACCGGGGATGTTGTCGGTCGAGTCTCCAGCCAATGCCTGAATATCTATGACTTTCTCCGGCTGCACCAAAAATTTCTTTAAGACCTCTTCGCGTCCGATCATGGTGTGTTTCACCGGATCGAACATATTGACACCCTCACCGATGAGCTGCATCAAATCCTTGTCCGATGAAATGATGGTGGCTTCTCCTCCCGCATCGCGCGCTCTCGTTGCCAGTGCTGCGATGATGTCGTCCGCTTCAAATCCTTCAAGCTCGAGGCAAGCGATATTGAAGGCCTGAACAGCTTTTCTGGACAATGGAAACTGCGGAACCAATTCCTCGGGCGGTGGCGGACGGTTGGCCTTGTATGGGCCGTAAATCTCATTGCGGAATGTCTTTGAAGAGTGATCGAACACAACAGCGGCGTGCGTCGGCGGGTTGATGTCGCTTTGCCGGTCCATGATAGCCCGCAGCAGCATATTGCAAAAAAAGTGTATGGCCCCGATTGGCATGCCGTCCTTGCGGTAGCGGTTGCCCTCAGGAAGGTTGCTTTCCGCCATATGAAACGCCCGAAAAACGTAACCGGATCCGTCGAACAGATGCAGATGGCAACCTTTTCCAAATTTGGTCATGCTCATCGACGCTCGTAACCAAGAGACTCAGTTGCAGCCCATGGAATGCATCACTCGGACACGCATTTCGCCAAAATGAATTTCTTGTCGCAATATCCGCACACAACCCAGCCAATCTCGGGAGGAATGATGTACCAGACCTTTGGATGACCCTGTGCGCCTCCTCCGCCGTCGCACGACACTTTTTCGGATTCCACGATTTCGATTTCAGGCGAGTCTTTTTTCATGTTTTCGAACCAAATCCGGTTGATCAGCTCATTGCCGGCTGCAGCATCCGACCAAGAATGCGGCCTCCTAAAATGTGAAGGTGGAAGTGAGGCACGTCCTGCACACCGTCACGACCGGAATTGGCGATCAATCTGTAGCCTGCCCCGCCATCACCTGGCGCCAGCCCAGCTTTTCTTATGATCTGTCCCGCTGTTCGGCCAAAATCAGCGATCTCTTCATCGCTCGCCTCCTCGGCAAAGTGATCGAAACAGACATACGGTCCCTTTGGAATGATCAGCAGATGCTCTGGTGCCTGCGGGGCAATATCTCGGAACACTAGGCTGTGCTGAGTTTCCAAAACTTTGGAACATGGAATTTCACCTCTCAGAATCTTCGCGAAGATATTGCTGCTATCATATTCGTAGGCCATTCCGTTTCCCTGATCATTGCCTTACCGCATCTGTTTTCCCACAGCTTCGAATGTGCTGCAAGCCAACTTTCCTTTATCCGGAAACTCCATTACTCGGAATAAGCCGAAGGTTTTGGAACAATTCCTTAAGATCCACGTCCGGACGGGCACCGATTTGACTGACGCATTCCGACGCTGCCGCGCACCCCATGCGGGCTGAAAGTTCTAATCCTGCTCCATCCGCCATGCCGTAGAAAAACCCCGCCGCGAACATATCGCCCGCTCCTGTTGCATCAACGACGGTTACTTGTCGGCCTGGAACCTCAATGCGCTCCTTTCCGCGCGCGATAATCACACCCCTTTCCGAAAGCGTGCAGACGACCGTATCAACCCGTGCGGCGGTTGCACTCAGAGCACTTTGAAGATCTTCATTTCCATGCAAACTCAGCAGTTCATCGCGATTTGCGAAAATCATATCGACCCCTCGGTCAATTAGTTCTTCGAATTCGTCGCGGTTACGCTTTATGCAGATTGGATCTGAAAGCGAAACAGCGACTTTGCCTCCAGCTTTGTGACACAAATCGGTAACCCGGCGGAACGCGTTGCTGCTATCGGCGCCATCAAGCCTGTAACCTTCCAACAAAATCCAGCTGGCCGACCGAATCATCTCTTGGTCGAAGTCTCGCCACATTAAATGCTCCGCCGCTCCGAGATATGTATTCATGGTGCGCTCGCCGTCCGGCGTCACCAGAATCATACTGCGGCCACTCTCGTAATCGGCAGAAGCGGGCGCAAAGGGAGAGGTGTATGCAACTCCTAATTTTTGAAGATCATCAGCAAAAATGTGTCCAACAGCATCGTCTTTCACTCTGCCAATGAAACCGCAGCTCCTGCCCATCAGCGCAAGCCCGGCAACCGTGTTCGCAACGGAACCGCCGCTCGCTTGTTCTTTTTTGTTCATTTGGTTGTAGAGGTCGACTGCGCGCTGTCGGTCAATCAAATGCATGTGGCTTTTTGAAACGCTGTTCCGAACCAGGAATTCTTCACTGATGTGACTAAGCACATCGACCAATGCGTTGCCTACTCCGACAACGTCAAACTTTTTTTGGCTGGCCTGTATCATGCGACTCTCTTCGTCTTGGTGAACCTGACTTTTCATCGAAGGGACACAAATCCCGAATAATGCATTCGCCGCAAAGCGGTTTGCGCGCCTTGCAGACATATCTTCCGTGTAGAATCAGCCAATGGTGCGCATGCTTCTGAAACTCAGCCGGAACATTATCTTCAATTGCTCGTTCTACATCCTCAACCGACTTACCGGGAGCCACCTGTGTTCGATTCCCAACTCGAAATATATGGGTATCGACTGCCTGCGCAGGCAGCTTGAACCACATGTTGAGCACAACGTTCGCGGTTTTCCTTCCGACTCCTGGCAAGGATTGCAGCGCGGAACGCGATGATGGAACTTGCCCGCCATACTCATCAACCAAAATCTGCGAAAGCCGAATGATATTTCGCGCTTTGTTACGAAACAAACCAATTGATTTAATGTATGCAATCAATCCGTCTTCACTGAGTTTGAGCATCTCTTCAGGCGTGTCCACAGCAGCAAACAATGATTGGGTTGCCTTGTTCACTCCGGCATCGGTTGCCTGCGCCGAAAGCACCACCGCAACCAGCAGCGTGTAGGCATTGGTATGCTGCAATTCACCCTTGGGCTCCGCTTTCCGGTTTTTGAACCGGCGGAATAATTCCTGAATCCTGTGAAATTCTTTGGCTTGTGTCATTTCGTGTAGCGATCAATGTAACGATTGCGCAAGAAACGGGTCGTAGTCATTTTGCTGTCCATACACATTGCCCGCAAAGGAGAAGCTTGTGCCGCAATATTCAGAAAGCGCCTATCACTACCGCGTGATAAGCCGCGCAATCAAGATCATTGACGAGGCGAAAGGGCAAGACCTTTCACTGGAAGAGCTTGCCTCCTGTCTCTCCATGAGTCCAGCGCACTTCCAGCGGACCTTTTCACGCTGGGCGGGAGTTTCTCCGAAGCGGTACCAGCAATATCTGACGCTGGGATATGCTCGCGCTCTGGTCCATAACAACATTTCAACAATGAACACGGCAATGGCAACTGAACTTTCCGGGTCCGGGCGACTTCATGATTTATTCCTGCGCTGGGAGGCGATGAGTCCGGGTGAATACGCCCGTCGAGGTGAAGGGCTGGACATTCATTGGGGATGGTTTGACAGCCCTTTCGGGGACCTGCTGGCGATGGCGACAAAACGGGGGCTGTGCGGGTTGGCTTTCAGTGCGGAATTGGGACGCGAAGCCACGCTTAACGATATGAAACTGCGCTGGCCGAAAGCAAAACTGCACCATGATCCAAATGCTGCCGACCATTGGGTGCAGGCGGCGCTCAAACATCGCGGCGATGTCAGGCTGCTGCTTTCGGGTGGTCCGTTTCAGATCAAAATCTGGGAAGCTTTGATGACCATTCCATCCGGATATGTTTCGACCTATTCCGAAATCGCACGGACGGCAGGAGTGCCGAGCGCTGTCAGAGCCACCGGAACGGCCATCGGGCGCAATCCGATCAGCTGGCTGATTCCCTGCCATCGTGCACTGAGAAAAACCGGCGGGCTGGGCGGCTATCACTGGGGATTGCCAATAAAGCGATCACTTCTCGCGTGGGAATCGGCACGACGGGATGCTCTATCGCCAGATGCGATCGTTGTCGCTGCCTTCAAGGAAGAATAAAAATTTAATTTGTGGAAAACAAAGATAAAATATCAGTGAATATTGGTTCGGATCTGTTCGAGTGCGCGCTCTGTGATTGATCTACGATCACTTTCCGTCATGCGAGCTGCTACTTCAGCAGCTGCAACCTCAACAGCGATGTCAATCGCTTCATTGCGAACTTCGGTGACCGCAGCCTGTTCTGCCGAAGCAATCTGCTCCCTTGCCGCCTCAAGCCGCCGTTGGGCGGTCCGCTCGATTCTGTGCTCAGCTTCTTGAACCAATCGCAGAGCATCCTGCTTCGCGTGTTCAACAATTTGCTGGGATTGCTCAATTGACGCAGCATTTTCTTTTCTGGCAAGCATTAGCTCCGCATCGGCATCGCGTCGCAGACTGGAGGTTGTCTCGATCTGCTTTCGAATCGCGTCGATTTGACCATCCAACAGCTTTGCCGCGAACTGCGGCGCCTTGAAGTAGATAATTGCACCAACAAAGATCAAAAATGAAATCGTGACGATAAAGTCAGTGTTGGACAATGAAAAAAACGGGCCGGAAGCAGCTTGGGCGGGAACCGCTGCTGCGGCAAATAGCGCGAAGCTCCTCCAAATCATAATTCGCTCCCTTGCAACCGACGACCGATACGCTCTCTCACCTGCTCACTCACACCGTCCGAAACAGCACGCCCGGGAAGAATCGCCGCAATAATCTCTGTCGCTGCAGCCGATGCGATTTCACTGATGCTCTCTTTAGCGCTCACTCTGATTTGATTGATCCGCTCTTCCGACTCGCTCGCAAGATCGCCAATCTCACCCGCCGTTTTCTGCATGGCTGCATCCTGCAGTTCACGGATTCGGGTCCGCGTTTCAGCAGCGACCGCTTCGGCTTGAGCCTTTGCTCCTGCCATCGTCTCAGATGTTTGAGCCCGAATGTGTTCGGCTTCGCGCGAGGCCTGCTCGGCAGCACTCAAATCATCGCCAATCTGATTTTTCCGCGCCTCAATGATTCCACTGATGCGTGGAAGCGCGACCTTGCTGACAAATACAAACAGAATGACAATAAAGATGACCAGCCAGAAAATCTGGTTTGGAAACGCAGTAAAATCCAGCTGCGGAATACCCGCTTGTTCAACCGGGGCAGTTTGCTCTTCTGCCATCGCCCGTGTCCTCGCCTCGCTCTCTCTTATTTCAACCTAGAGGGCAAACATCAGGAGCAATGCAACCAAGAACGAGAAAATGCCGAAAGCTTCCGCAAATGCGATTCCAATGAAGAGCATGGCAGTCTGCGATGCAGCCGCCGAAGGATTGCGCAGGGCGCCGGACAAATAATTGCCTGCAACATTGCCAACGCCGATTGCGGCGCCGCCCATGCCGATACAAGCCAAACCGGCGCCAATATATTGGCCCATGTCCGTCAGACTGCCTTCCATTAGTATTCTCCTTTAAGCAAGATAATTGTTGGTTCCGCCGGGCCCTTAGTGGCTCGGATGGAGTGCGTCTCTCAAATAGACGCAGGTCAGAATAGTGAACACATAGGCTTGGATGAATGCGACCAAGAGCTCTAATGCGTAAACTGCGGAAATCGCGATAATCGGCACAAACGCCCCCACTCCCAGGACACCTGCGAACCACGCAAAGACTTTGATCATCGCGTGCCCAGCCATCATATTGCCTGCAAGCCGGATCGAATGACTGACCGGTCGCACAAAGTATGACATCACTTCGATAATCGCCAGAACCGGCCGAAGCGGCAAAGGTGCGGTTGAAACCCAAAACAGGCCCAAAAAACCGAAGCCGTGCTTAACGAATCCGATTACGGTAACCGTAACAAATACCGTCAATGCGAGGCTGGCTGTTACCGCTATGTGCGACGTGGTTGTGAAACTTGCCGGAATCAGTCCCAAAATATTGGAAAGTGCGATGAACATGAAAACCGTCATGATATAGGGAAAAAAGACCAAGGCATCGCGACCGGCAACGCTTTCGACCATATTCCTGACGAATCCATAGGTAAGCTCCACGATCATCTGACCGCGCCCAGGCACCTGGGCCTTCCGCACCGTCCCCAGCATGAAGAATGCGACAACCGCAAGAACTGCCAAGAACATCCAGAGCGTGACATTGGTGAGTGTGTACCAAGCTGCCGTTCCCTCGCCGAACAGCGGCACGACATTGAATTGGCCCATCGGATCAGGCTTTGCGGATGCCACAGCTTCTCCTAACTCGTCTGCCGGTCAACGCCAGCCCAATCAATCGCCGGACTCATTCCGGCCTGCATCTCGCTGCTGAAACTCCCGTGCAGTGCGGAGCATTAAATTGACGCCCGCGGCAAATCCCAGCAATGTGAAAACAACCATCAGAATCGGTCGGATACCGATTAAGCTGTCCAGTCCGTATCCAAGAGCGGCACCTACACCCACGCCAGCCGCCAAGTCAATAACCATTCGCCAAGCTAAATGCGCATTTCCCGCAGCACCCAGATCCCTAGGCTTCGGTGCGAGGTCTGCTTTCGCCGCCGCCACCCTCTCGCGAATGGACTCAGCATTAGAAGAGCCGTTTGATTCCGGCATTTCTCCGCCTTTGAAATCGGACGCGACGAGCCTAGGTTTGCCTTTTGATTAAGTCAAGGCAAAACTTGATAAATCAAGACCGCCTAATCTGCTGAATTTACAAGTTTTTTTCTTAATTCCACTCATCAAAATCAATCGCTGACTTTTCCATCCAGCACCAAAAAACACTCTTTGAAACACTAAACTTTTTAGTTGAGTTTTGAGATTTTCGATGACATGCTGTCGCATGGATAATGAATGGAACGCCGTTTTTTCCGCCCTGTCTGACAGTTTGCGCAGGAATATTCTGGTGCTTCTGCTTGAACGCGACATGACCGTGTCTGAGATTGCGGTTCGGTTTCCAATTACACTCGCCGGCGTTTCAAAGCATCTTCGGATCCTTGCAAATGCCGGTCTGGTTACACGCAAGAAGACCGGGCGGGAAACCTGGTACGGTCTGAATCCCGATGGATTGAAACCTGTATTTGATTGGATGCAGCAGTTTGGATTCATGCACAAAGAGACTTTGGATCTGCTGGAAAAACTGCTGGATCACGACGACGCACTCTAACCTGCGCTGATCTTAGTCTCCGGCCGCAGCAGAATCAGTAAAGCGACGATGGTCGCTGCAATGCCCGCCAATATAGCAATGTCAGGCAGGCCATGACCAAGAGCGCCCTCCCACAAGAGGACCCAAGACGGCGTCAAATATGTGTAAGCCATGACTTTAGCGGCAGGCAGACGAAGCGTTGCATAGTTGACAGCAAGAAATGTCAGCGTTGTTGAAATGACGGTGAGGTAGCCAAGCGTGATCCAAACGATCATTGGCAGGGCGGCCCAATCGGTGGCAATTATGTCGGTCCACCCATAGAACACCAGAAACACAGTTCCCGACAACGACATACCGAAGACGAAAACCGCTGGCGATTCTCCG
This sequence comes from Paracoccaceae bacterium, assembly GCA_965199765.1. Taxonomy (GTDB): domain Bacteria; phylum Pseudomonadota; class Alphaproteobacteria; order Rhodobacterales; family Rhodobacteraceae; genus JAPOXR01. The sequence goes on from CBDATC010000001.1 coordinate 200,451, forward strand.
CGATTCAGCTTGCGAACGATCGGGGTGTAGAGAGCATGAGCAATGCACCCAATGAAGAAAATAGATTCTCCCTTGCCGATTTTGAATTCAAGCATTGCGTTCAAATCCGCTTTGAAAATCACCCACAAAGCGCCGGCGGCTCCAATGGTCAGCGCCAGCGCCATTCTCGGCGTGGTCACCTGACGCAGCAGCAACCATCCGAAAATCCCAGCCATAACAGGTGTTAATGTGAAGACGGCACTTGTCGACACCGCAGTCGCCGTTTTCAACCCCTCGAACATCAAAACAAAATACAGCGCCATAAGCGCACCGGGAATCGCGTACCGCCAAGGCGAATCTGCGTCTTGGCAGCGGAATCCTGAGCTCAAAAGCGCGATGACAGCCATCAAAGGCGCAGTCCCGGCAAAGCGGGCCGCGGTCAACACGACCGGTTCAATTTCGTTGGCTGCTAGACTGCCCAAACTAAACGAGCCGGCAATGCCAAGAGAAAACCCGAGCATCGCGATATGTCCTTTGGCCTGTTCGGTCAGTGTCAACATCACCGGTCCTTAATCGCATATCACTCATAATGCGAACGCCAGCGCTTTAGCCCAAATCCGATTTCGTTCATATGGTCATGTTAAACGCAAAAAATGCGTCGATATCTCTGAAGGCAAACCGCTCGTGAACGACATTCCGCACAGCATATCGAACCGTTCGTCTCACGCCGCGTTTGTCCGAAACTCAAAGGTGCTGCGCGCAAATGCTGCTTGACCCATAAACCTAATACCGCTAGTAGAAGTGCATTGTCTTTGAGGTCCGAAAGTTAACGGTTCGCAGTGTGAAACCCGGATCGACATCCGCCAGCGAGTTTCGCCCGTGGATGCGTTTCAGTGTGCAATCCGCAGACTAGGTTTGAAGGAGTCTTCATATGTTTGATAATTTGTCAGGCCGACTGTCGGATGTCTTCGGTAACCTGAGTCGACGCGGCGCGCTCACCGAGCAGGATATTTCGGTCGCTATGCGCGAAGTGCGTGTCGCGCTGTTGGAAGCCGATGTCGCTCTTCCGGTTGTGAAGGCCTTTATCCGCAAGGTCAGCCGAAAAGCCACTGGCCAGGCTGTCATGCGCTCGATCGCTCCAAGCGACCTCGTCATTAAGATTGTTCATGATGAATTGGTGACTTTGCTGCAAGGAGAAGAGGAAGACACAGATGACTTGCGCATTGATGATCCGCCTTCCTCCATTCTGATGGTTGGTCTGCAGGGGTCCGGAAAAACCACATCATCCGCCAAAATCGCGAAATGGCTGAACGATCGAGCGAACAAAAGCGTCCTGATGGCCTCCCTTGACACACGTCGTCCCGCGGCAATGGAACAGTTGCGCGTGCTGGGCGAACAAGCCGGAATCGACACATTGCCCATCGTCGAAAATCAATCGCCGGCTGATATTGCATTGAGGGCCATGCGGCGGGCTGCGATCATCGGCAACGATGTCGTCATCCTCGACACTGCCGGAAGACTGCATATCGATCAGGAATTGATGGATGAGGTTGTGGACATTCGCAATATCGCCAAACCTCGGGAGACATTGCTGGTTCTTGATGGCCTGACTGGTCAGGACGCCGTGACCACTGCAACGGAATTCGACGAACAGGTTGGCGTTTCCGGCGTGGTTTTAACCCGGATGGAAGGTGATGGAAGAGGCGGAGCGGCCTTGAGTATGCGCTGGACCACCGGAAAACCGATCCGATTTATAGGAACCGGTGAAAAACTCGAGAATATCGAACTGTTTGATCCCGCAAGAGTTGCTGGACGCATTCTCGGAATGGGCGACATCGTGGCTTTGGTCGAGCGCGCTGCCGAAACCATCGAAAGAGAATCTGCCGAACGCGCAATGCGTCGACTGCAAAAAGGTCTGTTCAATCTAAATGATATGAAAGAACAGCTCATCAGCCTCCAAAAGATGGGCGGACTTGAAAGCATGATTTCCCAAATCCCCGGATTGCGCGGAATGGAAAATCAAATCAAAAATTCCGGCTTTGATGAAAAGGAAATCACCAATTGCATCGCGCTCATTAACTCAATGACACGGCGAGAACGCGCCAACCCAGCAATTTTACAGGCAAGCCGGCGACGGAGAATCGCCGCTGGCGCTGGGTTAAACGTATCGGATCTGAATCGACTCATAAAAATGCACAAACAATTCGCGAAAGCGTCAAAAATGCTTAAGAGTGGCAGTATGTTTGGCGCCGCTGAACGCTTAATGGCCAAATCCGGTGGCGACGCCGATCCGCGGGACGTGCTGAAAGCCATGCGATCGATGCCTGGTGGAGCAGGCGGTCCCCTTGGCAATTTACAAGGTCTCCTGCCAAATCAGCTTAGGCGTCGATGACCATTCGCTGCGAACGAACCGATTTGGATTTCAACTATGGATGCACAGAATGAAGATTATGCAGAGCAGATTCTGCAGGAGCATCGCCGGTCGATTGACCGGCTAGACGCAATCTTGATCTACACGTTGGGCGAACGCTTTAGTCACACCCAAGCGGTTGGTCGGCTAAAAGCCGAGCATGGTTTGCCGCCTGCTGATCCTGAAAGAGAAGCTCGACAAATCGCACGCCTTCAGAAACTTGCCGAGTCTGCCGGCGTTAACCCTGATTTCGCCACAAAGATCATCAGTTTCATCATTGAAGAAGTGATCCGACATCACCAGTTGCAACGCAACTAACTCAATCACAATCAACGCATTCCGTTAAAGGAGATAACCAATGGCAATGAAAATCCGACTGGCTCGCGGGGGTTCAAAAAAGCGGCCGTTTTACAAAATCGTGGCAGCTGATTCCCGTATGCCGCGCGATGGACGCTTTATCGAAAAACTCGGCACCTATCAGCCGCTGCTCGCGAAAGACCACGAGGACCGGGTCAGAATGGATATCGATCGCGTGAATCACTGGCTGGGGCTCGGAGCGCAACCCACCGACAGAGTGTCAAGAATGCTTGAAGCGGTTGGAGCGCTGCCAGCGAAGCAGCGGAACAATCCGGAAAAAGCCGTTCCGCGAAAACCCGTCGACAATGCCGAATGAATAAGCTCAAACCGGTTTCATCGGCTGAAGATCTTTCGCCATGCGACAACGGATACCGGATTCGGATGCCGTGAATGTCGCACGTCGCCTGATCTGTGTCGGAAAATTCGCCGGAGCCTTTGGTGTTCGCGGCGAAACCCGTCTCGTCAGCTACTGCGCCAACCCCGAGAGCATCACAGATTATGGGCCGTTGATAACCAGACAAGGACGTTCTTTCACGGTCCGAATCAGCGGAAAGTCTGGAAATGCGCTGCGCGCGCGAATTGATGGCGTGCAGACACGTGAACATGCTGAAACCTTGAAGGGCATTTTTCTATTCGCCGAGCGAGATCGCTTACCCGATCTTGAGTCCGAAGAATTCTACCACGCCGACCTCGTTGGACTTCCAGTGATCGATCCGAATGGAGTGAAACTTGGCAGGATCAAATCAATCTTCAACAACGGAGCCGGTGATTTGCTGGAGATCGAACCTGGCGACGGTTCCGCTGCGGAATTGGTTCCGTTCACTAGAGCGGCGGTTCCAACAGTTGATCTCGAAGAGGGCAAAATCGTAATCGATTGGCCGCATGCCTTTGGCAGCACTTAGGTCAATGGTTTCGACACGACAAAATGGCAGACCAAACTGTAACCGCCAGCGTTCAAGAGTCTTGGTGCGCGAAAGTCATCACTCTCTTCCCCGAAATCTTTCCCGGACCGCTTGGCTGTTCACTTGTCGGCCGCGCATTGGAAAATAATGTTTGGCGGCTTGAAGTCGTAGACCTCAAAAAATTTGGGCTGGGAAACCATCGTGTCGTCGATGACCGGCCGATGGGCGGTGGTCCCGGTATGGTGTTTCGACCCGATGTGGTTTCAGCGGCATTGGAGTCTACCGCGGCCGGGGTCAGCGTCTGCCCTTCTGAATGGCCGGTTGTTCTGTTGACCCCTCGCGGCAAACGCCTCACGCAGAAGCAGATTCAAGAATGGTCGTGTTGCCGAGGCATCACCCTGGTTTGCGGTCGATTTGAAGGTGTGGATGAACGGATTGTGCAAAAATTCGGCCTGTGTGAAATTTCTATCGGTGACTTTGTTCTTTCGGGTGGTGAAATCGCTGCATTTGTCTTGATTGAAGGAATTGTCCGCCTTATACCGCGCGTTGTTGGAAATCAGGCATCGGTCAAAGAGGAATCCTATTCGGCCAACCTATTAGAATATCCGCACTATACGAGGCCGCAGCATTGGAACGAAATGTCTGTCCCTGCCGTGTTGTCTTCTGGCGACCATTCAAAGATTGCCGCTTGGAGAAAGGCTGAAGCAGAGCGCGTAACCCGGGAGCGCCGTCCTGATTTGTGGAAAGCGTATTGCGCTGAAACTGAAAAACATCTAAACGACGACCGCGACAAATGAATGCGGCACGCTTTGAATTCGAGAGAGAAAGAGCAATGGATATAATCGCGCAGCTGGAAGCTGAACAAGTTAACCGGCTTGATAAAGATATCCCCGACTTCAAGGCTGGCGATACGGTCCGGGTAGGTTTCAGAGTTACTGAAGGCAACCGCACACGCATTCAGAATTACGAAGGTGTTTGCATTTCCCGCAAGGGAGGACATGGAATCGGCGGCTCGTTCACCGTGAGGAAAATCTCTTTTGGCGAAGGTGTGGAACGGATCTTCCCTCTGCATTCTACCAACATTGAATCGATATCCGTTATTCGTCGAGGACGCGTCCGCCGCGCGAAGCTTTACTATTTGCGATCGCGCCGGGGAAAATCCGCCCGCATCGTCGAAAAAACCAATTATCGCCCTCGCAAGTCGGCCACGGCGCAGGAAGACTGACCATGAAAGACGACATTCATCCCGATTATCACGAAATCGAAGTCAAAATGACCAATGGCGAAATACTCCACATGCGCTCGACTTACGGCAAGGAAGGCGACCTGCTGACGCTGGACATCGACCCATCCGTTCACCCGGCATGGACCGGCGGTGGCACACATCTGATTGATACTGGCGGTCGTGTGTCAAAATTCAAGAAGAAATACGCGGGATTCGGATTCTAAACCGATTCGAACCGCGTTCGTTGTCGTTCAACTGAAGAGCTGTTCAACCGCGCGCGGCCGCCTCATCTTCCTGTTGCACAATCAAAGCCGCGCCACGGGCTTGGCACAGAATTTCCGCCGGGCAATAAGCCGGCGGAAACCCGAAACGGCAAAGACTGGTATCCGGTCCCGGACATCCGTGAGACAAAATCTTCCGCTACGGCATCGGGTATTGCGCAGTTTCATGCTTCAAGCTGTCTCATGACAATCGTCGCAACATTTGATGTCGGAAAGACAAACTCCCGTCTGGTGGCCACCGACCTTCGCGCGATGGAGGAAATTTGGTCAGACTCGATCAGCAGCCCAGTATCGAATGATCCTCCCTATCCACATATCGACACGGAAAGATTGTGGGAATTCTTGCTCGAATCTTTGCGGAAGCTGGTGCTGGTTGCCGATGTTTCAGCGATATCAGTCACTGCGCATGGTTCAGCTGCCGCATTGGTTGATAAGAAAGGCGGTTTGGTTCTGCCGGTCATGGATTATGAATTTGATGGTCCTGACCAGTTTGCGGCTGAATATGACAAACTTCGCCCAAACTATGACGTGACCGGGTCGCCAAGAATGCCTCAGGGGCTGAATTTAGGCGCACAGATATATTGGCAAGCAAAAACCTTCCCGGAGCAATTTGCAAAAGCATGCTGGATTCTGACATGGCCGCAATACTGGGCTATGAGGCTTACCGGCAAACCTGCCTCCGAAGTGACATCACTTGGCGCCTGTTCTGATCTGTGGGAACCGGAAACGCGCAAATTTTCAAACTTGGTATGCTCACAAGGCTGGAAGAGCATGTTCGCTCCGATTCACAAGGCTTATTCGATCCTCGGCTGTCCGCTTCCAGAGGTTGTCGGGCGCACCGGAATTGCTCCGGATTTAGCAGTTCTTTCTGGCGTTCATGACACCAATGCTGCACTTTTCACACATCTTTGCTCCCGACGGAAACCGTTTTCCGTCATATCAACCGGAACTTGGATTATCGTGATCGCAGTTGGCGCGAGACTGTCTAAACTGAACCCAAGTCAAGGGCATATGCTGAATGTTGATGTCAACGGCGATGCGACTCCCAGTATTCAATTCATGGGAGGTCGCGAATATCAAATTCTTACAAAGGGGCATACGACCGCAATTGAATCCACTGATGTCGAGACTGTTCTAAGGCAGAAAATCATGCATCTTCCTACTGTTGTTCCAGGATCTGGTCCGTTTCCAGCGGGAACCGCCAAATGGCTCAATGACTCGCAAATGAGCGCCGCGCATCGTCAAATCGCCGCTTCCTATTATCTTGCAATGATGACCAGCACTTGTCTTGAATTGACCAACGCCAAAGGCGACATCATCGTAGAGGGTCCGATGACAGAAAACACAAACTATCTTGATTTATTGGCATTGAGTTCCGGGCGCACGGTCGTAGCACGGGCCGCAGCAGGTGGAAGCCGGCTGGGAGCTGCGCTTTTGGCTATGCCCGATGCGGGATACAAAGTGCTTGCTGGCGACCGTGTGCACGAGCCGCCTACTGAGCTTGCTTGTGCACTCGATTCATATGCTGAAGCTTGGCGAATAGCCGTGGATTGTTAATCCCAGAATTTGGTGAATTCATGCCGTATATGGTATAGCTGCGCCCGCTCGCGCTTCTCAAGTCGTATGCCGTATCGATTTCTTCCTTTCGGATTCATTGCCTAACACCTCGGACTGCCCGTTAGAGTGTCCAGAATCTTTCGCACTTTCCATCATGCGACGGCGGCTCCGTTATGTTGAAGATTCATTTCGTGCAGCGGGTCCATATTCATATACTTTCGCGTGCTCCACTGTGTGCCGGCCACGTGTTTCAACCTGGCCGCAGCCAGGCAGAGACATGATCGACCATCGGGAAAAGCTTCAACGACCCTGGTCCGTCGTCGAATTTCTTTCATTTGGCGCGCTGAGAGGGATTCGAACCCCCGACCACTTGATTCGAAGTCAAGTACTCTATCCACTGAGCTATCAGCGCAATTCTTTGTAGCGGATTCAAACGCCAAAAGCAACTCATTCGGCCTGGGAAATTATGATGCATCAACAGTGCTGCATGAATAATTTTGAAGAATTGGCGCGCTGGGAGGGACTCGAACCCCCGACCACTTGATTCGTAGTCAAGCACTCTATCCACTGAGCTACCAGCGCACGCCTCATTAGCCGCTATCTTCGCTGACAGCAAGGATAATCAACGCCATCAAAAACCGACTCTCCTAAGCTGACTAACGAACCTTGATCGAATTCTCTGCATCATACTTTCGGTATCCACTGAAACTACCAATTCATCATTAGAACTCTAAATGTTGCTCGGACATTCAAGAATCAACCAGAACTTTGATCCCCGTTCGGTAGTTTCCCTTAGCCGCAAGTCGCCATAACACCTTCGAGCCACCGCTCTATTGGCCAACAGCCCGTTGCCTGTGCCAATATAGCTGCCTTCTTTATTTGAGCGCTGTTGCTTAGGCTCTGTCCATTTGAACAGAGTCTTCACTACATTGTCGTCAATCCGACGGACCTTGTCAGCAACCTCAATAGCGATGAATTCCGATTTTTGTTGATCCATCTCACTCAGGATCAGATCTCCCAAGGCATCTGTAACGGTTTGGTCTCTGCGGATGTGCCTCGCAGAAATCTCTATCTCAGCCTTCCCCTTTTTAACGATATGACTGTGCGCAGAGCACGCATTTCTAATCAGCTCAAACAAAATGCGGCACAAGATATTCTCATGCTGACCCATCACCTCGATTTCGAAGCCTTGACTGTCCTCACCACCAACTCCTCCATTTACACTCCGCTCGGCACCAACTTCGCCGATTGAAACTTTCGCAGCGGCGCCCCAAGCAGCGCTTTCTACCAATCTCTTGACATCATTGAGAAGTTGATCAACGCGGATTGTCGTCAAATTTTTGCGGCTTCTTTTCTTTAACCATAGGGGTTTTGAATAAATCCTTACAAATTCCGCGCTGCTCAAGATATTGTTTTCGAAAGCGCCGATGGCCCTTTCTGCCCTTAACTTCGCACTTTCTAATTCCTTATCGGAAACCGATTGATCCGTGACGGTTTTGAATTCCTCCTTCAGAATTTCGAACTGCTGCTTAAAGGTGTTGCCAAGATCTGTTGTCCATTTTCCCCAGTCATGCCTGATGTTGTAAATCATCATCGCACTGTTGAGCTGCCCTTCGATTTCAACTTTTTTTTGCTCAATATAGGACAGTTCATCAAGAAAATCGTTAATCTGCACTCTCGATAGGTTTTGTTTATCCGACACAAAATCACCTCTAAGAATCATGACCATCTCTCGGATTAAATTTCGCAGCCTTCGGGCAATCCCTATATCAAACAGCAATACAAACAAAAGAGAAACGACGAAAAACATAATCAAAAAGCTGTAAAATTTATCGTGAAACATCGATCGGAGGTACGCATTCAATCTGGCACTGTCTACAGTTAGATTAATTTTAGTAGGTGTTCTTTTAGTTCCATCAGATTTGGAAAATGTGATATTCTTCGAGCTGACAGGAAGGTACTTAAATTCAAGGATACCCCTATAACCGATCCACAACTGTTCAAATCCGATCTGCATGAATGTCCACAAGCGCCGGTCCGTGAAATCATATGACTTTGTGACTTTCCGGTTTTCACAATTTTCGAAAAATAAACTTCCTGTCGCAATTACTTGATCTGAATCTTTGCCTCTGTCTTCATATTCAAGTTCATTGCAAAAAAGCGAGAGGATCTCCTGCGGTTTGTTTCCATTCGTATTTTGCGAATCTGAATGTTCCTCTGGTGCAGATTTAGCGCCTTTGCGGAACTCCACCGCCCCTTCACCACCCAAGTTTTCGAGCATAAAAATTGCAATGGGTGCAGTTTCACTGCTTAAGTGCCGTCGAACCGCTCCTTGGATTTCAAATGGCAACGCAACGACTTGTGCGATCACAACGAGCGCTAGTCCAAACAGAACAAACCTGCCGGTCACTGTGAAAAGAAACGGAAAATAAGCTTTCATTAGACGTTCAAGAAATGGATGCCTGGAATTTCTCTATTCTCTCAATTCGACAAGCGGAGCGCGCTAACCGATTGGCTGCGGCGTCAAAAGCGCTGGACCATCCGAATAATGCGGGTAACAATGGGATTCCCAAAAATCCGCTTGGAGAAGAATGCGCCCGCTGCCCGCTTGTTGACTTCGCCAACCGTTGGATAAGGAGCAATCATTGCTGCCAGCGCTCCCATCTTCAGGCGATTGGCTATCGCTAACGCCCAAGTGTGAATCAGTTCCCCTGCATAGCATCCAACAATTGAAACACCGACCGGACGGCCCCGAACAACGATAACTCTCACCTGTCCGGTTGACAGACCCTCTGCCAAAGCCCGGTCATTCTCACTATATTCAAAGGATACGATTTCCACCTTGCGGCCAAATTTTTTTCGTGCCTCCGCCTCATCCAACCCAACTTCGGCAATCTCCGGATCCGTATAGGTGACAGAGGGAATATGATCGGTTCTTGCCTTTGACGGAAGACCAAACAGCGCCGACTTCAAAACTACCGAAGCGTGATAACCGGCGACATGCGTAAATCGCGCACCTCCTATCGCATCACCGATCGCATATACTCGCTTGTTGGTTGTTTTCAAAGAATGATCAACCTTTACTCCAGAACGCGTCCTTTCGATAACTGCTGCTTCGAGGTTCAAACGATCCAGATTAGGCTGCCGACCGACGACGAGCAGCAGATCCGAGCCGTGAACAGCCTGACCCTCTTTTGTGGTTACGGTGATTGATCCTCTTTTTCCATCGATGCGGTCAGCCAAAGCGCCTTCCAGAATCTGAACGCCTTCACGCTGCAGCTGTTCAATCACGGCTGCGGCATGCTCCGGAAAGCTGCGTCCCAGAACCTTCAATCCCTCCAGCACCGTGACCTGACAGCCGAGCCTCTTGTGCGCCTGCGCCATTTCCATGCCGGTCGGACCGCCGCCGATGATAAGCAGATGCGCGGGTCGGTCCCGCATTTCAAAAATTGTTTCGTTGGTTTCGAAGGGAACAGCATCCAAACCCGGAATCGGCGGGACAAATGGCGATGACCCGGTGGCGATGATGAAACGGCGAGCTCTTATGAGATGATCACCAGCCCTTACCTCCGTACGAGACTGAAAGGTTCCATATTCTCGTATTACCCTTACGCCCAGACTTTCAAAACGCTCTTGACTGTCGTGCGGCTCGATTTTGCCGATTACCGAAAAGACGTGATCCTTGGCACGTGCGAAATCAATCTGCGGTTCGACCGGCGTTACTCCGAATTTCTCACCTGTTGTCATCTGATAGGCTTGCTTGCCAGCTGCAATGAGAGCTTTGGACGGCACACATCCATAATTGAGGCAGTCTCCGCCCATCTTTCCGCCTTCCAGCAAGACAACGCTGGCTCCCATCTGAGATGCGCCGGCAGCAGCTGAAAGTCCGCCGGAACCAGCGCCGATGACACAAAGATCTGTCTTGATTTCTATTGTCATCTCATTGCCCCTATCGGCGTCGGATTATTTTGAGGACTATGGGCAAGGCCGCAAGTGCACACAAACCAAGAATTGGTCCAAGAATATTCCACTGCCAGATGATTCCAAGATTTGGTGTCTGACCAGTCTCAAGCACTTCTCCAAGTCCGGTGCCGACCCAAGTGTAGATTGTGGTTCCCGGAATAATTCCCAGCGCGGTGGTCAAAACAAAATTTCTGAGCCTTACGCCTACCAAAGCGGGAAGCAGATTAGCGGCGAAAAACGGCACTGCCGGCACTAAACGCAGCAGGAACAGCACACTGATCTCATTTTCGCGCAATCCCGCGGTCATGCGCTTCATCGCCCCGGATCCGGCATCGATTTTGGAAGAAAGGTAGTCGCCCAATCCAAACCGAGCAGCCAAAAAAATCACCACAGCTCCGATGGTCGCCGCAAAAACATTGTAGAGTGCGCCGGGAAATAAGCCGAAGAGAAATCCTCCGGCCAACGTCGCCACTGTCGCACCGGGTAAAGAGAAGGCGACAATCACAATATAAACCGCTACGAAAATGATCGAAACAAGCGCATAATTTGTATCGCGCCAAGTCAGAAGCGCCTCTCGGTTTTCGGCTAGTGCCTGCCACGAAAAATAGTCTCGGAATACAACGAACACGACAATCGCTACTGCAATGATGACAAGCAACGGCACTATGCGCTTCACTTTAAATTTCTTTTTTGGTCGATTTTCGCTCATCGCTCAGTGCCCTGATCAATTAACCGTATCCTACAAATGACCGTTGACTGACACAAACGAAACTGATCGACTGATTCAAATGTCGGTCCGGCACGGCGGAAGCAGCTGTTCGTCTCAGCACTCACCGCTCCGTTCGTTTAGAGTTCGGCGGCATCAATCCGGAAATCCAACAGGTCGCCTGTTGTTGGTAAAGACACAACATAAATTGCTTAGAGTCCGTTGACGATTCCGTTCGGTTTCGTCTATAGACCGGTGCTTAATCCATTAACCGGCGAATTCTGACATTGCCGGCAGAATTGCGTGGAGCAATACTATGAAACGGACATTTCAGCCCAGTAACCGGGTAAGAAAGGCACGGCACGGTTTCCGCAGTCGCATGTCAACAAAAGCTGGCCGCAGAATCTTAAACCGCCGTCGTGCCAAGGGACGGAAATCTCTCAGCGCATAATTCGCCCTCCCCGGCTGGCAGTCGCCGGGTCTGTCTATACCGGGAATATTCCCTGCAGCATCGCAGGCCATCGAATCCATGCTTACTCGTCTCAAAACCAGGACTGACTTCCTTAGAACCGCCCGTGCCCATCGCCTAAGGACACCGAGCTTCATTCTCCAAGCACATCCGCGCGATGACCAACAGGAAGAAATCCGGGTCGGTTTCACCTGCTCGCGACATCTGGGAAATGCCGTCACGCGCAACCGTGCCAAGCGTCGGCTCCGCGAAGTCTGTCATCAGGAATTGATAGTGCATGCGGAATGCGGCTGGGATTATGTTCTAGTTGGCATTCCCAAATTGACTGTCAATCGGGAATTCGCTAATCTCCGACAAGATCTGATCTCTGCTCTGCGAAAACTGCACAGCGCCGACCGTCCGTCCTAGCGAGAACCATAATGACGCCGCTGGCATTGATCTTATCGATTCCCATTCGGATTTACCGGGTCGTCGGCAGCCCATTTTTGGGCATGCACTGCCGATACCATCCCACTTGTTCAGCTTATGCGTTAGAGGCGCTGAAGCGTCATGGCGGTTTGAAGGGCAGCTGGCTAACGCTGAAACGACTCAGCCGCTGCCATCCTTGGGGCAGCTCTGGTATTGACGAGGTGCCCCGATGATAAACGCAATCCCGAACTCTTGCCGAGCGCCTATTTTTCTTATGCTCTTCACTGACTAAAGCCGCGCGCCGGAATCTTACCTAAATGGAAAACCAAAACAAAAATCTAATTCTCGCCACGGCGCTCAGCTTTTTGGTTGTGCTCGGATGGTTTGTGCTTTTTCCACCCGAAGAATTGCCGCCGGAGCAACAAATCGCTGACACGGCTGACAACAGTGCGCTCCTGCCTACAACCAAGCCGATACCCAACATCGCAACCGCCCCGCCAGCGGGAAATCTGAATGTCAGTGAAACCGGACGATCCCCTGCTGACGAAAGTCCCGCCGAATCCGCTCGGATTCCTATTGACACACCACGCATCGTCGGTTCGATCTCGCTCACAGGCGGTCGGATCGATGATCTTTCACTCCGTCAATACCGCGAAACGCTCAAAGAAGAATCCGGCATAGTCCGCCTGCTTTCACCTGTTGGAACCGCTAAACCATATTATGCGCTCTACGGGTGGGCACCCGCGGGATCCTTGGATTATGATGCTGTCCCAGGGGCAACCACACCTTGGCAAATCGAATCAGGCAGTGTGCTCTCTCCCGATAATCCCGTCACGCTGGTTTGGAACAACGGGGAAGGACTAACCTTCCGCAGAACCATCTCCATTGACGACGGATATATGTTCTCAATCAGACAAACTGTTGAAAACCAAAGCAATACAACTGTTCGACTTGCTCCATACGGCGTCGTGGCAAGACATGGTGAACCCGACGTTCAGGGATTCTTCATTTTGCATGAGGGCGTTGTCCGCATGACAGACGGCGAACTCCAAGAATCCGACTATAACGACGTTCCTGATCTGCCCTTTGATACTCGGGAACAGGCCAATCTCGACTCACAGGCCGTCGTCGAAAACGGATGGATTGGATTCACCGACAAATACTGGATGATGACACTCATTCCAAATCCTGGCCAAGACTTCACCGCCGTGTCAAAATACACAGAGCGGACTGACATCTATCAAGCAGAAGCACGACTCCCGACGATCGAATTGCCGCATGCAAACGCATTCGCCATCGAAACCATGCTGTTCGCTGGAGCGAAGGAATGGGATCAGATCCGCGAATACGAAGCAAACTTCGGAATCGAACGGTTCATCGACTCGATTGACTGGGGCTGGTTCTTTTTCCTGACCAAACCGATTTTTATGCTGCTGCATTGGATCAACACCAAAGTCGGCAATATGGGCTGGTCGATCATCTGCCTAACATTCGTGATCAAAGCCGCGCTGTTTCCGCTCGCCTATAAGTCCTATGTCTCAATGGCGAAGATGAAAGAGCTTCAACCTGAGATGGAGAAAATGAAGGAAGCGGTCGGAGATGACCGCAAAGAGCTCCAGCGACGCATGATGGAGCTTTATCGAACACGAAAGATCAACCCTGCTGCAGGCTGCTTGCCGATTCTGCCGCAGATCCCCATCTTTTTCTCACTCTATAAAGTGATTTTCGTAACCATCGAGATGCGGCACGCGCCGTTTATCTGGTGGATTCATGATCTCTCGGCTCCAGACCCCACTTCGATTCTTAATCTTTTTGGAGCCTTGCCATGGGGCGCACCCGAGCCTGGGACCTTGGTTGCAATCATTTCACTTGGCGTGCTGCCGATTGTTCTGGGAATCAGTATGTGGCTGCAGCAAAAACTGAATCCGGCCCCAACCGATCCAACACAGGCAATGGTCTTTGCTTGGCTGCCGTGGATTTTCATGTTCATGCTGGGGCAATTCGCCAGCGGTTTGATCATTTACTGGATCGCCAACAATATGATCACCTTCGCTCAACAATATTTGATTATGCGAAGCCAAGGCGTGCGCCCGGATATTCTCGGGAATATCACCGCTAGTTTCAAAAAACTGCCAATGAGGAAGCAAGAACCGCCCGAGAAGAATGAAACCAGGAACGAACAGCCTGCGCAGAAAAAAGGACCTCGACCGAAGCGGCGGAAAAAATAAAGCGAGTGACTGTTCTTCAATTCCACTGCTGCTCCATTCATCCGCATGACGATTCACAATAAAAAATTGCGGCGAAAACCCGCTCTTCTTGCTCCAATTGATCCACGGTTCCCCGAATGCCGGTTTTTGCTGTCTGCGCCGGCGACTGCGTTCCTGCCGCCGCCAGACCGACCGGAAGTGTGTTTTGCCGGACGGTCGAACGTCGGGAAATCATCACTCATCAATGCGCTGGCTAATCAGCGGAAACTGGCAAGGACTTCCAACACACCTGGCCGAACACGCGAAATCAACATTTTCGGTATCGGATCGAGTCATTATTTGGCCGACCTGCCGGGTTACGGCTATGCGCGAATGTCAAAATCCATTGCCGCCAGAGCAGCGGGTCTCATTGACGCATATGTAAGCGAAAGATCAACTCTAAGACGGGTGTTTGTTCTTATTGACGGACGACGCGGTCCGATGCAGAATGACGAAGAATTCCTTTGCCGACTCGACGCTGTAGGCTCTGCCTTTCAAATTATCGCAACCAAACTCGATAAAGTTACGAAGAGCGGATCGGAAAAATTGTGGGAGGACATTAATTCTGTGTTAAATTCGCATCCTGCGGCACTAGCAAAGCCGCTTGGCGTGTCCTCAAAGACTGGCGAAGGATTGCAAGAATTGAGACAAGTCATCACCGAAATCCGTTAACTCACCGAATGACCGGTGGATTATAGGATTCTTGGGGCAAATCGAATCGTCCAGAAACAAAACGGTTAATGAAAAAAATTCCGATGCGAAATAAATGACCAGAGACGGGAGCACAACGGCAAAGACACTATCTGAAGCCCTTCCTTATCTTCAACGCTATGATGACGCGATTGTTGTCGTCAAAATCGGAGGGCATGCGATTAACGACACAAATACACTGAGCTCTTTCGCCCGCGATATCGCCCTTATGAAACAAGTCGGCGTCAACCCTGTGATCGTGCATGGCGGTGGTCCGATGATCAATGCGTTGTTGGACAAACTTGGTGTCAAATCGACTTTCCTCGGAGGCAAGCGGGTATCCGACGAACAGACAGTCGGAATCGTCGAGATGGTGCTGTCAGGATCAATCAATAAACGGATTGTCCAGGCAATCAACTCGCAAGGCGGGCGGGCTGTCGGCATTTCGGGGAAAGACGCTGGTCTTCTGCTCTGCGATCTCGCTGACCCAAAATTAGGATTTGTTGGTGAACCCGCCGAAGTCAATCCCGCAGTTCTGACAACTTTGTTTGCCAATAACTTTATTCCAGTTGTTGCACCGCTGGGCGTCAGCCGCGACGGTCAGACTTTAAATGTTAATGGCGATACAGCTGCCGGAGCGATTGCCGCTGCTCTGCGCGCAGACCGGCTGCTCTTGTTAACCGATGTCGACGGGGTGCTGGATGCTGATGGCGATCTCTTGACCGAATTGACTTCAACCGAGATTAGCGCCCTCAAGCAACAGGGTGTGCTGAAAGGCGGCATGCTGCCAAAGACCGAAACCGCTGTTGCCGCGGTGAACCAAGGCGTGCGAGCCGCGGTGATTCTGAACGGAACCATCGATAATGCCGTGCTCTTGGAATTGTTCACTGACCATGGCGCAGGCAGTCTGATTCGAGCCTGATTCATTGCCGCAAACACGCCATTACGAAACCTTTGTCGATGAAGCGTCAAAAAGGTATCTGCAGATCCTTGGAGGCTTTCACCCAAAGGCAACCGATCAATGCCCGGAAGGAACAGCCACGCTCTTGATGCTGGGACCAATGGAGCCTGAATTTTGGCCACATTTCACAACACAGCGTGAATACAAAGATGGGCATCCGCATCCCTTGGACCGATGGTCGACGCGCGTGGTCAGCGATCTCGCTTTAATAACAGGGTCTACGGCGCTTTTTCCGTTCGGCGGCCCGCCTTGGCTGCCGTTCTATCGTTGGGCGCTCCGCACAGGACGCTGTTGGAATTCACCGGTGACGCTGTTGGTTCACGACACCGCCGGACTCTTTGTTTCATTTCGGGGTGCGCTGGCCGTCAGTAAGCATCTCGATTTGCCCGCGGTCAATCCAACCGCTCCCTGTGAGTCTTGCAATTCTCGGCCATGCATCCGCGCCTGCCCCGTCTCCGTTCTTGACGATCTCCACTATGACACAAAGGGGTGCGTGAATTATGTGAGCAGCAAGGCTGGTGAAAATTGTCTTAACCAAGGCTGTGCAGTTCGCAGGTCCTGTCCGGTCAGCGTCGGATTTGGGCGAGACGAATCCCAATCAAAGTTTCACCAACTCGCCCTGATCGGGCAAAAAAGATCACCATGATCCTCATTATTGTTCGGCATGCCAAGTCAAGCTGGAACAATGCAGCGCTTTCCGACTTTAACCGACCACTCGCGCCCAGAGGCGAACGGTCCACACACTTGGTTGGCCAATGGCTGGCAGAGCGAAGCTATCCGCCGAAGCAAGTCATTTGTTCTTCCGCTCTTCGAACTCGCCAGACTTGGAACGGTCTTCAAGCGCATCTGCCATCACCCGAAACGATTAGCACGACGCGTTTGCTGTATCACGCTGATCTCACTCAAATCATCGGTCTGATGAAAAAAGCGACAGATTCACCGCTATTGATGATTGGCCACAATCCGGGAATCGGTCAGTTCGCCGCTGAAATGCTAGACCGTGCACCCAACCAGTCTGAATTCTGGCGCTATCCCACATGCGCTGCAACAATCTGTCGTTTTGCCGCCTCTAGCTGGTCAGAAGTTCAATGCGGGACTGGTCACTTTATCGACTTTATCTTTCCGCGTGATCTTGAATGAACACTACCAAATTGAGATCATGAATCGGCAGGGTTTCAATATATGTTTGACTTTGCATACGACCCATTGCCTGAATCCGCATTAGGTCGGCCAACCTCTATTTGTGCGAAATAAAGTTTTTAGCACGCTGGGCTCGGCGGCAACAGCACGGTTCTTGCCGAATTCTACGTGGAGAAAAAAAGAACTGGCGCCAGTGAATTGTAGAATTAGCTAACCCGTAGCATTTATGGTTTCGGGCTTCGCAGTATCACGATTGAGCAATCTGAACTAAAATTTGGATTTCATACAGTTTGGGTCAATGACCTAGAATCTGACTCAAAAACAACTTTGTCCGATCATTCTGAGGATTGTCAAAAAACTCACCGGGATTGTTCTGTTCGACGATTTGCCCTTCGTCCATGAAAATCACCCGGTCGGCCACCTGACGCGCAAATCCCATTTCATGGGTTACGCAAAGCATAGTCATCCCCTCCTCGGCTAATTCGATCATCGTGTCGAGAACTTCTTTGATCATTTCCGGATCCAACGCTGAAGTCGGTTCGTCGAACAACATGATCTGAGGCTTCATGCAGAGCGAACGGGCAATCGCCACTCTCTGCTGCTGTCCACCGGAAAGCTGTCCGGGATACTTCAATGCTTGCTCTGGAATCTTGACCTTTTCCAAAAAATACATCGCTGTGGTTTCAGCCTCTTTGCGGGGTGTTTTGCGAACCCAGATCGGCGCCAAAGTGCAGTTTTCCAAGATCGTAAGGTGGGGAAACAAATTAAAGTGCTGAAAGCACATACCGACTTCGGAACGAATTCGGTCAATCTTCTTGAGGTCCGAAGTCAGCTCGGTTCCATCGACGATTATTGTTCCCTGCTGATGTTCCTCAAGACGGTTTATGCAGCGGATCAGCGTTGATTTTCCTGATCCCGACGGACCGCAGATCACAATTCTTTCACCCGAACGCACCGTTAAATCGACATCACGCAACACATGAAAATCGCCGAACCACTTATTCATGCCGGTGATTTCGATCATGACATCGTTCTGCTGAGCTTTAGTTGCCATAACGGTTCCTTTCTCAGTCAAATTCCGTCTGAAGTTTTTGTTCGAGGTACATTGAGTATCGGGACATCGCGAAGCAGAAAACAAAAAACATCACTGCAATAAAAACGTAAACCTCCCAGATAATGCCAATCCAATTTGGATCTTCAAAAATTGATCGGGCCACCCCGATCGGATCCAGCAAACCGACAAGCGATACCAAGGTTGTATCTTTAAATAGCCCAATGAAAGTTGAAACGATGCCTGGGATTGAAACTTTCAAGGCCTGCGGAAGCACTACAAGACGCATGGATTTCCAGTAATCCAAACCCAGCGAATCCGCCGCTTCAAACTGTCCGCTGGGCAATGATGCCAAACCGCCGCGCACCACTTCTGCAATGTAAGCCGAGGCAAACAGCGTGACCATGATGATCACCCGCAAAATGAGGTCGAAATTTGTGCCTGGCGGGAGGAAAATATTCAAAAGGGTGGATGCCACAAACAACAGCGTGATCAGTGGAACACCCCGAATGAACTCAATAAAGCCAACACAGAGCGCTTTAACAATCAATAGGTTTGATATTCTGCCAAGGGCAAGCAGAATCCCGATCGGAAGCGAACAACCGATTCCGGTAACGCCTATGGTGACCGAAAGCAGGAATCCACCAAACTTCGCACTGTCCACAGGCTCTAGGGAAATCGGCACGATACTCTGCAAGACCTCGGCAAGCGGCACCGCCAACAGCAACCAGTAAATTACGGTTACGAGCACACCGACGATGATTCCAAGCAAGACTCCAAATGCCCGCGACAGATAGGAAATTATGCCAAACCCTAAAATAAATCCGAAAAGCGCGGTCAAAGGAAACCAAATCGAACCGCCCCAAAGAAGCCAAACAGCCAAAAAAGGATAGAGGCCCGAAAACCAGAGCATTGCCCGAGGAAGCGCCGTGAACAATACCGGGCTGAGAGCGACAAGCAGCAAGACGAAAGTCAGATTGAGCCGCCAATATCCGTCCTTTGGATAAAACCCATATATCAATTGCAGATACCGGTCCCGAACAACGGCCCAGCACGCACCGGAGGTTCCTTCGCCATAAGCTTCTTGAATCGCAACTCTGCATTCGGCGAGTGAAGTCGCGGTCCATGATGATTGAATCATCCATGGGAGCATCTGAGCAAGAAGGTAGCCAACGAAAAGAACAGAAATCACAGTCAGCGCGGTGTTCAGCCAACTGCTGAATAGGTTCTGCTGAACCCATTTGATCGGACCAACCTGCAATCCCGGCGGCGGCTTTGCGCCAATCATTTCCTTCCGAACAAAAGCAGCGGACGACATCTCAACGCTCAATCAGTTTGATGCGGCTGTTGTACCAGTTCAAAACCGCTGAAACACTCAGCGACACGGCAAGATAAAAAAGCATGAGCAAAAGAATAGTTTCAAGCTCTCTTCCGGTTTGGTTAAGTGTGATCCCGCCCAAAGTTCCAGTGACATCCATATATCCGACCGCCAAAGCCAAGGATGAATTCTTGGTGAGATTGAGGTAATTTGAAATTAGGGGCGGAATGATAACCCTGAGCGCCTGCGGCAGAATAACGAGGCTCATGGTTACGCTGGGACGAAGTCCCAATGCATAAGAGGCTTCGGTCTGACCCTTTGAAACCGACAAAATGCCGGCCCTCACAATCTCTGCGATGAAAGCGGCAGTATAGAATGATAAGGCAAGCCAAAGCGCAAGCAGCGAATTTCTGAGATACAGCCCGTCCTTGAAATTGAATCCCTTCAGCTCGGGATATCCAAGATGAAAACCAAGAGCCAAAAGAAGCAGAAGCGGTGGAATGACGACCAAAGCGAGTCGTGCGTGCCAAACCCGTGGCCGCTCGCCGGTTTCCGCTTGGATGCGGTCGGCTCGACGTCCAACGACAATTGAAGCGTAGATTCCGCATCCCAATACCGCCAAAAAGGCAAGCAAATCCAGACTGACAAAGAACGCGCCAAACACGGATATGTCACCCAGCCCATTGGAAAACAGAGGCTCGGGAATATAGACACCACGATTGGTCACCGCGACTGACTCGCCTAAAATCATCGAAGCTGTCGCGTCGTCCCCTCTGAAATCCCTCGGTTTAGGCAATGTCCCAATCAAAATCGCTAGAATTAAGAGGATCCAAAGGAGAACCGGCACATTTCGAAAGCATTCGATGTATACCGTCATGATCCTGGCAACGATCCAGTTCTTTGACAGACGCAACACTCCAACCAACACACCAACCACCGTTGCCAAGACACAGCCCATCACGGCAACCAGCAGTGTATTCAGCAAACCGACAACGGACGCGCGCAGGTGCGTCGAACGCGAGGTGTATTCGATCAGCCGCTGATTGATATCATAACTGGCAGGCTGCCCCAAAAAGTCAAAGCTGACATCTTTGCCGAGTGCATTTAGGTTTTGTGCCGTGTTGTTGATCAGCCATGCGATCAACAGCATGAATCCGATTAAAGCTACAACTTGGATTGTCAGGGAACGATAACGCGTATCGTAGAGAAGCATACCCAGCCGAAACTTTTGCTCCGGTCTTATGGCTGCTTCTGTGCTCACGGTCTTGCGGGTACCACAAAGAAGGATGCCGCGGCGGGGCGGCATCCCAAATCAATTGTATTTTGGTTTATCAACGAACCTGCATCTCTTTCAGATGCTAAACTTCATGCAACGATCAACGGAACGGAGGCGAATAGATCAGGCCACCATCGGTCCACAGAGCATTAACTCCACGCGACAAACCAACGACCGTGTCCGGACCGATATTCCGATCGAATATTTCGCCGTAATTTCCGACGGCCTTGATGATGTTCACAGCGAAATCCGCGTCCAAACCGAGCATCGCGCCATATTCGCCTTCTGTGCCCAGCATACGATGGATTTCCGCATCGTTGGTACTGGCGTGCACATCATCGATATTGGCCATCGTGATGCCCTTTTCTTCTGCGATGACGAGTACATTCAACACCCAGCGAGCGATATCAGCCCATTGATCATCGCCGTGCCGGACCAACGGTCCGAGCGGCTCTTTCGAAATTATTTCTGGAAGAACAGCGAGCGAATCCGGATCTTCCGATGTCGCGCGGGTCGCGGCCAAACCTGAACGGTCGGTTGTATAAACATCGCACGCTTCTGAGAAAAATTGCTCGCGTGCCTCTGCATTTGTTTCAATCGGCACCGGTTCGTAACTCATATCGTTAGCGCGGAAAAAATCTGCGAGATTGAGTTCTGTGGTTGTGCCTGTTTGGATGCAAACAGTTGCGCCATCCAATTCGAGCGCTGATTCAACACCAAGATCTGCATGGACCATGAAGCCTTGACCGTCGTAGTAATTGATACCGACAAATGTCTGCTTCAGATCGACATCCCGGGAATACGTCCATGTCGTGTTGCGAGCGAGCACATCAATTTCGCCGGAGGCGAGCGCCGTGAAACGCGTCTTCGGCGATAATGGCGTAAATTGCACTGCATTGCCGTCGCCAAACACTGCAGCGGCGAGCGCTCTGCAGTAGTCAACATCAAATCCAATATAATTTCCATCGGCATCTGGTCCGGAAAACCCTACCAATCCCGATGAAACACCACATTGCACAAATCCTTTCGCCCTCACATCGTCTAATGTGCCAGCGGAAGCAAAACCAGCCATCAACCCAAAGGCTGCAGCTGCGGAAACCACCCGAGATACACTCATATTCCTACTCCTTGCTTTTGCACCGCTCACGCCGAATTGGCGAATACGGTTCAGTTTGGTTAACCGCCGATATGACGGGTATCGTAATTTAATACTCAACCTTACTATTCTTGTCAACAACCCCATTCGGTCGGTTCGAATGGACTCCGTCTGAAATCCGCTTGAAACACTGACGGTCTATCAATTTATTACCAAGGTTAATCCGCCAAGCAATTCCAATGCAAGCAACGCCCCATTTCACATGAATAGCACCCCGAGCGCTACTGAGAATGAATTTGTATGAGTGCTTTGCCAATATCGGCAGGACTCCGAAATCTGCGTTCCGTCGATAGTGAAAGTCATCGGTTCGATTAAGAAAATGCAGTGTCAGCGGCAGAAATAAGACGAAAGAACCATTCTGATTCCATCAACTCTGCCGGCGCGGCCTTTGCATTGATGGTCATTCAGCCGACCGGACCTTCGCATCATGCACAGAAAATCCAACCCGGCTTTCAGAAAGTGACCCGAATTCACTTGCGATATAGAATTCTGATCGACAGTTTTCGGTTGCGATCCGCGCTTCTTCCACAACGCCCCACCTTGTCGTCTGCCAGCGTTGATCCAGACAAGCGGTCTTCCAAGCAGCAGCAGGGGACAAAATTCCTTTCAGTGTCGCGAGAGCGATAACCGCTGATCCGGTCAAAGATGTCATTTCACCGACCGCAGTCAGCGAAAAGTCATGAAGACTTCGGACTTGATTGATCAACGCTGCTCGATACTCATCGGATTGAGTTATAGGCATCAGCCCATAACCGATTTGCAGATTTGTACCTGTTGTTATTTCTATCCATTCTTTAAGAGGATCCCATTCGTCACACTGAAGTTTGACAAGTTCTGGCGGTTCAGACGCGCGATAACAAATCAAATCATTGACGGCGAATTCGGCTAGGGCATTCAGCGCTTGCTCCCGATTGCCTTGAATCCAATCAAGCACTGCGTTTGCTCGTTTAGTCAAAGGCATCGAGATCGGATCAACCTGCCCTTCCTGACAATCCCATTCCGTGGCGATTTTTTCGGCAAGTCGGCTTCCGGGAAGCATCAGTTCCCGCCCGGAAGGCGTGCGGGCTTTCTCATCATCAAGCCATATTGAATACCCGTCGGCTTCAGCTACCACTAACACATTGGCCCAATGGCGCTTGACTGGCCATTCCTTCATCCGCCGTCTCCAAACGGATCAGGCGAATACTTCTCGGCATTCCACCCATATGTCTGGAACTGATCTGACATATGCTCTGGCAGCGGTGCAACCAGCTGTAAGAGCTTTCCCGAAGCAGGATGACGAAAGCTAAGGGCGCGGGCGTGCAGTTGGAGCGGGCCTCTGGGCAGACAACCGTATTCCGAACGATTGGCATAACGTCGATCTCCAATGATCGGCGTCATCTTCTCTGCCATATGCGCACGCAGCTGATGCGTTCTACCGGTGACCGGCGAAAGGGCGACGAGCGAAACACGCCGAGCCAGTGTTTCCAGAACACGGTACCGTGTCAGCGCTGACTGAGTTGCGACCTCCTTGCCGCCTCCGCGCATGGCATAGACCTTTCCGCGCCTGCGGCTATCTTTGACCAGCGGCCAATCAATGATTCCAGATTTGGGTTTGAGACAGCCCGTAACAATGGCCCAGTAGATTTTTTTGGTTTCGCGTCTTTTGAACGCATCGGTCATGGCAACGGCGGCATGGCGCGTCATCGCCAAAACCAGCACGCCGGTTGTGTCTTTATCCAAGCGATGGACCAGCCGCGGAAAACCGCCATGTTGGGCGAAATAGCCAGCCGCCAGCGAATCGATATGAAGATGCTGTCCTGTTCCACCCTGCACCGCGATTCCAGCCGGTTTGTTGATTGCCGCGATATGGGCGTCGACATACAGCAATGCCTCCTCAATCCAACTCGAATCACGAGAGGCCCGGTTGGCCTGCATGGGAGCTTTGTAAATGCTGGTTCGGTCAGTCGAAGAAATCTCCGGAAGCAAAATCGTCTGCCCAGATTCCAGAATTCTTGAAGATTTTGCGCGGGCTCCGTCAACGCGAATCCGTCCTTTGCGACACAACATCTCAATTCTTGATTGCGGCAATCCCCGGAATTTGTTCCGAAGCCAGCGATCAAGCCTTTGACCGGAATCCTCTGCTCTTATGACCACGCTTGCCAAGTGCATTACCCAATGATCCAGCGAGCCAATATGACTCCCGCTGCCATCGCAGCCAAAGAAAGAATGATCGTTGACACGACATAGGCGAAAGCCTCAATCAGACGACCTGTGTTGAATAAAGTCCAAACATCCAAGGAAAATGCCGACATTGTCGTGTAGCCGCCGAGAAATCCAGACAGCACGAAAGGCAAGGACTTCGAAGCGGAACCAGCTTGGTTGGTCAACAGAATGAATGCAACACCCATCGCAAAGCATCCAAGCACATTGACAACCACTGTGCCCGCTGGAAATCCCGTGCCCACCAGACGAATCACAAACTGATTGCTCAGATGCCGGGCAACGGCCCCCAATGCTCCTCCTGCCGCAATCTGGAACAATACCGGCGCCATCAGCCCGGCACTCCTTCCCTCCGCCTTCGCAGCCTTTCAAAATACACCAATCGTTTTTTCAGATCTCGTTCAAAGCCACGCTCAACCGGTGCAAAATAGGAAGTTCGCGGCATTCCCTCTGGAAAGCAATTTTGCCCGGAAAACCCCTCCGCCGCATCGTGATCATATTGATATCCGGCACCGTATTCCAATTCCTTCATCAATCGCGTCGGCGCATTCAGCATGTGTTTCGGCGGCGGCTTGGATCCGGTTGACTCTGCATCTCTCGCTGCAGCCTTGAAAGCTTTGTAGGACGCATTGGATTTTGGAGCCAGAGCGAGATTAATGACCGCCTGCGCGATCGCGAGCTCGCCTTCCGGGCTTCCAAGCCGTTCGTACGCATCCCAAGCCGCCAGACAAAGGTGCAAAGCTCCCGGTTCGGCCAACCCGATATCCTCCACCGCCATCCGAGTAACCCTTCGTGCAATGTAGCGCGGGTCTTCACCACCTTTCAGCATTCGCATCAGCCAATAGAGTGACGCATCGGGGTCCGAACTCCGCACCGACTTGTGCAATGCGGAAATCAAATTGTAGTGCCAGTCCGCAGACTTATCGTAGTGCGCGGCACGGCGCGACAGCAAAACCGCGGTCTGTTCTTTGTCCAGCGGTTGTAACGGCTCGCTGAACCAGACCTGTTCCGCTAAATTCGCGACCGCTCTCCCATCTCCATCCGCAAGCTCGATGATATAACTTCGCGCCTCTTCCGTTAACGGCAGCCTTTCGCCCTGCAATTCTTCCGCTCTCCGCAAAATCAATTCGAGTTCGGCTTCATCAAGCCGATTTAAGACTAAAACACGAGTTCTGGAAAGGAGAGCGGAATTCAGCTCAAACGAAGGATTTTCGGTCGTCGCGCCGATCAAGATAATGGAACCGTCTTCCATGAACGGCAGAAAACTGTCCTGTTGGCTGCGGTTGAAACGATGGATTTCATCCACAAAGAGAACCGTTCGGTTCCCATAGGCAAGAGCGTTTCGGGCCTTTTCAAAGATCGTCTTAAGATCGCGGACGCCGGACAACACCGCACTGATCTGGACAAATTCAAACTCTGAATGTTCTGCAAGCAAACGCGCAAGCGTTGTTTTTCCGACTCCTGGCGGACCCCAGAAAATGACCGGTGTGATTCGCTTGGCTGTGATCATCGTTCCAAGCGGACCATCTTCCCTCAGCAGATGAGACTGCCCGATGACTTTTTCGAAACGATTTGGCCGCAACCGGTCGGCAAGCGGTCTCAATTCCATGAAATTGACTGATTCTCACGCTTCAGAAATCAGATTCTGCTCCGCGGATGGACGCGGCGCCGAGAGTCTGCATCTGAAACACTGATTCAAAAAGGGCGAGAAACCGCGCGGTAAATTGGCACCTATTCCTAGTTGGCATCAAATTCCTTTGCGGCTTCTCTCGCTATATCCTCGGCGCCTTTTGCCTCCACATCCCGGTCAACGAATTCGATCAATGCCATCGGAGCCGAATCACCATAGCGAAAACCCGCCTTTATAATCCGAATGTAACCTCCGGGCCGGTCTTTGTACCGGGGGCCAAGGACATCAAAGAGCTTGACCACATATTTGTCCTGTTTCAGCCGCGAAGCTGCCAACCGCCGCGCATGAAGGTCGCCGCGCTTAGCCAGAGTAATCAGCTTTTCGACCACAGGCCGCAATTCCTTTGCCTTAGGCAGCGTGGTTTTGATCTGCTCATGCTCAATCAGCGAACCGGCCATATTGGCGAACAGAGCGCGTCGATGTTCGCTGGTTCTGTTGAGATGACGATATCCGCCGGCATGACGCATAATGATTCTCCTTTGGCAGATGAACGGCTTAGAAGTTGTCGTGTTGCTTCGCTAGTTCTTCAATGTTTTCCGGTGGCCAATTCGGGTTGTCCATTCCTAAACCAAGCCCCATCCGGGTAAGCACTTCCTTGATTTCATTCAATGATTTGCGTCCGAAATTTGGTGTTTTCAGCATATCCGGCTCAGACTTCAACACCAGATCGCCGATGTAAACGATGTTGTCGTTCTTAAGACAGTTAGCGGCCCGAACCGATAGCTCCAAATCTTCAACCTTCTGAAGAAACTGTGGATTCATCGTGACTTCTTGCTCGATAACGACCTCTTTTATGTTTACGTCCGGTTCTTCAAAGTTCACAAACGTATTCAGCTGATCCTGCAGAATGCGCGCCGAATAGGCCAAAGCGTCTTCGGGCTTAACCGAACCGTCGGTATCAATTTCAAGAATCAGTCTGTCGTAATCCAGGACCTGACCTTCGCGCGCTGATTCCACTTTGTAGGCCGCGCGCAAAACCGGCGTGAAAATCGCATCGACCGGAATAAGCCCGATCGGCGGGTTAGCGAATTCATGCTCATCCGAAGAGATGTAACCCTTGCCGACATCGACAGTCAATTCAACATTGAGAGAAGCGCCTTCGTCGAGATGGCAGATCACATGATCTGGATTCAGTATCGTAATTCCTTCTGTGCACGTGATCATGCCTGCTGTTACCGTGCCCGCTTGACCCGACTCCAAGTTCAGTCGTCGGGGACCGCTAACTTCCATCCGCAGCCGCACGTCTTTCAGATTCAAGACGATATCTGTCACATCTTCCCTGACACCCGGGATTGACGTGAATTCATGCAGCACGCCGTCGATTTTTGCGCTGGTGACGGCTGCTCCCTGCAAAGATGACATCAATACACGGCGAAGTGCGTTACCCAAGGTCATTCCAAATCCACGCTCAAGGGGTTCGATGATGATCTTGGCATTTCTAGCCGGATCGGATCCGGGTTGAACATCAACCTGGCGAGGCTTGATAAGCACACCCCAGTTATCTTCAATCATGGTAATAGCTCCAAAATTGGTGGTGGTGCGGCGGTTTGCCGAGTTCGTTCAAAAGATTCTTCGCGCAGTCAAAATCAACGCTGTGTGCTCAAACGCGACGCCTCTTAGGCGGCCGGCATCCATTATGGGCAATCGGAGTGACATCGCGGATCGCCGTGATCGTGAAACCGGAGGCGGCTAACGCCCTCAGTGCGCTTTCTCGCCCTGAACCTGGGCCCTGCACCACGACCTCAAGCGTTCTAACGCCGTGTTCGGCCGCCTTTCTTCGCCGCGTCTTCGGCGGCAAGCTGTGCCGCATAAGGCGTGGATTTGCGGGATCCTTTGAAGCCCATGGCTCCGGCTGACGACCATGCGATGGTGTTGCCCTGCATATCGGAAATAAGAATCCGGGTATTGTTAAATGAAGAACTTACATGCGCGACACCCGTCGCGATATTCTTCCGCGTCTTGCGCCGCGCGCGATTACTGTATGAAGACAAAGATGTGCTCCGCTATTTCTTTTTGCCTGCGATCGGCTTAGCCGGTCCTTTGCGTGTTCGTGCATTGGTGTGGGTGCGTTGCCCTCGCGTCGGCATACCCCGTCGATGCCGCAATCCACGGTAGCAGCCAAGATCCATGAGGCGCTTGACGTTCATCTGGATCTCACGGCGCAGTGCGCCTTCAACCGTAAAATTGCGTTCAATATAGTCGCGGACTGCGATCACTTCTCCATCCGAGAGTTCATTCAGTCGTCTGGATTGATTAATGTTCAGCGCGTCGCAGATGTCGCGCGCCGTCGCATGGCCAATTCCGTAAATGCTTGTCAATGCGATCGGTACGCGCTTTCCCGCTGGGAGATTTACGCCTAGTATTCGTGCCAATGTGCCTTCCCTTTTTGAGACTGCGCCGCCTTCGGAACCGTCAACCCGGCCAACCGCCGGGATCTTCAAAAGAAAACCGCGGACAACCCGTGCATGATCAATTTTAACTTTTGGTGCGAATTCGTGTTTCGAGGCAGGCCAGCGTCAGTTGTAAAAACAGAATATGCTAGCATTGCTCATTCCACATGTCAAATCAAATTCAAACAATTCCCTCAATATTCCATCTGCTTGCGCTTGGGTTGATTTCCATCGGGTTTCGCCGCGTCTGCCAGCTGACCAGCTTCGGCATCCAACAGCCTGTTCAGCGTCTCCTCAACCGCATATCTGACCATTTCACCTGGATGATTCTTGATTCTCGCCCCATTGGTGCGAATTGCTTCTCCCATTGGATTGTCGTCTTTCTTGTCCATTGCCGTTACTCTCTGTCTGAAAGAAACCACCGGCAAATGCAAATGTGCGAAAGATTCTATACGTTATCAGCGAATGTGCGAAAGATTCTGGACGCTATCCGCGTCGTCCGGCACATCTTTGGGCACAAGAAATCCGCGCGCGGTCGAAAAGCTGACAGGCATCCCCATCTCCTTAGCGGTTGAGATATCCGGCAATGCGCCTATCCGGGCATCGGCGAGCACCACGATGGGCAAAATATCACCGGCTTCGATCTGACTGACTGCTTAGGCCAAATTAAGCTCCGCTGCATCAAAACAACTGCGACAAGTTGCGTTGCCAATTCGGCGGCATGGCCGATTGTGAAGGCTAGAATCGAAATGCCGTCAGCCGGGACGGTCAGATAGTAATCCATTGCTGCCGTTCCGCCAACGCCGCGCTTGTTCACAACCACCATGTCCTGTCCGAGTTCTCAGCGGGCCGGCAGCAGCATTCTTGTAGTGATATCGGTGCTTTCGCCCGCGCCTGAATGCGTAACGACATCAATGGTCTTGCTTGGATACTCGTCAGCTGCCGCTGGCTCTGCAAAAACAACACCGCAGAAATGATGAGACCTGCTTTGTTGAAGTTCATCTCTTCCTCCTGAAAATTGAAACCGACCGAACAGCATGAGCATCCAATGCATCAGCACCGTGCATTTTCCGGTCAGTCCGCGGCTGATTCGATGTTCGGTCGATCGTTCTCCACGGATTCGGGATTGTGCGTTGCCCATTGCACGCGGAACCGCTGGCTGGCATGATAAACTTAAGCAAGCCACCCCTTGTTCGAACGATGCTGTGAACCACACACTCGTTCCATCGTCCACAATGTTCCTCAAAAAAATTGGCGAACGTAACAGCGCATTTGACTATGGTGGATTCATTCTGATAAACAACTTCCGCAATAGATACAGGTTACGGACCAAGGGTCTCCTCTGAGAACGAGGCTATATGCGACCGACTCCGTCCGAACCGCCAATGCATCGATTGCTCTAAACTGAACGGCTGGCTTGGAAAATATGTCCGCCAATGACAGTTATCATGCTGTCGGGTTGATTGACGGTTGCCGAAGGGACCGAACACGTGATCAGCGAAGATGCCAAACTTGACTATGATGATGTTTTGATTGTGCCGGGTCCCAGCCCGGTCGCAAGTCGTAAAGAGGTCGATCTCTTGATCTCCGCAGAATTCGAAGGCCGAGCGCATTCGTTCCACGGCGTGCCCCTCATGGCTGCGAATATGGACGGTGTGGGCACCATTGCGATGGCCGATGCGCTAAGAGACCACAGCATCTTCACTTGTCTCACCAAATTCTACAATCCCGACGAACTGGTTCAATTCTTCAAGGCCAATCGGGATCGAGCCGACTACACAGCATTAACCATCGGGATCAGCGAGAGCGATTGGACTGGCATTCTCGAAACCGCAAGCCAGCTCGCAACAGACCTTGCCTATGTGTGTTTGGATGTCGCCAACGGATACACAGATCGGTTTGCCACATGCGTACGACGGTTCAGGGACCGCTTTCCTGAAACCGTACTGATAGCCGGAAATGTTGTGACACCGGACCACACAGCGAAATTGATCAATGCTGGAGCCGATATTGTTAAGATCGGAATCGGAGGCGGAAGTGTCTGTGAAACCCGTCTCAAGACCGGTGTCGGCTATCCACAGTTCTCAGCGGTCGTGGAATGCGCAAAACAAGCGCACGCTTTGAATCGACGCATCGTCGCAGATGGAGGTTGCACCACGCCCGGCGATGTCGCGAAAGCGCTGGCTGCCGGTGCGGATTTTGTGATGCTGGGCGGCATGTTCGCGGGCCACTCCGAGGGTGGCGGAAAGATTGTTAACCGATTCTTTCAACAAGGCTTGGAAGTGACCGAAACCGGTGAGCCGGTCATCGAAAAAAAACAGTTCGTCGAATTTTACGGCATGAGCTCAAAAACCGCCAACGAGAAGCATTTCGGCGGTCTAAAAAATTACCGATCCAGTGAAGGACGCACTGTTCTGCTGCCCTTCAGACCCTCGCTGTCTGAAACCATCCTTGACCTGCTTGGCGGTTTGCGCAGCGCCTGCAGCTATGTTGGAGCGAAAAGCTTAGCCGAACTTCCAAACAGGGCGCGATTCGTCCGCTGCGGCAATACACATAACCGTGTTTTCGAGTCGATTTCTGGCAGCGGGCAATTTAATTAGCATCGATGCTCATGGGGCCTTGGTCGATGCCGCCGTCGCTCGTTGCCCCGCGCAAAGCTCGCTGACAATCCTCCGTCTCGTTCCGAGATACGGGCGGTGAATCGGCAATTGATTCTGCGATCCGGGTGCAAATAAGCTCTTCAGACTCCCGATTGTTACCCAAGGATTGATGATACAAACGGCGGGGTCTGAACGGCTCCTGATCTGCCCGTATGCATGCGGGGATTGATTTCTGACTTACTGCGGCAGCACCGACTGAATAAGATCGAAAAGCGATTTTGCAACCTCATCCGGTCCACCTGAGCATTGCAGTTGGTTAAGCAATCCGGCACGGTAGTAGTAGCCTGTCAGCGGAGATGTCTTGCGATAATACTCAAGCAGCCGTGTCCGCAAAGCCTCTTCCGTATCGTCAGCCCGCTGTCGAAGATTCGTGCTGCCACAAATGTCGCAAACGCCTGGCTGCGAAGGCGGATTCGTCTTCATATGGAAAACAGCTCCACAATCCGCACAGGAAATTCGACCGGTGATGCGCTCTACCAATTCATCCGGATTGACCACGAGTTCGATCACCGCCGAAAGTTCTGTTCCGGCTTCTTCAAGCAGCCGTTCAAGCGCGTCGGCTTGAATCAGGGTGCGCGGAAACCCATCAAACACAAATCCGCCACGCCGGTCTCCGGCTAACCGTTCAGCAATGAGCGCATTAACGATTTCATCGGTAACCAACTCACCGGACTTCATGATTTCTGCGACTCGATTACCAAGTTCGCTGCCGGACCGCGCTGACTGGCGCAGCATATCTCCGGTCGATAGCTGAATCATTTCGCGTTCTTGAACCAGCCTAGTCGCTTGCGTTCCCTTACCCGCGCCGGGTGGGCCAAGAAGAATTAAGTTCATCGGCTACGGCCCCGGTTCTTTTTCCTGCGCCGCCCACGCAGTTGCGATCGTTCAATCAACCCCTCATATTGGTGTGCCAACAAGTGGGACTGAACCTGGCTGATTGTGTCCATGGTCACCGACACCACAATCAAGACCGATGTCCCGCCGAAATAGAATGGTATGGCAAGCTCTGCCCGGAGAATCTCCGGCAAGAGACAGACCGCTGCCAGATAGCCCGAACCCAAAACCAAAATTCGGTTGACGACGTAATCCAAATACTCGGCCGTCCGCGGTCCTGGACGAATGCCTGGAATGAACCCGTTCTGATTCTTTAGATTATCGGCAACATCCTCGGTCTTGAATGACACATTGGCAGTATAAAAATACGCGAAAAAAATGATCATAGCGGCAAAGAACAGCAGATACAGCGGCTGACCTGGTCCGAAATAGGCGAGGACCGTCGACATGAACGGACTAGTGCTGTTTCCCGAAAATGTCGAAATTGTCGTTGGCAGCAGCAGCAGCGATGACGCGAAGATCGGAGGAATGACACCGGACGGATTGATCTTGAGAGGCAAGTGCGAAGATCCGCCGTCATACACCTTCATGCCGACTTGCCGACGCGGGTACTGAATGTGGATTTTTCGCAAAGAGCGTTCCATATAGACTACAAAACCAATCACCACGATGACCATCACAATCACACCAACAACAACAGCCGCTGACAAAGTGCCCGTGCGGCCTTGACTGAAGAATTGTGCCATCGCAGCTGGAATCTCGGCGATGATGCCGGTGAAGATGATCAGCGAAATCCCGTTTCCGATGCCGCGAGCGGTGATCTGCTCGCCCAGCCACATGAGAAACATCGTGCCGCCGACCAAGGTAACGACACAGGCAATGCGGAAAAACCAACCCGGATCCAAAGCTAATCCGCCGGCTTCCAAACTCACCGCCAAACCGTAGGCCTGGAACGTCGCCAGAAACACCGTGCCATACCGCGTATACTGGTTAATTTTTTTGCGGCCCTGCGCTCCTTCCTTCTTCAGTTGCTGAAGTTGCGGAACCATCGCCACCAAAAGCTGGACGATAATCGATGCCGAAATGTAGGGCATGATTCCCAGCGCAAACACGCCCATGCGTCCGATTGCGCCGCCGGTGAACATATTCAGCATGCCGCCAAGTCCGGTCGACGCGGCATCCACGAATTCGCGCAGGGCAATTGTGTCTATGCCCGGGACCGGAATGAATGTGCCGATCCGATAAACGATCAGCAAGCCTAAAGCGAAAAAAATCCGCCGGCGAAGTTCGGTTGCTTTGCCGAACGCGCTCCAGCTCAGATTTGACGCCATCTGTTCAGCGGCAGATACCATGAACTATCTCCTGAGTACAGCGCCGTCTCCGGGCCGTTACTTGTTTAGTTAGGCTGCCCATCTCCCTTAGGCAAGTCCGCAGCTGCGTTGTCCTTCGCAAAGGATATCGTTCCACCAAGGGCCTCAATGCGGGCGGCAGCGGGTTTTGATGCGCCTGTCACCACAATCTCCGCCTTCGATGAAAACTCTCCAACGCCCAGAATGCGGACACCATCGAACAGTCGCTTCACCAGTCCGCTCTCCACCAGAACCGCCTCGGTGATCGGCTGTGCCGCATCAATCCGGCCCGCCTCAATGAAATCCTGCAATTTTCCAAGATTCACAACGGCATGCCGCTTCCCATTTGGATTATGAAACCCGCGTTTTGGAAGGCGCTGATAGATCGGCATTTGCCCGCCTTCGAACCCTCCGATGGCCGCTCCTGAACGAGACTTCTGGCCTTTTGCACCGCGCCCGGCGGTTTTTCCTGTGCCGGACCCCGGGCCTCGCCCCACTCGCTTTCGCCTGTGAACGGCACCTTGAACATCCTTCAATTCATGGAGTTTCATCACATATGCACTTTCAGTGATCAGCAGCTCTCGCCGCGTTCTTCGATAATTTTCACCATATGCGGAATCTTCCGCACCATGCCGCGGATCGCCGGCGTGTCTTCCAATTCGCGCGTTCGGTGCATCCGGCCAAGGCCCAATCCGCGCAGAATCCGCCGCTGTTTTTCAGGCCGGCGGATTGGCGAACCAATCTGTTTGACGATAATCGTTTGTCCCATTTCTTATACCTCGCGTCATGCCGCTTCGGATACTGGCCGGCGCAAAATTTCGGAAACTTTTTTTCCGCGTCTTTGTGCGACCAACCTTGGACTCGACACATTGTTCAAGGCATTCAAAGTGGCGCGAATCATATTGCAGGCATTCTGTGATCCGAGTGACTTAGCAACGACATCTTGGACGCCAAGCATTTCAAACACCGCTCGGATCGGGCCGCCCGCAATGATGCCCGTTCCCGGCGGGGCTGTGCGCAATATGACTTTTCCGGCTCCGTGTCGACCTTCCACATCATGATGCAGAGTGCGGGCTTCACGCAAAGGAACACGAAACAGATTGCGCTTCGCCTTTTCTGTGGCCTTGCGGATGGCCTCTGGAACCTCCTTCGCCTTGCCTTTACCGAAACCGACCCTTCCTTTCTGGTCGCCGACAACCACCAAAGCCGAAAAGCCGAACCGCTTGCCGCCTTTGACCGTCTTCGAAACACGGTTGATCGTCACCAGTTTGTCAACGAACTCGGAGGGCTCCGACCTTGCGCCCCGACGATTTTCCGATCTTGCCATCTTCGTGCCTCCTAAAAATTCAGTCCGCCAGCCCGGGCCGCTTCGGCCAATGCCTTAACCCGTCCGTGATAACGGTAACCGCCGCGGTCGAGATAACACTCCCGAATCCCTGCCTCGGCAGCCCGTTTTGCTATCCATTGACCAACCGTCTTGGCGGCGTCTCTGGTGTTCCCGCGCTTGATTTCAAGTACCGGTTCAAGCGACGAGGCTGATGCTACTGTATGACCGCCGCGGTCATCGATCAGCTGCGCCGAAATGTTGCGGTTTGACCGATGCACCGAAAGTCTGACCCGTTCATCGGCGCATTGCCGCAAACGATACCGAACACGCATTTGTCGCTTCTTGAATAGTTTCTCTCTTTTGCTCGTCATATCTGCGCCTACTTCTTCTTGCCGACTTTGCGCTGGACGACTTCATCCGCGTAGCGGATGCCCTTGCCCTTATAGGGTTCCGGCGGCCTGACGCTGCGAATTTCCGCTGCAAGCTGACCCACCTTCTGCTTATCGCCGCCTTCGATCACAATCCGCGTCTGCGACGGAAGCGTCACCGTCAATCCGTCCCGCGGCTCGAAAACAACTTGATGGCTCAATCCTACTGTCAGTGTCAGAGCTTGATCTGCTGCACGCATTTGGGCTCTATATCCAATACCGGTTATTACCAGTTCTTTGCGAAATCCATTAACAACGCCTTCGACGCAATTCGCAACCATTGTTCTTGACAAGCCCCAAAGCTGCCTGGCGCGTTTCGAGTTTCGGCGCGGAACCAGCGTGATTTTCTGACCATCCTGGGTAATCGAAACATCATCGGCGGCCGTGTAAGACAGAACCCCCTTGGGACCCGTTACTTCAACGCGCTGACCCGAGACCACACCCGAAATACCGCTTGGAAGTTCAACCGGACTCATTCCTATGCGTGACATACCGGTCTCCTAAAATACCGTGCAAAGAATTTCGCCGCCAACACTGGCATCGCGCGCGTCCGCGTCAGACATCACACCTTGCGGCGTCGAAAGTATAGCGACGCCGAGACCTTGGCGAACCGACGGAAGATTCCTTACCCCGGCATAAACCCGCCGTCCCGGCTTCGATATACGCTTCAGCTCGCGAATAGCCGGAATTCCGTCAAGATATTTCAGACCGATCTCAATCTCTGGATGCCCGTTCGGTGGTTCGAGAATCTCATAGCCGCGAATATATCCTTCATTGGCGAGCACGTCGAGAACGCGGACTCTCAGTTTTGAAGCCGGCGCACGCGTTGTCGATTTTCCACGCGTCTGAGCGTTGCGGATGCGCGCCAGCATATCGCCGACCGGATCGCTGAATGACATCGTACCGCCCTCCTACCAGCTGGACTTAACCATTCCGGGAATTTGCCCGGAACCGCCGAGCTCCCGCAAAGCGATGCGAGAGATTTTGAGCTTTCTGTAGTAGCCTTTCGGACGGCCAGTAATCTGACAACGGTTGTGCAGCCTTGTCGGCGAGGAGTTGCGCGGCATTTTGGCAAGACGAAGCGTGACCTTGAACCGCTCTTCGATGCTTATGTCGCGATCAGCGATGATCGCCTTCATCGCTTCCCGTGCCTCTTTATGCTTTGCAACGAGTTTTTGCCGCTTGCGCTCGCGTTCAACCATTGATTTTTTGGCCATTACTGGACACCTCCGGTTTGTCTTATAAAGGGAAGCTTAAAGCCTTCCAGCAGGCTCTTCGCTTCTGCATCTGTTGCCGCTGACGTGCAGATCACAACATCAAGTCCTCTGACTTCATCAACGGAATCATAGTCGATTTCTGGAAACACAATATGCTCCTTGACACCCATCGCAAAATTTCCATGCCCGTCGAACGACTTTGGCGAAAGGCCGCGGAAATCCCGGATTCTGGGCATGGCGATGGTTACCAATCTGTCCAAAAAATCATACATGCGGCTTCCGCGCAGCGTGACCTTGGCTCCGATGGTCATTCCCTCGCGCAGACGGAAACCGGCAATGGATTTGCGCGCTCGAGTTGATATTGCTTTCTGTCCAGCGATCAAAGTCAGTTCATCGACCGCGGACTTCGCCTTGCGGGAGTCTTTCACACCTTCACCGACACCCATATTCAACACGATCTTCTCCAGCCTCGGGATCATCATTTCGTTGCGGTAGCCGAACTCGTCCTTCAGCTCCTTGCGAATGATGTCCTGATAGGCTTGTTTCAACCGCGACGTGTACTCAGCCATCAATCACACTCCCAGAATGCTTGGCAAATCGCACTTTCTTTCCATTTTCAACACGGAAACCCACCCTTGTTCCGACGTTGTTTTGCGGGTCCATCAGCATCAGATTCGACAAATCCATCGGGGCTTCCTTTGCAATCTTTCCACTTTGCTGTCCGGAAGTGGTATTCTGCTTCTGGTGCACTGTGGCGATATTGAGCCCGCTGACAACGGCGCGTCCGCGCTGACGATCCACGCTCGAAATGGTGCCGGTGGATCCCTTTTCCCGACCTGAGATGACAATCACTCGATCGCCTGTCTTCAATTTTGCTGCCATCACAAAACCTCCGGCGCCAGCGAGATGATCTTCATAAATCGTTTCCCACGCAGTTCGCGAACGACCGGTCCGAAGATCCGTGTGCCGATCGGCTCATCATTATTGTTGAGTATAACCGCGGCGTTTCCATCGAATCGAATTGCCGTTCCGTCGCTTCTCCGCACTTCTTTGGCGGTGCGGACGATAACCGCGCGTCTGATGTCGCCCTTTTTGACCCGCCCGCGCGGGATGGCTTCCTTGACCGAAACGATAATCACATCGCCGACGGAAGCAAAATTTCTTTTCGAGCCGCCAAGCACTTTGATGCACTGAATTTTCTTGGCGCCTGAATTGTCAGCGACATCCAGATTAGTCTGCATTTGGATCATTCGGATTCTCCTGACCTATGGGGACCAATCATCGCCCCAGGGTTTCGCTCGAACCGGAAGTTCAGACCGATTCTTCGGTCACAACCTCCCAGCATTTGGTTTTGGAAATCGGAGCGCATTCGCGAATGCGCACGATATCACCGATCTTAAATGCATTCGCGGCATCATGCGCGGTGTATTTCTTTGATTTCCGCACAATTTTCATCATCACCGGATGTCTGAAGCGACGTTCCACCAGAACCGTTACCGTTCGGTTATTTCGGTCGCTCACCACTCGTCCTGTCAACACTCTTTTCGGCATAATTGCTTTCTCGTTAGTTGGACGGCTGCGCCGCCTTTTCGCCCATAACCGTCAGCACGCGGGCTGTATCCCGTCGCACTTCCCGGATGCGGGAGGTGTTGCGAAATTCACTCTGCGCTCGTTGAAAGCGAAGATTGTACGATTCCTGCTTAAGGCGAAGAAGTTCTGTCCTCAGCTCGTCTGCGGTCTTTTCCCGCAATTCAGATGCATGCATGTTTCCAGTTTCCTTTGCAAACGGCCGCTAACCGATTACCAATCTTCCCGCTCAACGACCCGGGTCTTCACCGGAAGCTTCATCGCCGCCAACCGAAGCGCTTCTTGCGCCACCGGCCTCGAAACCCCGTCGATTTCAAACATGATGCGCCCGGGCTTAACCTTCGCAGCCCAGAATTCTGTTGAACCTTTGCCCTTTCCCATCCTGACTTCCGTTGGCTTCTTGGAAACCGGAACATCTGGAAAAATGCGGATCCATACCCGGCCCTGACGTTTCATCTGCCGAGTCATGGCCCGTCTCGCGGCTTCAATCTGCCGCGCCGTGATACGTTCGGGTTGCAGAGCTTTGAGACCAAAGGAGCCGAAATTCAGCGTAGAACCGCCCTTCGCCTCCCCATGAATCCGGCCTTTCTGCTGTTTACGGTATTTTGTCTTCTTCGGTTGCAGCATTGCCTTGACCCTGTCTTAGTGCGGCGTCCGCTTGCGCGGGACCGTTCCGTCTCTCAGTTCTTGTTCCCTCCGATCACGGGCGGCCGGATCATGTTCCATGATTTCCCCTTTGTAGATCCACACCTTGACACCGATAACGCCATAGGGCGTGGAAGCCACAGCCTTTGCGTAATCAATATCGGCCCTCAGCGTATGCAACGGCACACGCCCTTCCCGATACCATTCGGTCCGGGCGATTTCCACACCGCCGAGACGGCCAGCCACATTCACGCGAATACCCAGCGCACCCAACCGCATTGCATTCTGCACCGCGCGCTTCATCGCCCGACGAAAGGAAACCCGTCGCTCAAGCTGCTGCGCGACCGATTCGGCGACCAAAGGCGCGTCAATCTCCGGTTTGCGGACTTCGACCAAATTCAAGTGTGTGTCGGACTTGGTCATACTGGAAAGGGAGCTGCGCAGAGACTCGATATCCGCGCCTTTGCGTCCAATAATCACGCCTGGCCTAGCTGTATGAACGGTAACCCGGCACTTGCGGTGCGGACGTTCGATAACGACTCGGCTCACGCCCGCCTGTGCGCACGCCTCCTTAATGAATTGTCGAATTTTGAGATCTTCCTGCAAAAGATCCCCGAACTCATACTTATCTGCATACCAACGGCTGTCCCAAGTGCGGTTGACTTGGAGGCGCATACCAATGGGATTGACTTTTTGGCCCATCAGTCGTTCTCCTCAGTCTCACGCACTTTGATCGTGAGCTGCGAAAACGGCTTTAAAATCATCATTCCTCTTCCTTTGGCCCGAGCTCTCAACCGCTTAAGCGTCATATGTTTGCCGACAAAGGCTTCTGACACCACCAGCCGGTCCACATCGAGCGAGTGATTGTTTTCTGCATTGGCGACTGCGGACATCAGGCATTTCTTGACATCGCCTGCTATGCGCCGCCGCGAAAAAGTGAGATCAAGCAGCGCACCATTGACGCGCTTGCCGCGAATCGTCTCAGCCACCAGATTCAACTTTTGCGGCGACACTCTGAGCCCGCGGGATACCGCCATCGCCTCTGTATCGCCGAGACGTCTTTCTTGCTTCCTTTTACCCATCGGTCAGCTGCGCCTCGCTTTCTTATCAGCGGCATGTCCGTAGAAAGTTCGCGTCGGCGAGTATTCCCCGAACTTTTGTCCTATCATATCTTCGGTTACGAAAACGGGTATAAACTTGCGGCCGTTATGCACGCCGAAAGTGAGCCCGACAAACTGTGGCAGTATCGTCGAACGTCGAGACCAGATTCTGATCACTTCGTTGCGGCCGGAGGACCGGACCCGCTCAACCTTGCGCAGCACGTCCGTATCCACAAACGGGCCTTTCCAAACTGATCGCGCCATGCCTTAGCGTCCTTTCTTCCGGGCGTGCCGCCGCCGGATAATGAATTTATCGGTTGATTTGTTTTTGCGTGTCCGCATCCCACGGGTTGGCTTTCCCCACGGTGTTGCCGGATGACGTCCGCCGCTTGATTTGCCCTCGCCGCCGCCATGCGGGTGGTCGACCGGATTCATAGCCACACCGCGCACGCTCGGTCGTTTGCCGAGATGACGGTTTCTTCCGGCCTTGCCAAGATTGATATTGGAATTATCGGGATTGGAGACCGGACCCACAGTCGCCATGCACTCCTGACGCACCATCCTGAGCTCACCCGAAGACAGCCGGATCTGCGCATAACCGCCATCACGGCCCACAAACTGAGCATAGGTGCCGGCCGCCCGCGCAATCTGTCCGCCTTTGCCCGGCTTGAGTTCAATATTGTGCACAATCGTTCCGAGCGGCATGCCCGAAAACGGCATCGCATTGCCGGGTTTCACATCAGCACGCGCACTCGCTATAACCTTATCACCGGGTGCAAGGCGCGCCGGTGCCAAAATGTAGCTCAGCTCGCCATCCTCATATCGGATCAGAGCAATAAACGCTGATCGGTTGGGATCGTATTCCAGCCGTTCCACAGTCGCTGGCATGTTCATTTTACGTCGCCGGAAGTCAATGATTCGATAGCGTCTTTTGGCTCCACCGCCCCGCCGCCGCACTGTGATGCGTCCAGAATTATTCCGACCGCCTTTAGACGAAAGCCCTTCGGACAACGATTTGACAGGTCCGCCCTTCCACAATCCGGAGCGATCAACCAAAACCAAGCCGCGACGACCCGGAGTCACTGGATTGTACGACTTCAATGCCATCCTTCTGTCCCTCCTCTATTCTGTGCCGCAGTCTCGCTCATCACACTGCTCTCCAACCGCCTTACGTGTTCGCCCAAAGGTCTATTGCATAATTCTCGGCCAGGCGGACATAAGCCTTTTTTTTGTTCCTCCGCTTTCCAATGCGGCCGCGAAACCGTTTTGTTTTGCCCTTGACGACCACAACATTCACCGAATGCACTTTGACACTGAACAGCGCTTCGACAGCTTCCTTGATTTCCGCCTTGTTCGCGCTCATCGCCGTTTCAAAAACAACAGCGTTCACGTTTGAAGCATTGGTTGACTTTTCCGTGATGATCGGTCGGCGGATAACATCGTAATGATGCGGCAAAGCACTCATTTCAGTCTCTCCTCCAGTGCCGCGAGTCCGGCTTTAGTAACCACCAGCGTATCGCACTTAAGAATAGAATAAACATTCGCGCCGTGGCTCGGAAGAACATCAAGGTCCTGAAGGTTGGACGCTGCCCGGGCGAAATTCTCTTCGATCCGCGGCCCATCGATAATCAAGGCCCGTCTCCAAGAAAAGCCGCGAATGCGTTTCGCCAAATCACTGGTGCTCGCGGTTTCCAGCGCCGCTTCCTTGAGAATGGTCAGTTCCCCGGCCGCCGCCTTGGCCGACAGCGCATGTCTGAGTCCAAGTTTCCGCACCTTCTTCGGCAGATCATGCGCATGGCTTCGCGGCTGCGGTCCTTTATATACTCCGCCCTTTCGAAAAATCGGAGCGTTGCGATCTCCGTGCCGAGCACCTCCCGAACCCTTTTGGGGCCTGATCTTTCGCCGCGAATAATTCGTTTCCGACCGCGTCTTGACCTTATGTGTGCCCTGCATAGCCTTGGCGCGCTGCCACCGCACCACCCGGTGCAGCAAATCAGCCCTCGCTTCTAAGCCAAAGAGCCAGTCCGGCACAGTCACATTGCCTTCGGTTTGGCCATCCATGTCAAAAACCGTCGCTTCCATCACGCGTCACCTTGAACTTCGGCGATTGGCACTTGCCCCGTCTCAGCTGTCTCGGAATCCATTTGCGGGGCCGCTCCGCCGTTTTCAGCCGAAACCACGCGCAAAGCCGCCGGAAAGACCACGCCTTCGGGAAGTGCTTTTTTGACGGCGTCGCGGACTGTAACCCAACCGCCCTTTGCTCCGGGCACTGCGCCCTTCACCATGATGAGCCCCCGCTCTGCGTCAGTGCGCACAACTTCCAAATTCTGCGTGGTCACCCGCTTTGCGCCCATTTGACCAGCCATTTTTTTTCCCTTGAAGACTTTGCCGGGATCTTGACTGTTGCCCGTGGACCCGTGGGAACGGTGGCTGATTGACACACCGTGAGACGCGCCCAGACCGGCGAAATTGTGCCGCTTCATCGCACCGGCAAAGCCTTTGCCGATCGAAGTCCCGGACACGTCGACCCTCTGTCCGGCGACGAAATGGTCGGCTGTGATTTCCTCCCCGATCTCGATGAGATTATTGGGGCTGACCCTGAATTCAGCAACCTTCCGCTTAGGAGCAACCTCCGCAACAGCGAAATGCCCGCGCATGGCCTTTGATGTGTGTTTGGCTTTGCGGCTTCCCGAACCGAGTTGGACGGCCGTGTAGCCATCCTTTGCCGCAGTGCGTTGAGCAACGACTTGCAGACTGTCCAAATGCAGCACTGTAACGGGAACCTGCTTCCCGTCCTCCATGAACAGCCGGGTCATGCCCAGCTTTTTCGCAATGACTCCAGAACGCATTCCGGAATTCCCCTTTAGATCTTGATTTCCACAGCCACGCCAGCCGCCAGATCAAGCTTCATCAGCGCGTCAACGGTTTGCGGAGTGGGGTCCACAATATCCAACAATCGCTTGTGAGTGCGGATTTCCATCTGCTCCCGCGATTTTTTGTCGATATGCGGACCTCTCAAGACAGTGAACTTTTCGATTTTGTTCGGAAGCGGTATCGGCCCTCGCACATCAGCTCCCGTTCGCTTCGCGGTCTGGAAGATCTCCGCAGTGCTGGCATCAAGGACTCGGTAGTCGAACGCCTTAAGCGTGATGCGGATTTTCTGACTTTGGATCATGATAACGCTCCGAAAAACGGCACGGATGATCCGCGCCGTCCTGTTGATTATTCGATGATTTTCGAAACAATGCCGGCGCCGACTGTCCGACCGCCTTCCCGAATTGCAAACCGGAGTTTGCTCTCCATCGCAATCGGAGAAATCAGGTTGACCGTGAAGGTTACGTTGTCGCCTGGCATCACCATTTCGGTGCCTTCGGGCAGATCCACTGTTCCGGTCACATCTGTTGTCCGAAAGTAAAATTGCGGACGGTAGTTGGTAAAGAACGGCGTGTGGCGCCCGCCCTCCTCTTTGGTGAGGACGTAGGCTTCAGCTTCAAATTTGGTATGAGGTGTGACCGAGCCCGGCTTGCAAAGCACTTGACCGCGTTCAACCGATGTGCGCTCGACGCCGCGGAGCAGTGCGCCGATATTGTCGCCGGCTTCGCCCCGATCAAGCAGTTTTCGGAACATTTCAACGCCGGTGCAGGTGGTTTTCCTTGTTGTGCGGATACCAACGATTTCCAGCTCGTC
Source organism: Paracoccaceae bacterium (assembly GCA_965199765.1). Classification (GTDB taxonomy): domain Bacteria; phylum Pseudomonadota; class Alphaproteobacteria; order Rhodobacterales; family Rhodobacteraceae; genus JAPOXR01. Next base: position 243,662 of record CBDATC010000001.1, read on the forward strand.
TCCGACTGTGACGACACCGCGCTCAACCCTTCCTGTCACCACAGTGCCGCGTCCCGAAATCGAAAACACGTCTTCGATTGGCATGAGGAACGGCTGATCAATCGGACGGTCCGGGGTTGGAATGTTTTCATCAACCGCTGCCATGAGCGCATCGATGCTGTCCTTACCCAGCTTTTCGTCACCGCCTTCAAGAGCCAAAAGAGCTGAACCGAGAATGACCGGAATGTCATCGCCGGGGAACTCATAATCACTCAGCAATTCCCTGACTTCCAATTCAACCAGTTCAAGCAGTTCTTCATCATCGAGCTGATCGACTTTGTTCAGATAAACAACCAGCGCCGGCACACCGACCTGCCGCGCCAGCAATATGTGTTCACGCGTCTGCGGCATCGGTCCGTCCGCGGCGCTGACCACAAGTATGGCACCGTCCATCTGCGCCGCACCGGTGATCATGTTCTTCACATAGTCAGCATGTCCGGGACAATCGACATGAGCGTAATGGCGATTCGGCGTCTCATATTCGACATGCGCGGTCGAGATCGTAATGCCGCGTTCTTTTTCTTCAGGGGCCTTGTCAATCGAATCGTAAGACTGAAAGTCGCCGAAATAGCGCGTGATCGCCGAGGTCAGCGTGGTTTTGCCGTGGTCAACATGGCCAATAGTACCGACATTGACGTGCGGCTTTGTGCGCTCGAATTTTTCTTTCGCCATATTTTCGCTCCTTTGCTTGACTTGCTGCTGACGCTATTGCGTCAGGCGTATTTTGACTGAATCTCTTCGGAAATGTTTTGCGGAACGGTATCGTAATGCGAAAACTGCATCGTGAACACCGCTCGTCCCGAGCTCATTGATCGAAGGTTATTGATGTATCCGAACATGTTCGCCAACGGAACCAATGCGCTGATGGCGGTCGCCTGCGACTGCGCCTCCTGCCCCTGCACCTGTCCGCGCCGCTGGCTGAGATCGCCGTTAACTGCGCCGGTGTATTCTTCAGGCGTGACCACTTCAACCTTCATAATCGGTTCCAACAGCCGCGCTCCGGCCTTGCGGAGCCCTTCCCGCATCGCTGAGCGGCCAGCCAGCTCAAACGCCATAACCGATGAATCGACGTCGTGATACGCGCCGTCAATGAGCTGAACGCTCAAATCAATGACGGGGAATCCGGCAAGCGGACCGGAATCGCAAACCGAAGCAATGCCTTTTTCGACACCTGGAATATATTCTTTGGGAATGGATCCGCCCACAATCTTTGATTCGAAGCTGAACCCAGCGCCCGGTTCCGCTGGTTCAATCACCATTTTGACCCGGGCGAACTGACCTGCGCCGCCAGTCTGTTTCTTATGCGTATAGTCGACTTCAGCGATACGGGAGACAGTTTCCCGGTAAGCAACCTGCGGAGCTCCCACATTCGCCTCGACCTTGAATTCACGCTTCATGCGATCAATCAGAATGTCCAAATGAAGCTCACCCATGCCCTTCATGATTGTCTGTCCGGACTCCATATCCGACTCGACCCGGAAAGAAGGGTCTTCGGCCGCCAGCCGCTGCAGCGCCTTGGACATCTTTTCCTGGTCTGCCCGGGTCTTCGGCTCCACGGCGATTTCGATCACCGGATTCGGAAAGGTCATGGTCTCCAGCACGACCGGCTGCTTCATTGAACAAAGCGTGTCGCCGGTGGTTGTCGCGCTCAAGCCGGCAAGTGCGATTATGTCTCCAGCATAGGCGGATTCGATGTCCTCTCGATCATTGGAGTGCATCATCATCATCCGGCCCACACGTTCGCGCTTGCCTTTGGTGGAATTCAGTATGCGGTCGCCTTTCTTTAGCGTGCCGGAATAGATCCGAGCAAACGTCAGCGATCCGACAAAAGGATCATTCATGATTTTGAACGCCAATGCGGACAGGGGCTGACCGTCATCGGCGGTGCGCTCGATATTTCGGGCTTCGGTTTCGTCGCCGGGCGCAAACCCGAGATAGGCAGGCACGTCCAACGGACCGGGCAGAAAATCGATAACCGCGTTCAACATCGGTTGAACGCCTTTGTTTTTGAAGGCGGAACCGGCGAGCACGGGAACCATATCCATATTGAGCGTTCCGCGCCGAATCAGCGACCGCAGCGATTCGATATCGGGTTCTATGCCCTCCAGATAGCGCTCTGTCGCCTCGTCATCGAGCTCAACCGCCTGTTCCACCATCTTGGAACGCCATTCCTCGGCAAGCTCGCGCAGTTCGGGCCGGATTTCCTGACGGGTCCATGTCGCGCCTAGATCCTCGCCTGCCCAAGTCCATTCTTCCATGGTGGTCAGATCGATAATGCCCTCAAAGTTCCCCTCTGCGCCGATCGGTATCTGAATCGGAAGCGGAACAGCGCCGGTTCGATCACGGATCATCCGCACACAGCGGAAGAAGTCTGCCCCGATTTTGTCCATTTTATTCACAAAAACGACGCGAGGCACCTTGTATCTGTCAGCTTGCCGCCAGACCGTTTCCGTCTGCGGCTCAACACCGGCATTGGCATCCAAAACGCAGATCGCGCCATCCAGAACGGCGAGCGAGCGCTCCACTTCGATGGTGAAATCGACGTGTCCCGGAGTATCGATGATGTTCAGCCGATGTTTTTCCGATTGCGGCGTGACTCCGTCCTCGGTCCGCTCCCAAAACGTGGTGGTCGCAGCGGAAGTGATTGTGATGCCGCGCTCCTGCTCCTGCTCCATCCAGTCCATGGTGGCGGCGCCGTCATGAACTTCGCCGATCCTATGTGATCGGCCCGTATAATAGAGCACGCGCTCTGTGGTTGTCGTTTTGCCGGCATCGATGTGCGCCATGATGCCAAAGTTCCGATATCGGTCCAGCGAGTACTTCCGCGTCATGGTCGTCAATCCTACCAGCGGTAATGGCTGAAGGCTTTGTTCGCCTCCGCCATTTTGTGGGTATCTTCCCGCCGCTTCACCGCCGCTCCGCGGGATTGCGCCGCATCCATCAGCTCGCCGGCCAGCCGCTCTTCCATTGTATACTCGCCGCGCTTTCTGGCAGCGGTGATCAGCCACCGTATCGCAAGCGCGTCGCGCCTCTCGGGCCGCACTTCGACGGGGATCTGATATGTGGAACCCCCGACACGCCGAGACCGAACCTCCACCGAAGGCTTAACGTTGGACAACGCCTCGTGAAACACTTCGACCGGAGCGCGGTGGGTTTTCGCTTCAACGCGGTCAAGCGCGTTATAGACAATAGACTCGGCAACCGATTTCTTTCCATCCATCATGAGATTATTCATGAATTTGGTGATGGTCTGGTCGCCGAACTTCACATCAGGCAAAATTTCGCGCCGCTCCGGGCGCCTGCGCCGTGGCATTCTCCGCTCTCCTACTTAGGTCGTTTAGCGCCGTATTTCGACCGTCGCTGCCGACGGCCCGAAACGCCTTCTGTATCGCGGACACCGCGAAGAATGTGATAGCGGACACCTGGCAGATCTTTAACCCTTCCGCCGCGAATCAGAACCACCGAGTGTTCCTGCAGATTATGCGATTCACCGGGGATATAAGAAATCACCTCATAGCCGGAAGTCAGTCGAACCTTGGCAACTTTGCGTAAAGCGGAGTTCGGCTTCTTCGGCGTCGTCGTATACACGCGAGTGCAAACTCCCCGCCGCTGCGGACACCCAAGCAGATGCATTGATTTTTGGCGCTTGACCTTCGACCGGCGCGGCTTGCGGATCAGCTGTTGTATTGTCGGCATGCCGACTCCTGTTACCTCGTTCGCGCCCGCGGCCCGGCTGCATTGCGCACACAAAATTCGTCGGCATATCGACAAGCCGCCATGAGCGCTGGCGGCGGAACTTCAGAGGATCATGGCATCTGCCAAGATCTTGTTCATCAATACCCGACAATTCGTGCGGAAACTCTAAGCCTCGCGCAGGTTGAACGCTCTATATGATCGACTTTCGGAACTTGTCAACAGATTTTTGCAAAATTTTGAAATTCAGGAAGTCCATTCCAAAAGTGACAAAATTGGCGGAAAAAGAGACAAATCCAAACGAAGACTGCGCACTCTGCCATTAACATCACTGGATGATTTCCGGCCATGAACGCCAATGGCATCGTTCAGAGGTTTAATTTTGCGAAGCCGCTGCATCTCTTTAACAAAAAAAACCGCTGAACCGACGGATTTCACAAGAGCGCCTGACGATCAAGTCCAAAGCTCCGTTCCGTTCTTTGGCAAGAAACGAAACCCGCCGGTGTTCGGTACCATGGCTTGCTTGCGCGATAAACCGCGTTCATATCTCCCCGCTCTACCCTAACCGCTCTCCGTCAACGGTCCTCGCGGAAATCACTGACACGGCAAATTCGAAGGCAGAGTCGACTAACCGTCTTCGGTTGCTTGCGGCAAAGCGTCAAAATCGATTTTTCCGATCAACGGAAATTCACTTTGCACCAATTCTGCCTCCGTTTTGCGCAGTTCCAAGACCTTACGGTCTCGATCCTGCGCAATTCGGCGAATATCGCTGGCCGCGCCGCCAGTGCCGGCTGGAATCAAGCGTCCGACAATCACGTTTTCCTTCAACCCGACCAAACGATCGCTCTTTCCCTTAACCGCCGCGTCCGTAAGCACGCGTGTTGTCTCTTGAAATGAAGCCGCTGAAATAAAGGACCGCGTTTGCAACGACGCCTTGGTTATGCCGAGCAACAAGGGCTCAGCCTGGGCTGGTTCACCGCCATCATTCAGAACCCGAGCATTCGCCTCCTCGAACTCAAGCTTATCAACCTGGTCTCCTCTCAGCATGTTGGTATCGCCTGGAGCGGTTATCTCGACTTTCTGCAGCATTTGTCGGACAATCACCTCAATGTGCTTGTCGTTTATCTTCACACCCTGCAGCCGATAGACATCCTGGACTTCCTGGATAAGGAATTCCGCCAGTTTCTCGACTCCCAGAGCCCTGAGCAAATCCTGCGGCGCTGGATTTCCGTCAACGATGGGATCTCCTTTGCGGACAAAATCCCCATGTTGCACAAGAATGTGCCGTCTTTTCGGAACGAGATGCTCTGCCCCTTTTATTCGGACCGAAACCTTTCGATTTTTCTCTCCGTCCTGTTCAATGCGAACTGTTCCGGCTGCCCCGGTTAGAATCGGTTCCGCCAGTTCGTCACCCGCTATGACCGCATCGCCGGATTTAACGCGGAATGTTCTCCATGATGGAATTTCAACCGCCGCCGCTTCCGGCTGGATTGTGATTTCCCAATCTCCTTCGCTGTCTTGCTCAAATGTCACGGTTCCGCTGCATTCAGCTTGGCAGCCTTCGGCGATCACATCTCCCGCTTGAACAAAATTTCCGTTTTTCACAAAGAATGCCGCTTCGCCGTCTGCCGCATCCTCGACCGGAGCCGGCCAGATCAGAACTTTTCGACGGCCTTTATATGCTCTCTTGAGCTCCACCGTTCCGTCAATTTCCGCAATGAACCTATCGACGATCGCTGTGTCGGCTTCGACTGACGCTCCGTCAACGAGCAGAAGTTTTTCCTGCTCGACCGGAATCAATTGTTCCGGCCCATCCATGACAATCGCTATCTTAGTCTTTGCCTTATATTCCTTCTCGAAGATGATTCTTCCTTCGACTTCGGCAAGAATGGCGTGATCAGCGGGTTTTCTGGCTTCAAACAGCTCTGCGACACGCGGCAAACCGCCGGTGATGTCCCTGGTCTTGGTAACTTCGCGCGGAACCCTTGCCAGAATATCGCCTTCTTTTACTTTTTGATGATCTTCGACGCTGAGAATGGTTCCTACAGAGAGCTGGTAAACGTACGGATAATTGTCTTGACCGCCGTTCGCATTCTCATCCGCTCCTTCTTCTCTGATGATTTGCAAAGAAGGTTTCCTTGCCAGCATCGAATCCAAAACGATACGCTGTTCTTTACCGGTGAGAGCATCAACATCAACACGGACCGTCACATCGTCAATGAGGTCCTGATGGGTGACCACCCCATCCGCTTCGGCGAAAATGGGCGTGGAATTCGGATCCCAGACAAAAAGCACATCGCCGCTCTTCACCTCTTGACCCGTTGCGACGCTGAGCTGTGCGCCGATCGGCAGTCTATAACGCGTGGAGCGTCCGGAACTGTCCTCAACATTCAGTTCAGCGTTTCGGCTAATGACAACCCTGTCTTTGGCTTGGTTTTCAATAATCCGAATATTTTCGAGCTGAATCACGCCATCATGCGATGAATTGACCGAGGATTGCTGCTGCTGCGCCTGAGCGATGCCGCCAATGTGGAATGTGCGCATTGTCAGCTGTGTCCCCGGTTCACCGATGGACTGAGCCGCGATAATGCCGACAGCCTCTCCGATATTCACCGGAGTTCCCCTCGCCAGGTCCCGTCCGTAACACTTGCAGCAGACGCCTTCTTTGGAGATGCAAGTCAGTGGCGAACGTATCTTGACGGATTGTATGCCCGCATTCTCAATGGCTTCCGCGGCGCTCTCTTCAATGAGGTCTCCGGTCTTCACCAAATCTTCGCCGTTCACCGGATCCGTCAGATCCTCTGCGGCGACTCGGCCAAGCAACCGTTCGCTCAACGGCGCCACAATCACTCCATCACGCATCGAAGCGCGCACAGTTATCGCTTCTTTGGTTCCACAGTCCTGCTCGCGGACAATGCAGTCCTGCGCCACATCGACAAGACGGCGGGTCAGATATCCTGAATTTGAAGTCTTCAACGCTGTGTCGGTCAACCCCTTCCGCGCACCGTGAGTCGAATTGAAATATTCGAGCACATTCAGGCCTTCCTTGAAGTTGGCAATGATCGGCGTTTCAATGATCTCGCCTGACGGCTTGGCCATCAGGCCGCGCATTCCCGCAAGCTGCTTCATCTGCGCGGGCGAGCCTCGGGCCCCTGAATCAGACATCATGAAGACTGAATTCGGCTCGAGTTCGCGTCCAGCTTCGTCATGCCGGACCGATGAAATTTCCGCCATCATCGCTTCAGCAACATTGTCCGAACATTCTGTCCATGCGTCGACGACCTTGTTATAACGCTCAAGCTGGGTCAGTGCGCCATGCCAGTGATCGTCTTCAAATCTTTTGACTTCTTTTCTCGCCTCTTCAACATACTTATCCTTGATAGCCGGAATCATCATGTCGTCTTTACCGAATGAAATGCCCGCACTGCAGGCTTCTTGGAATCCCAGAGCCATTATCCGATCGCAGAAGATAACCGACTCCTTCTGACCACAATAGCGATATACCGCATCAATGACTTCCTGGACTTCCTTCTTTCGCAGCAGCCGGTTCACAAGTGTGAAGGGTGTTCGCGCATTGAGAGGAAGCAACGAACCGATCATCATGCGCCCGGGTGTCGTGTCGAACACCCGATAAACTTCCAGCCCATTCTCATCGATCTGTTTTATTCGTCCGCGGACTTTAGCGTGCAGGTGCACCTTGCCAGCCAAAAGCGCGTGCTGAACCTCTTCAATCGAGCCAAAAGCACTCAGTCCGCCCGTTCCGTTCTGACCGGACCGGCCGCGGGTTTCGCCAACCATACCACTCCGCTCAAGGCTTAAATGATAGAGCCCGAGCACCATGTCTTGCGACGGAACAATGATGGGCGCGCCATTCGCGGGCGAAAGGACATTGTTCGTCGACATCATAAGAACCCGGGCTTCAAGCTGGGCTTCCAGCGACAACGGCACGTGCACAGCCATCTGGTCGCCGTCAAAATCAGCGTTGAAAGCCGAGCAGACCAAAGGATGAAGTTGGATCGCTTTTCCCTCGATAAGAACCGGTTCAAACGCCTGAATCCCCAGCCTATGAAGCGTCGGAGCCCGGTTCAGCAGCACCGGGTGTTCGCGGATCACCGCTTCCAGAATGTCCCAAACCTCTTTCTCTTCTTTTTCGACAATCTTTTTTGAATGCTTGACTGTCGTCGAAATCTCCAGTTTTTCGAGCCGCGAATAGATGAACGGCTTGAACAGTTCCAAAGCCATCTTCTTGGGTATGCCGCACTGATGCAGCTTGAGATCCGGCCCTGACACAATCACTGATCGTCCGGAAAAATCCACCCGCTTTCCAAGAAGATTCTGCCTGAACCTGCCTTGTTTGCCTTTGAGCATGTCACTGAGCGACTTTAAGGGCCGCTTATTCACGCCGTTGATTGTGCGGCCGCGACGCCCGTTGTCAAAAAGCGCATCAACGGATTCCTGCAGCATCCGTTTCTCGTTACGCATGATGATGTCAGGGGCGTTGAGCTCCATTAAGCGCTTAAGGCGGTTGTTGCGGTTAATGACCCGACGATACAGATCATTGAGATCGGAGGTTGCAAAGCGGCCACCGTCCAGCGGCACCAACGGTCGGAGATCGGGTGGGATAACTGGGATGACGGTCAAAATCATCCACTCTGGACGGTTGCCAGAATGCATAAAGCTGTCGATCAGTTTCAAACGCTTCGATAACTGAGTCCGCTTTGTCTCCGATTTGGTGTCGGACAGATCCGCTCGGAGATCTTCCGCGGTTTCCTGCAGATTAATGTCCTGCAGGAGCTCGCGGATTGCCTCGGCGCCGATTCCAGCTCTAAAATTGTCCGCCCCGTATTCATCCTCGGCCTCGCGCACCTGTGCCTCGGTCAGCAGCTGCTTGGGACTAAATTCGGTCAGCCCCGGATCAGTCACAACGAATGATTCAAAATAGAGCACCCGTTCTAAATCCTTGAGCTTCATATCCAGCATCAAACCGATGCGGCTTGGCAACGACTTAAGAAACCAGATATGCGCGACCGGAGCCGCGAGCTCTATGTGCCCCATCCTCTCCCGTCGGGTCTTTGCCAAAGTCACTTCCACACCGCATTTTTCACAAGTCACGCCGCGGTATTTCATCCGTTTGTATTTCCCGCACAGGCACTCATAATCTTTCACCGGCCCCAATATGCGGGCGCAGAACAAACCGTCCCGCTCGGGTTTGAAGGTGCGGTAATTGATGGTTTCCGGCTTTTTGATTTCACCGTAGGACCAGGAAATGATCTTCTCGGGCGACGCCAGCGAAATTTTGATTTCATCGAAAGATTCCGGCATGAGAGACTTGCCGAATGCAGAATGAAGAACTTCTCGGTTCATTGTGGACTTATACCTTATTCTGAATGCAACCGCCGAACGTTCACACGTCGTCGTTTTGCACAAGCTCCATGTTCAGCGCCAATCCGCGCACTTCTTTTACCAAGACGTTGAAACTCTCGGGCACACCCGACTGAAACCGATCCTCGCCCTTTACGATTGATTCGTAGACCTTAGTCCTGCCTGTCACATCGTCGGCTTTCACCGTCAGCATTTCTTGCAGAGTGTAGGCGGCTCCGTAAGCTTCCAACGCCCAAACCTCCATTTCACCGAAACGCTGCCCGCCGAATTGTGCCTTGCCGCCGAGCGGCTGCTGGGTTACCAAACTGTACGGTCCTGTCGAACGCGCATGAATCTTGTCATCCACCAAGTGGTGCAGCTTCAGAAGATATTTCATGCCCACAGTTACTGGACGCGCAAATTTCTCGCCGGTCCGGCCATCATACAAATTCGACTGCCCGGACTCGTGAAAGCCTGCTCTCTGCAAAGCTTCATTGACATCCTGTTCCTTTGCTCCATCGAATACCGGTGTTGCGATCGGCACACCGTTCGCGACATTCTTGGCGGCTTCAACCAGCTGTTGATCGCTGAGATGCTTGATCTCTTCATCCCAGACCTCTTCGCCAAAGGCAGTCCGCATCGCGTTCCATAGGGGCTTCGAGTCTTCAGACTGTGAAAAAACTGCCAGCGAATCTGTTATTGATTTTCCCAGTCCGCGCGCAGCCCAGCCCATATGCGTCTCGAGGATCTGTCCGACGTTCATGCGGGACGGCACGCCTAACGGATTCAGAACGATATCGACCGGTGTGCCGTCTTCAAGAAACGGCATGTCTTCCATTGGCACAACTTTCGAAACGACTCCCTTATTGCCGTGCCGGCCTGCCATTTTATCGCCAGGCTGCAGCTTCCTCTTAACGGCGACAAACACCTTGACTTTGTTCATCACACCGGGCGGCAAGTCGTCTCCGCGTTTGATTTTCTCCACTTTGTCGAGAAACCGGCTCTCCATTGCCTTGTTTTGCGATTTGAACTGCTCGTGCAGAGCCTCGGCTGCTGTCGCAGCATCGTCGTCCTCAAGCGCGATCTGCCACCATCTTCCGCGAGCGAAGCGCTCCAGCACTTCTTCGGTGATTTCGGTGCAGCCTGCCATTCCCTTCGGGCCTTTGCTCGCTGTCTTTCCAATGAGCAGTTCTTTGAGCCGGCCATACACGCTGCGATCAAGAATGGCCTTTTCGTCATCGCGGTCGCGGATCAGCCGCATGATTTCTTCGCGCTCGATCTGTTCGGCCCGATCATCTTTTTCGATGCCGTGACGACCGAAAACACGCACTTCCACAACCGTGCCGAAATCTCCGGCGGGAACACGCAGAGAAGTATCGCGCACATCTGAAGCATTCTCGCCAAAGATCGCGCGAAGGAGCTTATCCTCCGCGGTCATTGGCGAATCGCCCTTCGGCGTGATTTTCCCAACAAGGATATCGCCGGGTTTCACCTTGGCCCCGATATAGACGATGCCAGCCTCATCCAGATTGGTCAGCGCTTCTTCGCCAACATTCGGAATTTCCCGCGTGATCTCCTCTTGCCCCAGCTTGGTGTCTCGCGCATCGACTTCGAATTCATCAATATGAACCGATGTGAACACATCGTCCCGTGCAATGCGTTCCGAGATCAGCACCGAGTCTTCAAAATTGTATCCACTCCACGGCATGAAGGCTACGAGGACGTTGCGTCCAAGCGCCAGCTCTCCCAGATCGGTCGACGGACCGTCGGCAATCACTTCGTCGCGCTCGACCCTGTCGTTCACGTTGACCAGCGGGCGCTGATTTATGCAAGTGTTCTGATTGGACCGCTGAAACTTACGCAGTCTGTAGATATCAACTCCCGACTCGCCTCGACCGAGGGCTTCCGTCACCCGGATAACGATTCGGGTTGCATCCACCTGATCGACTATCCCTGCCCTGCGCGCGGTAATCGCCGCACCTGAATCGCGGGCAACCACGGCTTCAATTCCCGTGCCGACGAACGGTGCTTCCGCCCTTAGAAGCGGAACAGCCTGCCTCTGCATGTTGGATCCCATGAGTGCTCGGTTGGCGTCGTCATTCTCCAAAAACGGTATCAGCGATGCGGCCACCGAGACCAGCTGTTTCGGCGAGACATCGATCATGTCGACCTCTTCGCGCCGACTCATTTTGTATTCGCCCCTGCTGCGCGTTGACACTATGTCGTTGGCCAGCTTCCCGTCGGGAGTCATCTTGGCATTGGCCTGTGCGATCGTGTGATCCATTTCCTCGGTCGCTGAAATATAAACGACCTCGTCGGTGACCAGCCCGTTCTTGACCTTTCGGTACGGCGATTCAATGAAGCCGTACTTATTGACCCGAGAGAATGTCGCAAGCGAGTTGATCAAACCGATATTCGGCCCCTCGGGAGTCTCGATCGGACAAATCCGGCCATAATGGGTCGGGTGGACATCGCGGACTTCAAATCCGGCGCGTTCACGGGATAACCCGCCTGGCCCCAGCGCCGAAAGCCGCCGCTTGTGGGTAACTTCCGACAACGGGTTTGTCTGGTCCATGAACTGCGAAAGCTGCGACGAACCAAAGAATTCGCGCACCACAGCCGCGGCCGGTTTGGAATTGATCAAATCCTGAGGCATGACATTGCCGATCTCGACGGAGGCCATGCGTTCCTTGATTTGCCGCGCCATGCGCAACAGCCCTAGCCGGTACTGGTTTTCCATCAATTCGCCAACGGACCGAACACGGCGATTGCCCAAATGGTCGATATCGTCGACCTCGCCTTTTCCGTCGCGAATTTCCACCAAAGCCTTCACGCAGGAAACGATGTCATCATTGCCGAGAGTACGCACCGAATCTTCAACACCGAGCCGAAGACGCATATTCATCTTTACACGCCCTACGGCTGAAAGATCATAGCTGTCTTCACTTCTAAAGAGCTGATCGAACAAGATTTCCGCCGCATCAAGCACGGGCGGATCGCCCGGTCGAAGCATCCTATAAATGTCCAGGAGCGCATCTTCGCGGGTTTGATTTTTGTCGGAGACAAGAGTGTTGCGGATGTACGGCCCGACATTCACCCCATCGATATCAAGCACTGGAATTTCTTTGATCCCTCGCTTGATCAGATCAAAAAGTGTGCCGCCGACCAATTCAGCTCTTCCCTGTTCGGTTTCCTGCCAGACCGCGGTCAGCTCATCGCCGGCCTCCATCCAAACGAGTCCGGTCTGTTCGTCGATTATGTCCTCAGCCAAAAATCTGCCTTCAATTTGGTTGAAAGGAACTTCAATTTCGCTGCTCGCGTTATTCTTTTTCCACCTTCTGACCGCCGCCATCGACACTTTTTTCTGCTCTTGCCAAAGCACTTCGCCTGAGTCTGCGTCAACCAAATCAAACGCCGGCTTCGTGTTGACAAAGCGATCCGGGAAAAAGTTGGTTCGCCATCGGATTTGGTCTTTGTAAACAGAAAGCACTGGATATGCGACGATGCCCTGTTCGATCAGCTCATGCACCGTTCCACCAACCAATTCCTGGTCGCCTTCTTCGCTTTCCGCCCAAGTCGCGGTGAGCTGATCGCCCATTTTCGCTAACGTGCGACCAGTTTTTTCGTCGACGATGTCTTCGGCCAGAACTTTCCCATCGATCTGTTCCAAGCTCTCGCTGGAAAAAATCATCGCCTCGTCGTCGGCGTCATTGATCAAAGTGTACTGGACCGTGTCGTAGAATTTCGAAAGAATTTCCTCTTGGTTCAAACCCAATGCCAGCAGCAATGTCGTCACCGGCATTTTGCGCCGTCGGTCAATTCGGGTGTGAACAAAATCCTTGGCATCGAATTCAAAATCAAGCCACGATCCCCGATAAGGAATAATCCGGCAATTGAACAACAGCTTACCGGAGGAGTGCGACTTTCCTTTGTCATGGTCAAAGAACACGCCGGGCGAACGATGCATCTGCGAGACCACGACGCGTTCGGTTCCCTTTATGACAAAAGTTCCGTTCTCGGTCATAAGAGGAATCTCGCCCATGAAGACGTCCTGCTCTTTTATGTCCTTAATGGTTCGCTGCTCGGTCTCTTCGTCCACATCAAAGGCGATGAGCTGCAGTTTGACCTTCAGCGGCGCCGCGTATGTCATATCCCGCTGCTGACAATCGTCCACATCGAATTTCGGCGGTTCGAGAACGTAGCTCTTGAATCCCAGTTGAGCGACGGCGTTGTAATCGGCGATCGGAAAGACCGACTGGAAAACCCCTTGCAGCCCGACCCCATCTTCCGGCGATTCGCCGCGCCCGGAATTCAGAAACAGATCATAGGAACTCCGCTGAACCTCAATCAGGTTTGGCATGTCAATGACTTCGCGGATGCGTCCGAACTTTCGCCGGATGCGCTTTCGCCGCACTGCTGTGGATTCCCCGGCCGAATTGGTTTTCTGAGTCATGCGTGAGATCCTCTGTCCAATCCATTCGCGGCGCGAACGGAGTTCTCTGCGGCGGGTGCGCATCGAGCGCATGAATTGATCAGGCAGGCACCCGCCCCAGGCCTGCCGTCAACCTCAAATCCCAAAGCCAACAGCAACGGGCTTTGGTCATAAATGATCACTGGCCGAGTGACTTGCCTCGGCCAGTCATCGTAAATTTAAGTCACTTCAGCTCGACAGTGGCTCCGAGAGATTCGAATTTCTTCTTGATCTCTTCGGCCTCCTCCTTTGAGGCAGCTTCTTTGATCGTCTTTCCGCCAGCTTCAACAAGCGCCTTCGATTCCTTCAGGCCTAGGCTCGTTAACGCTCTGACTTCCCGAATGACGGCGATTTTTTCCGCGCCGTGTTCGACAAGAATGACGTCAAACTCCGTCTGTTCTTCAACGGCATCTCCGCCAGCGTCATCACCGCCTGGACCGGCCATCATCACGGCTGCGCCCGCCGCCGGTTCAATGCCGTATTCATCCTTCAGAATTTGTTTCAGCTGCTGTGCCTCGAGAAGCGTCAATCCGACGATCTGCTCGGCAAGATTTTTAAGGTCTGTCATTTGGCTGTTCCTAACTCCACTTTGTGGCCCTGCGCGCCGTGTTTCCACACGGCCGATCGCTGCGCCGCCATCGGCTAAGCCGGTTCCCGCTCTTCGATCGTGCTGAGAACGGAAGCAATGGCCGATGCGGGTGCGCCGACAGCTGCCGCAATGCCGGCGGCGGGCGCAAGAATACAGCCAACGAGTTGGGCCAGTAATTCTTCCCGCGAGGGCATTGCCGAAACCGACTTCACTCCGGCCCGGTCTAAGACTGCACCTCCTATCGCACCGCCGAGAATATCCAATTTTGGATTGCTCTTGGCGTAGGCCTCGGTCACCTTTGCAGCGGTGACCGGATCTTCGGAATAGGCGAGAACAGTCATTCCGTTCATCAGATCCGTCATGCCTTGGCATTTCGATTCTTTCAGCGCGAGTTTGGCGAGCCTGTTCTTAGCGACACGAACGGAACCACCGGCCTCGCGCATGCGCGACCGGAATTCTTCCATCTCGGCGACCGTGAGACCGGCATAATGCGACACCACGACAACGCCAGAGCTCTCGAAGATGTGGCCAAGCTCTTCGACCACTTTTTCTTTTCGGGCTCTATCCACGTGTTTGCTCCAATTTATGGAAGGCTTCCCTTCCGGCTCGATTTCGCCGGCGAAACCGCCGACATTCCATCCCAGACACAGGGTTCAAACCGGTTTCGCCCAAAGGAGACCTCTGATTGATCCGCAAAGTTCCCATCTCAGGCAGGATTTACGCCATAAAGCTTTCAGGCTTCTGGCACCCACCGTCTCGGACAGATCGCCGAAGCGCCGATGCGCCCCGTCGATTTCGTTGCCTCGATACCGAGGCTTGAATTCTCCTAGTTTCCTAAAGCCGATGCGAGATCGACCGAAATTCCCGGCCCCATACTGGAGCTGATGGAGATTTTCTTGACATACTTTCCTTTGGCTCCCGATGGCTTGGCCTGCGAAACCGCATTCACAAACGCTCTGATGTTTCCGGCTAAACTCGCCTCGTCGAACGACACCTTTCCGACACCGCCATGGATGATTCCCGATCGTTCGACCTTAAACTGAACCTCGCCGGCTTTAGCGCGCTTTACTGCAGTCCCGATATCCGCGGTAACCGTTCCAACTTTCATGTTCGGCATTAGATTCCGCGGCCCTAGGATACGGCCGAGCCGACCCACGACCGGCATCATATCCGGGGTTGCAAAGCAACGTTCGAAGTCAATGGTACCGCCTTGAACCTTCTCCGCCAAATCTTCCGCGCCAACGAGGTCCGCACCGGCGTTTTTAGCTTCTTCCGCTTTTTCACCGCGGGCGAATACCGCTACCCGCGAAGTTTTACCTAATCCATTCGGCAGACTGGTCACACCCCTAACCATTTGATCAGCATGACGAGGATCCAAGCCGAGATTCATAGCAACCTCAACCGTTTCATCGAATTTGGCGGTTGATGAACCTTTAATGAGCGCAACAGCTTCCTCTACCGTGGCACCTGATTTGCCGGCGAAGGCAGCCCGCGCCGCACGCATGCGTTTTCCGATTTTTCCCATCGGTTTAACCCTTCACTTCTATGCCCATCGACCGCGCGGAGCCGAGCACAATTTGCATTGCCGAATCAATGTCCTTGGTGTTCAAATCCGCCATCTTGGCTTTCGCCACCTCGCGCACTTGCTGTGCTGTCAAAGAAGCGACCGTGCTGCGTCCCGGTGTCTGCGATCCTGATTCGGTCTGCGCGGCTTTCTTGATGAACCAGGAGGTGGTCGGCGTCTTCACCGAGATGGAGAACGATTTATCCTGAAAATAAGTGATCTCAGTCGGACATGGCGCCCCAGGCTCAAGATTTTGGGTCTGCGCATTGAATGCCTTGCAGAACTCCATAATGTTCAGGCCGCGCTGTCCCAAGGCCGGACCGACCGGAGGCGCCGGTTTAGCTTGTCCGGCCGGCACCTGCAGCTTGATTCTTCCAACAACTTTCTTGGCCATCGGCCCCTCTGCTATTCAACAGCCGCCTTTTCCGGCAGCGATTCCTCTATTGTTTTGAGACCTGAGTAAATTCAAGTTCCACTGGTGTTGGCCGTCCAAAGATCGCCACTGTGACCTTCAAACGCGCAACATCTTCGTCCACCTCTTCGACCATGCCCGAAAACCCTTCAAATGGCCCGTGCACAACAGTGACCATTTCTCCGACATCGAACGAAATCAGCGCCCGCGGCTGGGTAGCGCCTTGTTCGGTTCGCCGCTGTATCACAGCGACTTCTTCATCTTTCAGCGGCACAGGCTGCCCTTCTGGGCCCAAAAAACCAGTAACCCGGTTTACAGACTTCACAAGGTGGTAACCCGCGTCTGACATCTCCATGCGAATCAAAACATAGCCCGGCATGAAACGCCGCTCTCTCGGAACTTTTTTGCCCCGGCGGAACTCAATGACTTCTTCGACCGGCACCAGAACTTCTTCAATGTCTTGATCAAGCCCCCGCCGCGCCGCCTCCGCACGAATCTGCTCCGCTACTCGTTTTTCATAATTTGAGAGAACGCTTATAGTGTACCAACGCTGCGCCATCACACCGATCCGCTGTCTCGCCAATCAACGAGAATTTACCGAAATTGGAAATACCAAACCCACCACCGCACACACGCACGGAGTGCGCGGCGCGGATCTTGACGTGGTGATATCATTTTCAAATCGCATGTGCAACCCCCTAATTTGTCGATTTTTCAAACATCTTAAAACTTACCGCTGCGCAGTTCATTTTAATTTGCGCTCAGAGCCTTACGGCACGGGTCGAACCTAGCGATTGCAGCGGCAACCGATGCTGATTGCGGTGCAATCGAGATCATCAAGTGAGTTTCTCGCTTGGTTGCAACCGGTCGACTGCGCTTTCGGCTTCCACGACTTACATTTTATCCGCTCTTCCCACAGCTCGAATTCGCAAAAAAATTCGGACTCGTGGGACGTGTTTCTCTGCACAGCTCACAAAACCTGCACATCATTCAGCGTCTGAGTCCTCCACACGGCAATATAGCAGATTTTGGTTTAGCTCCCGATCTTCACGAGAGATCCACAAGCTTCCTCCTCAAGCGAAACTGTCGACAATATGTCAATTGTCGACTGCGGAGGCCAAAAATGTGACCAGTCATGCCAAAACTCTGACGTACGATCAAAATTTTGTTACTTGAGACGCGAGTCTGGAATGTGAATCAGCCACGAAAAGCAGCAACAGCGATCTATCTTGATTGCAGGTCGGATTTTTTGAACATGCGGAGCTGGTCTCAGCGCGCCAGCATTGTCCGTGTGCCGCTGCCGGTATCACCTGTCCGAAACACCGCAATCTTAGCAATATTCATGGGGTCCTGGTCAGCATACCCGTCCCCTGCGTAGATCGGTCCCGGTTCAACTGTGAGCGAATTGATTCGACCGCATCGGCACATGTCTTCAAAAAATGCAGCATAGTTTTCCTGATCAAAATGCAAGCAGTTGATTCCAATGACACACAATGCAGTGGGACGCGCCATATCGACCGCATTGGCCAATGCTTCTGGACCGAGATGCCCCAAGGTGAATGATCCACAGCTGATCAGGCCGCCATAGCAGTTTCGCGGCAACCCTTCGCATCTTGTAAAATCAGCGATGTGAAGATCGCGGTAGACTTTTTTTCGAGCTGCCTGTGCGAGCATGCCGGTTGAAATATCAAATCCATCCAAATCGACCCCGGTCCGCCGTAAGCTCATGCCAACCAAACCAGTTCCGCAGCCCAAATCCGCAACTGGCGAATCAGACGGCGTGCTATGGCGGCCGAAACACTCTGCAACCACGCTTGGATAGCAATAATTCACAGCTTCGGCGAATTCTTCGTCGTAGCTATCGGCCCAATCGTCGTAGAACTTGCGATGCGCATCGGCTCCCTGCAGCCGATATGCTTCATCCCGGTCATTAAAACCGTTCGACATTGCGGTTATGTCGCGCCTTCACGCGGTCTTACACTTGGAAGCGGACTTTTCTCAGCCGACTTCAGCCAATCTTCAATCACCCGTGCGGCGTGCCGGGACACCGCTCTGGCCTGCTCTCTAGAACTGCGTGAGATTCCCGACCCCATAAACGTCTGTATTGAAAACGGTTCGGCGAGCACAAATTCCTTTGGCGGCTCTGTCAAAACACGCCCTGACGCATCATCCCAAACGGCCACTCGGATCACCATGCCGGAACGCGGTGAAGCCACCACTGGAATTCCTGGTGGGGCAAGGGAATACTCCTCGATTGAAACCGCGAGATGATACCACCGATTTCCTGCATGGCGGCCCAACCGTTCCTCTATTGCGCCAACCAGGGTTTCTTCCAACTCGGATTCTTCAAATTCCCGAGACATTTCGAGTTGATTTGATCCTTTCGCCGAAACTGTTACAAAGCCAAGTCTAAAGTCCCCGATGGGTTCCGGATCACTTCGCAGTTCCGATGGTGCATCACAGGATGCCAAGACGATGACAGCAGCAAGCATGCTGACCAAAGCTTTAAAGCTCACGATATCTTAATCCTTCGTCTGATCGCGCAATCTGTTTTTTGACGGGCAAGTATAGTTTGCTGGCAGATATTCTCAATACAGACTCGAAGCCATCTTCCCAGATTACACAAGTCAGCCGCCCGTTCCGGCTTCAGGACAGGGGACCGATGCGTCAGGCAGTCCGCTATGTATTGACTTAGTGTTTCGGCACCGCTGAGATGCTCGGCGTATGCACTTCTGTCGTTCGCCTCGCCATCATCTCGCTTACGGCAGCTCGGTGCTGCAAGATATCAGCGAGGCCAATGCATCAATTTTGTCTTCGCTCAGATACGCGTATCGATTGATTTCGATGTTCCCGCCGGTCGCATCCAGCAAAGCCCGACAGCGGAGAACGACATCATCACAAGGACCGTAACTGTGCGTTATTCCGATCGCCTCGCGATCGCCGAATTGCCTGTAGGCGGAAGCGATTTTGGATGATGGGATTCCGTGCGAAACATCCGGCTCCGGATAAACTAGGTCATCAAGGCTTCCGAAGTTCGATTGCTGTCCCATGAAATTCCAGCGAAAGTATTTAGCCGACACCTCCTGTGGCAGACCGAACTCCCGGCATGCCCGGCGGACATAATTCGCTCCGATCATCGGCCAATGCATCGTATAGAACTTGACGGCAAGCTCATCCGCGTGCTGCCGCAGAATCTTCGGATCGAATCCGGATAACATATGCCACGGGGGAGGAAACCCCTGGAGGAAAATCAATTTGGAGCCATCGCTCGCTTCGTCCACACAGGACTTTAGGAACTCCGCATATTTTTCGACAAGGTGAGTCCGCAGACGGAAATGGTCGTCCAGCGCGGCAAATTCGACGCGCAGTTGCGTTAGGAGTTCAATGACCGGCGTTTCAGAACAATTTTCCCAAGACAGGTCAGATGTGATCTTTTGCCGGACTTGAATGATTCCTTTTGCAAGCGCGGTGAGGTCAATGCCGAGCTCGCGTGCGTAAGGGGCGACCTGCGGATTGTAATCCGCAAAGAGCGACATGAAATCGTAGGGGGGATATTCAGGCCAATCGAATTTGAATCCGTCGCATTCCGGGTAGTTTTGACATAGATCCTGTATCAGCGCCCGCATGTAGAACCTCAGGCTTTGAGAGGCGAGAGTCGCGTTGCGGTCCACTCTCGGAGGCATTGGACTTCCATCCGGCAACAGCGGATGGTCGCTCTCCAAAGGCTCGCCGACCTGAACCCGAAGACCGGGCGGAATCGCTGCCATGATCTGAAGGTAAGTCTTCAGGCCTTTCAACTTCGCCGCATGTAAGAAACGTTTGATGATCGGGCCATCCGATGTCGTTAGCTCAGTTGGGCGCTCAGGCTGATATTCGGAGCCTGTATAGAGCGCATAATTTGGCGAAAAGCTTGGCGCGGTTTCAATGAAGACCTCCCGCTTGCCCCATAAGGGCCTGTCCAAGAGACGCTTTCCGCCGGCGCCGGCGTCATCCGGGGGCTCTCGGAATCCACGTCCTGGAACGCCTTCCCGCCCGATATATGGCGATGTGGTGACGGACGTCGCCCCGAGACGGTCCGAAATATTCGCAAGCACAGCATCAATGCCTTCGGTCTGAAAGAACTCCGGCATTACCGTTACGCCAATGCGTCTGAATATCGGTTCGGGCATACGGAGTGGCCCTGTTGGTCATTGCTCGGTATCAATGTACCGTGATCGCATTGATATCACAATACCGGTATACGGGTAAGGTTGGCGACGCGCTGTGTTGTGTGCAGATTTTAATTGGTCTCGACAAGTCCGCTGGGACACACGGAGCCATGGCACTGTTTGTCTCCAACCGGCTTTAGAAGAAAACCGCCGCATAAATTGATCGCTGCGTTTGACGCATGATCATCGAATGCGCGATCTCGAATGAATGCCTTCCCGCAATTCCATGTCAACGCATTGGCCGCGCTGCACGGCGCATTTTTTGTCGCAGCGTCTTCAGTCATGTGCCGAAACCAAAGTAAGCGAGGTCGCACGCATGCTCAAAGCGATCCATGCTCAGGAGAGCCGGGAAACAGAGGCCGGGAATGCCAAGGCTGCGGTTGACTACTTGCGTTCCATGAGTTTGAACAAGGCGGCTGATCCGGTCGAAGAGAAGATCCATGCGACGCTCAGCCGTTACAGCTCCCCCGACAGTCATTGGCGCAAAATCAGGACGAACAATCCGCTGGAGCGGCTGATGAAGGAAATTCGAAGACGGACCAGGGTCGTCGGGGCCTTTCCCGATGGTCGATCCTGTCTCTGCCTGGCTGCGGCCAGGTTGAAACACGTCGCCGGCACGCAGTGGAGCACGCGAAAGTATATGAACATGGAGCCGCTGCGCGAGATGAAACTTCAACATAACGGAGCCGCCGTCGCATGAATGAAAGTGCGAAAAATTCTGGACACTGCCAATCCCCTCACGCCGTTACGATGAGTAATGGCTTGGAACGTTTGGAAGAAATCTCTCAACGCATTTATTTGGCCGGTGCCGAGCTTGAATTCCAACACGGATGTTTCGGGAATCAAACACTGCCTCGGCGATGGAAAAGCCAAGCGCCGATCGCGGGCAACAGCATTATAGCGCCTGCCATATTCACCAGAAACATGAACATGAGAACTATGCCCATGTCAGCTTGGAACTGAAGTGGTGCCACGATCCAGGTTGCGACACCTGCGGCGAGGGTTAGACCGGTCAGCATCACCCCTGCGCCGGAGGTCTGCAGTGCCAATTCGTAAGCCTTTGGAAATGGAACACCATTATGCAGATGACCGCGTATCCGGCCAAAAATATAGATGCCGTAATCGACTCCAACGCCGACCCCAAGCGCCACAACGGGCAGGGTTGAGACTTTAAGCCCAATCCCGATCAGGGCCATAAGCGCGTAGGCAAGCACTGATACCGCTGCGAGCGGCAGCACAACGCATAGAACGGACTGAATCGAACGGAACGCCAGCAAGACCAGCAGTATCACAGCCGCGTAAACGTATCCGACAATCGGGAACTGGGCTGCGTCCACTTCCTCGTTGGTCGCCGCCATCACACCGACATTGCCAGCGGCGAGCCTGAATGAAATCGGACCATCGGCGTTAGCGGAATCGAAGGATTTCACCGCATCGACGACCCTCTGGATCGTTTCGGCTCTGTGATCCTCGGTGAAGATATGAACCGGCATCACGCTGCAATCGGAGTTGAGAAGACCGCTGGAAGTCGGAACAGGTGAAACCGACTGAACCAGACTGTATTGGTTGCGCGGAAGGGTCTGCCACTTGAGATTGCCTTCGTTCCAAGCGGAATGCAGCCGACGCGCTGTTCCTGCAAGACCGGCAACCGAGACAACACCGTCCACAGTGCCCATGGTCCACTCGAATTCGTCAAGCAATCGCATCGTCTCGAATTCGATGCAGCCTTCGGCGGATGTCTCGGCGATTACGGTCAGTACGTCTACACCAATGTCAAACTTCTCGCCGATCACCGATGCATCTTGATTGTAAACGGAATCAGGCCTGAGTTCGGGAATGCCACGGTGTTCGTCCCCGATGCGAACATCAACGGCATAGGTAGCCCCAATCAGCGTCAGAGCCGCCCACGCACAGATGATCACTGCTGCGGGTTTTCGATGGGCAGCCCGTGCTAACAGGGAACGGATCGGGTACGGCAACGCCCTCGGAGGATTAGGTATTTTTCGGGCGAAGGAAAGCAGCAAAGGCAGCAGGCCAAGATTAGTCAGAATGATTGTCGCAACGCCAAGCCCCGCCGCAACCGCAACTTCCTGCACCGCCTGCACTTCGATGAGCGCGATAGTGCCGAAACCCGCTGCATCGGATGCAAGTGCTGCGATGCCTGGTCGCAATAGGCGACGAAAGCCCCCTTTCGCGGCCTCGAGCGGCGAAACACCCGCCATTTCGTGGGTTGCGCCCACCACCTGCACACCATGACTGACGCCGATGGCGAATATCAGAAACGGCACAAGAATCGAAAGCGGATCGATTCCGTATCCGAGCAGATTGAGGAGGCCAAGCTGCCAAATCACTGCAAGAAGCGAGCACCCCAGAAGCGTCAGCGTTGCACCGACCGAACGGGTATAGGCGTAGACAAGCAGCGTCGCCACCAGAAACGCGATGGCAAAAAACAATGTCACCGTGCCGGCTCCGTCGGCAATGTCACCTATCGCCTTGGCGAAACCGATGATATGGACATCGACTTTGCCATCGGTGGCTTTCAGTGTTTGCTGCCGAATCCGCTCTAGTTCGTGCGCAACCTCCACATAATCAAGCCGCTCGCCGGAGTCGGGATGAAACTCCTGTAATCTCGCCGCAACAATGGCACCGCTGAAATCATTCGCAACTAAACGACCTGTAAGACCCGCCTTGACGATGTTCTCCCGCAAGCGCTGGAAGCCTTCCGCGTCCGGCGAAAAATCGTACGGCAGGACGTCGCCTCCCGCAATCCCGTCTTCAACAACCTCGACGAATCTCACATTGGGCGTAAGTATTGAAAATACCTGCGTGCGGTCGACGCCGGGGAGAAAGAACACGGCATCTGTCGTGGAACGCAGCGCATCGATAAATTCAGGTGTGAACATTTCGCCGTCGCGGGCGATGATTCCAAGCAGGATTCGGTCGGCGCCTCCGAACTCCTCCCGATGCTCCAGAAAGGTCTGCATATAGGGGTGATGAACAGGCGCCAGCTTTGTAAAGCCCGCATCAATGCGCAATTGCAGCGCAGACCAAACCATGAGAACCGAAAGTAACGCGAAGACAGCCAGCGTCACTGGCCGTCTACCGAACAGTGCGCGTTCAATCCATACTGTCACCATGCGCATGCATCGCTCGGCGGTTGGGGGACAAGCATATTAACAAGCGCCAGCACCATGTCCATTTTATCCGTCCGCTGGCAGACGCCGAACTCCGAACTCGCCGATCAGCAGCAGGTCTTCGTCCGCGAGCGGCAACGCTGCCGATATTCCGGCGCGATCAGGTATGCGGCGGAGTGAAACGCTTTGCCCGCCGTCATCGCTCTCCAGCAGCACGCCTTCGAGACCGGTGACGAGCAGTTCATCGGGACCGGTCTGCTGGACGCTCGTAAGCGACGCTGTCGTGTCGGTCGAAACGCGTGTCCAGTTCGCACCACCGTCATCGGACCTGTACATCCGACCGCGGAGACCAACCAAGATCACCGTTCCGGAGTCCATTACCGTCACTCCAAGCCATGAACCGTGATAGGGCGGCTCAAGCGCTCGCCATTGAGCGCCGAAATTATTGGAAATGAAGGCACTGCCAGACTCGGCACCGATATAGAGCGTCCCATCCGCCGACGTTACAGCATTCAAATGATAGTCATCTTCGCTGACTTCGCCGTCGTTCCAGGTCTCGCCACCGTCATCGGTGAAAAGCAAATAGCCGTAGGCACCGATGGCCAAGCCGTTTCTTGTGTCCGAGAACAGAATATCAAGAAGAGGAAGTTCCTCTTCCGGTGCTTGATGGACAAGTGTCCAAGTCTCTCCGCCATCAGTCGTCCGCAGGATGACCGCGTCATGTCCGACTGCCCAACCCAAACTGACATCATGCATATGGACAGCGGTCAGCATTGATCGGACGGGTGTCGCGGCCAGACGCCAGGTCTTTGCTTCGTCATCGGAGAGGAGGATGTGACCGCGCGCACCGACAACAACCAGCCGCCCGTCTGCGCGAGCGCCATCAAGCAGCAGGGAACGCGCCGCGTGCGGATCCTGTGCGACAGAATTCGTATCCGCTCCCCCAGCACCTCCAGCCACCAACAATGCGACGGCGAGACAAGTGGCCCGCCGCCACAGACTCACGGCGTTTCCCTGCTCCAGCGCACCGTGAATTACCGTCGACCTTCCCGCCTCAGTGCGGCCACGCTGAAGTCTCTCGTGGTTAGTCGGGCGTCCATGACGCACATCGGGAATTCGTTGTCGAGGCCAAAGGCCAGATAGCGCCGTGCTTGAAGATCATGGTGCACCTCCAGCGTCGGCCATATCAACGGATTCTCGTAATAGTTGATCACGTGTCCTTCCGAGACCCGCCATAGCCGGTCACGGTTGTCGTAGATGTCCACCACCAGGATCTGCCACGAGTCTTCGTCGATATAGAATGTTCGTCGCTTGTAGGTATGACGCTCGCCGCGAGCAAGCGTTGCGTCAACTACCCATACGCGATGAAGCTCATAACGCAGATGATCAGGGTTCACATGACGCGGCGCAAGGATATCGTCAAAGGAGAGATCGTCGCTGTGCAGCCGATACGAATTGTACGGCACGAAAATTTCACGTTTTCCGACCAGATTCCAGTCGTAACGGTCGATCGCTCCGTTAAACATATCAAACTGATCCGCGGTGCGCAGACCGTCCGAAGACGTGCCGGGATTGTCGTAGGCCAGGTTTGGCGCGCGCCGGACTCTTCTCTGACCCGGGTTGTAGCTCCATGCCTGGCGGGGCTCTTGCACTTGATTCATCGTTTCGTGGACCAGCACGATACCTCCGGCGAGCCGTGCCGGCGCCAGAACCTTTTGCTTGAAATACATCATTGTATTGTCAAGCGCGGCCTCCGTCATACCGGGAAGCGAATAGCGCAGCTCTGCTGAAATTTCGAACTCTACAATGGTATAGTCACCACCCGCGGTCACGGCCGCCTGGCCTACACGGCACTGCACTGTTTCTCCGCGGTAGCGAAGCAGGTGGTTCCAAATCACTTCAAGCCCGTTTTTCGGTATCGGGAACGGTATCCCGATCACGGCGCCTGCAACACCGTTGCCGTTATCGTTGAGACGCGCCGTCGCGGCTGCCTGACGTGTAGCATCGTAAATCCGCTTTGGAGCCGAAGCACTTCGGCGCGTAGGATAAACATTCATCCTGAAGCTTGGATAAAGCTCAATCATACGTTGATGGCCCACCGAGAGATGATCACGGTAGCGGTCGAGGTTGGTTCCGTCGATGGTAAAGAGCGGCCGGTCGTTGGCAAACGGATCGCGGTGATGCTCGCCCCGGCGGTATCCACTGGGAGGTCTCGTGATGCCACCGTTCCAAGCGGGTATTGTCCCGGCGGCGTTGCCGGCGCGCTCACCGCCGAGTGGAGTAAGATCCGCACCGAGTCTCGCGATCTGGTCCGCAGACAGCTCCGCAAGTGCCATTGGTGCCCATGAGAGGCATAGCGTCAGCGCAGCGGCGGTTGATTTCAGCATGGTTCCTTTCATTTCATCCTCGTCTGCCTAGAAGGAATAACTGAATGACATCGACGCGAAGTCCCTGTCGGCCAGCGGGTTGTTGGAGCCGGTGTGCGCCGTGTAGCTGACATTCGCGCTCCAGCGCTCAAGATAGTTTGCTCCTACACCGAGCGTCACAGCTTTTCGACCATCGGCAAAAGGCCCGAAAGGCAGCGGACTTGATCCGTTTACGTCGTGTTGAAACTGGATGTAGGGGGAAAGAGACACTGCGCCGATTGCGTTGCTGTAGTCCAGCCACAGCGCCCCCCTATAGCCCCACGAAGTCGCTTCGGCATTTGCAGAGCCAGTTGCCTCGAGTGCGTTGTTGGCAGGGTTGGGCATTCCATGGACTCTCATAAGTGCCACCTCGGCAATCAATCCCAAGGCATCCGAACCCAAAACGGGCCCGAATATCTGTGTGGCGGTGACCTGCGCTTGGCTTACATTTCTGTTCACGTAGCCTCGCACGACTTCATCTAATTTACCTAAAGCGTCAAACGTCTCCGGTGCAGTGCATTCACCACTACGGATTGTGCATGCCCACGGAGACAGTGCTTCCCTGAGCACCGCTTCCTCTGCCCTCTGCAGCGGCAAGTCCGGACGGAATGAATATTCGCCTTGAAGCGCCCAACCGCTCGCGCCGAGCAAGGTATTGAAACTCAGACCCAAAGTTTTTATGTCTTTTGGGTATTCCACAAAGTATCTAGATTCTTTCGCGAAACGGTCCAATGAAAGCGCACCCACAAGTTTCGTAAACTCATCTGACACTTTCAGTTTTTCTTGAGTTGGAAGTTTTGCATTCTCTTGTGCTACCATAGAGGCGACTTCACGTTGCACGCCTGAATTTGTACTTACACGTTCCGCAATTACACCGCTTGCCGCCAAATCCAACATTCCGGCAACGCGCCCGCTAACGAGTGGCAATCGACTATGGGTATTCAGGAAATAAACGCCAAATTCCGTATCGTTAAGTTCTGGAGAAAAATAGCGCATTGCCAAACCATATTGGCCAGTATTCGGTGGCTCACGGTCCGCACTGCGACTGACTGCAAGAAAGTGCGGATCAAGTCCTTGGCGCTTACAATTTTCTTCGATACCTTGAGATGCTGTACATCGCAATGGTTGCATTCCTGGCGGCTGTGGTATGCGCACCATCGCGCCATTAAGAGCGGTGTTAATCGCGTTCTGTAGAGGTTCAGGCCCGAATGCTCTACCCTCATCACTTATGCTTAAAAAATTCGGCAGCGTCAGAAACGCATGCGTTCCCCCCGCACCTACGTAATCCGTAGTCGAGAAATAAGTCCCAACCGGATCAATCTCTGTGCGCTGCCAACCGAACTGATAGAAACCCTCAAACGAGAGGTTGGGGACCACCTCTACCGCCGCATACAACATGGGTACGGGAACCAACGCATCACGCAGTTCAGCGCCCGGAGTTCGGATCCGACTCACATCGATCGGGTTGATCACGTTTATCCCGTTTGGGATAAACGTACTCTCCCCCCAATTCAAAACCTGGTTGCCTAGTCTGAGATCCAGCGGAATGCCCCCCGGCTCCAAAAATGCCGAAGCGTACAAGTCGAGAACCCGGAAATCCCTCCCGGCGATATCCAAAGCGTCTTCCGAGAGTTGCGTCCTCTCACGCATTCCATCCGCATTTTCAAAGTCGTAAAACCCGTTCATGCGGATAAACAGGCCCAGATTTCCACTGGATAGTTCGAATTCCGCGGTGAGGCTCGACGTGTTGCTGACAAGCCCTCCCTTTTTGTAGTTCTTGGTGCCGTCGTCGCTGTTGATGTCGTGGGTCGAGTCGGGGTCTTCTAAACGAAAGGTCAGACCATGCGTTAGCGTGAAATTCGCTGATGCGGCGACATCCTCTCCCAGAAGCTCTTGCGAAGACGCGGGCGACCAGAACAGCACCATGCCAGCAGCCAAGGACATCGCCCAAGTCGAGCGTCGGCAGGTCAAGGATAGATCAGAACGATCTGAACCGACGGAATAGCTGCAGTTTTGTCGACGCATGGTGTAAACTCCCTTTAATCCCTGAACGAAACACCTGAATCTTATTGTCTGAGGTTGACACCAAAGTGGTCGCGATTTCAAGGTAAAAGTTTCATTATTGGGGTTGCTTTTTGACATCCAATTAATACGTTACAAATCTGCCTAACCAAGCAATAGGAAATTGTGTTAGCGTAGAGCGATATTTGCCGAAAATACAACAAAGGCGACTGTTCCAACCTTCCGTAGAATCCAGTTCTCCGAGCGGAGGACAATGCGCAGCAGCTAGCGCTTTCTTTGAGCCGACCTTTGTCAGGCGCGAAGGCACACTTTGGGCGGAAGCATCCAAGTCGCAGCTTGCCGAGGCTTGCTTAAGGCGGGCACATTGCCCATTGCGGTCAGAGAAACAAGAAGTCTTGTCCTTACATACGGAGATGTAGACTAAGCACCAGACAATTTTTTCAGGAATCGCCCGTTTTGCTGAACATGAAGCCCGTCAATCAGGATGAAAAGATCGTGGTTCATGATTAGTTCGTAATGCAGATGATCACATTCGCTCTGCTTGAGAACGCGCTTTCATTTCTGCAATAAATCTGCGCAGCAGGGTCGAATCGCGGCGGCAGGCATTGCACAAGAATTTGCCATGCAGCCACTTGTGTCACATGCTGATTCCCTGGCAACAAAAACTGCGCAACATAGAGTAAGCCACGTCAAAGACTGACAATGCACTTAAAACTAAATTCCAGAAGTACACGAAACTGTTCAGAAATTTTACGTGGATTTTCAGGAATCCGGGCGAATTATGCCCGATGAAGCTCCAACATACGAACGACTACGCGTTTATCCGCAAATTGATGAGCTCTGCGGTTTCCTGAACGCCATACAAGGCAATAAATCCACCAAACCTCGGTCCTTGACTCGCACCAAATAACACCTCGTAAATGGCTTTGAACCAGTTTCGGAGAGGTTCGAATTTGTGTGTCTTGCCTATATGGTAGACCAGCTCTTGCAATTTTTCTGCGTCGGGTTCTCCGGCCCAATTCAACAATCTCGACCGGAGGTCTTCGAATGCAGCCCTTTCAGTTGGGTTTGGAGTGCGAAGCTGACGTGATGGGTAGACTTGATCTTGGTAGAATCTAATCGCCCCCGGAACGCATGCGGAGAGATCGGGATTAGCCTCTGGCGAAGCATTTTTGTCGTACTTATTGATGAAACCCCAGAGTATATCTGGATCCTCGGCAGAAGAAACAGACACCAAATTCAACAGCATCGAATAAGAAAGCGACATGGTGGACATCGGGGGGTGCCCCGCATGAACGTGCCATGCAGGATTGTTCAGCTGAGCTGAAAGATTCTGGCCGGGTAACGCGCGAATATGCTGGTGATACTCGTCTACTGATTTTGGTATAAGATCGAGAGTCAGCCGTTTGGCAGTCTTGGGCTTCTGATACATAAACATCGAAAGACTTTCCATCGGAGCATAGGAAAGCCAGTCTGCAATGGTAACTCCGCCACCTCCGCGAGACTTGGAAATTTTCTGACCTTCACTATCAAGAAATAATTCGAAGGCCATATTGACCGGCGGCGGCGCCCCCAATGCGCGGCATATACGGCCCCCAAGATCAGCCGAAGGGATCAAATCTTTGCCATACATTTCGTAATCAACACTCAGCGCTGCCCAGCGCATCGCCCAGTCTGGCTTCCACTGAAGTTTGACGTGTCCCCCTGTAACCGGAACTTCAATCTTCTCGCCATCGGGTTCTTCATAGACAATGGTGCCTTTGGCTCGATTTCGCTCCAAAGTCGGAACTTGCAAAACTCGGCCTGACTTTGGGCTCACAGGCAAGAACGGCGAATAGCTCTCTTTTCGATTAACACTTACTCCACCAAGAGTTGGAAGGATGATCGCCAATATCTCGTCGAAACAATCGAGAACTTTAAGGAGCATTTCATCAAACTGTCCCGTTCCGTAACATTCGGTCGATGACAAAAATTCATACTCGAACCCGAAACTGTCCAAGAAAGAACAAAGCTTCGCATTGTTATGTGCAGCAAAACTGTCAAATTGACCAAAAGGATCTCTAACCCGACTGAGCGGCAGACCTAAGTCTTCTGCAAGCATTTCTTGATTGGGCAGGCCTTGGGGAACCTTTCGAAATCCGTCCATGTCGTCCGAAAAACAAATCAGTTTCGTCGGCCGGTCAGAAAGCACCTCAAACGCATTCCGCACCATAGCGGTTCTGGCAACCTCGCCAAACGTGCCGATATGAGGCAAACCAGAGGGTCCGTACCCAGTTTCGAAGACAACGAACTCTTTGCTTTCGTGCTGTGCTTCGATCCGTTCAAGCAGTCTGTTCGCCTCTGCGAATGGCCATGCTTTCGATTGCTGGGCCGCATCTCGGACCTGCGCCGATTGTAATTCCATAGAAGGCCTGTGTTTCGGAAACTCAGTTTTCACTGCAGTTCATGATATTCTAAGAACCGTCCATTTAGCGCACGAAAGCAATCATAACAATCGGCTTTCCGGAGAGCCGCAGATTGAAATGAAATGGCCGCGTCTGTATTTTTGTGCATGGAACTAGCAATCCTCACTGTAAACTGGCTCTTCCAAATGTGAAAGAGTAAGCGAACAGACAACTTGCCTAGACTGAATGATGGGACTCTCGAGTACTGCCTCGAATCACAGATCAAATTCACCGACGATGCGGTGACACGCACAACACCGAATAACGAGAGAATTTGAAATTGAACTCGTTGCATTCCTCTAATTCCCTCTGCACACCGCAGGATGCGCTGGTTGCTGCCTTGGTGGGACTGTCACTCTCGGACTTCGAGTTGAACGTTTCTGAACTCGCTGACATAGAACGCATCGTCAAGCATCCGCCGGCATTTGCAGACTATGATTTGGCTCGAATTCGCGCTGTAGCCGGCTCGGTTCGAGAATTACTCGACGAAGACGAGGGTATGGAGGCTCTTTGCGGCATGATCAAACAAGCTCTGCCTCCGGGATTATCCAAAACTGCTTACGCGGTATGCTGCGATGTACCAGCCACAGGCGCATTCAAAAGACAGCGGGAACTGAGCTTTCTGTTGGAACTTCGCCAGGATCTTGACGTTGATCGTCTAACGGCCGCGGCTATTGATAACGGGTGCGCGGGCCCGGTTACGTTAAACAGCACATTCAGCCTCTGCGCTTGCCCGGAAGGGGCGCATGCGACATCAAGCTTTATGCTCGTCCTGCGCACCGAATAGCCGATGAAGAATCAGTGCGCAAAGGCACAGTGAGCAGTGCCCAGGCAGGTGGTTTCAATTCCGCAAGATGACCGGCATCGCTGGCTCGGAGTCGGTTTGCTTTGAATGTTCGCGCTGCTACCGAACACAAGGCAGATGCACGATGACCCGGCCGAGCAAACACGCAGATTGGAACCTTAAGGAAAATGGCTTGCCAATCTTGCCATTTGTGAAATCCTGTCAGATTGTCGGACCCCATTATCCACACAAAACGAGTATCTGGATTCCGCCTCGTCAAGTAGCGCAGCGTGTTGACAGAATTGTATGAGCCGATCCTTTCCTCAATGTCTGATACGATAATCTTGGGATGGCGGACAAATTCCTGAACAGCCTCAACACGTTTCGCAATTGGAGGCGGAGAATGGGTCTTGAGCGGATTTCCGACTGCGACCAGCCACCAAAGTTGATCAAGATCCAATGCCTTGATCGCCCATAACGAAACATGGCGGTGGCCGAAATGCGGCGGGTCAAAGGTGCCTCCAAACAAACCTACTTTTCGACCAAGCCCAGTTTTCCGCATAGCAGCTGTGTTCATCGCTCAACTTGGAGTTTGATGAAGTGCGCTCCACTCGCAAATCGATCAAAATGTTTGATGTCCGTAGCCGATGAAAAAGCCAGATTCGAAACGTGTTCTGCAGAAACGACCGCGCGTTCATTTCGCATTCGGGCTGAAAGCTTAAACGTTTCAGCCGCTGCTTCTTCAGCCAACCTGGATCGTAATGAGATGATCTTGGTCATCATTTGATTCCCCCGCCAAATCCATTCGTGAGTCCCTTTTGCACAATTCCAACGAGGACCAGGATGGGGAGAGATGCAAGCAGGCCTACCGCCGACAACTTACCCCAAAACGTTTCGTCTTCGGTGATCAGGGTTGCGATGAATGTTGGGAGTGTGAAGTTCTCAGGCGACTGGATAAAGAGAAGCGCATAAGCGAATTCGTTCCAACTCAGAACAACAAGGAAAACCGATGTTGCTATCAATCCCGGCGCAATGACCGGCAAAACGATTGACCTCATGCGGCGAAGCAGTGGAGCGCCGTCCACTAACGCAGCTTCCTCGTATTCGATCGGAACATCCCGGATAAATCCCAAGAGCATCCAAATCGCGAACGGCAGCGCATAGACCTGATATACGATGATCAAACCGAGGAGAGTGTCCAACAATCCCAATGAGCGCAAAACCTGGTAAAGAGGAATGGCCAGCGAAATCGGCGGCGTCAGCTTAACCAGCAAAACGAACATCAGAAAGACTAAGTCCAGTTTAGCGGGGAACCTGATTCTGACCAGCGCATAGGCCGCAGGAAATGCTGCTACAAGCGACAACAGCGTTGTGCCAGCGGCGACGATCAAGCTATTCAACGCCTTGCCCAACACATCGCCGCGGATTAATTCCTGATAGTGCTCGAGCGTTGCCTGCGTGGGGATCAACGAAATCGACTTCGAAACATAGTCTATCGGAGGCCGGATTGACGTGCTCGCCATCCAGACGATCGGGACAAGAAAAATTGCTGTCACGAGATAGGTCAGACTGATCCGAATTATGTCGCGACGAGTCTGGATCATCTATTTTTGCCAACAAGTTTGAAGGCGTAAATCAGGGCCAGCAGACCGGAAATCACGACCATGATGATCGCGGCTGCTGATGCCGCGCCGACATCAAAAAATCTGAAACCAAGCCGATAAACATACATTGACAGCGTTTCAGTGGCTTGTCCCGGGCCACCGCCTGTCAAGGCATACACTTTGTCGAAGATCTTAAAGGCATCGACGCTGCGCAGAAGCGCAGCCAAAAAAAGATAGGGGATCAAGAGTGGCAGGGTGATGCCGAAGAAAACATGACGCGCCCCAGCGCCATCCACATCCGCTGCTTCGTATATTTCATCAGGTATCGATTGCAACCCAGCCAGGATTATCAGAAAAGTCAGCGGCGCCGTCTGCCACGTGTCCACCAATACGAGCGACAACAATGCAATATCCGGATTGAACAACCATTCGACAGCGGGAAGATCCGCGGACCGCAGCAGATTATTCAAATATCCAAAGTCATAGTGAAACCATGCCCGCCAAATAGCGGTAACAACCATGGTGGATAAGACGTATGGCATGATCAGCACCGGGATGACGAACCGGCCGCCTGGCAGTTTTCCATTAGCCATTAGTGCCAGTATCAGCCCGATGCCGACTTCACTGACAGTGGCCAATATTGCGAAAACCAGAGTGTTCCATGCCGCCGTGCGAAAAAATCTGTGGGCAACAAGATTCGTATAGTTCTCAAATCCTACAAATTGCGCCCCCTCAATTCCGTAGTCGGTAGCGAACAGGGAAAGCGCGAACACTCTAACGAGCGGATAGATCGTCAGCGCCAAAAAAATTACGATTGCCGGTGTGAGAAGCGCAATGGCGACCTTTCCGCTGTTTCTATGCATGTAAAATACTTTGATGCCCGGGTGCTCGACAGATCAGGAAAGCGAGCACCCAAGCACAAGTCAAGACATTAAGCGGTTATCGACTTAAGGCTCTTGCAATTTGCGCGTCCGCTTCTTCCAACGCCACTTCGGCGCTCAATTCGCCAATAAGTGCAAGTTGCAGATAGTCGCCTAAAATGGTCTCTACCCGATTCCACTGTTTGATGCGCGGACGTGGAGTGGCATTTTCGAGGGCGGCCATTTGATTGGGATACCAGCGGTATTTCCCAACAACATCTTCATCGGCATAGACGCTGGCACGTGTCGGCGGCTGGCCGATCTCCAAAGCCAGTTTCTTCTGGAACTCAGCGGATGTGATGAAATCAATGAACGCGCGTCCCATTTCCGGATTCGGCGCGTCGCCGGGAACGGCCAGCAACCAGGCGCCGAGCATCGGGCTGGGGCCCACATTTTGACCAGGAGCCGCAATGACCTCGATCTTGCCGGGAACCCTCGACTTTTCGGGATCATCCAAAGAGGGAGCCCAAGACGGCCACAGTTCGATCGACATGGCGGTCGTTCCCTGCATAAGCGCGTCGCGAACTTCCGACGAATTGTAGGTCTCAACACCTTTTGGCGCGTAATTTTTTAATTCAAGATACAGGTTCAGCGCTTCAAGCGCCTCCGGACTGTTGAGAACGGACGAGCCGTCTTCACCGACGATCTTGGCGCCATGCGCCCAGAGAATTGGCAGGAACCCTGTTACAATCGGATTTGCTTTGATTCCTCGAAATACAACGCCCGACATCTGATCATCCGAGGCGGAGATTCGCTTGGCCGCCTCAACAACATCGGTCCAGGACTCCGGTCGATCCATCAGATCGGAACGGTATGCAAACATTTCCACATTGCCAACAAATGGCACGGCGTACAGAGTTCCGCTGCCAACCGGATAGCGTGATACATCCACGGCGGCGGCGATAAAGTCTCCGTCAATACCACCGCCGAGCTGATCAAGATCTGCAAGCCAACCCTGCGACATGAATTCTGTCGCCCATGTGTCGTCCAGCATGATTACGTCATAGGCGCTGGCTCGCTCACGCATGGAAATGGTGACTTTTTCAAGCAGCCCAGCATAGGGCAATTCCAGTCTGTCAACCTCAACACTAGGATTAGCTGCCTGGAATTCCTCCACCGCCATCGCTAATGCATTAGCATATCCCCCATCACGACCAGCAATCACAAGGTCCGCAGCAGACGCCGTACCGGCGAGTAAGGCTGCGGATGCAGCAAGCGCGAGAGCATCTTTGTGAAACACCATATTTTTCTCCTCTAACCCAGAAAGGGCATCATGATCTCTGACGTTAAAACGGTTTCATAAAATTTGCAATCAATTTCTCAAAGACCCTAATATATTGGATAATTGGTTCTTGAAAACGGTTTACCAAATTGCAATAATCCTGACATGAAACGTTCAACGATCAAAGATGTCGCTGCCTTGGCCGGCGTGTCTGCAGCCACGGTAAGCCGCGTATTTTCCAATGAACCATCCGTGTCTCTGGAAATCGCCTCAAAAGTCAAGAATGCAGCAAAGCGGCTGAACTATCGGCCAAACATGATGGCGAGAAGCCTGACAAGCTCGCAGACCAATTTGGTGGCTTTGGTTGTCGGGAGTCTTCACAATCAGTTCGATGCACAACTGGTAGAGGTTCTTTCCAAGGGCCTTCAAAAAAGCGGCAGGAGGCTTTTGCTGGTTCCGGCCGACCACGGCGAGAACGACCCTGCAGCGATGGTTGCGCTAGACTACCAAGTGGACGGGGTTATCGTCGCCGCCGGTCACTTGTCAAAGGAATCAGCGGAAAGATTTGCTCAGCTCGGTGTGCCGGTCATTTTATATGGCAGAACACTTGATGAGCCCGGAGTTGATTGTGTCGTCGCGGATAACCATTCCGCTTCTCGCGCAATCGGGCAGCTGTTTCAAAAGGCGGGCAGCAAGCAAGCTATGTTCGTTCGGCACGTTCGCAGAACCTTTTCCGATGATGAGCGCGAGGCCGGATACCGGGATGGTCTTGGTCCCGACATTGAAATGACGGTGTTTGAATGCACCGAGTTAACTGCCAGGGAGCTTTCTCTGGGCATGCTCTCCGAAGAGCGGCGTCCTGACGCGATATTCTGTGCAAATGATGTCCTTGCATTTGGGGTCATCGAGGCGGCAATTCAGCTTGGGTTGAATGTGCCAAATGAATTGATGGTCGCAGGTTTTGACGACGTTTGCATGGCTTCATCTCCATTCTTTGACTTGACTACGTTACACCAGTCGCCTTTCGAAATCGCCAGCTGGATCGTCAAACGTTTGGACGAAAGGCTTTCTTCGCTTGATGTCGAAGTGACAACCGAACGCATTCCGGCGCGCTTGAAGCTCAGGGGTTCAACACCCGCAGCAGCGCACATTGGCGGGGTAGCAGCCAGCAAATGCATCCGAAAGGCAAATTGATGATCCATCTTTCCAATATCGGGAAGGCGTATGGTCGAGTCGACGTTATCGAAAGCATAACGCTGACCATTGAAAAGGGTGAATTCATTGTGCTTGTTGGCCCTTCAGGGTCGGGTAAATCAACGCTTCTGCGAATGATTGCAGGACTTGAAGAAAT
This sequence comes from Paracoccaceae bacterium, assembly GCA_965199765.1. Lineage (GTDB taxonomy): Bacteria > Pseudomonadota > Alphaproteobacteria > Rhodobacterales > Rhodobacteraceae > JAPOXR01. Next base: position 279,885 of record CBDATC010000001.1, read on the forward strand.
CACCAGCGGAGATTGCTTGATTTACGGAAGGCGTGTGAACAACCTTCCTCCAAAGAAGCGCGACTTGGCGATGGTTTTTCAAAACTATGCCCTGTATCCGCATATGACAGTCTTCGATAATCTTGCCTTTGCGCTGAAAGTTCAGGGTTTGCCGAAGTCTGAAATTCAACATCGGGTCGCCAAAGTATCCGAGATCGTGCAGCTCGGAGAATACCTTGAAAGAAAGCCCTCTCAGTTGTCGGGCGGCCAGCGCCAGCGCGTAGCCATGGCGCGCGCAATCGTGCGGAACACAGGCTTGTTCCTATTCGACGAGCCGCTTTCGAACCTGGATGCCAAACTTCGCAGCCAGATGCGTGTTGAAATCAGAAAGATACACGATGAATTGGGCGCGACATCAATTTATGTGACCCACGACCAGACAGAAGCGATGACTCTCGCAGACCGCATCGTAGTGATAGATAATGGAAACATTGAACAAGTCGGAACACCGCATGAATTGTATGAAAACCCCAAAACCCGTTTTGTGGCAGGCTTTTTGGGCTCTCCGTCAATGAATTTCGTGAACAAGGGATTCAATGATCTTCAAAGCGAAGAAGTCTATGGCATCCGGCCGGAGAGTATCAAATTGACCAAAATGAGCGGTGATGATCTGCACTTCAACGCCAGGCTTGAACTTATCGAATATCTTGGCTCCAGCGCCCTTTGTCATTGCAGCTTCGCGGGTCAGAGCATTGTTGCTCAACTACAGCCTCAAGACCTCTCAACGCTCCAGCCGGGCCAAAAAATTAATCTGTTCGTCGAACGGACCGCAGCAATGAAATTCCTTGGTAATCGGCGGCTAGAAGCTTGACTCGGAATAAATTTCTCCGCGCATTTGGCTGTTAGCTCGGTCAGCAGGCACAAATGCGGACATCGGTTCTTCCATACAACCGTCTCCAAAATCGAATGAAATCGAGAAGGTAACTGATTTGGGGTATTCAATCTGGTTGGAATTTGATGGTCCATGCAGAACATGGCTGCAAGACAGAATTAACATTCTTTCAGAAAAGTACTCTTGTCCAGTTTTTCGGCCGCATATGACCTTGGTCGGAGACATTGAACTCGAGTTGAACGATGTCATCAAATTAGCTGATACGTTTTTGGACTACTCCGATCCGGCTGATGCGACCGTGTGCGACATCGGCGTATCGGAAAATTACTTTATGGCATTGTATCTTTCGGTGTCGATTTCTGACGAGCTTCAATACCGGCGCAAAATAGCGACGCAGCGCTTGAACCGAAGCAATTTCAACTTGGATGCTCCACATGTCAGTTTAGCATACGGTAATCTCGATCAAAGCCAGATGCTCGAGGAACAGACCACGCTTAAGTCCGAGTTTTTGGGCGAAAGACTGTCCGTCGGCGGCATCAGTATTGTGCGCTCCGCAAAGACAGTTCCAGTCGGAAAGTGGCATTCGATTGAAACCATTGCTTTGTCTTCAGCAAATCGCCGCGCATTCGGTAAAATGCGGCTTCCGTTAGCCCCTTAGCAGTCTGTTCAAAACTATCCTCGACACCAGACTGTTCTCATGATTCATGGAATTTAATCCGATAGCGGATGTGAAATCGGAGGATCGGATACGCATACAGGCTGAACTTTCAACATTCGGCATCAACACTCGAAGGAAGCGTCCAGAATCTTTCGCACTTTCGATCATGCGACGGCGGCTCCGTTATATTGAAGTTTCATCTCGCGCAGCGGATCCATATTCATATGGTTTCGCGCGCTCCACTGTGTTCCGGCGACGTGTTTCAACCTGGCCGCAGCCAGGCAGAGACAGGATTGACCATCGGGAACGGCCCCAACGACCCTGGCCCGTCTTCGAATTTCTTTCATCAACCGTTCCAGCGAATTGTCGTCTTTCTTGTCCATTGTCGGTCCACTCTGTCTGAAAGGAACCACCAGCAAAAGCAAATATGCGATCGATTCGGCACGTAATCTCTGAGTCCATTTTGATATTGAATTGAAGTTATCGCCTTTATAATCTTTCGACGCTCGGTTCTCGTCGAATCGAAAGGGTCAAAATGCAGAACTATCCCGTCGACCTTCGCAGCGACACCGTTACAAAGCCAAATCGGAAGATGCGTGAGGCAATTGCTGAAGCAGAGGTTGGAGACGATGTCTTTGGCGAAGATCCAACCGTCAATGAATTGGAGGCGACTGCTGCAAAGCTGCTCGGTAAGGAGGCAGCGGTACTTTTCCCATCCGGAACACAGAGTAATCTTGCCGCAATCCTCGCGCATTGCCAGCGAGGAGATGAAATGCTGGTCGGAGAACGATACCACAGCTTTCATGACGAAGCGGGCGGAGCTTCAGCACTCGGCGGAATTGCCTATTCAACACTGCCAACCAACACTGACGGCAGTCTTAGCGCACACGAGATCGCTGCCGCCGTGCGGCCTGACGATCCGCATTATCCTCGGACCCGACTGCTATGCCTCGAAAACACAACCGCTGGTAAAGCAGTCACACAAGAGCGAATAAAGTCAGCCGCTGATGCGGCTCGTAATCTCAAACTGAAGATACACTTGGACGGAGCCCGAATCTTCAATGCCGCACAGGAGCTGGGATTGGCCGTCTCCACAATCGCTGCGGTGGCCGACACGGTTTCTGTATGCCTGTCGAAAGGTCTCGGAGCTCCCGCTGGAACGATCCTTGCATCCGGAAGGAATTTAGAAGAGCAGATTCGACGCAATCGAAAAATACTGGGAGGCGGCATGCGGCAAGCCGGAATCTTGGCCGCTGCCGGTCTGCACGCTTTGAGTTACAATATCAGCCGGCTGAGAGAAGATCATAGACGGGCACGGGAGCTCGCCCGCCTTCTCCGGGATTTAACCGAAAAGTTCGGACTTGGCGTTACACAGCACACAAATATGGTGTTTGTAACCCCTCGGGAGTCCGATCACGCCGCTCTCCACAAATATCTGACCGAGCATGGGATACTGATTGGAAACCGGCGTCCAGCCATGCGCATCGTCACCCATCTTGGCATCAGCGACAGCGACATCGAACGCGCAGCGTCGGTCTTTCGAGAATACTTTAGGTCCCATTGAACCGCTAAAATTTCGAACGGATCCGATCCAATCGGTCAAAAGCCCACCTGCTGAAACGAACCCAAATTCGCCATAGTATTACCCCGAACAGAATCAGCAAGACCGCTGCAATGATTCGAGCCCATGGAACGAGTGTGACTTCCGGACCGGAGACTTCGGAAATGCTGATTGCATTCGGATAAATTGACAGCAGCGTCGACCTCCAGCCGTAATGAGTCACCGCCACCCAACTCCCGGAGACCTGCAGCTGCTGCGCTTCGGCTTGAAGATTGCCGCTGTCAAATTTTAAGTAAGGCGGCCAGCCCCATCCGGTATCTTCGTTTCTATATACCCGCGCACTTCCGTTGCCGCGGACAGAATTGATGAATCGGATGTCGCGGTTGCCTGCAATCGCCGAATTGGCATCCCCAGCGATCGGTTGTGCCCAAAAGAGCGAATTCGCCCCGACTTCAGTCCGAACAACTTCCGTTCCAACGATCTTGACGAGGTCTCGGGAAGGCAGCGCGTAATCCAGGAATGCAAGCACTCCCGCGATTACGACAATGCGCAAAACAATCTTCAAGTAACGCATTGGCACCTCACCGAACAGGACCCTACCAAACCTAAAGGTAGTGTTACTCGATCAGCCTTTCAATGTGCTCACACCCTTATGCGCTGCATGCGTCGCTACGCTAAAGAACGGTTATTGACTTGCATGGGAAAATAAGGACGCATCACGCCGTGTGATATCATTCCACATAACGCGAACTGCGGATTCCAAACAGCTGACCGCAATCACATGAACTCAAGTCTTAAGCCTTACATGGCAGACAACGTTGTGCTAAACGGTGCAGCGCAGCAGCAGGCCATTTTATGCCTGCAGTCTTGCACAGGCTAGGGGGGTTCAAAAAATGAATCCGTTCGAAAAAGTTGCCGAAGAGATCGAATCGCGTCAAGACGATTTGATCGCTCTCACTCAGGCACTGATCCGCATTCCTACACTGAACCCGCCTGGAGAATGCTATTCCGAAATTTGTGAATTCTTAAAGGCACGCCTGCAGGCAACTGGATTTAATTGCCAGATCATCCGAGCCGAAGGGAGTCCTGCCGACAGCGACCGCTATCCGCGCCTCAACCTCATTGCCCGGCTTGACGGCTCCGCACAGGGGGATTGCATTCACTTCAACTCCCACACAGATGTGGTGCGGGTCGGCGAAGGCTGGACCGTTGATCCATTCTCGGGCGCAGTCCGCGATGGCAAGATCTACGGGCGCGGCGCCTGCGATATGAAGGGCGGGCTGGCCACTTCAATCTTGGCAGCCGAGGCCTTTGCGGCGCAATGCCCTGAATTTCGCGGGGCCATCGAAATTTCCGCAACGGCAGATGAGGAAACCGGAGGTTTTGCCGGCGTTGCTTGGCTGGCGGAACGCGGATGGTTCTCACCGCAGCGCGTGCAGCATGCGATCATTCCCGAACCGCTGAACAAGAACCGAATTTGTCTTGGTCACCGCGGTGTCTGGTGGGCTGAAATCGAAGCCAAAGGCCGCATTGCCCATGGTTCAATGCCTTTTCTTGGAGATTGCGCAGTGCGGAATATGGGAGCGATCATCGCAGAAATGGAGGAACATCTGTTTCCGCTGCTGGCAAGCAAAACAACAGCGATGCCCGTTGTGCCTCCCGAAGCCCGCCAATCGACTCTGAACATCAGCTCGATTCATGGTGGTGCGCGCGAACAGAACGACGAGCTCGCCGGGTTTCCGTCGCCCTGCGTGCCCGACCGCTGTCGAATCGTCATTGACCGCCGATATCTGGCCGAAGAATCATTGGATGAAGTGAAGGCAGAGTTCGAAACGATGTTCAAACGCGTCCAAAGCAGAAGACCAAAACTGGAGATCGAGGTCAGAGAACTCTTTTCGGTGCAGCCGGTTCTGACGGACAAGCGCTCGCCGATTGTCAGAAGCATCAGCAACGCGATCCGCAAAGTCTTAGGCGAGGATCCGGAATTCGTGGTATCTCCTGGCACTTATGACCAGAAACACATCGATCTCATCGGCGGGATGAAGAACTGCATCGCCTATGGACCGGGTATTCTTGATCTCGCACATCAGCCGGATGAATGGATCAGAATCAACGACATGGTGGACAGCGCAAAAGTCATGGCGCACACTCTGTATGAACGGTTGGCGCGTCCCGTTCAATAAGGTGTAGCTGGTAGAATCTTGCAAAGAAGGAGACTTCAAAATGAGGATAAATTTCAAATTGTTAGCTTCGATGGTCAGTATCGCCGCTATCTGCTGTGGCAATGCGTATGCCGCCCAAAATTCGATCCGCATCGGAATGCAGCTGGAGCCGCCGAACCTTGACCCGACCGGCGGCGCTGCGGCAGCGATTGACGAGGTCGTCTATGCGAATGTGTTTGAAGGACTCACGCGCTATTCGGCCGACGGTTCGGTCCGCCCTGCTCTAGCGCATTCATGGGACATCTCGGAAGATGGAACCGTGTACACATTCCACCTGCAATCAGGAGTAACGTTTCACGATGGCACCGCCTTTGATGCCGAGGATGTGAAATTTTCGCTGGACCGCGCACGCAAAGAAGATTCCTCCAATGCTCAGCGCGCATTATTCACGGGGATCAGCAGTGTCGACATTGTTGACCCATTGACAGTTAAGGTGACTCTTTCACATCCGAACGGTGCATTCATAACCAACATGGCATGGGGCGATGCCGTCATCGTTGCTCCTGAATCCATAGACACCGCGGCAACCAATCCAATCGGCACCGGTCCTTTCCGATTTGTGCAATGGGTCAAGGCCGATCACGTCGAACTTGCACGAAATCCCGATTATTGGGGTGAGCCGGTCGCTCTTGAGAGCGCGGTCTTCAAGTTCATTTCCGATCCCACCGCCGCATTCGCCGCGATGATGGCGGGCGACATTGATGCGTTCCCAGGCTATCCGGCGCCCGAAACATTGTCGCAGTTTGAAGGCGACCCGCGATTTGCTGTGGTTGTTGGCTCAACGGAAGGCGAGACCATTCTCTCGACAAACAACCAAGCGGGACCGCTGTCCGATGTGCGGGTGCGCAAGGCCATCGCGCACGCGATCAACCGGCAGGAAATCATCGATGGCGCTATGTTCGGATTTGGAACGCCGATCGGCACGCATTTCGCGCCTCATAATCCCGATTACCTGGATCTGACAGATAGCTCAGCATTCGATCCCGATATGTCGCGCCAGCTGCTTGCTGAAGCAGGATTTCCAGACGGGCTGGAACTGCGTTTAGCGCTCCCTCCTCCTTCCTATGCGCGGCGCGGCGGAGAAATCATCGCCTCACAACTTCGCGCGGTCGGAATCGAAACTCAGATCAGCAATCTTGGATGGTCACAGTGGTTGGAACAGGTCTTTAAAAGCAAAGACTATGATTTGACCATCGTCAGCCACACCGAGCCGAATGATATCAATATCTATGCGAGGCCGGACTATTACTTCCTTTATGACAGCCAGCAATTTCAGGATATCATCGCAGAACTGGCGGTCACCTCGGATCCAGCAAAGCGGACTGAATTGGCGCATGCCGCTCAGCGAAAGATCTCAGAAGACTATGTGAACGGCTATTTGTTCCAGCTGGCCAGAACCGGTGTGGCGAATTCCAAAATCAAAGGTCTTTGGGTCAATGCTCCGACACAGGCCAACGACCTGTCCGAAGTATACTGGTCCGAGTAATGCGAACCTGCCGACTGCCTAAGCAGTCGGCACCCAGCTTTCCGGGATTTTCGGCGACACAGCCAAAAGCATTTTTGTATAACTGTGCTGAGGCGAAACGAATACGTTGGAAGTGACTCCGCTTTCAACGATTCGGCCTCGCCGCATAACAAGCACGCGGTCAGTCACGGCCCTGACCACTGTTAAATCATGACTGATGAAGAGGTAGGATAGGCCGTGCTTTTCCTGCAGTTGCCTGAGCAGATCCAGAATCTGCGCTCTGATTGAAACATCAAGAGCCGAAACGGCTTCGTCCAGCACGATCAATGAAGGACGCAGCACCAACGCCCTTGCAATCGCAATGCGCTGTCGCTGACCGCCGGAGAATTCGTGGATGTATTTTTCCATGTCGGACGGCTGCAGACCGACTTCACGCAAAGCCATCGCCACACGCTCTTTTTTCTCATCAGTGGAGTAAGGATTGCCAAGCAGAAAGAATGGCTCCGCAACCAACCGCTCAACGCGATGCCGGGGATTAAAGGAACCGTAAGGATCCTGCAGAACCACCTGCATACGGCGCCTCACTGAAACGGGAGTGCCGTTTCCCGGCTGCACAGAATGACCTTCAAATTCAATGCTTCCTTCCTGAAGCGCATCCAATCCCAATATTGAACGGGCCAAGGTTGATTTACCGCAACCCGATTCGCCGACCAGTCCCAGGCTCTCTCCTTTACCCAGTTGAAAAGTCACCCGGTCGACAGCACGGTGCTTAACAGGCTTGTCAAATATGCTTCGACGCGCAAGACGGTATTCTCTTACCGCTTCATTCACCGAAAGCAATTGTCTGTCAGTCGAAACCGGTCGGCGCGCTGGAGCGTATCTGGACGCGGCAAAAAGCTTTTTGGTGTAAGCATGGTTCATCCTGCGGAAAAGCGTTTCGGTCTTCCCCTGTTCGACCACTCGTCCGCTTTGCATGACCGCAGCCTCGTCCGCCATCTCCGCGATCACCGCAAGGTCATGCGTGATCAGCATCAGAGACATCCCTTCTTCGTCGACTAAGGACCGGAGCAGTTTGAGAATCTGAGCCTGCGTCGATACGTCCAGTGCGGTGGTCGGCTCATCTGCAATCAACAGCTTTGGGCGCAGAGCGATTGCCAGCGCAATACAGACACGCTGTCTTTGACCGCCGGACAGCTCATGCGGATAGAGACTTAAAGGAAAGCGATCAGGCGGCAGTTCGACTCGCTCGAGTTTCTGTTGAGCGATTTCCAATGCCTTCTCCGCGCGCATGCTCTGATGCACCATCAAGGTTTCGGCCACTTGGTGGCCAATTGCCTTAACTGGATTGAGCGCAGTCATCGGTTCTTGAAATATCATGCCGATGTCCCGCCCACGCACTCGGCACATTTGTTTTTCTTCGGAGCTTGCCAAATCAATATTCGCCAGCTTGATTTCACCGCGGCGGGTTGAACCGTGCGGCAAAAGCCCCATCACGCTGAGAGCCGTCATTGACTTGCCGGATCCTGACTCCCCCACAACGCCAAAGCATGAGCTTTCACCAATGCTCACAGAAACGTCGTGCAGAATGTCCGCGGCATGGATCGAAACATTCAGATTCTGCACTGAGAGAAGCGCCATCAGCGCATCCTCCTGACCCGGGGATCAAGAAAATCACGCAATCCATCACCAAGCAGATTGAGGCCCAGCACCATCGCTACAATTGCAAGGCCGGGAAGCACAGCCAGCCGCGGCGCCGTGTAAATCAGCGTTTGGGACTCGGCCAGCATTCTGCCCCAGCTGGGTGTCGGCGGTTGCGCTCCCAGCCCCACATAGGACAGCCCCGCCTCAGCCAGAATGCCAAGCGAAAATTGAATGGTGCCCTGAACAATTAAAACATTGGCAACATTGGGCAGGATATGCTCAGCTGAAATTCTAACAGCGCCTTTTCCCGCGACTCTCGCGGCAAGGATAAAGTCCAACGTCCAAAGGCTGATCGCAGCGCCGCGGGATACTCGGGCAAAAACAGGCACGTTGAAAATCCCAATGGCAAGTATGGCATTGAACGCCGAAGGTCCCAGCACCGCAGTGATCAGAATAGCGATGACCAAGGCAGGAAACGCAAAAACCAAATCGTTGCCTCGCATGATCACTTCGTCAAATGCGCTGCCATGCCGGGCCGCGGCGGCCAGCCCCAAAGGCACGCCTGCCGCGATGCCAATGCCGACAGCCACGATCGCCACGCCTATGGATGTGCGAGCCCCTACCATGAGCATCGAAAGCACGTCCCGGCCGAGATGGTCCGTTCCAAGCAAATAACTGCCGTCCGGAGTCCGAAGCTTGTTTCCGATATCCAACAATTCAACGGGATACGGAGTCCAAACAAATGATACGGCGGCGACAAAAAGAATAAGCGCCGTGAGAAAGGCCCCGGAAATCAGAAGCAGGGGAAGCCTCAATTTCGGTTTCGCAGTCTGGGATCCGCCGCTGCATAGGCCAGATCAACCAAAAAATTGACCGCCACCACGGCGAAAACAAGCAACATGACAACACTCTCTACAACCACAAGATCACGCTGCGTAATCCCTTGAAAAATGAGCCGTCCCAATCCAGGCAGAAAAAACACGTTCTCAATTATGATTGCACCGGCCAGCAGAAAAGAGAATTGCAGACCGATGATCGTGAGCACTGGGATCAGTGCATTCCTGAGCGCATGCCTGGTGGTAGCCTGACGGCGGGTCAATCCTTTGGCCCGCGCAGTTCGGATATAGTCTTGCGAGAGGGTTTCAATAAGAGCCGAACGCATCACACGGGCTAGTATGGATGCCTGCGTAACCGCCAGCGCGATCGCCGGCAATGTCAAAGCCTTCATGCCAGCGAAAAATCCTGCATTCCAACCCGGAAATCCACCGGCGGAAAACCATCCCAAGCTGATGGAAAATGCTAAGACCAATAGCATAGCAAACCAAAAGTTCGGCACCGCAATGCCAAGTTGAGTAAATCCCATGATGCTGAAATCCGAAAGGTCGCCGCGCTTGGCAGCTGCTATAATCCCCACAGGAAATGCAATGGCGGTCGACAAAACCAAAGCATAAAGAGCCAGCGGAAGCGACACTTCTATTCGCTCTGCCACAAGTTCCGAAACCGGCACGCGATAGGTGTAGGAAATACCGAAATCACCGGTCAGCATTCCGCCGACCCATCCGAAATATCGTGAAACCGGGTTTCCGCTGAGTCCAAGCTCGTCTCTCAGTGCCGCGACAGTTTCCGGCGACGCATTCAATCCAAGCATGAAGGAAGCGGCATCGCCAGGAATGACTTCGATGACAAAGAAGATTACGATGCTTGCGACGGCAAGGCTTGCACAAAGCGAGACCAAGCGCGTAGCGGCGTAGAGCAGCATGGGCTAATTTTCCTTTAGGCGCTGTCTTTGCCCGATTGCCGCGTTGTCTTGTAATTCAATGACCATGCGCCTGACTCTGCCATATTGCCAAGGAATCACGTTATCCCTTCTCCGAGTGCGCTGCCTGTTGATCTGGCCAAATCGGATGCGGCACCGGATCTTTAGGTCTGAAGAAATACTTAACAAAGACATCAACATAGGAGTCGTACAGATAGCTTTCGTTGAATTTCATATATCGCTCTTTGTCTTGATCGAACAGTTTCGGAAGCCGATACCATGCAACGGAGGGATTCATATGATGCACCAAGTGAAAGTTATTGTTTAGAAACAGCAGAGCAAACAGACCACGATCATTGACAACGACGGTGCGCCCGACCGGTCGCTCATGCGCACGGTGTTCCAGGTAGGAACGGATCTTCAGAAGCGAAATGCCAAAATAAGCGGCAAGGACATATGCCCAAATCGGCATTGAGCCGACCAACCAAAGCCATGCGAAGACTAGAGCAGACCCTGCCGCGTGATGCAGCCAATGCCATAGAATTTTATGTTCGCCTGCCCTGATTGCACGCCAATCGTCAGTCATAAAGGCAAACTGCGAAATCACCGGACCAACCAACATGCGCCCCATCAATGAATTATTGAAGCGAAAAAGAACTTTCATTGATCTGGACAATCTGCTCCAAACCGCTGGATCCAAATAGTTGCTTTCCGGATCTTCATACGGATCAGTCAGATTCGGATCATAATGATGCCGCAGATGCGTGTCCTTGTAGCGATAGTAAGGAATAAAAAGGCCTAGCGCCGGAAAGATCAGCAATTCACTGATGGTTTGGCGCGTCAGGGGATGCCCGTGAATCACTTCATGCTGCAGTGAGGAGTGAAGAGCGATGAACACCGAGCTGCCGAGCACAGCCAGAACAGTCGAAAATTCTGCGGCGAAGGTCGTCGTCAACGCCCAGCCCAAATAACAAAACACCGTAAGACCGAGAGTGGGCCATTCGGTGCTAAGCGGTTTGCCCGCCTCTATTCGAGTCTTCGCCAATTTTTTCCTCTGTTCGGGCTCCTGCGGGCAAATTTCGGATTGCCAACGAGGGCATATGAATTCGAGGCGCCCGATTGCTAAAGCCGACGTATGGATTTGACCTCATCCCAAGCACGGTTGTAATCGGCAATACGGTTCTCGGCAAGCTTCGCGACCTCCGGCGGAACCCCTCTGGCAATCACAATGTCCGGATGTGACTCTTTCACCAACCGTTTCCATTGCCGCTTGATTTCATCGTCGGACGCTGCCCGACTCACACCAAGGATCGAATACGGATCAAAGGGCTTGTCGATAGAGTATCGTTCCAGACGCCAGCGGAACCTGTTTTCGCTGAACCCGAAAATTTTGTTCACTTGCCACAGATAATCTTCTTCGGTTTCCGACACTCTGCCGTCTGCAGCGGCAATCCGAAAAAGGCCCTCGAGAACATCATCTCGTGTTTTGTCATCGCCTTCGTAGAGCTTTGCAACCGCGGATGCGTAATGTTCGAATCCGGCCACCGACTGTTTTGCCTGATTAAACACCTTGGCAACATGTCTTTCGGAGGATTTGTCCACTCTGAATGCCGACCGAAATGCACGGACTTCATCGACCGTCACCCGACCATCAGCCTTTGCCATTTTAGCGCCGAGAGATATCAATGCGATGGTAAAGGAGACCTGTCGGTTCACCGCCCGAAGTTCTTTGACAATGCTGGATACGCGCTTTCGATTGATGAGGTTTTGAAAGGTTTCGGAAACGCGGGACCAAATGCTCATTTTTGCCAAGATCCTAAAGGAAGCACTTTTTGCATCAATACCAAGTCAAACCAGCGACCAAATTTTCTTCCGACTTCGGTAAGCCGGGCCACTTCACTGAATCCAATTGCAGCATGAAACCGAATTGCTCCAGTGTTCTCACCGGAAATTCCACCAATCAATGAATGAACCGCCCCGCTGACAGCGCGGTGTTCAAGTTCAGCCATCATCGCCCGTCCGCATCCTTGCTGTCGGTTGCTCGGCAGAAGATGAATCGTGTGTTCCATTGTGTGGCGGTAGCCCACACCTGATCTGAACTGAAAGTAGGTTGCGAATCCATCCACCGCCGTTCCTTCGTGAACCAAAAACGGCAAGCCCTGTCTTTGTCGGTCAGCGATTGTCCATTCGACCTCTTCCTTTGACTTTTCGATGCTGTTGAAAGTGGCGACAGAACCGCGAATGACCAGATTCCAGATCGCTGCTATGTCCTTCGCATCGGATTGACGGGCATCTCGGATCATAGGCTTAGCGAAATTCTGCAATCCGAAATCTTGTTCATTCTATTTCTTGTCCTTAACATTCTTTTTTTTGTCTCATTTTCTCAAAGATCCAAGCTTTCATTCACCTGCAGGAGCATCGATGGCGAAAATTTCCTTTGCGGTGTTTAAGGTAATACAAGGTTTGGCGCATATCCATTGATTTGCCGCACAGTCTCAGAAGCCCTTTGGCTGATCACTGCTCTTCTCAATTCCCTGCCGAGAATCTGTCCTTCAATGACAAGACAGCAGGGTCAATCGAAACTGCGGCATTGAACAGAGTCTGCCCTTTTGTGTCACGAACCCTGATCGGCCCCAGCTTGGAATAGTATCTGCGCGGCTTAGTTCGCGTTCTCTTCGTAGCTGGATTCTGCGCCATGCAGCGGGGTTTCTCCTTTCCTGTTTCGCCCGTTCACGTCGGGTCCACTAAAAACCTCCGCTTCGATTCATGAAGCCGAGGCGCGGTCAATCCAAACTGAATCAAGCAGCTTCCCGCCGCTCCTTCCCGGACATTGCCCGGCCTTCTGCTTAGCTTCACTGCTGTATCCAGTCCCTTTAAGAAATCCACCGATTACGGCGAGCTCTGAAGCGTCGGCTCCGACGACGATAACCCAAATCTACACTTAAAATCCGAAGGTCATACCTAATATAGCGGATACGCGCTGTGCAGTCGGTCAGCGGCTTGCAATTGATTCTCAAGCATTCAAGAGAGTTCTTTCAGCTTCATCGATCGCAGCATTCTGGTGCGGTTGAAGATCTTGGCCGCCGTATCCCAAAACACCTTCCAAAAACGGATCGTCGATTTCCGTTCTGAAACCGGACAATGCTTCCAGCGTCGCCAGACCGCAGTAAGGAACATACGCTGCCGAATAACCGCCCTCATGATGCATGATAATGCGCCCTCCGCAAATCTCATCAGCAATTTCGACGATGCGCGAAGACATATAACGAAAATCTTCAGACGACAGCATCATGCGTCCGAGTGGATCATAAACAGCGGCATCAAAACCACTCGCCACAAAGATCATCTGCGGCTGGTGCCATTTGATTGCTGGAATCACAATCCGCTCGAAAGCTTGACGATAAGCGCCGCTTCCTGACCCCGGCGGAAGCTCCACGTTTAGGTTTCGACCAATTCCTTCTCGCGCACCGGTCTCGCGCACGCCGCCGCGTCCTTTCGGGAACAGGTCTTTCTGATGAAGCGAAATCGTCAGCACGTCAGGATCTTCATAATACGCCGTCTCTTGTCCGTTGCCATGGTGAACATCCCAGTCCACAACAGCAAAACGCGAGATTCCGTGCATAGTCCGAGCATGCTCAATGCCAAGCACTCCATTCGCCAATAGACAAAACCCGCGCGCCGTATCAAGTTCGGCATGATGGCCCGGTGGTCGACCGAGAACATATGCGTTTTCGACATCGCCGCTCAACACCGCATCAACAGCCGCGATGACGCCTCCAGCGGAGAGTTTTGCAATTTCGTAACTGGCCGGTCCAACAGGAGTTCGCAAACCGGCAAGCCCGCCACCGCTGGCGCAAAGGTCCGAAAGAAGTCTGAGATGTTCCTCGGTGTGAAATCTCAGCAGTTCTTCTTCGGTGGCTGGGCGTGGTTTGATGCTTTCGAGCTGCTCGGAAAGCGACGAAACCGCAACAAGATTTGCAAACCGGCGTTTGGTATCTTCGTTTTCCGCATGAATTCCTGGTTGGATGGTCAAACCCGGTTCCACCAGCAGATTAAACCGACCGGTATCGTGCCACATATAGAGTTCCGAAAACACCCAACCCGTTTTACGATCTCTCTCTGTCATTGTCTTATTACCCAATGAACCCGACAGCCCCGCTTGCGTAATGCAGCCGTTCAATTTATTCAAGATTCTCGAAAGCGCTTGGCACAAAATCTTCTATGGATTTGCGACGCTTTGGTTCGCTGCCGACCTCCTTTTTTCTTCAGCTGTCATCCGCCATTCAAAGTGCTACACTTCAACCCGACAAATTTTGTGGGAACCGAACATGAGCAAAACTCTCTATCTCGCCAATCCATATGGGTTTTCTGAGCAGCAAAAGCAGGGACCGCTGCAAGACATAAAGGCAGCGCTGGAATCGATCGGAGCGATAGTCTGGGAACCCTTTGAACGCAACAATCAAGTTGACTTCAGCAAAGCTGGGTGGGCCTACCAAGTCGGGCAGTCTGATTTGCGTGATGTCCGTGATTCAGACGGAACGTTCGCCATTGTAAATGGTTGCCCGCCAGATGAAGGCGTCATGATCGAACTCGGCATGGCGATCGCGTGGGGCAAACCAACCTTTCTCTTTCGCGATGATTTCCGCCGCTGCACCGATAGCGACACCTATCCGTTGAACCTGATGCTTTTTACAGGGCTTCCCGAAACAGGCTGGGAAGATTACTGGTATGCGTCGTTAGCCGAGATTTCCGATCCGAAGCGGGCTTTGGCTCGCTGGCTTGCCACATGAACCGGCAGTGCCTCCTTCTTCGAATGGAGCTCTTGCCCATCCCAACCGAACCGACAACTGCTGATCCTCGCCACTAAAACCTCTGCAAAGGCTGAGCACGCATAGACGCAGCCAACTTAATGCTCAGCCCTTTACTGCCCCGGCGGTCAAACCACTTACAATCTGTCTCTGGAAGACCATAATCAGCAAAAACAGCGGAGCCGTGATCGACACCGCCGCCGCGACGGCTTCAACTTGGTCGGTTGTCGTCGTCTCGCGGTTGAAAAACCCGGCTATGGCGGGAACCATTGTCTGGTTCTGAGCATCTAGCAAAAGCGAGGTCACCAGGAAGTCGTTGTAAGCCAACAGGAAGCTGAACAGCCCGGTTGTGATAACCCCCGGCCACATCACCGGCATGATAACCCATCGAAACGCTTGGAAATGTGTGCATCCATCAACCCGCGCCGCCTCGTCAAGATCCTTGGGAATGTTCTGGAAAAAGGATCGCAGCATCCAGATTGTGAATGGCTGATTTATCGAAACCAGAACAATAATGACCGCGAGGGGCTGCCCATAAAATGTCGGAGCAAGTTCGCCGAGCAACGGCCTCAGCAGCTCCGCTGAATTGATAAAGACCGGCAGATAGCCTGCAACGAGCACGGAGTGCGGCAATGCTCGAAAAACAAGTGCGATGATCAAAATCCAAAATGCAAGATTCGAACCCGAACGCGCAATCCCGTAGCCAGCCAGCGTTCCGACCGTTAGAGAAATCGTAACCACTCCACCGGTTACAACCAAGGAATTGATGAAATTGCGATAGAATTCATCTTCAATCCAGATCGCAGTGTAGTGCTCGGTGGTTAAGCCGATTATCGGAACGCCAAGCGGTCCGGACAACCCGTTCAATACGCCCAAGATTAACGGAAGCAGGCCAAAAAAGACGACCACAAAAACAACGCCGAACGCAAGCGCGCCGGCAATCCACCCCAGCGCAACAATGTTTAACGGCGAATAGTGGTATACAAGTCTAGGCAATGATCGCACTGCAATCCTGTAAAATCCCCACAAAACCGCAAGACCGATCACAATATCCAGCACCGAGATTCCTTTGCCGGCCGCTCGGGTAGCTGGACCAAACACAACATCCAGCGGATTGGATGCAAAGGCGTCAATCGGCGACTTAAAGCTCATTACACCGATCCAGAAAATCGGAAACGCAGCGATCAAACACCAGAAAACGATAAACACTGCCGAAGCGACCCGCAGCCGGACAGACATTCTCATGGCACGGGACGTCGACATTAGATCGCTCCTCCCTTGTGATCTCGCCAGGTCTTGTTAAGCAAAGGCACAAGAATGATCACAATCCCGACCATAGTCAGCATGGCACTGGCCGAAGCACGGCTGATTGCCCGGTTGCCTGCATCATCAGGTGTGAGAAGATCATAGGTCAGCCACTGCAGCGAAATCACATATGCTTGTGATGAAAATCCGACGATTTCTTCGAATACCCGGTATGAATCCATCAGATGGATTAAAGCTACAAACACGATCAGCGGCATCAAATGTGGAATCACGATGTAGCGCAGCCGCTCGAAACGGCTCGCGCCATCGATCACCGCGCTTTCGATTGCATCATTGTTGACGGTCTGCAGACCAGCGTAAAACACCACAAACGCGAAAGGAGCGACATGCCAGACTCGATAAAACATCATGAGCAGCTCTAGCGACCATGCATTGGCGAGCATGGCAATGTCAGTCTCCAGCATCCATTCCAATAATGCTGTTAAAATACCGTCCCCAACAAACAGCCATCGTATAGACAAAGATCCAATGACCGGCGTGATGATAAAAGGTAGCAAAGACACGAAAATAATCTGCCCTCGAATTGCCCGCGTCGCATTATTGACCGCCAATGCAATGACCAAACCGACACCGATAACCAGCGGAAGTGTGATCAGAGTGAAGGTCAGCGTGAATCTAAGGGCCTTCCAAAAGTCGATGACCATGATGGATTGCCAGCTGAAATCCTTCATCGCTTCAAAAAGACGACCGGGCTCAAGCACATTTCGGTAGCTCTGCCAGCCGACAAACGAAGTGGTGGTGACCATTTCACCGTCAGCATCAAGGACCGGTTGAGTCCTTCTCTCAATTTCACAGATTTGTTCGGTGAATCCCGGAGTGCAAACCTTAACCTCTACGGTTTCGAATTCTGTCTGCGTAACATGAAAACTTTGCCACAACACACTCACAAGCGGTGCGGCGATACAGACCAGCATAAAGAAGATGGACGGCCCGACAAAAACTGCAAAAGTCTTAAACTTCACTTTATTTCTCTTTGCCGGTCCAATTTCGTTGCATCATAAAGCGGTGTCTCTACGGTGCCGTTCCGCTTTGATAGGTTCAGATCAGACCCTTTTCTTTTGCAGCGGTGATGTAGGCGGCTTCAATATCCGCCAATGTCGTCGCTGCATCTTTGGCTCCGATCAAGAAGTCGGCGACACCGTTGCCGAGTGCCGTGTGCATCAAGCCCATCCAGGTGGCCGAGGGGTAAGGCGAAGTGCCAGCCGCGGCCGTCGCCGAGGCTCCCATTGCCGCCGGTCCGGCCATATAGCCATCAACAAGCCAAACCGCCGCGTCATTGTTAGCCATGACCATTTCGCTGTCCAAGCCTTCCATAACCAATCGGAAAGCCGCATCTGCTTCTTCGCTGCTGATATTGGCGGCAATCACAATGCCATCCCACCACAGTGTCGATGCGGGTGCCGCTGGTCCCATAGGTGCGGCATCCATGATGACTTTCCCGACAACCTGACTTTCGTTTGGATCGTCCATTGCGGCGGCCCGACTAGCCCAAAGATTGGCTAGAGCAATTTTACCTTGCTGGAATTGTTGTTGAACGTAGGTGGAATCCGAAGCCAGATACTCTGGGTCCATGTATTGTGTGAGCGACTTCATCAGCTCAAGCGTTGCAATGCCCATTTCGTTGTTGATGGTTGGATTGTTTTCCGCATCAACGAATTTTCCGCCATGACCGAGGAACATATTGACGAATTCCTGCGCCAGATTCCAGCCAGTCTTATATGTGCCGCCTAGTGGATAATCCACGACACCGGCTTCTTGAACGGCAGCGGCGACTGACAACACTTCATCGTAATTCGCCGGCGGTTCGATACCGAGTTCGGCGAGTACGTCTGAACGATACATCAAGTGCTGTGCGTTCACCATCATGGCAATTGCCCAAATCTGGCCATCCACCCGGATCAACTGGTTGGGTTTGAGATGTTGCCCGTACTTTGCAACAAGATCGTCAAGCGGTCGGATCGTTTTTGCATCATAAAGGGGTGTGAAAGTGCCGTTTGACACGCCACCGATATGGTACAAAGATGGGTTTGCCGCGAACGCCGCAGGCTGCTTTGTTCGGAATTCCTGGTCCAATTCCGCTTCAAAATTGCCGCATTCGGCCATTGCCGAAGTCACGGCTTTCCAAGCTTCAAAGCCCGCCGTAAAAGATTTTAGCGGAATAGTGTTTTCGTAGGCGCATCCGCCATAGGCAGCCCCTGCCCCCAGCATCGCCGCGCCAACAAACGCAAATTTAACAGACTTCATATTGATTACCTTTCTCTTTTGTTTTCGGCAAATCATGGCGCCGCAACTGTTTCCGCCCGTGCTTGCCAAGGCGGTTGGGCGACTCCCGTCAATTGGTTTCAATCACCTTCCCTGACTGCCTATCAAAGATGTGACAGGTCTGAGCTGGAGCTGAGACCGAAATCATATCTCCGATTTCCGCCCGATAATCTTTGGCCGCCTTTACCGAGGCCAGAGAATCACCAACGCGAAATGTGAGCATTGTCGCCTCTCCGAGAAGTTCCATCGTATAGACCGGCGCGTTGATTTCTCCTCCGCTCGGAACAATTTCCGCATCCTCGGCCCGAAACCCCAGTGTCACACTGCCGTTGGGCACGCGCAACCCGGGGATCGAAATATGCTCGGCATTGAACACGCCGTCCGCGACTTGGCCATCAACAAGATTCATGGCCGGGGAACCAATAAATCCGGCGACAAATGTATTGGTGGGGCGATCATAGATGTCAGCAGGTGTTCCAACCTGCTGAACAACACCTTTGTTCATCACAACAACACGATCTGCCAAAGTCATGGCTTCTATCTGATCGTGAGTCACGTAAATTGTGGTAACCTTCAGCTCATGGCTGAGATTTTTGATCTGCGCTCTTGTAGAAACACGCAGCTTAGCATCCAGATTCGACAGCGGTTCGTCCATCAAAAAGACATTGGGTTCGCGAACAATCGCTCTAGCCAGCGCAACCCTTTGACGCTGTCCACCTGACAACTCTGCCGGTTTGCGGTGCATGAATTCATTCAGTTCGACCATGCTTGCCGCCCGCTGGACGCGTTCGTCATGCGCGGAAGGATCGACCTTTCGAACTTTGAGGGGAAAGCGAATGTTCTCATAAACATTCATATTCGGGTAAAGACCGTAGGACTGGAATACCATCGCGACATCGCGGTCCTTGGGATCAAGATCATTGACGACCTTCCCGTCGATCAGGATTTCACCATCGGTGACATCTTCGAGACCGGCGACCATTCGCATTGTCGTTGTTTTTCCACAGCCCGAAGGCCCAAGCAAAACAAGAAACTCTCTGTCTGAAATGGTTAGATCAAAGCTCTCAACACCGGTGAAGTCGCCCCAGCGCTTCGAGACGTTTCGCAGCTGGATCTCCGCCACTCGTTCCTCCTCTGATTCCCGTCTCCCACTCATATGTTATATGGTCTTCAACTGCATTTGAAGAAAAAAATCCATGTCGGTCCATAAAGGAATTTTGAATGTCGCTGTAATTCACGAACCGAAATGCAACCTATCGAGATAACTGCGACCGATGAAGCTCGCTCGAGCCTCTGATGCGTCCGCGTCTATCCTCAAGCTCGCAAAGTCCCCGCGCATTGTCACTGTTAGGAAAAGCCGACAGAACAGATCTGTTCAATTGACCAGTTCACTGATTCGACCAAAATTTCATGAGGTTCTTGCATAACTCAATCAAAGCCAGCAGCTCACGGAAGACGGTAGTGTCCAGAATCTTTCGCACTTTCGATCATGCGACGGCGACTCCGTTATGTTGAAGTTTCATTTCGCGCAGCGGATCCATGTTCATATACTTTCGCGTGCTCCACTGCGTGCCGGCGACGTGTTTCAACCTGGCCGCAGCCAGGCAGAGACAGGATTGACCATCGGGAAAGACCCCAACGACCCTGGAAGGATTCTTTCAACCTCTCCGTTCGGCATTAAACCATGTGCGTCGACGGGATAACATCTTCGTTGCGAGACAGAACCGCAGACAAGAAGCTATTGGATAACCTGAAACGTCACTAATTCAAACATGCCGAAACGCTCATCTTTGGAATAGCGCTATCCAAAGGGCTGGTGTTCCTTCGATCAGGTGAATTTTATGACTCTCACCATTCAAAATTTTGATACGCGGGCGCTAAATTTGGTTGTGCAGTTTTACCTGCAACCAACGCTGACACGTGAGTAGACTAACACACAGTGCCGATATGCTTTTGACATTCGGGTCCAGCGCTTATCGGACTGATCAGGTCGACCGGTTCCCTTATCGTTTACCGCGGTCCCATATCCTTGAGATCTAACTTGACGGGAAGTGTCTCGCGCAGCTTCCTGTCGGCTGCTTCGGGGATGGGATTTGGAAAGTGGTTGGCCAGAATCTCCACAACACGCTTCTCTGCGCGATCAAGTGCGAGTTCTTGGTTTTGCTCTTTCCACTCTTTCGGGCTTAATCGGTCGCAGACATCGGGATAGATATACTCGGTTTGCATAAGATTTAGTGTCTGCTCAGCGCCAAGATAGTGGTTTGGCCCGTTCAACGTCACCTCGGCGATCACATCCACAGACAGTGTCTCTTCGTTGACTTCTACACCGCGGACCGTCCGCATCGCCGCTCCCAAAGAATCGTTATCAAGCACCAACGACTCATAGCATGCCCCCAGAAGCGACGCGTGCATTCCGGCTGATTCATAAATCATATTCGCCCCGGAATTGCCGATCAATGTCTGGTTGCAACCCTTCTCGAATCCAGACTGAATATCCGGCATCTTTGAATCGGTCATGGCTCCCGCAACACTAACTGGAATACCATATGACTGCGCAACCTGTGCCGAAGCGCACATTAAAATCGCTTGTTCACCGGAACCGCCGGACATCGCTCCGGTCCGCAGGTCGGACACAAACGGCCACATGCCGAAAATCGCCGGAGCACCCGGTTTTATGGCGTTGACATAAGTCAAACCCGCCAAGTTTTCGGCCATCTCCTGAACAATTGTTCCCGCCAAAGCAGCTGGTCCAGTCGCACCGGCCTGACCGGCTGAAAGAAGGTTGACGGGCATGCCTCCCAAAACCGCCACCTCGAGGCAATTGCATGCATCCTCTGCAAATGTCAGCGGTGGCACAACAAAACAGGAGTTGGTCGACATAAACGGCCTCGCTCGCCAAGCCGCCTCACTGCCAGCCGCTTCAATGCACATATCGAGAACAGCGGTAACGCTGCGCGGTATCGAAAACGATCCCCCAACATGTTTGGTTGTGCCTTGAAGAGCTGCATAATGCGAGTTAACGTCCAGCTCGAACATATCCGGCAAATCACGCGCAACCACCGTTCGATAGTAAAAGTGGATATGCTCGCAGCAATCAACGATGCGCGCCATATTATAGATATCGAGGAGGACGGAGTCCCGGTACTCGCCGGTCCGCGCATCAACGATATGCACCGCTGCACCGCCCGTACCGTAATGCACGCGCTGGCCAGCGATTTCCAAATCCTGGTCTTTGCCGCGACCATGCAAAACCATTGATTTCGCAGCTTTATCCAAGGTGTCAGCAATGGTTTGCCGTGGAAACCGCAGCCGTCCATTCTCACTCAGCTTGGCTCCGACCTCAGTGCAATATCGGACAACCGACGATGTTGGATTGGCTAAACCAACGCGTTCCAACAGTTCGGATACGGCTTCTCTAATGTCAGCAATGCCCGTATCATCCAATGCCTTGTATTTTCCGCCAGTCAAACCAGCGCGAACTGGCTTCAATTCATCGGCGAGCGCACTGGTCCGCTCTGCAATCCGTGCTTGTCGTCCCGCTCCCCTTCTGCGCCGCCCTGCTGTTGCCGCTTCTACCATCTCTTCCGGTCCTGCGTCCAAGTGTTCATTACGCAAATGTGATTGTGCAATAAGACAACAATTTGTCCAGTGAATTTTAGAGACTCATTTGGTTTCAGCCAAGCAATTTCAACGTCCGCTGCTAAATTGGTTCGACTTTGAACAATAATTTTTGAACAGGTCCCAGCTACTGATGTCCCGGCATGTCCCCATCACACGCGAAACGACGCTTGAACCCGTTCCAAATAAACTACCCTTCGTCTTGGTTGAAAGGGAAGAAGTACATTTGGGTGCTGGATGTAAAAGACCGCCGACACAATCATTCAGTCCAAAACACCAAGCTTTTACATACGAAAGTTCGTTCTTATGTAGTGTCTGCTGGAAAAGTCGATTCTGTCGTTCAAAGCCTTACCGTGCATAGAATTTTCTGTTGTTTGTGATTGCGGAGATTCGGAAGATATGGCGAAAAAGCGTAAGATTCGCTCAGATATCGTGTCGAAAGGGCAAATCTTCAACTTTGAGTGAGGCCATGAGAATAATATTCGAGAAAAATCTGCAACGGTTTCATGTTCAGATCAACGAGCGTTCTCGGGACGACACTCCCCGTCTGCAGAGCGGCTTGGAGGCTCTTTACTGCGACGAAAAGTCCCGTCAGGCGGTTGTGGGTCACATGGAGGCGAAGCATTCGGAACGGGCCAGCCTTGAGAACGGCCGTCCGGGCACGAGTTTCCGGCAGGTTCTTGCGCCCGGCATTTTCAAGCAGGGAGTCTCTTTACTGAAACTAACTTACCATGGAGTGGATTTCTCGTGCTCCACTTGGTCGGGAAGATCGTATTTCAATCCCAGCTTATCATACGCCGAAACTTCGAGAAGTTGATGGAAATTCTTGGATCTCTGCATATGCGCCGTTACCAGCAATCTCTGAACGCGCTGCTTGACTCTGAAAAGGAGCAGGGGGCCGACGCTGCTGGTCTTCGGATATTGGAAGTCATCGGCCAATCTATTTCCGATGAGCGACCGGGAAAGCTGGTAAACCTGCTTCAGTACTTTCTTGATTTCAGCCTCGTCCCGAATGTTCGCGACCGCTGGAATGGCACCTATCAACGCGTTCGCCATGATCACGGAGTCTTCGCTGGGAGGTGGTTCGCAAAGGAATCCGATCCTGTATATTTCATCGGCTTCCGCAGCGGTGGTATAAAGTATGGATTCAGGTACCCCCATGAGATACCCGGTGTATCGCCAGACATCGAGAACACTCTGACGATCTTCCTTGGTGAATTTTGCACCAAGCAACGTCGCATAGTCAAGCATCCGCTTAGAAAAGATTGAGTTCGCGAGCCCGAGATGAGCCGCGCTGAGCGGCACACCCCATTCGTCGAAGCGCCATGTATCATGTTGTGAAAGCAGGCTTCTTATCCGACCGTGCACGAAACGAACACGCACGGACAGCTTCCAGCCGTCACCCATTCTATTCAGACCGCCCGGAAAAAATATTTCCACCAATTGCCGGTTATTCTGCTTCAGTCTTTTTTCGGTCGCAAACACGCGCCCGGTCATGTTGAAGGACTTGGCGATGAGTGTTGAAAATCCCTCCACGAGAACACCGGTTACAAATGCAGCCAAAATGAAATCAGCGTTCAAATGAAAAGCGCGGACAGCTGGAAGAAACGACTCCAGATTAAGCCATTCAGGTTCCTCGATATCACGAAAAAAATTGCGCAGCGGTTCCGGTGCGGTTTTCAATATCTCGCTTTTCTGCTCGATTCCCGCTTCGACGTACTTCCCCCAGTCTTTCGTCGGCAATGACACTAATTCCTCAAGAATGGGATCGAGCTCGGGATCGCCAATTCTCGTGTGCTTCATGTATTTTTCCGCAGCCGTCCGGTTTACTGCACACGCTTTCTCGTAGCCTTTGGCATAGGCCGAAGGAAAATCATTGGTGTTTGTCAGCATCTATCCACGCTTTCTTCGCGGGTCGCCCAATAGTTGTGAAGCTACTTTCGCCTTGACAGGAGACCCCTCTTCGTGCCGTTTTTTCGTTGAATAAGGCGGGGTGATGGGGCAGTCTGCGTTCGCCAACCGACATATGTTCCCTTCCCCCTTTATCCCTACGGGAACATAGCTATCGCAGTTGACATCGTCCGTCAACACCACCACAGCCTATTGGGCCAGAGCCAATTGATTCATTGCTGAGTTACAGACGGTATCGACGCTCCAGGATCACCAGAACGGCCTTTTTTCAGGAAGATAGTTCACAATCCACCGCTTTACCGCAGCTCTCGTGAACCTGGCGCGAGCGGGGTTCCGTTTCGTTTGTCGGGAGTTACTTCTGTACCGTCGTCGAGTCCATCGGACCCACCTCATGCACACCGGTCTCGATCGCCCACGGTTCCGGTGTTTCCAACTTCGGACGGTACAGTGTTCACCTCCGTGAACGGACCAACGAACGGCGTCTTGGGCGGTTATTCGAATTCTCGGTTCTCCAAACGAATTACATCGTGCACAAAGTCAATGGCCGTAAATACCGGATGCTGCGCCCGACCCGCGTATGGTATATCTGCACTTCCTCACGCTCCGTCGGAGCGATGGTAAGGAGCACAACCACCCTGTCGGCCCTATGCCATAATGTCTATCTGCAGAATCGGACCTGCAACATAGTCCTCTGTCGCCTAAAATCAGGAATGCACAACGTCCATTTTCGCTAGAATATTCCGTGTGGTCGTTTCGGCGACGGTGCTACCGTCGGCGACCGAATCGGGTAGGGTGTGATCCGTGTACAGGATATATTCACACGCCCCACGTTATGGGTCATCGACTTTTCAGTCAGCAGAGGTTTTTGCAAAATTCCTCGATGATGCCGGCTTTTGGAGCTCCGGTCCGGCTGACGGTCGCCGCCCGGCCCTGATCACGGGCTTGGAGGGTCGGGATTCGTCCTGATTCGCCGTGCCGGAGCCGGTTTGGCCCTTTTTTCCGGCTTTCGGCTTTTTTCAAGGCGAGCGGGAGCGCCTTCCTGAGACAGGAAGCTCTCCGGGGGCGGTGATAAGGGATTGAAGCCGGTTCAGATGTTCATGCGCATCATCTGATCGGTCAGCAGGGCGATCACGCCGAACATCAGATGACAGAACACTTTCTTATTGCCGCGCACCCGGACATGCTTGGCCCCGAACTGGTCCTTGAGGCGGCCGAAGAAACGCTCCACCGTCGAGCGTTCCCGCATGCGCGCCGTTTCGGCCGGCACATGACGCGCGGCGCGGTCGGCGCGCCGGCTGCTGTGAAGCTCCGCCTTGAGCTCCCGGTTCCGGCGCGGGTTCGGCTCGATCAGGGGAACATGGCCGAGGCGGAGAGAGCATGCGCGGATTTCATCGGCGTCATAAGCGCTGTCCATGAGATCGTAGAGACTGTCGGCCCGTTCGGCCGACATCGCCGCCAGGGGCAGAGCCGCCTGGCTGTCATGCAGCGAGGCCGATGTGAGAAGGCAGCTGACCGGAATGCCGCCGTCGGCGACATCGGCATGGAGCTTGTATCCCTTCCAGAAACCGCGGCGGCCCCTGCTGTCCTTCTTGACGCCGAAGTCGCAGGCCGAGGGCAGATCCCCGATCATCTCTTCCAGCGTCATCCTTGGCTGACGCTGCAGGCGGGTGAGCGGCTTTTTCACTTCCTCTCCTTTGCGCGGACGGCCCGGGCGGCGTTTCGCCCCGGCCTTCCGGCCCGGCTTCGGAACCGCTTTCTCGCGGGACAGATGACCGGCGATACGATTGTCAAACATCTGTTTGACGATGGCATCGTGAACGCGCTCCGTCAGGCCTTCCCCGGCGAACTCCGCGAAAGCCCGCGAAAACGTCGCTTCGGAGGGAACTTCGCCGCGGTGAAGCCAGCCGCACAGCTGCCGCAGCACCCGGTCGCAATGCAGACGATCGATCAGAGACCGGGTTGTGGGCAGATCGCACACCGCCTTGGCAAGAAATGCGCGGGCCAGCCTCAACCGGCTTTCCCGCGGCCGGCCGGGCCTGCGGCCGGTGAACCGGATCTGATGCTCCAGTCTGGAATACTCGATCGCTATGACGAGCTGCTCATGGCTGTCGCAGAGCGGACCGGCCTCTTCGCCGAGAAAAGGAAAAAGTTCCGCTTGAAAAAATCCCCAGCGATCATTTATACTCTCTTGCAGGGACATCGGCCACACCTCCGTTATTTTGTGGTTTTACTGGTTGCAAGATACCGCGGATGGCCGATTCCTTGCAACTCCCGCACCCCTCGATTTCAGCGTTTTTTCGCAGAAAACCAGGTGCGCGGCCCAATTTTGCAAGAGGCTCAGCAGAGACTTGTTGATCGAACTTACGCGATGTGCCCGCAACGGAAGGCGATGGATTACATGACGTCGAGACGATTGAGAAAAATTACAATTTAGTGTCTGCCGGAAAAGTCGATTCGGTCGTTCAAAGCCTTACCGTGCATAGAATTTTCTGCTGTTTGTGGTTGCGAAGATTCGGAAGATATGGCATAAAAGTGGAAGATTCGCCCAGATATTGTGTCAAATAGGCGAATCTTCAACAAAAGGTAATGTCATGAGAACCACATTTGAGAAAAATCTTCAACTGTTTCATGTTCCGATCGAGGAACTTCAGATCAACGAGCAGTCGCGGGACGACATTCCCCGTCTGCTGAGCGGCCTGAAGGCGCTTTACTGCAACGAGAAGTCCCGTCAGGCGGTTTTGGCTCACATGGAGGCGAAGCATTCGGAACGGGCCAGCCTTGAGAACGGCCGTCCGGGCATGAGTTTCCGGCAGGTTCCTGCCCTGGCATTTTGAAACAGTGGCTCAACTGCGACTTCGACCGCCTTGAGGAGATGTGCAGGCATGCCGAAATCCGGATCATGCTGCAGTGTCCGGATTATCATGATCAGTTCAAGTCTCCCCGGATCGCGTACAATCTGACGGAGCTTCTCGACGAGGATACGCTTCGGTTCGTCAACAGTAAAATCATGCAGCTCGGTCACAGGATCGTGAAGCACCGCGGTCCGGTCGATGTGAAGGCGGATTCGTTTGTTGTGGAGACCGACGTCGAACATCCGGTCGACCACCGTCTGCTTTCCGAAGCGGTGGGCTGCGCGGTGCGCGAGACCGGCAGGCTGTGCGCCCGCAGGAACATCAAAGGCTGGCGGCAGCACAAGCATCTGAAGGCCAAGCTCGGGAATCGCTCCAGCCGGCTGGCGCGGCGGCTCCGCCGGACAAGCGTTGACAGCTCCGCGCAGGTCCGGGACCTGCTGGAGCAGTCCGCTTCGCTGATCAAGAGGGTGAGGGAGACTCTTCTTGATCTGCCGGAACCGGTTTTGGCCGCCGAGCGGCCGGCTGTCGGGGCGATCTGGAGATACTGCGCTATGGCGGCTAAGCTTTCGGGCCATGTCCGCACCCGCCTGATCGACGGAGACTTGGTTCCGCACGGGGATAAGATCTTCTCGGTGCACGAGCCGCACACGAGGTGGATATCGAAGGGCAAGGCCGGTCGGCCGGTCGAACTCGGCGTGCCGGTCTCCATCGCGGTGGACCGGCTGGGCTACAAGCTGGACTGGGAGATCCAGTGGACCGGCGGCGACCGGGAAAGCATCATTCCTCTGGCCGAACGGATCAGCGCGCGGTTCGGGCGGATCGGCGTCTTCAGCCTGGACAAAGGGCATTGGTCGCCCGGCATCCTGGCGGCCCTGGGCGATATCGCCGAAATGCCGGTGATGAACAAAAAAGGCCGCCGCGGCAAAGCGGACCGGGAGCGGGAAGCCGCCCCCGGCTATGCCGAAGCGCGACGGGCCCATTCCGCGGTCGAATACGCGATCAACGAACTGGAGCATAAAGGCCTGGACCGGGTCCTGTCCTACGGCGCGGACGGCTTCGCCCGCATGACCGGCCTTGCCGTCTGCGCCGCCAACATCCAGAAAATCGGAACCACGATCAACGCCTGGCGGTGCAAAGGCCGGGGCCCGCCGCCGCTTCCGGCCTGACGGCCCTCCCCTCCGCAGCGGAAATCACCGCCGCCCATTCGGGCCACAGGACAGGTGTGCGCGGAATCCGCCTCGACGCATGAAAACCGCCGGCAGACCCGTCGAAATGTCGGAAATCAGCCGGAAATCCAGCCGCGGAGACCCGAAAACCGCCGCGTCCGGTCTCCGTCAGCCGCCGCCGAACTGTTCCAAAATGCAGAATCAGGGGGTTTTTAAACTGGCACAATTTAGGGAACTGCGTCAGCCACCTGACAAACTTAATAAAAGATGCAGGACAAGCCCAGCTTCTCTTTCCACGAGGCGTTGACCTGAAGTTTCAGGCTGTTTCCGGGGGGCGTTGGCCTATCGCAAACGCCGCTTCTATTCTTGCTATAGGGCTTGGGAACTGGTCAGAAACTTCTTGTTTCCTTGCGGGAAAGCCTTCCCGCCTTCCCTGTGCGCTTGATCGACTCTCCTGCCCCGGAAAAGACAGACCCTTCGGACCTGTGCCATACCCGTATAGAACGGGCCGGCCTTCGCAGACGCCCGGAAAGACCGTGAATTAACGCGAAATCGCGTTAGCGAGAATCTCCGCTCCGACAAGGTGTGTAAATATTACACACCCGCTCCGAAATTTACGCCTTGCCGATCGAAAGGAAACCGGGTATCATTAGATACCTAAATGGCTGATTTCGAACCCAGATATCGGAATGATGGAGGCTTTGATATGGAAATTCCTGCTGATTATAGACAAGGACAAGAAAAGGCCCGCGCATTCGATCCGGAGCTTTCCCAAATCTACCTCCGGAACACACTTGTAGGAGATCCAATCTCGGACGCGGCGATGGAAGCCCTGGCCAAACTCAGTCCAGGGAAATCCTCCCCCCATAAAATCATTTCGGCCTGCATGGAGCAGGACAAGGAGGGTATGCGGGAGGCTCCCGCCGAACTGAGGGAATTCTTCGAGTTCGTCTCGAGTCCTCCAGACCATGTCGTCATCGACCCGGAAACAGCGAAGGTGGCTGCGCACGCATTCTTCAAGAATTCCGACCTGATCGTTATCGCGACCCTGTTGGACGCGCATATATCAGGACTGGTCGAGGGCATAGGCAGGATGTTCAATCATACCGGACGCGCCACGGGCAACACCCGCCGTCTCCGGCAGAATGCTCGGCATATTCTAGATATTTTCATGCCCGGTGGCCTTGAGCGCACCGGAGACGGCTGGAAGCTCTCGGTCCGCATCAGGCTCATTCACTCGCAGGTGCGACGGTTGATAGAACAAAGTGACAGCGGCGACTGGGACACGGCGTCCGTGGGACGGCCCCTTCATATGGCGCATCTGGCACTGGGAACTTGCGGCTTTTCCACCAAAACCATATCAGCCGCGCGTAAACTTGGCGCAGACCTGACCGAGGAAGACGGCGAGGCATACATGCGGATATGGCGTTACGCTGGATGGCTGATGGGACTTCCCGACGAACTGCTGCGTTACTTCGAATCCGAGGAAAAGGCGGATCATCTTCGGAAACTGGCGATGATCTGCGAACCTCCTCCCTGTTCGGATGCGGTCATTGTGGCCGGTCAATATTTTGACGCGATCCCCATACTCGCTAACATGCATGATCCGAAAAAGCAGAAAAAGTTCACCAGTGCCCTGTACAGGCTTTCCCGCGCCTTGGTGGGTGATCGACAGGCCAACGCACTTGGATTTCCAAATCAGTCGACCTTTGGTGTGCTAGAACTTTTTAAGGCTCAGCAGAAAATGAAAAGGGTCGCTGCCAGAGTTTTCCCAGGCGTCCAGCCCTTTGCATTCACCAACTACGTTGAATTGCTTGACAGATCGATATATGACGACGCCGGCATCAGCTATCGTATGCCGGATGCGGTCAAGGAATCCGCCACGACACCCTGGTGAGCGGTGGACAGACGCATACGCGTCCGGTCCTTAGGCGGGAACCGCATGTGCCGGCGGCGCCTTCACCGGTGCCCACGCTGCTGTATTCTTCCATAGTTCTCGACCAATGCCCCGGCGCCGGGTCGACGCACACCGTCCGCGGTCACCTGCCAAAGGGATACCCTTCACCCGTCCTTGCCTGCTCGTGTCATGTCGCATCGGCGACGGCTTCCCCTCACAGCGGCGCTGGTCGGGCACAACCGGCGGGTGCGCAACCGGCAGCAGCTGGACAGGAGAAGGTGGCAACCCGAAGACAGAAAATATATACATACCCGTTCCCGAGGGGCAGCGACCTCCCGACCGGCAGCAACCCGGTGATCATACATACGCGGAAGCGGTTATTCTTCAGAAACTCCCGGTTGTCGGCCGGCTGATGCGCGGTGCCGTCCCAGACATCGCCGCCGCTGTTGCGCCGGTCGATGAGATCTTCGAGATGGCAGCCGTCATGGGTCGGGGCGGACGCGATCTTTGCCGTTCGGATGAGGCCGTCCAGCCCGCATCCGTGTCCTTCTGCCGCGCCTTGTGAGGCTCATTCTCCCAGACCGCCCCGGATTTCTTCCCTTTTTCTTTCTTACGCCTTTCTTCCTCGGTGAAGCGCTGCACGGGAGCCTTCGCTGCCACCCGCATCAACGATGTGACCCTTGGAAGCGGTGAATCCGGCCAGGTTCACAGCCTCGCCGAACATCTCAATGAATCTTTCGAAAGTCTCCGCCTTGTTCAGCCGCCTGCGGAATGCCCGGATGGTCTTCTGTTCAGGCAGGCACCCTTCCTCGAAACCGGTGAACATGCGCGAGATGTGACGGTCAGCCGCCTCGTCTGAGGCGCCGTGCAGAGATTGAGGAACTGAACCTTGAACATCTTCACCGGGTCACGGGCCGACCGCTCTGCACGGACGGGGATCTGTGGTTCAGAGTCATCTCAAGCTCGCTCCGGAACATCCTGGAATCAATCGCTTGGTCCAGCCTCAGTATCGAGGGGCTGCAGCCTTTCACCTGTTCCCGAAACTCTTCACAGCAAAAGAAATCCATCCGCTCGCCTTCGATCCAAAGAAACTCATCATCCAGCATCATGCATAGATTATACTTGCCAATGATTTTCCACGTGCAAACCAATTAAATTTCAGCCGGTTTGGAGTGGAATTAATTGAGGTGTCTTAATCAGCCCGCCGGGTTAAGTCCAGCCGCCGTGAAGACGGCTTCAAGCGATTTCTCCCGCATGGCCGCGGTTCCGACTTTTTTCAGATCCGAGCTTTCCGCCTGGCCCAGCTTCGCTCTTGCCCAATCCGGGAGCTTGCCGTACCGGTCTTGAAGAAGCTCGAGAATGAGTTCGGCCATTCCTTCCTGCCGTCCTTCGCGGTTTCCCTTGAGGCGTTCGTCTTCAAGGACCCATTTTTCGAACTGCGGCTTCAGTTTTCCCATCATCTTTTCCTTTCCGTTCGGTTCAAGCCTTTCCAATTCCAGGGCGATGCGCTTCGGATCGCAGTTCAGCTCCTCTCCGACATAGAGCGCCGCGTGCGTGAACAATCGCTCGCTTTTGAACATCCCGGCGATCGCCGCGGTCCATTCATCGCCGATATTGTTTTTTCCGCTGCATTTCAACGCCGCCAGCACACCGCGCAGCACCGGATCGGAGGGCATATCGGTCAGCCGCATCGAAAAAAGATCGGCGACGAAGTAGCCCATGCCCGCTTCGCGCGGATCCGCTTGGCGGTGGAACTCCCCGCTGACGAGGCGGACTTCCCCGGCATCCGCGGACCGGTGGCCGGCCAGATGCTCCATGCTGTCGATCATCAGCCGCGGCAGGTCCCAGGGCCGGTTCGCATGGCTCACCACCAGCGAAACCACCGGGGCGGCCAGAAAAGGCCGCCCGCTCCCGCCCCTGGCCGACGCCGTCACGATCTCGGTCGAGTAGCGCATGAGCTGGAACGGCGTCCGCGGATCGACGTCGCTTTTGTGCTCGATGATGAAGCTGACCCGCCGCCCCTCCTTCATCGGGAAGCGGAGCCAGCAATCGGGAATGAGCGAAGCGCCCGCCTTCGTGGTCAGCCGGTCCGCCGGCCTCTCCGGTCCGGCGGCCCAGTCGATCCGTTCGACAATGCGCGCCGGCAGCAGCGATTTGAGCAGCAGCGCGACCGCTTGATCGTCGGACAGAACCGCATCGTAAAAAAATTTGTCGTGAACCGGGGCTTTGAGCCGGTTCCCGTCCTTAGTCGGCATTCTAAAAAAATCCTAATCCGGGAGAGCTGCACTGCCGCAGGGGATCTCTTATAAATTAATCGGTCAGCTCGTTTAAGCCGCTCTCCGGTTTGTATATCGCATCAAAGCAAAACGTTTGCAATATGAAAAGCAAAAATAATCCGCATATGGGAAATTCCAACCGGCTCAGCCGGTCCGTCCCCGCCCTTGCCCGGCCGGCGATCTGCGGAACGGCGGACCGGTTCCCGCAAAGAACCGCCGTTCGGAACCGAACCGCGCATTCCGCAATCCGAAATGAAATCCGTTATCAACGATATGAGGCGCAGCGAACCCGAGCCGGATCTGTGCTTCAAAGCGAACGCCGCCTTCGGCAGGGCCAGCATTCAATCTCGGAAGGATGGTCATCCTTCAGTGAAGATCAGGGCCGTTCGCCGCCTCTCACAGTCTGAGGATTTCAGGGGTTGAAAACCCGCACCCGCCGTGTGGCTTAACCATTTAAATCGCAGCCAAGGAACGTGCGATGCCTTTCCCGGGCGGCCTCCAACACCGAAAACGAACCAGCGGCCGGGTCTATAACCAAATCGCCCTCATCACTTACCGCAGCCATAAGCTGGCCCTGCAGTCCTATCGGTTTCGCGTGCGGATGATTCCGCTGAGAAACCGACTCTTGATATACATCAGGAATGTTGTGGACCTTCCATACACCTTTCGCCCGTCTTGGATTCTTTTGAAGAACTATGCAGTACTCTCCGCGCCGCCGCGTACGGTAGCCCATACCGAAAGTTTTCTTGTCCCAAGTTAACAAATCCACAATTTTCAAGCTCGTGTCGTCCAGCCAAGAATGCACACCTTCGCACAGGTGGAACTTGTCCACCCAAAGAAACAAGTGGCCGGAAGGAACCAGTGCGCTGTCAATGCCGCGCACGAATTCGCTAATCGTCTTTTCCGGCATTTGCTGAAGTGCATGACGCCGCTTGTTACGCGACTTGCCTTCGTTTCCGTAAGCCAGCGAGTCGAGAACGCCGCGATACTGAGGATCAAAGAACGCGACCGGGACCGTTGCAGCCGGGATCAGGGACAAAAACTCAAGACCGTCCATCTTGAGCCGAGAATTGGGTTTTAGTGCAGGCGGGAGCTTGAGTCCTGATGCATGTACCGCAAACTGGTCGGAGCAATCCGATTCGGCGAGCGATTCCAAAAAAGTTGAGTCGACAGTTGCCAAAGGAGAGTTGTTTTTTTGCGGCATAACCGCTCCCTACTTATTGATTAAGAGACTTAATTTACCCAAAACGCAATAAGCATAGTGAACAATTTGATTGAATTCGGTCAACGGATCTCATTCGCTCCAGTTCTGGTTAAGTTGCAGATTCGCTGACATAGAAACACAGTTGTTTCGCAGATTACTCGTGATATCTGTCGAATTAGGCAGGATTCAGAAGTGTCCTAAAGAGCACAATTCCGTTCAGGTGCGACTGAAAATCCAATTTTTTCTTAATTTCCGACTTGATTCGTTTGACCATTGAACTCCCCTCTGTCATTCTTCGAAGTGTGAAGAGGCCGTCGCAATTTGTCAATTTGATCATATCGGAGTCAAAAAGTATAACTAACCCGAAGTATAAAACCGAATTTCTCTTTATCTAATAGGGAGCGCGCTGGTTCAGCACCGTACTGCCGTAAACCGCATATGACCTTGTCCACCCAGATTCTTGACCAGATTTCCAAACCTTCGGATTTGCGCAATTTTAACACAGCACAGCTGAAACAGCTGGCTAATGAAGTCCGACACGAACTTATCGCAACCGTCTCCCAGACCGGTGGACATCTCGGCGCAGGACTTGGGGTTGTCGAATTGACGGTTGCACTCCACCATTTGTTCGACGCTCCTCAGGATAAAATCATTTGGGATGTTGGTCATCAGGTTTATCCGCACAAAATGCTGACCGGTCGGCGCTTCCAAATGCACACAATTCGACAAGGAGGCGGGCTTTCTGGTTTCAGCAAGCGATCTGAGAGTGAGTTTGACCCGTTCGGAGCAGCTCACGCCTCGACCTCGGTGTCAGCGGCACTCGGATTTGCGGTTGCGCGTGATCTGAAAGGCGAACAGCATAATGTTGTCGCGGTAATTGGCGACGGCGCATTAACCGGCGGAATGGCTTTCGAAGGCTTGAACAATTCCGGAGCGATGGCTAACAAATTGATTGTTATCGTTAATGACAATGAAATGTCGATCGCACCACCGGTCGGTGCCATGTCCAAATATCTGACGCGGCTTTTTTCGACCAAGGAATTCGTAACGATTCGCGAGTTTGGTACACAGCTGAAAGATGCGTTGCCATCACCGATCAAGGCGGCAGCCGAAATAGCTGACGGATATGCGCGCCGAATACTCCAGGGCGGCGGATTGTTTGAAGAGTTAGGCTTCCGGTATGTCGGGCCTGTTGACGGTCACAACTTGGATCATTTGATTCCAGTGCTTCGCTTATTGCGCGACTATGAGAACAGAGGCCCGATCCTGCTGCATGTCATCACCAAAAAAGGCAAGGGATTTGCACCTGCCGAGAGTTCCGACGATAAATTTCATGGTGTAGGCAAATTCGATGTCGCTACCGGAAAGATGCATAAGTCTGCGGGAGGCGCTCCGACATACACTCGCGTATTCAGTAACGCACTGATTTGCGAAGCGCAGAAAGACAATGATATTGTTGCGGTCACCGCTGCCATGCCATCCGGAACCGGACTCGACAGGTTTTCCGCAGTATTCCCAGATCGGACATTCGACGTTGGGCTGGCGGAACAGCACGCGGTGACGTTTGCCGCGGGCATGGCTGCCGAAGGTCTCAAACCTTTTGTTTCAATCTATTCGACTTTTCTGCAGCGCGCGTTTGACCAGATCATTCACGATGTCGCCATACAAAACCTCCCGGTCCGATTTGCCTTGGACCGTGCCGGTTTTGTCGGCGCCGATGGTCAGACCCATTGCGGCGCATTTGACCTTACCTATCTCTGCTGCATCCCCGAATTAGTTGTCATGGCGCCCGCTGATGAGGCTGAACTGGTGCACATGGTTGCTACTGCAGTCGCGTGGGATAACGGTCCGATTGCGTTCCGTTATCCTCGGGGCGCAGGAACCGGCATAAGAATGCCATTAATCGGCAAAGTGATACCACATGGAAAAGGCCGTATCCTCAAGCAAGGAACACGTGTCGCGCTGTTCTCCTGCGGGGCAAGGCTTCAGGACTGCATTTCGGCTGCCGAACAGCTTGAGCAACAGGGAATATCGGCAACCGTCGCAGATGCCCGCTTTGTAAAACCTCTGGATGAAGAGTTGGCGGTTCGACTGGCACAGGAGCATGAGGCGCTGGTCACTGTTGAAGAAGCTTCAATTGGTGGATTCTCGGCTCAGGTCACTCAAGCATTAGCCTTTGCCGGACAGTTCGATTCCGGACTTAAATTCCGTCCTATGGTCATGCCGGACCGCTTCATTGACCATGACACTCCACAGCGGCAATTATGCGAAGCCAAACTGGATGACACGTCTATAGTCAGCACAGCACGGATTGCGTTGGGGCTCGAACCGGCTCCACAGTAGAATCAGGTTGAAATGTTGGCCCACCGCTCGCAGATCCTGTTCCTCATCTCATCTGCCAGTTTCAATTGACGATATCAGACAGCATCCGGGACCACGTCCGGGCTGTGCGCAGAATCGGCTTGCCTTCCGACTGAATTAAGGCTCGTCGTCTTCTAACGAAGTCCACGCTCCATCTGCAGTCGAACTCCGAATGCAAGCATCGACAAACCGCATGCCCTCGAGACCATCATCAATATTGGGGCATAGCACGTCCGCCTCTGCGGGAATACCAGCTTCTGCCGCACGAATCAGCGACGCCGCCTCAGAATAGATCGTTGCAAACGCTTCAAGATATCCTTCAGGATGCCCGGCTGAAGCACGGCAATATCGAAAGGATTCGGCTCCTGTGCCAACGCCGGCGCGCGTTAACATTTGGCGAGGCGCATCAATCCGGCTGTGCCAAAGATAGTTTGGATCTGCCTGCGTCCATTCAAGACTGCCAGATTCTCCGTAAATCCGGAACTTCAACCCGTTCTCATGCCCGACGGCAACCTGCGATGCCCAAATGAAGCCTCGCGCGACGCCTTCGAAACGCAGCTTTACCTGTGCATCATCATCCACTCTCCGTTCGGGGACGAAGCTCGTCAATTGCGCCGAAAGTGCCTCTAATCGCAGCCCCGAAACAAATCGTGCCATATGATAAGCATGAGTTCCGATATCTGCGATCGTTCCCCCTGGCCCGGAACGTTTCGGGTCGGTGCGCCAAACCGCTTTTTTTACGCCTGTTTTTTCCACCGGAGTCGCGAGCGAGCCTTGTGGGTATTCGACATGAACCATTCGAATTGTCCCGAGTTCTCCGCGCAGCACCCGCTGCCTTGCCTCTCTGACCATCGGGTAGCCAGTATAGCAATAGGTAACGGCAAAGACCCGGTCCGATGCGCTCGCCACACGATGAAGATCAATCGCGTCCGCAAGCGTTGAGGTCAGCGGCTTGTCGCAAATCACATGGATTCCTGCGTCAAGGACCGCTTTGGCTTGTTCGGCGTGCAGATGGTTCGGCGTTACAATGACAACCGCTGAGACACCGTCAGGACGTGATGCTTCTTGGCTTGCCATCTGGCGCGCAGATTCATAACTGCGATTGGAATTAATTCCCAATTCCCTTGCCGACGCGTGTGCAACCTCCGGCTGCGAAGAAAAAGCACCAGCCACAAGCTGAAAATTATTGTCCATCGCCGCAGCAATTCTGTGCACCGGACCAATGAAACCAGTCCTTCCTCCGCCGATCATCCCGTATTTGATCGGTGTCTGAAATTCCCCCATCGCATTAACCTCCAATCCATTTTCCGAGCAGCGGAAATGAGCGTTTTCAATCGGGTATGATATCCCGTAAGCTTCGAAATTCAATGCATGATGTCACTCATTATTGACGCAAAAGTTTCAATCACCGATCCATTATAAATTTGGCAAACAGCAATTTGCTCAACTGCAAAGCAGCAATCCCACCTGTCGGTTGGATTTCACTTGACAAAATTGCAATTCAAACAAACTTCTGTCCCTCGAGTGATTAAGGGAAATGCGATGGCAAGGTTTAATCGCCGAATCTGGGGGTGGATGTTTTTCGACTGGGCGTCCCAACCCTACTTTACACTATTGCTCACCTTCACTTTTGGCCCTTTTTTCGTAGCCGCATTAGCTGCAGATCCGGTTCAAGGTCAGGAATATTGGGGCTGGATGCTTACGATATCAGGACTATTCATCGCAATCACAGCTCCCGTGCTGGGTGCCATGGCCGACGGATCGGGATCCCGACGCTCATGGATAATCTTTTTTTCGTTACTGTGCTCAGTTGGGTCGTTCACGTTGTGGTGGGCTGCGCCTGGAAGTGCGATTTATTGGCCTCTGATCTCAGTGGCCATCGGGCTGATTGGAGCCGAATTCGCAATAATTTTTGTGAATGCCATGCTGCCGGAATTGGGGCCGAAAAAAGAACTGGGCGTAATTTCTGGATCGGGGTGGGCATTTGGTTTTGTCGGCGGCATTTTGGCACTGGTTATCGTCCTGCTTTTCTTCGCGGAAAATAACGACGGCGTGACACTGCTCGGCAACAGCCCGGCCTTCGGATTGAATCCCGAAACCAGGGAGGGAACGCGTTTCGTCGGTCCTTTCACAGCCATCTGGTTCATTGTCTTTATGATTCCATTCTTTTTTTGGACCGGCGAACGATCCGAAAGACGCAGTTCCGAAACGCTCAGCGGCCTTGTTAAGACAATTCGCAAATTGCCGCAAAACCGGAGTCTGTTTGCATTTTTGGGCGCCTCTATGTTTTATCGGGATGGTCTGAATGGAATCATTGCATTCGGAGGAATTTATGCCGCCGGTGTGCTTGAATGGTCAATTGTGCAAATCGGCCTGTTTGGTATTCTCCTTCATGTTTCCGGCGCAATTTTCGCTTGGCTTGGTGGCTTCGCTGACCGTCGTTGGGGGCCAAAACCCGTGATCATTATTGCATCTGTGGCATTAATTTTGGTATGTGCTCTGGTGTTCGCGACTTCAAGACAAATGGTTGTAGGAATTCCTGTCAAAGCAAATTCCATTGCTCCTGACATTCTATTCATGATTTGCGGGTGCATCATGGGTGGGGCTGGTGCCACAATGCAAGCTGCGTCGCGGACGATGATGGTTCGGCTTGCCGATAAGGACCGAATGACTGAAGCTTTTGGTCTGTATGCCTTTTCCGGCAAAGCAACCGCCTTTTTGGCACCGTTCTTGATCGCCGTCGGAACCGGAATCACCGATGATCAGCGACTTGGTGCCACACCTCTGATCTTGCTCTTTGCTGTGGGACTGCTTCTCCTTCGCTGGGTGCAACCGAAAGGAAAATGAAGAAATGAACATCACAAAACTGACATTTGCTGTTTTTGCTTGGGTTGCTTCAGCCATCGTTGGCAACGCCGAAGAAGAGCGCGCTAACCAACTCTTTGGCGCCATCGACACAGCCTCTGCCCAGCCACCGGCTGCCATCGGCAGTTATGCTAAAGGATGCGCGTCGGGTCTCATCGAACTGCCCGAAACCGGACCGACCTGGCAAGCCATGCGGCTGAGTCGCAACCGCAATTGGGGTCATCCTGAAATGATCGACTATCTCATTGATCTTAGCGAAGCGGCGAACGCTGCTGGCTGGTCTGGGCTTTATGTAGGCGATATTTCGCAACCTCGGGGCGGTCCGATGACTTCGGGGCACAGATCACATCAGATCGGATTGGATGCGGATATCTGGATGTTGCCGCCGGATCGACTTGATCTGACAAGGCAGGAGCGTGAAGATTTATCTTCCATCTCGGTGCGAACGCAGGACCAAACCAGTATCAACGACAACTGGACTGAAGCTCATATGCAGGTGTTGAAGGCAGCTGCTGAGGATCCTCGGACGGACCGAATTTTTGTGGCAGCAGCGGTTAAGATCGAAATGTGCGAACGTGCAACCGGCGACCGTGCGTGGCTGCAGAGAATTCGGCCGCTATATGGGCACAACTACCATTTCCATGTGCGTCTGAAATGCCCTGCCAATTCACCTGATTGCATCACACAGTCTCCTACAGTCGCAGAACTCTCCAAGAATGGAGACGGCTGCGATGAAACTCTTAATTGGTGGGTTACGGATTACTTGGAAGCGCTCAAATCGCCGCCGAAGGACCCGCCGCCCCCACGAAGACATCCGCGCGACTACACCATGGCCGATCTGCCGGTCGCTTGCGCAGCGGTGCTTCAATCCGGATAATTCTTTGAGAGGCGGCCCGCAGTTCCAGAAGATTTCAATTGCGCTAAAAGCCAAAACATTGGTTGTGGCTTGGTGTGACTGAAATTCAGGTCGTTGTTCGGGCGCGACGAGTCTCGTGAAGTGAGTTGATCGACGATGACTGGCGAGTTTGGCGAACTGATCAACCTCAATCTTGCCGGAAAGACCACAGCAGGTGAGATTCTCAAGCGAACCCGCGCCCCAAAGCTGCGGTGAATCAAAGAAGGGGCGCCGGACTGAACAGTTGTTCATGCGGATCGCAGAACAAAAAGTCGCATTCGAGATCAATTCCATCGGCTTGTCGACCTTCTTGTCCATTGTCGGTCCTCTCTGTCTGAAAAAAACCAGCAGCAAAGGCGAATGTGCGAAAAATTCTGTACGTTATCTGAGCGACAGCGTATGCCCAGGGGGTGGACCGCTTGAACAAAGGTGGATGCCGCTGGTCGGTCAACGCAGTTAGGTGGATACAGGCCCATCAAGACTCTGCCGTCTCAACAAATGGAAACTGAGTCCTTCGTGTGGAGAAATGCAGTCTGAGCGCCTTTTTGATTCACACTAATCCATAGCAGCGTTTGCTTGCCCAAACCACGGCATGGGTTTAGTAGGCTCGGCTGGCAGCATGTTCGATCTGGCAGAAGGCAAAGTAATGAATCATTCGGAATTGGAATGCATCATCGACCAAGCGTGGGAAATCAGCGACACCGTTACAGTCGATACCGGCGGCGATGTGCGGATGGCTGTGGAAACCACATTGAACGAACTCGACAAAGGCAGACTTCGAGTTGCCGAACGACAAGATAATGGAGAATGGTTCTTCAGACCATGGACCAAAAAAGCCGTTTTACTCAGTTTTCGGCTGCATGGTTTTGAACCGCACAGCGGCGGACCACAGAGCGGTCTATGGTGGGACAAAATCGACAGTAAATTTCGCGGCTGGACTACCGACGACTGGAAAAAGGCGAATTTCAGGGCAGTGCCAGGCGCCCTAGTGCGCCACTCGGCTTATATTGCGCCCCATGTTGTTCTGATGCCCTGTTTTGTCAATCTCGGCGCCTATGTCGACGAACGCACCACAGTTGACACATGGGCAAGCGTTGGTTCCTGCGCACAGATCGGAAAGAATGTGCACATTTCTGGGGGAGCTGGTATCGGCGGCGTCATTGAGCCGATGCAGGCCGGACCAACCATTATTGAGGATAATTGTTTCATCGGCGCACGGTCAGAAGTCGTCGAAGGGGTGATTGTCCGCGAGGGTTCGGTTCTTGGAATGGGCGTCTTCATCGGACAATCCACCAAAATCATTGATCGAAAAACCGGTGAGGTGCATTATGGCGAAGTTCCGCCGAATTCGGTGGTTGTCGCGGGATCCACACCCTCATCGGGAGGCGTGAATCTGTATTGCGCGGTCATTGTCAAACGTGCCGATCAGAAGACCCGAAGCAAAACAGGAATCACCGACCATATTCATAGCGCGGCCAAGTCCTAATTCAAAATAATCAAATTTCATAATGGATTCTAATTTTATCGATCCGGTCCAGCTGACCGTTGACCTGATTCGCTGTCAGTCCTTGTCTAAAGTGGAAGCAGGTGCTCTGGAGATGCTGGAAACGCATCTGACCAAAGCTGGATTTCGCTGCGTTCGCATCGACAGAAACGGCACGCCAAATTTGTTCGCACGATTTGACGGCCCCAAACACAAACCAACATTTGGATTCAACGGCCATACCGATGTCGTGCCTCCAGGAGACAGAAACGATTGGACCCATGATCCGTTCGAAGGCGTGATTGCCGACGGTATTCTCTGGGGGCGCGGAGCCGCCGATATGAAATCGGGTGTTGCAGCTTTTGTTTCAGCAGCGATTGATTTCACTCAACGCAAACCTGACGCAGGTTCCATCGCGATCATGATAACCGGCGACGAAGAAGGAGAAGCTACCGACGGAACGATTGCCATCATGAATTGGATGGCGGAAAACGACGAAAGGCTTGATGGATGCCTGGTTGGCGAACCCACCTGCCCCCGGGTTTTGGGAGAAATGGTGAAGATCGGACGACGCGGCTCTCTGTATGTCGAATTTGAGCTCGAAGGGAAACAGGGGCATACCGGCTACCCGCATAAGGCCAATAATGCAGCGGCGGCGACGGCCTGCCTAATCAACAATCTGACACTGACACCTCTTGATGAAGGCTCGAAAAATTTCGAACCATCATCGTTCAGCATAACCAGCATTGACACTGGAAACCCGACTTCCAACATCATACCGGGTCGTTGCCGCGCCGCCGCGAACCTGCGTTTCAACGATCAGCACACCTCCACTACACTTTTGGAATGGCTAAAAGGTCAGACCAATGCAATCGAAAATCAGTTCGGCGTTAAAATCACAATGAAACATAGGGTGGGAAGCGAAAGTTTTTTCGTACCCTCTGGAGCGCTGACCGACTTGGTCAGCCATGCAATTGAATCTGAAACCGGTTTGCAGCCGGAATTGTCAACTTCCGGAGGCACGTCGGATGCGCGCTTCATAAAGGACATTTGCCAAGTGGTTGAGTTTGGCATTGTCGGAGCAACAATGCACCAAGTCGATGAACATGTTCGAGTTGCCGATATCCGGCGGCTGAAATCGGTTTACGAGCAGATACTTGACCGCTTTTTCGTCCAGTAAGCGAACTGACCGCTGGCTGGTCATATTCGTTAAAGAACCGCGTCTTGGAAACGTCAAAACACGCCTGTCAAAAGGTATCGGCAGCGTCGCCGCAACAGGATGGTACCGCAGTCAGAGCACGGCGTTATTGCGCCGGGTCAGCAACAATCCAAATTGGTGCACGACACTTGCGGTCTCGCCCGACTTGTCCGCCATCACTTCTCGTTTCTGGCCTGATTCGATTCCACGCATCCCGCAGGGTCAAGGCGACCTCGGTCAGCGCATGGCGGGTATTTTCAAGCGGCTTTCACCCAGACCAACCGTGATTGTCGGATCCGATATTCCGGATATCACCCCCCGCCATATTGCGGCGACCTTTCGACTGCTCCGCGGGCACGATGCGGTTTTCGGCCCGTGTTCGGATGGCGGTTACTGGCTGGTTGGTCTTGGACGTTTCCGCCGTAACGCACCAAAGATTTTCACCAATGTCAGGTGGTCAAGCGAATATACGCTTTCCGATTCGATTGATTCGCTGAAAGACCGGCGGATCCAATACTGCGACACGCTTGATGACATTGACACAGCGGAGGATCTGAAAAACTGGCAAAGGCGTCACTCAGCGCGTTTCATGCTCTCCTCCAAGTAGAGTTCACGAAGCCGCTTAGCAACTGGACCTGGCTCGCCATCATTCAGTTGGACGCCGTCGATTTCGACAACCGGCATCACATAGTTAGACGCTGATGTGATGAACGCTTCAGCGGCATCCTGCGCTTCCTCAATCGTGAATGGGCGTTCTTCCACAGTCATCTGAGCTTCCCGGGCATATTTTAGAACGGCGGCGCGCGTGATTCCGTGCAGAATGTCCATGGACAATTGGCGGGTTACAATCGTCCCGGCCTTTGTCACGATATATGCATTGTATGCGGTGCCTTCGGTCACATACCCGTCTTGCACCATAAAGGCATCATCGACACCGGCCCGCACCGCGGCCGTCTTTGTCATTGATGGGTAAAGCAACTGAGTGGTTTTGATATCACGCCTTCCCCACCGCAGATCGTCGGCTGAAATCACTCTAATTCCTATTTCGGGATCGGCAGGATTCAGAGCCTCGAGACTCTGCGTGAACATAACCAATGTCGGTTCGATATCCGAATTAGGAAATTTGAAACTGCGGTCGGCAACACCGCGTGTGATCTGCAGATAGACCGTGCCTTCGCTGATATTGTTTATCCGCACAAGCTTGCGCTGAATTTCGCGCAGTTCGGTTTGGTCGACTTCAAACGGAATATCAAGTTCGTTCAATGATCGTTCAAGCCGTTCCATATGACCGGCGAAGTCCAACAATTTTCCACCATACACCGATGTCACCTCATAGACCGCATCCGCCAGCAAAAATCCCCGGTCGAATATGGAAACTTTTGCTTCTTCTTCGGCTATGAAGCTGCCATTCAAATAAACTATGCGACCCATTTCTCAGTCACTCCTGCAAATTAAACCTGGCTGAATAATCAACCCCAAAGGCTGGGTTCCGATGGAAACACGCGGCTCCCTTCATAGCGCAGCGGCAATTCTCTGTCCTCCGCAAGGAGCAGCGGTCCGTCCAAATCAACAATTTTTGCTCCCTGCGCCAGCAAAACCGCCGGAGCCATGGCCAGCGAGGTTCCGATCATGCAACCGACCATGATTTGGTACCCCTCCGACAGTGCCCGCGCTTTGAGCTTTAGCGCTTCTGTCAATCCGCCGGTCTTGTCCAACTTAATATTGATCATCGCATAGCCATCGCACAATGCCTCGAATGACTTGAGCCCATGACAACTTTCATCGGCGCAGATTGGCAATGCGCTCTGATAGGCGGCCAAAGCCGCGTCGTTATCGGCCGGCAGCGGTTGTTCCACCATTTCAACGTCCAGAACCGAAAGCATTTCGATGAGTTCCGGAAGATCTTCGCTCTTCCATGCTTCATT
The DNA here is from genome assembly GCA_965199765.1 of Paracoccaceae bacterium. Taxonomy (GTDB): domain Bacteria; phylum Pseudomonadota; class Alphaproteobacteria; order Rhodobacterales; family Rhodobacteraceae; genus JAPOXR01. The sequence continues at coordinate 324,106 of CBDATC010000001.1, forward strand.
CGCGTCGACGATCAGCCTCGCTTTCGGCGCGCCTTTCCGAACAGCTGCTATTCTGGCAGCGTCTTCCGATCCGCCTCCGAGCTTTACTTTCAGCAGCGGCAAATCCGCAGAAGCTTCAGCATTGTCCTTCATTGCATCGGGGCTTCCGAGCGAAAGGGTATAGGCAGTCTCCAGCGCTTTCGGCTCTGACAATCCAGCCAATTTCCAAACTGGTGTGTTAGATTGTTTGGCTTCGAGATCCCACAAGGCGCAGTCAACCGCATTTCGCGCAGCCCCCGGCGGCAACATTGATTGCAGATCCTCGCGATCAAGCGGCGTTCTCAAAGATCCAATGGATGCACAAACACTTTCAACCGATTCTCCGTAACGCGCATACGGAACGCATTCGCCTCTCCCTCGGCTTCCGTCATGTTCAACTTCAACTGTGACAACGACCGCCTCGGTCCTAGACCCCCTTGAAATCGCGAATGCATTCCGCAGCGAGAATCGTTCGGTTTTGATCCGCAGCTTCATTAGTCTTTAAGCCTCAGAACACCGTGCTGGTATCGATCACAGAGCCAGCAATGCATCTACCAGTGGGGCAGCACCGTATCGAATCGGGTCGGTGGCAGGAAGTCCGGTATCGTCCGCAGCATCAGCGATCAAACGCTTTGCGTCATCGTCCGAGTATTTTGAAGTGTTCAGGGAAATTCCCACGACTTCGCATGCTGGATTAACAATTCGGGCCATTGTTAATGCGACATCTCGAAGATTTTGCAGCGATGGGAGCTGAAAATCAGGTAAACCGCGCATATGCGGCCTGCCCGGCTCGTGGGAGAGAATCAGCGCATCCGGCTGTCCACCGTGCACCAACGCTAAAGTCACGCCGGAGTAAGACGCGTGAAACAGCGAGCCCTGTCCTTCAATGAAATCCCAGTGATCACTGTCGTTATCCGGCGAAAGCTGTTCAACGGCGCCAGACATGAAATCCGCCACAACCGCATCAAGCGGAACACCGCTGCCTTCAATCAGTATTCCGGTTTGTCCAGTTGGACGAAACGAAGCGTTACAGCCCCGCTTAAGCATTTCTTTGTGCAGCGCAAGGGAAACATACATCTTTCCAACGGACACATCGGTCCCGACCGCCAAGCATCGCTTGCCTGTGCGCTTTCGTCCATTGGCAATAGGGTAGGTCTCTGTCGGCTTTCGAACATCGTGCAGTGCTCTGCCATACTTTTGCGCTGTTTCTGCCAGCTTTGGATCGTCACACAGCAGATTATGCAACCCGCTTGCCAAGTCCAGCCCCGCTTCCAAAGCTTCTACAAGAACATCTTTCCATGCATCGGCAATTATGCCGCCCCGATTCGCCACACCGACAACCAAAGTCTGCACACCAGATTCTTTGGCTTGAGTGATCGTCATGTCGGGTATCCGCATATCCGCAACACAGCCAGGCAATCGTAATTGTCCAACCGCATCGGTCGGTCGCCAGTCACGAATTCCGTTTGCAACTTTCGCCGCAAGCGGATCCGGAGCATCTCCGAGAAATAGCAGGTAAGGCCTCTTTATCATGGCAGCACATCTTTCATTAGCCGACAATAGGCGCAACGAATTACAGTAATTTTGAGCCGTGTTTAAGCAGAAAAATGCGGATTGTTCGTGTCTTCCGCCAATCGCAATAAAGACACAAAACTCGGTGGGCTTCCTCGCGTTCCCCGCCCTAGCATCATGCGTTACTTTGATCAGAGTCAGTGAATATCAATAAACACCGAAGGAGCTAAGCGCGGCGGGCTGAATTTTTTTTGTTTACAAATTCCTCCCTTAGCGGCTTGGTTCATCGGCATCGACCAGACCGAAACCGCATTCCACATTGTGAGGCATGCCAACGCCGCATTTGCTCAAACTCGGCGCATTTGAACCGGCCAACACTGAAATCGGAGGCGACTTCCCCGCTTTCCGCAAACACAAACATTTAACGAAATCAAACAGCGAAACTCTGCTGCGAATCAATCCCGTGGCCACTCCACACATCTGAGTAAATTCGGCGATGGGGCCATTTACACTCAAATCACAACAACCAAAACCAACAGAAACACAAGAAGTCCGAGCAACAGCCTGTGGCTCTTGTTAACCAACAATACAGAGGCATCGATATCATCGGCGGCAAATCGATTTCGTCCGCCTTCATTCATATACGGCAAATCCGCCGATGCTCCATCGTAGGACCGCGGTCCCCCTAGCTCCACGTTCAGTGCGTATGCCACCGCGGACTCGGGCCAGCCGGCGTTTGGTGAATGATGAAAGCGCGCGTCGCGCGCCGCTGCTCCAAAATTCTTGTGCGAACCGCCCGCGGCAAGCAGCATGAACGCAGCAAGACGGGAGGGAACCCAGTTCAGCACATCGTCAAAACGAGCGGCAACCATGCCGAAGTCGGCATAACGCTGGTTGCGATAACCAATCATGCTGTCCGCAGTGTTAACAAACTTATAGACCAGGATCCCGGGAAGACCGAATATCACGAACCAAAAACAAGGTGCCACAACGCCGTCGACAAAACCTTCCGCGGCACTTTCAACAGCGGCCTTTGAAACTTCACTGCCATTCAAATCCGTTACGTCTCTGCCGACTATTTTCGCGACCTCGCGCTGCCCGTGCTGAAGACTTATTCGAAGCCCCTGCGCCACCGAGCTGACATGCTCGACCAAGCTTCGATGCGCGAGCAGAACGAATGCGCCGAACAATTCCAATAACTCGCCGCCTGGCAATTCAGCAAGCACACTTGCCGCCCAAAACAATACAGCGCTGCTGGCAACAATGAATACCGCGCCCGATAGCCGCGTATTTTCGCCCCGATTTAATCGTCGGTCTCCGATTTCTATCCATTTGCCGAGCAGTTTCACAGGATGAGGCGCTTTCGACCACAGCCACTCCGGTTCGCCGAAACGCCTGTCCAACAACAGAGCAACGAGCAATATGCCGATTATCGATGCTGACATTTGGTTGAGCGCAGAGAGATTTACATCAGCGGCAACGCTGCGGCTTCTCGGACCGGGGCAAAATTACACCTATGGTGCCGAGTTGGTCCGAATTCCCTTAGTGCTGCCAAATGGTCTGCGGTAGCGTATCCATGATTGCGCTCCCAGCCATAGTGCGGAAACTCCTCGGCCAAGCTCCGCATGATTTTATCTCTCTCGACCTTTGCAAGAATACTTGCGGCTGCGATCGAAACGCTGCGCGAATCACCCTTGACGATTGCATCCGCCGGATAGCTCAATCCCCATGGGACTTTGTTGCCATCAATTAGAATATGGTCAGGTGCGACCGGAAGTGATTCCAAGGCTCTACGCATACCCAGCATCGCGGCCTGCAGTATATTGAGCTGTTCAATTTGACTGACACTGATCACAGCGACCGATGTCCATCCCCGACTTCTGATTTTTTCCGCGAGCAGCTGCCGCCGCTGCGCTGCCAGCTTCTTTGAGTCGTCAATACCATCTGGAAGGTGTCTTGTTCGAAAACAAACAGCTGCGGCCACAACCGGTCCTGCCAGCGGTCCCCGACCGGCTTCGTCCACTCCCGCCACATTGCGGAACCCCTTTCGTTGGAGGGAGGCCTCCAAACTGAAGTCCGGCCGCTTTCCCATGCGTTCTCTTGCGATACCGACCGGAGAGAACTTAATTCGCGCTGCTCAGGCGAAATCCTTCATTCCACATGCAATCAGCATCAAAAAAATAATACGACCTGCCATTAACATATCGGTCGCGGAGACAGACCCTCGGGGTCGGAAGACAGACTCGACCGTCCGAGTTTCGCCAGACATTCCCATCTTGATACGGGCGATTACAAACCGCAGGGGGGCGCTGTCGTGCTGCAGGAAGTAGATTCGATTTGATCACCGGAGCGCGCTTGGCCTCGTTCTTTTTTTTGACCTCACTGGCAATTATCGCAATCGCGGTTAAACCAGCGACCGCCTTGAAAAGATCTTCAGAGTCGGCTGAAGCAACCGTGGGATTCATGCCCGACGACAGTCCAAGAACCAGTGCGGCGACAACGCTGGGCAGTCTGATCAACATGCTTACACCCTTTCGCAGTCGATTTCCGAATGAATCGATTATGGCGAATTTTGAAGATAACGCAAGCGTGTTCGAAGGCTTATAAACGCTGAACCGGTTGAAAAGAAAAGCTTGTCAACAACTGAATCGATCCGGTTTGATCTGTGGTGGACCGAAATGGCGGCGCTATGCGTTTTTGGATGTGCGGGTTCATTCGAATCGCATTGTCGAATTGGTCACCATCGCTTCGATGCAAGGTCTGACAGCGGAATGCTGGCTGGATATTCGGATTAATTCGCCGGCGTTTTCCGCACATTAGTCGATTCCACCGAAAGAATTTCCGCCTTCGCTTCATCAATCGCCTTTTGCACGTCTAAACGGTCTCCGATGCGATGGCTTAAGCAAATCAGAAGCGTTGCGGAGAGCCGGATTTGCTCCTCGACGGACAATCCCCGATAGGCTGACAGAAGATCTTCGTAAATTCCGTCAACATCGTTAACCGGAATTTGGTGAAATAACTGAGTCAATCGGGCGACCTCCACAATGCATCCAAGCGATTCCTTATCGCATCAATGTTCAGATCGGTCCACCGTGCAGCCACAACTTGATCAGGCCGGATCAGAAAAACCGCCGAGTCCGCTCTGCCCAAAAATCGTTCTTTAACAAAGTCATTGATCTCAACCTTCAGGCTGTCGACACCGCTAATTTGCGGTGCTTCGCATCCAAACCCGACAATTGCAGGTCGGCCGCCAAGCCGGTCAAGCAGCCAGCCTTCGGATAGGGGTGCATCGGGAAGAACTGCACCTGGACATGACCCATCAGCAAGACGGTCATCATCCGGTCCGCTGACTGGATAAATGCAGGGAACGGATAATCTTCCGGAATTCACCCAAGCACGCGCGAAATCATGTTTTGCGGCAAGGCGCAGCAACTGATCGCGCATTGTTCGTTCCCAACCATCCGCCGGAGACATGAATTTCGTGGTCCGTGTCGAGTTCGCAATGTTCTCATCTGCGCCGAATGTTCGCTCTGAATTGTAATCCTCTAACACCGATTCAGAAGCCCTCCCACCAACAACAGCGGCCAGTCTCCAACAGAGGCAATCAACATCCTGCAATCCGCCATTGCCGCCTCTTGCCCCAAAAGGTGAAACAACGTGCGCGGCATCTCCTGCAAACAATACCCGGCCGTGCACGAACCGTGCCATACGCCGGCACTGAAAGGTGTAAACAGAAACCCATTCGATACGAAAATCACGGGCTCCCACAACGCGCTTGATTCTTGGCTCGACAAGTTCGACCTGCCGTTCCTTTTGCGGGTCGGCTTCCGGCCCCAACTGCAAGTCTATTCTATAGATGTTATCAGGCTGCTTATGCAGCAAAGCTGATTGACCGTTATGAAATGTCGGCTCAAACCAAAACCGCCGCTCCGAAGGAAACTCCGCATTCATCTCAATGTCGGTGATGAGGAAACGATCTTCAAAAATCTCGCCTTCGAACCCTAGTCCCATCATGCCGCGCACCGGCGAGCGCACACCATCGCAGGCGATCAGCCAATCCGCTTCAAGATGATAAGCGCCCGCCTGCGTTTCAACCTGCACTCTGACTGAGTCCGGCCCTGCCTCCAAACCGGTCACAGTGTTTGAAAAACGAAGATCAACCAACGCCGACTCGGAAGCGCGTTCAATCAGAAATTGTTCCACGTAATATTGCTGCAGATTTATAAAGGCTGGCCGCTTGTGTCCCTCTTCGGGCAGCAGATCGAAACTGAAAACTTCCCGCTCGCCGTGATAGGTTCGTCCAACTTTCCAGGTTACGCCCTTTTTGACTGCCCGCTCGCCGATTCCCAGCCTGTCGAATATCTCCAGCGACCGTTTGGACCAGCAGATCGCCTTGGATCCGGTTGACAGCGCATTGCTGGATTCAAGAACGACTGAAGCAATCCGGTAATTCGCAAGTTCCAAAGCCGCTGATAATCCAACAGGACCTGCGCCGACGATCACAACTTTTTTTCGCGGTTCCTGTTCTGTCAGTCCGGGAGGCTTCTGGAACGCATAAGCTTTTTCCATTCGAAAAACGCCTGACCTACTGAAGCGAACGCCACATTTCCAAATCCCGAGCCGCTGTCCAAATTCGGGGCGTGTCGATTCCCTGCGCCTCGTCATATGCGCGCGCTATGTTGAATGGCAGGCAATGTTCATAGATCGCATAATCTGAAAACTCCGGATCGCACACTTCCCTAGCTGCATCCCAAGCTTCCTTGAGCGGCCCTCCCTTCGCTGCGATGCGCGCAACCGGGCGATAAGTCAGATCAAGAAAACGGCGGGTTCCTTCCAGCGCTTCATCAACAATTCGTTGATTGTCCAGAGCGTCGCCGCGTCCCGGAGCTATCGCCTGCGGCCGATAGGACGCCACCGCATCAATCGTGCCACCCCAATCACCAAAATGTCCATCGCCGCAGTAACAGGCTGACCGGTACTCCACGATGTCGCCGGTGAACATGACCTCCGAGTCTGGAATCCAAACCACCGAGTCACCAGCGGTATGGGCGCGTCCAAGCTGCATGATATCAACCCGTCGGCTTCCCAAATACACCGTCAATTTGCCATTGAAGGTGGTCGTTGGCCAAGTCAGGCCGGGGATCTGCTCGTATCCCACAAAGAGCCGCGGAAATCTTTGAAATTCGCTGTCCCAATCTTCTTGACCACGCTCGGCAACCATTGATCGGGCAGTCTCTGACATGATGATCTGGTCAGCCTTATACGCGGATGCCCCCAACACACGGACAGCATGATAGTGTGTGAGAACAAGGTGACTGATCGGTTTATCCGTAACTTTTCGAATTTCTTCAATGACTTTCCCAGCAAGACGCGGTGTCGCTTGGGCTTCAACAACCATGACCGACTCATCGCCGATAATCACGCCGGAATTAGGATCGCCTTCAGCGGTGAACGCATAGAGTCCGTTTCCGATTTCGGAAAAGCTGATCGCTTTTTCCGCAAGATCTCCTTGAGATGCGAATGCTTTGGTCATTCATGGCCCTCATAACGCTGAACAGTTTGTTGAATGCTGCCAAAAATCGAATGACCTTCCGCATTGTCCATCCAGATTTTCACCGAATCGCCAAACCGCAAAAAATCCGACTCCGGTTTGCCGTTGCGAATGGTTTCAACCATACGAAGCTCGGCTAAACAGGAATAACCGACACCGCCTTCCTGAATCGATTTTCCCATATCCCCATCAAATTTATTGGAGACGGTGCCGGACCCGATGATCGAACCCGCAGCCAGAGGTCGTGTGCGCGCGGCATGGCTGACTAAGGCCGGAAAATCGAATGTCATATCGACACCCGCGTTAGCGCGTCCGAAAGGCTGGCCATTCACATCCACACACAGCGGCAAATGCAGTTTGCAACCATCCCAAGCATCGCCAAGTTCATCCGGTGTCACAGCGACTGGCGAAAAAGCCGAAGACGGCTTGGATTGAAAAAACCCAAACCCCTTTGCCAATTCTCCCGCTGTCAATCCGCGAAATGTAACGTCGTTGATCAGCATCACGAGACGGATTTTTGTTGCCGCCAGATCTGCTGACGCTCCCATCGGAACGTCATCGACAATTACCGTTACCTCGGCTTCAAGATCGATCCCCAGACTTTCGCTTTCCGCCCAGATCGGTTCAGCGGGCCCCAAAAAACTATCAGAGCCGCCCTGATAAATCAGCGGGTCGGTGTAAAAGCTCGGCGGCATCTCCGCGCCTCGCGCTTTCCTTACCAACTCAACATGATTGATATAAGCCGAGCCATCCGCCCATTGATAAGCCCTAGGCAACGGTGCCATGGCCTCCGCGGCATCGAATTCTCGGACCCCACTCCCCGCCTCCAAGTTAGCAGCGGCCTCCAATAGCCGCGGTTCGGAGGATTCCCACTCATCCAATGCAGATTGCAGGGTCGGCACCAGGTCACCGACGAGAACATAGCTGTTCAGGTCTCTGGATACGACTGCTAGACAGCCATCTCTCGATCCATCTCTCATCGTTGCGAGTTTCATGTGCGATCTCTTCTAAATTCCATACCGTCATGTCCTACACTGACACGCTTGCGCATTCCTGCATCAACCTGAACCAGCCAGCTTGCGTCATCCGTTCCCGGTCCATCCGCCGGAACTAAATGATGCAGCACCAAATGACCGGCATTTGCTTCCGCAGCGAGCTCAGCCACCTCGGAAACCATGGTATGGCTTGCTAACAAATGCTCGCGCAATGTGCTGGAATTCGGTGCCCGCGCCACGACGTGATCAATGCCGCTCTCCAGCATCGCTTCGTGAACGAAGAGGTCCGTATCGCGGGCGAATTCCGCCAGCGGAGGAAACTTTCTGGTGTCTGAACTGAAAGTCACACTCCAACCGGGCACATCGAAACGCAGCGCATAGCACAGATCGACGGGAGGATGACGGACCCTAAGCGCTGACACAGACGGCGCGCCGCCGTGAACAACTCCCTCTTGAAACTCTTTGACATCGATAAGTGAGCGCAGGTCGTTCCGTCCCTCGTCGTCTATCCGTAGATTGATGTCGAACTGGAGAGACTTATAGAAGCCGTCCAATACCTCTAGCGTTCCTTTCGGTCCGAACACGGAGACGGTCTTTCTCAAGCCGGATGTCCATGCGGTATGCAGGAGCGGACCCAATTCAAGGATGTGGTCGGAATGCAGATGCGTGATGTAGATCCGATCAATCTGCGGGAGTCTGACCCCTGCTTTGACCAAGGAACGCGTAACCCCCAGACCGCAATCCACAACGCAGACTTGGCCATCGATTACCAAGAGCGACGAAGTTGGCATTCGATCCGGCGAGTGAAGTGAGGGACCGCCTTTAGTCCCCAGCAGCACCAACCTGTCTGCCATTAGATTCTTATCCCCCGCACGCAATTAGAATCTGCCTTCGGGTGTTCCGTTGAATTTAACTTCGAGTGAAGCCCAGACATCAACATAATCTTGCTGCAGCGGCGCTTCGCGCGCAGCGTATTCGGTCAAGTGCTGCGGAAATCTGCTTTCAAACATGAAGCTCATTGTGTTTTCCTGTCTGCTCGGCACCAATTCCTCGTTGGTCGCCGTTTCAAATGCACTCCTGTCAGGACCGTGTGGCAGCATCATATTGTGAAGACTCATACCGCCTGGCGCAAATCCTTGCGGCTTGGCGTCGTAAACTCCGCAAATATTGCCCATGAACTCGGACATAATGTTCTTGTGGTACCAAGGTGGACGGAACGTGTGTTCCGCCACAGACCACCGCTCTCGAAACAAGATAAAATCGATGTTCGCCGTACCTGCGAATCCCGAAGGCGATGTAAGAACAGTAAAAATTGACGGGTCGGGATGGTCAAACAGCACGGCGCCGACCGGTGAAAATGTTCCAAGGTTGTATTTGCAAGGCGCATAGTTGCCATGCCAAGCCACGATATCGAGAGGCGAATGTCCGATATCACAGGCATGAAAGTCTCCGCACCATTTGATGACAAGACGGCACGGTTTCTCAAAATTTTCAAATGCGGCGACCGGCGTCTTGAAATCACGTGGATTGGCGAGGCAATTCGCACCGATCGGGCCACGATCGGGCAGATCAAATTTCGCTCCATAATTTTCACAGACAAACCCTCTTGCCGGCCCCTCAAGAAGATCAACTCGGAAGACCAATCCTCGGGGAATGATTGCCACCTCCCGCGGTGCGATATCAATAAGGCCGAGCTCGGTCGCAAACCGCAGAGTTCCCTGCTGAGGGATAATGAGCAGTTCCGAATCGGCCGAATAAAAATACTCATCGACCATCGAAGCGTTGCACAAGTAGGTGTGTGCCGCGATACCGGTCTGCGTGTTGACATCACCTGCGGTTGTCATCGTCCTCATTCCAGTAAGGAACGTCTTTGGCATGCCATCATCGGGAATCGGATCCCAGCGATATTGTCCGAGTGAAACCACATCTTTAATGAGGTTAGGCGCTGTCTTCCAATAAGGAATATCGATTTTCGAGAACTGCCCGGTATGGCGAACGGACGGTCGAATCCGATAACACCATGTGCGTTCATTCTGTCCCCGCGGCGCGGTGAATGGAGTTCCAGACAACTGCTCCGCATAGAGTCCGTACTGGCATTTCTGCGGACTGTTTTGCCCCTGCGGCAGAGCCCCGGGCAGAGCCTCTGTCTCAAAGTCGTTACCGAACCCCGGCATATACCCCGGCAAAAGGAACCGAGAAGGATCGCATTCAGCCGCGCGTTGGTTTTCCACCCGCTTGTCCATGTTGACTTTCCTTTGAATCGGCGGACATTCGCATCAATAAAACTCTTGTCAATTATCGTTGCAGTTGCAACGAAGTCAATTGCAAATTTCGTGTTTCGGTCAAACAGGCATACACCGCCGCATGTCGTCGAACTTTTTCAAACCGGGAATGTCTTTGAATCTTGAGGCGAATACGAAGTTGTCGGATGCGCCCGAAAATAGCCGCTGTCGTTAGGAAAAGAGCGTGTGCGAACCGTTTGTAATTGACCACAATCTTAAGTTTCTCTTTATTGGCCGCTCATGAGCAACTTCACTCTTGATCGTTTTCTGCCTTACCAGATCAGCGTCATAGCCAGACGGTTAAGCCACGAGCTGGAAGAACGCTATAGCCGCCAATTCGGTCTGAGCGTTTCAGAATGGCGGATCATGGCGCATTTGTCTCAATCGAGTCCAGTCAGCGTGCGGGAGTTGGTAAGTCGTGTTGATATGCATAAGTCGCGGGTTAGCCGCGCTTGTCACCGCATGGAAGCAGCCGGGTGGGTTTCATCGGTCACCAACACTGCCGACCGACGGCTGAAAGACCTCGAATTGACCCCGAAGGGAAAGCAAATGATGAGCGAACTGACACCACTCGTTAACGGATATCAGCGAGAACTGCTGCTTCGCTTGGAAGAACATCAAGATGGATTCTTGAAAGGAGTTGAACTTTTGCTGCGAGAAAGCTCATGAAAGCCGTACTTTATGATTATTGGAGATCCTCTGCTTCATACCGGTTGCGCATCGCCCTGGGATTGGCCGACATTGCATTTGAAACCCGCCCAATCAACTTGCTCGCAGAGGAAAATCGGCAAGCGGATTATTTGGCAATCAATCCTCAGGGTTTGGTGCCGACTCTCCTTATCGACGGAAATCGAATCACGCAGTCGCTGGCTGCGATCGAATATCTTAACGATGCAGGCCATGGAGTCTTCCTGCCTGACAATCCTGTGGAAAAAGCACGGGTTCGCACGCTGGCCTATGCCATCGCTATGGAAATTCATCCAATCTGCAACTTAAGCGTGAGTCGCCGCGCAGCGGCGTTCGCTGGCGACAGTGGAGTTACTGTGGAATGGATGAAGCATTTTATGTTGCATGGCCTCGGAGCCGTGGACCGCATGCTGAAATCTTCCGAAACCGGACTCTATTGCCATGGCGACAGACCAACAATGGCTGACATTTGTCTGCTGCCGCAGGTTTACAATGCGCTCCGCCGCGGCATTGAGATTCAGCAATGGAAGCACGTTGCGTCCATTGCCGCCAGACTTCGGCGACTGGGTGCGTTTGCCGCAGCTCATCCCGATAATTTCAAACCAGGAAAATCTTGAACGTCCGATGTCGTAATCCTTGAAGGCGCGCGCACTGTCATCGGCACATTTTGCGGTTCGCTGGCGAGCGAAACTTCAATCCTGTCTCTGCCTGGCTGCGGCCAGTTTGAAACACGTCGCCGGAACACAGTGGAGCACGCGAAAGTATATGAACATGGAGCCGCTGCGCGAGATGAAACTTCAACATAACGGAGCCGCCCTCGCATGATCGAAAGTGCGAAAGATTCTGGACACTACCAAACTGATTTCGTTGCCAAGAACCGCGATTTTCCGACAAGTAACAGGATCAATGGTTTTCCATTGCGCGGGGCAAAGCGCTGCACAGCGCACAGACTGGCTCTGCAGTGTTTCGAAGGATTCAAAGCCGCTTTCTCTTTCTTGCCGGTTTTCTCTGCACTGGCCACGGCTGTTCGACAAGGGCCTTTGATCCTCTGATCAGCTGAAAATCACTTGATGCATTGTTCGTCCGGGAAGCAGCGTGAATAGTCCAGTAACAACGAGAGCTAGCCAAAACAGATACTTCATCAATCGCTTATGAATGTGAATCTGTCCGCGCCTCGCCGCAATGACCGCCCAAACCAATGTCCCAATCGTGACCAGCGACAATACATGGATCAGACTGAACGGCCCGACCATCCTGAACTCGTTGATGAAGAAGCTGGAGACCGCCACATATGCCATGAGCAGCACCCAAGCCCTTCCAATCCAACGATGTGAATCAGTTCCTTTCGGCCGTATGAATTGAATAAACCCTATTCCCAGAGCTGCAAACGCAGCAATAGCATGACTTGGTATCGGAGAGACTGCGTCGAGAAGAACCGTCAGCTGCATGGAAACGTCGCTTGGAACTGTGGCAATGGGCTCTTACACGCTTTCAAGCGACTTTTACGAGCCTTTTGTAGTGATCGTGGCGGGCAACCCCTGTGCCTTTCCCGACCGCAGGATCTTTGGGTCATAAGGCGCACGACCGAAAACGGCAATCACGGTTTGCTCGAAGGTTTCCAGCGGTTCGATTGGAAAATTCGGGTCAAATGAAGGCTGATCCCAACGTCGGCTGAACTCCGCGCAGCTTTTAAAAAACCGGTGGTCTGAAAATTCGATATGCGCATCGCAGTCCCAACTGTAGCGCTCGGCAGATTGCCCGCTGTGAAAAATCCCGTGGTGTTCCACCACCCAAGATACCTCTTCTCGGACAAAAGGCCGAAGCAGTTCGGCAGAAAAGCGATCATGATTGCTCGGCGCCAAACCATCACCGACGTCATGCAAAAGTGCGGCAACAATCCAGTCATCGTCAGCTTTATCACGATAGGCCCGTGTTGCCGCCTGCAAAGCATGCTGCAGGCGGGTTACCCGCGTTCCCTCGATCCTGACATCGCCGTTGCGTTTCAATTCCGCGAGCACGCGCTTTGCCGTCAACCGGTATGCTGGAACAGCCGGATTCGGAGGCGGGGCCGGCTCAACACTTTTCTCCTTTTGAACCATTTATCGCCTCACTCTTCCTTTCCATCCATCAGCCGCCAGAAACTATCGCTATTGACTGCCTTTAGTCAATTGATCCTTGTGGGCAGGGTGCAAGCCACGCTGTTTGGTGCGCAGCACGACGACTTGTTTGCATGAGCTTTCGATGATGCTGGAACCGATCTGCATTCAAAACGACTGCATTCGCCATACCTCATCCTATGGCAGATTCCAGAATCTTTCGCACTTTCGACCATGCGACGGCGGCTCCGTTATGTTGAAGATTCATCCCGCGCAGCGGATCCATAATCATGTGCTTCCGCGTGCTCCGCTGTGTGCCGGCGACGTGTTTCAACCTGGCCGCTGCCAAGCGGAAACATGACTGACCATCGGGAGGTCCCAGCGACCTTGGTCCGTCTTCAAATTTCCTTCATCAACCGTTCCAGCGGATTGTTCGCATCGAGCCGCGCCGGAAAGTTGATCAGCTTCGGCATCCAACAGCGTGTTCAGCGTCTCCTCAATGGCACCCCTGACCATTTCACTTGGATGATCCTTGATCCTCGGTTCATTGATGCAAATTACTTCGCCCATCGGCTTGTCGTCTTTCTTTTCCATTGTCGGTCCTCTCCGACTGCAAGGAACCACCAGCAAAAGCAAATATGTGAAAGATTCTGTGCGTTATACCGCCAAAATTGATCACCAGACGACACCAGCCGTTTCAATGATGCCCTTAACCCGCCTCAGTCGACATAACCTGCCGTTTGCGGCATTGGGATCATTGAACATGGTTGACCATTCAGTGAAGATAAAGTTGGCTTGCGGCGGAATGGATGTGCGGCCGGTCGGTGTGCCGATAAGATGGAAATCAGCACCCCATTCGCTCGATCAATTTGAGACAAAAAACACTGAGACTTGAACCAGATCGCCCAAGTTTTTGAATTGATCGTTTTCAGGTCTAAATTGCCGTCCTGCTCGCTTCAAAAGACTTCAGTGGTAATCAAGCCTCAGCTTCACAGGCAAAAGAACCGTGCATCCCGCCATTCATAAGTTTTGAAAACGCCGTTCCACGCGAACCCACCGATGCGCCCGCTTACCGTTCCAAAGCCCAGACGCATCGGCCCAGTCCTCCTTGCCGAGAATCTCCTTTAATGAGGGATGAACTGAGCTGGCGAGAGAAGTTCTTGTGTTCGAAGGTCAAACGCTTGAGCTATTGTGCGGTTACTGCGCCAACCGTGCCTCCGAGCAATGCTCCTTCGACGCATTTATCGGATACCAACACTTCGCCAGCCGCACATCCGAGAGCACCGCCAATAATCGTGTTTTCGACAACTTTTTCGTCGCAGGCCGCCAACGTGAACATCGCTGTTGCTGCCGCGCAAATCATTGCATACCGCATTCTAATTCTCCTTGGTCTGCTCGTTTACAGATTCCATGCTACTGCATGGGATTATTCCCACCCAATACGTCATCATGGGGTTGCGTTCAAGACAGCAGAACCCTCAGTCTTGGGATTTACAGTGGAATATTGTCGTGCTTCTTTGGAGGATTTGAAAGCTTTTTGGTTCGCAGCGCAGCGAAAGCACGGCAAACACGGAGACGGGTCGAGTGCGGCAAAATAACTTCGTCGACAAATCCCCGCTCCGCCGCGATGAATGGATTAGCAAATCGTTCCTCGTATTCGGACGTTCGAGCAGCAACAAAATCAGCATTGTCCAACGACGATCTGTAGAGTATTTCAACAGCGCCCTTGGCTCCCATGACCGCAATCTGCGCACTAGGCCATGCATAATTGACGTCCCCCCGGAGATGCTTTGATGCCATGACATCATATGCTCCGCCATAAGCTTTGCGGGTAATGACTGTCACCTTCGGCACCGTAGCTTCTCCATATGCAAACAGCAGTTTGGCCCCGTGTTTGATGATGCCGCCATATTCTTGGGCTGTTCCGGGCAAAAATCCGGGAACATCAACCAATGTCAGAATGGGTATCTCGAAAGCGTCGCAGAACCTCACAAAGCGGGCAGCTTTGCGCGAACTGTCAATATCCAAGCAACCCGCTAAAACCATCGGTTGATTGGCAACAACTCCGATGGTTGAACCCTCCAGCCTGACGAACGCAGTAACGATATTGCCCGCAAAGTCCGCCTGAAGTTCGAATACATCTCCTTCATCCGCTAGTTTTTGTATGAGTTCTCTGATGTCATACGGCAAATTCGGATTGTCAGGAACAAGCGTATCAAGCGATGGTTCGCTACGATTCGGATCATCGTAGAAGGGTCTAGTCGGTGGCTTTTCGCGATTGCTCAGGGGCAGAAAATCAATCAGACGCCGCACCTCGGCCAATGTTTCAATGTCATTCTCGAACGCTGCGTCGGCAACCGAAGACTTCGTGGTGTGGGTTTTAGCTCCTCCCAGGTCCTCGGCGGAAATCACCTCATTGGTTACCGTTTTGACGACATCCGGTCCGGTGACGAACATATAAGAGGTGTCACGCACCATAAAAATGAAATCGGTCATTGCCGGTGAATAAACAGCCCCACCCGCGCAGGGGCCCATAATCACACTGATCTGCGGCACCACTCCGGAAGCCAGTATGTTTCTTTGAAACACTTCAGCATAACCAGCTAATGACGCAACGCCCTCTTGAATCCGAGCGCCTCCGGAATCATTGAGACCAACAACCGGCGCCCCATTTTGTACGGCCATATCCATGATCTTGCATATTTTCTGAGCGTGTGTCTCTGATAAAGATCCGCCGAAGACGGTGAAGTCTTGACTGAACAGATAAATCTTGCGGCCGTTGACTGTTCCCCAGCCGGTGACGACGCCATCGCCAGGATATCGATTGTCCTGCATGCCAAAATCATGGCATCGATGGGCTACAAACATATCAAATTCTTCAAACGAGTCTTCGTCCAGCAAAAGGTTAACCCGTTCCCGCGCTGTGAGCTTTCCCCTCTTATGCTGGCCCTTGGTGCGACGAACCCCGCCTCCGAGGCGGGCTTCCGCCCGGCGCTTTTCCAATTCGTTAATTACGTCGTCCATGATTGGCCTGATTTACAATTTGCATCTCCTAATGACTTTATCGGCTGTTTTGATTGCACGCAAAACCGTAAGCAAGAAAAATAGCGGCATCGCTGGCAATAGCAGGACTTAATGAGCAATCTTTCCTCCGTACGATTTTTCGACCGCACCACCCCACCGCACCTGATAACGCTCATAGCATTAACGAGCTTGGCTGCGCTTTCGCTGACACTGCTGCTGCCGTCTCTTGCCGATATGGCTGAAGATTTCGGTACAGATTACCGTCTCATGCAATTGGCCGTGACCGGTTACCTGTTCATGAATGGTCTGCTCCACGTTGTGATCGGACCGCTATCCGACAGATTCGGTCGAAGGCCAATCACACTTTGCGCTATCATACTCTTTCTCTTGGCAACACTCGGATGCATTTTAGCGCCAAACGCGGAAATCTTCCTTGTTTTTCGGATGTCACAAGCCGTGATCGTGACGGGGATCGTCCTTTCCCGGGCGATTGTCCGCGACATGGTTCCACAAAGCGAATCTGCATCGATGCTGGGATATGTAACCATGGGCATGGCTATGCTGCCCATGTTCGCCCCTGCCCTCGGGGGATTCCTGAACGAGATATTTGGCTGGCAGTCGAGTTTTATTCTGTTGGGCGCAATCGGGATCGTGGTTTTCACTTTTGTATTTTTCGACCAAGGTGAAACCGCTGCATCTAAATCCAATAGCTTCCGGCAGCAGATCAGCGAGTATCCTGAATTGTTCCGTTCGCGAAGATTCTGGGGCTATGTCGCGGTAACCGCATTATCATCCGGAAGCTTTTTTGCCTTTTTGGGAACCTCACCGAGCATTGGCGCAAAGTATTTTGACCTCAGCCCATCGATCCTAGGATTTTATTTTGGTCTAACAGCGGTAGGCTATGCGCTCGGCAACTATGTATCCGGACGATTCTCCGTCCAAGTCGGAACGGGCCGAATGCTCTTAATCGGCTCGATTGTCGCACTTGCCTGCCCGCTTGGAGCGTTGGCTGCGCAATTGGCTGGAATACAACATCCACTTGGATTCTATGGTTTCATAACGTTTGTTGGAATCAGCAACGGAATTGTGATTCCAAATGCGACCGCCGCAACGCTCTCGGTTCGCCCGCATTTGGCGGGCACCGCCTCTGGAATCGGTGGCGCGATTCACATCGGATTAGGCTCGGGAATCGCTGTGCTGGCAGGCTCTTTGCTTTCCGACGAAGCTTCGCCCACACCTTACATTATCGTCAATTTTGCTTGCGTGGCGTTATGCTTGATCGCATTGATGTATGTGTTTCGGGTGGAGCGGATCATCCAGCTCGCTGAAAATCACAACTGATGCCTATCGTAGCGTGACAGACGATCCATTACGGCGCTTGATTGCCAGTGCTGCTTCTCTCCATGCAATAAAGCTCACGCTGGCTACGATGACAGCGCCACCGGTCAACACCCAAACGTCCGTGGCTTCACCAAACAGCACAAGCCCTATCACGGCTGACCAAACCAGTTGAAGAAACACCACAGGCTGAGTCGCTGATATCGGAGCCCTCAACAATGATAGAGTCATTGTGTAATGGGCAGCGGTTGCGAAGGCAGCTGTCAGAAACAGCCAGCCGAGCTGAGCCGTCGTTGGCATTACCCAGTCTGCCAATGCGAATGGCAGCAAAACCAATGGCACGACAAGCGATAACATGCCAACAATGACAGGTGCATCAAATTGCTCGGTAAGTCGCTTGGTAATGAGATAGGATGAGGCAAAAAATACCGCTGCCGCCAACACCGCGAGATGCCCCGCAGAAATCTCTCTGAATCCGGGCCTCAATATTATAAGAGTGCCGCATAACGCAGCAAGCACAGCCAAGACACGCCTGTATGCAAGTTTCTCGCCGAGAAAGACGAACGCGCCGAGAGTAATACAGATCGGAGCAAGATACATCAGCGACACCACCTCGGTGATCGTGATTCTGGTGATGGAATAAAACCAAAGCAAAACGCCAAAACCGTGAACGATGCCCCGCCAACCAAACAGAATGAGCGAATGTCTGTTCAGTCGTGTTCGGAGCAAGGGGATGAGCATGGGGGTGATAAAGACTAGACCCAACAAATAACGCAAAAATCCAGCCTGCGCCGAAGGAACTTCGGACCCGACATGCTTAACAACAGCACCGACGGCAACGATATTGAGGCCGGACACCATCATCCAGCCTATGCCAGCCAGTGTGCGATTCCTTCCAGATCTCAGAACCGGGAATGGCAAACGCACTAACGTGTATCCAACTTACAAGATCAGAATCTGTACAATCGAATTCATAGAGCTTCGATCAATTCATCCGGTATGTCGAAATTGGCGGTGACGGTCTGCACATCATCTTCATTTTCCAAGGTCTCTATGAGCTTGAAAATCTTACGCGCACCGTCTTCATCCAGTTCAGTGGCGATGTTCGGTCTCCAAATCATCTTGGCGGATTCGGGTTCTCCGATCACAATTTCCAACGCCGACGAGACTGAGGCCAAATCCTTGTCTGCGGTCAGAACGATGTGTCCATCGTCGGATGTTTCGACATCTTCCGCTCCCGCATCGATCGCCGCCTCAAACAAATTGTCTGCGTCAATTGCCTCTGAATCGTAGGAAATCTCCCCTACCCGATCAAACATGTAGCTGACAGCTCCGCTCTCTGCGAGATTACCTCCAGCCTTGCCGAATATTGATCGAATCGATGAGGCGGTGCGGTTTCGGTTATCGGTCATCGCTTCAACGATCACCGCTACGCCGCCCGGACCGTAACCTTCATACCGGACCTCGGAGAGATCAGCTGCATCAGGTCCCGCAGCTTTGGAAATCGCACGATCAATGACGTCTTTGGGAACCGAGTTTGCCTTTGCCTCGCGCACCGCGAGTCTGAGGCGTGGATTTTTGTCAGGATCATTATCTCCCATCTTGGCGGCAACCGTCACTTCGCGCGCAAGTTTTGCAAAGAGTTTGGATCGAGCAGCGTCTTGTCTGCCCTTTCTATGCTGAATATTTGCCCATTTGGAATGACCCGCCATTGTGGAATCCATGTCTGCTGCGTCTGTCGAATTCTAAAGCGTCCAGCACAAAATCCGCATCACTTTGCTGATAGGATGCTGAAAGCGGCTTAATGTTGGACATTTCGGGATAAAGTTCAACTGAAATCGTCGAAGTTGGAATTTAGCCCTCTGTTCGATGCGCAGCAGCGAACCCTGATCGACGAAGTTTCCATGTCAGCTTATCGAGATCAAATGTCACCACTGTCTTGCCCACCAACACCGATGAACTGTTTTGCGGTCTCTTGAAAATTTGTCTTTCATGAACATTTAATTTGGTAGATCAAACGAAGAGCTTTTGACGGGTGCCGCAGGTCCAGACGCGGGCAGGTGCTGAAAAAATGACTGAAAGACCAGCAGAGCGAACTACTATTGAAGCGACTGGAGGCGATGCGGTTTCATTCCTGCAAAGCTTGGTGACCAACGACATCGAGAAATGCAAAAGCGGTTTGGTATATGCCGCATTATTGACCCCGCAGGGCAAGTATCTGTTTGATTTCTTTGTGCGGTCATCGGATGACACCATTCTTATCGATATCGATTCCAAGAGCTCAGCAAGCTTCTTCCAACGACTCAGCATGTATAAGCTGCGCACCAATGTCAGCCTGAATCAGTCGCCTTGCCGTGTTGCCAGGGGTATCGATTCAGCTCCCGATGGCGCCGTGGTTGATCCGCGCCATCCAATGCTCGGGTGGCGATTGTATGATTCGGATGTGGACGACGACTGTTCAATCGACTGGGACCGCATCCGCGTCGATCATTGTGTGCCTGAATCAGGTATCGAACTTTTGTCGGAAAGGACATTTATTCTTGAAGCCGGATTTGAGCGCTTAAATGGTGTGGATTTTCGCAAGGGATGTTTCGTCGGACAGGAAGTCACGGCACGCATGAAACACAAAGCCAAACTCAATAAGCGGCTGGTTACAGTCGAGGTTGAAGGGTGCGCGCCCGTAGGCACTCCCATCAGCGCGGAAGGCCGTCCTGTAGGCACATTGTACACGCAGTCAGGGGGTCGAGGAATCGCGCATTTGCGGCTAGACCGGATTCAAGGCCGCGAACTCATCGCTGACAGCGCACGCATTAGATTTGACCAATCCGAAATCGAACCGAATCTCTAGCGGGAATTGGCCAGCGGATTTCGCTTAATTCATCCGTTCCGGAATGTGGCTGCAACATTCAGGCTTGCATTCGTTCGGTCATTCAGGAGGCGTTGCATCAATCTTCTGTGGCGGAGGAGTGACGGCATTGTCTTTCACAAACATCTCAAATGCTTTGAATCCAAGAGTTCCTGCGGCGACAAGACCCTTCGGTGTGTTGGCGGATTCTGTCAACGGCGACAAAAATCCACCCGCTTCCGAAACCAAAAGATCGGCTGCCGGAACTTCAGAAGGACAAAGCTCCTCTGACCAGAATCCATCAATGCGCGCACAGCTCAGATAAGCTAAATCAAGAACAGGGGAACCGGAAATTCTCACGGCGCGCAGGGTTTGCATGACCTTGACACGCACCGGATTAATCACACCCGGAGCCGACTTCCAATCGGTTCCCACAAGGAATTCCGCAGGCCGTGTGCGATTCGAAACCCGAATTCGCGAATGATTCAGCCAACTGCCGGTTCCTTTCTCGGCGAGAAACAACTCATTCTCCAACGGATCCATAATCAGCGACAGCTCGGGTTTGCCTTTATGCAACAGGGCTATGGAAATTCCCCAGCGCGGCAATCCGCGCACAAAGTTCTCACGTCCTTCAGAGACGTTCAATTTCCAAACGCGTGTCGTATCGTTTCCTTCAAGGCTGTCTGAATTGGTGCATTCATAACTGTAGGCTGGGCGTGCGGTTTGCAGTTCCTCGACAAGAGAATCCTCGGCTCTGCGCCAAGCGCGGTCGGAAAATCCGACTGTTCCCTTCACAGAGTTCTGAAGCTGCCGAACCTCGCTGAAATCGCGCAGCAGCATCCTGCCGACTCGACGGATGGCTTTCCCCGCGAGATTCAGATTGGGATTGTTGCTACGCATCATTGCAAAGCACCTGCTCTAAGCTTCGGATGGACATTTCGCATCGCAGCGGAGACAAATCACCGCTCACTTGGGTCCCATTCCAAGCGAAACCTCTTACGTCAAAATATTCAACTCGGGAAATGCAAATTTTGCGTGGCAAACCTGCCGATTCCGCGGCTACTCTGGTTTCTCAGCCTGCAGCGGCCAATGCGCCGTCTAACGCAAGCCTCGATAAGCATAGACGGATAACCCTTACATTTTGATTTCCGTTTTTCTTCGCGGCCTGACAATGGTCAACTCAATTTCCGCGTTAACGCGGCCACGCCCAATCTCCCCGCTCTGAAGATTGTTTTTCGGCACGTTGGACAATATGCGCCGATGTCATATTCCTCTGTTTCCAAAAAAATCAGCCGCGCGTTGACGAAAATTCTTACCACGGATTGAATTCTTTCATTGTAAATCAGCACTTAAATCCGCTTGGAAAATAAAATTTGGACCTACCCATGGCGAACGGCTTTAGTTTCTGACAGTACGGCACGCCCATTCCTAAATTGACTCGCCGGGTTATTATGCCGAAGTTCGGAATTGCATCCCCTGAAGAATGCCGGGAATTGACCGGTTTAGAGTTTATTCAAGGTATATTGAATGGTGATTTGCCACATCCGCCTATCGCCGAAATACTCGGCTACCGCTTGGCCGAAGTCAGCGAAGGCCGCGTTGTTTTCAGCGGTCACGCTCGCAAAGAGTACGCCAACCCCATGGGCACCATGCATGGCGGCTGGTACGGCACATTGCTGGACAGCGCCATGGCTTGCGCTGTCATGACCAAGGCCGGAAAGGGCCAACAATTCACCACTCTCGAATACAAGGTTAATCTGACCAAACCGTTTCCCATCTGCGAATTAGCATATGCCGAGGGTTCTGTTCTTCATTTTGGCCGCCGAACGGCCACCGCCGAGGCAAAGCTTCTGGATGCTGAAGCACGCCAATATGCATTCGCGACAACCACCTGCATGCTGATTTGAACCTTAAGCAGCCAATCGCTGCGTTCTTCCGCCGTCAGGCCCGTTCGGCATATCCCACGGTTTCGGTGTTGACCATGACGGTTTCGCCAACTGAAACAAATGGCGGCACAAGGATGCGAATGCCATTATCCAGGATCGCTGGCTTAAAGCTGTTCGCGGCGGTTTGACCCGAGATCACCGGCTCGGTTTCTGCTATGCGGCAAGGCACCTTTTGCGGGAGGGTCATGCCCAGCGGCTCTTCACCGTAGAACTCGACCATCACTGTCATGCCGTCCTGAAGAAACGGTCTTTTGTCGCCAAGCAATTCGGAGTTCAAATAGATCTGTTCGAAATTCTCGGTATCCATAAAAACCAAAAGCGGACCGTCTTCGTACAGAAACTGCTGTTCACGCTGTTCCAGCCTTATGCGTTCAACGCGGTCTGCCGATCGAAATCGCTCATTCAGTTTTGAGCCGTTGCGCAGATTGCGCAACTCCGTCTGCGCAAACGCTCCGCCCTTGCCGGGTTTGACATGTTCTACCCGAACCACTGTCCAAAGCGCGTCATTGTGCTCCACAACATGGCCGGATTTTATCTCATTTCCATTAATTTTAACCATTCTTTAACAAAATTCCTTGACATTTGTCCCATTTATTGAGTAGAAAATTCATAGCGTTGGCCTTTGATCGATGCAAACTTCGATACTGGCTAGCAACATAGCGACTGTGTAAGCGGAGGGAGGCAATAGGACCGTTTGCGATGGTCAGCGACCAAGAATGATTTGAGAAAGCACCAATCTGATGGCCGAGCATGACAACACAGCCTACAATTACGAACAGGGATCGCGTGCGCGGAAGATGTTTGCAGCTGTCGTGCTTGCAGCACTTGATGATGCAATCGCCGATCACAAAAAATACGGAAACGGACCCGAGGTCATAGCGCGTTGGGCGCGTTCGCGGGACGGCAAGGAAGTGCTGCGCTGCGCAGGGATAGATCCCAACGAACGCGTCATCGAAGGCCTCATTGGATTTGTTGAGAAAGGCATCCGCACCTCGGTCGCCTTGTCCCGTGAGGAAAGCGAACGGCGAAACCAACGGCGCGCTGCCGCTTGAAAGCAAACCGAATACCCCGCACGATTGTCCACATCCGCATTCAAACGGGTCGAATCAAATCTCAGCCAGTTTCGATCAGCTATACATGAATTTGGACCAAGTCAAACTCATAACGACCTCTCCATAGGGAGAGGAGGCTCTGAATTCGTGCAGCACGAACAACCCACCCACCTCTGACATTCGGCGGAACGTGACTTGAAAGTCCTGCGTTGCTCCTCGGTCCATTTCGCGCTGCGGGTAACCATACAAGCGGATATATCGGCCCGAGCAAGTGGCTTCATCGCCGTCGACAATTGGCGGGTCCGCGATCAGTTTCGAATAGCGCTGACCGTCGAACAGGTTGATTTCAGAATCGCATAAGTCAGCGCCCCTGGTCGGCTTAATCGACAGAAACAGCAAAGACACCGGGTCAATCGTGTTCATCAGCTTGTCGGTGGTGATTTCGGCGGCTACATCTTTCGGTGGCTTCACCTCAATGGAATTGACCGAGCCGTCTTCTTTGTACGTCAATTTTCGGTACAAATCTTCGCCCTTTCTCGTACGGGTAGCTTCATAACGCACGGGCTGGACACTGCGCTCGATGATCCATCCCCGTGATTTCGCGCTCACGTACAGACCGAAGAGCATTCCTAAGATTCCGTCGGGAGAGATTTCAGCGGTCACGCCATACGAACTTCCATCGGTTCGCGCTGCAAAACGCACGTCGGAAAGTCCAAAATTCCGCGCCGTCACTTGGTAGTGGGTATGGAGTTCCAATGCACCGCTTTCGCCCGGTTCACTGGCCAGTGATTGACTGCACGAAGCTGCAGCCATACCCAATGCCGCCACTGCGAGAATCGGTTTCATCGCTTTCTTCATCAATCCACTCATAAAGGCATGCTTAGGCAGGCGGCACTACACTGGACCTAAATTCAATTAAAGCATTCAAGCAATAAATCACGCGCTGCCGGCAAGTTGCAAAAAAAAATTTACGATTGAACCGCGTCTGCAATCCTGGTCAGTGATTCTCGATTCCCAAGGCTCCCGGTGATGCGGACACACAGCCAGCTTTGGACTGCAGAAAAACTGGAAATTCGCTCGCGAATCATCCAAGCTGAAAACAAGCAAACGCTCAGTCGAACGCAAAATCAAATAGGTTAGTTGCTTCGGTTAATCAAGTTGCACACGAACAGAAAGGTGAGGTCGTGCCGTGAGGCAGCAAAGGGCTGTGGAAAATATCAAAGATGAAAACCCCAATTCCAAGAAATGACCATTCGTTCAACCGGAGCCACCCATGATGGATCATCGTCGCCTGGCGCGGGATTTGAGAACAGGTGACCGGCACAGCCTTTCACGTGCGATAACACTTATTGAGAGCGTCAAACCGGAACACCGTCAATTGGCCGATTTGCTGATCTCCACATTAGCCGAGAACAGGCGGACTTCTTCGCTTAGAATCGGCTTGAGCGGTTCGCCTGGCACTGGCAAATCCACATTGATCAACCGGCTTGGCATGCAGCTCATCGATTCCGGCAAACGGATCGCGGTGCTGGCTGTCGACCCATCTTCGGAACGCTCGGGCGGGTCAATTCTCGGAGATAAGACCCGTATGGACGAATTATCGAACGAAGCCCAGGCCTTTATTCGTCCCTCTCCAACCAACAGAGTGCTTGGAGGAGTGGCCGCCCGAACCCGCGACACGATTTTTCTTTGTGAACATGCAGGATTCGACATCATTTTTGTTGAAACAACAGGAGTTGGACAATCCGAAACTCTCGTTGCCAATCTGACTGATATTTTCTTGCTGCTCATCGCGCCTGCCGCAGGCGACGAGTTGCAGGGTGTGAAACGGGGAATCATGGAAATGGCTGACCTGTTGGCCATTACCAAAGCGGATGGCGACCTCAGAGCGACTGCAGAGCAAACATGCGCCGAATATGCCTCCGCGCTGCACTTGTTCGCGCGACGGGAAAAGGACCCGCCAGATTATCCAAAAGCAGTCAAAATTTCGGCTTTCGACCCCGAACTGCTGCAGGGCCTCTGGCACCATATTTCGGAAATCGCGCTTTGGCGGCGGCGCAGCGGAGTGTGGATTGGCGAACGCAAGCGACAGGACCGGTTATGGATTCTGTCTCAGTTGCGCGAAAGCCGATTGAACGCGTTAGAAAACGACCAGATTTTTCTAAACGCTCAACGCGCTCTAAACACAATTGTTGCTGAAGGTGGCACATCCTATGAAAGGGAAGTTCGCGAGCTGCTGCGCAAGATCGAAGGCGGTGGAACCATGAGTCCCGCATAGAGCAGCACGCAAATGTCGGCATTGACACCCTCGATCAAAGTGCTCAACCCTACCTTGACGGGGTCAGCAATTTGGCTTAGTGGCTGCGCGTACATAAAAGCCAACCAAACAGGGCTGACCTTCAGTCCAAACCATCTAGGAATGTGCGATGTCCCGCAGATGCGAATTGACTGGTAAAGGATGCCTGACAGGAAACAACGTCAGCCATGCCCAAAATAAAACAAAACGGAGATTTCTGCCAAATCTTAACCGTGTGACGCTTGAATCGGAAATTCTGAAAAAGTCATTCAAACTTCGTGTTTCGGCAGCGGCGCTCAGGACTGTTGACCATAGGGGTGGGTTAGATGGATTTCTTTCAAAAGAAGCTGATGGAGCTTTGTCTCCCAAAGCCCTCAGAATCAAACGTTCGATCGAAAAAGTGCAGTCGGAAGCCGCTACGCCTTCTGCACCCGCTTAACGCAAAGAATTCAGCAAGACTCTCCCTTGCTCTTCCCAAATCCAAACATTCTGATGGCTGTGGTTGCCTTGGCAATGCTATCAGCCTCTGGAGCGGCAGTCAGCGAAAGCAAAGAAAATTGTCTCCCGATTGCCGGGGAAGCGATTATGAAAATCGCTTATCCGAGCGCAAAAGTCGCTTCGGTCTATTTGCGCATTGTCAACCCATGCAACCAACAACACACACTGGTTGCCGCCAGCAGTTCAGACGCGAAACGTGTTGAGATCCATGAAACCGTGGAAAACGACGAAGGCGTTCTGTCTATGCGGCCGGTGCAGGAAGGGATCGTAATTCCATCGGATTCCGAGCTGACGCTGGACCCAGGCGGGCTCCACTTGATGATTATGGGGCTTAACCAAACTGGAAGTGAATATGACGCAATCGATTTGAAGTTGGAATTCAACAATATAGAGTATCTCAACATATCCGCGGCGCGCATGAATTAGAAGAACTGCAACACCGCTGAAGGACTGTGCCAGCACAATCCTGCGCTTTTAATTTGCTGCATTCGCCAAGGGCGATCATCGAGCCTGCCCCCAAGAGCTATGGAAAATCTTTCTCTCATTCGGAACTTTTCGATCGTCGCGCACATAGATCACGGGAAAAGCACGCTGGCAGACCGCCTGATGCAGCTGACCGGAACAGTCAGCGACCGCGAAATGAAAGCACAGCTTCTTGACTCGATGGACATTGAGAGGGAACGCGGGATCACGATCAAGGCCAATACCGTCAGAATCAATTATCACTCGCAATCAGGTGGAGACTACATTCTGAACCTGATTGACACCCCTGGCCATGTCGACTTCACTTACGAAGTCTCGCGCTCGATGCATGCGGTAGAAGGCTCGCTCCTGGTCGTGGACGCGTCGCAGGGCGTCGAAGCGCAAACTCTTGCAAATGTTTATCAGGCGATCGAAGCTGATCACGAGATCGTCCCTGTTCTCAACAAGATCGATCTGCCGGCCTCCGATGCCGACGAAGCTAAACGGCAGATTGAAGATGTTATTGGCATTGATGCTTCGGATGCCGTTCTGGTTTCCGCCAAGACAGGGGACGGCATACCAGACCTTCTGGAAGCGATCGTAAATCGTCTTCCCGCTCCGGTCGGCAATTCGTCGGCGCCCTTGAAAATTATGCTGGTTGACAGCTGGTATGACGCATATCTGGGTGTGATCGTTTTGATTCGCGTCATCGACGGCATCTTGCGCAAAGGCGATCGTATCCGAATGATGTCCACCGGCGCGGTTTACCCAGTCGATAAAGTCGGCGTCTTCAAACCGGAAATGACGGACGTGGATGCTTTGAGCGCCGGTGAGATGGGATTCCTGACCGCATCAATCAAGCGGGTCCGCGACACCAGAGTTGGCGACACCATAACCCATGAGCGCAACGGCTGCACACAACCCGTTGAAGGTATGAAGCCCAGTAAACCGGTGGTTTTCTGCGGATTGTTTCCGTCGGACAACAATGAATACGAAAATCTCCGCGATGCGATCGAAAAAATTTCACTGAACGACGCGTCTTTCAGCAACGAACCCGAGTCTTCGACCGCATTGGGATTTGGCTTCAGATGCGGATTTCTCGGCTTGCTTCACATGGAAGTCATTCGGGAACGGCTTGAACGCGAATATGACCTTAGTCTGGTGACAACCGCTCCCTCTGTCATCTTTCATGTTCACATTCGCGACGGCACCACCCGGGAAGTCTACAATCCAGCCGATATGCCGGATGCGGAGCTCGTCGTCGAAATCGAAGAACCGAGAATTGACGCAACGATTCTAACTCCGGACGAGTTTTTGGGAAGCGTCCTCGGACTTTGCCACGAACGGCGCGGTGTTCAGAAACAGTTCGCATATGTCGGCAAACGCGCGATGGTCGAATTTGATCTGCCACTCAATGAAGTGGTCTTTGATTTCTATGATCGACTGAAATCGATTTCCCGGGGCTATGCTTCTTTTGATTATTCGATCCGGGGATATCAAGCGGACGATTTGGTGAAGATGCAGATTCTCGTCAACGACGATCCCGTTGATGCGCTTTCCATCATGGTTCATCGGAGCAAAGCGGAAGCGCGGGGAAGAGCGATGTGCGAAAAGCTCAAGGAATTGATTCCGCGCCACCTCTTTAAAATCCCGATTCAAGCGGCCATTGGTGGTCGAATCATTGCCCGTGAAACAATTTCTGCCATGCGCAAAGATGTAACCGCAAAATGCTATGGCGGCGACATCACTCGAAAACGGAAGCTCTTGGACCGGCAAAAGGAAGGCAAACGCCGCATGCGTCAGTTTGGACGCGTGAACATACCACATGATGCGCTGATCAGCGCGCTGCGTGTGGACAGCCGCTGATTGCCAAGGGTTGATATGCTGACTCCGAATCAAACAAAAATTGGTGCCAGCAACACAGAACCGGTCATGTGCCTGCGGCCTTCGCGCATTCGGAGGGGCTTCGGCATCGGTGCGCTGATCATGCTCGGAACCGTCTTGATCTATGTGGCGCTGACCGCTCACGGGTCGGTGGCATCCACCGCTTCCCTTGCCTTGGCAGCGGCTGGTTCTTACTTTGTCAGCTGGCGCATGTGGAAAGCGACTCTTGTCGGCCTGGAATTGCGCAGGTACGGCCTGCATACCACCAATGGCGAATTGGTCGCCGCCTTTGACAACGTCCGGCAGATCGAGCGTGGGATGTTTGCCTTCAAACCTTCAAACGGTTTCTTGATTGTTTTGCGCGAGCCGATGACCCGCTCTTGGAATCCAGGTCTTTGGTGGCGATTGGGGAGACGGGTTGGAGTTGGCGGAGTCACACCTCGCGCCGAAGGCAAGGTCATGGCGGAAACCATGGCCTTGCTAATTGATCAACAACAGAAGCTCAGCAATCACGGCAAAGGAAGCTGACGGCTGCAGTCATTGGGGCAGTATGCCGCCTATCTTTTGCAAACCGAATCAAATTCCTTTCGATTGGTAGCTAGCCGCGACGCGTTGAATGGCTACCAAATACGCCGCTGTCCGCAGGTCGCGGACCTCCGGCTGCTTATTCAAAACATCCCGCATCGACTGATAAGCCAGGCGCATCGTGTCATCCAGACCTGAACGCACAAGCTCCAGCTCGCCTGCGCCTCGGCTATAACGGTGCAAAAACCTATCAGAAAGCGATACAGGAATTTCAGCCGCCGCGAACAACCGGTTGAGTTCGGCTATCAGAAGTTGATTTCTGCCTTCCTCCTCACGCCGTTGCATTCTGCCGAATCGAATGTGGCTCAAATTCTTTACCCACTCGAAATACGAAACCGTGACACCTCCTGCGTTCGCATAAAGATCGGGAATAATCACTGTTCCCTTTTTCCGCAGGATTTCATCTGCCGACGCGGTAACCGGACCGTTCGCCGCTTCAACGATGAGCGGGACTTTCAACCGTTCCGCATTCTCGGTTGTAATCGACCCCTCTATGGCCGCAGGAATCAAAATATCGCACTCTTCTTCCAGCAGCGACGCGCCATTTTCAACAAACGTGCCGCGGCCGAAGCCTTTGACACCACCTGTCTCGGCGATATGACCGTGCAAAGCCTCGATATCGATGCCGCTAGGGTCGTGCAGCGCTCCATCCCGTTCGATGACGCCGACAATCTTTGCCTCGCTCTCGGTCGAAAGGAACAGCCCAGCATGATAGCCAACATTTCCGAGACCCTGCACGATGACTGATTTTCCTTCCAATCCCCCCGACAAATTTGCCCGAGCCACATCTTCGGGATAGCGGAAAAACTCTTCCAAAGCGTACTGAACGCCCCGACCAGTCGCTTCGACACGACCTGCGATCCCGCCGGCATTGAGCGGTTTACCGGTCACACACGCTCTCGAATTGATATCGGTTGTGTTCATGCGGGCATACTGGTCGGCGATCCAAGCCATTTCACGTTCGCCTGTCCCCATATCGGGCGCAGGAACATTTTGGCTGGGATGAATAAGATCCCGTTTTGCCAACTCATAGGCAAATCGTCTGGTGATCAATTCGAGTTCGCTGGCCGAGTATTCCGAAGGATTAATGCACAATCCCCCTTTTGAACCGCCAAATGGCGTTTCAACAAGCGCGCATTTGAATGTCATCAGCGAAGCGAGCGCCTCCACTTCATCCTGATTGACACTGTCTGCATAGCGTATACCGCCTTTTACCGGCTCCATATGTTCCGAGTGAACGGACCGATAACCGGTGAAGGTTTCGATCTTTCCGCGAATGCGCACCCCGAAACGGACTGTATAGGTGCTGTTGCAAACACGGATTTTCTCTTTGAGGCCGGAAGGAAGATCAATGAACGCAGCCGCTCTGTCGAACATTGCTTCTACAGACTCACGAAACGATAATTCAGTATTTTGCATTTTTCCTCCCGTGTCTTCACTCCAAAGACAGCGTATCAATAATCCTGCCAAGCTAACTGTTAATGCGAAGCAGTAGCAACCCGATTTCTGTAATCAGCTCAACACAAAGTTTGATGGTACCGCCTCCCCGGCTCGAACGGGGGACCTCTAGATCCACAATCTAGCGCTCTAACCAGCTGAGCTAAGACGGCTTATCATGCGCTTAGCATCTTGATGATCATTCTTCAACCGCCGCAAGGTATTTTGAATACAAACCATTCGAGATTTTCCAATACTACATTCAGGTAACGGCGGTCACCAGCGAAACATACCGCCGACGCTTTTCCTTTCTCTTTGCCGAATACCCGTCCGGTCGTCCGCTAACCGAAACACGCTGCGCGTCTTCCATCCGCGGCAATCCTCAATTCAACGGTTTGATGGTGAATGCCTGCTCCGAAAACCAAGAATTCGGTCGCGCTCCGCCGATTCCTGCTGCAAAAACTGCCGTTCGGCTGCAGTCCGTGCGAATTTCAAAAGCAGCTTGCGCCGCCGAGCCGGCGCAAGCTTAAGCAGTTCGCCTTCGCGAATAATTTCCGCATCATGCTGATCAGCAAAAATTAATCCGGTTTCATTCGGCAAAACTTCATAGGGGAATGCAGAACCGACTGCCCAGAAATACTGATCGCAATAATCAAGGTAGCCTTCCCACTTCAAATCGGACTTGAAATCCATAAACGATGACTTGCATTCGACAATCCAAATCTCGCCCTTTGGACCGACCGCCATGACATCAACCCGCATCCCGGTGGCCGGAACGAATTCTTCCAATGTCTGAAAATTCATGGTCCGCCGCAGATATCTTCGGACACCGCGCGCTAATTGCTGACCGGCATTATCACCGCTTCCCACGAATTAATCCGCAAACCGGTGAATCGAGCGTCGCACATTCAGGAGAATTGTCCTGCCCCCTGTTCGATTTCAATTCTCATATTAATGACCTCCCCTGCACTTGGTAAAGATGCCGGACTAGTCTATATCAGACGGTGCCAGGTTGGAATCGAGTGCCGATCACATTGAATTTTTTGATCTCCAGCCAAAAAGCAAGCGCCCGCAAAGCTGCTAAAGTGCGGCGTCAGGACGCGCAAAGCGGCTCTAGTCAAGCCAATGCGATTGAGAATGCGCGCGAATTGGCCATTGGCCAAGCTGCCGGTCGACCGATTGCGGGGTATTTGGCCATCGGGACGGAACTCGATCCATCGACGCTCTTGGCCAATCTTCATCGGGACCAAGGGTGTACGGTCTGTGTTCCTGTGGTCATGGGAAAGAACGAAAGGCTGCGGTTTCGCAGCTGGACTCCGCAATCCAAGCTCAGCACAGGACCGTTTGGAGTGAAGATTCCCGCCTCTGGCGATTGGCTGACCCCCTATCTAGTCTTCGTTCCGATGCTGGCATTTGACCGAATGGGATACAGGTTGGGCTATGGCGGCGGCTTCTATGATAGAACTCTCAGGTTTCTTCGCGCCGCCGCGCCGACAATAGCGGTAGGACTGGCTTTCGGAGAGCAGGAACAGGACGTAGTGCCGCGAGATCAAAACGACGAGAAACTGGACGTGATAGTCACGAATCGGGAGATCATCGACATAACCGGGATCTACCAAAGCACAAAGGAAGACAGATCATGAGAATACTCTTCCTTGGCGATATCATGGGGCGGTCTGGCCGAGAAGCCGTTGCAAAATATGTTCCGACTCTGCGGCGTTCGCGGAATTTAGACATCGTCATTGCCAATGGGGAAAACGCCACGCACGGCAACGGTATCACCTTGGCGCACGCGCAGGCATTGCTGGCCGCGGGAGTGGATTGCCTTACACTCGGCGATCACGCATTCGACCACCGCGAAATGGCTGCCGACATCACCAAGGAAACGCGAATCATACGACCGCTCAACTTTGCCAGCCTTGCCCCTGGCATGGGCACAATCCTTCTTTCCGATGCCCGCGGCCGCAAGGTTCTTGTCATCAATGCGCTGGGACGTGTCTTTATGAAGCCTACATTCGCAGACCCGTTTCCGTTGGTGAAAAAAGCTCTGCAAACTTACCGGCTGGGCGGAGGCGTCGCAGCGATCATTGTTGATTTTCATGCCGAAGCGTCATCCGAGAAAAACGCGATGGGGCGATATTGTGATGGGGCGGCAACGCTTGTCGCAGGCACCCACACGCATATTCCGACCGCTGACCAGCGCATTCTATCCGGTGGAACCGCTTACATTACGGACGCCGGTATGTGCGGAAACTACGACTCGATTATTGGGATGGATCCGGTTGAACCCATGCGTCGCTTTGTAACAGGGATGAGCAAAGAACGGTTTTCGCCCTCTAAAGGACGCGGAACGCTGAGCGGCGTTATCGTCGAGTCTGATGACGGCTCTGGATTGGCCAAATCTATTGAGCTAATCTGCGAGGGTGAACCGCTGTCAAGAATCAAAAATTGACAGATTTGTGATGGCCCGCGCTCCGCTTTCCATAATCATTCCAACTCTGAACTCCGCTTCAGTGCTGCCGGATACCATAAATTTTCTGACGCCTGCGATTGAGACTGGATTGGTACGGGAGCTGATTTTCAGCGACGGAGGCTCCGAAGACGACACCAAAGCCATAGCGTCCGCTGTTGGTGCGAAATTTGTGAGCGGTCCTGCTGGACGCGGTCAGCAGCTGGCGGCCGGGGCTGATGCTGCAGGCGGACTGTGGCTTCTGATTGTGCACAGCGACACCTGGTTGAGCATCGATTGGGTGGATGAGGTTGAAAGTCATATGACAACCCCCGGTCTCGCAGGTTATTTCAAACTGAAATATCGAGCTGCCGGACTCGCGTCCGCGTGGGTTTCCGGTTGGGCCAACTGTCGATCCAAGTGGTTTGGCCTGCCCTTTGGCGACCAAGGTCTGGTTATCTCTAAAGATCTCTATCTTGAGGTCGGCGGTTATCCGTCAATTCCCATTATGGAGGATGTCGAAATCGCACGCCGCCTAAAGGGCAGACTCCGAATGCTCAACGCGACCGCTGCGACAGATCCGTGCCGTTATCTGGAGGAGGGTTGGTTCAATCGCGGCTTGCGAAATTTTTTGCTGCTTGCGAAATATCGTGCCGGTGTTTCGCCTGAAAAACTGAATCGGAGCTATCGGAAATTCAATCCGCAGTGATTTCACGGAACTGAACCCGATAAAGCAGCGCATAAAGTCCGTTCTGCTCCATCAATTGCTGATGCGTGCCTTCCTCTGCAATCGTTCCGTCCTGCATCACACAGATTTTGTCGGCATGCTGTATCGTGGACAGTCGATGAGCGACCACAAGGACTGTTCTTCCCTCCGCCAAATGGCGAACAGCTTCGTGGACGATTTGTTCTGATTCAAGATCAAGAGAAGATGTCGCCTCGTCCAACAGAAGTATCGGTGCGTTTCTAAGGAGCGCCCGGGCTATTGTCACTCTTTGCCGCTGTCCGCCGGATAAAGATTCTCCCCGCGGTCCGCATAATGAATCGAAGCCGCCTCTTTCGGCGGAAGCGAATTCTGTTACATATGCGGCTTGCGCTGCCTGTGCGAATTCCTCTTCGCTTGCCACTTGGTTCCCCAGCATGATGTTTTCGCGGATAGTTTCATCAAAAATCCCCGAGTCTTGAGCAACCACCGCCATCTCGTCCCGAAGTCGCGACACCGTTAATTCATTCAGTTTGTAGTCGCCTATTCTGATCAAACCCGAAGTCGGATCATAGATTCTTGTTAGAAGATTAAAGACTGTTGTCTTTCCAGCCCCGGATGGACCAACAATGGCCGTCGTCTTTCCGGCTTCCGCGACAAAAGTCAGATTGCGAATGATCTGCTGGCTGCCCAGTTCAAGACAAACATTCTTAAACTCTATGGAGCGGTTGCCGATATCGTTGGGAATTTCGATAGGTTTTTCCGGGTCGAGAATAGTGGGAGTCGCATCAAAAACAACACGCGCTCGTTCAAGAGAAACCTTAATCCCCTGCCAAGCAGAGAATAAATTACCGAGCCGCTTAACGGGATCAAACAACAATACGATCGCCGTAAAAAAACTCATGAACTGACCGACTGTGCGCTCTTCGGAAATCACATCGCGTCCGGCGATCAGCAACAGTCCCAAGAAACCTAAACCCGCCACGACATCCACCAAACCCGGTACACCCGCTATTGTGGCTTCTGCCCGAACCGATGCCCGCTTGACAATCGCGGTTGTGTTTAAAAACCGTTCGATTTGCTGATCTTCCAAACGATAAAGTTTGATTTCTCTGATATTGTGAAACATCTCCTCAAGCCGAGTGACCACGTCGGCATTCGCCTCGGCAGCCGTAAGCGAGAATTTTCTGACCAGCCGCTGCAGCAGCAGAACGGGGACGGTCAAAAGCGGTATGCCTGCGAGGACCACCATGGTCCAAAACCAGTCGATGGTGAAGGCGACATAGAGCAGAGCAATGATTGACATCAGATCGCGGATGCCGGGTGCCAGCAAAGATGTCCAAATTCCTTGGATTCGCGCCATGTCTTCTTTGACGCGCGCAATGAGATCACCGGACGGATTATCGTTGAAGAACTGCCGATCCAGACAGAGAATCCGCTGCACAAGATCGCTTTGAAGATCAAATTTCATCCTCTCGCCGACCGCTGACATGATCACTCTCTGACAAAACCCGGATAACCCGCGCAGCACAAAAACACCCAACACGGCTAAGCCAACAGAAATGAGAGCAGTTTCGTTCTTATTTGCGAAGATTTCGTCGAAGACCGGGCGAATGAGGTAACTTAGAATTCCGAGCGAAGCACCCTGCAGCATCATAAAGACTGTTGCTAATGACAGCCGCTTTAGATGCTTTCGCAAATAGGCATTCCATACCCAAAGCAGGAGATCGGCAGTAGATCGGGTCGTGTGTTGAATGCTCTGCAGCATGGCTTGACTTTACGCCTGTACTCCAATCGCCCAATACGGCGAGCGCCGAAATTCTGTTTGGGAGGACCTGTTGCGGCCATCTATCACGTTTGGCAGCGATTTGTCATTAATTCTCGCAATGTCAACCACACTCTCCTAACGGCGCTGATAGCAAACGATTTCTTGCTATGTTAAAATGTCACTCGCCAAGCGGGGATTTGGCACTTGGCTGTCTATGGAAACTTAAATTAGAGAGCAGCTCGAATGCCAACAGAATTCGGCAGACACTACAGAGCGATTCCAGGACCGACTGTGATACCTGATACGGTCTTGAATGCGATGCACCAAGCTTCGCCTGACATCTATGGCAAGGAGATCACGCAGCTGGTGGATTCAGTGCTGCAAGATTTAAAGGCGGTTGCCCGGACCACCGGACATGCCACGATCTATATCTGCAACGGCCACGGTGTTTGGGAAGCGTCGCTGACGAATTTGTTCAGTCCCGGTGATCACATTCTGGTCTTGGAGACAGGCATATTCGCTCATTGGTGGGGACGATACGCACAATCGTTTGGTATCGAAGTTGAACGGATTGACTTCGGTCCAAGGAACTCCGTTGATGCCGATTGCGTCGCTGAAAGACTGACTGAAGACACTTCCGGAAGCATCAAGGCAATTCTTGTAGCGCAAGTGGATACAGCCTCATCGGTCTTAAACGATATTCCGGCAGTGTCCGAGGCCATAAAGGCGGCAAATCATCCAGCGCTGCTGATGGTCGATTGCATCGCCAGCCTTGCCTGTGAAGAATTCCGAATGGATGAATGGAACGTTGATGTTGCACTGGCGGCCAGCCAAAAGGGCTTGATGATGGCGCCTGGTCTCGGATTTCTGTTCTGTAACAGCCGGGCGTTCGAAATCAGCCGCAGCGCCGAGCTTCGGACACCATACTGGGATTGGCAGCCGCGCATTGAAGCCGAGGCATTCTACCAAATTTTTGCCGGAACCGTGCCCGCTCAGCAGATCTTCGGTTTGTCAGAGTCATTGAACATGATTGTTCGACAGGAAGGGCTGGACGCTGCCATACGGAGGCACCATAATCTGGCGCAAGCCATTTGGGCGGCCGTTGATGAGTGGGGTTCCGGCGGAACCTTGGAATTCAACATTGAAAATGCTGCAAATCGCAGCCACGCGGT
Source organism: Paracoccaceae bacterium (assembly GCA_965199765.1). Lineage (GTDB taxonomy): Bacteria > Pseudomonadota > Alphaproteobacteria > Rhodobacterales > Rhodobacteraceae > JAPOXR01. The sequence continues at coordinate 360,706 of CBDATC010000001.1, forward strand.
CACAACGTTGCGGACCGGAGCGTCATCTGCGTCACAGCTTCGGAATTGGGTCTCCGAGAATGCGGGTCTATCACTCGGTGTTGATCTTCTGTCGGGACCTGACGACCCAACCGGTGAAGGCGTATTCCGCATAGGTCACATGGGGCACGTTAATCCTCACATGATTCTAGGGGCTCTTGCCTCAATTGAAGCTGGATTTGAAACAATTGCATTTCCAAGAGGGAAAGGAGCTGTCGAAGCGGCGGCGGCGAAACTGGCTGAGCGACTCTAGGAGATTGCGACCAAAGGCAATGTTAAAGCCATCAAGCTGTGGGTATGCATTTCGAATGCCGATTCACATGCATTCAGACTTGAATTCGTGTCAATGCACGCTGCAGAACCGCGACCGCCTGCTCGCGGGATTCCAATCTATCCCTCGTCTCGCCTATGACGGCATTTGGCGCATTCTTCAAAAACCCCTCATTGCTCAGTCGTCCACGCAGTCCCTCGGCTTCCTTCTGAATCGATTCTAAAGACTTCCTTAAACGGATCCGTTCACCCTCGACTTCAACGACTCCTTCCAGGGGCAGATAAAATTCGCCGCCTTCAACAGAAATCACGGCAGAGTTGGTCGGTGGCGAAACCGCTGGTTCAATGTCCGACAAGCGAGCCAGACTCAGAATAAGCTGTTTGCTGTCGTTGCAGATATCTGTGTACCGATCCTCGAATAAGTGCCGTAGGAGCAAAATGCGTTTCGCCGCCGGAACACGCATTTGAGAGCGCACTGACCGGACTTCTTCAATCAATGAAATCGTCCAATTGATTTCATGCATAGCCTTGTCATCGACAAGTCCTTCCGCTTCGTGTTCTGGCCAATCTGTATGCGCAAGCAATTTGGCCCGTCGCCGTTGTCCCCAGATCTCTTCAGTGATGAAAGGCATGAACGGATGCAGAAATGCCAGGCACTGATCGAACACCCAAGCCAAAGTGTTTCGTGTTTCCACGACCGTATCGGCATCGCCGGAACTCAGTAGCGACTTTGAAAACTCCAGATACCAATCACAGAAACTTCCCCAGATAAAGCCGTAAAGATTGTTTGCGGCATCATTGAATTTGTATGCCTGCAACGCCTTGCTGACAGCTTTGCCGACGATCACGGTCTCGCTAATAATCCATTTGTTAACAGTCGAAACAACCGATGACGGATCAAAATCAGGATCTGTGGAGCATTGGTTCAATTCTGCGAACCTGGCTGCATTCCAGATTTTTGTACCAAAATTCCTGTAGCCTTCAACCCGCTGGTCCGATAACCGAAGATCGCGTCCCATGGCTGCCATGGAAGATAGCGTGAACCGAACCGCATCCGCACCGAATTTATCAATCAAGTCAATGGGATCGATGACATTTCCCAGCGACTTCGACATCTTCCTTCCCTGTTCGTCGAGAACAAGCGCGTGCACATACACGGTATGAAACGGCGCCTCGGAGACTACAGCCAACTGCATCATCATCATGCGGGCGACCCAGAAAAAGATGATGTCGAATCCGGTTACCAGCACATCTGTCGGAAAGTACCGCCGCAATTCGTAAGTTTCGTCTGGCCAGCCTAAGGTTCCGATCGGCCAAAGCCCGGAGGAAAACCATGTATCCAGCACATCCGAATCGCGGGTAAGCGATTTTCCGCCGGCAAGCTTGCCTGCCTCCTCTTCAGATGCGGCGCAATATTGGTTGCCGTCCTCGTCATACCAAACCGGAATTTGATGCCCCCACCAAAGCTGTCGTGAGATGCACCAAGGTTCAATATTATCCAGCCAGCTGAAATAGGTCTTCTCAAATTGTTCCGGTAGAATTTTAGTGCGTCCACTCCGCACCGCCTGGATGGCGGGCTCGACGATTTTTGCAGCATCCACAAACCATTGGTCGGTTAGAAACGGCTCGATCGCAACTTTTGACCTGTCGCCGTGCGGAACCTGATGACGGTCATCGTCTACGCCATCCAGCCAACCCTGCTGTTCCGCCATCTGCACAATACGTTTCCGAGCTGTGTAGCGGTCAAGTCCGTCGAGCTCTAATGTATCCTCTGGGACCGCGCATCCCTCCAGAAATTCTGCATTGCACCGCAGCGCGATTCTTGCCTGAGTTGTCATCACATTAATCGGTTTGAGCGAACATCTCAGTCCAACATCCCAATCGTTAAAGTCGTGGGCCGGCGTAATTTTGACAGCTCCAGTGCCTTTCTCGGGATCAGCATGTCGGTCTGCGACAATCGGAATAGATCGACCGACCAACGGCAAACAAACGGTCTTGCCAATCAAATGCTGATATCTTGGATCATCCGGATGTACCGCAACCCCAGTATCTCCGAGCATGGTTTCCGGGCGGGTTGTCGCAACAACCAGGTAATCGCGCAGCTCCCAATCGACGGCTTTCCCATCCTCATCGAAAGCAACCGGATGATTGTAGTTCTCACCCCCCTCCAGCGGGTAACGCAGCCGCCAAAGCTTGCCATCAACTTCCAGCTGTTCGACTTCGAGATCAGAAATCGCGGTTTCAAAATGCGGGTCCCAGTTGACCAGTCTTTTTCCCCGGTAAATGCATCCATTCCGGTACAGTTTCACGAAAACTTGTAAAACGGCATCGTGGAATCCTTTATCCATGGTGAAGCGATTGCGTGACCAGTCACACGACGCGCCGAGCCGCTTCAGTTGCTCGATTATGGCGCCGCCTGACTGCTCTTTCCACTCCCAGACTTTTTCCAAAAATTTTTCACGGCCTAACTCGCTCCGTGTCGGCTCGCCATTCTCCGCCAGTGTTCTCTCTACGACCATTTGAGTCGCGATGCCCGCATGGTCCTGCCCAGGTTGCCACAGGACATCCAAGCCGCGCATACGGTTCCAGCGTACTAAAATGTCTTGAATCGTATTGTTAAAGGCGTGCCCCATATGCAAAAGGCCGGTCACATTGGGCGGCGGTATCATGATACAAAATGATTCTGCCTCCGGCTTTGCATTCGCTCCAGCTGCAAATGCTTCGTTTTTTTCCCAGAGCGCAGCTATTCTCGCTTCAACGTCTTTGGCATTATATTTTGAATCCATCGCCATGCTTTTTCCGCAGATCCGTTGTGATCGGAGAACACGTCAATTACCGGCTGTATCGGAATAATTGAAGTCTAAACGCAGCTTAACGCCACTGTTTCATGTCTTGTCAAATAGCAGGAACCAGTTCTGTGGTGGCACCGAAAGCGCAGAATCAAAGTGCGCTTCCTCAATTCGGTGGAGCTCAACCCGTCAACAATGTCGAAGATGTTAGACATCTGAAAAAAAAACGGAGACTTCGTTGATGGTCATTCGCCCATAGGCGCTCCCCGATCCAAAAGACGGATTTACCAATGCGCGGTGATATCAAGCCCGATTCCGCGCTCCCATTCTTCCTTGCCTTTCCGCTTGAAAGTCGTTTCGAGGCTGAAGGAGATGTCAGGCGCGTTTTCCGATGCCGGATGCATGCTCCAGCCGACGCTGTACTCCCGCGATTCGCCGGAGTGACTGTATTCCAAAGCGGGTCCTGCGGTGAAGCGGTTGCCAAGCGCTGGAAAGCCGTAGGCGGCTCCGGCGATCCATCGATCCTCCGGATCGCTGACGGGCGGTCCGGCGATTGCTTGCGGAGCGAACAAATCATCATATCCTCCGCTTAAAGCCCATCCGTCCGATTCATGACGCAGACCGAGCCAAAGCCCGCGGCCGCTCGCCGGATCCGAATCATAGCTGACTGATGCGGCAATTCCGCTGTCCCGGCGCTTATCGGTCCCGCGGAAGCGATAGGAGCGGCCAGCCAAATCAAAGGAAAGGCCGAGCTCGGGGACCGTCCAGGCAACGCCCATGCCAAACTCAACCGCGGAGCCGGAGCCGGTGTCGCCGCTGTCCCGCCGCGTCCATATTTCCATTCTCGGCGTGATCGAGCCGCCGCCTTCCAGCGGCGCAGTCCAGCTTGCCGTCAAACCCGCCCTCGCCCGTGAAGTTTGCGATTCGGTTTCCTCCAATCCCGGATGAAGACCAGCCGCTGCGAGCCGCGCAGAGCCAGTCTGCGACCACAGCGCGTCGGAAACCGATGTGAGCGCGAATCCATCATCTTTCTCCGGTGTCAGCAGCTCGGCCCGGAGACCGGCGGCCGCCATCTTCCAGTCAATATCGGCTTCAATGACAGGTCCGTCCTCAAGGGAAAGCATCATCGTCCCTTCCCCGAAACCCGTCGCGGCCCAGATTTTTAGCCGCTCAGAGGGCTGTAAGGAAACATAGGGGAGAGCCGCGTCGAGCGCGGTCTCCACATTGCCCGATCCGATGCCCGGTTCCCGGAACCCGCCTTCGCCCTCGCTGCGCGCGACAGCGACTCCGGTGATCCACCGGTCCCATGCATAATCGATTCCGAACATCGCCGTCGTCACCGCGCCGTCGAAGCCGGACGCCCGCTCGCTTCCCCCGAAGCCCGACCGTGCGCCCTGACCCCAGAATGTGACGTTTCCGTTTCCGTCCATCTCCGCGGTCAGAATAAAGCGGGAGGAAGAAAGAGCCTCGCCGGCCGTCATTCCGGTTCCGCCGATCATCAAACCGCCGTCGCGGCCGTCAGGGTCAGCAAAAACCGAATCCGGAATTATAGAAGCCGCGCTCTCAATCCGTTCGGGCGGCCCGCCGACGGTCTGGCCAGCCAGAGTCCCTTCAAAGCCCGGTCTCTGCGGCATCGCCATGCGCCAGGCGATCCCATCGAATGCCTGTCGTGCGAAGGTGCCTCCGAAGCGCGCAAGCCATGCCGCCGGCATGGCCGGACTGTCGTCGTCTTCGACCGTCACCTTCAGGTTCCTGCCGACCGGGTTGTAGTTCCCGCCCGAAGCCGTGTGCGTCAGCGTCGCAGTGTCATCGACCGCGTCATCGTCCTGTGCCGCCTTGACCGTGACCATCTGGGGCGTGTCCCAGTTGCCGGTCGTGAAGGCGAGCGTGTTCTGATCGCCGACGGTGTTTGCGTCGGTGTCGACCATTAGGTCTGTGCCCTTGCTTCCTCCAACAGTCACCATAACCGAAGCCGTCGGCTGCGTATCCAGCTTCACCGTGTAGCTGCCGCTGCCGCCCTCGGCGATGTTCAAGGAGCTCTTGGAAATCATGAGACCCGCCGTGTTGCCTTCGGTAACCGTGACCGCGACTTCAGGTCCGGTTACCGAAGCGTAATCTCCGCCCGAAGCCGTGTGCCTTAGGGTCGCCTTGTCCGTCACCGCGTCGGCGTCCTCGGTCGCGCTCACCGTAACCGTCTGGGGCGTGTTCCAATTCTCCGTTGTGAATGTCAGACTGCTGGGGCTGACCGTCAGATCGGTCTCCGACGCTCCGCTGATAGCCACCATAACCGAAGCCGTCGGCTGCGTATCCAGCTTCACCGTGTAGGTGTCGCTGCCGCCCTCGCCGATGGTCAGAGCGCTCTCGGAAACCGTAATCCCCGCCGTGTCGTCATCGGTAACCGTGACCACGACACTGGCTACGCTCACTGAATCGTAGCCGCCGCCCGAAGCCGTGTGCCTCAGCGTCGCCGTGTCCGGTTCCGCGTCGGCGTCCTGTGCCGCCCTCACCGTAACCGACTGCTCCGTGTCCCAGTTGGTGGTCGTGAATGTCAGACTATTGGGGCTGACCGTGATCTCGCCCGACTCGCCAGCGATGGTCACCGTAACCGAAGCCGTCGGCTCCGAGTTCAGCTTCACCGTGTAGGTGCCAATGCCGTCCTCGTCGATGGGCAAGGCTGCCGTGGAAACAATTAGGCCCACAGTGCCACTTTCCAAAACCGTGACCGTAACGCTCTCTCCGCTCACCGATTCGTAATCTCCGCCCGAAGCCTTGTGCGTCAGCATAGCCGTGTCTTCAACCGTGTCTTTGTCCTCAGCTGCCTTCACCCTCACCGTCCGCGCCGTGTCCCAGTTGCCGGTCGTGAAGGTGAGCGTGTTCTGATCGCCGGCGGTGTCTGCGTCGGTGTCGACCTTGATATCATCCGTCTGACCGCCGATGGTCACCGTAACCGAAGCCGTCGGCTCTGAATTCAGATTCACCGTGTAGCTGCCGATTCCGTTTTCGGCGACGGTCAGTTTTGGTGTGGAAACCGTAATCCCCACAGCGTCGCCTTCGGTGACCGTGACCGCGACTTCAGGTCCGGTTACCGAATCGTAATCTCCGCCCGAAGCCGCGTGCGTCAGGGTCGCCGTGTCCTGGACCGCGTCTTCGTCCTCGGCCGCGCTCACCGTCACCGTCTGGGGCGTGTTCCAATTGTCGGTGGTGAAGGCGAGCATGTTCTGATCGCCGTCGGTGGTTGCATCGGTGTCGACCGTGATATCTCCCGACTCTCCGGCGATGGTCACCGTCACAGCATCAGTTGGTTTCGAGGTCAGCGCCACCGTATAAGTATCGCTGCCGCCTTCGGCGAAGCCGAGCTTCGTTTCGGAAACCGTAATGCCCCGCGGGTCGTCATCGGTGACCGTGACCGCGACTTCAGGTCCGGTTACCGAATCGTAATCTCCGCCCGAAGCCGCGTGCGTCAGGGTCGCCGTGTCCTGGACCGCGTCTTCGTCCTCGGCCGCCTTCACCGTCACCGTCTGGGGCGTGTTCCAATTGTCGGTGGTGAAGGCGAGCATGTTCTGATCGCCGTTGGTGGTTGCATCGGTGTCGACCGTGATATCTCCCGACTCTCCGGCGATGGTCACCGTCACAGCATCAGTTGGTTTCGAGGTCAGCGCCACCGTATAAGTATCGCTGCCGCCTTCGGCGAAGCCGAGCTTCGTTTCGGAAACCGTAATGCCCCGCGGGTCGTCATCGGTGACCGTGACCGCGACTTCAGGTCCGGTTACCGAATCGTAATCTCCGCCCGAAGCCGCGTGCGTCAGGGTCGCCGTGTCCTGGACCGCGTCTTCGTCCTCGGCCGCGCTCACCGTCACCGTCTGGGCCGTGTTCCAATTGTCGGTGGTGAAGGCGAGCATGTTCTGATCGCCGTCGGTGGTTGCATCGGTGTCGACCGTGATATCTCCCGACTCTCCGGCGATGGTCACCGTCACAGCATCAGTTGGTTTCGAGGTCAGCGCCACCGTATAAGTATCGCTGCCGCCTTCGGCGAAGCCGAGCTTCGTTTCGGAAACCGTAATGCCCCGCGGGTCGTCATCGGTGACCGTGACCGCGACTTCAGGTCCGGTTACCGAATCGTAATCTCCGCCCGAAGCCGCGTGCGTCAGGGTCGCCGTGTCCTGGACCGCGTCTTCGTCCTCGGCCGCGCTCACCGTCACCGTCTGGGCCGTGTTCCAATTGTCGGTGGTGAAGGCGAGCATGTTCTGATCGCCGTCGGTGGTTGCATCGGTGTCGACCGTGATATCTCCCGACTCTCCGGCGATGGTCACCGTCACAGCATCAGTTGGTTTCGAGGTCAGCGCCACCGTATAAGTATCGCTGCCGCCTTCGGCGAAGCCGAGCTTCGTTTCGGAAACCGTAATGCCCCGCGGGTCGTCATCGGTGACCGTGACCGCGACTTCAGGTCCGGTTACCGAATCGTAATCTCCGCCCGAAGCCGCGTGCGTCAGGGTCGCCGTGTCCTGGACCGCGTCTTCGTCCTCGGCCGCCTTCACCGTCACCGTCTGGGGCGTGTTCCAATTGTCGGTGGTGAAGGCGAGCATGTTCTGATCGCCGTTGGTGGTTGCATCGGTGTCGACCGTGATATCTCCCGACTCTCCGGCGATGGTCACCGTCACAGCATCAGTTGGTTTCGAGGTCAGCGCCACCGTATAAGTATCGCTGCCGCCTTCGGCGAAGCCGAGCTTCGTTTCGGAAACCGTAATGCCCCGCGGGTCGTCATCGGTGACCGTGACCGCGACTTCAGGTCCGGTTACCGAATCGTAATCTCCGCCCGAAGCCGCGTGCGTCAGGGTCGCCGTGTCCTGGACCGCGTCTTCGTCCTCGGCCGCGCTCACCGTCACCGTCTGGGCCGTGTTCCAATTGTCGGTGGTGAAGGCGAGCATGTTCTGATCGCCGTTGGTGGTTGCATCGGTGTCGACCGTGATATCTCCCGACTCTCCGGCGATGGTCACCGTCACAGCATCAGTTGGTTTCGAGGTCAGCGCCACCGTATAAGTATCGCTGCCGCCTTCGGCGAAGCCGAGCTCCGTTTCGGAAACCTTGATCCCCGCCGGGTCGTCATCGGTGACCGTCACTTGCAGGTTTTTGCTCACTGAACCGTAGCCGCCGCCCGAAGCCGTGTGCGTCAGCGTTACTTTGTCGTCAACCGCATCGTCGTCCGCAGCCGCCCTCACCGTCACCGTCTGCGCCGTGTCCCAGTTGCCGGTCGTGAAGGTGAGCATGTTCTGATTGCCGGTTTCCGCGCTGGTGTCGACGGTGATATCTCCCAACGTTCCGCCGACGGTCACCGTCACTTCGCCCGCCGGCTGGGTATTCAGCTTCACCGTGTAGGTGCGGCTTTTTCCCTCGTCGACGGTCAGGGTGGGGGGTGAAATATCAAGACTCGGAATGCCCTCCACAGTGATGATCACCTCATCAGTGTGGCTCGTCCCCGCCTTGTCAGTCACCGTCAGAACAAAAGTGAGAACTGCGCCGCGCGCATCATTCGGGGCAGTGAATGCCGCATTTCGACGATCAGAATTGCTCAGAGTGACGCTCGGTCCCCCGTCTCCGGCCTTCCGCGCCCAAGAGTAAATCAAGTGATCGTCGGCATCCGGGTCGAAACTGTTCCGGCTGACCAGTCCCACCATTGTGTTCCTGTAAGCAATTTCGTCGGGTCCCGCATCCGCCGTCGGCCTGTCGTTGGCGCCGGTGATAGTCACTGTCACTGTCGCTCTGGTGCCGTCGTCCGCTCTGATCACGAACTCTTCCGTCACAATCATACCGACTGCCAAAGCGTTGGTGTCCCTGTCGGAGTTGTCGAGCGAGTACGTCCAAACACCGGCAGCGGTGATGCTGAAAGTCCCATAAACACCAGCTGTGCCGGTCTGCGCCTGCACATTGTTCTTTCCGTCGTCGTCGTTAACGGTCACCGTGCCTGTGGCGGTGGCCGCGGCGGCGTCCTCGGTCACAGCTCCAGTAAGCGTGCCGCTGAAACCCGCCGCCTTCGATACCGACGGGAAACTGAATCGACCGACAGTACCGAGGCGGATCGACAAGTCCTGCCTAGTCCGATAAACTATCACTTCCGTATTCACCGAATTCGTGTTCACCGTGGTCGGGGTGCCGGAGATCACGCCGGTTTCGCGGTTCAAAGTAAGCCCAGGAGGCAAAGTTGAACTGGCGGTTTGCCAAAATGTAGTTTCCCCTTGTATTTGTTTGAAGTTGACCAACGTCGGTTCCATCGGAATGATCGGCTGGCCGACATGCAGCGACTGCGGCGGCGTATAAAGCAGTCTTTTGCCTGCTGGCAGCGAAACTACCAGTTCCGGGGATGACGGTCCGTAACCGTTGCTGTCTTTAGCCCGAACCCGGAAACGATAGATCTGCTGTCTAGTCAGACCGGACACCAACGCCCTCGTGTCCGCGTTGGTGGCGACCCAGTTCCCGCCATCCTGCTGATACTCATATCCGGTCGCTCCGCTGACCGCGTCCCAGCGTATTCTCACTGTCGTGTCTGTCGCACCGTCCACACGAAAACCCGCAGGCGCAGAGGTCGGTCCCCTTACAGTCGCGGTCACTGTCGAGGCCGGCCCGGGACCCTGCGCGTTCACCGCGCGAATTCCAAAGGTATAGGCACCCGGAAGCAGATCAAATATCCGGACACTCGAATAGCTGTCGTCGCTGTTCGCGACCTTCGTCCAACTCCCCGAGCCTACCCGATACTCATAATACGCGTCGGCGCCCTGCCGCGTCGGGATCCAAATAATCGATATCGCATTGGATGTCGGGCCATTTGTTCTTAGACCCGTCGGCGCAGAAGGCAGCCCATCGGACTGCGCGGCGGCGAATACCGACAGAAGACAGGCGAACACAAACGCTGCAAGCGCCGTCAGCGCTCGTGCCGTACGGTTGCCCTCGCACAGGCTACCGCAAAAACATTGCGCCAAAATGATCGCAGCGCGACTGTAACGTCCAAAACAGTCTTGGACACAACCCAAGACCCCGGACACGCGCCGTAAGCTTCTTGCCACCTTTCCTCCATTTCCCTAACCGATCTTTGCCGGTTTTGGAATTTGGCATATGAAATTTATTTCAGTTTTCGGTCAAGCGCCTTAGATAATCCCTTTCTGTTGCGACAATTCTGCAACAAAGGATTGTCGGTTTTATGTCGTTTGATACTGTCGCATATTTAGAATTATATACAAATTTAATTAAAATAAAAATGGAAAATAATGCGGGTACAATGCGATTTTTCAATTTAAGCAAGATGGTGGTCAAGCATTCTCGCAGCTTGTTCCAGACTTGCTTGCCGGGACAATCTGAACCAGCGAGCGGGCTTAGCCTTTGGTTTCAATTGTCCGATTTGTCGAAGCGTGCGGTGTCATTTCAATAGAAAATTACTGACTTAAATCAGCACAATTTATGATGAACCAAGAAATTTGTGCCTGTCTTTAGACCAGTGAATGAATGAGAGACCGCACTAAAATTAAGGCGCACATCGTATCCCCGTCGCGTTGAAATAGAGTTGAACAGACTGCCACACCGATAACTTCACGGTCGCTTGTCCAAAAAGACACTCCACAACCAGAACCCTTCTATCATCGCCTGATTTCGACCAGCTCGACCTGAATCACTGATTCGAATTTTCAATTTTCTGGAATTATTTGTGGAGATCTCGAAATACCTACGGATTTTATCGATTTTCAACGGAAATCGGCGTTCTTGCGGCCTAAAACCGGCGCTTCTCAGGTTAATTGGTGTCTCTTATGCGGAAATTGGACGGCTTCATCTTTCGGCTTTGCATTTTATGAGGAATATGTAGCGGCTCATGTTGAACACGAATTGGTTTATCGTGTTGGTGTGCCTCCCATCATCGGAACCCAACTGTACGGACGCTTAGCCTGTCAGAGCGCCTTTGGTGCGAAAACATATGCTCGACTCGGATTTTGACTTTGGACTTCCACTGGTTTGCTCTGTTGGTCCACTCGCGCAACGCCCAGTTCTTGGGCAACGAGAAAGTGCCTGCAAACAAAAGAGCTGATTGGACTGCTGAATGCCCCGAATGCAACAGAAAAACCCTACTGGCATTGGCAGTTTCTCTTTGCGGCGGTCAGTCGATCAGCCTGACTTTGAACAAGAAATATCCGGCGGATGAGTAAGATCTGCCTTGTAAAGGCGTTCGGTTAAGTTGGGAAGTGGTTTCAGGAACAACTTCTGCATTCCGCCCAGCATTCGCTGCGGCTGTAATTGCATCGCATTCAAAACGCAGCTAGGCTTGTCTTTACTTCTTTTGGCGCTATATTTTGAGACTATCGCATTGCCCTTCCTGCAGCCCGTTGTGAAAAAAAGGGCAAACCAATTATCGGCTGTATCGGAACAATTTAAACCTTAATGCAGCGTGAAGTGACTGATCGGTTCATGGCTTCATGCTTTATCCAATGGCAGGGACAATTTCGATTGCGCCACTGAGAGTACAGGATTGTAAAATATGACACCCCATCAATTCGGCAAAGCTCAACCCGTTACCCGCATCGAAGATGTGCGACTGCTGAAGGGACACGGAAATTTCATCGATGATCATCCACCCGACGGCGCACTTTTCGCACACTTCTTCTATTCCCCGATTGCGCACGGAATCATAAACTCCATAGACGTAAATGAGGCAAGGCACTCGGAAGGGGTTCGTGCGATCTTCTTGGCGAATGATCTGAAAGATGCTGGATTGCGAAATCAAATCGACGCTAGTCTCGTGCCATTGCCGAACGGCGGTAAAGCGGCAAACCCAATCCGCCCTGTTCTTGCCGAGAACAAAGTTCGCTACGTCGGCGAGCCGGTCGCGATCATCATTGCTGAAACACGCAGCCAAGCGCTTGATGCCATGGAATTGATCGAATACGACATCGATGAACTCGATGCTGCGGCCAACCTCGAATCCAGTGGCCCGGCGATTCATGAGTGTGCACCGGACAATCAGGCTTTTGTTTGGTGGAACGGAGACGCAGACGCTGTCGAAAATGCATTCGCAGAGGCAAAACATCGGATCAAACTGCGGGTCTTGGACCAACGCGTTGCGGCCAACTCCATTGAAACCAGGGGATGCACCGCCGACTGGGACGGCAGTCGGCTTTGTTTTTCGGTGAACGGTCAAGGCGTTTGGACGTTCAAAGAACAACTGTCCGAGATCCTTGGTCTCGCTCCGGAAAGGGTCCGGGTAACGACCGCAGATGTCGGTGGCGGCTTCGGAATGAAGGCGTTCACCTATCCTGAACACTTCGCAGTCGCAAAAGCCTCTCAGATGATCGGTCGGCCCATTCGCTGGATCGCTTCACGTTCAGATGCGCTGATAACAGACAATGCTGGCCGAGACTTGGTTTCTGAAGTGGAAGCCGCCTTTTCCGAAGATTTAAAGCTGCTCGGCTACCGTGTTCATTCGCTGTGTAATCTAGGGGCCTACAATTCGAAGGATGGTCAGCTCATTCAGACCGAGATCTCGCAGAAAGTGCTGACAGGGGTCTACGACATTCCAAAGGCCTACATTAACGTGCGCGGGATGTACACCAACACCGCTCCTGTCGATGCGTATCGAGGTGCGGGACGACCGGAAGCTATATTTATGATCGAGCGCCTCATGGACACGGCAGCACGACAGCTCGGAGTGTCTCAATCCGATATCCGACGACGGAATTTCATACCCGTTTCTAAATTTCCATATCCAACCTTAAGCGGCGAAATCTATGACATCGGTAACTTTGATGCGGTGCTGAGCGCAGCTGAAATCCATGCGAAAGAGCGCAGCTTCCCCGAGCGGCGGGCAGAATCGGCAAAAAAAGGGAAACTGCGGGGGCTGGGCATCTGCTGCTACATTGAAGTTATTCTCGGTTCTTTGAACGAAAGTACCGAACTGCGCTTCTGCGATGATGGCACCGTGGAGGTGCTTGTCGGCACACAGTCGAACGGCCAGGGACACGAAACAGCCTATGCACAGATTTTGAGCCAGCGCACAGGACTGGAATTTGATCAAATTCGCTGCGTGCAAGGCGACAGCGACTTAATCCCGGAAGGCGGAGGAACCGGTGGGTCTCGTTCCGTAACCGTGCAAGGCGCTTCTATCAACTTCGCGGCTGACCAAATGATTGACCGGTTACTGCCTTTCGTAGCCGAAGAATTTGAAATTCCAGCAAACAGTCTTGAATTCCAAAATGGATTTTTCGAGTCTCGCGGAACAAACCATTTCATGAGTCTGACAGATGCGCTCAAAGCCGCTCAACGAGAAGGGCGTGGTGATCTTACGGTTTCGCAAGCCAAACACAAACTGGCCGGTCGATCATTTCCGAACGGCGCCCACATCTGCGAACTGGAAATCGATCCTGAAACCGGGAAAACGGTAATCATCCAATACACCGTTGTCGACGATCTCGGTGAAATCATCAATCCGCTGCTTGTCGAAGGACAGATTCACGGAGGTGTCGCACAGGGAGTCGGTCAGGCTCTATTGGAACACGCCGTTTTTGATTCTTCCGGGCAATTGTTGTCGGGCAGTTTTATGGATTACGCCATGCCGCGTGCCGGTGATCTGCCTTTCATTCGGTTCTTCTCTCAGCCGACACGCACTTCCAATAACCCGATTGGCATGAAAGGCTGCGGTGAAGCCGGCACGATCGGAGCGATCGCAGCGACGGTGAACGCAGTCCAAGATGCAGTCTGGCATACTGGCATTCGCGACTTGGAAATGCCTCTTGGCCCTGCAAAAATCTGGCAGGCTCTTCAAACCGCCGCCAAATCAACTTCGACTTAGGATCGCATCCAGCAGTTTCTTGCGTTCGCGGGTAATAGGAGCATCTTTGACCTTGTTAAAGTTCTCCTCCGGATTGTAGACCGGAATTCCAAGTCCCAGATGCTTGACTGTCATGAGCCCCATGGTTTCAAGCAGCGAATAAACCGCCATGTCCCGGTCATTGATTCCCGTCACGAGGTTTGTTTGCGCTTCCAGGAGCTTCTGCTCTGTGTCCAAACGATCCAACGTTGTGCGTGCGCCGAGCGCAGCTTCTTGCTTCATGCCTTGATGAGCGAGCTCAGCGGAAACAACCTGCTGCTGGCGAGCGGTAATTGAAGACTGGGCAATCTCCAGCCGTGCCCATGCAATGGATACCCGCTGGGAAACAACACGGGCCTGATGCTGGAGATCTAAGCTGGCTTTCTCCGCTTGAGCAACCGCCTGTCTGAACAATGCGCTAAGCCGGCCTCCTGTTGATAAAGGCACTGTTGTGGTCAATGAAACGGTTGCTGAGTCCGTTGCATTGTTGAAATCCGACAGATTCCTGTTGGTTCTAATAGAACCTTCCAAATATACTCTCGGAGAATCCAATGTTTCGGCGCGTTTGAGATTTAATCTCGCTGCCGCTACCGTGTGCTGGGCTCTCAGAATCGACGGATGATTTTGTGCAGCGATGTTCAATGCGGCCTGCAATGTCGTCGGAAGCTCAGGCAATGGCGGTGTTGGTTCAAGCGCGCCAGGCATCGCTCCAGTCGCCAACTGATACTGCTGCCTTGAAATCTCCAATTCGCCTTGCCGCAGAAAGACCCGACTTTTTGAAGCCGCCAAGCTGGCCTCAACCAGACTGACATCAGTTCGCGTGATTTCACCGAGTTCAAACCGGTGACGAGCCGCCTCAAGCTCCGTTTCGATCAAGCGTCGCCCGTTTTCCTCTAAAACCAGCAACTCATCCTGCCTGAGAACATTATGAAATGCTTGTGCGGCATTGAGCAAAACGTTCTGCTCGGTTTCAATCAAAGACTGTCTTAACGCCTTGATTCCTTCTTCTTCGGCAGAAATCACCAGCTTTGAGTCACCGCCGTCGTAGAGCAGCAATTCCCCGGATAACTGCAAAGTTCCATCCAGCGAATCGGTCGTCATGCGACCGGCAGACTGCATAGTTGGAGCACGTCGAATTGTGCCGTCAACACCGGCGCGCGCGTTGATTGACGGTCTCGTGCCGGCAACCGCTAGTGCTACGGCCTCATCTTGAGCCCGTAACAGTGCTCTTGACGACTCAAGCAGCGCACTGTTGTGATATGCCGCGACCAGCGCGTCAGGCAAACTCTCCGATCCAGCCATCAATGGGACAACGGTACCGGCCATTGCTAACGCAGCAGCGAACTTGATCCCCATCTTTCTTTCCCCACTTACTTCTGACATGATTGCCAAGCCCCCAAGTCAAAATCAATCCTCAAAATACAAACTCAGCAGCTTTCTCAAATCCCGCCATCAGCGGAGCATCAGCGTTGAAGGCCGTTCGCCAGACAATCCGATCATCATGCTTCAAACCGACCCGGCATTCACCCACATTACCAATCATAAATATACAGGCGATCTTTCCGCCTTCCTTGAGCTGGTCACAGATCGAAACCGGCAGAGTTTGGACTCCTCCCTGCACCGTGATTGAATCGTACGGTCCGTGCTCAGGCGCCCCATTCGGCAAACTGCCCTTAACAACAATCGCATTGTCGATGGAGTGTTCAGCAAATTTCACAGTTGCTGACTTCACCATGTCTTCGTCATCCTCCAAGGCAACAACGGCCTCCGCCAGATAAGCGATCACGGCTGAAGAGTAACCAAGTCCGCACCCAACGTCCAAAACAAGCTCATCCGGTCTGATATCGAGCGAGTCCAGCATTTTTGCCAAGATGCGCGGGTCCAGCAGCACCCGTCCGCTGGCAAATTCAACATGGTCCCCGACATAAGCAACGCTGCGGCACGCCCGGGGAACGAATTCCTCGCGTGGAATGTTGAGCATCGCTTCGATAATTGGAAACTTAGTCACGTCAGATGGCCGCACCTGACAATCAACCATCGTGCGTCTGTGCGTACTGTAATCTAACACCACGGCTCGGTTCCCTCGTCCTTGATCTAAAAAAACTGCCACATTCAATCAGCAAATGCAACCGCCGCCCTGGTTCCTCGTGCAAACCGGGATTGGTGCATGCAACTCCGATTTGAACGAGCTTGCCGCCAGCTTCCAGCAGTCTTGGTCAAGAAAATCAGAGACCGCCGAGCCAATAATGGCGGCGTTGGATTGATCAATTTGCAATTGGAAACTGCACGCGTCTGAGCAACGCCGTAAGCTCAATGGCGGTTACAAGATGTCGCGGAATAGGTCCAATGCCTCTGGATTGGCAAGCGCGCTGACATTCTTAACTTCATTGCCGTGAATGACATCACGGACTGCGAGTTCAACAATCTTGCCCGATTTTGTCCGCGGAATATCGGCGACTGAAATAATTCTGGCGGGCACATGGCGGGGTGATGCATGTTTGCGTATCTGTGCGCGAATGGAATTTGCAAGCTCCGAAGAAAGCTTGGTTCCTTCACTCAAACAAACAAACAAAATCAACTCGGAACTGTCTGCACCCGCGTGTTCGACCACAAGCGCTTCAGTGACTTCCGGTATGTCCTCGACCGGCCGATAAATTTCCGCTGTCCCGATACGAACACCGCTTACATTGAGGGTTGCATCCGAGCGGCCAAAAAACACCACTCCACCCTGTTTTGTCACTTCCGCCCAATCACCGTGCGTCCATACCCCCGGATAACCCTCGAAATATGCGGCGTTGTATTTGCTGCCATCCGGATCATTCAGAAACTCCACTGGCATTGAGGGATGTGGAGAGAGACAAACAAGTTCTCCCGCTTCTTCCTCAACAGCATTTCCCGATTCATCAAAAACGCGCACATCCATGCCCAAAATGCGCTTTTGGCATTGTCCGCTGTATACCGGAGCAATCGGGCAACCGCCTGCAAAACAGCCCAAAATATCTGTTCCGCCGGAAATTGACGAGAGGCACAGATCCTCCTTCCATTCGGAATAAATATAATTGAAGCTCGCAGGCGAAAGCGGCGAACCTGTAGAAAACACAGCGCGCAAGTCGCTGAGATTGTGGGTTTCGACAAGTGAAATGCCAGCCTTCAAACAGGAATCATAATATTTCGCCGAAGCGCCGAAATGCGTTACGTTTTCAGCTTCTGCAATATCAGCCAATCTCTTGCCGTTTGGAAACAATGGCGAGCCATCATAAAGAATCACAGAGGCGTTTGAGGCCAGAGCGCTGATCAGCCAATTCCACATCATCCAGCCGCAAGTTGTGAAAAACATTAACCGGTCATTCGGTTTGAGATCGCAATGCAGCTTGTGTTCTTTCATATGCTGCAGCAACGCACCCCCGATGCTGTGGACCATGCATTTGGGCAGTCCAGTCGTTCCGGAAGAAAACATCACGAAAAGCGGGTCATTGAAACCCATCTGTTCAAAGTTTGGTTCTCCTGTTTCCGGAACCAGATAATTTTCTAAACTCACGCCAGTTACACCGGCCTCGGATCGGCATTGACCGATGCCTGAATAGGGAAGAACAACCAGTCTTCGCACTGACACTAATTGTTTGCAAACCTCTGCGGCGATGACATCAGTTTGGCGCCATTTTCCGTTATAAAAATAACCATCACTGCAAAATAAAATCTTTGGTCTGATTTGAACGAAGCGATCCAATACACCTCTGACGCCGAAATCAGGCGAGCAGGACGACCAAACCGCCCCTATGCTCGCTGTTGCAATCATGGCGGCTGCCGCTTCCGGAGTATTGGCGACGATTCCGGCAATTCGATCTCCGGGTTTCACTCCGTCGGCAATGAGCGCTTTTTGAAGCCTCCCCACGATGGCGGCAAGTTCACTCTGGGTGACCGACCGGCGTTGTCCGTCTTCACCATAAAAGATCAGCGCCTGTCTATCGCTCCTGCTTCGCAATAGATTTTCGGCGTAATTGAGAACTCCGTTCGGAAAAAACCGCGCTTCCCGAATATGCTTTCCGTAATCAATAACCACGGGTCCTGGTTCGCCGATTACATCGCAATAGGTCCATAATTCGGCCCAGAATTCGGCCTGGTTCTCAACCGAATGACACCACAACTCATCATAATCGAGTTTGCTTCCTTCGGCGCCAATCCCGGTTCGACGCATAAAATCCGCCAGCAATGTTGCATTCGCACGTTCTGAAGTCGGCTCCCAAAGTTTTTTCACTGTTATTCCAGTCAAATCTTTAAAGTCTCGGACTTTGTTGTGGTCGAGCGTTGCGCAGCACGAAATCAACATGCGTCCGCTGAATTTCTGTCTTTGATCCGCTGTCTTATCAACAGAGGACTTTGTTTGGCGGGGTTTGGCCTTGACGTTTACAACTTACAGCCAATTTTTCGGTTAATGTCGCACGCTGAGTTTCCGTTCTTCGTTTTGACGGCTGAATTGGTCGCTGCGCAAGGTGCCAATACGCATTCGAAACAACAGTTCTGTGAACAATTAGAACAACAGGAAATCACAGCCGAATTGGAAGCGCTAAAACTGCTCCAGTGTCATCGTGATTACGATTCTTGTTGCTCAACGGGTTTAATTGCCAAGTCTTCCAGCGTGCCCCCGTCATTAATGTGTTTCGTTACCCATAAAGGAGGTCGGCCGCGGCCGGCCCAAGTTACCGACGAATTGCCAGGATCGACATATTTCGGAACGGCCTTTTCCATTTGTTTTCTTCCCTTGCGGCCGCGTCTCTTCCTTTCTGGCATCTCAAATTTCACATCCATAATCTCTTCAAGAGTGACCCCGTATTTCTTTAAGGTCTCGTGCACCTCCTTTGCCGCTGCCGTTTGCCGTTCGATAAGTGAGCGTTCTTCGATCATTTCTTTGACCATTTCCCAATGATCTTCCAACTGCTTCAGAGTCAATTTATTCAATTGCCGTTTCATCATTGCTTCCAGCTAAAGATTTCTTTGCAAACATGACTAATGTTATGCATTGAATTCAGCAAACAAAAAGTTAATCGTTACTTTGACCGTTCTATCACAAAAAAATATTTTTGGCCGAACTTTAAATAAAAAGAAAGACTAAACTGAGCATTCTGAACAATCATCGGGACTTTATTTGTCGCGCTAATGCGGCAAGAGAAGAAAAACGTTCAATCCTTTTCTGTCCCCCCTACTGCTGTCTCTGTGCTGCATCCCGCCTTTCAACCATTGTAAATCCGAATATGGGCAACGCGACATTTTGATATGGTCAATCTCGTAAAACTGTGCGTTGGATCAAAGTCAGTTGAATCTTTGGAAGCTTGGCAAAAGGATCAACTTGAACGGAATTCATTGGAGTATCCGGAACACATCACGCGAAACCGACCGAGACGCGCATCGGAACTTCTGAACGGAGGTTCGCTGTATTGGATGTTTCTTGGATTAATTCTCGCTAGACAGCGCATTATCGCACTAGAAAAACGCGAAACAACAGATAACATTACTCGCTGTGCGATCATTTTAGACAAATCCATTATTCGAACTGCAGCCGTGCCGCGACGGCCATTTCAAGGCTGGAGATATTTGGAAACCGCTGACAGCCCACCGGATATCTCGAACCCAGCAGGCCAAAGCAACGAAATCCCTGCGGAACTGGCAAAAGAACTGACAAAAATCGGTGTGTTATGAAAGCTGTCCTGGCAAGCGGAAACCGCGACCACTTCCAATTCCGTTTGATCTGGGCTTGCAAATCGCTTTGCTTCGAAAATCAACTCGCCGGTCAGGCGGCGTGACCATTGGATTTTGTCAGACTAATGTCCACCGGTCGTCTTGGCCTTTTCAACCAGACGGGCCGCATGTGTCGCACTGTGGCCGGACAGCTGCACGGACTTTGACTGAAACAGTGCCGCTTCGGACTGTAAAACCGTTCCGTCTTTCAGGCGCTTCAACCCATTTGCATCCAGCGTGCGGCCGGTTGATACCAAATCCGCAATGGCTTCGGCAAAATTGTTGGCAACGGTTCCTTCGGTGGCTCCTTGGCTGAAAATCAACTGGTAATCGGTAATTCCCACATCACACAAAAATTCCCGCACCAAAAATCTGAACTTTGTCGCTATGCGCAGCCGTCTTCCATGGTTTCGTCTAAATTGCGCGGCAATCGCATCAAGATCATCTATCGTCTCCGCATCCAGCCATATCTTGGGCACGGAAATCGCGAGATCAGCTTTGCCAAATCCCAAGCGAGCGACTTCTCTCACTTCGGTCCGCCACTTCGGCAGATTTTCGCGCATGACATCAATACCGGTTATGCCAAAGTGAACTGTGCCAGCCGCTAGCTCGCAGGGAATCTCCGCAGCAGAAAGGAAAACAAGCTCTCCTTCGACCGTCCCTGTTAAAGTTCCCGAATAGTTTCGGCCTTTGGCTGAATAACGGACTTCAGAACCACTGGATCCGAGCCAATCGAGCGCCTGTTCAGTAAGCCGCCCCTTTGAAGGGACGGCAATGTTCAGCACCATTGCACAAATATATCCCTGCTCTCGTTCCGCAGTCCCACAATCGGCACATCGCATGGTGATTCAGCGATGCGGACGTAATCTTTTCGGGCGGTGCTGATCCAAATGAGCATTCTTTAAGAATCAAGCCTTGAATTATATGTTGCCAAGCATTCGGGAATAGACATCCGTACGGATTACACCTCCAACTGCTGGACAAATCCGGCCTTTGCCAAGCGCTTGGGTCAAAAAATCATAGCGTCCTCCGAGCGCCACCAAAGTCTCTTCCTCCGGCGCGAGGAAGCCAAATACAAAACCATCATAGTATTCCAGCGTTGTTCTTCCATAACTGGCCTCAAACCAGATTTCACTGCTATCGACTCCACCTTGCTCTAGGGCTTTTTTTCGCTCTTGCAATTCATCAATCGCCTCACCGACTCCCTCAAGCCGGTTCCCGATGGCATTCAGTTTCGGCAATATCTGATCCAATGTCCCCTTAATTCCAAGCAGTTCGCGCACGGCGGCCGCTTCGTTTTCGTCAATAGGCGGCTGAGTTTTCTCATCTGCGAGCTCAAGGAGCCGGGCTGCCACTTCATCGACGCTTCTCATGCCAATGTCGGGTCCGGCACTTAATATCTCAGAAATGAGATGGTCAGTTTTTTGTTGCACCGGTGCGGCAGAATTGTTGTCCGTGCTGTAGATAGCGAGCAAATTGCCGAAACGTTTCGGTCTCCACATATGCCGTTTCAAAGCCGATTTTCGAGCAACAGAGGTGTTCAAACTCTCTATTGCGGCAGTCAACAGCCCAAGATCTCCTGTGGCGAAACGCAGTTTCAGCGGTGCGAGCGCATTCACAAACGCACAGAACACTTCCGCGTCCGCTTCTGGATGATTTTCCTCACCAAACACTTCATATCCAACTTGCACAGTTTCGTGGGGACGGGTTGATGAAATCTCCTGTCTACGAAATACGGGGCCCCGGTAGGTATAGCTTCCCGGAAGCATATCATTGCCCATATGATGCTGAGCAAGCGGAACGGTAAAGTCGGGACGCAGCATTAATTCGCCAAGCAAGGGATCATGAGTGACAAAGGCGCGGCTGCGAATGTCTTCGCCGTATAGATCAAGCAGTGTATCCGCCGGCTGCAGTATTCCGGTGTTAAACCGCTTGGCGCCCCGCGCTGCAAAAAATTCCAACAGCCTCGTTATCTGGTCTTCGGCTGCGGTGCAAAGGGGATTGGTCAAAGAGCTAACCGGTATCCAACATTTTCTTGATATGCGCCACCATTTCGGAGCGTGGGACAGCAATTTGCGTAGGCTTGGACTTCCATTCTTGGTGCGTTGCGGAATCGGCTAATTCTTTACCCATTTTCAAATCCTTCAGCTGAATCACTCCGCGTTCCCGCTCCTCGGAGCCTTCAATAACCGCGATCGGCGCGTTGCGCTGATCGGCATATTTCATTTGCCGACCGAAATTGCGGGCATTGCCAAGAAAAACTTCAGCACGAACACCGCTGCTCCGTAACTCAGCCGCCATTCCAAGATATGCCGACAGCGCGGAACGATCCATAACCGTAACAACGACCGGGCCGTTCGCCGGCTTGACCGAACCAACAGCGGACTGGGCCGCCAGAAGCCGATCAACTCCAATGGAAATTCCTGTTGCAGGCACATTCTGGCCGGTAAACCGACGCACCAACCCATCGTAACGACCTCCACCGGCAACCGAACCAAACTTTCGCAGCCTGCCTTTCTTGTCCGGAACATCGAAAAGCAATTCAGCTTCAACAACGGGACCGGTGTAATATTCGAGACCGCGAACCAAAGATAAATCGATCACACATCCTGCCACTCCTTGGTCCACAGCGAATTGATACACCTGCTCCAGTTCTTCAATGCCCGCTGACCCCAACCGTGTTGAGCCGACAAATTTGCTCAGTTCCTCCAGAGTCGCTTCGCTGCTTGACTGGGATAGCTCCATGAATGCTGTCACAAATTCGGCTTGCGAGTCTGTCAGTCCAGCGCCTTTGGTGTAGTCGCCGCTTTGATCGCACCGCCCTTTTCCCAAGAGGTCCCGCACACCATGCAGACCAATTCGATCGAGTTTGTCGATAGCCCGCAGGACTGTGGTCTTCTTGTCAGCATTCGCCGCTTTGTCATCGGGATCGAAGATGCCGGCCGCCTGAAGCGCTCCGTCAAGAATTTTTCGATTGCTGATTCGGATTCTATAACTGCCTCGTTCAAGACCAACGGCTTCGAGGATTTCCGCTGCGAGCACGCACATCTCCGCATCAGCGGCCATTGAGTCAGACCCCACGGTGTCAGCATCGCACTGATAAAATTGCCGGAATCGGTCAGGCCCGGGTTTTTCGTTTCTCCAAACCGGCCCGATCGCGTAACGGCGGTAGGGGCTCGGCAATGAATTTCTGTGCTGTGCCGCCACTCTCGCCAGCGGCGCTGTCAAATCATATCTAAGCGCAATCCACTGGTCGTCATCGCGCCATGCGAACACACCGTCATTGGGACGGTCAACGTCCGGGAGAAACTTTCCGAGCGCGTCCAGCGTTTCAACAGCGGATGTCTCCAGTGGTTCGAACCCGTATAATTCGTAAACTTCGGCAATTCGGTCCAGCATTGCCCTTCGGGCAGCCACCTGCTCGCCAAAATAGTCGCGAAACCCTTTCGGGCACTCTGGTTTTGGTCTATCCTTAGTCAAGACGCTGCTCTCACTGCTTGAATGGTTATATCTGCAATCGTTTACCGTTTTCTTATCGAATGCCGCTTATCCGGTAAAGCAGGCCGGTGATTTTGGAGCTTCACTAGCTTGGCTGCGAACCTTTCGCTGTTCAATACGCGGCAAATGAAAGCCGCGTTTTTCATTTGACGTAGGGAGACTTCAATGGTGCGAACATTCAATGCAATTGATGTCGAAACCGCCAATTCTCAACTTTCGAGCATCTGTCAGATTGGAATCGTGCATATTTGCAATGGAACAATCATCGATGAATGGAAAACCTTGGTTAATCCAGAAGTTAGTTTCAGCGCCGGGAACATTCGAATCCACGGAATTACCCAGTCTGTTGTTGCTGACAGCCCAATTTTCCCGGAGATTCATGCCGAACTTCTGAAACGGGTGCATGGTTCAATTCTGGTTGCCCATACGTCATTTGATAAAAGGGCGATTGCGCAAGCCGTAAACAAATACAAACTCGAACCGCTGCAGGCCACTTGGCTTGACAGCTGTGCAATTGCGCGATGGACTTGGCCGGAGCGTAAAGGCGCCGAAGGGTTTGGCCTGAAAAGTCTGGCAAGGGATTTTGGCATTGCATTCCAACACCACGACGCGCTCGAAGATGCCAGAACTGCCGCCGAGGTCGTGTTGCGCACCTGTGACAAAACCGATACCGACATTAGTGGCTGGCTGCGGAAAACAAGCAGATAAGCTTTTGGTATCGGCAATTAATCTCAGTGTGGGTCGGATCGACCTGCACAGCCTGTGCGCGCATGATCAAATTTCATCGACTCTCACGATGCCGTTAAGACTTGTCACCGCCTTCTTCATTTTCGCTCCGATCGGATGCCGTCCCGAAATTATGATTTCTGTGTCTGGTACCCTGCCTGGAACATACGGACAAAAACGGATTTCACCAAGGTCGTCCCCTGCCGCTTCCCTGCGCTGCAGAACACTTCTGACAAGTTCAGGCGTACTGGTTTCGTTGAAGTAAATCCTCAGCCCACGTGATTGGTTGGCAACGATATCGTCAATGAACTCAATAATGTTTGCCCGAAATTTGAAAACATCCTGCTGCCGCGACGCGGACACATTGATTAAAACCGCTGTTCCGATCTGAAGGCGCCCGCGAGCCGCTTTGAACTCGTCCGAAAACACGACCACATCGAAATTTCCGGATGCGTCCGACAATTCCAAAAAGGCAAACTGATCACCCTGTTTTGTGCGGCGCGTGCGGATTTCTGAAATGATTCCCGCAATTAGAAAGCTCGTTTGGTCAGGCGATGCGGCGGTCAATGCCTCCGCATATGGCTGGACCCCCTTGTCATTTAGTAGCTTTCTGTGCTGATCCAGCGGGTGAGAGGAAAAATAGTAGCCGAAAGCGGAAAGCTCCTCATGCGAACGCTCCACCGGGTCCCACATCGGGCGATCATCCAGATCTGGTTTGGGCAGATCGCTTTCATCGTCGCCAAAAATCGACATTTGCCCCAACGACGCTTCATCGTGCTTGGCGCTCGAATACACAATCAAATCCTCTGCTGATTCAAAGATTTTCCGCCGGTTCGAATCAACGCAATCAAAGGCGCCGGCTTGGGCAAGAGTTTCCAGCTGACGCTTACCCACGAGCTTTAAATTCACGCGTGCCGCAAAATCGAAAATATCCCTGAACCGCTCATCGCGTCTGGTCTCAACAATCTGCCGCATTGCGTCACCGCCGGCCTTGCGCAAAGCGGCCAAGCCATACCTTATGCTGCCGTCTTCAACGGAAAATCCAGTTTGCGATTGATTCACACAGGGAGGCTGCAAAGTGATCTTAAGCCGCTTGAGATCGTCTTTATACGTCCTCAACTTGTCCGTGTCTCCGCTGTCATAGTTCATTGCGGACGCCATATACTCAACCGGATAATTCGCTTTGAGCCATGCGGTTTGGTAGGTGACCAACGCATAGGCCGCGGCATGAGCTTTGGGAAATCCATATTCTGCAAACCGTGCCATTAAATTCCAAACTTCCTCGGCGGTCTTAGCAGTCACTCCCTTTTCTTTGGCCCCGCTGAGAAATCGCGGCTTTTCAGCATCCATGGCCGACTTGATTTTCTTGCCGATCGCACGACGAAGCAGATCGGCCTGCCCCAGCGAATAACCCGCCATCGATTGAGCGATCTGCATGACCTGCTCCTGATAGACTATGATGCCATGCGTCTCGGCAACTATGTGGTCGATTGTCTCATGCTGCTTCTTCCGTTTCTTTTTGCCATGCTTCACCAAACAGTATTCCGAAATATTCTCCATCGGCCCCGGACGGTACAGCGCGACCAAAGCAATAATGTCATCAATGCAATTGGGCTTGAGGTTGCGCAGCGTGTCTTGCATCCCAGTGCTTTCCAGCTGAAACACTGCGACCGTTTCTGCCGCTGTGCAGAGTGCGAACGCTCTTTCATCGTCAAGCGGCAAGTTGTCGATATCGACCTGAATGCCATTCTCGGCAAGCATATTAACCGTGGACTTGATCACCGTCAGAGTCTTCAAACCCAGAAAGTCGAACTTAACCAGTCCAGCTTGTTCCACCCACTTCATTGAAAACTGGGTCGCTGCTACAGTTGATCGGGGATCAAGATAGAGCGGAACCAGTTCATCCAGAGGACGGTCGCCGATCACGATTCCCGCTGCGTGTGTTGACGCGTTTCTAAGCAAACCTACCAACGGTTCGGCATAGTCGAAGAGCCTTTTGACGGCCGGATCTTCGTCATAGGCAGCCTTAAGCCGCGGTTCTTCCGCCAAAGCAACGTCCAGTGGCATGTTTTGCATGCCTTTGCGGGGAATCAGCTTTGAAAGATTGTCGACCTTTGAATAAGGAAGTCGCAGCACGCGACCGATATCTCGAACCGCTGCGCGCGACATGAGCGCTCCATATGTGATGATATGAGCAACGCGGTCTTTTCCGTATTTTTGCTGCACATATCTGATCACTTCATCTCGTCGATCCTGACAGAAATCCACATCGAAATCAGGCATTGAAATTCGCTCGGGGTTCAAAAACCGCTCGAACAGAAGATCGAACCGCAAGGGATCAAGATCTGTGATCGTCAGAGCAAACGCAACAAGCGATCCAGCTCCCGACCCCCGACCGGCACCGACCGGTATGTCTTGCGACTTTGCCCATTTGATGAAGTCCGCGACGATTAGAAAATATCCGGCGAAGCCCATGCTTTCGATAACGCCGAGCTCATAATCAAGGCGTTCCCAGTATTTCTCTTCGTCAGCCGATAGTTGAATCGCCGTCAAACGCCGCTGCAGCCCCTCTTTGGCCTGACGGCGCATTTCTTCGGCTTCGTTATCGGTGAATTTCGGTAAAATCGGTGGCCTGCGCCGCGCATTGAAGGAACAGCGACGAGCGATCTCAACGGTGTTCGAGACAGCTTCCGGCTGGTCGGCGAACAGCGCGCACATTTCATCCTGCGATTTGAAGTAATTCTCCGGCGTCAGCCGCCTTCTGCCCGACGACTGGTCGACAAACGCCCCTTCCGCAATGCAGATCATGGCATCATGGGCTTCAAACAGGCTGCTGTTCGGAAAATAGACATCGTTTGTGGCGACCAGAGGCAGACCCATTGAAAAAGCAAGGTCAATAAGCTCAGGCTCGGAACGCCTCTCTGAAGCGGTCAGCTCGAAACCTTCGGCTTGATGCCGCTGCAATTCCACATACGTCCGGTCTGAAAACACCGAAGCGATGTCTTCAAGCAGCCGCCGAGCGAAGCTGCTTCTTCCCTCGAGCGCACACAAGCCGATTGGACCCAAAGCCCCGCCGGTCAAGCAAATCAATCCGCTGCTGTTCGGCTTCAAATCATCGAGACTTAAACCGTGCGCATTTCCCGAACTCGGCTGCAGATAAAATGCTGTGCTGAGTTTGAGCAGATTGAGGTAACCTTCCTCATTCTGCACCAACAGAACCACCGGGGCTGCCAATTGAGTCTGTTCATCGGGTTCAAACCGCAGAGCGATCTGCACGCCATGAATCGGCTGAATGCCGGCCTCCGCCAAAGTCACGGAAAATTCCAACGCTCCGAACAGATTGTTCGTGTCGGTCACCGCAACAGCCGGCATGTTGTTTTCCCGACAAAGTTGAGGCAGATTTGATAGCCGGACGGCTCCTTCCAGCAGCGAAAATTCGCTGTGAACCCGCAGATGCACAAATCGAGGAAATTCCATCATTCTGATATGCTACACTACTTTGATCCGAAGCCAGAAGCGGCGCTGATTCAATTAGATGAATTGAATCGAATATCCAAGCCAAGCAACACATCCGACGACCCGTTCGGCGGCAATTTGGAAAATTAGGCAATTTAGATTAATCATCGACGACAGTGCTGATTCAATCAGCGCTGGGTATATTGGTAAACTATGTCAACTCTCAAATTTTCCATTAATGGCAATCCCGTTCAGCCCGAAATTTCGACACCGACGATAACTCTCCTTGATTGGCTGCGCGAAGAACAAAAACTCACCGGGACAAAAGAAGGCTGCAACGAAGGCGATTGCGGCGCCTGCACTGTCATTCTATCTGATCTTGAAGATGGGAAGGTTCGTCACCGGGCCGTGAATTCCTGTATCCTTTTTCTTCCGCAGGTTCACGGAAAAGATATCCGCACAATCGAAGGATTGAAGTCGAAAACAGGAAATCTCCATCCGGTTCAATCCGCCATGATCAAGCACCATGGCAGCCAATGCGGGTTTTGCACCCCTGGAATAATAATGTCGCTTGCTGCGGCTCATGCCAGCGGCGATACTCAATTCGACGATGTTTTGGCTGGAAATCTTTGCCGCTGCACAGGCTATGCGCCAATTGTGAAAGCGGCGGAGGCCGCAGCCGCAGAACCGTTGCCGGATTCATTTAATTCCGTAACCGCGTCTCTGAATGTTACGCATGTCCCGGACAGCGACGGCGATCTATTCATTCCGCCCGATCTGGATAGATTCGCGGAGTGGTACGATTCCAATCCTTCGGCAGTTCTCGTGGCCGGGGCTACGGATGTCGGCCTGTGGGTCACCAAACAGCTAAGGCAGCTCAGACCGGTATGCTTCATCGGACAGCTTGACGAACTCGCTGACGTAAGGACAACGGACGAGGCAATAGAATTCGGCGCCGCCGTTACAATTGCGGCCGTGCGCGAGCATATGATCGTTCACCATCCGGACTTCGCCGAGCTTCTGCGCAGATTTGGTTCGGTGCAAGTTCGAAACTCCGCTACAATCGGAGGCAACATCGCAAACGGGTCACCGATCGGTGACGCCGCTCCTGCATTGATTTCGCTTGGAGCGCAGCTTACGCTGCGAAAGAATGCAGCCAGGCGAATTCTTCCGCTTGAAGATTTCTTCATCGCATACGGCAAACAGGATCGTCAGCCGGGCGAATTCGTAGAATCAATCCGTGTTCCGGTGCAGCCTGATCATCTTCGCTGCTTCAAGTTATCCAAACGATTCGATCAGGATATCTCAGCGGTCTGCGGATGCTTCAACATTGTTGTGGAAAACAATCGGGTTGTTTCGGTTCGGATCGCGTACGGTGGTATGGCAGCGGTCCCAAAACGCGCAGCGATTGCTGAAAGAACTCTGTTGAATCAACTTTGGTCGCGAGAAACAGTCGAACGCGCTATTCGGGCATTGGAAGAAGATTTCTCACCGCTGAGCGATGCCCGGGCCACGAAAAATTACCGCATGAAATCGGCGCAGAATATGCTGCTCAAATGTTTCTTACGCGATAAGGCTCCCGCTGAGCCAATGGGTGTGCTCGAATGTCAGTAACGCAATCCGTTCTGAAACCGCTCCCGCACGATGCCGCATCTCTTCATGTCACCGGGGAAGCCGTTTATATTGATGACATCCAAACCCCCAATGGAACACTGAATTTGGCATTCGGCTTGTCATCCGAAGCGCATGCCGAGATTATCAGCATTGACCTCGCCGCGGTCCGCGCAGAAAATGATGTTGTATTCGCAATAACCAGCGAGGATCTTCCCGCAGCGAATGATGTCTCTCCATCAGGCGACGGAGAACCTTTGCTCGCCGAAAGGCACGTGAATTTTGTCGGACAGCCGATTTTTTTGGTGGCAGCACGGTCCCATCTGGCTGCGCGGCGCGCTGCTGCACTCGGAAAAGTGCAATACCGCCGCCGTTCGGCAATCCTGACGATATCCGATGCTTTGGCGGCTGGAAGCCGGCTGGAACGCAAACTGGAATATCAAACAGGCGACCCGGACGATGCCATCCAACGATCCGAGCACTGCGTCGAAGGCAAAATCGAAATCGGTGGCCAAGAGCATTTCTATCTCGAAGGTCAGGCCGCTTTGGCCATCCCGCAGGAAGGCGGTGATATGCTGGTGCACAGCTCAACTCAGCACCCAACAGAAATCCAGCATAAGGTCGCAGACGCACTGGGGGTGCCGATGCATGCGGTTCGCACCGAAGTTCGACGTATGGGGGGAGGCTTCGGAGGCAAAGAAAGTCAAGGGAATTCAATTGCCTGCGCATGTGCTGTTGCCGCCGCCCTGACTGGTCGGCCTTGCAAAATGCGGTACGACCGGGATGATGATATGATCATAACCGGCAAACGGCATGATGCTCTAATCGAATATCGCGCTGGTTTTGACAGCGTTGGGCGGATTCTGGGCGTGGTTTTCGATCAAAAAATCCGCTGCGGCTGGTCGCGCGATCTTTCCCTCGCGGTCGCGGACCGCGCAATGCTGCATGCCGACAACGCTTATGACTTACCAGCTGTTCGTGTGACTTCGGAACGGCTGCGCACGAATACTCAATCCGCAACGGCATTTCGTGGATTTGGCGGACCGCAGGGACTCCTTGGCATCGAACGGGTTATGGATCATATTGCGTTTGCGTTGGGAGCTGATCCGTCATTGGTTCGACAACGTAACCATTATCCGCCGCCGACTGCGCCAAAGCAGAGCAAAACATTCTACGGAATGCTCGTCGAGGACTGTGACATTGATGCCATTGTCGAAGACCTGAAAGCTTCCAGCGACTATGCCGGCCGCCGCCTTGCCGTTCAAGAGTGGAACCGTTCACACAAATACTTGAAGAAAGGCATTTCTCTCAACCCAGTTAAATTCGGCATTTCCTTCACACTAACGCATCTGAACCAAGCCGGCGCTCTAGTTCACGTCTATCAAGACGGATCGATCCGAATTAACCACGGCGGCACAGAAATGGGTCAGGGATTGTTCGTCAAAGTCGCACAAGTTGCCGCCGAAGCTTTCGGTCAGCCAATATCGGCCATCAAAATCACCGCCACCGATACCGGCAAAGTTCCGAACACATCGCCTACCGCCGCATCTTCCGGTTCCGACCTGAATGGCATGGCGGTAAAGAATGCTTGCGACGAAATTGTTGGCCGCCTGATCAAAATGATCGCTTCGCTGCATCAGGTGGATTCACGCCAAGTGCGTTTTGAATGTGGTGAATTCCATGTCGGCGGTGAAACTTATGGATTCCAAGATATCGTCAAAACCGCGCATTTGAATCGGGTCTCGCTGTCCGCTGAAGGTCATTACGCGACACCCAAAGTTCACTGGGATCGATTAGCCGGAAAGGGACGCCCGTTCTTCTACTTTGCCTATGGCGCTGCTGTTTCGGAAGTCGTCATTGACACACTGACCGGCGAATTTAATCTGCTCCGGACTGATATTCTTCACGATTGCGGCAATTCTCTGAATCCTGCCATCGACATCGGGCAAATTGAAGGCGGGTTCATTCAAGGGGCTGGCTGGCTGACCACAGAAGAACTGTTTTGGAATGAAACCGGTCATTTGTTGACTCATGCACCGTCTACCTACAAGATTCCCGCTTGCTCCGACAGACCGAAGGTCTTCAACGTCCGTTTGTGGGATAAGAGCAAAAACCGGGAGAAGACAGTTTATCGTTCCAAAGCTGTCGGTGAACCACCGCTTATGCACGGTAATTCTGTGTTTTTTGCCCTTTCGGACGCGATTGCCGCCTGCGGCGATGGCTCGCTGTACCCTGATCTCGATGCGCCAGCGACGCCCGAAAGAATCTTAACCGCCGTCGCAAAACAGCAAGGATGGCGACTTGGGCATTGACATTGCCGGACTTCGAGACCGAGTCGCCAGCGCGGGACGCGTTGCCCGTATCCTTATCATTGAGACCTCAGGCTCCACTCCGCGCGAAAGCTCGACATCAATGCTGGTGTGGGCCGACGGACAATCCGGCACGATTGGCGGAGGGACCCTTGAATTCGAGGCGACGCGAGCGGCCCGCGCTATGCTGGAAACCAATGATCACACGAGAATAGTCCGCCAACCGCTAGGTCCCGCGCTCGGTCAATGCTGTGGCGGATCCATGACACTGCTGACCGAACTCTTTGATGCCGACTCCATTCGGGAAGCCGAGCGGCAGATCGCTATTGATGGCCGATACACCCGTTCACTGTCCAGCGGTGCCGGGACCCAACCCGAAAGGCCAGCAAAGTTCGAGACCGGTCCCTTGGTGTCATTTGCCTATCACAAAGGCTGGGTGAGTGAACGGATAGAGGGAACCAAGCACGCGGTTTGGGTGTATGGCGCGGGACATGTGGGGCGGGCGCTCGTCGCGCTGCTCGACACACATCCTGAGTTTGAGGTTACTTGGGTTGACTTTGACAGCAAACGTTTTCCTGCCGCAGAGCAAAAATCTGTTATACGATTGGTCGCGGCTAATCCCGCCGACGCTACTGGATATGCACCTGATGATGCGATGCATGTTGTGTTGACGCATTCTCACGCTTTGGATCTTGATATATGCGGAAGGCTGCTTCCCCGACCGACAAGATTTATTGGATTAATCGGGTCCTCCACCAAATGGGCTCGGTTTCGGAGGCGATTGGCTGAAGCCGGACACACGAATGCCAACATTGATCGCATTCAATGCCCGATCGGCGATATTTCGCTTGGCAAGCATCCTGAATCCATTGCTATTGGAATCGCGGCAAAGCTGCTGTCGGTGAATCAGGAATAAACCGTTGAATCCTTTCTTCCGCGCTCTGGACCTGTCAAAATCTTTTCCTGGCGTGAAGGCGAATGACCGCATATCTTTTGTCATGCGGACCGGTGAGGTGCACGCATTGCTGGGTGAAAACGGTTCCGGCAAGTCAACGCTTGTCAAGACAATCTATGGTCTGGGTAAGCCGGACTCTGGAAAGATGTGGCTGCACGGCGAACCCTACATTCCGAATTCTCCGCAAGATGCAAGATCGAACGGCATCGCTATGGTGTTTCAACATTTCTCATTGTTCGAAGCGCTGACCGTCTTGGAGAATGTTGCACTGGGAATGGACCAGCCTCCAGCTAAACAGATTGTTTCCGAGCTGATCAAAGAGAAAGGCCGGCAGTACGGACTGTCGCTGCATCCTAACCGGCTGGTTGGCGATCTATCTGTTGGCGAACGGCAACGCGTCGAGATCATTCGCTGTCTCCTGCAAAATCCAGAGTTGTTGATCATGGACGAACCGACGTCCGTTCTGTCTCCTCAGGAAGTCAACACGCTGTTTGCAACGCTCCGACTGCTTGCGAAGGAAGGCACATCAATCCTTTACATCTCCCACAAACTCGAAGAGATCCGCGAACTTTGTGATCGCGCGACCATATTGCGCGCCGGCAAAGTCGTTGCGGAATGCAACCCGCGTGAATTCACCTCCCGTCAGCTGGCGGAACGAATGGTCGGACGTTCGTTTTCATCGCCGGTAAGCCGCGGACACACGGTTGGAGAAACTCCTCTGCTGGAAGTCAGACAAATGTCTGCCAGTGCCCAAACAGATTTCGGCGTTGATCTTTCCGACATTTCATTTGCGGTCTATCCAGGACAGATTCTGGGGATCGCTGGTGTAGCAGGCAATGGACAAGAAGAGCTGGTAAACACTCTTTCCGGTGAAATCACCGCCGCGGGAGAGATTCTTCTTGAAGGACATGATCTTTCGGGGAGTCGACCAAATCACCGACGCCGTCTTGGTCTGTTGACGGCCCCCGAAGAAAGACTCGGCCATGCCGCCGCACCAGACATGAGTTTAACTGAAAATGCCTACCTGACGGCCGCGATTCGCATGCGGCTCTCGCCAAACGGATTTGTTAAGTGGAATGCCGCACGCGAATTCACTGAAAATGTCGTTGATGAGTTCAATGTGAAGACCGCAGGGGTGGGCAATGCCGCACGCGCGCTTTCCGGGGGCAATTTGCAAAAATTCCTGATTGGCAGAGAGATTTTGCAAAAGCCGCGCGCTCTTGTTGTTCATCAGCCCACTTGGGGCGTTGACGCGGCGGCGGCGGCGGCGATCCGGCAAACGCTTTTGGACTTGGCAGCGGACGGCGCGGCCGCTGTGGTTATCAGTGAAGACCTTGACGAGCTGTTCGAGATCTCAACGCAGATCGCAGTACTGAACCGCGGCAGGATTTCGGCTTCGCAGGACAATGGCAAGGTTTCGCGGGAGGAAATCGGATTGCTGATGGGCGCCGACGCGCAGGCACAGCCGACCATGGAATCCAATGCTGCGCATTGAACCGAGAAAACAGCCTTCACGGTTTTGGAATGCGTTGACGCCGTTACTGGCTGTTGCCGCCACGATGGCTGCAGGCGCATTTATGTTTGCGCTTCTCGGCAAAAATCCGGTCGACGCGATAAAAACGATTTTCTGGGCTCCGTTGTTCGACCCAAACCTCGCGTCCTATGCTCGACCGCAGATATTGGTGAAAGCGGCACCGCTGATTCTCATTGCAATTGGCCTTTCACTGGGATTTCGGGCGAATATTTGGAACATCGGAGCGGAAGGTCAGTACATAGCTGGAGCGATTGCCGGCGGGGCGGTTGCGTTGGCTGCCTACCCGCTTGACGCTTGGTGGCTTTTTCCTTTGATGATCTTGGCCGGGCTTCTTGGTGGACTGGCATGGTCAATGATTCCAGCAGTCCTGAAAGTGACATTCGGCACTAACGAGATTCTGGTTTCACTGATGCTGGTCTATGTTGCTGAACAGTTTCTGGCTTCGGTTTCTCTCGGTGTATTGAAAAACCCTGAGGGGGCCGGCTTTCCGGGCTCCCGCAACCTGCAACACTATGAAAGCGCGCACAATGCAGAGCTGCTTGCGGGAACCGGGATCCATTTTGGAGTCATTGCAGCCTTCGTCGCGGTCATTTGCGCATACCTCCTTCTGCGTGTTCATCGGATCGGGTTTCAGATCAATCTCGCAGGGCAAGCGGCTAAGGCAGCGCGTTTCGCAGGCATAAAGCCGGCTTACTTGATCTTGTTCTGTCTTGGCACAGGCGGTGCTTTGGCGGGTTTGGCCGGGGTTTTTGAACTGTCCGGACCGTCCGGTCAGCTGTCGATCGACTTCAATGTCGGATACGGGTTCACCGCGATTATTGTCGCGTTTCTTGGTCGGTTGAACCCGCTTGGCATCACGCTGGCCGGACTCTTGATGGCACTGACATACATAGGCGGCGAAATGGCTCAGTTCATGCTCAATCTTCCTGCCGCAGCGGTTCAAGCGTTTCAGGGCATGCTGCTTTTCTTTATCCTCGCCATGGATTTCCTAGCTCATTATCGTATCCGATTGGGCAGGAGAGAGACCGTTTAAAATGGATTTCAGTGCGATCAGCCCCCTAGCTCTCTTTGCTGCTATGATTGTCGCAGCAATGCCTG
This sequence comes from Paracoccaceae bacterium, assembly GCA_965199765.1. Taxonomy (GTDB): domain Bacteria; phylum Pseudomonadota; class Alphaproteobacteria; order Rhodobacterales; family Rhodobacteraceae; genus JAPOXR01. Next base: position 395,540 of record CBDATC010000001.1, read on the forward strand.
TGCTCTTTGCTGCCATCGGCGAGCTTGTGGTTGAGAAATCCGGTGTCCTTAATCTTGGTGTTGAAGGACTCATGATCGTTGGAGCAGTTTGTGGATTCATCACGGCGGTTGAGACCGGTTCTTCGATTTTAGGTCTATTGGGGGCCGTTGCAGCAGGGGCTGTTGTCGCCTCTTTATTTGGAGTGCTGACCCAGATCTTCCTGTCGAATCAAGTTGCGACGGGATTAGCGCTGACGCTTTTCGGGCTTGGTGTCGCCGCATTGCTCGGCCAATCTTATACCGGAATTAAGCCGCCTGCTTTTCCAAGACCAGAATTTGGCCCGTTGGCCGACTTGCCAATACTCGGCAAACTTATCTTCGGTTACGATTATCTTGTTTACCTTTCGGCTGTACTGGTGGTCGGTGTCTGGTGGTTTCTTAACTCGACTCATGCCGGCTTGGTGTTGCGCGCCGTCGGCGATAACCACCAAGCGGCGCATTCGCTTGGCTACAAAGTCGTTCGCACTCGGTTTTTGGCGATATTGTTTGGTGGCGCGTGCGGAGGACTCGGCGGAGCTTATCTGGCGCTGGTGAGGGTTCCCCAATGGACAGACGGCGCAACTGCAGGCGCGGGTTGGATTGCCTTGGCTCTTGTCGTCTTCAGTTCATGGAAGCCATTCCGGGTTGTGCTTGGAGCCTGCCTATTCGGAGGAGTGTCGCTCCTTCAACTGAACCTCCAAGCTGTCGGAGTCGAAGTCAATCCGGCGTATCTGTCGATGGCGCCCTACCTTGTGACAATTCTCGCCTTGGTCGTGTTATCCGGAACCGGTCGCAAAGCGTCGCTGAACGCGCCGGCGTCGCTGGGAAAGTCCTTCCGTGCTGATATGTGAGCGGTAGATGAGGACAGATTAACCTGATTTCATTGGCTGTCAAAGCCGCGCTTCGCCTCAGAATGAGGACCTGCTGCCTCTTTATCTCAAAAAAATCAAGTGCTTCAGTTCTCAATCCCATTGGATGGACTTCACCACTGTTTCAGCACTCTTCTGAAAGACCTCGCCAGTGTGCCTCTCTGATTCCAAGAACAGGAACTCTGCAACGGCAATTTATGGAACCCCGGCACGGCAGTTTGCAGGCTGCAGCAAATAGATTCTCATAGGAGGATTTTCTGCATTGAGGCGGTTGCCGAACTCATTTTTTCAGTGACCACGACAGTTGGCTATCAAGAACAAACAGAGCGAGCATGAGATTCGCAAGAATGCAAAAGGTGCGAATCCTTGCTGATTTTCCTTGACAAAGACCGGTGTTCTTTGATTTTCCACCGCATCAGCAATCAGCATGGAAGAATTGGAAATGACCCTCCTGAGATATGCAGCGGCTGCCGTTGCGTTGGCGGCGCTGTCAGCCGTTCCGACGTCGGCGGAGCCAACAAAAGTAGGTTTTGTGTATGTGGGACCAACCGGTGATTTCGGTTGGACTTATGAACATGATCAAGGCAGATTGGCGATTGAAGAAGCGTTCGGCGACAAGGTCGAAACTTCATATGTGGAGAGCGTTCCGGAAGGAACCGACGCCGAACGCGTGCTTACACAAATGGCTCTGTCCGGGCACGACCTGATCTTCACCACATCGTTTGGATATATGGATGCCACAATCAATGTCGCGGAAAAGTTTCCGAATGTAAAATTCGAACATGCGACCGGCTACAAGCGGGCCGACAATGTTTCAACCTACTCTGCAAGATTCTATGAAGGCAGAGCGGTCATCGGCCATATCGCGGGTAAAATGACTAACACCAATACCATCGGCTACATCGCTTCCTATCCCATTCCCGAAGTCATTCGCGGCATCAACTCAGCTTATATCCACGCAAAGCGCGTCAATCCCGATGTCGAATTTAAGATCGTCTGGGTCTTTACTTGGTTCGACCCAGCCAAAGAAGCCGACGCCGCTTCGACACTGATCGAGCAAGGCGCCGACATCATCATGCAGCATACGGATAGTCCTGCCGCAATGACGATCGCCGAAGAAAAAGGTATCTTCGCCTTCGGTCAGGCGTCGGATATGAAGCAGTTCGGTCCGAATGCCCGCCTGTCCTCAATCATCGATAATTGGGCGCCCTATTATGTAGCGCGGACCGCACAGGTCATGGACGGCACTTGGGAAAGTGTCGACACTTGGCACGGAATCAATGAGGGAATGGTCGAAATCGGGGAGTTCTCCGACAAAATTCCAGCAGATGTTCGAGCCGAAGCGCAATCTATCGCCGACTCGATCTCGGCTGGCGAGTATCATCCCTTCACCGGCCCAATTAACCGGCAGGACGGATCGCCATGGCTTGCAGAAGGCGAGATCGCCGATGATGGCACTTTGCTCGGCATGAATTTCTATGTGGAAGGTTTAGAAGGCAGTATCCCACAATAAAGCATGCTGCGGAACGCGATCACTTAACACTGCGGTGCTCCGAGTTCGGCGCCCGCACCGTGGCGACGCGACGCTTCGGTGGCCGGAACATAAGTTTCTGCTGCCAGCGCACTAACGCGTCGCCACAGCTTTTCGCTCATTTCGATTCTCAATCGCCTCGCATTCTCTTCGACTGGCAATGAATCCAAAGCGCATACACTGACCTCAAGTTGGCCCAAGCCGCTTAGTGTAGAACTGATTCCTGACCAGCCATCCGGCCTGATCAGCAATGACCAAGCGTCGCATTGAAATCGATAGCCGAGTTCGTAAGACTGCGCCGCTGCGCCTGCCAAGGACGCAACCGCACCGAAGCCTATCTCGACCTTTCCTATTGTGAAGAACCGATCCGGACAAGCCGCCAGCAGATCAAAACCCGAAATACACACATTGATAGACGGTTCGGAAATCTCCATCCGTTGATGTCCGCTATCAAAATGAAGCGAATTTGCGCCCCGCTCGGTCAAAAAGAGAAGATCTTCCATATTCAGATTGCGCACATTCCCAAGCCAAACAGCAGCTCTTCCTATCTCTTCGGCAATGCCGTACTGCCATCCAAGTGCAAGCGCTGCTTTCCGAAAGGTGAGTTCAACTTCGTTGAACGAAAGTTCAATCATGTCAGCCAATTGCCGGAAAGCTCCAATCGTCCGCGTCCGTTTTCACGATCGATTTGAAATCCGGAGCACCCTGATACATCGTGATCCGGGTCCAAAGATCAGATTTTGGATCAAACTTCGTTGCGCCGAAGAACGCGAGTTTGCATCGCAGAAGTTCAATCGGACGCATGCCAAGTTCAATCAAATTTGCGTAAATTTCCGCGTAAGGGAAAGCGTCGACAGTCTGCAATCGCCGTACAGTATGACGGAATTCCGGATAATCGCTAACAAATTCAGCCATGGTCCTTGATTGATCGGTATCGGACAATGCCTTGCCAAGGTCGTGGTACTGGTGTGCTGTATCCAATGGAAGGGCGCGTTCAGATCCAATATCCCGCGCTTTGTCTCCTAGCCTCGGCTCCAATTTTTCTTCCGAAACATACCAGAACAGTCGGGCGGCCTCAGGACGCTCAAAGTCAATTTTCTGAATCCAGCCGCAATTTCTATCGAACACCCGTTTAAACAATGAGACCGGCATGGAAGGATCAAAAACAGCATTGGCTTCGCTTGCCATCCACAATCCGAGCTCGTCGACCAATTCGCCATGCGGTTCAATAATCAAAGAAACTAACAATTCCTGACATTCCAAGGAAAATGAACCGCTTTGACACAGTAAGTTCCGCCACGGATAGGGCTGATCAGTCCTGCGCGACAGAGTGTAAGATTCGAGTTCAGCTAATTCATGCAGGAGTTGCGCATTCTTCTGCCTCTGGCACTCGTCTTCGATACGCATTTCCTGGATATGTGTGAGTGCGCGCGCCAACAATTCAATAAATCTTTGGTATTTTCCGGAATCTGTCCGCTCAATTGCCAAAACACGCGCCAAAGCTGTTTCACGAGCCAAGACCCAATTGTGAATTAAGATTGGGTGGCCAATCAAGAACGGGGCCATTCCAAGTCCAGTCGCGTTTCCGATGCCCAATTGCCGACTGACTCTGGGAGCTAAAGGGACGAAATCGTCGGGGTTTCTGTGGTATGCGACATGCTGAACCAAATCATGCGTAAAGCCGCGGATCAGCCAAACCGTTAGCATCTCAGCCTGAAAAGGCGATGCCAAGGCCGGTCTGGATGCATAAAGCGAGCGATCAGCGAGGCCGAATTTACCATTGCCATAGACCGCCGTGGTCCGCATCAGATACCCAACCTTGCGAATTGACTCCGCATCGGGCTGCCTGCCTCCGGCAAGGTTCTGTGCTACCAATTCAAACATGCGCACGCTTTTGTTGGCGCGGCTGAGCACCAAATCATCCGGCCCGTATCGTCCGGCTTCCTGGCGCACAGCATTCCGCCGAATCCGTTCAAGCTGAGTTTTGTCCGGTATGCCGTTGCGAAGCACGAATGTGGTGTCCCACGCTTCCGCGATAACACGGTCAGTTCTGTCCTTCTCGTCGAGTGGATTGCTAAATGCACACAGGCTGTAGCGAAAACCACCCATCTCCAGCGAATAGACAGCTTGACCATAACCGCGCGGGTCGAATTCCCATAATTCTCGGGACACATTAACCTGGGTTGAATTCAATGTGCGTATCAATTGGCGCATGAAGCTCAGGCGGGTCGGGTGCGACGCTCCCATGCGGTCCAGTCGCATTACTCGATCGGGACGGCGTAAAGCCACCTGCGGGATTTCAGCCATCATGATCCGGCAAATGGTCTTGTCGAACAAATGATTCCCGGAAAAACCGCCTCCAATTTTCTCCAAGCACCGCGGCGACTTCGTCCGTATTGAACCCGACTCGGGTTAATCCAGAGGCGATATTTCCAAAATGCAGATTGGTTTGAAACCAATCCGCGGGCTTCGGAAACCCGGGCGCCGGCATCGTATCAAACGACCAACGTCCGTGCCGCATCCAATGCAACACCGAAGCAGGTTGATCTTGACAAAGATCGGATCCGATCCCCAACACAGAAACACCGTAGCGGTCAGCTATATCGGCTGCCATTTGACAAAACGCCTCGATCCGGCATTCAGAACCATTCTTCAAATGGAAAGGATATAACGACAACCCAAGCATTCCGCCGGTTTGCCTCAGCGCTTCCAAGACTTTGTCCGGAACGTTTCTTTTGACGAAGTGCCAGCTTCGCGGATTGGCATGGGTGACCGCGACCGGACGGGTTGACAATTCAATGGCTTCCATGGCCGTTCTTTCGCCAGCGTGGCTTAAATCAATGATCATGCCGAGCCGGTTCATTTCGGCAATCACCTGCTTTCCCATAAGGGTGACACCGGTATCTTCGGTTTCTTGGTAGCCCGAACCCAGCAGCGATTGATTGTTGTAGGTGAGTTGCATGAATCGAAGGCCAAGCCGATGCAGAATTTCAACCAGGCCCAGGTCATCTTCTATGCAAGCCGGATTCTGCACACCAAAAAAAACCGCCGTGCGGCTTGTTTGTCTTGCGCGCTGCAGATCATTATATTCGGTGCCATGCATTATCAGATCGGAATATTGCTCAAACCTGCGATTCCATCGAATCAATGAAGCGACAACATCACGAAACGATCCGTGATATGAAATGGTAGCGTGAACGGCATCAACGCCCCCCTCACGCATTTGCTGGAACACTTTTGCCGACCAATTGGCGAATTGAAGCGCGTCAATCAAATACGGCTTGTTCTGCTGCATTCCACCTGATCCACCCGGGTTTGCGGGTTCTGTCCGCGGCCACTAATCAATTCCGCTGCATCGAGATACCTCACCGATCACTTTCCTGCCAGCGTGGATTGATCCACACATCGGATTCCTCGCGCGGCAGCGGACTGCGGCCGAGAATGTGATCTGAGGCTTTTTCCGCTACCATAATTGTCGGAGCGTTAAGATTTCCGTTGGTAATGCGCGGAAACACTGAACAATCCACAACACGCAGTTTATCGGTACCTATAACCCGACACTTTTCGTCTACGACGGTTCCCCGGTCTGTTGCCCGTCCCATCCGGTTCGTGCAGCTAGGGTGGTACGAACTCTCTGCTGTCTGCCGCACATACTCGTCTAGCTCCTCATCAGTTTGCATGGCTGCGCCGGGTTTGATCTCCGGACCTCGCAGATCATCAAACGCAGGCTGCGAGAAAATTTCGCGCGTCAATCTGATACAATGGCGGAAATCGATCCAATCCTGTGGATCGGACATATAGTTGAAGCGAATAACAGGCGAATCTTTGGGATCAGCGCTGCGCAGCTTCACTGATCCTCTTGATCCCGACCTCATTGGACCAACATGCGCCTGAAACCCATGCCCTTCTGCGGCCGATACTCCATCATAACGCGCTGCGACCGGCAAAAAGTGGTACTGGATATCCGGATATGCCACCCCTGGCTTTGAACGCACAAAAGCAGCGGATTCAAAATGATTCGTAGCTCCCACTCCATCTCGAAACAGCAACCATCGCAGGCTAACCGCAGCCTTCCCAAAAAAATTCCAGTATTTGTTCAATGTGATCGGCTGGGTGCAGCTTTGCTGAATCAGTATTTCCAAATGGTCCTGAAGATTTTCCCCGACTCCGGGTCGGTCAGCAACAACCGATATGCCATGTTTCAACAATTCATCAGACGGACCGACACCCGACAGCAGAAGCAGCTTTGGCGAATTGAAGGCTGAAGCGGAAACAATTACTTCTCGGTTCGCCCGGATTACTTCAATCCGCCCGCGGCGTTCGACTTCAACACCGATCGCACTTTGGTTTTCAAATACGACCCGGCGAACAAAGCACTTCATCAAATTTGCATTTGATCGGCGCAGAGCAGGCTTCAGATAAGCGGCTGCAGCCGACCATCTGCGTCCCTTCCAAACCGTCTGATCCATCGGGCCGAATCCTTCCTGCACCCGACCGTTATAGTCGCCTGTCAACGGAAACCCCGCTTGCGAACCAGCGGCTTCGAATGCCTTGAACAATGGATTGCTCCGCGTTCCCCTCTGCACGTGCAATGGACCTGCATTGCCCCGTCGCTCAGGATCTCCGCCATGTCCGCCGTCGTGCCAGCATTCCATCCGCCGAAAATAAGGGAAAACGTCGCTCGAAGACCACCCGTTCGCACCTGACTGTGCCCAATAATCGAAATCACGGGCATGGCCGCGCACATAAACCATACCGTTTATGGAGGACGATCCGCCAATGACCTTGCCCCTTGGCGCTTGAAGGATTCTGCCGTTCAAATTGGGTTCAGGTTCTGTGTAGTATCCCCAATCATAAAGCCGCATACCCATCGGATACGACAAAGCCGCCGGCATTTGAATGAACGGACCCATATCCGTTCCACCGTATTCAAGCACCAGCACCGAAGATTTGCGGTCCTCAGACAGGCGGTAAGCCAATACCGAACCTGCGCTTCCCGAACCAACAATGACAAAATCTGCCGACGTCATTTCAACTGTTCGCAAATCTCTCGCAATTCCGGATTAAGATCCCTACTCTCCTTTCGGAAACCGCTGACTTTCTTCCAATGTGTTGAGGTCCATATGGTTGCGCATATAGCGTTCTGCAGCTTTTTGCAGCGGTTGGTAATCCCAAGGGAAATAGTTCCCATTCCGAAGTGATTGGTAAACGATGCGCCGTTGAACCTGCGACTGGGTGACTGCGGCCTTCAGGCTCTCTAAATCCCACTTTGCCCTCATCATGCTGTCGAGGCGCTCAAAAGCCTCGGCTCCGTCTGGATCATTCGCACAGTTGACTTGTTCCCAAGGGTCAGCGACGAGGTTGAACAGCATCGGAGGATCGCCATGACAGGTTATGAGTTTCCAATCATCTTGCCGCAAAGAAACCATTGGCGACGGTGAAGCCTCCGCCATGTATTCCATGTAGACCGGGCGCGGTTCCGCTCGGCCATCCATATCGGGCAAGAGCGATTTGCCGTCCGTCCACGGTGCTGTTTCTTCGGTCTTGATGTCGGCGATTTCAGTCAAGGTTGGGGCAACATCAATGATGCTAACGGGATGCGACACACATCGCCCAGAGATACCCGGCGCATTGATTAACAACGGCACTCTGGCTGACCATTCAAAAAAACACATTTTGAACCAAAGCCCGCGTTCACCGAGCATGTCGCCGTGGTCGGCAAGAAAAACAATGACGGTTCGATCTTCTTGGCGGATTCCCCTTAAGGCGGTCAACACATCGCCTATGCGAGCATCAATATATGAAATATTGGCAAAATAGGCTCTTCGTGCCCGGCGGATGTCATTTTCGGTTATCCGATGAGACCGCCAATCACTTGCGTCCAGTATTCTTTGCGCGTGCGGATCTTGAGCATGATAATCAATTGACGGGACGAGTGGCTCTAAATGATCGCAATCCTCGTACAGATCCCAGTATTTTCGTCTGCTGACATACGGATCATGAGGATGCGTAAAGCTGACCGTCAGCATCCATGGACGGGTATCCCTCTTGGTTCCGTACTCGTAAATTTTCCTGATAGCGTGGTATGCAACTTCGTCGTCATATTCGAGTTGATGGGTTGTTTCCGCCACCCCTGCTGACGCCACGCTTCCGAGGTTATGGTACCACCAATCAATTCGATCATCTGGACGCAGATAATTCGGAGTCCAGCCGAAATCGGCCGGGTAAATGTCGGTCGTAAGCCTTTCCTCATAGCCGTGCAGCTGATCTGGGCCAACAAAGTGCATTTTTCCGCTGAGGCAAGTCTGATAACCCTTCCGCCGCAAATGGTGTGCAAAGGTCGGTATATCGCTCGCGAATTCCGCGGCATTGTCATAGACACGGGTTCGAGAGCCAAGCTGCCCTGACATGAAAGATGCTCTTGCCGGCGCGCAAAGAGGGAACGGTGTATATACATTCCCGAATCGGGATGCATTGTCGGCGATTTTGTTAAGATTGGGAGTATGCAGCCAACCCTCTGGACCGTCCGGAAAGAGAGGACCTGCGAGTTGATCAACCATAAAGATCAAAATATTGAGTGGCGGCTTCAAAGACATTCCTCAACCGAAGCACAGAGCCGCGTCAACCGCAAGCTATTCTGATGTTATGGTTCGGCAAAGATTCGAAGACGTGATCACATGCTTATTTTCCTCTGACTAGTGTTGTTGCATAATTTTCGGCGCAAAATCAAAGAATTGACATGCTGCAGGTGCTGTTCGGAAACATCATGGTCGATTGACGGGCCGCTGCGCGAGATGAAACTTCAACCTAACGGAGCCGCCGTCGCATGACTGAAAGTGCGAAAGATTCTGGACACTACCCAGAACAACAAACAATTGCGACGATCAATCACATAAAGATGGGCGTGCCAGTTCCCTTATGGACTGCTTTCTGTTAGTGCTTTTCTGGACACTTCAGGTAGTTTTGCCGCCAGCTTTCCTTGGAGCAATGAATAATCACGGGGCTTTATAATGCTCAATATCGTTTCTGTCTCTGGTGAGCAACTGCATCAGCTTAGGATGGATGAAAAGCCGCTCTCGGCCTGCCTGCTGTTCCACTAAAACACCAATACTGGCTAACTTTTTAAGGTATTCCGAAGCCGTCTGTCGCTTGGCAATGTTGGCATCTACCAGATTGCTTATGCGGCAATAAGGCTGCTCAAAAATAGTGTCAACCAACTCGCGGCTATAAATCTTTGGCAGCTGCTCTCGCACATAATTCGCCGTATGGTCAGCCAAAGAGCGGATGCTGAGTATTTTCTGAGTTGTCCACTGCGCCGTGCTTTCAACAGCCTCAAGCATGTACAACAACCAGGACTCCCAAGCCTGTTCTCGGGTCACAGCCAGCAGGCCGCTATAGTACTGAGCTTTATTGGCAATGATATAGCGACTCAAGTATAATATAGGCAGGGTCAGCAGTTCCTCTTGCACCAGATACAGGATATTGAGAATTCGGCCAGTACGACCATTACCATCAGTAAAGGGATGAATAGCCTCAAACTGGTAGTGCATGACCGCCATACGAATCAGCGGGTCCAGCTCTGGCTGCTCATGCAGAAAGCTTTCCCAGTTGCTCAACAGGTCTCGTAATTCCTTTTCGCCCGCTGGTGGAGTACTAATGATTTCACCGGTTCTGTCGTTAGCCAGCGCCGTTCCCGGCACTTTGCGCACAGCCATATCGACACCTCTAATCTGGCTACAGATAGACTCGGCCATGTTGGTGTTAATGGGTCGCCATGTCAGTGCCTGCCAGCCTTCGTACAGAGCCTTGCGGCAGCGAAGCGCTTCTTTGGTGGCCGGGTCGGCATGCGCCGTATCACTATCGGCGTACTGAAAGAGCTTATCGGTGGTGGTGACGATATTTTCGATTTCCGAGCTATCCTTGGCTTCCAATATGGGCAGGGTGTTAATCAACATGCCCTGATTAGGGATTAACTCTGCCGCCTGCTTGAGTTCAGCGAGGGCAGCCCGGGCAGAAATACACTGCTTTAATACGGCCTTGGTTTCCAGCTCAACACTTGGGGGCAGCAAGGGAAGATCGTTATACGGTTTTTCAGGGTGCCAGCTCATATATTTATAAATTTTAATTTTTTCGACATATCGACAGCTTATGTCGATAGCATCAACACATCAAGAAACTATGTCGACATTTTTCCAGAATATAAATATATTGAGCGATAGAGCCTTTTGCAAAATTCCTTGACGATGCCGGCCTTCGGAGCTCCGGTCCGGCTGTCGGTCGCCGCCCTGGCCCTGATAACGGGCTTGAAGGGTCGGGATTCGTCCTGATTCACCGTGCCAGAGCCGACTTGGCCCTTTTTTTGGATGCCGGCCTTTATCGAGGCGAGCGGGAGCGCCTTCCTGAGACAGGAAGCTCTCCGGAGGGCGGTGCCCCCAAGGGGGTGAAGCCGGTTCAGATGTTCATGCGCATCATCTGATCGGTCAGCAGGGCGATCACGCCGAACATCAGATGACAGAACACTTTCCTACAGCCGCGCACCCGGACATGCTTCGCCCCGAACTGGTCCTTGAGGCGGCCGAAGAAGCGCTCCACCGTCGAGCGTTCCCGCATGCGCGCCGTTTCGGCCGGCACATGACGCGCGGCGCGGTCGGCCCGCCGCCGGCTGTGAAGCTTCGCCTTGAGCTCCCGGTTCCGCCGCGGGTTCGGCTCGATCAGGGGAACATCGCCGCCAGGGGCAGAGCCGCCTGGCTGTCATGCAGCGAGGCCGATGTGAAAAGGCAGCTGACCGGGATGCCGCCGTCGGCGACATCGGCATGGAGCTTGTATCCCTTCCGGAAATTGCGGCAGCCCCTGCTGTCCTTCTTGACGCCGAAGTCGCAGGCCGAGGGAAGATCCCCGATCATCTCTTCGAGCGTCATCCTTTTCTGACGCTGAAGGCGGGTGAGCGGTTTTTCACCTCCTAGCTCTTTCATGGACGGCTCGTACGACGCTTCGGAGGCAACTTCACCCCGGTGCGGCCAACCGCAAATCAGCCCCAATACGCGGTCATGATGCAGACGATCGATCAGAGACCTGGCGCAGACAGGCCAAAGACCGCATGCTTCCGTTGAAAATCGGTGAAACCCGGAGAAATTTCGGGTTTCACAAATGTTAGTTCAAAGAAGTTGGTGCTTCAAATCAGACAATCAGACGAATCTGGCCGAAATCAAACGATGATAGAGGTATCCGCACCACGGACGGAAAACTCCTTGCAACCCCGCACCCCCACGATTTCAGCGCTTTCTCTCAAAATCCTGGGTGCGAGACCTATTTTTAAAAGGGCTCAATTGACAACGAATTTATGTTGAAAGACTGGCAAGCTGACTAAATTGGGTTGATAGAACTCCAAAACAACCCTTATAAGCACGCTGACATTTCTTGGTTTCCGCGTTGAGGCTATTCCGGTGAAAGTCACACAGCCATAATGCAAATCTACCTTCCGATCGCCGAAGTTTCTGTAAACGCGTTTCTGCTGCTGGGATTGGGCGGGCTCGTCGGAATTCTGTCAGGCATGTTTGGCGTTGGTGGTGGATTCCTGATGACACCGCTCCTCTTCTTTATCGGTATCCCTCCAGCGGTGGCGGTAGCAACTGAAGCCAATCAAATCGTAGCGGCTTCATCGTCGGGAGCTTTGGCACACTATCGCCGAAAGACTTTGGATGTCTTGATGGGTGTTATTCTTTTGGTCGGCGGCATCATCGGAGCGGCAGTCGGTGTGCAGATATTCGCGGAATTGAAAGCTATCGGGCAAGTCGATCTGCTTGTAAGGCTTTGTTATGTTGTATTTCTTGGTGTTGTCGGCGCATTGATGTTTGTCGAAAGTATCCGGGCATTCCAACGTTCAAAACAAAGAACTGCTGTCCGACGCAAATTACACCAGCATAGTTGGATTCATGGCCTTCCCTTCAAAATGAAGTTCAGAGCCTCTGGGCTTTACATCAGCGCGATTCCACCGCTCGTTATCGGAGCGGTTGTTGGAATACTTGCCGCTATCATGGGCGTAGGCGGCGGCTTCATAATGGTCCCCGCGATGATCTACATCCTTGGAATGCCCACAAAAGTCGTTATTGGGACTTCTTTGTTCCAGATTACTTTTGTCACGGCGTTCACTACTGTGATGCATGCGACGACGAATCAGTCCGTTGATGTCGCGTTGGCGGTGCTTCTGTTTATCGGCGGCGTTATCGGTGCGCAGGTAGGAACAAGGATCGGCGTCAAACTGCCTGCAGAGCAATTGCGGATTCTGTTGTCGCTTCTAGTGCTTGTCGTCTGCGGAAAGCTGGCATTTGATCTGCTGGTTGAACCCGCGGAATTGTACTCGATCGGAAAATACTAGTGCGTGTTTGGTTAACAGTCTGGACCTGCCTTGCGGTCTTGATAGCCGATGCTTCCACCGCCGAAGAAGTTGTATCAGCTCTCAGCCAAAACCGAATTTCAATTACCGCCAATTTTGATGGATCGGAGATTTTTGTATTCGGCGCGATAAAACGGGAAGCCGCTCCAGCCGAAGGTCGGCTTGGAGTTATCATCACCGTTGCCGGACCGCTAAAGCGGACTATCGTTCGACGGAAAGCGAAAGTCTTAGGAATTTGGGCTAATGTTGATGCAGCGGAAGTCGATGCGGCTCCAACATTTTATGCCGTCGCAAGCTCTGCCCCGCTCGAAGAGATATTGAAGTTTATTGAGGATATTCGCTACCGAATTCGGATTGAAGAAAAAATCAAATCAATTGATGCAGCGCCTGGCGTTCTGGACGCTCAAAGTTTTCCTGAAGCCATCGTGCGCATACGAAAAAATGAAGGTCTCTACATAGAGATACCAAAGGCGGTCGAAATTAAGTCGGAGACGCTATTTGGAACGCACATTCCGCTGCCTGCCAATCTCGTCGAGGGCGAATACACAGCATCTATCTATGTTACGAGAGATGGGACCGTTGTCGACTACCAAGAAAGCACGATCAATGTCCAAAAGGTTGGGTTAGAACGCTGGATCTATACATTGGCCCACGAACAGCCACTTCTATACGGTCTATTGGCCGTTGCTCTTGCAATGCTGACGGGCTGGATTGCCTCCGTCGTGTTTCGACGGATAAGATGATTGAGCGAAGACCGACTCTATTTGTCAATCTCGCGAGTAGGGTAATTTCAAGTCAGCTTACTATTGAAGAAGGTTCCACAAATCTCAAATGGGCTTTTCCCTTTCTATTTTCGCAATCGACAAAATTAGGTCGTTGGCGCCTTTCTTGAGCGTGAAAACGATATGGTATGGCTATTGAAGCAAAGTCATCCGCGACATTGCAATCCACAACATTCGGAAGGATTACGCACTTGGCAGAAGCACAGGATGCCTAATTCGTCTACGGTACGGTGCCTATCAACAGCAAAGTTGTTGTATTCGTTGGAACACAACTAATCGCTATTCCGAAATTCTACCTATGGCACTCACTCCAGTTATAATAAGCGACATTACTCATTGGCGACAGTGGCTCAGCAAAATAATTTGTTGAAAATCAGCTGACTCCACCCTCCAAACAACACGGTCAGTTATCCATCTGACGGCAGATTCGATCAGTTGGTTTCAGCAAAACCCCCCCTGATTCTGCAATCCGAAACAGTTCGGCGGCGATTGACGAAGACTGGACGAGCCGGTTTCCATCGCGGTGGACCGGCTGGACTTCAAGCTGGACTGGGAGATCCAGTGGACCGGCCTCATCGCGGAGAAAAGAAAAAAAGTACCTCTTGAAAAACCGCCAGCGATCACTTATATCTCTTAACCACATCGGCCATACTTCCGTTAATTTTGTGTGTGTACTGATCTCAAGATTCCACGGATGACCGAGTCCTTACAACCCTGCACCCCTCGATTTCCGCGGTTTATCGCAGAAAACCAGGTGCGCGGCCTGATTTTGCAAGAGGCTCACTAGTTAAAGATTTGCCTTTTTGACCCAATATTTGGGCAAATCTTCGCAAAGTCGAACAACAGAAAATTCGGAGAACAGAGATGCAATTGCATTGGGAATTCAAACCTTGGAATTTTTTTCGACCCAAAATATTGGCAGCTTGGACTGCCTCCGCGATCACGGCGATCACAATAGCCGGGTCAGCCACGGCAACAGAGGTCCATAATCTCTTTGACAGAAATACTTATCAAACGCCAGAAATGGGAATCAGCCTCACTCCTTGTCCGGACGATGTGTGTCCTGCCCCAATTCCAATTCCATGCCCAATTCCATACCCTAGTCCGTGTCCTATTCCGTGCCCTATTCCGTGTCCGTTTCCGGTCTTTGATAAATCTACTCAACCACCTCAGCAAATTCTCCTTAGGAGGAATTGGAATGAGCGAAGCGAACTCATTCAAGCACTGTTAAGCCAACCAATCGTTATGGATGCACGAAACGATGCACTTATCGTCGGAGCGATTGATCGAGGGAAGGAAGTGAAAGCGGGCTTTGCGCGACTTCAAGCTTTACACTCTTTCCAGTTGGGAGATCAGAAAGTCACGGGCTTCTCTCCGTTCATGTCGAGTGGTTCAACGGGCAGCACGTTGATGGAAATGGAGAGCACATTGGAAATTCAGTTTTAAAGGCGCATCCGGATTCTAACGTATTACCCAATTGCATTTCCCATCTTGATACCATTGTCACAATCAATCTTGACTCGGTGGGATTTGCCAGTGCGCTCAATTAAGCGACCAATCGTCAAGTCGATCGCAAGACTGAATTGCTGCGGTTTAATAAGCGCGTCTAACCACTATATCTTGCTAAATTCGATCAAAACGGCGATTTGATTCAGAATCCGCAGCACAGCCCGCAGGGCCTGACCAGCACTACAATCGCTCAATAAGTTTGTGCGTTGCGAAGGCAGCCTGAGGTCAGAATTTCAGTTGAGACCTTTTGGGATGCAGCGCTAAAGTCTCTTTTGATGAACGCGTTTTGACATGCAGGTTCAATCTGCTCGAAAAACGAACGAAAAAAACGCGCGGCAATTTTTTGAGCTGCCGACCGATCACAAGGCGGTTTCGAACGGTTGAAAGCCGACATGGCATTCATGCGCGAGGATATCGCGAAGCGGAAAACGCGGATGCCGCTGGCTTTTCCGGGGTCATAATTTTCGCGATCATGATCCTCGGATTCATTCTCGATCTGCCCCGTCCGTTGGTCATAAAGACCCGCATAGAAGTGTAGCTTTGCAACGCGTCGACTGCCTGACCACTACGCAAAAGCTTACGCTGAACAACTTCCAAGAACACCCTTTAACAACGCTCCACAGCAGCAAGCCGAGATGATGAATCAGAATTTTCCCGCCTGAACAGCACCCTCAAAAATAAACCGCCAATTCCAATTTAGAGTTCGTCAATCACTTTATCCAAAATGGCTAGAATGAGTGATCTCTGCAATTTGAAAATGCACCGTGCTTGTGGACAACAGCACTCGCTTCTCTGTTGGAGAGGAAAAAATCCACCCGAACTGCGAGACGCAGTTCACTGCATCGCCCGCGCGTCTTCAATTGTCCTCAGTCCCGGGCGCGGCGAAGAAACCATAACAGCCATATTGCCAGGCTTATGCTGGTTTTTCATCATTTTCATATGTGCCGCAGGGATTTGCCGCCAATCGAACACTTCTGACATGCAAGGGTCCAGCCTTCGTTCCAACATCAGTTTGTTCGCCTGACTGGCCTGCTTAAGATTAGCGAAATGCGAACCTTGGATACGTTTTTGGTGCATCCACACGTAACGCGCATCCATGGTCAAATTGTAGCCGGTTGTCCCCGCGCAAATGACAACCATGCCTCCCCGCTTAACGATCAGCGTGGAAACAGGAAACGTAGCCTCTCCCGGATGTTCGAACACCAGATCGACATTGTTGCCTTTGCCAGTGATGTTCCAGATCGCTTTTCCAAAGCGCCTAGCTTCGGCAAGCCATTCCCGAAACTCAGGTGTGTTCACAACCGGCAATTGTCCCCAGCAATTGAATTCCTTGCGGTTTATGACACCCTGAGCGCCCAGATCCGCCACGAACTGACGCTTGCTTTCGTCGGAAATCACACCGATTGCATTTGCACCCGCCGTGTTTATCAACTGAATCGCATAAGAACCAAGACCACCCGACGCGCCCCAAACCAGCACGTTTTGCCCAGGTTTTAGCGAATGGGGGCGATGACCGAACAGCATGCGATAAGCCGTCGCAAGGGTCAATGTGTAACAGGCTGATTCTTCCCATGTCAAATGTCGCGGCCTCGGCATCAGCTGCTGTGCTTGAACTCTGGTAAATTGTGCGAATGAACCGTCTGGAGTCTCATAGCCCCAAATCCGCTGTGACGGCGAGAACATTGGATCGCCGCCATTACATTCCTCATCGTCACCGTCATCCTGATTGCAATGGATAACAACCTCGTCCCCGACCTTCCAGCGACGAACTTTCTCGCCAACCGCCCAGACGACGCCAGAGGCATCGGAACCCGCGATGTGGTAATCGGCTTTATGCACATCAAACATGGAAATCGGTTTTCCCAGCGCCGCCCACACACCGTTGTAATTGACACCCGCTGCCATAACGAGCACGAGAACTTCATGACTATCGATGTCGGGCACAGGCACAGCTTCTTCCTGCATGGCCTGAGCGGGTTCTCCAAGTCGATCAGGACGGATCGCCCAAGCTTTCATGAATTTTGGCACGTGGCCAAGAGGCGGAATTTCGCCAATCTCATACAGATCTTTGCCACTCTGTTGATCAAGCATCGCATCCATGCGTGATTGCGGCACTGCATCAGCTAACGATTGCATGACAGCCTCCTATCCGATCCGAATCCCTACGCTCAGTCGAAATCAGACACGGAAACAATTGAGCGCCGGGCCTGTAAGCAGGCTCCTAAATTGTCAATTGCTGCAACGCAACTATAGAATGCTGCAGCGCAACAAAGTTTGCTTTTTCATCTTAAGCTGCTGTGCCCGATCAAGGTGCGGCAAACGCACTATCCGACAAATGCCCGCTCAATAACAAAATCTGCCGGCACGTTGTTCGAACCTTCCTTGAATCCAATTTCTTCAAGAATTGATTTGGTTTCTTTCAGCATCGCCATCGACCCGCAGATCATGCAACGATCCACCTTCGGTTCAAACGCGACTATTTCGAGATCTGCGAACATCCGACCTGATCTGACAAGATTAGTGATTCGTCCCATCGTTGCGAATTCTTCTTGCGTAACCGTAGGATAATGCCTCAGTCTTGCTCTGGCTTCTTCTCCAACAAGCGGATCGCTCAGCGTTTTGTCCACCAATTCAAATCCATATCGCAATTCGTCTACAGTTCTGCATGTATGGGTAAGAATGACATGGTCGAATTTCTCATAGGTCTCAGGATCGCGGATCAGTGATGCAAACGGCGCAATTCCCGTGCCTGTCGCCAGCAAAAACAATCTGTTTCCATCCAAAAGCGCATCATTCACCAGCGTGCCAGTCGGCTTTGGACGCATCAGCACGACATCTCCTGGCTGAATTTTCTGCAGATGTTGAGTTAACGGGCCATCCGGCACCTTGATCGAATAGAACTCGATTTCCTCGTCCCAATTAGGGCTGGCGATAGAGTATGCACGGTAGAGAGGTCTCTCCGCGTTTGGTAATCCGATCATCACGAATTCACCTGATCGAAATCGGAACGACCTCGGCCGCGAAATTCGAAACATGAAAAGTCGGTCCGTGAAATGCTTGACCGATGCGACGGTTTCAGCGAACACACCGGGGGGCGCATCAAATTTTTGGTTTGAAGAGCGGACCGGTCGGTCGTCTTCTCGCATATCGGTGTCCATGTTCGGCTCACTGAATCTCATTGCAAAGTTCGGTTATCTGATAACCGCTGTCGCTACCAATAGATTCGCTCAGGCATCATAGCAAGCTGCGCAGACATCCCCAGATGATTTTATCGGCTTGATCGCATATATCTCGCCCACGCACCGAAAAACCGAGATCGAAATCGTTTCGTAAATCTTGGCACGCTGCTTTCCAGACGCATTAACCTGAAGCTCCTGCTCGGACGCTTGCGAGAATTCAGCCGGAAATTCCGCGTTTCACTGCTTCTTCATTGCCATCTGGCGGCATGCCAAATGAGGTCAGTTTACCGGTTTCCTTTCTATCGAGCGGTTTTTCCAGCTCCCTGAAGGTCCGGTCCATCGCCCGCATCCTCACATCGGTTTGTTCAAGAGTGTTTGAAACGGTGTTGACTTGACCCTTCACTTTTTCAAGAACCTTGCCGAACTTTTCGAATTCATTCTTCACCTCGATCAGCACCTGCCAAACCTCGCTTGAACGCTGCTCAATCGCCAATGTGCGGAACCCTATCTGAAGGCTATTCAGGATTGCAGCCAGCGTTGTTGGACCAGCAACAATCACACGATAGTTTCGCTGTAGATTTTCGAGCATTTCCGATGAACGCACGATTTCGGCGTACAAACCTTCCGTAGGCAGGAAAAGGATAGCAAAATCTGTCGTATGGGGCGGAACGATATATTTTGATTGGATGTCCTTCGCGAACGACTCAACCGTTCTCTTCAATCCTGCGGATTGTCTTTCAACCTCATTCTGATCCCCTTCTCTGGATGCATCGATCAATCGATTATATTGCGCAATCGGAAACTTTGCGTCGATCGGCAGCAGCACTTCAGAATCATTGTGTCCATCACGGCCAGGCAACCGGATGGCGAATTCCACAATGGCGTTCGATTTCGGATCAGGCTTTGCATTACGCAGATATTGATCTGTGGTCAGAACCTGTTCCAATAGGGCACCAAGCTGTACTTCTCCCCAAGTTCCGCGCATCTTCACATTCGTCAAAACGGCTTTGAGATCTCCAACACCGGTCGCTAGCTTCCGCATTTCTCCCAACCCCTCATGCACGGCGTTGAGATGCTTGCTCACGATCTGAAATGATTCCCCTAACCGGCGTTCAAGCGTGCCTTGCAGCTTCTCGTCGACGGTCTCACGCATTTTGTCGAGTTTTTCTTCATTGCCTTTGCGCATGGATTCAAGCTGGCTGCTCACCAAATTTGTCAGCTTTTCACCACGCTCTTCATTCTTTTCGGTCAGAATTCTGACCTCCTGTTTGACCTCCAAAAGCTGGCTTGATTGCGTATCCCCGATTTTTGACAACACATTCGACAGAGTGTCCGTGTTCTGCGCCTGTGCTCCTCCAATTTCTTCTCGAAGATTCTTTGCAGCCAACAAATTCTCTTCTCGAACAGATCGAAATTCGTTCCGAATTGCTTCTAAGGAAACCGCGCCGCCAGAGCGTGTAGCCGCCCACAGCGTCAATGCAATGTTAATCAATAACAGCATGCAGATCAGTATAATTTCAACGCTCATGACGCCTCCTTCCGAAATGCTAACCATGCTGACAAAGTTGTTGTTTCGTCTTCGTCAAGGCAAATGCATGCGCTCACAAAGCCGTTCCATTCGTTCAAACATCAACGCCCATTCGCCAATGCCGACCAAACACTACCGGGGAAACCAATGAGTGGCCTGTCGCCAATCTTGCGCCAAATTTTGGTGTCAATACAGGCGTGCGCGATGCCTCCACTGGTTACTTGACCTGAGTTCCAAGGCGAAGTTCGCTGCTTTCTTTACGGTAATTGCCAATGTTGTTGAAGTCTTGAACGTTCGGTTTAACTTCGAACATTCGAGACACGGCCAAGGCCTCCATGGCCTTCCAGTTCGGTCTCTTTGCAAATTTCAAATCAACAACTTTTTAATTCAACGCGTTGTGCGCATACCAACCTCAGACTTCCACAGAAGAACTGCATGGTTCAGCACCACCATATTTGAAACCCGTGTGATTTTCATTCCTGCCCAAGGCGACAAATCAGGACATTCGGTTTGGACATGAATTCGGCTGTGTCGAGGCAAACAGCGTGCAAGACAGGCCATCAAAGATCGTGCATAAATGACGTCAATTGAAATCTGACATCCATTCGGGAACGAATGACCCCTGGGCCATGATAACCGACTTCCCGCGTTCAAAAAGGCCACCGCACATTTGTGTCCGTGCGATCATCAAATCCGCAGGTGATCGACTGAGCCGTAATCGCGCACTGAATTCATAAGAACTCTCTGCATTGCAGCAAAATTATTGTGCAAAAGTCACCCATTTGGTAAGTTGCGCCGATTAACTGGATGCACCGGGTTTCGGAGCAGGAAATGAGCGGCAATTCAGCAACCCGACCGTGGATATTCCGAACCTATGCCGGGCATTCCACCGCCGTCGAGTCCAATGCGCTCTATCAAACAAATTTGGCAAAAGGACAAACCGGTCTGTCTGTTGCCTTTGATCTGCCAACCCAGACAGGGTACGACAGCGACCACATACTGGCGCGGGGTGAGGTTGGAAAAGTTGGCGTTCCTATCTGCCATCTCGGAGACATGCGGCAGCTCTTCAAGGACATTCCTCTTGACCGGATGAACACGTCAATGACAATCAACGCGACGGCACCTTGGCTTCTCGCACTCTATATCGCATTGGCAGAAGAACAGGATATTGACCCATCCTGTCTGCGCGGCACCGTGCAGAACGACATCATAAAGGAATATTTGAGCCGCGGCACGTATATTTGCCCGCCCGAACCATCGCTGCGGCTCGTCGCCGATCTCGCGTCCTATTGCTACCAGCATCTACCGAACTGGAATCCAATGAATGTCTGTTCCTACCATCTGCAAGAGGCTGGAGCGACACAGGAGCAAGAGCTTGCTTACGCTCTCGCCACCGCGGCAGCGGTGCTCGACAAAGTGCGAGGCGACGTTCCCAGCGACGATTTTCCGCAGCTGGTTGGACGCATTTCCTTTTTTGTGAATGCCGGGCTGCGTTTCATAACAGAGATGTGCAAAATGCGTGCATTCTGCGAATTGTGGGATGAAATGTGCCGGGACCGCTACCAAGTCGAGGACAGCAGATTTCGCCGGTTTCGCTACGGAGTCCAAGTGAATAGTCTGGGATTGACCGAACAGCAGCCGGAAAACAATGCCATTCGAATTCTTCTTGAAATGCTGGCGGTCACTTTATCCCGAAATGCACGGGCTCGGGCAGTGCAGCTTCCGGCTTGGAACGAAGCTCTGGGACTTCCGCGGCCTTGGGATCAGCAATGGTCACTGCGGATGCAGCAGATTTTGGCATTCGAAACCGACTTGCTCGAATATGACGACCTCTTTGACAACAATCCCGCGGTTCTGCGCAAGGTCGAAGAACTGAAACAAAGTGCCCGTGAAGAATTTGATAGAATTGATCGGATGGGCGGTGCGATTTCTGCAATCGAATTTATGAAATCAAGACTCGTCGAAAGCAATGTCGATCGCATTCGGAAAATTGAATCAGGTGAAATGAAAGTTGTTGGGGTCAACTGTTTCACTGAATCCGAGGAATCGCCTCTTTCTACCGGCGCAAATGCAGTGCTGCGTGTGGACTCGCAGGCTGAAAGCGATCAGATTGAATCTGTTTTAGGATGGCGTCGAAACAGAGACACTCCCGCTGTTCGGCGGGCGCTTGAAGATCTTGGCAAAGCGGCGAAGAATGGCCAGAATATCCTGCCTGCCTCCATCCGGGCTGCTAAAGCCGGCGCGACAACGGGTGAATGGGGCGAATTGATGCGAAAGTCCTTCGGAGAATACCGGGGGCCAACAGGTGTGAGCTCTTCAAAATCCAACTCGGCCGAAAGTCTTGATCCCATCCGAGATGCGGTTGACGTGGTGTCAAGCCAGCTCAATCGCCGTCTCAAGCTTCTGATTGGAAAACCCGGCTTGGACGGACACTCCAACGGCGCTGAGCAGATTGCATGCCGCGCCCGCGACTGCGGAATTGAAGTCGTGTATTCCGGCATTCGCCTTACCGCCGACGAAATTGTCGCAGCAGCGATCGATGAGAAAGTTCATGTCATCGGTCTGTCCATTCTGTCGGGGTCGCATTTGGAAATGGCAGAGCAGACGATCAATCTCATGAATCGCGAGGGCATAAGCCACGTGCCGTTGATCGTCGGTGGAATCATTCCAGATGAAGATCGTCCTCATCTGGAAAAATTGGGAGTGGCTTCCGTTTATACGCCTAAAAATTATGACTTGAACCGTATAGTGTTGGACATCGTCAGCCTCGCGTGCCCTGCCAAAATTGCCGCGTGACGCGGTTTAAAAATCTCAGCGGCGCAACAGCCAAATAAAGAACAATCCGCCCACGATGCCGGTTATGATACCGATCGGCATGTCTTCCGGAGCGGCGATTGTGCGCGCGAGAACATCCGCCCAGAGGAGAAATACCGCTCCAAGAAACGCGGCTACCGGCACTACGCGTCTGTTGTTGGCTCCAACCAGCATACGGGCGATATGCGGCATCATCAGCCCTACGAAACCAATGATACCCGAATAGGCCACCATGACCGCTGTCAGGAGTGCGCCAACCACAAAGGCATTCAATCTGAACCGTTTCGCAGCGATTCCCAGTGTTGATGCTGTTTCGTCGCCGGCCATCAATCCATTGAGGCTTACTGCATTCAACCAAAAATAGGTCCCGCATCCGATCAAGACCAAGAATGGCAGCACCAGTTGACCCCACTCAGCCAACCCAAGACCTCCCAGCATCCAAAACACAACAGTGTGAGCTGCGCGGGGGTCTCCGAAAAAAATGAGCAGATTGGCAAAGGCCATTACAACAAACGACACCGCTACCCCGACCAACACCAGCCGTCCTGCGCTGCTGGACCTGGAAAAGTAGGCAACACCGAGCACAAGCAACGTAGCGCCGCAGGCACCTGCAAAAGACAGTAGCGGCAAGGTCAGCGGCCCCAAAAACATTCCTGTGTGCAGCAATGCGGCAATCGCACCAAAAGCGCTGCCCGAAGATATTCCCAAGAGATGCGGATCTGCGAGCGGGTTCCGAGTTACCGCCTGCAAACTAGTTCCGACGATCGCCAGACCCGCTCCAACCATGCATGCAAGCAGGCTTCTGGGAAGTCGGATATTCCAGACAATGGCTTCTTGTCCGATCGTCCAAACCACAGGCGGACTGCCAGGCAGCAAGTGACTGGCTAAAATCTTCCAAACCGTTGCCAAGGGAACCGGGACCGCCCCCAAGCTTACGGCTGCAGCAATTGAAATGCCCAGCACAGCAAGAGCCGCTGCCGCGAATATCAGAGTCGGCGCTGACACGGTCGGCTTGAAAATGCTGTCTGCATCTAATGTTTGGCTACTGATCTGGGCTCGGGGTGCGGAACGCTTTTGCCAGCTTTGCAATGGCTCGCAGATTTCGAGGCCCGGGTGTGGCTTCCACATATTCCAAGACCGCAAATCGGTTGTTCCTAACGGCGTCCATTTCCGCAAGCGCTGGATTTGACCGCAGGAATGCTATTTTTTGCTCTGCGGTCACATCACCATAATTTACAATAACGATGAATTCAGGATTTTCGGCTACAACAATTTCCCAGCCAACTGTGGCCCAGCTTTTTTCGAGGCTGTCCATGACGTTTCGGCCACCCGCAGCTTCAATGAGCGCTGTAGGCATTGCGTATTTTCCTGCCGTGAATGGACTGTCTTCCCCACTATCATAAACAAATACACGAAGCGTGTGATTCAATTCGGGCAGTTCAGAGAGAACAGCGGCCAATTCGGCTCGATAGCCGTCTACCAGGGCATTGGCGCGTTCTTCAATTCGAAAGATTTTCCCGAGGTTCAGCAAATCAGCGAACATATCTTCAATGCTGATGCCTGTCCGCGAACTGATATGAATGCAAGACTCTGTTAATTCATAAACCTGAATGCCGAACGGCGCCAAGGTTTCCGGCGTAACCTCACCACCGACTTTCATACCGTAGTTCCAGCCGGCGAAATAGAAATCTGCGCCCGCGCCGACCAATACCTCTTTGCTCGGATAACGAGCCGACAATTCTGGCAACTCGCCGATTCCGACCCTTAATTCCTCATCGATTGTCTTCCATCCGGACACGCCGGTATAACCGGCCATCTTGTCTGACAAGCCAAGTGCAAGCATCATTTCGACAAGATTCACATCGTTGGCAATCGCCGCTCGCGGGGCCGATTCAAACACAACTTCACGATCACAGCTCTGAATGGTTTTGGGTTCGGCAGCTGCCGAAATTGCTGCTAGAATCATGGCAGCCGCATGAGTCAAATACCGCATGGTTTTCCTGTGATGGGGATTAAAGGCTGAACGCAAACCGTTTTCTCGAGCAACGCATCAATTTGTCGGAAATCGCTTGGACACCGAAAGCTTCTGAAATCAACTCGGCGGTCAATGTATCGTCTGGATCGCCGCATGCGACCATTCTGCCGCGTGAAAGCACCAGAATATCATCAGCGAATTCCAAGGCATCATTGAGTTCGTGCAGACTGCAAACGACCGTGATTTCAAGTCGTCGCAGCAAAGCCAGAATTTGCAGTCTGTGGCGAATGTCCAAATGATTCGTCGGCTCATCAAGAACCAAGATTCGCGGTTCTTGCGCGAGAGCGCGGGCCAACATTACTCTTTGCCGCTCGCCGCCTGAGAGCGTGGTGAGAAGACGTTTCTCAAGACCGTCGAGTTCCAACAGTTCCAATGAGCGCGCGACCACTTCTTCATCTCTGGACGTATTGGCAGAAAAGCCTATTCTATGGGGAATCCGCCCCAAGGCCACGACTTCCCGGACGGTTAGAGCAAAATCCGCCGGCTGCTCCTGCACGACCGCTGCTACGATTTGCGCAGTCTCACGCACCGTTTGCAATTGAATATCCACTCCATCAATGGTGAGACGACCAGTCGTCGGTTTTTGGAATCGGTAAATGAGCCGAAGCAAAGTGGACTTTCCCGACCCATTCGGACCGACCACCCCCAGAATTTTTCCCGGTTCCAGAAAAAACGAAACATTCTTTAAGATCGGCAAACCGCGGCCGATGCTCCAGCTGAGGTTTTCGGCCTCCAGCATTGCGCCACGGCATGAATTGGAAATTTGATAGCTTTCTAAAGCCGAGTCAGTTCGAGCGTGCATCCCACTGTCCATACAAAACGGACGGGTGCATCAGGCGTTTGCAACGGCACTCTGGCATAGCTTGTATCGCTCCGGACCACCCGTCCGAGAATTCAATTGATGCAACGGCAGGTCTCCTGACTCGCGGAGCTCTGCGTCCTGACCCTTCCCAGCGAAACCGCCAGTGGATAAATTCAGACCGCTCTCCGCTTACAGTTGCGGGGGCAGTTGCGGAATCGGCGCCTTTTGGCTACTCCTCACCGCATTCCCTATTACTCCTCTGCGCCGAATCAGCACAGATGGAACCGTTGGTTTACGCATACAGAATTTCTCATTGGTCAGCAAGATTTTGATGGCCCCTTTTTTTGGGTTTCCCCTGAAATGGCCTGCCAATTCTGCGGGTGTCATTTATTGGCAGACAGCATTCGAATGACTGCAATGCGCGGCTGCGCCGCGCCGTTCGAAAGAAATTTTGTTGCCGTCTACATGTCCTGTCGCATCCTTTGGATCGGTGACGCAGGAACCATCCGCGTATGCAGCAAAGGCCATCATACCGTTCGGCAACCGAGAATGAAGATCTTGATGCTTGTCAGTAACTGCTTGCAGAAAAATTTATACCCGCATACATGAATCTCAACGCACCGCTTTCAAAGGAATTTATTGGCGGCATCAAAATTCGTTTCGAGTTCCTTTTCGCTTTCGTCCTAGACATGCTGATCCGAACCCATTTCATTTTCTGTTCTTCTAAGAATTGTATCGCTCAGTCTTCCGGCATCGACAAATAGGTCAACCCGATGCCGCGAGAGTATCTCAAAAAAGCCAAACGGCACGCGCACTCTGACGCTTCGGAAACGCAGGCGATCGTTCTTAAAATCCTAGAGGACATTGAAGCGGGCGGGGACCCTAAGGCAATGGAATATGCGAGGCGGTTCGACGATTACGCCGGCGAGATTCTGTTGTCGGAAAATACTATTGCGACCGCAATGGAACAGATTCCAGCACAGTTGCGGCAAGACATTGAATTCAGTCACGCGAACGTCAGAAAGTTTGCCGAGGCTCAGCGGCAAACCATCACCGATTTCGAGACCGAAATCGTGCCCGGTCTGACCGCAGGCCAACGATCAATTCCGGTTGCGGCCGCCGGATGCTACGTTCCGGGTGGACGCTACAGCCATATCGCCAGCGCAATCATGACGGTAACGACTGCCAAAGTCGCGGGGTGCAATCATATCATTGTGTGTTCGCCGCCGCGTCCGGACGCTGGCGTTCCTCCGGCGATCATAAGCGCCGCCCATATCTGCGGCGCCGACAAAATCATGGCGATGGGCGGGGTTCAGGGCATTGCGGCGATGACCTTTGGACTGTTTGGTTTGCCAAAGGCGAACATGCTTGTTGGTCCAGGAAACCAATTCGTCGCCGAAGCCAAGCGCATGCTGTTTGGTCGCGTGGGCATTGATATGATTGCCGGCCCCACCGACAGCCTGATTCTGGCTGATGCGACAGCTGACCCGATGATCGTCGCCGCCGACTTGGTTGGCCAAGCTGAACACGGATATAATTCACCGGTTTGGCTTGTCACGAATGTGAGAGCGCTCGCAGAAGAGGTCATGCGCATTGTTCCGCTGCTGATAAACGACCTGCCTGCAATCAATCAAAACAATGCAAACGCCGCTTGGCAGAACTATGCGGAAGTCATCCTATGCGGAGATCGCGAAGAAATGGCGGCCACCGCAGATGAATACGCGCCTGAGCATCTGACTGTTCAAGCCAATGACCTGGATTGGTGGCTGGACCGGTTATCCTGTTATGGTTCGCTGTTTCTTGGTGAAGAAACCACTGTCGCCTTTGGCGACAAGGCATCCGGTCCCAACCATGTGCTGCCGACATCGGGTGCCGCCGCCTACACTGGCGGGCTGAGCGTTCATAAATTTATGAAAGTCGTCACTTGGCAGCGCGCAACCAAATCAGGTGCGAAATCGGTCGCCGAAGCAACAGCGCGCATCTCCCGTTTTGAGGGAATGGAAGGGCATGCGAGGACCGCCGATATCCGGCTCAAAAAATATTTTCCCAGCGAATCGTTTGATCTGACAGCGGATAGTTGAGTTGGCGGCCAATAACAGTCTTTTCTCTGTCGAAGGCAAAGTTGCGTGTGTCACCGGGGCAAGTTCGGGCTTAGGCAGACACGCCGCCGATGTTCTTGCGAGCGCCGGAGCGCGCGTTATCGGAACTGCGCGCAGAATCGCAGCGCTTGAAGAGTGGCGCGAAAAAATCGGCGACAGAGCTGCGATCATTCAAGCGGATTTCACCGAGCAGAAGCAGCTGACCGAACTTGCGCATCGAATTTCTGAACCATTCGGCCCGCCCGATATCCTTGTGCATGCCGCTGGATTGAATTTGCGCCAGCCCGCCGATCAGGTGACACGGGAAAGCTGGGAAACAACCTTGGCCGTCAATCTGTCTGCTCCCTTCTTTCTAAGCCAAGCCTGCGTTCCGGCTATGCAGAGGAAGGGCTGGGGACGCATTGTTAATTTTGCTTCGTTGCAATCCTTTCGCGCATTTCCGAGCGGGATTGCCTACGGCGCATCGAAAGGCGGCTTGGCGCAACTGACCCGCGCCATGGCAGAAGCTTGGTCTGGCGCAGGAATCTCGATAAATGCGATCGGCCCCGGGTTTTTTCCAACTGAAATGACCGAACCGGTTTTCCTCGACACCGAAAGGGCCAAACGTAACGCGGAGCAAACCTGTGTCGGTCGAAACGGAGTGTTGGAGGACATAGACGGTCCGTTGCTGTTTCTCTGCAGCGATGCTGTGCGCTATATCACTGGACAGGTGTTGATGCTGGACGGGGGGTTCACTGCAAAATGAAAGCGCTTGTCTACACAGCTCCTGAAACTCTTGTGTTTTGCGAGGTGCCAGAACCCAGCGCAGACGCAGGCGAGGTTCTGGTACGGGTCGAAGGAACCGGAATTTGCGGCTCGGATATGCATGCCTTTCTTGGCCACGACGGTCGCCGTTCCGCTCCGTTGATTCTGGGCCACGAAGCGGCCGGGGTCATTGCCGGAGGCCCGCGCCGAAATGAACGCGTGACAATCAATCCTTTGGTAAGCTGCGAAACTTGCCGCGTCTGTCTAGCAGGCAAGGAAAATCTATGCCCTGACCGGCAGATCATCTCAATGTCCCCCCGTCAAGGGGCCTTTGCAGAACTGGTTGCGATCCCGGAATCCAATCTGGTTACAGTTCCCGACGAGTTCTCTTTGGAAAAAGCCGCGCTTGCAGAACCTCTGGCGGTGAGTTGGCACGCGGTCCGGCTGAGTCTTGAAATCTTGGATCCAGCAGTCGCTGATGGTGCACTGGTTATCGGAGGCGGCACGATAGGGTTGACCGCTGCATTGGTGCTGCGCGCGATGGGTGTTGATGATGTGACGATGACAGAACCCAATCCAATCCGGCGGGAATTTCTTAATCGTATCGGCGGGATTGTCGCTGCGGAAGAGGCAAAAGGCGAATTTTCGCTGATTGTGGATGCGGTTGGAATTGCGGCAACGCGCGCGCTTGCCACCGCTTATGCCGCGCCCGGTGGCATTATCTTGCATATCGGGCTAGGCGAAGACAGCGGCGGGATCGACGCTCGCCGCATGACTCTGCAGGAAATTACCTTTATGGGAACCTACACGTACACGGCACAGGATTTTCGTGATGCGGCCGAAGCGATGTTCTCGGGTCGACTGGGCCCGTTGGATTGGTTTGAAGTCCGTCCTCTTTCCGACGGCGGCGACGCATTTGAGAGTATCAGGTCTGGCCGCTCAGCGGCTCCTAAAATCATACTGAAACCAAACTTCCGGGAGCATTCTCATGGCCAATATTCCTCATCTGCTGGTGCATAATCACAAAGATAACGTCGGCGTCGTTGTCGTCGAGGGTCTGACAACGGGCACAGAGATGTATTGCTGTGTGACTCATGACGACTCCACTTTTTCGCTAATGGCGGGAGCCGATGTGCCAATCGGACATAAAATCGCATTGAAAGATCTGAAAAGCGGAGATACCGCGATCAAATACGGCGAGGACATCGGCCAGGTTATTGCCGATATTCCGAAAGGCGGCCATGTTCACACACACAACGTCAAGACGAAACGCTGGTAAAGAGCAATCAATATGGCATCAAAATACTCGAATATGACCATCAAGGCCCATCGGCGCGAAAACGGTCGCGTTGGCGTACGGAATCACGTCGTGATTTTACCGGTGGACGACATTTCGAATACCGCATGTGAAGCCGTAGCAAACAACGTTAAAGGCACCATGGCGATTCCCCATGCCTATGGGCGATTGCAATTTGGAGAGGATTTGGAACTGCACTTCCGCACCATGATTGGAACCGGATCCAATCCCAACGTCGCCGCCGTCGTCGTAATCGGCATCGAACCGGGATGGACCAGTCGCATTGCCGAAGGGATCCGAGAGACCGGCAAGCCGGTTGCCGAGTTTTCGATCGAACAAAATGGCGATTTTGAAACGATTCGCGCTGCGAGCTGGAAAGCCAAGGAATTCGTGCACCTTACGACAGAATACCAGCGCGAAGAATGCTCGATTTCGGATCTTTGGATATCTACCAAATGCGGTGAAAGCGATACCACCACAGGGCTTGGATCCTGTCCGACAGTCGGAAATATGTACGACAAACTTTTGCCCGAAGGCATAACCGGATTTTTCGGCGAGACCTCGGAAATCACCGGAGCGGAGCATATTTGCCAGAGGCGCGCGATCAATGCAGAAATTGGCGAGCGCTGGCACAAGATGTGGAAATCCTATCAGGATGAAGTGATCTTCGCTCATCAAACCGATGACCTTAGCGATAGCCAGCCTACAAAAGGCAATATCGAAGGCGGTTTGACAACGATTGAAGAGAAAGCGCTAGGCAATTTAGAGAAGATCGGGCGCACATCTCAATTTATTGATATTCTTGAACCCGCCGAAGTTCCACAATCCGGTTGTGGGTTGTATTTCATGGACTCTTCCTCGGCGGCGGCTGAATGTGTGACGCTCATGGCGGCGGGCGGAGCCGTCATCCACACATTTCCAACTGGTCAGGGCAATGTTGTTGGCAATCCGATCGTGCCGGTGATCAAAATCACAGCGAACCCGCGCACCATGCGCACGATGGCAGAGCATGTGGACTTAGATGTATCGGGTATATTGCGCCGAGATATGACAATTGATGAAGCCGGTGATGCGCTGATCGAGATGATCCGCCGGACAGCAAACGGGCGAAGCACCGCCGCCGAAGCGTTGGGCCACCGGGAATTCTCAATGACCAAGCTTTACCGCAGCGCGTAACCAGCACAAAACAAAGACATCAGACCTCTGTGTCTTTCACTCGGCTGGATTTGTCTGATTCGACTTCTTAACTGGCTGAAAGCAGTTCCGTGTGGCGAGCCCTGTCTTCGTCTGACTCTTAACAGCAGTTCAAACCCTTGGCCAAAGATACCGAATCGCAAAAAGGATCATGGTCTGATGCTCTAGATTATCTTGGATATTCGAGCCAAAAGACAACTGTGATTGGAGCTGGTGGAGCCAAGGGGGGTCGAACCCCTGACCTCTTGAATGCCATTCAAGCGCTCTCCCAACTGAGCTATGGCCCCCATGTTCCAAGATTCTTAAGCTAACTGCTTTCGATGGTTTCTTCAATCTAATTTTTGCCTGTCTTCCCACTGATTGAAAAATTTATCCCAAAGCAACATGTCGCCGGCACGCAGTGGAGCACGCGAAATTATATGAACATGGGGCCGCTGCGCGAGATGAAACTTCAACATAACGGAGCCGCCGTCGCATGACTGAAAGTGCGAAAGATTCTGGACACTACCCGCTGATCAGGGTCGGCCATGGCTGAAACGTGTGCGGGGTGATCCGGACAGAATTTTCTCGAAACCGCATTAATGTGCGGAGAAACGCCGGTTTGGTCTCCATGTACGCCTGTCACGCCCGGGTTGACAGCCGCAGACCAACAGAGCCGATCAAAACCATGGCGATACAGAGGAACTGCACTGCACCCAACCGCTCATCGAAGGCGAACCAACCGATCAAAGCCGCCGCTACTATGCCGACACCGGCCCAGATGGCGTAGACGATGCCAAGCGGCAGATACTTCATCGCCGGCGCGAGCATCCAAAAACAGGCAGCGTACAGGAAGATTGAGGCCACGCCCCATTGCCATCGTTCAAAACCGTGCGAAAGCTTGAGCGAGAAGGTTCCGGCCACCTCAAACGCAATCGCCACCAATAAAAAATACCATCCCATCAGTTGTCCTCAATGCCGTCTGATTAACGGCTCGCAACCTAGGCGTCAGTCATTCGAAGCAGGGGCCGGGCGCCGGTTATCGCAGGTTGCGCTGTCCGCAACTCCGTGACGGCGACTGAACCAAACATTCACTGGCTGATGAACCGTGTTCCGTTCGACTCAATTTTCGTCTTCTGCTGCCACGCCAGCGATGTCATCCAAAGGAATTGTATCATCGTCATCGTCTTCATCCAATTCATTCAGAGACACTTCATCGTTTTCGTCCTCTGGAAGATCAGCTTCTTCGTTTGAAGAACCCGTTTTTGCGGATTTCGCGTTCCGATCCGGGCCATCTGCAGCAAGCTTCTCGGCTTCACTGATTTCAACAATAAACTCAGCTCCACAATTTGGGCAAATGATCGGATCTCTCCCAAAATCGTAGAATCTGGCATCGCAATGGAGACAGATTCGCTTTGTTCCCCATTCCACTTTTGCCATGTTTCAATGCCCCAATGATTGAATCTAAAAATTGTGCGGCGCTCACTGCCATAGCAATGAGCAAACTGTCAAAGCGAAATCGCTATCTTGCCGATTCTGCGTTCTCGGCGCTCTTAAAATCGCCGCATCTTCAATGAAATCTCACGAATGAATCGGCCCATCACCGCATGCCAAGGCAGCTTCTCGAACAGCTTCTGAAAGAGTAGGATGCGCATGGCACGTCAGCGCGATATCCTCGGCCGACGCGCCGAATTCCATACCGACGCAAACCTCATGAATGAGCTCACCGACCGAGGGACCGACCATGTGGCATCCGAGAATCCGGTCTGTTTCCTCGTCTGCCAAGATCTTCACAAACCCGTCGGCAGCGAGCGCTGCTTTGGCGCGTCCATTCCCCATGAACGAGAATTTTCCGACCTTGTAGCCACGCCCCTCGTCTTTCAGATCCTGTTCGGTTCTGCCAACTGCCGCAACCTCAGGATGCGTATAAATGACGGACGGAATCACCGCGTAATTGACGTGCCCCGACTTTCCGGAAATCGTTTCGGCAACCGCCATTCCTTCGTCTTCAGCTTTGTGTGCCAACATCGCGCCGGAGACTGCATCGCCGATCGCATAAATCCCAGGAACGTTTGTCAAAAGACGTTCATCCGTCCTGATCTGGCCGGTTGGCTCGCAGACAATTCCCGATTCCTCAAGTCCTAAACCTTGTGTGAAGGGTCGTCTGCCTGTGGCGACGAGGACTTTGTCAGCTGCAAGTTCATGCACACTGTCATCCTTGCGGTTTCGATAACGGACGACGTTTGCCCCACCCGAGCTTTCCACAGATTCGACCGCTGATCCCAAATGGAATTTCAGACCCTGACGCGAAAGAATCCGCTGAAGGGATTTGGCGATTTCCGAGTCCATCCCCGGAACCGCATGATTAAGATACTCGAGAACGGTGACCTTGGCGCCGAGACGGGCATAAACTGAACCAATCTCAAGACCGATAACGCCGGCGCCGATGACCGTCAGACGCTTTGGAATCTCTTTCAGTTCCAACGCGCCGGTCGAAGAGACGATCATATCCTCATCGATCTCAACGCCAGGGATGGATGCCGGTTCGGATCCCGAAGCAATTACAATGTTGGACGCCTCATGAATTTGATCACCGACCCGAATTTTTCCCTGACCTGCGATCTTTGCCCATCCCTTAATCCAGTCGACTTTGTTTTTCTTGAAAAGATACTCAATCCCACGGGTATTCGCGGCGATGGTGTCGTTCTTATACCCCTGCATCCGCTGCCAATCCACAGACACATCCTTCGCCATCAAACCCATCTTCGGAAAATTGGCAACCATTTCGTGATGGCTATGGCTGGCATGAAGCAAGGCCTTCGAAGGAATGCAGCCGACATTGAGACAGGTGCCGCCGAGAGTTTCGCGCCCTTCGACACAGGCGGTTTTCAATCCAAGCTGAGCGGCGCGGACAGCGCATACATACCCGCCGGGGCCGGCGCCGATGACAATCAGATCATATTTCGACATCAAAGTCTCCGTTCCACTTGCCCATGGAGCTGAGAACCCGCATTTTCGACTGCAGCAACCGGACCGAGTTTAGATTTCCATAAGCAGACGGCGCGGATCTTCAATCAGCTCTTTAACCCGCACCAAAAAGGTAACAGCACCTTTTCCATCCACAATCCGGTGATCATATGAAAGCGCCAAATACATCATCGGACGGATTACAACTTCGCCGTTCAATGCGATTGGCCTCTGCTGAATCCTGTGCATGCCCAGAATGCCGGATTGCGGAGGATTCAGAATCGGCGAAGACATGAGAGAGCCGTAAACACCGCCATTCGAGATTGAAAATGTTCCACCTTGCATTTCAGCCAAGGTCAGCTTGCCGTCGCGGGCGCGCAGCGCCATTTCCGCCAGATTCCGCTCCACCTCGGCAAATGACATATGCTCGGCGTGTCGAAGGACCGGCACCACCAGACCTGTCGGCGTTCCGACTGCGACGCCCATATGCACAAACCGCTTATACACGATATGGTCGCCATCAATCTCGGCATTGACTTCCGGAACCTCCAGAAGCGCGGTGCAGCATGCCTTGACAAAGAAACCCATAAACCCGAGCCGCACACCGTGTTTCCTCTCGAATTGATCCTTATATTCGCTCCGTAAAGCCATGACGCCACTCATGTCCGCCTCATTATAGGTGGTGAGCATAGCGGCTGTGTTTTGGGCCTCCTTCAAACGGCGGGCAATTGTCATGCGCAGCCTGGACATAGGAATCCGCTCTTCAAGATCCGTCTGAGGTTCTGGAAGATTCGGGCCTGCGCCCGGGGAAATTTCCGCGGCCGCCTGTTCGGCCTCCTTCAAAGCTTTCTGGACATCTTCTTTCATCACCCGCTGGCCACGGCCGGTGCCTGAGACATCGCTCCGAGACACTCCGTGCTCAGCCATCATTTTTCGGGCTGCCGGAGCATCTTCGACATCTGATCTCTTGGTCTCCCTTTGAGTGGGTTCAGGTGTGTCCGACTCGGATGAAGATGCGTCGGGAGATGAGATCGGCAGCGCTTTCTTCGCTGGTTTGGCGGGTGCGGACGCTCCTTCTTCGATCAATGCCAGCAATGCGCCAACTTCAACTGTTGTCCCGGCAGGAGCAACAATGTCTGATAAGATCCCATTCGCCTGCGAGCGCACTTCCAAAGTGACTTTGTCGGTCTCGAGCTCGACGACGATCTCATCGCTTTCGACCTGTTCCCCTTTGTTCTTGGTCCACGAACCGACGGTCGCCTCCGTAACACTCTCCCCAAGCTGGGGAACTGTGACTTCAACTGCCATTGAGCTGATCCTTTATAATTCTTGGCGCGTCACTGCACTGTCAACGCTTCATCAACAAGCTGCTTTTGCTCGACGATGTGATTACCCAGCAGCCCTGTTGCCGGTGCCGCAGATGGTTTACGTCCAATATAACCGATCCGTGTGGACTTGCAGTCTATGCGATCAAGAATCCAATTTATCCAAGGTTCAATGAAACTCCACGGTCCTTGATTCTTCGGTTCCTCTTGGCACCAAACCACCTCCGCATTCGAGAAACGCCGAAGCTCCTCTATCATGGATTGCGCTGGAAACGGATAGTATTGTTCAATGCGCAACAAATAAATGTCGTTGATTTGGCGCGCATCTCGTTCGGCAAGCAAATCAAAATAGACCTTCCCGGAAGTGACAACAACTCGGCGGATCTTTTTATCGGCAACCAGCTGCGTATCTGAAAGGCCCTTTTCGGCATCATCCCACAGCACGCGATGAAACGAGCTGCCTTCACAAAAATCCTCCAGATTGCTCACCGCCAGCTTATGTCGGAGCAGCGATTTGGGAGTCATGAGAACCAGTGGCTTGCGAAAGTCGCGATGCAGCTGGCGTCGGAGAATATGGAAGTAATTTGCGGGAGTGGTGCAATTGGCAACAATCCAATTATCCTCGGCGCAAAGCTGCAGGAACCGTTCGACTCTGGCCGAAGAGTGCTCAGGTCCCTGACCTTCAAATCCATGTGGCAGCAACATGACCAACCCGGACATGCGCAGCCATTTTCTCTCGCCACTGGCAATAAACTGATCGAACATCACCTGTGCGCCATTGGCGAAGTCGCCGAACTGAGCTTCCCAAAGCACAAGAGCATTCGGCTCGCTCAAAGAATAGCCATATTCATATCCAAGCACCGCGAATTCCGAGAGCATTGAATCAATAACCTGGAATCGGGCGGCCTCACTGCCCAAGTGATTGAGCGGTATATGCTGCTCTTCAGTATCTTGATCGATGAACGCACAGTGCCGCTGACTAAACGTGCCCCGTGTTACATCCTGTCCGGACAATCGGACCTGATACCCCTCCATCAGCAGCGTCCCAAAGGCCAACTGCTCAGCGATCGCCCAACTGCAGCCCTTTCCTGTTTCAAAAACTTTTTTGCGGGCTTTAAGAATTCGGCCGAGAGTCGGATGAATAGCAAATCCTCGGGGAACCGTTACCAAGGCCTCACCGATCAACTGCAGCCGTTTAATCGGAATTGCGGTCTGTCCACGCTGATAACTCTCGGTGTTCGGCTGGATGTGGGACCATCGGCCATCCAGCCAGTCCGCTTCGTTTGGACGGTAGGATTTCGCTGCGCCCAATTCTAGTTCAAGCCGTTCCTGAAACGCCTGTTTAGCACTTTGAAGCTCATCAAGCGGGATCAAACCGTCTTCCGCCAGCCGCTTTGAATATAGTTCAAGCGTTGTTTTGTGCGAACGAATCGACCGGTACATTTTCGGCTGGGTGAACATCGGTTCGTCACCTTCGTTGTGTCCAAAACGTCGGTAACAGAAAACATCAACAACCACGTCTTTCCCAAATTTTTGTCTGAACTCCGTCGCCACTTTGGCGGCGTGCACAACGGCCTCGGGATCGTCGCCATTGACATGAAAGATCGGCGATTCTGTCATCATCGCGATGTCGGTCGGATACGGGGAAGAGCGCGAATAGTGCGGCGCCGTCGTAAATCCGATCTGATTGTTGATTACGATGTGGACGGTGCCGCCTGTTTTGTGGCCAGACAATCCTGAAAGTCCGAAACACTCCGCAACAATTCCCTGGCCGGCAAACGCCGCGTCTCCATGCAGAAGAATCGGCATAACTTTGGCATAGGACCCTTCACCGAACTGCGTTTGCTTGGCTCTGACTTTTCCGAGCACAACAGCATTGACAGCTTCTAGGTGCGATGGATTGGCAGTCAGTGACAGATGCACGGTATTGCCGTCAAACTCCCGATCGGACGAGGCACCGAGATGATATTTTACATCTCCCGATCCATCGACATTTTCGGGGCTTGAACTTCCGCCTTCGAACTCATTGAGGATTGCCCGATAGGGTTTTCCCATGACATTGGCTAAAATATTCAGCCGGCCGCGGTGCGGCATTCCGATAACGATATCCTTCGCACCAAGAGCGCCGCCACGCTTAATGATCTGTTCCATTGCTGGAATGATCGACTCCGCACCATCAAGGCCGAAACGTTTGGTGCCGGTGAATTTGGCTTGCAGAAACTGCTCAAAGCCTTCGGCATGAATCAGCTTATTGAGGATTGCTCGACGACCTTCCTGTGTGAATTTGATCTCCTTGCCATATCCTTCAATTCGCTCTTTCAACCAAGAACTCTGCTGCGGATCCGAAATATGCATGAATTGCAAAGCGAACGTGCCGCAATATGTACGATGGACCATTGCCAGTATTTCACGCATTGAGGCCATCGTGAATCCAAGGACATTGTCCAAAAATATCGGCCGATCCATATCGGTATCGGCAAAGCCATAATTCTTCGGATCAAGCTCCGGATGCGCCACATGATGCATCAGGCCCAGCGGATCGAGATTCGCGATCCGGTGTCCGCGGATTCGAAAAGCGCGAATCAGCATGAGCGCATGCATGGAATCATTGACCCGCTGCTCGATATCAGCAGCTGACGGATGCAAGCCGCCGATGCGGGCTTGGGTTGTAATCTTCTCTTTGTAGCTTGTCCGCGCGCCATGCAGATCGTCTGGCCATTGGCCATCTAATGCGGCGGTGAGTTCATCCGAAGGACCTATTGGCCAGTCCCGGCGCCCCCAACTCGGTCCGCTGCCGTTGGCAGTTCGATCTCCGAGAGCGCCGAAATAGGCCTTCCAGGATTGATCAACTGTATCTGGATTTTCCGTGTAGCGAGCATGCAGGTTTTCAACGTAACCCGTGGTTTGCCCCTGCAGAAAACTTGAAGCGTGCAAAGACTGGTTTTGACTTTTCTTGGTCATGCAACCCTCCTGCGCAATCCTTGATGCTGCTTTTAGATGCTGTCTTTATAGTCTGCCCATGGCTTCCAGAACCGCTTCACCGAGCGTTGCCGGACTTTCGGCGATAGAAAACCCTGCCGAACGCATCGCTTCGATTTTACTGGCCGCGCCACCTTTCCCGCCTGAAATCACCGCACCGGCATGGCCCATGCGACGGCCTGGGGGGGCGGTGACTCCGGCTATGAATCCAGCGATCGGCTTTGTGCGGCCGCGGATCGCTTCGCACTTAATAAATTCCGCTGCGTCTTCTTCCGCGGTTCCGCCAATCTCGCCGATCATGATGATGGCTTCGGTTTCCTCATCCGCCAAGAATAATTCCAGCACGTCGATATGTTCGGTACCCTTAACCGGATCGCCGCCAATTCCAACGCAGGTCGACTGTCCAAGGCCTATATCCGTGGTCTGTTTTACAGCTTCATAGGTCAGTGTTCCCGAGCGTGAGACGACACCAACGCTTCCACGTTTGTGGATATGGCCCGGCATGATACCGATTTTACACGCTTCCGGTGTAATGATCCCCGGGCAATTCGGACCGATCAGGTGCGAATTCGACCCGTCCAAGAATCGCTTGACGCGCACCATATCAAGAACAGGAATGCCTTCTGTGATGCAAACTATCAGTTCAATTCCCGCATCACAGGCTTCCATGATCGCGTCCGCGGCAAATGGCGGCGGAACATAAATGGCAGTGGCATTGGCTCCGGTCGCCGCGCGCGCTTCGTGCACACTATTGAAGACCGGCAGATCCAAATGCTTCTGTCCGCCCTTTCCCGGTGTAACGCCGCCAACAACCTTCGTTCCATACGCGATGGCCTGTTCCGAATGGAATGTGCCTTGTGAACCGGTGAAACCTTGGCAAATCACCTTCGTATTTTGATCGACAAGTACAGCCATGCCGTCCTCTTCTTCCCGCTCAGCTCTTTTCGACCGCAGCTACGATTTCTTTCGCTGCGTGCCCCAAATTGTCAGCCGCGATGACGTTCAGCCCACTTGCGTTAATGATGTCTTTTCCGAGCTCTACATTCGTTCCTTCGAGCCTTACCACAAGCGGCACTTTGAGACCCACTTCACGCACCGCTTCGACAACTCCCTCTGCGATGATATCGCAGCGCATGATCCCACCGAATATATTCACCAGAATTCCCTTAACATTCTTGTCGGACGTGATGATCTTGAACGCCTCAATGACCTTATCCCGAGTGGCGCCGCCGCCGACATCAAGAAAATTCGCTGGCTCGGAACCAAACAGCTTGATGATGTCCATGGTGGCCATAGCCAAACCCGCTCCATTAACCATGCAACCGATCTCGCCATCCAACGCAATATAATTCAGGTCGAAATTCGAAGCTGCCAACTCCTTCGGATCTTCTTCCGATTCATCGCGAAGCGCCATGATTTCAGGATGTCGGTAAAGGGCGTTGGAGTCGAATGCCATTTTGCAGTCAAGACACTGAAGCTCGCCATTCTGCCTGACAATCAGCGGATTGATCTCAATCAGCTCAGCATCCTTGTCCATGAACAGCTTATAGAGAGAAGCGGTCAGCTTTACACATTGCCGAACTTGGGCACCCGTAAATTCGAGCGCAAAAGCAACCAGCCTTCCATGGAAAGGTTGAAAGCCAATTGTTGGATCAATACGGATCGTATGGATTTTTTCGGGCTGCGACTGCGCAACCTCTTCGATATCCATTCCACCCTCTGTCGAACAGACAAAAGAAAGCTGGGACGATTGACGATCCAGCAGCAGCGCCAAATAATGTTCTCGGGCAATCTCTGCGCCTTCTTCAATATAGACGCGGTTCACGGTTTTGCCGGCAGGCCCTGTTTGGTGGGTAACCAGGGTCCGGCCAAGCATACGGCGTGATTCCTCGGCTGCTTCTGAAGCAGACCCTGCCAATCGAACGCCCCCTTTGCTGCCAGCATCTGTCTGCTTGAAGTGGCCTTTGCCGCGGCCGCCGGCATGAATTTGGGCCTTTACGACCCACACTGGTCCCGGCAGCTCACTCGCCGCTGATTTGGCGTCTTCGGCTCTAAGAACCGAACAGCCCCCAGCGACCGCAGCTCCGTATTGCCGGAGCAGCTCCTTTGCCTGATATTCATGGATATTCATTGTGCAATTCCATTGATTGCTCGGCCGAACCTATCGCACATTGGTTGTGGCAACCATGAGTTTGCGGCAGCTTTCGACGATTTTTCTGGTCAGAGATCGGGGTCAATTTTTCGACATGCCTCAGTCAGTCCGCGGACTGCATCGACGGATTTTTCGAACATCGCGCGCTCCTCCGCATTGAGCGAAATTTCTAATACCCGCTCGACTCCCCGCTCACCCAACACCACCGGGACACCGACATACATATCCTTCAATCCATATTGACCATCAAGATATGCGGCACATGGCAATACACGGTTTTGTGCACTCAGATAGGCTTCGGCCATCTCGATCGCGGCCGCTGCAGGCGCGTAATATGCCGAACCGCTGCCGATCAGATTGACGATTTCGGCGCCGCCATTCCGCGTTCGCTGAATAATGGAATCAAGCCGTTCCTGCGTTGTCCACCCCAGTTTCACCAAGTCCGGCAGCGGAATACCGGCGACAGTCGAATAGCGTGCGAGGGGAACCATGGTGTCCCCGTGCCCACCCAGAACAAAAGCCGAAACATCCCGCATGGAAACATTGAATTCGAGCGATAAAAAATGCCGGAAACGCGCGGAATCGAGGATGCCCGCCATCCCGACAACTTTGTTGTGGGGCAGGCCTGAATATTGGCGCAAAGCCCAAACCATGGCATCCAGCGGGTTGGTGATGCAAATCACAAACGCATCGGGCGCGTGTTCTCGAATACCTTTGCCAACCGCCTTCATGACTTTAAGATTCACGCCCAGCAGATCGTCCCGCGACATTCCCGGACGACGCGGAATGCCGGCCGTCACGATGCATACATCCGCCCCAGCGATTCCCGCATACTCGTTTGTGCCCGACAGCGCGGCATCGAATCCGACGACAGGCCCGCTTTCGGCGATATCAAGGGCTTTGCCCTGTGGAATTCCCTGCTGAATATCAAAAAGAACCGCGTCGCCTAATTCCTTTGATGCAACAATATTCGCGAGGGTCCCGCCGATCTGACCTGCTCCGATCATCGCAATGCGAGGTCTGCTCATCAAATTCTCCGGTAGTATACGTGGCTTCTCCTTTGTTAGACCTTCGCGACTTCAAAATCAACATGGCTTTCACACTAAGATTGAGGCCCAAAAAAGTTACTCAGGCGGCATTTTTCCATTGGGTAGTGTCCAGAATCTTTCGCACTTTCGGTCATGCGACGGCGGCTCCGTTATGTTGAAGTTTCATCTCGCGCAGCGGCTCCATGTTCATATACTTTCGCGTGCTCCACTGTGTGCCGGCGACGTGTTTCAACCTGGCCGCAGCCAGGCAGAGACAGGATTGCCCGAACCGGATCAAGCAATCCGAACCCGGCTCCCTTGCAAAGCAAAAGGAGCCGAATTCTGCAATCCACGTATCAACAGGTGCCGATCTCGTTGCGCCGCAGCTTATTGAGACTCTGAAAGCCGCTTCTTGGGTTGATTTTGTTCAAATGGCCGATCGTGGTCAGCAATTCCGCATCTATCCTGTATATTTTCGGTAAGCGCACCCCGAAATCACCCATAAACGCGAATTATGCGACCGGCGCCGGAATTTCACCAGGCTCGGATTCGCAGAATGTGGGTTCCGCGCTGAGTTCTCTGAAAGCATCACTTTTCTAATCTGGAATCCCATTGGATTCGGTAATCAAGTCAGCCATTCTAACAATCGTATCCGCTTGGCGTACCGACGCATAATCAACGAGCTTGCCATCAAGCGATGCCGCACCCCTTCCGGCCGCTTCGGCCTCCGCCATTGCCGCAACGATGCGCCGAGCCTGATCCACTTCGACATCTGATGGGCTCATGACATCGTTTGCCAATGCAATCTGACTGGGATGAATCGCCCACTTTCCCTCGCATCCAAGCGCTGCCGCCCGGTGCACCGCTGCCCTATAGCCTTCCGCATCGGAAAAATCGCCGAACGGCCCGTCAATCGGACGCAGCCCATTTGCGCGCGCAGCAATCACCATTCGCGATAGAGGATAGTGCCACATGTCGCTCCAGTGCGACACCCGATCTCCAAGTTCGGACGGATCCGTCAATACCGCATAGTTTTTATTCGCTCCTCCGATCTGAGTTGTGCGCGCCCGGGTTGAAGCGGCATAATCCGCCACACCAAAATGCAGACTCTCACTGCGGCTGGATGCGCCGGCAATCTCCTCGATATTCTGCATCCCCAAAGCCGTTTCAATGATGTGCTCGAATCCAATGCGGTTGGTTTGACCTTTCGCTGTCTGGATTTGTGTTACCAGCATATCCACCGCATACACATCGGCGGCTGTCCCCACTTTAGGGATCATGATCAAGTCGATCCACTGTCCAGCCTGTTCAACCAATTCGACCACGTCCTTGTACATATAATGTGTATCAAGTCCGTTGATCCGCACAGAAACCGACTTGCCTGACCAATCGAGATCATTCAGACCTTGAATGATGTTTTTTCGCGCCTGATCCTTTTCGTCGGGTGCCACGGCATCTTCCAAATCCAGGAATATGACGTCGGCTGCAGACCGGAGTGCCTTTTCGAACAGTTGTGGTCGGCTGCCGGGCACTGCCAGCTCCGATCTGTTCAAACGCACAGTCTTTGGTTCGGTCTTGAAAAAGCTCATAGCTCAGTCCTTCATCGGATAACTTCTGCGAAAAGTGGTTCAGTAAGTGAAAAAATCCATTCGTCAACTTTTGTCTGCAAGTCTGAATCGCAGATTTCCTGAAACACTATCGGACGCCTTTGCCTCGGACAGTTTTGCTATGTCGCGAGAATCCGATATGCGGATTGCGGATCGGTGCGGACGAACATCGACATTGCTGGAATTATGCGAGTCATTGTAAAAAAGCACGGGCGGTGAATCCGAATTCGCCTGCTATTGACGGTTTGAAGCTGCGAAATCAACTCGGCGCCGGAACATTCTTTCTAACGGATGCGCTGCTCGTGTTCCCAGTGTTTCCGGGTTTCATCTTTTGTTTGTCATTGTTGTCGCCCTTCGAAGCGGACGGTTCGCGTTAACAGCTGTGATGGCTCCGCAAAACGTCGCTGGGAACCGAACAATTACCGCTGAACTTGAACTCTTGCAGATGAAAATCCAACATTATTATGAGACCGCTATTAACCACGAGAGATCTCCAAAACAGTTTATGCAGAGGTGATGATTGCGCTGCCGGATAAATCAACAATCCTGTCGACATGCGGGATGCCGTTGGCCGATACAAACAAGAGCTTTGACGCAGCTTGAGGAACTGGTCCAGCGTTAAGCGAAATAACCATGGCCATTCGATCTGCTTTCCAATACAGACAGCCGGAAACAGATGGTTGGCTACGATATGTGCCGGGCATCATGAATAATTCTTGGACAGCGGGCGATGCCGAACAAAGCTAGCTTTGGACGA
Source organism: Paracoccaceae bacterium (assembly GCA_965199765.1). Classification (GTDB taxonomy): domain Bacteria; phylum Pseudomonadota; class Alphaproteobacteria; order Rhodobacterales; family Rhodobacteraceae; genus JAPOXR01. Next base: position 439,128 of record CBDATC010000001.1, read on the forward strand.
TTCTTTGAAGATTTTCGTGTCGGAATGACAATCCGTCATGCAGTTCCAAGAACGGTCACACAAGGCGATGTCTCGCTGTACTTAGCGCTCTATCCCGACCGCCACACACTGTATTCGTCAGATGAAGTGGCTAAGAAATGCGGACTCGGAAGAGCCCCCTTAAACGAAATCGCCGCTTTTCACATTGTTTTTGGTAAATCCGTTCCGGATATTTCGCTGAATGCTGTTGCGAATCTTGGTTATGCGAACTGCAGGTTTCTTGAACCGGTATATCCCGGAGACACCCTCTGTTCTGAATCAACCGTTATCGGTGTCAAGGAAAACTCGAACCGAAAGTCCGGAATCGTTTGGGTAAGAACTATAGGCCTTGACGCCGTTGATCAAACCCTGCTCGAATTCACCCGCTGGGTCATGGTCGCCAAACGCAGCATCGATTCACCCGCTCCTCCAACTGTAATTCCCGACCTCCCCAAATCAATCGCGGCTGAAGACCTGACTTTTCCAAAACAGCTGAACTACTCTTCCTATCCCTTTGATGCGTCGGGCGAGACATATCGTCTTGCAGACTATACTCCGGGAGAGGTCATTGACCACGGTGATTCTGTAACTCTTGAAGAAGCCGAACACATGATGGCTACACGGCTGTGGCAAAACACAGCCCGCGTTCATTTCGACGCTACCCAGCGCGCGGACGGACGACGACTGATCTATGGCGGACACATCATCTCCATGGCGCGAGCGCTTAGCTGCAATGGTCTTGCCAACGCACAACCCGTGATCGCGATCAATGCAGGCTCGCATGTCAATCCAAGCTTCGCCGGTGATACCATAAGCGTCTGCACAACTGTTGTTGATAAATGCGACAGCCCTACTCCTGGCGCTGGAGCAATTCGTCTTCGCATGATCGCTGCAAAAGCACGCGGTGAAAGCGAAACAAAAAATGATGTCCTGCTTGATCTGGACTATTGGGCATTGATGCCGCACTGAGCTGAATGATCCGAATTATGACCGTTTTGATTTGAACGGATGGTGGGGCGGCTGTTCAAAACGGCAAGCGAAAAATTTTGAGACCCCAAACAAAAAACGGTGGCATTTGTTGTATGTTGCGTGCGCTTAGCGCCATTCTCATATGGGCGAGTGGAGCGGATGAGGATAAGAACGAACAAGCTATCAGGAGTTCATTGAATCCCATACGCTACTGAATTGCCCAGAGTTTCAGCACAGAGACTCGCTTCCCGCTTGCCATTAGCCAATGGAGGTTCGGATCTGAGCGACGCTGCAAAAAATCTGCAGAAAGTTTAGTCTTACATTCATGCTCGATAATCTGTATTCGTTATGTCATAGGTGTGGTTCTGTCGCCTTTTGCATTATGGATTGCCAGGTGAATCATGAGTGGAATTGACTATCAGGGAAGGCCTGTCTCGCCTCATGCCACAATTTACCGCTGGCCGCTTAATTCGCTGCTGTCGATATTGCACCGGATTACTGGGGCCGGGCTGACAATCGGAGCGGTGCTTATCGTTTGGTGGCTTTGCGCCGCAGCAACCTCGAACGCTTACTTTCAGTTTGTTGACGGACTGCTCACTTCATTGCTCGGCGACTTAATTTTGCTGGGATGCTTGGCTGCCCTTTGGTACCATGGCTGCAATGGTATTCGGCACCTGATTTGGGACGCGGGGCGTGGATTTGACTCCGCCACCGTCAAACTCACAGGCTGGCTGAGCATCGCAGCGGCAGCGGTTCTGGTCATTGGAACCGTGCTGGTTGTTTGACACCATGAAGTCATACCGCACTGACTATAGCCGTGTTGCCGGACTCGGGTCGGCAAAAGACGGAGTTCGCCATTGGTGGCTGCAGCGACTCACATCGATTGCGCTGATCCCTTTGAGCTTTCCTTTTGTTTATGTAATCGGATCGAGCCTTGGGGCTGATCGGGAAACCGTGATCGCGCATTTCGACAGCCCCTTCTTCGCTATCTCTTCGATTCTATTTTTGATGGTGGGATTTCACCATCTTCAGCAGGGATTGCAGGTCGTTATTGAAGACTATGTTCACAACAAAACATACTCGACCATTCTATTCGTCCTCAACTTCATTCTATGCTGGGGCTTTGCGGTCGCTGGAGTGTTCTCGTTGGCGCGCATGTCGTTCGGGTTGGCCGCTTAGAAAGTGCCGCAATGAGTGCATATGAGTTTGTGGACCACACTTATGACGTGGTTGTTGTTGGCGCAGGCGGCGCTGGACTCCGGGCAACGCTTGGGATGGCTGAACAGGGTTTGAAAACCGCCTGTGTAACCAAACTCTTTCCAACACGTTCCCACACGGTGGCCGCTCAAGGAGGAATCGCTGCATCGCTGAGCAATATGGGACCGGACAACTGGCATTGGCACCTTTACGACACCGTAAAAGGGTCGGACTGGCTCGGCGATGTCGACTCGATGGAATATCTGGTGCGTGAGGCGCCGGAAGCAATTTACGAACTTGAACACTACGGTGTGCCATTCAGCCGAACCGAAGATGGTCGAATCTACCAGCGGCCGTTCGGCGGACATACGACGGAATTCGGGGCGGGGCCACCGGTGCAGCGCACCTGCGCCGCCGCCGACCGCACCGGTCATGCAATATTGCATACGCTATACGGCCAATCGCTGAAAGAGCGGGCGGAATTCTTCATTGAATTCTTCGCCATTGATTTGATCATGTCCGAAGACGGCGCCTGTCAGGGACTAATCGCTTGGAAACTGGACGACGGGACACTTCACCGATTTAACGCCAAAATGGTTGTTCTGGCGACTGGCGGATACGGTCGCGCCTATTTCTCCGCCACGTCGGCTCATGCTTGCACAGGTGATGGTGGAGGAATGGTGGCCCGGGCTGGACTTCCTCTTCAGGATATGGAGTTTGTGCAATTCCATCCGACCGGTGTTTATGGAGCAGGTGTCTTGATCACCGAGGGAGCACGGGGAGAAGGCGGTTACCTGACCAATTCGGCGGGCGAGCGCTTTATGGAGCGCTACGCACCCACCTACAAGGACTTGGCAAGCCGAGATGTTGTATCGCGATGCATGACCATTGAAATCCGTGAGGGACGCGGGGTCGGTCCGAAAGCCGATCATATTCACCTGCATCTCAATCATTTGCCGCCGGAAGTGCTCGCCGAACGCCTGCCGGGCATATCCGAGTCTGCACGCATTTTCGCTGGCGTTGATGTAACGCGAGATCCGATTCCGGTCGTGCCTACGGTTCATTACAATATGGGCGGTATTCCAACGAACTATTGGGGGGAAGCGTTGTGCCCAACCGAGGATGATCCCGATGCAGTGCAGCCTGGCCTAATGGCCGTTGGCGAAGCGGGATGCTCTTCAGTTCATGGCTCCAACCGGCTCGGTTCGAATTCGTTGACCGACTTGGTGGTTTTCGGCCGCGCCGCTGCGATACGAGCTGGCCAGGTTATTGATCAGAATGCAAACAACCAAGAACTCAACAAACAGTCGGTGGATGCAGCGATTGACCGGTTTGACAATCTGCGGCACGCCTCAGGCCCTGTTCCGACTGCCGAACTGCGGTCCCGAATGCAGTCTGCAATGCAAAAATACGCCGCTGTTTTCAGGAGTTCCGAAACTTTGGCTGACGGTGTCGAACAGCTGACCAAAATTGCGGAAGCAGAGGCAGATTTGAAGGTCACCGACCGTTCGATGATCTGGAACTCGGACCTGATGGAAACAATCGAACTCACAAATCTACTGGCCAATGCCGTATCCACTATGGTTTCAGCAGAGGCGCGCAAAGAATCTCGAGGCGCGCATGCGCATGAAGATTTTCCTGACCGCGATGATGAGAATTGGCGTGAACACAGTCTGGCTTGGGTCACAGGCGCTTCGGTGGATATGAGTTACCGGCCAGTGCACACCGAACCGCTCACCCCGCATGAGTCGGGCGGCATCGATCCAAGCCTGATCGAACCGAAAGCGAGAGTCTATTGACCGGTTTGACCGTCATTGGCCGGATTGTTCAGGCCGCCGGTCTGGGGGTGCTGCCGTCCGCGCTGGGAAAATGCGGTGAGCACCCGCTCGGTATTGCCAACCGGCTGCAGCCGCACAATTTTTCGCACGTAATCGAACAATAGGAAAAAGCAAGTGCAATGGTTGAGTTAACGCTGCCAAAGAATTCGAGGATTACCGTCGGCAAGACATGGCCAAAACCCGACAATGCTTCCAAGCTCCGGGAATTCAAGATTTATCGTTGGAACCCCGACACCAAAGATAATCCCCGCATTGATACATACTTTATTGATACCGATGATTGCGGACCGATGGTTTTGGACGCTCTCATCAAGGTCAAAAATGAAATTGACCCGACGCTGACCTTTCGCCGTTCCTGCCGCGAGGGAATCTGCGGCTCATGCGCTATGAATATCGACGGCGGCAATACCCTTGCCTGCACTAAAGGAATTGGCGAAATCAAGAAAACCGTCAAGATCTATCCGCTGCCGCATCTTCCGGTCGTGAAAGATCTCATTCCCGATCTCACGCATTTCTACGCCCAGCATGCCTCTGTAATGCCTTGGCTTGAATCCAAAACCAACACTCCACAAACTGAATGGCGGCAATCAATAGATGACCGCCGTAAGCTTGATGGGCTGTATGAATGTGTGATGTGCGCGTCCTGCTCGGCCTCCTGCCCGAGCTATTGGTGGAACAGCGACCGATACCTTGGCCCTGCGGCGCTGCTGCATGCATATCGATGGCTGATTGACAGCCGGGACGAAGATACCGGTAACCGGCTCGACGATTTGGAAGATCCATTTAAACTCTACCGCTGTCATACCATCCTGAACTGCGCGGATACTTGCCCTAAAGGTCTGAATCCTGCAAAGGCCATCGCAGAAATCAAGAAAATGATGGTTGAACGCACAATGTGATTGCGGAATGTCCACTCGCTTCCCGGTCCTCAAATTCAATTGAGATGGCTTTGAAGTTGGGAAAACGCGGATCCGTTTTTTTGTCTTTGTGGAATTCCTTAGGCCCTTGTCTCGGGGCGCATTTCGGCCTCAATCAAACCGTCAAACTTACACGTCTTGCTTGTCAGTCCGGGCAATTAAACGATGAATCGCGGAAAAACATGCGATTTGCTGGATTTTTTGAAATCGAGACGTCGGATTCAAGCGTGAATTGCAAAACTGGGCAAAATATCCTTTGCCGTTGGTTGCTGTCATAAACAGAAAAATTGGATTTAACGCATTAAGCCGAGGAGTTTTAATGTATCGCGGTCCGGCTTTCCTGTTTCCGCTATTCCAGCAGATCGCTGATAGGCGCGAAGCGCTCCAGAAGATCTGGCCCCCCAGATGCCGTCTGCAGCGCCGGGGCTGAATCCGGCAATAGTCAGCATTGTCTGAATCAAGCGATAATCCGCACGACTCAGGTTAATTTCCTCCGCCACGGAGCAAGCGGATTTGATAAGCTCAACGGCACTTTCGTAGCCGTCGAGCATCAGTTCCCCGCGAACACGGTTGTTGGTCAGATCTATAACCTCAATCAGCAAGCGGCGGGAACCATAAAGCTCATCTATGAATTCAGTTGCCTCTTGACCTTCAATGTACGCACCAGCGCCTTGGGTCCCAACTGCCCATTCTGCTCTTCTAAGCGCCCTGTTATTTGTCCGATACGAAACATCTACTGTCGCTCTGCCGTCACTTCTATAGAATCCAACCAAAGGTTGGCCGGGAACTAATACCGTGACTTTCAAACCATGTTCTCCACAACCGATTTCGAGGAGTAACCCATGGTCTCCCAACTCGGAATCTGGACTGTAGGCCGAGAGGTTCTGCGCTTCGAGAGTATCACCTCCTCGACTGCGCGATATTGCCCACCAGCCTGAAATTGAAGCACCGCTGGCGTATGCGCGTTCGAATGCGGGACGAGAATAGTCGATGTTCGGATATCTTGGGTCAGCCCAAACCTCAGAATTGGTTGTCGACGCTTGCGATCCCGAATTTGCTGTCTTTGAGGCCGAATCTGAATTCGTCGAGGTGTCAATGGCTGCATCCAAGTTTCGATTGACCGAGGACAGGTCGGAAGATGAAACTGGAGAGCCATAACGCGCGCGGATGTACGCAACTCTCATTTGTGACAGCGCAAGCCGTTCCGACTCAAGACGGGTTGATGCGATCGCCAAATCAATACCGGATGCGGTTGCAACGGCAGCTTCCGCTTCCGCGATAATTTCTTCTTGACGCGCCATATCCACGGCAAGCGCTGCGACTTCGCTTAAGTCAGGCCCGATGATGGGCACTTCAACTTCAAGAGCAACTCCACCTTCGATTGCCAACACGCGGTTTTCAAGCACAGCTCGTGTAAGTTTCAGTATTTCCAAACGCTCTGCAGCCAAACCCCGAACCGAAAGCTCCCTGTGTGTGGATGCCACCTCTTCCGCATCAAGAATTCTCTCTTCAACTTCCACCAGCTCCTGCCTGAGATCCGCTCCGGTGTGCGCAAACACAGAATTTGCAAACCAAGCTGCTGCTAGGGCTATGACACTGATCCGAGTAATATTTTTCATATTCAAAGCCCCATCACCAAACAAATACAGCTTACGGCAGGGTTGCAGTTTGATCCATACCGCATCGCACGGTTCAATCCTAAACGCCGGACGTTAGCATAAGCACAACGGGCTTTCAACGATCGAGTGTCCACTGCCACGCATTAACGGGCCAGACTTCTTGTTCGTCTGGCTGCAGCGGGCAATGTGCCGATACTTACGCAAGCCTCCGCCAACAGAAACGACCCTTCTGTCTTGATTTCAGCACAGCTTCGCGCCTGACAACGGTCAACCCATAAGGCGCGCCAACGCGGAGCACATTTTTTGCTCCTGCTCTGAATGTCGGGCTTTTATGGCTTCTTGAGCAATGTTCATTATGTATCAGCTTCTGGTTAGACTTGAATTATCAAACACAGTCGGCGACCTTCCGCATGGTCACACATGTCACAGCCACGGCGGCAATTGTTGCCGATCTTTGGGATTCGACCCAGTTCCGTCTAATTTCTATAATCATCTGCACAGCGAAAGTTGTTGGCAGAGACACACAATGACATGTCGAGCAAATGGCCAAACCCCTGCCAAAGCAGTTCTGGCAACGCGCAAGATGGGTCTGCTTGAAATCATCCGCAAGACCCGCAGAAATGTCATCGAAATCATTCCGGAGCTTGCGACCCGGCAACCGATGGTCTCAGGAAAAACAGTCAGACGCTGGCATATCGTGATGGATCCCACTGGACTGCGTCGGATTCTGCAGGACCAGCCCGAATCCTACCCAAAGGCAAAACTATTGAGCACGATGCTGCGTCCAGCCATCGGTAACAGCTTATTTGTCGCCGAAGGGAAAGAATGGCTTTGGCAAAGACGAGCGGCAGCGGGAGCATTTCATACTCGAAGCATTCGCGGCCTCGCTCCAGTGATGGCAGAAGCCGCCAAACGGCTTGCTGACCGGATCAGCGAATCTTCGCCTGGAATCATTGATATCTGCGATGAAATGACCGTGGCGACTTATGAAGTGATCAGCGATGTCGCATTTTCAGATGGTCGAGGAGTGAATCGAAGAGACGTGCTCGAAGCAATCGAAAAATTTACAGCCCGTGCAGGAAGAGTATCTCCGCTTGACGTCATCAATGCGCCAACTTGGATTCCGCGGTTCGGACGCCTGGTTTCAGACACTGCGGTCCGAAGAATGAAAAGTATAACGATGGATGTCATCGACAATCGGCGCCGGTCCGAAATTCAACTTGATGACCTGCACGGGTTGCTAGCCGAGGGTTTTGATCCTGAAACCGGACGATACATGAATAAAGTCGAACTGCGTGATAATTTGCTGACCTTCATCGTGGCGGGTCATGAAACCACAACCTTGGCTCTGGCTTGGTCGCTATACTTGCTCGCGTTCGACCAAAACGCTCAAAATGCAGTGCGGGAGGAGGCAAAGTCCGTGTTGCAAGGCCGCATTGCGGAAGCCGATGACCTCGCAAATCTGAGCTTCTCGAGACAAGTCATTCAAGAGGCGCTGCGGCTTTACCCTCCGGCAGGAATGTTACTCAGAACGGCTCTCAAAGCCGACGAAATCGGTGGCCGGGAGGTGAGACCAGGAGATACCATGATGCTAGCAATTTACGCGCTTCATAGAAATCACTGCTATTGGAAGCGTCCGGATCACTTTGAACCAACGCGGTTCTCTGATCCGAAAACCGCGCATTCCTACACTTATCTGCCGTTCGGCGGCGGTCGCCGCATGTGTATCGGATTTGGGTTCGCGATGCAGGAAGCATTGATTTTCCTGACAGCTGTTATGTCACGATTCCGGTTTGAATTGTCCGATGAAACAGATGCATACCCTGTCATGATTTTGACATTGCGACCACGGGGCGGACTCAGACTCAAAGTAACTCCATGTTAATCTCCCAATGAGCGCGACGATCGAATCCGCGCAGTTGAAATCACCGAGACTGACGCTGATTCCAAATCATCTGCGAGGCAGAAAACAATTGCTGAAGTTTTGAAGATCTCAACTTGAAACACGGAGGAACGGAGATTTTTGGATCGAAATCACCAATAAAATCGTTTTGTTGCTTTCCTACAAGAGACTCAATCGGCAAACACAAACCATACGGAGCGGGTCTGGCGGCCGAGGCCTCGCCTTTTGAATGCTTCAGGCGATTCTGAACCGGCTTTAGTCGCGATTTCCGTTTCTTGGAAATCCATGCGGAGGCTTTTTGCCCGCTTGGCCGCGCTTACCTAACCAATGTTCCAGGTCTTTGACCGTGCGCTGGCGGTTGCCTCTATCTTTCCATTGCAAACCATTCTGCAAACAAAACACCTTTACGCTCGCAAGCCCCCCCTTTTGGTAGCTTTGAATTTTGTTGCCTCGACCGCGGCCAAGGGTCGGAAGATCAGACAAAGGAAGTATCAGCAGATTGCCGCTGTCTCCAAAAAACGCCGCATGATCTCCGTCAGCGGAAACACAGAACTTAGCAACGTCAGGAGATCGAACATTCATCACTTGTTTGCCGCCACGCTTGCTCGCCAAGGCATCGCGTTCTTCAACCAAAAATCCATAACCCGCCGCTGATGCCAACAAAAGCCTCCGTCCATCTCGATAAACCGAGAGGTTTACAATTTCACAATCGTTCGGCAAATCGACCATAAGCCGAATTGGTTCTCCTAATCCTCTGCCGCCAGGCAGATTGGACGCCGCGACAGTATAAAATCGTCCATTGCTTCCCATGAGCAAAAGCCGGTCTGTTGTCTCCGCATGAAAAACGAACCTTTCTTCATCCCCATCCCGATAACGAAATGCCTGTTCGAGGTTGACTGCGCCTTTGACAGCGCGGATCCAACCCGCCTTCGAACACAAGACAGTTATCGGTTCCTTCCCTGCGAAGAGCTCCTCCGGCAGCTCTTCGACTTCCTCAATATTGTCGAAATCCGTTCGCCGTGCACCGCCGTCAGCTGATTTTCCATATCTTTTTTTTGCAGATTTGATTTCATCCGCCAGCTCTCTGCGCTGTAATTCCGGATCCTCCAGCAAATCCTTCAACTGAGCCTGTTCTTCCAGCAGAACATCATGTTCCTTTCGCAGTTCTAATTCTTCCAGCTTGCGGAGGCTTCGCAACCGCATATTCAAAATCGACTCGGCCTGCAGGTCGGTCAATTCAAACTCATCGATTAAGATCAGCTTCGGTCTTTCCTCGGTCCTAATAATTTGGATAACGCGATCTAGATTTAAGAAAACCGTGATGCAGCCTTCCAAGGTCTCCACGCGTCGTTCGATCTGTTGCAGGCGGTGACGGGAACGTCGCTCCAGCACAATGCGACGATGTCCGAGAAATGCGGTCAACACTTCTTTCAGCGAGCAGACCTTTGGCGTTTTGCCATCAATCAACGCATTCAGATTCATGGAAAACCGCACTTCGAGATCGCTCTGCTGGAACAAAGCAGCCATCATCGCCGCCGGTTCGATCGCTCGTGAACGCGGCTCCAACACCAACCTCACATCTTCAGCGGACTCATCGCGCACATCAGCCAAAGCCTGGAGCTTCTTCGATTGAATGAGATCAGCGATCCTCTCGACCAAACGCGATTTTTGCACACGATACGGAATTTCGGTGACGACAATTTGCCATGCGCCGCGCTCCAGCTGTTCCGTATGCCAGCGAGCCCTAAGCCGAATCGCGCCGCGTCCGGACCGATAAACCTTTCTGAGCTTTTCCTTTGGCTCAACAATAATTCCACCTGTCGGAAAATCCGGTCCAAGAACGAAATTCGTTAAGGTGTCATCACGCGCATCCGGCACTTTCAGCAGATGCAAGCAGGCATCACACAATTCACCGATGTTATGCGGAGGAATATTGGTTGCCATTCCAACCGCAATCCCGCTCGCGCCATTGGCAAGCAGATTAGGATACTCCGCCGGTAAAACAACAGGTTCTGTCAGCGTGCCATCGTAGTTTGGACGAAAATCAACCGCATCTTGATCAAGACCTCGAAGCAAACCTTCCGCAGCCTCAGCGAGTCTGGCTTCTGTGTACCGGGAAGCCGCTGCGCCGTCGCCATCGATATTCCCGAAATTGCCCTGTCCTTGCACAAGCGGGTAGCGCATATTGAAGTCTTGCGCGAGCCTCACCAGTGAATCGTAGATCGCCTGATCGCCATGGGGATGGTAATTTCCCATGACATCCCCGGCAATCTTTGCGGACTTGCGAAATCCTGATGCCGGGGTGAGCTTGAGCTCTCGCATGGCGAACAGAATCCGCCGGTGAACTGGCTTTAGCCCATCACGGGCATCGGGCAATGCACGGTGCATAATCGTTGACAGCGCATATTGCAGATAGCGCTCGCTAATCGCGCGGTGCAGCGATTCGACTTCTTCAAACTGTTCTGTCGTTTCAGAATTCATGGCCCAAATGTCACTGACGAATTTATTATACCCGACTCAGCGCGACCAAGCTTCACGAAAGGCATTTCGTTTGGCCTTGCACGATTCTTTATTAAACAGCGGTAGTCGTCAACTCGCGGTCGCTGAGCCGCAGAACTCACCTGTTTAAACTGCACAAGTCGAAATTCTCTTGCAGACTTCCCGCATCAGCTGCTGTCCAGCAACTGTTCCGCGAAGCAAAATTAGTCATTGCCAAGCTATCGACAAACACAAGAAAGACCTTAAGATAAAAAAAGCCGCATCAAATCAGTCAGAGATGTATTATGCGGCATGCATGAGAATTGGCGTAAAAAAATTGAATGAGATCACATCGGCGCAGCGAAGCGTCTTGATAACCGGATGTTCGTCGGGAATCGGATACGATGCAGCGCACACTCTGAAAAATCGGGGCTGGCGCGTGTTCGCCACTTGCCGCAAAACCAAAGATTGCGAACGACTTGAATCAGAAGGATTGGAAAGTTGGCGCCTTGATTATGCTGACGAAGAGAGCATCGGAGATGCTGTCGAGCGCGTTTTGCAAGCAACCGGAGGCCGACTCGACGCGTTGTTCAACAACGGTGGTTTCGCGATGCCCGCCGCTGTCGAAGATGTGCCCAGAGAAGCGATGCGTCGAATCTTCGAAACCAACTTTTTCGGATATCACGACCTTACCTGCAGAGTGCTGCCGACCATGCGTTCTCAAGGGCACGGTCGAATCGCGAATTGTTCGTCAATTCTTGGATTTACGGCACTGCGGTGGCGGGGTCCGTACAATTCGACAAAATTCGCTCTCGAAGGCTTGACCGACACACTCCGGATTGAACTTCACGGCAGCGGAATTCACGCAATTCTGATTGAGCCCGGGCCGATAGCGACACGAATCAGACAAAATTCCCGGCAGCATTTCCAAGATTGGATAAGTTGGGAAGAATCGCACTTTGAGAAAATCTATCGAAACGCCATAATGCCCCGGCTTTTCAGCGACGACAAAAAACCGGATCCCTTTGAACTTCCGGCTTCAGCTGTCACTCGGAAACTCATTCATGCCTTGGAAGCGCGGAAACCGAGATCGAGATATTATGTCACAACACCAACCTATGTGTTCGGGATTTTAAAGAGAATATTGCCAACCTCCTTGTATGACCGCGCGATTGCCGCCGTCGGTTAAGTCGATTTGACCAGCGATCCTCTCTTCATTCTTGCCGCTGTCGCGTGTTTCGCGGTTCTTGTCGTGCTCGCAGTCGGCATCGGCGGATATGCCCGCGGTGGTGAATTCAATCGAAAATACGCCAACAAGATCATGCGGCTGCGTATTCTTGCCCAAGCTTTAGCTGTGATATTGATATTGCTGTTTGTTGCATTGAGCGGAAGCGGAGGTTGAAATTTGGTCGTCCTGAATAAAATCTACACACGGACCGGCGATGCCGGCCAAACCGCTCTTGGTGATGGGGTTAGAGTAGGAAAGGCCTCAATCCGGGTTGAAGCTTATGGCACCGTCGACGAATTGAACGCGGTCATCGGGTTGGCTCTGCAAACATCCAAAACCGAACGAACTCAGCAATTGAAACGCATTCAAAACGATCTCTTCGATCTTGGGGCCGATCTTTGCCGCCCAGAGTCCGAAGCGGATAAGGAAGCAGAATGGCCGCCGCTGCGCATGAGCGATGATCAAGTAGAGCGACTGGAAAATGAAATCGACATCATGAACGCGCGCCTCCAGCCGCTGCGAAGTTTTGTGCTTCCCGGCGGTTCAGCCGAGGCGGCTGCCATGCATCATTGCCGAACAGTGGCAAGAAGGGCCGAACGGCTGTCCGTTGCGCTGGCGGCAGAAGAAAGGGTCAATCCAGCCGCCCTGCGATTCCTTAACCGGCTTTCGGATTGGTTCTTCGTTGCCGCCCGCTGCGCCAACTCATTCGGCAATGATGATATTCTGTGGGTTCCCGGAGCAAATCGAGCCTAAATGTGATCGGCATCGCTTCGTTTGGCTTGCACTGACTTGCCGAGCGAACTAATGCGCCGCAGATTGTCTTTGCGCCATAGGTTAGAACAGTCAGATTAAAGGCAATGCGTCCTTTGAATTCAGTTTCATCCGCGGCAGCGGAATTTGAGGAGAAGATGCGATGAAAGTGCTTGTGCCCGTCAAGCGCGTAATTGACTATAACGTCAAAGTGCGTGTGCGAGCCGACGGATCCGGCGTTGATCTGGCAAATGTGAAAATGTCGATCAACCCATTCGATGAGATCGCGGTCGAAGAAGCCGTACGGCTTAAGGAGGCCGGCAAGGCAGAAGAAATAATCGTCGTTTCAATCGGCGTGCAGCAAGCCCAGACCATACTGCGGACTGCTTTGGCCATCGGCGCCGACCGCGCCATTCTGGTCAAAGCGGTCGACGATCCCCACGTCGACGTCGAGCCGCTGGCCGTGGCCAAGATCTTGAAAGCCATCGCGGACGAAGAAAAGCCCGGACTGATCCTGATGGGAAAGCAAGCGATCGACAATGATCTGAACGCAACCGGTCAGATGCTCGCAGCCTTGATGGGATGCGGGCAGGCAACGTTTGCTTCTGGTTTGGAAGTGGAAGGCGATCGCGCCAAAGTAATTCGGGAGGTCGATGGCGGACTGCAGACCGTCGAAGTCGGACTGCCCAGCGTGATAACCGTTGATTTGCGCATGAACGAACCCCGATATCCGTCGCTGCCAAACATCCAGCGTGCGAAACGCAAGCCCTTTGATACCCGAACACCGGAAGATCTTGGGGTGGATATCAGCCCCCGGCTGAAGATTCTGAAAACTGTCGAGCCGCCCGAACGTCAAGCCGGCGTCATCGTAGGGTCTGTGGACGACTTGATCACAAAACTCAGAGACGAAGCGGGAGTAATCTGATGGCAGTCTTGCTTTTAGCCGAGCTCAATGGAGCTGATCTGGCAGTCGATTTGACTGCGAAAACACTGGCAGCCGCACGTCAACTCGGCGATATCGATGTGCTGTGCGCATCCGAGGGATGCAGCGGAGCAGCGGAAGCCGCAGCAAAACTGGATGGTGTTGCAAGAGTGCTTTGCGCCGACGGCGCACAATACGGCCATGCTCTGGCCGAACCGACGGCAGATCTGATCGTTCAGTTAGCCGACCGTTACGATCACATCGTCGGAGCCGCTTCAACAACAGCCCAGAACATCCTGCCGAGGGCTGCCGCGCTCTGCGATGCCATGATGATTTCGGACATATCCGCTGTTATCGATGCCGAAACATTCGAACGTCCGATTTATGCAGGCAATGCGATTCAGACCGTGCGTTCAACCGATGCCAAGAAATTCATCACCGTCCGCACCGCGGCATACGATGCCGTCGGCTCACAGGATTCAGCGCCGACTGTGGCGATCGAACCCGTCGCTGACCCCGGTCTCAGCAGCTGGGTTGAGGACAGCGTTGCCAAAACCGATAGACCAGAGCTGACTTCCGCAAAAATTGTTGTATCGGGCGGACGCGGCGTTGGATCAACAGAAGACTTTCAGCTGATTTCGTCGCTGGCAGATAAACTGGGAGCGGCTGTCGGCGCATCGCGGGCCGCAGTGGATTCAGGATATGCTCCGAACGATTGGCAAGTCGGACAGACTGGCAAGGTCGTTGCCCCTGACCTCTATGTGGCGGTTGGAATCTCCGGCGCCATTCAACATCTTGCCGGCATGAAAGACTCGAAAGTCATTGTGGCGATCAATAAAGATGAAGAGGCGCCAATATTTCAGGTAGCTGACTTTGGGCTGGTTGCCGATCTTTTCACCACCTTGCCGGAACTTACTGATAAGCTCTGAGCCCTATCAAAGACCCGCCGCGCCTCACTTGTCGGATGTCGGCCTTTGCTGTTAATCTGACGATTGAGCCAATCTGGAGCTGGTAATGGACATACAGAGCGTCAGTGTGATCGGTGCTGGACAAATGGGTAACGGCATTGCCCATGTGTTTGCGCTAAAAGGGTACGAAGTCGTTCTGTACGACGTATCAGAACATGCGTTGAATCAAGCAATGGACTTAATTCAACAGAATCTGAACCGTCAAATGGCATCTGAGCGAATCAGCAGTGAAGACAAAGATGCAGCGTTGCGCAGGATTTCGACAGCTGACGAGCTGAAAGCTTGCGGTGACTGCGATCTGGTTATCGAAGCCGCAACCGAGCGCGAAACAGTGAAGGCGGCAATCTTTGAAGACCTGACACCGCACCTGCGTTCCAATACCATCCTCACGACCAACACCTCGTCAATTTCAATCACCCGTCTTGCCACAAGAACCGACCGGCCCGAGCGATTCATGGGATTTCATTTCATGAATCCAGTTCCTATGATGCAGTTGGTGGAGTTGATCCGAGGCATCGCCACAAACGAGGAAACCTTTCAGCAATTGAAGCAGGTCGTTGTAAGACTGGACAAAACAGCGGCATCCGCCGCTGACTTCCCTGGTTTCATTGTAAACCGAATTCTAATGCCGATGATCAATGAGGCAGTCTACGCACTGCTTGAAGGGATTGGATCCGTCGAAGCGATTGACAGTTCAATGAAACTCGGTGCGAACCATCCGATGGGACCGTTGCAATTGGCTGATTTTATCGGTCTTGACACCTGTCTTGCGATTATGAATGTCTTGTTTGATGGTCTTGGCGACACCAAATACCGTCCCTGTCCCCTCCTGATCAAATATGTAGAAGCCAAATGGCTGGGACGGAAGACCAATCGCGGCTTCTATGACTATACAGGATCAAGGCCGGTTCCAACACGCTGAGCCAGCATCTAGGTGCAGGCGGGCCAGTCTGAAACCGCGCTCGAAAGACGGATTCCGCCGAATGAGACGGGATCTCTGCTGGCAGCTGATCGCCCCCCTCCCGTGGTTGCAAAGTGTCAAACATGCACACGTGGATTTATTCCAGCTGTTTTTTCACCGAGCGCATCTCTCACTTGGATCGCCCAGTTGAGCATTTAAGATTCCCTGCCAGACTTTTCCGTTCCGAGCAGTGGCTGCCGTTCGTTGGGATGCAAGCCGGCCAAGAATCCGAGGCAGATGACGGTTGTTCGGATGTTAGGCTTATGCACCGGATCCGCCTCCGCCGCTTTTTTGTGTCCTTGAGCTTTCTACAACGTGGAGAGCAGGTCGAATTCTTCTTCCGGAGACGTTTCCGTGTGCTGGCGTGAACACAATCTGGATACGCGCACTATCGAACAGCGGGCCGCGCTTGTGGCCATACTTGAACAAGAGCTGGAGGAGCCGGGCTGACCGTGCATGAATCGGACGGGTCCGTGATCAACGCATTGCGCTCCACTGATACCGCAATCGGCTTATTGTCTCAAAAATCCGCACAGCTGTGATTCTCGACACCCAATGCAAGAGCAAACTGCAAAGTTGAAACTAAATCCCTTCCCAGAATCGATTGCTGATCAGCTCCTCGAGCGCCTCGGCCAAATCCTTTGCATCTTCACCTGTGATACGGACCTCGATTGATGTGCCTTTCGAGGCAGACAACATAAGCAGTCCCATGATTGAATCGCCGAACGCCGACATCCCATTCTTGAACACTTCGGCTGAGGCCTCGTGCTGCTCAACAATCTGCACGAACTTCGCAGACGCCCGCGCGTGCATGCCTTTTTCGTTAATTATTTCGAATGTGCGGCGGATTTCAGTCATTATTCAACCGAGACGGGTCGCCAGCACGTATTTTCTTGCCTTTTGCACCGCGAAATCGGCGGCATCCTGAAGTTTTTCTTTTCTTCTGCGTGTCAACTCCACCAGCATGGGAAGGTTCGCACCAGAAAGAATGACGCAATTTGAGCCGTTGCAGGCCTTGAGGGACAAATTCTGCGGTGAGCTGCCATGCAGATCTGTTACAACGATCACACCGGAGCCATCATCGACTGATCTGATCGCTTGCCCTATTTCTTCCTGCTTCCGCCGACAGTCGCAATCGTTCTCAACATGCACCGCCAGCATTCCGGTCTGAACGCCGACGATTTTCTCGACATTTTCGAGTAGCGCGCTGCTCAGCGCGCCGTTGGTCACAATCACAACACCAATCAACCCGCTGATTCCATGCATGCGTCGCCAAATTCAGCGCATATAGATACGCAAAAAAGGTGATTCGCAAGACATTTTGCTGCATTGCAGAAAGATTGTGGCATAAAATTCCGATTACGTCACCAAAACGGCAACTTGCTTCACCAAGAATGCCTGGGAATTGGAAAATCATCCCTGATCACCCAACCGGATATGGACCTGCCGCCAAGAAACACTCGGGTGCTGCTGCACCCGATCGGCTATGCCGGCGTGTCACACCTGCACATAGAATATCGGTCTCTTGACCGTCGATACAGTCTCACGCGAAGCGTTTCCCCTCTAACAGCGCCAAAGCCGCGCCCGCCAGAAATGGATTGCCGCGTCCCAACACCAAATCGACTTCTATCCCAAAAAAACGCCTGCATCTTGGCGGTGGCAAGCGCTCGGTTTCGCTTTCATCAAGATCTATGACGAGCGCGAGTTCAGCCGACCGCACAAACTCAATTCGTATCAACCCGACTCTGTGCGCTTCGATTAAACCAAGCAGTTCAGCGGGCGCGGAGGCCTTAATCAAGCCACCTTCCATTTGTAAGAGAGTCTGATCGTCCGCGACCAAAGCTGCCCCACGCGAAATCAAATCTAGAGCCAGGCTGGACTTTCCCGCCCCGGAGGGGCCCACTATCAGAGCGGCGCGGCCAGCAACGGCTATCGTGCTCCCATGAACAAGCTTGAGAAACTGTTCAGTCGGCATTGTATTATTGCTGCAGCCTCAATAGCTGCTGGACCGCAGCTGGTCTGATGTATCAGCTGTTCCCAGAATCTTTCTGATTTGACTAATCCGCTGGGATGCGGCCTCCGCCAAAAGCCGGGCATCGGTTGACAATGTTACAAGATCGAATCCCCATTCGATCGCTTCGGCCGCATATTCGGCGGTGCCGCAATGCAGACCCGCCAGAATCTCGGCCTTTTTGGCGGCAGAAAGTATAGCCTTAATGGCATCGAGCAATTCAGGTTCACGGCGATCGAATCCCGGTCCCAAACGCCCGTCAGTCATGCCGATTGCGAGGTCGGCAGGTCCAATATACACGCCATCAAGTCCAGGCGTTGTGACGATCTCCTCCAGGTTCGCATAAGCTTCGGCCGTCTCCACCATGGCAAAGCAAACGACTTCTGTGTTCGCTCTTGCGAAATAATCTGCTCCTGACGAAATCAATGCGCGAGTCGGTCCAAAACTGCGCACTCCCAGCGGTGGGTATCTCACGTAGGATACCAGTTCTTCCGCCTGTTCCCGGTTATTGATCATCGGGCAAATGATGCCAAGCGCGCCTGCATCAAGTGTCTTCATGACAATGCCAGGTTCAAGCCATGGAACGCGGGCCAACGGAGCGACATCCGAAGCTCGGATCGCCTGAAACACGGCAAGTGCGTCCTTATAATCCAATAGGCCATGCTGCATGTCAGCCGTGAGGCTATCGAAACCCAGCCCCGCTTGTATTTCTGCGGCGAATGCGTTGCCAAGCGACAGCCAGCCATTGATGACTGGTCTGCCTTGCGAGCACAGAGTTTTGATAGAATTGACAATCATCTACACCTCCAAAAAGCGGTATGTCGGCTGAATTCAGCGCGCGCAGAAACGCAGTCTGTGTTGCGATCTGAGACTTCCCCCCATAAACAGTACTTTAATGACATTAAAGTGAGGAGCTCCCTATTATGAGCGGCAACACCGTGCGACTAACCATGGCTCAGGCGGTGGTCAGGTTTCTGTGCAATCAGCGCATCGAATGTGATCAAGGCAGCAAACCATTGTTTGCGGGTCTGTTTGGTATCTTCGGACATGGAAACGTCACATGTCTTGCCGAAGCTCTCTACGAGACACAGGACAAACTCCCAGTGTGGCGCGGGCAGAACGAACAATCAATGGCGCTTGCCGCAATTGCCTACGCCAAAGCTAAGAAGCGCAGACAGATTATGATCGCCACCAGCTCAATCGGCCCCGGCGCGACCAACATGGTCACCGCGGCGGCGGTTGCCCATTCCAACAGGCTTCCTCTGTTGATTCTGTCTGGCGATGTCTTTGCCAACCGCCGACCGGATCCGGTGCTCCAACAAGTCGAGCATTTCGGATGCCCGTCAACGTCGGTCAATGACGCGTTTCGCTCAGTAACGCGTTACTGGGACCGTATCACTCATCCTGAGCAGATCATCTCGTCGCTACCACAGGCCATCGCCACTATGCTTGATCCGGCTGATTGCGGACCAGCGTTTCTCGGTCTCTGTCAAGACACCCAAGAAATTGCCTTTGACTACCCGGAAGCATTCTTCCGCGAGACAGTTCATCGTATCCCGCGGCCTCGGCCGGACAGGAGCAGCATCGAAGCAGCCGTCACGAAACTGAAAACCGCCAAACGGCCATTGATCATCGCCGGAGGCGGTGTTCGCTACTCACTGGCCGAAGCTCAAATCGGCGAATTTGCTGCCGCGCACGGCGTGCCTTTGACCGAGACAATCGCCGGAAAAGGCACGGTCAGCCACAATCATCCGGCTTTCATTGGCCCGATCGGGATTGTCGGCTCTACTTCCGCCAATGCCATGGCGGCAGACGCAGATATGATTTTAGCGATTGGAACGCGCCTGCAGGATTTCACCACCGGGTCTTGGACCTTGTTCGGGCGCGATGCCGAAATCATCACCGTCAATGCTGCCCGCTTTGATGCGCATAAGCATCAATCGCTGGCTGTTGTCGGGGACGCCGCCGAAGCTGTAGCGGAAATTCATGCGCAGCTTGGCAGTTGGACCGCACCTTCCGAATGGATGAATAAGGGCCTGCAAGAGCTGTCTGAATGGAACCAGCTGTTGGATCGTCTGCAAAAGCCGACCAACACTCCGGTTCCGACCTATGCTCAAGTCGTTGGTGCAGTAAACCGATGGGCTGGCGAAAATGATCGTATGATCACCGCCGCCGGTGGACTGCCGGGCGAAACCACCAAAGGCTGGCGTGTAAAGTCGCCGAATACCTTTGATTGTGAATTCGGCTATTCCTGCATGGGTTATGAGATCGCGGGCGGCTGGGGCGCTGCAATGGCGGCAGAGGATGGTTCGACTCCAATCGTGATGGTTGGTGATGGCTCTTACCTCATGATGAATTCCGACATTTATTCATCGGTGCTGACCGGCCACAAAATGATCGTCATTATCTGCGACAACGGTGGATTTGCCATCATAAATCGTCTGCAGAACTTCAAAGGAGGCGAATCCTTTAATAACCTGATAGCGGACTGCCGTGTGAAAGAGCCTTTCGCGGTGGACTATGTAAAGCACGCAGAATCACAAGGCGCTCTGGCGAGATACGCAAAGAGCATCACCGACCTCGAGGCTGCGCTGGAATGGGCGCGCAGCACAGACCGAACGACCGTCATTTCAATTGTCACTGATGCATACAATTGGGTGCCTGGCGATGCATTATGGGATCTCGGAGTGCCGGAGGTCAGCGATCGCAAGCAGGTGAGGACGGCCCGCGAACAACAAGAAGAAATACGCACCAAGCAACGCATCGGGGTCTGACAATGAAAGCCAAGCTCGGCGTTGCTCCCATTGCTTGGTCAAACGATGACCTCCCTGAACTTGGCGGCGATACCACGCTTGCAACCTGTTTGAATGAGGCGCGCGCAGCCGGTTTTTCCGGAATAGAAACCGGTGGGAAGTTTCCTCAGACATCAGGTGAGCTTGGACCAATGCTGCGGGAACACCATTTGGTTCTGTGCGGCGGCTGGTATTCTGGAACCGTATTGGCCGGCGATCTGGAGCGGGAAAAGGACCAGGTTTACGCACAGCTGATACTATTTCGCAGCTTGGAGGCTCCTTGCCTTGTCTATGGAGAGACCGCCGGCACGATTCAAAATAAACGATCCGTTCCTCTTTCCAATCGGGTGATTTTGGATGACGACCAAATCAAAACCTACGGTAAAAATCTAACGCGTTTCGCCGAATGGTGCGCCGAGTCGGGTATGCCGATCGCATTCCACCATCATATGGGCACAGCCATTGAGTCCGAAACCGATCTTGACCGGCTTATGAATTGGACCGGTGAAGCGGTGTATCTGCTCTTTGATCCTGGCCACATGGCGTTCGCCGGTGGCAGCGTGACAAACGTCATCAAAAACCATGCAGGTAGGATCTCGCACTTTCATGCCAAAGATGTCCGAATGAGCGTCATCAACAAACTTAACCGTGCACGCGAAAGCTTTCTTGATGCAGTGTTACAAGGCGCATTCACGGTTCCAGGGGACGGGTGTCTCGATTACAATCGAATTGTTGCGGACTTAGCTGAGCATGGCTACGAAGGCTGGTTTGTTGTCGAGGCCGAGCAGGACCCAGTCAAAGCGCCTCCCTTTGAATATGCAAAGATCGGACATGCCGCACTGACGGAAGCGCTGGAACGTTCCGGCTACGATATTGTGGAAGAAATCCATGAACAGAATTGATGGCAAAGTTGCGATCGTTACCGGCAGCACGCAGGGGCTGGGCGCAGCGATAGCACGACGATTTGCTGAATCGGGAGCCGCTGGAATTGTAATTTGCGGCAGAAACAAAAACAGAGGACAACTCATCGCGACCGAAATCACCGCTCGGCACAACTGTCCGGCGCACTTTTGTCAGGCGGATCTCAGCAAAGTCAGGGACTGCCGGAGAATTGTGGAAAAAGCGGACAGAACGTTCGGTCGGGTTGAAATATTGGTTAATGCCGCGGCAAAAACCGATCGGGGCACTCTGACCGATACGTCTGAAAACCTCTTCGATTCGATTTTTGCCACCAACGTGCGCGGACCGTTTTTTCTGGTGCAGGAATCAGTGAAACTTATGATCCGCGCCGGCATCCGAGGATCGATCGTGAATATCGGCTCAATGTCCGCCTATTCGGGACAGCCTTTCATCACAGCCTATTGCATGTCGAAAGGCGCACTTGCCACAATGACCCGCAATGCGGGATTTGCCCTGTTAAAAAACAATATTCGCATCAATCAGCTGAATATTGGCTGGATGGCCTCGGACGGCGAAGACCAGATTCAACGAACATATCATGGAGCACAGGATGGATGGCTGGAAAAGGCCGCGGCCTTGCAGCCGACGGGACGTTTAATTGATCCGGAAGAAGTCGCGCGGGCCGTTGCTTTCCTTGCATCGGACGATTCCGGTCTGATGACCGGCTCGGTCATCAATTTTGACCAAACTGTCTGGGGAGCTTTCGAAGCGGGCGCACCGGTCCCCAATGCACCCATGCAAACATAATTTCTTGCTGGCAAGCAATGTAACTGCACTGTGTTGATTGGCGCGAAAATTGGATCTGTGTTCTTTAACCGCAGCCGCGCAAGCACAGCTTGTTCGGACCAAAGAGGTCTCGCCGCTTGACCTTGTTGACGCAGCGCTTCGGAGAATTGAACAACTCCAGCCGGTCTGCAATCCATTTGCCTTTGTGTTTGCGGATGAAGCCCGTGCACAAGCGAAGCGGATTAAAGCGCCGAACTCCGATGAAATGCTGCCGCTATTCGGGGTTCCAGTGGCATTCAAGGACTTCACACCGACCAAAGAGCAGGTGACAACCCGCGGTTCCTTTGCATTCCGCGAATGGAGGCCGGATTTCGATCCGGTCATCGTTCGCCGGTTCAGGCAAGCCGGTGCGATTATCATCGGAAAGACAACAACCCCTGAGTTTGCTCATTCATCATTCACCCGTTCGCCGCTTTGGGGAAAAACCGGTAATCCTTGGGATCCCTCACGCAGCGCCGGCGGATCATCCGGAGGCTCCGGCGTCGCTGTAACAACTGGCTGCGTTGCACTTGCTGAAGGAACCGACATGGGAGGGTCGGTGCGGATACCTGCCGCACTCTGCGGCTGCGTCGGGCTTAAACCCAGCCTCGGACGCATTCCCATGGATATCCTGCCAACAGTGTTCGACGATATGAGTCATTTTGGCCCTCTCAGCCGGACTGTTGAAGACGCTAAACTCTTTTTGTCGGTTGCCGAGGGACCGTGCGAATACGACATTTCGTCACAGCGCGCGCCGATACCGTTGCCGAATTATTTGAACTCTGATCTCCGAGGAATGAAAATTGCGCTTTCCGATGATCTTGGATTTTTTGCCGTTGATGACGATGTGCTGGAAAATCTTCACGAAACCGCCTCGGCGCTCCGCGACGCGGGAGCGGAAATCGAACCCGTCTCGCTCAGTTGGACACGTGAAATCATCGATGCATGGAACAGATGGTGGTGTGTGTATCTGGCTGCTGCCTTCGCCGACTGTCTTGATAACCACCGCGGTCAATTGGATCCCGAAGTCGTCGCAATTCTTGAAGCCGGATTGCAGACTGATGCCGTAAGCTTCGCTCGAATCGATCAGATTCGAACGCGCCAATGGTTTGAATTGGCGAAGATTTTTGAAAGATGTGATGCACTCTTATGTCCGAGCATGTCGATGGGCGCACCAAACAATTTTGCCGCAGACAGCGACTTTCTGAGCGACAATGCCGATGGAAAATTCTGCGGTTTGGATATGACCAGCATGTTTAACCTGATTTCGCAATGTCCCGCTCTGTCTGTTCCGTCAGGAAAAACAGGGGCTGGCTTACCGACTTCGGCCCAGATTGTCGGACGCCGCTTCGACGATCCGACTGTTCTTCGAATTGGCTTGGCCATTGAGGAGCGAAGACCATGGCCACAATGGACAGTTGACAATCTCAAAATCATTGAACGTCAGAACAGCACCCAAATCGCTCAACAGCACGCTGCCACTGAATAAAGCAAGGATATTTGATCTTTCCCAAACCGCCCGTGAACTTGACCGCCAAAGAGATTCTTAATATCGTTGCAGCAGAAATCACAGCCATGGGATATTCTGGCTTTGCCGTACGTTTCAGCTGTTTCAGTGCAATTACCTAACCGAGGATTGCATGAGTAAACTGAAGAAATCTGTTGCAGATTTGGTGGCAGAAGCGCGAAAATCTATCAGCGAAGTCGGCACCGAGGAATTAATCTCTCGATACGCGGACAGCAATGTGGTTGTAGTAGACATACGCGACATTCGTGAGCGGCGGCGCGACGGCTACATTCCGCTCAGTTTCCATGCACCGAGAGGCATGGTTGAGTTTTGGGTGGATCCCGAATGTCCCTATTTTAAGGAAATATTCAGCCAAGAAGGCAAGGAGTATGTCTTCTATTGTGCCAGCGGCTGGCGATCCGCTCTGACAGTTGCAACCTTGAAAACAATGGGATTCGAAGCCTCCCATTTGCAAAATGGCTTCACTGATTGGGTTAGGCTCGGCGGACCGATTGATCGAATGCCAGATTGAAAAACTGGAGTTGGCTGCAAACGCTGCGCTGGTGTTTAATCGGCAATCAAGTCGGCTGGCGAATTCTTAAGTGATCAATCTGCTGTCCAAGCCGCCTGAGCGTCACGAGGCTTGGCCAACCATTCTTCAAGCCGTTGGATTTCGTCGCGCTTCATTCGCAAGCCCAGCTTACTCCTTCTCCAGACAACATCGTCCGCGGTCCGTGCGAATTCATTCTTTATCATCCAAAGAACCTCAGCCTCAGTAAGTGTCGCACCGAAATTTATTCCAAGATCATCAGTGGTTGCGGCCGTTCCGAGCAGAACCTCCGCGTCTGTTCCGTAGGCGCGGATTAAGCGGCTGGCCCAACTGTCCGAAAGAAACGTAAAGCGTTTCATGAGCCGACTCTGCAAATCATCCACGCCGCCCACTGAAAAACCACCCCCCGGCAGAACTGCTCCCGCTGTCCAGTTTCTGGCAGAGTGCGCTAATTCCTCTGAGACCATTTGCATCGCATTTTCGGCAAGACGCCGATAGGTGGTGAGTTTGCCGCCGAAGATGTTGAGAACCGGCGCACCGCCGTTCTTATCAAGGGATAGGACATAGTCTCGCGTGGTCGCGGATGCCGACAGTGAACCATCATCAAACAGTGGACGCACACCAGAAAATGTCCATACGATGTCATCAGCTGTGATCTGTTTTTTAAAATATTGATTGACGAATTCAATTAGGTAGAATTTCTCTTCGCACGAACATTCCGGCTCTGTTTCCAAACCATCATGTTCAAGATCAGTTGTGCCGATCAAGGTGAAATCCTGTTCATAAGGAATTGTGAAAATCACTCTGCCGTCATCACCCTGAAAGAGATAGCACTTCTCATGATCGTAAAGTGCGTTCACGACAATGTGGCTGCCTCGAACAAGACGCAGTTTTGCAGATGAATTCAATCTGAGTTTGCAGTGGATAATATCGTCGACCCACGGGCCGGCGGCATTCGTGATCATTTTCGCAAGCACCTTGAAACGCTTGCTTCGCAACGAGTCCTCGAGAGTGATTTCCCAATGACTGTCATGTCGAACCGCGGCAATGACCTTTGTTCTGACAAAAATTCTTGCACCGCGAATTTTCGCATCCCGGGCATTAAGCACAACTAAGCGGGAGTCGTCGACCCAGCAATCGGAGTATTCGTATGCTCGGCTAAAATTCGCCTTAAGCGGAACACCTTCGGTGGTCCCAACCAAATCAACCGGTTTGGTTGCCGGAAGAATCTTTCGCCCTGCGAGTTGATCATAAAAGAATAATCCCAAGCGAAGCAGCCATGCTGGACGACGGTTCTTCATCCAAGGGAATAAAATGCGGAGAATTCGGGCTACTGGAGTGGAGTTGTCAAACCGCATTTTGTCATGGAGTGGCAAGACAAAGCGCATCGGCCAAGAAATATGTGGCATTGCGCAAAGAAGAGTTTCACGTTCTT
Source organism: Paracoccaceae bacterium (assembly GCA_965199765.1). GTDB lineage: Bacteria > Pseudomonadota > Alphaproteobacteria > Rhodobacterales > Rhodobacteraceae > JAPOXR01. The sequence continues at coordinate 464,916 of CBDATC010000001.1, forward strand.
TCAGGGCGTGGCGCACCAGATTAATTTCCAGGTATTCAAGATAGCGCAACCCGCCGTGAAACAGTTTTGTTGAAGCTGACGAGGTCGCGCCGCCGATATCGTGCATTTCGGCAAGCCCCACCGAAAGTCCGCGCCCCGCGGCATCCCTAGCGATACCGCATCCATTGATTCCTCCACCAATTATAAAAAGATCATACATCTAATGGATTACAGCCGTTCAAAGTTGATTCGGTCGTGCAAAATTTGGGAAGTTGCCGCACGCGGATAAGGCTTGAATTACGCTTGATCGCCGCCCATCAAATCATTGCAGAGCTCGTTTGGCACGAAAGTTTCCTTAGAATCATTGATGATGCTGCCGTCGAGAAACCGCGCAATCGATTCATTACTTTCAAGTCTGTTCATATTTTATATCCTGACTAAAGCTCGGCATATTCTCCAAAGCTGCGACACCGATCGACAATTCGGTTTACCCTTGGGTGCAGGCACCAAACCTATTCCCTCCCGCCGCCGACCCAATGCCTTCGGTCGTCTGCATTTGGTTCGCAGACTGCGGCGCAATCGAGCAGCTGTCACAAAAACATTCCTTGTGCCGATTGGGATTTATCCCGTCAAGTCCCGATTTGGAATTTTTTCAGCAATAAAGTGAAAGCATCAGTTAAAATTCGTGCGGTTGGGCAGGGTATCGGCTCTTGGTATTTTGGCGTTGGGTTCTGATCAGCGCTTCAAGATGGAATTCTGGGATTGGTGCACCGTTAATCTGTTAATTCCGGTGGACTGCTTAATTGCACTGGTCAACTATCCATGAACGCTCACCTAAAGAACTGAAGAACAATTCAGTTGGACGAGACTGAACCGCAGAAGATCTTGACGATTTTGAAAGTTCAAGGAGATTTGCGGCGCTTTGGCAGTCTGCGGAGATATCAGGCAATCAATGGCTCACCGAGCGGGCCGACCCGCGGTATAATTTCAGGCGGTGTCCGCACACCTATATTCGGAGGAACTCCATCGAAAGCCTCAATTTCAACCAAGCATGTATGCGCAATCGGACCCTGCGCCAGCCGTGACGTCCCCTTGTCAAGGGTGAGCGCATTTGGGTTTCCATGCATGCAACACGGACCAAGGTTCGCTGACTCTGACGGATCAAACCAAGCTCCGGTGCTCATTCGAAGAACCTGTTCCATAACGGAATCGGTCACTCTCGCAACCGCCAAACATGAGGCCCGATCATTGAAGATTCTGACAACATCGCCTTCATTGATGCCCCTTTCCCGCGCATCCGATGGATGTATGGCAACCGGCTCCCTCCCTCCGATTTTGTCGGCCATGCTGACGCTTCCGTGATCCAGTTGCGAGTGCAATTTAGTTTCCGGTTGATTTGAAATCAGATGCAGCGGGAAACGGCGGTCCTTCGACCCAAGCCATTCAACCGGTTCCAGCCAAACTGCGTGTCCCGGGCAATCAGAATATCCAAATCCCGCGACAGTCTCTGAATAGATCTCAATCTTACCGCTCGGAGTTGGCAAAGGGTTGGATGCGCGGTTTTCTCGAAAATCCTGCAGAAAATTCTTAGGATTTTGGGGAGCGCCGATCTGGTGATACCCTTGACGCCGAAACACCTCAAACGGCGGAAGTTCAATTGAACGCGCTTGCATGCGCCGGCGGGTTTTCTCATACAGCCACTCCAGCCAGTCCGCTTCACCTCGATCTTCTGTGAATTCGCTGCCGACACCCAAACGCCGAGCAAGCCCTCCAAAGATATCAAAGTCGTTTCTGCAGCCCGACGGCGGCTCAACAGCCTTTTCCGAGAAAACCAGGTATGGGCTTCTCGATATCGCCAAGTCATTGCGTTCAAGCGCAGTCGTGCAGGGCAAGACAATGTCCGAATGTCGGCTCAGCGCGTTCCATACCCATTCGTGGGAAATGACAGTTTCCGGTCGGCTCCATGCCTCTTTAAGTCGGAAAAGATCTTGATGATGGTGAAATGGATTGCCTCCTGCCCAGTAAACCAACCGAATGTCAGGATAGGCGAACGAGCGTCCATCGTAATCAAATTGAGCTCCTGGATTCAGCAGCATGTCACTAATGCGCGCAACCGGGATGAAATCATTGACTGAATTGCGACCTTGCGGAAGAGATGCGGCTGGAACAATCGTAAACTGGTCGCCAATTGAATTGACCGCACCATAGCCAAATCCAATTCCTCCGCCCGGCAATCCGATCTGACCAAGCATCGCGGCCACGGTGACAGCGGACCAAAATGGCTGCTCTCCGTGATCTTGTCTGGTCAGTGACCAGCTTACAGAAATCATGGTCCTTGAGGATGCCATACGCCGCGCGAGCCGGCGGATAGAATCCGCACTCAAACCACTAATGGATGCGGCCCAATCAGCCGATTTAGGCACACCATCTGTCTTGCCTGTCAGATATTCCAGAAATCTGCCGAAGCCCGAGCAATATTTATCAAGAAACGTTTGATCATGAAGGTTCTCAAGGAATATCGTGTGAGCCAATCCGAGCATAACCGCTGTATCGCTGCCTGGCCTCGGCTGCAGCCACTCGGCCTCCAAACCATCATGAAGATCATCGCGCACCGGAGAGATATTCACGAACCGCACACCGCTTCTGCGCGCTGCATTCAAACCATCTCGCTGGCAGTGATTCATTGCGCCGCCCGCGTTGATTTGACCATTTTTCAGCGGAACACCGCCAAAAGCCACGAATAGCTCTGTGTGGTCAGCAATGATGGACCAGCCTGTCATCTCGTCCAAAAGCTTGTGGAACGGCCCCATAATGTGAGGCATGACGACCTCAGCCGCCGCTAGGCTGTAAGAGTTCACCGAGTAGGTGAATCCGCCAATGCAATTCATAAAACGCTTGAGCTGACTTTGTGCATGATGGAACCGTCCGGCGCTGGCCCAACCGTACGAACCTGCGTAGATTGAAGCGTTTCCGAAACATCGTCGAACCCTGTCGAGTTCATTCGCCACCAAACTTTCGGCATCGTCCCACGACAGTTCTACAAATTGGTCGCTGCCTCTTGAGCGGGTCGCAGAACCGGGTCCGCTTTCAAGCCAGCTCTTTCGAACCATTGGAGCTGTAATTCGCAGCGGATGATTAAGCGTATCAACCTGGCTGTTTCCGATAGGCGATGGATCTCTGTCCAACTCGAACGGAAGCATTTCAGCAATTCTGCCGTTGATTGATCTGACCCGGTATGTGCCCCAGTGGCTGCAATGCAGTGGCATTGCTCCTCTTTCCGTCAGTTCAGTCGAATGATCTTTCAATTCCCGCCTCAACCAATCAATAATCTTCCTATTCCAAAAACACTCCTTGGGGCAAAAATCACAGAAAATCCATACAGCTCAGTTAATTCAAGTCAGAAGGACATGACCAAGGAGTATCGAAATTGTGCTTCGCGCATATCGGAATGTTCTGTCCATTGAATATGCAAGCGGTTTTTCATCCTCGCGGCCTTTTGGTCTGCAAATCTATTCACAGCGCCATTCTGGAAAAGTGTAATGTTCTCAACCTCGGCGGTTCTGGCTGCGGCTCTAAATTCTTCGGCTTATGCCGATGCCGGCCAGCAGCTTGAACCAAGGTCGATAGCTAGAGCTTCCGCCGCGCAGGTGGAGGCGGAGATCGCCAAAGCAGCAGATGTTAATGCCCGAGACGATAGTGGTTCCGCGCCTCTGCGCTGGGCCATGAACCGCAAAAGGTCGAACTTCGGTCCAAGCAACGGAAATACTGCTTACAGCCGGTGCGGACATCCATGCAAAAAACGCCAAAGACAACTCACCTCGGCGCACAGCAGCGCTGTGGGACAATTCGGCGGCCGCAGAATGACGCCTTGCGAGAAAATGATCATCGACAAGCCGAAGAACCGGGTGAAGCATTCGGTTGGGCATAAGTTGTGCGGCGGAGCGCCGATGGCAAAGCAAAATGGGTGAATCGATTGCCGTTTGCGACTATGCGGACCAACTTCATATGTGATGCAGTGTCTGCTGTAAGTACAGCAGAAAGGAACACGCCGTGCTTTGATGCGCCAATGATCGGCTTAGTTCGAATTCAACGCCTTGCGAAACCGCGACCGAGCGCCCTCGCTGTGAATTTGCGCATAGTCGCGAGGATATTCTTTACCAGGACACACCCGGAGCTCGCCAAATACCGGTCCTCGTTCCAGCAGGAAACGCTGTGCCGCGTCCTGAAACACTTCGAGCGTCTCATATCTCTCGGCCTTCCGATAGCCACAGGCGATCGCGATAGACCTGAAATCCAACTTGCCCGCCGCCGGAATGGGATGACCGCCATTCACTTCGTAGGTCCCGTTCATAAACAGAAAATGGAATAGATTTGGAGGATCAGCGCTCGCAATTGACGCAAGCGAACCAACATTCATCAGAAGGCTTCCATCGCCATCAAACACGATCACCCGGCGATCCGGGTTCGCGATCGCCAGTCCAAGCGCGTGGGATGATGCCTGTCCCATCGCCCCGGTCGACAGGTAATTTAGGGCTCGCGGACAAATCGCCATCCAATCAAACAAGGCTTGATAGGCACCAACAACAATATCTCTTGGTTCCACAAGCTCCTTGAGAATTTCCAAAACATGATCACGTCTCATGGCGCCACCGGCGATCTGCCAATGAGAAATATATGCGGTTGCGACCGTTCATATGCCTGATCAACCGTCGGCTTGATGATCCGCACATCGTTCGAGTCTTCGATCGACGTGTGCTCTATGCTCATCGCATCCAAAACCGGCATGACAATTCTCACACCATATGAACCCGAATGCCTAGGATGCAAACCAGGCTCCTTGCCCTGCAGCCCTACCAGCATTACGACCGGCAACCGGTAATCCATGCCAATCGCCCGAATTGCATTCAACGAATCCATCAAACCGGTCTGCTGCATCATCAAAACGGCTCGTGTCCCATTGTACGACATCGCGGCGCAAATCGAAACGCCCTCATCTTCCTTGCAAATTCGGATCAGGCGAAAATCCGTATCTCCGGCGATCGGCCATAACAGCCCGTCGCTTGTGACGATATCGGGCAGCGCAACGATATGATTCACCGAGGCTGCCTTCAAAGCAGAAATAATCGCCCCGCCATTGGGTCGCTGCAGATCATCGCCGCGCTTGTGTTCCGAAAGCATCATGAAGCATCAGCCTCGAAAACATTTCGCAATGCACTGCAACAAGCCTGCATATCCCCCTCGTATCCGATCGTTACGCGCAGACAATCGCCGTACGCAGGCGCAGTGAATCGTCGAACTGCGATTCCCTGCCGCCGTAATTCAAACGCTGTTTCCTCAGCTGATCTTCCCACCGCATCATCAAGTTCCAATAGTAAGAAATTTCCTTGGCTGGGATATACCCTGATCCCTAATGCCGAGAAGCGATCAGCAAATTCTGTGCGCAGTCGCAAGGTTTCGGACCGGACGAAATCCACGTGTTTCTGGTCCTTTAGGGCTGTCATCACAGCCGAAAGAGATGGCGTGGACAGCGGAAAAGTGTAGCAAAGCCTGTTCACCACATCGACAATCGCGGGCGATGCGTAGATCCATCCGGCGCGAGCGCCGGCGAGACCATAGACTTTGGAAAATGTCCGCGTGACCACGACATTTTCGCATTGCTCGGCGAGGCGCATGATTTCTGAAGGGTTGTCTTGATCCACATACTCGAAATACGCGCAGTCGACGATCAGAAGGACATTGGATGGCAAACCGGCATGCAGTCTGCGCACCTCTGACACCGGCAGATAGCTCCCGGACGGATTATCGGGATTCGCCAGATAGACCACACGAGTGCGGTTGGTAACGGACTCTAGAATCGCTTCGGGCAACGCTCCGAATTCTTTATCAGGCGCTGCTACAGGAACGGCGTCATTCGAATGCGCATAATTGGGAACCTTAAGATAAGAATTCGCCGACCGCACAAGCTCGTCCCCTGCGTTCAGATATGCTCGGGCCAGCCTGACCAACAAATCATCGGAACCGCAGCCAATCGCAATTCTTGATGGATCCAGTCCATGAGCCTCAGCCAATGCTGGAACAAGTTGGTATTCTTGGTTCTCAATATATCTTTCAATACCAAACACAGCGGCTCTCGCGGATTCAACAACCGCGCTGCTCGGTCCAAACGCACTTTCGTTTGAATTCAAAAAAATTGAGACAGGACGCGAATTGCTGGGCATGACAACCATGTGCTTGCGCACCTTGAGTATGCCAGGCTTTGGTATAGGGTCATTCATGCCAATTGCACCGATAATGGAGCGCCAGAATGGCTTAGGAATTTGAATTGCGCAATCGAATTGTTATGCGATAAGGTGGAATCATTGAAGGTTTGCAATTGCATGGCAGACTTCTAACCGGTGATGTATTTGTCTTTAGGGGGATCAGCTATTGGATCAATCTGATCCTAGATTTGCAGTTCCCCAAGGACGTTTCCAAGGGCACGATCAACAACAAGTTTGGCTCTCTGAGCCGGATCCCGAGCTCACACAAGTTGGCCCGGGAACACCCTGCGGTGAATATCTGCGCCGTTACTGGATGCCGGTCGCCATGACTGAACAGGTCGGCGAAATGCCGTTCAGACTGCGAATTCTCGGAGAGGACTTGGTTTTGTTCCGCGAACTCGGCGGACAACTCGGACTGGTCCACCTGCACTGCCGACACAGAAATATGTCGCTTGAATTCGGAATTGTCGAAGAAGGTGGCATCAGATGCAGCTACCATGGCTGGAAATACGGAATCGACGGAACCGTGTTGGATACGCCTTGCGAGCCGCCAGCCAGTCAAGTCCGGCACAAAGCCTGCTTGGGCGCCTATCCCGTCATTGAATTTAAAGGAATCGTTTTCGCCTATATGGGGCCAACCGAATCCAGACCGGCGTTTCCCATCATGGATACTTTTGACGAAAGCGGAGACGACATGCTGCCTTACCTGATCAATTCGCCATGCAATTGGCTGCAGGTCATGGAGAATGCATGGGATCCTTTTCATGTCGTGTATCTGCATACCAAGGCAGTGCGAACGCAATTCATCGATGCATTCGCCGCGCTTCCACAGGTTGAATTTTATGAACGTTCCTATGGCGACTTTTATACAAACACTCGCCGCGTTGGCGATATCGTTTGGATTCGAATTCATGACAAAATGCTGCCGAGCTTCACACAGAACGGCGGACATTTTCCGGTTCCCGACAACTCGCGCTACTTTGGACGCTGCGGGCTCAGCCGGTGGGTAACACCGGTTGACGACACACATACGCTGGTCATTGCGTGGAGGCACTTCCGCGAAGGCGATGATCCTCAGGGATTGACCGACAAAAATGAGGTCGGAATTGGAAAAACCGACTTCTACGGACAAAGCGGCGATCGGAGTTATAGCCAGCGCCAAGCTGACCCCGGAGATTACGATGCATGGGTATCGCAGGGACCGATCAATGTGCATTCGCGCGAGCAGCTTGCTTTTACAGATAGAGGCGTTGCCAAAGTTCGCCGCAAGCTGCGGAAAGCAATTCGTGCGCTGGCGGATGGGCGGATTCCCGCACAACCCGCCGATGCTTACCCTTCGCCGATACCAACCTATGGGGGCGACACGATGCTGAGGATTCCGGTCCAGCCGGACCGTGACGACGCTGCGGTCGTAAAGGAAGTCGCGTACAATGTCGCCCGCATTTATCAGAGTGCAGACGAGCTGAAGGGCGACGAAAGACGCCGCCAAATTATATCCGCACTCAAACAATACGAATCGGAATGGTCATGACACGGGTTTCGATAAATCCAGGCAAGGTCGAATGGTCCGGTGAGGGTCATCAAATTCACCTGCGGACCGATGACGGCAAAACATCCGCGCTGGCTGCGCTGATACGCGCCGATCTGTCGCCCTTCGGGCGGGGACGGGTTGCTGTTGTTCTAGGTGAACCAGACAAAATGTGTGGATGGCCGAACGCCGCTAATCTGCTTCTCACCGACAACCAACAGCTTGCAAGCTGGCTGATGAACGGTTGGGTTCATAATCTTCCCGCATTCTCTGCCAAAACCGGACTTCAGTCTTTAGGCTGGCTCCATCTTGAATCCTGCGTCACAAGTCTGGAACCACCGGATGTTGGCTTCAGCGCTCAAATCCGAGGTTCCGACCTTGAAGTTGAAATGATTTGGTCAGGCCTCACCGCGCCGGTCCCGTTTGAGGCCAATGCTGCGCGTTCACTCTCAGGAAAGTACGATGTCTACTCGGTCACGATGGTTTCGGAAACGGCAAGCCTTTCCGTAAATGGAACAGCTTTGGCGGGACGAACCCAAATCCACGCTCAGCCTGATGAACACTTGCTGCATTCATTTCTTTCATTCTCCGTGACCTACGTGGCCGCCACTGCTTCGGATTGAACCATGCCTCTAAACGAACCCACTCCCCTTGGACAAGTCGATTGGACCGGTGAGAATCCAGGAATCTTGCTTAAAGGGCCAAACGGAGAATTTTCCGCCATGGCCCTGTTCTTTCGGGTCGCATGGTCGCCAGTCGGCGCGGGCCAGCTGCTTTTGCTCTATGGAACACCTGACAGCGCAGAGGCCGCGCCTGATGCCCCAAATCTGCTCTTAGGTGACAGTCCTGAATTGGCTGACTTTCTGATGGAGCAATTTATCGGCAAGCTCGCCGCCTTCAAAAACGCCCCTCCGTTCGAAAATCTGAAATTTCACCATGCGCCACAGATTTCAAGTTCCGGTGATCCTATGGGCAGTCGGTATACTGAAACTGTTACCGGTCATGGGATTTCGGTCCAGCTGATATGGGAAGATCTTGAAGAACCCCGGGCTCTGGAACTTATGCCCGATCAGGTCGGAACCGGTGAGCACATCATGTTCACTGTGCTGGTGCCAGCGCAAAGGGCGTCGATATTCGTTAACGGCCGCCAACTTCCGGGCGAGGTTGGCACCAGGGTTCAAGCCGGTCAAGAAACAACTTCCGCATTTTTGTATTTCTCGGAGACTTGGATCATTCCTGAGGATGCTTGATCATTGGCCCAGCATCGGCCTCATAGCGCTGACCGGATAGCTTTTGACAAGGCGATGGTCGCACGACCAGTCTGGAACGCCTTGATTCCAGCTTCCCAGCTGCCGCTGGAAAGAAACGTAATGCTGCATGCCGGGCCTTCACTTGAGAACACCGGCTCAATTCCGCAGCCGATTCTGAATTCGGCGGCAGTCGCCGCTGTCTTTGAAGGATTAGCGGAGAGTTTTGACGAAGCTGAGCGCTTAATTCAAACTGGCCGGATCTTGCTTCGTCCCGCTCAGGATTACGGAGTGGTCACGCCTTTGGCGGCTGTTGTTTCCGCGTCGATGCTTCTGCAATCCGTGTATGATGCGCATGGCGGACGAGTTCGCGTCTTTTCTCCCATTAACGGCGGAAACGGCCCCGCCCCCCGACTTGGCCTCCGGACTGAGTCTGCTCTCGAGCATCTGATCTGGATGAATGGCGCGTTTGCTGAAACGTTTGGAATGGGAATCGCCGAGGGTATTGATCTCGCTGCGATAGCGGCATCCGCAATGCTGCAGGGGGATGATTGCCATGGACGCACAGTCGCTGGCACGAGAATCCTTATCGATGAGCTGCAGCAGAGGGCGGGCGACAAATTCAAAGGCAATCGAACCTTCGAATTCATGGTTAATTCTCCGAGCCTGTTCCTAAATCTGTGGATGGCGGCTACCAAATGCGCTTTGAAAGCGGCAGAAGGAGTTGCAGATTCTGCTTTGGTCACAGCAGCTGGAGGAAATGGAAGGGAAGTGGGACTTCAGATTTCCGGGCTGCCAGGCCGGTGGTTCACAACCCAATCCTCACCACCGATCGGAAAGATCGATTCCTCGGTTTCCCCGGCCCGCGCTTTGTCAGCGATAGGCGACAGCGCGATTGTGGACGCGTTTGGGCTCGGCGCCATGGCGATCGAACTGGCCCCTGAGCAGCAAAAAGCGCTATCGGAATTTCTTCCGCGGGATTTTGACAATCGGCGGGAGCAGTTGCCGATCGGACGTCACTTTGGGCTGGGTGAACTTAAAATCAGGCTTGGTCTTTCGTGCCGCCATGTGGCTGCTCATGGAAGCGGTCCAGCCATTGCTCTGGGAATCCTGGACAATGAAGGTGAACTCGGTCGAATCGGAGGTGGAATTTACTGTATGCCTCCAGAACCGTTCCTTGCAGCAATTCGTGCGTTGGAAACTCGGCATTGAAACCAATTCCATAACAGTTTGATTCAATCGAACATTGCAGAATTTGCAATGGCTTCATACCTCTGAATCAAGCGCCGCATAACCGGCAATGCGCGAAAAATAATCTTCCATCATTGCGGTAAGCGAGTTCTCGAATGCAAGTTCCCAATGGCTGGACTGTTGAATCAAAAGCGCCCTTTCTCCAAAGACTTCTGTGAAGGTCGCCGCGTCTTCTTTCAATTCCTCGAAGTCAAGTGACGTCGCTACTGCAAGCGCATCATTCATTCCCGATCCGCTTAGGCGATAAAACACCCATAGATCGGATACCAGTTCAATGAGAATGTCAGGGCGCTGCGAAGCAGGTTTGATTTCCCGCAGCAATTGGTCTTCCACCCTGAGCGGAGCTCGCAGCAGCCAATGGCATGGCGCAACCCGATAAGATGTCATCTCGCCGAATGACGAAGTCGAATTGGACTGCTCCGGCAGCTTCAGACCAAAACTGCCGAGTAATTCCCCGACTGCCGGACGGCGTCCCTTGATATCAAGCAGAGCAGCCTGCGGCCTGCGGCTGAATTCAAACGTCATGGCCGTGTCAGCTCCTCAGTTTTTCACCCGACGGGTCATAGGCGCAGAATCCTGTCACGGTCGCTTCAATAATTTCGTTCGACAACCGAATATGAACTGTCTCACCATGACGCGCCTTGCCATCCATCAGCAACGCGAGCGAAACTGAACGGCCGCAGCATTCCGACCAAACAGAAGCGGTGACAAAGCCTTCGCTTGGCTCGCGCCTTCCGCCCGGAGTTAACGGCGCTCCTTCCGGCGCCACACGCTGGCTGTCCTTGGTTGCAAGACCCACCAGTTCGCGCCTCGGTCTGCCCGACATGCGCCGCAAAAATACCGAATGTCTGCCAAGGTACTCCTTCTTCTTTGACATTGCCCAACCCAGACCGAGGTCAATCGGGTCTGCGGTTCCGTCAACTTCGTGGCCAAGCGACAGAAATCCCTTTTCCACCCGCAGGACATGATTGGTTTCCGAACCGATGGGCTGGATACCGAAGTCCGACCCGACCTCGATGATTTTTTCCCACAATGGCCGGAGATCCCTTGCTCTCACATTGATCTCAAACGAAAGCTCCCCGGTGAAACTGACCCGGGCAACTCGCGACTTAAATCCGGCAACTACACCTTCTCGTATTCCCATGAACGGAAATGCCTCATTGGAAATATCGATTTCCGTTCCCAGTTCCTGAACCAAGTCCCGCGCTTTCGGTCCGCAGATTGTCGCGTTCATCCATTGACAGGTGAGGTCGGTGATCTGCACCTGCCATTCAGGCCTTTCGACAGCAAGAAACTTTCTGATATGTTGGTACACCAGCGAGGTGTTTCCTGTTGAAGTGGACATCAAATATTCGTGCGGGCTGATTCTAAAGCTCACACCGTCGTCGAGAATCACTCCGGCGTCGGTTAGCATAATGCCGTAGCGTCCCTGTCCTTCCGGCAGATCCGAAAACACGCCGGTATAGATCATGTCGAGCAATCGACCGGCGTCTCGTCCTTTAATCGCAAAAGTCCCGAGCGGCGAACCGTCATAAACCGCGACACCGGTTCGAACAGCCATCGCTTCGCGATTGACCGCATCAAGCATGGATTCACCCGGTCTGGGGAAATACCCGGGCCGTCTCCAGCGGGCCCCGGCTTCGTACATCACCGCATCCTGAGCAATATTCCATTTTGTCACCGGCGTATGCTTGAACGGCAGGATAACAGAATCTTCGCGTATGCCTTGAATGGACCCAAAGGAAACAGGAGCGAGCGGCGACCGAAACGTGGTAACTCCAACCTCTTCCATCGATTTTCCGGTTATGCGGGCTATCGCTCCAATGACATTGATATTCCCAGTGCGTCCTTGATCGATTCCCATTCCCGCGGTGGTATATCGCTTAACATGCTCCACCGATCGATATCCCTCTCTTACCGCTAAATGAATATCCGAGAGAGTCACATCATTCATTACATCGACAAAGGATTTACCCGGCTTGACCGGCGTGTCGGAATGCCACCAAGACTGAACCCCGTAGGCAGGCGATGGCGAACATTCATAGGTGTATGTTTGGCTTGGAATACCAGCGCTGCCTTCCACTGAGTTCGCCGCATGCAGTTCCGACAAAATCTTTTCACCAGCTTGATTGCCGCCGTGAATCACGGTCGACAGTTCAAAACCGCCAGCTGCCGCGCCGGCGCAACAGATCCTTCCATCATCAGACGATACAACGCACGCCGCCTCCATCCGCGTGCCATCCGGTACAAATGATGCAGTAACGTGATCAAATGCAATCGGCTTCCTTGCCTGCGACCAAAGTTGAAGGGCGGGGTTCCAACCACCGGATACGACCAACAGATCGCACTTCAAATTCTCTGTTTGGAGGCCTTTGCGTTTTCGTATCTCAACACCGCGCACGCTTTTTCTGCCTAAAACCCGTGTGATTTCCGCCCCCGCAATCATACGGATTCCCGCGGCTTTATATTCCGGCAAAAGCGGCGGGTGTTGCCGGATGTCGACAACCGCTGCGATATCTATCTTCGCCCGCCTTAAAGCCGAAACGGTCTCGTAGACACTGTCATTGTTTGCAAACACGACCGCCCGATTTCCGGGCCTGACCGCAAATCTGTTGATGTAGCTGTTCACAGCCGATGCCAGCATGACCCCGGGACGGTCATTGCCCGCAAACACAAGCATTCTTTCAATCGCACCGGTGGCGAGAATGAGTCTGTTAGTTCTAATCCTCCAGTTTCGTTCCAGTCTTCCATCTTGCAATTTTTCGCTGGCCAGAACCAAGTTGTGCTCCCGGCAAGCCCAAACCATTGTGTTTTGCAAAAATCTGACATTGCCCGCGTCCCGGAGATCAGATGCGATTTCCGATGCCCAGTCTGCACCATGCAGCCCGTCAATCTCTGCCGGACAATCCAGCAGACGTCCGCCAGGCATGGTGTCGCGGTCTGCAATCAAAACACGCAGGCCGCTTTGCGCAGCGCAGCGCGCTGCCGCTAGTCCCGCCGCACCCGCGCCAACCACCAAAACGTCGCAATGATGGTTTCGCACTTCAAAGGAACCGTCCGCCGGCGCGGTGGCAGGCGCCGCAGCCAACCCCGCGGCTCTTCGGATAAACGGCTCATAAAGTTTCCAGCTCGGCCAGAAAAACGTCTTGTAATAAAAGGCAGCTGGAATGAACGGCGCCAAAATCTGGTTGATGCCGCCAAGATCAAACGCCGGTGATGGCCAGCAATTGACCGACCGCACCTGCAGACCTTGGCGTAAATTGACCATGGTAGCCTGCAAATTGCCGGAAGCCTGATCACCAAGCAATTGTACGACACCGCCAGGTTCTTCGTAACCTGATGAAACGATGCCGCGCGGACGGTGATATTTGAAACTCCGTCCAATAAGCTTCACATCGCTGGCGAGCAGAGCTGAAGCCACGGTATCGCCATTGAATCCAGAATATGTTCTTCCATTGAATGTGAATTCAATCACTTTGTTGCGGTCAATGATGCCGCCCTCGGGCAGCCGATTTACTCCATTCACTTCAGCGGCCCTTTATTTCGGTAGCTGGAGTTTCATGGGTCTTGGTATCACGCGCAATTTGAACCCATTCTCCGCAGCCTTTCGAATGCCACCACCATTCCCGGACAATTCCGACCGGGTTGTGCGGGCAGGTAAGATAATCTATCCACTCTTCATCACCGAGTTCTGCGGCGGTTTCTGGACGCCGAGGCGCGCACGGGCCGCCATAAGTGAATTCCCGTTCGTCTCTCAGACCACAGAATGGACAGTTAATCCGCAGCATCAACGCACCTCAAACAACAGCCGTGGTTCCAGATTCGAAAATAAAATCCAGATGCCGAAACCTTTCCAAACCGAATGGTCGCATCAAATTGTGCGGCTCGCCTGTGGCAAGCAAATGGGCGAATGTCAGGCCGCCGGCAGGAATTGCCTTGTAGCCGCCCCACCAGCCTGCTGTCACATACAGTCCCGGAATCGAAGTTTCCGACATGATCGGCGAGGCATCATGCGCCATATCCAAGTGACCACCCCACTGACGCAGCAGTTTGAGCCGCTTAAAGGAAGGGAAGAGCTCAAGCAGTGCGCACACAATGTCTTCAAAGACATTCTGCTTGATGTCGCGAAGGAAAGACTGGCCAGGATCCGGACCGCCTCCTATGACCAATTCACCCTTGTCCGATTGCGAAAGGTAAACCCCAAGATCAGGACAGTTCACCACAAAATCAATCACCGGCTGAATTGGTTCTGAGACGAAGGCCGTCAGATTGAATGTGCGCAATGGCAATTTCAGTCCAACGGTATCCGTCAAGCTGGTTGTATGGCCGGACACCGCCAACGCAACTTTGTTTGCCCTAATGACGCCACGGTTGGTGCGAACGCCGCAAATCGAACCGCTTTCATCGCGCAGCAATTCTTCAACCTTGGTATTCTGGTGCAGGTCAACGCCGAGCGCACTGGCGCCTCTCGCGTATCCCCATGCCACCGCATCGTGGCGATTCACAGCCGCCTCCGGATGCAGCATTCCCGCGATGATCGGTAACCTCGCCTTGGGTCCGCCACCGGTCAGCAACGGAACCATCTGCCGAATCTGGTCAACTGTGAGCGGCTTGTAAGTCGCTCCGTGCAAATCCATCGCCAGCTGACGGCGGCGGATCTCGCGCTGTTTCGGCCAGGTATGGATGACATCAATCATGCCTCGTTTGGAATGCATGAGATTGAAATTCAGTTCTTTGGTGAGCCCTTCGTACAGTTTGACCGACTTCACATAAAACGGGATGCTTTCGTCGCGCATATAATTGGCGCGTATGGTAACTGTATTGCGCGCCACATTGCCGCCGCCCAGCCAGCCCCGCTCAAGCACGGCAATGTTCCGCCCGCTGTGAATCTTGGCAAGGTAGTAGGCGGTCGCAAGCCCATGTCCTCCAGCACCGACGATCAGTGTGTCATAATGCGCATTGACCGGGCGTGTTGCCCAAGCTTCGCGCCAGCCTCGCTGTCCTCGAATCCCCTCTTTCACAAGAGCAAATATTGAATAGCGCTGACATTTGGATTTACTCATCGCTCACCGTTGCACCGTCCGAACTGCGCTTTGAAGCCCGGTCTGAATTACTCGAATTGGAATCGCTTGCATAGTAGCCAACGATATCGCCGTCAGTGGTCACTCCCAATCCATTCAATACGCGATTGGCGTAATTGAAATAGCAGACAATCTGATTCAGCTCCAAGACACATCCGTCATCCACGCCTGATCCCAGCAGCGCCTCAACATCGGATTTTTTCATCGCTGCGGGGCTGACTGTGAGTTTTTCCGCATAGCGCAGCATCTCGAGTTCGGAACCGGCGAATGCCGCAGCTGGGTTGCGTGACTTCAGAGCGTCTTCAATGCGAGCAGCCTTCTCAGGATCATCCATCAAATGCCTTGCGTTGGCCCAATGATTGGCCAATGAATAATCGCACTCATTCAAAATCGAAACATAGCTGGCGATCGTTTCTTGAAACCAGCCGGGCAATTCGTTGGACTCGTCATGCAAAGCGGCATGATAAAGTGCCACGTGTCCGTTCATTGTGGAAGGCCGCAGCGAATGAACCCGCATCACGTTATCAACCGTCCCATGCGGCGTTCTGGCAAACCGCAGTGCCTGGCGCAGCTTCTCATCGGCCTGCTCATCGGACAGCATCCGAATCCATGCACCCATAACAGACTCTCCCAAAGCCGATTTACCATATCCTACGCTAACCGATTTGCTTTCCCGATGCCATTGTTTTGCGGAAGCGCCCAATTCGGATTCAGCATGAATGATCGCGTATCGTAAGTTGGCGAATTCACTGGATCAATCACTGCAGGGATCGGATTGGCGAGCATTGAATCCGAGTTCAGGGTTTCAGCTTGCCCGGTTTATCAACTATCTCTACCCTCCGTCGCATCAATTCGGATCACTAAGGATAAGCTATGTTTCTCCGAAACTCATGGTACGTGGCTGGCTGGAGCAAGGACTTTAAACGAAAGCTCCAACCTGAAACCATTCTCGGTGAGAACATCGTCTTCTTCCGGCAGCAAGATGGTCAGTTGGCGGCGCTGGAAGATGCATGTCCTCACCGGAAACTGCCGCTTTCCAAAGGAAACCTCACTGACTGCGATCACGTCGAGTGCGGCTATCATGGACTGACCTTTGACCGACACGGCCGATGCACCGCCGCTCCGACCCAACCGGACAGTATTCCGAAACGAGCTGTGGTGAGGTCTTATCCAACGTTGGAACGTTACGGCTTGTCATGGATCTGGATGGGTGATCAGGAAAGGGCCGATCCTGAATTGGTGTTCCCGATCGAGAATTTTGACAATCCAAGCTGGGGCGCGACTGCAGGCGGTGCGCTTGACATTGACTGCAACTACCTTTGGGTTGCGGACAATCTCCTTGATCCCAGCCATGTGGCGTGGGTTCATGTCACCTCATTCGCCGGTGCGGGAACCGACGACCAGCCGCTTCACGTCAACACTACCGACCGCGGCGTCATCGTGCATCGCTGGATTTATGGAGGAATGCCTTCGCCCTATTATGCCGACTTGGTAAAATTTGAAGGCGAGTGCGACAGGCTGCAGCATTATGAGATGTGTGTCCCGGCAATCGCCCTGAATAAGTCGGTTTACACACCGGCCGGCACCGGAGGTCCGGATCTTGTGCCGGCATCCGATACATATGTGAATATTTCATATAATTTCATGACGCCGATCGACGAGAACCGAACCCGGTATTTTTGGTTTCAGCATCGTAACACCGATCCGGATGACCAGCAGATTTCAGAGCGAATGAATGCTGGAGCCCGGATGGCTTTCGAAGAAGACCGCGATGTTCTCGAGGCGGTCCATAAAGGCATGGCGAACAAAACAACCCCAAATATCGATCTGGGCCTGGATGCCGGGGCAAAGCTGTTCAGAGTGGGATTGCAGAGACGTATCGACGCGGAAGCCCGATAACGCTGATCGATCCGAAACCGCGGAGTGTCTTTCGGGAAGAACCGCTCAGTACTGTTTTGCGCGTTTTTCGAGCCGCCTGAACAGCATCGACAAGCCGAAACACAGCGTGAAATAAAGCGCTGCGGCAGTCAGCCATGACTCGAATATCATCAAGGTGGAATTTGCAAGTTCAACCGTCCTGAGCGTCAGATCCGAGACTGAAATCAGTGAAATAATCGCACTGTCTTTGATGAGTGAAATAAACTGGTTGGCCAAAGGCGGAAGAACTTTTCGCAAAGCTTGCGGCAAAATGATGAAACGCATCTCATCGATCCATCCCATGCCGATCGAGCGCGCGGCTTCTCGTTGTCCTTTACTGATCGATTCGATGCCTGCGCGGATAATCTCACCGACGAAGGCGCTTTCAAACAGCGCCAAAACGATAATTCCTGAAATCAGCGATGGAAATCTCCGCATGTCGCCAAAGAAGAATTCCCACACGCCATTGTTTTCCGAACGGGCAATGCCATACGCCCACAGCTCTATGTCGAGAGCGGCAATCAACTGCTCAGAAAGAAAGAAGAAAAATATGAATATGACAACCAGCGGCGGGATATTGCGCAAGACTTCCAGATAGGTCCGCGCCAGCATCCTGACCGTAAGATTTTTAGCGGTTCGGCCGATCCCCAGTAAAATACCGAAAATGATCGCCAAAACGCTGGCATAGATGCTGATTCTGATGGTCGTGATAAGACCTGATATAAGAACATTCGCTACCCAGCGGCCGGTCTCTTCATCGAATCGAAACAAATAATTCGGAATGAGATGCCAGCGCCAGGCATATTGCAGCTTTCCGTCAATCTGCTGCCAAACATATCCCAGAAACAACAGCAGAATGGCCAGAATCACAAAGTCCATCCAGTGCAGCCGCTTTCGCAGATTCCGCATCCATTGTCTCATCGAATTGTTCCGTCGATTTCTGCCGGACTGCACCGTCCGGCAGAGTCTTGCCAAGCCCGGTCTTATTCGACCATGTCAGCCCAGTCTTCGGTTTTGAACCAATAATCGTGGCGCTCTTGCAGCCAGCCGGACCGCCATTCCTGCCCGATCCAATTGTTGAAGAAGTTCAAGGCGTCCGGATCTCCCTTCCGCATTGCGAACGCTTCGCCGCGCTGATCGAACAGCTTGTCAAAAGGAACATGGACGATATCGGGATAGCGGGCTGTGCTGGAAGAAGGAAATGGCTCCGCACCCATGGTCCCATGAGCTCTTCCATTCAAAACTTCCTGCAGCGTTGCGCCGTCTTCGTCAAACTGCAGCAACTGTGCGTTGGGGAAGGTTTCTGCGATCACAGTCGCGGGCGTTGCACCTCTGCGGGCGGCCATTATCACATCCGGGCTGTTAAAGTCTTCCAAGGTGAAACCTTCGGTCATTGACCGGTTTGCCAGGATTCTAAGCCCGGAATAAGCATACGGATTGGAAAAGTTGATGGTCAGGTTTCTCTGTGCTGTTATGGACATGCCGCTGATGATCACATCAAACTTGCCGGCAACCAGCGCGGGTATGATGCCATCCCAGGACGTCGGAATGAATTCGACATCCACACCCATATCTTCAGCAAGCTTTCGACCAACATCAAGTTCATAGCCGATCAGTTCACCGGTCTTGTCGCGCATTGACCATGGCTTGAACAACGACAAGCCAATCTTGATAACACCGCGCTTTTTAATGGTTTCTATGACGCTCTCGCCCGAAAGCGACTGCATCGTCGATTGAGCAACCGCCGGAATGGCTATTGATGATGCCAGCGCAGCTGCCATGGCAGCGCCGAGGACACGTCTCGTCAGTTTCATATTTTCTCTCCTTTTTGAACCGAGACTAAAAACTGTTTTTTACACCGCTGACCATACCCCGCCGAATTCCAAACCAGAACTTCCGCGAGCGTTCGATCAGCATCAGACTATCGACCGAATGGCTCGCTGATTGAGAGCGGCCGGAATGGCGCTCGCTGCTGTCGGCGCCACGGCGAAAACGGCGATGAGAATACATTTTTTGCGTTTCACGCCAGCTTCCTCATTTGTCCAATCGCTAGCCAATTCAGTGTGCAACCGCGTATTTTTTTTCAAGCCGTGCCACGAAAATCGAAAGCACAAGCGTTACAGCCATATAAATCGCCGCAACGGTGAACCAGATTTCAAAACTCATGTATGTATCGGATATGATATTTCGTCCGATGGTTGTGAGCTCGGCAACCGCGATCACGCTTACGATCGCCGAACTCTTAATGAGATTGACCGCTTCACCGGTCAGCGGCGGCAGCATGAATTTCACCGACTGCGGCAAAATGATGAATCGATAGCACTGCGGGACCGACATGCCGATTGACTTCGCCGCCTCCCACTGGCCTTTCGGCACCGCCAGAATGCCGGCTCGGAAGATTTCGGATATAAAGGCGGAATGATAAACCGCCAGGCAAAGCACCGAAGCTGAAAATCGATTCATTTCAAATATCGGACCGATCACATAGTAGATCAGGTAAAGCAGAACCAAGAGCGGAAGGTTTCTGACAAACTCAAGATAACCGAGTGCCACCGCCGACCCGACCAGCAGGCCGGATAATCTCAGCAGAGCGACCGCCAAGCCAATCAGCGTGGCGATCAAGAATGAGCGGACCGAAAGGTCGATTGTCTTCACCAGTCCGATCAACAGTTCGCCGGGCTGAAATCCATCTTCCGTCATGCTGTAGAGGAATTGTGGTATCCTGTACCATTGCCAATTGTAGCCCATCGCCTCAGCGCCGGTGATGGACAGACGGATAAGCAGCCAGATTATGATCAAATACAAAACCACCGACATTGGTTTTGAATTCATCAGCCTGCGAAACCGCTGTATTGGACTGACGGAGTTCATGCGCGTCCGTGTCTTCTCCCGAGCTGGTCCCAGATCAGCCATGTTAGTTAATGTTCGAGAATTTGGTCAAGGAACATCCTGCAGCGCTCGCTTTCCGGGTCTTTGAAGAATTTATCGGGCGGCGCAGTCTCCACGATTTTGCCGTCTTCCATAAAGACCATCATATCCGCGACTTTTCTGGCAAATCCCATCTCGTGGGTTACGCAAACCATCGTCATTCCCGACTCGGCCAGTTCCACCATGACATCAAGAACTTCATTGATCATTTCAGGGTCAAGAGCGGAAGTCGGTTCATCGAACAGCATAATCCGCGGTTCCATGCACAAGGATCTTGCAATCGCTACACGCTGCTGCTGGCCGCCGGATAATTGAATCGGATATTTGTCCGCCTGCTCTGGAATATGTACTCTGTCGAGATATTTTCGGGCGCGTTTTTCCGCTTCGGATTTGGAAATCTTTCGAACCCTGACCGGTCCCACTGTCAAATTCTCAAGAACAGTGAGATGCGGAAACAGGTTGAATTGCTGGAAGACCATGCCGACTTCCATCCGCACCGCGCGAATGTTCTTGGTCTCGTCAGTGAGCTCGATTCCGTCAACAACAAGTTTGCCGGCCGAATGCTCTTCCAATCTGTTTATGCAGCGGATAAGCGTGGATTTTCCCGAGCCTGACGGACCGCAGATCACAACGCGCTCACCGCTGTGCACATTGAGGCTCACATCACTCAGCGCCTGAAATGGTCCGAAGAACTTGTCCACGTTGCGGATTTCGATAACCGGGCGGTTCTCTTCTGCCAGCATCCTCCCTCTCCGGTTTATCCAGCGTCGCTTCGTGTTTCCATACCGACGACAGTTGCAGAAAATAATTTATCAGAGAGTCTTTCGGTTCACAACTGACAATGGAATCAGCAATTCAACGATCACAATGCTGCATTGTGGAAATTTCACCTTTAGAGTGAGTCCGAGCCGAAATTT
Organism: Paracoccaceae bacterium; assembly: GCA_965199765.1. Classification (GTDB taxonomy): domain Bacteria; phylum Pseudomonadota; class Alphaproteobacteria; order Rhodobacterales; family Rhodobacteraceae; genus JAPOXR01. The sequence goes on from CBDATC010000001.1 coordinate 486,024, forward strand.
CAGTCTCAGCGGTGGAAAACCGCGGTCTATAGTTCCGGACTCAATGGGCTAGAGCCTTTGACCGCCTATTGACGGAATTGGAATTCGCCAAGCCTTGACGCAGTCAATCAGACTATGCAAACTGACGGTGGAATATCTGCGTTAGGTTTTGTCCCATGGCACAGGAAGTTCTCACGCCAATCACGCAGGCCTTGAAGGAAGGCGCGCTAACCCGCCGTGAACTCAAAGAACTGATGAAACGGTCAAATCTTCCCGGATTACTGCACTTTGCCGGATTCTTGCTGCTATTGCTGTGCACTGGAAGTTTGATTTGGCTTGCTTCAGGAACGTGGTGGATCGTGCCGGCGATGTTCGTGCACGGCGTGGTTTGGGTTCATCATTTTGCTCTGCAGCACGAGTGTGTGCACTACACGGCATTTCGAACCCGTTGGCTGAATGAGGTTTTCGGAAATTATTGCGGCATAGCGATCATTCTGCCGAACCGTTTTTTTCGCTACGAGCACTGCGACCATCACACCTACACGCAGCTTCACGGCAGAGACCCTGAGCTGATCGAACTGCCGATCTCCTTCCGGAATTACATATGGTATGTTTCTTCGATCCCATTCTGGACGCAAAAGCTCAAAGAGATCGCAATGCACGCAGTCGGCAGATTTTCTGACACGGAAAAAGCTTTTGTTCCTAAGGAGGATCGGCAATCACTGATCTTTGAAGCGCGGGCGATGATTGCGCTTTATGCCGCTGTCATCGCCGCTTGTGCGGCAACCGGCTGGTGGGGACCTGTTTGGTATTGGTGGCTTCCGTTACTGCTCGGCGAACCGGTTATGCGGATGATCCGCATGACAGAACATGTTGGTCGTCCCAATATCCGGGATATGAAAGAAAACACCCGCACAAATCTTGTTACAATGCCAATGCGCTTTCTGGCATGGAATATGAACTATCATGCCGAGCATCATTATGCAGCATCAGTTCCCTTTCATGCATTGCCTAGACTTCACCGCAAGCTCCAAGGCTTCGTGCATGTTGAAAAGCGCGGCTATCTGGGCGCTCATATCGACATTTTGTCCCAGATCTTTGACAGGCGGCCACGCCTTGGAACAACGGCGGATAACCGGATGTGAGCAGCACCAAACAGTGGCGCGATCTGATGCCGCTAGACCAAATTGAACGCGGCGACGCGACACCCGCATCCCTCGGAACACGCGAATTTGCTGTCTATGACACAGTGGACGGGATTTTTGTGAGCTTGGCCCGCTGCACGCATGGCGCTGCAAACCTTTGCGACGGTTACTTCGACGGACGGTTCATTGAATGTCCCCTGCATCAGGGATTGTTCGACGCGAGGACCGGTAAAGCAAAAGCGTTGCCTGCACGCCGGCCATTGTTCATGATCAAGACGCGCATCAAGGACGACATCGTTCAAATCTTTATTTGACCGCTGGTTTGGTTCCCCAAATACGAATATCCATGGCATGCGCACACTGCGACACTACCTCAGTGTCCGACCCGTTTCCCAGCAGTCAAAATTCCGATCAGGCAAATGCCAGTGAAGATTCATTGAGCGTTTTGGCCGCAGCCTCAGCCGCTTCCCGCGTCGCTTCAATGTCCTCATCCGTTATGGCCAAACTCGGATAGAATTTGCCGACTGGTTTGAGAATTCCATTTTTTCTGAATGCAACGCTGAAGATATCGTAGAGATTGAAATCCCCTCTCTGACAATCTCGATAGTTTCGCATCGGGCCATCGGAAAAAACGACGTCGAACAGCACAGGCACCCCAACAATCTGCCATGCGCGGTCAGTGTCCTTAAGACCGGCCTGCAGACCTTTGATGATCTTCCTGCCCGTTGTGTAAAACCCATCATAAGCACCCGGTCGACGGAGAATTTCAAGTGTCTTCAGACCCGCCACAGCTGCCACCGGGTTGCCTGAAAGGGTTCCGTAATGCAACAGAAATCCGTCAGCTGGCGCGGCGGCCTTATCAAAGTGACACATGAAGTCTTGGCGACCCGCAACCACTGCCAATGGGAATCCTCCGCCGACGATCTTTCCGAGTGTGCAGATATCGGGCACAACTCCGTAACACTCTTGCGCCCCTCCATAGGCAAACCGAAAACCGGTTACGACTTCATCGAAAATCAATACAATGCCTCGCTTTGTGCATTCCTTTCGGAGACCTTCCAGAAATCCCGGGATAGGCGAAAGCAGACGCTGAAAAGGCTCTACAATAATCGCCGCGATCTCGGTTCCGAATTCATCAAGCAGCGAGCGGGCAAATTCCAGATCATTGAATGGCGCCACCAGCACGTTGTTCTGCACGGCCTCTGTCAAACCAGCCGAATCTGGAACACCCCTTGGAAAATTCACCCTTTTGCTGGGAGCGAGACTTATATGCGCCTCTGGAAACATGCCATGAAAGCCGCCCTCAAACTTGACGATCTTATCTTTTCCGGTTGCAGCCCGCGCCAACCGCACCGCATACATGTCGGCCTCCGTTCCCGATGCGAAAAACCGAACTTGCTCAGCGCATTCAACGGCTCGGCAAATTTCCTCTGCCAATTCCACACAATGCGGATTATTGGTGAAAAAAGTCGTTCCGCGTGGTATCTGCTGCTGAACAGCCTCTAGAACCTCCGAATTCGAATGGCCTAAGACCATCGGCCCGGAACCGATCAGATAATCAACATATTCACACCCGTCAGCATCCCAAACGCGCGACCCCATGCCACGCTCGATACAAATGGTCGGATCATAATTTCCCAAACCAGCTCCCGGCATGACCTTCCGAGCGCGTTCATGCCAGCTTGAACATCGTGAATTTTCCACAGCACAGCTCCTTGAATTCAAACTTGGTCGGACTTGGCCGCTGAAGGCAGTCAATGCACGCCCTCACAAGTCGCCATACGCCATGAAAATGATTCGTCAAAAGAATTTTGTTCTCTGGGATCAAAAGCAAGAACAATAATTTCCCAGCGAAATGACTTTGAAAAGTTCCATCGTTCCCAAACTATGCGTCGGGTGACTAAACGCGCGCCAGCATGTCGAACCGGCAAATGAACCCTTTAGTATGTCAGATGCCCAGATTGCGGTGCAAGCTCCGTCCGTATGAACTCCGCTGTTTCCAACTGTTCTTCGGTCAATGATTGGCGGATAATCTCTTTTTTTGCACCAGCCGCGTCATGACCTCCTTCCTCAGCAACACAGAACCAAACATAAGCCTGTAGATTGTCTTTCTCCACCACTATACCCTGCGAGTATAACCGGCCCAGCTTGTATGCAGCCTCGATATGCAAGCTGCTTGCAGCTTCGTGAAACCACTTCAGCGCGCTTTCCTGACTGAATTGAACGATTTCTCCCTTTTCATAAATTAGACCCAGCTCATGCATTGCCGGCGCATTGCCGTGCTCCGCCGCCAGTTCAAGCCAGATCAAGCCTTCTTCTATATTGATTTCAACGCCTTGACCTCGCAAATTTGCCATGCCCAAAGCAAATTCCCCAAACGAATTTCCAAGATCAGCCGATTTCTTGAACCAATACCAAGCTTCCTTATAATCCACATCCACACCTTTGCCGTCGCGATACAGAACGCCAAGATTATATTGCGCCAAGGCATAATCCTGTTCAGCGGCCTTTCGGAACCAGTCTTCGGCTTGAACAAAATCCTGTTCAACGCCCAGCCCCTTGGCATACATGACACCGATATTCAGCTGTGACGCGGCATGGCCTTTCAGAGCCAGCGGCAGCCATTCGTCCGCCGCGCGTCCATAATTCTTGCTAGTGTATGCAGTCCATCCGTCCTGAAAATCCGCTTGAGCCTCGCCAGCGCACAACAAAGCAAACAAGCCCAAGCACGCAACGGCCCGCAGGAAATCTATGCGGCAAACACCGAACCTTCTGCAATGGCTGGCAGCCGCCCGCCACCGAAATACCATATTCAAGATTCTCTCAGAGTCACGCAATTGTCTGTCAGCAACAATTCGGCACCACCCATTCATAATCTCGGATGCTTCCAGCTATTGCACATACTAAGCTGAGATTGGATGCGGATTTCAAGCGCTTCGGCATGGAATTTAAGAAGTGTTGTCGCCGCCGAAAGCTTATGGAATCAGCCGGTCCAACACATCCCGCATAATCATAGATCGATCCGGATCTTGCCATGCGCCTTCTCTGCCCTCGAACAGCAAAGCAGCATCCTTTCTTCACGTTCCTTCCTTGATAACACATAGTCCCGATGGTCCACTTCACCGTCCATGTATTGGACCGAACACACGCCGCACAAACCATCTGAACACTTTGTGTCAACCGGGAAACCTGCCGCTGACAGTGCATCAATGGCGCTCTGATCTGCACCAACCGAAACAACGGATCCGCTTCGCGTCAGTTCCAGCGTGAACGGGAAATTCTCTCTCTCCGGCTGTTCAGGAACCGAAAAATATTCGCGCGACAGAGCATCCTCGGGCCAAGATTTGGCTGATGCCATGTCAAACACAGCATCCATATATCGGTCGCCACCACAGGCATAAAGCCGCATTCCGCTCCGAAATTCGGGGATCAATTCAGCAAAATCTGCCCTGCCAGACTCTTTCGAGCAATGAAAAAAGACCTTGTCCGACCAGGGAGTCGCTTTCAATTCACCGGCAAAGCCGAACTGTTTCTCAGTTTTCGCGCTGCAATGCATAAGAAATGGACGTTCCAGCGCGTGGAGCCTGTGAGCCATCGCCATGAGTGGAGTGACTCCGATTCCTCCGGCCATCAGCAATGTGAATTCCGCATTCTCATCCATTGGAAAATGATTTCTTGGCGCCGAAATGAACACCTTCCGGCCTTCACGGAATATTCTCCACAATAAATCCGAACCTCCTCGGCCTTCGGTTTCGCGCAATACTCCAACGACATATTTTGATACATCCGCTGGATCTCCCGCCAGCGAAAACTGACGTTCATATTCAGGCGCAACAACAATATCCACATGTGCGCCCGCTTCAAACGGCGGCAATTTCTTTCCAGGAAGCGGTTGGAATTCAAACCGCGCAACAGTGTCCGATAGATTTTCGCGTTTGACCAGCTTAACCGGAAAAACCGGAGGCGGCCCATCAGCCAGCGACCAAACCGGAGCGAGGCCGACCGTATCGCCGCTTTCGAGTCTTCGCTTGTAATCGGCAGCGGTCAGCATTGAGCGGTAGCGCGTAATTCCCTGCTCACGGTCCAGCGGCTGAACCACGGGAAATGGAGCCGGCATCACATCCGCCGGATAGACCGCCAGAGTCTGATCTTCGTATCTGATATCCAGATTGACATTCAATCCTCGTTCGTTGGTCGCACCGGCGCGGACATACCGACCGGTTTTCCTGTCGAGTTCTATATCCCACCACCATTTCTTGATGGGATTAATTTTTCCGCGTCCAAGCCGGTCATCCAGCTTTGCCAGCATCTTTGCGGAATTCGGCATATTCATAGCCATCCACCTGAATGACGCATCGGAGAATAACCCTTCCAAATTCCAAGGACAGGTCTTCATGCAGCGCCCGCACATTCCGCCGGCGGCATTCGTCAGTCGGTAGCGCGCGCACTTCTCCGCGTCTGACTTCCAGATTTCATACCCGTTGTACATAAGCTTTGGACCGGCGGTGATTGCGCCCGATGGACATTCACGGGCACATTTGTTGCAGGACTCGCAAAAATTCTGCAGACCAAAGTCTATCGGTCGATCATAGCTCATCGGCATGGAAGTGGTTACCACACCAGACTTCAGCCGCGGTCCCAAAAAGGGATTCAAAATGACTTCGCCGATCCTGCTGACTTCGCCCAGGCCTGAAAGCAGCAATAGCGGCGGTTGAAGGACATCACTATCGAGCACTGAATGCACGCGCGCGGAATAGCCGAGTCGCCTGATCTGCTCTGCAACCACGCCTCCGATCAATGAAAACCGCAGATAAGCGCGCATTGATTGAGCAACCGAAATCCAATCATCGCCGGAGGCTCCGTCCATGGTCTCGTAACCTTGGTCATAGAGCATTGAAATCGCATTATCATGATACGGCTTGATCGGGTTCCCACCCGCGTTATGCGAATAATACACCCAATCCGGCGCCTCTGATAGACCAACCGCATCCGTCGCCAAGTAATAGGACATCGCTTTGATGTTTTCGGCGTTGTTCCGGGGATCGGCAACCGAGGCGGAAACAGGACCGCGCGCATCGCCGAATTGCAGAAGCAGCAGCGCTCCCAGCGCGCGTCGTGCGCATCCGCCTATGGGACTTTTCATCACATAGTGTGCGCCTTTGGCTGCCTCTTGCACCGATTTGCCCATGTCTCCGAACAGCGCGCGCGCAAAAAAATCCGCCCGCTTGGGGAAACGCGGAACCCGCTCTGGGTCGATAAAGGTTGTCGGCGCATCCACTCGCTTGATCGACTCGAATGGATGAGGTCCCAGTCTGAATTCACGATGCGCAAACGGCACAGCAGTGGAGGCCCGGCGATCTGTACCTACTCCTAAACGCCATTTTGGGCCATGCGCACGATTTCCATTTTGTCCGGCATTCTTTGACAGCGGCAGATCTGGAGTCAGTTCAAGGGAAGTTGTTACAGCCGCAAGCCCGAATCGTTCCGCTACAAAAGCATTCTTCACCCGTCCGCGAACGATGCCGCACAGCCCTGCCGAAACCGCCAGCTTCCGCAGATCGACTTCTGAAGTCGTCGCAGTATGAGATCTGGCGGAAAATCCTAGCATGCGCAGATAGCTCGCCATGACGACAGCGGCGTTCGCTGTCAGCAGCGCCGCCCGTTCCGCTTGCGTACCGCATATCCAATCCGTTCCCTTTTCGCCGGGGTCCGGGTCACGCGTGTACTCGACCAGCATTACAATCGCGTAGTCATGGTTATCTATGGGACCTAACTTCTGGCGGGCCGCGGCCAAGGTGTCTGCGTAAATTGCGTCAACTCCCGCAGCATAGGTTACGGGCTGCCCTTCTTCCAATTCTTGCCGGATGCCGTCGATCATTGGGTTTCGACGGGAATGCTTTAAGAAGTGGCACTGTTTGAGTTGAGCAATGCCAACCATGGATGCATCAAAATAATAGCTGGCAGCCTTGAAATGGCACGATCTCTCGGACGGATCCGACGGAATCTCCGCCTCATGCGGACCAACCGCTCCATCTCTGACGGTGTCGAGCATAGCAAGAAATCGTGCAATCGCATGAGCAACCGATTCTTGGGAATGTTTAGAAAAATCCAAAGCGGATTCGGGTTGGATGTCTTGCAGCCTCGGTTCTTCGGCTGTTCGCGCGAGTTTTTCCAAAGGAAACGGCCCCATGTGAAATGGCCGGTTACGGTTAGAGAAATACTTCATCTGCTCAAGCCAGCTCCATTTCTGACCGTTTGCCTTCTGCCCATGTGAAAGGACCGCTGACGGGTATGCGGTACACTAGCCGCAAGCGGCAACGCAATCAATGCGGCGCCCTTCCGCTCATTTGCTCGCTGACCGCAAAGTGCAAAAATTTCTTGCGATTCCTTTTGTTTTTGAATAAATTTCATACCTCACAGTAAATTTTGTAAAATGTTTACGAAATGTTAACAAGAACCGACCAATTAATCTTGTCAACACTGCAGAACAACGCCGAATTGACAGCGCACCAACTTGGGCAGACTCTGGATCTCTCGCCTTCGCAAGCGCATCGCAGACGGCAACGGCTGGAATCCGAAGGATATATTTCGGAAATCACTGCGAAGCTGGATCCGGTGCGCGTTGGCTTGGTTATCCAAGCCTTCCTGTTCGTTACCGTTGATTTGAATGGCTCGAAATCCTCGGAACCACTTGTGCGGCTCATCCATTCTTTGCCGCAAATCGTCGGAGCCTGGAACCTGACTGGAGATGCCGGCTACCTGCTGCGTGTCTTTTGCCGGGAGTTGTCGGATCTTCAGCATCTGGTCCACGATGTCCTGCTGTGTCATGAAAGCGTCGCACGAGTTCAAAGCCATATTGTGATGGACCAGTCGAAGCAGGACTCTCCGCTGCCGGTCAGTGAGCGCTGATTGATGGACAGTTTTCTCATCTTAGGAACAATCTTCCTCGCCGCAGCAGTCATCGCGGTTCCAATCGCCCGCCGCGCTGGCCTCGGTTCGGTTCTCGGATATCTTTTAGCCGGAATCGTCATCGGTCAGATCACCGGTCTGATCGGGCACGGTTCGGAAGAAATCATCGAATTCGCAGAATTCGGCGTGGTTATGCTGTTGTTTGTTATCGGTTTGGAGATTCAGCCCAAAACACTGTGGGAGCTGCGGCACAAACTCATTGGCCTTGGTGGATTGCAGCTTGGACTTACAACCTCGGCCATCACGGTTGCCGGAAACTTTCTGGGCCTTGCCTGGCCAACAGCCTTGGCAGTCGGAATGACCTTGGCCCTGTCCTCGACTGCAATGGTGCTGCAAACGCTCTCTGAAAAGGGGTTAACTCAAACCAGCGGTGGACGGTCATCACTTTCGGTCCTGCTGACGCAGGACATAGCGGTTATACCGATGCTTGTGATCATCCCCTTTCTTGCCCTGTCAAACACCGGCCCTATGGTCGGATATGCCGAAACCGCGGCGCAGGCAGGCGAATCCACTGATCATGTCCACACACTGATTGAAAACCTTCCCGGCTGGGGTGTTGCACTCGTCATGCTAGGATCGATCATTTTCATAATCGCTGGCGGTCAATTTCTTGTTCGGCCATTTTTTCGCTACATCACGACAGCGCGTCTCATGGAAGTATCGACGGCTGCGACGCTGCTGATTGTCGTCGGCACAGCGCTTCTAATGGAATTGGTCGGGCTCTCCGCGGCGCTCGGAACCTTTCTTGCCGGCGTCGTTCTGGCGAACTCTGAATTTCGGCATGAAATGGAATCCAACATTGAGCCGTTCAAAGGTCTGCTCCTCGGTCTGTTCTTCTTGATGGTCGGAGCCAGCATGAACCTGAAGCTTCTGGCCTCGAATTTTTTGATTGTCGGGGGAATCACGGTTGGGCTGATCGCCATCAAATTCATTCTTCTTTACGGGCTTACCCTGATTTTTTCAATTAAGGGCCGAGACCGCTGGCTTTTTACTCTCGGATTGGCCCAAGCCGGTGAATTCGGATTGGTTCTGATCAGTTTCATGTCGCAGACCAGCGTCATCACACCCGATTTGTCCGAAATGCTCCTGCTTATTGTTGCGCTGTCCATGATTCTTACTCCGGCGCTGTTCATTGGTTATGATTTTTTGGCCCGACGCATAGGTGATCCTGTTGATCGCGCGGTCAATGAAGATGTCAACAGCGAAGGTCCGATCATAATTGCCGGTATCGGACGCTTCGGTCAAGTGGTCAATCAGCTGCTGATCGCCAACGGCCACCGCACGACTGTGCTTGATGCCGATATGAAAGCCATCACTCGGCTTCGCAAGGTGGGTGTCAAGGCTTTTCTCGGGGATCCGACGCGCCCCGAAATGCTTCAAGCTGCCGGATTGAGCAGTGCCGAAGCCTTGGTAGTGGCAATCGACAACGCGGAAAACACAACGAAAATTGTGAATAATGCACGGCGTCAGCGACCTGAAATATTCATTGTCGCCAGAGCCCATGACCGTGTTCATGCGTTCATTTTGTATCAGGCAGGAGCGAATGGGATTGTGCGTGAGACCTTCGATAGCTCTCTCCGTGCAGGACGATATGTCTTGCAGAAACTCGGCACCAATGAGGACGAAGCACATCGCCTGACAAGGGCATTCTACCAATTTGACAGAGCCGCGACACGCGAGCTTGCGCTGGTTTGGGATCCTGACATTCCAACCGAAGAAAATGAATCCTATCTGAATAAGATTCGTGAACTCAACAGCGAAATTGATTTGGGAATCCGAGGCTCCGAAATTGATTTTTCGGGCATTGGCAGCGAAACAATTGCGGAAATGACCGATCAGACCACTGCGGGTGAAGATGCGGAAGACGGGTCAAATCAGTCTCCTGATAATGCAAAAGCTTCTGCAAACACCTCGTGACCGTACGAACAGGATGTTTATCTGAAAGCGGAATCTTTCCTCAGCTGAGCTGCTAACCATTCCAGTAGCCGATACCCAGCATAAGGCTCGCGCCACAAGACAGCAATTTGTCAGCATCACAATGGAACGAAGCGCCTTCGATATAAGTTTGGACATTGTCGTTGCCCACCTCCGCAAAAGTGTCATGGGTGGACAGTTTGCTGAAAGACGGTCCTGCTCTGCAATGTGAGAGCCGCACAGTTTCTTGACAGCCAAGCATGACAGTAAACACAAGGAATTGAATTCAATATCGGTTTGAGCGCCTTTAAGCGGTTATCAAGAGTTTTGACCGGTTCATGTGCCGGAAAGCCGCCGATCACTTTGTTTGTCCACGCTTCATGCACATGTGACGCTGAGACCGCTTCTGGCCCAGACGATGATCAATCGCGTCGACAAACCACGATTTGCTTATGAATTCTGGAGCAGCATCGCACAGTGCGAACATTCCGATGCAACAAAATCTCACGCACAACAGCCAACCCGGAAGTGCGGGGGGTTGAATTTCCGAAATTGAACGTCAGCGGTCCGGAATTTTTGCACCGAACCACATCGTGAAGGCATCGCGCAGAGAGGAGAACTAATGGACATTGCCAGCTTTTCCCTTTGCCCAGCTTCATAATTCTAATTTTGGCTTGTTCGCACCAAATCCTTATAAAGACTGCGGATTCGGCGCAGAACGGGACCAGCCTTGCCGCCCCCGATGACTTTTCCGTCGATCTCGAAGACCGGTGTCTGCGCTCCGAAGGTGCCGGTAAGAAATGCCTCATCAGCCCCATAGGTATCCACCAGCGAATAGTTTCTCTCTTTCACAGGAATGGCATGTTTATGACAGAGACCAATGACCTTTTGCCGGGTGATGCCATTCATGCAGTAATCTCCGCTGGATGTCCAAACCTCGCCCTTGCGGACGATGAAGAAGTTACAAGCGTTCGTTGTGTTGACGAAACCCAGAGGGTCTAGCATCAATGCCTCATCAGCGCCTGCAGCTATCGCGTGGTTCAATGCGATGATGCAGTTCAGCTTGGAATGAGAATTCAGCTTAGCGTCCTGTGTCAGCGGCAGCCCGCGGTGGTGCGGAACAGTATGCAGACGGATGCCGTGCTCAAGCACATTCGGGTCTGGCTTGGAATGCTCGGCGATAATTACGATTGTAGAGCCGTATACACTGAAGTTCGGGTGTTGAAATGGCTTATTCTTGCGTCCTCGCGTTACCATAAGCCGGATATGCACATCCGTCTGCATATCGTTGGCGCGCAGCGTCTTCCAAATGGCTTCAGCCAATTCGCTGCGCGAAATTCCGATGTCGAGAGAAATGTAGACCGCTGCCTCAAAGAGACGATTAAGATGTTCGTTCAGAAATGGAATTTTTCCATCATATAGCCTCAGCCCCTCCCAGACTCCGTCCCCGAGCATAAAACCGGAATCGTAAACCGACACCTTCGCAGCATCACGATGCACCAAAGCGCCATCGATATAAATCAGGATGTCATCGTTGCGGGCATCGGCTACGGAGTCATGAACAACCACTTTACGGCTCGGCGGTTACATGGCGGAATGCGGCGGCGGCCCGCAAGCCGCCGCCGGAACATGTTTATTTTGCAAACAGCAGTTCGCGCTGAATTACCGGCGAGGCTTTCGGATCCAAACCGAATTCAGCAAGAAACTCTTCATACCATAGTTGGGTGCGGCCAGTTTCGTAATAGTAGAAGATCGTGTGATCAACCCAGTCGCGGAAAGTCTTGTCCGCCTCGCGCCGCACCGCCATTGAAGAAGGTGATGAGAACGCCGGTGTCGGAATCACAAGCTGCCCGCGGCCAAGCTTCTGACGCGCAGCCAAAAGCGGTGGATGGAAGAGTGAAACGGCATCGACACGCTGCGACTGAAATGCTGCGATGGTGGCGCCATTATCCGGAAAACGCTGAATATTCGCATTGGGGGTGGTGCGTGTCAAAAAGGCATCCATCGACGTTGCCTGCGGGACCCCGATCGTAACATCGGGCGAGTTCAATGCTTCCCAAGTCGACGCATCCACGTCCTCGTTAGCCAATACCGCAAGAGAGATGAAAAGGAGCGGCTGCTTCGGATAATCAACTACGATCGCGCGTTTAGGAGTGGCGTCAAGAAACATCATGTCGATCTTGTCTGCCTGCAACGCTGCTATGGCAGTGGCCCAGGTTACCTCAACCATCTCAAGCTCAACCCCCAGCTCCTCGGCCATTGACTTTCCGATGGAAACAATCAGACCGCTATCCCATTCGCCGGTCGCCGGGTTCTTGGAATACCATGGCGGGGCTTGGGTCACGCCCATGCGCAACTTGCCGGTTTCTTGAATTTTTTCCCACGTCGACTGCGCCTGCGCAGCGGTGAGGCTCAGCGTTAAAGCGGACACAACCGCGATTAGCCATTTCATCATTGTCATTCTCCGAATTTTCAATTTGATTTATGCTGTCCTTCAATCGGGCAGCTTGAAGAGCGAATGTCCCTCTAGGAATTCGCGCATTCGATCGGTTTGAGGCGCCTTTAGAATCGCTTGTGGCCGACCCTGCTCCAGAATCTTTCCTTCGTGAAGGAACAGCACACGGTCGGCCACATGATAGGCAAATCCCAATTCATGGGTAACGCAAAGCATAGTCATTCCCTCGTCAGCGAGCAGCTGCATGGTCTTAAGCACTTCGCCAACCAGTTCGGGGTCAAGCGCTGAGGTGACTTCGTCAAACAGCATGACCTGCGGATCCATGGCCAGAGCGCGGGCAATCGCTACACGCTGTTTCTGCCCACCTGACAGTCGCGCCGGATACTCGTCGGCCTTATCGGCCAGCCCGACACGGTTAAGCTGAGCCATTGCTTCCCGCCGGGCATTGGCTTTGCCGCGCCGCAGCACCGTAATTTGTCCCTCCATGACGTTCTCCAGAACATTCATATGCGGAAACAAGTTAAAGTGCTGGAATACCATACCAATCCTGGAACGCAATTCACAAAGCTCAGCCTCGCGATAACTCATCTGTCCCCGGCGTTCGCGACCGATCAACGCTCCATTGAGATGAATACGTCCTTCACTTGGAATCTCCATGAAATTCACACAGCGGAGCATCGTTGATTTCCCGGAACCGCTTGCCCCCAGAATCGCCACGGTCTCACCAGCCTGCACTTGCAAATTTATTCCTTTAAGCACTTCGAGTTCACCGAAGCTCTTATGCAGGTTTTCCAAGCGGAGAATTTCACTCATTCAGTCAGCCTTCCGAAGCATCCGCTCCAGCACATAAGTTCCTTGAACAACTGGGTACAGCACAATGAAGAATATCAGCGCCACCGCAGTATAACTTTCAATCGGGTTGAAATTTAAGTCCGAAATCAGCTTTGCCTGATTCAGCGTTTCGACATAGCCCACGATTGAAGCCAGCGTTGACATCTTGAAAACTTCAATACCGCGGTTTGTGAGCGCCGGCAGCACCCGCTTGATTGCCACTGGCAGGATGATCCGCCGCAGAATCTGGCCGTATCGCATTCCAATGGCCTTGCCTGCCTCCCATTGTCCCCGGTCAATGGACTGGATCCCAGCACGGTAGATTTCAGCTGAGAACGCCATAGTGTTGAGTGAAATGCCCAATACAGCAGCGAGGACCGGATCGGTCTCGATGCCTGTGAGAATCGGAAAAGCGTAAAAGAACCAAATTATCTGCACGAGAACCGGTGTGTTACGAAAAACCTCCACGAAAATTCGGGCGGGCCAGCTTATGAAGGAGGCGCGGGCATAACGGGCTATGCCCACAATCAATCCACCTGATAATCCGAGCGCCACGGTGATCACAAAGATATAGACAGTGCCTTTCAATCCGACCCACAGCACAGGCCAGTTGGCGAAAATGGTAGCAAAATCCCAGTTGTGTCCCATCAGCGCACGGTTCCTTCACCGGACCGCGCCAGACGGTGTTCAACCCAAATCGACAGCTGACTGAAAGTGAAAATCAGCACAAAATACATCAGCGCCACGATCGTATACACCTCAAGCGGCCGAAACGTCTTCTGCGCCAGTTCGTTGGCCTGAAACATCAGGTCGGTATATGCGATGGTTGAAACGAGCGTGGTTGTCTTCAGGAGCTCGATGGAACGCTCCATGAAAGCGGGAATCATGCGTTTGACCGCTTGTGGAAGAATAACACGCGACAACGACTGCCGATAACTCATGCCAATAGCCTTGGCGCCCTCCCATTGCCCGCGATCAATGGACTGTATTCCTCCCCGGAATATCTCGGCAAAAAAGGACGCGGACTGAATCGAGAATGTGACCACCGCAGCGGTTAACGGTGTCATGCGAACATCAACAAGGATAGGTAACGCGAAAAAGAACCAAAACAGCTGAACCAGCGGTGGCGTGGTTCGGAAGAATTCAACAATAAACCCCGCTACTCCCGAGATCGGCCGAAATGTCGATAGTCGGCAAAGCGCCAGGACCAAACCCAGCGGCACACCAAACATCAAAGCGAGCGCGGTTACCTTCAGCGTATTCACCAACCCCAGCAAAAGAAGGTCGAAATCACTCAATACGGCAAGAAAGTTCCATTCCACGCCTACTCTCCCGGGCGAGATTGCCGAATTACAGAATTCGGATATTATGGTGCTGTCAACAGCTTCCGGAATCCGTATCATGACTAAACCGAATATCCTACTCTTGCAAGTCGACCAGCTCGCGGCGCAGTTTCTTCGAAGTTACGGCAACGAGATCTGCCATGCGCCGAATCTGGATCGTCTGGCAGCACAAGGCTCGGTGTTTGAAACCACCTACTGCAACTTTCCGCTTTGCGCGCCCTCGCGGGCTTCTATGGCAACAGGCAAGCTATGTTCCGAGATCGGCGCGTATGATAACGCCGCCGAGCTCCCCGCTTCGATACCAACCTATGCGGATTACCTGCGCGCAGCCGGGTATCAAACGGCGCTGTCCGGCAAGATGCATTTTATTGGACCCGATCAATTCCATGGTTTCGAAAAGCGCCTGACACCGGATTTATACCCGGCCGACTTTTCTTGGGTTCCCAACTGGGGTGATGAAGGCGAGCGCGACACCAACGATCCCCGTTCTGTGACCATTGCGGGAATCTGCGAGCGGTCGATGCAAATTGATTTCGACGATCTCGTGACGTTTCATGCGATTCAGTATCTCTACGACACCGTCCGATCATCAGACGACCGGCCTTTTTTTCTTCAGGTTTCTTTCACGCATCCGCACGAACCTTATCTGTGCCGCAAGGAGTTTTGGGATCTTTACGAAAATGTTGATATTCCGCTGCCTAAGGTGCCTCCATTGTCTGCGGCGGAACATGATGCACATTCGGTGAGGGTGCTCACCGACCATCAAATGCTTGATTTGCGCGCTGCCGATGAAGACATCATGCGGGCGCGAAGAGCGTATTTCGGCTCGATCTCGTACATTGATCAAATGGTCGGGCGAGTGCTGGACACACTGACAGCGATCGGTTTGTCGGACAACACGGTAATCCTATTCACTTCGGATCATGGTGAAATGCTGGGAGAGCGCGGGATGTGGTTTAAGAAACACTTTTTTGAACCGTCGCTGCGGATTCCGCTGTTCATCAAAGGCGGCTGTTTTGGCGCGCAGCGGGTTGAAACACCCGCATCTCTGGTCGATCTGCTGCCAACCCTCATGGGAATCGCCGAAGGCGCGGGCTGGACAAGTCCGGTAGAAGATTTGGACGGAACCGACCTAGCCACATTGCTTGACGCACCTGAAACCGAACGCCAAATCTATGCCGAGTATCTTGCCGAAGCCACGATCTCCCCGATTTTCATGGTCCGACAAGGCCGATACAAATACATATATTCATCGGAGGATCCACCGCTGCTGTTCGATGTTCCAGCCGACCCGGACGAGCGGCAAAACCTCGCGGGAAATCCAAGCCTATCCTCGGTCGAAGGCCGTCTGCGCGGACTCGTCCTGCAGCGTTGGAACAGTTCGGCAATATCGGAAGCGATCAAGCTCAGCCAGCGGCGCCGTCAGCTTGTCCTGCGGGCAGGACAGCAGGGTCAGCGGCCGCGTTGGAATCATGGGGAAGACCCGGGCGCCGAAGTGGTCTGGTATCGAGGAGGTTCCAGCTACAATGACTGGGCGTTCAGCTACCTGCCGATAACGGAATAGAACTGGTCAGAACCCCCCTTCAGCCCGCGATAATGTCTGAGGAGTTTAGCGCTGTCTTTCCGCCAAAACCGCACCGCACCCATGAGGTCTGCGGCACCGGATCCCTGTTTTTCGCTTTTGCTTTAGCGACCTATTGCCGCGGCACAATTCTTTGGGTGCTGGAGACGTGGACGAGAGAGCAGCTGAATCCCGCTGGCTTCTTCCCTTTTCTTGACCCTGGCGACCTTCTGATCGCCACCGGAAAGAACCAGACCGAGGTTCTCGCCGTGGCAGAGGAAGCTCTGCGCTCCGGTGCGGTGGCGCTGGTGGTTATGGAACTGACCAAACCGCTTGACCTTACAGCCGGACGACGCCTGCAGCTTGCTGCAAAGCAAGGAATGACCCGCGCGCTTGCCATTATTTCCAAAAACATGGGCAGCAATGCCGCCGAAACCCGCTGGGTCTGCAAACCAATTTTTGACTCCGAGGGCTTGACAACTCAAAGATGGGAACTAATAAAGAATAAAAACGGTCGATTAGGAACTTGGAATGTTCAATGGGATCACAAAGCGAATCTTATCGCTCTGGTTCCCCCGGCTGGCAAGTGACCGGGTTCTGAGGATACGTCCTGTTGAAGCACCATTTGCGCTGATTCTCAATCAAAACAATTCCAACTGGCTGTATTGCCTGAACAAAGCCGCAGAAGCACAGGGACTGTCGCGCGGCATGCCCTGTTCGGATGCGCGCGCTTACTGCCCCGATCTGATCACCCGTCCGGCAGACCTCCATGCCGACCAGAGATTCCTTCTTGCGCTGCGCAGATGGGCTACGCGCTATTGCCCTTGGGTGGGATTGGAAGGGCATGACGGGCTGGTCCTCGATATCACTGGATCAGCGCATCTGATGGGCGGAGAGAAAGAGCTGGTCGAGGATCTCAAACATCGGCTGACCCGAGCCGGCCTGACGGCGGAGATCGGGCTGGCTGATACCCGTGGCGCCGCTTGGGGGATGGCGCGTCATGGTGGTGGAATCGCGAAGCCCGGCGCCATTTGGGAAGCACTAGGACCCCTGCCGGTAGAAGCGCTGCGGCTGGAAACGGATGTTACTGCCGCGCTTCAGCGGCTGGGCCTGCGCAGCATAGCGGAATTAGCCAAACTTCCACGCGCCCCGCTCACCCGTCGTTTCGGCCCTATGCCCGTAATGCGACTCGATCAGGCTCTGGGGAACCAGCCCGAAGAGATCTCTCCTATGGCCCCGCCGCCCCATTACGGAGTGCGGATGACCCTGCCCGAACCGATCGGGCTGACAGCAGACGTAATGGCGGGAGCGTCACGGCTTATGGACAAACTCTGCGCCAAGCTGGATGCGCGGGAAGTGGGCGCGCGCATCCTGTGCCTGACACTCCGCCGGGTTGATCAGGAAAGCCAGCAGGTGGAACTGCGGCTGGCGCGCGCTTTACGCGATCCGGACCGCATCCTGCCATTGTTCGAACGCGGCGTGAGCGAAGTGGATGCAGGATATGGGATCGATCAGATGCGGCTGGAAGCGGTAAGAGTCGAACCGATGCCCCTGCAGCAGACCAGTTATTTCTCAAGCGGTGGGAATCATGACAGACTCAATGATCTTATCACCCGCATCGGAACACGCATCGGACTCGAAAATGTCCGGCGTTTCCTGTCGGCCGACAGCCATATTCCCGAACGCAGCTTCTCCATCGCGCCCGCCGCCCATTCGAAGGCTGAGCACGGATGGACGAGCCTACGCCCCCGCCCACTGCTGCTTTTTCCGCCTGAACCCATTTCGGGCAGTGGTCCGAACCCACCCAGAAGTTTCCGCTGGCGGCGCATGATGCTGACTCTGGGCCGGGCTACAGGACCAGAACGCATCGCTCCTGAATGGTGGCTGGTTGACAACGCCTGGAGAAGCGGCGTTCGCGATTACTGGCAGGTGGCGACAAGGCAGGGTCGACGTCTCTGGCTTTATTACACACCGCAAAACCCCGGCTGGTTCGTGCAGGGGGAATTCGCATGAAGGCAATGGCCGGCGGTCCGTTTCCACCTGCTCCGCTTTTGAATCGCGGCTATGCCGAGCTGTGCGTGACAACGAATTTCACTTTTCTCACCGGCGCGTCTCATCCCGAAGAGATGGTAACGCGTGCGGCCGAACTTGGTCTGGAGGCCATAGCCATCACCGACCGCAATTCGTTGGCGGGCGTTGTTCGGGCTTACAGAGCATTGCAAAATCTCCGCGAAGAGTCCGCCGGAACGGTTCGTATCCATTCACAACGTTTGGCGGACGCCCGATCGCGCCATGAAATTGGCAATTCGGAACTGATTCCCTGCCCCGACATGCCAAACCTGCCCAAACTGATTGTGGGATGCCGACTGGTCCTGCGCGACAGTTCGGTCGACTGGATAGCGCTGCCTCGCGACCGAGCCGCCTATCAGCGGCTGTCCCGGCTTTTGACCCGCGGCAAGCTCCGGGCCGGAAAAGGCGAATGCGAACTGTATCTGAAAGATATGCTGAACGGCTGCACTGGCATGATCCTGATCGCCTTGCCACCGGGGAAGCTCAAGAATGCCTGCGCCGCGGTCCAGACCATCCAGCGCCAATTTCCAGGCCAAGTCTTCTTTGGCGCTGCACCGCGTTATGATGGCAGCGACCAAGCTTATTTTGATGCATGCGCACAGATAGCTCTGCGCCTTTCCACACCTATGGTAGCAGTGGGCGACGCGCTGCTGCATCACTCCAGTCGCCGGCAACTCGCCGATGTGCTGACCTGCATTCGCGAACATATCACCATTGACAGAATTGGCAGGAAAGCCCTGCCCAATGCCGAACGGCGTCTGAAGGGGTTCGAGGACATGGCGCGGATGTTCCGCAACCATCCCGGCGCGCTGCGGCGCACGCTGGAAATCGCGGTGCGCTGTTCGTTCTGCTTGAGCAACCTGTCCTACGAATATCCTGATGAAATCAACAAAGGGGAAGACCCTCAGAGACGGCTGGAGCGGCTCACTAAGGAGGGCTTGGAACGACGCTGTCCTGAAGGAATACCGGAACGGTATCACAAACTGGTGGAAAAGGAGACGCAGCTGGTCAAACAGCTGGGCTTCGCAGCCTATTTTCTGACTGTTCATGACATCGTTCAGTATGCTCGCAGCATCGGCATTCTCTGTCAAGGAAGGGGTTCCGCGGCGAATTCCATTCTTTGCTATGCGCTCGGCATCACCGATGTCCGGCCCGATCAGATCAACATGGTGTTTGAGCGATTCGTCTCCAAACACCGGGGGGAGCCGCCGGATATCGACATTGATTTCGAACACGAGCGGCGCGAGGAGGTGATCCAGTGGATTTACCGGACCTATGGCCGCCACCGATCCGGGTTATGCGCCACGGTGATCCATTTCCGGTCCCGCGCGGCAATCCGTGAGGTAGGGAAGGTGATGGGGCTCTCCGAAGACGTAACCTCCAGCCTTGCAGGGCAGATATGGGGCATGTCTAATGGTGGAGCTGACCCGGACCGGATCAAAGAATTTGGTCTCGACCCAACCGACCGGCGCTTGGCCCAGACCATCCGACTGATCAATGAGCTCATTGGCTTTCCCCGCCATCTCAGCCAGCATGTGGGCGGATTCGTCATTACCAAAGGGCGGCTGGATGAGCTTTGCCCCATCGAAAACGCTGCCATGAATGATCGCACGGTCATAGAATGGGACAAGGATGATATAGATACGCTCGGCATTCTCAAAGTCGATATTCTGGGTTTGGGTATGCTTAGCTGCATCCGGCGGGCCTTCGACCTGATGAAACAGCACAAGGGGCAGGAACTGGCCATTGCCACTGTTCCGCAGGAGGACAAGGCCACCTACGACATGCTGTGTGTGGCTGATGCGGTTGGGGTGTTCCAAGTGGAAAGCCGGGCGCAAATGAATTTCCTGCCAAGGATGCGGCCACGCACTTTCTACGATCTCGTTATCGAAGTGGCGATCGTGCGTCCCGGACCGATTCAAGGAGGCATGGTGCAACCTTATCTAAAACGCCGACAGGGGTTTGAAAGGGCGGCCCCTCTCAGCCCCGAACTGGACAAAGTGCTGGAGAAAACGCTCGGCGTGCCCCTGTTTCAGGAGCAGGCGATGCAGATCGCTGTTGTCGGCGCCGGGTTTTCAGCGGAAGAAGCCGACAGGCTGCGCCGGTCGCTGGCTTCCTTCAGGCATGTTGGAACAATTGAACGGTTCAAGGACCAGTTCATCCAAGGCATGGTGAACAACGGTTATGATCTGGATCTGGCCGAGCGCTGCTTTTCACAGATTAAAGGTTTTGCCGACTACGGCTTCCCTGAGAGCCATGCCGCTGCCTTTGCCATGCTGACCTATATATCCTCATGGCTGAAATGCCACCATCCGGCGATCTTTGCCTGCGCTCTGCTCAATTCCCAGCCGATGGGCTTTTATGCCCCGGCCCAGATCGTACGGGACGCCCGCGAACATGATGTGGAAATCCGTCCGATCTGCGTGAACCACAGTGCTTGGGATAACACTCTGGAGCACCGCGCGGATGGCGATCTCGCGCTTCGCCTGGGCTTTCGCCAAATCAAAGGCTTCAAAGAACAAGATGCGGAGTGGATCGTGGCTGCCCGCGGCAATGGCTATCGCGACCCTGAAGCGCTCTGGTTTCGCGCGGGTCTGCCTCCCGCCACTCTGGAACGTTTGGCCGAGGCCGACGCTTTTTCCGATCTGGGTCTGACCCGGCGCAAAGCTCTCTGGCATGTTAAAGCCGTTCGCACCCAACGTCCTCTTCCGCTTCTCGACGACCCGATAGACGGCGAATGCATCCAAGAAACCGATGTGATCCTGCCCACCATGCATCTGGGTGAAGAGATGGTGGAGGATTATGTCTCAATGCGTCTCAGCTTGCGCACGCATCCGATGGAGCTGCTGCGCCCTTCCATTCCCGGCATTCTGCCGCATGACAGCCTGACCAATGCGCCGCTGAGCCGCGCCAGTGTCTGCGGGCTCGTGATAACCCGGCAGCGCCCTGGCACCGCTTCTGGCGTGATTTTCCTGACCCTTGAGGATGAAACCGGTGTTTCGAATGTGGTGGTATGGCCGAAAATCCACGAAAAATTCCGGCGCGCTGTCATGGGCGGACGCCTGCTGCGTGTCGCTGGCTATTTGCAGCGCGAAGGCATTGTGATTCACCTGATCGCGCAGGAAATTCAAGATATGTCACACCGGCTGACCGATCTCGGCCTCCCGATGGACGACGTTCTAGGGATTGCCCAAACCCGAGCCGACGAAACCATTCGTCCCCGTCGCCAGCCGCCGCGCGCCATGCATCCCCGCGAACAGGCCAAACGGCTGTTTCCAAGCCGGGATTTCCATTGAAAGAAACAGAGGCGCCGAGTTCCGGTCGATCGAACGCTTGCGCTTCACTGACGCATTTCGACTTCTCTGGACCATCAAACCGGTGGACGGGAGTCTTCAAAGCATTCCAAAACATATCGGAGCGCCGCAAACACCGCAGCGACCAGCATTCCTAGCCAAAACCAGTTGCAAAATATGAAATGCGCCACGCGGTTTTCAGCCTGAGAAACCGACAATTTCGCGGTATAATCTTCAGCCATTGCTCAATATTCCCGGAGACCTGATCTTCCCCCAACTCGCCGACACAACCAAACTATAATTCCCTGAACCGCCTTTCCTGCTGCGATGTCCAACACACCCGAATTCTATAACCTTCCTGTGAATGACGCTCTTCCTTCACCACGCCTTGTTCGTGCAGCCAGGCACTGCGCCTTCCATCGGAGTACGGCAAAACAATCTCGCATTCATTGGTGCAGTTCAGCAATACTTTCGACATCCTGTCGAGCAGCGTGTCTATTCTGTCCCCGGTCAAGGCTGATAAAGCAACCACATCGGCGTTCCGCCCAGCATTCGCAATCAGCGCCTCGCTTTCACCTGAACCGACAAGATCAACCTTGTTCCAAACCTCCAGTCGCGGTGTTGTTTCATTGACGCCCAGCTGTTCAAGCACGGCTTCAACGTCAGATGCCCGACTTGTGGAGTATTCGTCACTGATATCTCGGACATGAAGAATCAAATCTGCTTCCCGCACCTCTTCCAGTGTTGCGCGGAAAGCTGCAATCAGCTGAGTTGGAAGATCACTTATAAACCCGACGGTATCACTGAGAATAGTCCTAAGACCCGTAGGCAGAACACAGCCCCTCATGGTCGGGTCCAAGGTTGTAAAGGGCATATCTTTCGTCTGCGCTTCGGACCCTGTGAGTCGATTGAAGAGCGTCGATTTGCCAGCATTCGTATATCCGACAAGCGCGACCACGGGAAATGGAACCTTCTTGCGCGCGGTTCTGTGCAAACTCCGTGTCTTTACAACCTTCTCCAGCTTTCTTCGCAATCGTGAAATCTGTTCGTCGATCGCACGCCGGTCTGCTTCAACCTGTGTCTCGCCTGGGCCACCCACAAATCCAAGCCCGCCGCGCTGGCGCTCAAGGTGGGTCCAAGCGCGCACCAGCCGTGTTCGCTGATAACTCAGCGCCGCCATCTCCACCTGCAGCACGCCTTCCCGAGACCGCGCTCTGTCCGAGAAAATTTCCAAGATCAGGCCGGACCTGTCCAGAATTTTGACATCCCACGCCTTTTCAAGATTGCGCTGCTGCACCGGTGTGACCGGACCGTCAATCAAGACCAGATCCACGCCCTCTGATTCAAAACGTGCGCGCAGCTCCGTCACCTTGCCGCGGCCAAACAGCAAGCCTGGACGCGCGGCAGCAAGATGCACGGATTCTGATCCAAGTATCTTCAGACCCGGAAGCGCATTAGCCAACGCCAAGGCCTCTTCCAATGCATAGTCTGCCCAGTCTCCCCGCCTGCTTCCAGCGATGTTTGGATGCAATACCCATGTGGGGGTCAGCGCAGATTCGAAATCTCTTATTTTTTTGGATTCATGCAATCAAACTTAGCCCGAACACCATAGTCGACACCAACCCGCCATTGCCCGGCGCGCTCTTCAAGAACCGGACCTCGGCCAAACACCCGATAGCGCTAAACGACGAAGCACGAAAGCTGGAGCGATTTGTAGAGTCTATGCGCCGCGTTCAGAGACCCCGGCCTCGTCAAATGTCGCCATGCCGGAATGACAGGCCAAAGCCGACTTTACAATTCCAACCGCCAAGGCTGCACCGGAACCTTCACCGAGCCGCATGTCAAGATTAAGCAAAGGCTCCATACCCAGACGCTCCAGCAATCTGCCGTGTGCCGCTTCCGCCGAGCGATGCCCTGCCAACATATGTGACAAAGCGTCAGGTCTAACCGTGAGAAGCGGCGCCACTGCTGCACAGCAAACGAATCCGTCAAGCAAAACTGGAATGCGAAGGAAACGCGCCTTAGCTGCAGCTCCGGCCATTGCTATGAGCTCCCGTCCTCCCAACGCCTGAAGAATCCGCAAGCTGCGGGGCTTGCAAAAAGAAATATTCTGTTTCAGCGCAATGCGCACTGTTTCGACTTTATGCCGAACTCTTTCGTCACTGATTCCCGTCCCTCGTCCAACCCAACTTTCAGCATCACCGCCGAACATCGCGCTGCAAATAGCGGAAGCACAGGTTGTGTTGCCAATCCCCATTTCACCGATCACGAGCAATCCAGTGTCTTCCGAAACCGCGTTCCAGCCAATGGACATGGCCGAGACCGCTTCATCCTCCGACATCGCCGGGCCTTCCGAAATATCCATTGTTGGAGTGTCCAATTCAATGGGATAAACCTCTAAAGTCGCTCCAACAGCAACTGCAATCTGATTGATCGCGGCTCCGCCAGCCTCAAAATTCGCCACCATCTGACTGGTTACATCCGATGGGTAAGCTGAAGTCCCTTTGCGGGCGACGCCGTGATTTCCGGCGAAAAGCAGAATTTTTGGATTGAGAAGCCCTGGGTCCGCATCCCCGCGCCAGCCCGCATACCAACACGCAATCTGCTCCAGCCGACCCAGTGATCCCGGCGGCTTGGTCAATTGCTTGTCGCGATCAATCGCCGCTTGTACATTGTCGTCACTTTCATCCTCTGCTTCACAAAACATTGCAGCAAAGTCATTTAAGTTCCGGAAATTTTTTTTGTTCACGGCAGTCTTCATGCGCTCATTTCACCCGTTGCTGAAATTCCATCGATTCGTTAGCCCTGCAACGTCACTACAGGGACGTGGGATACGGCCATGCATTTCAGATTGCCCCCAATAAGTCGACGGGACCTCTTGTTAGACATTGATTCGTCAGTCGGATTTCTGACGTGTCTCCCTACCATAATCGCTCATTCCAATCCACGACCGCAAGGGGCATGGGCATGGCCCATCATAGGCGCTGCGATCGGAGCGGCTGCCGGCGCCATCATGGTTGCACTGCTATCTCTTAACATCTCGCACTCAATCTCGGCAGTCGTCGTCTTGGCTTTACTCGCAGCTGTGACAGGATGCCTGCATGAAGATGGTCTTGCCGACACCGCAGACGGTTTATGGGGTGGAAGCGATGCCCAGCGCCGTTTGAAAATAATGCGCGATAGCCGAATCGGCACCTATGGAGCCGCTGCTCTGATCTTGGCATTCTTGGCGCGGCACACCGGAATTATCGAAGCATCCGCCCAATTCAATTCCATACTCTTTCTAGCTGTGGCGGGTGCTGTTTCAAGGGCGCTAATGGTGTTGTTCATGAGTCGATCCTCGTATGCCCGAACGGATGGACTTGCTGCTCGTTTCGGAAGACCGAAACAACAAACGGCATATTTGGCTTGCGGACTGGCTTTCATTTTTGCACTGCTAGCCGTTGGCTGGGCCGCTTTCGTTGTGATCCCCGTTGCTGTGGTTTGCGCAGCCACACTCAATCTAGCGTGTCGCCGACTTATCGGAGGCGTTACGGGTGACACGCTCGGCGCTATTCAGCAGGTTGCGGAAATTGCCTGTCTGCTGTGCCTTGCTGCATTGTGAAAAGTTACATGCTCGCGCTCGCTTCGCGATCAGCGTCACCTTTGATGACGAGATGAGCTTGGTGCATTGGCGGAAACCGCCCGCAATCGCCCAAAGGTTGCGGCTGCTTTCCGGCAGCTATTTTTTTCGGGCAACCAAAATACTGTCCATTCTCTCATTCGCGTTCTGCTGAGTTACGCCGGTCACCGTTGCGATTTCGCGTCCCAGCCGCTCAAAGGCCGATTCGAATAGCTGGCGTTCGGAATACGATTGCTCCCGCTGATCGTCCTTACGATGCAAATCCCTTACAACCTCTGCAATCTGAATGATATCGCCTGAATTGATCTTTTGATCGTATTCCTGCGCGCGGCGCGACCACATCAGTCGCTTAACAACAGCTTTTTGTTTAAGAATCGTCAACGCTTGGTCAACAACCTCCGGGTTCGCAAGCGGACGCATGCCGATGCCTTCTGCTTTTTTGGTCGGCACACGCAGCGTAAGCTTGTCTTTCTCAACATAAATGACGAACATTTGAAGCTTGATGTCGCCGATCTCATGATCTTCAATGCTTGTTATCTTTCCTACGCCGTGGGCAGGATAAACAATGTGATCGCCAACTTTGAAGTGTTTGTATTTGCGTCGTCTAGCCATTCCGCGATCCCTTAATGGGCGGTCGTCTCTCAGCGACCAAATTATCAGATCAAATGTGGCTGATGGCTGGAGTTTTCAAGCCGAGGCTGTTCATGGAACTCCTGAATCAGTCGCTTTTGAGCGACACATGTGGACAAATTTGATGCCTAAGATCTGTTGATCGGGATTTCCTGCCGCAATGTTATGTGCCCTTGCCGGGCTTTTCCGAAAAATATTTTTCGAGCTTGCCTTCTTCGTTTTCCCGCTCTTCCGCGCCTTCGGGCGGGTCGATTCTTTCGTAGATCACAGGCCAAATCTCAGAATACTTCCGATTGAACTCGACCCACTGCTCCATACCTGGTTCTATGTCGGGCCGGATTGCGTCAACCGGACATTCCGGCTCGCAGACTCCACAGTCGATGCATTCATCGGGATGAATGACGAGCATGTTTTCGCCTTCATAAAAGCAATCAACTGGACACACCTCCACGCAGTCAGTGTATTTGCAGGCAATGCAGCTGTCTATTACAACATAAGTCATCGAATTCATGCACGATATCTGGAGAAGGCAATGGGCAGATATATCCTAATCGATGCAATTTCAAGATCCGGCCTTGATCTGCTCGGCATTCCATTAGTTCGGAAGTCCCAAATGCATTTCAGAATTTGCTGTTATTTGTGAAAGTTGGCTTTCATGACAATTGATTCCGAGCCGCAGAACAAAAAAAACGGAGTGCTATGAAGACCATTTTCTCGGGGTTTGGATGCTCCTGCTCAAGGGACATTGCCGGATCGGTTCAAACGGGAAGCAAACAGTCATCCCAAATATTCAGTGGTACGCGGGATTCTTAGTATGCGGCAAGCCGTCAATAGCAACACAGAATCGGGCATAGCAGTCGTCGATGTTGAAACCACTGGATTCGGACGACAAGACCGAGTGGTTGAGATCTGCATTCTTGTACTTGACCCCGAATCATGCGAATTGCTCGAACAGTACGACACATTGGTCAATCCCATGCGCGATATCGGACCGATTCACATTCACGGAATCACTCCAAGCATGGTGCAATGCGCACCAACGTTTAATGAAATTGCTGAATGCGTGGCCGCGCGGCTGCATGGGCGTGTCATCATCGCCCATAACGCGCCATTCGACACCCGCATGATTAAACAGGAATTTGATCGAATGAACCTGCCCATTCATATGGGCCGTCCCATCTGCACATATAGAGCAACCAGACAAAAGCTGAAACATGCCTGTGAAAATCATTCCATTCCACTGCTCAACGCCCATTCGGCGCTTTCGGATGCCCAAGCCACGAGCCATCTTGCCAGTGCATTGGGTTTGCATCGAAAACTAATGGAGCACGAAGCCGTGCAACGGAAATTCGCTCCGGTTCAATTCACACACCGAACACATCGCCGCAACCAAATGCGAGTGGACGAATCAGAGCGCAGTTGCATGCGGGAAATGGTGGAGAAAAGCCCTTTTCCTTCTGTTCATGGAAAAGTTGGATCATACCTGCACATGCTGGATTGGGTTCTGGACGATGCGGTTATAGATTCCGATGAATGGAATACGTTGGACAGCATCGCCCGCGATATGGGAATAACGCCGAGCGAACGAGAAAAGGCCCATCAGGATTACTTCAGCTGCATCCTTAATGCGGTTAAGAGAGACGGCATTGTCACTCCTGAGGAAAGCCGCCTATTGGCTAAAATCGCCAAAGCGATGCGGCTGCCGAACCAAGCTATTCCTCCGGTTTCGGAGAAATTGGATGTGAACTTTCAAGAACTTTCTGAGCCCGGTCTGCGCATATGCTTCACTGGTAATTCAGCGCCTCTGTCACGAGATGAATTGGAGGCGATGGCCGAGAATAGAGGGTTTGTCCCAGTCAGAGGGGTGACGAAACGAGGTTGCGATATGCTTGTCGCCGCAGATACAAGATCCCAGTCATCAAAGACCAAAAACGCAAGACGGTGGGGGATTCCCATCATATCAACCAAGGATTTCACAAACAGCTTCAATCAATGACGGCATGGTCTGTTCCGGCGCTAAAGAGGTCTCGTCGCATGCACACACCTTTGAACATGCTGTTGCGAAATCAGTCCTGCGTTGCATCGAACAGCACACTGTTCCAATTCCGCAGCGAAAGATTCTGGACACTGCCCGGCAATCTAAATGAACCGATTACGCGACTCGAATCAAACCTGATGAAATTCTCTCCGTACGACGCCAAGAATCGCGGATCCCCCACAATTGGTTAAAAGCGCATTGTCGATTGAACCGGCATTTCCCTGAGACTGCACGATCAGACACAGCTTGCAGAATTCATCCCTGCTCAGGAATTCAATTGGTCTTTAAGCGACGCAAGCACAGCAAAGGGGTTGTTGGGATCCATCGGCTTCTCTCTTCTTTTGCCTTTGTTGGGCCGATTAGCCGCCTTTCCCTTTTCAACCTTCCTTGGGCCGGAATTGCGCCCTTTGTGAGCGGACGGCCTACGAAAGTTTGACGCTGGTTTCTTTCTCTTTGGAGATAGCGGATCTTTGGAAGATGTTTCGCTGCGATCTGAAGTTCGTTGTCTATAGACAGGCCGACGTCTTGATTTCGGTCGCCAAGTAAATCGGTAAAAAATCTGCGTCGTGCACTCTGGATCAGTTTCGGTCGAAACTGCTGCATTGGCGATCGAAGCTTCCGAAACAACCGCTTGGCTATGTGCGGCTTCCGACGCTGGATGCGCTAAGTGTTCAAGTGGTGGGTCTGCTTTCTCTTGACTGATACTATCGTTGCCGGCTCCCTGAGCTGCCGCTGTTTGGACATCTTCTGCTGGCGCCGTACTTTTCTTCGCCTCTGTGTCCGAACCTGCTTTAGCAGCTTTAATCCGCTCTCCTTGCTCGGCCTCGTAACCCAGCCCCCGCATTAGATCAGCAAAGTCTTCGAGCGAAAGCCCGGTTAACGACAGCATGTCGGGATTTGCCTCAAATCCGGTACGCGAATCTTGCTGCCGCAGTATGAACACCAATCGCTCAAGCATATCTACGCGGATCGCGCGATCATTGACACGATATAATCCAGAGATTGGGTAATAGAGTTCTGGAACGGATGGGTCAGATGGAACGGTAACGCGCCCCGGCGGCGGAGCGGATGGAACCACATCCATATTCTCGGACAAAGACCAAAGCAGAAGGCGAAGAGCGGTTGCCTCCGGCTTCAATGCCGAATTCAAAAAAATACTATACTGGCCGAACCTGACACCGTGATTGCGAAGAGGAGCGCGCGCGTCCTGATCTAAAGCCTTGATCTCTTTCGCGATCTGCCTGCGGGGTAATACACCGAAAGACTCCACAAGCCGAAACGCGACGCCACGGGACAATCCGGTGATTTTCTCGTCGTCCCGGAGCTGCAGCAGCGGGCCCAAATGGGTTGTGATCTTCTGATTGACAAAGGCGCGCAATCGTCTCTCGACCTTGTCGCGATTGTCTTGGCCGATTGCATCATCGACAAAAATTTCAATATTGGGCATAAGCTTGTCGTGACCTGCAATGATTTTCCCGACAGCGAATTCACCCCACATTAGGCCACCCTGTTCGCTGATTGCGATTTCTCGATCAAACGCTGTTGAAAACTGATTGGCCCGCAGAGTAAATTCTACCTCCAATGCTTTGTTGCTTGCCAGCTTTAAAGTCTTCGCTTCTTCCACCGACGCCGTTTCATCCAAAACGAAACGAAATCCTTCGACCCGGCCTATGCGCTCACCTTCAACGGTGAGCAGGCCTTGCCCGTCCACATTGGCCACCAAACTATCCTTCCGTTTGAGCTGTTTCATTAACACGCTGACGCGCTGGTCTACAAAGCGATGCGTCAGCCCGGCATGCAAAGCATCCGAAATGCGATCTTCGACCGATCTTGTACGGTCTCGCCAATAAGATGAATCAACAATCCAGTCCACCTTTTGCGAAACATAGGTCCAAGTGCGCACGAATGCGATACGCCGCGATAGAATATCAACACCGCCATCGACCCGATCAATTCGCTGTATCTGGGTTTCAAGCCAATCACTTGGAATTTCACCAGAATCCTGCAAAAATTCAAAGATCTTTTGTAACAATTCTAAATGCGCGCCCGGTGAAACCTTTCGGAAGTCGGGAATCTGGCATACGTCCCACAACAACTTCATATCCTGTTTGGATAGCAATCGATTTTGGATGTTCGCATTGTCGATGATTCCGCGCAGTGCGATGATGTCATCGGCTTCCCTCGCCCGCGCAAGCAGGGGATTTTCGCTGGGTGCCGTGAGTGCTGCCAGCAAGGTGTACGGCGATCTGAAATCGAGATCAGAATTTCTCCATTGCAGCTTTCGCAGCGGTGCAAACCGACCTGTTTCCACTGCCAGCACAGTCTCGGCTTCAAGGGGTTCCGCAACACCGGTCACTCCGAATGTTCCGGGGCGCCGATAACGACCGGCGCGGCCGGCGATTTGTCCGATTTCATGCGGAAAGAGCGATCGCGTTCGCCTGCCGTCAAACTTTGTAAGACCCGAAAACGCGACATGATCAATGTCGAGATTGAGCCCCATGCCTATAGCGTCGGTGGCAACCAACACTTCAACATCGCCGCTTTGGTACAGTTCAACCTGGGCATTGCGCGTTCGTGGACTCAGCGCCCCGAGAACAACCGCCGCACCTCCGCGCTTCTGCCGCACTGCTTCAGCGATCGCATAAACGTCCTCCACCGAAAAACCGACGATGGCTGATCGCGGACGGATTCGTGATATTCTTTTGAAGCCCGAATAGTTCAAATTGGAGAATCGGCTCCGGCGTCGGAATTCGATTTTGGGCACCAGCTTTCCGATAATGCCGGTCATCGTTTCCGATCCAAGGAACAGTGTCTCTGAAAGCCCGCGCGCCGAAAGAAGCCGATTTGTGAAAACATGTCCGCGTTCGGCATCGCCGCACAGCTGAATTTCATCAACCGCGAGAAACTCCGTGTGAATAGCGTGCGGCATGGATTCAACGGTGCAAACCCAATACCGCGGTTGTTTGGGAATGATCCGTTCTTCACCGGTTACCAACGCCACCGAGGACGGTCCTCTCGCTTTCCGAACCTTGTCATAGACTTCTCGGGCAAGAAGCCGCAGCGGCAGACCGATCATTCCGGTCCTGTGCCCTAGCATTCGTTCTATCGCATACTGGGTCTTGCCGGTATTCGTTGGGCCGAGAACAGCCGTCACGCGACCACTTTTCACACGAAAATCCACACGTTGTTATGAATCAGATGGACTGTTCGAAGAGTTTCTCTTGCAGTCGCTGAATCGATTTGGAAAGCCCCGGCCGCTGCGGATGAAGTTTCTGAACTTCCTGATATACTGCAATGGCTTCGCGTTCCCTGCCCTGCAATTCATATATCATGGCAAGTCCCGATAAGGCTCCAAAGTGACGCTCGTTCCGCACAAGGGTCTGCGCAATATCAGCAACCGACAATTCGTACTCGCCCATCAAATACCAAGCGGTTGCCCTGGCATTCCAACCTTCGGCAAAGTCAGGCGCATGATCAACCAGTGCCGTCAAATGATCAATCGCTGCATCATAGTTTCCCGCCGCAATCGCGCGTCGGCCTCTTTCTAAAAGAAAGTTGAATGATCGAGAACCAGAATCGGACCACAAAACCAAGATATTCTTCTCAATGCGTTTAGTCGATTCGGCATCGGCAGTCAGCAACTCTTCAAACAACCGGTCTTCAAGGCTGCCTTCAGCAGCTGCGGTTCCAGCCATAAGCATAGTCAGCGCACAGACAGCGGCAGCAAGATATCTCCGGCCAATCACAAATTTTTGTGTCAGCATTTGAGTCTCCTGACACACACGTTATCCTGCAATTCATCAAACTGGAATATGCTATGAAAAAAAATGCGACGATATTCGACGCTTGCCGCGCCCTAGAAGGCGCTTTTCCTGATGGGTTCGACGAACGTGTTCGGTTCGAGATTGACGGACTAGGAAGCTTGATTCTGGATTCAAAGGGCGCGCGAGTCGGCAGCGGTGAGGCAGAATGTGTGTTGACCGCTGATGCGGAGACATTCGCTAATTTGCTCTCGCGCGAATCAGACCCTTCGCATCTGTATTTCAGCGGCCGACTCCAAGTGCAGGGAAACCTCGGAACCGCAATTCGGCTGGGGCAGCAAGTGTGATATTGCCGACCCCGGCCCCGTTCTACGCCCGGATTTCGGGCGGAACGGCAGAATCCTGCGCATACTGGCTTCGTGCCAATGACGGAGTGCGACTCCGCATGGTCCATTGGCCGGTTGGGCGCAAAAGCACGGTGGTGCTTTATAATGGACGCACCGAATACGCGGAAAAATTTGGCGAAGCGGCTGAAACCTTTACAAAAAACGGCTTCGACTTCGTGACCTTCGATTGGCGTGGCCAAGGCCTCTCAGACTGCAAGACACATGACCGGTCGCTTTGTCACATCGATGACTTCATCGAGTTTCAGCATGATGCCAACACCGTGTTTTCAACATTGTCCCACCTTAACGCGCCGCGGCCGTTCTTTCTGATCGGTCATTCTATGGGAGGCTGCATCGCTCTTCGTTCTCTGCAGCAGGGAATCGATGTCAAAGCAGTCTCATTCGCCGCGCCGATGTGGCGAATCTACCTAAACCGCATTTTTCGGCGGGTTGCCGCGGTTTCCTCGACGCTGGCGATACGCTTCGGCAGGGAAAAATCCTATATTTTGGGAACAGACCAGCGAAACTATATCCATTTTGCCAATCCGGGAAAGAATCTCCTCACCTCCGACCGATCAAAATTCAAAATGCTTAAGCAGCAGCTCGCAGCTTATCCGGAACTCTCGACCGGTGGCCCTTCCTATGGGTGGCTCCATGCAGCTATAAGGGAATGCGACAATTTACTCGAACTCGAGCCGCCGCCTTATCCCGCCAAAATTTTTCTTGGCACCCGCGATAGAGTTATTGATCCCAAAGCCATTCGAATCATTTCCCGGCGCTGGCCGCAAGCTGAGCTACAGCTTATCCCCGATGCACAGCATGAACTGATGATGGAACGCAAGGAAATCCGACAACTGTTTTTCGACCAAATCATAACGTTCTTTAACTCACATCTTTAGTTGTTGGCTGATGAAGACTGTGTTCAACACCGATTGTGCGGATAACATTTGAGCATTAATCTCTACCGGATTGTTGCCATGCGCACATGGTGGGCGCTTTAACGGCATCAACGTTGCCTGGAACGCCGACCCAACGAATTTGCGCGCTCGCTCGCTGCCGCATTCTTTGGCAAGGCCCGTTTTTTGGGTGACACGCCTACTCTCCGTCAATCTTGCCGAAATGTATTGCTATATCAAAGACAGGGTTCTGCAGCAGGTTGGATAAATTCCGGCACAAGTCCTTGGCATTACAGAAATCGGTCACAATAGACTCCTTTGACTGCTGATCTTGTTCGCAATTGAAAGGCAGCGATGCTAACTGAAAATCCGCACTGAATGAATGACCACTTCAACCATCCCCCGTCGTGACATTGATCTCAGGCTTTAAACCATGAAGCCCTGCTCCCATACCTTCGCACTTGAACCCAATTTCGGGGCAGGTGCAAAATGCGGTATCCAATCCGACCCTCGCGAATCACGAAATCCATTCGACACAGCTGACCAAGCGCAATTGCGGCGGGATCGGGAACCGATGACCGCGTAACGTTCCAACACACAAAGCTGATCCAGCCAGAGTGGACGGATCAGTTCAAATTGGAGCGGAAAGAATTCTTAAATCCCTTATCACGACAGACACAGTGATTGGCTTTCGCTGATAAGCCGGGAAACCAGGTCAACCCTCGCGGGCAGCCGGTGAACCTAAGCTCAAATGGTCGCGAGCTCCTGTTCCAGGTCAGCGAGTTCAGCGCCTCCTGCCATCAATCGGCGAATATCATCGCCCAGCAAATCCTCGTGCGTGCCAGCGCCAATCACTTCGCCAAGCGAAAGAAAAGTGAATCTGTCGGCAATGAGCTGAGAGTGGATCTCATTGTGAGTTATGAAAATAATTCCGATGCTGCCAAGCGCCCGAACCCGTTTGATTGTCTTAAGCACTTCCATCTGCTGCTTTTGTCCGAGTGCCGAGGTTGGCTCATCCAGAATTAGAACCTTGGCTCCGAAATATATCGCTCGCGCGATTGCCAAGCTCTGTCTTTGCCCACCCGACATGGTCCCAACCGCCTGAGTCGGATCAGATATGTCAATGCCGATCTTGATCATCTCGTCATGCGTAATCCGGTCCATTTCGTGCATCTTGAGCGCCCCGAATGGAGCGGGTCCGGCATACATCTCTCTTCCCATGAAGAAATTACGCGTAACCGACATGAGCTGATTGAGCGCCAAATCTTGGTAGACGGTCCCGATGCCGGCCTTGCTGGCATCTCTGGGCGAACGAAAACTAACCGGTTCACTCTCAACAAAGATCTGACCTGCTGTTGGCTGGTGGACCCCAGCCAAAATCTTGATCAATGTGGATTTGCCGGCACCGTTATCGCCGAGAAGCGCATGCACTTCACCGGGAAAGATTTTCATCGAGACACCATTCAGCGCCGTGAACGGTCCAAATTTCTTTGTCAGCCCTTCGATATGAATCAAGGGAGTGTTTTCGGTGGCCACCCTACAATCCTCCGGTTATTCTCTTGCGGATATTTTCGTTAGCGAAGGCTGCGATCAGCAGCACGGTGCCAAGAAACACACGATAGTAAGATCCATCGATCCAAGAGATGTAGAATACCGAATTCTGCACCAAGCCGAAGATCACTGCACCGAACAAGACACCGACAATGGAACCGAATCCGCCGGTCATCACAGTTCCGCCCACAACCGCGGCCGCAATAGCTTCCAGTTCCTTAAGGTTTCCCTTGGCGGCATCTGCGGTGTTGGTATCGAACACCTGGCAAGCCGCGAAAATCGTGGCGCAGAAGGCGGTGAACATAAACAGACCGATCTTCACTTGATTGACCGGCACGCCATTTGCGCGGGCGCTTTCTTTGTTATCGCCGGTCGCGTAGATCCAGTTGCCGAGTTGGGTTCGCGCCAGAACGAAATAGGTGGCAATCGCGATGACCATCCACCAAGCGACCCGCGCATCCAAGCCCGTAACCCATTGCGCGCCACGGCGATTAACGTTCCAGCCGAATTCGTACAGCAGCGAGAATAGCCATTTGAACGTCTCGCCTCCAAAAAGATACGCAAAGAAATCGGTTTGTTTGAAGTCCGGCAACCCGGATATCTGTGTCGAGCCGTCATTGAATTCGCGGAAGCTGACCTCGGTTAGGCCGCGAAGGATGAAGAGAAACGCCAATGTGACAATAAATGACGACAAGCCAGACCTGACTACGATATTGCCGATAAGCCAGCCGATGGCCAACGTCATGGCCAGTGTCAGGCAAAAGGCAGAGAGCGGCGTTGCCTCGCCCAACCCGAATGGCAACCCCCATTTCATCATCATCGCCATCGACATTCCGGCAAATCCGATCATTGATCCAATTGAAAGATCAAATTCACCGGCGATCATGAGCAGACACGCGCCGATCGCGATGATACCCAATTGTGAAATTATCGATAGGTTATTCTTGATGCCAAGCGGGTTGTAAACAACATCGCCTGCAACCACGGCAAGAAAAACCAGAATCACAACCATACCCGAAAACGCACCGATTTCGGGACGACGCACAAAGCGGATGAATGGGTTTTCCTTAGCTCTGCGATCCGATTCAGTTCTCTCAGTCATAACTGTTCCGTCACTTTGGTGGATTATTGCAACAGGCTCACATAATCCCCGTCAATCGGGAATTTTGTCCTGTGCATGCATAAATTAAGGTTCGGCATGCCGCTCAACAGGTTTCCCGGCCGCTGCGCGGCCAGGAAAATCTTAGTGTTAGCGGTTAACGCCTGCTTGCTCGGCAACGCCAGCCGCGTTGCTCGCATCAACAAAACCTGGGCCCGAAGGAATGTTGGAACCAGGAAGCATGCCTGCGTTTGTCACATAAAGATGCAGAACGATCACCGGCATGTAGCCCTGCAATCTTTGCTGCTGGTCAATGGTAAAGGCCACAGCGCCGTCTTGAATGAGCTGAATCACGCCCGGCGTCAGGTCAAAACATGACAGGTGAACCGCTGCCCCCACATCTGCAACAGCACCGGCTGCTGCTTCGCATACATGCGGTCCGACAGCCAACAGCGCGTCAATTGACGGGTCGGCCTGCAAAGCTGCCGCTGTTCGCGTTTTGATTTGAGCAACGTCATTCGAAACATCGATCATGTTAAGCTCCGCGCCCATGGCTTCAAAATAGCCATTGCAACGGGCTACCAAAGCGGTATTGAACGCCTCTTGGTTCAAACAAAGCGCATTGGTTGCGCCTTCAGCAGCCGCGCGTTCACCAGCCTTGAAACCGGCGAGGTCTTCCGGCTGGCCGATATGCATCAGAGCACCCACGTTTTTGGAATCCTCCAAACCCGAATTAATCGTGATGACCGGTATGCCGGCATCGGCGGCAGCACGAATAGCGTTGCCCAGCGCAGCAGCGTCTGGAAGCGAAACAATGATGCCATCCGGATTGGTCGCTGTGGCCGCCTCGATCAATTTCGCCATGTCAGCCATGTCGCCACTGGGTGCGAAATTATACTCGAATTCAGCGCCGATTGCAGCAGCGGCGTCTTTTCCGCCTTTTTCTACAACAGGCCAAAACGGATCTGTGCCTTGGGTATGGGTAATCATCACATAGCGCTCGGCCATCGCGCCCGTCGCGACGAGCGTGACTGCTGCGGCGATTGAAAGCAATCTCTTCATTTTTGAATTCTCTACTCTACTTCTGTTTTCTTTCACGAGCACCTTTCGACTGCCTCTGCTTCGAATGCATAAGGCAACACCGCCCGCTTTCCGTGTTCCACGTCAGCCGCAGACCGACGGGCTTCCGAATAAAAGCAAAGACGCTTGTTCCGTTTTGAAGTGCAGCCTCCCAGTCCTCCTAAGCTGACGCTATCAAATTAATTTTAATATTTCAACCGGCGCTGCGATCAAATCTATGTCAAAACCGGCATTTTCGAGCTTTTGTTTATTCCTGCGGTCGGCAACAGGTCTTTGTGACCGCTTGGCCAACCGGCAACAAAACCCACTTCTTTCAGCATAATTCAACGCTGCTTTGCAACGGAATATCCAGTTACTCGAAATCGGCTGCCCAAACCAAGTTGCCGCCATCTCGAACGAACTCAATCACCGCCTTTGCAGGATATCGCAGATACGAAAGAAATGATGGGCGGAACCGACCACGTTCGCAATAGGGTGGAGAACCCAGAGACTTAACCGGTTGTCATTGCCTTCAATGACAAAAGGCAACTGGTGAATGGTTTTTGTGTGATTGAAGCTGAGTCAATATTCACCGATATGCTCATGGAAACATCTGATACCGGAGAGTGCTGTGCAGACAAATAAAACAGCGGCGATTGTTGGCGGAGGGGTGATTGGAGGCGGATGGGCGGCACGCTTTCTGCTGTCCGGATGGCATGTGCGCATCTTTGATCCTGATTCCTCCAGCCGCAGCGCTGTTACGGGAGCGCTCGAACGCGCACGGCGTTTTTATCCTGCATTGTATGATTTCATGCTGCCGCCAGAAGGCCGCCTCGAAATTGCCTCAGATATTAGGTCAGCGGTTTTCGATGCGGCGTGGATTCAGGAAAGCGTGCCAGAACGCTTAACGATAAAGCAAGAAGTGTTTGCCGAAATCCAAAAGTTCAGCCCGCCGGGCGGCGTTATCGCCTCATCGACTTCTGGTTTCAAACCGTCACAATTGCAAGAAGGCGCCCTGCGGCCTGAACAATTGATTGTCGCCCACCCATTTAATCCGGTCTACCTGCTTCCGATCGTCGAACTGGTGCTGTCACCCGCCAATTCTGAATCAATCAAGGAGCAGGCTGCCAAGATCCTGCGGAGCATTGGCATGAAACCATTGCATGTGAGATCGGAAATCGAAGCGCACATAGGAGACAGACTGCTCGAAGCGCTTTGGCGCGAGGCGCTGTGGCTTGTGCACGATGACATAGCCACCACGCAGGAAATTGATGAGGTGATAACGCACGGGTTCGGATTAAGATGGGCGCAGATGGGGCTGTTCGAAACCTATCGGATTGCCGGCGGCGCAGCTGGTATGGCTCACTTTATCGAACAATTCGGCCCGTACCTTGGATTTCCGTGGAGCAAGCTAATCGACACACCGGAAATGTCCTCAGCCTTCGCCGCGAAAATCGGAGATCAATCCGACAAACAGTCAGGCCACCTCTCAATCGAACAACTAGAACAGGTGCGAGACAACAACATCGTTACTATATTGCGCGGTCTTAAAGCGCGGAACTGGGGAGCTGGAAAATTCCTGCGAGAGCATGATCAGACGCTTCCAAGGCCATCGCAGCCGATCACAGCCGCTCAATCAGTCACAACTGCGGAGCGCGTCATTCCACCAGACTGGATCGATTATAATGGACATATGAACGAAGCGAGATATCTCGAAATCTTCAGCCTGGCGACCGATGAATTGCTGGCGTTGGCTGGCTGCGACCAAAATTATGTTGAATCGGGCAAGAGCTTTTTCACGCTCGAAACACACTTGCGCCACATCGCCGAAGCCTATGCGGGCGATACAGTCAGGGTTCGGACCAATTGCCTGTTCTTCCGCGGCAAGAAACTGCACCTGCTGCACATACTCGAACGGACGGACGGCACCGAACTCGCTTCCGCTGAGCATCTCCTTCTGCACATCGATCTCGAACAGCGTCGTTCGTCGGATCCGGAGGGCAGCGTCGCTGAAGTCTTATCCCAAATCCATGAAGCTCACAAAACCAGCGTGCTGCCCGGCTGGATTTCGCCGAAACTTCGATTTTCGTGACAAAATTCGACGGTTCGGATGGTTACCAAAATTGCCCGGTCACATGCGGATCATGATGATGACCTTCCCCATTGGGATTTAATGAATTTGTTTCCCGTCCCGGAATCGAAAGAGTTTGCGGAATTCTTCAATGAATTGGAATGCACCGCATTTCATTCATGCGCCGCTTTATGTCTTCACTTATCCATTCGGAATCATAGTCGCGACTGCATTATACACCGCCTGCGAAAGCGGTGTTGCTGACTTCGAAAGCAAGTTTTTTGATGTGTTGGCGGCAGGAGATCCCAATCGCCATAGCAAACTCTTGGAACCATTCGGCATTTCGGTGGCCGACCCGCCGTTATGAGGCGAGGGGCTTGCCGGTGATCTCTCGTCACATCGATGTGCTGGAAATCCTGCAAAACTGACTTGCTGCGGTCATTCGACAGGCATTCCCTGTTCTGTAGCCAGTTCCAATACCCGCGCCTTGACCTTATTGAACGCGCGCTCCTCAATTTGCCGAATGCGTTCGCGGCTGACCGAATATTTTTGTGAAAGCACTTCCAATGTGCAGGGTTGATCAGACAGGCGGCGGTTCTTTAGTATATCTGCTTCCCGCTCGTCCAGAACCGACAGCGCAACGGTCAGCAGACCGGCACGCACCTCCTTCTCCTGTTTTTCGGCAAAGTCAGCGACATGATCGGCGCTTTGATCAACCAACAGGTCTTGGACTTCGGTTGTGTTATCGCCATCCAGTCCAATTGTCTGATTAAGCGATCCATCACGCCCAGCCAGCCTTTGCTCCATTGAAAACACGTCTTCTGCGGAGACGCTCAGATTTTCTGCGATCTTGCCGGCTTGCTCATCCGTCAGTTGGCCTTCGATTGCACCGATCCTTTGCTTCGCTTTGCGAAGATTGAAAAACAACTTTTTCTGCGAGCGCGTGGTTCCCATCTTAACCAGACTCCAAGAACGCAGAATGTATTCCTGCACCTGCGCTCTTATCCACCAGATTGCGTAGGTCGCGAGACGAAAACCGCGCTCCGGATCAAATCGTTTCACTGCCTGCATCAAACCGATATTCGCCTCTGAGACTACGTCGGCAACCGGCAATCCGTACCCTCGGTACCCCATGGCAATCTTCGCGGCGAGCCGAAGATGCGAGGTGACAAGCGCATGAGCGGCTGTGGAATCGGAATGTTCCACCCAGCGTTTGGCCAGCATGTATTCTTCTTGTTTTTCCAGTATCGGAAACTTGCGAATTTCTGCCAAATAGGCGTCCAGTCCTACATCAGCTGACAATGCCGGGAGTGAAGTGGTCCTGCTCAATTCTTATCCTTTCTATTCGCTCTCAATATGTGGGCCCGATCTTGTCGAATTCAAGTTATGCATCATTCAGACGCAACTTAAGCGCGTCGACAAGCGTCCGCATATCTTCAGGAAGTGGTGAATTAAAGCGAACTATAGCACCCGTGCGTGGATGATGCAACACAAGATTTGCCGCATGCAGTGCTTGGCGGGGAAATTCAGCGGCCTTGCTGCGGGCTTTCTCATCAATCTTCTGGGGAAGAATCTTTGTATTCATGCTATAGACGGGGTCGCCAATCACCGGGTATCCGGCGCGCTGAAGATGGACACGGATCTGATGGGTCCGCCCGGTTTCCAACCGGCATTCAATCAGCGAAACCAAACGGCTGTGATGGCAGCTCACCACCCGGATTCGGGTCACGGCGTGCCGGCCCGTTCGCGGGACCACATCCATTCTGTCTCGATGCTTGCGATGGCGGCCGATGTCGCCTTCGATCCTAATCCAGCCGTCGGCCTCAAAAGACACTTGAATCCGATGACCGAATCCCGCTCCAGGCGCCGGAGTGCCCCTGATTACAGCCAAGTAGCGGCGCGAAGCCGACCTGTCCTGAAACTGTTCCGCCAACCGAACCATAGCAAGCTGTGATTTGGCGGCTACCAAAAGACCGGAAGTATCTTTATCCAATCGATGCACAATCCCGGGCCGCTGGTTGTCGGCGATTCCGGCAAATTGATTGCCGAACCGATGAATGAGCGCGTGCACCAAAGTCCCTTGCCGATGATTCTTCGCCGGGTGGACAACCATGCCGGCCGACTTATCGACAACGATCATATCGGCATCTTCATAAACGACATTCAACGGGATATTTTCGCCAACAAGTGATGGGTTAATCTGAGAATTGAATGCAATCCACCATTCTTCTCCCGGCCGCACCGAAGCATCGGGTTCAACAACGGCAATGCCCTGCCGAGTTACATGACCTTCCCGAATCAGGCGCGTGATGCGCGTGCGGCTTAGACCAAGGTCCGCTGGAAGTTCTCTTGCCAATGCCTTATCAAGACGATTTGGCGCCTCATCACCAATTTTCACCAGTATTCTGCGGGGCTCTGTCACTATGAAAAACACTCCGGCCGAAGCCCTTGATGCATCCACAATCAAGTGGCTGAAGGTACTGGTGATGACATTAACAATTACGTTAATTGTCGGTTTCGTTGTAATTGTCGGACTGTTTGTCTTAAGATTCAACTCTCTTGGACCGCAGTCCTTGACCCTGCCGGAAACAATCGCACTGCCTGACGGATCGGTTGCGCAAAGTTTCACGGTAACGAGTAACTGGTATGCGGTGGTTACAGAAAATGATGCAATTCTAATCTTTGACCGTTCGACAGGCATACTGCTGAACCGGATCACCGTTGTTGCAGAGCCCTAGATTCGGCTATTCGGCAAAAAAAATTCTGAACCAGCATTGCCCACAACAAGAAAATTCTTCATTCTTACGCCATGTCTATTCCCTCTGGATTCGTTAACGAGCTGCTTGCCCGCGTGTCTCTCGCACGTGTCGCCGGACAGCATCTGAACTGGGATTCGCGTAAATCGAACCCCTCAAGGGGCGACTATTGGGCTTGCTGCCCGTTCCACGAGGAAAAAACACCTTCGTTTCATCTGGATGACCGCAAGGGTTTCTATTACTGCTTTGGCTGCCAGGAGAAGGGCAACGCAATCTCCTTTGTGCGTAAAATCAGGAATTTGGGCTACCGCGAAACCATCGAAGTGCTGGCGCAGTTCGCTGGCATGACGGTTCCTGCATTCGATATCCGTGAAGCGGAAGCTGAAAAGCAGCGCATTTCACTTTACGAAGTCTGTGAAAAAGCAGCCGACTACTTCAGGAAAAACCTAGCGTCACAAGCAGGCTTTGCCGCACGGGAATATCTTTTGCAGCGGGGCGTTGCCAAAGAGGCGCAGAAGCAATTCGAAATTGGATTCGCCAGCAATGAACGATACCAGTTAACGAACCATCTTCAAGCACAGGGAATTTCACTTAACCTGCTCAGCGATGCTGGGCTGACAATTGTTCCCGATGACGGCGGCGCGCCATTTGACCGCTTCCGGAACCGAATCATATTCCCGATCCGTGATCTGCGCGACCGAATGACCGCATTCGGCGGGCGTTCCTTAGACCCGTCAGCCCGCGCAAAATATCTTAACTCGCCGGAAACCGATATCTTCAGCAAGGGCACATGCCTTTACAACCATAAAGCCGCACAAGATGCGCTGTCAGCCGGGCAGCCGCTCGTTATTGCCGAAGGCTACATGGATGTGATCGCACTCAGCGATGCCGGCATTTCAGCCAGCGTTGCGCCGCTCGGCACCTCCATCACCGAACATCAGATTCGGCATCTGTGGCGCATGGCTGATTTCCCGGTGTTGGCATTAGACGGTGATATGGCCGGATTCCGCGCGGCCACAAAAACTATGCAGCTTGCTCTGCCGCTGCTGGAACCTGGCAAATCACTGCGTTTCTGCTTCCTTCCGGAAAATAAAGACCCCGATGACTTCCTTAAGGAATTCGGTCGCTCAGCCATGCTGGCGCTGATTGAAAAATCGATGCGGCTGGACGAATTTCTTTGGCAGAATACGCTGAATAAACGCAGTTTGGACTCACCTGAAAACCGAGCGAGCTTCGAAGCCGAATTACTGAGCTGCATAGCGACCATTCGCGATA
The DNA here is from genome assembly GCA_965199765.1 of Paracoccaceae bacterium. Taxonomy (GTDB): domain Bacteria; phylum Pseudomonadota; class Alphaproteobacteria; order Rhodobacterales; family Rhodobacteraceae; genus JAPOXR01. The sequence goes on from CBDATC010000001.1 coordinate 528,728, forward strand.
TCTCTGTCAGGCGGCAATACAACCAGCAATTTCGCAATCGCCTGTTTGAATTCGGTCGGTCCAGATCCTCTTCGCGCAATGGGACGAAGCATCGAAAGACCGGCGGCGGCCCAACCCGTGAATTGCGATCCACCGTCTTGGCGGCGGGACGATGCGGAGACGGCGTCGACGTATATGTTCGCGAGAGCACGATTCTTGGCATATGCCTGTGCGTTCCTGATGTCATTGACCGTGTGCGCAGCAGGCTGGAGCAGATTGAACTCACCAATGGAAAATTGCGGCAGATTTTGGATTCCATTCTGCTTATTGGACTTGATGAGCCGATAGAATTGTCCAGCTTCTGCGAAATGGCCGCCAAAGAATGTGGCGAGCACACCATCAACCAACTGACGAGCTCGAAGCATTTGTTCCTCTTGAGGAAAAATTCTGATGGGTCTCGCACCGATATTGCGGGCTCGGAACTCATCAAGCGGGCCGAACTTATGCTGACGGAGGAGTTGAATAAGCTTGATGCATCCCGAGCCGCGATCCAAGAAATGGAAGAAGCAGCGCGAGACGCCAAAGAGGGAGCCGAGATCGTTTCACTCAGTAGATTCGCTGAAACTGTGGCTCAGCGGGAGCGTGCTCGAAGCGGCGCTGACCACCTGTTGGATCACGCTTGGGATTCGATTCCCGCTGAAAACGGCGTGGCGATGGATAAGGGTGCGGTAAATGAACTTGACCAGTTGTTCCGTGAAACCCAGCAAGCCAATCACCGCTGATTCAACCAACACAGTCTCAAACCCCGTTTTTCAGGCTTTGAGTTTAAGTCTCAAGCTCCGGTCTGACCGCAGAAGGCAATGCTTTTTCAAACCAAAATTCGGTTGTCGTCAGGCGGATACTCCCGCGCAGCGCTCAAGGAGGGAGTGCCGCGTGCGTCAAAAGGTTCATCAGCTTTTGCCAAGCTGCACCGTCATCCGCCGTAAGAATGACCGGTCGAACAAAGGCGCGCGGAGCAAACCTCGACCGTGAATTGTTTGCCTGAGCAAATCCAAATAAAATATGATAAGCTTGAGTTTGCGGTGGCTGTTGTGCAACACTCGATTACCGGTCGGCATGGGAACTCATAAGAGTTTTTTGTCTTTTTTCGCGTATTCAGAGCACTGTTCGGCCCTGCAATCCCAGCCATTGGGCATTTTTTGAGATCAGTTGGCGCACAGGGTTTTAGCATTGAACTAATGGTCCTATATGTGAAGCAGGATTAAAGTGAGTCGGATCTCCAATTACGGTGTGAAACAAACCTGAATTCTAAACAACGAGTTAAGGTGACAGCCCAATGTAAATTGGTCAAACGCCGGAGTGAAACTCAGCCCTGTCAAACGCGCGAGGAAGAGAACATGATCCAATCCGCTGTGCAGCAACAGATACCCGCCCACAGTCCTGCCGCGGCTCCGCCGCGAAGAGTGCGCCTGCCTGAAATCAAGGAAATGATCGGTTTCGCCCGCGAACGAGGTTTCATAACGCATGATGAGTTGGATCAGCTGCAGGAGAAACTGTCGTCTGACGAGATTGAATCTGTGATGACGATGTTCAACAATATGGGCATCAATATCATCGAATCCGAAGAAGAGATCGAGGAGGAACGGCCGAGCGGGACGCGTCTGCCCGAGGTCTCGAAGTCAACCGAAGTTGCCGTAAAGCCCACAACAAGCGGACGCGCAGATTCAACCGACGACCCTGTGCGCATGTATCTGCAGGATATGGGCGGAGTTGATCTGCTGTCACGTGAAGGCGAGATTGCCATCGCCAAACGAATAGAAGCCGGCAGACGAACCATGATCAGCGGACTTGCAGAAAGCCCGCTGACCTTTGCGGCGATATCAGTCTGGGTAGAGGAACTGCAAAACGCGGAAGTTAATCTGCGTGACGTTCTCGATCTCGAAGCCACGCACAGTTCATTGATGCAGGCCGAGGGCGCCGCCGGAAAAAGCAAAAGCGGAAAACCGAATTCAGGCGACGGCGAGGCCAGTGTGGTGGAAGACGAAGCCGCCAACCTTTCCGTGGCGAAGCTTGAATCTTTGCTGAAGCCAAAACTTCAAGTCGAACTTGAAACGATTGCGCAAAAATTCAAAACACTGAAATTAATCCAGTCAAAGCGCATTCTTGCCGCATGCGGCAAAGAAAGAAAGCTAACGGCAAAGCGCGAACAGCAGTATCAGCAACTGCGGAATGACCTCATTGCCCGTGTTAATTCGCTGCACCTCCATAACAACCGCATAGACAACCTCGTTGATCAGCTGCGGCAAGTGCACAACAACGTGTTCGAGATTGATTCCAAAGTCATCAAGCTCGCAGAACGTTCGAGAATAAACCGCAGGGAATTCATTGACTGCTGGATCGGCAATGAATTGAACCCAAAGTGGATCGCCGAAATCCGCCAGAAGTCCGGTCGGGGGTGGTCTACTCTGACTTCTCGGTCGCTTAATGACATCATTGCTCTCAGAGAAGAGCTGGAACAGACTGCATTGGTCTGTGGACTCAACATCTCCGAGTTTCGTGATGTCATCCGGCTCGTGCAGAAAGGAGAAAGGGAAGCTGGGCAGGCCAAAAAAGAAATGGTGGAAGCCAATCTGCGGCTAGTCATCTCGATCGCCAAGAAATACACCAACCGGGGCCTGCAGTTCCTCGACCTGATTCAAGAGGGCAACATCGGCCTGATGAAGGCAGTTGACAAGTTCGAGTATCGCCGCGGTTATAAATTCTCGACTTACGCCACTTGGTGGATTCGACAAGCCATTACCCGTTCGATCGCGGATCAGGCGCGAACGATCCGAATTCCGGTGCATATGATTGAAACCATCAACAAAATGAATCGCACCAGCCGGCAGATTTTGCATGAGATCGGCCGCGAGCCAACTCCGGAGGAACTCGCAGCGAAACTGCAGATGCCGCTTGATAAGGTGCGGAAAGTCATGAAAATCGCCAAAGAACCGATTAGCTTGGAAACTCCTGTCGGAGACGAAGAAGATAGCCAGCTCGGCGACTTCATCGAAGATAAGAATGCGATCCTACCACTCGACAGCGCAATCCAGAACAACCTGAAAGAGACGACGTCCCGCGTGCTTTCCCAGCTGAGCGCGCGAGAAGAACGTGTGCTGCGGATGCGCTTCGGAATCGGCATGAATACTGACCATACGCTCGAAGAGGTCGGCAGACAATTCAAGGTAACGCGCGAACGAATCCGACAGATTGAAGCAAAGGCGCTGCGCAAACTGAAGCATCCTAACCGCGGCAAAAAGCTGCGACAGTTTCTTGAAAACTAGTGAAGATCCGTCGCACCGCGGTTGCTTATTGCCATCAACCGCATCATTTTGGCACAAAATCCACAATGCATACTTGCCTTTGTCTGAAACCCGCAAATAGTAGGGTTCCCGTCAATAACTGGTAAGGGGACGGTTTATGCGTTGTCCATATTGTGGCAGCACAGATACTCAAGTTAAGGATTCTCGTCCGACCGAGGAAAACGCCGCGATCCGACGGAGACGCTTTTGCTTAGCTTGCGCAGGGCGGTTCACCACATACGAACGTGTTCAGCTTCGAGACCTCGTTGTTCAAAAATCATCGGGACGACGGGAAGACTTCGACCGTGACAAACTTGAACGTTCTATCAAAATCGCAATCAGAAAGCGGCCAATCGAACCTGATCGAGTAAGTATGATGATTTCGGGTATTGTGCGTCGTCTGGAATCCACCGGGGATCCGGAAATCCCTTCGAAAACGATTGGCGAATTCGTCATGGAAGCGCTGTCGCGCATCGATGCCGTCGCGTTTGTCCGATTTGCCAGCGTTTACAAAAACTTCCAAGGTCCCAATGACTTTGAAGCGTTTGTCACCCAGATCCGTCCAAAAGAGGGTCCAACAAACTAAACCATGCCGGTTTCGGATATTGATGAGCGCTGGATGAAGCTGGCGCTGTCGCAAGGCAATCGTGGAGCTGGAAAAACTTGGCCAAACCCTTCCGTCGGATGTGTATTGGTAAAGAACAACCGCCTCATCGCGCGCGGATATACAGCAGACCATGGTCGTCCGCACGCAGAGTGCATCGCATTGAACAAGGCCGGACCGGAAGCGCAGGGAAGCACGGCTTACGTGACGCTTGAGCCATGCGCGCATCATGGCCAGACTCCTCCTTGCGCCGCTGCGCTTGTCGCGGCGGGCGTTGAACGTGTCGTCGTACCGGTTCTCGATCCCGATCCGCGAGTGTCTGGCAAAGGTATCGAAACTCTGCGATCAGCAGGCATCGAGGTTGAAACAGGAGTTCTCGAAGAAGCAGCGATTCAGGCGCATCGCGGCTTTTTTGCGCGGATTGTCGAAAAGCGGCCGGCGGTCACTTTGAAATTGGCAATGACTCTCGATGGCAAAATCGCAAACGCAGATGGCTGCAGCCGATGGATCACCGGTCCCGATGCGCGCAGAACTGTTCATATCATGCGCTGTAAACATGATGCGGTGATGGTTGGCAGCGGCACCGCTATTTCCGACGATCCAAATTTGCTCCCCCGTATCGCCGGCATCGAGACCAGACCTGTGCGGATTGTCGTCGACTCTCGGCTTTCCACACCGACCGACGGGCAGTTGGCACGCACCGCAGCCAATCATCCTGTCTGGATATGTCATGGTCCGGAGGCTTCGGAAGCCGCCTTGCTGCAGTGGCGAGCCCTCGGCGCCGAACTCATTCAGTGCCAAACTGTTCAAGCCAGAGTTGATCTTCGGCAAGCCATGCAAAAATTCGCCGCGCGCGGCCTGAACCGAATCTTTTGCGAAGGGGGGTCGAAATTCGCGACTTCACTACTCAAAAGTGATTTAATCGACGAACTCATCTGGTTTCACGCAGGAATTCTGCTGGGTTCTGAAGCGTTGGCGCCAGTTGGTCCACTGGCGTTAACGCAGTTTCCCAAACAGCATCGATTCAAACTGTGTTCCGTTAAGCGGCTCGGCAATGATTCGATGCAGCGCTGGGTTCGGATCCGCAGCTAGTGCCTTGGGATTTGGCTTGTCGGTGTTTCATGAACTTGAGCAAGCAGGCAGCAGCGGCCCAGTTTGCTGTTGAACGCAAGCAGATTTGCCACTGTTTGCGGTTCAATTCTTCTGGATGCATTGGAACGCATCATCAGCGACCAGCAGCCTGTCGCAGGGCTGACCGCCCGTGTTTTTACACAGGGTGACAAGGATGGCGTGGCTGTTAGGTATTGCCCCTTCATTTCCAAGAATATAGTGGACGCGAACAAGCACCGCCGGGATGAAAAAGTATGTTCACCGGAATCACAACCGATATCGGCACGATTGTTCACATCAGCGGGTCTGATGATCTGCGAATGCGTATCAGCGCAGGCAGGACATTGGAGGGGCTGGAGCTTGGCGCATCCGTTTCCTGCAGCGGAGTCTGTTTAACAGTTTCAGAACTCGATCCGGAATTCAAATGGTTTGGAGCAAGCGTTTCGCAGGAAACACTGTCGAAAACAACGATCCGGTATTGGGAGGTCGGTGATAAGATCAATCTGGAACGTTCGCTTCGGGTGGGTGACGAGCTGGGCGGACATATCGTATCCGGCCATGTCGATGATATCGCAGAGATTGAAAGCGCCGAGCATGTCAGCGGCAGCTTATCCGTATCCGTTCTTGCCCCGGACAAGCTCGCTGTCTTTATCGCGCAAAAGGGATCCGTTGCGCTGAACGGAGTGTCGTTGACGGTCAATCAGGTTGAAGGTTCACGATTCGCCGTGAATCTTATTCCTCACACGCTTGCAGTAACCACCTGGGGACAGATAAATGCAGGCGACAAGGTCAACTTGGAAGTTGACGTGTTAGCTAGATATTTTGCCAGATACCGTGAAGTTTCCGAGGCGTTATGTTGAACACCGGTTATGCCGACGCCATCTCATCGATTGAAGACATCATCGACGATGCCCGAAACGGCCGCATGTATGTGCTGATTGATCACGAAGACCGTGAAAATGAAGGTGATCTCATTTTCCCTGCACAAATGGCAACGCCGGATGCCATAAACTTCATGGCAAAATATGCGCGCGGATTGATCTGTTTGGCACTGACCGAGGAGCGCACCGATGCGCTCGGACTTCCCTTGATGGCGGCCACGAATTCTTCGCGCCACGAGACTGCCTTCACGACATCGATTGAAGCACGGCACGGTGTGACCACCGGTATTTCAGCCCATGATCGAGCGCATACAATTCTGGTGGCGATTAATCCAGAAACCAGCACGGAAGACATCGCCACTCCTGGCCATGTTTTTCCGGTCCGCGCACGCAATGGCGGTGTGCTGGTGCGCGCCGGTCATACAGAAGCGTCTGTGGATATTTCGCGCCTAGCCGGCTTAAACCCGTCTGCTGTCATTTGTGAAGTCATGAAAGAAGACGGCAGCATGGCCCGTTTGCCGGATTTGATCGCATTTGCGCAATTTCACGGGCTGAAGGTCGGAACCATTTCCGAACTGATCGCCTATCGCTTGAAGCACGACAACCTTATGCGGCAGATGGCCGCGCGTTCCGTATCCTCGGAATTCGGTGGTGACTGGAGGCTGCAGATCTTCGAGGATGAAATCCAAGGGGCCGAGCATATCGTTCTGACCAAAGGCGACATTACGGATGACGATCCGATTCTCGTGCGGATGCACGCAGTCAATCCGCTGAATGACCTGCTTGCCCTGGCTCCAGGCAAAGCCCAGCAGATTGGCAACGCCATGAAGACCATCGCGGCTGAAGAGCGCGGTGTGGTGGTTTTGCTTCGGGACACCCAAATGAAACTGGATTTCAGCGGCGGCGCTTCTCCACAGACCTTGCGCCAATATGGTCTCGGTGCGCAGATTTTGGCGTCGCTTGGTGTTCGCAGGATGATTTTGCTGACCAATTCACCCAGTCCGAAGATCGTCGGGCTGGAAGGTTATGGACTTTCGGTCGAAGGCACGCGGCCGATAACCGGAAACAACTGAATATGGCCGATAACAAGGGAGAGGGAACACTCCCGATTCCTCAATTCGCGAGCGAGCCTGGTCTGCTGATTGTCGCGGCGCCCTTTCAGCGGAGAATTGTTGAACTTCTGATCCGTGGAGCGGAGCAAACTCTCCGTTCCTGCGCAACTTTCGAGACAGTGTCCGTTCCGGGAGCGCTTGAAATCGCACCGGCGATCCGCATCGCATCGACCTCCAAAAAATTTGATGGTTTTGTAGCACTGGGTTGTGTGATGCGAGGCGAAACAACGCATTATGAAACCGTTTGCACGGAGAGCGCCCGAGGACTGACATTGCTTGGACTTTCCGCAATCTGCATCGGTAATGGCATTCTCACAGTGGAAAACGAAGAGCAGGCCATGGAGCGCGCTGACCCTGCCAGGCAGAACAAAGGCGGGGAAGCCGCTGCCGCCGCTTTGCATCTGATTGCGCTTTCACAGAAATTTGAACCGAAGCATGGTCATGTTGGTTTCCGGCCGACGGACCGGCAATGAACACGCTTGAGCACTGAAGAAAAACAAACAGAACTGCACGGCTGCCCTACCGCGGCTCAAGCGGTTGTTTCCAAGAGGATGGCGCGGCTGCGTTCGGTTCAAGCACTGTTTCAAATGGAAGCTTCCGGGGCTGGTGTGAATCAGGTCGTGCGTGACTTTGAATCTGGATTGTTGAGCGACGATGCGCCCGGCAGCGTAACAAAACAGATCGATCCCGAATATTTTCGTCAACTGCTGGACAAGGCTTTGACTAATCAGCAGCAGATCGACAGTGCAACCAGCCAAGCTCTTCGCGCGGATTGGCCAATCGACAGAATTGATCCAACGATAAGGGCGATTTTCCGCGCCGCCGGAGCGGAGCTGGCAATGGATTCGGCCCCACCTCGCATGGTGGTCGATGAGTTTGTTGAAATCGCAAAGGCTTTTTGTGTCGAGACCAGGGCCGTAGGTTTCGTAAACGGAGTTTTGGACAACATGGCCCGCGCGATGCATCCGGAGGCGTTTCGACCAAAATAACACAATAGCCGCATTTGCTGGCTGGCTGAGCACGCGCGATTTGACATGCTTGATTTGCAGCTAGATTTGGCGGCTAGCGCCTGATTTAAGACAAGATCCATGCTGTGATGCTAGCGGTCTCATTTTTCTCTTTGTTTCTTTCCGCGATTTTGCTGCAATTGAGCTCTGGCGGCATAGGACCATTGGATGCACTATCGGGGGTTCAACTCGGCTTTACCTCCGAACAGATCGGCTTGATTGGTTCAGCCCACTTTGCCGGATTTTTTTTGGGCTGCTGGTGGTCGCCGCGTCTAATGAGCAAAATCGGACATTCGCGGGCATTCGCTGTCTTCGCCGCCTCGGGAACCGTTGGCATCCTCGCTCACACGATTTGGCTTAATCCCTATGCGTGGGCTGCGATGAGAATCCTTTCGGGAATGTGCATTGCAGGTTGCTTCACAGTGTTGGAAGCTTGGCTGCAAGCAAAGATCACCAACGAAAATCGTGGCCGCAGCATCGGAATGTACCGAACCGTGGATCTTTGTGGCGCCGCGGCCAGTCAGTTGCTGATCGCAGTATTGGATCCTGTGGTGTATCTGTCCTACAATATTCTGGCAATAATCTGCTGCGCTTCGCTGCTTCCGCTGGCATTGACGCGTGTTAAGCAGCCTTCAACCGCACCAAAGCTGCGGCTGCGCCCCATGCTAGGCTATAAGATATCTCCACTGGCTTCGCTTGCCGTCATCGTTTCGGGAGTGACTTCGGCAGCGTTCCGGATGGTGGGACCGATTTTTGGCGTCAATATCGGTCTTTCCGCTGAACAGATCGGTTTGTTTTTGGCATTCTTCATTTTGGGCGGGATATTGTCGCAATACCCGGCTGGATGGCTGGCCGACCGCTTCGACCGCCGAAAGGTGGTATTCGCATTTTCGATGTTTGCAATCGGGGTCTGCTATTTCATGATCTGGATATCGGGCAGCGGGGTATATTGGGTTCTCACCGGTGCAGTTCTGTTCGGCGCTTCGACTTTTCCGATCTATTCAATTGCTTCCGCGCACGCGAATGATTTCATCGACTCGGGCCATATGGTTGAGTTGAATGCGTCGCTCCTATTTTATTTTGCGATTGGCGCCATCATCAGCCCACTGCTGATTTCATCGCTTATCAGCGCGTTTGGACCATCTGCGATGTTCACTTTCATCGCTGCCGCGCACATCGTTCTGTGCGCATTGAGCCTTGTTCGAATGTTGAAACCCCAAGCCGAAGGTCGCAAGGAATATACCTATATGCCAAGAACGTCGCTGGTCATTGCCCGATTATTCAAACGCAATGGCAAATGAATTCAAATGCGGATATCGCTACTCACCTGAAAGAATCGCGCTTTGTGAAGCATGGTCTTAAGCTCGTTCCGGTGCTTTGCAGGAAGTAATGCTCAATGATCGGCAATGCGGATCAAATCGCTTGAAATCCCGATTGCAGTGTGCGGTTGCCTGCCGTGTCTTCCTGCTTACAATAGGTCATTGAACGACGGCAAGGATCCAAGATGGCGCGAATATTGATCACATCGGCGATACCCTACATCAACGGGGTGAAGCATCTTGGAAACCTCGTGGGCAGTCAGCTCCCCGCTGATCTGCACGCCCGTTATCTGCGCCAACGCGGACATGAGGTTATGTTTATCTGCGCCACCGACGAGCATGGCACACCGGCTGAAATCGCCGCAAGCGACGCAGGTATGCCAGTCAAAGAGTATTGTGATCAGCTGCACCAGATTCAGAAGAAGCTTGCAGAGGGATTTGGTCTGTCATTTGATTTTTTCGGCCGGTCATCCAGCACGAGAAACCACAAGCTAACCCAGCACTTTGCAGGTCGCCTGGCTGACAATGGTCACATCAAAGAGGTCGAGGAAGAGCAAATCTATTCACCCGCGGATGACCGCTTTCTTCCAGACCGCTATGTCCGCGGTCAATGTCCGAACTGCGGTTATGAACATGCGCGCGGCGACCAATGCGAAAGCTGCACAATGCAGCTTGAACCAAAGGATCTGATCAATCCTCGATCTGAAATTTCAGGATCCGAACACCTCGAAATGCGGGCAACCAAACACCTCTATCTGCGTCAGTCGCAATTCGTCGACAAGCTTGGCGCATGGATCGACTCCAAACATGACTGGCCATTGCTTACGACCTCAATTGCCAAGAAATGGCTGCGCGACGGCGGCGGATTGCGCGACCGGGGCATCACCCGCGATCTGGATTGGGGTGTACCGGTCAAGCACGGCGACCGTTGTTGGCCGGGAATGGAGAGCAAAGTCTTCTATGTGTGGTTTGACGCGCCGATCGAATATATCGCTGCGACCGCTGAGTGGGCAGACGCGAACGGTTTTGGTGAAGGGGATTGGCGACGCTGGTGGAGAACAGATGAAGGCGCCGCTGATGTTCACTATGTGCAATTCATGGGAAAGGACAATGTTCCGTTCCACACCTTGTCGTTTCCCGTTACGATCATGGGGTCCGGCGAACCGTGGAAACTTGTCGATTACATAAAGTCGTTCAATTTTTTGAATTACGACGGCGGGCAGTTTTCAACCAGTCTGAGGCGCGGAATTTTCATGGATCAAGCGCTTGAGATCTTACCGGCCGACTATTGGCGATGGTGGCTTCTGTCCCATGCGCCGGAGTATGCCGACAGCGAATTCACTTGGGAAGATTTTGTGTCGAACACCAATAAAGATTTGGCGGACGTGCTTGGCAACTTTGTCCGCCGCGTTACAAAATTCGCCGCATCGCATTTCAACGGCCGCGTTCCCGAATGTAAATGGGGTGCTGCGGAAACCGAGTTTGCTGCTCATTTAGACACCTTGGTCCGGCGTTATGAACGCCAGATGGAATCGATCGAAGTCAGAAAAGCGGCGAGGGACCTGCGGGCAATTTGGGCAGCAGGCAATGAATTTCTGCAAAACGCTGCCCCGTGGACAAGCGTTCGAACCGACAAGATGGCAGCGGCAGCACCGGTATCTCTCTGCCTGAATCTAATCCGAGTTTATGCCATCCTGTCCGCACCATTTATCCCCGATTTTGCCAATCGCACGCTTCAGGCTATGAATTGCACGGATTACTCTTGGCCAATAGACATCAATTCGGCCCTAAAGACTCTTCAGCCAAATCATGAATTCTCAGTTCCGGAAGTCGCCTTTACGAAAATCACCGCAAAACAGCGGGACGAGTGGAAACTTCGGTTTGCCGGCAAAGGTCTGAACTCCATTTAACAAAGTATTGTTTCTGTAAAAAACGATAACGTATAGAATCTTTCGCACATTTGCATTTGCCGGTGGTTCCTTTCAGACAGAGAGGACCGACAATGGACAAGAATGACGACAATCCGCTGGAACGGTTGATGCAGGGAAATTCGAAGACGGACCAAGGTCGTTGAGGCCTTTCCCGATGATCAATCATGTCTCTGCCTGGCGGCAGCCAGGTTGAAACACATCGCCGGCACGCAGTGGAGCACGCGAAAGTATATGGACATGGAGCCGCTGCGCGAGATGAAACTTCAACATAACGGAGCCGCCGTCGCATGACTGAAAGTGCGAAAGATTCTGGACACTACCCTTCAACATAACGGAGCCCCGCTATGCAGACTTCGATATTTCAACGCACCGTGATAGGCAGAATCTGCAATCCTGCAGTGCGCACAGCATTTTGGCACGCATACTTGATTGGGTCGAGTGATCAATAGGAGAAGACGATGAAAATTCCAGCCGACATTTTAAGGGAGCGTCAAAATAAACTCTCCCGGCAGCTGGAAAAAAACGATCTTGATGCTGCGGCCATTGTGCCAGGCGCCAATCTTTACTACCTGACTGGCGTCAATCTGCATCTAATGGAACGGCCTAGTGTGCTTTTTCTGCACAAAGACGGTCACATCGAGGCGGTGATGCCTGAATTGGAACGGTCAAAATGGTCGGAAGCCGTCCCGGCAGCCGAGACCTGCTATTGGCAGGACAGCGACGGCTACGACGGTGCATTCGCAAAAATCGCTGCAAAATCTGGTAAAATCAGAATTGGTGTCGAAGGTCAAAGAATGCGTGTGTTTGAATATGAAGCCATGCGTCGTGGATTTCCTGACGCCGTCGTCTGCGATGCCGAGTCATCAATTGCGCAAATCCGGATTTGCAAAGATCAAACCGAGCTGGATTTGATACAAAAAGCCGTCCAAATCAGCGAACGGGCATTACAGACAACCATTGACAAGACCGAAGCCGGGATGTCCGAGCGTCAGATTCAAACGATGCTTAAAGCAGCAATGCTGGATGGCGGATCAGAAGGATTCGCGTTTGAACCGATTGTTTTGTTCGGCGCCAATGCCGCCAATCCGCACGGCCACCCGAGTGATGTCAATCTGCTCGCACCCGGAGAAGTCATGTTAATTGACTTTGGCGCAAGTTTTGGCGGTTACCACGCAGACATCACACGCACCTTTTTTTGCCAACGGGCGAGTAGGCGCGACCGGAAAATTTACAAAACTGTTATGCAAGCTAACGAGCTCGGGCGTTCCTCTGCCAAACCAGGCATAACTGCTCACTTGGTCGATTTCGCTGTAACCAGGCTGATGTGGAATTCGCCTTATTCTGACCTGATAGTGCATAGGACCGGGCACGGTCTTGGGCTAAATGTCCACGAAGAGCCACAGATCATGATGAAAAATCGCTACCAGCTTGAAGTCGGAAACGTGATTACAATCGAACCGGGTCTCTATGAACCCGGTGGAATCGGTGTTCGGATAGAAGACAATGTCGTGATCACCGATAGCGGTTCAAAGTCACTGACAAGCTTTGACAGGAAACTAAAGTTAGTCGGGTAAGCAAATTCGACCGTGGAAGAAATCGTGACCGCTCACGCTCTCTCACCAGTAAGTCAGGCGGCCCGTTTCATACCAGCAAATGAAGTTGATTCACATCACTCACGGTTTGACCTCCAGACCATCGCAGTCGGATAGAGGTTGTCCATTAAGGTGGCATGAAATCATGTTCAGACCAAAGCAGGCAGCGAAACGGGCGATCAGCATTGTCTATTCTCGGCTACCGCCTCCCCAACAACCAGTGAATGATCCGCCGCGCACCGAGCTTTGTGCCGTTCAAAGCGACATAGATTCCAGTAAAGACAATCAATACCATGCCAATGCCTGAGAGGGTTGATGGAACTTCATCCCAAAACACATATCCTAAGATTGTCGAATAGATCAGCGCCGAATATTCAAAGGGAGCAATAAGGCCGGCCGAACTCAATCTGTATGCCTGTGTAATCAAATAGCCGGCAAACGCGATACAGAATCCACCGCCGACCATGAACATCAAATCCAAAATTGGTACGAGTTTCCATGCTCTGAACACGAATTCCAGCGACGCATTGTCGTGTCCGCCAAATTTTCCGTCGCCGAAAGTCAAACCGGCAGCTGCTCCGGCAACCAAGAAGACAACATGTGCGTAGAATGACATCGCGGTCGCGCTTTCCCGCAAACCCATGCTTCGGGTGATTGTGTGGACAGCAGCGTAAGCGACCGCTGAAATGAACGGCAAAATCAAAGCCCAGTGAAAACCCAATCCACCTGGCTGCACAATCAAAAGCACACCGGCAAGGCCGATGCAAAGAGCAACCCATCGATGAACACCGGAGATTTCTCCGAGAAATAGCGTCGCCAAAGCTGTGACCAAGAGAGGAGCGACAAAAAAGATCGCTATCGCCTCTGCCAAGGGAACAACTGCCAATGCCGTGAAGATCGTAAGATTGGCAATGAGCAAACAAGTTCCGCGCGCCAAGTGAACCAAAGGGCGCTTCGTGCGCAGGACTTGCCAACCGCCTTCCAACTGAACGAACACCGCAGCTGTGATAAGAATGGCAACAAGAGACCGAATGAAGACGATTTCATAAAGGGGATAAGAGTCGCTTAAATGCTTGATTAAGGCATCATTCACAGCGAACATGGCCGATGCGGCCAATGCGCAGAGGATGCTGAACTTATCACGCGACATCTAGACTCTCCGCAAAACGCTGTCTTCAAATTCCCAGCGGCAGAGCCAAGATGAGAAGAAGATTCCGCTATACGCCCTTATTTTTCTAAATCAACAATGACGGATAAATCAGTTTCGCGACTCATTCGCCCCGGTCGTGAGCGAAAATCACGCGCATGTCCTAGTTCACATAGAACTTCGCAAACCTGATCACAGTTCGATTGTTCTACCGGTTGCTGCAACCAATTCTCTCCGCATCGCCACACGAAGAAACCGATTTTCTCACCAACAACAAATATGTGAACCTCCAGGCCATCAAACTTCACCAGCGCTATTGGAGTCCGACGTGATCCAAAGTCGGTTTAACTGTTTGTGCGCATCCAGAAAATTGGGTTCGGAGCACAAACCTATTGAAAGCCCGCAAAGGGATTGCCTATTATGAAATGACGCGCCCTTGATTGACACATCAGGCCAAACCAACGGTTATCTTTCATTAATTTGTGAATTCATCATCGTGTAAATTGCACATTCCAAAGCAGGAGAACTTCCATGATTGACACTTCGTCCGCAACACCAACTGAATTGATTGAAAATGATCGCGTAAAGGTTACGCGTTGGGACTTTGAACCAAGTGATGAGACCGGCCACCACCGGCATGCAATGGATTATTTGGTGGTTCCAATGACCAACGGTCAGCTAAAGCTCCACAATGCGGATGGCACCGTTGCGAATGCAGAGTTGACACCTGGGGGAGTGTATTTTCGTACCGAAGGCGTTGAACACAATGTGATCAATGCTGGCAATTCTCCAATCAGCTTCATTGAAATCGAGCTAAAGTAGCAGAACCGTGAATTTGCTGTTCAGCTCCGCAATGCAAGCGGTCTGCCGTTCGCTCAAGAAATTGCCAAACCGCAGAGATGGCTGAAAATAGAAGCGAATCCTTACTGGGTGCTCAGCTTCAGGAGGTCACGGTCAAATTCGAAGGCCGCACGGCAATTGACAACGTTTCGCTGACCTTGACTGAAAACCGCATCGGGCTCATTGGACTAAACGGATGCGGAAAGTCGACCTTGGCACGCCTCGTCTGCGGGCTTATCAAACCGGACCGAGGCACAGTGCGCGTCAACGACGTGGATGTTGCAAGCGACCGGCGCGCGGCAATCGCTACAGTTGGCATGGTGTTCCAGAATCCTGATCATCAGATCATATTTCCCACAGTTGAAGAAGAAATCGCCTTCGGTCCCTCGAATCTGGGACTTGGGCGCAATGAGGCGCGTATCGCTGCTCAAGAATGCCTGCGCTCTTTTGGCCGCGAGAATTGGCAAAACCGTGCTGTGCACACCTTGTCACAAGGGCAGCGGCACCTCGTAACACTATTGGCGGCTATAGTGATGAAACCTTCCTTTCTGGTTTTGGATGAACCGTTTACTGGACCGGACAAACCGACCGTGCGCCAGCTCCTCAACCATCTGGGCGCATATGATGGTCAGGTTCTGCTGATTACGCACGACCACCAGTTTCTGAATGATTTTGATAGGATCATCTGGCTTAGCGGTGGTCGCGTCGTGGAAGACGGCAGTCCCAGCGCTGTCCTGCCGGCATTTGATGCCAAACTTGATCAGCTCGGAGAGTTTGATGCTTTCTCTGACATCGTCGATTAACTCCCCGTACCACAAAATTCCTGTATGGCTGAAGCTCGCGCTGTTAGTGGTGATCGCCGCTGCGCTCTTTGTGATAACAGCGATCCCGATTCACATCGCAGGATTTTGTGGAATTGTTCTGCTATACACGATTCCTGGTCCCTTGTTCTTTGTGGAATGCACAAAAAAACTTTGGCCGCTGGTGCCGTTTATTGTGGTTCTTGTGATATGGAATGTCGCGCTTGGCACAATTAACGAAGCCACGGTTCCTGTTCTGCGCTTGGTAACAGTTGTTGGATTCGCCAATCTTTTAACCATGACGACTAGAATTGACGACATGATGGGAGTTTTGGAAGCCTTGTTGAAGCCTTTCGAGCATCTCGGTTTTCGCACAAGAATCGTTACGTTGACACTTGCATTGGTCATTCGGTTCATCCCGAACCTCCTTCTGCTCGGTGAGCGCTTGGCAGAATCTTGGACGGCCCGGTCGGTTCGCAGACCGAGCTGGAAAATCGCGGCTCCTTTGGCGGCGCTTGCGATCGACGATGCCGAACATGTTGCAGAGGCTCTCCGAGCGCGCGGCGGAATTGCGGGAAGTTAACACCATGGAACGTGACATCGCTTTAGTGGCTCTATTTGCAGCTCTGATCGCTGCGCTTGGGCTTTTGCCTAAACTGACGCTTGGATTTGGTGTCCCGATCACCGCGCAATCCATGGGGATTATGCTTTGCGGAACGATTCTAGGATGGAAGCGGGGCTTCTTGGCCAGCCTTTTGTTTATAATGCTAGTCGCGCTCGGACTGCCCCTGCTGGCAGGAGGCCGCGGTGGAATTGGACTGTTTCTGTCTCCATCGGCCGGTTACTTGATTGGATTTCCATTCGCTGCCGCAGCGGCCGGGATCGTCATGACATTTCTCCGGACTTGGCCAGCATTCTGGTCGGCATCGCTCGCCTCCGCCATTGGTGGCATTATCATTCTGTACATTCCCGGAATTTTAGGAATGGCAGTTACTCTTGACAGGTCACTGAACGAAGTTGCTTTGCTTGGCCTGTCGTTTCTCCCCGGCGACCTAATCAAGGCAGTGCTTGCTGGTGCAGTCACAGCGTCAATATTGCGGTTTCGACCATCTGCGGTCCTTTCTCGGCAGTAGCTTCGGGCTGCGGTTTGCCCGGAGGCGCCCGGTTTGGATGAATCGTTTCTCCCTTTGGATCAGCCCATCAATGTAGGCCATGCAAACTTAAGAGCTGCGCCGCACATCTATGCATGAATTCCAACCGATTTCGCGTGAGCTTTAACCCAGCAGCGCAAGGATTGATCACTTCGACGGTTGAAACTGCCTGAGCGGCATGACAGACTGGTTAAGTCGTGCTTTCCGATTCACTCGTCTGGAATTAGATCTATCATACGGGATCAAGCGCAGGACCTGCACAGTATTGCCGTCCCAAGTCCGCCAGCCGCAGCGATAGCCGCGATTCCAAGCTTGCCGGCAGACGGTAGCAATTCGTGAAAGAGCCGAACTGCAAGTATGGCTCCCGAAGCTCCGATTGGATGACCGCGAGCCAACGATCCGCCGCCGGGATTCACGATGTCGCTTGACAGACTGACGCCTTTAACGCACGCAATCGCCTGAACCGCGTAGGCTTCCATAATCTCGGCAACCGTTAAATCTGATGAATTGACATCACAACGGTCGAACAGAAGCTGAACAGCTTTGACTGGTGCAAAACCCGGCAATTCTGGATCCGCTCCAATCGTGCAGCCATCCACGATTTCAAGACAAGGTCTTCCTAACTCAGCCGCTATTTCTTGTGTGACCACAAGACACATCGCCGCTCCATCGGCGGCGACTGACATATTCGCCGAAGTGATGGCGCCAGAAATAACCGTCGCTCTCTGACAGGTGGAGAAGCTCAATGGGCGTGCGAATGAATCATGATCAATTTCTGCCTCTCTGACTGTGGTGATCTCTGACCGCAGCCTTTGCCTGGCGTTGATCGCTTTTATGTGGCTCTGAATTGCCCAATCATCCTGTTCCCGCTTGGAAATATTCAGCTTTGCCGCAAGCCTGTCTGCCGATTCATGCATACAAGGATCTTGTTCCGGCCAAGGTGTGAATGGCGCTTGATCAAAAGGCTGTTCCGCATATCCACCCGCCTTGGCAGCATAACATGCGGGACGCAGCGAATAGCTCTCCACACCGCCGGCTAAAATGACCTTTGCCCGGCCTGAATCAATCATGTCTTTGGCAAGAATGAGGGCGTCAAGCCCTCCACAGCACTGCCGGTCAACCGTCAGTCCTGGCACACGCTGAGGCAATCCGCTCTGAAGCGCGATCAACCGAGCGATGTTTCCACCGATGCCGAAAACGTTGCTCACAATGACTTCATCCACGCACTCGATTGGCAACCCGGCGCGCTTCATGCAAGCATTGACTGCGGCAGCTCCCAAAATATGCGGTTCTACAGATTTGAGCGCTCCACCCCGCGGCGATACGGCTGACCGAGATGCCATCGCGATGAACGCATTGCCTGTCATCGCGGAGTCTCCAGAGCCCATAACTGCAGCAACCGAAGATTTGGCTTTCCTGATGGCAGCATCGGCCATTCCCGCACCGCCACAAAGCGCCGAGGACACTCGACGGATCTCAGACTTCCGCGGCAGTGATTTTCGATCGCTTCAATTGGAGGGCCATTTGGAGAAACTGTCACAAAGGCGGTCAGCACCGCACCGCGCAATCGGTCCGGAACTGGCACCACAGCGGTATGTATAACACCGGAAATCTGCGAAATCACGGCCTCCGCCGTTTCCGGATAGACCGAAGTTGAAGCAACCTGCACCCTTCTGTCTTTACGGCCAACGATATAAAGCCAGCCCTCTTTGTCCTGAAATCCGATATCGCCTGTTGTCACAAATCCGTTTTTCCATTCTGCCGAACCTTCAAACCCCGCCGCGTAGCCAAACGCCAAATACGGACTGTTCACCAGGATTTCGCCATTCCCGCGGCGATCTTTCGACGCGAATTTAAGCAAAACATCGGGATATGGCCGTCCAACACTCGATCGCGGGGCTTCCGGGCCGCCTAATGCAATAAAGCTGGTCTCAGTTGTTCCATAGAACTCTACCAGCTTCGCGCTTGGGAATGGTCTGCGGGCGGCAGAGAATTGCGTCGCAGCAGCCTTCGAGCCTCCAATCATCAGCGTTTTAAGGGAAGGAACCGATCGTGCTTCGCGATCCGCGGCAGCGGCCACCAGGTCCAGTTGAGATGGTGTGCAATATAAGACGGTTGTCTTGCATTCTTGCAGACTTCGAATTTGTGATCGGGGCGACGCGCCTGAAAGCAAATGCAGACGCGCTCCCAAATGGAGAGCTTCAAGCGATGCATAGAGCGCTAGAGAGTGCGACAGATCACCCAGCACGGCAAAACGTTCGGAAGAACCCCAACCGAACAGTCTGGTGTTCGCCGCGAAGCTAGCAATCCATGATCTTTGCGTTCTCCTTATCTGCGATGGCTGACCTGTCGTGCCGCCCGACAGACAGCGAAACACAGGCGATTCCTCCGAAGCGAGCCGCCGTGCGCCGACACATTGTTCAGGCAAAGTCGATATGGGGGTTTTGATATCGGTTTCCTGTCCGAATGTCAGGGCTGCGACAAATCTTGCGAGGCGAATGGCTTGGCTCTCATTGAAAGGCAACTTGTCTGTTGTGTCGAATTCAGGCTCAAAAAGCTCCGCTCTTTGTAATTCAAAGGCTTGTCGGTTGACTGTCATCAACCGATCAGAAACGACAGCCGATCTGCGCCATTCAAATCGACTCTCGGAATCAAATGACATAGAAGTCATTTCGCATGCCCTTTATGATGGGTAACCGCACCCTCGGAAAATACCAAATCTTAATCGAGATTCCTCCATGCCGCACCAAGTCCCGGAAGGTCTTATTCACAGGTGACCCATTGCGCTCTGTCATCGCAAATGAATTTTGTTCACACAAATGGATTTGCAGAACTTCCGTCAGCATTGTTATGTGGACACAAAGTATCGACCGGTGTTGTGTTGTCGCTCTGCGAGTGAACCCGATAGCGAACCATGCTGCTCCCTATCCGCGATCACAATCCATCCCGCAAGCAGCCCATTGTAACTTGGCTGCTCATTGCGGTGAACTCCGCTTTGTTTATCGCTCACTTTTCACCGGAGTTTGCTAATTCTCCCGGCAATTCCAGTCTGGACATGGCATGGTTCGAATGGAGTTTGCGGCCTGAATTTCGGCAAGACGGCATCGCTTGGACTGGATACTTTTCTCATATGTTTTTGCATGCCGACCCGCTCCATCTTTTCGGCAATATGCTCATGCTGTATATTTTTGGCGATAATCTTGAATGCCGCATGGGACATTTCTGGTTCTTGCTTTTCTATCTTGCCTGCGGTCTTGCCGGCGCTCTGACATTTGTTCTGTTCACCGATATGACTTTCGTAAGAGTCGGCGGAGCTTCTGGAGCTGTGGCAGGTGTAATGGGCGGATATCTTCTGCTTTTTCCAAGGGCCAAAATTATCATATTGCTGCTTTTGCCCAACATTATCTGGCCGATCTCCATACTCATCAGGATGGTTTCGAAACTGAAAATCTGGGGATACTTTCCGATCCTTTTCTTCACCTTTCCGCTGCAGGCATGGGTTACTTTGGGGATATGGATCACGTATAATCTTTTGGCAGCCAACTTAGACATCTTTCCGAAAGGCACCGCGTATTTGGTCCATATCGGTGGTTTCGCGGCCGGAATGCTTCTTGTGCTCCCGTTTCTTGGAAAAACCCGTTATCATAATGATGTCAGCGGTGTGTCCGAACCGGCAAAAACCAGCAATCCTTGGCAGACGGTAGACCGGCAGCAAATCCAAGAAACAGCGCCAACACACCAAAATCAGCGTTCTTCTCAGTCACCATGGGCGAAACCCCGCACCGATGCACCTCTTTCGGTGTCTCACGCTCAAGACCCGGCGTCTTCATTGGCAATCAAAAAAAATCGGCTGCCGCCCGGTTCGCAATCCCCTTGGACCGAACAGATTTCATCTGAAAAAAAGCAGCGTGTGGATCGTAAGGAAAATGTACAGCCTGTCACACGCTACAGGCGCATAAACAATTAGCATTCAAGCGTTAAGACACCAGCGAAGAATGGCCTTTTGCGCATGCAGCCGGTTTTCCGCTTCGTCGAATACAACTGAATTCGGCCCATCCATGACCTCTGAAGTCACTTCTTCGCCGCGATGGGCTGGAAGGCAATGCATAAACAGAGTCTCTGATTTTGCATTAGCCATCAGTTCGGCATTGACCTGAAAGTCCCGCATCCGCGATAAGCTATTGGCATAAGCTTGCTCATCCTCATGCATTGAAATCCAAGCATCGGTAACCACAAGATCCGCTTGTGAAACCGCCTTGCGCGGATCACGGACGATACGCGTTGGCCTGCCCATGGATTCAGCATGCTTCAAGTAATCGGGACGCGGCTCGCATCCATCTGGCCCGGCGAAAATCAAGTCAAACTCAAACGCTACCGAAGCTTCTATGAATGAGTGACACACATTTGTCCCCGTTCCGATCCAAGCAATGCGCTTTCCCGCTATTGGTCCTCTGTGCTCTTCAAACGTCATGACGTCTGCAAGCACTTGGCACGGATGAGTGCTGTTGGTCAGTCCATTGATAACCGGGATAGTCGCGGCTTCTGAAAATTCCAGCAAGGCTTCGGCTTCAAATGTGCGGATCATCGCAATGTCGGCAAACCGTGAAATCACCTTCGACGTATCAAAAATATTCTCTCCTTGCCCAAGATGTATTTCGCCTCCGGACAGCAACATTGACTGACCACCCAGCTGCCTAACTCCCAAATCAAATGAAACTCGGGTTCGCGTTGACGGCTTCTCGAAAATCAGCGCAGCAATCCGACCGTCCATCGGCCGATCATGGTCGGGATCGCCATGATAAAGTCCTGCGCGTCTTGATTTCATTTCCGAGGCAAGAGTCAAAATGCCGCGCAGCTCCGGCGCCGTGACGCTGGAAATGTCCAAAAAATCAGGCACTGCTGTTCGCCTTGATCGCGGATGCGGCCTTTTCAATGCGGTCGCACACCTCGCCGATGTCCTCAATCGACATATTCAGTGGTGGCAAAACACGAATGACATTGTCCGCAGCGGGCACGGTCAGCAGATTCTCTCCGTACGCCGCTTCTATCACCTTCGAATTTGGAACTTTGCAAACCAGTCCAAGCATAAAGCCAGAGCCTCTGATCTCTTCAAAAACATCGGAATTTGTAGCGACAATCGATTCCAGGCGCTGCCTTATCAGTCCGGCGCGTTTCCTGACATCCGCAAGGAAATCCTCCTCACCCACAATTTCCAATACTGTCCGGCCGACTCTGCATGCCAGTGGATTGCCGCCATAAGTTGAGCCATGGGTGCCGGCTGTCAAACCTTTGGCCGCGTTTTCAGTTGCTAGACAGGCGCCGAGTGGAAATCCACCGCCAATACCTTTGGCGATCGCCATAATGTCCGGTTGGATTCCTGCCCATTCATGCGCAAACAGTTTGCCTGTTCGGCCCATTCCACACTGGACTTCGTCCACGATCAGCAACAGGCCTTCTTGATCGCAGATTCCTCTGAGCCCTGAGAGGTATGCATCCGTCAGAGGCACGATCCCGCCTTCACCGATCACTGGCTCCACCATGACAGCTGCTGTGCTTTCAGACACCTCGTCAGCCACCTGCTGCAGGTTGTTGGGTTCCACCTGTTTGAATCCTTCAAGCACGGGACTGAACCCTTCGGTCAATTTTGCCGATCCCGCTGCGGATATCATGCCTATTGTTCGTCCATGAAACGAGGAGCGTATTGTGATGATCTCACAACGTCTCGGCGAGTCACTCACATGCCAATATCGACGCGCCATTTTTACAGCGGCTTCACACGCTTCTGCGCCTGAATTGGTAAAAAACACTGTATCAGCGAAGGTCTTTTCTACCAGAAGGTCCGCAAGCCGTTCCTGTTCAGGAATCCGATACAGATTTGACGTGTGCCAAAGTGTGTCGACCTGTTCTTTCAGCACTTCGGCCAACCGTGCGTTTGCGTGGCCAAGTATGTTCACACCGATACCGCTGCCGGCATCAAGCCACCGGTTCCCAACGTCATCAATCAGCCAGCTTCCTTCTCCCTTGACAAAACTCATCGGCGCACGAGCATAGGTGGGCAAAACGGTTGAGATCATTGAAACGCTCCAGAAATCTAAACGCCGCCGTTAACAAAACGACGCGATGAAAGTCAATTTTGATTAAGCAAGAACTATGAAGCAGTGGCTTCCGAACCGAGAAATTTTGCGCTTCCCAAAAATTATCCGAAAATGGTTTGCCACAGCTCTTGAAACAAGCCCATGATTCCCCATGTTGACCATCATGACCAAAACAAAATCTCGCAAGGCAGATAATGCCTCAAAAAAGACACTTGCGGTTTGGACCGAAGATCGGGTCGAGCTGCTGTCAAAGCTTTGGTTGAATGGTGTCACGGCAGCTGAAATCACAAGTCAGCTCGGAGGCACAACTCGGAATGCCGTGATTGGCAAAGCTTACCGGCTAGGGTTATCCAACCAAAAACGTCAAAAAAAGACCTCGCATGAGGAAGAAACCGAAGAGGCTGAGTCAGCTGCTGTCGAAACCGATTCTGCACCAATTGCCGAAACTGACGACCAAGAAATCGTATTGGATGCATTGGATGCGGATGATGATGCATCAGAAGGAACAGTCGACGACGCGACATCGGCGAGACTCGCTGAGGCCCTTTCGGAAAAGCTGCAATTGATGCAATTGTCGGAAAAAACATGCAAATGGCCGATCGGCGATCCAGCTACGGATGATTTCTGGTTTTGTGGGCTCCCGAGCATGCCTGGCAAGCCATATTGCGAACCCCACAACAAGCTGGCGACGCAGCCACTCACCTCCCGCAAAGACCGAAAGAATGCACGCAAATCAGATTTGCTGTCTTTTGCCAAATAGGATCAAATTTCTGCGTTCGCCCGAATGAAATCTGGCACTGCGTTTTAATATTGGCAGCGATGCAGTCAAAATTGCGGGCCATCAACGGAAGCGCAATCAGCTTCCCTTGATCCTCCTATTGGTTCATTGGGTTAATTTAAGCTAAGAAGTCTGACATGAATGGTTTGTGGTTGGCAACAGCTAACAGCATCAAAGACCGAATGCGCTCGCAACGGTAAATTGCGTCTGCCACCAACCCTCCTCAATCCGCGGACAGAGAACTGCCGCGCTTCCGGCTAGCCTTCGACACCGTAATCATTCAAGATAAAGAATGCGGCACGTGGTTAACAAACGGCTCCAACAACAAGTCGCGCTGCTGTGTTCCTTTGTTGGACCAATCACCAAAAAACCTGCGACAGATGACAATATGCATGCATGCTGGGCTGAGATCGACGATGCGCCTATGCGCGATTCTGCCCATTGTGTTTTTTAAGAAATCGGTGACTTTCCTGTTCAACCCGATTTAGTTGGCGGTCAACGGATTGACCCCGTTGCACCCCATCGAATGAAGGCAGCTTGACAGCCGGCGTAGGTAAAAGCGTATAACACGCCGATAGGTTGCATCCGCTTTCGCAGCATCCAGCCAAATCCGCTGCTGTCCGATGCATACTCGCCTCAGAACAAACCTTCCACCTCTCCTTCCTCATTGAGCCCAATCGCTTCGGCCGCCGGAACGCGGGGCAAGCCGGGCATGGTCATGATTTCGCCGCAGATGGCGACAATGAATCCCGCTCCGGCCGAAAGCCGGACTTCACGTATCGGGATGCTGTGTCCAGTCGGCGCACCACGCTGATTCGGGTCTGTGGTGAAGCTATATTGTGTTTTGGCCATGCAAACCGGAAGCTCTCCATAACCGGCGTCCTCCCACTGTTTAAGCTGATCGCGTATTTTTTTATCAGCAACGACCTCGCTGGCACGGTAGATCTGTTTTGCTATGGTTTCGATCTTGTCCATCAATCCCATTTTGCTTGGATAGAGCGGAGCATAGTTGGCTTCGTCTTTTGCAATAACGTCCACAACCCGTTCCGCAAGCTCTGTGGTCCCTTTCGAACCGAGCTCCCAATGCCTGGCAACGACCGCTTCGGTACCTTTGGAAACAGCATAGGACTTAACAGCCTCAACTTCGGCATCCGTATCAGTTGTGAAATGGTTGATGGCGACAATGGCAGGAACACCGAACTTACCGATGTTTTCGATATGCCGACCCAGATTCACGCAACCGTCACGCACGGCCTCGACATTCTCAGTCCCAAGGTCGGTGCGCGCCACACCACCATTCATCTTAAGGGCTCGCACCGTCGCTACAATCACGACGGCTTTCGGTGAAAGACCCGCCTGACGACATTTTATGTTGAGAAATTTCTCGGCGCCGAGGTCAGCGCCAAATCCTGCTTCTGTAACGATATAGTCAGCAAGTTTCAGAGCTGTTCGCGTAGCGATAACCGAATTGCAGCCATGGGCTATATTCGCAAATGGACCCCCATGCACAAAGGCGGGATTATTCTCAAGCGTCTGAACCAGATTGGGCTGCATTGCCTGGCGAAGCAGCACAGTCATGGCTCCCTCTGCATTCAAATCGCGGCAGTATATCGGGCTGCGATCCCGTCGGTAGGCGACGATGATGCCGCCTAGCCGCTTCTGCAGATCGTCAAGATCGGTTGCCAAACAAAGAATCGCCATGACTTCCGAAGCTACAGTGATATCAAACCCTGCTTCCCTCGGAAAACCGTTCGCCACACCACCCAAACTGCATGTAATCTGTCGAAGAGCGCGATCGTTCATATCCATAACTCGCCGCCACGTCACTCTCCTGACATCAATCCCCAATGCATTGCCCCAATAGATGTGGTTGTCGATTAATGCCGACAGCAGATTGTGGGCTGAAGTTATCGCATGAAAGTCACCGGTGAAGTGCAGATTCATCTCTTCCATGGGGACGACTTGCGCATAGCCGCCGCCCGCTGCGCCGCCCTTCATGCCGAAGCACGGTCCAAGAGATGCCTCGCGAATGCAAATCGCCGCGCGCTTGCCGATTCTGTTCAAACCGTCTCCCAGACCGACGGTTGTTGTGGTTTTGCCTTCGCCCGCCGGGGTGGGGTTGATGGCCGTGACTAAAATGAGGTTGCCATCTTCCCGGTCCGATAGCGATTTTATGAAATCATCCGAAATCTTGGCTTTGTCGTGACCGAACGGCAGCAGCTGGTCCGTTGGGATATCAAGCCTTGCGCCAATCTCTTGGATCGGACGTTTCTGCGCCTCTCGGGCGATTTCAATGTCTGAAGCCATGCGGTCCTTCCGAATTTTTGTTGATCCTGTCGTGGCTGCGAATATCAGCCGAGTTTCTTTCCCTTGCCAACTCCTGCCGACACAACACAGTCAGTGGCGGGAATCTTGCCCAGCCCGTTCGGCCATACTCATTTCGGCTCGATTCGAGCACCATTTTCCTGTACCGTTATACCATCATCATTGATTCCAACAATCTGACTTTGGATTCCTTTTTCTTCAACACGTCGGACACGTTAAAATTTTCAATTTCCTGCCTTGCCAGCGCGACCATGCACTGGGTTGAGGGTCAGACCCGCGGATCAAGTCATGGACATCAACAGCTGGTTTCGACCAATCGATCTCCACATCGGACTCCCGGCATCACTTTTTCCATTTGGCCGTGGTCTCATCCTGAGCTTAGCGCGGCGGTTTACCGGATCAAAAATGCTGAATTTTTTCCGGATTTCCTGTATTCGGCCTGTTGTCAGGGG
The DNA here is from genome assembly GCA_965199765.1 of Paracoccaceae bacterium. Taxonomy (GTDB): domain Bacteria; phylum Pseudomonadota; class Alphaproteobacteria; order Rhodobacterales; family Rhodobacteraceae; genus JAPOXR01. The sequence goes on from CBDATC010000001.1 coordinate 555,192, forward strand.
CATGAAAGCTGATTGAGGCATATGCCTGAGCGCTCCTTCGGATTTCCGCGTTTCCGGCGTCAAGGTTCGTCTTGCACGGCCTGAGGGGCGGTGCCATGGAACGGCATCATTGTCTGGGTTTCTGGAGGTTTGCCGTCCGCGGGCTCCCGCTGTGTTTTCAAATGGCGGGGAAAACGGGTCGGCAGCGCGGCAAGCGGATCGGGAGCGGGAAGCCGGGTAAGCAGGTTCGATTTTCCCGTCTGCATCTGACCGGCAACACCATGCGCTTCCTTAATCTCGGGAAACCGGGGGGTTGCCGAGCCTCGCGGGTTACGCGCGAGCGGCGATGACGCGGCGACTGACAATCCGGCCAAAATGCCCGCAAAATAGCCAAGCTGGGCGAAACCCGCGCCGAGGGTTAACCAGAATGTCTGGAAATCGTCTCAAGAATGGGAAGGACCTGGTCGGAAGGATTTTCGTGCGATAGCCATCGCTGAGCGTATCGTCTGGACCGATTTCGTTTACCGGCTGCAACAGTAGGTCGCCATCATCCAAGCCATCGTTAGGATAAAATAAAGAAGGGCCATGCTTGGAGTAGCCGCTGAATGTCAGCCAACTGATGGAACATGGAATCCGAGGCAGCGACAGAAGCGAAGAATAAGAGTAAATTGAACCCGGTTTTGGGACATTGCAAGCCGTTTCCGGCACGAAGGGCGCCACATGGGTCATAATTGTCAGATCGGTTTGATCGGACTAGATTTCAGTCAGATTGGCATCGTCGCTGAAGCAAACAGGCTGGCGCACAGTCAAACCCGCTTCCATAACTGCCTGTTTGGAATGGTTCAAATGGGCGGCCTTCTCGCAGGCGCACAAAATACCGACACTGCGCTGTCCTTCCCCCGCTTCGAGGATTTCTTCCAATGCCTCTTAGCCTGGGCTTGCCACCCAATCACAATCAGACGCATCAACTTCTTCCGAGCTGACATCAATTTTTCGTTGGGCGTTCGCCGACAGCGCCAGAATCCAATACCCGCTCTAACTCCTCACCGCGATAGCCGAGAACATTCTGCAGAACATCAACTGTGTGCTCGCCAAGAAGCGGTGATCGTTTGACTTCAACCGCACAATCAGACAATTTGATAGGACAGCCGACAGAGTAGTATGCCCCGCGCTCCGGGTGTTCGACTTCAACGATCGTTCCGCTGGCTCGAAGTCCTCCATCTTCGATAATCTCTTTCATTGAGAGGATCGGCCCCGCTGGAATGTCTAAAGGATTACAGGCATCCAGCACCTCAAACTTCGTCTTGGTCTTTGTCCAATTTTCAATCGTATCAAAAATTTCATCAAGATTCGGCATCCGGGCTGCAGGAGTCGCATAATCCGGATCCACCTTCCATTCGGGTTTGCCGATGAGATCACAAATGTTTTTCCAGACCGCCGCTTGCGTGATAAAATACGTATAGGCGTCTGGATCTGTTTCCCAACCTTTGCATTTCAAAATCCGGCCTGGCTGACCGCCACCGGAGTCATTGCCAGCCCTCGGTGTCGCTTCGCCAAATGGAATTCCCTTGCGATACTGCGAGTATTCCTTAAGCGGTCCGGCTTTCAGCCGTTGCTGATCTCTGAGCTTGACTCGGCAGAGATTGACTACGCAATCCTGCATTGGGGCCAGAATTCGCTGGCCACGCCCTGTGCGCTCGCGCTGAAACAATGCTGCTGTAATTCCCAGTGCAAGGTGCAGACCTGTGCCGGAATCGCCGATTTGCGCTCCTGTTACCAGCGGAAGGTCGCCAAGAAAGCCTGTTGTTGAAGCCGCACCTCCAGTGCACTGCGCGACATTTTCGTAAACTTTGCAATCTTCATATAGGCCCGGTCCAAATCCCTTGACCGAAGCCATAATCATGTGTGGATTGAGTTCCTGCACGCGCTCCCAGCCAAATCCCATTCTGTCCAACGCCCCCGGTGCGAAATTTTCAACCAAAACGTCGCATTCACCGATCAAGCGCGTCAAGACTTGCTTGCCGGTCTCATTCTTTGTGTTCAGCTCGATTGATCGTTTGTTGTGATTGAGCATTGTGAAATAAAGACTATCCGCACCCGGCACATCAATAAGCTGTTTACGGGTTGCATCGCCGACCCCTGGTCTCTCGACCTTGATCACATCCGCTCCAAGCCATGCCAAAAGCTGGGTGCAGGTCGGACCTGATTGCACATGGGTGAAATCAAGTATCCGAATTCCTTCAAGAGCTGACATCGTGCCTGTTTCCTTCTGCAGCTGCTGCCTCACCGTTACTTGTACATTGTCTGCCGCTTGGTTCCCGGCGCGAATTCATTCGGATCAATCCAAACATTCACAACAGCGCATTTGCCGGTTCGCGCGATCGCCTCGCGGGCCCGCTGCAGGGCCGGCTGCAACTCGTTCGGATCACGAACCTCCTCGCCGTAGCCACCAAGCATTTCACCGAATTTTCCAAACTCGACATCTCCGAGCTTATTGCCAATGTCGCCACGGTTTTCACCATATTTGGTGATTTGGCCGAACCGAATTTGGTTCATCGCGGAATTATTGCCGACCACCGCCAAAAAGGGCGCCGCGAAGCGCTGGGCGGTTTCCAAATCGAAGGCCGTCATGCCAAATGATCCATCGCCGTAGAGACAAATGACTTCCCTTTGCGGATGCACCAATTTTGCCGCCATAGCAAAACCGGTTCCAACGCCAAGCGAGCCAAGCGCACCTGGATCCATCCATTGGCCGGGATTGCGCGGTCTGACCGCTTGGGCGGAGATCGTAACCACGTCGCCGCCATCGCCGACATATATCGTATCTTCTTCCAGGAATTCGTTAATTTCCCAAGCGAGGCGGTAGGGATGAATCGGCGTGCGGTCCGAGCGAAAAAGCGGCATGAGCTTTTCCAGCTTCTTCGATTCCATTTCTCGGAGACTCTGTATCCATTGGCGCCGCTGCTCCCTTGCATCTTTTTTCTCTCGGCCAGACGCCGCCTCGGTCACCGACGCCAGAATGGCTCCGGGATGACCGTTGATACCAAGAGAAATATCTCTGTTTTTGCCGACCGTTCGATAATCCAGATCAATCTGCACCAGTGTCGGCGCGGTGATGCGCCTGCCATATCCCATGCGGAAATCGAATGGCGTTCCGACGATCAGAATGACATCTGCATCCTTGAATGCGTCCGAGCGGGTTCTGTCGAAGTGATGCGGGTCGCCCTGCGGCATCATCCCCCGCGCTGCGCCATTCATATAGGCCGGTATATCCAGAGCTCTGACGAATTCAATGCATTCTTGATGCGAGCGCGATGCCCAAACCTGCTGACCGAACAAAACCGCAGGCCGTTCTGCGGATACCAGCAGATCCGCCAATGTTTCAATATTGTCGGGGTCACCGATGGAACGTGACGAGCTCCGGTAACTGCCCGCCTCCGGAATCCGCGCATTTGCAAGCGGAATTTCCGCATCAAGTATATCTCTTGGAATCTCAAGATAACTTGGTCCGTAAGCGCCGGCGAAACACTCGCGCGCTGCCATAGAAATCATGTCTGCGACGCGTTCGGTTGAATAAACACCCGAAGCGAACTTGGTTATGGGGGTCATCATTTCAACATGGGGCAGGTCCTGCAGCGAGCCCATCTTATGTTGGGTGAGCGATGACTGGCCGCCAATATGCAAAATCGGACTCTCCGAACGAAATGCGGTAGCGACCCCTGTAACCGCGTTGGTGCAGCCGGGTCCGGCTGTGGTGACAACACAGCCGAGTCTGCCTGTCTGTCGAGCGTATCCATCCGCCGCATGAGCCGCAGTTTGCTCATGGCGGACGTCGACGATACGGATACCTTCATCGATACAGCCGTCATAGATGTCGATAATGTGTCCGCCGCACAGTGTGAAAATGGTGTCGACACCTTCGTTTCTTAAGGCTTTGGCTACCAAGCGGCCGCCTGACACGACGCTCTCGTCGTCGCTCTTGCGGGCAAGAGTGTCGTGAGCTGTCGTTGAACTGATCTGCATGCTTCCTTTCCTAGATCTTTACGATTCTATCCAAGTGTTTCCGATTGCAGTCCCTAAACCGCAGCCTGTGTTCGCGTACCAGATTGCTTGCCAAGTCGGAATTTGGTTCCGACACTGCGGCAAAAACATTATTGCGATCTACTATGGAGCGGTTAGTGCGCTCGGTGTCTTGCCTCAAGCACTGCTGCAAACAAACTGCCGAACTTGCTCGGCACACCCCTTTCGTCTAAGTACCGAATAGCATCGGGACCGTTAACCTCGTTATCAAGTATCGCATTCTAAAGCAGATTACAGATATGCTCGTTGAAAGCTGGCACGACGATTATTGTATGCAGTTCAATGAACCTATCCAAATCTTGCCTTCTCTGCATCTGACCGGATATCAGCCCCAAATCACCCAACATGCGGTTGGGATACCACATACCAGCACAGCTTCCAACACAATTCACCAGCTCGGCAACGAATCTGCGGAGTTATAGCGGCTTCGATTGGCAGTTCTATTTTTGTAGTGCAGGTTTGCCGAATTGCGGTCGTATCGAGCCGCGCCGCAAAGCTGATCAGCTTCGGCATCAAACATCGTGTTCAGCGTCTCCTCAACCGCGCCTCTGACCATTTCACCTGAATGATCTCTGATCCTCGCTTCATTGATGCGAATTACTTCTCCCATCTGCTTGTCATCTTTCTTGTCCATTTTCGGTCCTCTCTGTCTGAAAGAAACCACCAGCAAAAGCAAATGTGCGAAAGATTTTATACGTTATCAGGGATTTACGGATGGCGACGACGGATCGAGAACCGTTTTCGTAAAGATCAGGGAGTTCCGGGCCGTCGCCACCCGCTGTGACAGGACGAAACCGAGCTTCCGGGCGACGTTTCTTCCGGCCAGCGCCGTGATCGCCGCGTGGTGAATGTCAACGGGTCTTAATGATTCAAAGTCTAAAAAGAGCTCGTCGTAGAGGCTCTGCGTCTCGCCTTTCGCTTTGGCCACGTCCTTCCAGACCCTGGCAAGGGCACCGGCGTGAACCTCGTTCCATGACAGGCGCACAGCTTACAACGCTTATTGATCGAAATAGTCTTCGTCGATCCGCTTGACCTCGAAACGGACGTGCGTACGCACGCCGATTCCATGCTTGACCAACAGGCGGGCAAGCTCCGCGCCGTCAATGAGAATGATCCGCTTCGGACTCCGCTTCACGTAATCCTGTGCGGCACGGGTGAAGCTGGCGGTGTTGACGAACACACCCTTAGTCGTACCCGCGGCGTCGATCGCACCCGCGAAGTTGCGCAGGTCGCCTTCGCCCACAGAGTTGCCGTCTCCGTACCTCTTTGCCTGCACATAGACCTCGTCCAAGCCGAGCGCGTCTTCCCGGATCGTGCCGTCGATTCCTCCATCGCCCGAACGTCCAGTCACCCGGCCCCTGTCGGCATCGCCGCCTCCGTAGCCCATGGCAATCAGTAAATCAACGACCGCACGCTCAAGAAACGCGGGGGCGGCATTGCGAACCCGGTCCAGCACCTCAGCTTCCAGAATGGTGCGCAATTCCTGAGCGGCGTTTTCCAAGGCTTCTTCGGGGGTGTCCACGACGACCGGCTGAGGATCAACAGGCAGGCGCTTGGCAGCTCGATCACGAGTGACATAGTCCGTGTGTTTTTGAAGATAGTGCAGGTCGACGCAGGACGGTCGCTTCGCGAGCAGCGTTCTGCCTTCCGACGTCAAGCGGTAAACCGCGCGCCGTACCCATTCCGCGAGGCCAGCGCGCTTGAGATACCAAATGGTCCAGCCCACACGGTTCACGAATACCCGCTGCCCGCTGTTAGGCATCACCTCAGCAAGATCCCCGGGGGTGAGTCCCTGGGAAACGGCCACCCGGGCACGGACTTCCGCAATCGGGGTTGGGGAACCGTCGGCAAGCGCGTTGAGCACGGGCAGCATCAGCGACTGATAATCGGGAACCGGCATCGACTACCGCCCTCCTACGCCGCCGATTGTCGCGGCGTCATCCGCTCGGCTGCCTCGCGGACCGCCACGATGGCACCCGACCCGACGGTCAGGCCACAACATCGGAATTCAGGATAGTCCATTCTGTAAAGGCGGATGGTGATGCTCGCCATAACCTTGCCCTCCGTTCCCATACATAATCCATTTTATCCAAGGGACGATTGCTTTGCAATCATCACGCCAACGGCAAGGATGCAATATGCCGCTATCCGTACAGCCATCAACACACACTGCTTCGATGCTCCACCGGAAATTCGGCCAGGGGCTTCGACCGGCCGCGTGCTGCGGCAGATGTGCGGCTGGCTGCGCTGCGGTTTGAACGGTGTGCGGCAGTCCCTGAGGACGGCAGGTCGGGGACAGGGGGGTATCGACAGACGGGGAAGGTGGGCGATCCGCAGCGGGACGTTCGTCGAAATGGTGTCGTAGGTCAAGGGCGGCAGCACCGGTACCGGCGATGTGCAGGCGTTTAACGTCGCCCGGCAACAGGCTAGGGCGGACATCGGTAATTTTACCTGTTCAATCTTCTGGACGGATAATTTGGATGAAGTCACTTCACATTGGCGTGTGGGTACTTAGAATGGCCTCCCGTATGGAATGTCGAAACGTTTTGAGATATTCTGCTCGCAGAAGTTGTTTGAACAAACACAAAGGAAAAGCTCCGCTCAACAGACCACGCACAGAAAGACGTGGAATTGAAACCAAAATCCGAGGCCGGCAGTGGCACTATTCAAACAGGCAAAATTGGTAATTCCGTCCCGAAAGACAGATGTCAGGGCACAATTTGCAGCATTATGTTTTCGCTGGATCAAAAAACAGCGTGAATCACGGATTCTGCTGATCAGCTCACGCGATTCGGGCCGTTGGATTTTGCCAAAGGGCTGGCCAGTCAACGGCAGAACCCCAGCCCAGTCGGCTCTGCTCGAGTCATATGAGGAGGCCGGCGTTCAGGGTAAGGTCTACGATCAGTGCATGGGCCATTACTCCTATACAAAACTCATGGGTAATCGCAGAGCAGTTGCCTGCATTGTCGGTGTCTACCCAATTAAAGTTAAAAGCCTCCTAGAGAAATTTCCTGAACGCGGCGAGCGCAGACGCATCTGGCTTAGTCCAAAAGAAGCGGCGACGATGATCAGCGAACCGGCGCTAAAGCCGATGCTCCGTCAATTTGATCCCCGCAAACTGCGTTAAGCCGCAACGGTAACGATCCAGCATAAGTCGTCTGCTCATTCGCTTTCATGCGGTCTCATGAAATCATGATATTGGCCAACATGATAACTTAAATTGGGGTAACAATTATGCATGGTGGCATACGGACTACGAGCGATTCCACTACTCTTTGTTTCTATTGTGAACAAGGGATTGAGTGGTCTGTTGGAGTGCTTGAAGGCGTTCCATAACGTTTCGATGGTTCTTCCTCTTTCCTCTGGCCGCTGTATATTTCGTTTCAAGCATAGGATCGCGGTCGATTCCCGCTGAGCCCGCCGGATTAGAATCCCGGCCTTTTGGACCAGCTGCCTCTTGGCTCCGGCGGCGGCTCTAGGGTAACGTCATCGGGTAAAAAACCGAGCCCCGGATGGAGCGGCTCGCTATGCCGTGGATATCATCCGATTCCAAACCCGGTGTCAGATCTCGCAGGACATCGTCCGGACACGGCGGCACGGCGGCAAATTAGCGGAATCTCACCGCCTCGGAAAGGATTGCAGGCCAATGCTTCTTTATCCGCCAGTTCGCCGTCTTGTAGCCCGCACCTTCATGCTTCTCTCCGTTCACAAACGTTTCAGCGAGAACCGGCGTTGCGTCCCAGCTCCGTCGTCAGAGCCACAACCTGTGAAGTTAGATTCCCCACCCTCACCCAACGAAACATCAGTTTTCAGCTGTTCCGCAGCACCAGCTTCAGCCGGGCTTCGTGCCCGCGTTGGATCCATCCGGTTCATTGGTCACGAGAAGCAAGAGCACCGGGAAGGTCGGACATCCGATCAACCGAGGGGACAGCAGGTGTGAAAATGCTTGTACCGGTCCGACGAAAAAGGCAAGTTTCTCAAGAAGCTGCCCTGCCCGCCTTCAACAAATAATAATCGCATAGCGCGAATATCAATGCTGCCAGCAGTTCACTTATCAACCACAAGTAACAAACACCCGGCAAGGTCTATTCGCTCCTTGGCTCGCTATTCACCCATAGTGAATCAATCCTCATGTGAAAGCACCTTAAGCATTTGAATGGCAAGATTGACATTGGACAGCGCATCCAAATTTGGCAGACGGCCGAAACCCCTGATCAAAACAAGAACTTGCCACTTGGCGATCTTCGGTTAGGGTTCCCTCGGAAACACGTCAAGACTGCTCTGACAGCAAGGGTTGAAATCCTTTGCAATTGCCCCATAAAATGAACCTATGATCAAATTCTCCCTGCGATGCGCCAATGGCCACAATTATGAAAGCTGGTTCCAGTCAAACGAAGCTTTCGATTCACTCAATGCGGCTACTATGCTGTCTTGCCCCATTTGCGGATCCACCGAAGTTGACAAGAGCATGATGACGCCGCAGGTTCATGCTTCAGGAAGTTCAACTGCTCCCGCTGAACATGAACCGCAAAAGCCGGATCTGTCCAAACCAGCGACACGAGAAGAAGCGGCATTGCTCGCGATGCGCCGGTTTATAGAAAAAAATAGCGAGAATGTCGGCAGAAAATTCCCTGAGAAAGCTCGCGCGATGCACGAAGGCGATATTCCAAAGCGTTCGATTTTCGGTGAAGCTAATCTGATAGAAACCATGGAATTGCTTGAAGACGGCATTCCGGTTTCTCCGTTGCCATGGTCAGACAACCGAAAAACCAACTGACCTGCCGCTTTCGGATCAATTGGGGTGATGCATAGTCTATTCTATACCTTCGGGATTGCAGGTGCGAATTATAAACCTGTGCCCGACTGAACAACATTAAAGGCTGTCAGCTGTGTCACTTATTGTCATGAAATTCGGCGGCACGTCGGTTGCAGATGTCAATCTTATCAAAAGCGCCGCAAAAAAAATCAAAACAGAAGTCGATGCCGGACATAATGCAATTGCGATCGTATCGGCTATGGCGGGCCGCACAAACAGCCTCATTGAATCTGTCACATCGTTTTCCCCATTCTTCGATGCAAGAGAATACGACGCGGTTGTTGCAAGCGGTGAAATCGAAACTGCTGGGCTTTTGGCGCTAGCCTTGCAACAGCTGGGAGTTCCCGCACGAAGCTGGCAAGGATGGCAAGTCCCGGTGAAAACCGATTCGGCGCACAGTGTCGCGCGCGTGCAGTCAATTGACACCACCGCGCTGACAGCGAAATTTGCAGAAGGAATGAAAGCCGCGGTCATCGCCGGGTTTCAGGGGATCACGGAAGAGGAGCGCGTTTCGACACTTGGACGCGGCGGCTCGGATACCAGTGCGGTCGCATTCGCGGCAGCATTCCGCGCCAAACGCTGCGATATCTACACCGATGTCGAAGGTGTCTATACCGCCGACCCGAGACTGGTTGCCAAGGCAAGGAAAATTGAGCGGATCTCTTATGAAGAAATGCTGGAGCTGGCGTCGCTCGGCGCGAAGGTCCTTCAGACCCGCTCAGTGGAATTAGCGATGCGCTTTAAGGTTCCGCTTTATGTGCGATCCAGCTTTACAGCCGCATCTGGAACGATTGTGTGTGACGAGGATGAAATCATGGAAGCTAAAACTGTTTCCGGCATTGCCCACTCCCGCGACGAAGCCAAAGTAACCATTCGCTCGGTCAAAGACCGCCCAGGCGTCGCCGCCTCCGTTTTCGGCAATCTCGCTGAAGCTTCTGTGAATGTGGACATGATAATCCAGAACATTTCAGAAGGCGGACAGACAGACATCACGTTTTCCTGTCCAGTGGACGAATTGCAACGGGCTGAAGCCAAATTAATGGAACTTCGAGAAACCGGCGGCATAGAATTCCGGTCCCTTGCCTACGATTCCGATGTCTGCAAATTGTCGGTTGTGGGAATCGGAATGCGATCACAGTCAGGCGTTGCAGCCAAAATGTTTGAAGCCCTTGCTGCATACAACATCAACATCCAAGCCATCGCCACTTCTGAAATCAAAATCTCGGTTTTGATTGCCCGCCGATTCATGGAGCTCGGGGTTCAAGCATTGCACGAAGCCTACGAGCTGCAGGATGATTGATAATGAAAAGCCCAAATCAAGGGGAAATTTCTCATAAAGCGACCGTGGAGCTTCTGCAACGCTTGCAGGGTATTCTGAGCGAGTTTGACGATGGGCAAACTCGACTTGACAATATGGTTATCGAAATTGCCAAAGCGTTAGAATCTGACGTGTGCTCGATTTATTTAATGCGGGATACGAGCACCCTTGAGTTATGCGCGACAACCGGCTTTCGCTTAGACGCGATCCATGTGGCTCAAATGCGTCTCGGCGAGGGATTGGTTGGCCAGATCGCGCAAGATCGTCGGATTATCAATGCCGCGAACGCGAGCAAAGTCCCGGGCTTTCGGTATATTCCGGAAACCGGAGAAGAAATCTTCACATCGTTTCTTGGCGTGCCGTTGTTACAGCAAGGCGAGCCGCGCGGTGTTCTCGTGGTCCGCTCGAAAGAATCCCGAAAGTACTCTGCCTCAGCCGTCGAATCCCTTCAGATTGTCACAGCCGCACTGTCTGATATGGCTGAGCTCGGTAAATTCGCGAGTCCAGGACACTCCTTCACAACACCCCACACTTACGCAGCTAATTTCAGAGGAACCGTTGGACAAGAAGGAATAGCCGAAGGGCGGGTTTTGCTGCACGAACCCCGCGTCTTGGTTTCAAATCCTGTTGCTGAAGATCCAGAGAAAGAAATACAGCGGCTGCGGGCGGCTTTGAGTGAACTGCAAAGCACTATCGATCGGTTCGCCGATATTGCACAGCAGGAATCAAAAGATGAAAATTGGGAGATTTTCACCGCGTACCAGATGTTCGCACGGTCGAGAGGCTGGGTTAGCCGCCTTGAAGACAATATTCTCAGCGGACTTTCGGCAGAAGCCTCAGTCGAAAAAGAACAATCTAAAGCGCGGGCCAAAATGCGGAAAGCCGAACCTTTCATCGCCGAGCGGCTGCACGATCTTGATGATTTGGCAAACCGGCTTCTGCGAATACTAACCGGGCAGGACAAGTCTGGCACGGAAATTCCATCCGACCCCATTCTGGTAGCGAGAAACATCGGGGCCGCCGAATTGTTTGAATACGGCCGCCAACTGAAAGGCATCGTGTTGGAAGAAGGATCGTTCGGGTCGCATGCATCCATCATCGCCCGATCAATGGGAATTCCACTTCTTTTGCAGGTCAAAGGATTGGTGAATGAGGCGTTGCACGGCGACCCGATATTTGTGGATAGCGAGGGCAAGACCGGACAGGTTTATCTTCGGCCGGATGAAAACATGGCCGCCGAACTGCACAATAAATTCACACTGCGCCAGCAAACGCAGAAATTCTACACCAATCTGCGGGACCTGCCGGCGCAAACGCGCGATAAGGTGATGATCAGTCTGCATATGAATGCAGGCGTGACATCCGACCTGCCCAGTCTGGTGATGTCAGGCGCCGAAGGTGTCGGACTCTACAGAACCGAACTGCAATTCCTGTCTTCTCGGTCAGTGCCGAAACGCCAAATGCTGGTTGACCAATATTCGCACGTACTGGACTCTGCCAAGGGACGGCCGGTTTGTTTTCGGACAGTCGATATCGGCTCCGATAAGATCCTGCCCTACGCCAAACAGCATACGCGGGAAGCCAACCCCGCGATGGGCTGGCGAGCGATCCGCATCAGCCTTGATCGACATGGTTTGTTCAAAATGCAGCTGCAAGCTTTGATACGCGGTTCCAAAGGACGGCCTATAAGCGTCATGTTTCCCATGATCGCTGAAGCTGATGAGTTTTTTCAAGCCAAGGAATTTTTTCTCAACACCATAGCGGCTGACCGCAGTAAAGGTTACAAAATCCCCAGCGAAATTCAGATCGGGGCAGTGCTTGAAACGCCGTCTCTAGCCTTTGCTCCGGACGGCTTTTTCCAAGAAGCGGACTTCATTTCGATCGGCGGGAACGACCTTCAGCAATTCTTCTTCGCAGCTGACCGCACCAACGAACGGGTTCGCAGCCGCTACAGCACATTGAGCGTCAGTTATTTGAGCTTAATAGAACACATCACCGCAAGATGCGATGCCTTCAACCGGCCTGTCAGCTATTGTGGAGAAGCGGCGGGCATACCGCTTGAGGCTGTTTGTCTTGCTGCAGCGGGTGTGCAAAAACTCTCGATGCGTGCATTTTCAATTGGACGGGTTAAGCATTTGCTGAGACAATCCGACTTATCGGAAGTGCGCGCCGCGATTCATCAAGCAAGAAACGATTCGCTGACCAGTGCGCGCGACTACGTGTTTGAGCTGCTGGAGCCCCATCTCAACCCGGACCGTCAGGAAAATCAGGCGGTTTCCGCACCCGGCCCTTGATGGTTTTTTTGGATTTCTCGTCGAGCTGCAACAGCAGAATGCGTTCGGGATCTGTCGGAGGCGGGAAAATTATTGACCGGTTTCGCAAAAAACCAAAGCGTCGATAGTAGGGCTCGTCGCCGACCAAAACGATGTTCTGCCAGCCGAGGCAAGCAGCTCGTTGAATGCTTTCACGCATGAGCTTCCCGCCGAGTCCCTCCCCCTGCCTTGTCGGATGCACAGCGATCGGCCCAAGCAGCAGCGCGGCATCATCGGCGATCAAAACCGGCCAATACCGGATGGATCCGCATAATGTTCCGAATTCATCGCGCGCCAAGAGCGACAGCTCGGAAACCGGCTCAACACCGTCCCGCAGCCTGTAGGCTGATAAGGCGAAACGACCCGGCCCGAATGCGGTGTCAAGCAACGCCTCGACTTCCCACATATCATCAGGCTCTTCATTTAGCAGTTGAAACATCGGTTAAAATTTGAAACTCCGCCGCGAATTCCCGTATCTTATAGTGACTATTCGGCTAATTTCCGCAAAAAAACATGTTCTACCGACCTGAAGATGGACACGGTCTTCCCCACAACCCGTTCAACGCCATTGTGACACCAAGACCAATTGGATGGATATCTTCGCGCAGCGACCACACTAATAATCTGGCGCCTTACTCGTTTTTCAATGCAGTTGCCTATGACCCGCCTCAGGTGATGTTCGCTTCAACAGGCAGTAAGAATGATCGACCGCTCGGCAAGGACAGTACTGACAACATCCGTGAAACCGGTGTGTTCTGTGTGAATATCGTAGAATATGCGATGCGATGCCAAATGAATATGACATCCGGAACCTACAAGGCAGATGTCAATGAGTTCGAGCTGGCTGACATCGGAAATTGCGAGTGCGAAACAATTGCGTGTCTTCGAGTGGCCGAAGCTCCGGCCAATCTTGAATGCCGTTTGACAAAAATTGTCAATCTGCCAGGCAAAAATAATCTTGTTGTATTTGGCGAGGTCATCGGCATTCATATCCGTGATGACTGTCTAGTCGACGGCCGCATTGATATCCTGAAATTCAACCCGGTTGCACGACTTGGTTACCACGACTATAGCTGCATCTCCTCCGTGTTCACCATTCAACGGCCAGAATGACAGTGGCATGACAAACAAAATACTCGGATTTATCGGTGGATCCGGCATCTATGAATTAGAAGCTCTCGAAAACCCGGCTTGGACAAAAATTGAAACGCCGTGGGGGCTGCCGTCCGACGATATTCTGACGGGGCGCATCGGCGGTGTTGAACTTGCGTTTCTGCCGCGCCACGGCCGAGGCCATCCGCATACTCCGACATCAATCCCCTACCGAGCCAATATCGCAGCAATGAAACTGCTGGGCGTGACCGATATGGTTTCGCTGTCAGCCTGTGGGTCGTTTCGGAACAGCTATAAGCCCGGCGATTTTGTGATTGTCGACCAGTTCATCGACCGAACGATCGGCCGGGAAAAATCATTTTTTGAAAAGGGCTGCGTTGGGCATGTCTCTGTTGCTTATCCGACTTGCGCCCGATTGAGCGCCGTATGCCTTAATGCCGCAAAAAACGCAGGAATTCGCATACATCCCACAGGAACTTACCTTGCCATGGAGGGCCCGCAATTCTCAACCCTCGCCGAGTCGAAACTCTACCGCGATGTCTGGGAATGCGATGTCATTGGCATGACCAACATGCCGGAAGCCAAACTCGCGCGCGAGGCGGAAATTTGTTACGCGACGGTTGCAATGGTTACCGACTACGACAGTTGGCATCCCGAACATGGCGAGGTTGACGTTGCCTTGATCATTGAAACACTGATCGGAAATTCGGAGAAAGCAAAGTCGCTGGTTCAAGAATTGGCGACGATGGATATCTGCGACCGGGATATTTGCCCAAGCGGCTGCGACCGGGCATTGGAGTTCGCAATTCTGACTGCCCCGGAGAAAAGAGATATTGAAGTTGTCAAAAAGCTGCGCTGCATTGGGGGCCGTGTCCTGAATCGATGATTGCAAGGCATCGAATTCGTCGATTCACCACGCCTGTTCTGCGGACCAAATGAAAGGCGGAGCTGTGGAAAATCAGATCAAGAGCTACATACGGACAATCCCGGATTTTCCAAAACCTGGAATCATGTTCCGCGATGTGACATCATTGTTCAAAGACCCCAGGGGTCTGAGAATCGCGGTCGATCAGCTGCTTTATCCATGGGCTGGCGATCAGATTGAAAAAGTCGCCGGCCTCGAAGCGCGAGGATTTGTGATCGGCGGAGCGGTAGCGCATCAGATTTCCGCTGGCTTTGTCCTCATTCGCAAGCGCGGTAAGCTCCCCGGTCCGGTTTTGGATGAAGCTTACGAGCTCGAATACGGCAGCGAGGTGATGGAAGTCCATGAAGATGCGGTATTGCCAGGCGAGCGGGTCTTGCTGGTTGACGACCTGCTAGCCACAGGCGGAACCGCCGTTGCAGGAATTCACTTGCTGGAACGACTCGGAGCGGAAATCGCGGGATGTGCGTTTGTCATTAATTTGCCGGCTTTAGGCGGCAAGCAAAAGTTAAAGCAGATGGGAATGCAAGTTCATTGCCTCTGTGAATTTGAAGGAGACTGAACCGCTTTAGCAACCGCAAGCGTGCTTACACTCGATGATATCCGAACAAGCTGATTTCCGAAAGCAGCCGACGGGAGTAATTTTGCAAACACCCATGATCAACATCCTGACCATTTCGTCTGGATGATCCTTGATTCTCGCCTCATTGATGCGAATTGCTTATCCCATCGGCTTGTCGTCTTTCTCGTCCATTGTCGGTCCTCTCTGGTCTGAAAGGAACCCCCAGCAAAGGCAAATGTGATAAGATTCAGTACGTCATCAGCAAAATTGAAACCCGCTGAGTGATGAAGCGGCCATCTCGGCCGCATTTTTAAGCGGCCCACACTGAAGAGTATGGTTAGTTGCCGTAGGCCACGGATGGCAGCCAAGTGGTGAGCGCCGGAAACTGGAAAACTATCATCAGCCCGACCAACTGCAGAATCACGAAGGGAATGATTCCACGGTAGATATGTCCAAGAGAAATGTCAGGTGGACAAACACCCTTGAGGTAAAACAGGGCGAAACCCACCGGCGGTGTAAGAAATGACGTTTGAAGAGTGACCGCCACAAGTATCGCGAACCATACGACCGAAGGATCCCGCACTTGGTCAAAACCCGGAATTTCTAGATTGAGCCCGATAATGATCGGCAGCATTAGCGGCATGATGATAATCGTGATTTCAATCCAGTCCAAAAGAAAACCGAGCAAGAAGACGATGAAGAGGATGAAAAATACCGTCATATAAGGGTTATCAAACGCCGAGAGCACAAGTCCCTCGACAATCTCATCGCCTCCGTAGCGGCGCAGCACGAAAGCAAAAAAATTAGCCGCCAAAAAGATTCCGATGATATAGCCGGTGGTGTTCAGAGTTGAACGGCTGACCTCCTTAAAAACCTTATAGCGCAAACGACCGTTCATTGCCGCGAGAATCGTGGCCCCGAGAGCACCGAGTCCGGATGCTTCAGTCGGTGTCGCGATGCCGAAAAATATCGAGCCGAGCACCAGCAGAATTAGCAGCATCGGCGGAATGACCGCCAACAAGACTTCCTTCACCGCTTCCCAGCCGACATGCTCGGTTGATTTCGGGCTGGGCATCGCCGATGGATTGATTAGACCATATAGCACGATGAAGACAATATAGAGAGCACCGAGAATCAGACCTGGAAACAGAGCCCCCATAAACAGATCACCGAGGGAAATCGCGAGCTGGTCGGACATGATCACCAGCATGATCGATGGCGGGATCAGAATGCCCAGCGTGCCGGCGGACGCGACGGTGCCGGTGGCGATCGGTTTATTGTAGTTCTGGGCCATCATCGCCGGAAGAGCTATAACGCCAAGAAGCGTAACGGACGCTCCGATAACACCGGTTGAAGCGGCAAGAATGATCCCGATCAGAAGGACGGTCAGCGACAGTCCGCCGCGCAGCCCGCCGAATAGTTTCTGCATTGAATGCATCATTCGCTGGGCCACACCCGACTGGTCCAGCATCAGACCCATGAAAATGAACATCGGCAATGCCACGAGCACCGGATTCTTGACGATACCCCCAAACAACCGGCCCGCCACCGCGCCGAACCGCTGATAGTCGATGCCGGTGCGGTCGAATTCAATGATTCCACGAAAATCCGACCGGAACGGATCGAGAAAGATTTCGGCGATCAGAGCGAAGATCAGGCTAACACCGACCAACGCATAAGGCACCGGCACGCCCTGAAAGAGCAAGAACACAAAGGTCAGGAACATGGCCAGAATGGCAAGTTCGTTCAATGTCATGAAGTGACCGATGAATTCCAGAATCGCCATTTCTCAGCCCTTAAGCGGTTCGGTTGAGTTGTGGCGAGCAAAACCTGCCCGCAGTCCCTAAAGGACGCAACCGCCGAACTGCCGACCCGAACGGCGACCCTTCGAGGTTGCCGCAGCCGGACACAGATTCAAACCGCATTTGATGGTCTAATATTATCGCTGAAACACGCATCGCAAGACCGTACGATGACGCAGACCTTGCTGTCGGTTAGTCTGTGTATTTCTCAATTTCTAGTCCGTTCGCTCAAACCGCGGGCCATCGGTAAGCACCGTGCGCAAGGTTCGTCCCTCGGCTGGCATATACGGTTGAATTGTTATTTGGCGGTTCATGGGGATCCCTTAACATCCGCCGGCTTTCCGAGGCGCGCGACAAGCCAAGCGACGGCGATCACGATAATGGTCGCTGCCAAGGCGAAAAATACAGTGAACTTCAACTCTTCTGAACCGATCTCGAATGTGCCGAATATCGGAAGCCTGCTGATTTCGCGGTCGGTTAGCTCAGGCGGTTGGGTCAGCCGCATGAACCACCAGATTCCGTAATAGATAACCAGATTGACGATGTAAGCGGTCGAGGGAAAAGCGAACAGCAGCTGTTTCCAGACGCGGGGACGCATGGCCTTGGCTAGACATCGGACATATGCTGCCCAGACAGCAATTCCGATGAATATGAATGAAACATTCATAAATAGCTTCAGCAGCCAGAGATTGTGCAATCCGTTGGGACTGTCAGAACCCTCATCATTGACGATCGACCGGATCGCATAAGGCAGTGTCGTATCCCAACTGAGGATGACAAACGGTAGGAATAGCCAGACCAAACCGAAAATTTCAATCCGCAGCTTCCGCTTGGACGAGAAGTTCTCATAGAAGATATCCACTCTGACGTGGCTGTCTGTGGTCACGGCATAGCCGATGGCCACCAGTCCGCTGGCTCCATAAAGCCACCACTGAAAATCATCCAGCCACGCTTGGTTCAATCCGGACGAGCGCAGCACCACTTGGCAGCAGATGGCGATCATCAAAAGCGGAAACAGCCACGCGAACAGATTGGACAGTTGAACAATCGCCCGGTCGCCGAGGTTATGTCCGCTCCGTCCCTTCTCGCCCGGGTCGATAATGGTGATCAGCTCATCAGGCTTCTTCATGGCACATCCCTGAGGCTGAGCCGTCAATTCTGCGGCTCACCTCACAAAAAAACCGGAGTGGCGGTAGGCCACTCCGGTCGTTTCTGATTCTTTCAGCTGATGGTTCAGTTCCTTGGCCGCGGCAAATAAATGTTGTCGCCCCAGGTCTTGTAACCTTTGCGGAATTCCTGCAGGTCGGACCAAGCGCGGGCGAACAGTTCGTCTTCCGCGGATTTTTCGGCAGCCACTTCATGCCATGCGGCTTCGAATGCGTCGAGCATTTCGGTATCCCACTTTTTGATGGTTACGCCGTGCTCTTCGACATTAGTGACCATTGCTGGAAAATTCTTTGCTTCACCTTCGGCGAAGTTGTCCGTGATGTTGGCCAAACATGCGACTTCGATCTGACGCTGCGTGCGCTCGTCAAGACTTTCCCAACGATCCTTGTTGAGTAGAAGTTCAAACAGCGTCGAAGGCTGATGCCAGCCCGGAAAGTAGTTGAACTTTGCGATTTTGTAGAAGCCAAGATTAGCGTCAACGAGCGGCATGGAAAATTCGGTCGCATCGATCGATCCACGTTCGAGAGCGGGAAAAATATCGCCGCCTGCAAGCAGAGAAGTCGAAACTCCGAGTTTCTGCATCACATCGGCGCCAAGACCGAAGAACCGCATATTCAGACCTTCAAGGTCTTCCAGTGAATTGATCTCTTTCTTGAACCAACCGGACGTCTCCGGGGCGTAGGTGCCGCAGAGCATCACATGCACATTGTACCCATTAGATTCATACATTTCGCGCATCAGTGAAAGACCGTCATCGTAAAGCATCCAAGCCAGCATTTCGCCGGGCTCGGGTCCGAAAGGCACAGCCGCGAAGAGACTTGCAGCGGTCATTTTGCCCTGCCAATAGCCTGAGGTTGTATATGCGGCATCGACTGAGCCGTTAGAAACAGCGTCTAGCGCCTCTAACGCCGGCACCAACTCGTTGGGATCAAAATGTTCGAATTCAACGGCTTCAGAAATAGAATTGATTTTGTCGACGAAACGGATCCCGGCAGTTCCGAGAATCGGTAGATTCTTGCCGAAAGCCGAGGTCATTTCGAAGACTTCTTGGGACTTGGCCGCACCGGTTGACATGGCAAGCGCAGCTGCAACTGCCAATGCAGTGTATCTCATTTGAAATCCTCCTGTTTGCTCCAAAAATAGATTATGGCAACCGGTTTTATCCCTGCGGAGGATGAATTGTCAAGAAATTAAACTGTAAAAGCGATGCCGATCGCACATATGGAATTTATTTTGTATATTTAATATTCATTTAAAATACTAATTTTATTCTGTTTTTTCGCACATGGCATGAACAGTACTTCATTCGACGCAATCTTGGCGGCAGCGGGACTGTCCTACTCTTTCGGGTCTTGATAGCCGTGCATTCTGACGCAAACCGCGCTTACGGATCAGCTCTGTGATTGTTTGGTCTTCGTGATGAACAACGCTATCTTTAGCAGCCAAACTGCCAAGCGGTTCTGTTGACGCTTGACCGGCATAGCTTGATCACTCTTCCGCCACCGTTTCGAGGCGCCGTCAATCGCCGACGCAGAACGCTGGACTGCGTATCAGGGTCTCGAACTGCGACGTGCCGCTTGTTAAGGAACCGTTGCAGATTTCGTTTAAGTCTGGTTCACATGCGCACACTCGTTTTGGAAGGCTTTGCCATTTGATGCTGAATCTGAACAGGTTTTCCGCTTCATGAAGTTTTCCAAACCTTCCACGGCACAAACATCAGATAGCTCGCAAATCAAGCCGTTGAGCAAAGGAATCCGTTCTTTGAACAATCACCATCATTCAAGAGGCGCTCATTGTCCGCCATAGAGAATAGTCGTTGCTGGAAAATGGCGCCAGAAACCGCTGATCCGCAGCAATCTCAGCCAATCTCTTCGGCGGTTCACGGAGTCGTCAAATTGGATGTCTCCGACAATGGACTGCGCATATGCGAGCAGCGTGCGCCGCTTCGGGTGTTTTTGCCAAACGTCAGTCGGCAAGAGCCGCCTTCGGGTGTCATCGGCAACATATCGGGCGGCGTTCTTGGCGGTGATATTCTTGATATCTCGGTCGATGCATCATCCCATGCGCTGATAACCGGACAGGCGGCCGAGAAAATTTACCGAACTAATGGACCTTGTGCCGTCTGGCGCAACCGCTTGAATGTGAAGAACGGCGCGGCTCTGGAGTGGCTGCCGCAGGGAACAATTTTGTTCGATCAGTCAAGGCTTGACCGGCGCACAACTGTTGAAGTCGCTCAGAATGCACACTGTTTGATCGGTGAAATCCTTATCTTCGGGCGATCTGGAATGGGCGAAACCATACAAAATGGATTTCTACGCGAGGCATGGCGGATTGAAAGAGCTGGTCGGCCAGTATGGATTGACATCCTCGAATTGAACGGCGACATAGCAACTCGTCTCGCTGCGCCATTTGGAATGGCCGGAGCGCGATGCGCTGCGACAGCGGTCTATGCTGGAAATGACGCGGCGGCAAAGCTTGAAACCGCACGAGCGTTTTTGCCGCAATCCGGCATCTCAGGAGCTACCCTTGTCAATGATGTGCTCATTGCGCGTTGGCTAGGACAGGAAACAGCCGAAATCCGCACCTCCTTCGCAGAATTCTGGAAAAACTTCCGTGCAGAGGTTTTTGCTCGTCCAGCGCGCATGCCCGTACTGTGGCAAACTTGACGGGTATGACGGGAGCGGATGGATCCGGCGCGGGCGCAAAGCCCGGCTGAAGCTGGTGTTTCGGAACAGCCGGTTTCCGATCTTTCCCTGGGTAGAGAGTGCGGAACCAGGCTTCGCGGGTTCTGTCGCTGGCGGCGAGGCGGGTGACGGAGGACTGCCGAAAGACGGAGCATTGCAGCTTCTAATGGCAATTTCTTGATTTGGTCAGAGAGTTTGCGTTGCAAACCTTCAAAGTCTGGAAACAAAGCAACTCACAAGAGTAAGCGAAATCACGCTGATGCCACTAATGCGGCCTATTTGCAGTGTCGAACATTTCAATTTCTGAACATTAGGCTGAAACAAGTCATGCCAAATAAATTGACAAGCCACAATCGTTGAATACTCAATTCTGCAAGGTGGAAGCGCCGCATTGAACAATGAAGTTCATTCGAACCGGTTTGGTTTCTTCTTTTGAGCGCCAGAACTGCATCGCATCTGACTGAACGCAGCTGCATTCTCAACTTATGCACAGCTATTTTGCATGAAGCCAACGAAATTGCTTCGGCAATTTCGTAACCGCGACACACTTTGCGTCCGTTATCCACATCACTGCTGCCATACTTCGCTGTTGTGCCGCAGATCTATTCAAGGAGGTTAAAGTGAATCTTTGCAAACTTCGATCAATGTTAAGGGTATGGCATTCACCCGAAGATGAACGCGGCGCCACCCTCGTTGAAGCTGTTCTTTTCACCGTCATCGCGCTTGGTCTGGTGACCGGCGGTGTTGTATTGTTCGAACAAGCATCCAACTCGTCCAAAACCAACGAAACCATTCGGATGCTGACATCACTCCAGTCACAGGTTCGGGCACTGCACCAAACACAGGCAAGTTTTGGCACAACCGATATGGCAAGCTTGCTCATCGCATCGAACGCTGTTCCATCTGCATTGCAAACGGATACCAACTCTGACGGAAACAAGGATACGATCATCAGTCCGACCGGTGGCAAAGTAACCGTTACCGGCGCGACAGCCAACTTTACAGTAGAGGTCGAAGACCTGTCGGTCGATATCTGCTCGCGCATCACAGCTTTCGATGCAAATGGAAACGGCACAATCGGAACTGGCATTGTTTCCGTTTCAGACGGTACAGCCACCGACAACGACGGTTTGAACTCTTCAGAAACTGCGGGATTCTGTACAGCAAACGACATTTCAGGTGAAGTTGACCTGATTTGGACATTCAGTCGTTGAACGGCTTCAGCAAACTCAGCACGTCAAAAGTCCGTCTTAACAAAAGATCCTTTCTGCGGAGCCGATAAACGGTGACAGGTCGCTATGGTGAAGCTGAATACGCGTTTCTTCGCTATGAAACTTGGATGAGCAGCCAAAAGCGCATGGTTTTGGCTGTCATCGTGATGTCATTCGTCACTGGTTTGTCCGTACTCACAGCCGTGTGGTCCCTGTCACAGAAACCGGAACCTCTGTATTTCGCTGCGCGAGAGAATGGCGGAATCCTGCCGCTGGTTCCGGTTTCCCTTCCTTTTCTCTCGGACGGCGAGGTGACCAACTTCGCTGTCGAAGCTGTTACGCGTTCTCTCACCATGGATTTTGCAAATTGGAGAAACGACCTTACCGGTGCGGCCGCCTATTATGAACGCCCCGCAGGCTGGAACAATTTTTTGGATGCATTGGAGAGGTCTGGCATGCTGAGCTACATCCGCGAGCATCGGCTGGTTTCAACCGCGGTTGCGAACGGAGCGGTTATTGTCAATGCCGGTCTCGGACAAACTAATCGCTACAGCTGGATCGTGCAGATTCCACTGACCATCACTTATGAATCGGCAAACGAACTCAGTCGCGACAACCTGATTGCCGAAGTGCAGATCAAACGTCTTCCAACATGGGAAGCGCCGGAAGCAGTCGGCATAACAAGAATAGTTGTCCATCCGGGCCGACCAACTGAACCATCATGAGCATCGCGATATCAATGCCCTCATGGATGAAGAAACTTTCCATTACGCTCCTCCTGGTCTCGGCAGCAAGCGTTTCATTGCCCATTCAACCATTCGGGCAAGTAACAAAATCGGCAGAACGCTCGGGTGCTCACCTCGTTGGAGAACAACCTCGGTATCCGACCGATGATGCCGCTCGGAGAAACACTGATACATCTCGACTGCTGGAGGATGGCTTTGAAAACGCACTGCGAAATGTCTTCCCAATGACCCCCGAAATGGTTCGCGATTTTCTGGAGGCCTACGACGCCAATGAAAACGCCACGCTGCAGCGACCTTATCCGGCAACTGTGGACGATGCTGCCATGGTTGCTCTCGAACCAGGCGAAAATCCGGTCGAACTGACTGTATCCCCAGGACTTGTTTCGGTGATCGGATTCCATGATGCAGCCGGAAGACCATGGCCAGTCCGCCAATTTGTCATTGGCGATGGCGCTGGGTTCGAAGTGGCGCATCTCGGCGAGCATTCAAATTCCTTGACCGTCTCTCCTCTGTTGCGTGTCGGATGGACAAACCTTGTCATCGCGCTGGCAGGTGAAGAGACCCCCATAGTAATGAAGGTCAGCATCGACCGTAGCCGCGCGCACTTCCGGCGCAGCATTCAAGTCATGAAACTCGGTCCTGCCTCGTCCAGCGAAACGGCTCCACTTCCAGAGGCGCTTCCGCAGCCTGGCGACAGGCGATTGATCGCCGCTTTGACAGGCGTTGGATTGGCTGCCGAAGCCAAGACAGCACCGCTTTCCGGAGTGGATGCGCAGGCATGGACCGTCGGAAATACGATGTACGTGCGGAGTCGGCATGCTTTGATTTCGCCGCGTTGGCTGGCATCACTTTCGGGACCCAACGGGATTCGTGCCTACCGTCTGCCGAAAACCTCCGCATTACTGTTTTCTGTCAATGGCCGAATTGTACTCGGAACAGCAGAAATTCCATGACGCATCCTGAAGCTCACACTTGGCCGGTGATCAAACAAGTCAAGGCCTCGTGCTTCGCCCGCTTTGAATTCATCTGCCGAAACTGCCGACATATCCGGATTGGAACAAAAAATGTTGAATCGTTTTCGCCTGTTTCTTTCGAGACCGCTCCCAAGCGCGCAAAAAGGAACGTGGCCGTCAAGCCATCCCTATGACACCGGAGGAGAACAGCGCGGTGACTCGCCAACCCGTTCGGACGCCTTATGGTCATGGCTGAAAAGGAGAACGTTTCACCATTCAACATATCAATCTTCTGTTCCAAGCATTGTGCGCATTACCGCTTTTCTGATAGCCTGTGCCGTGCTTCTCGGAGCCGTCGCCTACTCCGCTTTTTCCCCACAAAAGACAGAACCCTCGCGTCTTGAACGGGTTCCGATCATGAATTCGACTCCTGGCGGGGAAAGGCAGCAAGAATCTCAGCTCTACCGTGAGACCTTGAGCGAGGCGAATCTTGTACAAGCCGATGAGGCAATGCAAACAGGGATTTCGTTTGTTTCAGTTCCGGAAGGGCTATGGGAAAATGTCAAAACCCTGGGGCCTGCCGACGGCTTTTCGCAAAACATCAGCCCGAACTTGCCGGAATCGCAAATCAACCAAACGCAAGCAGCGGAGATCGTCGCACAAGCTGCGTCCGAATCCTCGCCCAGACCATCGATGCAACCGGAGGAAAGCTCCTATCCCCTCCCGCTAATGACACAAACCACGCAAACTTTTGCAAGACCCGAAGTTGCTGCAGCGCCAGTCAGCATTGACGAAAATCCTCATCACGCGCTCATTCTTCGACAGATGAACGCGATTGTTCAGGGCAAAGAAGTGCCGAAGCCGCACAGTGCGGAACTCATTTCTGAATCAATCGGAGTCAATGCGGCTTGGAAACCGACCAACCCAAATGAAGCCGATGCCGCCCACCAAAAAAAGGAAATCACAACCATTGAAGCCGGTTCGATCCTGATGGGAACCACGATAGCAGAATTGAATTCAGATGTATCTCTGCCTGTCTCGGTACGCATAACACGGGGCAAAGTTGCCGGAGCCGTACTGATCGGAAGTTTCCAAGCCAACACGGCGGGCAATGGGCTGATCATTCAATTCGGAACGCTTATGCTTCCCAATGGCAGCCAAGTCCCGGTTCAAGCGGTGGCCATCGATCCATTTTCAGGGGCCGCAGCGGTCGCAAGCCAAGTTGATGCGCGTCTGATCCAGCGCTACGGGCCGACTCTTCTCACCTCTTTTGTTTCTGGATTTGCTGCAAGCGCAAACCGGCCTGCTCTGTCGTTCATTGGCGGCGGTTCGGGATTGATTGCCGCCTCAAACAAACCAACGCACAAAGACAATTTGATCGCCGGCGCCGGACAAGCGGCAGCACAAGCCGCGTCAAACATGGCAGACAATGCTCCTAATTCTCCTCGGATCAGGCTGTTCTCCGGCGATGTGATCGGAATACTCTTTCTTGCCCCCGTGTCCGTCCCAAACCACTCATAGGAGTAGCGCATGATGCCCAATCGCACGCAACAAAAAGCCCCGCATCCGTCCGAAGACATCGCCAGCCGTCAAAACACCCAACAGATTGATGTGGAACAACTGTCTTCGGAGGAGCTCCAAGAACTTGAAGCATTCGAGCTGGGAGACGAAGAGTTCATCTCGGAGCCAAGCGACCTAACCGATCCGGCATTCGACCAACAAACCAATCTCAATCACAATTCCGTTGCAGATGCGCAGAGCTTATCCGAAGCTGAATCACAAGAGCGCTCTGTTCCCCATCCAACATTGAAGCATGAACAGCATGATCAGCCGGCCGAGCGATGGGTGCGAGGAAGCGCCAGAGACGCAGCCATGCAATCTACTTCCAACCTCGAAACCCGGCGATCCAATGAAGATGCAAGCGATCAATCCTTCTTGTCGCATCATAACTTTGACGCGAGATCCTCGGCGAATCCTGAACAGCATCAGTTTTGTCATGCCGAAGACTTGCAAAGAAAGAGCAGTAGGTCGGACCTAAGGCAATATAACGCTCGAACACCGCTTTCTTCATTGAGAGAGGTACGAAACGAGACGGAAAATGGAGACTTCACGGAGGTAGATCAACCATCGGGTGGAACCGATCATGTTCAGAATTCCAATGGCGGACCGCCTTTCAACGCCGCTGATCCACAGTTCGTCAGGCCGATGGAACCCCGATTTAATCAAGCACGATATGAACAAAACCCAGCCAACAATCCAGCCTCCGCAGATAGCGTCACAGCTGGTGCGAAAAAACCGCTGTTCAAACCTGCTCTGGGAGGTTCAAAACTCTTGAGACTTCTTTGGCGACGCTTGCGATTTGCAGCAGCATTGTTGCTGGCAGCCGGAATTGGACTGGCAGGATTTATGGCGGGACAGTCAAATAATCCTGCCGAAGGCTGGATTGGCATTGACGCGCTTCTCGGCACTGACACGCCATACCAAATTGAACCGAGTCAGCTTCTTTATTTGCAAAATGACTTTGTTGAAAGTTCTTCACCCGGTCTTGCCGAAACAGAGCCTGCCACTGAAGCGTTCGGCAAATCAAATGCCATTGACGAAACACCGGCCAATGCCGTGGGGGCTCCGCTGATCATTGCGTTCAACTCGCTAAATTCTGATCCGCAATTTACTGAATTTCCCGATTCAGAGTTGCGAGAATGGGACGCTTTCTTCGCTGAATTCGAACAACCGAACCCGCGCGCAATGGTGGATAACGGAGTCACGGAAATAGACGCGCCCCCGCCCATGGAAATTCGAATGCGAAATACAGGCGAAGATACCGAAAGTTCCATCGCGGTCAGAACAAGCGAAACGGCAGAAGTCGAAACGGAACCACAATTTTCCGAACTGGCTCGCGCGAAACTCAGGCAGGGCGCCAGTGAACACACTCCGGACGCAGGCATTTCTCCTGATGATACGCGGACCGATACCGTTCCGCTCGGCAAGTCAGAGCAACCCAAACCGGCTGCCAACAGCGTAGCTCACACCTCAGCACCGCAACCGGACAGCAAGTCCGAAAATGCAATTAAAACGTTGGTAGAACTTCTGGAAACAATTGAGAATAGAATCACAAAATTGGAAGCTTCGCCGACTCAAAACTCCATTGCGTATGCGCTTTCCGCTGATACTGACACACCGCTGTTATGGTCTAACGACTCATCCATTGAACCAGAACCAACCGTCGACCAAGCAATGGCGGGAAAGGCGGTATTGGAAGGCTCGAATGCGTATGCTCTCCAATCCGGAACCTTATTTAATGCCAGTGTTCGACTGCGGGAAGCTCGCGTCGGCGATGCGGTCGACGGTTATGGGAAAGTTATTGAAATACAAAAATACCCAAACGGCGGCCGTATGGTCATATTTGAAAGCGGTTCGGTATATTTGCACTGACTTGGTCAAGCGGAATTGACAGACCCAATCTCCTTCATCGCGCAGCTAGCCGAACATATCAGTGAGCTGGAAGGGCTGCTGCGCGCGATTTCCTTTGTGATCGGAGCGGCGATGATAATCCAAGCCCTGCGCACCGCAGTGCGCAGGCAGGAATTCGGCCCGCAGACGGTTTCTTTGGGCAAGCCATTCGCACAATTTACCATCGGCACCTGTTTGCTTGCCTTGCCTTACACGGTTGCAATCCTCGTTGGATCGTTTTTCGGCTATCAAGAACCCCGTGATGCTTCCTCGATTTTTTCGTATGACGGAAGTGTATTGGACCCTCTGGAAAATTCACGCCTGACCATTGAAACGATAGTTCTGATCGTGCAATTCGTCGGATTTATCGCGATTGTCAGAGGTCTTCTTCTTTTTAACGCCGCTCTTTCGCCCGGCGGCGGAAATTCATTGGGAGCCGGCTTTACATTCATAATTTCCGGTGCATTGGCCGTGAATTTTCCGGGATTCTTTGGTGTAATGTCGGAATTATTTCTTCCATCCGAATAAAGGGAGGATTGTTGCGCGAAGTTTGCAATTTGCAGCTGCAGGATGTGACCGGAGAACAGCGTTTGGGATTTTCAACACCTCCCATAATCCGCTTTGCGCAACTGAATTCGGAGATTTCGTGTCGCTGTATCGTTCAGTCCGAGCATCATCCACGGTAGTAATTCACACCGTTGCGAAAAATCTTTACAGAATCTGTGTCTTTACTTTTGCACAGGAGCGTCGAGGCCAATGGAAGATGATCCGCGCTTGCATCAAGAAAACAAGAACGCAACCCAGACGCTGCGTGCCGCGATGCAAAATTTTGAAGCGGCACCGGTCGAGAAACAGCTGGACGCTCTGTTTCAACCCGGCAGCAAAGTCCATCTTGCGCATCCCTTCGAAACTCTGAACAGTTCGGATGAATTCTTGCAGCGTGCCTTACTGCCGCTGTTCCAAGCTGTTCCTGACCTTGAGCGGCGCGAGACCATCGTCGTTTCGGGTCGGTCTTACATGGGCAATGACTGGGTCGGCTGCGCAGGCTACTACACGGGAGCCTTTGTTCGTCCTTGGCTGGATATTCCGCCAACTGGCCATATCGTCTCCATGCGATTTCATGAGTTTTTCCGAATGGAAGCTGGACGAGCAGTGGAAATGCAAGCCCTGTGGGATATTCCCGAAGTCATGATGCAGGCACAAGCTTGGCCGATGGTTCCAAGCCTTGGAAGGGAATGGCATGTCCCAGGCCCTGCAACACAAGACGGATTAAGCGCCAACTCTGAGGCTCATGCAAGGACAGCCGCGAGTCTGCAGCTCGTATCGGACATGCTGGCGGCGCTCGGCGAATTTGCACAGGGTGGCGTTGAGGCAATGCGGCTTTCTGAATATTGGCATCCCCGCTGCAGCTGGTACGGACCTTCTGGAATCGGCACCTGCCGGGGTATTGACGGGTTTAGAAACTGGCATCAGATACCGTTTCTGAATGCGATGCCCGATCGTCTTGGCACACTTGGTAAAGGCGACCTCTTCGCCGAGGGCGACTATGTCGGATTCACGGCTTGGCCGGGCATGAGAATGACCATTACGGGTGATGGCTGGTTGGGTATCGCCCCATCCAACCAAAAGATTACCATGCGCAGCTTGGATTTTTGGCGTTGTGAAAGTGGAATGATCCGCGAGAACTGGGTTTTAGTGGACCTGCTGCATGTTTACGCACAAATCGGAGTCGACGTTTTGGCCCGAATGCGTGAGTTCAACAAAGCGCGAAAGTGATGCCCTGCGTTCTGTCACGCACTCAGCTACAATGCTTGACTTTGAAATTCAATGCTGTCTTGGTTCAGTGAATTTGCATTGCCCGATCAATATAACACCACCGACCGGATGGATTCACCATTGAGCATGAGATCAAAACCGTTGTTGATTTCATCAAGAGCAAGCGTGTGCGTGATCATGGGGTCAATCTGAATTTTCCCTTCCATATACCAATCAACAATTTTCGGCACATCTGTGCGACCTCGCGCTCCACCGAATGCTGTTCCTTTCCAGACTCTTCCCGTGACAAGTTGGAAAGGCCTTGTTGAGATTTCAGCGCCCGCGGGTGCAACGCCGATGATTATCGATTGGCCCCAGCCTCGGTGGCTGGATTCAAGCGCGGTTCGCATGACGTCAACATTGCCAGTGCAATCAAATGTATAGTCGGCGCCGCCCATCGGATCTGCTCGCGTTTGAGTTAAACCGACAAGATATGACACCAAATCACCTTCAATTTCGTTGGGATTGACGAAATGAGTCATTCCAAACCGCTCGCCCCATGCTTTTTTGTCAGGATTCACATCAACGCCGACGATCATGTCGGCCCCGACCAGCTTCAACCCCTGGATGACGTTCAGACCAATGCCGCCTAAACCAAACACAATCGCGCTCGCTCCCGGCTCGACGTTTGCTGTATTCATGACCGCGCCGATCCCAGTGGTAACGCCACAGCCAATGTAGCAAATCTTGTCGAAAGGCGCGTCTTCGCGGACTTTCGCAACCGCGATCTCCGGCAGCACAGTGTATCGCGAAAAAGTCGAACAGCCCATGTAATGCAGAATCGGATCGCCATCGAGCGTTGAAAACCGACTTGTTCCGTCCGGCATGACGCCTTGACCCTGCGTGGATCTGATCGCTGTGCAGAGATTGGTTTTACGCGAAAGACAAGACGGGCACTGTCGGCACTCGGGGGTATAGAGAGGAATGACATGATCACCTTTACTGACGGTATTCACTCCCGGTCCGGTATCAACGACAATTCCAGCGCCTTCGTGCCCCAGAATCGCAGGGAACAATCCTTCAGGATCGGCTCCGGACAGGGTGAACTCGTCTGTATGGCAAATTCCGGTGGCCTTGATTTCAACTAGGACTTCCCCCTCTTTCGGATCATCCAAATTCACTTCCATAACTTCAAGTGGTTTTCCGGCGGCCGTCGCAACTGCTGCATGCGTTCTCATTGGTCGATTCTCCTCCATTGTGCACGGGCAGATTGAATCAGAAAGAACAGAATTTCAAGTATATTGTCAGAGTCCCGTTATTCATGTCCCAACCATACTGTTGAATTTCCAATGCGCAGGCTCGATGATGCGGCATTCGGGGAAAAACTTTCAAACCTGTTGCTCCTTCAATCACTTAATGGGAGTTTTCCGCGAACAGTTGAGAACCAGCCGATTCCCGTCGATCTATCAATTCAAGTGAGTTTCAGCTTCGGTTCAACCGGTTGGAAACCACACCGATCATTTCAATGATGGGATGCTGCAAAGCGGGACGGACACCAAGTCGATACGGTTAACGAAAACACCGCTGATATACGCTTCAAATGTGAAGATGCGCCCTGCCGTGTGATGTGGATAAGCGTGATCGCGGGGACCGTTTTGTGGCTACAGGTTGCAAGTTTCAGTTTCGATCATTTACCTGCACCACCCGGCGGCATGTGTTCACATGAAATCGTCGTCCAACAATCGAGAATAAAATCTTCAACGCAGAAGAAATGCCCGCGTAAGTTTCGTCGCCCGCTTCAAAATTGTTCAAACTTTGCAGAGACTTGCGATTTCCGCCGCGGTGTTTATCATTTTAGAATCGGACTTTAAAAAAATGATTTCTGCGCAAGATAGCGCGCATCTTTTTTAAAATGATAACACTGGTAAACCTGCTGGCTTAAGTTGAAACAACAGATGTTATTCAGCGAAATTCAGGTGTGTTTTCGGCCCTTCAAAAAAATAAAATTTCAGAGCAAATTATGGATATGCCTGCATGGGGCACATGTTCTTCTTGGACCGACGAACACTTGCGCGTGCGGCTGAACAAAGACAAAGGGATTTATAGCAAAGACCGGGATCAGATTTTGACCTTCAAGTCCTCCGCGAATGGATGAATTTCTCGGATTTGCAATGTGCTTTGAGAATGAGCCAAAGTTTGCTCGGCGGCTGAGAAAAAAGTTATTGATCCTGTTAAAGTCGAGGCCCAGCATAAATTGGGATTCATTGCCGAATTATATCTCCAAATGGGAAATTTGTGATGGAGATAAAATTGAACTCGGGCGTTCTTTCGAATCGGCTTAAACTTGGTATTCGGTGGATTCTTGTATGTTATCTTGATGTCGATAGCATGATCAAAGAATTATCACGAGCAGATCAAGATCTTCGCTCAAAGCTCCGTGACCGATCAAAAACACGGACTTTATTCAGTTGGCAGGCAGAAATTTTTTGTTGATGAAATTTGCATAAGTTGAGATACACCTCTACGGGACCGGGCATTCCAATTTGTCGAGGATGCCGATATTCGGCTTAACAGATTGCCGCAGCGCTATTTTGTGCGCTTAAGACATTTCCGACATTTTGGAACGCTTCGCGGGCCACACAGCGAAACTGTTGATAAATCTATGATCTTCCGATGCGTTTCTTTCAGGAGCTGACAACGGTATAACTCTCGACTTCATTCCCGCCAATCGAGTATTTTCAGTGCATCTTGATGAATGGTTTTATTCGATGCGGCGATAATCCTTCCGCCGTCATGAGCCGGTTGTCCGGACCAATCGGTTACAACGCCGCCAGCCGCTCGGACAACCGCTATTGGCGCGTGTGCATCATAAGGAAAGAGGCCAGCTTCCACCACAAGATCAATCTGACCGATTGCCAATAGACCATAACTATAACAATCAAGCCCGTATCGTGTAAGCAGAGTTTTTTCCGACAAACGCTCGAAAGCCTCGCGCTCGGCATCGGTTCCGACCTCGGGAAAAGTCGAAAACAGGATTGAGTCTTTGATCAGCGCGGTTTTCCTGGTCTTTGCAATCCGCACTCCCTTTGGACCACGCATTATTGCCCGCCCGAATCCGCCTTCAAACCGCTCTCTGATGTAAGGTTGATCTATTATTCCAAAGAGAGGGCCTTCATCATCCGACACACTGATCAAGACACCCCAAACAGGTGTCCCGCTGACGAAGGACCGGGTTCCATCAATTGGATCAAGCACCCAAGTCAGACCGGTCGTTCCGGCGCAAGAGTCAAATTCTTCGCCAAGAATTCCATCTTCAGGCCGACGGACCGCAAGAATGTCCCGCATAGCAATCTCGGCTTGCCGATCCGCCTCGGTTACTGGATCCCATCCGAATTCAGCTTTATTGGCCACAGTGGTGTCCTGTGATCTAAAATACTCAGAAGTCTGACTCCTAGCCGCATCAGCAAGCTGTCGTGCAACATCGATCAATTCGGTTTCAAGAGCCGCTGCTAGCCTTCGCATTTCATTCTCTCAACTTAGCCGGTCAGCCTGCGCAATAAGGTTCGTCGTTTAGACAACGGTTAAGTTCCCGACAAAACCGAGCTTCGAAAACACCATTGAATCGAGTGTTTCCATCGACACTCAATAACTTGTCAATTTGCTTGAAAGATCAGCTTAAGCAAATCGCGCAACGAATGCTTGCTGTCAAAGTTCAATTTTTAACAAAGCCGCGGAAACCCATAAGCGCTTTCAAGCAGAAATTATATTCAAGCGGTCGAACTATTCGCAATTTCCGTTCAATCGACCCAACTCCGTAAAACTAATTCTGTTGTTAACCGATTGCTGTTCTGCGATTTCAATTGTTGTTTGCGGTAAAATGTTATCCGTAGATATTGCTGCACAATTTTCGCATGTGATATTCCAACTGTCGAAGGATTTTTCCAAAATTAACGTTGATTCACACGGTGATTGCTGAAACAATTCAAGCTGCTCCAAAAGCTTATCATACCGCTCGTCAGCAATCGCGATCGACGAAGATAAAAACAAACTTGAAGCAAGAAAGGTTGCAATTGTGAATTGGAAACGTTTCATATGACACTCCATTCCGTAAACTCAGGCTGGTGCCAGCCTATCACAACATTTGGCCCGCTATGCTGGCAGCTGTGCGCCGCCTTGCTGCTCCATAAATTACAATTCCGCGATTATTCAAACCAGACTTTCTACAGCAACACCTTACACAATAGCGCCATTCATGACAAGTGAAATTTCACCTCAGAAAACGCTGACCAAATTGAAAAAAAATTGATTTGGACTTTCAGTTAATCGAAAAAGAATTGGGAAAAACAAAATCAGAGCTTGGAAATTCGAATGTGAAAACGTAAACCGTATCAGTTGTTTTTGCTACGCTATTTGATGCGTTTTTTGAATCAATTGAATAATGGTTACGGTTTTCAATAAAAATTGTTGGACAATCTATCGGCCACTGAGCATTAGGGCGTTATCTTTCGCATTTCATTCACAAGGATTACAAGCAGCCGTCCAAATCATCAAAACCGATGATACGAATTGTTCAAGCCGCTAATCAATCTTCCCGGCAGCGCTTCACGGCATTTCTCCTCCGCACGTAACGAAATTCGAAACGAGTCCTCTAAACGGTCGGTGATGGTGCCCGCTTAAAAGTCGCTAGAATCTTCGGCCGCTCAACGTTCTATCAAAGCGGCGCTGGTTCGGTCAGCGCATAGGAATACAATTTTTGTCGGCCATTAAGTTCCCCTCGATTAAGTCCTTTAATGTTGGGATGGGATCCACCGCGCCAAAACCCATGGTCGACAGCGCAGCCCCGCGGTTCGCGAGTTCTGCTGATTTCACGGCTTCTTTGGTGCGAAGATAGGCGGACAGAAAAATACCATTGAAGCAGTCGCCTGCACCTGTGGCGTCGATTGCCTTGACCGGAAACCCCGGCAATGTGTGAATGTCGTCTCCATGCGACAGCGCAACACCATCCGCGCCCAGTGTCAGGGCTACAATTTCAGCCCCCAGATCTCGATAAAATCCAAGGATTTCCACAGGGCTTTGCAACCCTGTCAACTGACGCGCATCGGCAATTCCAGGCAATGCGATATGGCAGTTTCGCATGGCGGCGTGGGTAATTTCCCGGGCTTGCTCTAATGGCCACAGCGACGTGCGCAGATTGGGATCGATGGCAACCGGAACACCGGCGGTTCGAGCAGTGCGGATCGCATGCTGCGTCGTTGAACGCAGTTCCGAGCTAACCCCGAGACTGATGCCGGAGGTATAGAACAGACCAGAGCCTTCAATCGCCCCATCGGGGACTTGACTAGGCAACATCAAACTCGCGGCCGAGTCTTTTCTGCGATAAACAAAATTGTGCCCGTCTTTGTCGTGAAAGACAAAATACAGCCCTGTCATCCCGTCAGGAGCGATTGTGACATGCCTGTGATCCACTCCCTCTCGAGACCACAATTCCCTTAGCTGTGCGCCAAAGTGATCATCGCCGATGCATGAGATCAGAGTGCTCTTTGTCCCCTGCCGCGCAGACGCCACCGCAACATTGGACACATCGCCACCGAACCCGCCTTGAAACGAACCGTCCGGGCGGGCGTTCAGTTCGTACAAAGGTTCACCCAAGCAAATCAGGTCAGACAATATTCTGTCCCTTTCGTCATGACTGCATCACTGCACTCTCCCGCGCGCAGCGACGGGTATCGACCCCAAGAAGCGGCTTCCGCGAATGGTCTCTACCTGGTCCACCATATTTGAGACAACACAAGCATGGTTTGGGATTATCCGGATGCGTTCGCCAACTTTGAGATTGATCTTCTCGGCTCTGAGCACGCCATGTTCTTCGGACAAGTCCTGAACCATGATATCTGAACGTCCGACAACATGCCCGTGGCCCTCAAGCCCCAGCAAATCGGAGGTGAGCACCTTTGACCCGGCATCGATCACCGCTCGATCATCTTCAGGGACCGAGACCACGGTCGCTAGAACGCTCATGGCACAGTCGCTCCAACTGCAGACACCTCGCGCCTGTAATGAGCGGTCGTTGTAGACATAGGTGCCAATCCGAAATTCCGTTGCAACCGGCACGTCCTGAGCCCGCCACATGCCAGGCGACCCACCGTTGGATATGACGCTGACATGCAACCCGGCCTTCTCAATTTCCGTTTTGGCAGCGCTGAACCACTCCTGAACCGCCGCTTCCCGACCCACTGGCGGGTATGTCATGAGACCCTGAAAAGTGAGACCGGGCTGAGCATCGATATATCTGGCTAGGTCACGGGCCTGAGTCGGTGAAGTCACCCCACAGCGAGCTCCTCCGGTGTCGCATTCGACCAGAACAGCAAGAGGAGCGAATGAGTCTTCGAAGAATCGTGATAGCCCGTCCACCGTCACAGAGTTATCAGCCACAACGGACAGTCGGACTTTTTCAGACAGCGCGCGAAGACGCGCCAACTTGGTGTGGCCAAGGATGTTGAAGGTGATCATTACATCGGCGATGCCGCCTTCGGCAATCATCGCTTCCGCTTCGCTGATCTTCTGGCACACGATGCCAATGGCCCCTGCCCGAAGCTGACGTCTTGCCAACATCGGAATTTTGTGGGTTTTGATATGGGGACGAACAGCAATCCCGTATATTGCGCAATGGGCCTGCAGACGATCGATATTCGATTCGGCGACATCCAGATCGATCAGAACCGCCGGTGTTTCGATTTCAGGAAAGATCATTCTGCGGCCTTCTTGTAAGATCCCCTTACCGCTTTACGTTCTCTTGCATAAAATTTCCTCTAATTTCTGATTTCCTGACCCCCATTATATTGGAAGGAACCGGAATCGCCTTTGGGCATTTCGTGGACGAGTGTCAGACCGGTTCCGGTGCAGACGGATCGAGTTGGGTTCACCTCATCGATCAGGAGCTGGAATTGCTGTTCACAAGCGGTTTTTGCGAGACCGTGCAGACGGACGCGAAGCTGTCTGTTTTCGGATTCTGAAATGGTTTCGGCATCGGGTGCGAACAGGCTTTGATGCGTGCGCGGGTGTTGGTTTTTCCGGTTCGCTAATCAACAGCTGGCCAATCTGATCACATCGATAGCAACTGGCCTATGCCAGCTGCTAGAATGAGCTAAACACGAAAATATCGGGTGCCTTTCAGGCGCATCACAAAAGACAACTGATTGTTGAACATTTTGTGCAAATCAATCTTGAATCTAACAAAAATAATTAATTCTTTAGAAGAACATAATTAATAGTTATAATGAATATGATAATTCTCAATTCATCACTTGACGCACGTTGCTGCCTGGGCTTAAGGACACGCAAGCCATACCGCTGAAGGAATGTCGGAAGATGCGAGCCGTCCAAGTCGTTGCGAGAGGCGACCCCGTAAAACTTCGTGAAATTCCGGAGCCGGTTCCTGCAAAGGACGAGGTTCGGATTAAAGTTCTGTGTTCAAGCGTCAATTTCGCCGACCTGCTCCTTGCCAACGGGACCTACCAAGAAAAACCGGATCTTCCGTTCACATTGGGCATGGAAGTCTGCGGAGAAATTGATCAGATTGGCCAAGACGTAAGTGGATTTCATATCGGTGACCGGGTCGCAGCCTATGTCGGATATGGCGCTATGGCTGACTTCTGCTGCATTCCCCAGTCGAACTGTGCGCTGGTTCCGCCCGAAATGCCTTCAGAAGCGGCAGCAGGATTCCTGATTGCTTACGGAACTTCGCATGTCGCACTGGTTAGGCGAGCCCGTCTGCAGCCCAACGAAACGCTCTTGGTGCTGGGAGCCGGAGGAGGAGTTGGACTGGCTGCTGTGGAGATTGGACGGCTGATAGGAGCGAAGGTGATCGCTGCCGCTCGCGGAAAGGAAAAGCTGGAAGCTGCGATCAAGGCCGGCGCCACCCACATCATTGACACCGGAAAGGACGATTTGCGGGAGAGTGTTCTGCAACTCGGAGGAGCAGACGTCATCTATGACCCTGTCGGAGGCGACCTCTTCAAAGCGGCGATGCGGGCTGCCAATCGCGAGGCAAGAATCATTCCTATCGGTTTTGCCTCAGGTGAGGTGCCGCAGATCCCAGCCAACATCCTCTTGGTGAAGAATTTAACAGTGATCGGCGTGTATTGGGGAGGATACAATGCATTCAATCCGGGCGTCTTGACCGATAGCATTCGAACCTTGATGCAATGGTATGCATCCGGA
Organism: Paracoccaceae bacterium; assembly: GCA_965199765.1. GTDB lineage: Bacteria > Pseudomonadota > Alphaproteobacteria > Rhodobacterales > Rhodobacteraceae > JAPOXR01. The sequence goes on from CBDATC010000001.1 coordinate 592,282, forward strand.
CAGCTTATGCCCACCATTGGTCAAACCGTCAACTTGGAAGAGGCCGGTAAAGCTCTTGACCTCGTGCGCAATAGAGAAGCAGTCGGGAAAATCGTAATCCGTGTATCAGATTGATAGGAAGCCGCAAGGGCTAAGGAGCATCCGAATCTGCCTTCAGCAATCTTGAATCCAGACTGAATTGTCCTCATAGGCGCTCATGGGTTGTAGTTGAAATTCCGCGCATATCAATCAGAATGCGGAAACCGGCGATCATCAGGAGACCGCAGACATGGAATTTTGTGCCGCGCCCAGTTTTCAGCGGGACTATCTCGACGATAGGCTGAGCGAAGCGGAAAAAAATAGATGCATCAGCGCGGTTCATAAATTTGCTGACGATCCATGGTTGAATGGATTGAATTTCGAGCGGTTGGGCAGCGGCGAACAGAACCATTGCTCAATAAGGGCCTCGCAGGAGCTCCGCGTGATCATCGCCGTTCCGCCCAGTGAATTTCAGAAACCGAAGTCCATCTGCCTAGTGCGCATGGGTCACCATGACGAAGTTTATGGCTGGTCCGACAGAAAGAAACATACGAGCGCGCAGCGGCTTTATCGTCAGCTGGGAAGCGGCGACTTATCGCAGAGTAGCGCGCTTATCGCAGCAATTGAAGAAATGCCCTTCAATGAGTGGAAAATCTCACTTTATCCGGACCAGGAGAAATGGGTTAAACAAACATACTCTGGTGAGGCGCGAATTTACGGAAACGCGGGTTCAGGGAAGACTGTCATCGGGATGCATCGCGCCGCTGAGCTCGGACGCCGCTATCCGGACGGTCAGATTTTGTTCACGACCTACATAAGTTCCTTGCTGCCGGAACTCAGCGATATGTATTCTTCAATACGCGGCGCACCGACCAATGTTGAATTCCACACCATCAACCAGCTTGCCGTGAGACTTGTGCGTCCAAGCCGGAGAATCGGCGACAATTTGAGTGGGTTTCGTTTGTTCTGTGAGAGTAAAATTCCAGGCACTGCCTTAGAAGCGATTCCACCGGATTATCTTTATCAGGAGATCAATTTGGTGATTAACGCACGCAGCGCAACTCTTGAGGAATACACCGACACCGGCCGGTTTCAGAGGGCCGGCCGGAGCATTAAGCTTGATCAATCTGCCAGAGAAGATTGCTGGAACCTCAAAGAGGCTTGGGAATCCCGGTTGAGGCAGAACGATTGCATTAGCTGGTCGAACCTAATGAAGCAAGCTGCGGAAACTGCTGAGAAACGCGATGCACCGGAATGGCGATGTGTAATCGTCGATGAAGGTCAAGACATATCGGCTGCGGGAATGCGAATGCTGCGCGCACTCGTGGCGGGCAATCCTGAAAACAGGGTGCCTCGAGATGGGTTGCTCCTCCTGGCCGACGACTGCCAACGCATTTATTCGCTTGGATTTCAGTCCGACTGGGCGAAGCTCAAATTCTCGAGAAACCGAACCATTCGGCTTGATTCAAGTCACCGTTCCTCCAGGCAAATTCTTGAGGCTGCACACAGCGTGGTCGGCAACAGCCAAAGCCAAAAGAATGCGATGTCTGGAATTAACACAGCGCTTGAGCGAGAAAAACCTGTCCTGAAGATTGTGGAACCTGCGGCAAAAGAAACCGAATTGGGTATTGCCAAAACAATATTGAATTACCTGATCGATAAGAAGCGTTTAGAACCTGGCAATATAGGTATCTTCATGCAGCATAATGCGCATGTCGATTCAACAGTGAAGTGGCTTGGATCCAAAAGTTTCCCTTGCCTGAAACTTTCAAATTCGCCTGTCAACAACGCGGATAAGAATTGCATCCGCGTGGGAACGTTTGATCGGAGCAAAGGAATGGAGTTTCAGGCGGTGTTAATCCTGCGTCTCGGTGAATCGCTGTTCCCCGGCCCCACCTCCGATGCAGACCAAGTTGAATCGCTAAGCAAAGAAGATCGAACCGTTGCATTGAACCGTCTGTATGTTGGCATGACGCGGGCAAGGGACTTCCTATATCTGATTGCTGCAGAAGGCCCATGCAAAGAAATCGAACGGGCTTCCGAGTATTTTGATTGGCACCCGAAGAGCAGACCGCTGGCGTTTCATTGATTTGTGATACGAACAGTTCAATCGGCATTCAATGATGTTTTCGCCATCACCTGAAGCCATTGAGATCCTCTGCCTGCTCCTTTAGCGCAAAAAACACTGAACAGCGCCACCGGCTTCGTCACATGGCTGTCGCTCATTTCCAGCGACCTTGAATCGTTTCAATCTTCTCAGCATTCGCTATCAGAACACATGAATTGAGCAGAGCCTCACCGGTGCGCCGCTTTGCGATGTTTACCGACGATCAGGATTGATCTATTCTGTGACCATTCTTTGGCCGAGGATTAAAATGATGGAATTTCGTAAAATTCTCATCGCCAACCGGGGCGAGATCGCAATCCGCATCATGCGCGCCGCCAACGAACTGGGAAAGAATACTGTTGCAGTATTCGCAGAGCAAGACAAGCTCGGGCTGCACAGATTTAAGTCCGACGAGGCCTACCGGATCGGCGCGGATCTCGGCCCGGTCGCCGCCTACCTCTCGATCCCGGAAATCATCCGCGTGGCTAAAATGAGCGGGGCCGATGCCATCCATCCGGGCTACGGACTGCTATCAGAAAATCCTGAACTGGTTGAAGCCTGCGAAAAGAACGAAATCGCCTTCATCGGTCCGCAAGCCGGGACCATGCGATCACTGGGCGACAAAGCGTCAGCCCGGCGAATCGCGATTGCGGCTGGTGTGCCTGTGATCCCTGCAACAGACGTGCTGGGCAACGACGTGAAGAAAGCACGAAGCGATGCAGCAAAAATCGGCTATCCGCTGATGCTCAAAGCCTGCTGGGGCGGCGGTGGACGCGGCATGCGGGTGATCCGCAGCCCTGATGAGCTGGAATCCAGAATTCTTGAAGGGCGGCGCGAAGCCGAAGCCGCTTTCGGCAACGGAGAGGGCTATCTGGAAAAAATGATCGCCCGTGCGCGTCATGTCGAAGTGCAGATTCTCGGAGACAAGTCGGGCGGGATGTTCCATCTGTTCGAACGGGACTGCACGGTGCAGCGTCGCAACCAGAAAATCGTCGAACGGGCGCCGGCCCCCTACCTTGATGATAAGCGCCGCCGGGAAATCTGCGGTTATGCCCTGCGCCTCTGCCAATATGTCAATTATGAAAGCGCCGGCACGGTTGAGTTTCTAATGGATATCGACACCGGACGATTCCACTTCATCGAAGTTAACCCGCGCATTCAGGTCGAGCATACGGTTACCGAGCAGATCACCGGAATCGACATCGTGCAGGCACAGATCCGCATCGCTGAAGGCTGGAGCATTGAGAAAGCCACCGGCAAGTCATGCCAAGCGGATATCTCGATCAACGGTCATGCGCTGCAGACCCGAATCACAACCGAAGATCCGCAGAACAACTTCACGCCCGATTACGGCCGCATCACGGCCTATCGGGAGGCGACCGGCATGGGGATAAGACTCGACGGCGGCACGGCATACACTGGCGGCATCATCACGCGTCACTATGATTCGCTGCTCACCAAGCTCACAGCTTGGGGTCCGACGCGCGAAATGGCGGTGGCGCGCATGGACCGCGCTCTGCGCGAGTTTCGAATCCGCGGTGTTTCGACCAATATCGCCTTTGTCGAAAATCTTCTTAAACATCCGAAGTTCCTGTCCGACAGCTGCACGACAAAATTCATCGACGAAACACCGGATCTGTTCAGCTTCCGGCCGCGCCGCGACCGCGGAACGAAGGTCCTCACCTATATCGCTGACATCTCGGTCAATGGCCATCCGGAAACGATTGGGCGGCGGCGGCCGACCACCGGCGCCGCGCCGCAAACCCCTCCGCCGCTCGGCGAACCGGAGCCCGGTCTCCCCGCATTGCTTAATCAACACGGGCCGGAGGCCGTCGCTGAATGGATGCTGGCGCAGAAAAGACTTCTCATCACCGACACGACCATGCGCGATGCGCACCAGTCGCTGTTGGCCACGCGGATGCGTTCGATTGATATGGCGCGGGCGGCCCCGTCTTATAACGCCAACCTGCCGCAGTTATTCTCGGTTGAATGCTGGGGCGGAGCCACCTTTGATGTGGCTTACCGCTATCTGCAGGAATGTCCGTGGCAACGGCTGCGGGATATCCGCACCGGCATGCCCGGTTTGCTGACGCAAATGCTGCTGCGCGGTTCTAATGGCGTTGGCTACACCAATTATCCAGACAATGTGGTGCGGGAGTTCGTTCGCGAAGCGGCCAAGCAGATCGATATCTTTCGGGTTTTCGACAGTCTCAATTGGGTTGAAAACATGCGCACGGCGATCGACGCGGTGGCCGAATCGGGGCGCATTTGCGAGGCCGCCGTCTGCTACACGGGCGATATCATGAATCCCGACCGCGCCAAGTACGACCTAAAATATTATGTCGCGATGGCACAAGAGCTGCGTGATGCCGGAGCGCATATTCTTGGCATCAAAGACATGGCCGGCATTCTCAAACCGAACGCGGCGCGCCGGTTGGTGCGGGCATTGAAGGAAGAGATAGGACTGCCCATTCATCTACACACCCATGACACTGCGGGAATCGCCTGTGCGACGATTCTCGCCGCCTCAGACGAAGGAGTCGACGCCGTTGACTGCGCCATGGACGCGTTGTCGGGCAATACCAGTCAGGCAACGCTGGGAACAATTGTTGAAGCGCTCCGCAACACACCGCGCGACACTCGACTTGACATCAATGCAGTGCGCAGCCTCAGCGACTATTGGGAACAGGTGCGGAAGCAGTACGCAGTTTTTGAATCGGGCCTTCAGGCACCGTCTTCCGAAGTCTATCTCCATGAAATGCCAGGTGGCCAATTCACCAATCTGAAGGCACAAGCGCGCGCGCTCGGTCTCGAAGAACGCTGGCATGAAATTGCTGAGACTTATGCTGAAGTGAACCAGATGTTCGGCGATATCGTCAAGGTCACGCCCTCCTCCAAAGTCGTCGGCGACATGGCTCTGGCCATGGTCAGTCAAAACCTGACCCGGGCAGAGGTCGAGGATCCTGACAGGGAGGTAGCGTTCCCGGACAGCGTCGTCGACATGATGCGCGGCGCTTTGGGTCAACCGCCAGGCGGCTTTCCCGATCAACTGGTGAAAAAGGCGATTAAGGGCGGCGATCCGATCACGCACAGGCCCGGTCGCGATGTCCCGCCTGTCGATCTTGAAGCGACCCGCTCTGACCTCATTGAACAGCTAGAAGGCAAATCGGTCGATGACGAAGACCTTCTCGGCTATCTGATGTATCCGAAAGTCTTCCTCGATTACATGGGCCGCCACCGGATTTATGGCCCGGTGCGCGCGCTCCCCACCCGCACCTTTTTCTACGGCATGGAGCCCGGCGAGGAGATCTCAGTTGAGATCGACCCTGGCAAAACTCTCGAAATCCTCTTTCAGGCGGTGGGCGAAACCGACGACAAAGGCGAGGTGCGGGTGTTCTTTGAACTCAACGGCCAGCCGAGGGTCATTCGTGTTGCCGACAGGAAAGTCAAGGCCCAGGCCGACTCACGACCGAAAGCTGACCCGACCAACAGCACCCATGTCGGTGCACCGATGCCGGGCGTGGTGGCCTCCATAGCGGTGCAGCCGGGCAATAGCATTAAACGGGGTGATCTCCTGCTGACCATCGAGGCGATGAAAATGGAAACGGGAATTCACGCCGAGTGCGAGGCCACGGTGAAAACAGTGCATGTCCAGCCGGGAACGCAGATTGACGCCAAGGATCTGTTGGTGGAATATGAAGGCTGACGGACCCGACATGCATCCTCCTGCGGACCCTGCGACTGCGGCCAAGCCATGATTGTCAGCACAGGCTCTGAATCGGCTTCCAACAATCCTGCCTCCATCACCTGATGGTTTCATACTGCCGAATTTCACGGTGCAAAGTGCTCTCAATGCTTGAACTCGCGATCCATTGGCTCCATATAATGCACACCACTATCGTTTAATTCTAACTGATCCCCATCGGAGGATATGATGAAAAGAGTTGAAACCATCAGGCGCGGTTTCTCTGGCGTCGACAGTGCGCTGATCGACGAAGGGCTCCGTGCCCATATGAACAAAGTTTACGGCCTGATGTCGGCTGCGATGATGATCACGGGAGCCGTTGCATTCGGTGTCGGGACAAACCCTGTTCTGCTGAACGCAATTTTCGGCACCGCGCTGAGCTGGGTTGTGATGCTGGCGCCACTCGGTGTCGTATTCCTGCTGGCGGCGCGCATTAACAAAATGGCGCTCGCTACGGCGCAAATGGTGTTTTGGGGTTTTTCGGCTCTTATGGGTCTCTCAATCTCATATATATTCGCCGTATATACCGGCATGTCGATCGCTCAGGTCTTCTTGGTTACCGCAATCGCTTTCGCTGGACTGAGCCTTTATGGCTACACGACCAAGAAAGATCTCAGCGGCATGGGATCGTTCCTGATGATGGGGCTGATCGGTATCATAGCCGCGGCAATCATCAATTTGTTCATCGCCTCTTCGGCCCTTGCTTTCGCAATTTCAGTCATCGGCGTTTTGGTTTTCGCCGGTCTGACGGCATACGACACCCAGAACATCAAGAACACATACCTTCAGATGGCGCAGGCCGGCAACACCGAATGGCTCGGCAAATCCGCTATAATGGGAGCACTGAGTCTCTATCTGAATTTCCTCAATATGTTTTTGTTGCTGTTGCACCTGTTCGGTCAGCGCGAGTAACACGAAAATTTATTCATCATTGGAAACGGCCGGATAACCGGCCGTTTTTTTTGAGGTGGAATTGCAGACCTCGTTTCAGCGTTGCTGAAATCCTTGCCAAAGAATGTTGAATCTTTATCGCTGCACGGAATTAAAGGTAATTCGACGCACCGTGTCACACTCGCTGTCAATCCAGCGCCGGTCACCGGAACCTTATCTCCGCAACCTATAATATGCGGCGCCTTTCGGTTTCCGGCACATTGACAATGCTTCTTGCATTGGGCTTTTTTTCAATTCCCTCTGCTAGAGCTGTTTGAATCTGTCTGCGAAGTCGGTGCGCACGGTTGCTGACGACTTCGTTTCAGTCAACATATCGTTACGGAATAACGCTTCTGCCTTCAGTCGGAAAAGCTTCGGCATCGTACTGAACCGACACCCCAAAGCAAGCGGTGAAATCTATTTGATTTTACCTTCTTTGTACTCGACATGCTTCCGGGCAACCGGGTCGTATTTCTTGATCGACATCTTGCCTGTCATGTTGCGCGTGTTCTTGCGCGTTACATAAAAGTGCCCGGTTCCAGCAGTCGAATTCAGTCGAATTTTGATTGTCGCCGGTTTTGCCATGTGTAACTCTCCGCAACTCGGTTTACCCGCCCGGACACTTTCGCTTTCGGTCCGAAACTCCTTATTTCACAATCTCTTGCAAGATGTCAATGCAAGATCAAAACCTTTGACCTTGGCTGTGCGCGGATGGCCTGTAAGCCGGATTCTGTCCAGAGGATTACTCCCCTTGGATGGCCATTCATCTGCCCGCCGCATTGCTGCGGCGATGTTGCTGCCTACCCGGTTCGTCACTTTCCGGACCAGAAATGCGGTTGCACCGCGCACGAACCCTATTCGGCATTGCTCCCGGTGGGGCTTGCCATGCCATTTCCGTTGCCGGAAACGCGGTGGGCCCTTACCCCACCGTTTCACCCTTACCCGATTGGGCGGTCTGTTCTCTGTGGCGCTTTCCCTCGAGTTACCCCGGCCGGGCGTTACCCGGCACCGTTGTCCTAATGGAGTCCGGACTTTCCTCACAGAAATTTCCGTGCGGCCATCCAGCCATCCGCGAAAGCAAAATCTATTGGCTGCCCGTTTGCCGGTCAAGCGGTCCTCTTGCCAAAACGACTCGACAATTCCATTATGTCCGCCATGTCTTCCCCACATAACGGGCCATCTCTCCAAGGGGCAAATCGCATTCGAAAAGCCCTGAGCAGATGTTCAAATTTCGAATGCGCTTCCAAACCCGCGATCATTGGATAACCAAAATCAGCCGCTGCTTGGGTGAACATATTTCTGTCGGGGCGGCGGGGGCGGCGGGATTGTGGCCAAACCGAAAGCCCGTTCAGCGCAAGCCGTTTCCAATCAAAAGCGGGGCCGGGATCCAACTTGCGTCCAATAGCCAAATCGGAATGGGCGATCACTCCCTTCGGCGGAATTCGCCATCTGCTCATGATATCAGCCAGCAGAGTTTCAAGAGTTATCATCATCGGCTCGCTGAAGGGGCAGTTTCCAGGGTTGTCGAGTTCGATCCCGATCGACCGGGAATTAACATCGCTCTTGCCATCCCATTGTCCGGCGCCGGCGTGCCACGCTCTGTTACTTTCATCAACAAGTTGAAACACCCTGCCCGTTATGGAAATCAAATAGTGGGCCGACACTTCAAATTCAGGCGCGCATAACCTGTGGATCGCGGCCTCGGCGCTCTCCATCGCCGTATAGTGGAGCACAATAATTGAAGGCGTCGCTGAATCGCGCCGCCTGCCGAAATTCGGCGACGGACACCAATTGGCGTCCGTAAAGCCTTTGTTCAATTGAGCATGCTGCGATAAACAGCCGGGGTCCAGCCACAGGCAAAACCATCGCCATCCGGATCCAGCAATAACTTATCTTTGTCAGGACCGCCGGCGTCCAAAAATGCCTGCTGAGCTTCATAATCTCCACTGAAAGCAGCGCAGCGCTTCGGCAGTGTCCGCTTTGTTAAAATCGAGCCGAACCGGCTATAAATTTTACTTCCCACCTCATGCGTGGTGCTGAGCGCGTATTGGGCGACGCTCGCAGTGCCGATATTTTCAGGAATATCCTCTGGACGGTAGATTGTAAGATCGGCCTTCTGTGAACGAATGCGCTCAGCGTCCGACTCAACTGTTTCCCGTTCTGCAACGGCCTCAAAATCTTGCTCATCCGACAATAAGTCGTAACCGCGGTCTGTCCCCTGATCCCCAAGTCCAGCCAACATGGTTTCGGTGGATTCAGGATCATTCTGCGGCTGTGCCGATTCCTGGACAGTATCTGTCAGCGAAGACAGGGCTGGCGGAAGTTCTTCCTCATTGACAGTCTCGGCGACAATCGGCGCATCGTCCGTTAACAGCCGGGGTTGCGGGTCGGTCCGGAAACCATGCAGTTGTTCGTTATCCGGTGTTTCGGTTGACGCAGAACGCTCATTTAACATCAGGTCAACGGCTTCAAATAGCTCATCTTCAGATGCTATGCTTTCATTGGCAGCTACCGCAGTCGACGAAAGCGTGCTGACATGTTCACCCGCGTTTCCGATCTCGGGTTTAACAACAGCGGGGTTAACGCCGCCGGTTTCAATATGTCCTGCCTGCTGTTCTGGCGGGGCTTCGGTCGCGCATGCCGCTAACAATGCCAAAGCGGCTGCAGCGGCCAAATTTCCTTCTAGTCTCATTGTCTACCCTGTATTATGCTGCCACCATTTGTTTGGTTTATCTTTGAAGTTCACCGCTGCCTCAAGTGCGGACGCGCAGTTCAGCAGTTCGCCTTCATGCCAAGGCCGACCGATCAATTGCAGCCCCAGTGGCAGACCATGCTCGTCTAAGCCTGCCGGAACCGAAATCGCCGGCAATCCAGCCAAATTGACAGTAACCGTAAAAACATCATTCAAATACTCTTTGAGTGGGTCGCTGTCTCCAAACTCGCCGACTCGAAAGGCCGAAGTTGGCGCGGTCGGTGTCAATATTGCATCAATTCCCGATGCAAAGGCAGATTCGAAGTCCTGCTTGATCAATGTGCGCACCCGCTGCGCTCTGCGATAATACGCTTCATAAAATCCTTGAGACAAAACGTAAGAGCCAATCATTATCCGGCGTTTGACCTCGGCCCCAAATCCTTCTGCTCGGGTATTCTCGTACATCTCGGTGATACCGTCGCCTTCGGCAAGCCGCGCCCGGTAACCATAGCGCACGCCGTCATAGCGCGCCAGATTCGACGATGCCTCAGCCGATGCGATCGCGTAATAGACCGCTAAAGCGAAGGAGGTGTGCGGAAGTGAAATTTCAACAATCTCAGCACCTGCTGCCTTCAGCATTTCGGTTCCGTTCTGCCAAGTCCTTTCAATCTCGCTTGGCATCCCGTCAATTCTGTACTCGCGGGGAATGCCTATTTTCTTACCGCGGACATCACCGCGAACCGCCGACTCAAAATCCGGCGCTGTGCGCGGAGCGGATGTTGAATCCTTGGTGTCATGACCACTCATGGGCTGCAAAATTATCGCTGCATCCTTGACCGATTTCGCAAAAGGTCCGGCTTGATCCAAAGATGAGGCGAAAGCGATAATGCCCCATCGGGAACAGCGGCCGTATGTCGGCTTGATGCCGACAACTCCGCAAAAGGAAGCCGGTTGACGGATTGAACCGCCTGTATCTGTTCCAAGCGATGCCAGACAAAGGTCAGCTGCAACCGCCGCAGCCGAACCGCCCGACGATCCACCTGGTGAACGTTCGTCTTCCGTTTCCCGCGCCTTCCATGGATTAACCGCCGGGCCGTATATCGTATGCTCCGTTGACGAACCCATTGCGAATTCGTCCATATTCAGTTTCCCAAGCATAACCGCGCCAGCATCACGAAGTTTAGCGGTTACCGTTGATTCATAGCTCGGAGTAAATCCTTCAAGGATTTGCGATGCCGCCTGCGTGACAACGCCTTCATTGCAATAGAGATCCTTGTAACCCACGGGAATCCCGCACATGGACGGAGCATCCTCTTCACGCAAACGCTTCTGCGCGCGCTTTGCGTTTTCCAAGGCCAGCTCCGCCGTTACAAGGCAGAAAGCGTTCAAATTCTCGGAAGATTGAATGGCTGTGAGGCAAGCCTCTGTCAATTCGAGCGCCGAAAAATCTCCCGTGCGCAAACCCTTGCGCGCTTGTGAGATCGTCAGCCGATTGAGTTCGCTGATCATTCCACAACTTTCGGAACTACGAAGAATCCTTCGCGCGTTTCAGGCGCGTTGCCAAGAACCTTTTCTCTTGCACCGCCGGTTTCCACCTTATCTTGCCGACGATGAAGATGCATGGGCGAAACCGATGTCATTGGCTCTACGCCCTCTATATCCACATCCTTCAGCTGCTCCACCAACTCTATAATCGAAGAAAGCTCTTCGGAAATAGCCGGGAGTTCGTCTTCGCTGACACGGATTCGGGCGAGTAGCGCGGCCTTCCGAACCTCTTCCACATCTATAGTCATGACCGGTTCTCCACTCTCAACCCTGTTTCTCCAATCGACTCTCTGAACCGCTCAAATGCATGCTGAGTGAATAGATCATCCAAGCGAGCATGATGGCGTTCAGTATGTGCCACAAGAAATGCGTTCCGAGGGGCAGAAAACCGCAGACCAGCCCATCCAACCAACGAAAACCGAGTGATACCGAAAGGATCAAAGCGCCGATCAAAAGCTGCTTCGCCACAAGTGGCAATCGGTTTCTCAGCAAAAACGCGTAAGCAAAAATCAAAAACGCAATCGGCAAATAAGATGTTGAACTTCCGATCCATGGCAAAGCGTACGAAACACCGGAAACCACAATCCAGGCATACGGAAAAAACATAACTGTCATCCCCAGCGCATAGAGTGCCCGCATCTGCCAAAAATAGCGATTGGCTGCGTAGAGATAAGTGAGCACGAACAAAATGATCGGAATGACATCAGCAAGCGCAGACAGCCGAGTCGCGAAGGTATGGAATAGTCCGGATCCAATGCCGATCAAAAATAAAAGCACACTGAGCGCCATCGGCAAAACATGCCGTCTCGTTTCCGGCCGGACCGCCACAATGATCGCTGCGATGACAAACGCGATGTTGGTTACTGCGTTCACAGGTTCGGCCCAGAGACCGGGTTCAACCCTTTCGCAATATCCGTCTATATAATCTGAATGCTCCACCAAATACTCCAACCTCTGCAAAGCGAGAACATCTGTTGTCCGCACTGTTCATCTGGGCGTCTGATAATGGAATTAGCGCCTATCGACAACGAGCAGATCTGAAAACTCGAAAATCGGTATTGCGAGGTCAGTGTAAGGACAACGAAGGAACCATGATGATGGTCGCAAGTTGCCCAATCTTCGTTTCATCGAAGTGATTCGAAAAACGACTTAAGAAGTTCCGCAGCTGTATTTTCTCCGATCCCACCATAAACCTCCGGTCTGTGGTGGCATTGCGGATGCGAAAAGACTCTTGAACCATGTTCGACGCCCCCGGATTTTGGATCAGACGCGCCAAAATACAGTCGGGCAATCCGAGCATGGGCGATAGCGGCCGCACACATGGCGCAAGGTTCAAGAGTCGAATAAAGGCTGCAACCTGAAAGGCGTTCACTGCCTATGGCCGCGCAAGCGCTCCTGATCGTCAGCAATTCGGCGTGTGCAGTTGGATCTTTTAGTTCCTTTACCCGATTGCCAGACCGCGCCACCAAACGTCCGGCGGCATCCGCAATAGCAGCTCCTACCGGGACTTCGCCTCTTCTCAGCGCAGCCCGTGCTTCTTCCAAGGCTTCCCCCATGTGCCCAAGAAATGGGTCTCTTGAAAAACTCACAGTAATCGTTTCGCCTTTTCCACACCTTTCCGCATCTTTGGTATCGCCGATCTCTCAGGGTGAATTCAGTCCAAATGAGCAAGCTGTGAATATTTCTCAAAGCAAGGTTGGTGATATACGCCCACTCTCTATCTGGAGAATTTGAAAGAGTCATCAGGTTCTGATGCAGATGGCTTCAGCTCTGAGTTCGGTGAATCCAAGGATCATGACCTGATCTCCAGCTTCATCCGCTTCGCCAAATTCTCCAGACCGAAGTAGAAGCACCCATACCCCTTGTATGTCTAGATCAAAGATGAAGGACAAGTTGGTGGTTGCGGAGAACAAAATTTTTTAGGCCTGTGGGAAACACCGATTTTCAGGATGGGTTTCTCTGGTTGCAGCCGGTGCTTTGCAAAGTCAGAATGCTGAGAAGGGTCGCACAAAATCCTTCGTTGACTGTTCGCTGCTTCGCAGCTGGTCCCGTTTTGGCAACTTGAGCCTGACCATCAGGCCACCAGCCATTTTTTTTCGAACAAGCCCTCTTGATCAACTCGGTCCTTCCAATCCCCCTTCCTCCCATGACTGCGATGGAGCGGAATTTAGGCCTCTCGAACAGCCTGATCAGTTTTGTCTTTGCAGCGGCCGTAGAAGCTCCACCCATGGTAGTGTCCAGAATCTTTCGCACTTTCGATCATGCGCCGGCGACTCCGTTAAACCACAATACTAAAATTTACACCGATGCGTTTAAGCAGAGTTTAATCTGATCCAACCGGTCGCTTAGCATTCTACGTCATAAAGCGGTCGTTGATCGCTTGTTGTGTCGCTTGCAGATGCGATGGGAAGACAGTGGACATGAAGGTGTGGGTCACCTCCTTTTTGCCTTAGGTCCACTGTCACAAGGAATGTGACCCAGAAATTTTTGGCGGTTTAATGACTAAATCCATTCTCAATGTGGAGTTACGCGCCATCCAAAGATATGCACAGCGGTATGACCAATCAAACGAATAAAGGCCAGAGGATCGCAAAATTCATCTCGCGCGCCGGAATTGAATCCCGGCGGGGAGCTGAAAGACTGGTTTGGGAAGGTCGGGTTGCTGTGAACAACAAGCCCATAGACAGCCCAGCCTTTGTCGTGCGCTCCCATGACAGCGTTACCGTTGACGGCAAGCTAATAGAATTGACCGAGACGGCGCGGTTATGGCGATACCATAAGAGAGCTGGGCTGGTCACCACCCGGCGTGATGAAAAGAATCGAAAAACTGTGTTCGACGACTTGCCGAGCGACCTACCTCGGCTGATGCCGGTCGGCCGACTGGACTTGACCTCCGAAGGTTTGTTGCTGTTGACCAATCACGGCGGGATGAAGCGACTGCTTGAGCATCCGTCAACGGGATGGCTTCGAAAATATCGTGTTCGCGCATATGGCAGGGTCAGTGAAACACAAGTTGACAAATTGAGACACGGAATCGTCTGCTCGGGCGAAAAACTCGGCCCCATGGAGGTTCAGATCGATCGTCGTTCCGGCAGCAACAGCTGGTATACGGTCGGATTGCGGCAAGGCCGAAACCGTGAAGTCCGCAAAGCAATGCAGACTATTGGTCTGACAGTCAACCGTTTGATCCGCATCTCATTCGGGCCGTTTCAACTGGGTGACCTGTCTCCCGGCGAATTGAAAGAAGTTCGGCGAAAAGCGCTGCGCGAACAGATCGGCGATCTTCAACGTTTTGAAGCGTAAGCCCCGCCATACACCACCAAAAAACAGGTTCAAAATGACAGATCTCTTCACATTCCAAAATCTCGTGAGTCTGCTGATGCTATGCTTTTTGCAGGCTGTGCTTGGCTTTGACAATCTGCTCTATATTTCCATTGAATCAAGACGAGCGCCAGCACAGCACCAGCGCAATGTCCGGAAATACGGAATCATTTTGGCTGTTGCACTCCGCGTTGTTCTGCTGCTGATCATGGTGCAACTGATCGATTCTCTGCGTGAACCCTTCTTTGTGCTTGATTTTCCGGGAGTTCTTCAAGGTGGCGTCAATTTCGCGACCATTGTGTTTCTGTTTGGCGGAATTTTCATCATTTACACAGCGGTAGCTGAAATTTCCCACATGCTGCTGTTCGACGAACATCAATCCAAACACCATCAACGCAAACCAAAATCAGCGATTCAAGTGGTCACGCTCATCGTGGTGATGAATTTGATATTCAGTTTTGACTCAATCTTGTCCGCACTCGCCATAACCGATGTGATTCCGGTATTGGCGCTGGCTATCGCAGCTTCCGGGGTAGCGATGCTGGCGCTAGCCGATGGCGTTACTGAATTCCTCAAAACGCACAGAATGTTTGAAGTGCTCGGTCTCTTTATCTTGCTGATTGTCGGAGTCGTTTTGATCGGTGAAGCCGGGCCGGCGGCGGCGCATGCCATGCACGACGACTCGCTGCAGATTCGTATTTTCGGTTACGAACTTCTTCCGATGTCGAAGACGACATTCTATTTTTCGACTGTGGTTCTGTTTATTGTGGAAATAATTCAGTCTATCTACCAGAAGCGTATTGCGACGAGCCGGTAATTCCAAATTAACGAAATTCTGCAGCAGCGTCCTGCAATGGAATCAAACAATGTTTCCGATTCAATTTGCACCGGGAAGGCATGCAAAAATTAACGGTTGTCGCCTTTGCCGCAGTGCGGGAATTTATGATCGGAGGCTGTGACACCATCAATTGCAGACCGCAGGCCGCTGCGCAAAGCGCAAATGACAGCTTTGCGCTGCGACAATCCCATCTGGATTCAGAGCCGCCTTTGCCTGAGCGATTGGCAGAAGACTTCAACAGCCCGATCTTTGCGAAGACGCATAAACTGGACGGGCGCTGCAGCGGTGAGAACGGCCAATTGTCAAACATTTAATTTTGGAGAAATCAGTGTCGGCACAGCTGCGAATGGCACATCGAGCAAGCGTTGTGCGCCTCATTTGGCAGAATCAAATCCAAACTGATCGGTCGATCAGGATTGTGATCAATCTTCCCGCAATATGAATGCTCGTTGCGAGGGCAGCTTGCAGGGAAATGGTTTGAACACAGCGGACATTTTTTTGAGACCCGAACTTTCGGATCAGCTCCGCCGAATTTGTAATAGCCAACAGATCTTGGGCGGCGGCGGATTTTTCCGCGGACAGGCGACCAATGCCCCCTCCGTCCTTTCTGAACAATCCGAATTCACGTAACCGTCAACCCGCGACGGTTTGCTGCTTCGCAGGAATTATGATCCAAGCGTTTCTTCAGGGCTGGATGATGTGCAAGCCAGATTTGCTATTCAATGCCTTGCTGTCGAAATTGGAAAGAAGAGATGACCGAAATACTGTGCTGCGGCGAAGCTTTGATTGACATGATCCCCCGGCAAACCTCGGAAGGCGACAATTGTTTCGTTCCCCATGTCGGCGGCTCGGTTTACAATACAGCTGTGGCGCTGGGTCGTCTCGGAAATGATGTTTCGTTCGTTTCAGGGATTTCATCTGACTTCTTCGGAGATCTGCTGAGGCACAAGCTGACCGAAGGCGGTGTGAATACGCAATGTTGCGTGGTTGCCGATCTTCCGACAACGCTGGCCTTCGTTCAACTGGTCGATGGGGAGGCAAACTATGCCTTCTACGATGAAAACACCGCTGGCAGAATGTTGACTGCCGATGCGGTGCCGACACTGCCCCAATCATCCAAAGCTCTGTTCTTCGGAGGAATTTCACTGGTCTCAGAGCCGGGCGGTTCAGCCTATCAAGCGATCGCCGAGCAAGAGTCATCCCAAAGAGTTATCATGATCGACCCGAACATCAGACCCCAATTTATTTCAGATGAGCAGCAGTTTCGGTCCCGTATGGAGACCCTGTTCCGACTTGCAGATATTGCAAAAGTTTCGGTTGAAGACTTGAATTGGCTTTGTCCGGACCGGAACGAGCAGCGGAATTTTATCCGCGACCTGCTGGCAGGCGGGATTAAGCTCCTGTTGGTCACAGCTGGAGCTGATGGTGCGACAGCTTATACACGCAATGAAACCGTCCATGTCAGCGCCGTCGAAACCGAGGTCGTCGACACGGTTGGCGCTGGCGACACCTTCAACGCAGGCGTGCTTGCCAAATTCAGTGCATTCGGTTTGTTGGATAAGGGTGCGCTCGCTGCACTTGACCGTGAGCACATTGCGAGTGCGATGGAATTCGCCAGCAAGATCGCTTCCGTGAACGCATCCCGGTCAGGTTCAAATCCACCTTGGCGTTCTGAACTGTTGGATGGCTCCGCTTAGGAGCAGCTAACCATTTCCTACTGAGCAATCGCGTTACATGGAGCGCACTTCAGCAAATTCCTTCAATGCGGTTTGCACAGTTTCCAAATCCCATGCCAGCGACCTGTCTTTTGTTAACATTGGCGAGTCTTGACGGATGCGGGCGTGCAGCGCTCGCACGATACTCGATGCTTTTCCTGGACCGCGCAGATCCACCGCCTGCGCCGCAACCAATGCCTCAAGCCCGCTCAATCGACGCATTGTCTGCGTCAGTTTTTCCATTCGAATTGCTATCTGCAAACCATCGCTGTCCATGTCTTCGACCGCTTCGCTGACTGGAGGCAGCGCAACGAGCGATGCCTGAGCCAACGCACTGATTTCGAGCAGCAGGGCATTGGCCGTCTTCAGCAGTGGAATCATTCCTGAGGACACGCCACCGACGGGTGAAAGACACCTTGGAAGGCCAGACAGTTCCGGCATCATCAGTTTTTGGCAGCGCTGAACCGAAGCTCGAGCGCAATCAAACAGAGCGATGCTAGAGCATTTCAGCGCATTGGTAATGCCTGGGTTAAAAAAATTCGGGGTCGAAACCATTTCACCTGCGTCAATTAGAACAGCTGGACTGTCGGATGTGCCGTTCAATTCAGCTTCAATCGCAGTCTCGCCTCCCTTCAGGGACTGACGCGCCGCACCAAAAACGACCGCCGAAAGCCTGAATGACAATGGATCTTGCACACGACGCGCTGACAGTTTCGAATCCGCCAATGCCTCACGAAACCATTCTGCTGCCTCCCTCTGATATCCTGCCGGTCGGAGGGTGTTGACCCGATCATCGAAAATCGACCGATTTCCAGCAAACCCTTCGAAGGAAACCAGCGCGGCAAGCATTCCCTCATGCAGGCACGCCTTCGCTGATTCTATCGCCATTGAAGCCATGGCGATGCTGACAGCGCTGTGATTGATTAAAGCTACACCGTCTTTGGCATGCAGCGCACACTGCCTTACACCAGCCTTTTCGAGTTCGCGCTCTGATGGGACGGGACCACGCGGTGTCCAAACTTCCCCTTGTCCGATCAAAGGCAGCATCAAATGCGCATTGGACAAAAGGTCGCTTGCCCCAATTGAAGCCGTCGCAGGAACCACTGGCATAATTCCAGCGTTGTAAAGTCCGATGAGCATGTCGACAGTGTTTGGATGGAGCCCCGACACACCTTTCGAAATCGACAAAATTCTAGCCAGCATCGCAGCACGACTGACTTGACTGGACAATGGAGCACCCGTCCCGCAGGCCCGGGTCGTGATAATCCGTCGCTGCGCCGCATCAGTGTCGGCATCTGGCATGGGCTGGTCAACCAAAGCGCCAAGTCCAGTGTTCAATCCATATACAGCAACACCATGATCAAGATTGTCTTCTACGACGCGGCGGGCTTCTCTGATCTTTCTCCACAGCTCGTCGCTGAACTGAATGGAACGCTTCGATGCAGCAAGCTTCAAATACTCGGATATGCCGAGTTTTGTGCGGTTGGTGATCCAATAAACTGCATCCATTTCTAACGATTTCATCCCGCCTTGGATTGTTATCGCGCTCTTTCAACCGAGCCTCTTTCAATACAGACGAAATTTCTGTCCCACACTAAGCTTATCAGCCTTTTGCAGCATTGCATGCGCAAGCGCGATATCAGAAAGCGATAGACCGCGATGCCAAAACAAGATTGTCTCATCAGCGGACTCCCGGCCCGGCTTTTGACCGGCTACAATCTCACACAACTCGGCGTGCAAAGTCTCGGCGGTGACCCGCCCGCTGTCAACATGCTCCCTGAAGGCCCCAAACGGGCCGCCTGCCTGCCCCCAGTCATCCATGATAAATTTATCCGCGATGTCAGTGAGTGAAAGCTCAATTGCCGACATCGTGCCATAAGGAACAACCAGCGCGCCCGGATGAATCCAGCTGGTCTTCAAAAGCGGTTGAGGCTGTGTAAGACGGGTGGCTTCAATGACAATATCAGCCCCTTCAACACTGCTCTTCCAATCCTGGCAAACCTTAACCTCGATTCCGATATCCGCCCTTAGCCGTTCGGCAAACGCTTCTCGACTTTCTTCACGCCTGGAATGAATGCGAACCTCATCGAACTCAAACAATGATGCTGTGAGTCGAACATTCCAATATGCTGTCCCTCGGGCACCGATATGCGCCAATACCTTTGGTTTGGGCGGCGCAAGATATTTGGCGCCGAGCGCGGTCATCGCTCCCGTCCGCATATCAGTCAGTCCCGCGCCATCGAGAATCGCTGTCGGCGCACCGTTCCTTTCGTCAAATAGCGTTACGAGTCCGTATTCGGACGGCCTGTTCTCCTGGTAATTGCCGACGAAATCTCCCACCACCTTGACGCCCGCTCGCCCGACAGCTCCGCCAATCCATCCCCTAAGAACATTGAAATGGCCTTCAACGCCTGCATCCGGACGGATATGCATACGAGGTTCTATGGCAGTTTGACCATGACCCTGCATTCGCAGACCTTCTTCGACCGCTTCTAGAATATCGGTATCAGTCAGCTGCAGCGCAGCTATGTCGAAACGATTGAGAAAATCCACGTAAACCGGCGGTGTCGTCATCGGTCGCAACCTTTAAAATCTATCCTGTTATCGCTGGCAGCTTCAGACCCTGCTCGCGGGCGCAGGAAATCGCTTCCGGATACCCTGCATCGGCATGGCGCATCACACCCGTTGCGGGATCATTCCATAGCACGCGCTTTAGTCGTCTTTCGGCCGATTCTGTGCCATCTGCGACAATGACCATTCCGGCATGCTGCGAAAATCCCATACCAACACCGCCGCCATGGTGAATCGACACCCAGCTGGCTCCCGAAGCCGTATTGAGCAAAGCATTGAGAAAAGGCCAATCCGATACCGCGTCCGATCCATCGCGCATTCCCTCGGTCTCGCGATTAGGTGATGCCACCGAGCCTGAATCCAAATGATCACGGCCAATAACCACAGGCGCTGACAATTCTCCGGAACGCACCATCTCGTTAAACGCTAATCCCAACCGGTGGCGGTCTCCAAGACCGACCCAGCAGATTCGTGCCGGCAATCCCTGAAATCGGATACGCTTGCGAGCGAGCTCAAGCCAATTGCAGAGATGGCGATTGTCGGAAAGCAGCTGCGAGACTTTTCTGTCCGTCTTGTAAATGTCCTCTGGATCGCCTGACAGGGCTGACCAGCGGAAGGGTCCAATTCCGCGGCAAAACAACGGACGAATATAGGCCGGAACAAATCCGGGAAACGCAAACGCATCCTCTAATCCTTCTTCAAACGCGACCTGACGGATATTGTTGCCATAATCCAGTGTCGGGACGCCGGCCTTCCAAAATCCGACCATCGCTTCAACGTGCTCGCGGATAGATTGTTTCGAGGCGGCCAATGCTTGGTCTGGATCCTTCTCTCTTGCGGTCTGCCATTGCGGCAGACTCCAGCCCTTTGGAAGGTAACCGTTCAATGGGTCATGCGCGGATGTCTGGTCTGTGACAATGTCCGGCCGCACACCTTCGAAAAGAAGCTTCGGAAAGATTTCCGCGGCATTCCCCACCAGCCCCACAGATTTCGCCTCGCCGGCGGCGGTCCAGCGGCTGATCATTGCCAACGCCTCGTCAACCGACTCGGTCTGTTCATCAAGATAGCCGGTTTTTCGCCGAAAACCGATCCGATCAGCATCGCATTCAACCGCTAAACAACAAGCTCCCGCCATGACAGCTGCCAGAGGCTGCGCACCACCCATGCCGCCGAGACCGCCGGTTAATATCCACTTGCCCCTGAGACTGCCGTTATAGTGCTGACGCCCTGCCTCGGCGAAGGTCTCGTAAGTGCCCTGAACAATGCCCTGCGAGCCGATATATATCCACGAGCCGGCGGTCATCTGGCCATACATCATGAGACCTTGGCGGTCGAGTTTGCCAAAGTGCTCCCAATTCGCCCAGTGCGGAACCAGATTGGAATTTGCAATCAACACCCTTGGCGCATCCTCATGCGTTGGAAACACGCCAACAGGTTTGCCTGACTGGATCAATAGGGTTTCGCTATCGTTCAGACCGCGCAGCGTCGTTAGGATCGTATCGAAATCTCCCCATGTCCGGGTCGCACGGCCAATTCCTCCATAGACCACAAGTTCATTCGGGTTTTCTGCGACATCAGGATCTAAATTGTTTTGCAGCATGCGGAATGCTGCCTCGACCGGCCAGCTCCCGCAGGTCAATTCCGGTCCAACTGGTGATCTCACGGTGCGGACATTGTGTCGATTGTTGTTCAAGGCCTATCCTCCAATTGCAGATCGGTTGTTGGCAAAAGCTGGCCGGTCTTCACGAGTTCGGCCGCTGCTTGAAGTTCAGGTCGAATGTAGCGATCCTCACAAAGCCGAGGGACCGCGGCCCGGATGCGGTTCAAAACGCCAAGAAGAGGTTTGCTGGTTCTTAGCGGTTCGCGAAACTCCACGCCTTGAGCTGCGCACAAAGCTTCAATCCCGACGATCTGATAAAGGTTTTCGCTCATCTCCAGCAATCTGCGCGCCGCATGACACGACATCGCCACATGATCTTCCTGATTGGCCGAGGTGGGCAGACTGTCGACAACTCTTGGATTGGCCAGCGCTTTGTTTTCGGCCGCCAACGCCGCCGAGGCGATGTCCAATATCATGTAGCCCGAGTTCAATCCTGGAGCAGGCGAAAGGAATGCCGGCAAGCCAGACGATAAAGCCGGATCAACCAGAAGTGCGACCCGCCGCTGTGCGATAGCACCGGTTTCCGCTATAGCCATCGCAATTTGGTCCGCGGCGAACCCAATAGGTTCGCCGTGAAAATTGCCGCCGGATATCAGTGTTGCATCATTGAGGACGAGCGGATTGTCTGTGACCGCTTCCGCTTCCTGGCATAGCGTCCGACCAGCTTGGCGCAATATATCCAAAGCCGCACCGGCCACTTGTGGCTGACAGCGCAAACAATACGGATCCTGCACTCGCTCATCGCCCTCGCGATGGCTTTCGCGAATTTCCGAGTCCTTCAGCAATAAACGAAGAGAGCGTCCAATATCGATCTGTCCCCGATGCCCACGCAGTGCATGAATTTCGTCGCGGAAGGGCGTTGACGATCCCATTGCGGCATCGGTTGACAACGCGCCGGTGGTTATTGAGCTGACCAGCCCGCGCCAGGCTTCGAAGAGCCCTGCCAAAGCCAGGGCGGTTGAAATCTGTGTTCCGTTAATTAGCGCCAGCCCTTCCTTGGCCTCGAACTCCAATGGCGTCAGTCCAACCGATCGCAGCGCTGATTGCCCAGACATAATCTTTCCGCCGCGGTGCGCTTTACCTTCGCCGATCATGACAGCTGCTATGTGGGCCAGCGGCGCGAGATCGCCCGACGCTCCGACCGACCCTTTTTCCGGAACCACCGGCAGCACATCGCGATGCACCATTTCGCCAATGAATTCAATCAACCGCCAACGCACGCCGGACGCTCCTTTAGACAGCGACATCATTTTCAAAATCATCGCGAGCCGCGTTACTGCATCCGGCAATGGCTGTCCGATCCCGCCGCAGTGACTCAAGACAAGATTACGCTGCAGCTGCATGGTCTCGGCTTTGTCAATCCGGACCGCCGCCAACTTTCCGAACCCGGTATTGACACCATAGATCGGTCTATCTGAATCGGCCGCCTGAGCCACAATCATGCGGCTGCGGTCGACAGCTTGTTTCAGCCGCGGACTGAGGGTTGGTGTTGCGCCTCGATAGACCCGCTCCAGCCAATTCAAGGTTATTCGATCAGAACCAATCAACATGCTTCACCACCTCCGCGCAAAACAATAAGCACTCTGCCGAACATCCGATCCATCATCGCGTGACAGCCGAACCTGCATCGGAATGCAGAACCGCCCAATGCTGCCCTGCAAGTTCCAGAATTGCATTCGGCAAGCCGGATAAGTCATCGTCGATCGCCAATTTCTGCGATTGTCCATTGCCGGCTTATCTCTGTTCACTTTGCGTGTTGTAACGCGCTGACGATCATTTTTGATCATTCAACAGTAATTCTTGCATGCAAAGGGCTGTGCCCCATGCGGTACGGCAATTCAGCGATGCTATCGGCGTCCCAAATGGCGAAGTCACCGCGAAGACCAGGCGCAATTCGCCCACGGTCCTCAAGACCCAACGCCTTCGCAGCATTGAGTGTGACTCCGGCAAAGGCTTCGGTAGGCGACAACCCAAACACCACACAGGCCATGTTCATTGCCAGCAAAATCGAGTTAAGCGGCGAGGAACCGGGATTGTTATCCGTTGCCACCGCCATTGCGGTTCCGTGGTCCCGGAAAGCCTGTATCGGTGGTATTTGTTCGCAGCGAAGAGAATAGAATGCGCCAGGCAGCAATACTGCCACAGTCCCGGCCTGTGCCAAGGCTTGGGCATCGGCTTCGTTAGCGAATTCAAGATGGTCAGCCGAGAGAGCGTTATATCGCGCCGCGAGCTGAGCGCCGCCTATTCTCGTCAGCTGTTCGGCATGCAGCTTTACCGGGAGATTAAGCTGCACGGCGCAATCGAATACCCGTTCCATCTGACTCGTCGTGAATGCGATCACCTCGCAGAACCCATCAACTGCATCCACCAACGATTCAGCATGTGCCGCTTTCAGCGCCGGGATGCAGACTTCATCGATATATTGGTCCGCGTCCTCTCCGGGGGGAACCGCGTGCGCTCCCAAAAAAGAAGTGCGGACATCGACCTTATTATGCTTGACGATATCAAGCGCAGTGCGAAGCATGCGCAACTCTGTATCGGTGTCCAAACCATAGCCGGACTTGATCTCAACCGTCGTAACACCTTCTTCCAACAGCCGCTCAATCCTATGCACGGCCGAATCATAAAGCTCCGCATTGGAAGCTTGACGCGTGGCCGAGACAGTCGAGACAATGCCGCCGCCCTCCCGTGCGATATTCTCGTATGACTCGCCTTCCATGCGCATCTCAAACTCCCGCGAGCGTTCTCCGCCGTGCACGATATGCGTATGGCAATCGATCAACCCCGAAGTCAGCAATCTGCCCTCGCAGTTCATCTGTTCATTTTTTCGGAACTTTCTAGGCAAATCCTCCATCGGTCCCACCCACCCGATTTCGTTCTTTTGGATTGCAACACCCGCGTTCTTGATCAAGATCAGTTCTTGTCCCCGATCATCCATCGTAGCTGCCGTGACATTGGCAATCACCAATTCATCTAAGACTTCGGACATTGAAATAAGCTCCTACTTATTGCTAATATGTGTTAACATGATATTGCGAAAATTAAAATATGACTGAACGAATTTTAGCAAAACAGGCTTTTCTTTCCACAGGCTGGTCCCGCAACATTGAGATCACAATATCCCGGGACGGTCTGATCTCGGGGATATCGGGACAGCCCGAAAGTTCCAGTGAAGACTTCGACCTCGTGCTTCCTGCGCCGTCCAATCTCCACAGCCATACCTTTCAACGCGCGATGGCTGGATTGACGGAAAAGCGGGGCGTTGACCCCTATGACAGTTTCTGGAGCTGGCGACGGCTTATGTACCGGTTTTTGGACCGCCTTCAGCCCGAACATATCGAAAAAATCGCTGCGATGGCCTTCGTTGAAATGCTGGAGGCCGGATTCGGTTCGGTTGCGGAATTTCATTATCTGCATAACCAGCCCAATGGCGCTCCGTACGCTGAACCTGCCGAGATGTGTGGACGCATTATCAATGCCGCCCAGACAACGGGAATTGGTCTAACGCTTCTGCCAACCCTCTATTGCTGGGGCGGCAGTGACCGCAGACCGCTTACAGCGGGTCAAATTCGATTTGGCAATAGCGTGGATTCATTCGCCGCGCTGCATGCGGAAGCCACTGACCGGATTCGGTCAAGCCATTTCGATAACAGGCTGGGCGCAGCAGCGCATTCGCTGCGGGCCGTTGATGCCGACGGTCTTGCAGCCTGCCATGAGATTGCTGCCAATTCACCGTTCCATATTCATGCGGCCGAACAGATCGCGGAAGTCGAAGAGATTCGCAGCCGGCTTGACGCCCGTCCTATTGAGTGGCTGACATCGAATTGTCCGCTGGACCAGAATTGGTGCATCATTCACGCAACCCATATGACGCAGGAAGAAACCAAAGCACTGGCGGATTCCGGCGCCGTTGCTGGGCTTTGCCCGATCACCGAAGCTAATCTGGGAGATGGAATTTTTAATGGCCGAAGCTATCTCTCGAGCGATGGCAAGCTGGGCATCGGCTCGGACTCAAATACACGCATCGATCTCTTCGGAGAGCTGGAGATGCTGGAATACTCCCAGCGTTTGTCGTTGCGGCAGCGCGCGGTCTTTGCCGACCATGGCCGTTCAACCGGGCGGGTGTTGTTCGAAAACACAACCCGCGGCAGCGCATTGGCGGCGGGACGCGGCACGGGAGCGATCGAAAAAGGGCAATTTGCGGACCTCATCGGTCTGCGCACCAACAATGAATGGCTTTATAATCGTGAGGGGGATGGAACGCTCGACGGTTTGATTTTTTCCGGGCGGGGCCATGCTTGCATCACGGACGTTTGGAGTGCGGGTCGCCATGTCGTCAAGGAAGGTAAACATCAGCGGCGCGAAACCGTCACTTCTGACTTCATGAATGTGATGCTTGAGTTGAAGTCGGTGATCTGAATGGTTCGGGCAAACTTTACCTGGCGGGAAGTGCGGGCGAAGATTCACCAATCCATTCTTGAAGGCCGATTTGCGCCGGGAGATAGGCTGCCGCGCGATCTGGACATAGCCCATAGCTTGAATTGCTCGCGTTCGACGGTCCAGCGAGCCATGCAGAGTTTGGCAAAGCGCGGGATAGTGGAACGACGGCGGAAAGGGGGCACCCGCGTTCGATCGCAGCCGATTACGCGGGCGACTTTGGATATTCCGATAATTCGCGAAGAAATCGAATGCCGTGGAGAGACTTACAGCTATCAATTAATTCAACAATCAGATGAATCCTTGCCACCTAGCGTCGCTGCCGCGCTGCGGTTGACTCATTCGGCACAGATGCTTCGCGTGCTTGCCCTCCACTTGGCCAATGACCGACCGTACATTTTCGAGGATCGCTGGCTGTCAATGGCCGCTGTTCCTGAAATCCGCAACGTTGATTTGTCGCGAATCAGTGTGAACGAGTGGCTCGTGCGGACGAAACCCGCCAGCAACGGCAGAATCCGACTCTTCGCCGAAACAGCGGGCAAAACAAGGGCGAAAATCCTCGACTGCCGCCCATCAGACGCGCTCTTTGTGATCGACAGAACCACTTGGAGCGGTGAACAGCCGATTACGACCGTCAGAGCTTCCTGTGCACCGGGTTACCAAATGATAACGAAGATTTAGGCTGAACATCCAAGAATGGTCCGCTAAATTCGTGCCAGGATTTCGCCCTTGTCTGCTCCAATGGACATTTGCAGATGTTTCCCGCCTGCCCGTCTTACTGCTGCATATCAATATGATTTATTCCTTGATTCCCGAATATGAAGGAAGCCAGCCTGGTCAGTTGGCAGCTTGTCGAGATGGACCTGTAACAGGTCTTGGCAAATTTGAGAAAATGGTGCCTGGGGGCGGATTTGAACCACCGACACGAGGATTTTCAGTCCACTGCTCTACCCCTGAGCTACCCAGGCACGGGTTGGCGTCACTACGACTTTCCTTTACGAATTGTCTATAGGCAATCCGTCCGATTTCAATCCCATTGACTCGATTTCCGCATCATCTGTCACAGCACCGCCCGTATGGGGTGAAATCCGATAACCGCCCGTCAGCCAATTTACGAGATCTTTGTCCGCACACCGAGCAGAACAAAATGGCCTGTATCTGAAATCCGACTGGCTGCGGCATATAGGACAAGTCAACGTTCAATCCATTGCTCTAACGGACGACGGTCCCGCCGTCTATGCAGCTCATACAGCCCAAGTCTTGACCAACCAGACAAAGTTGTTGCGGTTTGATCAAGGTCAAACGCCTTCTTCAGCGCTGCTTCCACTTGTATCCGTTCATTCTTCTTTACCGGCGCAAAGTCAATGGCCACCTGCCCTCCCAAGCCCCGAATCCGAAAGTGGCGCGGCAATGCCGCGGCCGCAGCGAGATTGGCTTTCAAAGCAGCCTTTTCTGTTGTGTCCGAACCCGTATTGACATCAACGGTCAACAGAGCTCGAGTCTGCTCAATCCACATATTGGCCCCAGTTGCAAGACCGACCTTGGGTTCCATATAATCGAACAGCAAATCATGTATTTCATAACGAAAATACGCCTCATAGTCACATTCGAGAACGAACCCCCGTCCTCCCCACGCCGCTAGGGCTTGATCGATCGCCTTCGGCGCAAAACAAATGAAGTCTGCCTCTCGATGTGGACGTGCGGATTCGATTTTAGATGCGCGTTCAAACAGATCGTGAATTTCCAATTCTAGATCTCTATCGTCCGCAAATTGGGCGGAGCTGCGCAGAGTAAGCCCAGGACGGCCAGCGACTGATGCTCCATTGGCCAATGCCACAGCCTGCAGACGCTTTCTCGTGTCCGCATCCGAAATTTTCTTGGAAATGCGAATTCCGCTCTTTGAAGGCGACACAACCGCATACCCTCCGCGCAATTCTATCCGCTGTGAAACAGATACATGCTTTCCCGGTTCTGGATGGGTTTGCGTTTGAACCACAATGCTCTCGCCTTGCCGCAGCGACTCAGCTGAACGAAGGTAGCCGAATTGATCGCCTGGCAACCGCAAAATCCACGCACCGCTGGACTTGAGTTTGCGATCAGCTACCGCGCGAACAACTGTTCCCGCCTCGATTCGATCATCATCCAAACCAAAAACAAAGTCCTCCAGCACGCCATTGACGAACACAGCTGCAGATGTGCCATGCTCTAAAACCCCCTGCACAATGGTGGCCCTGCTCATTTCGCCTCTCCAACACAGTAACCGGCAGCCTTCAGCAAATTTAGAGTCTCGGTTAAAGGCAACCCAACCACCGCGGTGAAGGAGCCGCTGATCCACGGAATGAAGCCACCTGCCGAACCCTGTATTCCGTAAGCGCCGGCCTTGCCCAGCCACTCGCCTGAGTGAATATATTGCTGGATATCTGCTTCAGAAAGCCGCTTCATTTTGGCTATCGTTGTGATGTCTCTTGTCCAGAGTCTTTCAGCAGTGCGCACAACAACAGCGGTGATCACCCGGTGACGGCGGTCCGACAGCAGCCTCAAATATGATTCTGCTTCTTGTGCATCTTCAGCCTTACCAAGAATTCGGCGACCGACTGCCACCGTTGTATCGGCAGAGAGCACCACGGTATTCGGTTCGAGTGTAACCGATAACGCTTTCGCTGTCGCTATCCGTCTGCAATACTCCCGAGGCGATTCATTGGAGTGTTTTGACTCGTCGACGTCTGGATTTACAATTTGGTCAGGAAACACGCCAACCTGAGCAAGCAGTTCCCTGCGTCTTGGACTGGCTGATGCTAAAACGAGGCGTATCGCCTCACTTGTATCTGAAATTTATTCTGCCCTTTGTCAGATCGTAGGGTGTCATTTCAACGCGCACTTGATCACCCGCAAGAACTCTGATCCGGTTCTTTCTCATTTTTCCTGCCGTATGCGCGATAATTTGAATCCCATTCTCCAATTCAACCCGGAAAGTCGCGTTCGGCAGGAGTTCCTTTACGACCCCGGGAAATTCCAACAATTCTTCTTTTGGCATCTTTTCTCCTATTGAGAGCACAGCTAAGCCCGCGCCGTTAAGGTCCCTAACATTGTTTTTTGATTGAACTCAACTAAAGCCGACTGTGACAGTGAATGCACATCTGATTTTTTTGTTCAGTTTGCTGCGGACATCCAAAATTTCCACTGCAAGAAATCCGGCTATGCACGCCTTGAGATGCAGCATTGCACTGAGAGGACCATATTCGCTCCTCCCTAGCTCCGCTGGAGCGGCTTTGCCATGCGGTTCTGCAAAAAGGGGCCGAAGAGGTTTCTGTCAATCGGGCACAATGCACAAATTAAGTTCCCAAACCATTGTCACAAGAAATGATTAGGCCTGCAACAGCCGATTGCCCAAATTCGGGCATGGGTTGATCTTGTATTCGCAATAAGAGTCTTCGCCCTCCAGCGACAAGCTGCCGCCAAATTTTGGGCGCTTGCCCGAATTCCAACAACAATTAACAATGGAGTTGTGGGTTAAGCAGTTTGAGTGTTCCTTTCACAGCCCTTCTGCGAAGCGCACGATCTCTAGACGCATGCGGACAAAAACGCAGCGGCGAAAACGTTCATTCGAAGCCGCGAAACATCAAAGATGAGGATAAATCGGGAATCGGGCACATAATTCCCCAACCCGTTTTCTGACTTCCTCCTCCACTCCAGCATTATTGTCCGGGCCATTGGAGCTTAGGCCATCGAGTGTTTCTATAATGAGGTCTGCGGTCAGCTCGAACTCAACTGTACCGAAACCCCTTGTCGTACAGGCAGGAGTACCGAGTCGAATTCCAGAGGTCACTGTGGGTTTTTCTGTGTCGAAGGGGATGCCGTTCTTGTTGCACGTAATGCCTGCTCGACCGAGCGCCTTTTCTGCTTCACTTCCCTTGAGACCTTTCGGACGGAGATCGACCAGCATCACATGCGTGTCAGTTCCTCCTGTTACGATGTCTAAACCGCTGGAATGCAGTCTCTCGGCCAATGCGTGCGCATTCGCAACCACCCGTCCGCAGTAATCCTTGAATTCCGGGCGCAGCGCCTCACCGAACGCAACCGCCTTCGCGGCGATTGCATGCATCAATGGCCCGCCCTGAATCCCTGGAAAGATTGCTGAGTTAACTTGCTTGGCGATTGTTTCATTATTGGTCAGGATCGCACCGCCACGCGGCCCCCGAAGTGTCTTGTGAGTGGTCGTGGTGGCTAAATGCGCATGGGGAAATGGAGATGGATGAACTCCGCCAGCGACCAAACCGGCAAAATGCGCCATATCAACCAGCAGATATGCATCCACTTGATCTGCAATGGCGCGAAACCGGGCAAAATCTATATGGCGCGGGATTGCTGATCCGCCTGCGATAATCAGCCGGGGTTTGTGTTCGAGTGCTAGGTTTTCGACTTCATCATAGTCAATCATGCAATCCTGCTGCCTGACGCCATACTGAATTGCTTGAAACCATTTGCCGGATTGGTTGGGTTTGGCTCCGTGCGTCAGATGCCCGCCGGATGCGAGGTTCATTCCGAGCAAAACATCACCGGGCCGCAGCAAAGCGTTGAAGACACCTTGATTAGCCTGGCTGCCGGAATGTGGTTGCACATTGGCATATCTGCATCCGAACAGTTGGGTCAAACGATCGATAGCCAGCTTTTCGGCTACATCGACATGCTCACAGCCACCATAATAGCGTCGGCCAGGATACCCTTCGGCGTATTTGTTGGTCATGACCGACCCTTGCGCCTCCAGCACAGCGCGGGACACGATATTTTCGGATGCGATCAACTCGATTTTGTGCCGTTGCCGGTGAAGCTCTTCATTGATCGCATGCAATATCTCTGGATCAATTTGCGAGAGCGAATGATTCAGTGCGGAAAAATCTGAATTGGTCATGGGGTTACTCCAACGGGACTCAGCGGGTATACATGATCTTCGGAAAATCGGCACCACCGCATTGGTGCGAAATTACGAACCAACACAGCCATTAGCCATAGTTCAAGCATATTCATCCTGCTTCC
Source organism: Paracoccaceae bacterium (assembly GCA_965199765.1). Taxonomy (GTDB): domain Bacteria; phylum Pseudomonadota; class Alphaproteobacteria; order Rhodobacterales; family Rhodobacteraceae; genus JAPOXR01. Next base: position 622,895 of record CBDATC010000001.1, read on the forward strand.
AAGCCTGCTTTGCAAGCGCAGAGTGCAATTTGCTCGGTTCCATGATATTGACCGATGTCGGCAGAATCATTGAACAGACAGCGCAGGCAATACTCTCGGCGCCCAATGCCCAGCTTTAAAGAAATTCGGTTCGTTTCAAGTGAATCTAAAATCGCCAGCGAGTCTTGCTCTCGTCTGATAAGTCGTTACGGCAACGCCCTTGAGGAGAATGCCGATGTCATCGTGGCCCTCGGTGGCGACGGATTTATGCTTCAGACGCTTCATCAAACCCAAGATTTAGACTGTCCGGTCTATGGAATGCATCGCGGAACCATTGGGTTTCTGATGAACGAATTTTCTGAAGATGATTTGCTTTCCAGGATGGCGAATGCGGAAGAAGAAGTAATCAATCCTCTTTCGATGCGTGCTATCGATCACAGCGGCAAGATCAATTCGGCAATCGCCATCAATGAGGTATCTCTGATTCGATCCGGTCCGCAAGCAGTCCGACTGCGGATCTCGGTTGACGGGAAAGTGAGACTAGACGAATTGATATGCGATGGTGCTATGGTCTCCACACCAGCCGGTTCAACTGCGTACAATTATTCCGCGCACGGTCCAATTTTGCCCATTGGCTGCGATGTGCTTGCTTTGACTCCGATGGCGGCGTTTCGCCCGCGGCGTTGGCGCGGAGCATTGCTGCCAATAACCGCCCATGTGAGTTTTGAAGTTTTGGATGCCGAACAACGTCCGGCAATGGCGGACGCTGATGGTCGCTCGGCAGGCGAGGTCGTCAAGGTTGATATCAAGAGCGAAACCTCGGTGCGCCACCGTCTTTTGTTTGATCAAGGCCACGGCTTAGAAGAACGATTGCTGCGTGAACAGTTTTTGTGACTCAATTTTCACACAAGAATACCACCGAAACAGAAAGATTTGCAGAGTGATTTGGAACCAATGATCTAAAGTGGAGCCGGATGACCTAAAGTAAGGTCCCTGTCCTGCTCTCTTTATCGATTCACCTAGCCAATGTGTCGTGCATAAGTAACTTCATTGAAGCCGTGAGGAATGGCCAACATCGAAAAGGTTAACCGTTGGAATTCTCGCACAGTTGGAACGCCAACGAATTATCCGGAATGACGAACTGAAGGGTTTCGGTAAGCAGACCAAACCTGCAAAACACAGGCACAATATCGTCAAGTCCGCTGCATTCCGCATCGCTGACATGATCTATGTTCACACCCGCATGGCCAAACCGGACTTCTGATCGGCAAACTGGGAACAAAAACATGGTCCAAAGTCGATCATGAAAAGCAAAAACTGAGAGCAATCAACTCCGCGCTACCCATAGCACCACCACTGGCTACGAGACTGAGCTGTGGGCAATGGCCGATTCCTTGCGTGGTTCGATGGACACGGCTGAATTCAAGCAAGTTGTCCTCGGGTTGATTTTCTTCAAATATATTTCCGATGCCTTTGAGGAACGCCATGCAGTATTACTCGAAGAATTGGACAAAGAGGCGGCGGATGACCGTGACATCGGCCAAACTGTCGACGATGCCGTGACCGCGATCGAGCGCGACATCCCAGCAAGCAAGAATGTTCTGCCCAAGGATTCGCCCAGCACTCGACAAGCCACCTCTCGGACAACTCATAGACATGATGGGCAATATTCGTGTTGGTGACCCGGAGGCACGTTCACGCGAGACTCTCGACCGCTTCTATGAGTATTTTCTTTCGCAGTTCGGCAGTGTGTAAGGAAAAATGACGGCCAGTTCTATAACCCGCTCTGCATGGTCCGACTGATCGTCGAGATGCTGGAGCCATTCCAAGGCCGAGTCTATGACCCATGCTGCGGCTCTGCCGGAATGTTCGTACAGTCAATTGGGTTAAACCCCGCCGCCGCTTCCGGCCTGACAGCCTTCTCCCGCAGCGGAAATCACGGCCGCCCATGCGGGCCACAGGACAGGTGCGCGCGAAACCCGCCTCAATGCATGAAAACCAACGCGTTCATTCTCCGCCAATCGCCATCGAACTGTTCCGGATTGCAGAATCAGGGGGTTTTTTGCTGACACTACCTACACTACACGAACAACGCGCCATTGCTCACATAATAGGCACATTGGATGACAAGATCGAGCTGAACCGGCGCATGGATGAGACGCTGGAGGCGATTGCGCGGACGATCTTCAAGGACTGGTTCGTCGATTTTGGCCCCACACGCGCCATGATGGAAGGCCGAGAACCATACTTTGCACCCAAACTCTGGGACCTGTTCGCCGATGCGTTGGATAAAGAGGACAAATCCATTGGATCGCAGTGGGAAACACTTGCAGAAATCGCGGATTCTCCACGGCGTGGAATTAGTCCATCCAACGTCGTACGGAACACACCATACATTGGTCTGGAGCATATGCCGCACCGATCAATAGTGCTTTCGGAATGGGAAACTGCGTACAAGGTCAAAAGCAGCATGAGTCAGTATTAATACGGGTGAAATCCTCTTTGAGAAACTACGACCCTTCTTAAACAAAGTTGGGTTTGCTCCGCTTGATGGCATTAGTTCGACTGATATTATCGCCGTAGTTCCTCGGGGGCAGGTGTGGGGAGCATATGTTCTTGCCTGTCTGTCTACGGACGAATTCGTGAATTATGCCAACCGAACATCCACCAGCACAAAATTGCCATGTACCTGCTGGAAGACGATGGCTCACTACAGAGTATGCCCACCGGCAAACCGGATTGTTATTGCGTTTCAAGACTGTGCACGATCTTTCATTGACCGTCTCAACGCGAATATTCACGAAATGACCACTCTGGAGCATACCCTTGATCTCCTACCAAAACTCATTTCCAAAGAACTCCGCCTCCCTGACAACGAGGATGCAATGAGGACGGTTTCCCGATGATCCAAGAAGAACACATCCGGCGTCAACTAGATCTAGGCGAAGACAGCCGGTGGGAATTTAAACAGATTGAGTTCAGAGGCAACAAACCAGTCAGTCCGAGCAGAAACGATCTCGCAGACGAATTGGGTGCGTTCGCCAATAAAGCCGGTGGCAATTTGCTGCTCGGAGTGGCAGACGATGGAGCAATCCTAGGTATGTCCCGAGAACAGATGACAGCTCTTGGTCATATGCTGGCTGAGGTTAGCACCCAGACCCTTGATCCACCGCTACGGATTGAAGTCCACAACAAGAAACTAGATGACAAGGCACTCATTTTGGTGACCGTGCCGCGCGGTGAAGCTCTGCATCGTCGAGACGGCCAGGCCTTCATTCGAGTAGGCGCGACCAAGCAACGCCTTGGTTGTGACGAAAGCCTTAGACTAGCTCAGGATCGTGCACAGAATCGCTATCTCAGGCCCGACAAGCAAATCGTCCCCGATACCGGTTTCGAGTCGCTTGAAGAACGTCTTTGGTTGCCGCTGCTTAACATAGATGGCGCTGCCGACCCACATCGTGGGTTGCTGAATCTTGGCCTTTTGGCACGAGATGAATCGGACGTTGTTCGGGCCACAGTGGCCGGCATATTGCTTTGCGCCTCTGCACCACAGAAATGGTTACCGCACGCGACAATCATAGCGACGCACTATCGTGGATTGGATCGTGCCTCGGGTCAGTTGGATGGGCGAGAGATTGTTGGCCCGCTCCGCGCACAGATCGAAGACGCGGTTCAGTTCGTCGTTCGCAATATGCGTGTTGCTGCGCGCAAGATTCCAGAGCGGGTGGACATACCTCAATATAGCAAAGCCGCGGTATTTGAAGCGGTGGTTAATGCGGTTGCGCACCGTGACTACTCTATGAAGTCGCGAAAAATCCGGCTATCCATGTTCAAGGATCGATTGGAGCTCGATTCGCCCGGTAGGCTTCCTAACGGAATGACCATTGAAGGAATGGAGACAAGTCAAGCCACCCGGAACGAGGTGATCACTTCCGTGTTTGGTCGCATACCCGTCACAGATGTAGCAGGATCGGACCACCGCAGGCACCTCATGGAACGACGTGGGGACGGCGTTTCGATCATCCGCAAGCGAACCGAAGAAGCCACCGGTTTGCCGCCCAATTACAAAGTGATCGACGAATCGGAGCTTGTGCTCCGCATACCGGCTGCGAAACCGGAGCTTATTCCCGCAGATGCTACGGTTACAGTGTATTCTAGCGGTGTGCCGCTTGCTGGCATCAAGGTTCTTGCTCTCTTTCCCAATAAAACTTGGGTGAAATCGATAACGGACGAGACGGGCGAGGCTGCATTGCATCTATACACGTCAAATCTACCGATGAGGATCTATGCCGCTGGCCCCGGGTATGCCGCCGGACTGGAACGAGCATGGCAACCAAATCAAGGTGGTTTGCTGCTCCCGCTCGAACCACTTAAATCAGGTGGAGCGGAGATTTTTGAGCAAAGCACGGGGCGGCTGCCTGGTCTGCAAGGACGGCTGAACCCGATACGCGATTCTTCCGACCGGACTTATCTGTACGCCGACAACATCACCATCGATGAAGGACGGCAGCAACCGGTACCGTTTCGGCTCGGTAAGCCTCTGCGGCTAACAGACGCTCATGGCGCGGAATTGTCAGTTGTAATCGTCGACATCATCGGCCAGTCCGCCTTAGTCGAGTACCAGCTGTTCAAACCGTAAGAACCACAATCGTGTTCAATCAGACCCAAAGTCCACATCACGAATTCGTTTCGTGTGCAGCCTCTAAGAAATGGCTGTTCAAGGCCATTTCAAGCTCATTCCGGAACATCTCGAAATCAATCGCTTCGTCCAGCTTCAGTGTCGACATGTTGCAGCCTTTCACCGGTTCTCGAAGCTCTTCAATGCAGAAGAAGTCCATCCGCTCGCTTTCGATCCAAAAAGCACTCATCATCCAAAGTAATACCTAGCGTATACTTTCTAATTATTTTATACGTACAAACCAAATAATTTCAGCTGCTTTTAGGTGAGATCACTAGAGATTTAATTTGATGTCGGTTTTGAATTCACCCGGCAACGAAACTTCCAAAATCTCAAGATCGCCTGAACATTCTGTGTATCGTGTCCACATGCCGGGCGGCAAAACAAACGCATCGCCGGGGCCGAGTTTCTGCGGCGGCTGATCCTGACCTTCCAATTGCATTCCACCCTCAAGCACAAAACTGAAATGAATATCCGCATCGTGCTTTGACCAAACTGTTTCGTCTTGATTAAACCGGGCAACCTGCACATCGGCAACATCATTCGTGCCCTCCGAAATTCCAGTATCCCGCGCTTGAAATGCAGGAAGGCGGAATGGCCTCCAATCTGCAAAAGCACTCTGATGATGGACGAATGTCTGGCCATGATACTCTCTGCCTGGAAAGGCAGGCTCATTGGGCAGCGTCATGGAATGTTCGATCGTTGTCACATGCTGTGCCGGCACACCGACCTCGACAACTTCGATGTCAGCCGAAGCATGCAGCACACGGTGCCGAATTTCCGGTGGCTGCGTAACGCAATCACCCCCATGAAGACGAATTGGATCTCCCTGATCCTCATAGAGAATATCAACCCAACCCCGGTAGCAGAAAATCAACTGAAACCCGACCGTGTGATAGTGCACCACATCCGGCACTGGACCGCCGTCCGGAATTCGAATGTGACTGGCGATGATTGATCCGCCCAGCCGGGATGGAATCAAATCGCGATAGCTCATGCCAGCCCGACCAATGATCCACGGAGCCTTGTCCTTCAATCGCCTAACAACGAAAGCATGCTCGGTCTCCGGAATGAACATCGGCGGATTCAAGTAGTCAATTTCCACCCGAACCCCGTTCGGCGCGGTTAGAGAACGGCTGCCGCCTGCGATAAGATCAGGTTCGTCCGCCAACAGCCGAATCGTGCCTGGCGGCTCCGGAGCACCGCGCTCAATGCGCAGCCGAATGCCATGACCCGACAAAACAGCAACAGCCGGATCGTCTGCAGGAAATATCGAATCGAGACGAAGACCAAGTGTCTTCGTATAGAATGGAAGATCTGCATGGATGTCCTTCGTCGGCAGACGAATCTCCGCTTCAATGTTCATATCGTTGTCTCTCTTCTTCCACCCGCTGCTTAAGCACCGCGCTCAGCGATTGCACAACATGCCGAGAACGTCGAAAATACCAAACAACCGCGGCATCGTCTTATCCAAACGGAAGATCCAATTAAGAGATAAACTGCCGTTGTTCAAACAAGCCTAACTGCTTTCAATTGTCGGAACACACCGGTGATTTAAACTCATAACCGACAATTCCCATATACAATTCTGACCATCGCGGTTCGGCTTTATTAGAAACAGTCGAACCATTCGCTTCCTCATGTGAAGGAACAAGTAATTCAGTCCATCTCTGCTGCATTCACAATCTGTCTATCCGTGAACTGAATTTTTTGAATCATCGGACGATTCGTGCCAAATATGCATAAATGCGCACCAACGGCTGAGCACAACCATGGCACTATCGGCAAAGAAGCAGTTTTTGTGGTGGGGAACCGGACTTGCCATATTGTTCGTCGCACTTTGGCAGCTCGGCGATGTGCTTCTTCCTTTTGTCGTCGGGTCTGCCCTAGCCTATTTGCTGGATCCCGTGGCCGATCGGCTGGAACGCTCGGGAATGTCGCGATTCTGGGCAACTGCCATTATCTCATTGGTCAGCCTTGTTGCGGTCGTCGGTGTGGTGATCGGTTTGATTCCAATCATTGCCGGACAATTGTCCGAACTCGTTGCTATCGTACCCGAAATGACCGCATCGCTGCAGGCTTGGGTGAAGCAGACGCTCAATCGATACGCGCCTGGATTGCTTATGGAGGAATTTGAGCTCCTGTCGACACTGCAGGATTTCGGAGGAGTTATTCAAACCGTCGGGACAGCGGTTGTCGGAAGGATTTTTTCAATCGGATTCGGTGCGGTCAACATGGTGGTGTTTGTGCTCGTCGTGCCGGTTGTGATGATTTATATGCTGGCGGACTGGGATCTCGCACTTGAGAAAATCGACAACTGGCTGCCGCGTGATCATGCGGACGACATTCGCCAGCTCGCAACTGATATAGACCGCGCCCTCGCGGGTTTCGTGAGAGGGCAGCTCACCGTTTGCCTGCTGCTTGCCGCCTTCTACGCCGTCCTTCTTCAATTGATAGGACTTCAGTTCGGGTTCACCGTCGGCATCGTAGCTGGCCTGCTGTCATTCATTCCCTTTGTCGGCGCTATTGTCGGAGGCATTTTGGCCATCGGGCTGGCGCTTTTTCAATTTTGGTCCGAACCGCTCTGGGTTATTGCTGTTGCAGGCATTTTCGGAGCCGGACAGATTCTGGAAGGAAATGTGCTGACGCCAAAACTGGTCGGAAAATCGATTGGCCTGCACCCCGTTTGGCTGCTGTTCGCGCTGTCGGCGTTTGGTGCGCTCTTTGGCTTTGTTGGGCTGCTGGTGGCTGTTCCCACGGCTGCCATCGTCGGTGTGTTAACGCGCTATGCGCTGGAAAAATATCTGGAAAGTCCGCTGTACAAAGGTCTTGACCGAATTGATTTTGATTGAAGATTTAGTGCCGCAGCCGTTGGATTTCGGCGATGAAGCATCTCATTCCATCGCTGACTTCATCCGCTGCCATAGCAATTCAGGCGCGCTCGACGCAATTCTTGAAGACAGGCTTTGGCTGGACAATCGATTTATCATTATTGGACCGCCGAAATCCGGCAAACATCATCTCGCCGATATCTGGGCCGAAAATCGCGGCGCACGGGTTGTCGCCGCATTGGATTTGACCAAGGACAGCATCCAGGTCGCGGCATCCAAAACCGGGATTGCCGTTTTAAACGCAGACTCAGCCGCAGGCCAAAAGCGGCAAGAAGAAATCCTGTTTCATATGTGTAATGCCGCGGCCGGGTCGAATGGCAAGCTGTTGCTGACAGCAAGTTGTCAGCCCGTTCGCTGGCCGTTGGTAATCCATGATCTCAAAAGCCGTATGATCGGCAGCGAAACGGAGGCGATTCATGCGCCGGAAGACCGCTTGCTGGGCCGTCTTCTGATTAAACTGCTTGCCGACAAACAGATTTCGGTTGCTTCAAACGTTATCAAATACAGTGTGCCGCGCATGGAGCGCTCGCACGAAGCAGCGAACGCGCTCGCAACGGAACTGGATTGGCAAGCGCTCGCAGCTGGAAAAAAAATCACTCGTGTGACAGCGGCGAAATCTCTTGAATCACTCCGACGGAGGAAAAAGCAAAAAGCCATGACCGCAAAAAACTCAACCCAATCAGAACGTGTCAATGCTGATTTCCTCCATGGCGGGTTCCCAACACCCATTGCGCTGTCTCCTGAAGAGAAAAGCGGGCCCCGTCGATTCTACAACCGCGAACTGTCTTGGCTGGCGTTTAACTGGCGGGTGCTCGAGGAAGCGCAAAACGCCTCGGTGCCGCTATTGGAACGAGTGCGGTTTGTCGCGATTTCAGCAACAAATCTAGACGAATTCTACGCGGTTCGCGTTGCCGGTCTGCTGGAGCTGGCTTCATCCGGCAACCAGCTGGTAGCGGCCGACGGCCTGCTTCCGTCGGAACAGCTCCATGCCATCGAAAAAGAAACGCGCCGCCTGCTGACTGCTCAGCAGACCGTTTGGGAATCTCTGAAATTGGAATTGGAGTGTGAAGGAATTCACTTACTGAATCGCAAGGATCTAACCAACGAAGATCACCGTTTCCTTGATCACCTCTACATTGACAGCGTTTTTCCGATTCTGACACCGCTCGCAATCGATCCCGCGCATCCGTTTCCGTTCATCCCCAATGAGGGTTTCGCTTTAGCGCTGCGGCTGAAAAGCAAAATAGACGGCCGCACGCTGCAAGCCCTGATTCCGATTCCGGAAAAAATCGAACGGTTCATCAGGCTGCCGGACGGCAAGGAGCGGTCAACCAGATTTATCCCGCTGGAAGAGCTGCTCGTGGAAAAAATCGGGTTCATTTTCCCTGGATTCAGCGTCATTGACGAATGCGCCTTCCGCATTCTCCGCGACAGCGATCTCGAACTTGAAGAGGAGGCCGAAGATCTGGTGCGGGAATTCGAGATCGCGCTGAAACGCCGTCGACGAGGAGACGTGATCCATTTATCGGTAACACGCGGCGGTAAGGGACATCTGCAATCCCTCATAAAGGACGAACTCAAAATTTCCGAAGACGCTGTTTTTGCGCTGAAGGGAATGATCGGTCTCGCTGATTTGAACGAACTGGTTTTGGATTCGAGGCCTGATCTGCTATGGCCTAAATTTTTGCCAAGGGTGCCGGAGCGCGTGCGCGACTATGACGGCGATATGTTCCGCGCGGTGCGCAAAAAAGACATGCTGCTCCATCATCCCTACGAGACATTCGACATGGTCGTGCGCTTCATCCGGCAAGCGGCGAACGACCCGGATGTGGTGGCGATAAAGCAGACATTGTACCGCACCTCCTATGACAGCCCCATTGTCGAAGCCCTTTGTGAAGCGGCGGAGAACGGAAAATCAGTGACGGCGCTGGTGGAACTGAAAGCGCGGTTCGACGAGGCGGCGAATATTCGGCAGTCCCGCAGGCTGGAACGGGCCGGAGCCCATGTGGTTTACGGATTTCTGGAACTGAAGACCCATGCCAAAGTCTCCACAGTGGTGCGCCGGGAAGGCGATCAGCTGGTGACCTACACGCATTACGGCACCGGCAACTACCACCCAATCACCGCTCGAATCTACACGGATTTGAGCTTGTTCACTTGTAATCCGGCGGCCGGACGCGATGCAACCAAGCTGATAAATTTTGTCTCGGGCTATGCGCGGCCCGCCAGTCTCGAGCAGCTTGCGATTGCGCCTATCAATCTGCGCTCTCAGCTTCTGGACTGCATTGACAATGAAATCAATCTGGCGCGCGAAGGCAAACCCGGTGAGATCTGGGCCAAAATGAATTCATTGATTGATCCCGACGTTATCGAGAAGCTCTATGAAGCCAGCGAAGCCGGAATGAAAATCACGCTCGTGATCCGCGGCATCTGCGGGCTTAGGCCGGGCATTGAAGGGCTTTCGTCAAATATCCGTGTCAAGTCGGTGGTTGGCCGATTCCTTGAACACTCCCGAATTGTGTGTTTTGGTAACGGCAAGCCGCTGCCATCGAACCAAGCGCGGGTTTTCATCTCGTCGGCCGATTGGATGGACCGGAACCTCAATCGCCGCGTCGAAACACTGGTTGAAATCAAAAATCCAACCGTGCAGGAGCAGGTTGTCAGTCAGATTATGGCAGCAAATCTGGCAGACCAGGCACAAAGCTGGGTGCTGCAACCAGACGGCGCATTCCGCCGCCATGAAGGTCTGCCTGACGAAAAACTCTTCAGCTGCCACCGATTTTTCTTAGAAAATCCGTCCCTTTCGGGCCGCGGTTCCGCCGGAGCGAAAGATGTGACCAAACTGGCTCACACAAGCAGCTGACCATATAGGCTGACATTCTCATGACCATCTCCGAACTCGGAAGAAACTTCGAAGTTCTGACAGCCGACCGCATGAAAAGGGTCGGAATCATTGACGTCGGCTCCAACTCGGTTCGCCTGGTGGTTTTCGACGGCGCGACCCGCTCGCCCGCCTATTTCTTCAATGAAAATGTGCAGTGCGGTCTCGGCGCTTCCCTGGAAAAAACCGGCAAGCTTGACCCAGACGGCCGGGCGAGGGCGCTGCGCGCTTTGAAGAGATTTGCGCTGCTCACCGAAGGCATGCAAGTCTCATCGTTAACAGCGATCGGCACGGCAGCGGTTCGGGATTCTTTGGACGGGCCAGAGTTTTGCGATAAAGTCGAAATGCTGACCGGCATTCGCATCCGCCCCGCCAGTGGCGAAGAAGAGGCGCGGCTCGCCGCGCATGGCGTCATTCTCGGATGGCCGAGCGCTGCTGGTCTCGTTTGCGATTTGGGCGGCTCCTCAACCGAATTCGTTGAAGTCTCAGACGGCGAAATCGGCAAATGTTCAACGACACGGTTTGGCCATTTGGCGCTGGCCCAAAATCAATCCCCTTCTCTGCAGACCGGAATGATAAAGGAAGCGCTTGCCAGCCTTCAGTCAATATATTCGGATCGCTATCCGGCCCTCCTTGTCGTCGGCGGCTCGTGGCGGGAATTCGCGCGCATTGATATGGAACGGCGCGAATATCCCCTGCGCGTGCTTGACAATTACAAGATGTCGGTGGAATCGGCGCTGAAAACCGCTGAATGGATCGAACAAATCGGCTCGAAAACGCTTCGATCGATATCCAAGGTGCGCGCCGCGGCATTACCCGGCGTCGGGCTGCTGCTCAAAGAACTTGTCGATCAATTCAGCCCCGCTGAAATCTGTGTCTCCGCTTATGGGATTCGCGAAGGCCTGCTCTACCAGCATATGCCAGAGCAGCTGAGACAGCGGGATCCGCTGATTGAGGCTTGTCTTTATTCCGAACGCACCGCCGCCCGCCTTCCGGGATTTGGTGATAAGCTGTTCGAGTTCGTCAAACCCCTGTTCAAATTTGCCTCGGCGGAGCAGCTCAGACTCGTTCGCGCCGCTTGTCTCCTGCATGATGTCACATGGCGCGCGCATCCAGACTACCGCGCCGAAATCAGCTTTGATCGGGCAACCCGCGCCAATCTGGGCGGCATTGACCATGCCGGTCGGATATTCTTGGCATTGGCTCTGTTCCACCGTTACAAAAACTCAGGATCTTTTCCTGCAGAGGGTTACACAAAGCTGCTGCCCACCGAAGATGCGCACCAAGCCGAAATCCTTGGCCGGGCCATAAGGTTCGGCTCAATGTTCACCGGATCAATGGCTGACAAAATCGGTAAACTGAAGTTTGGTTCAAAACGTCACGTGCTGACGCTATTTCTGCCTGATTCATTGAAAGACATCTATGGCGAGGTTGTCGAAGCGCGGTTTGCGTCACTCGCCAAGGCGATGGATTGCGAGGCAAGAGTCGAAGTCGTATAGGCAACCGGCTGCTGCTTTCCTGAATTCAACGGAGCGATCTTATGCGATTATCCAGATACTTTCTGCCTGTGCTGAAAGAAACGCCGGCGGATGCCCAGATCGCCAGCCATCGCCTCATGCTGCGCGCCGGAATGATTCAGCAAGCTTCCGCTGGAATCTATTCGTGGATGCCGCTCGGCCTCAAAGTCATGCAGCGCATTGAAAAAATCGTCCACGAAGAACAGATGGCAGCCGGTCATATTCCGCTGCTCATGCCGACATTGCAGCCAGCGGCGCTGTGGCAGGAATCGGGCCGTTATGACGATTATGGACTGGAAATGCTTCGCATTACCGACCGGCATGGCCGCAAGCTTTTGTACGGACCGACGAATGAAGAATTGATTACCGACATTTTCCGCAGCCACGCCAAATCCTACCGAGACCTGCCGCTGACCTTGTATCACATCCAATGGAAATTCCGCGATGAGATCCGGCCACGCTTCGGCATCATGCGTGGCCGCGAGTTTCTGATGAAAGACGGTTATAATTTCGATGTGGACGAAGCTGCTGCCATACATTCATACAACCGCCACATGGTCACTTATCTGCGCACCTACGAACGATTGGGGCTTAAAGCCATACCGATGCGCGCTGACACCGGTCCGATCGGAGGAGAACACAGCCATGAATTTCTGGTGCTCGCCGATACCGGCGAGTCAGAGGTTGTCTTCGACAGCGCCATTCTTGATCTGAAACTGGGCGACAGAACGGTCGATTTTTCCAGCCATTCGGAATGCGGAGATATCTTCAACACCTGGACAGCGCCCTACGCGCGCACCGACGAAACCCATGACCAAAACCTGTTCGAGTCGCTTGTCCCCGAAGAACGCCGCAGAAAATCGCGGGGCATCGAGGTCGGCCAGATCTTCTATTTCGGAACCAAATATTCGCAACCGATGGGGGCGACCGTGGCGGATGCGACCGGCAATCAGGTTCCGGTTCATATGGGTTCCCACGGCATCGGCGTTTCAAGGCTGGTTGGAGCGATCATTGAAGCCTGCCATGATGAGAAGGGCATCGTTTGGCCTCAGCCGGTCGCGCCCTTCGATACGGGAATCATCAACGTTGCGCCAAGCAATGCCGCCGCTGACGAAATGTGCGAGTCCTTATCCCGTCGGCTGGCATCGATCGGACTGGCCCCCCTTCATGACGACACGAACGAGCGGGCCGGCGCAAAATTCGCAACAATGGATCTCATCGGACTGCCTTGGCGAATTACCATCGGACCCCGCGGAATGGCAAAAAACGAAGTTGAGTTGACCCGGAGGCGGGATGGCAAATCCGAAAACTGCTCACCGGATGAAGTCGTCAATAAACTTGCCGCATTTTATTCCAATGCATAAAAGCCAGTGGCCTTAACAGCAGCTTTATGATGAGTTCGTCGGTGAATAGCGGCAGAGGAGCAAGGGCGTTTTCCGGCTACGAATGGCTGATCGCCTATCGCTATCTCAAATCGCGGCGAAGCGAGGGCGGCGTCAGCGTCATGACGATAATCTCGATAGTAGGCATTGCGGTTGCTGTGTTCGCGCTCATCGCCACCCTCGCCGTTCGAACCGGATTCCGCACCGAGTTTCTTTCGACAGTCCTCGGCGCCAACGCTCATATATCTGTCTACACCGGGATCACCCGTTCAGCGGACGGCGAAAAATCCACATTGATTTCCGGCTTTGAAGATCTCACTGAACGGCTGGCTGCTGTCGGGGGCGTGAATCGCGCGGCGCCGGTTATCCGCGCCCAGCTTCTGGCTGCATCTGAAATCCGTAATGCCGGCATTGACCTCTATGGTGTCAGACCAAGCGAATTCACGACTCTTTCCTCAATTTCCAGTCCTGAAAGTTCTGTGGGGGAAATTGCGGACTTTGCTAATGGAATCGCTATGGGGACGGGGGTCGCTAGGACGCTCGGTGTTGTCGTCGGCGATACCGTTCGCTTGGTTTCACCGGATGGTGTCAAGACCGCTTTCGGCACCGTGCCGCGCATCAACAGCTACGAGGTTGTGTTTATATTTGGTGTGGGGCGATACGACATCGACGGCGTCCGTGTTTACATGCCGTTCGCGGCGGCGCAGCAATTTCTTAACCGGGAAGGGCATGCAGATGAAATCGAGGTGTTTGTCGACGAGCCAGAACAGGTCGACGAGCTGGAACTCGCATTGCTCGCTGCAGCCGGCGACGGATTCTATGCTTGGTCGTGGAAGGATTCTTCGGGTGCCTTTCTCCGCGCACTGCAGATGGAAGACAATGTCATGTTCATTATTCTTTCAATTCTTGTTTTGATCGCGACCTTAAATATCGTGTCCGGTTTGGTTATGCTGGTCAAGAACAAGGGACGGGACATCGGAATTCTTCGAACATTCGGACTGAGTCAAGGCGCGATTATGCGTGTGTTCTTCATCTGCGGAGCATCTGTCGGGATTATCGGGACGATTTTCGGCGTGATACTCGGTTGCCTGTTCGCCATCAATATCGATCCGATTTTCGAATTTGTGAACATGCTTGCCGGCGGCGGTGTCTGGGACCCGAGCGTTCGTTTCTTATCCAGCCTCCCGGCCACGATCGCCGTTTCGGATGTGCTGTCGGCCGTGGGGCTGTCGCTCGGCCTGTCGTTCGCAGTAACCATTCTGCCGGCCCGGCGGGCGGCTCGAATGAACCCGTTGGACGCGCTGCGATACGAGTGACGTGTCGTTTGGAATAAGAAGTTATGTCTTCAGGCCAGATCCGGATGCGGCATCAATCTCCAAGAAACAATTGGATAGCCGGAATTTCCATACCCAATGAGCCGAAAGCAAGGTTGAATGCCTCTCGTGAGCTGCACAATGAAGGTCTGATGTTCAAAGACTTCGAGCTGAACCGCCCCGGCAGGCAGGCTTGCGCAAGGCAACCGTCCGAAACATTCAGCAGAGCAATCAAGCCGCGCGGCTTTCCTTTTCTTTCGGCGTTTTCATCGCGTAGAATGCCGCGCTTCCGGGATTCCTAAGCAATGGCGGCATCAATGGAACAGGCGGCAGCAACCAAGAATATCTATGCGCTTTCACTGGACAACATCGTAAAGTCGTATGGAACGGCAAAGCGGCGCGTGGATGTGCTTCGCGGCGCATCACTGAATATCGCTGCTGGAGAAATCATCGGCCTGCTCGCCCCGTCCGGGGCTGGAAAATCCACACTTCTGCACATCGCCGGGCTGCTGGAAAAGCCTGACTCCGGTAAAATCTCAGTCGCCGGACAATCCGTTGAAAGCGCGCCGGACCGTTTGCGCACTGCCATGCGGCGCAGCGAAATCGGCTTTGTCTATCAGTTTCATCATCTGTTGCCGGAATTCACAGCCCAAGAGAATGTGATGCTGCCGCAGCTGGCGAATGGAACCGCCGCGGCCAAAGCCGCGGCGCGAGCGATGATTCTGTTAGAACGTGTTGAGCTCGGCTCCCGCGCCAGCCACCGCCCGGCCGAACTCTCGGGCGGCGAACAGCAGAGAGTCGCTCTGTGCCGCGCGCTTGCCAATAATCCGCGTATTGTTCTGGCCGATGAACCAACCGGCAATCTGGATCCAGCGAATGCGCGGGAAGTCTTCTCTGCAATGCTGGAACTGGCGCGGAAATCAGACCGATCATTCCTGATCGCAACCCACAACACAGACTTGGCAGCCCGCATGGACAGGACGGTCTCGCTGGAAAACGGGCGATTGCAGCGATAACCAACCAAGCCGCATCAATCCCTCAAAACAAATTGAAACAAATCCCTTTCAAATTCATCCATTGTCCATCGCTCAAAATAGCGCTGTGTTCTCTGCCATTCGATAAACCGCCGAACGCCAGTACACCTCCGATACCGGTTGCATCTGCAAACGGCGCGCTCGAGATACCGGCGGCTTGAAACAACTGCAAGAGCGCTTTCTGGTCGAGTTCGCTTGGGTTAATCGGTGTGAGTGAGCCTGCGTATTCTCTTAGTCTGGCTTCGTCTATCTCCTCACGCAGGACAAGCCGGACTGTCGCACCCAGTCCTAAGAATTTCAGCAGATCCGTCATCGAATCGGTGTTTGTCGCATGCAATTCCAAGGCCAGCAGGTAGCCTGCGATGACCGAGACATCGTCGTGCACCGAAAACAAACTGCTCGGCAAAGCCGCAATCCGGCCAGGAAGGAACGGCAAAACGGATGATTCAGCGCGTATGATCCGGACATCCGCCCTTTCTTCAAACAATTCGCTCTCTAGCACCGCCAGCGCACGGTCGCCGCTCAATGTCTGACAGCGCGGACCTGACGATGCAGCAAGGTGGGAAAACATGACCTCTCCGATTTCCGTCCGCTTGGATGCAGAGATAAATCCAGCCATGTGTCCAGCGATCTCCTCTGAATTATAGTAGATTCCGCCGCACACAGCCAATAGAATGAGAACGGCAATCATCTTGCCAAACCACGGGTTGCTCAATTCCTCGCTCGGATCGGGCAGCTCGCCTACAACGAGCTCATTCAGCGCGGAGACAGCATCCGCATCATTGATCTCGATGGTTTCATTGCCAAATTTGTCGGGTGAGAACTTTGCCGGCCATTCACCCTGATTGATTCTCCACACCGCTGCGATTGCCCAGTGAGCGAGAACGCGATCATCCGGACTTATCAATGTGAGGAAACTGTCACCCAGCTGAGCGACCACACGGCGGCCAGGATCATCGGGTGTCTCACGCCAAAATCCGTAGCACTCGAATTTGATATATTGGGCAAATTTTTCCATTCAGCAACAGCGGAAATTCGAAAACTGAATCAAATTCGAATATCAAGCGCCTTCAATTCAACCTAGACTCTTCACGTCTTCACGAAGTTCGAACTTTTGGATCTTCCCTGTCGCTGTCTTCGGCAGGTCTCTGAATTCAATCCCTTTCGGCACTTTGAATCCAGCCAGCGACTCGCGACAGAACGCGATCAATTCATCAGCGGTGCATTGCTTTCCTTCAATGAGCTCCACATAGGCGAACGGAACCTCACCCCACTGTTCGTCCGGCTTGGCCACGACCGCGCAAAGAGAGACCGCATGGTGGTGCATCAGCACACCTTCGACTTCAACTGAAGACACATTCTCGCCGCCTGAAATGATGATATCCTTTGTCCGATCAACAATCTGGATATAGCCGTCCGGATGCAGCACGGCGATGTCGCCGCTGCGAAAGCTTCCTCCTTCAAATGCTTCAACCGTGGCATGTGAATTTTTATAGTAACCCTTCATAACCGCATTGCCGCGCATAACGACCTCGCCCTGCGTGACGCCGTCCCGCGGCACTTCCCGTCTGGTTTCGCTGTCTACAACGGTAACGCGTTCCATCATCGGGAAAAGCACACCTTGCCGTGCTTTCAAAGTAGCGCGCTTTGTCGCATCGCACTCGTTCCACTCATCCCTCCAGATGCACTCGGTGACGTGGCCATAGGATTCGGTCAGTCCGTAGACATGTGTCACATTGAAATTCAGCCTTTCAACTTTCTCAAGCGTGGCGGCCGGCGGCGGTGCGCCTGCGGTGAAAACCTCCACCATGTGATTGAATTCCCTCCGCTCCGAATCATCGGCATTCGCAATCATATTCAGTACGATCGGGGCTCCTCCAAAGTGCGTTACCTTCTCGTCTGCAATGGAATCATAGATCGCTTTTGCGGTTACGTCTCGGCAGCAGACCACCGTTCCCCCCATCGCCGGCATGAGCCAAGCATGGTTCCAGCCATTGCAGTGGAACAGCGGCACAATCGTCATAAGACGCGGATAGAGTGTCATTCGCCAGCTGATCACGGTTCCAAGCGTCATGAGATACGCCCCGCGATGGTGATAGACTACACCCTTAGGCAGCCCGGTGGTGCCGGACGTGTAATTAAGCGTGAGACTTTCCCATTCATCGGATGGCATTGTCCAATTAAATTCCGCATCTCCCTCGGATATCAATTGCTCATATTCGGTATGCTGCCCGGTCGCTTCGATGCCCGCTTCGCCATCCGAAACTTCTATGATTTCCGGTGGTGCGCCTTCCATGCTTTCGGCAGCGGAAACCGCAAGCGGCAGAAACCGCGTGTCAACAATCACAATCTTAGGTTCAGCATGATCGAAGATGAAAGAGACTGTGGATACGTCCAACCGCACGTTGATTGCATTCAACACCGCCCCGCACGCGGGAACCGCAAAATGTGTTTCTACCGCTGCAGGGACATTCGGCAGAATGGTTGAAACCACATCGCCCCCCTGCACATTTCTCGCTGCCAGACTGGAAGCGAGCCGGGTTACCCTCTCGTGATATTGCCGGTAATCGTATCGTCGGCTTCCGTAGACCAGCGCCTCGCGGTCCGGATAGACTTCTCGCGCTCGATTGAGATGCGAAAGAGGTGTGAGAGGAACGTAGTTCGCTTCGAGCCGATCCAAGCCAATTTCGCAATCCATCCAGCCCATTCCAGATCCTCAAAACAAACTCTGCTTTCCCAGGCAATATGGCGTTTATTCACCGCGGCGCAGCAATTTGCAAACGACTTTACGGCGCTCAAAGATGCGGTTTGCACTCAATGTGTCGTGAATTTTGCGCCAGATTCGGCCTTTTCGCGCAGAAGAGACGGGGCTGTAAATCTGCTGCCGCACTCCGCTTCCAACACTGCGCTGAGCTCTAATGCCCGGCTGGCACCGATCATATCGAGCCAACTGAACGGACCTCCGGACCATGGCGCAAATCCCCATCCCAAGACAGCGCCAACATCTCCTTCTCTCACATCAACCAGCACTTCGGATTGCAGGGCCCGCACCGCTTCCAGGGCTTGAATAAGCAAAAGCCGATTTTTGAGCGTTTCCACAGAGGGCAGAATATCGGCCGGCGGCCACAATTTCCGCAAACCGGGCCACAATCCTATCCGCCTGCCCTCGTCATTGTAATCATAGAAGCCTGCGCCCACCTTTCGTCCAAGTCGCTTTGCCTCTGCAAGAGAGAAAATAACCTGATCGGCGGCGCCATCATTGTATTGATCGCCCAACGCGGCTTTGGTGGCTTTGGCGATGCTGACCGCGAGTTCTATTGATGTCTCGTCAGTCAGCTGCAATGGACCGACCGGCATTCCAGCCTGCTTCGCCGCGTTCTCAATCAAGGCGGGAGGTATCCCTTCGCCAACCATGCGGATGCCTTCATTGACGTAAGGAATGACACATCTGTTGGTATAGAAAAAACGGGCATCTCCCACGACAATCGGAGTTTTTCGAATGCGGCTCACATAATCCAATCCAAGCGCGACCGCTTCGTCGCCGGTTGCCCGGCTGCGGATGATTTCAACAAGCAGCATGCGATGGACTGGGCTGAAGAAGTGCATCCCCATAAATCGGCTGGCCGACGGCGCCGCAGCCGAGAGTTCTGCGACCGGCAAGGTGGAGGTGTTGGTTGCTATCACACAGTCGGGATCCGTCGCGGATCCAATCTTGCCGATCACATCAGCTTTGACTGCTGGATCTTCATACACGGCTTCAATGACCAAATCCGAACCCGCCAAGTCTTCATACCGCACGGATGTCTGGATTCGATTCAATGTCTGATCGACGGTTTCCTTTTCGATTCGACCACGCTGTGCTTCCTTTTTGAGAATGGCCGCGATGGCGGATTCACCTTTCTCCACACTTTCAATGTCCCGGTCCAACAATACGACATCAAGGTTGGCGCGAGCCGAAACAAGAGCGATCCCAGACCCCATCATTCCGGCTCCGACAACCCCGACTTTAAGTAAAGGACGCCGCTTAACCGATGCCGGGCGGCGGGCGCCTTTCTCCAATTCCTTTTTGTTAAGAAACAGCGTTCGAATCATGTTGGTGGAGCTCTGATCAAGCATGACTTTGCTAAACCAACGCGCTTCAATCTTGAGAGCGTCGTCGAAGCCGACCAGTGCTCCTTCATAGATTGCCGACATCATTGCGTTCGCTGCCGGGTACACACCGCTTGTTTCCGCATTGAGCAGAGCGGACGCTCCGACGAATGCGATGTAGCCTTGTTTGTCGTATGGCGTTCCGCCGGGAATTCGGTATCCTCTTTTATCCCATGGCTTGACGATGCAATCCGGTGTTGCGCTGAGCACCCATTCCCGCGCTCGTTCCAGCAATCTGTCGGGCGGAACAATTTCATCAATCAAGCCTGCCGCCAAAGCCTTCTTGGGATTGAGGATTGTCCCTTTGAGCAAGAGTGGTCCAGCCGCTTGCAAACCAAGGCGTCGCACCAGCCGGGTTGTCCCCCCGGCGCCGGGAAAGAGTCCAACCTTGATTTCGGGCAATCCGATTGCGGCTTTTGGATTATCGGCTGCAATCATCCGATGGCATGCGATCGGAATTTCGTAGCCGATTCCGACACTGGTTCCCGGAAGCGCAGCGACCACGGGTTTAGCGCTTCTTCCACTTTCGGCGTCCGCGCCTCCAAGTTCGATTTTCCGCAGGACCCGGTGAAACGACATGACGCCATTATACACCCCGGCGGCCGGACAGCCGGAAACCTGCGTCTTCATCTTCGCCAAGACATCAAGATCCATTCCGCCGGCGAAATCCGGTTTCGAACTCGTCACGATGACACCCGTTACCTTCGGATCGGCAAAGGACTTATCCATCAGTTCCGAAAGTTCGTTCAGACAGTCCCAAGTCATGATATTCATGCGCAGTCCGGGAACATCCCAAGAAATGACGGCAATCCCGTCAGCATCAACATTATAGTGAAATACCGCCATGGCTCTGGCCTTAAACTCTCTCAATGATCGTTGCGACGCCCATGCCGCCGCCAACGCAAAGCGTCAAAAGCGAGGTTGACAAATCAGCGCGTTCCAGCTCGTCAAGCGCCGTTGAAAGCAAAACCGCTCCAGTTGCGCCTAACGGATGCCCGAGGGAAATGGCTCCGCCATTGTTATTCACCTTATGCCATGGAACATCAAAATGCTGCATGAAACGCAGCGGCACCGCTGCAAAGGCTTCATTGACTTCAAACAAATCAATGTCGGCCGCGGCCAACCCTGCCCGCTGAAGCGCTCTTTCGGAAGCGGGAATCGGACCGGTGAGCATAATCGTTGGCTCCGATCCGACTTTTGCAGTTGAAACCACCCTTGCTCGAGGAGCTAAACCACGGTCTTTACCAAATTCAGCATTACCAATGAGCACTGCCGCGGCCCCGTCTACGATGCCGGAAGAGTTTCCGGCATGGTGCACATGATCAATCCGTTCAATCTCGGGGTACTTCAGCATCGCAACCTTATCGAAACCAGGCATTGCGGTTCCGATATCAGCGAAAGACGGCTTGAGACCGCTTAATGCGGCGATGTCGGTGCCGGGCCGCAGATGTTCGTCCCGACTCAGAATTTCAAGGCCGTTGATATCTTTGGCCGGAATCACTGATCGATCAAATCGACCGTTGTCCCATGCCACAGACGCCCGTCTTTGCGACTCGACCGCATACTCATCGCAGTCGGCGCGCGTAAATCCGTATTTTGTGGCGATCAAGTCGGCCGAAATGCCTTGCGGGACAAAAGCGCAATCCAAAGCCAGTCTCGGGTCCACTGCTGCGGCTGCGCCGTCGGATCCCATCGGAACCCGGCTCATCATTTCCACACCGCCAGCAATATAGGCTCTGCCGTCTCCGGCCCGAATCTGCCCAACTGCCAAATTGACCGCTTCCAAGCCGCTCGCGCAAAATCGATTAATCGACAGGCCGGGAACACGGTGCTCCAGCTTTGACAGCAGCCCGGCAGCCCTCGCAAGACAGCCTCCCTGCTCGCCAATCTGGGTGACATTGCCCCAAATCAGATCTTCGATATCCGCCGAATCAAACGCGTTTCGCTCAATGAGAGCGTCGATCATTTGAGCGGATAAATCGACGGCTGTAACTGTGTGCAATCCGCCGTCTTTATTCCCGCGACCGCGGGGCGACCGCACTGCATCGTAGATGAAGGCTTCGTTCACTTTGCTATCCCTGACGATCCGAAGGGTGGCCGGGCATCATGTCGTAAGGATGTTTCCAGCCAGGTATGTTTGCGACTCGCTCCAGCCAGCGGTTAATGGCAGGCCACTTTGTGCGGTCGAATCCAAATGGTTCCGGATAATAAAGGTATCCGCAACACGATAGATCAGCAATCGTCACCCGGCCGCCGACGAGCCAATCCCTCTCGGTCAGAACATGATCCAAAGTCCGCCAAGCGCTCTTCAACCGACCGCCAAAAAATCGAATCACCTCATAAGGGCGCTTTTCTTCCGGAATGAAATTGTTCAGAAACCGGACCATTCCGCATTGGGAAGACAATTTGTGATTGTCCCAGAACAGCCAACGCATGATTTCGAGCTCTTCTTCACGGTTTTCCCAGCCCAGTTTGCCCGATTGCTCGACAACATGGAGCTGAATTGCCCCGGATTGACTCAGAATATTGCCGTTATGCTCCATGACGGGCACTTCGCACATCGGGTTCAATGCCCGAAATTCATCAGTCCTGGCTCCGCCATTGAAGAAGTCGACATATACCGGTTCCCAATCCATGCCGGCGAGTTCAAGAGCGAGTGCGGCTTTGTACGAATTACCGCTCTCGCCAAAGCAATGTAGTTTAATTGTCATCTATCCTCGGTCATTCTGGCAGCACCTGCTTCATCGTGGCTCCTCTATCAAACCGAAGAGAATATTTGAAATGATTTCAACAACCGCGCAGATTTTCTTCAGCGCCAAATAAAGTCCTCCAGCACCGGAAAACCGGATTAGCGGCAGATCGCTCTCAATCACCTCATTGGGCGACAATTCCAATGGTTCAATTGGTGCGATGATCGAACTCAGCTCTTCATCCGGCTACCGCAGGATATTCGGGCTTATCCCTTACACGACAGCACCGATTCTCGGCAACAAATCGGTGAATCTGGCAACGGCACAAATTATGGCGAAACATCCTATCAACACATGCCACAGCCTCACTGCCGAGAAGAATCAGTTCTTCATCAGAATGATGGTCAGCCAGGTCGCCTTGATTGTAGTTCTGTGCTGCACCCTCGGGAGCGGTATTGAACAAACGTCCGGCCGCACATGATATCAATCACAACCTTTGGAGCCGTCGAACAGTGGGACCGCGCCTTGCCGACGAGCAGATATCGACCTCTGACTTCGCACGAATGCATGAATTGGCTGAAGCGGCACAACCACCTGTTCAATTCTTGCAGATCAATTCAAAAAGCCGGGGGCGAGGAAGAAGAAACCGTATGCGACGATCATGGCGGGAATCGCCGAAACTAAAGTCGCCAACACCGCTGCCTTCGGATCAATCGCTATGGCGGGAAACAATGCATCGCCATCATTCGAGATCGCGTTACCCACGATGGCGGCAAATGGAATAATCCCGTTGATATAGAGGGTGGTAACCAATATCTGCGGGCCGCATCCTGGAATGAAACCAATAAAGATGCCGGCGAGCGGCAGCAACGGCGCAGCCGTTGCAAATAGCTCCGATAAGTCCAAACCGGAAAAAGTTGCCAGATATTCGTAGCAGAGAAACGCCCCGATCACCCAAACCGAAATGAAGCTCGTTTCCTCGGCCATCCGAGTGACCGGGCTGTCTTCCGGATTACTCATCGCCTTCACTGGGGATGTCATCCAAATCACAAACCCAACGGTAACGCCAAAAAACGCAATGGCTGGAGTAATCCAAGCGAGATCTCCGGACAATTCGAACTGAAAGAGCTGCAGAATGCCGATACCCAATCCGGGAATCGCCGGTGCAAGATAAGCGATGTCTATGACCCGGGTCCGCCCGATCAGCGCCGGCGGACTGATCTTGCACGAATCATTGAGTTTTCCGAGCGTTGGAAACTTCCAATTGATCAACCATCCAGACAAAATGCCGACTGCGAATGATGTTGGCAGAACCACGGCTGCCGCGTCAGGACGCACAGCGATCAACAGGAAGGCCGCGTCTCCCATCGTTGCTGTCAGCGTTGCAACAACCGCGCCGAACCCCACATTCCCTGAACTGTAAGCGGCGACAACCATAACAGCTCCGCCACAGCCCGGCGTTGCACCAAGTCCTGCCGCGACTGGGACCGCGATCAGATTATCCCGCGCCAGCACGGTGCGGATATCGAATCGAAAAACACGTTCCGCACCATAGAAAAGCAAGAGAGTCGCCGCGACGAACACACTCACTCCAACATAGGCATCAATCAGATTTTCGCGCGTGACCTCACCGAGCACACCCGGGGCAATCGCTGCAAAGGCAAGCACCGCTGCGACCAATAGCCGTCGTCTTCGGACCTCGATGCGTCCTAACCGTCCAAAATGGAAATTCAAAAAACGCCACCTGCTTTAGCTGCGAATGCGAATCATTATCAAGTGACGTATTTTAATTTTCGAGCCAACACAAGTCACAACCATACCGTCAAGACCTATCCCTGTTCAGATACGCTTTGAACGGAATGCCGAACGCAACTGCATTGTTTGCAGACGGACCGTGTCGGATGCAGAGCACATGATTGGCACTGGAATCCGCTTGCACAATGGGCTACTCGCCTTCGCGTTATCAAAGGACTTTGCCCACCGTCTGCACACCGCACAAAATCCTTGCTTATTCGGCAATGCTCTATACTTCGAAATCCAACCCAAGGTTCCCATTTCAACCTTATGATCTAGACCATGGACGATAAGCTGAACCAACTTGACCGAGCACGTCGATTCTTTGAGGCTGTTCCACATGCTCAGGCACTCGCAATGACAATTGAGTCGCTGGAAAATGGAAAAGCCGAAGTCTCAATGCCGTACGACGCCAAACTTGTCGGTGATCCCAATACCGGAGTAATCCACGGCGGGGCGGTTTCGGCCTTGCTCGACACCTGCGGCGGCTGTGCGGCAATTTGCCATCCCAGCGTTTCAAACGGAACCGCTACACTCACACTCACCGTCAATTATATGCGCCCGGCCCGACCGGGCCGAACCATCACCGCAACAGCGCACTGCTACCATGTCACTCGATTGGTAGTCTTCGTTCATGTGACCGCGACCGATCATACCGATGCAGCCCCTGTCGCGACCGCTGGCGGTGCATTCACCGTAGGATGAGTCACATGCATCCATCCTCTTCGAGTGGCAAAGATGAAGCCAACGACCGTATGCTCGAATCTCTAATGTCAGACATCCCCTATATTCGATTCTTGGGAATCGATTTTGATCTGCACGGCTCAGAACTCACCGCGAGATTGTCCTTTGATCAAAAACTGATCGGAAATCCGCTTGTGCCCGCCCTTCATGGTGGTGTTGTTGCGGCATTCTTGGAGGTTTCAGCTCTAATTGAATTGGCATGGAAAACCGCGCTCGACGTGGATGACGGAAAACAAAAAAACACGAAACAGAATTTACCAAAGACCATTGCCTTCTCAGTTGACTATCTGCGGCCCGGGAAACCTGCCGACTCCTATGCCAGAGCGGTCATTACTCGCTCCGGCAGACGGTTTGCATCGGTTCACGCAGAAGCTTGGCAGCAAAGCCGAGAACGCTTGTTCGCACAGGCCACCGGACACTTTCTGATGCCAGGTGCGCATGATTAGTGACAATTTGGGTCCGATCACGCATCGCCGCGTTCTTAACATCGCGGTCCCCATTGTAATCTCCAATTCAACAGTACCAATCCTCGGCATCGTTGATACGGGCGTGGTTGGCCAGCTTGGTCAAGCAGCCCCGATAGGAGCTGTTGGAATCGGCGCAATCATCCTGACCACCGTGTATTGGTTCTTTGGTTTTCTTCGCATCAGCACATCCGGATTGGCGGCTCAAGCCCGCGGTCAACAGGATCAACCTGAACTCTCCGCGCTTCTCATTCGAGGTTTGTTGATCGCGGCAGCGGCCGGTCTCGTTTTGATACTATCGCAAACGCCGATACTCAATTCTGCTTTTTTGATTGCTCCTGCGTCGATCGAAGTTGAAGTCTTAGCCCGTCAATACACGGAAATCAGAGTCTTCTCGGCACCGGCGGCCATCGCAATTTTTGCGATAACGGGATGGCTGATCGCACTCGAAAGAACACGGTCTGTACTCGTGCTGCAGGTCGTTACAAATGGAATCAACATCGTCCTTGACTTGGTTTTTGTTCTTTGGCTGGATTTTGGAGTGAGGGGTGTTGCCGTCGCGACGGTGATAGCAGAGTGTTCAGGATTAGCGCTTGGTATTTGGCTTTGTCGCAATGGCTTTTCTGATGGTCATTGGCGCAACCCAAAGCTGATATTCAGCAGTGTTAAGCTGATGCGCATGGCATCAATGAACCGGGACATTCTGATCCGAAATCTGCTCATTGAGTGTGCATTCGTTTCGTTTCTTTTTTTGGCGGCTGATATCGGTGACCTCGCACTGGCTGCCAATCAGATTCTGTTTCAGTTTCTCCATGTCACCGCATATGCGCTCGACGGTTTTGCATTCTCTGCCGAAGCACTTGTGGGGGTATCAGTTGGCGCAAGAACCCGTTCTAATCTCCGAAGGGCCGCACTGCTATCGAGCTTTTGGGCTGGAGTCGCGGGATTGCTCCTTGCGGCAGGATTTGCAACCTTTGGGCCAACTGCCATCAATATCTTGACCAACGCGCCGGAAGTTCAAGCAGAAACAAAAAGATTTTTGTTCTGGGCGGCATTAGCGCCGATAATCGGCGGTCCCTCATGGATGTTGGACGGTATTTTCATTGGAGCCACACGCACCCGCGATATGCGTAACAGCATGGCGATATCCACAATTTTCTACGCCCTCAGCATCGTAATTTTGCTGCCTGTCTTCGGAAATCATGGCCTGTGGGCTTCAATTCACATTTTTTTCTTGGCTCGCGCCATTACCTTGGGTCTGCGCTATTTCGCTTTGGAAAATGGGATTGCAAACTGAGAACGGACAATTCACCAATACCCATGCGCATCGACCCCTTTGGTCGAAACGTTCTGCACAGCTGCATCAAAACAAGACGCGGGTTGCATAATCTGTGTCCGCTTCTTCCCCCAGGGTCCGCGGACAAACAGCGGTGACGAGCGGCTTTTCTTCGGTTGATCATCATTCCCATTTTTTGCATTTCGACGACGCGATCGGCGAAGCGTTCCTCTCCGCGCTACAGCACTTTTGGTTTGCCGATTAAAGATTCCCGCCGTGATAGCTTCAACAGAGTTTCCATCACACTAAACCGTGCGTGAGCAGCGCGCCCAGGATCGAGAGTCGTCCTGTGGCAGCGCTTCCAGTATCAGCGAAATTCCAGCATGATTTTTGTTGATTTTGCTAAATGTCCGTACTACTCAATAACTATGCACAAACAGGGGGAACGTCAGTATGTCTCAGCTTGCCCTAGATCGAGTTGCCGGCCCAATCGGCGACGCACGTGGACTTCCTAACGAACACTACACAGATTTCGAGACATTCCGCGAGGAGCGCGATGCCATACTCTTCTCCAATTGGGCGGCGGTGGGGCTCGGAAACGATGTGCCGAATCCGGGCGACGCGATCCCGGTCAATTTTGCTGGAATGCCGCTTCTCGTCATCCGGGACCATGAAGGAGCTGTCAAGGTCTTTCAAAACACTTGCCGACACCGCGGCATGATCCTGATTGAGGAAAAATGCAATCTGCGCGGGACGATCCGTTGCCCGTACCACAGCTGGTGCTACAACCTTGATGGCACACTTCGTGCAACACCGCATGTAGGCGGTCCAGGAATGAACTACGATGAGAACGTTAATCGCGGCGATTTCGGTTTGTTTGCGGTTCCCTGTCATGTGTGGCGCGACATTGTCTTCGTCAATGTCTTTGGCAACGCGCCCTCATTTGAAGAATTTGCAAAGGAGCTGCTTTCCCGATGGCACGAACATGAACAACCAGTGTTTCATGGAGGAGATTCGTCCGGATTTAATTTTGATGTCGCTTGCAATTGGAAGCTGGCAGTCGAAAATTTTTGTGAAAGCTACCACTTGCCTTGGATCCACCCAGGACTGAACACATACTCGCGACTCGAAGACCACTATCACATTGAAGAGCGTGGAAAATTCGCTGGACAAGGCACATATGTTTACCGCCAGATCGAAGGCGCCGCCGGTGAAAAATTCCCCGACTTCGATGGGTTATCGGAATTCTGGGAAAACGGGGCGGAGTATATCGCACTGTTTCCAAATGTCATGCTTGCCGCTCAGCGAGATCACGGTTTCACGATAATTCTGCTGCCACAAGGCCCGCACCGCACCATTGAACGCAATGAAATCTATTACAGTTTTGACCCTGCCGAACGTCCTGAACTCAAGGACTTAATTGATAGGAACGCAACGCAGTGGCAAAATGTGCTGGAGGAAGACATTTTTGTTGTGGAAGGTATGCAAAGGGGCCGGCATGGTGTCTTGTTCGATGGCGGAAAGTTCGCACCGAAGATGGATGGGCCTACCCATCTTTTTCATCAGTGGGCCGCCAACCAAGTGGCTCAATCCCGGACAAAGCGGGTCTCTATTGCAGTTTAGCCGGCTGGAAACAGAGATTCTAAGCGCATTCTCAAGAGGTGATGGCCCGCGGTTGTCTGCATTGTATGAAGAAGCTGGAATGTCATTGATTGCGGGGGGTGATATCCAGCAAGGCTGCTTTTTTTTGACACAAGGTTATGTGTTCGCACTTGAAGAAGGGCTGGATTCGGCGGATCGTCTTCATAAGATACTTGTCAAACACGGTCATGATCGCTGAAGTTGCCCTGTCCCTCGCCGGTATTTTGTAAGTGCGTTGATAGTCAATCGAATATGATCGGCTTGCGAAGGCGTCGGATGCTCACTATATGCAGGCGGCATGCGGGTGTAGCTCAATGGTAGAGCAGCAGCCTTCCAAGCTGAATACGTGGGTTCGATTCCCATCACCCGCTCCAAAACTTCCAGCTCATGCCGACCACAGCTTTAGGGACAAATGCTCTTCATTTGAAGATTTGAAGCATTCGTTTTGCCAGAATAACCGTTCTGCGGACGGTTGGTGAATTCTGTAACCACACCCGACAAGCCCGCCTGCAAAGTGGTAAAGATCAATGCAGATGACTGTGGTTGTGCCTCTGTTTCGAGGTACTGATGAGACGGCCAGTTTCGAAATTGGAATTCACGATCTTATCCGCCAGGGCTGATAAGAAGGCCATAAGCACAAAAACATTGATTAAATCGGTGGCTTTCGGAGTTATCATACCGGCGATGCAACTGGATCAACTACAAAACTTCAACCTAAATTCTCGATGGCGTGGGATTCGAAGTGAATTTGAATCGAGGCTGAAGCCCAGCCATTGCCGGGGTCAATCCGCATAATCGGATTGATTTGTTCAAGACAGTTTGATTTGAGTTGCCACACAACACAGATTCTGAGGTGCACAGCGAAGTTACACTGAGCTGTGCATTTGCGAAGGCAGCTTTGACGCTACGCACCGACATGGCCTCAAAATTCTTCCGCGCAGGGGCTGCGATGCTCTTCCCACGCTTTCTCTTTGTGTTCAGGCATTCGGTCAGGAGGAATTGCCCGGCACTGATGCAAAGGCGGATTCCAGGCTGTTCGCGGTAATCGCCGCGGCATGGATCTGTTTCAGAGCAGCGCTGTCGGAGGCCTGCAGCCGCTCGAGCGCCCAATCGGGCAGCTTTCCGAAACGGCGACGCAGAAAGTCAGACACCAAGTCCACCATACCTTCGACCTTTCCTTCAGCTCTTCCTTCGGCTTTGCCGTCGGCTTTGCCCATTTCGTAAAATTGCTCCTGCGCCTTCCGCTCGAAGAATTCCATGAGCGTGCCCATCACTTGCTTCCTTTCTCTGCTTGCCATCGTCTCCAGGAGATGTTCGGGTTCCAGTTTAAGCACTTCATCCGCGCACAGCACCGCATGCTCAAAAACACCGGGCTCGGTGAACAAGCCCGCTATGGCCTCTTGCCCCTCTTTGGCAATGCAGTCTCTGCCCTGCCATTTCAACGCCGCCGGCACGCAGTGGAGCACGCGAAAGTATATGGACATGGAGCCGCTGCGCGAGATGAACCTTCAATATAACGGTGCCGCCGTCGCATGACTGAAAGTGCGAAAGATTCTGGACACTACCCGATGCCATTCGATTCTCCAAAACACACAGGCTGAGATGAGCTGTAATTTCAAGTGCCGAAGACCTGATGCAGCGGCTGCGCTTTCCTAAGCTCCGGGGAATACTGCGGAGATAGCCGATTTGTTTTGCGCGGAACGATTCAAACTAAGTCAAACACGTTCCGTTAGCGAAACGCCCCGCTGTGATACGGTCCCTGCCAAACTCAGCGCAGTCGCTTCGTCCGCAGGATAACCGCCGGTGCGGCCATAGAGTCTTTCCGCTGCTGCTTTGACACTTCATGGCCAAGTGAAAGGCCCGCTGTGCGGCTTGGTGCAAAAACACCTGTTTGACGGGTTCATAAGAGTCAGACATTCGGTCAGGAGGAATTGCCCGGCGCTGATGCAAAGGCGGATTCCAGGCTTTGCGCGGTCATCGCCGCGGCATGGATCTGTTTCAGAGCAGCGCTGTCGGCGGCCTGCAGCCGCTCGCGCGCCCAATCGGGCAGCTTTCCGAAACGGCGGCGCAGAAAGTCGGACACCAAGTCCACCATGCCTTCAGCCTTTCCTTCGGCTTTACCTTCGGCTCTTCCCTCGGCTTTTCCGTCGGCTTTGCCCATTTCGTAAAATTGCTCCTGCGCCTTCCGCTCGAAGAATTCCATAAGCGTTCCCATCACTCGTTTCCTTTCTCTGCCTGCCATCGTCTCCAGAAGATGTTCGGGTTCCAGTTTAAGCGCTTCATCCGCGTACAGCACCGCATGCTCAAAAACGTCGGGCTCGGTGAACAAGCCCGCTATGGCCTCTTGCCCCTCTTTGGTAATACCGTCTCTGCCCTGCCATTTCAACGCCGCCAGAACGCCGCGGAGAAATTCATCCTTCGGCATATCGGCCTCGCCGACTTGAATCAGATCCAGCAAATGGTAGCCTTCCAGCCCGGACAGATAGCTGTCCCGTCCGAGAGATTCGTCAAATCCGGACTGGCGGGCTGCCGGCTTGAAAAAAAACGGGCTGCCGGACAAAGGCGCGACAGCGTCGGCATACATCCTGGACACGTTCCATTTCACATTCGCGTGGCTGACCACAAGGGCGATGACCGGCTCGCTGATCCCACGCTTCGCGCCGGGAAATCCGGCGGTCAGTTTGCAAATTTCGGCAACGTAGGCGAGCAGCTGCTGCGGCAGCTCCGGAACCGCTTCGCTTTTGTGCTCGATGACCACGTTGAGGCGCTGGCCGCTTCCGAGCCGAAGCCGGGCCCAGCCGTCGGCCATGAGCTGACCTCCCGCTTCGGTTCCCAGCTTGGCGGATTTGACTTCCGGCGGATGCTCCCAGTCGATGACGTCGGCGAGCGCCTTCGGCAAGGCGCCGGACAACAGCCCCTGCAGCGCGCGGGGCTTCGACATGATCATCCGGTGGAAGAAATTATCATGGATCGGCTGCGGGAGCTTCCCCGGCGCGGCGCTGGGCATGCGGTGTCTCCTTTCTCAAAAGCGGCACTTCCGCAGCGTGTTTCCGCTGCGCGCCGTCTCATTACATCATATGTATAAACAATATACAATAGTAAA
Source organism: Paracoccaceae bacterium (assembly GCA_965199765.1). Taxonomy (GTDB): domain Bacteria; phylum Pseudomonadota; class Alphaproteobacteria; order Rhodobacterales; family Rhodobacteraceae; genus JAPOXR01. The sequence goes on from CBDATC010000001.1 coordinate 654,431, forward strand.
ATATAATACAAATATAAGAACAAATATATAAGAATCAACCCGACCTCCCTGATGAAGCGCGGAGCGGAGGCGCGATGCCGCGCGGATCTCAGCGGACGATGCCGCTGAAACGGACCGGCGGCCAAACCGCGCCGATCGCCGCTTGGCGGAAGGTCTCGTGTTCTGTGGATTTCCATCGCGGCACCGGCGCATCCGACGAACCCGGCACTGGCTCCCGCCGCCGGATCAATCTTTACTACCGCCCTGTCTGCCGAAATGGCTGACCGAATATAAACATCTGAATCGCAGATTGCAACCCCGTGATTGGAAGCTTGCCCGACGCATCCAAAAATCGGTATCAAAATGGAGAACGATTGCCACAGTCGGATTCCGAATCGCAGCTGCCAAAAAAACCAAGATCGACCAGATCTGGCCAATGCCTCGGACTGATTTGCTGACCCGGATAGAATTGAAATTTTGACCTGAACACTCCTTAGCAATTTTGCTGCATCGCAAACGAACGGTTTCAAAGAAGTTGGTGCGGATCATGGAGAAGCAGAACGCCGCGATGCAGTCGCAGGAACACCCGTCCAACTCAAATCGCCTAAGAAAGCATGGATTGGCTGTGCTTTATCGCCTTTATTTGACAATGCTTTGGGTTGTGTTTTTTGACCAAATTGAAAGATTGCGGCGCTGGGAATTCAATTATGAGCAAGAGCCTGAGAGAAGATATCACCGCGTCCAAGTCTGGCCAGACCCCGCGAAATTGCATAGGCCGAACCCGAAGCGCTCGCGTCGCTTCGCAGCTGGGCAGTCTGCTCCCGTTCCTGAAACCGCACCGATGGGCTTTGACCGCTGCCGCCACTGCCCTGATCTTCACTGCGGCGGTTTCACTGGCGATACCGTTCATTGTCAGAACATTCATTGACAATTTTTATGAAATTGCTTCTGCAAACACAGGTGAATTATTCATCGCCGGCATGCTGGCGGCAGCGTTTCTCGCGGTCGGTACAGGACTCCGCTACGCTCTGATTTCAACAGTTGGTGAACGCGTTGTCGCGAATATCCGCAAGGCCGCATTTGATCGGGCAATCACTTTGAGCCCGGCTTACTTCGAAACAACTCTGACCGGTGAAGTGCTTTCAAGAATAAACACCGACACGACGCTCGTGCTGACCGTTGTCAGCTCCTCCTTGTCCATCGCGCTCAGAAACATCATTATCTTTTTTGGCGGCCTATTGCTGATGCTGACAACCAGCTTCAAATTAACGCTGCTCGTCTTGCTGGTTGTCCCGGCTGTATTGGTTCCTTTGCTCACTCTGGGCCGCAAGCTTCGTAAACTAAGCCGTGAAAATCAGGACAGAGTTGCCGAAGGTTCGGCGAACGCTTCCGAAATCCTGCTGTCCATTCAATCTGTGCAGGCAAACACACACGAATTGGAAAGTCAGGAACGCTTCGCGGAAATCGTGGATCGTTCTGTTCGAGCGGCCTATGCTCGCATAAAAATCCGCGTTGGCATGACCATGGGGATCATTCTGCTGTCCTTTTGGGGTGTTGTCACCGTGATCTGGACAGGCACGCTCGATGTGGCGGCCGAACGCATGTCACCCGGCGAATTGACACAATTCGTGATTCTTGCCGTCATGGTTGCAAGCTCTGTGGCATCCCTTTCTGAAGTCTGGGGCGAAATGGTGCGGGCTGCAGGCGCGACTGACAGGCTAGCCGAGCTTCTCGCAGCAAAAGATATGGTTACCGACCCAAAGAACCCTGTGGCACCAGCCAAATCCTCAAAAGGCGAGGTTCGATTCGAAAATGTTTCGTTTCGCTATCCAATGCGACCTGAACGCGCTGCCTTGAATGACGTTTCATTCGAAATGCGACCGGGTGAAACCGTTGCGATCGTCGGTCCTTCGGGAGCCGGAAAATCGACGATTTTTCAACTCCTGCTGCGATTCTACGATCCGCAGTCAGGACAAATTATGCTCGATGGAATCAACATTCAGCATATGAAACGAACCGAATATCGCGAATTCATCGCTATGGTTCCCCAGGAACCGGCGATATTTGCTGATACCGCGCGTGGGAATATCCGATTTGGCAATCCGACAGCTTCCGATGCTGAAACCACCCAAGCCGCGAAGTCAGCGGCAATCCACGAATTCCTTGAAGGCTTGCCAGAAGGCTATGACAGCTGGGTCGGCGAACGTGGAATTATGCTCTCGGGCGGGCAAAAACAGCGCATTGCGATTGCTCGTGCGGTGCTCCGAAACGCACCCCTCCTGCTTCTCGATGAAGCAACATCATCCTTGGACTCGGAAAGCGAGCGCGCAGTGCAATCGGCGATCGAAACCCTCTCACAACACCGCACGACACTGATCGTTGCACACCGGCTTGCCACAGTGAAAAAAGCAGACAGAATCTTAGTCTTTGACAACGGTTGTATCGTGGCAGAGGGAAATCACGACACCTTGCTGGCGGCTGGCGGACTCTATGGTCGGCTGGCTCATCTCCAGTTGATTGATGTCAACGGACGATGATGCTTGCACAGCAGGTGAGCATCAGGCATTTTACAGCACTTGGATTGGCAAAACTGGAAACCGACAATGGAAACGCCTGCAACTCTTGAAGATAAAATTGCCATTGAAAACTCAATGACTTGGGAGGAAAGAAACGCCCCGCCCACGCTCTATGATTTCTTAAGCAGGCGGTCGGACGAAAGTGGCGGCAATAATGCGGTGTCCTTTCAGATTCTCTCCGACCCCAAGTCAAAGGCGGAAACCCTGACTTGGTCCGAATTGCGAGGAAAAGCGATTCAGGCGGCTAACCTATTTCGGTCCCTCGGCGTCAATGAAGGCGATGTCGTGGCGTTTCTGATGCCGAACTGTAACGAAACGGTAGTCACCCTACTTGGCGGAGCGATTGCCGGGATTGTCAATCCCATCAACCCGCTTCTCGACGCTCAACAGATCGCGGGCATTCTTAAGGCCTCTAACGCCAAAGTCCTCGTGACGCTCAAAGCCTTCCCGAAAACAGATGTACCGCAGTTGGCGGCTCAAGCCGTGGCAATGGCTCCCAATGTGCAACATATTCTCGAGGTGGATCTTTGCCGCTATCTGTCTCCTCCAAAGTCATGGATCGTTCCGTTGGTCCGTCCAAAAAATCCCTCGATCCACAACGCAAAAGTCTCGGATTTCAACAAAGAGCTGCAACTCCAGCGAAACGACAAACTGGAATTCGCAAACTCCGCCGGGGACCGGGTCGCGGCATTGTTTCACACAGGCGGCACCACCGGGATTCCGAAACTGGCCAGGCACCTGTATTCGGGAATAATCTATAATGGATGGATCGGCGGCACCATCGGCTTGACCAAAGATGAAGTGATCTTGTGCCCTCTGCCGCTCTTCCATGTTTTTGCCGCCTACCCTGCTTTGATGTCGGCCATCGCAACCGGCTGCCAGTTGGTCTTTCCAACACCCTCCGGCTATCGGGGCGACGGTGTGTTCGACAACTTCTGGAAGCTCATCGAACGTTGGAAAATCACCTATTTCCTGACGGTTCCGACAGCCGCTGCCGCTCTAATGCAACGGCCGGTCAATGCCGACATCTCCACATTGAAAACGGCGATCTGCGGTTCGGCGGCATTGCCTGTTGAGCTTTATCGTCGATTTGAAGACACTCTCGGCATCAAAATTCTGGAAGGGTACGGACTGACAGAAGCAACCTGTCTGGTTTCCGTCAACCCGCTGAGTGGAGAACGAAAGGTCGGGTCTGTTGGGATTCCGGCGCCATATGTTCAGGCCCGAATTCTTGAGTGTGAAGCAGATGGACAGATTATTTCGGAATGCGGAACAGATGAAATCGGCGAAATCTGCCTTTCTGGTCCGGGTGTCTATCCTGGAATGACATATGTGGACCCAGACAAGAACAAGGGATTGTTCGCAGAAAAGATCTGGCTGAGAACGGGTGATCTCGGCAAGATTGATGCGGACGGATATCTTTGGATAACCGGACGCGCTAAGGATTTGATTATCAGAGGCGGCCACAACATTGATCCGGCTTGGCTGGAAGAACCGTTGGCTGGCCACGAGGCGGTGGCCTTTGCAGGAGCGATCGGTCAGCCGGACGCACGGCTCGGTGAAGTTCCCTGCGTTTACGTCGAGTTGATTGCAGGAGCCGACGCCGACTCAACACAACTGCAGAAATTCGCAGAAGAAAAGATTGAGAATCGTCTAGCCGTCCCCGCGCATATTGAGATTTTGGATGAGTTGCCGAAGACCGCGGTGGGTAAAATTTTCAAACCCGACCTGCGGAAGCGCGCTATCGAACGGGTTCTGAATGAAAGACTAGAGACCGAAGCATTGGGCGCCACCGTTGCAAACGTTGCAGAAGATCCAAAACTTGGCCTTGTCGCTTGGGTTAAACCGGAAGCCAATGCTGATCGGGAAAAAATTGCCAAAACGCTGTCGGAATATACCGTTCGCTGGGATTGGCAAGCTTAACCGAATCCATGCGTTGGCTCGAAGTCGGACAACGGATTAGATTTGTTCGCGGCTTCAGGGGTATTGAAACGCTGGACTGAGCACTCCACCGCGCTGTCTCGGATTCTTTGATCGCGGGTCTTGAAAATTCGCTGGTGCCGCAGGGGAGGATTGAACTCCCGACCTCACCCTTACCAAGGGTGCGCTCTGCCACTGAGCTACTGCGGCACGTCGTTTGTCTTTAGGCACGACGGGTGGTGACGGCAAGTGCCAATATCGTGCCAAAACACTGCAATTTCACCTATTGGTCAAATTCGTACTATTCTAATCAGCATCTTTAATGAACGGGCCGTCCCGCTGTCTGCAGGACCGAAGATTGCACGCAAAATAAATGGACCAAACGCGTTTCCGATTGTGATGTCGCTGCGCAGATTTGTCAGCGGAAACAACTGAATCGGGAAGCTGCCGCCCGCCGGCACAAAAGTTTGTTAGGGCGATTGCGCCTTGGAATTTTCCACTGTGTGTTGGCTCGGTCAATGCAATTCTATCGCTTCACCGGTTGTGCCAGAGCTCTCGGTGTTCATAACGAAGGCCGCCTTCTTTGCTGTTCTTTCAATCCTGGTTTTCGCGGAGACCGCCGCAAGCAATCGATTCAGGCCTTCAAAACTGACCAATCAAACTGAAAGCGACTTTGCACCGTGAACACAGACGAACACTATGGCCTCATTCTGGATGCAGCCCGACACGCGCCTTCGGGCGCAAATACGCAGCCGTGGCACTACATCATCGTCTAAGATAACGAACAAAAACATAAAGTTGCCGATTATTTTGTAGCAGAACAGCGATTCTGAGCGAACGCGAAAATGAAATTTCAATTTCGGTTTACCGCGGTATAGCCACCTCTCCCGGATTCATTGTCGTTTGTTCGGATATGAGGTGGGTAGAGGCTTTTCCGGTTTTTTCGGACGAAAGGATCTTGATCGCATATATCGGGAAAACGCGGAAAGGATCCTGCTTCAGTCAGTAGCCGCGTCGACCATGTCGGCGCATCTGGCAGCGGCGACGCATCTGGCAGCGGCGGCGCTGGGATATTGCGTTTGGTGGGTGGCTGCGATTGGGTAGGAGAACGCGCAGAATGCCATGCGCCCGAATCTCGGCATTCCGGACGACATCTCGGTTCTGGACATATTCCTATTCGGACTGCCTGCCAAGTCTCTGTACAATCGCTGGGAAATACAGGCCGAAGAAATCACAAGCCGAGGACAATTCGCCAAAGAACAGTTCTTGAGTTTGGATCAGATCAAGGAATGGATCAAAACCCGACGCCACAAGGTTATGTATCGCGATCAGTCGCGCATTGATTAATGCGTTAAACAGCCCGAACCTCTTGGTTCTTGGCCAAAACATAGGTTCCGGGAGCCGGACACAGAATTTCCGCCCCGTTATCACCCGGTCTTCGCGCGGCGATTTTTGCCCCTGAGCGCCGCGCCAGCCACTGCCGCCAACGGGTCCACCAAGAACCGCTCTTGAATTCAGCGCCTTCGCGCCACTCGACCGACGACTTTGGCAGCTCGGTGTTCACATAATGCCCATAGCGATTCTTGGCAGGTGGATTCACAATGCCGGCAATATGTCCCGATTGAGACAAAATGAAGGTCTTGTCACGACTGCCCATGCGGGTTATTCCCGTGTACGAACTTGTCCAAAGAGCAATGTGATCGGTTTCGCAGGTGATGGCGGTCAAGGGTTGCCGGACATCCTTCAATTTAACGGTTTCCCCCAGCAATTCGAAACCTTCATTGGCGAATTCATTGCCCCGGCACAATCTGCAAAGATATTCTACCGTCATCCTTGCCGGCAGATTGGTTGAATCGCCATTCCAATACAGCAAATCGAATGCGGGAGGCCGATCCCCCATTATGTAGGCGCGAACCGCCGGTCCATAGACCAAATCACTGGCCCGCATGAACGAGAAGGTCCGCGACATAAAAAGTGAAGGCAAATACCCCTTCTCCTGAACCTCGGCTTTAATGCCGGCAAGAAAGCTGTCGCTGACGAAAAGCTCAAGTTCGCCTAGATCAGTGAACTCGGTTAACGTTGTAAGGAAAGTCGCAGAACGCACAGATCTGTCGTTGGTCTTGCTCAAATAGGCGAGCACCAACGCAAGCAATGTCCCGCCGATGCAATACCCGGCCGCGTTGATCTGCGCTTCACCGGTTATTTCTTGAACTTTGCGTATCGCGGTCAGACATCCGGTCGAAGCATAGGTTTCCATACCAATGTTCCGATTTTCCACTCCCGGGTTGACCCAACTGACGACGAATACAGTGAAACCCTGTTCAACCACCCAGCGTATGAAACTGTTCTCCGGCCGGAGGTCAAGAATATAGAATTTGTTGATCCAGGGCGGCAGGATGAGAAACGGAATGCGATGGGCCTTTTCGGTTCTCGGCTGATATTGAATCAGTTCAATCAACTCGTTGCGAAACACAACAGAACCTTCGGTTGTCGCAAGATTTTCACCAACAGTGAATGCATCGGGATCGGCCAGAGTAACCTGCAGTTCACCATCGTTTCTTTCCAGATCATTCACTAAGTTTTCGAGACCCCGGACGAGCGATTCTCCCTCGGTGGCAATCGCCCTTTCCAGGGCTTCCGGATTGGTAGCCAAGAAATTCGACGGGCTCATCAGCTCCACCAGCTGCCGGGAAAAAAACGCCAGCCGACGGCGTTCCTTCTCGTCGACGCCCGTTAGTTCGGCAACGTAGCGCCGCACCGCATCCGCGTTGGTCAAATACTGGTCTTTATAAAACCGAAAATACGGATTGCTCTCCCAGTGCTCGCTTTTAAATCTGCTGTCTCGTTTCGGGTGTTGGCTGCCTTCTTCGGCGTCCTCGGATGATTCATAAATGTGTGACAAATTCTTGAGCGACTCACCCCAGTAGCCGACCTGCTGCTCAATAAGGCGCGCCGGGTTTGTGATGGCATCCGACATCAGCGCCATGGCCGACTTTGCAAAAAAGTCATGGCCTGGCCCCTGCAACTCCGGCTTAACCGGCTTCTTGTGCGCCAGCGCATTGAGCAGTCGTCGATTCAGCTCTTCGATTCTCTGGAGATTGGCGCTGAGCTTGTCGGCATTGTCGGGTGTGAACGATTCGGACATGATAAGCCTATTTTCGGTTGCATGGCTGAATTTGCACGGTTCGCTTACTTGGTCTATTCAGCGTTCGCTTATGGGTAAATGAGCATACCTGAAAATTCACTGAGTTAAAGATGAAACCTGTTCCGACCTATGATTTGATTGAAAGCACAAGACTCACAAGTGAAATGCTTGGAGCTGCGACTAAGTCATTCTGGTCTTTTCCGGCCTTTGGACTTTGCCCGAATGCAATACCCACAACCATGGCGGCGTGGGGTAAAGTCGCCGAGCGAAGCTTCAGCCGCATGGCGGAAAAACCCGACTGGGGCATCGACATGACAACCTCTTGTGGGCAAGAATACTTCGTAGAAGAAGAAATTGTCGTCAGTAAGCCCTTCTGTGACCTGCTGTCTTTCAAGGTTAGAGGCAGACCGCCTTCTGCGCGCAAGCTCCTGTTAATCGCCCCGATGTCAGGACACTATCCCACTTTGCTGCGTCGCACCGTCGTGAGTTTGCTGCCTGAATGCGATGTCCTTGTTACCGAGTGGAAGAATGCAAGGGACATCGCTGTTTCGCACGGAAAGTTCGATATAGAAGATTTTACGCTGTATTTGGCTGAGTTTATGAAAATACTCGGCCGCAACACGCATGTTGTCGCGGTTTGCCAGCCAGCCCCTCTGGCTCTGGCGGCAACAGCTTATCTGGCCGAGGTGTCACCTGAATCACAGCCCCGAACTTTGATCTTGATAGGCGGGCCGGTCAATCCCGACGCAGCGCCGACGCAGGTCACCGACTTTGGCAGCAGGATGACTATGGGCCAATTGGAGCATTTGTTTGTTCAGCATGTCGGCTTGAACTATGCCGGAGTCGGAAGGCTGGTCTATCCGGGGATCGTGCAGCTTGGATCTTTCATCTCAATGAATCTTGCGACTCACAGCAAGGCATTTTCCGATCAGATCGTGCGCACGGCACAACACGAAGATTCAGAATACGACCGGCACAACCGGTTCTATGACGAATATCTTGCCGTCATGGACCTGCCGGCGGAATTCTATCTTTCTACAGTTGAACGCATCTTCAAGAAGACGGAAATCGCCAAAAACAAATTCACGCTCGGCGGCAAACCGCTGGATATTTCAAAAATCGCTGCAACCGCTGTGAAAACTGTTGAAGGAGGAAAAGATGATATTTCTGCACCGGGTCAATGTTCGGCGGCACTGGATTTATTGACAGGGGTCCCAGATCATATGAAAGTCAGCCATGTCGAACCGCATGCTGGACACTACGGAATTTTCGCAGGGAAGATTTGGCATAGAAACATCCGGCCGCAGGTGCTCCAATTCATTGACGCATTCAATCCTGAAAGCTGCAGCTGATTTGAAAATTTAATCAGCAATTGCCAAGAAAACCCGTGCATGGGACCCGGTGATCGTTTTGTTTGGCTTGCGATCAATACCGATCAAAACAATCCCCACATTTGAAAGATGCGCGCATAAGAAAAGACGGTGCTAAGCGGTGAATTCAAATGGCGCTCCCTCAATCGGAGCTGAGAATTTGATTTCCCATGCGCATCAAAATGCTGCAAGCACACTTTAATCAATTGATCAACAGCCCATCTCGGGGCTGTTGTTCCCGGATTTGAAAAACAGGCCAGCAGCTGCATGCCCTTGACCCTGTTCGAGTCTGCGGAGTAGGCTGAGAGCTGCGTCGGGGAGTTGATTTTGCCGATGGTTGATATGCTCGTGCAGAACGGAGCCGCTCTGACCGTGATCGGAATCACACTGGTCATGTTCGCGCTCTTTTTGCGTGAAATCTACCCAACAGAAGTCGTAGCCATACTTGGCACCGCTACACTCTTGGCAACAGGAATTCTTTCTCCGGAACGCGCCATCAGCGTGTTTTCCAATCCCGCGCCCTGGACGATTGTGGCCATGTTCATCCTTTCCGGGGCCTTGGTCCGGACCGGCACGCTGGATGCTGTTTCAAACTTCGTTTCATACGCAGGAAAAGACCGGCCTGTCGCTGTGTTGGCGCTCATGGCCGTTCTGATTGTGCTAGCCTCCGCTTTCATGAACAACACACCGGTGGTGCTTGTTCTGATTCCCATTGCAATGTCGCTGTCCGACAGACTCAAACTCGCTCCGTCCAAGCTTTTGATTCCACTATCCTACATGTCGATATTCGGGGGGTTGTGCACGTTGATTGGAACATCAACCAATCTGCTGGTTGATGGAGTCGCCCGCGAAGTCGGTCTTGAACCGTTCGGCTTATTCGAAATCACGCCGCTGGGCATTATTCTTGCAGGCTACGGGATACTCTATCTGCGATTGGCGGGACCGTTCCTTCTGCCTAACCGCGAGTCCCTAGGAAATTTGCTCAGGGACAAAACAAAGATGAAATTCTTCACTGAAGTGGTCATTCCACAAAGAAGTCGTCTGAGCGGTCTGAACCCATTCGAAGTCAGACATTTCAAGGGCAACGATATCAGAATTGTCGATGTACTGCGTGACGGCGCATCGTTGAGACGGAAATTTCCGAACGTGCTGCTGAAAGACGGTGATCGAATCATTCTTCGCACAGCGGCTACCGAACTGCTCAGTTTGCAGGAGGAGGCCGGTATCCTGCTTGCCGACAAGGTTTCTTCGCGAGAAACCAAAACAGTTGAAGTTCTGATTTCGCCACGTTCCAAGCTGATCGGACAGGTAATCCGCAATCTGGAACTGGACCGCCGTTACGGGATTTACATCATCGCTGTTCATCGCCCCATTGGTCAAGCTTCCATCGGTCAGCTTGATGACGTCGAGGTGAAAATCGGTGACACGCTGTTGCTGGAAGGCGTGCCGTCCGAAATCCACAAATTTGCTGAAAACTACACAGTCACGGAAATTGAGGAAGCCGAAGTTCAGCCGTTCAGACGCAGGAAAGCTCCCATTGCCATTCTGGCTCTTGTTGCGATGGTCATTCTCGCCGCGCTGAACTTATTTCCGATATATGCACTCGGAATCATCGCGGTCGCTGCTGTGTTAATTTTCCGCTGCATTGACGCAGAAGAAGGACTATCGTTCGTCGATGGCAGGATTCTGGCTTTGATATTTTCGATGCTGTCCGTTGGGGTGGCCATGCAGGATTCCGGTGCAGTGACCTTAATTGCCAATCTGATTTCGCCATTCCTTTTTGGTCTCCATCCCATTCTAATCGTGTGGGCTGTTTATGTTCTCACGTCCATACTTACCGAAATGGTTTCGAATAACGCGGTGGCGGTTGTCATGACTCCGATTGCTGTCGGATTGGCATCCTCGCTGGGGGTGGACCCCCGTCCTCTCGTCGTTGCGATTATGGTGGCGGCATCGGCCAGTTTTGCGACACCGATCGGATATCAGACCAATACACTCGTCTATGGACCCGGCGGTTATAAGTTCATCGACTATATTAAAGTGGGCGTTCCCCTAAACCTTTCTGTCGGTATTCTCGCAAGCGTTCTGATTCCAATTTTTTGGCCGCTCTGACCGCGGATATTCCACACATGAATTGCCAAACTGGAGCGAATTCACCCGGCTTGAATGCACCAAAACACGTGAGCGGTCGCGCAACACACTGAGTGCCGCGATGCGGTCGGTCAGGGTCGGCGAAATTACTTGTTGACAGGCCAGAATGTTGCCCTTCATAGCGAAAGGAATAACCGAAAGGAACAACGAACGGATCAGACACATGAATGAATCGACCGCAGTCTTGAAACCAGCGGCAGAGCTTAAGCTTAACGTTTCCGGGCCATTTGAACAGGCTCGCGCAATGCCAAAAAGCGTTTATGTTTCCGAGGCATTTTTTGAACAGGAGCGCGAGCGCATATTTAAGAGGGATTGGTTTTGCGTCGGACGCACCGACGCTTATTCCAAACCTGGCGATTATTTCACATTTGACTTGGCAGGACAGCCAATCCTCATAATCCGCGGCAAAGACAGAAAACTGCGCGCCATGGCAAATGTTTGCCGTCATCGAATGTCGAAAATTGTCGAAGGACGCGGGAATACGCGCAGCCTCGTCTGCCCGTACCACGGCTGGACGTATAATCTCGACGGTCAACTGCGCGGTGCGCCCGGGATGCGGCGAAACACCGCATTTCAAAAGACCGATTACCGCCTTCCAGAGATTAGGCTGGAAGAATGGCTGGGCTGGGTCCTGGTAACACTGAATCCTGAAGCCCCGCCTGTCAGCACGCTTCTGACTGAAGTTGAGGAGATGGTCGGCGATTATCGTATGGAAAACTACCGGCAGGCTTTTTTTGAAGTGTTCGAGTGGAACACCAACTGGAAGGTTCTGGCAGAGAATTTCATGGAGAGCTATCACCTGCCGGTCTGCCATGCGAAAACCATCGGAGGTGTATCACGTGTTGATGAAGTCGAATGCCCTGACGGACGAGAGGCTTTCAACTATCACACGCTGCAGAAGGATCCGGAATTCACACTGTCGGTCGCACATCCAAACAATTCCATACTCAAAGGCGAAAGAAGATTTACCACTTATCTTCTCGCGATTTATCCGAGCATGCTGATCACGTTAACGCCAGGCTATTTCTGGTATTTGTCTTTGTATCCGGTGAGCCCCGGCAAAGTAAGAATATTCTTCGGCGGCGGCATGTCGGAGGAATTCGCCAATGATCCCGATGGCCCAAAACATTTTGAAGAGCTTCGGGAGCTGCTTAATGAGGTCAATGATGAAGACAAGGGCTGTACTGAACGGGTCTACGCTGGTTTGTGCTCGGACTTCGCGACACCAGGTCATTTGTCCCACCTTGAGCGGCCCAACTTTGAATTTGCCCAGTATATTTCTAACCGCGTACCGAACTGAGTTTACATCATGAGTGCCCACAGAATAAGAAAATGAAAGAAAGTAGCAAACTTAGTGTTTTAAAGTGGCCTGCAAAACTAACGGTAACCACGCCAGTACGCAAAATGGTGATCCAAGCTCTGGCGTGGATTCTGCAGGAATACGGCGAAGATGTAGCCCGGACGATTGCACGCCGTGAGTGGAGACGATTCACCAAGCACAAGCTGAGCGAGAAGGAGCTGGATTGTTTCATTGATGTAGCACGCAATTCTATCAGCTCGTTCAAAAACCGGCGCTCGCAATAAAGTTGTTGTGGAGGAGTTGAAACTATGCCCCGGCTCTCGGACGGCGTAAGGCTACCATAGTCGGTTTGGCAATTGGCACGTACGGTTCGAGATTTAAGCTGCATTGCTTAGGTTTCGTGCGAGTTTGGAAATTTGACCGGGCGCTTTTGAAATCCTCTATCGATCAGCGGCCTATCCCGGTTCAAGCATGTTGGACTCGGAACCTCTAGATTTTGAATGGCCTCGGGCAACATATTAACTCGGTTGTCCGAAATGACGACCGCGCCGTTATGATCTGCATGAAGCAGTTCTTCCAGATTCATCTGCATACCGAATGAAATTCACCGGCAGTGTGATCGTGCCAACTTACATTTTCCCGCGCCTTGCCCGCTCCCTCCCATGTTGTCATCACGGGTTCTGCACTATGGTGCGAAGCGCAGGATAAGAGGCGCGGAACCGGCTATATGCTGCATCAAATGCGTCGATCAAACTCCGCTCGGGAACAATGCGTTCGGCTGTCTTTGGCGGACGGAGTATCGACTCGGGCGACGTATTGGTTGCAGCGATCATTGCAAGCCGCGCAGCGCCGAAGGCCGCGCCATATTCACTGCCGCTTGGCAATTCTAGCGACACGTCGAGAACCGTCGCGATTAGCCGGAGCCAATAGCGTGATCGAGCCCCTCCACCGATCGCGCGCAGACAACGGATCTCAGCGCCGGAGCCAGCGAGAGCCACTTGCGAGTCACGCAGGCCGAATGCCACACCCTCCAAGACCGCACGGGTCAGATCCTGTCGGTCTGTGTCTTTCCCGAGCCCAGTGAAACCGCCGCGGATTCGGGCATCATTATGTGGTGTTCTCTCCCCGGAAAGATAAGGCAGAAACTGCACACGTCCCGGACTGATCAGCTTTTCGCCGAGAGCCGCGGTCAGATCCGCTGGCGGCCTTCCGATCATCGCCGAAAGCCAATTCAGGCTGTCGGCCGCCGCGAGCATAACGCCCATCTGATACCAGCGCCGCGGCACGGCATGACAAAAGGTGTGCACAGCGGCACCTGGTTCGGGGGAATAGTCGTCCCGCGCTACCAGCAGAACGCCCGAGGTGCCCAATGACAAAAAACCCTCCCCTTCGTTCAGCGCTCCGATCCCGCAAGCAGCCGCGGCATTGTCGCCGGCCCCTCCGGCGATCACCACTTTCGGCCCGACGCACCATTGCCGTGCGAGTTCCGGGCGCAGAATCCCGGCGGGCTGGCAACCTTCGAACAGCTTTGGCATCTGTGACAAACTGACATGACCGGCCTTAAGGAGCGTGTCAGACCATCGACGCGCGCCGACATCAAGCCAAGCAGTTCCTGCGGAGTCAGAAAGGTCGGCGACATAGTCGCCTGTCAGAAAATGGTTTATAAAAGCGGCCGGAAGCAAAATCTTGGCGACACGCGCAAAATTCCGGGGCTCATGGGTTTCAACCCACAAAAGCTTTGGAGCGGTGAATCCGGGAAAGACGATGTTGCCGGAAATCCCGCGCAGGCCGGGAATCCGATCTAGCGCATCCGCCTCCATATGGGCGCGGGTATCGTTCCAAAGAATGCATGGTCTGATGACTGCACCGTTTTGGTCAAGAAGTGTTGCGCCATGCATATGCCCTGCGACCGCGATGCCACGCAGATCCGAGAACTCCCGGCACCGCCCGCGCAGTTCGGAGATTGCGCTCTCCAACGCGGTGATCCAATCGGATGGATTTTGTTCGCTCCACCCAGGCTTCGGGCACTGGGTCGGATAGTTCCTTTCGGCTGCGCCGAGGGAATTGCCGTCTTCATCGATCAGCAAGGTGCGAAGACCTGATGTTCCTAGGTCAATACCGAGAAAACTCATGGTTCTATCTCCGCGGGGCTTGAGAGTGTGCAGCCAGCGGCGTCGAATTGATAAAGGTTCAGCGGCGGATTTCCGAGATCCGCGGTTTGCTTGATCTCCGTCCCATCTTCGCCGGAGACACGCGCGGCGACTTCGACATAGCCGCTGATCTTCAAATCGAGAACACCCTCACCGCCAAGCCGCCCCCTGTCCTTGACCGTCGCGTCAGCATTGCCCTCGCCCACAGGGAGCAGTTCCAAATGCTTCGTTTGACAACCGATATGAGCGGTGGAAAATTTGAGGCCGTTTTACGTTTCAAGCTGGGTTGCGGATTGGTTGCCAAAGCGGCGCCGTCCGGAAAAGAAACAGCATTCCAGCCCAATCCCTTCAGGCGATTGATAAGGGCGGCTTCGAGTTGGGCTTCGGATCGCGTGGCGGTAGTCATGGCTTAACCAGAAAGATCGTATCCTTGCCGCTTTCAGGTGAAAGCAGTTTGATCAGATCGATACGCGTCCCATCCCAGTGATAGCTCAAATGGCGCCCTTGTTTCGGAACCGTCATTACATCGGGGTAAAAGGCGGCAAAGCACGTTCCGCCCGGATGACGCACAGATGGGTAGACGATGCCATCGGACCCTGCGGCCTTTGCCGATTGGGCAAAGGCTTGCGAGACCGTGTAATCAACCGGATCAAGAAGCGACTCAAATCCCTCGCGGACATCTGTCAGATCGTGATCAATTGATCCGATCACTTCTCTTTTATCCGCCAGCCAGCCTTCTGTTTCATTCGTTGCCGCCAAAAACAACTCTGTATGGTAGATTGTCTCGAACAAGGCCGTATCAAAATCCTGCGCCGCATAAAAGACGCCAAAACGCGATGTATTGAAACGACCGGGATTTTCGGGACTGAAATGGGTAAAGGCCGACATGACGTATGAAGCCCCGGCCCCTCCCACGCGGCGGTCCGGTGGGATCAGATCCAAATGACCGAGTGTTTCGGCCAGTCTCGGATTTGTCCGCCCTTCAGCCGATCCGAGCAGCAACCAATCCTGTGGTTCAGCGATGTCCTCAAACAGGTCAATCGGCGGGAAAGCGGAATTGATCAGGCGATAATAATGCGTCCAGATGATCCGAGCGACCGGCGCGTCATGCGCTTCTACCATGGCGCGCGCTGCGCATCGAGATAACGGCGAACACGCATCAGATCGGTCAGTTGACCTTTCAACATCACCTCTAGCGCTGTGGCGCCGCCAAAGGCGGCATTTGCACGTTTGATCCAGCCATACCCCCGCGCCTTGTCCTTGAACAAAAGGCGCAGCGCTTTGTGGATTCCCATCAAATTGGATAGTCGCGCAGCCGTATCGATATTGAACCGACCGAACTGACCTTGCTTCCAGCGCGAGAAGGTGCGCGTGGAATTGACGCCCATCAGGATTGAAGCCTGCTCGTCGGTCAAACCCCAGCGGTCAACCAGATTGATGAAGGCTTTCTGCATGACGCGGAATTCATCTTCTGAAAACCGGTCTCCTGAAGCTGCAGCGTGTGGCTCGATCAGATTTAGGCTTGGCACTTTGCCACCTGCGTTCTTTGACAATAGTTACAATTATCCAAAATTAACGACTATTGTCAATTCTTCAAGGTCTCGGTTTCGGCGATTTGGGCGGCTAAAGTGTCGATCTTGGCATCGATGGCCGAGAGAAAATCGGCGGTTTTGCACTGCTCATCAAGGTGCCACCAGCCCTGGTTCGGCTCAGAAGGCGCGGATCATTTCCCTGTGCGAACAGAAAGCCAATGAGTTCGAGCTGTTCTGCACCGCCGAGCGGCTGCAGCAGGTGATCGCCATCAACGCCGCCGTCGCATGATCGAAAGTGCGAAAGATTCTGGACACTACCGTCCATTGTACTGCATGGTGAAATATCCCATGACATGATTTTTTGCGTTTAATCCGCCCTTGCTGATTTTTGCCACCCCCGGCATTAGTTGCTGTTCGCTGGCCCGGAAACCGGCTAGACACAACTACACACCGATGTCTTCGGTAAAAAACGGACACTTTTTGGAGTGCTCCAGACGATACAGGGCGGTTCGTGTTTGCCCCTTATCGGAAAAGCTAAGCACTGTTTTAACTTCAACCCTTCTGGAAAAATTTCTGACAATCCGCTGCGTGACAGCAATTGCAATCGCGCTTCAGTTTGCTGATATTTTAACCCGACTCAACGCACACAATTTGCTCTTTGTCACCATTTTTCCTCCAGCCATTTTGAGATCGCTTTGTTAGTTTTGTCCGGCTGCTCCAGGGGCGGCAAATGCCCCGCTCCTTCAATCACGGCAAACCGCGAGCGGCGCACAATCGCAGCCATCTCTTCATGACGCGCAACCGAACAAAGCCGATCTTCGGCACCGCATAAAATCAGGCAAGGTATGTCAATCTCTTGCAAGGTCTTGGTCTGATCCGCACGGCTGGCAAGCGCTTCTGACTGGCGGATGAACACATCCTCACCAAGATCCAATGCCATACGCATGATCAAATCCAGAATGACCGGATTGTTAGGACTGTCTGCCAAATAGGCCTGTTTCATTTCATCCTTTATGACCGCTCGCAGATGGCCTTCGCGAACACGGCCCACGCGATCCTTACGTTCGGCTGCCGTCGCAGCAGTCTCAGGTAAATGATTCGTATCCATCAGGGCTATGCGCGTGATGCGATGCGGTTGACGACGGAACATCTCCATAGCGACGATACCGCCGAACGATAGGCCGCTCAGCGCGAATGACGGCGGCGCATTCTGTAGAACTTGATCTGCAATTTCTTCGATCGAACGACCGCTGTCGACCTTTGCCAAATGCAGAACGGCTTTTGAAGCAAGCCAATCTATCTGGTGTGTAAACAGCCTTGCATCACACATATGACCGGGCAAAAGAACCAAGGGTTCGGTCATGTGCCTGCGAGCCGAGCTCCCTCCGCCAGCGATTCTAACTTTGCGTAGCAAATTTCTGGATCGACCGCGCCGAATCCAGCGAATGTTCCGAACCCGCAATCAGACCCAGCCATCAACCGCGCTTCAGGCACAAACTCCAAAAACCGTTCCAGCCGTTGAGCAACCACCTTTGGGTGCTCCACAAAATTCGTTGTGCTGTCGATAACTCCCGGGATCAGAATTTTGTCCTCAGGAATATCCTCGAAAAAGTCTTTCATAACTTCCCACTCATGCGCATGCCTCGGATTTGAGGTCTCAAACAATACCGAATTGGCATTGACCTTCAGCAGTGTGGGCAGCATTTTCTCCATGCCGATATCGCAGACATGCGGACCTTCGTAATTCCCCCAACAGATATGGACACGGATACGCGATGAGTCCAAACCATCCAAGGCTTGATTAAGCGCTGAGACATTCTCTTCGGCGATGCTCACAAACTCTTCATCCGTTAGATCCGAGAACAGCATATGCCGTGACAAAGCAAGATCCGGGCAGTCCAGCTGAAGATAAAGGCCGGATTCAACGATTGTTCGGTATTCTTCGCGCATGACTTCCGCCAACGCTTCCAAGTAAACGGTGCGAGAGGCGTAGTATTCGTTTGGCAGGAACAGACTGATTACGCCGGGAGACGCGGCATTCATAAATCCTTCGGACGCACCGTGCGCTGACATGCCAGCCTTGAGATTGGCGATGTCCTTCAAAAGCTCGCTCTGACCTTTGGATTCGATGGGGCCAATGCATTTCGGCCGTTTATACTGTGGTGTTCCGCCTTGTTCAGCGAGCCGCTTCAAGAAGGTCGGATAAAGCTTCAGATCGGCCGGTGGACTGCGCGGAGTGTCTCCCCCAAATCCCGAGTAGCGATCTTTCACGTAAGTCGCATATGAAATTTTCGATGTCTCTCCATCGGAAACGATATCAATACCGGCTTCCACCTGACGCTGGACGGTTACAGATGCCGCCGCGCGCATGACGTTATCGAATTCATCAACATCGTAAGGTTTTTTGTGCTCACGCGCGAACACTAAATCCGCCACCGCCTGACTTCGCGGCAGGCTGCCAACATGCGTGGTCTTGACCGGCACTGCTATACTCCTTGCTGTAGAAATCGACGGGTAAAGTTTGCTAGAAATTCCAGGTTGGCCCGGCGGGATCTGACGTATTGCGCACGCGATACATTCCGTTTTCACCGGAAACCGCCGCGGACACCGACCGTTTTAAACCAGGCGGGACCGCGCATGTGTCCCCAGGTGCGAGAATCTCTTCGCCGCCTTCCCAAGCAAGACGCCAATACCCTTCGCGTACCATCAAAATTTCATGGCACGCGGTTGAATACGGCGCATCAGATATGGAACGGCGCGAAATGAAGTCAACCTCGAAACCTGGGCGGTCCACGATTAAGGCGCTTTCGCCGATAACCGGTGCAGGTCCGCTTGCGGAAAGAGCCATCATGTCCCAGCGACGCGCTACAAATCGTGGAACGACAGCATCCACCGCCGGTTCGGCAAAAGCCTTGAGCTCAATGTCGGAAAGCAGCGGCATCGGCCCAACACCCTCTGGGAGCGATTGCCCTTTCTTCGAATCATAAAGACGGCCGGTCTCAGCGAGGATCAATCCATGGTTGTTCGCGTCTTCAACAACCTGCGGCGCCCAGATCACACCGCCGCCTGCATCATCACCGCCCAGCAACGCCATCAACATACCGTATTCCTGTCCGATATTTTCAAACCCCCGGAAAATGCCCGTTGGAATGTCAAAAATATCACCTTCCTCAAGAACCACTTCGCCAGTTGTTCCCCAACGGCCCCAGAAAAAACGCCAGCGGCCTTTATGCACATAGAAGACTTCAGCGGTCCGATGTGAATGCAGCGAATTTCGGCACTTTGGCGGCTGTCCCGCGGCACCGATGTTAAATCCCGGGGTTTCCTTGATATGGACATGCTGATCTGCGCTTTCGGATACGCCTCCACCGATGATCGTAAAATTCTCCTTTCGATCAGAACCGGGGGTGTGGGTATCAATAAATGCAGTGCGGCACGGTATCAGTTCCCCATAGCGGACGATGCGCGACCGCATATCGACTTCAGCCATTCGTCTCTCCTAAAAAAAAATTAGTATCACACGCTTCGGTAGCCTGATCAGTCTTTCCAGCGTAGAATCTGCTGCCAAACCGACACTTCATCAAAAACAACGAACTCCCGTTTAATGCCCCGGGGTCCGAATTCAGCGTGTGAAATTCCCATTACGTTTATCTTCTTTTTGTTCGTGGGATTCTCAAACATGCCGAATCCGCTGTGAGTTCCTCGCAGACACCAGCGCAATGCAGCACGGGGAGGATGGTCATCGTCGTTTCTTCCCAACTGGTGATAGACTTTAAACTCGGCCTCCGGAAAAGAAGAGCGAAGACTGAGCCAAAACCGCTCAGCGCTGGTAATTCCGTGTTCGGTCACTCCCCCTGGCAGCTCAAGCTGGCAAGCCGGATCATAATGCGAGGCAACTGCCGAAAACTCATCGTGCATTATGCGATTTATCAAATCTTCGTATTCAAGGGACAATTCGGATTTGCGACCTTGTCCGCGATATGGACCGGCGCGGTCATGCCCTGCAGGATTCACAGATTGCGCGCCCAAATTCAAAGGAAGGCCCTGTGCGAATTCCTTTGGTGTCGTTCCCAAGCAGCGAACGATGGCGCCTCTGTCTCTGACCAGCCATTCATCGTTGATTTTCCAACCCGATTGCGGACATTCTTCCGCATGACAGTCCGCGATAACCCGATAGGCGACCTTTCGACCTTTGGCGCTGCCAAAATGGCCTGAACCATTATGTGTCGCGGTGCAATACAGCCTATGCGAGGAAAACCAGCTGTTCTTTCCGACGTGATCCCATATGACATCTTCGCCCAGGCATCTCCTGTCTGGAAACTCAGTCAACGTCTCACGGGTTGCCCGAATGACTTCCTTGTTGCCGATAACGATCGAATCAGGTGACCGAACCGGGATATTCTCGCTGTAATAGTCGTGCAGATTGTGAATTCCACGCCCTTCCCAGATCTCTGCGGTGATGCCGAGAATAAAATCAGTGAAGTCGGTGTATTTGGGTTGTGACAATCTCTACTCCTAATCCTAACCTGCAGTCGGCTCGCAAATGACCGAAGCGATTTATTCCGCTGTCCATCCGCCATCGACCAGAAGGTGCGCACCGGTCACCATTGCTGAAGCATCAGAGGCAAGAAAGACTGCTGCTCCCATCAAGTCTTCAACTTTTGCAATCCGCCCAAGTTTGATTTTTGATTCGACCCAAGCAACTTTCGTCGGATCGGCGAAGGTGGATGCTGTCAATTCGGTCCTGACAAAGGTCGGGCAAATGGTGTTAACCCTGATGCCGAAAGCCCCCCACTCAATTGCCATAGATTTAGTCATCCCTTCAATGGCATGTTTTGAAGCGGAATAAACTGAGCGTTCCGTTCCTCCAACCAGTGCCATTTGGCTCGAAATCTGAATAATCGAACCACCTCGATCCCGCATTTTAGCAGCCGCCTCGCGCGCCAGAAAGAATGCGGCCCGGCAGTTGAGGTCCATGACCGCATCGAATTGGTCTTCCGTAGTGTCGAATGCAGAAGCATGCCTAGCGACGCCTGCTGAATTCACAACAATATCGAATGGATTTTCCGATTCGAAGAACTGCCGAACGGTTCCCGATTCTGTGATATCCATTGGAACCGCTCGCGCCCGAAACCCCACATTCTGCAGCCGCTGAGCGGCCTCATTAATTGCCGTTGCATCGCGGGAGCAGATGACGAGACTTGCACCGGCTTCACCCAATGCTGCTGCAACTGCAAAGCCAATGCCGCGGGATGCACCCGATACAAACGCCCGGCGTCCCTGCAGACCAAACGAGGGTGTGATTGGAACAGTCTCAAGTTCCGCCAACTCGGTCGTCATCACGCAATGCTCCTCTGATTATCAGCAGAACCGGCATACGCGAAATTGAGTCCACAATAGCGATGCAGCCACCAGCAGAATTTTTCGTCTTGAATGAAGCGGTCAACCGACTGAACAGGAATGCTGCGATGGCCCGGGATCATGCCCGGTAGAGTTTCACATTCCTCAACCTTTTTAAAATCTCGCTGGATACGGGCAAATTTTCTAACCTGTTTCTTTGCAAAGCGAATAACTTGAAGTTGCTGAACGGGAAGCGAGCCAACCAATGATTCGACTTCGCTTTCCGATAGGCGAAATGATTTCGGAGACCAATTAACCAATTCTTCAAACAAAGTGCGGACAGTACTGTCGCCTCGCTCCACAATGGTCTTGGCGCAATCCCGTTCCGGCTTATCCCGCTTCAGATCTTCCATGCTCATTTCACTCCTTTGGGCATGGCGGTTTCTTTTCTCCGCGATCATAGACTTCCCAACCCTCACCGGAAAAAACATCAACACCCAGTTGCCGCAGCACATCTGGAAAATCCACCATTACCCAATTGTTTTCGATTTTACCGTCAACTACCTTCCAAAAATCCATATAGCGAATGGTTACACGCTTTCCAGTGGGTGCGATCCCCATGAACTCGCCGGAATGAATTGCCTCCTGCCTGCCAAAGGCAGCCGCCCACTCGCCCATATAAAGACGGGCCTCATCAATGCAAACCTTGTCAGAAAAAGCAGCCTGAAATGGCCGCTGCCAATTTTCTTGAAACGCTCTCAGACCTTCTTTCGTTCCACAGCCGAAATTACCCATCCAGCGGAATTCATCGGCAAAGAATTCACCAATGTCGTCAATCCGATGGTCGTTGAGAGCATCAACCATTTCACCGATAACCCGCTTTGTTTCGGAGGTCTTGGACAAATCGGTTTCCACGGTTAACGCCGCTTGTGGAGGTTGATCGCCGCTCACTTTAGAAAACTCCAGCACATACCAATGAGACAGCGCTTATCATAACATTCCGTTCACAAACATTTAATCCGGTTTTCGCTGTGAAACGTCGGTTGCAAAAGGTTCGTGCAATTGAATAAGTGATCAATTGATTTAGTGGCAAGCTCCGCACCGAGGGGGGTGAAAAGTGTCTTATATTCTCGCAATTGATCAAGGCACGACATCAAGCCGCGCGATACTGTTTGACAGCAAGTTACGGCCGATTTCTTCAGGGCAAAGAGAATTCCGACAAATCTATCCGAAAAGCGGGTGGGTTGAACATGATCCGGAAGATATCTGGAACTCCACGATGCGATCGTGCCAAATTGCGCTCAATAACGCAAATGACAACATCGTTGACGCTATCGGAATCACTAACCAGCGGGAAACCGTAATCGTTTGGGACCGGGAAACCGGGAAACCAATCTGTAATGCAATTGTGTGGCAAGACCGACGGACAGCTGACGAATGCGCGAAACTTAAAGGTGCCGGCATAGAGAAAGATGTCTCGGAACGCACCGGCTTGCTTCTTGATCCGTATTTTTCAGCATCAAAGCTGTCGTGGATATTAAAATCGGTTCCAAGCGCGGCAGAACAAGCGAAAGACGGCAAGCTTCTATTTGGAACTGTAGACAGCTATCTCATATGGCGCTTGACGGGTGGGAAAAGGCATGTCACAGATGTCACCAACGCCTGCCGCACAATGCTTTTCAATATTGAAAACGGCGATTGGGACGACACGCTGCTCGAACTATTCCAAGTTCCACGTGCCATGTTGCCGACTGTATTGGAGTGCGCAGATGACTTCGGAGAGACAGATCCCGCTGTTTTCGGTCAGGCAATTCCGATTCTCGGGGTGGCGGGTGACCAGCATGCTGCTGCCATCGGTCAAGCATGTTTTGAACCGGGCATGCTAAAGTCGACATATGGGACCGGCTGTTTTGCGCTTTTGAACACCGGAAGGAAACGTTTCAATTCGCGCAATAGATTGCTGACAACCATCGCCTATCGGCTTCAAGGTCAAACGATCTTTGCCCTTGAAGGATCGATATTCGTCGCTGGAGCTGTGGTTCAATGGCTCAGAGATGGTCTCAAAATCATTGATAATGCTTCGGAAACCACAGATCTTGCCGAGAACGCCGATCCGGAGCAACAGCTCTACATCGTACCTGCGTTCACCGGTCTCGGCGCACCCTATTGGGACGCTGACTGCCGCGGAGCGGTTTTTGGGTTGACCCGCAACAGCGGGCCAAATGAATTTGCCAGGGCTGCTCTGGAAAGTGTCGCCTTCCAGACACGTGATCTCATGGAAGCTATGCGGGCAGATTTTTTGAAGCAAACAAAATTTTCTCTCCGAGTTGATGGCGGCATGACGGAAAACAACTGGGTTGTCCAAAACCTTGCCGACCAGTTGAACACGACAGTAGACCGGTCTCAGGTCACCGAGACCACAGCTATGGGTGCTGCATATCTTGCGGGCCTGCAGTGCGGACTGTGCCCCGGTCCGAAAGAATTTGCTGAGAATTGGCGCCTTGACCGCCGCTTCACTCCCCAGATTGCAGCGAGTGATCGTGACCGGCTGTACAGCGGGTGGAGAGACGCAGTGCGGCGAACTTTAACGAATTCAGAATATTAAGCCTTCTGCAAAATTCCTCGACGGTGCCGGCCTTCGGAGCTCCGGTCCGGCTGTCGGTCGCCGCACTGGCCTTGATCACGGGCTTGGAGGGTCGGGATTCGTCCTGACCCGCCGTGCTGGAGCCGGTTTGACGCCTTTTTTCGGCTTCCGGCTTTTTTCTAGGCGAGCGGGAGCGCCTTCCTGAGACAGGAAGCTCTCCGGGGGCGGTGACCCAAGGGGGTGAAGCCCGTTCAGATGTTCATGCGCATCATCTGATCGGTCAGCAGGGCGATCACGCCGAACATCAGATGACAGAACATTTTCCTATAGACGCGCACCCGGACATGCTTCGCCTCGCACTGGTCCTTGAGGCGGCCGAAGAAGCGTTCCACCGTCGAGCGCTCCCGCATGCGCGCCGTTTCCCGACTGGCAGCTCTCCCTCCGCAGCGCAAATCACCGCCGCCCGTTCGGGCCACTGGACAGGTGCGCGCGGAATTCGCCTCAATGCATGAAAAACGCCGGCAGACCCGCCGGAACGTCCGGATTCAACCGGAAATTCAGCCGCGGAGACCCGAAAACCGCTGCGTCCAGTCTCCGTCAATCGCCACCGAACTGTTCCAGATTGCTGAATCAGGGGGATTTTTTACTGACACAATATAATGAATCAAAAAGACCACGGAATTGATCGCGATTCCAGACATAGCCCCTCTGAAATTCTGGCAGGGCCATATGTCCGCTATCAATTTGGTCAAGAATTGTTGAAATCTTCATGCCAGTCGTACTTTTCTGGATATTAATGTCAGCATTGTGACCTCTTTGATTTGACACGTTTTGTCCCGCATTTTTCAACGCCAATGAAATTGAGTGGGAATTATGAAGAAAAGCTCCTAAAGCACCTTCCGGCATCTTCTCCTGTGCTCATAGATTTCCAAAATACCCATGGTGAATTCTCATGAACCGATCAAATTCTCCGTTAAGGCATGGCGGACGCATTCTTGCCGATCAGTTGCTGCTGAATAACGTTTCACGCGTTTATTCTGTTCCCGGTGAGAGCTATTTGGCGCTGCTGGACGGACTCTTGGACACCGACATTCAAAATGTTGTGTGCCGCCACGAAGGCGGTGCATCCATGATGGCGGAAGCAAGCGGCAAAATGACCGGAGCACCAGGCGTGGCGTTAGTTACGCGAGGACCGGGGGCAACGAACGCCGCGTGTGGTGTTCATGTCGCACACCACGATTCAACCCCGATGCTGCTGCTGGTAGGACAGGTTGCGCGACCACATCTTGGACGGGAAGCATTTCAAGAAATCGACATACCGCGGACTTTCAACCCGCTGGCAAAGTGGACAGCTGAAATCCACGAAACGGAACGCATTCCCGAATACATATCACGGGCATTTCAGACCGCCATGTCAGGACGTCCCGGCCCGGTGGTTCTCTCGCTTCCCGAAGATATGCTTCACGAAATTCAGACCGTGTCAAATGCAAATCCTGTAACGCTGGCACGTCAGGAAATTTCCAATGAAACGGCAGCCGCTGTCGCAAAACGCATTGCCGACTCTGAACAACCAATTGCCATCGTCGGCGGTTCAATATGGTCAGACACGACAGCGGCTGACCTAGCGGCTGTATCCGAAAGATTTGACCTCCCCGTTGTCTCCAGTTTCCGACGGCAGCACTACTTTGACAACCGTCATCCAAATTACGTAGGCGACTTATCGCCGGGGGCAAACCCCAAACTCATTTCCGCCATTCAAAAATCCGACTGCGTCTTGCTCTTGGGAGGACGATTGAGCGATATGTCCAGCCAAGGCTACACTGTGCCAGGCAACCCTGCAGAAGCTCGATTGGCGGTTCATATTCATCCGGCCAGCCAAGAACTCGGCAAGCTATGGACAGCCGACCTTGCTGTTGCCGCTGCGCCAGGCACTCTACTGGCTTGCTTAGTTAGTGAACGGCCAAAACGGTGTGAGCGTCGTGCTGCTTGGCTGGATTCTTGTCGACAAATGCATTCTCTGTGGAGGCAACCAACCCGATTGCCCGGACAAGTTCAGTTTTCGCAAGTCATTCAGTGGCTTTCGAAGAATCTGCCCAATAATTCGATTATCACCAATGGCGCGGGCAATTACTCCGCATTCCTGCACCGATACTTTATCTTCAAAGAATTTGGAACACAGATTGCTTCGACATCCGGCTCTATGGGCTACGGCCTACCCGCTGCGATTGCCGCGAAGCTGACCTATCCCAACCGTACGGTTGTTTGTTTTGCTGGTGATGGATGCTTTCAAATGACTCTCAACGAGATGGCAACTGCGATACAGCACAAAGCCAATGTCATCTGCATAATCGCGAACAACGGAACCTACGGCACCATCAGAATGCATCAAGAATCAAACTTTCCAAACCGTGTGTCAGGAACAGAGCTAATCAATCCGGATTTTGCCGCGCTCGCAAGGTCATTTGGCGGCCATGGCGAAACGGTTAAGCATACCGAGGATTTTCCAAATGCATTCCGGCGTGCAGCAGCAGCTGACTGTCCGTCTGTGATCGATATCCATCTTGACAAAGCAGCAATTTCAACGACCCGAACTCTCGATGAAGTTCGTTCACAGAAAGGCGCAGCTGCTACTTGACGCTATCATGTGCTCAACAGTTAGGGCTGAATTCAGCCATCAGCCGGACTATAGGGCTGCGAATTCTCTGCCCATCATGATGCTTCTTCTACCGGACCGTTAACAGATTCACAGAACTAATCCATCCGAAAAATCATGGATCGGCGTAGCGAGCCGCGAAACCTGTTTGCTTTTCAATAACTTGAAAAAGTGAACAAAGGTCGCAGTCTCCAAACCCATTTGCGATCGCCTCGGTCATCGCTGCCTGTGTTGCATTTCCGATTATCGGAATCATACCAAGTTCGGTCATCATTTGAAGAGCCAGACGCTGGTCTTTCTGCGCAAGTTTCATTTTGAATCCCGCGTCAAAATTTCCTGAAAAGGCTTTGGTCGACATGGCTCGCGACATGTTTGCATTGGCGGCATTGGTCGATCCCAAAACCTCTAACATAAGCTCAAGCGTCAATCCATGCCCTATTCCACCGGTGAGAGCTTCCGCAATCAGCGCCAGGGTTCCTTGATTGATGTAGTTGTTGACGAGTTTCATTGCGGAACCTGTTCCGTTCGAACCGCAATGCGTAATCCGTTTTGCGAATGCCGCGAGTATGGGTTTGATTTCTACGAAGAGATCGAGTTCACAACCAACCATAACAGCTGAATTTCCCTGCCAAGCATCTTCTACGCTTCGGGCAACCGGCGCGTCCGCGACACGAACACCTTTTTGCGAAAAGTGCCGGTGAAGCTCGCGACTGGTCGCAGGATCGACCGTGCTCAAATCAATGTAAATCGCATCGCATCGAATCGACTTGGTCAATGCCGCGGAACCTGAAATAGCCGCCTCCAGGACTTCCGGTCTGTCTGGCACCATTGTCATGACAACGTCAGCATCGGCAGCCGCATCTGCTGGTGAGCTCGCCGCCTCGTATCCCTTGGCTATAAGTCTGTTCAAAGCAGTTTCGAAAATATCATAGCCAACAATGTGATAACCGGCTTTTCCCAATCGGACCGCGATTGGAAAACCCATTTGTCCAAGTCCGATGAAGGCGATCTTCAATGCAGTCTCCTCGGGTTTGTTATTCCGCTGACGGATTAATTGACGCGGCGGCCTTGCTCATCGAAGAGGTGCATCTTTTCGGCATCAATGTGAACCGCTACAAAATCACCCTCCGAAAATTTCGTCAATCCGCTCTCTCGGACGATGATTGGTTGTTCAGCGTCACCGGTATCAAGGTAAATTAGCGACGCTTCTCCGAGCGCTTCAGTATGAGTTACCTTCAAAGCACCCGGCGCACTTGGTTTAGCGACCTCAAGTGATGTGTGCTCAGGACGAAAACCAAGCGCGGCAGGCGGAGTTACGGGCGCAGTTCGAGGTCCGGAAAAATTGAGTCCCAACCCATCTCGGGATTCAATGGACGCGGAGTTTCCTTCACCCGTCATTTTGACATCTATGATGTTCATCTGCGGTGATCCAATGAACTGAGCGGCAAATTGGGTCAAGGGACGATCATAAAGTTCTAGCGGTTTACCGAACTGCGCTACACTTCCGAATTTCTCGATGTCCGATCCAGTATTAAGTAGGACGATTTTGTCCGCGAGGGTCATCGCTTCGATTTGATCATGTGTGACATAAATCATGCCCGCGTTGCCAAACGACTTATGCAGCTTGGCGATTTCCACGCGAGTCTTGCTTCTGAGTTTTGCATCGAGATTGGATAATGGCTCATCAAACAAAAATACCCGCGGCTTGCGCACGATCGCTCGGCCTATGGCGACCCTCTGACGCTGGCCGCCGGAAAGCGCCTTTGGACGGCGATCAAGAAGTTCTGTCAGGTGCAGAATTTCGGCGGCATGCCGCACCTCCTGCTCGATGACATCAGCGGGTAACTTTGCAAGTTTAAGCGCGAATGCCATGTTCTCGTAGACAGTCTTATGCGGATAGAGTGCATAAGACTGGAACACCATCGAGATACCGCGCTTGGACGAGGGTGTTTCGTTCAACAGATCATCCCCGATATAGAGATTTCCGTCGGTTATTTCCTCGAGTCCGGCGATCATGCGAAGAAGCGTGGATTTGCCGCAGCCCGAAGGACCAAGAAAAACGCAGAATTCTCCATCCGCAATCTCAAGATTCACATCTTTCAGAACGCGGATATCTCCAAAGAATTTCTGTATGTTTTCCAGTCTAACACCTGCCATGATGGATTCCTGCGTATATCCTTAGCCTTTCACCGCGCCTGTCAAAGCATTGACCAATCGACGCTGAAAAAGAAGCGCGGCGATCATAACCGGAAGCATAGCGACGGTTCCAAATGCCATCACGTTTCCATAATGAATGCCTTCGTCTGATTTGAAGTTCAGTGCTGCCACGGTGAGCGTGCGAGTTTGGGAACCAGTCGCAATAAACGCGAACGGGAATTCGTTCCACGAGGAGAGCAAACAGAAAATCCCTGCCGCGGCGATTCCCCCTTTCACAAGTGGCAACGCGACCATATAGAACACCTGCCACTGAGTGCAGCCATCGATTTTCGCCGCCTCTTCGACTTCGATCGGCAAATCGCGAAAGAACCCCAGCATCAGCCACAGCACAAAGGGCATATTGAATGCCGCGTGAAGAAAGATTAGCCCGAAATAGGTGTCGCTCAGCCCTATGCCACGAACAAACAAAAAAAGCGGTGTCATAACCGCAATCGGTGGCACCATCCTGATGACAAATACTGACATAGCCGTGAAATTGCCGGCCAAATGATATCGCGCGACGGCGTAAGCCGCGATTGTTCCGAGTGCGACCGAAACAATCATGCTGATCACTCCCACGACTACTGAATTCCACAAATAGGTGGAATATGGCCCGAGCAGGAATACTTCCTTGTAGTTGTCGAGAGTTGGCGCGAAGATCCATTTCGTCGGTTTCGCGAGAATCTCGGGAAGTGGCTTCAGCGAAATGTTGAACATCATGATGATCGGCATCAACGTGAAAATTATCACGGCAATCATCGCTGCATTTATTAGAATCTTCTTCCAGACCGCCATCTCTACCGGCTCAGTACTTTGTCCGCAGAACACGCATATAAATTAACGCGACCACAAAAATGACGAGGAACGTTAAGAAAGATTGTGCCGACGCGTCCCCCATGCGCCAAAATTTGAAGCCGGTGCGATAAACTTCCATTGACACAACGTTGGTCGCAATTCCCGGACCGCCTCCTGTCATGACCAAAATAAGTCCGAACACACGGTATGCATCAATTGTGTTAGTCAATAGCGTGACTAGAATGACGGGCTTGAGCATGGGAAGGGTTAGGCCCCAGAAAAGCTGAGTTTCAGTGGCGCCGTCAACTCGCGCCGCGTCGAAGGGGCCTTTCGGCAGAGCTTCAAGCCCGGCAAGTGTGAGCAGCACGACCAGCGGGGTCCATTGCCAAATGGATGCGATTGAAATCGAAAGCAAAGCGAGACCTGGGTCATTGAGCCAATTGACCGGGCCGATCCCAAACATTTCGAGAAACTGGTTTATAAATCCTAGATCCGTGTCAAAGAGATATCCCCAGATCAGGCCGACGACGATGGGCGAGGCCATCAAGGGCATAATGATTATCGATCGGATCAGTGTCACGCCGTAAATTGAACGGACATAGTCTGAGTGCAGCATCACCGCGATGGAAATGCCGACGACCATTTGCGTCGTGATTGTGATCAGAAGAAACTTAAATGTGATCCAAAGAGCTTGCCAATATGATCCATCGGAAAAGATATCAATGAAATTGCCAAAGCCTACCCACCTGCGCCCCTGATAGGGCTTTAGCGGATTGAAATCATAAAAGCTCAGATGAAGGGAATTGATGATCGGATAGATATAAACAACACCGATGAAAAAAATTGCTGGCGCGAGCAGAATTACGCCAAAGTAATTGTTTTTCAGATATTTCTTGATTGCGGACATCTTTTGCATCCGCTGCCGACTGCTCAGGGCCTTGGCCGGAATGGTCGCTCCGGCCAAGTTTCGTCCCAGAAATTACAGGTGCGGTCAGTAGTAACCAGCATCTTCCATTATTTTTGTCATCTCCGCCGCAGCGTCGTCAAGAGCATCTTTGGCAGATTTCGATCCTGTAATTGCCTCTGAAATCGCAATACTCAGAACAAAGCTCAACTCATTGCCTTCCGGGATGGGAAAGAGAAGCTTCGCATTGTTAAGAACATCAAGAACATCGGGCAGTGCCGGAAACTTTGCGACGACTTCTGGATCCTGAAGTGAAGCCGTGTAAGCTCCTTGGCCCACATTCTTGGCAAGACGCAAATCATTAGTCTCATTCGTTGCCCATGCTAGGAACTCATATGCCGCCTCTTCATTGGAAGTGTTTCTCGGGATAACGAGGCCCCAGCCGCCGAGAATAGCGGTCGCGGTCGCAGGCGTCTCCTTCGAGCGAAGCGGGAAGCGCCCATATCCCATATTGGCAGCATGCGGATTCACGTCTGGATTGCCTAACCCGAGTGCGGCCACGGACTCGAATGTGGCCATAGCGATGCGTCCGTCTATCATCCCTGCTCGATTTTGGTCAATTGTGTAGCTGGCCACACCGTCCGGCGTAACTTTGTCATTGAGAATTAAATCGACCCAGAATTCGAGAGCCGCTACACCTTCGTCGCTATTGATTGTGATCCTTTTATCGGCATCCCAGACATCACCACCGGCGGCGAAGAGATAAGGAACCCAATTCAGGACATTCCAAGCGCCGGATGCCGCCGACATCGACATACCAGCTTGTTCATCGGTGTTCAGAGCATTCGCGGCGGCGCGGAGCTCATCCCAGGTTTCGGGCGGTGCGAGGCCCGCTTCATCCAAAAGGTCTTTGCGATAAAAAAACATCCTCGTGCCGGCGTTGATGGGCATCGAAAACTGCTTGCCATCGAATTTATGGGCATTCAGTGCGGCCTGCACCATTCCATCGAAGTTGATCTTGCCGCCATATTTTGAATCGAGCTCACCGATATCATGGACAAATCCACTCGCAGCATATCCCGGTACCCATTCGATCACATCGGCTATAACATCGAATGATCCTGAACTCGCTGTCATTTCGAGAACGGAGCGTTCGGAGAGCACATCGTAACCGACCACTGTGAAATTCACTTTGATGCCTGATGCTTCGGTGAATTCGTCAATATTGCCTTGGATGACATCTTTGAAAGGATGCCCACCGAGCATCACATTGATTTCTTCGGCGTTAGCGTCACTCATAGGTAGCAAAGCTGCCATCAAGGCGCTTGCCACAATTTTTCCCGATAAGGATATCTTGGTAAAGTTCATTAGAAATTTTCTCCCTGTCAGCGTTGAATTTGGTCTCTACCTGAGCAGCCCCACTCGTGGAGTTTAACCTTTCGTAACATAAGAATTCAAAAATGGGAATACCGGTATACGGATAAATTTTTTGAATCTGTCATATCAATTTGAGCGTTTTCCGGCACAGTGTCGGAATGTCACGGGTATCCGACTTCCCACCGATTGGGCATTCGCAGAACGACGCATAAGGTCATCGGAAACGTAAACTGACCGCCCGTTAAGGGGAACCTCGGCATGACTGCCGACTTAAAGTCATTAAATCTCAGCTTTTTTCCGCTGTGGAAGGTTCGCCGAACATCTGCGGCGTGATTGTGAATCGACTGCGGGCATGCGACGAATCAGAGTAACGAAAACGGTCGGTCGGTCAAATCAACTTGCGTTAAATTCAGGTCTGGATACAAAAGACGTGCCCCCAGATCTAATGCAGCGGTCGGATGCCTCTCGCAAAGTTGGAGTTCTAGGAGATTTGAATGCCAAGACACCCCGCTGATCATGTGCCAACGGAGTTTGGCTCGTTTGCAATAAACCCGGGACAGCCGATCGTCCCGCAGCTCTATGCGGCGCTGCGCGGGAAGATTTTAACACTGAAGCTCAAGCCTGGTGATGCAATTAGCGAGTCCGAACTTGCCTTGGCCTGCGGTGTCAGCCGCACGCCTGCCCGTCAAGTTATCAAGCAGCTCGTGGACGAGAATTTGCTTGTGGTTTTCGCGAGCCGGGGCACCTACGTTTCAAAAATAGACTCAGCACGGCTTAAAGATGCACTATTGATCCGCAGACGCCTGGAGCCAGTGCTGGCGCGTGAATGCGCGCTAGTCCCCGAACGAACTAGCCTTGTGAAAAACTTGAAGATCTTGCTTCAGCAACAGGATGACGCCCTGGCAGAAGGGACTGTGGATCGGGCTTACAAGATTGATGCCGCCTTTCACGAAGCGATCGCAGCAAGGGTCAGCGAGGGTCTGATTTGGCAAACCATCCGGCAAGCGAGAACCGAGGCGGACAGGCTTCATGCATTGAGTCGAAACCGCGCGGACTCGCTGCAAAATGCACTTCAAGAACACCATAATGTCGTTGCCTGCATTGAGGCTGGCTACGCGTCGGAGAGCTTTATATCTATGGAACGTCACATGGCGACGAACGAGGAGGCGTTTGAAAATATCCTGCGCGAGCATCCGGATCTATTTTTGAAACAAGATTAAAAAAAAACCGCACCTAAGGAGGCACGGACTAAACTGAAAAACCATCACAGAAAGCCGCCTGTCACTTTTCTTATTCTAAACGATTTATCCGGTTTTTCAGAGGCCTTTTTGGTGATTCAACTCATCGCGCAATATCGTTTCTGCTTACAAGCAATTGGACGAACACCAGACAATCTGCATCACTAATAGCTAGTGTCAGTAATAAAACCCCCTGATTCTGCAATCCGGATCAGTTCGGTGGCGATTGACGGGGACTGGACACGGCGTTTTTCGTGCGTTGAGGCGGATTCCGCGCACACCTGTCCTGTGGCCCAAATGGGCGGCCGTAATTTCCGCTGCAGCAGCTCGTTCATACTCCCCGGCGTTGTTTCAATCCACGCACCCACGCGGGGTGCGACGGCCGAATGCCCGGCCGGTGTGGTTGGCAATCGGGGTGCGACGACCGCGGGTCGTCGGTTTCAATCCACGCACCCACGCGGGGTGCGACTGAGTATCGAAATCCTGTCCGGCCGGCGTGGTCGTGTTTCAATCCACGCACCCACGCGGGGTGCGACCTTAATGATTCAAGCGGTCGCGATCAGTTTCAATCCACGCACCCACGCGGGGTGCGACTTTGCGCATCGGTCGGAGGCGCTGACTCCGGTTGTTTCAATCCACGCACCCACGCGGGGTGCGACGAGATCTTGGAAGCGCACGGCCGGTCTGGGGACGGTTTCAATCCACGCACCCACGCGGGGTGCGCGACCTTAATGCGCCGGCGATCGGTTTCAATCCACGCACCCACGAGCATTTCTTCATAATCCTGTTTCAATCCACGCACCCACGCGGGGTGCGACAGCCGCTGCTTGCAATTGGAGGATTGTTTCAATCCACGCACCCACGCGGGGTGCGACTCTGTTGTCCGCACATCCTGTTTTGTTTCAATCCACGCACCCACGCGGGGTGCGACATCAGATCGTCTTCGAGCAAGTTTCAATCCACGCACCCACGCGGGGTGCCGGTCGTGTTTCAATCCACGCACCCACGCGGGGTGCGACGCCGTCGAATCGTATTCGATGTCGCCCGTGTTTCAATCCACGCACCCACGCGGGGTGCGACGACAGAGCCGCTCCAAAGCCCTCTTCGCCATCGTGTTTCAATCCACGCACCCACGCGGGGTGCGACAAACGCCGGCGGTCGTCGCCTTGCCGGTCAACTCGTTTCAATCCACGCACCCACGCGGGGTGCGACTTGTCCCGGTGACCGCAAGCGCCTGCTCGAAGTGGTTTCAATCCACGCACCCACGCGGGGTGCGACTCGCCTTTGAACGCGATTTCGCCGGTTTCGTCCAGTTTCAATCCACGCACCCACGCGGGGTGCGACAGTAGTGCATTTCCGCATCATCGCAGTGCAGATGTTTCAATCCACGCACCCACGCGGGGTGCGACGTTCGCAGCGCTGGGATGCGCCGATTGTCTGGCTGGTTTCAATCCACGCACCCACGCGGGGTGCGACCCACCGCACTGCCGGATCGCCGGCTGTTTCAATCCACGCACCCACGCGGGGTGCGACTGCAGTACCATCAGACTCGGTGCATCACGTCAAAAAAACTTGTTTCAATCCACGCACCCACGCGGGGTGCGACCCCGTGCACTCCCGGCCGGTGCATCACGTCGCGGACTTGTTTCAATCCACGCACCCACGCGGGGTGCGACTCCGACGGCCGGCTCGTTTCCAGTGCCGTTAATCGTTTCAATCCACGCACCCACGCGGGGTGCGACCACCGCAGTCGCCACGGCGCGGATGCGCGGTTTCAATCCACGCACCCACGCGGGGTGCGACCTCGGTCACCCCCTCCCATGAGCCAACGCCTGTGGTTTCAATCCACGCACCCACGCGGGGTGCGACCAACTGGATTTCGTAGCGGCGTTCATCCGCGCTGTTTCAATCCACGCACCCACGCGGGGTGCGACTCCAGCCGGCGCCGCAGACCTGCCGATTAATTGTTTCAATCCACGCACCCACGCGGGGTGCGACCACCATTGAAGCGCCGTCCGAGGCAGGCGGAGTTTCAATCCACGCACCCACGCGGGGTGCGACCGCATCGGCGGCGTTCGATGTTCGGGGTGCGATCGCGGTGTTTCAATCCACGCACCCACGCGGGGTGCGACCATGGCCGGCGGTGCAGGACACCACGGATCGGCAGTTTCAATCCACGCACCCACGCGGGGTGCGACACCGCATCGGTGTCGGTTTGGTCCCAGTCCGATTGTTTCAATCCACGCACCCACGCGGGGTGCGAATGGCACGGCCGAAACTGATGCGGACGCTGATGGCGCATACTGTTTCAATCCACGCACCCACGCGGGGTGCGACCTTGTCGTTGCCGATGCCGCGACGCTGCACAGTTTCAATCCACGCACCCACGCGGGGTGCGACAATGGTTTCGGCTTCAGGGCTCTTGCCCCGTTTCAATCCACGCACCCACGCGGGGTGCGACCACTAGCATTGAATTCCTTCTCTGTTACTGCTCGTTTCAATCCACGCACCCACGCGGGGTGCGACTGGCCGAGTCGTCTAGCGGCATCGCCGATGTTGCGGTTTCAATCCACGCACCCACGCGGGGTGCGACACGAGGCGCCGTCCATCCACGACAGGTTTCAATCCACGCACCCACGCGGGGTTCATCCAGGTTTCAATCCACGCACCCACGCGGGGTGCGACCAAATCGGCCGGATTTTTGGCGTGGCTGCACGAAGTTTCAATCCACGCACCCACGCGGGGTGCGACGCGATCCACGATCCGGCTCCCGAGCTGACAAGGTTTCAATCCACGCACCCACGCGGGGTGCGACAACAGCACTTCCTAAATGGTCGGGCAGGATATTCTCGTTTCAATCCACGCACCCACGCGGGGTGCGACCAGCTCGCCTTTTGTGTTTTTTCTTTGGACTGAGTTTCAATCCACGCACCCACGCGGGGTGCGACCGCCGCTACCAATCCAGCCGCCACCGCACGCTGGTGTTTCAATCCACGCACCCACGCGGGGTGCGACGAAGCCATGGAATGGAAAGACCAGCAGTCGATCGTTTCAATCCACGCACCCACGCGGGGTGCGACGTGAGTCCTGTCGGCGCCGGCAATGCGGTGACAGGTTTCAATCCACGCACCCACGCGGGGTGCGACAGGCCGAATCCAACAACGGCGCCGATGTCCGCTGGGTTTCAATCCACGCACCCACGCGGGGTGCGACCTGATGGATCTCATTGACGCGGTGCGGGCGGTGGAGTTTCAATCCACGCACCCACGCGGGGTGCGACTAACGCCTCTGCCAGTCCAAACAGGCCGAGCATGTTTCAATCCACGCACCCACGCGGGGTGCGACTTCCATACCAGCTGGGCACCGCGGGCAGTCCGTAATTGGTTTCAATCCACGCACCCACGCGGGGTGCGACCTCACGAAAATGACCGGAGCGGTATAGACATCGCGGTGTTTCAATCCACGCACCCACGCGGGGTGCGACTAGCCTGCCGGAGTGTTCTGCCTTGTTCCGGAGTGTTTCAATCCACGCACCCACGCGGGGTGCGACCCTGTGCACCATGCGAAAGGATCATGGTGTTTCAATCCACGCACCCACGCGGGGTGCGACTTTCCGGGAGCGGCTGGCGTCCTGGCGGCGCGGAGGTTTCAATCCACGCACCCACGCGGGGTGCGACATCCGATCGCGAAAAAAACGGCGCCGCCGCCGATGTTTCAATCCACGCACCCACGCGGGGTGCGACGCTGAGCTATTTTCCGCTTGCCTCCTCTCCATTGGTTTCAATCCACGCACCCACGCGGGGTGCGACCCGGGTTGTGAACTGGGCATTGTCGGCAAAAACCGTTTCAATCCACGCACCCACGCGGGGTGCGACAGTCTACTATGTAAAAAGTATTTAGGTGCATTGAGTTTCAATCCACGCACCCACGCGGGGTGCGACTGTCGGCAAAATTCGCAATAGGGTTTGTATTTCAGTTTCAATCCACGCACCCACGCGGGGTGCGACAATGCGGCTGCAACTGGCTTATCAAAGTCTACAATGTTTCAATCCACGCACCCACGCGGGGTGCGACCGGTCCGGCGATGTTGCTTTCGTTGTTCATAAGTGTTTCAATCCACGCACCCACGCGGGGTGCGACGGATGTCGCCGCATTCCATTCGCCCTGCCAAGCGGTTTCAATCCACGCACCCACGCGGGGTGCGACCCGGTTTCATCCGGGCCGCGACATCCCGGACGCGGTTTCAATCCACGCACCCACGCGGGGTGCGACGTTATGATTTACGGGGCGCCGGGCATCGGCAAAAGTTTCAATCCACGCACCCACGCGGGGTGCGACGACTGCGGTGAGCGCCACCGCCGCCGAGGTTCGGTTTCAATCCACGCACCCACGCGGGGTGCGACCAGACCGCAAAACCGCCGTGATCTTGTGAGTGTGGTTTCAATCCACGCACCCACGCGGGGTGCGACTCGGTTCGGGAGGTTTGACCTGCTGAATGTCGGGTTTCAATCCACGCACCCACGCGGGGTGCGACCGCGGGTTGTCCAAGTCGACCCGCCGTCCGAGCTGTTTCAATCCACGCACCCACGCGGGGTGCGACTGTAGATAGTCGTGGAGTCTGCTTTGATTGAGGCGGTTTCAATCCACGCACCCACGCGGGGTGCGACTGCTTGACTTCGATGGCGGTAGCTATCGGGCTATGTTTCAATCCACGCACCCACGCGGGGTGCGACTTTCCGAGCCGTCCGCAGTCGCCGCCGAGGTCGTGTTTCAATCCACGCACCCACGCGGGGTGCGAGGTCGCCGATTGGCGATTGGCGCCCCGATCTTGTTTCAATCCACGCACCCACGCGGGGTGCGACATACGCGATCGGCCGCCGCAATCCGCTACTGGTATGTTTCAATCCACGCACCCACGCGGGGTGCGACCGCGCGTCGTCCAAGTCGTCCCGCCGTCCGAGCTGTTTCAATCCACGCACCCACGCGGGGTGCGACGTCCGGCATCGCGTTTGCTGTTCATAGGTGTTTCAAGGCACGCCCTTGTTCAGCGGTGTTTCAATCCACGCACCCACGCGGGGTGCGACTTCCGTGAATCGGCGCCGCGACCTGATGCGCGTTGTTTCAATCCACGCACCCACGCGGGGTGCGACGTCCCGGCACCGGCCGTCCGGGTGCTGTTCATAGCGTGTTTCAATCCACGCACCCACGCGGGGTGCGACGGCGCAAAACTGATCCAGCATCGTGATGCTCGGTTTCAATCCACGCACCCACGCGGGGTGCGACCGCATCCGATTGCGCGGCGCCGCGACCGATGCGCAGTTTCAATCCACGCACCCACGCGGGGTGCGACTTTCCCAGTCGCCGGCCGCCGGGTTGTTGATGCGGTTTCAATCCACGCACCCACGCGGGGTGCGACGGCGCATAACTGACCAGCGTGACCGTGATGCTCGGTTTCAATCCACGCACCCACGCGGGGTGCGACTCAGATTCGCCTCGTTTCCTCCAGCGTCCGGTTTCAATCCACGCACCCACGCGGGGTGCGACAGCGATCAGTCCGGTATCCGGTTTCATCCACGCACCCACGCGCGTTAACGGCCGGCGTGTTTCAATCCACGCACCCACGCGGGGTGCGACGGTGAGGAGCCCTCCAAGCCACGCACCCACGCGGGGTGCGGCTCGTCCAGTTTCAATCCACGCACCCACGCGGGGTGCGACTCGGCAAAACGCGGGTCGCCACCCACGCGGGGTTGGAAGTTGTGTTTCAATCCACGCACCCACGCGGGGTGCGACCTGCCGGCGGTGATTTTGTTGGCATTCAGATTAGGTTTCAATCCACGCACCCACGCGGGGTGCGACTCGCATTCGCCTTCGGATAATACGAGGACAAGATGTTTCAATCCACGCACCCACGCGGGGTGCGACAACGTTGACCGCCGAAATCTGCGCAGCGCCGATGTTTCAATCCACGCACCCACGCGGGGTGCGACGCCGATAGCCGATAAGCTGATTTCGGTTTCGCCCTGTTTCAATCCACGCACCCACGCGGGGTGCGACAATCCTACGGCTGTTTAATGCCGATTATGCTTGTGTTTCAATCCACGCACCCACGCGGGGTGCGACGTCCCGGCCATGTAATTTTGATGCCGGAAACGACGTTTCAATCCACGCACCCACGCGGGGTGCGACTAAGCGGCAATGGCGGTTCGATTTCGCGATGCCGGTTTCAATCCACGCACCCACGCGGGGTGCGACCCGAATGGCGGACCGGGCGCAAGGCAATAAGGTTTCAATCCACGCACCCACGCGGGGTGCGACGAATGTCCGTGCGGGCGAATTCGACTGGACGGCGGTTTCAATCCACGCACCCACGCGGGGTGCGACGTGTGCGCCCAGGCGAATTCGATCGGTGGAGCGGTTTCAATCCACGCACCCACGCGGGGTGCGACCGAGCGCGCCCTGTAATATCCAGTTCGTGCCGATGTTTCAATCCACGCACCCACGCGGGGTGCGACAGCCGCCGTTTCAAACGCACCCACGCGGGGTTTTGAATGCCGGTGTTTCAATCCACGCACCCACGCGGGGTGCGACAGGGTCAAATACCGCGCCGGAAAGCCTCGAATTCCGTTTCAATCCACGCACCCACGCGGGGTGCGACTCCGGGACGCTCGGGATTCCGGTTTATTGCGGATGTTTCAATCCACGCACCCACGCGGGGTGCGACTGTGTCCGACGGCTGCGGTGGCGCAGTTTCAATCCACGCACCCACGCGGGGTGCGACCGAGCGCCGTTTTTTCGTCGGACAATGCGATAGCGGGTTTCAATCCACGCACCCACGCGGGGTGCGACGAGTTCCGACGTCGGTGGCCGGCCGGGTCCGATTGTCGTTTCGCGCCAATCCGGCGGAGGGCCAGGCTCAGCAAATGGTTTCAATCCACGCACCCACGCGGGGTGCGACGGTTGCCGAATCGGATCGGCAGTTGGTTGCTCGGGTTTCAATCCACGCACCCACGCGGGGTGCGATTGGTGGATCAATCGCACGCAATGCCGCCGCCATGACCTGTTTCAATCCACGCACCCACGCGGGGTGCGACGGCGGCAGCCAATCCGACCGTTGCGCGTTTCAATCCACGCACCCACGCGGGGTGCGACAACAGTCGCGAGCGGGTCGATGACCGAGTTTCAATCCACGCACCCACGCGGGGTGCGACGGTGCGGTTGTCGGCGCGGTGCAATCGGCCGCAGACCTGTTTCAATCCACGCACCCACGCGGGGTGCGACTCCCTCAATATAACCACTTGATTCTAAAAGTAAAACACCACTTGATCTGCGAACCTCATCGCTGCAACTCCAAGTTATTGCAAAAAATATGTCTTTCAGGTGCTAAAGCATTGAAATAAGGCACCGGCGAACTCCGCCATATATGACCGGTCGCTTAGGGTTCGCTTTACACGATTAGTAGGGAATCTGGATCTTCAGAAGGCTTTGCGCCAACGTGTTCGATTCTGCGTCTCCATTCACGCCCCAGAAAATAAACCCGCAGGCTGTCCACCTTTGGATTTATTGCCTCGACTAACTGAGCGCGCATAGAAGCCCATTGCGCCGGATTCACCTCGCATTCAAAAACGGAATACTGGACACGCTGTCCATAGTTTTCACAAATGCGTGCGATACGACGCAATCGCTTTTCGCCGCCCTTTGAAAGAACTGAAACGTCATATGTGATGAGCACGAGCAACTTAATTCCATATCCAAGCTGGATAACCGTTTATGTCTTTCCTTAAATGTCTCGCTAGCATTTGCGCCTGTATCTGCGGCACCAAACCCAAGGCCAATCTTTCGTCCAACCACGAATGACGCAACTGTACTCGTTTGCGTTCATGGTAAGCCTGAAGTACAGTTTTACGACCGGCATCACTAAGCAGCACGGCCCCAGTTTCCTGCTTTTCAAAGTCTCGACTCGAAAGCTGGCGGCGGTTGACTAGCGTTAATGCTACACGGTCAGCAAGGGGTGCCCGCAGTTCTTCCATAAGGTCAAGCGCAAGCGACATACGACCTGGTCGATCCCGATGCAGAAAGCCCATCTGCGGGTCAAGTCCGTGCGCCTCACAGCCTGCCCGCGCATCGATTGCGGTCAACGCATAAAGAAATGACAAAACTGCATTCATTGCATCCCTCGGTGGTCGTCGATTACGACCGGAAAAAGCAAATGCGGAATCTGTTGACCGAATCAAAAACCCAAATACAGACCAGTAGGCGTACGCGCCCTCTCCCTCGTATCCACGCAGAGTTTCCATGTCCTGCGCAGTCAATGCCTGGCGGGCGGCCTTACTCAATCTGCGCTGTGCTGTTTCGACACTTTCTTCACCACAAGCACTTTTGTAATCGCGCAGGTGACGACGCAAAACAGAGCGTTGATTGGCTAATTTGGCGGCTACTATGTTCCGCGCTACGGGAAGGGCTGCCAGCAAGTCTTGAGTGGCGCAGTGTTGTGCGCGCCGCAGTAGAACGTTGCCAGATTGCGGTCCTTCAACCCTAGCCATTAGCTTACCGGAAAAGCCAAGCCAGACCATTGATATACCTGTCTGCGCGGCAAAATGCATCACTTCAGGTGTTGCAGAAGTTCCACTGAACATAACAATTTGCCCCAATAGATGTGCGGGGGTTCGCTTGGCAACTCTTCCGTCGATCTCCACCGTTATCGTCTCACCGTCCTTCTTTAGATGAGCACCTTCGGAATTTATGTAAAGCGTGTTCAAAAGGCGTTTCATTCGGGAATGCCCGCTCTCGAAACACTACGCGCAACCCAACAGTTAGCATCGGAGCGCCGAGCCTGCGGGCGGCACAATCCGTTCAATGAGCAGGCATCGCATCGTCCTTTATCATAAACCGGCAAGGGCAGTTCCGGTTTTGAAAGTCCCTCTCTCATCTCTGCGGCAACACGTTCAGTCAAACACCGAAGTCCATCGTCGAAAGAAACCACCGTTCGCCGTTTCCTTGCCCCATAGTACAACGCTCCCTCCGGCACTGGCTGTCCTGTCATTTCTTCAAGGCAAAGAGCTTGCGCACAAAGCTGAACCTCGTCAGCACGATGAATCTTTGGACGACCACGTTTATACTCGACTGGATATGGGCATAGCTTGTCCATTTCCACAACGTCTGCGATCCCATGCAGTCGAAGCTTTGCCGACGCAATCTGGACTGCTCGTAGTATACGAATACCTCGATGACTTTCAGGTCGTCCAGAATCAGCACGTTCATGAAGTATGCGACCTTCAGCGGTTAGGAAGTTTTCCTCCCAAAGGCGTTCGACATGGATCAAAGCACATTGGCGAGGGCAAAACAGCCAATGCTGTAATGCAGAGATCGGATAACTTTCTCTGTGGTCACTCACCATGGCTCAATCACGGTAACACCGATAGGTAGCTCTGTGCTATCAACATCCACTTGATAATCCCGAAATGCACGGGCTGGAGGCCAGTTATGTGTCCGCAAATCACCAACAGCAACCGCCTCCTCTCCATGAATGCGGCTCACCCGTACGCGGTCGAACAGCCTATGAGCCTGCGCGTTTCCGAGTTCGCTTTCGTGCCGAAAAACGATCAATCGCCTTGCTGACATCAAACCTCGTGCGGCAGAACGATCCAGGTCAAGCATGTCACGCAGCCCAAACCAAAGGAGACTCAGATCATCTTCCGAAAATCCGGTTCTCTGTGCGAGCTTCGCATTGACAAAACCATGCACTCTATAAAGCCCGTATGGGACGATATGCTTACGACCCATGGTCCGCTCCTTGTCACGGTCAATCTCATTGGTGACGGAAGAGCGGGTGATAGAAACTTCCATTGGCATTATGGCCTCTTCGGATCGGGCAAAGGAGATCTGCACCGGCCCACGCACTTGGCCTGCGTTCACAGCAGTGGACATAACAGCTCCAAAAGTGCGGATATCCCAAAAATTGGCACACATCCAATCCGTCAGCTTTTTGGCATCGGCATCCGATTTAGGAAGTTTGCTATAGTCATTTTCTTTTCGAGGCTTTACACCGGTCGCTGTCCATGCCTCTTGATGCGTTTCATTGAGCACAGCACGCTCAGTGAAGTAAATTCGATGCGGTGCGCTGTTTCCATGGGCTTCCGCCACATAATTTCGGAGTTTGCGCTTTATCGAAACGTCAGACATCAAACCTTGGTTGGTCTCGGGATCCATCCGCGGCATATTCCCGGCATCGGGATCGCCATTGGGGTTGCCGTTTTCGACATCAACAAAAAGCACGAAATCATAACGGTTGCGAAGTGCGTTTTGTAACATTTTTAATTTCCTTTTGTTCTGTCTTCACCATTCAGTGCATCAACCGCATCCTCGGCTTTGGCATAGAATGCCGATATCTGATGGTAGAAGCCCACAAAAAAACGTCCCTGCGCTTCCAAAGGCAAGGTCGAGGGTAGTTCTCCGCTCCCCGGCAAACGCGCAAGGATAGATGCTACTGCCCGGTCGGCCTTTACTCCATATCCCGCCTGCTGACCGCCGGCCTTCCGCAAACCTTCTAGGTTGTGCTCATAACCCCGCATCAGGACCGGAAAAATTCGTGCAGGGGTTGCTGACGCCGCACCAATATACTTTTGGCGAAGGCCTGCCTTTCTGTCTTGAAAACTCCTTTCTGCGTAATAATAGGCACCGAATAGCCGCCCCAGCAGATAGGCAGGATCATTGGTTTTTTCATCAAGCGCCATCGGCACCTCCTGTTTGTGGTTGCGTCGTAGGACTGCACGAATCATCGCTGCGCGACGACCATCGACATTTCTATTCTTGGCTTCCGGTTCACCCTCAACGCGTATGCGACCAATGACAGCGGAAAGCAAAGTAGAAGGATAACGCCCACCGGTAAGGATCGCCCGCATTAGATCGCCGCCAAGTCCGCCTGGAATGTTCTTTCTTTCACGCTGCACGGCAATATCATAAAGTAAATTCTTTGGCTTCGGCATCATTTCAACACCCTCTCTCCTGAACGGAGAGGGTGTTATGGCAAAA
The DNA here is from genome assembly GCA_965199765.1 of Paracoccaceae bacterium. Classification (GTDB taxonomy): domain Bacteria; phylum Pseudomonadota; class Alphaproteobacteria; order Rhodobacterales; family Rhodobacteraceae; genus JAPOXR01. Next base: position 698,669 of record CBDATC010000001.1, read on the forward strand.
TCCCGCCAGAAATCCGTAACGGCCTTTGCAAATCCACCTAGCGTTCCTGGATACCAATACCGAACTGCCAATCTTGCGGAATTGGGAGCTAAGCCAAGAATGAACAGCCGTGCATCTGGATCAAGGGTCTCTCCGGAGCGCATCCTTCCTTCAGACAGAGCCACTATCCGAGCACGCAGTTCTGACTCTGCAGCAACGTTGCCGCCTCCTTCCAGTAAAACGTCAAGAGAATGTTCAGCTTCAGGTTGATCTGCCCAGAAAACAGCCGTGTCACCGCCAATACGTAGGAAATTCCCTGATCCTGCAGTCAGAAAAGCATTTAATACCGTTCCATAAGCAAATGCGGCTTCCTCTGAAACAGGTGCGTTTGTGCCCTGTTTTTTGCCACGAGATTTATCAGCGTCTTTATTGAAGGAAACCAGAGAAGCACCAGAAGACTGTGCACCAAACACTCCTTTGATCGGAGGATGCAGTAGCGATTCAGATCCCCTTCGACCTGTAGCAAGACAGAATGAACTGCCGTCACCTATCCTAGGTAACAGTGCCTGGGAAGCGGATAGCTTATGCAAATATAGCCTGTTCTCCAATTGGAAAACAAAATTTTGATCGACAAGGTTCTCAGCATCAGGAAAGTCCAAAAAAGTCTCGGGCATCCACACCTCCAAAAAGTTCCGGAAAGCGACCAGATCTGGATGCTCAACCCCCCTCAGCAAGTTCAAATGCATCTTTTTAAATTCATTGTGTTCCTCTAAAGTGCGCTTCTTTTGTCCTAGCGAGCCATCTTTTAACTTAGTAATACCGATGGCATAGGCCGACTTATCCCAAAATGTGTTTGGCTTTATTCCGCTCGTTCTTCGCACCGCTGCCGGCACTGGCATCTGACGTGGGCGTAAGCTGTCGCCCTTCCCAACCGGAGACATTAGTGATCGAAAGTCATGTACCGAACCGTCAGGACGAAGGACAACCGCAGCTCCGATTTTTTCCGTAGAATATCCAAACGGGGGCCAATTTTCCTCTTCTGCCCGCCGTTCATAGAGAGCCGCTAATTCCTGAAGGATTGTCATTCCGCAAATTCCTCTTCATGACAATTGGCCACATCGATCACTCCTGCTTTCATTTTCGCACGGAAAAAAATCGCCTGATTATTCTCGTAGTTAATATCGTACAGCATCCAGCCAAGATCACGGTCGCCAATATCCGAAGACTGAAACATCTCGACTAACTCGAAATCCGCTGGAAATTCTCTAACTCCAAGATAAGGCTGATGAAAACATTGCCCTTTAGCCGCGCGCCGCCGAAACATCTCGGCATGCTTTCCGGGACAATCATTAGCGCCTGCCCGATTTGTCATGACAAAATGTGCTTCGATACCATATTCTACATCGGCCAGACACAGCATTGCTCTTTGATGGCGGTCGTCATCAACATTCAGGCTCAGACCCTTCAAATTGTTCGATTCCATAGCAATTTTGACGTTTCTCAACGGAATCTTGGAAGCGATTTCGTTTCGGCGAATTGACTCAAACCTGACTTGCCGAAATACATGAATGCGGTCTATTTTCCAGCGAATGGCTGGTTTCCAGTGGATCGCTTCAAGTATGCCCCGTGCTGCTGAGGGAGTCATTACATCATATGAAACACGCTCGACCTTCATTTCAGGTCGGGTGAAGCACGCGTTCCGCCCTTTCACCAACAGCTTTATTCCAAACTCCCGCATTTCGAAATCTCCTACTCCATGGTATCGTATTTGATTCTAAAATTTAGACGCATAACTCTAGCGCCAAACGTCCGGCACACGCTCACTTTGGAAAATAGCTATAACCCCCGCAATCGTATCTAAATCACTCCACCCGTTTCCTCTGATAAATTCAACCCTGCCTCCCTGTCATACAGATCGCTGCTGTCCAAAACTGCAAACTGCTCGTTAAACAGCTCGGGCCGCCACCAAGAAACATGTCCAGATCCCCAGAGATTCTTCCACATGCTCCATGGTACATTGACAACGTGAGATTGAACAAGATGAGCCAATTTCCTCGATCCGGAATAGCGCACTAAATCCATCCGTTCCGAATCGACACCCCAAGGCCCATCCCTAACAATAACAGTGAGTTGTCCCTCACCTACAATCCGAAACGCTGCTTCAATATCTTCGTATGGACAGCAGATACCAGCCTTCTGTATCGTTCTTAGAATCCCGCGTATTTTTGTGGGCCCGACCATCGCTGCATCTAGTGCCTCCTCGCCGTATGCCTGCCAAAGATGTCTAAAATAAGTCTCGACAGCCGTTTCCCCGATCGGATCGTTTGGATAGATCTTAAGAACCCCTCGTCCAATCGCTGCAAAATTCTCCACCGCTGGGGGCGCGTCATGCTCTGACCGGAATACCTCCACGTGGCCCAGTCCTGAAAGCTGACCTTCTCGATTGCAGCGCCCCGCTGCTTGCGCGATCGAATCGATGCCGGCTGCCGCACGCAGGACCAAGGGAAAGTCGACATCCACACCGGCTTCGATCAATGAAGTGGATACCAGACGAACCGGTGCTCCTTCGGCCAGCCTTTTGCGAACTTCCGCTAGAACAGCCCGCCGGTGAAAGGGAGTCATCAATGTGCTCAGGTGCATCGTTCCTTCAGCGTCCCGAACACTATCAAAGAGACTTCGCGCCTGCAATCTGTTATCCACAATTACAAGAAGCTGATTTGCTTCTCTTATCCGTTCGGATATCATCGCGTCTTCTTGCCGACCTATGTCACGCACCTTAACCCGCTTGAGAGATGTGAAGAGCTTTGGTGGATCAGGAGCGATCTCTCTAGCTCCGTCCAACGCCTCAGGCGCTGGAAATCCACCTTCCCGCGTGAGGGAAGGCTGTGTTGCTGTCGACAGCACAACACTTGCCCCATATCCCTCCATCAGCTCACGCAGGACCGCAATGCAGGGACGCAATAGCTCCAGCGGCAACGTCTGAGCTTCATCAAGAACGATTACCGAACGGGCCAGACTAGGCAGTTTCCGGCATCGTTTCTTGCGCGCTGCATAAAGACTCTCGAAAAACTGAACCGCTGTGGTCACAACCACCGGCACATCCCAGCTTGCACCCATGATTTGTCGTTGCTCCGCTTCGGTTTCATCTTCTCCTTCCCAATCCGCGGCTGAATGATGCTCAAACACTGCAGAATGCCCTAAAACTTTTCTGAATACATCAGCTGTCTGTTCAACAATCGACATATACGGAATCACGAAAATCAACCGTCGTAGACCGTGTGTCAACGCATGATCCAAACTGAAACCAAGAGATGTCAGGGTCTTCCCACCCCCGGTCGGAACTGTCAGTGTAAACAAGCCGGGGACCTCAGTCGCCTTATCTCGCGCATGGCTGAGTACGCGACGGCGAAGTGCGTTTAATTGTCCCCCATCGGTAAATTTTCCCATATGCGCATCGAAGGCCGACTGCATATCCAAGCCAATCTGCTGAGGTCGTGTCTGAATGTTGCGTTCCTCAGCCTCAGCGTAGAATCCGGCGGTCTCACGGTCATCGGCATCACAGAGAGCCCCGTATAGCATGCGTGCAAAAAACTGCAGCCGAAACGAAGTGAGTGCAGGATCCTCGCCAATCCGATCAGGAATATCAAAGGGCGGCAAATCGCACCAACTCGGCAACGAGATGTCTATCGCGGCATCAAGCCGCTTAGTCAGTCGATCAGGATTGGGTAACCGCCCGTGATGCCCGGTGATTGCGCCAGAAAGAAATCTTGCCCTTTTGTCCCAAGCTAACAAAGCTTTCGCACCTTCACCAGAATGCGAAATTTGGATGGCTTCCCCATTTAGCCGGCGTTGGAAATCGGGCTTCGCTTTTCCGAGATCATGTAGAAGCCCGAGCGTACGAGCCAACAATTCTCCACCAAAAGGTGTCGCCTTCGATTCAGCTGCTGCGGCCACACGCATTGAATGGGCTTCAAGTGTTTCCCAATTTTCTTGAGGTTTTCCTTTAACAGAATGAGCAAAAAGTTTAGTAGGAACATTATTAGACATTATAACAACCAGTAAAATCTACTGCAAAAAAATGATCGTTACATTCCACTTTTTTCGCATCTAACCACTTTTATGGAACCGAGCTATTCCAGCCATCTGGTTGATTTGGGTGACGATGACACACCTATAGCTTTCTGACTATGGACATAAACTAGCCAGACATAGCCGTGACATTGCCGGGCCGACATATTTTACTGGTTAGTAGACAAATTCGCACTACTCGGTTCCGGCACAGGATTAACCACGGATTCTCAGAAGACAAGAAAACTCTGCGGGGCTTCGTGCACTGTATAGTGCCGTCGGATTCCCGGCTCATTCACCAAGAACAATACATTCCAACGCTTTGTCATCCAATCGTATTCCACTCTTACTGAAAGCTACCAAAAAAGGGTACTGGCTCAAGCTTATTCCTGTTTCAAATTTACTTTGCATCTTGGCGGCCATCCACTCGCAACTGCCACAATTCTTAGCTAAGAGAGAAAAATTCGTAGCATTGCTGTTAAAGCGGCCACTGAAATTTTTTGGAAATTCTCATGAAGAACGTAATGCCTAGATCCCGTCCAAACCGCACCTTTACAAGGAAGCTGCTTGCCGGTTTATTGGCCATCAGTTTAGCCTCAGCCGCGGAAATCCTGCCAGCTGACGATGCAGTCCCCTGCGGCGACAGCTTCAAGTCTTTCGTCAATGGGTTAAAGGCAGAAGCGATAGGAAATGGCCATAACCCCGCGTTGGTTGATACATTTTTTGCAAATGTGTCCCATGAACCAAGCGCCATCCGGCGTGATCGAAATCAGGGAATTTTTCGGAAATCCTTTGTTGAATTTTCTAAACTTGTCATGTCGGACCACAGGATCAATGCGAGCCGGAGCTTCGAAGAAAAACATCGGCGAGCTTTTGACTTGGTGGAACAGCGGTTTGGCACGCCCCGCGGTGTGCTATTGTCATTCTTGGCGCTGGAAACCGACTTCGGATTGGTGCAGGGCGACTTCAACACCCTGAACTCGCTGGTTACGCTGGCGCATGATTGCCGGAGACCCGAGCTCTTTCGTCCACATGTGTTCGCCGCACTCGAACTCTTCGGACAAGGCAGTTTTGACCCGGTCAACACCGTTGGAGCATGGGCCGGCGAGATCGGCATGATCCAAATGCTGCCCGCTGATATTCTCAAATTCGGCGAGGATGGCGATGGCGATGGTCAGATCGACCTCAGAAACTCAGTCGATGACGCGCTGATGACAGCGGGACGAGTGCTGGATGAACTCGGCTGGGTTCGCGGTCAGCCTTGGTTAACTGAAATTCATGCGCCACCGGACTTGGATTGGACTGCAACCGGCCTGAGTTCACAAAAACCCGTAGGTGAATGGCAAAATTTGGGTGTGCGGACGCGCGGGGACATACCAATTGATACAACACTTGAAGCATCGGTGCTTGTTCCAAATGGCATTAAGGGACCGGCCTTCTACGCATTTCCCAACTTTCGCACCTATTTCGAGTGGAATCAGTCATTTGTCTATTCGACCACATCTGCCTTCTTTGCCACCCTGCTGGCAGGAGCTCCAATGTATCTCGAAGGAAATCCAGACCCGCCGCTGTCCGATGATGAAACGGTTGCTCTGCAGAAAGCACTGGTTCAACGGGGCCATGATGTTGGAAAGATAGACGGAATTATCGGAAAAATGACTCGGGCGGCTATCAAAGCAGAACAGGCGCGGCTCGGACTCCCTGCTGACGAATGGCCTACGAAGGAACTGCTTTCGCGGTTAACACAGTAGCAACGCAAAAAATCTGCTGGCTGCGCACCGATCAAGCCGCTAACCTCTCCGCTTCTCCAAGGTCAACAGACACGAGACGGCTCACACCCCGTTCCTGCATCGTAATTCCAAACAACCGGTCCATGTGGGACATCGTGATCGGATTGTGTGTGATCACAAGAAATCGGGTTCCTGTTTTCTGCATGATCGTAGCCATCAGATCGCAGAACCGCATGACATTTGAATCGTCCAGCGGAGCGTCCACCTCATCTAAAACACAGACCGGAGCCGGATTTGACAAAAAGAACGCGAAGATCAAAGCCATTGCCGTCAGCGACTGCTCACCACCTGAAAGCAGAGAAATCGAAGAAAACCTCTTTCCCGGCGGATGACACAGAATCTCTAATCCAGTCTCCAGCGGATCGTCGCCTTGCACAAGTTCCAACCTTGCCTTGCCGCCGCCGAACAGTTGTGTGAACAGCTGCTTGAAATGCTCATTGACTGCCTCAAACGCCGTCAGAAGCCGCTCCTGTCCTTCCTTGTTCAGGCCAGAAATCGTTCGGCGAAGGCGGCCAACGGCCTGTTCCAGATCAACCTGCTCAGTCTTGATTTCGCTTATTTCGGCCTGCAATAATTCGATGTCTTGCTTCGCCATAAGGTTTACAGCCCCTAATGCATCACGGCTACGTCTCAGTCGATTGATCTCAATTTCGTAGAGTGCAGGCTCCGACAGTTGAGCCGGCTCTATCTGAAGATACTCGGCAAGCTCTTTAGGGCTGCAATTCGTCTTGTCTCTAATGTTAGCTTGAGACTGTTCAAGACTTTCGTTAGCATGAGCGGCATCCGCGTCAGCGCGTCCCTTTGCCTCCAACGACGAAGAAACCGCCTTCTCCGCTTCACTAGCGAGTCTTGCAGCTTCACGAGCCTCTGCCACAGCGGCATTGAGTCTGTCCGCCGACTCTTGGCAGCGCGCCTCCACGCTCGTAATTTCCTTTGCAAGAGCATCACGCCTTGCATTGATTACCTGTGGTTTGGACTCGATTTCCGGCCTCTCCGCCTCTCGCTGCCGCCGCCTGCCGACCAGTTCGGAAATTCGCTGATCGGCCTGCTGCTCGCGCGCCTTCCAATTAACCAATTCTGCGGTTAGCTCAGCAAGACGATGTTTACGCTCGGCTTCCTTTCGCTCAATTTCCGACTTTGCAGCCTGCTCTTCCAACATATTCGCGCGCGCCTCAGCGACAGCTTTCTTAAGTCCCGCCGCGACCAGCTGAACGCTTTCAGGATCTTCTTGCTTTGCAGCATGCTGTTCAGCTTCAGAAAGCACATCCTTTGCCTCCTGCATCTCGATTGCCGCTCGCGCCCGGCTTTCCTTCAGCGATAACAGCGTCCTTTCGGCACTGTTGTGGCCCGCCTCTGCCGCTGACCATGATCGGCTGGCTTTGGCAAGAGAACCTTCGGTTTGCTTACGCATAACTCTTGCATTTTTGCTGGCTTGATCCACATCGTTGAATTGGCCTTGAAGACTTCGCTGCGTGTCTCGAATTTCTTCAGATTTCTGTCTCGCGTCAGCAATCTCTTCTGCCAACTCTTTAATACGATTGAGCTGGCGAAGCCGCAGAGCGGCCCGATTTGGCTCTTCGCCTGCGACACGCGCGAACCCATCCCAACGCCGCAGATCGCCGTTCAGCGTTACAATGCGCTGACCTTGGTGAAGAGCGACTTGCAGTCGATCCAGATCCTCCCTGGAAACGATTCCGATCTGCCTCAGTCGGCGCTGCAGAAACCGCGGGGCGCGCACATGACCCGCCAAAGGTTCCGTGCCGAACGGCAGGTCGGGATACTGTTCAAGAAGCTCCAGATGATGCCAACCCGTACCAGTATTTTCGGTGCAGACCGGTGCGAATGCATCGTCGCCGAACGCAGCGCCGAACGCTGCTTCGAAGCCCCTTTCAACTTGCACAAGATTGAGCAGCTTTGTTGAACCGGATGCATCTCCTTTAACAAGCTTCTGCAGTTCGTTGTGTTCGGAGCCCAATGCGGCAAGACGACTATCCGCTTCTGAAAGCTGCTTGCTCGCAACTGTCAGCTTTTCCGACAACAACAATCGTTTGGCCTCTAATTCCTCAAGAACAGATTCCGCCTGCTCGGCCGCGCGTTCAGCGTCGGAACGCGCACCATCTGCGCTCTTGGCGAGAATCACAGCTTCCGCTAAACGCGCTTCCGCTTCACTGACCAAACTCGCTGCTTTCAAATATCTCTGCCGACAGGCCTCCAATTTCTGTCCCGCGGTTCTGAATGCCTGATCGGCGGTCTGACGAGATGACTGAATTGCTGCAACGCGGCTGTTCGAAATATCAAGCTCGGCTTCAAGCGCGGTCAGTTTGTCCAATGCATCCGCCAGGCGGGCCGCTGTTTGAGAGTGCTTGGCCTTGAACTCGCTGCCACCCGTCTGCAAAGCAGACTGTTGATTCTCCAGATGAGAAATTCGTTCAATCGCATCGTCGCGGAGCTCTGTTTCGCGGTCGATGTCCTCGGCGAGTTCGGCAAGTTGAGTGTGCAGGACGGATACCGCCTGCTCAGCAGCAGCGGCTTGCGACTCAATCACTTTGATTTCCGCCTTGATCCTCTGCAGGGCCGATTCGCTCGACGCCGCCTCCATCCGAAGCGGGTCGACTTTTTCCTCAAGCTGAGTCTTGCGGCTTGACGCGCGTAAAGCCGTGCTCTGAAGCCGTGTCGACTCAGTTGCGGCACGCAACTGACGCGTCTTTGCTTCCGCCGCCTGATCCTGCGCTTGACGCCACACCGCGTACAAATAGATGAATTCGATCCTTCTGAGCTGTTCTCCCAGTTTGCGATAACGTTCGGCTTGCCTGGCTTGCCGGTTCAGTGAATTGAGCTGACTTTCCAGCTGCTCAAGCAAATCATTGATCCGAAGAAGATTCTGTTCTGTTGAAGCCAGCTTCAGCTCTGCGTCATGTCTGCGTCGGTATAATCCGCCTATGCCAGCGGCATCCTCCAAGATGCTTTTGCGCGCCGCGGGCTTGGAATTGATGATGTCGTTGGTCTGGCCTTGATTAACCAAAGCCGATGATCGCGCACCCGAGGCAGCATCGGCGAACAGGAGCTGCATATCGCGCCACCGCACATCACGGCCATTTGCCAAAAAGGTCGAACCCAGCTCGCGTTCGATCCTTCGAGTGAGCACAAGATCATCATTGTCATTGAAGGCCGGAGGCGCTAAACGCGCGCTATTGTCAACATGCAGCTGCACTTCCGCCATCGCGCCGCGCGGACGGGTCGCCGAACCGGAAAATATTACATCTTCCATGGCAGCGCCACGCATAGCGGTCGGGCGGTTTTCGCCCATCAGCCAGCCGATGGCTTCTACCAAGTTCGACTTGCCGCATCCATTCGGCCCAACGATGCCGCTCAGTCCATCCTCGATCGGCAATTCAACGGCGTCGGCAAATCCTTTAAAGCCGTTGATCCTTAGTTTGCTAAACTTCAAATTACTGCTCGATCAGTTTCAGCCTTATCTGCGTTTTTTATGATCGAATCACTATTTTACACACGCATCAATCTACACACCATATATCACTCTTCAAGCAATTTTGTCAAAATACAGGCATTGGCGCATGATATGGCGTAAATTGGCACCGAAACCGCAAGACATATGGCAGCCCCTGAACACACAGCGGAATGATTTGACCGTTCTATCGCGGTACATCAGCGTCAGCTGCGGATTCAAACCTCGGCACAGGATCGTCGTAAGATTTGCGAGCTGGAGAATGCGGCATCGAATGCGTTGGTTTGCCGCATGATGGCTGTAATCATCGACAATGCGTTTGCAGCCGCCAAAATCAATCATCGGCGGCTGCATAATCTGCTGAGGGCGAACTGTTATTGAACTGCGACCATGCGGCCATCTGCCATTGGTGAAACCTCGCCTCTGGACTGAATGTAATCAAACAGCTGCGTGGTCATCAGGATTGCGGCGTTTTCATCCACGATGCGTGGTTTATCAGCCAGATTTGCATAACCGTCACCTCCGCCAGCAACGTAGTCATTGACAGCAAAATCGAACATTTTCGCCGTATCAATCGGTTCGCCGTTCACCAACACTTCCAGCACCCTGCTGCCCGGTTCGCGCGACGGATCGTAGCGCACCATGGCTCCCGAAATATGCGGGAACCTTCCGGCGCCCTTCTCGATCTGACTGTATCCGTTCTCCAGAACATCAATAAAGTCCTGACCGGTAATCCGAAGGACAACTGTGCTGTTGCCGAACGGAAGTTCGCTGACGATGTCTCTGCGTGTCAGAACTGTTCCGGGATCATAAATCCGGTCGGCACGGACACCTCCGCCATTCACCAGAGCCAAATCAGCTCCGGTTGCTTCACGGATCGCATCCGCCGCTAAGTTCCCGAATGCCGCTTCTTTACCGCGGATCGTGCTGCGGCGTGTATCCAGTTCGGTCAGCGTAACGCCAAGCTCAATATCCAGCTCCTTATCGAGCAAAGCGTTGAATTCATCGACTTTGGCTGCAAGAGCTTCGTTCGGCATAACGTGCAGAGTATCGATGATCCGATACTCGGCGCTCCACACAAACTCCATCTTGTCGTCGTCTTTGACTTCATCCAAGACAAGATCGACAGCCGTAACCCACTCCGCTTGTTCGCCGGATTCCGCGAATAGGATCTCACCGTCATATTCGGTGCGCAGGACATGATCGTCTCCGCTCAAAATAATGTCCACGTCCCGCCGCTCCAAAAGCTCGCGGTCTTCCGCAATGTCAGTGTGAGCCAAAGCTATGACCAAGTTCGCGCCTTCTTCCCGGAGCTTGGAAGCTTCGCTCGCGGCCGTGTCCGCCGCATTTTCAATCATGACGTCACCAGGGCTTGACTTCACAAGCGTGCCAACGGTCGTCAGACCTAGGATGCCGATCTTGAACGGTCCAATATCGACCATGATTGACGGCGAAGCGCCCGCGATCACACTTCCACCGGGCTCGATATTGTTGGCGCCGAGCACTGGGAAGTTCGCTTCAGCGATCCGCTGGCGCGCGACATCCGGTCCAAAATCATACTCATGATTGCCAATGGCCATGGCTGTGAGGCCTAACGCGTTCAGGAACTCAATCATGTGAGCCCCCTCATCAAATCCCGACATCAGCGATGGAGAAATCGTATCACCGCCAAAAGTCACAAGCACATGTCCGCCATTGGCGCGTTCATTTTCTATCACGGCCGCTAAGCGCGCAACTCCGCCCCGGCCATCGTCTTCGCTCATCCGATCAAGATCGTTAAAATGAACTATGGTTACGTTTTCCGCAGCAATCGCTGACATCGCTGTGCAGATTGCGCCGGCCGACAGCAGAACGGCCGCCAGAAAGGGGCTTTTGCAGGTTATCATTTTTGTGGTCTCCGTATCGTTAGGATCATCGCTTAGAACCTCTCTTTTGTGGGTCGACTGCATTTCTCCGAAATTTAGGTCAAAATCAATCGTCAATTTGTGAAGATATGAGGACAATCCTAAAAAAACTCTGTCGGTTGAAATTAAGGAAATGCGTTCAGCGCCAGACTATATCGCCGTATTCTGTCCTAGGATCGGCAAACTGTGAAGTAACTTAGCCGCCGCCGGGAGCTCCGATCAAAACACTGTCTTGCCTTCCTTGAAGGCTGTTCACTTGAATGCAAAGCCGTTAATATCCTACTGACTGCTGTCAAATAGGAGAGTTTTTACATGAAACGACTTACAGCAGCCGCGCTTGCCGTGACCGGTCTTATCGGCAGTGCCTCCGCAGGCACCTACGGCCCCTTGGTTTCGCCGCAGGAATTGTCGGCGATTTTGGATAAAACCAATCCAGTCATTCTGGATATTCGCGGCGACGCGTACGGCGAAGGCCATATTCCAGGAGCGATATCAGCCCCTTATGGTCTCTTCAGAGGACCGAAATCCAATCCCGGTCAGTTGCTTGAAGCTGCGACCTATGAAGAAAGATTCGAGGCTTTAGGACTGAATTTCGAAAAACCGATCGTCATCGTGCATGAAGGCGATTCGGGCTCGAATTTCGGAGCGGCGGCGCGGGTTTACTGGACGCTGAAATCGTCGGGTTTCACCGACTTGGCGATCTTGAACGGCGGCAAGCTGGCTTGGGAAAGCGCCGGATTTCCAATTTCCACACAAGCCGCGGTCCCCATCCCATCAGAGCTTGACATTGTGTTTTCCGGCCAATGGACCGCGACTACTCCCGAGGTGGCAGCGCTGGCTGAGGATGGAGACGGTGCGGTGTTGATCGATGCCCGGTTTGAAGAATTCTACGAAGGTGAGAGAAAACACAACGCAGCGGCCAAACCCGGCACGGTCGCAGGTGCTATCAATTACCCTCAAACAAATTTCTTCGGATCGGACCCAGCTTTGTTGAGCGAAAAGTTTGACGCTGCTGCGTTGAAAACAGAACTTGGCATATCAGATGGCGCCGATGTGGTATCGTTTTGCAATACCGGCCACTGGGCAGCAACCAGCTGGTTCGCCTTGTCAGAAGTTGCTGAAATTCAAAATGTGCGGCTCTATCCTGGATCAATGGTTGAGTATTCGAATGCCGATCAGCCAATGGATAACGCACCGGGCCTGTTAAGGAATCTCGCCAAGCAATTGTTGAATGACGGATAACTTCGAATGGCTCCGTAGTCTGCCATGAGACACGCGGGGCTAATTATTGCGGCGGTGGTGGCGATCACCGCCGTAACGGTATTTTCCGGCATACGCTACGGAATGCTGCTGACGGTCGGGATCGGCTTCGGATTAGTCTTGGAGGGGCTGCGTTTCGGTTTTGCCGGCCCATGGAGGGCGATGATCCTGAACCGCAATGCATCCGGCATGCTGGGTCAGCTTCTGGCAATTGCGTTAACGGCAACCGTGGCTCTCCCTCTCCTGCAAATTGGTCAAAATGAAATAGGCGGAGCCGAGGCTCCGATCGGCTGGGCTATGATCGTCGGAGCGTTTTTCTTCGGGATCGCCATGCAGGTGGTGCTCGCCTGCGGGTCCGGCACATTAGTGAATGCAGGTTCTGGCAATCTCGTCAGTTTGATCGCGCTGCCATTCTTTGCCATCGGGAGCTTTATGGGCGCTTATCACTTGATCTGGTGGACTAATCTTGGTTCGATACCGGCCGTTGCAGTTTCCGGCGTTTCCGGAATCATCCTCACGCTGTGCGGGCTTGCAGCCGTCGCTGCTTTGCTGCTTTGGAAATCAAAGCCCCAACACCGACGAATCCCACGCAACTATGTCATCGCCGCGGCATTGCTGGCCGTTCTCGCGATCGCCAATCTTGCCATTGCCGGACAACCGTGGGGTGTTGTGTATGGTCTGGGCCTCTGGACCGCAAAAGTTGTCAATGCAGCGGGTCATGATCTGACAGCGTCCGCATATTGGGCAGCCCAGAGCAGTGTCGTTCGGGTCGAAAGCAGTGTGCTGACCGACTATACCTCGCTGACCAATTTCGGAATCATTCTCGGCGCATTCTTTGTCTCCGCATGGCGGAGCGGAGGACTGAGTCAAAGGCTGCCGAAATTGCCTGTGCGAGCTTGGATCGCAGCGGTGGTTTCAGGCTTCGTTCTTGGTTATTGCGCACGGTTGGCATTTGGGTGCAATGTCGGTGCATTCTTTTCTGGTATCTCGACCGGAAGTGTGCATGGTTGGGTGTGGTTTGCATCGGCATTCGCAGGCGCTTTAGTCGGAGTGCGATTGCGGCCTGTGTTTGGTCTGGAGACAAAAAAATGACGCGCCGAGTCACCGCCGCTGCAGCGCTTGGTCTGATTGTTGCGGTGCTGGTGTTTGATCTGACAACCGCTGGGGTTAACCCATTCAATGCGCCAGCGCCTTTCGCCTTGGGTTCAAATGTGAAGGGCGGCGGAGCGTTTTGCGGCGAACTGCCGAGTTAGCGGATTGCCGCGATCCCCCGTCCAACTCGCCGAGAGTGCTTTACGACGCAAGGAAGTCCATCATCACTCATATTGGAACGACGACCGACGATTTCGCAATGCAGCGCGTTTGATTGGAATTGCACATTGCGCCGATTGACCACTGGGTTCAGATTTTGAGTTTCTACTGAATAACCGAAGATTGATTTGAGCGCTTGATCGGTCAGCTGTCCGTGAGATGCTTGCGTTTCACGGTGTTCATTAGATCTGCTTTCGGATAGACGCACACGGATCGGACAGTTAGGATTGTCGGTTTCGCGAATGCGCTGGGCGCATCCATATGGAGTCGAAGGATAGTTCAAGCATGAACGAAACGGCAGCGCGCCCAAGCCAATCAGCTCTGATCACTCCGGTGCTTCTCGCTGGCTGCTTTATCATTCTGATCAGTTTTGCAATTCGAGCCAGTTTTGGGGTTTTTCAAATACCGATTGCAGAGGAATTCGGTTGGGCTCGAACAGAGTTTTCATTCGCCATAGCCATACAGAACCTCGCATGGGGGCTTGGGCAACCGCTCTTTGGCGCTGTGGCCGAGCGGATTGGCGACCGTGTAGCCATCATCCTCGGCGTGCTGGTCTATGTGACCGGTCTTGTTTTATCAGCTTTCGCCACGACACCCGGCGCTCATCAGCTGCTTGAATTTCTTGTCGGCATGGGCGTAGCCGGCACTGGATTCGGCGTCATTCTCGCGATCGTCGGGCGATCCAGTTCGGATGACAACCGATCATTGTCGCTTGGCATTGCGACCGCCGCCGGTTCCGGTGGTCAAGTCATAGGCCCGCCGGCGGCAGAGTGGCTGCTGACTTTTGTCTCATGGCAGACCGTGTTTCTGATTTTTGCCGCCGCGATCATCTTAACTTTAGCAGTGCTGCCGATGATCCGCGCACCGAAGCTGGCATCCCGCACTCAACTCGAAGAGTCCATGGGAGAGGTTTTGCTAAAAGCCTTTCGCGACCCCTCTTACACATTGATATTCGTTGGATTCTTTTCCTGCGGTTACCAATTGGCTTTCATCACCGCTCATTTTCCAGCCTTCGTCACCGAAATGTGCGCAGCGATTAATCCGGCGGGGTTTCTTCATTCGGTGGGCGTGACCACGACATCCGCGCTTGGCGCTGTATCCATCGCCTTAATCGGAATTGCCAACATCGCTGGCACCGTCTTGGCCGGGTGGCTCGGTAAATTCTATGCCAAGAGATATTTGCTGGCATTGATTTATACGGGCAGAACTATCGCCGCCGCAGTTTTCATTGTCCTTCCAATCACGCCGACTTCCGTGGTTCTGTTCTCCATCGTCATGGGCGCGCTTTGGCTCGCGACGGTCCCGCTGACCAGCGGATTGATCGCTCATATCTATGGGCTGCGCTACATGGCAACACTGTACGGCATCATTTTTGTGGCGCATCAACTCGGTGGCTTCGCCGGAGTTTGGCTTGGCGGCATCCTGTACGACGCGTATGGAAATTACGACTTGGTGTGGTGGATAGGCGTTGGCGTCGGCGCGCTCTCGGCAATTGTTCATTTACCGGTCAATGAGCGTCCGATCGCAGACCGCGCGGCAGCATAATTTGAACCATCCGCCGCGTGCCGAACAAAGAAGCTGGTTCCTATTCGGTTTCCGCTTTCAAAAAATTGGCAATGCGAAGACAGCAATCAACGGCTTTGCCATTTCCGCAATATATAGTTGGCTGTCATAAGATCAAGGTGAGCTCCACCGCCGTTCTTGAACAGCGTTATGCAGTCTGAAGCGGACCTTTCAAAAGCGCCGGAATTCAGATCATAGAAATCCGCCACGACATCATCTCGTGAAATAATGCCTTGGCCCAACGGGATTTTGAGTTCGCCGATATGGTCAAGAGTTGATTCTCGGCTGTCGACAAATATTCTTGAGGCTCTAAGCGCGTCATCGTCAACCTCCCGCATATCGGGTCTGTATGCGCCGATCAGGTCTAGGTGAGTGCCGGGACGAAGCCATGTTCCTTTGATGATCGGGGCAGTCGAGATCGTCGCGCATGCAACGATATCTGACCGGTGAACGGATTCCGCAAGATCGACCGCAGCTTGAATTGAAACCGTATCCGAATAGTCGGCCGCCATTTGACAGGCGCGGGATTCCGTTCGGTTCCAAATCAGAAATTCAGCCGCGGGAAACAACGCCGAATAAGCCTCTACCAAAGAACGGGCTACCGTTCCCGCACCCACGATCAAGATGGTTGACGAGTTCGGCCGCGCCAGCCTTCTGGCGGCCAGCATTGAATCTCCCGCTGTTTTCCACTTCGTCACCAGTTTGAAGTCCAAGAGCGCGGTCAATTGACCGGTCTCATCGTCAAAAAGCGTGACCGCGCCTGTAGTGGTTGGAAGACCTCGGCGGGAATTCGACGGAACCACAAATGCTGTCTTGACCGCGCTGCCGATGCCGTCGATCCAAGCGGCCCGGGATAAGAGTGTGTCGTTTCTCCTCCAAAGAAGCTGATCACCGATTTCTGCTTTGGCAAATTGATGACCGGCGGCCAATGCATCGGTGATCTCGAACCAATCCAAAAGCGGATCCGCTGCTTTAAAGTCGACGATCTCAACCATTCTTGCTTCCAAAACTTCAACCAATTGCAACTTCGAGATCAGGCGCTTGGCGTCCCTGCCCTGCATTCATGCACCCTACATTCGTCGGCGCCGCAGTCCAATGACCGGCTTTCTCAGGTTGCTTCCATTGATAATGGCCGTATATGCTTCAGAAGCTGAATGCAGCCAGAAAGAATCACATGAACAGCTTTCAATTGCTTGAACGGCTTGTGGCATTTCCGACGATCAGCCGCGACAGCAATCTCGACTTGATTGAATTCACCCGCTGGTTTTTGACCGAGAACGGGGCGGAATGCAGACTGGTGCATAACGAAGATCATAACAAAGCCAATTTGTTTGCCTCAATCGGGCCGAAGGAAAAACCCGGTGTCATGCTTTCAGGCCACACAGACGTGGTTCCAGTTGACGGCCAGCGTTGGGCATCCGACCCATTCCATCTTTCCCAGAGCAGTGATTTACTCTTCGGCCGTGGGACCACCGATATGAAAGGATTCTTGGCGTGCGCGCTCAATGCCGCCGCGCTCGCCTCAACCAAACGTTTGGCAACTCCGCTTTGGCTGGCCTTTTCGTATGATGAGGAAATTGGGTGCGTTGGGGTCAGGCGACTGATCGACGTCATGACGGCGGATGGCATGAAACCGCTGTGCTGTGTCGTAGGCGAACCCACTTCAATGCAAGTGGCGACGGGCCATAAGGGAAAGACCGCTTTGCAAGCTGCGTGCACAGGACGGGCCGCCCACACGGCCTTCGCCCCGAATGCTCTGAACGCGCTGCATCTCGCCTGTGACTTTGTTGGAATTCTGCGCGACTTACAGTGCCAACTTGAAGCGGACGGAGCCTCGGATTCCGACTTTGAGGTTCCCTTCACAACGGTTCACGCCGCCAAAATCTCCGGTGGTGTCGCCGCCAATATCGTGCCCGCGGACGCGACTGTCGATTTCGAAATCAGAAACCTGCAAGAGGACAATCCTGCAGACCTCATTCAAACCCTGCGGGACAGTGCGGCGCGGATCGCCGCCAATGCCAAAAAATCCGCGCCGGAAGCCGACATCTCAATTCATGTCACGAATTCCTACCCGGGACTCTCCACCAATCCAAATGAAACCATCGTCCCATTTGTTCAGTCTCTTGCCAACGGTAATTCTGTGACGAAAGTCGCCTTCGGCACCGAAGCCGGACTTTTTTCCGAGCGCCTCGGCACACCAACGGTGATTTGCGGACCTGGATCAATGGATCAGGGACACAAACCCGATGAATTCATCAGCCGCCAGCAGATGGAATTGTGCGACGCAATGCTTTCAGCCTTGGTCGACCGCTTGGTTGAAGGCATGCCCCCGGTCAGTTGAACGCCACTGCCCGATCATCGCTGTCCTCCGCAAGCTGTCTATGCCACATCGCCGCATATCGTCCGTCAAGCTCAAGGAGCTGTTCATGGGTTCCCTGTTCGACGACGTGACCGTTCTCCAGAACAATGATCTGGTCTGAATCGATGATCGTAGAAAGCCTATGCGCGATGGCGATGACCGTTCTCCCTTCGCCCATCGCCTGAAAACTGCTCTGAATCTCCTTTTCGGTTTCGCTGTCAAGAGCGGAAGTTGCTTCATCCAAGAGCAAAATAGGCGGATTCTTCAACAAGGTGCGGCTGATTCCAACACGCTGCTTTTCGCCGCCGGAGAGCTTCAATCCGCGTTCGCCGACTTCAGTCTTGTAGCCTTCGGGCAGCGCTTCGATGAAGTCGTGCAGCTGTGCCGCATCCGCGGCATTTTTCACATCCTGCTCCGTTGGATTCGGGGAGCCATAAGCGATATTGTATTCGAGCGTATCATTGAACAACACCGTGTCTTGCGGAACAATTCCAATCTGCCTATGCAAACTCGCCTGCGTCACATCGCGCACATCCTGCCCATCAATCTTAAGAGCGCCATCGCTCACATCGTAAAAGCGAAACAGCAAACGGCCGATGGTGGATTTGCCGGATCCCGACGGGCCGACGATGGCGACGGTTTGACCAGGTTTGATCTCCAAATCTATGCCCTTCAGAATCATCCGGTGCGGGCCGTAACCAAACGAAATATTTTCGAAGCGGATGTGTCCTCCGGTTACCACAAGTTCCTTGGCATCCGGTTTGTCGCTGATATCCGTCCCTTCTTCCAAAAGATCGAACATATCGCCCATATCAATTAGCGATTGTCTGATTTCCCGGTAAACCGTTCCCAAAAAATTCAGCGGCACCGTCATTTGTATCATGTACGCGTTGACCAAAACGAAATCGCCTACGGTCAGTGAACCGTCGAGCACACCCACAGCCGCAAGCAGCATCACAGCGACCGTGCCGACCGCGATCAGCACGGCTTGTCCGAAATTCAGCGCTGCGAGCGAATAGCTCGTTCGGAGAGCGGCCTGTTCGTAACCGCGCATGGAAATTTCATAACGAGCGGCTTCTCTGTTTTCGGCATTGAAGTATTTCACCGTTTCGTAATTCAAAAGACTGTCGATGGCCTTTTGATTGGCTTCGGTATCCTGGCGATTCATTTCATGGCGGATCTGAACGCGCCACTCGGTTACCTTGAAAGTGAAGACAACATACAAAAGAATCGTGACGGCAATGATGCCGAAATAGCGGATATCCAAAACGACCGCGAGAATGACGGCTACAAACGCCAGTTCCAGTATCAACGGGCCGATCGAAAGCAGCATAAATCGGAGCACGAAATCCAAGCCCTTCACGCCGCGTTCGATAATGCGCGACAAACCACCGGTCTTTCGCGTGATATGATAGCGGAGCGACAGTTGGTGGATATGGCGGAATGTCGTCATGGCCAGGACGCGCAGCGCTCGTTGTCCAACCTTGGCGAAAATCACATCGCGCAGCTGTTCAAAGCCGACGGTCATTACCCGGGCCATGCCGTAAGCCACGGTCAGCCCAATGGCACCCAGTGAAAACAGAAAAACCGGATTCTCGGCCCCGGACATGGCAAGAGTGTCGACAGCTGCCTTGTAGACGAAAGGCGTCGCGACCATCACAGATTTTGCTATGGCCAGCATGAACACCGCTATTACAACCCGAAGTCGGATATCCAACCGGCCAGGTGGCCACAGATACGGCGCTACCGCCTTGATCGTGCGCATAGCGCTGCGTCGGGCAGCAGCCTGTACTGTTTCGGCACTCGAATCTTCCGCAGCCATCAATCCCCGCTTTTCTCCAGCAGCCTACGTAGCGCCGATCTTCAAAACAACAAGTTGGAATTCCGCAATTCTTATGCGCTTTGCAACCGTAAAACTACCCACGGCAACAGAATTGCCAATTTATCTTTCGGCTGTGGGTTTGCAGCAGAACAGTTATGGAACCTGATTCTGAAATGATCGGTTTTCTCGTTCAGAACCGCTTTGCTCCGGCGGTCGACTAACGGCTGTGCTCTTTCGCGATAATGTCCGCGGCTTTTTCAGCAATCATGATCGTCGCCGCGTTGGTGTTGGACGAAATGACCGTCGGCATGACCGAACTGTCGCAAACACGCAGGCCTTCAATGCCCTTGAATCTAAGTTCTGGGTCAACAACAGCGGTTTCATCGTCCACTGCCCCCATCTTGCATGTGCCAACCGGATGATAATCTGTTTTGGCATGTCTGGACCCATACTCTATCAGATCCTCATCAGTGGTCGCTGCCGCGCCCGGCGCGGCTTCTGATTGAATATACGGTCGAAACGCGTCCTGCGCCATGATGTGTCTTGCCAACCGGAATGATGCCAGCGAACGCTCGATGTCCCTGACATCGCCCCAAAAATTTGGATCAACATGGACCTTAGCGAGCGGATCGGCGGAAATCAGCCTCACTCTTCCCCGTGAATACGGTCGCATCCAGGCCGAGTTCAGCGTAACTCCGTTGCGAATTGGCTTCAAACCATGCTCAAGTCCGGAACCCGGCAAAAAGTGGAACTGTGTATCCGGCGCAGGCTGGCTGTCATCGGTATACCAAAACCCTCCTCCGTCGCAGATATTCGAAGCCAGAATTCCTTTTCTGAACAACATAAACTCAACGGCGGCTCCGGCTGCCCGGAAGTGATTCTTGTAGCGATCGAACGAATAGCTTCCCGAACATTCCGAAACCACGAAGACATCCAAATGGTCGTGCAGATTCTCGCCGACATAGCGACAGTCAATGACCGGATCAATTCCAACTTCGCGCAAATGCTCGGCTGGACCGATGCCAGAATGCATCAATACTCTCGGACTGCCGACAGCTCCTGCGGTCAGCAGAACCTCCCTGTCCGCTTTGATTAACGATCCGTTCAGTCGAACGCCCAGAGCTTTGCCGGACTTAAGCTCGATCGCCTCGACATGAGAACGGGTCTTGATTGTCAGCCTCTCACTCTTCTTCATTGGATTGAGATAGCAGTGTGATGCCGAGGATCTGCGGCCATCTCGATTGGTGACTTGGTAATAGCCAAGACCTGCCTGCTCCGCTCCGTTGAAATCAGGGTTGAACGGAATCCCAGCCTGCTGAGCCGCTCTGGCGAACAGAGTTGTCAGCCAATGCGGTTGAACATCCGATACCCGCAAAGGTCCGCCCTGACCGTGATAGGAATCCGCATAGCGGATGTTGTCCTCCGACTTTCGGAAAAACGGCAGGATATCTTCATATGCCCAGCCAGTGCACCCATTGGCCGCCCAATTGTCGTAATCGTATTTGTTGCCGCGGGTATAGAGCTGCGCGTTGATCGAAGATCCGCCGCCCAAAACTCTTGCCTGCGGATACCAAACAGCTTTACCCTTCAATCCCGGCTGTGGAATCGTCGAATACCCCCAACCAAACGCACTTCCGGTCAGTTTAGTGAACCCGGCGGGCACATGCAGCAGCGGATGCCAGTCGGACGGCCCGGCTTCCAACACCAATACTGAAAACCGCTTCGCTTCGATCAGCCGGCGGGCAAGCGCACATCCTGCTGAACCACCTCCCACGATTATGAAGTCAAAGTGGTCCTGCTTACGATTTCTTTTGACCGCTGGGGTAGCCACGAATCACCTTCCGAATTTTCACATCCAATCGACGAACCCGATTCCGCAGGTTTAAATTATGCACCAATGCAAAACCTCGACTTGCTGAGCGGCTGCCATTGCGGTCGATGCGGCCAAGACGGCAACTGCAACCCCTGTGATTTGCTTATTGATCATTGCTATGTCTCCATTTGGTTTGAATGTGAAAGAGACCGATTATCCGCGACCGGTCCCTTTTCTCCGAACCCGACGGCTTGATCCACAGCGGTATTCGGTGAAGCTCATTGCGCCGTGATTTCCCCGGCTGCATCTCTCATGGTGTCCAAGACTTGAATTTACCTGCCTCTGAATTCAGCTGATCGTTTCTGCCGAAAGGCCGATATTCCCTCCGCGCAATCTTCTGTACCGAGGATCGCCGCGCCAGAAAGAGCATCCAGCGACGAGGCGGCTTGTTCGCCAGCGCCCGCATTGATCGATAATTTTGCTGTCTCGACAGACAAGGGAGACAATTGCGAGAGACTGTTCACCAATTCAATAGCTGTCTGGACGGGATCGGCGGCGGTTTCCGCGACAAAACCCAGCGTCACCGCTCTCTCGGCCGAAAGCCTGCGGCCGAACACCGCCATTTCCTTAATCACCGGCCCTGGCAGCAATCGAGCGAGGCGCTGTGTTCCAGACCAGCCCGGGACCACGCCAACCCGTGCTTCAGGCAGACCAATTTCCACATGGCGCGCCGCGATGCGAAGATCGCACGCTGCCGCGAGTTCTAATCCGCCGCCAAGAGTCAGACCATTCAACGCTGCGACTGTTGGCTTGGCCAATCCTGCCAATCGATCAAAAACACGGTGCCCTTTCCGCACCCAATCGCGGGCGAATTCATATGGCTTCATGTTCCCCCAACAGCTGATATCCGCGCCGGCGCAGAACGCTCGTTCGCCAGCCCCGGTCAACACAACTCCCCGCAGCGCTGCATTGCGTTCGGCCTCATCGATTGTTTGTTCAAGGCTGGCCAGCACATCAAAATCCAGAACATTCAACCGTTTAGGGTTGTTGAGGCGAATGACCAAAGCACTGCCGAAGGTATCGAGAATCAATTCAGTCACAATCGCAACCCCATTGGTTCCGGCTGCAGAAGAGACGCTGGCATTGACTTGGCGTCCGCAGCAATCTTCACCCGCCCTTGGCTGGCTTGTTCGATTTGCTTATAGGGATCGATGCCGGGCATGATCTCAACCGCTGTCAGTCCGTTTCTGTCCAGCGATATGACACAGCGCTCGGTCACGATTTGGATATCCTGTTCCAACGCGATCGCACGTTGGCCCGAAAATGTGATCTGCTCCACCTGATCGACGAACTTCGAAAATTTGCCGGGCTTTGTGATCGAAAGCTTACCCGCGGTCAGATCGAATGCGGCTCCGGCTTCAAAAAAGCCCGAAAACACGATTTTGCGGGCATGGCAGGCGATATCGACAAATCCTCCGCAGCCGGCCGTCAGATAAGGTTTCTTCGCTAACTTCGAAACATTCACGTTGCCCTGCGTGTCGATTTCCAAGAATGAAAGTAAAGCCACATCGAATCCACCGCCTTGAAAATAGGTGAACTGAATCGGAGACGGCAGTACGGCGTCAGCATTTGAGGCGCATCCAAAAGCAAAACCGTCCAGCGGAATCCCTCCGACCGAGCCTTGTTCAATCGCCCAAGTGATCGAACCTTGAAGTCCTTCTTCAAGGATGACCTGTGGAACATATGCGGATATGCCAAAGCCGAGTGCTGCCGTTTGGCCGAATCGAAGCTCCATCGCCGTCCGTCGGGCAATGACTTTCTCAACAGAAAATTTCGGTGGTTCGAAGCTTGACCAAGGTCGAGTGATCTCGCCTGAAATGACGGGATCATAGACGGTTTCCGTCGCTTGCGTCTGTTCGGCATCGACAACAATGAAGTCGACAAGATTTCCTGGAACAACGACATCTTTCGGCGGGAGCGATCCGGCCGCCGCAACGCGCTTCACCTGCGCAATGACGATCCCGCCGTTGTTGCGGGCAGCGAGGGCTAAGTCCAGACCGCCGAGCAGTGCGCCTTCATGTTCATAAGTCAGATTGCCGCGCTCGTCCGCAGTGGTGGCTCGGATGATCGCCGCATCCGGTGCGATGCTCGGAAAATAAAGCCAGGTATCGCCATCAAGCTCCCGCCGGTGAACAATTGGAACTTTTGCCGCGCTGGCATTCATGGCGCATCCTTCAAGGCTGGGATCGACATAGGTGTCGATGCCGACTTTAGTGAAGTGCCCCGGACGCTTTGCCGCCGCATCCCGATGCATATCGAACAGAATGCCAGAAGGAACATTATAGGCGGCGACCTGATCATCCAAAATCATCCGCCAAATTTTCGGCATCGGCTTTGAAGATGGCCCCGACGGATAAGAACCGCACAGTGTGCGGGAAAGCAATCCTTTCCGCGCAATATGATCAATACCGGTCACACCGTACATGTCACCGGCTGCAATCGGATGGAGTGTCATGAGATTCCGAGGATGTCCTTCTGCGGCGAACCGCCTTCCGATCGCTCCGAGCATTGCGTCCGGGCAACCAACTGCCGCCGAAGATGACACGCTGACAATCGCATTGTCAGCTAAAAGCGCCGCCGCATCTTCAAAAGAGATGAGCTTCCTTCGAATCATGCTGAAAAAACCCTTTCAAACGCATGCCTAACCCATACGCTTGTGCGCACCAATTAGTTACTTATTCGACCGTGTCAATTATTTGCTGCATTAGATCATTCAAATTGGCGGCTGAATGGCAAAAAGGCTATTGCCAAGGGTGTTCGGCTCAATGCGGAAATCATGTCGGCAGCTGGCGCAGATGAGCGCAAGATGCAATTAAGCGATCTCCGAACTGCAAATCGTCGTTCTCTGATTGCATGCAAATGTCAGGCAGAGGATGAATTGCCGCGGTTAAAGCCGTAATTGCGATTGTGGCGGCTCCGCCGCTGGGCATGCGTCGATCTTTGGTTGTGCTCGTCAAACATCCAGCGCGTTCATTCGCTCCCATGCCGTGAAATGTCGCATATAGTCGTTCCATTCCATCATTTTGAGCTTGCCATATGCGCGGTGGAATTCCGTTCCCAAAGCTGACTGTGCGAATTTGGATTTGTTGAACGATCGGATCGCGTCCAGCATATTCGACGGCAATTGCGGCGCCCGCCTGACTTTGTGCCCCTCGGTATACATATCAATATCAAGCCGCTTGCCCGGCGGTGTCTTGGATTGAATGCCGTCCAACGCGCTTGCAAGCACGCAGGCCTGCAGCAGATATGGGTTTGCCGCCCCGTCAGCGAGCCGAACTTCGATCCGGTTATCGCCGGGAATGCGTATCAAATGCGTTCGATTGTTTCCACCATAGGTAACAGTGTTCGGCGACCAAGTCGCACCGGATGTCGTAACGGGAGCATTGATGCGCTTATACGAATTCACAACGGGATTGGTGACCAAAGCAAGTTCTTCAGCATGATTCAACAGCCCGCCGATCACATGGTATGCCAAATCAGAGAGACCGAGCTCACCGTCGCCGGTCATCAGGTTAGTCCTTCCCTCCCTGTCCCAAGCGGAGAGATGGACGTGGCAACCGTTGCCAGTCAAATTCGGCATCGGTTTGGGCATGAATGTGGCTCGGAAGCCATGCTCTGCAGCGATGGTCTTCACCATGAATTTGAAGAAAGTGTGCCGATCAGCGGTCGTCAGCGGGTCCGCGAAGCCCCAATTCATTTCGAATTGGCCGTTACCGTCTTCATGGTCATTTTGATACGGCTCCCAATCGAGTTCCTGCATGCAGTCGCAAATCTTCGAAATCACCGGATAGCGCCGCATCAGCGCTTGCTGATCGTAACAAGGTCTTGAACGGGTGTCCTCGGCATCCGAAATCTCATCACCCTCCGGCGTGAGAAGAAAAAATTCTGGTTCGACACCGGACATGAATATTATGCCTGCTTCCTCCGCCGCGGAGATGACCCGCTGCAAAGTCGCGCGCGGCCCTTGATCGACAATCGCACCATTCATATGAATATCGCACGGCACCCACGCAACATCATGTTTCCAAGGCAGGTGCATCATTCGAGAAATGTCCGGCATTGCCAGCATGTCCGGATCGGCCGGCGACATATCCAGATGCGCGGCAAATCCCGCAAACCCCGCTCCTTCCGCAGCGACTTGCTTGATTGCCGAGGCCGGCACCAGCTTGGAACGAACAACGCCGAACAGGTCGGTGAAACTCATCAAAAAATAGTTTTTGTGTTCTGATCGTGCGTATTGGACAATATCATTGACCATAATTTTCTTCCAATCTCTTCTTTCAACTGCGCGTTATGGCTTTGCGTTGCTCGTGTCGCTGCCCGGAATCCAGTTGGTGCCGGCAAGAGGGATTCCAGCCATCGCCGCCGCTTCGACGGTCAATGCGACCATATCATCCGGCTCAAGATTATGCACATGGCTTTTTCCGCAGGCGCGTGCGATTGTCTGCGCTTCCAGCGTCAGAACCCGCAGGTAGTTGGCGAGTCGTTTGCCGGCGGTGGCTGGATCCAGACGCGAGGCAAGTTCGGAATCCTGCGTCGTAATTCCCGCTGGATCATTGCCTGTTTGGTAATCTTCCCAGCAACCGGCAGCCGATCCAACTCCACGGTAGGCTTCTTCCAGAGCCGGATCCTGATCGCCAAGAGCGATCAAGGCCGCGGTTCCGATCGATACCGCGTCGGCTCCCATTGCCAGAGCTTTGGCGACATCGGCTCCGGACCGTATCCCACCACCCACGATCAGCTGCACTTTTCTATGCATATCAAGATCGATGAGCGCTTGAACCGCTTCCCTGACCGCCACAAGCGTCGGCTGCCCGACATGCTCGATAAACACGTCCTGCGTTGCCGCGGTTCCGCCTTGCATTCCATCAATAACCACAACATCAGCTCCGGCTTTCACCGAAAGCGCCGTGTCGTAATAGGGCCGCGCTGCGCCGCATTTGACATAGATCGGCTTTTCCCAGCCAGTGATTTCACGCAATTCAAGTATCTTGATCGCCAGATCGTCCGGTCCTGTCCAGTCCGGGTGGCGGCAGGCCGACCGCTGATCAACGCCTTGCGGTAAGGTCCGCATTTCGGCCACACGACCGGTCACTTTCTGGCCAAGCAGCATGCCCCCTCCACCTGGCTTGGCCCCTTGGCCAACCACCACTTCAATCGCGTCGGCCTTTCGCAGGTCATCTGGATTGACGCCGTAGCGCGACGGCAGATATTGGCAAACCAGCATCTTCGAATGGGTGCGCTCCTCCGGCGTCATTCCGCCATCGCCTGTTGTGGTTGAAGTTCCAGCCTCGTTCGCGCCTCTGCCGAGAGCCTCTTTGGCATTTGCCGACAATGAGCCAAAACTCATTCCGGCAATCGTCACGGGAATATCCAAATGCAGAGGCTTTTTGGCGAAGCGTGCGCCTAAAACCACATCGGTTCCGCATTTCTCGCGGTATCCCTCTAACGGATAACGCGACATTGATGCTCCCTTCATCAGCAGATCATCAAAATTCGGGATGCGTCGCTTCGCTCCGAATCCTCTTATGCGATAGAGTCCGGTTCTCGCCGCTTCATGAATGTAATGGATGGTATGCCGGTCAAAGCTGTGGGACTCGCGCAGTCCCCATTCGGATCTATAACCGCTGTGTTCAGTAGACGCTGACATTATCCACCTTGAAATTGTAAAGTTGTCTTGCCGAGCCAAAGCGTTTGAAACCCTTGACATCAGTTGGATCGCAACCCGCTGCTTCAAGCAATTGCCTTAACTCACCGATATGCGTGTCCTGCAAAGGTTTCTCGACACAATCGGCCCCAAGACTCCGCACGCTGCCCTTCACATAAACCCGCGCCTCGTAAATCGAGTCTCCTAGAGCTTCTCCAGCATCCCCCAACACAACAAGCCGGCCTCGCTGCGCCATGAACATGCTCATATGACCGACATTTCCCTTTACCACGATATCAGCGCCTTTCAGCGAAATTCCGCAGCGCGCAGCGGCGTTTCCTTCAATGACAAGAAGGCCGCCATGTGCTGTCGCTCCCGCCGACTGGCTTGCGTTTCCACGAACCAGCACACGGCCAGACATCATGTTCTCAGCCACACCCTGACCAGCATTGCCATTGACGATGATTTCCGCCTTTTGGTTCATTCCGGCGCAATAGTACCCGGCATGTCCATCAATTTCGACGGTGACCGGCGCGTCGATCCCGCATCCGATCGCATGCGCGCCGCTTGGATCCCGAACACGCAAATAAGCGTCGGTGAATTGTCCATTATGGGCTTGGAGCTGCTCGTTAACCTCCCGCAATGTTGACGAGGCAAGGCTCAGTATCGTTGGATTTTCGCCTCGCATGGCCATCAATGGATGCTCCAGCTATAGACAACAGCCGGTTCGGGTTCCCATACCTTTGCGTCTTCAATGCCAGGCAGAATTGCCAATGATCGATATTCTGAGCCGAACGCGACAAACCTGTCGGTTTCCGCCAATACCGCTGGTTTGCATGCAATTGGATCGCGCAGCACTGCAAATCCATCCGCTGATCCCGCGACAAATGTATAAAATCCATCAAGATCATTGATGCAATCATCCAGCGCTTGGTGCAGACTGCAGCCGCTTTGCATGCGGTGGGTCAGATACGCTGCCGCAACTTCAGTATCGTTTTCAGTTCGAAACTTTAGTCCCGCTCGTTTCAAACGGTCGCGCAGACGATTGTGGTTGGACAATGATCCATTATGCACAAGACAAAGATCCATTCCTGTTGAAAATGGATGCGAGCCAGCAGTTGTGACTGCACTTTCGGTCGCCATGCGCGTGTGCCCGACCGCATGACTGCCTTCCATCTGTCCGACCCCAAAACGACTCACAACATCGTCGGGAAGCCCGGTTTCCTTATAGATCTCGACAAAATTTCCGACGCTCATCACCTGCATGTCTTCATCAAGAGCTTCAAGGGCGGCGGAAGCATGATCGGCATCCGCGGCACACAGCAGCACACAATGAGTGTCATTCGGAGATGAAGCAACCTCGGATCCGAGTTCCGCCTGAAGCATTTTTGCGGCTCTCTTCCAATTGAAATCGGTTTTCGGATTGAATGCTGTCAGCTTGCAGAAGTCCGACGGCGAAGGATTGCGGAATACGGCGATACCGGCGCTATCCGGTCCTCGGCTTGTCATTTCAACCAGCATTGGCGCGAAAAGGCGGCCAAGTTCGGGCCTCAGGGCTTGATCTTTCAAAAACAATCCAACGATTCCACACATTCGCTTGCGCCTCTTATTTCGGAATTACCTGAATTTTTGATTCAGCGTTATGTCAAGAGATTTGACAATTCCGTCCTAAAAAAATTGCTGGATCGTGTCTGCTCTAAATTGGATTCCAGCGCTCGGCTGACCGATTCAAAATAGAATTTTCCATTTTTGGAATTATACGAAAATAGCCTTTTGTACAATTCCTCGACGAGGCAGGCCTTCGGAGTTCCGGACCGGCTGACGGTCGCCGCGGCTCCGATCACGGGCTTGGAGGGTCGTCTACGGCGCTTTTTTGGACGCTTCGCTTTGGTGTGATCGGCAAATGTTCTTTGAGCCGCCGTCGCATGAATGAAAGTACCAAAGATTCTGGACACTACCAAAAAATTCGGCACTAAATGGATTCGCAGCACGAAGTGGCTGGACCAGACTGAATGACGGCATTAACGCGAAACCTGCAATGAGCACGAGATACAGGCGGTGCCGCTAGTGTGCTTTGGAATTTGCCCAGATTGCACAAGCCGGTGTTTGTTTTTCATAAGCATGGCATTCCTTCCAATTGATAATTAAACCGAGAAACGATCAGCGGACGGTTCAATGCGTTTTTCTGCACTTAAAATATTAACTCAAGGCCTGACCGGAAACCGAGGCTGGAATGCCATGTGGAGAGAACCGGAGCCTCAGGACGAATACGATGTCGTTATCATCGGGGCCGGCCATGGAATGGCTGCGGCTTACTATCTTGCTAAAGTCTATGGAGTCCGACGCGTAGCTGTGTTGGAGAAGGGCTGGCTTGGTTCGGGGAACATCGGGCGCAACACCACAATAATCCGCTCCAATTACCTTCTTTACGGAAACCAGCCCTTCTACGAATTTTCCTTGAAACTTTGGGAAGGATTGGAACAGGAGCTCAACTACAACGCCATGATATCGCAGCGCGGCATTATGAACATTTTTCACACGGACGCGCAGCGAGACGCAGCGGTTCGGCGAGCCAATGTCATGCGCTACTCGGGAGCCGGTTCCGAGATATTAGGGGCCGACGCGCTGCGCAAACATGCTCCATTTCTGGATTTTGACAATGCCCGCTTTCCAATCAAAGGGGCGCTTTGGCAGCCGCGCGGCGGCACCGTTCGCCACGACGCAGTCGCATGGGGTTATGCCCGAGCCGCTGACGCGCTTGGCGTCGACATCATACAAAACTGCGAAGTTACCGGCTTTCATATAGAAAATGGCGTTTGTCTCGGGGTCGAGACAAACCGCGGTCCGATCCGTGCCGGCCGTGTCGGAGTCTGCGTCGCCGGATCCTCAAGCCGCGTTATGGCAAAAGCGGGACTCAGACTCCCGATCGAGTCACATGTTCTGCAGGCATTCGTGTCGGAAGGATTGAAGCCTGTCCTGCCGGGAGTTTTAACTTTTGGCGCAGGTCACTTTTACGTCAGTCAATCCAACAAGGGCGGGCTGGTGTTCGGAGGCGACCTGGACGGATACAATTCCTATGCCCAAAGGGGCAACCTGCCGACCGTCGAAGATGTTTGCGAAGGCGGAATGGCTCTGATTCCGATGCTTGGACGAGCAAGGCTGCTGCGGATGTGGGGAGGGGTTATGGATATGTCCATGGACGGATCGCCGTTCATTGATCGCACAAGCATCCGCGGCCTCTACTTCAACGGCGGCTGGTGCTACGGCGGCTTCAAAGCAACACCAGCATCCGGCTATTGCACAGCACATCTGCTGGCTCGAGATGAACCGCACGAAACGGCGAGAGCGTTTCGCCTTGACCGGTATCAGCGCGGCAACCTGATCGACGAAAAGGGCGTTGGCGCACAGCCCAATCTCCACTGAGGAAGTTGCCATGATCATCGACCATCCCCTGCTTGGCCCGCGAGATGCCGCCGAGTTTGTCTATCTCGGCGATGCCTCACTGATCGAACGACCCGACCCGGATTCTGATAACGCCGATCACGAATTTTATCATTATCAATATATCCGAACCAACCCAGCGGGCGAACACCGCGAACTTTGGTATCATGAGCAGGGCGACAGATCCTGGCTCGTGGTTACCCGCGACACAACCACGCATGAAATCAAGCATGTCGAAATCGCGCGAGACGTCGCGCTGGCAGCAGGCCGCGGAAAATGAACCAGCCGAACAGAATAGCAGCCGGGTTGGTCGATAAATCGGTCAATCTTTCGTTTCAATTCAACGACAAGGCCATGTCAGGCCATCGCGGCGACACGTTGGCCTCAGCCTTACTCGCAAATGGTCAGATTCTTGTCGGCCGATCCTTCAAATACCACCGGCCGCGGGGCATTTTCAGCGCAGGATCAGAGGAGCCAAGCGCATTGGTGCAATTGCGGTCTGGCGCGCTGCAGGAACCCAACACCCGCGCCACGACTGTGGAACTGTTCGATGGTCTTGTGGCGACCAGCCAAAATCACAAACCGTCACTGGAATTCGACCTAATGGCCGTGAATGACCTGTTGTCGCCATTCCTGACAGCGGGCTTCTACTACAAGACGTTCATGTGGCCAAAGGCATTCTGGGAACGCGTCTACGAACCGTTCATCCGCTCCTCGGCCGGCTTGGGCGCACTTTCTGGACAACCGGATCCGGACAGCTACGACAAGGGATTCCTGCACTGCGACCTGCTCGTCGTCGGCGCAGGTCCTGCCGGACTGATGGCAGCTCTGTCTGCCGGTCGTTCTGGAGCAAGAGTGATTCTGGCCGACGAGGACTTCCTTCCCGGTGGCAGAGTCAACTTTGAGTCATGCCGAATCAGCAATGGGACCGGAGCCGAATGGGCAGCAGCAACAGCGGCTGAATTGGACAGCATGGACAATGTCCGGGTGATGCGGCGCACCACGGTTTTTGGCGCATATGATCACGGGATTTTCGGCGCGGTTGAACGAAAGACCGATCACTTGCTGAACTCGGGAGGAAAACCCCGGCAGGTTCTTTGGCGGATTTATACGAAACGCTCAGCCATTTGCACCGGAGCAACCGAACGCTCCATTGCCTTTGGCAATAACGACCGCCCGAATATCATGCTTGCCGGTGCGTTGCGCGGATACCTGAATCGGTTCGGAGTCGCGGCTGGCAAAAGAATCGCGGTGTTCACGAATAACGACAGCGGCTGGCAAACCGCGAGAGATTTTGCTTCGCATGACATTGAAGTGGCCGCGATTATTGATATCCGTGAAGCGCCGAGAATTGCGGCACCGACAGGTACGCCTGCAATGCTGAGCAGAAGGGTCGTATCAGCGAAAGGGCGCAAGTCCTTGAGATCAATTGAACTCAATAATGGCCAATCGCTTTCGGTAGACTGCCTGGCTGTGTCAGGCGGTTGGAGTCCTAATCTGCAACTGACTTGTCACAAACGAAATCAACCAGTGTGGAATGCTGACATCACCGCCTTCGTTCCAGGCGAAGCGCTTGAAGCCAATATGGGTGTCGCGGGGGCCGCCAACGGCGAATTCACTCTCTCAGCCTGCCTTGCGTCCGGCGCCAAAGTCGGATCCGAATTCTCCGAATCATTGGGCTTCAATCCTGTCTCTGCAGAGATTCCGGAGACCGGCGAGGAGCCATGTTCCATATCTGCGTTCTGGCATGTCGCGGAAAGCCGCGGACGCGCTTGGCTTGATCTCCAGAACGATGTCACCGTCAAGGATATCGAACAATCTCGCCTTGAAGGCTTCCGGTCCGTAGAACATCTGAAACGCTACACGACTCTCGGCATGGCCACCGATCAAGGCAAAACCGCGAACGTGTCCGCGCTGGCGGTCATTGCACAACTGACCGGTCAGACCATCGATGCCACAGGGACAACAATCTACCGTCCACCTTACACACCGGTGGCGCTTGGCGCATTGGCCGGACGACACAAAGGCGGAGAATTCCGGCCAGCACGATTGACGCCAAGCCACGAATGGGCCGCGCAGGCCGGAGCCGTCTTTGTCGAAACCGGAAATTGGATGCGGGCGCAATGGTTCCCGCGCGATGGAGAAACGCATTGGCGGGAATCGGTTGATCGCGAGGTTCGCGCAACCCGGGAATCGGCTGGAATCTGCGATGTCACCACACTCGGAAAAATAGACATTCAGGGCCGCGACGCGAACGCATTCCTCAACCGGGTTTATTCGAATGGGTTCGTCACGCTTCCCATCGGCAAGACCCGCTATGGTTTGATGCTGCGTGAAGACGGGATCGCTTATGATGATGGAACGACGGCAAGGCTTGGCGAAAATCACTATTTGATGACAACGACCACTGCCAACGCGGTTTTGGTCTTCAGGCAGCTTGAATTCGCTCGTCAGTGCCTCTGGCCGAAAATGGACGTGCATCTGATCTCGGTTACCGACGGCTGGGCTCAATTTGCAGTCGCCGGGCCGAATTCCCGCCGTCTGCTCGCAAAGCTGGTGGATGAGGGTTTCGATATGTCCAACGAAGCCTTCCCTTTCATGGCATGCGGGCAGCTTACGGTCTGCGGCGGCGTCAAAGCCCGACTCTTTCGCATCTCATTCTCCGGTGAACTCGCTTATGAAATCGCCGTTCCGGCTCGATATGGGAATTCGATGATGTCAGCATTGATGGATGCAGGAAAAGAATTCGATGCCGTACCCTACGGGACTGAGGCCCTCGGCGTTATGCGAGTTGAAAAAGGGCACGCGGCAGGAAACGAGCTGAACGGACAAACCACCGCGCGCAATCTCGGGTTGGAACGTTTCGTCTCAACGAAAAAGGACTGTATCGGAGCTGTGCTGAGCCGCCGCGAAGGCATGCAGACCGATGAATTGCGGCTGATGGGATTTCGGCCATTGAATCGCAGGGAAGAGCTGACCGCAGGCGCACATTTTTTCAGCCAAGGTTCAGCAACGACACTTGAAAACGACGAGGGTTGGATGTCTTCCGTTGCCTGGTCTCCAACACTCGGACATTCGATCGGACTCGGCTTCATTCGCCGAGGTTCGGAACGCATGGGCGAAACCGTCATCGCCTCCAATCCGGTGCGTGGTCAATCGGTTAAGGTCGAGATTGTCTCGCCCCACTTCTTTGATCCAAACGGGGAGCGGCTGCATGGCTGAATTCAAACTGGCTCGGGCACAGTTTCTAAACGGATACCGGAACAATTTCGGCAGCGCCGATCTGTCAGAGGTAACGGACTTGAATATCGCTTCACTGGCCTGTCCCATCGGAGGCGAAGCGGATTTGCGCGATACGGTGTCGGAGGCCTGCGGTTTTTCGCTGCCTGCCCCCGGTTCGACTTCGGGTTCACTTGCCGACGGAATGATCATGATCGGTTTGTCACAGGATCAATGGTTTGCGATGACGGAAGGCGACAGTGCAAATCTCGACCGCTTGCTCGCGGCGATCAGCAAGACCGCCTACTGCACAGATCAATCCGATAATTGGGCAGCGCTTCGCTTGACCGGCAGTTCATCCGTAGCAGCATTGCAACGGCTTTGCCCTATAGATGTTCACCCGCCGGCTTTTCAACCCGGTGCAATGGCCCGCACGGTCATGCATCATCTCGGAGTCATCATCCTGTGCGAGGGCAAGGATCGGTATTTGCTGATTTCAGGCAGTTCTTCGGCAAAGTCCTTTTTGCATGCGATCGACACTGCGGTTCAAAGCGTGACCTGAGATTTGAAACGCCCGTGATCAGCGATCAAAACGGCGGCATCTGCGCGGATGAGTGTTGGCCTGTCCGCTTGGAAAGCCGCGCGCACCGCATCGCATAAATCCTCAACAGTCCGCGGCTCTGCGGTGTGCAGCCCATAAGCGGCGCCCAATGCCGAAAAATCTGGATTGAAAGCCTTCACCGCTGTTGGTTTGATCTGGGCCTTGATCATGCTGTCGGCGATTTCCCCAAGGCTTTGATTGTCCCAGATCACGATAGGAAGCGCCAGCTGCAATTCAGATGCCGTTCCAAGTTCCTGCAATGTGTATTGAAAGCCGTAATCTCCCGCGATCGCCACAACAGCGCTGTCCGGACAAGCGATTTTTCCTCCGATGGCCGCGGGAAGCGCATACCCAAGGGTTCCAAATCCGTAGGGATGATGCCAACCACCCGGCTGTTCAGCTGGAACAACCTCTTTCGCAACATAGGAAAATTGTGTCATATCCGAATACACGATTGAGTTTTCGGGCAAGGACGCGCAGAGTGTCTCGGCCACACTGGCAATGCCCGGTCGCTCGGCATCGCAGGCAGCCCGGAATTCCAGCCGTGTTTTTGCAATCTCGGTTTCGTTCCAATGGGAAAAGAGTGGTCGGCCATCAAGCTCTTCGCTCAGATGGGTAAGAAATGCACGGGCATCGGAATACACCGGGCGGCAAAAGCTTCCGCTCTGGTCCAGAACATCGGCGTCAATGTCAATCCGCAGTACGGCATCGCGGCTGCCGAGTTCCCGGCGCCAGAGATCAACTTCGGAAAGTTCCGTGCCGATAGCGACGACAAGGTGCGCCGAGTTTATTATCTCCTTGCTGCCGGGCCGTGCCAAATATGAACCAAAATTCAGACCGCAACTTGATGGAATCACGCCTCGTCCGGCATAGGTCAGAAATGATGCGGCTCCGGCCTTAGCAAGAACTTGTCGCGCTTGGGCAGCCGCCTTGACCGCACCGCCGCCAAAAATAAACAAGGTGCGCTGTGAACGTTCCATCTGCCGTGCCAACTCCCCAGCGGCTTCTCGGTCGGCAGGAATTTTGTGATTCGGTTCTGAACTGTTCTGCCGCCGCCGCACGGTTGAAAGTTGCAGAGAATCCGTTGGCAGATTTAATATTTTGGGTCGCGGCCGCATGGATTTGAATTCTGAAAATGCTTGGTGAATCCGCTTAATGGCTAATTCCGGGTCGCTTTCGGTTACGCTCCAATCCGCGACACTGTCTCCCGCTGCCGTTTGATTCTTGAGTTTATGAAGATACGCTGTGCCTGGACCTTCTTCTGACTGATTCAGACAGCTCGCGATAACCAAGATCGGCACTGAATCCGAATAGGATTGGCCGACTGCGGTTAAAGCATTGGTTAAGCCCGGCCCGGTTATCACGAACACGACTCCCGGACGGCCGGTGGCTCTGGCGTACCCGTCAGCCATGAACGCTGCGCCTTGCTCATGGCGCGCCAGGATGTGCTTTAGCCCGGATTCCTGAAGACCTCGGTAAATTTCTTGGTTGTGCACGCCGGGAATACCAAAAACAACGCGCGCACCCTGCTCGTGCAAAGTTTCACAAATTGCTTTGCCTAAGGGTATGGACAAATTCATTATTGCCAGAACCTGATTGATAAGACCGCATAGACCACAGTCAATTCCAAGCGTCCTACCAGCATCGTAAATGCCAGCACCCATTTTGCCGAGTTATTCAATTCGGCAAAATTCCCTTCCGGGCCGATGACAGGCCCCAGTCCGGGGCCGACATTCGTGAGCGCGGTGGCCGCTCCGGACAAAGATGTAATGAAATCCTCGCCAGTCATTGCCAGTAGAACAGCAGCCACTGCAAGTGTGCCCAAAAACATCAGAAAAAAGGCAACGACGGACCGAACATCGCTGTTGGATACCTCGGCGCCTTCATATCGGGTTACAATCACTGCCCTCGGAGTGCGGATCTTGCGCAGCTGCGAAGCAGTCGCCGCAATCAATAACTGATATCTAAAAACTTTAACGGAGCAGCTCGTGGAGCCAGCGCACCCTCCAATCAGCCCGATACACAAAAAGATAACAACGGGTAAACTTCCCCAGCTTCCATAGTCTGCGCTTGTAAAGCCCGTTCCGGTTAGAATCGACACACCGTTAAACAACGACTGCCTAAATGCGCGTTCGAGCGGTTCATTGTTGAAACCAACCTGCCAAAGAACAAGCGATATCGTAACCACACAAATGATAAGGAAAAAAGTGGTGGCCTGCGAACTCGAAAGCAAATTCCTGAGATGTCCTTGTGAGATTTGATGGAAGAACAGAAACGGAAGCGACGCCAAAATCATGAAGACGACGCAAACATATTCCGCTCCGACACCGAGTGTCTCAAACGAATTGTCGTAATTTCCGAAGCCGCCGGTTGCGACGGTGGTCATGGTGTAGACAACCGCGTCGAATATTGAGAGGCCGGAAATAAGATAAGCAGAGAAGCAAGCCAAAGACAGAACCAGATAGATGATCGAAATCTTCTGGGTTGTCTCAGCGGCACGATGCAGAACGGTCCCAAGAGTGTCGTAGCTGTCCCATCGGAAGAGCTGCATGCCACCGACTCTAAGCAAAGGCAGAAAAACCAATGCAACCACGACAATTGAAATGCCGCCGAACCATTGCAGCATGCCCCGCCACAACAGGATTCCCTTAGGCATGTCATCAAGGCCGGACATGATTGTCGATCCTGTTGTCGTCAATCCTGACATCGCCTCAAAGAATGCGTCAGTGAACGATAAATTGATATCGCCAAACACAAGAGGAAACGCAGCAAACACGGGCAAGAGAGCGAAAACGCTTGTGATGAGAAGAAAAGTTTGCTTGACGGTCAATCCATCTCCGACCGAATTTTTGGTCGAAAGAGCCAAACAGGTGCCGAAGAGAAAAACCAGCACGCCTGAAATCGCGAAGGTTTTCCAATGTTCGTTGCCATAAAACAGATCGACCGCCAGCGGAGCCGCCATAGCCACGCCAAAGCATGCTGCAAGCAGCCCAACAAAATAGCCTACAGGCCTTAAGTCAAACATCAGTTATATGGATCACCATTGACAAACAACGGAATGTGAACGCTTTGGACAGAGTTAGATCGCATCGAATGCCTGTTTGAAATCGCGGCACAGATCGGCCGAATCTTCCAATCCAGCAGAGATCCTTAACACGCCATCGGTGATGCCAAGACTGTGCCGCTGCGCCGCTGACAATCGCTGATGCGTTGTCGTCGCAGGATGGGTGGCGATGCTCTTCGCGTCGCCGAAATTATTGGATATCCGAAAAAGTCGCAGAGCGTTGAGAAACCGGAACGCTCCCGCTTTGCCGCCTTCGACCTCAATCGAAATCACGGTTCCTCCACCGGACATCTGGCTGGAAGCCAATTCGTGCTGCGGGTGGCTTGGCAGGGCCGGGCTATGCACCGAGCGCACCGAGCGGTGCCGCTGAGCAATCTTAGCCAGCTCTAAAGCGGTTTGCGCCTGTCGGCGAATGCGAAGCGACATCGTCTCCAGCCCCTTCAACATAGTCCATGCGTTAAATGGGCTGATCGCACCGCCTGTGTGCTTTACATAGGGCTCGAGAGTGTTGCGTATGAAATCGCGGCTGCCGAGAACGATTCCGCCGAGGCACCGTCCCTGCCCGTCCACATGCTTTGTCGTGGAATAGATGACAGCATCTGCCCCAAGCTGGCCGGCCCGTTGAAAAACCGGCGTTACCATCGCGTTGTCCACCACAACCAATGCGCCAGCCTTATGCGCCATCTCGCTTACAGCACGAAGGTCGATCACTTCGAGCATTGGATTAGAGAGAGTTTCAAGAAAAACCGCCTTGGTTCCCGGAGTAACGGCTTTCTTCCATTGCTCAAGATCCCGCCCATCGACAAGTTGAACCTCTACGCCAAATCGAGGAAGCACGTTTTCAACGATGTACAGACAAGAGCCAAACAGCGCCCGAGACGAAACCAAGCGGTCTCCCTGCGAGAGTATCGAGCAAAGAGCCCCGTTCACAGCCGCCATACCCGATGCAGTCGCAAAAGCGTCCTCCACGCATTCCAGCGCCGCCATGCGCTCCTCGAACATCCGCACGGTCGGGTTTCCGTAACGGGCGTAGATGAATTCATCGTCGCTGCACTCAATGAACCGCTCTTCGGCCTGTTCGGCGCTCGTGTAGACAAAGCCCTGAGTCAGAAATATGGCTTCCGACATTTCGCCATATCCGCTTCGGCGGCTTCCGCTGTGGACAGCGCGAGTCTGCCAGCCCAATTCGGGTTCAGCCATAAAATTCTCCTGTCAATAACAGACGGTCGTTATGAAACAACGACGAAGTCTCCTACTGAATTCATCCCACGCAACGCAAAATTCGGTTACACTAAACCACCGACAGATTACCCGGATTAGAACTTTCCCGCAAACTGATGAGATGCCTGTCAATGTGATCAAAAGAAGCCCCTCAGGCTGTGTTTTCCATTCGAAGCTTTCAGTATTCCGGTCTTTTGAGATGACAGCACACGATGGATAGGATCTGGTTTATGACGTTAAACGCCGGATGAAATCTATATCATTCTTTCGTTGATGGTTGATCCAAACGCCGTCCCGTTCCACAACATGCCGGGACGAAACTCGGAATACTCATCGCCCCCAGCTGGATGCGTATTCTTGACGGCCGGAACCCTTAGACCGGACGAACATTCTTTCACTTTCAACTTGCCGGCAACTCCACAACTCCAATGCGTCGAATCGGAAAAACCGCCTGATTTATCCATGCGGAGATCATATGCGGCACACCGAAGCCAGCAAGACCGCGCACCACGCTCTGCAGAAATGCATTGGCCTTCATCGATCGAACTAATGCCCGTGCCGGTCTTCCGCTGATACGTACAGGAGCCGCGCTTGAATTCCCATTTCCTCACATGCGTGGTTCAATCCAGAACCCAGCGGATTCAAGTGATTCCCAGTGCGCGGCGGCAGTATTTTGGTTGAAGTTGTATGTGTTCAGTGTCAAACGGAGTCGGCGAATTTAAGAGGCACGAATGACAAAGCCCATTGATTTATTCTACTGGCCAACGCCAAACGGCTGGAAAATCACCATTATATTAGAGGAGCTCAATCTCGGGTACAATCTGAACCTTGTCGACATTGGCAAAGGAGATCAGTTCGACCCGGAATTTCTGAAGATTGCCCCGAACAACCGCATGCCTGCGATCATTGATTACAACGGACCGGAAGGTCAGCCTGTATCGGTTTTCGAATCCGGGGCGATCCTGCAATACCTTGCGCGCAAGCATGGCCAATTTTACGGCAGCAGCGAACGCGAGAAGATCGCCGTTGAGGAATGGCTGATGTGGCAGATGGGCGGCGTGGGTCCGATGGCGGGGCAAGCGCATCATTTTCTTAAATATGCCCCCACCTTGGAACCTCCGCAGAACCTTCCTTATGCAAAGAAACGCTACCGCTCCGAGGTCACCCGATTATACGGCGTTCTGAATCGGCGCTTGGCCGATAGAGATTTCGTTGCCGGACCGTATTCAATCGCCGATATGGCCATTTGGCCTTGGGCTTCGCTGTGGGAAGGTCAGCAGCAGGATCTGGCGGAATTTCCGCATATGGAAGCTTGGCTGCAGCGAGTTGGGGAACGCCCTGCTGTTGTGCGCGGACGGGCTGTCGCTTCCGAACGGCGATCCAACCTGCAATCTGACAAAAAGGCGCAGGATATCTTGTTCAAAGGGAAATCAAAGTAGTCGGCAGGGAGGCGAGCATCAAAATTCAAGCGGCTCGCTTCATTTGCTCTCAAACATCAGTCTGCTCCCTCCGTTTGTTCAGGATCAACGAAATGACTGCGTAATGCCATGGTTTGAAAGACAAAAAAGGCCATCGTTCCGATCAGCAAGCCAAAGGTCTTGAACAGTACCCAAATGTCGGTGGACATTGTTCTCCAAATCACTTCGTTGGTCACCGCGAGCACGATGCAGAAGACAAATGTTCGTCGCGTCAGCATCATCCAACCCGTGCGTGTCAACGGCAGGGCTTCGTCCAAGGCAAACTGAAGAGCTGAACGTCCTCTCAGTAAGCCCAGCCCCAAGACCAAGGCGAACAGCGAATATATGATTGTGGGTTTGATCTTGAAGAACCGCTCATCGTTGAACCAGATCGATAAACCACCAAAAACCACTACGAGAAGAGCAGTGACAGCCTGCATCTTCGAGACATCTCCCGTCATTCGCCAATGGATGGCTATGGAAGCCAGACAAAGCGGAATGAACGCGGCGGTTACAGCGATGAAACCGGAATAGTCCGTGCCGCCGATCGTGAACACATCGTCCTTGAAGACCGAATAACCAATGAAGAACAGCGCCAGCGGCCCCATCTCCAGCGAAAACTTCAGCCCTTGCGAGATCTTTCTTTCGGACACGCCCGCTTCTCCAATTAACTTCCGAACTCGACGATCACGGCGCCCAAAGCAATCAAAACAATCAGCACCAACCGTCTGGGACCCACTCTCTCCTTTAGCACAATCCAACCGATGATTGCTGCAAAAACTGTTGATGTTTCTCTAAGCACCGCGGCTTGGCCAACGCTGTCCAAACGCGTTGCCAGCATAATTGATCCAAAGCTCAAGACCGCGACCAGACCGCCCACGAAGCCATATGGCAACAAACGGCGGCAGAAGGCGGCGTTCGGCAGGCCACCGCGTTTGGCAACCGCCAACGCCGGCATGAAAAACCCATCAAGAAAGAACAACCATGCCAAAAATGAAAACGGGTTAGCGGTGGCGCGGACACCTAAAGCATCAATCGTCGTATATCCTGCGATGGCAACACCTGTCATTGCCGCCAAAATGATAGCAACCCCCAACCCTTTTCGTTCATAAGGAGCGTGCAGGAGGTTATAGGCCGCCAGTCCGAAAATTCCCGTGATGAGAGTAAAGACTCCAATCCACTGCGTGATGGAGAAAAGCTCGTCGAATACAATCCCGGCGACAAGAACTGTTGCCAGCGGACTGGTTCCACGAGCCAGCGGATAAACAACCGTGAACGCACCCCGTGAAAACGCCATCGCCTGCAAAATCTTGTAGCTGGTATGAACCGCGATCGCGATGCAGAGAATCGGCCAAACATGCGGTTCGGGATACGGCACCAAAAAAAGAGCGAATGGCGCCGCCATCCAGCAATAGCTGAAGTCAATGGAAGCCCGGGCAATCCACGGGTCGAACCGAGCCTTCTGCATCGCCGAAACCACAGCGTGCAGCACCGCCGCCGCCAGTGCGAGGGCAACCGCAAGCCGACCGCCCTCCGGGGTCCCGGCAATTGACACAATCCATTCGCCCAAAACCCATACCTCTCAGACCGGCCGCAACACCGCGGTTCCACGACGATGCCAGTGCTGTCATTCCATCCCTGTCAAAGCTCTCGAAAATTCGGTTGGGTCAAAAGGCGCTAGATCTTCAATGCTCTCTCCGACTCCAATCGCATGAATAGGCAATCCAAACTTCGCTGCCAGCGCGACCAGGATTCCACCTTTCGCGGTTCCGTCGAGTTTAGTCATGACCAAACCCGTCACATCCGCCATTTGCCTGAAAACTTCAACCTGCGAAACTGCATTCTGACCAGTTGTCGCATCCAGAACCAGCAAAGTGTTGTGCGGCGCGGCCGGATTTTTCTTCCGGATAACCCGCACGATTCTCGCCAGCTCCTGCATAAGATCATCGCGGTTCTGCAGCCGGCCAGCAGTATCAATCAACAGCAGATCAGCTTTGTCTTCAACGGCTTTCTCCATTGAACTGTATGCGAGCGCGGCCGGATCGGACCCTGTCTTCGCGGCAAAAACCGGCACACCGGCGCGTTCGCCCCAGATCTGCAGCTGTTCGACCGCCGCGGCTCGAAACGTGTCTCCGGCGGCGATGACCACCCGCTTCCCCGCCGCTTGAAACTGGCTTGCAAGCTTGCCGATCGTCGTTGTCTTGCCGGAGCCGTTCACACCAACCACCAAAATGACCTGCGGCTTCGCCGAATAAATCGGTATCGGTTTAGCAACCGGTTCGAGTAGACGGGCGATTTCTTGGGCGATCAGCGCTTTGATTTCAGAAGAAACAACTCTTCGTCCAAACTTTTCTTCGGCAACGGACGCGGTGACTTTCCCCGCTAAATCCAGTCCCATATCCGATGCAACGAGAAGATCTTCCAAATCCTCAAGCATCTCATCGTCCAGGCGGCGTCTAACCTCAGCGCTTCTTTGACGGGGCGAAACGTCCCGTGCGGAGTTTTTTTCGGCATCCTCCAAAAGTTCATCAATGTCTCGGTCAAGTTTCGACGAAGACCGGAACATCCGGTCCTTGAGTTTACGAAAAAAGCTCATTCTTTCAAATTAATCGAATTGACTTCAATCCACGGGTAGCCCGACATCGGACGGGAAGTGCTGCATGGTTGATCGAATGGCGTTGGGCGCTGCTTGTCCCAATCCGCATATCGAAGCATCAGCCATGGTTTCGCACAATTCTTCGAGAAGTTCAGCATCCCAACGGGTTTCACTCATCAGTCGGACAGCCTTTTCACAACCGATGCGGCATGGCGTGCACTGCCCACAGCTTTCATCTTCGAAAAACCGCAGCATATTCAAAGCGGCAAATTTTGCGCTGTCCTGTTCCGACAAGACAACAACCGCTGCAGATCCAATAAAGGTTCCGTATGGCTGAAGCGTGTCAAAATCCAGTGGAATATCGGACATCGCAGCCGGAAGAAGGCCGGAAGACGGGCCTCCGGGTTGGTATGCTTTGAAAACATGCCCTTCCGCCATGCCCCCTGCAGCAGCCATCACATCCAAGATCGTAGACCCTGCGGGGAGAATATAGATTCCCGGTTTAGCAACCCTTCCAGAAACCGAGTAGCTTCGCAGACCTTTCCGGCGATTTAATTCAACAGAAGAAAAGATCTCCGGCCCTTCGCGGCAAATCCTCGCGACCCAATAGAGCGTTTCGACATTGTGAACGAGCGTCGGTCTGCCAAACAGCCCAACCTGCGCAACGAAGGGGGGCCGATGTCGAGGAAGACCGCGCTTGCCTTCAATGCTCTCGATCATCGCGCTTTCTTCACCGCAGATATAGGCCCCCGCACCGCGCCGCAGTTCAATATATCCCCGACTCACGATTCCAGCCTGTTCGAGCGCCGCGATTTCCTTCAACAGAATTTTGCGTGATGCAGGGTATTCGTCCCGCAAATAAATGAAGACGCATTCGGCTTCGACCGCCCACGCCGCTATCAGCATGCCTTCCAAAAACACCTGCGGTTCCCGCTCTAGGAAATATCGGTCCTTAAAAGTGCCAGGTTCGCCCTCGTCTGCGTTCACCGCCATAAGGCGCGGTCCTTTTTCCGCTCGTACGAATGACCATTTGCGCCCTGAAGGAAATCCTGCGCCGCCGAATCCTCGTAAGCCGGAATCGAGGATGGTTTTCTGCACTTCGTCCCGACTGGCTGCTCCTGAACGATAAGCGCGCAAAGTTTCGTAACCTCCGCGGCTCAGATATCCAGCTAGATTCTCGTGCTGCGGGATCCGCGGCTCGAATTCGCCTCTATCCACCGCCTCGAGCGTCTTCCGCGCATCAGCATGGTCTATATGGCGATGTCCGATTTCCAATACTGGAGCGGTATCACAGCGTCCCATGCACGGCGCGCGCTCAACACGGATCCGATTCGGATCGATTTCAGCGCGCAGCGCTGAAATGAGCTGCGGCGCGCCCGCCAGTTCACAGGATAAAGAGTCGCACACCCGCACGGTGATTTCCGGCGGCGGCGCTTCATTTTCTTTGACCACATCAAAATGAGCGTAA
The DNA here is from genome assembly GCA_965199765.1 of Paracoccaceae bacterium. Lineage (GTDB taxonomy): Bacteria > Pseudomonadota > Alphaproteobacteria > Rhodobacterales > Rhodobacteraceae > JAPOXR01. Next base: position 742,778 of record CBDATC010000001.1, read on the forward strand.
AAGGTCGCCACCTCATAGACCTCTGCCTGCGCTAACCGCAGCTCTTCTGCGAGCGCTCGCAAATGCGCTGCTGACAGATAACCAAATTTGTCTTGAATGAGATGCAGAAACTCAATGAGCAAATCGCGGCGGCGCGGGCGGTCTGCCAGCAGCGCACGGACCTCCATCAGCGCGGCGTCGTCCAGCTGACGTCCCTTTGGCGTCTTCCGACCCTTTCCTCGGCCAGACTTCCATATGCCCTTGCTCGCTTTCAGCTGTTCAGACATTTGACGACTCCACAGTCAAAATCCAACAATTCCATCCGCTACCGAGTGAGTGAATTGAAGGCAAGCTCACGGTGAGGTCAAAACCGAACAATCAAGTCTGTTCCACCATGCGGACATCAACTTCGCCGTCGTGAAATTGCAGAACCAGTTCAGGATGGCTGATCGATTTAGCCGACGAGACGATGCCGCTTTTCTTGTCTGCCACAACCACATACCCCCGTTCGAGAACCCGTGAGTAGCTAAGCGTCTCGAGCAATCGTCCGAGCTCATCAACTCTGCCTTGACGGTTGGAAATCGAATCTTCTAGTTTCCGCGCGAGCCGTTCCATTGCAGCTTGGGTGTTTGCTGCGCCAGATTCAACCAATTCCTTGATTAAGCGCGGCCGCAGTTTCGACAAAGCGACAGCGAGATCCCTTCGGGCATTCGTTACAACGCTCGGCTGCGCCAATCTTGGCGTGATGCGGGTCAGCTTCAGTTCCGAGGATCTTAAGCGCGTGTCGATCGCGCTGGATAATTCCTGTGTCCTTTGATCCAATCGCTGCGCCGGCTGGGCAAGTATGTTTTCAAGGCGCGGCAGTCCTCTTGCCAAATCCTTCAGCCGCTGACGGCTATGGTCAAGCTGCCGGGACATAACGGACGACATCTTGCTGTGATGTTCGGTGAGCGATGTCGCTAGCTCAGTGAGCGACGGGACTGACTTTTCGGCAGCAACTGACGGAGTGGGAGCCCGCAAATCCGCCGCGAGATCAATCAACGGTGTATCGGTTTCGTGCCCAACGGCTGAGATCAGCGGGATCCGGCTTTCAAATGCCGCGCGCACCACGATTTCTTCGCTGAACCCTGCGAGATCTTCAACCGAGCCTCCGCCTCTGGCAACGATAACAAGGTCCGGACGAGGAACTCTTCCATTGGGGCGCAGCCGATTGAATCCGCGTATGGCATTTGCAATTTCTTCGGCGCAGCGCGGCCCTTGTACCGACACCGGCCAAAGGAGCACGTGCGACGGAAAGCGGTCGCGCAGCACCCGCGTGATATCCTTGATCACAGCCCCGCTGGGCGAGGTAACCACACCGATTATGCCAGGGAATTTTGGAATGTTTTGTTTGTGCGCAGAATCGAACAACCCTTCCGCTTGCAGTTGCGCCTTCAGCTGTTCCAGTCTTGCGAGTAGCTCTCCATCTCCGGCCAGTTCCAGCTGGTCAATATCAAGCTGGTAGCGAGATTGGCCGGAATAGGATGTGAGTCGGCCGGTGGCGACGTATTCAAGGCCTTCCTTGGGTTTGATTCGAATTGAATTCGTACGACTTTTCCAGATCACCCCGGCCAACACATGGGCATCCTGTTTAAGGTTCAAATAGATGTGGCCGGAACGGGCCAATGAAAGGCTTGAAATCTCGCCCCTTACTCTGATGCGGCCGAATTGATTCTTAAAGGTTGTGCGCACTTGTTCAGAGACTTCAGCGACGGTGTATTCCTTGACATTGCTCTGTTCGGTGAAATGTTTTGAGGCCAACTGCGGGCGCCTTCAGCTTAAATCTGCTGCTCTGGCATCTGGACGACCAAACCATCAAGTTCGTCGGTCACGCGAAGCTGGCAAGTGAGACGCGAGCGCACGGGATCGGGTTCCCATGCAAAATCGAGCATATCCTCTTCCATCGGCTCCTTTGGCGGCAATTTGTCGACCCAAGTCTCATCGACATAAACATGACAGGTTGAACACGCACAGGATCCGCCGCAATCGGCTTCGATGCCTGGTATGTTGTTGTCTCGCGCACCTTCCATAACCGTGAATCCGTTCGGCACGTCAATTTCATGGCGTGTACCGCCGAATTCTATGTATGTGATCTTTGCCATCGCACTACCTAAATAAACAGGAGGAGTTTAAACCACAGTTGATCCGTCTGCCATTAGATTTTTGCCGAATTTTGCAGTTTCCGATCAGCCAGTTTGCCGTGATTTCGACTGATGTGCCAAATGCTCAGCACAAATCCAGTCTTCGCTGCAGCTATGTCAACTGCCGAAAAATTGCAACCCTATCGACTACCGAGCACAGCTGAACAACTCCGCCAATATCCGATTTTCTGCTGATAAATCGCAAGACCTAAAGCTGCTTGGGAAGAATCTCCATCATGTTGAAACCAAGCTGTCGGAAGACATCGATATGGTCGATCATCACCCAATTCTCACTGAGTTTACCGTCTCGAACCGACCAGAAATCCGAGAAACGCATCCGCATCGGTTTCCCCGTAGCCGGCACCCCGAGATACGGACCGAGTTGCGTGCCGGTTACAAAACCTGTCGCGGCAACCCAATTCAGGTCGGCAAATTCGATGTCGTTCTTCGCAAAATAATCGGGAAATGCGCGATAAAATGGTCGCAGCACTTCGTTCTTAAATCCATCAAGCCCGAATATGGAGCCAAAACCAGGCGGCCCATGCCAAATCATATCCTTGTGCCAAAACTCATCATGCGCATCAATGTCCTGATCATTGAGTGCCTGATACATTTTTTGAACCAGTTCTAAATTGTGCTTTGCCGTCATGCTTACATCCTTTCCTATGGTCAGTGCGCATAAACGGATCAATCTGTTCAAAATCGTTTGATTAGCATTTAAACAAACCACAGCAGCTGATTGGCGCAGTGAAATTGTGCCAGTCTATGGATTTGCGGAGGCATTGCCAACACGCTGCAGCGGTGTGTCTGCGAAGCTCTTTCCGGTTGTTAGGTTCTGCAGTCGGGAATTCGGTCAGGAGGAATTGTCCGGCACTGATGCAAAGGCGGATTCCAAGCTGTTAGCGGTAATCGCTGCGTCCATGATCTGTTTAAGAGCAGCGCTGTCGGCGGCCTGCAGCCGCTCGCGCGCCCAATCGGGCAGCTTTCCGAAACGGCGGCGCAGAAAGTCAGACACCAAGTCCACCATACCTTCGACCTTTCCTTCAGCTCTTCCTTCGGCTTTGCCCATTTCGTAAAATTGTTCCTGCGCCTTCCGCTCGAAGAATTCCATGAGCTTGCCCATCACTTGCTTCCTTTTTCTGCTTGCCATCGTCTCCAGGAGATGTTCGGGTTCCAGTCTAAGCGCTTCATCCGCGCACAGCACCGCATGCTCAAAGACATCGGGCTCGGTGAACAAGCCCGCTATGGCCTCTTGCCCCTCTTTGGCAATGCAGTCTCTGCCCTGCCATTTCAACGCCGCCGGCACGCAGTGGAGCACGCAAAAGTATATGAACATGGAGCCGCTGCGCGAGATGAAACTTCAACATAACGGAGCCGCCGTCGCATGACTGAAAGTGCGAAAAATTCTGGACACTACCCGATGTCATTCGATTCTCCAAAACACACAGGCTGAGATGAGCTGTAATTTCAAGCGCCGAAGACCTGATGCAGCGGCTGCGCTTTCCTAAGCTCCGGGGAATACTGCGGAGATAGCCGATTTGTTTTGCGCGGAACGATTAAACTAAGTCAAACACGTTCCGTTAGCGAAACGCCCCGCTGTGATACGGTCCCTGCCAAACTCAGCGCAGTCGCTTCGTCCGCAGGATAACCGCCGGTGCGGCCATAGAGTCTTTCCGCTGCTGCTTTGACACTTCATGGCCAAGTGAACGGCCCGCTGTGCGGCTTGGTGCAAAAACACCTGTTTGACGGGTTCATAAGAGTCGGGCATTCGGTCAGGAGGAATTGCCCGGCGCTGATGCAAAGGCGGATTCCAGGCTGTTCGCGGTCATCGCTGCGTCCAAGATCTGTTTCAGAGCAGCGCTGTCGGAGGCCTGCAGCCGCTCGCGCGCCCAATCGGGCAGCTTTCCGAAACGGCGGTGCAGAAAGTCAGACACCAAGTCCACCATGCCTTCGGCCTTTCCTTTCGCTCTTCCTTCCGCTCGTCCTTCGGCCTTTCCTTCGGCTCTTCCTTCGGCTCTTCCCTCGGCTTTGCCGTCGGCTTTGCCCATTTCGTAAAATTGCTCCTGCGCCTTCCGCTCGAAGAATTCCATAAGCGTTCCCATCACTTGCTTCCTTTCTCTGCCTGCCATCGTCTCCAGAAGATGTTCGGGTTCCAGTTTAAGCGCTTCATCCGCGCACAGCGCCTCATGCTCAAAAACACCGGGCTCGGTGAACAAGCCCGCTATGGCCTCTTGCCCCTCTTTGGCAATGCAGTCTCCGCCCTGCCATTCAACGCCGCCGGAACGCAGTGCAGAAATGCGGCCTTCGGCATATCGGTCTCGTCGACGTAAACCAGGTCCAGCAAACAGGATCCTTCCAGCCCGAACAGATATCTGTCCTGATCAAGGGGCAGGACGATGTCATTCGATTCTCCAAAACACACAGGCTGAGATGAGCTGTAATTTCAACTGCCGAAGACCTGATGCAGCGGCTGCGCTTTCCTAAGCTCCGGGGAATACTGCGGAGATAGCCGATTTGTTTTGCGCGGAACGATTAAACTAAGTCAAACACGTTCCGTTAGCGAAACGCCCCGCTGTGATACGGTCCCTGCCAAACTCAGCGCAGTCGCTTCGTCCGCAGGATAACCGCCGGTGCGGCCATAGAGTCTTTCCGCTGCTGCTTTGACACTTCATGGCCAAGTGAAAGGCCCGCTGTGCGGCTTGGTGCAAAAACACCTGTTTGACGGGTTCATAAGAGTCAGGCATTCGGTCAGGAGGAATTGCCCGGCGCTGATGCAAAGGCGGATTCCAGGCTGTTCGCGGTAATCGCCGCGGCATGGATCTGTTTCAGAGCAGCGCTGTCGGCGGCCTGCAGCCGCTCGCGCGCCCAATCGGGCAGCTTTCCGAAACGGCGGCGCAGAAAGTCGGACACCAAGTCCACCATGCCTTCGGCTTTACCTTCCGCTCTTCCTTCCGGCTCTTCCCTCGGCTTTGCCGTCGGCTTTGCCCATTTCGTAAAATTGCTCCTGCGCCTTCCGCTCGAAGAATTCCATAAGCGTTCCCATCACTCGTTTCCTTTCTCTGCTTGCCATCGTCTCCAGAAGATGTTCGGGTTCCAGTTTAAGCGCTTCATCCGCGTACAGCACCGCATGCTCAAAAACGTCGGGCTCGGTGAACAAGCCCGCTATGGCCTCTTGCCCCTCTTTGGTAATACCGTCTCTGCCCTGCCATTTCAACGCCGCCAGAACGCCGCGGAGAAATTCATCCTTCGGCATATCGGCCTCGCCGACTTGGATCAGATCCAGCAAATGGTAGCCTTCCAGCCCGGACAGATAGCTGTCCTGATCAAGAGATCGGACAACTCCAGGGTCGCGAAACGCCGCCTGCAGGAAAGAGGGGATTCCGGACAACGGCGCGACAGCGTCGGCATACATCCTGGACACGTTCCATTTCACATTCGCGTGGCTGACCACAAGGGCGATGACCGGCTCGCTGATCCCCCGCTTCGCGCCGGGAAATCCGGCGGTCAGTTTGCAAATTTCGGCAACGTAGGCGAGCAGCTGCTGCGGCAGCTCCGGAACCGCTTCGCTTTTGTGCTCGATGACCACGTTGAGGCGCTGGCCGCTTCCGAGCCGAAGCCGGGCCCAGCCGTCGGCCATGAGCTGACCTCCCGCTTCGGTTCCCAGCTTGGCGGATTTGACTTCCGGCGGATGCTCCCAGTCGATGACGTCGGCGAGCGCCTTCGGCAAGGCGCCGGACAACAGCCCCTGCAGCGCGCGGGGCTTCGACATGATCATCCGGTGGAAGAAATTATCATGGATCGGCTGCGGGAGCTTCCCCGGCGCGGCGCTGGGCATGCGGTGTCTCCTTTCTCAAAAACGGTGTCTCCGCAGCGTGTTTCCGCTGCGCGCCGTCTCATTACATCATATGTATAAACAATATACAATAGTAAAATACAATACAAATATAAGAACAAATATATAAGAATCAACCCGACCTCCCTGATGAAGCGCGGAGCGGAGCGCGATGCCGCGCGGATGTCAGCGGACGACGCCGCTGAAACGGACCGACGGCCAAACCGCGCCGATCGCCGCTTGGCGGAAGGTCTCGTGTTCTGTGGATTTCCATCGCGGCATCGCCGGCGCATCCGACGAACCCGGCACTGGCTCCCGCCGCCGGATCAATCTTTACTACCGCCCTGTCTGCCGAAATGGCTGACCCAATATAACATCTGAATCGCAGATTTCAACCCTTCGCTTATGGCCTCATTCAGTTTTTCAACTGTGGTATCGGTCGAAAGCGTTTAGTCGGAGCAGGATTTCGATCCGCGGAGAATCAGAATTGCACTCCGGTCTATACTATTCGAAGCGGGGCGCTGACATATCGGTGAACAACGAATTCCGGCAGTATGCGATGAAAGGCTGATAACCTCACTAATCGAAAACCGCACCGTTCTTTTCTTGGTGTGCCACAGACTTTTCCGCTTCCCAGACGAATGAACGGTCGTCTTCAGGCTGATTTTAGCATGCCGCTTATAGTTATGGCCGACGAGGCCAACCGGATCATAAATGATGAATATCCAGAAGCAATCAACTCGGCAACTCACATTTTGTTTGGAATTCATTCATCGCAATTTCAGGCTCAGCACCAAACACACCGAAAATCGAGTATCAAGAGCATTCAGCGACAATTGAATTGCTGATCAGGGCAGAGCTTAAGGAGGAATTTCGGAATCAAACCACTTAAAATTGAACAACGTGAACAGCCTTTGCAAAAACCTTAACCTTTCACCGCTCCAGCGGTCATTCCAGCGACAATCTGTTTTTGAAAAACAAAGATCAAAATCACGAGCGGAACGGTGACCGACACCGCACCCGCTATCCCGTGCATAAGCTGTTCCATGCTCTGGTTTTGACCCATGTAATTCCCGATTGCCGCCGTCATCGTTGTCATCTCGCCGTTCATAAGTTGACTTGCGATCAGAAAATCATTGTATGCGAGCAAAAACGAAAACAGCCCAGCGGTGATCACTCCCGGCCACATGACCGGGATGATTACGAGCCTGAACGCTTTCCAGCGCGAGCACCCATCGACCATCGCCGCCTCGTCTAGTTCGTTAGGAATGTTCAGAAAAAACGCTCGCAACATCCAGATCGTAAAGGGCTGGTTGATGGCAACCAATACAACAATCAGCGTCTCATAACGGCTCCAGATCCCCAGTTCGTAGAATGCAGGCTTGTAGGCCGTCAACAAAACAACATGCGGCAGCGCTCTGAATACCAGCGCCGCGACCAGCAGCCAAAACCCGACAGATCCATGATATCGGGCAAGCGCATATCCGGCGAGACAACCAATGGTCAGCGAAATCGAAATTGTCGCAACCGTGACGATCACCGTGTTCACGGCAAAGCGCCAGAATTGGTCTTCGATCCAAACATGGCGAAAATTCTCAAACGTCATCGGCGCAAACAAGGTCGGATTGGCCGAGAATGCATCGATCGGATCTCTGAATGAGATCAGAAACATCCAAAAAAACGGAAAAACGGCGATAAACAACCAAACACTCAGACCCCCTGCGGTAAGTCCACGCAGCCAGATGGGCCTCTTGCGGTTCATGTCCGGCGCTTCCGATCTCGGAAGCTCTGCCTCAGCACAGGAATCAAGAGAATAATCACCCCGATGATAGTCAGGATAGAATAGGCAGCCGCTTTGTGGATGTTGTCCTCAAAGGCCAGCACAAAATAGGTCAGATACTGGACCGAATTCGCATAAACAGTGGAGTTGAAGACAAGGATCGGCTCAAAGACCCGATAAGCATCCATGATGTGGATCAATGCTATGACTGTCATCAGAGGCGTAAGATGGGGAATGATTACATAGCGCAGCCGCTGCCACTCATTCGCACCGTCAATCATGGCGGATTCAAGCGGATCGCGCGGAAGCGTCTGCAGTCCAGCGTAAAGAATGATAAATGCGAACGGTGCAGCGAACCAGATTCCGTATAAGACAATCAGTGTTCGGGTAGTGATCTGGTCGGCAAGAAAATAAAAACGTCCAAACCCCAGCTGTTCAAGAACAGCGGTGACGATACCGTTGTCGAGAAACAGCCAGTAAATGGCTAAAGACGAGACGATCGGCGTCACGATCATCGGCAGGAGGGTTGCAAAGACGATTGTCCCCCTGACCTTCCGTGTGACGCTGTTGACAGCGAGCGCGAGAGCTAAACCGACGACCAGGATCGCCGGAGTGGTGAGAAACGTATAAATCAGCGTGAATTCAAGCGCTCGCCAAAAATCATAATTGGTGAACTCGCTATAGATGCCGGAAAGCGATCCCTTTTCAGAAACTGTTGAGAAGACACGTCCGGCCGTCTGCGACAAACCTTCGATGTCAGCGGCTTTGGCAAGGTTCCTGCCACCCACATATTCCCATACCGTGATTGGATCTCCGTGTTCATCCATAACAGGCTGCGGAATCGTTCGTGTCTGCTTACGGGTCAAAGCGCCGAAGATCGGCACCTCTGTTGTAACTTCAACCAACTCGGTCTTTACGTGCGATTGATGCACCCCGAGATAGAGAATTCCCAGAAGCGGCAACGCTATAAGGATGACCATTGTAGCGGCTGAAGGCGCGACAAACGCGACGAAACTTCTGAACTTCATGATAAGAAGCCGTCGGTCAATTCTGGCATGACCGACGGCAAATCAGCACATAGCCCGCCATGTGAGCGGAATATGGGCGAGATTATTCGGAGAGCAGACCGGCATCAATCGCAGCCGACCTATAGTCGGCGGCTGCGTCAGCAAGCGATTGCTCGGCGGATTCCCTTCCCGCAAGAAAATCACCGATGTTGTTGCCAATCGCCCCGTGTGCGAGGGCCGATTGCGGATTCATTGGATAGGGCGGCGCGTTGGCCATTATCGATTCTGTAATCGCCTTCGTATAATTGGTCGGCTGGTAATTCGATCTGATCCAAAGCGTCACATCGTTGTTTTGCTCCACAACTTCCGGACGTGTCGCGTGCATGATCACCTTGAACGCCGTATCGGGATCTCCGTCGAGATTCTTGGGAATGACATACCCATCCCACCAGAAGGTCGTGGCGGGCGGACCGCCTTCCATCATCGCCGGCGCCGGTGCGAATCCGATTTTGCCGATCACTGAACTTTCGCCTTCTTTATCCATGGTTGGAGCCTGATCTCCCCACAGGATAGCCATTGCCACTTCGCCCCGCTGCAGCTGCTGCTTCACACCGCCAAAATCAATGGCTAGAGCATTCGGCGACATGTAAGACATAAGCGTCCCCATCAGATTAAGCGCCTCCAAACCTTCTGGTCCATCGAAAACAGCCTCAGATGTCGCGGGATCGAACATTTCACCGCCGTTCGCCAACAATAGATTTACGAATTCGTTGGCCAGTTCCCAACCACCGGAACCTCCGAATGCGGCGCCGAACGGATACTCAATCGATTCTTCGTTCTTTAGAATTTCAGCAGCAGCGACGAGATCATCATAGGTCCTTGGCACTTCAATTCCGTGCTTCTCAAAAAGATCAATCCGATAGAAAAAATGCTGCGCATTGGCCATGAACGCGATCGCGGCAATTTCCTCATCAAAGCGAATGAGCATCTGGTCTTCAATCTGATACTCATCGCGATATTTGTCGACGAGATCATTCAAGGGCATCAGCTGGCCCTTTGCCTGCAGCAGTGTGATTGAACTGTTGGCAACAGCGGACGCATCATAAGGAGATGTCGAGGCGGCAAACGCCTGTTCCCGTTCTTCCTTGTGCGTAGTGGTGAGCTTGACATCGACCGCCAAATCGTCGGTCTCGCATTCTTCCATCACATCGGCCAGAAGCTCGAGTGTTTCGAAGAAATTCGTCAGCACATTCACCTCGCCAGTCCCGGCATCGCACTCTGCGCTTGCCGCTCCTGGAACAGCGGCAAGCGCCGCCACAGCGAGTAGTCGTGTTACAGATTTCATTGTTTCCTCCTTACTTTTCTGAAATCAAACGGTGTGTTTGCCTATCCAAAGATCTGCATGAGAACACCGAATTCATTGAACATGGTCCATTCCTTCTGGATCTTGTTTTCCCCAATTTTCCATTGAGTGATGCCCCAAAGACGGACTTCCCTGCCGGTTGGTTCCCCGTACGGTCCGTTCCCCCGGTGCGCGCCAACCGCGCTCCAGCGCGCGCATACAAGGAATCCATCTTCGGAATTGCCCATCCAATATAGATCGTCAACGGTGAGTGCGAGGTTTGGAAACATAGCTAAGATCGAAAGGATGAACGACTTAATCTGACCGATTCCCTGATAGACCCGGCCTGTCGCTCCTTCGAATACAACCGAAGGCGTGTATATCCGGTCTAAAACTGATAGATCCCGACGATTCCATATCGAATGAAAAACCGCATTCGTGAATTCTTCAATATCAACAATGCTGTCTGGAATCGGAATCCGTTCCGGTTTCCCCTGACCAAACAGTCTTTTCGGTTCACTTGCCATGAAGTTCGGCGCAACGGGGCTTTTTCCACCTCCAGCTGCGATCCGCGCGCAATCGACTGGATCGAACCCAAGCTGCTTTATCATCCCTGCCGAGTCGTAGAGCACGTGTTCAAGAAATATTTCGTTGTCCCTTGATACGCAATTCGCGATGCAAAACAGCCGGACGGGCTTTCCGGTCGGCGGGCCAAAACGGCTGAAACCGGTGTTGTTGCCGAGAATCATCGTTCTGTGCGACGTATGAAAACCTAAAGTCTCGTCTCCAGCCCAAATGATTTCGTCTGCGACAAGCCGAATGTCGGGAAATGCATTGTTCGTGTGGACTGTGTCGGCAACGATTTTGTCGCGTCCATACTGCAACCCGACATCGTCCCAAACCCTGCAGTCGTGACTGTAGGTGTCGTAAATGTATCCGATATCCTTCTGTTCCCAGATGCGATGGGTTATCCGAACAATATAATCAATTATGTCTGTGTAGGTTTCCTCGAAGCCCCGCATCGGCTGCCTCCGGGAAAGTTCCGCACGTCCAGAGAGAAAGCCATCCGTTCCGGTTTGTCTGTAGGCATCAAGGGAGATCGAGAAATCTGTCGGCATGCAAGCCGTTGGCAAAGGTTCGTATCGTTGGGAGGTCGCTTCGCGATTGCCCTGTTCACCGCTAGTCATGTCAAATCTTCGTTCTGCCATAAAACACACATCCAATCTGACGAATCGGTTTGCACCTCACAACGCAATTCAGGAAATTGTGCGCACACCAAAGTCGGCATCCAATCAAAATTTCTAAGTCTTAGAAGGCAGTCAGCCTATATAGACCCGAAAACCTTGGCAAGCGGCTATTTTCCGCTTTTGAAGTGCGTTAGGACCGGCTCCGGTTCAATTTCAAACCAAGGCCTCGGTGTCAGATATGAAATAAGACGTTCGACGATGCGCGGAAAAAGCGTGGTCTGCTGAAGGGCTGCATGATGAACGCCACCGATAAATCCACGAATTCAACCAGCTGAACAGGACCAAAGCCGTATACAAATCTTAGGGGATTAGAATGACAAATTATCAGCAGACCAAGCGTCGCGTGCTGGACTACTATACCGAACTTGACGCTGCGCCCGCTGGCCAGGCCGGAAAGGTGATCGCGAACCACACAACCGAGGGGTACAATTGGCGCGGCATGCATCCGTTTAATGAAATCGAAGGAGCGGAATCGGTCGGAGAAGCTTTCTGGGAGCCATTCAGGCACTCATTCAGACCGATTCAAAGGCGACTCGATGTGTTCATGGCCGGAACCAACGATATCATGTCGGTGAGAGGCGAATGGGTTTGCTCGATGGGGCATCTCTTGGGACTTTTCGACTCCAATTGGCTTGGAATTCCGGCAACACGCAAAATGACCTTCCTGCGCTTTGTCGAATTCCACCAGGTTACACCTTCTGGAATTGCGCAGACCGCGCTTTTTTTCGACATTCCCAGCGTTATGCGCCAAGCTGGATACAATCCGTTTCCCATAGAAACGGGAGCATGGTTTCTGACGCCTGGGCCGAAGACTCATGACGGGCTACTCTTCCAAGATCAAGACCCGAACGAATCCAAGAAAACGATGAATTTAATCAACAGGATGATTGATGATCTCGTCGGTTCGGATATGGAATCGCCGCCGGCAGAGCTTTCGGCGACTTGGCACCACGACATGATTTGGTTCGGACCGACCGGCATCGGTGCCGCATTCACGATTCCCCGGTATCAGGAGCAGCATCAGGGACCATTCAGAACGGGCTTGGAAAATATCGTGTTCAACGGCCATATCTGCCGGTTCTCCGAAGGCCATTTCGGCGGGTTTTTCGGCTGGCCTAATCTGACAATGAATCCCTGCGGGGGATTCATGGGTTACCCTGCATCCGCGGACACAGCCGACATGCGTGTTGTCGACATCTATCGCCGAGAAGGCGACCTGCTGGCCGAAAACTGGATATTCATCGATCTGCTTTGGTTTCTGCATCAGCAAAAGGTGGACATTCTTTCGCGAATGAGAGGAATTCTGGGGACTTGAATACCTCCGGCCTCGGTTCCAATTTGAATAACGGTTCAGATAAAATCCCCGCTGATTTTCAACAAACAATCGAAGCAAGTCAGACATAAGTATCAAGGGTAACGTTCATTGAGCAGGAATCGGATTGGCATGACTCGGCATTGGATTCCCGGATACCGAATCTTGACCGGGATCGGTGATTCCGCGCTTGCGCGCCAGAGGAGCTCAATTCGGCTTGCTTTCCGGTGAATTCGCTGCGTTGTCCGCAAATTTTCATTGCATAGAACCGAACTTGTTGCCTAATGCACGCATGACGGGATGTCATTGATATTCGGCTATTTCTAAGGAGGAGTTGGAATGGCAAGAGAGTACGAATTCAATCTTGGCAATCTGACAAGACCGATCACAACCAATAGTGAAGAGGCGCAGCGCTGGTTTGATCGCGGACTGACTTGGGCATACGGATTTAATCATGAGGAAGCCGTAGCTTGTTTCGAAAGAGCGATTGAAGCTGACCGTGGCTGTGCAATGGCCCATTGGGGCGTTGCTTATGCGTCCGGCCCAAACTACAACAAGACTTGGGATGCATTCGACGATGCCGAAGCTGCCGCATCACTCTCCAAAGCCCATGCAGCGGCTGTGCGAGCGATAGCATTGTCCAAGGGATGCACATCAGCGGAAGATGATCTCATTGCCGCCATCGCGCTCAGATTTCCGCAGAGCACAATGGATCCGGCATGGGAGCGATGGGAAGACAACTATGCGGAGGCGATGCGAGGCGTTTACCAAAGAAACCCTGACGACTCGGATATCGAGGCCTTGTTTGCCGATGCTTTGATGACGCGAACGCCTTGGGCGCTTTGGGATTTGAAGTCCGGGGGGGTGCCCGAAGGAGCGCATACATTGGAAGCGAAACAAGTGCTCGAACAATCGCTTCAGCGTATGGAATTGCGCGGTGAGGTCGGTAACCCCGGTGTCTATCATATGTATATTCATCTCATGGAGATGTCGCATGAACCGGAAAAGGCCCTCCCGGCATGTGATTATCTGCGCGGGCTTGTGCCGGACGCTGGCCACCTGCAGCATATGCCGACGCATATAGATGTCATGTGCGGCGACTATTCCCGCGTTGTGAGCTGCAACCGGGACGCGATGCGAGCGGACCGCAGATTCCTGGAAAAAGAAGGAGCCCTGAACTTTTATTCGCTCTATCGAAGCCACAATTCCCATTTCAGGGTATACGGTGCAATGTTTCTCGGCCGCCGTCGAGAAGCCTTGGCAACCGCCGACGAATTGGTTTCGACGCTTCCCGAAGAACTTCTGCGCATCGAGTCCCCGCCGATGGCCGACTGGTTAGAAGCTTTTGTCCCCATCCGTCAGCACGTACTCATTCGCTTTGGCATGTGGGAAGAGGTGCTTGATCAAGTTTTCCCCGAAGACCGGGACTTGTATGCCGCAACCGTGGCGACAATGCGTTATGCGCGTGCGGTTTCCCTGGCCTCGCTGCAACGGACCGACGAGGCCGAAAGAGAGGCCGTAGCCTTCGCCGCTGCTAAATTGAACGTTCCCGAATCCCGATATCTCTTCAATAACAGCTGTCTCGACATACTCGCTGTGGCGGAGATGATGATGCAAGGCGAAATCGCCTATCGCCGGGGTGAAATCGATCTCGCGTTTCAACTGCTGCGCGAAGCCATCGAGCTTGATGACAATCTGCTTTACGATGAACCATGGGCCTGGATGCAGCCCGTGCGCCATGCTTTGGGCGCATTGCTGCTCGAACAGAACCGTGTCGAAGAAGCTTATGATGTCTATTGCAGCGACCTTGGCTATAACGACAAGCTGCCGCGCGCCTGCCAACACCCAAACAATATCTGGAGCCTCAGCGGATATTTGGAATGTGTCGAAAAGCTCGGCAAAACCGATCTCATTCCATTAGCGCGGCAAAAATTTGCATTGGCCGCTGGCCGCGCTGACGTGCCGGTCCGCTCTTCGTGCTTCTGTCGATTGTCAGCTCTATGAACGAAGTCGATGCAGACATTCTCGTCATTGGCGGAGGCCTCGTAGGCTCGGTATTTTCGCTGGCGGTAGCCAAAGACGGCTTTACCGTCGCGATCGTGGACTCCGCGCCGCCGAGACCCGATGCGGTCGAATTTGACGGTCGGGCATACGCTCTGTCGCTTTCCTCTTTGCGGCTGCTGTCGTCGCTGGGATTTGCGGATATGCTTTCGCAACACGGCGAGACAATGAAGAAAATCCAAATCACCGACGGAAGACCCGGTGAAGGAGCGGCACCGGGAAAGTTGGAATTCTCGGCAGCTGAGATCGAATACGGACCGATGGGCTGCATAATCGAGGACCGACATCTTAGGAAAGCGGTTTGCGAGGCGGCGGCGCGCAGCGAAGCCATCCAACTGTCCCATAACTCTGCGATTCAGCGGATTTTTGTGGAAGGAAATCGCGTCCGCGCCTATTCCAAAGACACCGCATTCTCTGGCCGGATCATTGTCGGTTGCGATGGACAGCGCAGCCTAGTCGCGACATCTGCGGGAATAAAGCGGGCACGCAAAAACTACGGCCAATCTGCGATTGTCTGCGCTGTTGAGCATGAGAAACCGCATAACGGAACAGCGTTTCAGTTCTTTATGCCGTCCGGACCACTGGCGATCCTCCCACTTCGCGGCAATCGATCTTCGCTGGTCTGGACCATTGGTCAGCACCAAGCGGAGCAACTTTCCCATCTTGACGATTCCGCATTTCTTGAGGAGCTGATTCCGAGATTCGGCATGTTTCTAGGCCGCCTGACCCTTGTCGGGAAGCGCGCTGTCTGGCCGCTTGCGCTTGTTCTTGCCGAACGGCTTGCCGCCCACCGCACAGCCTTGCTGGGAGAAGCCGCGCACAGTCTGCATCCGCTTGCCGGACAAGGGATGAATCTCGGTTTTCGTGACGCCGCATCGCTTGCTCAAGTGCTCTCCGAGGCCGCGCGACGCGGTGAAGATATTGGCGATCTCGGGGTATTGGAGCGCTTTCAGCGTTGGAGACGCTTTGACATTGCAGCATTCGCTGTGGCCACAGACTCCTGCAATCGTTTGTTCGGCTTTGATCACCCCACTTTGCGGGCCTTGCGCGGCATCGGAATGCTTGGCCTGGGAAAATTGCCCATGCTTAAACGGGCAATTATCCGAGAGGCAGCCGGAATCAGTGGTCAAACACCGCAAATTCTCGGGTGACCACTTCTTGCCTTAAAGGACGGGTAATCTTGTTTATTCGGCAATCGCGGGCGATTTGCCCGCCTTATGCGAGCGTCCGCAGGCAGCAACGGATAGCCGTGCCGCTGTTCTGACCCGACCGCCTGCTTTCAGCCACAGATCTCCGAACAGCCTGAACTGCATTTCAATCGAGTGATCGGGCTTCGCTTTCGAGCATGATCGGAATGCCATTGCGAATCGGAAAGGCAAGATTGGCGGCTTTGGAAATCAGTTCCTTCGCCTCGCGGTCATAGGTCAGCTGCGCATGGGTTACGGGACACACCAGCATCTCCAGCATTTTACGATCAATCTCATCACTCTCGTTCACGGTAACATCCTGCGCTCAGCAAACCCATCTCCACCTCGATCAAGGCCGGTTCAATCCTGAATTTATGCAAAAATCAACGAGGATAGCCGTCGCCTTCCTTTCAAGGCAACCGGATCGCCCGGTTTCAGCGATTCAAAAATTCTCATCAGCTGGGCTTGCGCTGCCCCTTCCTGCCATTCTCGGTCTCTGCGAAACAGTTCAAGCAATTCGTCGATGGCGGCTTCATCTTGACCGTTGGCGCGCAATGCCGTTGCCAGTTCGAAACGCGACTGATGATCATTGGGATTCTGCTCCACTTTTCTTCGCAGATCGGGCACTGATCCGGCATTCGATGCTTGCTTCGCCAATTCCACCGCCGCTTTTGCCGCTACGACCGCCCGCGCTTCCACAATGGCGTCCGGCACGCTGTCTAACACCGCTTCTGCTGAATCAATATTGCCAAGTGCAAGATAAGCCCGAGCCATTCCGCCGAACGATGCAGCATTCTCAGGAAATTCCGAAAGTATCGCCGCAAATCGCTGGGCCGCTTCGACCGCAGCGCCGGAGGTCAAGAGATTTTCCGCCTCCTCAACCTCTGCATCAACGCTTTCTCCAGCTCCCGAACTGGCGAAACGACTGACAAAGTCTTTGAGCTCCGAACCGGTGCGAGCCCCCATAAAGCCGTCAACGGGTTTCCCATCGACAAATACAAATACAGCCGGAATCGACTGGATACCCATTTGAGCTGCGATGCGCTGGCAGTTGTCCACATCAAACTTAACCAGCGAAATCCCTTTGCCGGCATCCTGGACGGTTTTTTCAAGTTCCGGCCCGAACGTTTTGCACGGACCACACCAAACTGCGCTGAAATATGCGAACACCGGAGCTTGGCGGCTCGCTTCAATCACATCACTCGCGAACGAGGCTTCGGTGCCCGCCTTGATTTTGCCTTCGTCTGGTTTTTTGCTCAAATCAAACATGCTGTCTTCATCGCTCCGTGTCTATCCTGGACTATGTAGCAAATTTTCCGAAAAATTCCAGTGCATTGAAGCTTCATATCCCGCGCTTCAGTCCACGCTCGAACTTCGAAATGCGATCCTCAATTGAAACCAGAACAAAGCGGCGAAAGCGTCATCGACCTGCAGACGGGTTTTCCGCATCGCTTGTCCATTCACTGCATTCGATGAAATCTCGTCTCCATCAGACATTGAATGTAGCGACCACAGGGACATGATCTGATGGTTTTTGCCAGTCTCGGACGGGTCTCAGAATTCTGGAGTTATAGGTGTCCTGCTCCAAGTCCGACGTTGCCCAGATATGGTCCAACCGCCGACCTCGATCCGAAGCCTTCCAATCACGAGCTCTGTATGACCACCATGAATAGAGTTTTCCTTTGGGCTGATCGACGCGCAAGACATCGATCCACTTCCCCGCCTCGATGACGGAATGCAGCAGATCAACTTCCACCGGCGTATGGCTGACCACGTTAAGCAGCTGTTTGTGGGACCATACGTCCTGTTCCAAAGGCGCAATATTCAGATCGCCCACAAGCACGGTCTTTTCCGGCTGGCCGGCAAGGCACCAATCCCGCATGCCGGAGACAAAATCCAGCTTGTCGCCGAATTTTGGATTCTCTGTCCGATCAGGAATATCGCCGCCTGCCGGAACATAAAAATTCTCGACGATGATGCCGTTCGGCAGCCTTGCTGCGACATGCCGCGCTTCACCTCGGCCAAGAAAATCCCGTGAACCCAGATCTGTCAGCGGGACACGGGAAAATATCGCCACACCGTTATAGGATTTCTGGCCGCGTATCACAGCATGCGGATAGCCCAATGCTGCGATGTCTTCCCAAATGATCTTATCCGTCGGTGATTTCAGCTCCTGCAGACAAAGCAAGTCGGGAGCTTCTTCCCGCAGCAGCCTGCAAACCAAATCCAACCGCAGACGGACAGAATTGATGTTCCATGTTGCGATCGTAAGAGTCATTCAACACTCCGAAAGACTGATTTTCTGTTCTTTAATGCCTAGCTTTGGATTCTCCGTGCACCTCGCGACCTATGTCGGATAACCCATTCCGCTAATTTCGTCGGCTGCCTCAAACCGTGTTCAGAAAATACCCCTCCGGACCAAGGGTGATCAACTGATCTCCGCCCTCAATGCTTCGCAGTTTGGACCGCAATCTATAGATGTGGGTCTGGACCGTCTTTGTGTTGATCGAAGGATCGTAACCCCAGACCTCGTCCAACAGCATCTCGTTCGATACCCCGCAACCAGCGCTGCGCCACAGCTTTCCAAAAAGCCGCGCTTCCAAGGTCGTCAGCCCGACCTTCTGTTTTTTGCTGTCGGTAACGGTGCGTTCCGCGGGCACAAATTCCAAGGATCCGATCTGAATCGGTTCGATTGCCAGCCATTGCCGGTTTCTGACATGCAGTCTCATGCTGTTAAGCAATTCTCGAATTGCGAAGGGCTTTTGCAGAATTTCATCCGCCCCTGCATCAAGCACATCGCACACGCTGTACGGCTGTGCCTTTGTCAAAACGAGGATTGCACAATGCGGGTGCTCATTCCTGTATCGGCGGCTGCGTTTGATCCATTCCGGTGAATTCGGCGGCTCCGCATCAATGATTGCCACATCGGGGATGATCGAGGAATCCGAGCGCTCGATTTCCTTAAATTCTTTCCCCTGACCCAAAACCGTCAGCAGAGCTTGCCGGTTTTCGTTGCCATCCACTTCGACAGCAGCAGCAATCAAGCCTCCAATCACACCAATCCATCCTTGTTTTTGGTACCGAACGGCTCTCGCCGCTGTTCCGCAAAGAGCTGCTCTCAGCAGCGGATCATCAATTTGGTGAATCGTAACAGGCTAAGCGATACCCTAAATCTGTCTTGGTTTCAATCGGATTTTCCGCTTCAAGATCTTCTTTGAATTTCTTGCGAATTGCGTTGACGGCGACAGCGACAACATTGGTATTCGCATCACGTCTGTAATTCCAGACCTCGGTCAGCAACTCCCCTCTTCTAATATAGGATCCGTCTTTCCTTTCGAGCAGATAAAGCAGAAGGCTCAATGGCCGATTGGACAAATTTGATTTTTTGGTTTGCATTCTTTGTTTTTTGTCACAAAACACTCTTCGCGATAATACCCCTCGACACAGCATAACATCGCCCACCCAGCGCTCCGTATTGAACTGCTGCTCATACTGCCGAAGCGCATTTCCCATAAAGGAAACCAGCACTTGGGGATTGTCCCCTTTGTCAAAAAAATGCATCGCATTCACATTCAATGCATTTTCCCGATAACCTCTGGACTTTTCCGACGATAAAATTATGGCCGGCATTCCAAAATTATTTTCGCGCATCGCGTGCAGCGTTTGAAACCCGTCCATTTTGCTTGCATCATTGGGTGACAGCACAACGTCAATCAGCGCAATACTTGGTCCACATAAATTTGTATCCTCTATTTTTGTTATCAAATCTTCACCGCTGATCGCCTCCACAACATTTGAAAAAACGTGTTGTTTGCTTTCTTTGTTTAAAATCGAACGGCGAAGCGTTTCGCGGTCCAATTCAATGTCATCCGCGATGAACACTGTCACATTCTGTTTAATCATGCTCTATTCTCCTCGTGAGGCATCAACCAAGCCTAAAAAAATCAATCTTTCAAATCAGTAACTTCGCAGTCCACGGCGTGCAAAACTGACGCTCATGACAAAATGGCGAAAAAATTGAACCGTCGATTCAATGTCTTAACTACTCTGTCTGATTCCTCGGTTCATGTGAGTGAGGATGGCTCATTGGCGGTTCCTAAAAAGATACCGATAGAACCATCATTCTCTGGTTTAGCGCAATGAGGGCGCAATTAAGCATAGGGCGGTGTTTCTATTCAATTGAGCCTGTTTCAAAAATAGGCCGCGCGCCCGTGTTTCTGAGAGAAAGCGCTGCCATAAGCATAAATAATCACTGGGGGTTTTTCAAGAGGGGCTTTTTCGCTTTCGCAGCGATGCGGCCGGATCGCTCGGCGACCGCCGATGAACAGCTCATCATAGCGGTCGAGCATTCCGGACTGGATCGGCAGCCCCGGCCATGGGAGAGCCGGGTGGTTTTCTTATCAAAACGGTCTTCGGTCTGCCTGCGACCCGGTCTCTGATCGATCGTCTGCATCATGACCGTGCATTGCGGCAGCCGTGCGGCGCGCTGAACCGCGGTGAAGTTCCCTCCGAAGCGACGTCCTCGCGGGCTTACACGGAGTTCGCCGAGGACGACCCCACGTATGGCGTTCACCATGCCCACATCATTCGGGTGTTTGACAATCATCTCGCGGGTCATCTGTCTCGGGATTCAAAGGCGATCGAGGCTCGGGAGAAGGCGGCAAAGCCGGACCGAAGCTTCGCAGGCCGGCATCGTCGAGGAATTTTGCAATAGATTCAAATAAATGTTAGTTTATTGGCGTTCTTTTGCATCAAACAAGGACCGCGTCAGTTGGCTAAAGCAAGCAAGACAGCAGAAATCGTAACGGCCGTGCGCGCCAAACACACCAAATATGATGATCCCGTTATTCTCAATGATCCATATGCCATAAAGCTCTGCGGTCCATTCTGGAGCACGGTCGTGCGCTTCCGAATACTCAAATGGCTGATGTTCGACAAAATCCTTGCTCATGTCTCACCGGCGGCCCCGGAGATTATCGTTCGGGCGGATTATGGCGAACAGCATGCCAAGAATGCGATTGTGAAGGGTATGGATCAATACGTAATCTGTGGCGCGGGATACGATTCTTTTGCCATGAGACGCACCGACTTGACCAAAAATTTAACGGTTTATGAAGTCGACACACCAAGTTCACAGGCGGAAAAACGCCGCCGAATGAAAAAAGCTGGCATCGCCGAACCCGAATGCGTTCGCTATGTAGCTGCTGACTTCAACAAGGAAAGCTTGGAAGACACATTAGCAAGATCGGGGTTTGACAGCACCAAACCCGCCTTTTTTTCCTGGTTTGGAGTATCCTACTATCTTTCCCCTGAATCGGTTTGGGCAATGCTGGATTACGTGGCCAACCGCACGGCAAAGGGCTCCGCTATCGCTTTCGACTATGTGTGCCACGAATCCGAAATCGCTGAAAGCGATAGGCAGCTGATGCAAAATCTAGCCAAATTTGTCGCCAAGCGCGGTGAACCGTGGCTGACTCATTTGAAGCCTTCCACACTTCCTTCCGAGCTTCTTGCAGCGGGTTTCACTGAAATTGACCATGTCCCACCAGCCGACATAAGTTCAAAACTTGTTAAGGGGCATAAGGACTTGCAGTTCCCGCCAATACTTGCGGTCTGCACTGCAATGAACTGACCCAGGCTCACAGAAGCAGACCATCCGAATTATCCAAACGGTCTGTTGAACCGGTGTTATCGGCACATTTCAACCGGCTGCATTACCGAAATTATGCTGACTGCGCGGTTATGAGCAGTCGTTTGGTTGTTTTGAACCGCGTCTGTCTGTTTCTTACGGGATGGCCCGGTGGCCGCTGCCACAGCTTATTGGCATGTCGGAAAGATGTTTTCGGCAGATCTTGGCTTAAACGCATATCCGATCCGATAACGTTTTCAGCTGCCGGTTTCTTAGTCAGACTTGCACATGCCAACGTTCGGCAAACGCCGTGCCTGCACCCAGGTAGGTTCAATATCGCCAAAGCTCATTCTCCCGCCCGCGCGAAACCGCCGCACAAGGCCTCTCAGCACACAGGTTGGATTTTCCGCAGCTTCGCATTCACGAAATGACTCGCGGTCATACAATGGAAATAATTTGCCTTGTCGGTACTTTTCTTAAGCATATATAATCACGCCAACCGGATTTGTACTCCCGACTCCCGCGTTGTCATCAACACCATGGAGTCGGAATGAAAACTCCTCCTCCGAAATTCCAAACTGATTAGCAGAACATCGATCCGCGTCCTTCAAAGGTTGCGCACGACACGCTGTTCAATGCTCTGGTAAGCCAGGACCAAGCTTGCGCGGAGTAAATTATGCGCAAGAATCTGCCTCCCAAAATCGCCGAACAGCTGGATTACGATTTCGAGCTTGAACGCGAGGAACGCAGCTTTGTGGTCATCGTCGAAGGGCAACACGCTGTTCTTGATTCGGCTGAAAGGCGGCACGCCAACACTGGTTTCCTGTCGTCTGAAGCACAAATTCCAACGCCAAGCCGCACGGTGCTGCAGCTCGCAGGCCAAATGGCCGGCACTTAACGGCGAGATTATATCAGAGCCGAACGGGATAAGAACGAGAAACTTCCAAAAACCATCCTGGTGGTGCACCATAACGGGACTGCCAAATGGGCAGGGTCTGCGCAGCATGACACCTGAAACGCTTTTGCTTGATCCGCTTGTACGGTCGGCTATGCGCAGTATGGTCGCAGGGAGGCACAAAAAGGTGCATGCGTTGGGAGGAGATCCTTCTGACCATCGATGGGCTGGACAGAAGCCTGCTTTCATTGGTCGTTATGTGTCATGTTGCTAAAAATAGGTTCCCAACGTCGAAAGTCTGAAACCTTGCTTATAGAGAAGCAGCCCGAAAACTTTGAGGGCTTTGGAAATTTCATCACACAGAATTGGATCATACAAGGCAGCGCTGAAGGTATAGTTGAGGGTGCCGCCCATCTATTGAGCAAAGTGCTCGCGCACTGATTTGGCGTGCTTCCTGATTCTGTCAAGAGGCGCATCCGCGCTTCCCCAGCCGATGAAATCAGCAACTGGGCTGTGGCTGCATTGTACGCGGAAACGCTTGATGATTTATTTGCAAATGGTGCATCGCCGGCCCGAGACCTGGCGCTGAAGCCGTTAGCGTGAATAGCTGACGGTTATGGACATTCGTCCATTCGTGGCTTGATAATGCGGCATAGAGTTCTTATGATTATGCTGGATTGCTTAATTTGTCGTGAGGTGCGCGATGATCAATAAAAAAGCAAAATTCGGCATCGGACAGGTTGTCAAGCACCGAATGTTTTCATTCCGGGGCGTCGTTATCGATATCGACCCGAAATTTGCCAATACCGAAGAGTGGTGGCAGGCGATTCCCGAAAAAATCCGTCCAAAAAAGGATCAACCTTTTTATCATTTGCTCGCTGAAAACGACGACTCGCATTACCTTGCATATGTGTCGGAACAAAATCTGGTTAGGGATACTTCGGGCGAGCCAATTGACCACCCCGAGGTCGAGGATTATTTTGGACGTCTTCGCAATGGAAAGTACGAGCTCGGCATCAAGCCTAACTAAATCCTTGCTTCGAATTCAGTAACCGACAGCGCATCCGTCTTTGCGCTGATCGGACGCGCCTTCCAAGGTTCCGTTGGCATAATCAATCAGAATAGACTGCCCACCGCCATGCGGAGCCTCCGGTGCAGCGACTCGATGACCCAACTGTCGCAGTCCAGCGGATACATTAGCGTGATAACCGCGCTCTAACCAAAGAACGCCATCCTGTGGAAAGCTCCTCGGACCGTCCAGCGCCTGCTGGGGGTTCATGCCATAAGCGGCGATATTGGTGACAAAGCGCGCATGGCCAGCGGCTTGGTATTGTCCGCCCATAACTCCGAATGGCATGATTATTCTACCCTCCCTCTCAAGCATTGCGGGAATTATCGTGTGCAACGGACGCTTACATGGTCCGATTTCATTCGGGTGTCCGCGCTGCAGCGAGAATCCTGCTCCCCTGTTCTGAAAATTCACACCGTATCGTTTGGATGCAAGGCCTGAACCAAAACTATGGAAGATAGAATAGATCATCGATACCGCCATCAGATCACGGTCAACGACGACGAGAAGCACTGTGTCTTTATGAATCAATTCGGTATTTGCTGCTAGATTCTGCACAGGCCGGGCCGGATCGATAAGCGCAGCAAGCCTGTCAGCCGTATCGGCTGAAAGCAAATGCTCCAAGCGCGTCGTAAATTCAGCATCCGCGATAAACCGATCGCGCGCATCAAGCGCGAGACGAGTCGCTTCGCACTCCAAATGCGTCCTTGCGACACCAAACGGATCCGAGGATGGCAGTTCAAGTCTTTCCAGAATATTAAGCAGCAGGATGGCAGCGGCGCCCTGACCATTCGGCGGATGCTCAAGAATTTTGAGATCATTGTACATACCGCTTATCGGCTCACAGTATGTGCACTCGGTGGCGGCAAAATCATCAAGGGTATGAACACCGCCCAGCTCTCTCAGGCTGTCGACCATGTCATCGGCAACCTCTCCCTGATAAAATCCCGCTTTGCCTTCCTTACTGATTTTCCGGAGAACCTCGGCTTGGCCAGGCGCTCTGAAAACTTGACCCGGGGCCGGCGCTGTTCCGTCAAACAGATAATGTCTGCGGGCGTCCCCCTGCAGCCAACCCTCGGCCCGTTGCCAATCAAAAGCAACGCGAGGAGCAACCGGCACTCCTTGCTCTGCATAGAAAATCGACGGCGCGAGACTGGCCGCGAGACCAATCTTTCCCCAATCTGCTGAAAGTCGGCAAAACGCGTCAATTGCTCCTGGAATCGTCACTGATTCAACTGAATCGGTTTGCATTGTGTCCCAGCCAAGGATTCGCAGACGTTCTGCCGATACCGCAGCCGCAGCCCGTCCTGACCCATTCAACGCCATAACCTCTTGGCTGCCGGCGGGTTTGAGCAAGACAAAACAGTCGCCTCCAATACCAGTAGACTGCGGTTCGCAAAGTCCAAGCAGCACAGCGGCGCCGATAGCCGCATCGACAGCGTTGCCCCCATCTTCAAGTATCTTGACAGCGGTGCGCGCGGCCAAGGGATGGGATGTCGCGCACATGCCGTTCGTCGCCATAACTGGCGATCGGCCAGGCAGTTGAAAGTCTCGCATTGGTTGCTTTTGCTCCTAGGGTATTACCGATCGACTTCTGATTCTTTCAGATTCCTCCCCGCAAGCTTAGCAGACCCATTCGACGCACGCATTCCGCCGTATTGAATCCGCATAGCGCTCCAAATACTCAAAGCAGTCGGTGATTCATAGACTTTTGCAATGAACGGCAGCGGATTCGGTACAATTTCGGCTTGCAGTCTGACCCAAAAATGGCCACTATGGCATCATGACCGTTTACCATTTGCGCAACGTGCAAAACGGCCCAAGATCGGGCACTCCTTCCATCACAAGCTTCAGCAAGCGAGAACTTAGCATCCTGTTGCCGACATACGGCAGGATGGTGGCCGCTGGCCGCTGGCGTGATTATGGGATTTCGCACCTTACCCATACCGCTGTTTTCTCGGTGTTTAGCCGAGCCTTTGACGGTCCGCTTTACAATATCGAGAAGCAGCCGCGTCTCAAGTCAAGAAACGCTTTGTACCGGATCATTGGCATGGATGGACGCATCTTTCGGCAATGCAATGATCTTACCCAATTAATGCGGTTTTTCGACAAAGAGCTTCTTCGCATTGTTGCCTGAATTCAGATCCGAGCCGGTAAAACAACACCCTCCCCAAGACCGCTACCAACTTTTCACCAGGCAGTTGAATCACAAAGAAAATTATCGGTCAGCTACCTTTGGAATCAGACCCCGATAGTGTTTTCTTGTCTTCGGTTGTGAATTTTTTAACCCGCTTATAACCTCGGAACCCGCATTCGGCGGATATTCGCTTCAATGCGAGATCAAGCGGTTCTTCGACCACCGACATCGCGTGGGCATTGGCATGAAGAAGTGTGTTGTCATCACTGATTATGCCGACATGTCCAGTCCAGAATACAAGATCTCCTGTTTTCGGAAGCCCGCCTTCCAGCTGCGTGCCAAGATCCGCCTGCTGCTGATCAGAATCACGGGGACAGCTCACGCCAACCGCTTCGAATGCTAGCTGCACAAGCCCGGAACAGTCTATGCCTAACGGGCTGTTTCCTCCCCAAAGATAGGGCGTTCCTAGGAATTTTTGCGCCTCAGCGACAGCACAATCGGGTCTTGAGCAGTGATCGCAGCAGTGCCTCTCCGGAATGAACCCGATCCCAGGAACCTCCTTGAATCCATGGCCGGCTGTCCTAGCGGCGATGCGTGCGCCGTATGGAAGCCATGCCTTTGGCACGGACTTGATGTCCGGTTCCGGGAAAATGTGGGTCGAACGGTTACCGACCCAATGCGTTCGAATCGAGCAATCGCTCAATGCATCAAGCTTGACGTAGCCGACATACCCGTCTCTTTCTGATTGACCGAACGCCCATCCGGACTTTTCTTCCAACACTCGGAAACGCCAGCCATAAAGCAGCTGGCAAGAAAGCGGTCCATCGAGACAGTCATGAAGATTCGCGACCGGATCACTGCATTGACGCCAAACCCCTTCGCAATAGCGTTCGGCATCGACAAGCCCCGCAAGCTCCGATGCGGCAACCACCCCATTGCTTGCTAAAAGCCGTTTGTCTTTCATAGTTTGAACAGATTGTCCGATGCGTCCAAAACAGCGCGCATCGCCTGTCCAACTCCGCCCTTCGGCAGTCCTGGAGCTGATTGCGGCTGCCAGCAATATAGATCAAAATGAACCCAGCGATCTGGTCTCGAAACGAATGCCTTGAGAAAGAGCGCCGCAGTGATCGATCCGGCAAAACCGCTGTTCGGTGCGTTCTGAATGTCTGCAGCATCAGACTTCAGCATTTTGCGATAGTTTGCCCAAAGGGGCAGTCTCCAGACAGGGTCGCGCACCCTCGAGGCTGACTGTTCGATTTCATTTGCGATGGCGTCATTTTCTGTGAAGAAGGGAACAATCTCCGGTCCCATGGCAACTCTCGCCGCACCGGTGAGTGTGCCGAGAGTGATTAGAATATCAGGTTTCTGCTCTTCGGCACGGGTGATGGCATCTGCCATGACGAGCCGGCCCTCGGCGTCGGTGTTGGTGACTTCAACAGTTTTGCCTGATCGTGACCTGATCACGTCTCCGGGCCTCATCGCGTTCGCCGACACTGAGTTTTCCACAGCCGGTATCAACACACGAAGCCGCAGCCGCAAACCAAGCCGCATAACTGTTTCTGCAAAACCCAGCGCAACCGCGGCGCCACCCATGTCTTTCTTCATCAGGGCCATAGACAAACCGGGTTTGAGATTGAGGCCACCGGTATCGAAACAAACGCCCTTACCGATGAGCGTCAGCTTTGGGCCTGAGTCACCCCATTGAAGATCCACCAAACGTGGTTGTTCAGCTGCGGCACAACCAACAGCTTCGATCAAGGGATAACCAAACCTCAATTCTTCGCCGGTGACCGTTTCGACCCGTCCACCCCAGCGATCCGCTAAATTTATCGCTGCGTTCGCCAGACCGCGCGGTCCCATATCGCGCGCCGGCGTATTGATCAGGTTTCTTGTCAAAAATTCACCGGCAGCAACAGATTGTAATCGAGCCGCATCACAGCCTTCCGGAGCGGCCAGTCGCGCGACCTTCTTGGGATCTCTCTTATACTTGTCATAGGTATATTGTGCGAAAAGCGCCGCCAGCGCCGCCTCGTCTCTGGCGTCGGACGTCAGTTCAGCGGCAAGCCGGTATTCGCCAACCGGGATTTTTCTTAAAATATCTGCAAACAGAAACCGCTGAGAATTTGAGTCTTCGTCGCTTGGCCAGCCTGCAATGACCTTTGCAACTTTTCCGACACCGTCCGGAATAAGCAGAATCTGCCCGCTCTCGCCTTCAAATCCGTTGGCCTTTGCCCAATTGATCTCGTGTTGACTGACAAGTTCAGCATGCGATCCGGCAGCAGCCGTCTGCACCAAATAAATCGGAATGGCGGAACGCGTGTCGGGTGCGAATTTTGGTAGCTGTGACATAGCGATGCTTTTACCCGGATCGGGCTTTAGCCTTTTCTCAAGACTCGACGGCCTAGCAATTCAGCGATCTGAACCGCGTTCAATGCCGCGCCTTTGCGGAGATTGTCCGATACACACCAAAGATTCAAACCGTTGGCAGTGGTAAAGTCATCGCGGATGCGACTCACATAGGTAACTGACTCACCGACACAATCTCGGGGTGTCGCGTAGCCGCCATCTTTGGATTCATCAATAACAATCAATCCCGGCGACTGCCGGAGGATTTCACGGGCTTCATCAGCCGAGATAGGCTGCTCGAATTCGACATTGATGGCTTCAGAATGCCCGACGAAGACCGGGACGCGAACGCAGGTGGCGGTGACATTGATGGCTGGATCAATAATCCGCTTTGTTTCCACAACCATCTTCCACTCTTCCCGAGTCGAACCATCATCAAGAAATTGATCTATGTGTGGAATGACGTTGAATGCGATACGCACTGGATAAACACTGGGTTCGGCTTCTTCGCCAGGAATGTACATTGAACGCGTCTGTTCCCATAATTCGTCGATCGCTGCTTTTCCTGATCCTGACACGGATTGATAAGTTGACACAACGACACGCCGAATGGCGGCTCTTTCATGCAACGGGGCAAGAGCGACGACCATCTGCGCGGTAGAGCAGTTCGGGTTTGCGATAATGTTTCGATTGCGCACATCATCAATCGCTTCGGGATTGACTTCAGGAACGATCAGCGGAACCTCTGGATCGTAGCGGAAGAGGGATGAGTTGTCGATGACCACGCAACCCCGTTCCGCCGCCGCCGGGGCGTATGTTTTCGTCGGTCCGGAACCT
Organism: Paracoccaceae bacterium; assembly: GCA_965199765.1. Classification (GTDB taxonomy): domain Bacteria; phylum Pseudomonadota; class Alphaproteobacteria; order Rhodobacterales; family Rhodobacteraceae; genus JAPOXR01. The sequence goes on from CBDATC010000001.1 coordinate 771,618, forward strand.
GCTGCGAACAAGGCAATGTCCCACCCTTCAAAATCAAATTGCGCAAGATCAGTTACACTGACGCTGCTTCGTCCAAATTCCACCTCTTCGCCAACCGAACGGCTTGAAGCGAGCGCTGCGACTTCATCGACAGGAAATTTCCGCTCGGCGAGGATGTTCAGCATTTCACGACCGACGTTCCCGGTAGCGCCGACCACGGCGACTCTGTAGCCCATGTTCTTCATTCCAATTGCTTTGCGGCGTGCTGTTATCTGAACTGCACTCTTGCCAAAAGTCTAAAATTTCGGATCGACCGAATTGCGTGCACGGAAGTATCTGCTGTTTGGCCACCGCTTGATCGTGTAGATTCCGCAAAAAACCAAGATGATTTCAGCTTACACTCGAAGAATACTATAATCTAAAGGTAGGAACATTTCTAAACCCACCCAATTTAATGGGCAGCGGATATCTGCCACTTAAACTTGACGCGAACTGATGATTTTTTGTTAATTTCAGCTAATCGGCGTTATGGTTATAGTACCAGTCCACAAAAAATTTTTCCGGATGGCAGGAGTGCTCGGTGACTAAACGGTCCAAACCAAAGTTGCGATCAGTCGAATCTTATGCCCATACGTGCGAGGACAGAGCAAACAATCCGCCTGTAGGACTTGTCACACCAGATACGGATCCAGATACAACCGGCAAGGAGTATTGGCACGACCCGCATATAGACCCCGAATTAAGTTGGGCAGGTAAAAAACAACACGCGTCATTCGAGGTCCCGACGGTTTCACTACATGTCCATGAGCGCATTGATCCCCGCACAATCATCGAGGCTGTGAGGAAAAAAGATGTGCTTCAGTTCCAGCCATCGCTCTTCGATTCATTGGAGGAGAATCCCCCGATCCGCCAAGCAATCGAGTTTTATAAACACCGCCATAATTGGACCAATCGACTGATCGCGGGAGACAGCCTGCTAGTCATGAACAGTCTTTTGGAAAAGGAAGCGTTAGGAGGCAAGGTTCAAACTGTTTATTTTGATCCTCCCTACGGGATAAAGTATGGATCCAACTTTCAACCCTTTGTTAACCGCAAAAGCGTAACAGACGGCAAGGATGCAGATCTAACTGCCGAGCCCGAACAAATTCGTGCTTTTCGTGACACGTGGGAACTCGGAATTCATTCCTACCTGAACTATCTCAAAGACCGCCTGCTGCTGATGCGCGAGCTGCTGAGCGAAAGCGGAAGCTGTTTTGTTCAAATCGGAGACGAAAATGTCCACCGAGTCTCAATCATCATGGATGAGATTTTTGGAGCTGAAAACCGCATGGCGACAATTACATTTGCCAAAACAAGCGGAAGCTCTGCCAAAGGGCTGCCAGAAGTCGCGGATTACCTGCTTCATTACAGCAAAGACCGAAAACAATCCAAATACCGGCAGCTCTACGAAGAACTTTCCAGACAGGAGATTGTCGAAACTTTCGACCGGCATGTTATGGTCGAGGAACCGGATGGAAGCTGCCGCAAATTGACCGATCTTGAACGGTTCGATCCAGATCGCCATTTACCTAAAGGATCAAGAATATATCAAAGAACTGGACTAGACTCACAGGGCGTGTCAGTCACGGGCCGTTCAGAACCTTACATATATGACGGGAGGGTGTTCAACTGCTCGAAAAACAGACAATGGTCTGTGTCGTCAGAAGCGATGGACCGGCTTGCGGATATGGGAAGGCTGGAGGCACTATCCGGTCCAACGTCTCTGAGATGGAAGAAGTATGAGGATGAATATCCAGGAAGGCGCATCAACAATATCTGGCCTCAACAGATGTATCCCAGCGACAAACGTTATGTGGTTGAAACGTCTGTTAAGGCGGTGATGCGCTGCATTTTGATGACTTCCGATCCTGGCGATCTGGTATTCGACCCGACATGCGGGAGCGGAACAACTGCCTTTGCAGCGGAGCAGTATGGACGGCGATGGATAACCTGCGACACATCGCGCGTCGCGGTCTCACTGGCAAAGCAACGGCTTATGACCGCTAAGTTTGACTATTACGAGCTTAACCGGCCAGATGAAGGAGTTGGTAGCGGATTCAAATATAAGCGAATACCGAAGGTATCTCCGAGCACACTATCGGGAGTTGCATCCAAGTCCGATATCCTCCTTTATGACCAACCTTTGCAGGACAGGAACAAAAGTCGAGTCACAGGGCCTTTTACCGTGGAAGCAGTTCCAGCACCGACGGTAAAACCGATTGCCGATTTCAAGGTCCCTGATCCAATGCCAGCTGACAATTCTGTCAATCGAATGGGTGAGACGGTCCGACAGGCGGAATGGCGCGACGAATTGTTCCGCACGGGGATCCGCGGAAAACAAGGTCAAAGGCTGACATTTTCCCGACTGGAATCATGTCCGGGGACTCGCTGGCTGCATGCGGATGGCGAAATCGATCTTGTATCCAGCGGCTCCCTTTCGGAGCTGGAACGGGTCGTGGTTTCCTTCGGCCCGGAGCACGCACCGTTAGAGCAAAAACAAGTGGAACACGCAGTCTCAGAGGCGCAATCGTTAGCCCCTAAGCCCAAAATTATTATCTTCGCCGGATTTCAGTTCGACCCGGAGGCCGCAAAGGATATCGAGGAGATGAATTGGCCGGGTGTCACTTTACTGCGGGCGCAGATGAATGCCGACCTTTTCACGGAGGACCTCAAAAAGAAGCGTTCGAGCAATGAAAGTTTCTGGCTTATCGGACAACCCGACATCGCATTGGAAAAAGTCGCGATTGTGCAGGATAAGCCCAGATACCAGGTATCGGTGCGCGGGTTTGACTACTACAACATACAATCAGGCAATGTAGAATCCGGCGATGAAAAACGGATTGCGATATGGATGCTTGATCCCGACTATGACGGGCGAAGTCTGTTTCCGAGACAGGTTTTTTTTCCCATGGCCGGCAACGGCGATGGCTGGGCCGAGCTGGCCAAAAATCTTAAAGCTGAGATCGATCATGAGCTGATCAAGGAATATCGCGGGACCGTCTCTCTACCATTTGAGGCTGGAGAGCATGAACAGGTGGCCGTGAAGATCGTTGATGACCGCGGTGTGGAAAGCCTCAAGATTTTGCATTTAACCTAACGGCGCAGACGTTCGGAACGTGCGAGTGATGCTCAGGGGACAGTGATGGCTCAGGCGATGATTGATCAGTTGATCATCAATTCACCCTATGAGGAACCGGGACGTCATTGGCATTACGACCAAGTCACCCGTCAATTCGATTTGAAGAATGGTCGTCGTTCCGCCGGATATGTGATTGCTAGTCCGGCGGCCAAAGCGTTCGATGATCCTGGGGCGTTCGTTGAGATCCAGCTGGTCAATGCGATACGAGCGCGGGTCGCCGAATGGCGCGGGAAGGGGTATCCAGGAGTTTCGGGGATCACACGGCGTCTGATCGATTATTGGTACAATCCTGAAGAATTCGACGAACGAAGGTTCTTTTTTTGCCAGCTTGAAGCCGCGGAGACTTTGATATGGCTGTTAGAAGCTCCGGAAGCGGATAAGGTTGGCATTGAAATTTGTTCGGATGGCGGCGCGTTCAAGCGCCGTTGCGCGAAAATGGCGACCGGGACGGGAAAAACCGTTGTCATGGCAATGGTCATTGCTTGGCAGATTTTGAACAAAGTCAGCTATCCAAGGGACACGCGCTTTTCTAAAAATGTGCTGGTCGTTGCGCCAGGTTTAACGATCAAGAATAGGCTGGCCGTTCTTAAACCCTCGCATTCTGAAAACTACTATGAGGTTTTCCGCATTGTTCCGCCGGACCTCTTGGAAAAACTGCGCCAAGGAAAGGTCGCGGTTAAGAACTGGCATGCGCTCAACTGGGAAAGCGAAGAAAAAATCACGCAGAAACGGGGGGTCGATAAGCGCGGTGCCAAGAGCGATGAAGCCTTCGTGCGGGATGTGCTCGGCGATATGGCCAGTGCGCGTGGATTATTGGTGATCAATGATGAAGCCCACCATGCATGGCGAGCGAAGGAGAGTTTCCGAGCGAAAGGAGTCAACAAGAATGAGATCGAGCAGGCGACGAAATGGATTGGCGGCCTAGACCGGATCGAACGCGCACGGGGGATCACCGCATGTTACGATTTTTCAGCAACGCCGTTCGTCCCCTCGGGACGACAAAGCTCCGGTGAAGCATTGTTTGAATGGATCGTGAGCGATTTCGGTCTGAATGATGCCATTGAATCTGGATTGGTAAAGACGCCGAGAGTAGTCATCCGCGATGATGCCCTGCCTAATGCTGCAACATATGAATCACGGCTCTTTCACATCTATCAGGACGAAGATGTCAAAGAAGATCTGAACAGAAAGGCTGATCCTAGCGATCCGTTGCCGGATCTGGTCGTCAACGGTTTTTATCTGCTTGGCTATGATTGGAAAAAAACCGCTGAGGAATGGAAGGCTCGGTCAGCCCCCTCCCGGCCGGTCATGATCACTGTCGCAAACCGCACTGAAACGGCGGCGCGAGTCAAGTTTTCGTTTGATAATGGCCGCATTCGCATTGCTGAGCTATGTGATCCAAAGCGCACCCTTCATATCGATTCAAAAGTGCTGGCAAACGCGGAAGCGACGTCCACTGAATTGGACGAGTTCAACAGTCAAGCGTCCAAATCAACAAAGCAGGAGAAAGCCGAACAGCTTCGGCGACAAGTCAACACTGTTGGGGTTCCAGGAAAAGAAGGCGCTGACATACAAAATGTCATCTCTGTCGGAATGCTCTCTGAAGGCTGGGATACAAAAACTGTGACTCACATCATGGGGTTACGCGCCTTTTCCAGCCAATTGCTTTGTGAACAGGTGGTTGGACGAGGTTTGCGGCGGACCGCGTACGAGGCGCAGCCGGAGACTGGGCTGTTCGAACCGGAATATGTTAATGTCTTCGGCGTGCCATTCACATTTCTGCCCTATGAGAGCCGTCCGGGCACACTTCCCGCGAGTTCGATCCCCACGACCATGATCCAGCCGTCGCCGGAAAAGCGGCAATTCGAAATTCTATGGCCTAACGTGATCCGCATCCATCACGAATTGCGCCTGTCTCTCTCGTTGGACTGGAACTCGGCACGTAAACTCTGTCTAGATGCCGGCACGACAGCAATTTTAGCCGAACTTGCTCCGGTGGTCGACGGAAAGCCGGACACAAGCAAGATCAAGACGATAGAATTGGAGAATCTAGCTCGTGAATATCGAATGCAAAGGATCGCTTTCGAGACGGCACGGGATGTGTATGGCGCCATGGAGCCAAGATGGCCCGGAGGCCGAGTTGCTGCCATCGCTCAGCTGATACCTCTGATCGAACAATTCATTTGCTCGGATAAGATCGAAATTCATCCGCGTGAATTCGAAACTAACGAGCTGAAACGGCGTCTGTTGATCACGTTGGAGATGAACCGGCTGGTCCGGCATATCTGGCAGATGCTCCGATGTGAGAACATAAAATCCGTAGAACCGGTTCTTGATCAGTCCCAGCCTATCCTCTCCACTGGCGAAATGCGCCCATGGCATACCAGAAAACCATGCAAACCAGCCTTGCGCAGCCATATCAATTTCTGTGTTTGCGATAGCAGCTGGGAAGCATCTGACGCATACGTTCTAGACCGCGCTCCAGAAGTGGAGGCATGGGCAAAGAACGACCATTTGGGCTTTGAAATCGTTTATATTTTCCGTGGTGTGGTAAGAAAGTACCGTCCAGACTTTCTAATCCGGCTGAAATCGGGAAGAATGCTGATTTTAGAAACCAAAGGGGTTGAGACCGAGCAGGATCGAGTCAAGCAGGAATTTCTGAAAGAATGGGTGCGCGCTGTGAATTCTCATGGGGGATTTGGCCAATGGTCATGCGATGTAGCAAGACAACCGGGAGAAATTCGGTCGATCCTCGCCGCTTGCCGAAGTTGAATGAACACAACGAATTGATGATGAATAATTCCCCGGAGAAAACAACCTGCGGATACAGCATTGATCATTAGAAAATCGGTTAAGCCGAAGATGTAGTTTTCTTGCCAGGCCGAGTTACCTGTTCGATGTGCTAGGAATTGTTCAAGACAAGTTCTAGATCACAATCGGTTTAATAACCGGGGAAATCCGGAAAACCAAAAGCTTCGTATTCTTCAGTCCTGATGCCCGGACCGCGTATGGGTACGTAGATTTTTTTGCTTGATCAAGTGCAGATTTCAGCATCGTCTATTAGGTGGAATCACATCCGAAGCATTCGCGGTTTGAATTTCGGAAAGAACCAAATCTGCTTCAACAGTGAACCATTGAATCATTGTTTAAGTTGTCAGTCAATGTGGTCGGAGTGGCGAGATTTGAACTCACGGCCCCTGCCTCCCGAAGACAGTGCTCTACCAAGCTGAGCTACACTCCGATATTTCTAAAACGGTTACCCACTCCAACTTGATCTGTCAAGTTTTGACCAGCCGACGGATTGGTGATTACCCGGCTGTGAAACAGGGCTGAAATCCAAGGTGCTGACAGTAATTTCAAAACCACCAAAGAAAATTTCAGCGGCATTCAAAAGGCGCTAAAGTTCCAAAGCAGGTTGGAGCCCACTATTCGGTTTGCCATGGCTCAGCCGATCGGCATCTTATTGCTCGGTCGAACAGAAAAAAAATCCACCCGACCAAACCGAACCGGTATTGCCGACTTGATTCACAAAACCTTGTTATGTCTAAAACAGATCGGAGCGCCTCATGGCACCAAATAGTCCCAAATCGCCAGTCGCGCTGATTTCAGGAGCAAACCGCGGAATCGGAGCATCAATCGCACGCGAATTGCATGCGGCAGGTTATTCGCTCAGTCTCGGTGCGCGATGCGTGGCTTCCTTGGAAAACGCGCATGGACCAGAAACGGCTGATTGCATGCATTGCCTCTTCGATGCCCAAGACAAAGACAGCGCAGCGGCGTGGGTCGAGCGCACACTCAAACGGTTTCAACGAATTGATGTTCTCGTCAACAATGCCGGTTCAGCCGAACGAATTTCACTTCTCGACGACAACGAGGAGGGTCTCGATAGACTCTGGGAAATCAACGTCAAAGCCCCGCTTCGCATGACACGGCTTTGTCTGCCGCATTTGGCCAAATCCGGGCGTGGACGCATTATCAACATCGCATCACTTTCGGGAAAAAGAGCCCGCAATGCATATGTTGGATACAATATGACAAAATTCGCGATGCTGGGACTGAGCCATACAACTCGGCATGTTGCATGGGATCAAGGCGTTAGGGTCACAGCGGTCTGTCCAAGTTTTGTCAAAACTGACATGACCGCCGACGTGACCCGAATTGATCGTGATGAAATGATCGATCCCGACACCTTGGCTGGGTTGGTTCGGCATGTTATTGAACTTCCCAACAACGCTGCGATTGCCGAACTGCTTGTGAACTGCCTTCAGGAAGATATGCTTTAGCCGAGGCGAGCGCCGTCCATCCGCTGATCGCACGCGCCCTACTAAATTCTACGCTATGCGAACCTCATATAGATGCTCCCAGCTGTCTGAGAACCGCATCTCCCATTTCGGATGTTGATACCGGTTCAGCGCCTTCGACCTGCAACAAGTCAGGCGTCCGCACTCCATCAGCAAGCGCGCCTTCAACTGCAGCCTCAAGCCTGTCTGCCTCTTCTTTGAGGTCAAAAGAGTAGCGGAGCGCCATTGCAAACGACAAAATGGAAGCGCACGGGTTGGCTTTGCCAAGACCGGTGATATCCGGAGCGGAACCATGAACCGGTTCATAAAGGGCCTTCGGACGGCTTCCATCAACCGCCGTTCCAAGAGAAGCCGATGGCAACATTCCGAGTGATCCCGAAAGCATGGCCGCCGCATCCGACAGAATATCGCCGAACAAGTTGTCGGTTACGATCACATCAAACTGGCGCGGCCAGCGAACGAGCTGCATTGCGCCTGCATCCGCATACATATGTGAAAGTTCGACATCCGGGTATTCGTTGTCTGCAACCCACTGAACCTCCTCGCGCCACAACACACCCGACTCCATCACATTGGCCTTTTCCATTGAACAGACTTTGCCATCTCTTCGTCGAGCCAATTCAAAGGCTGTCCGGGCAACCCTCCGTATTTCGTTCGTCGTGTAACGCTGCGTGTTCACACCGATGCGTCCGCCTTCATTGTCAGGCGTTATGCCGCGAGGTTCTCCAAAATACACACCCGAAGTGAGTTCTCGAACAATCATGATATTGAGGCCAGCAACAATCTCAGGTTTCAGCGAAGAAAAGTCAGCCAGCGCATCAAAACAGATTGCCGGACGCAGATTTGCAAATAGATCCAGTTCCTTTCGCAGACGCAGCAACCCCCGTTCGGGCTTAACACTGAAGTCCAGACTATCGTATGCAGGCGCACCGGCCGCGCCCAAAAGGATTGCATCCGCTCGTCGGGCCCGTTCCATGGTGTCTTCGTGGAGAGGGGTTCCATGGACATCGTATGCAGCGCCTCCAATCAAATCCTCTTCGACTTTGAAATCAATGCCTCTGCAGTCACAAAACCAATCGATAATCCGCTTGACCTCGGCCATGACCTCTGGGCCAATTCCATCTCCTGGAAGCATCAGCAATTGATATCCAGCCATTCCTAACTCCAATTCTTGATATCTGTTCGTCTGCACTGTGCCGCAGCTCCACCGGCCGACACTTTCCTAAATCCAATTTATCCGGATAACTAGCGCAGAATTCTCAGGCACAAGCGATCCAAACCTTCTAAGGTGTCGGCTCACCGCCGCACAGCCACTCTTCGGAACGTTCCCCTACGCTGTCGCGACTCAAGCAAAACCAAACGGAATCCGAATTGTCACAACTGATCTGTCCGTTGATCTATGGTTCAAATTTCCCTGCACCAAATCTTCAGACTTAAGATCTTTTGGACAGTCTATCCGGCCCGAATTGAAACAAAAACTCCGGTCTGTCATGCAGCATTCTGCGCACAGATTTCAACTTTGCGCCGTTCCACATAGTCGCGCAGCTCTTCTTCCACAGCCTCATCAATTTTCGGTTTTTGATATTCGGCGAGCATCTGCTTCCATATCCGATTGGCACGGATTTCGGCGGTGTCGCAGCCTTGCTCTGTCCATGTCTCAAAATTTCGCGTATCAGTCAGAATTGGATGATAAAAGGCATGGGCATAGCGACTGAGCGTATGATGCGAGCCAAAAAAGTGTCCGCCATGCCCCACTTCGCGGATAGCCTCGAAACCAAGTGTATCCTCGTTCACCTCCATCGGTTCGAAACTCTCAATCACGAGCTGCAGAAGTTCGGCATCTAGAATCAACTTTTCATAGGATGCCGATAACCCGCCTTCAAGCCAGCCAGCCGAGCCGAAGAGGATATTGGCATGAGCTGTGACCGCTGCCCAAAGACACATCTCGGTTTCATAAGCCGCCTGCGCATCAACGGAATTCGAACCCGTGTTAAGCGAAGAGCGAAATGGCAGACCGTACCGCCGCGCGAGTTGCCCTGACGCCCATGTGGTCTTCACAAACACCGGGGTTCCAAACAGGGGTGAGCCTGTGCGCATATCGACATTTGTCAGAAATGATCCATAGACAACGGGCGATCCTTTTCGCACCGCCTGCGCCAAGACAATGCCTGCAAGCGCTTCGGCGTTCTGCACTGAAAGCGCACCAGCCTCGGTGGCTGGACTCATTGCCCCCGCCATAGTGAATGGCGCGATAACCAGCGGCTGTCCTACACGCGCCATCTCGACAATGCCTTCAGCCATCGGACTATCAATCATCAGAGGCGAATTTGTATTGATTGGCGCTGTAAGCACCGGTTTTTCGATCAGTTCGGATTCTGTGAATCCCATCATGATCTTTGCCATTTCAATTGCATCAAGGGCGCGCGCCGCACCATTCGTCCAGCATTTCCAAGTCTTGTCTGTAAGTGTGGCGTGCGCAAATCCGACATCAAGATGCCGCGTTTCCGGTGGCAGATCCAAAGGTTCGAACCCGCCGCCGCCAGTTTGGTGAACTGCGTTTATCGAATGTGCCAGCTTTACGAATTCGCACATCTCTTCAAATGTGCCAGCTCTGCGGCCGCGGTCCAAATCGTTGGCGAAAGGCGGGCACATCACCGAAGAAAAAATTATCTCGTCCCCGCCGAGTGTAAGGCTGCACTCCGGATTCCTCGCATGCAACCGCACCTTTGCCGGAGCATAGTCGACAAATTCCGAAACAAGGTCGGGGTCAAACCGCACGACTTTGTCGGCTTCGCTGACTTCGCAGCCAATCTCTGCGAGAATCCGGCGGGAGCGCTCATCCAGCAGCTTAATGCCGATTTCCGACAGGATCCTCATAGAATTGTCGTGGATCAGATCCAGCTGCTCCGCCGACAAAATCTCCACCGGCGGATAGGGATTGCGGAACCGACGCCAAGGAGATTGCTCAAGTTTGTGGACTTGGTTTCTGCGAGAACGCGGTCTGGATTGGCGACGGGACATTCTGTCAGTCCTTTCTTCGATCAGCTGAGTTTTCTACTGTCATGGGGCCGGTTCGGATCAATGTCATGCCAAAAAGCGTTGCAAGCTGTCGAAGGATCTTCATTGTCCGGGGCCGAATAATGAAGCACGGAATCTATTCGCCAATCATGAGCGAAGACGTTTTCAGAATACAGACGCACACTTCTCAAGGCGAAATTCCGATGATTAAGCACATATTATTCGGCACGCTATACACGTACCTGCTCATCTCCGCACAATCCCGTAGCGTTGTTCCAAATCCTTGCGCAACCCTGCTGATGCTGTCAATTGCCTGCCGCTGCCATTCTTCGCTCCGCAAGCACATCCTGCAGCCAGCCTGTCCGCATTTCCGGTGTCGATGAGATCAGCAGATGGGTGTAGTCGTCCCAAGGCGGGGCGAAAACTGTGGGCTTCGGCCCCTGTTCAACGATTCTTCCATTCTGCATAACCGCCACGTCGTCCGCTATTGCACGAACCATCGCCATATCATGTGTGATGAAGATGTATGAGACTCCGAGTTCACGCTGAAGCCGGAGGAGAAGCGTGATGATGTCATCCGCAACAAGTGGATCAAGCGCAGATGTCACTTCGTCGCAAATGATGACCTCCGGCTCGGCCGCAAGTGCGCGGGCTATGCATATTCGCTGTTTCTGTCCTCCTGAAAGCTGGTTTGGGTAACGGCCGATAAGTTCGGGATCAAGTTCCACAAACCCAAGCAACTCCCGAACTTTCGCGACGCATGCGGATCTCGCTACACCGCAGAAGACTTCCGCAGGACGGCCAATGATCTCGCCCACGGTTTGACGGGGGTTCAACGCAACATCCGGAAGTTGGTAGATAAGCTGAATTTCTTTACGCTCCCTCCGCGTACGTTTTTCGAGGTGCGAATTCAGCCCGCGGCCATTGAACGTCATGCTTCCGCGCATCGGCGGCAGGAGGCCAACGAGCACTCTGGCGAGCGTGGATTTTCCTGACCCGCTCTCACCGACAATCGCAAGATTTGAACCGCGTTTGAGAGAAACCGAGACGTCAAAAAGAACCTGATTGGAACCATAGGCTGCATCGATTTCCGTGAGCGTAAGAACATCTCCACAATCACCCGCATGCCCTCCGCCATCGACCTTGCGAACATTGAGAAGCTCGCGGGTATAGGATTCTCGCGGCTCAGCCAATAATGCAGCGGTCGGCTGTTCCTCTACTTCTGATCCATGCCGCATCACTTTGATCCGGTCTGCGACTTGGGCCACCACACCCAAATCATGTGTTATGTAAATTGCGGCTGTGCCGAATTCCTGAATGACCTCCTTGATAATCGCCAGAACTTCAATCTGGGTTGTGACATCCAGAGCTGTTGTTGGCTCATCGAAAACAATTAGATCAGGCTTGCCCGCCAAAGCCATGACCGTCATTGCCCGCTGAAGCTGTCCGCCAGACACTTCATGCGGATATCTTTCGCCGAATCTATCGGGATCGGGAAGGCCCATGCGACCGAAGAGTTCGACAGCCCTGCGGCGCGCTGCACCGGTGTCCATATGTCCATGGATTTGAGTGACTTCCACGATTTGCGACAGAAGCCGGTGTGCTGGATTGAAGGCAGCAGCCGCGCTTTGCGCAACATAAGCAACCTTCCGTCCGCGCATCTCAAGCAAAGCGGTTTCCCTGTCGGTTGGGATTTCGCTGCCGTCAAGACGCAATTCTCCTCCGGCAAAACGCAGGCCGCGCCGAACATATCCGAGCGCTGCCAGTCCAAGCGTCGATTTGCCAGCCCCGCTTTCCCCGATAAGCCCGACGACTTCGCCTTTGTCGACCATCAGATCCACGTCGTTCAGAATCGGCGCTGGAAGCCGACCCCGTTTAGGATCGGGAACGGTCTCAATCCTGAGATCTGTGATTTCGAGAAGCGCTGCACCCATCAAGCGGCATCCAAGCTGGCATTGCGCTTCAGCAACCCGTCAACGATCAAATTTACTCCTATGGCGAGGATTGAAAGCGCCAGCGCGGGAAGCACAGGCGCCCATCTGCCGAAAGTGATGGCCAGCGCATTCTCTTTCACCATTCCGCCTAGATCGGCGTAAGGCGGCTGGATGCCGAGTCCGAGGAATGAAAGCGACGAAATCAGAATAGCCGCATAGACAAAGCGCAGACCAAATTCAGTCAGAAGCGTCGGCATCACATTCGGCATAATTTCGCGAAATAGGAACCAGCTCATCTTCTCGCCTCTCAACCGCGCGACCTCCACATAATCCATCGCTGCGACATCCGCGGCAACCGCTCGTGTCAGGCGAAATACAATGGTGGAAGACAATACCGACATAATTCCCAGCAGCGCCGGTATCGATGTGCCGATCGCGGAAAGCACGATGAGCGCGAGAATAAGACCGGGAAATGCCATCAGCGCGTCAACACCGCGCGCCGCCACGAGATCAAAGCGGCCTCCGATCACAGCTGCCGCGATTCCCAATGGCACGCCGATAAGGAAAGCGCCAACGGTTGCTAGAAACGAGATAATCACGGTCATTCGCCCGCCTGCAAGGATCCGGGCAAGAATGTCACGGCCAACATTGTCGGTTCCAAGCCAGAATTCACTTGTGGGTGAACCAAAGGGAACTCCAACAATCTCGGTCTCTGAATACGGGTAAAAGAATGGACCGGCAAAAACAGCAACAAGAAAAAACACCACGATCAAAACACCGAGCTTCGCGCCCCGATCCAATTCCCTCAGCAATTGAATCATTTCGGACGCCTCCGGCGGGGGTTCGTCAGAATAGACAATATGTCTGCCGTGAGATTCAGCAGCACATAGACCGAAGCAAAAATCAGTCCACAGGCCTGAACGAGCGGCATATCGCGCTTCGCAACCGCATCAATCATGGTGCGCCCGAGCCCCGAATAATTGAAGACCGCCTCAACGACCACGACGCCAACGATCAGGTAGGCAAGTGTCAGCATGACGATGTTAAGAATCGGCGAAAGCGCGTTCGGCAGCGCGTGGCGGAGAATAATCCGTCTGCGGTTCGCGCCTTTGAGTTCCGCCATCTCGATATAGGCTTGATTCATAACCGAAAGCACCGCCGCGCGTGTGAGCCGCATAGTGTGGGCAGAAACCACCAGAGCCAGTGTCAGACAAGGCAGTGCGATGGCTTGCAGCTGCTCGAGAAAACTCATGCTTGACGTGACACGGGACAATGCTGGAAACCACCCCAGCTTCACTGCAAAAAAAAGAAGCAGCAAGTAGCCGAGCAAAAAATCCGGTATTGAAACGAAAACCAGCGTTGAAGCAGTTATACCCTTGTCCGCTGGCTTGTCTTCATAAAGCGCGGCGACCAGCCCAAGGCCGACCGAAAGCGGAATTGCTATAACAGCCGCAACGGCTGCAAGAAAAAATGAATTGCTGAGCCGACCGCTGATCAGCTCACTGACTTCACGTCCCGAATGGAGCGATCGACCGAGATCTCCCCGTGCGAAATCCCAAAGCCAATCAAAATAACGCAAGACCGCTGGACGATCGAGACCCAGCTCGTCGCGAATAGCCTTCACAGCCTCTGGCGTTGCCTGCTGACCGAGCACAGCCTGAGCCACATCGCCGGGTAGAATCTCTGTCCCAGCAAAGACTAGGACAGAGACGATAAAGAGCGTAATCAGTCCCGAAAGCAGACGGTTAAGAATCAGCCGCGTCAGCGAAACGGGCTTCATGCCTCAACTTTCCAGCCAAACCCTTTCAACTGCTCTGAGACCGGACATGTTAAATGATCCGGCAGGGTAAAACCCTTTCACCTCATCTCGAACACCATCAATGTTGTTGCGGAAAAAGGTGATGCATGCCCCGCCGTCTTCGTGAATCATAAGCTGCGCATCGTGATAGAGCTGCTTGCGCTTGGCAAAATCAGTTTCCCCACGGGCCTGATCAATGAGCTGATCAAACGCCGGGCGTCGCCACATTGTATCGTTCCAATTGGCAGTGGAATGATAAGTGGTGGTCAGCATGATGTCGGCAGTGGGACGTCCACCCCAAGATCCGAGCATGAAAGGCTTCTTAAGCCATACTTGTGCCCAAAAACCTTCGGACGGTTCACGAACGATGTCGATATTCAGCCCTGCTTTGGCCGCCGACTGCTGGAACAACGCTGCGAATTCTTCGGACTTCGCCAAGGCGACATTGCTGATCGACAGAGGAAGCGAACCTTCGAAACCCGAGCGCTTCAAATGGAAAGCCGCCATCTCTGGATCATATTGCCGCTGCGGAATGTCGCTGGCGTGGAACGGATCCTGGGGAGGGATCGGATGATCGTTACCCAATACTCCACCTTGCAGAAGTGCGAGAATCTGTTCCCGATCAACTGCGTATTTGACGGCAAGCCGCAAATCAAGATTGTCGAAAGGCGCCTTATCGCAATGCATCAGGATCGGATTGTGACCGCCTGAAGGATGACTTTCGATATGCACGCCCGGTGTCTGTTCAATCAGCTGCATTGCCTGCTCATCAATCTGCTGAGCCATATGCAATTCGCCGGTTATCAGACCATTAATCCGCGCTGTGCGATCTTCGACAAACAAAATTTCAACATCGTCGACATGCGCCCGGTCTGGCTTCCAATAATTTGGATTGCGCGTTGCGATCACAGACTCGCCGGGATTGAATTCCACAACCTGATAAGGTCCGGTAAATGCGCCGGAGTTGAAATCTTCGGTTCCCTCAGCGACGATCAGCATATGGAAATCACCGAGAAGATACGGCAAATCGGCATTTGGCTTGGACAAAGTGACAATGATCGCGTGTGGTCCGTCAGCGGTGATATCGGCAATATCTCCTGTCAATCCCGCAGCTCCAGAAGTTGAGCCTTCACCCCTATGCAGATTCAGAGACCAGATGACATCAGCGGAAGTCATCTCTTTGCCATTATGGAAAGTCACACCTTTGCGCAGATTGAATTTCCACTCGGTGGCATCGGGCGAACTGCTCCAGCTTTCAGCCAACTCACCTACCAGTTCCGTGTCCTTCTCAATCTCGGTCAAGCAGTTCCCAATCGTAAATCCTATACAGGCGTGACCGCTTGAGGTGAAAGTACGCGGATCGAGCGTATCGCTGACAGCACCTCCAGTCATGCCAACAACCAAACGTCCTCCTTTCATGGCTTGAGCCCGGGCGGGAATCGCACCGAGACCGGCAGCCATCCAAAGCGCGCCGCTTGTTTTCACAAACCCGCGGCGTGTGATGCCAAGTGTCGTTTTCTGCATTTTCGTATCTCCCATGCTTACCAATACCAAAATCTTGGTAAATAAATTTTTATCGCATTATCGACCACGCGACAAATCAAATTCGTTCACCCGGAACCTTCCGCTCCTTATGATTCAAGTCGTGAAGATTCGCGCATATTTTGGGTTGGAGGATATGGATCGTCGCTGTTTGAGATAATGAGCATTTCCTGCTTGCCGCACGACTGCGATGAACGCTGCAAAACGATACAAAACACTCAAGGTCACGTGCCGGCATCCATCGGCCGAGGGTGATTCAATCACAAGAAAAGTCGCGCCGCCTCGAACGCATCGCGATCGCCGAAACGCGGAGCGGTTTGGCGAGCGCTCTGGAGCTGCACGCGTCGAGCAAGTCCACATCACTCTCAGCGGTCATTCTTCGAAATTGCCGTTAAAAGGCCGAGGCTTAATTCTGCATTCGCATTGCGCGGCATGTCCAGCCACACCGATGGATTATGCTGCGATCCGCTCCTCGGTCCGCCGCTTCAGGAACACCTTCAATTCGGACGGCAGCATGGTAAAACTCAACTGTTCTTGGACCTCACCTGGCTGCATAGCCGGCTCCAAGTCAAAATTGCGGCATAACATGGAAAGAACCATGCGGATTTCCGCCAATGCCAACATACGACCGGGACAAATGCGCGGTCCGCCGCCAAAGGGTGAGAACACACGACGGTCATGGGGACCGGCACGATCTTTCACCGAAGTCAACCAGCGCTCGGGATCGAAACTGTCGCCACCTGCGAAATGCACTTTGTTGACCGCCAGATGGCGCATTAGAAAAAATACTGGTGTTCCCTTCGGAATTCTATAGCCCAACAGCTCGGCATCCGCCACCGGCTCTAAGATCAGGAACGGGGCTACTGGTTTGAGCCGCATCACCTCGTTGTAGAAGGCGTCGATATAGGGCAACCGTCCGGCCTGATCCAAGGCTTCCGGCATCGGAGCTTTGCCCAGCATTGCATCCGCCTCGCTGCGGGCACGCGCAAATAAGTCTGGATAGAGAGTAAAGTAATGCATCGTCCAAGCGATGGTATTTGCTGTGGTGTCCTCGCCAGCGAGCAACAATGTGCCTGCGTTGGCAAAAATCTCTTCGTCTGAAAATCCAGACCCCTCCTCCTCGACCGCTGCCAATATCGCCTCCAAAAAATTGGAGGGATTGCGGTGTGGATCCGCCGCCATGCGTTTACGCGCAGCCTCCACCATTTCCTGCACCTGATCTTGAAGAGCCGCAACCGACCGCTCAACCGACCTGTCCGAGGGCAGGCGGATCAAGTGCCACCACACAAATGGCGCGAAAACTCGCTTGTGCACCATAGGAAAAATTTTATCGAGATGCTGCTGAATCACCGGCCCTGATGTTTCCAAGGTGTTCGGATCGACGCCAAAGGCAAGCTGCATGGTGACATCGACGGTGAAACGCATCAGGTCTCTACCAAGATCCACTGGTTCACCCCGATCAGCCGCTCCCTCCCAGCACCGCTGAAGACGCGCGGTTGTCATCGCGAGCATCGGGAAAAAATCTGTGAGCTTGTGGCGATTGAGCGCAGAGATGACAATTTGCCTCTGACGGCGCCAATCTTCGCCTTCCGCTGCGAACACACCTTTCAGATACAGTTCCTTCGCAACCATTTCGAGCCGCTGCGTCCGCCGGAAACCGTGCGGCCTCTCTCGCAAAGCATGGTGCATGGCATCGTTGTCTGACACCACGACCACCGGTTTCGGCCCTAGACGAACGCTAAAGATTGATCCGTATCGATCCGCCCATTCTTCTAGATGAAGATGCAGTTTGTCGAAATTGATCTTGTGCGCCATTCCAATAAATGGCAGCCCCTTCGGGCCTGGCAGGTCACTCAACTGCATTGACATAAACGTAGTGCACTCATTGTCTATAAGCACCCTATCTTTCTCTTGGCATAAGCAATTTATGGGCTTCCAAGTGCCTGATCAAGATGGTTTTGGATTACTGCCAAATTCTCGCGCCAATGTTTCATCGGTTACTCCGAAGACTGCGCGGTTTTGGCATCAGAAATGAAATCTCCTAAGGCTGCATGCACGACAGGGCCTTGGTCTTGTTCAATTTTCCACCCTTCAATGTTGAATCTGGCGAAGCCAGCCAAATCATCTTGTCAGAAAGTCTGAGTTTAGTGTTACAGCAAGACCTGACGTGGTCGATGAATCCTCTTACGATGATGTTTCTGGGGAAAGACAGATAGTCTTGCCAGAAGAAGCTTGTTCCCCTTTGTCGCAGTGAGAATCGAAATCACAGGGGGTTTGTTGGTCTCAACCGGTCAGAAGCCCAATCGGCAACCTTCGGGATGAATCCTGCTTCTCGGGTTCCTACAGCCGCGCGGTGTCGGAAAGAGGATCCGCGGCATCGGCCGCGGCCACCCCATTGTTATCCTGCGCCTGCGGGTCGGCTCCGGCATCCAGCAGCATCTCCGCGATCTCCGGCCAGTTCTCTTCGACGGCAACGTGCAACGGGGTCCGGCCCCGCGCATCGCGGGCTTCAAAATCGTCTCCGGATTTCAGACAATCAAGGACAGCTTCGATGTCTCCGGCCGCTACAGCTGTGTGCAACACACCACCCGCCACCGCTACGCACCAGTTCCGCATGGACGGAATCGGAGCGCAGTAAACACCGGCTTCATCCACCGATTCCTGAAGCAGACCTCTGGCAATCATCAAATCGAAGAAGTCTTCCGCCTCCATGCCTCTCGGAACAGCTGTTGCTCTGTCGCCAGGCTCATGCAGAGAGTCGATCAGATTGATGCATGCGGCTTCGTCCCTGCCGTCGCTGATCGCTTCCATGACTCTTCCGAGCAGAACCCTGGCCCGTGAAAGCCCGCCGCGCATCCGCGCGGCGTAATAGTCAGCCCGCTGTGCGGCGGATCGCCGCCTCGCGGCGAGCAGGTCGATCTTTTCCAGATCGCCGACCGGCTCCAAAATCAGCTCCTCGGCCACCGAACGCAGCGTGTTGTGGAGATGCTGCGGCCAGCCGCAGCTCTCGCGCCAGACCAGTTCCTTCCAAAGCTCCTTCGTCTCCGGCCCCGCTATGACTTCGTACATCCGAAAAAATTTGTCCGCCGACTCCCCTGTCTCCTCCTCGGACAGACAGCCGAGATTGATCACGGCCCCGGCCGCACAGCAATAAAACCGCAATTTCCCGGCACCTGTTTTCATGGTTGACCAAAGGCGAAATCACAGAGACAGTCCGAACAGACCGCACGCTCTGAGTCTTGGTTGACACGGCAATTTATCCTGCCCGTACAACCCAATCGGCCAATTCGAAAATGCGCTCGGGAAAAAGCAATCTCACAAAGTATCGGCGGATTGAACGTCAGCTTCAAAAAATTTACATTCAAACGAAACAAAGCGTTTTTGATGCTACGGTGGGGCCGGCTAACTCTCCGTATCAAAACCTCCAAGCTTTTCAAAATTTGAATCAGTTTGAAACAAACGTAACTTGCGGAGGTGATATCCATCGTCGTGCGCTTGCAAGCGCTTCTGCTTGTCATCTAGCGCTTGGTTAACCGACCCACGGTCAAAATAACTGCATCAGCAATCAAACAGCGGTCTTAGCCCAACATTGGTCAACCCATCAAAATGATGAACAGTCCCGAACTCTTCGTTTTTAGCGCAAAGATCACTCGCAGACCATGCCGTCACCATCGCCATCATGCATATAGCTATACGCCGGATGAGTTCGTGGAACAGGCGCAATGCCGTGCCGCCTGGCTTCCTTACATGTAATCCGACCATTGCCATTGTCATCGTATAGGGCAAGAGTATCACCACTGCCTGAACGCGAATTGACAACCGCTGGCCGATTTTCTTGACTGTGGCAAATAAGCGGTTCCAATTCAAAGCTGTCACAGCGAGAGATAATCCGTTCCAGAGCGTTGGCCTCATATCGGTCTATGGTCAGTTCATATGCGCGTCGCACCTCGACAACACGCGCCGCAAACCAGCATTTATTTTGTGCGGGAATCCAATCCGCCGCGTCTTTGGAACTCTTCAAATTGCGATTGACTTCGGGCGAAGCCAAAGTCAGGTTGCGAATGTCTCCGGCGAATTGGCGACGCACGGTTGGTCCTCGGGCGCAAAGCCCAGAGTCGTGAGCCTCGCTCATCGCTACGATGTGCTCAATATCAGTCTGACGAGTTGAGTCAAAGCAAGTCCCTGTATATGGGCCGTAAATTGCTCCCAACTCCCGCACAATGTCTTGCTCAACTGACTGCGTGTAGGGGTAGTTTTTTCTATCATAAGGGGAACAGCGATTTTCAGGCGCAACGATCAGCCCTCGCCAAGTCTCTGACGCTGCCATTTCTGGAACAACGAGCCAAACGGCTATGAGGAAAAAACGCGGCAGGTTGCGCGGAAACAGATTGATTGCGTTGTATTTCTCAAGCACAAAATCTTTGCATCGGGCCACAATCGGTAATGACTGAACGATGGCAGCCGTCTGAAAAACGAACAGTTTACTTTTATCCATTTGATTCATCCGGAATTGAGTTCCCGTATCGGCTCGCCCGAAGGCCGTTCTTCGCTGGAACGCGCTTACACCGACCGAGATCAAAGTCGCCAGCGTGCGGATATTCGAACCAAACATGCCCGCCGGTCCGTCAACCAGAAAGACAAGCGCTTGACCTTAACGCTGTGCTGCCGGCGCAAATGCGGGTCGCGGCTTCGATGCGGCAGCACCTCGAAGCTAAGCATGTGCATCGTTCGGAATTTAGAGGAATGGTTCGAACCTCGTTGGATTTCACAGCGATCGTTGCCGCAAATCGGAAAATAATAAAAACCTGAGCCTCTTGCAAAATTGGGCCGCGCAATTGGTTTTCTGCGAAAAAACACTGAAATCGACCGGGTTCGGGGCTGTAAAGGCCGGCATCGTCGAGGAATTTTGCAAAAGACTCACCTGCACAGAAATCACACTATGGCTCAATCCGAACTTCACCTTCAATTGCGATAGTCAAGATATGAAGTTTTTTGTTTTATCCTTTCACACGCAACAAATTCAAACCCGAAGTCTTCTGGCTGCATTTCGGTAAGACTTCACGCCCGGAGGCTCAGACGCTCGTTTCTCTTCAGCGCTTGATGTTGTGACGATGATCGTGAATCGCCGTGGAAGCGGAGCCGGAGCAGCAAGCGGTTTATGAAACTCTCGGAATCATGCCGAAGCCCGGGATAACCGATAAATTCTTTGACATTAAGGGAGTTTTTGAATCAGCAGTGCTACGGTTGGGGACAGATTCCTGATGGCAAATCGCTATGGAGTTTCGACAAAGAAAAACCCCTGAAAGCACGAGCGGTTTCAGGGATTTACGATGGTTGCGGGGGCGGGCAATCACCGAGACCGACATGTGATAGAAATCCCGTTCTGATTTATCACAACCCCCTCCGCACGATCTATATTGCATTTTACGATATGCGTCTCGGTATTCGCCGACGACCGCAGTGTTTCCCTGATCCGCCCGTCCAGCGTTCGTCCGCGTTACGTGGCATGGCGCGGGCGAATGACGGGAAGAACCCTAGCCTCGTCCTACGCCTGGCGAACGACGCTCATCGTATTGTCGGCGCCACTTTCAATGGCCTGTGATTCTTCACCAATATGGTGTAATGTGTTGTAAGGTGCGACTGGGGCCATAATGCTCCGAACGGGCGTGAGCGAAACCGGCAAAGCATGAAACACACAGGGAAGGCGGGTTCCTGCGCGACAACGGAGATCGAGTTGAACACGGCTCCCGACGGAGCGCAGGCCAATTGGCAGACGCTTCAGGCGATCTCGACAACCGCTTCATCACTGAGGGCGTGGTGCCGATCATGCGCCAGGAAAAGCGTCGTCGTCAGTTCATCTTCTCGACGCACAACGCCAACATCCCGGTCCTCGGCGATGCCGAACTCATCCTCGGACTCGCTGCGATGGTTGAGGCCCGGGAGGGCCAGGCGCGGATCGCACCCCAGCATATGGCCTCCATCGACTCGAGACCCGTCCGCGAACTGGTCAAGGAATTCCTCGAAGGCGGCAAGGCGGCGTTCGAGATGTGCCGCTCCAAATATGGGTTCTGAGGCATGACGACCCGCACCGAATTGCTGGAGATTATCGCGAACGGCGAGAATTCCGGGGTGGAGTTCAAGAGAGACTATCTGCGCGCCCAGGACCTCGCAAAGGAGCTGGTCGCTTTCTCGAACTTGGAAGGCGGCATGGTGCTGCTAGGTGTCGAAGACGACGGAACGATCACGGGCCTGACGCGGAAAGACCTTGAAGAATGGGTGATGAATGTATGTCGTGAGAAGATCAGACCGAAAGTCGTTCCGTTCTTCGAAGCGGTTCGCGGTGTCAAGGACGGCAAAGATGTTGCCATTGTCCGCGTGACCCGGGGCTACAGCGTGCATGCGCTCTGGCACAACAACACCAACAGATATCTGATGCGTGTCGGCACGCAGAGTCGGGAAGCAAGCCAGGAGGAACTCGCACGGCTGTTCCAGCAACGAGGTTCCGTGCGGACTGAACTGCGACCCGTATCGGGCACTGCGCTCGCGAACCTGGACAGGAGGCGGCTGCGAAACTATTTCGGCCATATCCGCCAGCAGGATGTGCCCTCAGACGAAGATGAGGAAGCGTGGCGGTCACTTCTCATCAACACCGCGGTCATGACCGAGGAAGGTGTATCCGTCGGCGGAATGTTGTTGTTCGGCAAGACGCCGAACCGGTTTCTGCCTCATGCAGGAATAGATGCTGTCGCATATCCCGGAACGGAACAGGATTACGATGCGCAAGAGCGCACAGCGCTTCGCGGCCCCATGACCCCTTTGCTGAACGAAGGTGGCGATATTGTTGAAAACGGCCTCGTCGAACAGGCGCTAGATTTTGTGCAACGCAACACACGCATGAAGGTCGATGCAAGAGGTGGAAGACGGGCGGAGTGTCCGGTCTATCCCCGTGATGCGCTTCGTGAGGGCATCGTCAATGCTCTTATTCACCGCGATTACCTGCTCACGAGCACCGATGTCGAGTTAGCGGTGTATGTTGACCGGCTAGAAATTGCCTCGCCGGGCCGATTGCCGAACGGCATAACGCCGAACCGCATGCGGTTCGGCGCGCGGGCTTCACGAAACCAGCTATTGAAAGACGTGATGCGCGACTATCGCTATCTGGAACACATGGGAATGGGGATTCCTCGTAAAATCGTCAAGGGTATGAGGGAGCACAACGGCACGGAACCCGATCTAGTGGAACTCGACGAGCGGTTCATTGTACGGCTACACGCGCAAGCGCCAGAATAGTGGTCTACAATGAGAAACTTTCGTCACATGTCGAAAATTGTCAGCGGCAGACCTTCAAACTTAACTAGTGCCAGTTAAAAAACCCCCTGATTCTGCATTTTGGAACAGTTCGGCGGCGATGCGGCTGGATTTCCGACTGATTTCCGACATTTCAACGGTTCTGCCGGCGGTTTTCATGCATTGAGGCGGATTCCGCGCGCACCTGTCCCGTGGCCCGAATGGGCGGCGGTGATTTACGCTGCGGAGGTGAGAGCCGTCAGGCCGGAAGCGGCGGCGGGTTCGAACGGTCGGCCCTGACCTTCGATATCCACCTCGTGCGCGGCTCGCGCACCGAGAAGATCTTATCCCCGCGCGGCGCCTTGTCTCCGTCGATCAGGCGGGTGCGGACATGGCCCGAAAGCTTCGCCGCCATAGCGCAGCAGCCTCCGATCGCCCTGACAGCCGGCTGGAGCAATTCCCGGGTTTGACCTTCAGATGCTTGTGCCGCCGCCAGCCTTTGATGTTCCTGCGGACGCACAGCTTGCCGGTTTCGCGCACCGCACAGCCCACCGCTTCGGAAAGCGGACGGTGGTCGACCGGATGTTTACGCTCGACTTCGCAGGACTTCGAATACGGATGTTTGCCAATAGTTTGCCGCCTTTAAAGGACAACCAATCGAACAGAGAAAACCCCTTGAAAACATCAATGTTTTCAAGGGGTTCTGTGGTTGCGGGGGCAGGACTTGAACCTGCGACCTTCAGGTTATGAGCCT
Source organism: Paracoccaceae bacterium (assembly GCA_965199765.1). GTDB lineage: Bacteria > Pseudomonadota > Alphaproteobacteria > Rhodobacterales > Rhodobacteraceae > JAPOXR01. The sequence goes on from CBDATC010000001.1 coordinate 795,409, forward strand.
GACGAGCTACCAACTGCTCCACCCCGCGCAAACTTGCGAAGCCTACTGTCTAAAGTCAGCCTCACGCTGAATTCGTATAGACACCAGCGCGCTTGCCTGGTCTGGCGGCGACCTACTCTCCCACGCCTTAAGACGCAGTACCATCGGCGCAACGGTGCTTAACCGTCGAGTTCGGAATGGGATCGGGTGTTTCACTCGTGCCATAACCACCAAACCACACAAACGCGCTGCGAAACACATGCCAAAACGATGCTTCTACTGGATCAAATCAAGCCTATCGGGCAATTAGTACCGGTCAGCTGAACGTGTTGCCACGCTTACACCTCCGGCCTATCGAAGTGGTGGTCTGCCACTGCCCTCAAGGGAGACCTTATCTCGAGGTGGGCTTCCCGCTTAGATGCTTTCAGCGGTTATCCCTTCCGCACATAGCTACCCTGCACTGCGGCTGGCGCCACAACAGGTCCACCAGTGGTGCGTCCACCCCGGTCCTCTCGTACTAGGGGCAGCGCCTCTCAAGTCTCCTACACCCACGGCAGATAGGGACCGAACTGTCTCACGACGTTCTAAACCCAGCTCACGTACCTCTTTAAACGGCGAACAGCCGTACCCTTGGGACCTGCTTCAGCCCCAGGATGAGATGAGCCGACATCGAGGTGCCAAACAGTGCCGTCGATATGAACTCTTGGGCACTATCAGCCTGTTATCCCCGGAGTACCTTTTATCCGTTGAGCGATGGCCCTTCCACGCGGGACCACCGGATCACTATGACCGACTTTCGTCTCTGCTCGACCTGTCAGTCTCGCAGTCAGGCAGGCTTCTGCCATTGCACTCTTCGAACGATTTCCGACCGCTCTGAGCCTACCTTCGCACGCCTCCGTTACTCTTTAGGAGGCGACCGCCCCAGTCAAACTACCCACCACGCACGGTCCCGGGTCCGGATAACGGACCGCGGTTAGACAACAAGTGTGCAAAGGGTGGTATCTCAAGGTTAACTCCACAGACGCTGGCGCATCCGCTTCAAAGTTTACCACCTATCCTGCACATCACACACCTGATGCCAATGCGAAGCTATAGTAAAGGTTCACGGGGTCTCTCCGTCTGACCGCGGGAAGCCTGCATCTTAACAGGCAATTCAATTTCGCTGAGTCCACGTTGGAGACAGCGGGGAAGTCGTTACGCCATTCGTGCAGGTCGGAACTTACCCGACAATGAATTTCGCTACCTTAGGACCGTTATAGTTACGGCCGCCGTTTACCGGGGCTTCAATTCGGTGCTTGCACACCTCCTTTTAACCTTCCGGCACCGGGCAGGCGTCAGACCCTATACGTCGCCTTGCGGCTTAGCAGAGCCCTGTGTTTTTAATAAACAGTCGCCACCCCCTGGTCTGTGCCCCCGACCAACAGGCGAACCTGCAGGCCGGGCCTCCTTCTCGCGAACTTACGGAGGCATTTTGCCGAGTTCCTTCAACGTGGTTCTCTCAAGCGCCTTGGTATACTCTACCAGTCCACCTGTGTCGGTTTGGGGTACGGTCTTACGGAGGGCTATTTCCTGGAACCGATCAAAAGCCCGACCAATCCAATAAGGTCGAACAGTCTTCACGATCCGTCACATCCTCCAGGCCCAGGAATATTTACCTGGTTCCCATCGACTACGCCTTTCGGCCTCGCCTTAGGGGCCGGCTAACCCTGCTCAGATTAACTTTAAGCAGGAACCCTTGGACTTTCGGCGACAGGGTTTTTCACCCTGTTTACCGCTACTCATGTCATCATACTCACTTCTGCTCACTCCACCGGCAACCTCACGGCCCGGCTTCACTGCATAATTCAGAGCGACCTAAAAGGCCGGACTGAATTAACTGTCACAGAACGCTCCGCTACCGCCGCTTGCGCGGCCCAAAGCTTCGGCTCGTGGCTTGAGCCCCGTTACATCTTCGCCGCAGGACAACTTATCTAGACCAGTGAGCTATTACGCTATCTTTAAAGGATGGCTGCTTCTAAGCCAACCTCCTGGCTGTCTTGGTCGTCCCACTTGCTTTCCCACTTAGCCACGAATTAGGGGCCTTAGCTGTTGGTCAGGGTTGTTTCCCTCTCCACTACGGGCGTTAGCACCCGCAGTGTGACTGCCGGATATCACTCCCCGGTATTCGGAGTTTGGTTAGGATCAGTAAGCCTGTGGGGCCCCATTACCCATCCAGTGCTCTACCCCCGGGGGTGTCCATCCGACGCTCTACCTAAATAGATTTCGCGGAGAACCAGCTATCTCCGAGTTTGATTGGCCTTTCACCCCTAGGCACAGCTCATCCCGATCTTTTTCAACAGATGTGGGTTCGACCCTCCAGCAAGTACTACCTTGCCTTCAGTCTGGCCATGCCTAGATCACTCGGTTTCGGGTCTGGTCCTACGTACTATGCGCCCTGTTAAGACTCGCTTTCGCTGCGCCTACACCTAACGGCTTAAGCTCGCACGCAAGACCAAGTCGATGACCCATTATACAAAAGGTACGCCGTCACAGCTCTCGCCGCTCCGACTGATTGTAGGCGTCCGGTTTCAGGTTCTGTTTCACCCCCCTCGTCGGGGTACTTTTCACCTTTCCCTCACGGTACTTGTTCACTATCGGTCAGCAAGGAGTACTTAGCCTTCGAGGGTGGTCCCCCGATCTTCAGACAGGATTTCACGTGTCCCGCCCTACTTAATGCGACTGCTTGAACTTTCCGTACGGGGCCATCACCCTCTTTGGCCCGGTTTTCCAATCCGGTTCCGGTTGTTCTCACAGTTCGGCTGGTCCGCGTTCGCTCGCCACTACTAGCGGAGTCTCTGTTGATTTCCTTTCCTCCGGGTACTGAGATGTTTCAGTTCCCCGGGTTTGCCTCAAAAACCCTATATATTCAGGTTTTTGATACCTAATTCACTGCGATGATGACGACTCTTGCCGTCAACAACACAGTGTAAGGTGGGTTTCCCCATTCGGAGATCCGCGGGTCAAAGCCTATTCCCGACTTACCGCGGCTTATCGCAGGGTATCACGTCCTTCATCGCCTCTTGCTGCCAAGGCATCCGCCAAACGCCCTTTTCACGCTTGATCTGATCCAGAAAAAGCAGCGCTTTTTCTGGCTGTCAGAAGCTGGATATTCCCTAGTCCAAGCAAATGCTTGGACAGGTCAGTGTCTTGACTTGGATAGACAATTGCAGCAGCCGAACGACGAACGTCGCCGCTGCCGCAATGTCATGTGTTTCTGTGTCTTTACGATGTCAAATTCAAGACTGCGGACACAGTCTTTGGTGGAGCGTACCGGGCTCGAACCGGTGACCTCCTGAATGCAAATCAGACGCTCTCCCAACTGAGCTAACGCCCCCGAATCTGGTAGGTCGAGGAGGACTTGAACCTCCCACCTCACGCTTATCAGGCGTGCGCTCTAACCGACTGAGCTACCGACCCAAAACCAAATCTGGACCGGATAACCCGACATGCGGCACCACGCTGAATTCACAGCAATCCGCGCCGAATGGCCGATCCGCTATCTTGCCTCGGCAAACTGCCGAATTTGGATATGAAGAGATATGTGGGCGGCTTGGCCGCTATTGCCCCGAAGGGCTGTCAGGCTCTTCAGTCGAAGCGAACCGCGAACAGACGCAATCAACTGAAATCCTTTGAAAGGAGGTGATCCAGCCGCAGGTTCCCCTACGGCTACCTTGTTACGACTTCACCCCAGTCGCTGAGCCTACCGTGGCCGGCTGCCTCCCTAAGGTTGGCGCACCGTCTTCGGGCAAACCCAACTCCCATGGTGTGACGGGCGGTGTGTACAAGGCCCGGGAACGTATTCACCGCGTCATGCTGATACGCGATTACTAGCGATTCCGACTTCATGCCCTCGAGTTGCAGAGGGCAATCCGAACTGAGACAGTTTTTGGGGATTAACCCATTGTCACTGCCATTGTAGCACGTGTGTAGCCCAACCCGTAAGGGCCATGAGGACTTGACGTCATCCACACCTTCCTCCGACTTATCATCGGCAGTTTCTTTAGAGTTCCCAACTGAATGCTGGCAACTAAAGAAGTGGGTTGCGCTCGTTGCCGGACTTAACCGAACATCTCACGACACGAGCTGACGACAGCCATGCAGCACCTGTCCAATGTCCAACTAAATGAAGACGCCATCTCTGTCGTCGCGACAAAGGAAGTCAAGGGTTGGTAAGGTTCTGCGCGTTGCTTCGAATTAAACCACATGCTCCACCGCTTGTGCGGGCCCCCGTCAATTCCTTTGAGTTTTAACCTTGCGGCCGTACTCCCCAGGCGGAATGCTTAATCCGTTAGGTGCGACACCGAACAGCGAGCTGCCCGACATCTGGCATTCATCGTTTACGGCAAGTGGACTACCAGGGTATCTAATCCTGTTTGCTACCCACGCTTTCGCGCTTCAGCGTCAGTATCTGGCCAGTGAGCCGCCTTCGCCACTGGTGTTCCTCCGAATATCTACGAATTTCACCTCTACACTCGGAATTCCACTCACCTCTCCAGATCTCTAGACCGGCAGTATCAAGGGCAGTTCCGGAGTTGAGCTCCGGGATTTCACCCCTGACTAACCAATCCGCCTACGCGCGCTTTACGCCCAGTAATTCCGAACAACGCTAGCCCCCTCCGTATTACCGCGGCTGCTGGCACGGAGTTAGCCGGGGCTTCTTCTGCGGTTACCGTCATTATCTTCACCGCTGAAAGAGTTTTACAACCCTAGGGCCTTCTTCACTCACGCGGCATGGCTGGATCAGGGTTGCCCCCATTGTCCAAGATTCCCCACTGCTGCCTCCCGCAGGAGTCTGGGCCGTGTCTCAGTCCCAGTGTGGCTGATCATCCTCTCAAACCAGCTACTGATCGTCGGCTTGGTGAGCTTTTACCTCACCAACAACCTAATCAGGCGCGGGCCGATCCCTCAGCGATAAATCTTTCCCCCGAAGGGCGTATACGGCATTAATCCAAGTTTCCCTAGGCTATTCCGTACTGAAGGGCACGTTCCCACGTGTTACTCACCCGTCCGCCGCTAAGTCCGAAGACTTCGCTCGACTTGCATGTGTTAAGCCTGCCGCCAGCGTTCGTTCTGAGCCAGGATCAAACTCTCAAGTTTAAACGCTTGATGAGCGTTCTTGACGTTTGAGCCAATGCACATTCGACCGGCCAAAAAAGCCGGTCTGAAGCTGACACCCGAATTATCGGCAAAAAACCTATCGGGCCGATATGCATTGCCTCTTCCGTCGCTTAGACCGAAGCCGCCCGCATATCTCTTCAAAACCAAATTTTCAAAGAACCGACACCCCACCGCACCGACCCGGCTAGCCGATGTTCATGCACGGTTTGCTGCCATGATCCCCGCCGACTACGAAACCGCAATCGAGCGGGATGCACTAAGTAACGTTTCATTTTGAAAAGGTCAAGGTTTTTTTTCAAATATTTTCGCTTCCAGCCATTGTCGCAAAAATACCGCAATTCGAAAGACAAACCGGTCCGCAAAACCAATATAGCTCGCTGCACAGCCCAAAAATCCGGTTTCACGATCTCGCATTTTCCCTAGAATCCGCGGCAAACATAGCTGATGAGCGCATCGCGATGACGTTTTGGGAATTTAAGCAGGAGAGCTGAACCGCGCCAGACCCCCGTGCGTATCATCTTCATGATGCGGCCTACGCAAAAAAATCGAACGTTCCGGCTGCGATCAAGCGATTCGCGCATGATCTCGAGAATCAGCGTGAAACTAGCTTCGTTTTTTCTTCGGCCGGAAAGACCACCAAGCCCGCAAAATCAAAAGCACAGCCACAACAGCGGCGTAGACAATCGGTTCGGTTGGCCACGACTTGACCACAAGAAGGTAATGAGCCGCGCCCGCGATCGCCGCCAAATAGGCCAGCTGATGAAGCCGACGCCAACGAACCGGCCCCAATCGACGCACCGATAAATTATTAGATGTCAAAGCCAAAGGCAGCAATAGCAGAAATCCAGCCATACCGACCGTGATAAATGGCCGCTTAACGATTTCTGTCCAGATGGACTGCAGCATCAGCTGCTGATCCAACACCACCCATGTCAACAAATGCCCAACAACATAAACAAACGCCATAACGCCGAGCGCACGGCGGAATTTGAGCAAATTAACATTGGTCAAACGGCGCAGCGGCGTGATCAGCAAGGTAAGTATGATCAGTTGAAGACCGCGTTCGCCCAGCGAGCGTTCAAGAACCTGCAGCGGGTCAGGTCCGAGTTGATTGTTGACCGCCAGCCAAAAAACCCACAGCCCCGGCAGGGGCGCCAGAATATAGATTGGCCATGCGGGAACTCGGCGAAGGCTCTGATTGATCCTCTGCGAAATGGACGGAGCCGCCACTCAGTACAGCTCCATTAAATCCATGCCCGTATACAGATCGGCAACCTCGTCGCCGTAGCCGTTGAACATCAGCGTTTCTTGACGCTTCGCAAACAAACCACCGCCGATACGACGCTCGGTCGCCTGCGACCAACGCGGATGGCTGCGATTTGGATTCACATTCGAATAAAAGCCATATTCGCCGGGTGCTTGATCATTCCATGTCGCCAATGGCTGCTTATCAACGAGTGAAATGCGGGAGACCGACTTGATGGATTTAAATCCGTATTTCCAAGGCACAACCAAGCGTATCGGCGCACCATTCTGATTCGGCATGGCTTCGCCATAGAGTCCCGTCGCAAGCAAAGTCAGCGGATGCATGGCCTCGTCTAAACGCAACCCTTCTCGATACGGCCAGTCAAGTATTCTGGAGCGCTGTCCAATCATTTCTTCTGGACGGTAGAGCGTCTCGAAAGCAACATATTTCGCACCGGGTTGCGGCTCGATTCTTTCCAGCAATTCCGAAAGCTGAAACCCAATCCAAGGGACAACCATTGACCAGGCCTCTACGCAGCGCAGCCGGTAGACACGCTCCTCCATCGTAACGCCGGACACAATGTCTTCATATGAATACGTTCCCGGCTTTCCGACCATGCCGTCGATTTTTATTTCCCATGGCGAGGTCGTCAGATTATGCGCGTTACGCATCGGATCGGATTTCTGTGTGCCGAATTCATAGAAATTGTTGTAACTCGTGATGTCCTCGAAGCTGTTGGGCTCCGCATTCACGGAGTAACGCGAATTACGCGCCGCGGCGCCCGCTGCACTGGCTGCACCAACTCCAGCGATTGCTCCAGAGGCGGCGCCCGCCATCAACTGCCGTCGGTTCAGCCAAGCGGACTTTGGCGTTACATCGGAATATTTGAGGTCGGTTCTGAACCTGTATGCCATGTTTTTTCTCCCTTGGATGGCAAGCCGGACAATTTCAGAAGCGCGTTGAAAAGACAACACCGATAATGAAATTTTGATGGAGAACGGGGCCGCGCCATTCTTGGCGCGACGCCCAACTCGTTCAATGAAGCGTTACCGGGACGGCTTGCTGTGGAACCTCGCCTGCGCCATTGACAATCAGTCCGAACTCAGCATCGCCACAAACCTCGATTTTGCCACCGTCCGAAATACTGCCGTCAAGCAGACCCTCCGCCAGCCGATTCTGCAAGTGTTTCTGCAAGACGCGCTTCAGAGGCCTTGCTCCGTACACCGGATCATAGCCGGCTTGGGCCAGCCACTCGCGCGCCCCGCTGTCGACCAACAGTTCCAAATCACGGTCTTCCAAGCGGGCGCGTAGCCTATCAAGCTGAATATCCACAATCGCTGTCATGGACTTTGGAGACAAACGTTCAAACACAATGATCTCATCCAAGCGGTTCAGAAACTCCGGTCGGAAGCGACTGTTCACTGCTTGCATCACGTCATCCTCAGCCTCATTCGCGGCAACGCCATCAGGCAGAAGTGAGAGTTTTTCTGACCCTAGATTTGATGTCATGATGATCAGTGTTTGCTTGAAGTCGGCTGTGCGGCCTTGGCCATCGGTCAAAACACCATCATCCAGCACCTGCAGCAACAAATTAAACACATCGGGATGGGCTTTTTCGACTTCATCAAGAAGAATCACTTGGTAGGGTCTTCGACGAACAGCTTCGGTTAACGCTCCTCCTTCGTCGTATCCGACATAACCCGGCGGAGCGCCAATCAAGCGCGCGACTGAATGCTTCTCCATATATTCCGACATATCAATGCGGATCATCGCCGCTTCATCATCAAACAAAAACTCGGCCAAAGCTTTCGTAAGTTCGGTTTTTCCAACTCCTGTGGGACCCAAAAACAGGAATGATCCGATAGGCCGCCCCGGGTCATTCAACCCGGCCCGGGCCCTCCGCACAGCGTCCGCCACCGCCTTCACCGCCCTTTCTTGGGCAACCACACGCCGCGCGATGACCTTTTCCATTCGCAGCAGTTTCTCCCGCTCGCCTTCGAGCATTTTCGAGGTTGGAATTCCTGTCCAGCGTTCGACCACTTCAGCAATCTGTTCCGGTCTTACAACCTCGCCAACCATCGCTGGCGCTGTCGATGCTTCCAATTCCTTAAGTTCAGCTACCAGACCGGGGATAATTCCGTAAGCAAGTTCACCTGCTCTCGCGAGGTCTCCGTCACTCTGAGTTCTCTCAAGTTCAGCGCGGCGCAGATCCAGTTGCTCCTTGCAATCGCGCGCGGCCGCCAGCCGATCCCTCTCGGCCTGCCACTTGGCTGTGATCTCCTGAGACTCATCAATCATGCGCGCCAATTCAGTCTCGATTTTTGCCAATCGATCGCGAGATGCCGAGTCCTTTTCCTTTTTCAATGCTTCAGCTTCAATCTGCTTCTGCAGAAGTTCACGATCAAGCGCATCAAGCTCTTCTGGCTTTGAATCCACTTCCATACGCAGTCGGCTGGCCGCTTCATCGACAAGGTCAATCGCCTTGTCCGGTAGGAATCTATCCGTGATATAGCGATTCGACAGGGTAGAAGCCGCGACCAATGAAGAATCTGCGATGCGCACGCCATGATGCAGTTCGTATTTCTCCTTGATCCCCCGCAGGATAGAAATCGTATCTGCCATGGTCGGTTCGGTTATGTAGACCGGCTGAAATCGCCTCGCGAGCGCAGCGTCTTTCTCAATGTATTTTCGATACTCGTTCAACGTCGTCGCGCCAACACAGCGCAGATCGCCACGCGCCAGCGCTGGTTTGAGTAAATTGGACGCATCCATTGAACCCTCGGTATTGCCGGCTCCAACCAGCAAATGCAGTTCATCGATGAACAAAACGATGCCGCCCGCAGCATGTTCAATCTCCGAGAGAACAGCTTTCAATCGCTCCTCAAATTCACCTCTGTATTTTGCGCCGGCAATCAGCGATCCCATGTCAAGCTCCATAAGACGCTTGCCCTTAAGACTTTCAGGGATGTCGCCTTTGACAATGCGGATTGCCAAACCTTCGGCAATCGCGGTCTTGCCGACACCTGGCTCGCCAATGAGCACAGGGTTGTTTTTTGTTCGACGACTCAACACCTGCATCACTCTTCGGATTTCTTCGTCCCTCCCAATGATCGGGTCGATTTTTCCACTTTTGGCCTCGTCTGTCAGGTCGCGAGCGAATTGTTTCAACGCGTCATAATTCGCATCCGCTGTCGCGCTGTTTGCCATGCGTCCCTTTCTCAATTCTTGGATCGCCGACTTAAGCATTCCGGCATCAACACCTGCATCCTTCAGGATTGATCTTGCTTCGGTTTTGATCATGGCCAATGCACTCAGAAGCAGCTCTGCCGTTACGAATCCATCGCCTTGCGCCGAGGCTTGCTTGCTTGCTTCGGCAAGCACGCGCGCACTCTCTTGATTAAGATACAATGCCCCGTTGCCACCTCGCACCTTTGGCCTCTTGGCGACCGCTTTTTCAGCTGCCTGCCCGGCTGCGACCGCATCACCTCCGGCCTTGCTGATCAAACTTGCGGGCAGTTTTTCCGGCTCCTGCAGTATCGCCGCCAAAAGGTGGATCGGGGCAACCTGCTGTTCTTCAGCAACGGCGGCGATCTCGGTGCCTTTGGCTAACAGATCTCGTAATCTTTCTGTGTAAATGCTCGTGTTCATTCAAATACTCTCCTTTGTTAAGCCCCTGCTTTGCAGTGCCCGGCTGCGGCACACCAACGGCGCAGGTCTTGACTAAAATCTGGGAACCGAAGCGGCTAAATTCAAGGTCTACGGCTTTTGCGCTCACCTCAGACAATGTTGAACATCAGCAGGTTTCGAGCGATATGAGGATCTTGGATCCTTCTTCCTGAATGTGAATTGCGTCCAGAGATTTTCCTTGGTTTTTGGTTCCCTGGAACTGGCTGCGACCGCAGAATGAAAATCGGCGCGAACCAGTGAATTCAGTTGATCAGCTTTCTGGTTCGATCATATCAGAATCACCAATCGGAAGATTTCGGCCGCTCCTCGGTCGCGCACGGGTTCAAACTTACGGAGCCAACGCCTTTACTCGGCCAGACAATAAGCCGCGCCGACATATTCGAGTCGTTTCCCGCCATGAAGAACAATGCTTTACGGCGCATTCAATAATTCAGCAGGTGCACGAAGCGCACCTGCATTATATTCGCAGCACTTGTCTAAGAACGGTTGTTAACCGCGACTGAACAGCCGGCCGATCTCACTTCGGTCTAGAACCAAGGACCCAATGTCAAACAGATTTCATCTGTCGGCATTCATCACTTTGGTCCAAGCCGCCGCAAAGTCTTTGACAAATTTCCCCGCTGCGGTGCTCTGACCATAGATCTCGGCGATTGCACGAAGCTGGGAATTCGAACCGAAAACCAGATCAACCCGGGTTGCAGTCCACCGCACTTCGCCGGTTTCGCGATCCCGGCCTTCGAACAAATCTTCCGCTTCGGACATGGCAGTCCATTCAGTCGACATATCCAGCAAATTAACAAAAAAATCGTTGGTCAGTGTTCCCGGCGAATGTGTGAGCACGCCATGCTTCGTGCCGCCATGGTTAACGCCAAGTGCACGGAGACCGCCCACCAGCACTGTCATTTCCGGAGCGGTCAGCCCAAGCAGCTGAGCGCGATCAACCAACATCTGTTCGGACGGCGCACCCAACCCGGATTTCCCAAAGTTTCTGAATCCATCAGCTTGCGGTTCAAGCACTTCAAAACTCTCGGCATCGGTCTGCGCTGCGGTTGCATCCATGCGTCCGGGAGAAAACGGCAGAGCGAATCCTTGCCCCGCAGCTTGCGCCGCCTGCTCAATCGCAGCGCACCCACCGAGCACAATCAAATCCGCCAGCGACACCCGCTTGCCGTCTTTCGAACCGTTGAAATCCGTCTGCACAGCCTCCAACGCTGACAAAACACCAGCCAGTTTTGCTGGTTCGTTTGCTTCCCAATCCTTCTGCGGAGATAACCGGATGCGAGATCCGTTTGCTCCGCCGCGCCTGTCTGAACCGCGATAGGTCGAAGCTGAAGACCAAGCTGCCGCGATCAGATCGGCCGGAGCGACACCGCTGGCAAGAATCTTTGTTTTCAGCCGCTCAATGTCGTTGTCATCAATCAAATCATGATCCAGCGGTGGAATCGGATCCTGCCAGATCAAGTCCTCGTCAGGCACCTCATCGCCAAGGTAAAAGGATTTTGGCCCCATATCGCGATGGGTCAATTTGAACCAAGCGCGGGCAAATGCATCGGCAAACTCATCCGGATTTTTGTGGAAATGCCGTGAGATTTTTTCATAATCCGGGTCCATCCGCAAAGCCATGTCAGCCGTTGACATGAATATCGGCACCCGCTTTGACGCATCCTCGGCATCCGGCGCCATGTCTTCTTCCGCCAAATTAACAGGAGTCCACATATGCGCGCCCGCTGGACTCTTGGTTAATTCCCATTCATATTTGAATAGAACGTCAAAAAAGCCCATATCCCATTGAGTCGGATTTGATGTCCAAGCGCCTTCAAGTCCCGAGGTTATGGTGTCGATGCCTTTGCCGCTGCGATAGGACGACAACCAGCCGAGTCCCATCGCCTCAATTGAACCGCCTTCGGGATCCGGGCCGACATGCGCTGGGTCTCCAGCTCCATGCATCTTTCCGAAGGTATGGCCGCCAGCGACAAGCGCAACGGTTTCGTAATCATTCATGGCCATGCGACCGAAAGTTTCGCGAATGTCATGCCCCTGCGCCACCGGATCAGGATTGCCGTTCGGTCCCTCCGGATTCACATAGATCAAGCCCATCTGCACCGCAGCCAGTGGATTTTCCAGTTCCCGTTCGCCGGAATACCGGACATCGCCCAGCCATTCAGTTTCGGCCCCCCAATAGATGTCCTCTTCAGGCTCCCACACATCGCAGCGGCCCGCGCCGAACCCGAATATTTTTCCACCCATCGACTCGATGGCCACATTGCCGGCAATAATAATCAGATCTGCCCACGAGATCGCATCACCGTATTTTTGCTTAATCGGCCAAAGGAGCCGACGCGCTTTGTCCAAATTGCCATTATCCGGCCAGCTGTTGAGCGGTGCAAAACGCTGCGTTCCCGTTCGTCCGCCGCCACGTCCGTCCGCCGTCCGATAGGTGCCTGCGCTATGCCAAGCCATTCGAATAAACAGACCGCCATAGTGCCCATAATCGGCAGGCCACCAGTCCTGACTGTCAGTCATGAGATTATGCAGGTCTTGCTTCAACGCATCCATGTCCAACGACTTGAATGCTTCGGCATAGTCGAATTCCGGCCCCATCGGATTAGAGAGATCCGAATTTTGATGAAGAATTCGCAAATTGAGCTGATTGGGCCACCAATCGCGGTTTGATTGCACGCCCAGACTGGCATGCATAACCGGGCATTTTCCGAAGCCGGTGTCATTTCCGTCCATCACTCATCACTCCGTAAGTTGCACATATCTCGAAGTTGAAATCCTGATTCTCGGCAAGCAACGTTGCACGCCGCCTTCTGCAAAAACCGAAATTTGAAACCCGGACCGATTCAAGACATCTTGAATTCACAAATAGTGATTAGACGGTAAATTTACCAGCCGCCAAAACCGATAAATCCGCCTGTGGCGCGAACCCTAATCCCTGCGATGCACGCCAGTTGCCTTGCAGGCGAAATCTGCGGAAATTTCAGTCTATCAACATTGATTGACGCAAAAGCCGATGTGAACTCACTCGACGTCCGGTCTACGACAGACTGCGATATATTTAAACGCCCGCACTCAGGTAATCGTCGTCGTCTTCTATGAGCGACCTTTCCATGGCACCAATATCTTCTCGGCAATGCGCATCAAGATGTCGATTCCGTAGCCGATTATGCCGATCAGGATTATCCCCATGATCACAATGTCGGTAAGTTGAAACTTTGAAGCCACCATGATCATCATCCCGGCGCCTTTCTCAGCCGCGACCAGTTCAGCGGCAACAACGGTGCCCCAGCAAACCCCCATCGCCACACGCGCACCGGTGAAAATTTCCGGAAGCGAGTTCGGCACAATGACGTAACGCATGATCTGCCAGCGGGAGGACCCGAGCGAATAGGCGGCATGCACCTTGGTGATGTTCACGCCGGATACACCTGCCCGTGCAGCGATTGTCATTATCCAGAGCGCAGCCAGGAACAGAAGGATCACCTTTCCTAACTCGCCGATGCCAGCCCAAATGATCACAAGCGGTATCAGCGCAAGTGGAGGAACAGGCCTCATGAATTCGACGATCGGGTCAAACCAGCCGCGGAACCAGTCTGAAAGACCCATCGCATACCCCAGCGGAATACCAATCAAAGCGCCAAAAAAGAAGCCGGCAACCACTCGAATGAGCGACCAGCCCAAATGCTGCACTAACGTGCTGTTTTGATAACCCTGCTGAGCAATCTCGATGATTCGTCCCCAAACGGCTTCCGGCGCGGGAAGCCAGATCGGTTCCATCTGCCAACCTTGGTAGGGTGTGATCAGTAATGCTCCTTTATCGGTCAGGGTAACGGTTCCATTATTAATCTTGAACACAGGCCGTTCCTGCGTCAGGTTGCCGTTATCATCTCTTCGATTATGATCGAAATCCGTGCTTTGGCCGTTCACCTCCACAATCCGCGCGCCTTCGCTGCGCTTAACGGTATCGTTTGAATCCCACCTGAGCTGGCCGGAGCGGTATTTGATGATGTTCAGCGCATCGCTTTGAGCAAATCCCCCGCCGGCGTCGATTTCCAGCGGCTCCTTGGCGCCTCTTGATTCTTCAACCTGCCAATACGCAGTAGCGGTGTCGCGGTTCCCGTCGGAAGACTGAACGACATAGTCGAACTGGCCTCCGCCATCGTAAGGCCCAGGCGCATGGAAAGGAGTCAGCGATGAGCCGGTGAAAGCACCCCATATGAAGAAGATAGCGGCGATCGAAATCACCGATGCCGCGCGATTGGCGCGCACTGTGCTCTCGTCCCCGAAAGTGACTGTCTTCAGCGAAGTAAAGTCACGTCTTTGTTGCAAACGCGAAGTGACAAATTTAACCACAAAATACGCGGCGACGAAAATCGCAATATAAATTCCAAGAATGGTCATGCTGCAGCCTCCGTCCGGCCCATAATCTCCTCTTCCATGTCCCAGATCATATTGAGGATTTCCTCGCGCGTGACACCGTATTCTGGATGATTCTTTATCTCTCGCAAGTCGGCGCCGACCCCTAATTCAGCAAATGGAAGCCGGTATTCCTTATGAATGCGGCCAGGCCGCGGCGCCATGACCAATAGTCGTTCGCCCAGCAGGAGCGCCTCCTCCACAGAGTGGGTTATCAGAATGATGGTCCGTCCAGTTTCTTTCCAAAGCTTCAAGACCAGCCCTTGCATCTTTTCACGCGTCAGAGCGTCAAGCGCCCCAAGGGGTTCGTCCATCAAAATTACGTCCGGGTCGTTGGCAAGACATCGCGCTAGCGCAACCCGCTGCTGCATGCCTCCGGACAATTCATAGATTGCTTTGTCGGTGAAATCTCTAAGTCCGACCACCTCAAGAAGGTGTTCGACCTTCGGACGGTACTCTGACGCCGGCACTTTGTTCATCTTCGGACCAAAGGCGACATTCTCGCGCACATTCATCCATTCAAACAACGCGCCCTTCTGGAATACCATGCCGCGCTCCTGACCCGGGCCACTGACCGGTTCATCATTGAGCATGACACTGCCCTCTGTGGGAGCAAGAAAGCCGGCGATGATGTTGAGAAGAGTCGTCTTGCCACATCCGGAGGGTCCGAGAACACTCATCAATTGGCCTGTCTTGATTGTGAGGGATACATCCTGCAGCGCTTGGACATAAGCGCCGTTCGGCAGATCAAAGCGCATCGATACACCAGAGAGGATCAGTCCTGACATGGCACACTCCTGCCTTTAGAAATTGGGCTGCCCGGCGTTAATCGCCGGACAGAAGATTCTAGCTTCACATACAGAATTGTTTCCGCATTACATTTGGGATGCGGCTTCAAGCGGTCCGGTATTCACTGCGGCTTCATAACTGTCGAGGGCCGCGTCAATCGAACCGGCTGACACGAACACGTCGGCAACGCCTTTCATGAACGCCTGCGCACCACCGCCCAGCCACTTTTCAGAAAGCTGCTCTTCCATTGTCGGGAATGTGAATGTCGCTAAAGTCGCCGCCGTGGCATCGGCATCCATGCCTGCATCATTCGCAATGACTTCAAGCATACCCTCCGCCATGTCGCCGCCAGCATTCCAAGCGGCATTAGCATCGGCTGTGACTTTCAAAAACTTGGCAAGAAGCTCGCTTTCCTCAGCAATGAAATTCGCCGATGCGGATGTGATGTCGAATACAAGGATTCCTAGTTCTTCTTTCTCAGCTCCGGTTAGCAGAACATTGCCGTTTTCTTGCATTCTGCGCAGCGCTCCGCCCCATCCGCAAGCCATATCGACAGACCCTTGGGCGAGAGCAGCTTGACCTTCTGCTGGTGCCATGTCCACGATCTCCATGGTGCCGATATCGACTCCGAAATGGGCCATCTGGCTCAAAAAGCCGAAATGCGCGGCGGTGCCAAGCGGCACAGCTACTTTCTTGCCTTCAAGTTCATTGGCACTGTTCATATCGATTTCCAAGTCGGCATGAACGACACAGTTGTCATTGTCGGAGTAGCTGACAGCCACATCAACGATCTGAAGGTCTTGGCCGGCCGAAGTTGCTACGACAAACGGCGGCACACCTTGGCTGAGAGCGATTTGGACATCACCTGAAGCCATGGCGGCGCTCATCGCTGTGCCCGTATCAAAACTGACCCAGTTTACCTTGACTCCCAATGCCTCATCATAAGTTCCGTTCGTTTTGGCGTACTGAAACGGCATAGGCCATTCAAGAAAATACGCCACTGTGATCTCGTCAGCAGCCGAAGCCTGACCGCCTGCAATTATTGCCGTCCCTGCGACAACACCTTTTAGTATGTTTGTGATTCTCATGTTTCCTCCACTCCGTGTCTAAAACCTTGAAAGCCCCCGGGAGCTAACCTGATGCTTTTCAGTACTCTATAACGGACTTGCACACAATATGTTAATTTGCTCCAAACGCGCGGCAAAGCCCGTTTCCCGTCTTCCGTCTAAATCCGCATGGCAGCGCATTTTTCCAAGCGCGCGGCGCCCGATCCATGTGTTTCATAAACCGATCGAAAGCTTCCCGCTTTTCTGATTGCTCCGGTCAGTTCCAGTTGCGAATTAACGGGCTGAAGTTAAGCTAACGATTTCGGCGGGTATTGTGAGGGAGCGGCATGGATATCGAATGAATTCGCGGGCACCCCCACACAGGTGCTTTGGCTCAGATGCGAAGACGGGGCTTGTCCGCGCGGTCGCGCATGTCCGCTGGGACGCCTTGCCCTATGGCCGCGTGTCACAATCGCGAGAGCGCTCTATACTCCGACGATTGTTCCAGCACGATCCGACTGCCGCTGCGGTCAGCGTCGCATCAACGGCAACCAAGCAAGCATCAGATGCAGTGCTTGATCGATAGTTTCTTTCGTGAAATGATGTGAAACTATCCGGCGGACAAAAAACTCGGCGTGTTCAAGAGTTTCTCTTTGTCTGCCATGAATACGATGCGTCTTACCGACTTTTTTATTGCAGCAGATAAATTTGTGCGGACAGAACCGGTGCGCTCAATGACCGCGCTGCCATCAAAGTCATGGAGCCCAAACGAAAACTCTGCGCATTTCGAGAATCCAACGTGATTTGCATTAGAGCGGTCTGCATCCTTCAAAGGTTACGCATCAAGCGCTGTGCAATGCTCTGTTTAACCAAGATAATGCTTGCGCGGCGGTGATTCCGCGCGAGCATCTGCTTCCCAAGATCACCAAAAAGCTGGAACACGATTTCGATTGGGCGCTTCGCATCAGCATCCGCAGACGCTTAGGCCTCGGTGGGGGCACAGCACTGAATCCGCGCATCAAGCACATGGCCAGCTGCGCTGAATCATCCTCATTTTGGCAAAAAATTCATGGCCTTCCGAGGTTGACTTGGCACAGTTCGGGCGATTGCGTGATAGGTTTATGCGATCGGGTTACGGACCGATCCGGCTGAATCAGGCAAACTCCTTTGCCTGCCCGGCAATGGGTTCAGTGTTCTTCGTCTGTGCCATCAAGGAACTGTGCCCATGGAATTTCACTCCTGCGACCCTCAGGCACAGCCCCCATTTCGAACACCTGCACCGGAACTTCCAAGTCTCTCGGATTGAAAAGCCAATCCAAGGGCGTTTGGTCATTATCATCCATTGCGGTGAGATCTGCCCCCGCTTTCAGCAGAACGGCGGCAGCTTCTTTTTCTGATTCACAGCACGCGTAATGCAGAGGACTCGCGCCATGCGTGAAATCCTTCGCTTCCTTTTCCGCTCCCCTCTGCAGCAAAAGCTCGGTAACCTCTGCGTTGCCAAGCAAAGCTGCCAAATGCAAAGGCGTCTGACCCAGACCGTTCTGAATGTCGAGTTTTGCACCAGCATCAATCAACAATTCGATCATCGCTTTATTGCCTTTGATGACTGCCAAATGCAGTGCAGCCACACCTCCCCCTTCGTTCAAGCTCATCTGTCCTTCCTCAACGTTAATGCTTCATCATAGTCGAATGACTGCCTTTTGCCTAGAAATGCGGAGGCTTCCGTTTCTCAAAATATTTTTAGCAGCATGTCCGCGGTGGCTAATGCGCAGACGGATTGCTTCTCCGCCTTCTGTATCAGTTTGACCTTACGCTTTAAGCTCAGGCCGGCATTGACATCATTCTCAGGCTCTTCGTCGCGGGCAGACCGAGTTCAGCTTCGCAAAGACAGCTGCCATTCTGCGACTCCCGGCACCGTATCATGGCCAGCGTTTCCGCGCAACCCGCTTGATTCCCCATCGACCAGTCGCTTTCGACAACTGGTGTTGAAAGTCATTCCGTGCATTGGTCGATTAATTTGCGCCCTTTCCGTCAGACCAAGTCATTCCCTTTCTGCAACAGCGCTTTCCGGCGCCTTCACGAAACCTTCTTTGTTAATTTCGTTTTTTGCACTTTGCATGATTAAGACAGCATCTTTTTTAATCGTTATTGTGAGCGGATGAACTTAAACAAAGCGGCTTGGCCTGTTTTAGGAGCCGTTTCATGACAATGATTACATATTTTCCATACATGCGATATCGGATTCTGGGTCGGGTTGGATGGATTTGCAGCGGAGGGCGCAACCCGAAGCGGAGAAGACAGCTGCGCACAATATTTCGACAGTTTGCAGAAGCTTGTCTGTTCCTTGAGTTCCGCTGGCCATAGTCCGTTTTTCATCAGCGGGAGGCTTTCTCGTCCATTGTCGGTCCTCTCTGTCTGAAAGGAACCACCGGCAAAAGCAAATGTGCGAAAGATTCTATGCGTTATCCTGGACAGTTGGTTGAATTGGATTCGTGAGCACTTGATGATGGGTTTGCAACTGACGCAAAGCCCGTGCGCACTTGGCAAAAATGACGAATCCGTATTGCAATCCCTCAACTGAATCTGTAATGCGGGCCTTCGCGTCGGCGCGGCGATCACGCTCCGGCTCGATTGGGGCGCGTAGCTCAGCGGTAGAGCACTACGTTGACATCGTAGGGGTCACTGGTTCGATCCCAGTCGCGCCCACCATGTCGTCGGACAAAATGGAGGCCGGTAAATGAAAGTCAAAAATTCTCTGCGTTCCTTAAAACGACGGCATCGGCAGTGCCAAATCGTACGCCGTCGGGGACGCGTTTACGTTGTGAACAAGCAGCAAAAACGATTTAAAGCGCGGCAGGGCTGATTGAGGGATGCAAATCAGCCGTAAACGCGCTGATCATCTATAACCTTCCCATCGTCGGGCAAAGAACCGATCCCCCGGATCTCCAGATTTACTCGCAGTTTGAAGATTGCTGCGGCCGAATCCGCCAGCTGACCTTCTTCTCCACCCTGCGACTCGACCAATACCGTAACGGCGTCCATTTCGCCTTCGCGGGTAACCACAATACGCGCCCGCTCGATCTCAGCATGCCGGCCGACGAACTCTGCAACTTGCTCCGGTCTAACAAACATTCCCTTGATTTTGGTTGTCTGATCCGCACGGCCCTTCCAGCCGGAAAGTCGCATATTCGTACGACCGCAGTCGCTTGCACCGGGCAATATCGAAGATAAGTCGCCCGTTGCCAGCCTGATCAGTGGATAATCTTCGCTCAATAGCGTTACCACGATTTCGCCGACACGACCTTCACTGACCGGATATCCAGTGCCCGGCGTCACGATTTCAACAACAACACCCTCATCGACAATCAGTCCGGTGTCGGGCATCGTTTCATAGGCGACATTTCCCAACTCAGCAGTGGCATAGCTTTGCAGGCAACGAATACCACGATCCGCGTATTCGGCGCGAAGCGATGGGAAAAGAGCGCCGCCGCCCACGGCCGCCTTTGTCAATCTGGACAGATCCAGACCCAATTCATCAGATTTGTCGAGAATGACCTTTAGGTAATCAGGTGTGCCGGCATAGGCTGTAACTCCAATTGCCGCAGCCGCCTTCGCTTGTTGTTCCGTCTGTCCGGGGCCAGCCGGAACCACCGCGGCCCCCACAGCGCGGGCTCCGCATTCAAACATCAGACCCGCCGGCGTTAAATGGTAGGAGAGACAGTTCTGAACGATATCGCCTTTGCCTATGCCGCAGGCAAATAGAAACCGGCCGACTCTCCACCAGTCGCTCACTGCGATACCGGGCTCGTAAATCGGACCCGGCGACTGAAAAATCCAAGAAAAATCCGCTGAATCACGCGCCGTCAATCCGCCCAGAGGCGGCGATTCCGCCTGCATGCGCGAAACTTCTGATTTGCGGAGCACAGGCAGCTTCCTCAGATCATCCGCACAGCGAATATCCATGGGGACCACATCAGCTAAGCTCTCTGCATAAGCCGCTGCCCGCTTTGCTTCGGCGACCACCTTCGGAAGCGCCAACGCGATGCCCGCTGCCCGCTCATCGGAGCTGCGTGTTTCCAATTGATCAAAATGCCGACTCATGCCTTGATCTCGCACAGTGTGAGAATTTGTCGTCCAGGACCGGATTTGCGAGCGATCTCGTTCCGCACTTCCAGTTCAAGCTTCACAGTAACAACATGCCAACCGAGACTTCCCATCGAACTGAGCTGTTCCGCAGACAATCGCCCGCGCACCCGTTCAGTGAGATCAACCCATGCGGCATCGGCTGTCTTCAGCTCTTCGATGATCGCTTGCCGAATACAGTCAAACTTCCATTTCGGTATTCTGGTTTGTCCTGTTCGACCCGGCGAAGGAGTCCGGCACGCAACGCGTTCGTCAGGCATCAATTCAGCCAGCGCTTGCGGCGGCGATAGCTGCGGACTTCGCGGAATGACTTTCTTCCGGCCTCGGACATGCCCAGATAGAACTCTTTGACGTCGGGATTTTCCTGTAAATCACTTGCTCGCCCGTCCATAACAACCCGTCCGGATTCGAGGATGTAACCATAGTGCGCAAAACGCAGGGCGACATTCGTATTCTGCTCGGCCAACAGAAAACTTACACCTTCCTTTACATTCAGATCATGGACGATTTGAAAAATTTCCTCGACCAGCTGTGGCGCCAGTCCCATTGACGGTTCGTCAAGCAATATCGTTTCCGGCCGTGACATCAAAGCCCGTCCAATGACGCACATCTGCTGTTCGCCGCCTGAAGTGTATCCAGCCTGCGAACGCCTTCGATCTTTCAATCGCGGAAAGTAAGAATAAACCAGATCGAGATCCTCAGCGATTTTTGATCGGCCGTCGGTGCGGGTGAACGCTCCGGTCAGCAGATTCTCTTCAACCGTCAAATGTTCGAAGCAGTGCCGACCTTCCATGACCTGAATGACTCCCATCCGCACAAGCTCCGACGGATTCAGATCCTGCACACTGCGACCACGGTAATTGATGACCCCTTTGGTAACTTCCCCACGCTCGGAATGGAGTAAATTAGACACGGCCTTGAGTGTCGTGGTTTTGCCTGCGCCGTTGCCGCCGAGCAGCGCTGTGATGCCGCCCTTCGGGACGGTCAGGCTTACACCTTTCAGCACCAGGATCACATGGTTGTAAATCACTTCGATATTGTTGACTTCAACCAAGGTCTCCGGCTGTGTGTGGCATTCGGTCATATCGTAGCCGGTCCTGTGCCTCTGTGATTGTCCGGCCCCAAACGAGGCCGGACATTGGAACTTTTATCAGTTGCAGCTTCGTTTTTCGAGATTGTTTTCTGCTGCATAAGCTTCAGCGTCTGCCTGAATCAGAGGATCAATGATCGATTTATCAGATTGAATCACATCTGTTATGATCGACCATTTGCCAGCTTCAGCATCCCACTGCTGCACCCAACCTAAGCCGGGACCGCCATGGTTTTCGCAGCTCACTGAAAAGCTCGGACTGAAATTGGGAAGCCCCAATCCTGCCATGAGTTCCTCGGTGATGACGAGGTTTTCAAGACCGTCGCGCATCATTCCGGGAGTTATATCCGCTACGCCATGCATTTCCTGAGCCACGCGCACGGCCTCGGTGGCCAGCACCGCTTGGTAGATGCCGCGCATGTAGAGGACCGTGCCGACCTGATCGCCTGAACCTGCGGCAAGTCCGGCGTCAAAGACATGCATTTGCAAGTCATCCATGAGCGGATAATCTTCGCCGATCTGATTGAGCGACAACGACTTGTAACCGTGCGCGCGCTCGCCCACCGGCAATACATCATTCTCTGAACCGGACCACCAATTGCCGATGAAATTCTCCATCGGAAAGCGAATGTTCGCCGCTTCCGTGATGGCCGTCGAATTCATGACACCCCATCCCCACATCAGCAGATAGTCAGGTTTTTCGCGCCGGATCTGCAGCCATTGCGACTTCTGCTCTTGTCCAGGGGGGTCAACCGGGATGAGCATCAATTCGAACCCGTGTTTCTTGGACAGCTCTTGCAAAGTGCGGATCGGTTCCTTGCCGTAGGCGGAGTTGTGATAGACCAGTCCGATTTTCTTGTCCGAGATGTCCTGGTCATTCAGGTCAAGAATGTGGTTCACAGCGATGGATGCGCCGTCCCAGTAATGAGCTGGAAAACTGAAAATATGACTGAAAATCGTCCCGTCGGCGACGGCGGTTCTACCATATCCCATTGAATGGACTGGAATTCCATCCGCTGTTGCTTTCGGAATAAGCTGGTAAGTGATGCCCGTCGAAAGCGGCATGTAAACCAGCGATCCCTCGCCTTTGGTCGCCTCGTAGCATTCCACGCCCTTTTGCGTGTTGTAGGCGGTTTCGCACTGAAGAACGCGGATCGGCACGCCGCCGATTCCGCCGTCCCGCTCGTTCAAAAGCGTCATGTAATCTTCGAAGCCGTCGGCAACCGGAATTCCACCCGGAGAATAGGGGCCAGTCCGATAACTGAGTGATGGGAACACCAAATCGGCAAATGCCGCCGGGGCTGCCACCGCAGCAATCACCGCGGCCATCACAGTGAACTTATGTCTCATGATTTTCTCCTGTCTGTGAGAGTGGTTAACAATTACCAGAATTACTGGGTTATTACTAGTTTCCGTGAGGAAACGGCCATAGTCTGAGTTTCTCTTTAGCAATGCGCCAGAGCTGTGCCATGCCATGCGGTTCGGCAATCAGCACGAAGACAATAAGCGCTCCTACGATCATGAATTCAAGATGCGTGGCAATCGACGTGTCCCAGCCGAGCACATCGGCTAAAAGGTTCTTAAGCAAAACCGGCAGCAGAACCAGAAAAGCGGCGCCAGCGAACGAACCGAAAATCGAGCCCAGACCGCCAACAATGATCATGAACAACACCAAAAATGACTGGTTGATGCCAAAGGCTTCCGTGACCTCCACCGCTCCGAGATACACGCTAAAGAACAACGCACCGGCGATTCCAATATAAAATGACGAAATCGCGAAAGCCGAAAGTTTCGCCATCAATGGATTCACACCGATGATTTCTGCTGCGATATCCATATCCCGGATGGCCATCCAGCTTCGCCCGACCACTCCGCGGGTCAGGTTTCTGGCTGCCCAAGCGAACACAAAGACAAACCCCAGACAGAAAAGATAGGTTGCCCAAGCTTCGGTGTTCGGACCTGTGACTGCAATTCCTAAAACCGTTCGCTCCGGTGCGGTGATCTGGCCGGAGGCAGAATAATTGTAAAACCATGGCACCTTGTTGAACAGCCAAACCAAGAAAAACTGTGCGGCCAAAGTTGCCACAGCAAGATAAAATCCCTTGATTCTGAGCGATGGCAGACCGAACAAGATGCCTACGCCCGCGGTAACCACACCGGCTAACAGCACACAGAATATAATGTTCAGTTCCGGAAAGGCGGTCATGAATTTGTAGCAGGCATAAGCGCCGACGGCCATGAAGCCGCCCGACCCGAGAGAAACCTGTCCGCAATATCCGGTTAGAAGATTGAGCCCGAGCGCCGCCATGGTCCACACCAGAAAAGGCACGAAAACAGCATTCGACCAATAGTCATTGATGAAAAACGGGATCATGCAAAAGGCCAGGACTAAGATGGCATAGTACCGGTACCGATCAAACGCGATCGGAAATGTCTGAGCATCATCGGGATAAGAGATGCGGAATTCGCCAGCTTCGCGGTAAAACATGGCTCATACCCTCTCGATGATGCGTTCTCCGAACAAGCCCTGCGGCCTGAACACCAGGAACACCATTGCAAGCACATAAGCGAACCAGTTTTCGGTGGCGCCGCCGATGAGAGGACCAACCAGGAAATCGAACAGCTTTTCGCCGACACCAATAATCAATCCACCGACAATGGCGCCTGGAATCGAGGTGAAACCACCAAGCATCAGCACCGGCAAAGCCTTCAAGGCGATCAAGGAAAGCGAGAATTGCACGCCGGATTTCGCACCCCACATGATTCCTGCCACCAAGGCGACGAATCCAGCGACCGACCAAACAACCACCCAAATGAAGCGGAGAGAGATGCCAACCGACAAGGCTGCCTGATGATCGTCGGCAACCGCGCGAAGCGCTCGTCCAATCTTCGAATACTGCGAAAACAGTGTGAGCGCCGCAACAAGCAGCGCTGCGACCAACGCTGCCACGATATCAAGCCTATCAATGAAAAAGCCGTATCCGAGCGCGTCGTAAGTCAATGAATCGATTAAATCCGAAGGACCGACAGGCAGACCCACATCCAGCTTCTTGATTTCCGATCCCCACATCAAGTCGCCGAAGCCTTCCAAGAAATAGGCCAGACCGATAGTCGCCATAAAAAGAACCACCGGTTCTTGGTTGATCAAGTGCTTAAGCACCAGCTTCTCTACGATTATGGCCAGCAGAACCATGACCGCCAAAGCGAGCAGAATCGAAAGCAAGGCCGGAAGGTGCCAGCCAAAATGATGAACGTTGGTGCCGAAGACCTCGTTGATAACATGTGAAAACGGCACCTGCCCATTCTGGAAACCGACAAGGGTCAGGGCTGCGAACAAGGCCATGACTCCCTGCGCGTAATTGAAGACACCGGAGGCCTTGAAAATCAGTACGAAACCGAGGGCAACAAGCGCATACAGCACGCCGGTCATCAGACCGTTAAGCGAAACCTCCAGCGCATACAGAACTTGATCAGGCAATAGCGCCTCCTAATGCTGGACACCCAGATAGGCGTCAATGACATCTTGATTGCTGCGCACTTCATCAGGCGAGCCGTCACCGATCTTTCGACCGTAATCCATCACAACCACTCGATCAGATAAATCCATCACCACACCCATATCGTGTTCAATCAAGGCGATTGTGGTGCCGAATTCTTCATTCACATCAAGAATGAACCGACTCATGTCTTCTTTTTCTTCGACATTCATGCCGGCCATGGGTTCATCCAACAGGAGGAGAGACGGTTCCGCCGCAAGCGCCCGGCCAAGCTCGACACGCTTTTGCAAGCCATAAGGCAGCCGTCCCACAGGGGTCTTGCGAATGGCCTGAATCTCCAGAAAATCAATGATGCGCTCTACCTTTTCGCGATTCTCGGTTTCTTCCCGGTCCGCAAGTCCCCACCATAACATGTGCATCAGGATATTCGCACTCATTCGAGTGACGCGCCCTGTCATGATGTTATCCAACGTGGTCATGCCCTTGAAAAGCGCAATGTTTTGGAACGTGCGGGCGATTCCCTGTCGGGCGATTTTGTGCGATGGCAGCGGTGGTCGCACCTTGCCGCGAAAGCGGATTTCGCCTTCCTGCGGATGATAAAATCCACTGATCACATTCAGCATCGACGATTTACCGGCGCCGTTCGGACCGATGATCGCACGAATTTCACCCTCTAGAATGTCGAAGGTCACATCAGACAGCGCGGTCACACCGCCGAAGCGCAGCGAAACATTGCTGATTTCCATAAGCGGACCGCCGATTTTTCGGGTCTGCGGCTCCCGCACCGCATCGTTGTCTTTAGCCATTTCAACCATCATGCCACCTTCTTCTGAAACTGGGCAGCTCCAGGCGCATCGGCAATCCTTAATGTGGCTGAGATCGTGCCTTTGCGTCCGTCTTCATAGGTGACTTCTGTTTCGGCATGCACGCTTTCCCGGTCCGAATACAGTGCATCGATCAAATCTTTATACTTGCTTTCTATAAACCGCCGCCGCACTTTGCGGGTGCGGGTCAATTCACCGTCATCGGCATCAAGTTCTTTGTGCAAAATCAAAAATCGCCGGATTTGGCAGCCCGCCAACATCTCATCTTCTGCAAGGCTTTGATTGATAGCGGAG
Organism: Paracoccaceae bacterium; assembly: GCA_965199765.1. Classification (GTDB taxonomy): domain Bacteria; phylum Pseudomonadota; class Alphaproteobacteria; order Rhodobacterales; family Rhodobacteraceae; genus JAPOXR01. The sequence continues at coordinate 821,580 of CBDATC010000001.1, forward strand.
ATCTGGTTCCGCATGATTTCATAGACCTGCGGATGGGAAGCTAATTCCTGATAGGAAGAATATACGATGCTGTTGCGCTCGGCCCAATTTCCGACAGCGGTTAAATCGATATTAATGACAGCGGCACAGTATTCCCGATCGGCTCCGAATACGACTGCCTCAAGAATGTTGGAATAGAATTTCAGCTTGTTTTCCACATATTTTGGCGCGAACATGCGGCCATCCTGCATTTTCCCAACATCCTTGGAACGGTCTATGATACGAAGATGGCCTTGTGAATCAAAGAAGCCGGCATCGCCGGTCACAACCCAGCCGTCCGCATCCTTTGTCGAAGCCGTCGCTTCTGGATTGCAGTAATACTCAACGAATGACCCCGGCGAGCGATACATCACTTCGCCATCGTCGGCGGTTTTAACCTCGACGCCTGGCGTCGGAACTCCCACCGTATCGGGCCGAACCTCTCCGTCCGGCTGCTGGGTGATGAAGACCGAGGCTTCGGTCTGACCATAGAGCTGTTTCAGATTGATGCCGATCGAGCGGTAAAATTCAAAAATCTCTGGTCCTATGGCCTCGCCCGCCGTGTAACCCACCCGCACCTTGGTCAATCCAAGCGCGTTGCGCAATGGTCCATAGACCAGCAGATCGCCAAGCTTGTAGAGCATGCGATCACCTGGCGATACTGACTCGCCGGACATCAGTCTAGGACCGGTTTTCCGGGCATGCTTCACAAAAAAATCAAACATGCGCTTCTTCAGCTTTCCGGCATCTTCCATCCGGATGACGATCTGCGTGAGCATGTTTTCAAATATCCGTGGCGGCGCGAAGTAGTAGGTTGGCCCGATTTCGCGCAAATCGGTCAACATGGTATGCGCGGATTCCGGGCAATTGACGCAGAAACCGGCACAGTAAGCCTGGCCAATGGAAAAGATGTAATCGCCGACCCAAGCCATCGGCAGATAGGCCAGCACCGAATCGTCATCGCTGAGTTTATCGAACTCTGCCGAGGCTTTTGAAGCTGAAATGATGTTGCGATTGGAAAGCACAACCCCTTTCGGATTTCCGGTCGTGCCCGAGGTATACAGCATCACACACGTGGAATCACTGTTAAGGGCCTCTATACGACTTTCAAGTTCAGAGGCGAGGATTGGTTCAAGCTTTGCCCCCTCCGCCTGCACCTCGTGCCAGTCATGCATTCTGGAATGATCGTATTTGCGCATTCCTCTTGGATCAAGGTAGACGATCCGTTCCAGCTTCGGCAATCGGTCCTGCGTTTCCAGAACTTTGTCGACCTGTTCCTGATCTCCGGCGATGACAATGCGGGCTCCGCAATGATCAAGAACGTATGACATCTCATCCGCCACAGCATCCTGATAGACCGGCACCGGAATTGCGCCATTCATCTGCACGGCAAGCATCGACCAATACAGCTTTGGCCGGTTGCGGCCGATCACCGCGACATGATCACCGGGCTGCATGCCCAGCCGCATGAAACCCAAGGCCAGACTGCGGGTTTCACAAGCCACATCGTCCCAAGTCCAGCATTGCCAAATGCCGAATTCTTTTTCGCGGTTGGCCGGTTTCTTCCCACGAATCCTCGCATTGCGAAGCAGCAGTGCGGGAATGCTGTCTTCCCGTTCGGCGATATCGGATCGACTCATCAAGCACCTCCCAGCCGCAAACGCGCAAGGTTATTTTCCAACCCCGCGCATTGTTCTGTCATCCCTTACGGCAGAATCTCTTTTTCGGCAATCAACACCTTAACAATTCGGCACTGCTCGGATGGCGAAACCAATCCGCAGAGAATTGACCGATGCGTTTCCGCAGGGCACGCGTTTGAGCGCAAAATTTGGTGGAAAAAGCAATCCCGGCTGGAATGAAATGAAGGGAGATGGCAAACTCACTCATGCCGCTCGCTGACATCAAAGACTTCGTCCGAAGCCAGCGGTTTCAACTCGGAAACCTTTGCGCCGTCCCAAACACAATGATGCCCTGACACAATGGGGCCGACTAAGTCTGGCCAAAACCGTGCCGCTGGAAAGCGGCGCCCTCAACATGTCGCCAGCGCCGCTGCATTAGACCGTTTTCCCGGGAAATGCCGCAGCAGCTCAGAGGCCGTCCGCACCAATATTGGAATCACCGAATAGATGAAGTCATGGGGCAGGCCATTCCACCACAGCCGTTTGTTTTTCTTTTTCAACATGGACGGCGGCAAATTTAAATTCAGGGATTTTGCCGAATGGATCTATCGAAGGGTTGGTCAAAACGTTGGCGGCGGCTTCAACGAATGCAAACGGCACAAAAACCGTGTCCTCGGAGACATTTCGGTCGGCGCGGGCGGCGATGGCCACCGAACCGCGTCGCGTGGTCAGCACAACATTCTCGCCAGGCGCAACCTGCAATTTTCCGAGCGTTTTCGGATGCATCGAACATACGGCTTCGGGTTCCACTGAATCCAAAACTCTGGACCGCCGTGTCATTGATCCGGTGTGCCAATGCTCCAGCTGGCGTCCGGTGATCAAAATCATCGGATAATCGCCGTCTGGCGTTTCGGCCGGAGCTATGATGTTGGCAGGGGTGAATCGTCCGCGCCCTTCTGCTCTCGGAAATCCGTCGCCGAACACAATCGGCTGTCCAGGGTCGTCGGTGTCGAGGCTTGGATACGTTACCGCGGATTCTCGCTCGAGCCTCTCCCACGTGATGTTATCGAGTGATTCCATTCCGAGTTTCATTTCGGCAAAGACCTGCGATGGATCATCATAGTCCCATGCAAGACCCAATCGCCGCGCAAGTTCGACCGTTATTCGCCAATCTTCATTAGCCTCACCCGGCGGGGCGCTTACAGGTCTGCCCATCTGCACCTGACGATTGGTATTGGTGACTGTTCCTGATTTTTCATAGAATGTGGAAGCAGGAAGAATAACATCCGCAAAATTGGCGGTTTCCGTCAGAAAAATATCCTGCACCACCAGATGCTCGAGCATTCCCAGCGCATGCCTGGCGTGCTGAACATCCGGATCTGACATGGCTGGGTTTTCACCCTGAATGTACATGCCCTTGATTTTGCCGCTGAGAATGGCGTCAATGATCTCGGTCACGGTAAGGCCGGGTTCGTCGTGAACCGTACCGGTTTCCCAGATCTTGTCGAATGCAGAACGCGCATTGCCGTCCCGCACGCTCTTATAGTCGGGCAAATACATTGGAATCAGCCCGGCGTCCGATGCGCCTTGGACATTATTTTGACCCCGCAGCGGATGAAGCCCGGAGCCCGGACGACCGATCTGTCCGCACATCAGCGCCAGCGAAATCAAACAGCGTGAATTATCAGTTCCGTGGATATGCTGTGAAACACCCATTCCCCAAAAGACCATGGCGGCATTCGCCGTGGCGAAATCTCGGGCGACCTCCCGAAGCACCTCCGCTTCGATTCCACAAATTCCTGCCATGCTGTCTGGGCTGAATTTGGCTAAATGCTGTTTTTCCGCATCCCAGTTCTCGGTGAAGGCTTGAATATACTGTTCGTCGTACAGCCCTTCTTCGACAATGACATGCATGATTGCGTTCAGCATCGACACATCCGTGCCCGGGCGAAATTGCAGCGACCTGCTCGCGTGCCGCGATAGCTCGCTTCGACGGGGGTCCATGACGATCAGTTTGCCGCCCCGTTTCGCAAATTGCTTGAAGTAAGTCGCGGCAACTGGATGATTTTCCACCGGATTGGCGCCGATTACGATGGCAACATCAGCATTTTCGATTTCATTAAAAGTCGCGGTGACAGCGCCTGAACCGATATTCTCCATAAGCGCCGCGACAGATGAAGCATGGCACAGGCGTGTGCAGTGGTCGACATTGTTGTGGCCAAATGCCTGCCTTATCAGCTTTTGGAACAAATAAGCTTCTTCGTTCGTGCACTTTGCAGAACCGAATCCTGCAACTGACGCGCCGCCATGCTCTTTGCGCAGATGGGCCAAACCGCTGGCGGCAGCATCAAGCGCTTCATTCCAGCTCGCGGACCTAAAATGCGTCCACGGATTCTCAGGATCGACATTCAGCCCTTTAGCCGGAGCGTCGTCGCGTCGGATCAATGGCTTTGTCAAGCGGTGCGGATGGTATCCATAATCGAAGCCAAAGCGGCCCTTCACGCACAGTCTATTTTCGTTAGCGGGTCCATCCGCGCCGTCGATATACCGAATCCGGCCGTCCTTGACTTTGATGCTGACTTGGCAGCCGACTCCGCAGAACGGGCAAACGCTGTTCACTTCGCTGTCAAAGTCCTCACTGTCTCCACATTCGTTCTCATCCAGAACAGTTGAGGGCATGAGAGCCCCGGTTGGACAGGCTTGCACGCATTCACCGCAGGCAACACAGGTAGATTGTCCCATCGGATCGCCGAAGTCGAAAACGATCTGGGCATCGCGCCCTCGACCGGCCATGCCGATGACATCGTTCACTTGAACATCACGGCAGGCTCGGACGCAAAGACCGCAATGAATGCAAGCATCTAAATTGACCCGCATGGCTGGATGCGATCCATCAAGCAGGGGAATTCGATCAGCATCAGCTTTTGGAAATCTCGACTCTTGCACCTGCTGCGCACGCGCTGTCTTCCGCAAATGTGACGACGAGTCATGAGCTCTTTCTTGTCTTGGTTGATCAGCCAGCAGCAGTTCCAAAACCATATTTCGCGACTTTTTGGCGCGCTCGGTCGAGGTGTTCACAACCATGCCTTCGCTCGGTGTGCGAATGCATGACGCGGCAAGAACGCGTTCACCTTCAATTTCCACCATGCAGGCGCGGCAGTTGCCATCTGGTCGGTAACCCGGTTTGCCGGAGTGACAGAGATGAGGGATGTTCAACCCGCGGCGCTTGGCCACTTCCCAGATTGTTTCACCAGCGGGCGCCGCTACTTCTTCACCGTCCAGCTGGAATTGAATCAACTCAGACAATTGAACACTCCTCCACCGATCAGTTTTAATGATCTTATGTCTTCACCTGTCCCGCACACATGGCGACCGCAGCAAACATGGGGGTGCGCCAGAGTGCTCCTTATTCCAGATTTAGGAGGAAATTGCACCACCTGAATCTGAGCAAATTGGCGAAAAATTCATTAATGTCGATTGCGCGAATAGGTGCTTAACAAACCCGAGAAAGAATCGCTGGTGTCAGTGCGAAAACACCTGCTTCGCTGCCGGAACGGGCAGCCGTGATTTCGGCGGAAGGGAATGGCTGTCCGAAAGAATGCGGACATGCGCTCAAATCCGTTGTGCAGCTTCCTGAAAAACTCGCTAGTCAGACCACCAAACACCGCTCGGTCTGTGGGCCCACACCGAACACACGGCGATATCGCGCTATTTCCGACGCAGGCCCAACCGCTTTTAACGGGTTGTCCGATAACTTGACGGTAGGTTTCCCATCAGCATCCGAAACTTTGCAAACCAGCGAAAACGGAGCCAGTGCATTCCGCTCCGCCAACCCTCGGAAATCATTTGTCAGCAGCGTTCCCCAGCCAAAACTAACCCGAACACGGTTGCGAAACCTATCGTGGAGCGCCACGATGTCATCCACATCAAGACCGTCGGAAAAAATGATCAGCTTGCGCTTTGGATCCTCGCCCCGCTGCCGCCACCACCGAATCACAGCCTCGCCCAAGACAAACGGGTCGCCGGAATCAATCCGAATGCCAGTCCATGCCGACAGCCACTCCGGCGCGTTTTCGAGGAATTCCGGCGTTCCGAACGTGTCCGATAAAATCACCCGAAGATTGCCATAGTGCTCCTGCTGCCACAGTTCCAGCAGCCGATAGGGAGCGGCTGCCAATTGTTCATCATTCTCGGCAAGAGCGGCAAACACCATAGGCATTTCGTGCGCATTCGTGCCGATCGCTTCAACTTCACGCCGCATTGCGATTAAACAGTTCGCAGTGCCGATGAATTTCTCGCGCAATCCTGCGATCATTGCTTGAACACACCAATCCTGCCAAAGATAGGAGTGACGGCGCCTTGTGCCGAAATCCGCCAATTGCAAGTGCCCAAGCGAACTGAGCCGACCGATTTTCTCCCAGACCCGCGTCATCGCACGCGCATAAAGAACCTGGAGGTCAAATCGTCCCAGCAATTTCAGCGCTTCTCGGGATCGCAGCTCTGTGATAACCGCTAATGCCGGAATCTCCCACAACATGACCTCTGGCCAGCTCCCCTCAAAAGTGAGCTCAAATTGATCATCCCGTCTTTCGAGATGGTAGGAGGGCAATTGCAAATTTTCGAGCCAACTGATGAAATCAGGCCGAAACATCCGCCTTCGCCCGTAAAAGGTGTTGCCTCGCAGCCAAGTGGATTCTCCCCTGGAAAGGCGCAATGTTCGAATATGGTCCAGCTGTTCCCGCAGTTCGCTCTCATCCAGCATTTCTGCAAGAGGCACTTTGGTTGACCGGTTCAGCAATCGAAACTTCACCCGCGTATCCGGTGAATTCCGCTTTACAAATTGACACATCAACAGCTTGTAAAAGTCGGTATCGATCAACGAACGGACGATCGGGTCGATTTTCCAATTGTGGTTATAGACGCGGGTCGCAATATCAATGGTTGGAACATGCATCATCGCATCGCTAAGCCGCCTTAACCGATGATCGATGCTGACGGAACACGCTGTATACCGGCGCGCTCCATGCCAGCATATGCGGTGTCGAGCGAGCCTTCCATGTCGATCGCGCGGCAGCAATCTTCGAGAACTATCACTTCAAATCCAAGCCTACAGGCATCCATCGCGGAAAAATAAACACAATAATCGGTGGCAAGGCCTGCACAGAAGACACGCTTTGCGTTTCGAGCGCGGAGGTATCCTTCCAATCCTGTCGGTGTTTGGCGGTCATTTTCAAAAAAAGCTGAGTAGCTGTCGATTTCGGGCCTAACACCCTTTCGGATTACGATATCGGCGAGGTCGGTGTTGAGAAGACCATGAAATTTCGCACCGTATGTTCCCTGTATGCAATGGTCAGGCCAAAGCACCTGCGCACCGTATGCAAGTTCAATTGTCTCGAATGGCGATTTGCCGGTCTGGTTTGACGCAAAGGATGTGTGGCAGGCCGGATGCCAATCCTGAGTGAACACGCGCACAGAAAACTCCGGCGCCAGCCTGTTGATGAGTTCCACTATCTCATCACCGTTAGAGACCGCCAAAGCGCCGCCTGGGCAAAAGTCATTCTGCATGTCGATGACGACCAGGGCATCGTTTGGCTCAATTGCCATCGCAGACCTCTGATTTGTTAGCTCCAACTATATTCTAGTGCGCTACTTATGCGCTGTGCAATCATCCGTTGGCACAGACATCGCTGAAGCAGCAAACCGTTGCAATCGCAGCCGACTAAAACTGCGGCATCAATAACCAAGCTCACGCTGTGGCATGAGTCGGATCCATTCATATCCGCATAGCGGCTGCTACGGAAAATTTGCAACCAAGCCAGCCGAATTCAGTCATTGCCCATGAAAAGCGGCGGGAGAGCTCGTTCGAAAAATCCAGCCGCATCCGAACAGCTTCTTACAACGGTTTCAAAGCAAGCCGGACACCAACGAATGCGACAGCTGAAGCGTGTGTTCCGCAGGGCAGACTTGCCATGACAAAACACGATATGATTTGTCAAAATTTCTTCTGCCATTGTCGCAAATTGCTTCAGGTAAAGTATGGTCGTATCTTATTTTCATGATGGGGGACCGCGCCCGCGCAGATCGCCGAGCCGAAGGTTTCGCGGCGTGGCACCGGATATAGCGTATCTTAGGGGGAGTGATATGTTTTACAGATATGAACGCCTGGGACTCTTCGTCGATGGTTCAAATTTCTATTCTGCGGCAAAAAGCCTTGGCTTCGACATTGATTTCAAAAAACTGAAGAACGAATTTACACGGCGCAGCACGCTGCTGCGCGCCTACTACTATACAGTGCTCGCGGAACATGAAGACTATTCACCGGTCCGCCCACTGGTCGATTGGCTGGACTATAACGGGTATACGATCATTACGAAGCCGGCAAAGGAATTCATCGATGCGAATGGACGGCGCAGATTTAAAGGCAATATGGACATTGAGATCAGTGTCGATGCGCTCACCATTGCACCACACGTGCAGCATATTGTGCTGTGTTCCGGCAATGGCGACTTTAAACCTCTGATCGTTGCTCTGCAGCGTTTGGGAATCCGTGTATCGGTTGTCTCCTCGGTGAAGAGCACGCCGCCGATGATCGCCGATGAACTGCGGCGACAGGCCGATAACTTCATCGAACTCGCCGATCTTGAGGAGGCAGTTGGACGATCGCCAAAAAAGGATCGCGTTGCCGCATTGGACCACGAGCCGAACCAAGATGACGTTTCAGAAATTCCCCGGTTTATGTATTCGGAGATTGACACGAATAACTGATGCTTTCAGGCACATAACACTTCACAGAGCGGGATTAAATGCCATTGAAACTTCTTGCCTATACAGATGGCGCATGTTCAGGAAATCCTGGGCCCGGAGGCTGGGGCGTTGTCCTCCAAGCGTTCAGAAACAAAAAACTTATCAAGCAGCGCGAACTGAAGGGTGGCGCAGTTCACACAACCAACAACCAAATGGAACTGACAGCTGCGATCAAAGCGCTTGAGGCGCTGAAAACCGAGAGCCGGATCGTTTTGCGGACAGACAGCGCTTATCTCAGAGACGGCATTACCAAATGGATCCATGACTGGAAGAAGAAGCGCTGGAAGACATCGACTGGACGACCGGTCAAGAACGAGGAACTTTGGAAAAGACTTGATGAGCTCGGTCAACGCCACAGCGTAGAATGGCAGTGGGTTAAGGGCCACGCAAATGACCAAGGAAACGAACGGGCTGATGAACTGGCAAACTTAGGCATGGAGCCATTCAAAATCAGCAATGGCAAGTGAAGGAGATCACCGAACCACAACACAAGTTAGTGTCTGCTGGAAAAGTCGATTCTGTCGTTCAAAGCCTTACCGTGCATAGAATTTTCTGTTGTTTGTGATTGCGGAGATTCGGAAGATATGGCGAAAAAGCGTAAGATTCGCTCAGATATCGTGTCGAAAGGGCAAATCTTCAACTTTGAGTGAGGCCATGAGAATAACATTCGAGAAAAATCTGCAACGGTTTCATGTTCCGATCAACGAGCGGTCTCGGGACGACACTCCCCGTCTGCAGAGCGGCTTGGAGGCTCTTTACTGCGACGAAAAGTCCCGTCTGGCGGTTGTGGGTCACATGGAGGCGAAGCATTCGGAACGGGCCAGCCTTGAGAACGGCCGTCCGGGCACGAGTTTCCGGCAGGTTCTTGCGCCCGGCATTTTCAAGCAGGGAGAAGTTAAGGATGAAATTGGTCAGTCAAGCAACGGAAAATCAATCTTTTGTCCGATTTGCTCCTGCAATAGCCGCAGGGTAACCTGTCTCATTTTTTGGAATTGAACGGTGCCTAAACTCTACCATGGCATGTTGGAATAATCGGAACCCGATGAAAAATTGTGATGATAAACTCGCCCGCGATAACACGGCGTCATTAGTGGGATCGCCACGCGCGGACGAACACAAAAACAGGCTTGCTGAAGCACTGACGCGTCCAGGAGTGCGCGAATCGAATTGAATTCGACGCACGGAGAGTGGAGCGCCGGCCCGCAGCTCAGGGTTTAAATTCAGCCATTGAAATGGATTATGCGTCGCCTATTCCACCCGCATCCCCCGACTGATGTCGACGCCTCGCAAAAACAATTCACAATCCATGGGGTTCTTGCCAGCCCGCTGAACACAGAGCGGCCGAACCGCTCCCGAACCGCAGGCAACCAAAAACCCGCTGTCCAGAATTTCACCGGGCTTGCCATCTCCCTCCTCGCAGCGAGACTCCAAAAACTTTAGCCGCTCGCCGTTCAGGCTGCTCCATGCGCCGGGGCTGGGAGATAATCCCCGAATCTGCCTGTCAACCTGCTCGGCAGGTTTAAACCAGTCGATTCTAGATTCGCTCTTCTGTATTTTTTTCGCGTACGATGATCGTGCCATATCCAATTTCAGCGGCTTCAAGGCATCAATCCGCATCAAAGCGCTGACAATGAGCTGCCCGCCGATGCCCGCCAAGCGGTCGGTCAATGAGCCGCCGGTGTCATCCAACCGAATAACTTCCCGTTGCATTAAGAGAACAGGTCCCCTGTCCAGCTTCTCATCCATCTGCATAATGCAAACGCCGGTTTCACAGTCTCCTGCCAGCAACGCCCTTTGAACAGGAGCCGCGCCGCGCCAACGCGGAAGCAGGGAAGGATGGATATTGAGAAACCCGCCTGCGGGAAGATTCAGCAGTTCTGGCGGCAATAAACGCGTATAATCTGCCAACACCCCGATATCAGGGGCAAGCGCGCGCAATTCCCTGAGAAACTCCGCACACGCCGGATTTTCCGGGAAGCGAACTTCCAATCCTTTCGCGCGCGCCCATTCCGCAACAGCGGTATCGCGGAACTTTCGCCCCCTTCCCGCTGGCAAAGGCGGACGGGTGCAAACCATCGAGATTTCATGCTTTGCATCAAACAGCGCTTCTAATGCAGACACTGCGAAATTGCCGGAACCGAAGAACACCAAACGCAATCGCCACTCCTACCGTTCTGGAAAGCCAAATCTGAAGGACAAGAACCGGTTCCTACGCTTGCGTGCTGCGCAACCGCTCTTTCTCCATCCGCCGATGAATCATTCGCCGTTTCAACGAAGACAGGTGATCAATGAACAGAACACCATTCAAATGGTCGATCTCATGCTGAACACAACGAGCCCACAAATCCTCAAAAGTCTCTTCCCTTCTATCACCGGAGACATTTTGAAACTCGACACGGACGAATATCGGCCGCGTCACATCGGCAAATTGATTGGGAAGCGAAAGACACCCCTCTTCATGCTTTTCCGACTCTTCCGAAGTCCAGACAATTTCTGGATTCACCAATGCAACCGGTTGGCGTTCTTCTGTTTTTGGCGAGCAATCCATTACAATGATACGCCGCATCACACCGATCTGCGGACCGGCCAAACCAATGCCTGGGGCATCATACATCGTTTCCAGCATATCTTCCGCTAGACGCTGCGTCGCCTCTGTGAAATCATTCACCGCAACAGCTTTGTTCCGCAGTCTGCTATCTGGATAAACGAGAATCCTTCGTCTTGTCATCGCTCAATGAATGGTTAAAGCAAGCGTAAGTAAATTCTTGCAGCTCGCAAATCAATCTTATCTTGCACAGAAACCGATTGGCGCGGCCATTGCACTTGTAAATGAGCACAAAGAGGAAATCCATGAATTTCGATGAATTGATCGATCGGCGCGAATCCCACAGCATGAAATGGGATATGATGGAGCAGATTTACGGCGTTCCGAAAGAGACCGGCCTCGCAATGTGGGTCGCGGATATGGATTTCCAGCCTCCCGTCCAAGCGGCCGAAGCGCTGAGACGCATGCTTGACTATAAAATTTTCGGATATTTCGGAGATCATCGCGCATATCACAACGCCATTTGTTGGTGGATGCAGAACCGGCATGGCTGGAACATATCACCGGACTGGATATTCCCAACGCATGGAGCCGTGAACGCCGTAGCTATGTGCATGGAAGCATTCACCCAGCCCGGAGATGGCGTCGTGTTGTTCACCCCAGTTTATCACAGCTTTGCCCGCATAACACACGCCGCTGGCCGCCAAGTTGTCGAATGCCGTTTGGAAGAGCAGGACGAAAAATACACATATGATTTTGACGCCTATAACGCGCAGATGACCGGCCGAGAGCGTATTGCCATTCTTTGCTCACCGCATAATCCCGGCGGCCGGGTGTGGAGCAAAACTGAATTGCAGGGCTTGGCAGCATTTTGCGAACGCCACGATCTTATCCTGATCGCCAGCGAAGTCCATCACGATCTCGTCTATCCGAACCACTGCCATCCCGCTACGCACGCGGCGCTGCCCGAAGCGCATCATCGCATGGTCATTGTGTCTTCAATAACCAAGACATTCAATTTAGCAGGCTCTTATATCGGAAACATAATCGTTTCAGACGAAAAACTGCGCGAGAAAATTGCGAACCGCCTGAATTCCCTCGGCATCAAAGCCAACAGCTTTGGCTTGTTCTTAACAGAAGCTGTGTATTCGCCTGATGGAGCTGCGTGGGTGGACGCGCTCGTCAACTACCTTGACGGAAATCGACGGCTATTTGACGAGCGGGTGAACGCGATCCCAGGCATCCGTTCCATGCCGCTTGAAGCCACATATCTGGCTTGGGTCGATTTCCGCGAAACCGGGTTGACCGACTCGGAAGTCCTGATGCGAATTGAACAGCATGCAGAAATCGCCGTCAACCGGGGAGCGACATTCGGCTCTGGAGGAGAAGGTTTTGCCCGATTCAACCTCGCGACTCCCCGTTCTAGGATCGAACAGGCGGTCACACGGCTTGAAGAGGCATTCAACTGACGCCATTTCAGTTTCCGCACGCACCGCGTATTCTGTATGCAGGAAAGATATTGAAGCGGCGAACGCAGCCGGGTGAGGGCAAGACAATCAGCAGAGCACAACATGCGGCACTATTTGGAGTTTGAAAAGACATTAGCCGAGGTCGAAACGGAGGCTGATCAGCTTAGAGCGCAGCCGAAAGATGAGATCGAGAAAACGCAAGATAAAATCGATGAATTGGACTCCAAGGCCAAACAGATCTTGACGGACATCTATGTCAGCCTGACGCCTTGGCAAAAATGTCAGGTCGCGCGTCATCCGAACCGGCCGCATTGCAGCGATTACCTGAAGTTTTTGTTTTCTGATCAGTCGTTTCTCGCAGGCGACCGCGGATTTGCCGATGACAGCGCGGTTATAGGATGCCTCGCGCGTTTCGAAGGCCAGCCGGTCGTGGTCATTGGCCATGAAAAAGGCCGCGACACAAATTCGCGCCTCAAGCACAATTTTGGCATGGCGCGGCCGGAAGGTTACCGCAAAGCTATCCGTCTGATGGATCTGGCCGATCGCTTCGGGCTGCCGGTGATCACACTGGTGGACACGCCCGGCGCCTTTCCGGGCAAAGGCGCCGAGGAACGCGGGCAAGCGGAGGCCATCGCTCGGACCACAGAAAAGTGTCTCCGGATCAAATCGCCGCTGATTTCAGTTATCGTTGGGGAAGGCGGCTCCGGAGGGGCGGTTGCACTTGCAACAGCCGATCGAACAACCATGCTGGAGCATTCGATTTATTCGGTCATCAGCCCCGAGGGCTGCGCATCGATTTTATGGCAAAACGCCGAAAAAATGCGCGAGGCCGCCGAAGCATTGCGCCTGACGGCAAACGACTTGCTCGCTTTGGGCGTAATCGACGAGATCGTTGAAGAACCGCTCGGGGGGGCCCAGCGCGCTCCCAGAGAAACGATTGACGCGGTCGGGCGCTCATTCAAAAAGCACTTGGCTGAATTAATCAGCCTCGGCCCGGAAAAGAGACTGGAACAGCGACACAAAAAATTCACGGCAATGGGCGCAAAGCGACTCTGATCCCTCAAAGCTCAGCTGACCGCAATTCGAGCGTCATCCATCAAACGGTTCGAATTCCGCTCGACAACATGTTCCAGCTTTTGCATAAATTCCTGTTGAGAATATCCTTTGGCAATCGGATCTAAGAATTCCACCACGGCAAGACCGGATTTTCGCATGATTGCCGCCTTCGGCCAAAACACGCCGACATTGGTGGCCGCAGGTATACAGCTGGACTCGAACAATTCATACAGTATGGCCGAGCCGATACGGTAGCGCTTGTGGTCGCCCGGAGCAACACGGGTTCCCTGAGGATAAATGATCAGCGGACCGGGTTCGGCAAGCTGATCGCTGACACCGTCCAGCATCTGCCGGACGGCAATCGACCCTTTTCCCCGATCAATCGGTATGCAACCGATGCGCCGCGCATAGTATCCGACGATCGGAAGCAGAAGAATCTGTTTCTTCATGACAAATCGCGGTTTTGAAACCACGCTGCAGATGATAAGTATGTCGAAAAAGGATTGATGCTTCGCGCAAATCAGTGTTTCGCCCGTTGGCACTTCTCCCCGCACCTCGGATTTGAGTCCAACCAACAATTCCGCGCTCCAGCGCACATAGCGGCTGAATTGACGTATTCCCCAATAAGCGGCGCTGAGACGAAAAACGGCGAATGGCGTAATCACCAGAGCCATGATCGTCATCACTGCATACATCTGAATGATGAAGAACAATGACCGCAGCCATTTTAATGCATTGCCGATAAACAATTTCACCTCTTCAATCCCTGCGGAGACCTGGAAACAATAGCCTAAAGCCCGCCCAATTCCGCGGGCTGAACCAAGGGTTACGCATTTCGGTTGAAATTCCAAACAGAATCAGTGATTCTCTGTTCATACTCGTCATGATAACGGATCCTCGCTATTGCGTGAGCCAGCCACCAATCGGAAAACCAGCGCACCGGCGCAGCCTGATGCAGCAAATCCGTCGGGCAAAACGGCGCAGGCATCCGAAAGCGGTCCCTCAAAAGATTCCCTGATGCAGCAAGTTCACGAGGTATTACGACAAGAGGCAGAGTTCAGAGAAAAGACACGCAGAACCACAGCTGAAGCGGAGGCAGAAAGAGATAAAGCAATCGAAGCAGAACCGGTGCTAACAGAAAAAAGTCGACCTGCAGTTGTGGTTCCGAAACGACGGCGCCCACGATTTGACTATATTCTTTTTTTACTCTCGGCGGCGTTTGCGGCTGCTGCGGTCATTTACCACTATGACGACGAATTGGCGGAGTGGTCGCCAAACCTTGTTCCTTGGCTTGAAATCTATGTGGATTGGGTAAACAACCTCAAAGAGAAGGATATAGGCTCATAGGCTCTGCCTTTCGGCTGAAGCCAGTCAAAATGGCTCCAGCAGGCGAAGAAGATACTTCCGTTCCCGGCCCTGTCGGTCCTGATCACCGAGCCGATCGCGGATTTCGTCCCTGACCTCTCTTGAGCGCTGCTTGGCCAAGTTGTTTGGCAGAAGTTGGGCGTCGGTGGACAAACCCCCGCCGTCCAATCTCCGGCCGAACGGGTCAACAAGCTGGTCTCCGCTGCCCGGCGGACCGCCATAACCTGAAACACCAGCGCCTTTTTCCTCCATAAGCGAGCGAATGCCTTCGGCAAGCGAACGCATGGCCTGCTGTTGATGTTCCAGAGCTGGACCAAGCTGGTTTTGACGAATCCTCTTTCTCGCTTCCGTCATGGCCTGATCCGCTGATTCAAAATTTTCGAGCGGCCCGCTTCCCTCTCCTTCAAGGTTACCCAGATCGCGCATTTGTGAACGCAGTCTCTGCCTTAGAGATTCCTGACGGTCAGCGACAGCGTCGGTGCTGTTTCCCTCATCCAGCCAATCCTCCGGCGGTTCCTGAAGGGTAACCTGTTGATTTTTGTCCAATTCCTGCTGCCTGCGAAACACCTCGTCCGTCAATTCCTGCTGCTGCTCCAAAATTTTGGACAATTCAGCACGGGACTGCTCCGTTTCACTTGGAGAAGCGTTACTCTGCATCGAACGCGCAACGGTGTTTTCCAGCATGCTCCGTATCTGATTCAATAGGGATTCGGCTTCAGCAACGCGCCCCTCTCGCAATAGCTGACTCATGCGCTCCATCATTTGCTGGATATCCGCTTCCGTGATCTCCGTGACATCGGAATTGTTCGCAGTTCCGTCGGCGTCCTGTCCACTCTCCGCCAGCTCCCGGGCTCGGGCTTTCAATTCCTCCAAAAATTCTTCGGCTGCCTGACGATAGAGTTTGGCCAAACGTTCGATTTCTTGCGGAGGCGCGCCCTTGCGCATGGCCTCTTCCAGCCTTTCCGCAGCCCGCTGCATCCGCTCGCGCGCTTTCAGAATATCGCCGCTCTCGCTGTTAAGGGCAGCCTGCCAAAGAAGCTGCGATACCTCATGGCGACCCGCTTCACCGCTATGCTCAAGCATCCGAACAGCTGTCCGGGCCATCAGATAAGCGGCAAGATCCAAATCCTCGTCCTCCGGCAGATGGGTCAGCGCTCTGATCGTCTGCGCCGCCCTGCGCTGATTGTCGCCGCTCCAAAGCACGTCGCGCCGCTGCTCAACAAGAGCTGCCGCAAACGGATCAACAAAGTCCCGGCTTGGCAGTTCATCAAACCCAAGGTCCAATTCTGAAGTCAAACCCGCAGCGTCCTCGCCGCGAATCGTGAGTGTCGCTGGCAGGCCCGCCCACTCATGCGCCAGGAAATCCGCGGAAAAATCCATTATGAATTCTGTTTGGGACCCGCCGAAGGGTAGCGCGATTTCCGCGGCTGGAAACACGCTTTTGTCTGGTTCGCTTTCCAACCCGTGCATTCGCTCGACTCTTGCCAGATCCAATGCCAACATCGCTTCGACTTTCGTCACGCCGAAATCGTCTTTCAGCAGCAGCGGCTGACTGAACTGTCCCATGCTTCCCGTTTTCGCCGGCCCGGCAAGCGAGATTTCAGGTGGTTGATCGGCATAAGGGACCAGCGTCCAGCTTCTTTCTTCACAATTCTTTCCACCAATCGACAATCGTCCCGCTTCAACGACTTCGAATTGCACAAAGTCCGTGTCGTCCCGCCTTGGCTTGGCTTCATCCGAATCTTGGTCATTAAGCCAAGTGCACTCCGAGGAATCACGATAAAATTGAATTGAAACCGTGCTGCCTGCCAATACCTCCACCGGCACGTCATCGTTTCTGTCATTGAGATAAAGCCCGGGCAACCGCGCATAGTCAGGCGCTTCGACCCAAGCATCAAAGCCGGAGCCGATTTCATCATTCACGGATGCAGCCGAAGCGTCCGACTTAAACTTAAGGTCCGGAAGCGGAGCAAACAGCAGCGCAATGACCAATGCAGTCGCAGAACTGAAGCGCAATGCAATCGGGTCCAACCGGGAGAGGCGCAGATCAGGCTGTTTGGCTTTTAGATTCACCGCCAGAATTTGCATGCGCTGCTGATGTAGCCTCCACAGATTCACCGACGCGCTGTCGGCTGTTCCCAATGCCTGTGAGTCGGATAAAGCGGCCAGTGGCCGGTTTGGCAGCGTTTCGTCAAGTCTGCTCAACACCTCTTCCCGTTTAGGCCAGCGAAACCTCATACATCCCCAAAGAACCGTAAGAGCTGCAGCCACACCGGATATGATAAGCGCTGCATTGTGCACCAGCGCCAGCGATCCATGCAAAAATGCAAGTGCGGCGTAACTTACGAAGAAACCGGCCAAGGCGGGCCAAAATGCCGTTGCCGCGCGCTCGGCCGCCAAACTCAGCGCGGTCAGAAGAATTTGCGCGCGCAATTGTCGAAGACTCCGCTTCGGAGACGTATTCGGCTGTCTTGGCAATTCGGTCACTTGATTCTACCGGCCCGGCCTAAAGCCTTCCATTTCCAGTTTCATGAGCCCACGGACAAACACCACTGAATCATTGCGGGAATTTCCGGGGGTCGGACAGCCGCCGAGCGTGTCTCGGCCATCCAAAATCTCTATCGGCTCAGCCATGATGGAATGCGGTCCTTTGCGATGATCTCGTCAATCGAAGGACGGGGGCGGACAACTGCGAATTTATCGCCTTCAACGAGAACTTCCGGCGCCAAAGGCCGAGTGTTATATTCGGAAGCCATAACGGCCGCATAAGCTCCAGCCGAAGAGAATGCCAGCAGATCGCCTTCCGAAACCGGTGGCATAAGGCGCTGACGGGCAAAGGTGTCGCCGCTTTCACAGATCGGACCAACGATATCCACTGGCCGCCAATCAGCGCCGGGAAGCGGACGGCGAACCGGAAGGACATCATGCCAAGCGCCATAAATGGCGGGCCGCGGAAGGTCATTCATCGCCGCATCCAGAACAAGAAACCGCCGATCTTCGCCTTCCTTCAGATAGAGAGTCTTGGACAGCAGAATTCCTGAGTTTCCAGCGATATACCGGCCCGGTTCAATCTCGATTTCGCAGCCGAGATCGCCGACGGTTGCCCGAATCACATCACAATAAGCGCTCGGGGTCGGAGGGATGGTCTGCTCGTCGCCATACGTGATTCCCAGCCCGCCACCCAGATCCAGCCGCTCGATAGAATGGCCATCCGCACGCAGCGCCGCGACCGCATCAGCCGCTATGCGGAATGCGGACTCGAACGGTTCCAAAGACGTCAACTGTGATCCGATGTGAACATCAAGACCGACCACACGCAATGCCGGCAGTGATGCCGCCTGCCGATAGACGTCCCGCAGACGTGAAATCGGAACACCGAATTTATTCTCGGATTTTCCGGTGGAAATCTTATGGTGCGTCTTCGCATCAACATCCGGGTTGACCCGAACGGCGATCGGTGCGGTCTGACCGGCGCTGGCGGCAACATCATTCAACGCAAGCAATTCCGGTTCACTTTCAACATTGAAATGCCGCACACCGGCATCCAGCGCAAACCGCAGCTCTTCGCGGCTTTTTCCGACTCCGGAAAACACGATTTTGTCTGCCCGCGCGCCGGCGGCGAAAGCCCGTGCGATTTCTCCTCCCGATACAGCATCGAAACCGGCCCCGATTTTGGCAAGCAAATGAAGCACGGCTTGATTCGAATTCGCCTTCATCGCGTAGCAGATCAGATGATCAAGTCCGGAAAGGGCCGTTTCGAATTCTCTGAAACGATCACGGAATGCCGCAGCCGAATAGACAAAAACAGGTGTGCCCACAGCTTCCGCTATGGAATGAAGCGGCACCTGTTCGGCGCAAAGACGCCCTTCCCGGTAGTTGAACATTTGTGCTCCCGATGCTGCTGTGCTTTGCGGTCGAGCCGCGGGATATCAGCCTTTAGCTGATATTCTCTGACGCGATAGATGTTCCCGCAAGATCACCCGGTCTGAGCGGGTCGCCCTTCACTCCACAAGCCGCAAGAACGCACAACACCAAAATTCTTAAAGCGTTTGTCAATCTAATTTCTCCTTCCAGCGGGCAATCTGCTGCCGCACACATGCAGGGGAAGTTCCTCCGTAACTCTGACGGCTAGCGACCGAAGTCACTGGATCTAGCATCCTTTGCGCATCTTCGTCGATGTCGGTTGAAATTGATTGCATTTCATCCAAACTGAGCTCGCTCAGCCTGCAGCCCTTCGTTTCAGCCAGCCGCACAATGGCGCCGACGGTTGCATGAGCTTCGCGAAACGAGACCTTTGCATTCTTAACCAGCCAATCCGCAAGATCGGTCGCGGTCGAATAACCGGAATCCGCGGCCTCTCGAAGCCGTTCGGAATCGGGTTTCAATTCCATGATCATTCCGGCCATGGCGGCAAGAGCCAGTTCCAATGTGTCCGCCGCATCAAAGAGCTGCTCTTTATCTTCCTGCATATCTTTCGAATAGGCCAATGGAAGACCTTTAAGCACCGTCAATATCGCAACCAACGCACCGGTCACACGTCCTGTTTTCGCTCTGATCAATTCCGCTGCGTCAGGATTGCGCTTCTGCGGCATGATCGAAGATCCGGTGGTGAAGGAATCTCCCAGCAGGGCGAATGAAAAACCATCCGAACACCAAAGCACGATTTCCTCAGCCAGCCTGGACAAATGCGTCATCGCCGCAGCCGCAGCCGACAGATAGTCCAAAACAAAATCACGGTCGCTGACCGCGTCGATTGAATTGCCCATCGGTCTCGCGAAACCGAGAGCTTTCGCCGTATAGTCCCGGTCGATCGGAAACGAAGTTCCCGCCAGCGCGGCCGCACCGAGCGGCGATTCGTTCAACCGGGCCCTCGCAGCCTGAAACCGATCCAAGTCACGGCCGAGCATTTCGAGATATGCCATCATATAGTGGCCCCACGTCACCGGCTGCGCAGTCTGCAGATGCGTGAAACCAGGCATCACCATGTCAGCGCCGTTCGATGCCTGATCCAACAGTGCGAGCATCAATCGCCGCAAACCGGCAGCGGCATCGTCGCAGCGCTCTCTCGTCCATAACCTCAGATCTGTCGCCACCTGATCATTTCTGCTTCGCGCCGTGTGCAATCTGCCTGCCGCATCGCCGATGAGCTCACGAAGACGGGCCTCGATATTCATATGAATATCTTCCAAGGCGGCGCAGTAATCGAATTCTCCAGCTTCGATTTCCGCTTGAATTGTCCTTAAACCTTCCCTGATTGCGCTCGCATCACTATGATTAAGGATATCTTCGCGTTCAAGCATTTCACAATGCGCAAGGGAGCCTTCAATGTCCTGCCGCCAAAGCCTCCGATCGAAACCGATGGAAGCGTTGATCGCTTCGAGCAATTCAGAAGGCCGGCCAGAAAATCGACCGCCGATTAATCTGCTTGATTCAGTGCTATCCGTCATGCTTCCGGTCCGATTACCGCGACGCGCTCTGCACGCCGCTGGGCAAGCCATTCTATATGCGCTGCTGCTCACCGGTGCAATTTTTGCCGACACGACCGGTCTGGACCGTCAGGTGCTGCTGGACGCCAGAGAAGGCACAATGCGAAAGCTCGCCATTCATGAACAGCCTAAGGATATTTCACCGCCTCCAATGCTGGACGAAGATGGTTCGGAAATCAGCTTCGAGGAATTCGAAGACCGCATTCTGGTTTTGAATTTCTGGGCGACCTGGTGCGCGCCATGCCGCAAGGAAATGCCATCGCTCGACCGTTTGCAGGCGGAATTCAGCCCCGGTGAACTGCTGGTGGTCGGACTGGCTGCTGGACGCAACGAACAGGCTCGCGTCCAAGCGTTCCTCGAGAGCATCGACGCCGAGCGGCTGCAGATTTTCTATGACCCGCGCCTGAAAGTTGCGACGTCTCTGGGCGTGCGGGGGTTGCCAGCCACATTGATTTTGAACCGTGACGGAAAAGAAATCGCCCGGCTGACCGGCGACGCAGAATGGGATGACGAGTCGGCAATCCATATTTTGCGAAATTTTGTTGACACCCAATGAATTTTGCTGCACTGCAGCATTTTTGGGTTGAAGCAGCGGCCCGCCCACACCATATGCGATTGGGTATCCATGTGCTCCAAAGCTCAATTCAAGGAAAATTCATATGACCAATGTTGTAATCGCCGCCGCCGCGCGCACCGCTGTCGGCAGCTTCAATGGCTCTTTAGCATCAGTGCCTGCACATGATCTCGGATCGGTCGCGCTGGAAGCCGTCGCCAAACGTTCGGGCGTTGACAAGAACGAAATCGATGAAACGATCCTTGGACAGGTGCTCTGCGCCGGACAGGGCCAAAATCCAGCGCGGCAAGCGCATATCAATGCCGGTCTCAGCGTGGAAAGCGCGGCTTGGGGTATCAATCAGGTCTGTGGATCGGGACTTCGCGCCGTGGCGATCGGGGCTCAGCACATTCAGCTTGGCGATGCAGGCATCGTTGCGGCGGGCGGACAGGAGAATATGAGCATGTCTCCACATGTCGCGCACCTGCGCAACGGCAAAAAAATGGGAGATTTGAATTTTATCGACTCAATGATCCGCGACGGCTTGTGGGATGCATTCAACGGCTACCATATGGGCACCACAGCGGAGAATGTGGCAAGGAAATGGCAGATCGGCCGCGAGCAGCAGGACGAATTCGCGCTAAAATCACAGCACAAGGCCGAAGCCGCTCAGACGGCTGGAAAGTTTGATGATGAAATCGCAGCCGTCACCGTTCGTTCAAGACGGGGAGAAACAACCGTCGACAAGGACGAATATATCCGTGTCGGCGCAACCATTGACAATATGCAGAAATTGCGGCCGGCTTTTGACCGGGAGGGCACGGTAACGGCTGGCAACGCTTCCGGCATTAATGACGGCGCCGCTGTCGTGCTTCTGATGAGCCAAGAAGAAGCCGAAATGCGCGGCATCGAGCCGCTTGCCCGCATTGTTTCTTACGCCACCGCTGGAGTCGATCCGTCGATTATGGGCATCGGACCGGTCACCGCCTCGCGAAAGGCGCTTGCGAAAGCCGATTGGAAAGCTTCGGATCTGGATCTGGTTGAAGCCAACGAAGCCTTTGCGGCGCAGGCCTGTGCGGTGAACAAGGACATGGGATGGAATCCCGACATCGTGAATGTCAATGGCGGAGCCATTGCCATAGGCCACCCGATCGGCGCTTCCGGATGCCGCATCCTGAACACCCTGCTGTTCGAAATGAAGCGGCGGGATGCCAAAAAAGGACTCGCCACTCTGTGCATCGGCGGCGGGATGGGCGTCGCTATGTGCGTCGCCCGCGACTGATGCCCTGTTAGATTCAAACTCGCGAAAGGGAAACACCTATGCCTCGAACTGTTCTTGTCACCGGCGGCACACGCGGCATCGGCGCCGCAATCTCGAAACAACTGGCTTCGCAAGGCCATCGCGTGGCGGCAAGCTACGCGGGAAACACCGAGGCTGCCGCATCGTTCGAAAATGACACCGGCATTCAAACCTACAAATGGTCAGTCGCCGATTACGCTGCCTGTGCTGACGGAGTCAAAGCCGTCGAAGATGCGTTGGGGCCGATCGAAATTCTCGTGAATAATGCCGGCATTACCCGCGATGCGATGTTTCACCGTTTGCAACCCGAACAGTGGCGCGCGGTCATCGACACCAATCTAACCGGTGCTTTCAACATGTCGCACCAAGTTTGGGCTGGCATGCGCGAGCGGAAGTTCGGCCGCATCATCAACATCGCATCCATCAACGGCCAGAAGGGCCAAATCGGTCAGAGCAACTACGCCGCCGCCAAAGCCGGTGAAATCGGTCTAACTAAATCTCTGGCGCAAGAAGGCGCGCGTTTCGGCATCACGGTGAATGTCATCTGCCCCGGATACATCGCGACTGACATGGTGATGGCCGTGCCGGAGAAAGTCCGTGAAGCGATTATCGCTCAGATCCCCGTCGGACGTCTCGGAGAGGCTGATGAAATCGCGCGCTGCGCGGCGTTTTTGGCATCCGACGACGCGGGCTTCATCACAGGATCGACATTGACTGCCAATGGCGGGCAGTATCTGCACTAAAAAAATGGATCGTTGCCGACCATTATGCTGGTCGGCGGCGGCATAAGGTTGCCGAAACCAGTCCTACTGCGGTTTCCTTCAGTTGCGTGTTAGCTGCGTGATCTGCTCTTTCAACTGGAGTTTGCGTTTCTTAAGTTCTGTCAGTTCGAGCGTGTCACACCCCGGGTTCTGCTGTTTGCGTTCGACTTCATGGGACAACTCCTCGTGCTGTTTGCGCAATTCATCCAGTTGCTCGTCAACCACCATTTCAGCTCCTTTCAACTATCCCGTTTTTTGATTCACTCGCTCTGCATTTAGCCAAACATCATCCGCTTTCTCAAGGGAAAAGTTCTGAATCTTTGAATGCGCTCTTCTCTAAATCTCAAGAGCTCCGGCATTCTTTAGAATTGCCTGCGCCTGCGGACTAAAGGACGCGCTGTCGCCGCCATGCAGAATCAGATCTGGCGCCAGTCTGAATTCAGACCGGCTGTCTTTCCGTGCCCGCACCACCACCCGAAAAGCGCTTTTATTCGGCTGCGACCGGATCGGTCTGGCCGCGATTCCGCATGAATACTTCGCAAGATATCCGATCAGCTCCGGCAATCTCGCCATTGGAAGAATCAGAGTGAAGCTGCCTTTCGGCCTCAGCCGCTTGAAGGCAAGATCAATCCATAGCGACAGCGGAACAGATTCTGTTTCCGAAACGCGGCGAATGGAATCGGCGGGCTGAACACCTTCGCCCAATCTGCGGTAGGGCGGATTGGCAAAGACATGATGGAAGCTCAGTTGGCGCAATTCCTCCGGCGGGTTCGCGATGTTTCCTGATAAAATACGGAATTTCATTCCATTCAACACGGCGTTCCTTGCCGCCAACTCAGCCAGTTCGTTCGACAATTCAAGCCCCGATGCGCTGAGATCGGAAACCCTTGTGCACAGACAGAGCAAAGCGACACCGACTCCACAACCGAGTTCAAGCACCGATTGTCCGGGCTGTGCGTCCACCGCGGCCGCCAGCAGAACCGGATCAACGGCGGCGCGGTATCCGGATTTTGGCTGAAACGATTCGACTCTTCCATTGAGAAAAGCGTCGCGCGTGGTTTCAATCGGCTCCTGACTCAATTTCAATCGTCGAAGAGGTCGAGACCGTTATCTTCAAGGGCCATGCGGGCGAGACGAAACTCTGCGTCCGGAACCATGACACGACGCGGAAGCACACCGATCGATCCTTCCAGCGCGCTCATATGGACATCCATGACAAAGCAGTTTATCCCCTCTCCCTCTAGAAGTGCCGAAGCGCAGGCTATGGCAGCTGGATCGTTCGTTCGAAATAGTTCGCGCATAGCATTTTTTATCATATCAAAGGGATCTTTGTCGAGTAGCAGGCACTGATATGAATCCGCCAAACGAGAAAGCTGACCCGCTGAAAGTTCTTTCGCACGAGTTGCGCGATGAGCTTGCTGTGGTCGACACATTGATTCGGGACCGATCAACCTCAGACCAAGTTGAAAGAATCGGTCTGGTTGCCGATCATCTGTTTCAAGCCGGCGGCAAACGCATGCGACCGCTGCTGACCCTTGCGATGGGCAGGTTATTCAATGGAACTGGAAACAACCACATCAGGTTGGCAGCCGCGCTGGAATTTATTCACACAACCACGCTTCTTCATGACGACGTTGTCGATAGAAGCAGCCAGCGTCGAGGCAGACCGACCGCCAATTTGCTGTGGGACAACAAGTCTTCGATTCTGGTCGGTGATTTTTTCTTTGCCAGGGCGTTTCAGCTTATGGTCGCGACTCGTTCGATTGAGGCCTTGTCTGTGCTTGCCGACAGTTCGGCAACCATTGCGGAAGCCGAAGTCCTGCAGCTCGCGCTGCTGCACAATATCGACCTCACCGAAAACGACTATTTTCGAATCATTCGCGGCAAGACCGCGGCTTTGTTTGCCGCAGCGGCCCGGGTCGGCGCTCTTGTCGCAGGCGCGAGCGAAAAAGAATGCGACGCGGCTGAGTGTTTCGGTAACGCTCTCGGCATATGCTATCAGATTCGCGATGATGTGTTGGACTATTCAGGAGCACCGAGCACTCTTGGCAAAGATGTTGGGGACGACTTCCGGGATCGGAAGATGACGCTGCCGCTGGTCAAAGCAGTTGCGACCGCCGATCAAAAAGAGCGCGTGTTCTGGAAAAGAGTGATTTCGCGCGGCCGGCAGCTCGAGGGCGATCTGGAGACCGCATTGTCGATACTCCATTCCCGCGGAATACTCGAACAGGTGCAAGTCGAATCCGTATCGTGGTCTGTCACAGCCAAACAATATCTCGAATTGCTGCCCGAAGGCCCGATCAGAAATCAGCTGGCGGATCTCGCTGCATTTTCAGCGAACCGATCCTCATGATCGAACGTCTGCGCTCAATTCACTTTGGTTCGACTGGACTGAATCCACCATGTCGGGTGGGATCGAGTTAACTCTTGCACAGCTGATTGGGCCGCATGGTCGTTCGGGAACAGCCCAAAACAGCTTGGACCAGACCCTGACATGCGGGCGAGCAGACAGTTCCGACTGCCGTTAAGGGCATAAATCACCTCTGCGATAACACCGTGCTTTTTGATCGCTATGTCTTGCAGATCGTTATTCTGCAGCCGCAGCCATTCCGCAAATTCCCTGACGCCGCAGTTGCGCGGCACCTCTGTAAGCGGCGGGCGCACCGGTTCTTCAACGGCGTTAAACACATCGCGCGTTGCTAGTGAAACCGCGGGATTGATTAACACAACAGCAAATTCTGGAACGCCTTCTTGAAGCCGCACCGATTCGCCGATGCCTTCGACTCGCGCAGTTTGACCAACGCAGCAAACCGGAACATCGGCGCCGAGCGCAACCGCATCTTCATATGCAGGAAGGGCGCAGCCCCATAGATCTGCAAGCGCATGAAGCGCCGCCGCCGCATCGGCCGAGCCGCCGCCTAGCCCAGCCATCACTGGTATTTCCTTTTGGAGCCTTATCTTCGCGCCTTTCTGCGGGTCCAGAACCGCAGCAGCCTCCAGAATTAAATTGCTGCTGTCCATCGGGACTTGGTCGGAAAAACGACCGGTGACCTGCAGCGACAGCCGATCTGCGGCTTCAAAGGTCAGGTGATCGCCAAACTCGCTAAAGACGACCAAACTCTCGATGTTGTGATAACCGTCCGTCCGTTTGCCCCGCAAATGAAGTGCAAGGTTAATCTTTGCGGCTGCAACAGTTTTAATAGTTGGCTTTGCCAGCGGCTTCTTCTTCCAAAACTTTATCGAGTCCGATTTCCAGCTTCCGCCTTACCCTCTGCAGATTCAAGTCAATGCTGTCATATGACAGAGCCCTTTTCCATTGGAATTCCGCCTCGCGTTTTCGGCCGACTTTCCAATAGACATCCCCCAAATGATCCAGCACCTCGCCATAATTCGGCGCGATGCGCACAGCTCTTTCCAAATAGGGCAGCGCAAGTTCATATTCGCCGCGCAGAAACAGCGCCCAACCCATCGAGTCGATGATCGCTGCATTTTCTGGTTCTCTGTCAAGCGCCTTTCGAATGAGAGCTTCCGCTTCGGTGTAGTCTTCATTCTGAATCAGCATCGAATAACCGAGATAATTCAGCACATAAGGATCCTCGTTCGAATGCTCGACCGCGAACCTGAAATCCTCTTTCGCCAATTCCCAATCGTCGTTTCTCAGCCTTGAAATGGCCCGTCCGAAATACGGTTGCCAATTTTTGGAATAATACTGTGCGCCATTGGGATCTTCGATGAAGTCGGGTGCGTTGTCCACAACCAGCTGCACCGCTTTGTCGAATGACTGAACTGCGGATGCAAAATCTTCCTTCTCCAAGGCATAGTTCCCCATCTGAGCGTAGACCGAGATTGATTCGGGGAATGCGGCAACGAGTTCTGTGAAGGCGGCTTCCACCTCCTCATCGCGCTCCAGCTGGCGCAGAGTGGAAATCCTTGCATGTTCCGCATGCGGCTGCACGGCATCGAACCGGTCAATCGTATCATAAATCTCCAGAGCCGACTCCAAGGCGCCTTTCGCTCTGATATGGTTCCCAAGATAATAGGCGAAGTATGCATTGTCTGGAGAGAGCATCTGCGCAAAACGCCCGAGGATCACGGGCCACCTTGACGGCTGCTGTTCTCGCATGGCGACTTGGCGAGCCGCTGCCGCGAAGTAGAGAGCGATTCCCTCACTCGCATTGGTCACAATCGAGTAATCAACTGGCGATCGCGCTTCTATTTGCTGCTGCAAATCATCCAAGATCGCAGATTCCACATCCGGCAGCTTGTCTTTTGCCGCCGATATCATCGTCAAGGCTTCATCGCGTCTTTCGAGCTGAACAAGAGTCTGCGCACGCGCTATCGCGAAAGCGCTTGCCAACGCCGGATGAATGGAATTGGTCGAGATGTCTGCAAAAATATTCTCAGCCGCCTCGAATTCTCCGATCGAAGCGAGTGCTAATGCATGCTGGAATTGGATTTGCAGCGCACTGGTTTCTTCTGAATAGTTATTAAATTCCCGCGCCGCTCCTGCGATATCTCCTTCGGCAATCTGCGCCCATCCGGAAACGACTGGACGAAGTTCCAATCCGAAAAAATCCGGTGAACGTGAAATTCTCTCGGACGCCTCATGCTTGCGGCCTGCTTTGATTTCGGACAGGAACTGCACATTTTCGATCATAAATTCGGAGTGGCCCAATCGCTGCAGGGAGTCTGCTGTCGAAAACGCGAGTTCGACTTCACCAGCCAGCACAGCAGAATCAAGCAATTGCTTTAGCAAATGAGCATTTTCGCTGTCAGTTTTTGAAAGCAGGGCAAACTGTTCGACCGCAGTGCTGTAATCATTGGTCAGAGAATCAAATCGCGCACTGAGATACGTGCTGATGTGTTCCGCGTCCACATCTTGCGCCATCGCATGAGAATTCAGACCAGCCATCACACCCGCAGTCAAAGTCGGGGCGGCGATCAGCGCAGCGAGCCGGTCTGCACCACCAAAGAAGCTCTGAAGCGATATCATATAAGCAACCGCCTTCTCGGTTCACATATTCGGGTAGTTCGGCCCATCGCCTCCCTGAGGGACGCGCCATTCGATGTTTGCGCTTGGATCTTTGATATCACAGGTCTTGCAGTGAACGCAATTGGCGGGATTGATTCTGAATTCTGGATTCTTACCTTCGCTGTCGTAGAGGACCTCATAAACACCGGCCGGACAGTAGCGTTCAGCCGGTTCGGCGAATTTGGACAGATTGGTGCCAATTGGGATACCTGCATCATTCAAATGCAGATGGCAGGGCTGCCCTTCTTGATGCGCGGTGCCTGAATAACTCACATTTGCAAGTCGATCAAAACTCAGAACACCATCCGGCTTCGGATAGATGATGGGGCGGTGTTTGTCGGCAGTCTCGGTGGAATCGGCATCGGTTACGGCATGGCGCAGGGTTCCGAGAGGGTTCCAACCCGTTAGATTTGCCGTCCACATGTCTATGCCGCCGATCACCGTGGATGCGGCGAGACCCCATTTGGACCACAGCGGTTTGACATTCCTAACGCGCTTAAGATCAATGCCGACGAGACCGTTGCGGATCGAAGCTTCGTAGCCGTTCAGCTCATCGCCCCGACGACCGGCCGACACTGCGGAATGAACGGCCTCGGCCGCTGCAATGCCACTCAGCATCGCATTGTGGTTTCCCTTGATGCGCGGAACGTTAACCAGCCCTGCGGCACAGCCTGCGAGCGCGCCGCCGGGAAAGGTCAGCTTCGGCACCGATTGCCAACCGCCTTCTGTAATGGCGCGCGCGCCGTAAGCGACACGTCGGCCGCCGTTCAGAACCTGCGCGATTAAGTCATGATGCTTGAATCTCTGAAACTCCATATACGGAAACAGGTAAGGGTTACGATAATTCAGGTGAACAACGAACCCGATGCTTACTTGGTTGTTTTCCATGTGATAAAGAAATGACCCTCCACCGGCATTTGAACCCAAAGGCCACCCAGCGGTATGAACCACGCGCCCGGCTCGATGCTGTTCAGGAGGAATCTCCCAGATTTCTTTCATTCCGAGACCAAATTTAGGACGATCCGAATCGGCGTCAAGATTGAATTTGGCGATCACTTTTTTGCTCAGCGAACCCCGGGCTCCTTCGCAAAACAAGACATATTTTCCGTTTACGCAAATTCCCGGCTCATATGAAGAACCTGGCGTTCCGTCCTTGTTGCGTCCGAATTCACCGGCGACCACACCGGCAACCTCGCCATTGGGGCCATAGACGATATCCGAACATGCCATGCCGGAATAGATTTCCGCTTCCATCGCCTCAGCCTGCTCTCCAAGCCAGCGGCAGACATTGCTCATAGATACAATGAAATTGCCGTGATTATTCATCAGAGGCGGCATCGGCCAGTTCGGTATCCGCAAATATCCGCCCTCGCCGAGAATATAGAAGTTATCATCGGTTACCGGGTTGGTAACCGGTGCGCCGCGCTCGCGCCAATCGGGAAACAGTGCTTCAAGTCCGCAAGGGTCCAACACGGCACCGGACAGAATATGCGCACCGACTTCGGATCCCTTTTCCAGCACACAGACCTCAATCGCCGGGTCCAGCTGTTTCAACCGGATTGCTGCCGAAAGACCAGCCGGTCCGGCACCAACAATAACAACGTCGAATTCCATCGTTTCTCGTTCTGTTTGTGCCATCGTTTAACTCGGATCACCTGCTCAAAGGACCATGACTTGCCAGTTAGTAAAGCCAGTGCGAACGGTTAATCAAGCCCGCAGCCTTATTCGCGCCAACAAATTGGTTGGTGACGATTAGCGCCGTGCCTCTCTCGGACATCAATGTAAGCACGACTGCATGTTCGGAGAACGCCGCTTTTCAAATTTCAAGTCGCATCGGCGCTGTGGAGTGGGTGCAATTCCAGCAAATTCAAACCCGTCTGCCTTCCGCCTTCCAAGTCGGGGTTTTCCGGCGGGTGTGAGAATGCTATTGTGGTGTCAGTTTGTCTTGCGCGCCTTTTCCCGCGGTCACAGTCGGAATGTTGTGTTAATCGCCTGCGAAACAGATGAAGGGTTTGGTGCGATTTGTGTTATGGGGCAATTGAGTTGACTTGACGCGGAATTGCGCATTCTATGGCAGTTTGTCGCAGTAGCAGATTTTGTGGACGTGAACATGAACAGCGTGCCGATGACACAGCCAGGCTTGGATAAAGTCAAAAACGAACTCAAAAAGCTTACAACCATTGACCGGCCTTCGATCATTAAAGCGATTGCGGAAGCGCGAGAGCACGGCGATCTAGGAGAAAACGCGGAGTATCATGCTGCACGTGAACAGCAAAGTCTGATTGAAGGACGCATTAAGGAGCTCAACTATCTTGTGAACAACGCCGAAGTCATAGATATTTCGACATTGGATGGTCCAATCAAATTCGGTGCAACCGTTTTTTTGCGGGACGAAAATTCAGGCGCGGAGAACATTTACCAGCTGGTAAGCGCAGCGGAAGCAGATATCCAAACGGGCCGTCTGAACATAAACTCGCCATTGGCCAAAGCCTTAATCGGTTATGAAGAAGGGGACTGCGTCGAGGTTCAGACCCCAAGCGGTTTGAAAGATTATACGATTTTAAAGGTTGAGTACGTTTCTGATGGCTGAACAGCACAGCTCCGCGCCTGCCCGGGCCGCTCTGGTAATCGCCTTCCTTGTAACCGTGGCTTGGGCGGCGGCGGTTTTCGCAGTGCATTTTGATTTCCTGTGGCCAAGCCGACAGGTTATGTTCATTGCTTTGAGCAGCGCGACATTGCTTCTGTTCTGGAGCTTGATCGTGACACTGCTCTTTTATGCACGCACGATGAAACAGCTTCGCGAACTGAGGGTTAAAATTGCTCACCTCCGTTCGTCACTCGTTAGCGAAGAAGTGAAATTTGAGCCGCAATCAATTGATGCCGGCATAGAACGGGATCCGATTCCCGCGAAAGAAGAGCTGACTGCTGAACCACAAGACACACCGGCCTACTCCGAACCTGATGCAGCCGGGCCGGACGAACCGCTTGAAACCTCCCGCCCATCGCCGCCCGGTCTTCCAGCATCGCCTTTAGTGGTCATCCGAGCATCTAATTTTGCTGATGATGAGAACGACATTGAAGCGTTCGAAGCTCTCGACCAAGTGTCCGCGGATTCCGACTTCGCAGAATTGCTGGAGCTTTCAATGCGCGTCCTGCAGCTGCTGGCCGATTATGAGTTGTCGATTGATGAGATCGCAACCGACATTGTCGACCCTGAGACGTGGAGAACGGAATTCAGGTCGGGACCGTCCGGCAATCTTGCCGTGATTGGCAGATTCGGGTCTGACGAAGACCTCGCAAGAGTCAGGACACTGCTGGATCAGCAAGAAGACTTCGGCGACCTCGTGGACAGGTTCGCGCACTGCGGCAAAGTGCAGATCGAACGGTTTATGGAACATGCCGACGATCACGAGCTGCTGGATTTTGTCAATACCAGGACGATTCGAGCCTGTATTCTGACTGACACAGCGCGCTTGGAAAAATAACTTCTGTCAGTGTCGTGCCCCAGTCAGCATCGCGCTGGCCCCGGCCCAATTCCGGCGGCATCTGATCGTGCGGGGGATGAAACCATTTGACAACAATTCACCTGATCGAGCCCAACTGACTGGAATCTCTATGCACCGTCTAATCCAAAAGACCTTGAATGAAAAACTGAACCGGATTCGAAATGGCAAATACAATGAATCCCAATTCATAATCGCCGATGCCAAGGACAGCGATATGGGGGGTGGTTTAACGGCGTTTGGCTACGCAGGTTCGGTTCGAAGTTTACGCACATTCAACGATCATTTGGATGCCATCCGGCAAATGACGAAAAGCGAAGCGGTCGACATCATGCTGATGTCAGCCTCCGCTGCCGCGCCGCTGGTTGAAGAGGGGCTGTTCGACAGCTCCCCTGTTACTCCAGCGGTACGCTTAAATGATGCGACCGACATCTGGGGCATGCGCCATTCCAGTTACAGGCTTCATCCGCCACGTGATTTTCGTTCAGCACGGATCGACCGAATCAGAAAGCTGGTGAAACTCGGTCTATATTCAATCACGTTTTCGAACGATCTGCAGTCCGACTTGGCGTTCTTAAACAGCTTTCACCGATTTTTGGATGATATCAATGGCACCGGTGTCCAATATTTTTTGGAGGTTTTCAACCCGCAGATCGATATCGGAATCGGTTCCGAGGACATTCCTGACTTCGTCAATGATTGCATTACAAGAACCTTGGCCGGTCTGACCACCGAAGACTTTCCGCAGTTTCTAAAGATTCCGTTCAACGGTCCCAAAGCTATGGAGGAGCTTTGCTCCTATGATCCACAGCGGCTTATCGTCGGCGTGCTTGGCGGCAGCGCGGGAACAACGCGCGATACGCTGGAGCTGGTGCGGCAGAGCGCTAAGTTCGGTGCAAAGGTTGCATTGTTCGGCCGCAAAATTCTGCAAAGCGAGGCTCCTCACGAGCTGGTGCGCACCATGCGGCTTGTTGTTGAAAGCGGTGTGAAATGTGAAGATGCGGTGCGATGGTACCATGGTTATCTGACCAATCAGAATATCATGCCCAACCGAACACTCGAAGATGATCTTACCATTACGGAAGAGGTGCTTAAGCAAGACCTTTGAAGCAGCTGATATTAAGCAGACATCGTGCGAATGACGGCGAATTCCGCCCGTGAAATTGTCCATCTGGCCATTGAGGTCTGCCGCCGAGTTTGGATTTCCTATGGACGAGTCCGCGAAAGATTCTGGACACTAACTGCCAGGTCCGTTTGAAGTCGTGTGAACCCTTTCAAAGCAGAATTCCGCCACTGACAAAATCATATCGGCTGAAACTGAAGGTCAAACCACAGGATTTGAGCAAAACTAAATCTTCAACCGCTCCCAACTGCCGTTCTTTTTTGACGACCGAACGCAGGCATCAACAAACGCTACGCCTTCCAATCCATCAGAGATTCCCGGATAACTGACCTCTTCATTTACCGCATTGTTCGCGCGCGCTGCCATGATGGCTTCAGCAGCTTCGCTGTAGATGTTCGCAAAGCCTTCAAGATATCCCTCCGGGTGGCCAGGCGGTATCCGTGAAACTCGGTTCGCAACTCCAGAGGCCCCGGCTCCCATACGGGTCAAAATGCGTTTCGGCTTTCCGAGCGGTGTGTGCAGCATATGGTTCGGATTCTCCTGTTCCCATTCCAGTCCGCCCTTTTCTCCATAGACTCGCAACCGCAGCGCATTCTCATTGCCGGGAGCAATTTGACTGCTCCATATCATTCCTCTCGCCCCGCTTGTGAATCGCAGCAGCACATGAGCGTTGTCATCCAACTCCCTGCCTTCGACGAAGGTTGTCAAATCCGCTGATATACTGTCGGTTTTCAACCCTGTCACAAACCGGACAAGATTGTAGGCGTGAGTTCCTATATCGCCGATGCATCCGCCTGCGCCTGATCGGGCCGGATCTGTTCTCCAGACCGCTTGCTTATGGCCCGACGCCTCAAGAGGTTCGGCCAGCCAGTCCTGCGGATACTCCGCTTGGACAACTCTGATTCTGCCCAGTTGTCCCGTTTTCACCAACTGCTTTGCTTGACGCACCATCGGGTAACCCGTGTAGTTGTGTGTTAACACAAACAACACCGACGATTGCTGCGCTAATTTCGCTAGCTTGCGCGCGTCTTTCAAGGAACTGGTCAGCGGTTTATCGCAAATGACGTGGATTCCGCGTTTGAGAAACTCCCTGGCGGCCGGATAATGGATATGATTCGGCGTAACAATGGCAACCGCTTCGATACCTTTAGAAAGCCGGGCCTCGCGGACCGCCATCGATTTGTAGTCTGGATAAATCCGTTCGGGCGCTAAACCAAGTTTCTGTCCGGAGGCAAGCGCCCGCTCCGGTGTCGATGAGAGGGCTCCAGCAACCAGTTCATAACGGTCGTCAATTCGTGATGCTATTCGGTGGACAGCGCCGATGAATGCATCTGACCCGCCACCGACCATGCCCAGCCTTATTCTGTGATTGTCCGGGCTGCCGCTTCCAGTCGAGTCCGCCATTTCACTGCCTCCTGCATTGTCGGAAGAATATCAATTCACTACTAACCTCGCTTGAACACAATCGTTCAGATCCCCAACATGCGCCGGTTCGCCGCTGTGTCCGTTCCGGCATCGGCAAAATCATCAAACGATTTTTTCGTAACCCTGATGATATGTTCGTTAACAAACGCAGCACCTTCGCGCGCGCCGTCTTCCGGGTCTTTCAGACAACACTCCCACTCAACAACCGCCCAGCCGCCGAAGTCAATTTCAGTCAGTTTTGAAAACACCATTCCAAAATCGATCTGACCATCGCCCAGCGAACGAAAGCGACCTGCGCGCTGCACCCAGCCTTGGAATCCGCCATAAACCCCTTGCCGTCCCGTTGGATTGAACTCAGCGTCTTTGACATGGAACATCTTGATCCGATCTGCATAAATCTCGATATTATCAATATAATCAAGGCATTGCAGAACATAATGCGAAGGATCGTAGAGCATGTTCGCGCGCGAGTGGCCGTCCAGGCGATCCAAAAACATTTCGAATGTCACGCCGTCATGCAAATCCTCTCCCGGATGGATTTCGTAGCAAACATTGACTCCGCATTCGTCGGCAGCATCTAATATCGGCCGCCATCGAGCCGCCAATTCGTCAAACGCGTCTTCTATCAGGCCTGCCGGCCGCTGTGGCCATGGATAGACATACGGCCAAGCCAAGGCTCCGGAAAATGTCGCGTGCGAACCGATTCCCATGAGCGCTGATGCGGCAATTGCCTTATGGATTTGATCAACTGCCCATTCTTGACGCGCTTTGGGATTCCCGCGCACTTCAGGCGCTGCAAATCCGTCAAATGCCATGTCGTATGCCGGGTGCACCGCAACAAGCTGGCCTTGGAGGTGCGTGGACAGTTCCGTCACCTCAACACCGTTCTCCGCGGCGGTTCCCTTAAACTCATCACAATAATCCTTGGACTCTGCAGCGACTGCCAAATTGATCAGCCGGGAATCCCATGCCGGCACCTGCACGCCCCTATATCCGCAATCCGCGGCCCATTTGGTTATCGTTTTCCAAGAATTAAACGGCGGGTTATCATCTGCAAACTGAGCAAGAAATAAGGCAGGGCCTTTGATTGTCCGCATTGTTTCTCCTTTCCATACCAATCTTTCAGCATTGGCAAGCTTAATTCTAAGTGTACACTCAATTTCTGTTCAGGGGAAAGTGAACGATCTCTCACATCCCCATGGCACCATTCGACCAACGGCAGCCGTCTGCTCGGCTGGCGACAAACTTTGCTTGACAAAAGTTTAGTAATAAACTTTAGTTACTCAATCCGGGGTCTGCCGGTCTTCCTCGGAACCGTCTTAATTTAGGAGGATTCCAGACCGGATTACAATGGAGAACGAAGGTCATGAGACTTCTGAAAACTACCCTAGCGGCATCACTCATCGCTTCAGCAAGCGTGCACGCAAGTTCAGCACAGGAAATCACACTCTGCTGGGCAGCATGGGATCCGGCGAATGCTTTGGTCGAACTTTCGAAAGACTTCACAGCCGAAACTGGTATTGGCATGCAGTTCGAATTTGTTCCTTGGCCGAATTTCGCGGACCGAATGCTGAATGAACTCAATTCGGGCGGGAAGCTCTGCGACCTGATGATCGGCGACAGCCAATGGATCGGCGGCGGTGCAGAGAACGGACACTACGTAAAACTGAACGACTTCTTCGACGCGGAAGGCATCAGCATGGATGACTTTGCGCCGGCAACTGTTTATGCCTATTCAACTTGGCCGAAAGGAACTCCGAACTACTACGCGCTGCCGGCAATGGGCGACGCAAATGGCTGGTTCTACCGCAAGGATTGGTTCAGCGATCCCGATCTTCAAGCTGACTTCAAAGCCGAATATGGACGAGACCTTGCCGAACCTTCCACTCAGCGCGAACTCATGGACATCGCACGCTTCTTCCAAGGCAGAGAAATCGACGGCCAAAAGCGATTTGGCGTTTCGATCTTCACTGAGCGCGGTTCCGAGGGTATAACGATGGGCGCGTCCGGAGCGATGTATGCCTGGGGCTTCAAATACGAAAACACACCGGGATCCTACGATATGGAGGGAGCGGTCAATTCGGCGGAAGCGGTCGAAGCTCTCGAATTCTATAAGGAACTCTACAAGTGCTGCACGCCTCCGGGCTACACCGATGCCTACATGCAGGAATCCCTCGACGCATTTAAGTCCGGTCAGGTCGCAATGGCTATGAACTGGTTCGCTTTCTTTCCTGGTCTCGCCAAAGATGAAGTGGTCGGTGGAGATAAAATCGACTTTTTCGTGAATCCGAAGCAAAATGTTGACGCCTCAACGCTCGGCGGTCAGGGAATCTCCCTTATTTCCTATTCGGATAAGCAGGACGAAGCCAAACAATACATCAAGTGGTTCGCGCAGCCGGATGTTCAAAAGAAATGGTGGGCGCTCGGTGGATACTCCGCTCACAACGCAGTCCTGCAAGACCCGGGTTTCCCGGACACGCAACCCTTCGCGGCGGATTTTCTCGTTGCTATGGACGGTGTGCAGGATTTCTGGCAGGAACCAGCGTATGCTGAATTGCTGCTCGCCATGCAAAAGCGGCTGCACGACTACATCGTGGCCGATGTCGGCACGGCTAAAGAGGCCCTGGATAAACTGATTGAAGACTGGACCGAAGTCTTTGAAGACGAAGGCAAACTCTGACGAATTTCAGCTAAAACCATTCGCGGGTCCGGCATGCGGACATCCCTGCCGGACCCGCCGCCTTGTTTACCGGAGCTGAACCGCATGACACTCAGATTCTTTTATGTCCAAGAGCTTCGATAAACTCGCCTCCGTTACGCCGGAACAGATCGGACGGCGGGTCCGAAGTCTGAGCGACCGGGCAATCGCGTGGATTTTTGTCGCCCCGACAATCGTGCTGCTGCTGGCGATCAACATTTTTCCATTGATCTGGACCATTAATCTCAGCTTCACCAACTACAAGGCCAACCGCATCGCGCGCGGTTGGGAATATATCGGAACCCGGAACTATGAAAGGATTCTCACCGACAGCGACATTTGGCACAATATGCAGGTTACCGCCCACTTCCTGGTGTGGACGCTGTTCTTTCAGGTTGTTCTCGGCTTTGCGCTTGCTTGGCTGATCAACCGAAACTTCAAGGGCAATGCATTCTGGACAACCGTGATCGTTCTTCCCATGATGCTTTCACCCGCTGTGGTCGGAAACTTCTGGACCTTTCTTTACCAGCCGCAGATTGGTCTGTTCAATTACGTTGCAGCTGCATTTACCGGCCTCGAACCCACCAGCTTCGAAATGATCGGATCGGTAAAACTGGCTCCCTGGGCCATTGTGATCGTCGACACTTGGATGTGGACTCCATTCGTAATGCTGATTTGCTTAGCCGGTCTCCGTGCAATCCCAGACTACATCTATGAGGCGGCCGAAATCGACCGGGCTTCGAAATGGCGGCAATTTTGGACGATCACGGTTCCGATGACATTGCCGTTTCTGATGCTCGCTGTGCTCTTTCGGGGCATTGAGAATTTTAAAATGTTTGATCTTGTGGTCGAATTGACGTCCGGCGGCCCCGGTTCGACCACCGAATTGGCCTCGATAAATTTGAAACGCGAAGCTTTTGAGAAATGGCGCACCGGCTACTCCTCGGCGTTTGCGATCATTCTGTTCGTTACTGTGTTTGGATTAGCGAATATCTATGTCAAAGCCTTGAACAGAGTGAAACGAAGATGACCGACGCTGTTAATGCGCCGTCCGCCCGACAAAAGTGGTTCGCGGCCATCTTGGTCATTCTCTACGCGACCATTACGATGATGCCGTTGGCTTGGATATTTCTGACAGGGTTCAAAAGCCCGCCTGACTCGATATCCTACCCTCCCAAAGCCATCTTCAGCCCGACTCTCGAAGGATACGTGAATCTCTTCACCACCCGAACCCGACAGACAACGGAATATCTGCAGGAACTCGGGCCGCCCTCAACTTGGTATGAAGAAATCGTGCGCCGCCGTGACATGGTCATCGCCGGGCCCTCTAAATTCGGTCAGCGCTTCGTGAACTCGGTGATCATCGGTTTCGGTTCGACATTCCTCAGCGTGTTTCTCGGGACTTTGGCCGCATACGCGTTCAGCCGCTTTAAAATTCCACTGAAAGACGATCTGCTTTTTTTCATTTTGTCGACCAGAATGATGCCGCCGATCGCCGTCGCGATACCCATATTTCTGATGTACAGAACAATCGGTCTGTCCGACACGCATCTGGGCATGATCCTGTTATATACCGCGGTCAACATTTCGCTCGCCGTCTGGCTCTTGAAAGGCTTCATTGACGAAATCCCGCGCGAATATGAGGAGGCGGCGCTGATCGACGGTTACACAAGGCTGCAGGCGTTTCGCAAAGTCGTGCTGCCACAGGCAGCGACCGGAATCGCGTCAACCGCGATTTTCTGTTTGATCTTTTCGTGGAACGAATATGCCTTTGCATTGCTGCTGACATCCGGAACGGCACAGACGGCGCCTCCGTTCATTCCGACAATTATCGGTGAAGGTGGACTGGATTGGCCAGCCGTGGCCGCGGGTGCGACGCTTTTTCTTTTGCCTGTGCTGTTCTTTACCATCGTCCTCAGAAAGCACCTTCTGCGTGGAATCACATTCGGGGCGATACGAAAATGAATGCGTTTTTGAAAGGCTTGCTGCAACTGCGGCGCGACCCTTGGGAGCTGGTGGCGAGTCTGTTGATCGGAGTCGGCGTGGTCATGCTCATGCAGCCCTACATGCTGCCGCTCTACACCTATTCATTCGCGGTTATTCTCGCTGGAACCGTTCTGTTCGTCATCGTCAGCCACTTCAAGGAATGAGCTGTGGTTGAAATCACCATCCGCAACATCCGCAAGGAATACGGCTCGTTCGTCGCAGTCCAAAATTCTTCATTCACGATTTCCGACGGCGATTTCTTTATGCTGCTCGGTCCCTCAGGCTGCGGCAAGACAACGACGCTCCGAATGATCGCCGGATTGGAAATGCCGACATCCGGCCAAATCGTGCTTGGCAACGACGACATCACCCACTGGCCAGCATCGCAGCGGGACATCGCATTCGTGTTTCAGATGTTTGCTCTCTACCCGCACATGAATGTTTACCGAAACATGGCGTATCCGCTGATCAGCCAAGGAAAGTCACGTTCAGAAGTCAGACGAAAAGTCCATGCGGCGGCGGAAATGCTGCGCATAACCCATCTCCTAGAAAGCCCTGTCAGCCGTTTATCGGGAGGCGACAGTCAAAGAGTGGCGCTTGGACGAGCGCTTGTCCGGGAGCCGAAGGCTTTTCTGATGGATGAGCCGCTTGGCGCTCTGGACACCGAATTCCGGGAGCGCATGGCCGATGAGCTGCGCACTCTGCATGATCGCATGCAAGCGACAACCGTATATGTGACTCACGACCAGCTTGAAGCCATGCAAATGGGTGACAAAATCGTGGTGATGAATCACGGTGTCATCGAGCAGATCGGAACGCCCCGGGAGATCTACCAAAATCCAAAGACGATGTTTGTCGCGGATTTCATCGGTTCACCTCCGATGAACCTGCTGCAATTGAGGGAAGCACCCATAGAGGAGCAGGCAGGCATCCAATTTGCAGGCCCCGCTCAAGAACTCCCGGGGTTGGCCGAGGGAGCTTTATCCAAGCCGCTTGTCTTGGGAGTGCGGCCGGAACATGTTTGCCTGCGGGATCATGCCCTCTCCGGCTTGCGTGCGCAAATTGAAGCCAGCGAGTATTTGGGCACGACCCAAATCGTAACCTGCAAAACCGATCTCGGTCAAATCAGAGCAAGAATTCCGTCTAAAATCAAAGCTGTTGAGGACGAAAACGTTTGGCTGACCATTGATGCAAACCGTATCTCGCTTTTCGACGCCGAAAGCGGTCAATCGGTACTGAATCGGATTGAAAGCGAAACCCAGGATGGCTGACGCTGGTTTCGACAATGTCTCCAAGCGTTTCGGCGGCTTGTCGGCCGTAACCAATCTGACGCTGCATATCCCGGACGCGTCCTTTGTTGTGCTCTTGGGACCGACGGGAGCCGGCAAAACAACCACTTTGCGGCTCATGGCCGGATTGGAAACCGCCGATGAAGGCAACATTCGGATCGGCGGCATAGATGTGACACGCTGGTCGCCTCCGGACCGGAATGTAGCGATGGTTTTTCAACACTACTCACTGTACCCGCACTTATCGGTTCGGGATAATCTTGCCTTCCCTCTCCGTTCTCCAAGACTAGCATTCGACGATTCTGAAGTGGCTGCGCGCGTCCAGGAAATCGCAGCCCTGCTCCGCATTGATCAGAAACTTGACAATCGCGCCACTGAGTTGTCAGGCGGCGAAATGCAGCGTGTTTCCATTGGGCGGGCACTGGTGCGAAAACCTTCTATTTTTCTTATGGACGAACCTCTTTCTTCCCTTGACGCCAAGCTGCGCGCCGAATTGCGCGTTGAACTTAAGCGCATTCAAGCGGATGTCGGTGCAACCGTTCTCTATGTGACACACGACCAGGTCGAAGCCATGACAATGGCCACGCATGTGGGAGTGCTGCATGAAGGCCGTCTAGTTCAGTATGGCAGCCCACGCGAGGTTTATGAAAATCCTAACAGCATTTATGTTGCCAGTCGTTTGGGACAGCCCCGCATCAACATTGTGTCTGCCGGCTTGTTTTCAGAACTGAGCCAGCCCACGGCGGCGGCAAGCATCGGATTGCGTCCCGAACATATCCTCATTAATTCGAACACATCGGCTTCGGTTCAAGGGCGTATTGAAACGATAGAGTATCTCGGCGATCAGATACGTGCTGCAATCCGCATCAAATCCACAAAGATCTCAACGCTTCTGGATGGTTCCGCTTCATTCCGGGTTGGTCAGGATGTGGACATTCGGCTTGCCAATCCCCTGTTTTTCGATTCTGCCGGAAACCGGATTCAATCCTTTAAAGACGGCTGAAATCATGACTGAAAACCATTCCGATTTCGTTCGCACGCTGGCTGAACAAGCCCACCGGACCATACATACGCACGCGGCTGAATTAACCCAACTTGATCAGGCGATCGGCGACGGCGATCATGGCATCAACCTCTCGCGGGGCTTCGCAGCTGTCGCTGAGATTGCCGGGGAGCTTGAAAACCTGGAATTTGGCGAGGCGCTGAATAAAATCGGCATGACACTGATCATGAAAGTCGGCGGCGCTTCGGGTCCTCTCTATGGTTCATTTTTGCTGGCGATGGGCAAAGCCTCCCCGTCAATGCCTGCGACGAGGCGGCAGCTGGCCGATGCCCTTGATGCTGGGATTCAAGGCATCAAACAACGGGGCAGATCGGATACCGGCTGCAAAACCATGCTTGATGTGCTTGTGCCTGTTGCTCAATCGGTTCGCTCCGGCGCGAGCGTGTCCGAAATCCGAGCCTGCGCGGTTCAGGCGCTTGAGTCCACACGCGGCATGCTGGCAAAAAAAGGACGCGCAGCCTTTCTCGGAGAGAGATCAATCGGTCATCTGGATCCGGGCGGCCGCTCCTCCTGCCTTTTAATTCACACCATCTGCGATGTCTTGGAGAACTCATGAATCAGAATGTGGCGATCGTAATTGTTTCACACTCCGCAGATGTGGCTCGGGGCGCGGCTGAAATGGCTCTCCAGATGGTTGGAGACGATGTTCGAATTGCGCATTGCGGCGGTGATCCAGACGGCGGTTTAGGGACCAACGTTGCCGATATCATCACCGCGATCGAGAGTGTTTGGTCAGAAGCTGGAGTTGCGCTTCTCGTTGACCTCGGAGGCGCGGAAATGAATTCGGAAGTCGCGATTACGCAGCTCGGGGATGATCGAGCTGAGAAGGTTTTGATCTGTAATGCCTCAATAGTTGAAGGAGCGGTGATGGCAGCAACTGAAGCGGCCTGTGGATCAGATCTTGCGACCGTGCGCGCGACAGCAGAGGAATTCCGATGATTGAAGAACACTGGTCTCAAGAGAATATCAAAATTTCGGCGAAAGAAGGCCTGCATGCCCGTCCTGCAGTTAAACTCGCCCGCTTGGCCAAAACATTTGAATCAGAAGTCGAGGTTAAGCTGGACCACTCTTCGAACTGGGCCAATGCCAAATCGCCCAGTGCGGTGATGAAACTGGTCGCCCGCGGACAGTCGGTTCTTTCGGTGCGGGCGCGCGGCGAGGATGCGGAAGAAGCGATTTGTGCGATTCGATCGCTGGTCAATGGACGTTTCGGTGACAGCAAGTCAGCCCAAAAATCTCTGTAGGCGCGTCTTTAAAGGAAACTCGGCATCCGCTGGCATTGCCATCGGACCCGCTTGGAGACTGTGCGACCAAGCGAAAGACACCCCCGTGCAAATCGAAGCGTCGCACACGACTTTGGCTGCTCTTGACGATGCCATTGAGAAAGCAAAGCGCGAGCTGGAGCAACTGAGTTCGTCAAGCGAAAGCCTCGGTGCGGAAATTCTTGCCTTTCAGATTGAGCTTCTCGATGACGAAGACATTGAATCGGCGGTCCGCCAAGCGGCTTTATCCGGCTCTTCCCCTCTTGAAGCTTGGCGAGCGGAACTTGAATCAACTGCTTCCGTTCTTGAGCTGTCGGGTGATGACTATATGGCGGCGCGAAGCGCTGATGTCAGAGATGTTGCAGCACGTGTCGCTGCGCATTTATTTGGACGATCGGCAGACACGCCCATTCCTGAACACGCAATAGTCATTGCAGACGACATTCCTCCGTCAAGATTTCTGGAAATGGATTGGGCGAGGCTTGGCGGCGCAGTGCTGACGCAGGGGACGAAAACCGGGCATGTCGCGA
The DNA here is from genome assembly GCA_965199765.1 of Paracoccaceae bacterium. Classification (GTDB taxonomy): domain Bacteria; phylum Pseudomonadota; class Alphaproteobacteria; order Rhodobacterales; family Rhodobacteraceae; genus JAPOXR01. The sequence continues at coordinate 864,467 of CBDATC010000001.1, forward strand.
TATTGGCCCGCACCCGAGGAATTCCGTTGATCACGTCCACGAATCAACCCTTGGACGTCTGCACGGGCGATACCATTCTGCTTGACGCGACGTTCGGAACACTGATCGTTCATCCGAATGCTAAGGATCTACAAAAAGCGGAGATTCAAAGAAAAACCTCTCGCGAAAGCGCGCGAGCGGCCGCCGAATTCGCGGGCAAACCAGCCGTAACCGCCGACGGCAAACGCATTGAAATCCTGATTAATGTCAACACCCCTGCTGACCTTGATGATTTCGATATCACCAACTGCGATGGAATCGGTTTGGTCCGCACTGAATTCCTGTTCGATCACGGACTTCCGGACGAGATGCAGCAAACAGAAATCTATTCGGATTTCGTTCGACGCGCCGATGGTCGTCCTGTGACCATCCGCACGCTGGATGCAGGCGGCGACAAGCCGATCAGCGGGCTGACGATCGAGGGAGAGTCGAATCCGTTCCTCGGCACTCGCGGCATTCGGCTGTCATTGCATTCTCCAGACACCTTTCAGACCCAGCTTCGTGCCTTGCTGCGCGCCTCTGTCTTCGGTCCTCTAAAGATCATGCTGCCGATGGTTACAATCCCAAGCGAGGTGGTTTCGGCCCGTCATCATCTCGAAATCGCTTCACGGCAAGTGGAGGCAAGCGGATTTGAATGTGGCAGGCCAGAACTTGGAATGATGCTTGAAGTGCCGGCCGCAGCAATAACTGCGGGTAGTTTTGATGTGGAATTTTATTCGATCGGCTCGAACGACTTAATTCAATATGCCACTGCTGCTGCGCGGGACGGCAGCCAGAACGCAGCGTTGCTTGATCCGCTCAATCCAGCTATTCTCGAGTTGATCAGGCTTTCAGTCATCGCTGCAAATCGCCGGAACGTTTCTATAAGCGTCTGCGGTGACATGGCTGCTACTCCTGAATGCATTCCGGCGCTGCTTTCGCTCGGGCTGACTTCGCTTTCAGTGCCGCCGCCGCTGATTGGATTCACAAAACTGGCTGTGACGGACTTCAAAGAAAATGGATTGCCATGACAGGTGTTGATCCGGTTGCCGCCTATAAGCGGGAACTGCGGGAAATCGTAAACCGGCGGCCCTCGGGTATTCGCCGCAGATTGGCTAACGCCTTCGACACCCATCCCAGTTTTGTATCACAAGTAACCAATCCAAGACTCCGGATTCCTCTGCCTTCACACCATTTGCCTGCGCTTTTTCGTGTTTGTCATTTCACAACGGACGAAACGGAGCGATTTTTGCAGCTGTATGAGCGCGCTCACCCAGGAGCCAGCGCGAAGCTGCAGAACCAAGAGCAAAACATCAAAAACGAAGTGCGGATTTCGTTGGCCGCCATTGCAAATCCGGAAGCTCGGATTGAGGCGGAATCAATGATCCGGAATTTTGCAACGCAGATCATAGCGTTTTCTAATCAGATTTCGTCCGGAGAAAAGGAAAATTCACCATGAAAAAACTGATGAACGACGTAGAAGCAATGCTGAGCGAGAGTTTGCGCGGGTTTGGCGCAGCGCATGACGAAATTGTGCGTGTGTCGCTGGAGCCCAAGGTGGTTTTCAGACGGAATCCACCTTCGAAACCCAAAGTTGTTCTCATTTCAGGCGGAGGGTCCGGACATGAACCACTTCATGCGGGATATGTTGGTTACGGCATGCTTGATGCGGCTTGCCCTGGCGAAATCTTCACCTCGCCGACACCTGACCAAATGCTGGCCGCTGCACAAGAAACCGATCTTGACCGCGGCATTCTTTGGATCGTGAAAAATTATTCCGGCGATGTCATGAATTTTGAACTGGCTGCCGAATTATTTGAAGGCCGCTGCGCAACCGTGCTGACTAACGATGATGTCGCAGTCGAAAGCTCCCTGCATTCGCAGGGCCGCCGAGGTGTCGCGGCTACAATTGTGGTAGAGAAAGTCGTCGGAGCGGCAGCTGAACGCGGATTTGATCTGATGGCCTGCAAACAACTCGGTGATCGCGTCAATGCCGCTTCAGGCACGATGGCGATCGCTCTCACATCTTGCACAGTGCCGGCCGCCGGATCACCGACATTTGAAATCGACGAAAGTGAAATTGAGATCGGGGTCGGAATACACGGCGAACCGGGCCGACGCCGGCAGGCAATGATGAGCGCGGACCAGATCGCTGCAGAACTGATTGATTCCATTTTTTCTGCAATCGAACCCAGGTCTGATGACAAGCTGCTCCTGCTCGTAAATGGCATGGGAGGCACTCCGCTCCTTGAGCTCTATCTCCTTTATGATGCCGTCAATAGGCGATGTGCGCAGCGCGGCTTGTCGGTTACGCGTCGTCTTGTCGGAAATTTTTGCACATCTCTTGAAATGGCGGGAGCTTCAGTCTCGCTGACACGGTTGGATGGGGAAATGTTGGAATTATGGGATGCGCCTGTGCACACGGCAGCGTTTCGCTGGTAGCATCCATATCGACGCGGAATCAAGCTTAGACAGCGCAGAATAACCCATTGTTATGCAACTTATCCGGCAAGCGGGCTTTGGCGTGAAATGAAAAGGCGGGCCAATATTCGACCATGATGTGTCCGAACAGCATTGGATGCGAATTACTTCTCCCATCGGCTTGTCGTCTTTCCTGTCCATTGCCGGTCCTCTCTGTCTGAAAGGAACCATCAGCAAAAGCAACTTCGCGAAAGATTCTGTACGCTGTCCCCCGTTAGAACTGCCGCGTATCTGTCGCCTTCAGTATGTTCTTTCATACGCTGCACACTGCTCCGCAACGTCCATATCCGCAACATAATTGATTTCACATAACTTGTGGGTTCTGTAGACGGTCAAAAATTCCTCCGGAAACCAGCGCGCGACCGCTTTGCTCTCCTGCAAACAGTCGAGTGCAGCCCGTAGTGTTTTCGGAAGGCGGACAAGACCGCGCGACCTGAGATCGTCCTCGGACAGCAGCGACAAATCTTCTTCGGTTGGTTCGGGGGCCTTCAATCCATCCTCAATGCCTTGTGCGCCTGCATGAACAATTGCAGCGAGCGCCAAATGCGGGCATGCGGCGGCGTCAGCGGCGCGGAATTCAATATTGAATTGCTTTGCGATTGATGCGGTTTCCCGCGGTGTGTGCGGACAAATGCGGATGCCCGCTTCGCGGTCTCGAAACCCAAGATTGTTATAGGCAGCGGACCAGCGATGCGGTGTGAGGCGGAGATAGGAGATAACGGATGGCGCGGTGAATGCTATGATTGCATCAAGATATTTGAGGATGCCTGCTGCGAAAGAAGATATCAGCACCGACATCCCGCAAGGTCCAGCTTCGTCATAGGAAACCGGATTCCCATCCGCATCCATCAAACTCATATGGATATGCACGCCGTTTCCAACCATTGAAGGATCGCGGATCGGCGTGAATGTCGCGTTCTGTCCGAGATAGCGAGCGGTCGATCGAGTAAGCTCACGCAGAATGACCGCGGCATCGGCAGCCCGAACGCCTTCCTCTGGACCAATCACCACCTCGTACTGGTTTGGACCATATTCCTTCATAATGCTGTCGGGGGTCAGCCCAACCGATTCCAATTTTGACAGCAGCATCTCGCACAGCGCTCTTTGGGCCTCAAAACCCCTTCGACCATAGCCTTCTCCTTCAAGGGGTGCGGAAGTCGTCAGCTGGAATTCGTGTTCAAAAGCTGCCAGCAACCGGACTCCCGCCACTTGTTCAAGTCGACTTAGCGCCGATTTCAGAAGCGAGCGCGTGCAGCATTCCCAAGGAACGCCAGCAAGTGTCGTGACATCACTTAGCATGAAGCGTTCAATTGTTTCGCCAAACCGGACGCACACATCGGCTGTTGGATCCGGAACAATCAAAAGATCGCCCAACGCACCATAAGGACTGGCCGCGATTTGGTCGAAACAGTTCATATGGACGCAGGCCGGCGTCCAACCCACTCCTCTTTTCAGACGCTTATCCAGCTGATTCTCTGGAAAAGCCTTGCCTCTGACTTTGCCAGCGACATCACATATCCCTGCAAAAACGAGATTGGTCATGATGGGGTCTCCTCTTGGCTCAATCGTAAAGCATCCCAAGCTTCTATACGAAAACGCGTGTCTTCCCATCCGGATTCGGCAATCTTGGAAACCAGGGCTTCGACCAACGCCAACGCGGCTGCGTAACTGTCCCAAACCGTCCCGGTTTCAATTGGAACGGCAATCACTTCCGCAGCATACCGATGGGCTGGCGAAAGCCACTTGTCGGTCATCAATATAACTTTGGCGCCCTGCTTTGAAGCACGTTGCGCAAGACTTTCAATTGTGCCCTGATATCGTCTGAAATCCACCAAAAAAAACACATCGCCCTGTTTGGTGCGCAGAAGAAACTCAGGCCATGTTTCGGGATCACGCGGAATATGAATGACACCTGCGCGGGTCTGACGCAGATGGAACGAAAAATGATATGCGATCGTATCGCTGACCCGGCCCCCCATGACAAATACTCTCCGGCGCGGATTGCTCAAAAGCTTGCAGATCTGTTCAAACTGCGCCTCGGTCACCACCGATTCAACAAACTGTATCTGTGCCGCTACACGTTTCAAAAATTCGTGGAGATATCCACTTTGTATCGATTCACCGGCGTTATACACATCCACCGGTGAACGCTGACCCATCTTCAATTCCTGCACGAGCTTGCGCTGCAGATCAGCGTAACCTAACAGCCCGAGTTTTGAAACAAATCTTGAAATTGACGGCGCGGAGACCTCTGCCCGATCCGAAAAGGTCTGAATGGGGACCAGACCCGCATAGGGATAGTCCGAAAGCAACACTGTCGCGAGCTTGCGCTCCGACGGAGTTAAGGTTGTGAACTTAGAATCAATCAGTGCACGGATCGACATGAGATCTCAGTCATTAAAATTTTCTCTCAATATAAAGAAAATATTTGCTTTTGATACATAGTTTTCATACGTAACAAAAATGAATAATGCGTTCACACATTCTTTGCTTACGCCTGATGACCCATCGCCAGTTGAACTTGTTAATGTGGACAGCAATGTCCCCATCTTATTGCTGTGTGAACATGCAGGTCAATCCATCCCCGAAAAACTCGGAACGCTAGGCGTATCCGCAGAGATTCTCAATAGCCACCGCGGATGGGACATCGGCGCCGAGCATGTTGCGCGCCGGTTAGCGGATAAACTGCGCGCGCCTCTGGTCATTCAACGCTATAGCCGCCTTGTCATTGATGCCAACCGGCGACCGGACTGCGACGCAGCATTCCCGACAGTCAGTGACAACGCCTTGATTCCAGGCAATCGTGAACTTGGACCGGAGGCTCGCAGAGCGCGGATTGAGGCAATCTTTACACCGATGGACCGCGCTATCAACCGGTTGTTTAAGCGCTGCGAGCGCAAGGCGTGTTTTTCAATCCACTCCTTCACACCGGTTCTTGACGGTCAGCGCCGACCTTGGAATGCGACGTTTCTGAGCCGATACTCAACCGAAACCGCAGACCGTCTTCTCGCATCGATAGCCCATGCGCGACCCGAACTCATGCTCGAAATCAATCGCCCCTACCAGATCAATGTTGAAACCGATTGGTTTATTCCCGTTCATGCTGAAGCGCGGAATCTGCCGCATGCCTTGATTGAGATCCGCAATGACCAGCTTTCCGATGACGACAGCAAAGAAGAATGGGCCGACCTGCTTGCGCTGGCGATCAGCGATGTTTTGGCTGAACTGCAATGAACCCGTCCCGCGACATTCCATTGCAACCCCATCAAAGCGCATTGCTGTTCATTGATGTCCAGAACTTCTCAGCCCACCGTCAAGGAGCCGAATTCAAGGATATGGACGCCGAAGAATTCAACAAAAAATATGGATGGTTTTTTGCGCGATTGGAGATGCGGGTAATTCCCAATATGCAGCGGCTGCAGGCGGCCTGCCGCGCTTTCGGGATCGAGGTGCTTTATACAACGATCGAAAGTCTGACGCTTGATGGCCGCGACCGATCACTTGATTACAAGATCACCGGTTTCCACGTGCCCAAAGGATCGTGGGACGGCAAGGTGATTGAACAGATCGCTCCCATCGGCGACGAGATTGTCCTGCCCAAGACATCGTCGTCGGTCTTCGTTTCAACCCACATCGACTATCTCCTGCGAAATCTGGGTGTAAAGCAGCTGGTGATTTCCGGACTGGTTACCGATCAATGCGTGGAAAGCGCAATCCGCGATGCGTGCGATCTGGGCTATCTTGTTACACAGGTCACAGATGCCTGCCTTACCTACAGCCAGACGCGGCACGATAATTCATTGAGCGCGATCAAGGGCTATTGCAGACAAATCACCACCGAAAACCTCGTTGCGGAATTGCGGACCATCTCTTCTGGCCGGGAATCCGGCCAATGAGCGTGCACAACCTGGGCGTTCATCCCGCTCGTCTGTGGGGCGCGAATCTACTGCGCACAGCTGCAGCGGCAGGATTGCTTCTCTTGGTCGTGTTTCTGCTTTTGGCCGTTTTAGGACGCACCGGAGAACGAATCGCCGTGCAGATTTGTGTGAATGTTTCCGCAGTGGTAGCGCTGGCGGTCTATTGCGGAAACACCGGCATCGTCTCTTTCGGCCACGGCGCATTCATGACGATTGGCGCGTATCTCTCCGGCATTCTAACCATGCCGGCCGCATTACAGCGATCCGCTTTGCCGGAGCTGCCAGCGTTTTTTGCAGGGCATGAATTGCCCATCTGGATATCGCTGTTCGCAGTTCTGCTCGTCGGCTTTGCGTTCTCCGCTCTCTCTGGAACCGCAATCGCGAGACTTGCCGGCGCACCGGCAACCATTTCCACCCTCGGTCTCTTGATCATTGTCCACAGCGTTACGATCGGAGCGCGCGAACTCACCCGCGGCAGTCAAACGTTTTATGGCGTTCCCAGAATGGTGGATATCGGGCCGGTGCTCGGCATAGCATTGGTATTCATTGTCATTGCCCGCTTGTACCGCGAAAGCCGCTGGGGTCTTTTTGCAAGAGCCGCGCGCGACGATGAAGACGCGGCAAGAGCTCTTGGCATCAGTCCCCGCAGAACAAGATTCATTTCATGGACATTGTCCGGCGCTTTGGCAACCGTTGCCGGCGCGCTGTATGGTCACATGCTCGGCGCTTTTTCGCCAGCCTCATTTTTCCTGAGCCTGGTCTTCGTCCATGTCGTCATGTTGATTGTCGGCGGCATGAGTTCGGTCGGCGGCGCAGTCGTTGGCGTTATCGCGGTGACGCTGCTGCAGGATACAGTGCGCCAGTTGGAAGGCGGCATTGTGCTGTTCGGCATGACTATGCCAGCCGCCTTCGGGCTGACCACGATCACTCTGGGGATTGCCATTCTGCTCGTCATCCGGGCACGGCCGCAGGGCATTGTGGGAAGCTTCGAACTGGGACCCGGCCCTGATTCAAGAGTGTACAACCGCCTGCGCAAACAGACAGCGGCGGCGGCGACCCCTGAAAAAGTCCCCGAAACTGTTCTGTCTTCGGCGAATCTCTCCAAACGGTTTGCCGGAGTAGCCGCGGTGAAGGCTGTATGTTTCGAGGTGCCGACCGGGCAAATTACCGGACTTATCGGACCGAACGGCGCAGGAAAGTCGACTCTCGTGAATTTACTGACTCATCAATTTGATGCCGATGAAGGCGCTGCGCTGATCCATGGCGTTGATCTGACGCGGGTGCGGCGCCATGACATCATCCGACACGGAATTTCCAGAAGTTTCCAAAACCTTCGTCCGCTCAAAGGGCTGACAGCCTATGAAAACATATTTGTCGCCGCGTTGTCCTCCGGCCTCGGTCGGCATGAAGCCGCGTCTGTGGCTCTGCGGGAACTAAACACATTCAATCTCGGCGACGTTGCGGGCAGCAACGCCGACAGCCTTCCCTACGGCGCGCGCAAGAGGCTGGAGATTGCGCGCGCGCTCGCGCAATCCCCGTCGATCCTCCTGCTCGACGAACCTGCCGCTGGGATGAATCCTGCCGAAACCGATGATCTGGCTGACAGACTCGAACAGGTCAGCACACAGCGCGGTGTCGGAATACTGCTCATTGATCATGACCTCCGTTTGGTAAACCGCTTGTCCAATCGGATCGTCGTGATGAATCATGGCGAAAAAATCGCGGAGGGCGGTCCTGAAGAGGTGCGCTCAAATCCATCTGTGATCAACGCCTATATCGGCCGCGGCCGGATGGCCACCTCGGCTAAGCCGCAAGGCACCCAACTAAACCCCTATCCAAAGAAGGAATATTAGTATGAAGTGTGGTTTTCTTTTCCCTGCCGCCGCGATGCTGGCTGCGTTCGGCGGCACTGCGCTGGCTCAAGACGAGTATGTGATCGGCGTGATGTCAGCCCAATCGGGTTATCTCGCTCCATATGACGGACCTGCCTATGCTGGATTCAAGTTCTGTATGGATGAAATCAACGCCAATGGCGGTCTGAATGGCGTGCTGCCGGTGCGCCTGATCGTTCGCGACACGCGTTCCGACATCGCGGAAAGCGTTCAGGTGGTTGAAGAGATGCTGGACGAAGGCGCGCAGTTCATCGTTTCATCGGCGGACGCTGATCCGACCATCGCAGCGGCCCAAATCACCATGGCCGATCGCGTTCCCACGATGACCTTCGCCGGAACAGCGCCCGTGCTCACGATGGTCGGTGATCATGTTTTCGGCAGTTACCCAGCCGACAATCAACAGGCTGCGATATTAGCCACTTATGCCCATGATCAGGGTTTTGAACGCGTCTGGCTGCTGAAATCTCCCGACAGCGCCTACACCCTGGGCGGTCCGGAATATTTTGGCGAGGCATTCGAGAGGCTGGGCGGCGCGGTCGTCGGGGAGTCTCTTTACTCGCTTAACCAGCCGGATTTCTCGGCCATTGTCACCACAATCAAAAATGCCGCAGAAACACCGGACTTGATCGTCACTTGGGCTTGGGAGCCTGACTTCCCCGCCTTTATCCGCGCACTGCGCGGCGCAGGCGTCGGCACACAGGTCATGGGCGGTGATGTGCTCGATACACCCACCGTGCGCGGTCTTGGCGATGTCGTCGCAGGTGTTGTCCACACTTCAGGCGGATTTCCGGACGAAGGTTCGGCTTATGCCGATTTTGTTAAGCGCTTCGAAGCCGCGACCGGCACGACACCCGACAACAACTATTATGTCAATGGCTGCGATATCGCGCATATGATTGAACAGGCCGTAGCGGCGGCGGGTTCAACGGATCCTTCGGATGTGACCGATGCGATGGCTTCCATTGAGAACGGCAAGGGAGTTATGTCCAACTTCACGTTTGCGGGCACAGACCGCATGCCGCTGCGCGAAGTTGTAGTCGCGCGGATCACGGCATCCGGCGAAAAGCAGTTCATTCTGCGCAGTCAAGCCGATCCCGAAATTCTGCCTCAACCGTGACGATAAGTGACGAAAACCGCTCTGAAAGTTACTGAACTTGATGTCCGTTATGGCCCGGTCCGCGCAGTGCGCGGGGTCGATCTCAATGTGCCGAAGGGCGGGATCACCGCGCTTCTCGGCGCCAATGGGGCCGGCAAGACCAGCAGCGTGATGGCGATCGCAGGCGCTCGACGCGTTTCGAGCGGGTCTGTTTGGATCTTCGGCCAGGATATGACGAATGCGGCGCCCGACACAATTATGCGCTCGGGTGTCGCGATTTCGCCGGAAGGAAGAAGGATATTCGCTTCACTCACGGTTGAAGAGAATCTGACGCTTGCAGGTTCTGCCGCTGCGCCCGCCAAAACCGTTGCCAGACGCCGCGCCGAAATGATGGAGCGTTTTCCGATTCTCGGTGAAAGACGGCGACAGCTTGCCGGGCTGCTGTCAGGGGGCGAGCAGCAGATGCTTTCCGTGGCGCGTGCTCTTATGGGCGCGCCGCGGCTTCTTCTCATGGACGAGCCTTCGCTCGGGCTTGCACCGCAGATGGTGGACCAGATCTTTAACATTATCGAAGCGCTGCGCGATGAAGGCATTTCGATTCTCCTTGTCGAACAAAACGCAGCCCTTGCTCTTGAAGTGGCCGACATCGCGATTGTGCTGGCGAATGGCGCGGTGGAAGCCGCAGGCACTCCCGCCGAACTTGCCGAGGGTGAACTTTTGCGGTCAGCTTACTTAGCGACCTGAACACATGGACATCATACTGCAGCAATCAATCAACGCGCTCAGCCTGGGCGGAATCTATGCCATGCTGGCGTTGGGTCTTGCCATCGTGTTTTCAATTGTTCGCTTAATCAATTTTGCCCATGGCGAAGTGATGACCTTCGGAGGCTATGGCATATTTCTCTCGCTGCTTTTCGGATTTCCACCGATCGCCGCCTTGACGGTTGGACTGGGAGCTTCGGTGTTCATGGCGCTTGCCATGGAGCGGGCAGCATTCCGCGCCATGCGCGGCGCGGATGTGGTTTCCCTGCTGATCACCAGCTTCGCGGTTTCGGAGATTCTGAAGGTGCTCTTTCAGAACGGCATATCTGCCCGTCCGGTGCCGATTTCACTGCCTGGAACATGGTCGAGCGCCTACCAAATCGGCGGTTTAACCGTTGGCGTTGCGCCCACGATTTCCATCGCTGTGACTCTGACCTCGCTGTTGGGTCTCACTTATGTGCTCAGACGCACCACGGTTGGAATAGCCATGCGCGCGGCAGCGGAGGATATGGAAATGCTGCGTCTTTTGGGGATCAAGGCTGGACGGATTGTTGCCGTATCATTCGCTCTTTCCGGCCTGCTGGCAGGATTCGCGGCCATAATCTGGACGGCGCAGCGAGGCTCGGTTGACCCAATGATGGGTTTCTATCCGGTATTGAAGGCCTTTATCGCGACAGTTCTGGGTGGACTTGGCAGCTTGGGAGGCGCGGTGCTGGGAGGTTTTGCCGTCGGTATTCTCGAAGTCATGACGCAGGCCTTTCTTCCTGAAGCCCTCGCGCCTTACCGTGATGCGATCGTGCTGGCCGCTGTGATCCTTGTATTGCTTGCGCGTCCGGCCGGATTGCTGCCGTCGGCAAACACCAACAGATCATGATTGCCCGATCCAAGCGGCGCCATCTTTCTTTTAAACGGTGTCGCATCTGGACTGAACGACAATTGTCGGTTCTGCCGCCCACAAATTTTGGTCAGATGCCAAAACTTGCAAACGGAATGTAGCGAACCGGGCTGCCGAATTCTATGCGCCTTGCGCCATCGCCAAGCTCCACCAATCCATCCGCCCACGCCAAACCCGTTGTCAGCCCAGACCCCTCCGAACGAAAGGCCGCTGCTCGCCCTTGGTTATCGATACGGGCCCGAATAAACTCTCTTCGGCCCGCCTGCTTTGTCTTTTCAAACCCAGCCGGCACATCAAACCCAACAGGTTCCTGCCAATCTTCTCCTGCCAAGACACCGAGGGCCGGACGTGCGAAGACCAACGCACAGACAAACGCCGCCACCGGATTTCCGGGAAGACCGAAAACCAACATGTCGTTCCATCGAGCCAGCACGAGCGGACGACCCGGCTTTACCGCAATTCTCCACGCTAAGATTCTCGCTTCACGTTTAAGCAGCTGCGACACATGATCTTCATCCCCGGCCGACGCGCCGCCGGAAATCAAAAGAGCATCAGCATTTTGGCTTGCTCTGTCCATGGCCTCTTGAATTTCCTTGGGATTGTCCTGACAAAGACCACCATCGATGGCTTGATGGCCCCATCCGGCAATCAGCGTCGAAAGCGTTGGACGGTTTGCGTCGATAATGGATGCTTGTTCGGCACGGAACCGTGCATCCACCAATTCATTTCCTGTTGAAATCACCGAGACTCTGAGCTTCTCTCGCACCGTCACGGAGTCTGTTCCGGATGCGATGAGCGATGCCATATCAGACGGCTTAAGGCGATGCCGCGCATCAAACGCCAAATCTCCGCTTTTTTGATCTTCGCCAGCTTGCCGGGTGTTTTGACCACGCTGCTTTGGATTCCGGAAATTCACAATGCCATCGGAAACTGTGGAATGCTCATCCAATACAACCGTATCCACTCCAGCTGGCAGGGAAGCTCCTGTCAAGATCCGCACAGCTTTTCCTTTTGGAACAGATCGATCCGGCGGCGCTCCAGCCGATTGCATCCAGTCGACCAATCGCAAACCAGTGTCATTGCCTTCGATGCTGTCATAATTGAAACCAAATCCATCTACGGCGGAATTTGAAACAGGAGGACTGGAACGCTGTGCGTAAACCGCTTCTGCCAAAACCCGATTGACAGCGTGGCCTGCGGGAACCTTATCCGTGCCTGTGACGTTGCTGACATCTATCCGCAAAGCATTCAAAGCTGCATCAACTGGAATCCAGTTCACACCTGGGGGCATGGACGAGCCGCTGGAAGGCGCAATGACTGTCAAAGCATCGATCGCAGATGCAACAGACGGAATATTCATCAATACGAATTCAGCAATGGCGCCTGTGTCATTGATGTCGATTTCTGGAGGGAACGCTGCGGAGGACGGCTGTTGGCAAGCGACGCACTGAACCGTCTTATCCGATAAAGACAATTTTGATGCTGGGGCGTCTTTCCGACGCGTTTCGATTTTTGGAAGATGCGAATTTTTGTATCCCTCTACAATAATGATATCGGCTGGTGACAATTTGGATAAGAGATTGCGAAGCGCCGCTTCACCGTCTGAATTCTCATGCATGAGCGCCCAGCGTTTTGACGATGAAATGAGCACTTCAGCTGCACCAGCTTCCCGGTGCTTGAAACTGTCTGTTCCAGACTTGTCTATATCGAATTCGTGATGGGCATGTTTAATGGTTGAAACGACCAATCCCCGCGCAACGAATTCGGCGGCCAAACGCTCGACCAAAGTTGTCTTGCCTGAATTCTTCCAGCCCGCGACACCGAAAACTTTTACCACGGTCCACCTGCGCACATTCGCTCAGCCGCAGCAAGCTCTTCTGGAGTGTTGACATTAAAGAAGGGATCGGATGAACCGGTTTCGAATTCTGCGACGACCGCACCGTGTTTCGTGGTCCAGTGCGCAATCTTTCTCATTCCATTCGCAAGTTCGTTTCTGAGGTCGTCGGCTAAGCAGACTGGCCACAAACCGAATGTGGGATGACAGCGCATGACCTGACCCGGTCCCCCGGCCGCAGCCAAAACAATCCGCGCACGGTTGCCATGGGTCACGTCATAAAGGCGGTCCACCAAATCCTTCGGGAAAAACGGTGTATCGCCCGCCACCGTTGCAATCCGCTGATAACCGTGTTCGCTTGCCCAATCCATACCAGCCAACACACCGGCCAATGGTCCGGCAAATCCCTCAACAGAGTCGGCCACCACTGTCAGCCCGAACTGACCAAATCGGGCGGGATCGCCATTCGCGTTTATGATCAGCTTGCCAACTTGGGACTCAAATCGACACAGCACGTGTTCCAGCAGAGTATGGTTTCCGAGCTTCAAGAGCGATTTTTCATTCCCTGCCATTCTGGTTGACCGACCACCCGCTAGAACGACGCCGACGATTTCGGATCTTCGTATTTCCTCCTTGCCATGTTCAGTCACTTTCGGAGGCCTTTCTGCGATGCCGTCGGTGTTCTTCGGGAACTGAATTCGGTTCGCTGTCAAAGACCAGATTTTTGCTTCCCGAAAGGCATACGAAACGTCGTCCGCGCAGCCTTCCAATCAAGGTCAGGTTGACTATTCTGGCAATCTCCACTCCCCAAGCCGTGAAGCCGGAGCGTGAAGCCAATGCCGGGATGCCCATCATAGCCGTTTTAATGACCATTTCCGAAGTCAGTCTGCCGGTGGTATACAGCAGCTTGTCCGTGCCGCTTTCTCCATGTGCGACCATCCAACCGGCAATTTTGTCGACTGCGTTGTGCCGGCCCACATCCTCCATATAAACGAGAGGCTGATCTGCACAACACAATACCGTTCCGTGAATTGCTCCAGCCGCCAAATACAGGCTCGGCGTTTGATTGATGCGCGCTGACAAACTGTAGAGCCACGAAACCCGCACTTCCCGATTCGGCAATTCCACCGATTCAATTGTATCGTAGAGGTCGCCAAAAACCGTTCCGACCGCGCATCCGCTGGTTCGGGTCTTTTTTTTGAGCTTTTCTTCATAGCTCGTTTTTGAATTTGTGCGAACAACAACAGTGCTGGTCTCATCGTCATAATCGACTCCGGCAACATCGGCGCTGAACGGAAGCATTCCTTGATTGGTGAGAAACCCGAGGGCCAGATATTCCGGGTAGTCTCCAATCGTCATGGCTGTCAGAATCTCGGTCGAATTCAAAAATATTGTGAGGGGCCGCTCTTCAATTACGCGGACAACGGACTCTTCACCTTCGTGAGTGGTGCCGACAACTTCACGAGAAAGACCGCCGGCTTCCGGCTCTGGCGAAATCAAATAGGATTGGCCTTCCAGCTCACGGCTATTCCTGCGCGTTCTGTTCATCCCGACGGCTCAGTTGATCAATCAGCAACAAATAGGCGGTTCTCTTTATGCTGATTTCATAAGAATGTCATTGCTGCCTTCAACATGAACCGGCGAAGCTCTCGGAAATTTGCAGTGGCGCCCGCATGATACGAATTTGGTCTTGCATTTTGTTGTTCTAAGCCATTCACGACCGGTGCTATCTCTTATATTCAGCTTGTATCGCTGTGGACTTTTGTGCTGATCAATCAGGAAACTCATTCTGTCATGGACAATCAACGCGCCGAAATCATTGCTATTCATTGTGTTGAATGGTTAGCCAAAGACGATCAGCGGCTCGAACGGTTCCTTGCGACAACCGGTGTCGACCGGATCGAGGGCAGAAGCTTGAAAGACCTGAATTTTCTTGGCGCGGCGTTGGACCACATCCTATCCTGGGAACAGGCTGTGATAGAGTTCTGCGAATTCGCTGATCTTCCATTGGAAGCCCCGGCGGAAGCAAGGCAACTCCTGCCCGGCGGAGAGGTTCCGCATTGGACTTGAATATTCGGCCAATTAAAGGCTTGCTTTTCGACAAAGACGGCACGCTGTTCGATTTTCGGGCCTCGTGGGCCAAATGGCTGTCCGCGGTCCTATATAAATTAGCGGGAGGCGACGCAGAGCTGGCTCGGAATGCCGGTGCCATGCTTGGCTATAACACTCAGAAGTGCGAATTTGAAAGCGAGGCGGTGTTTGTTGCCGGAACGCCCGACGACACGTTACGCATATTAACCTGCCAATTCCCCGAATGGCCAATCAAAGAACTTCTGCACATCGTTGGTGAATCGGCCGCAATGGCAGAACAGGTTCCCGCCGCACCGCTGCGGCCGCTTCTTTCGAAACTGCGTCAGGAAGGATATCGTCTCGGTGTCGTCACAAATGATTGGGAACATGTCGCACGGGCTCATTTGAATGCTGCGGATTGTTGCGATCTATTCGACTATGTTGCCGGTTCCGACTCCGGCTATGGGGCAAAACCCGACCCAGGCATGCTGACGGCATTCTGCGATCAATTCCAGATCCCGCCCAACCAATGCCTTATGATCGGAGACAGCCCTTCTGACATGGAAGCCGGACGAAAAGCTGGAATGACAGCCATCGGAGTCTTAACCGGCATGGACAGCCGAGAAACACTGGCTTCGATTGCTGACGAAGTTTTGCAGGATATCGGGCGACTTCCGGACTGGCTTGCAAATCCATGCGCCTAATAGTGTTTCGTGTTACTCGATTGCACAGCACAGCGCTATTTTGCGGAAGCGGATCAACTTCGCTGCCACACCTGAAAAAATCTTCTTGCCAAGGTTCTGTTTGAAGGCCAATAAATCACTATTAAGCGCTGCAAAGCAAGCAGGACGACCGGGGGGAGACAGAATGCCGAAGCGTCAGCGACGCCGCAGCGGAGGCCATAAAGCCAATGTTGAGCGCAGCGATGCAACCGTAATCCGCCAAATGGATTGGCGAATACCCCGCAATCCCGACCGACCCACAGAGCCGTTGGATGATGATGGCATCGCCGCGATACACAACGGAGCAATGCGTGTTCTCGAAGACATAGGAATTGAATTTCTGAACGACGAGTCTGTGCAGATACTCAAAAGTGCTGGATGCAAGGTTCAAGACTGCAACGTGCGAATGGACCGTGAGTTTGTCATGGAAATGATCGGCTCTTGTCCATCCCAATTCACCATGATCCCCCGCAATCCTGACCATCAAGTCATCGTCGGTGGTCCGCACATGATTTTCGGGAATGTTTCTTCACCCCCAAATTCATATGACTTGGACAATGGAAAGCTTGTCGGAACACAGAATTTCTTCCGAAAATTCCTGAAGCTGACTCAGTACTTTAACTGTATCCACATAGCCTGCGGCTATCCTGTGGAACCTGTGGATATCCATGCTTCGGTGAGGCATCTGGACTGTGTGTTCGATAAACTGGTGATGACTGACAAAGTCGTTCACGCTTATTCTCTTGGCGCCGAGCGTGTTGAAGATGTTATGGAGATGGTGCGGATTGCCGGCGGCTACTCACAAGAGGAATTTCAGGCTTCGCCTAAATTGTTCACAAACATCAATTCAACCTCGCCTCTGAAACACGATCGGCCGATGCTGGACGGCGCGATGCGCATGGCGCGCAACGGTCAAGCTGTCTTTGTATCGCCGTTCACACTCGCAGGCGCTATGGCCCCTGTGACCATGACCGGTGCAGTAACCCAATCCATTGCCGAGGGGTTGGCAGCCATCGCATTGCTCCAATATATCCGTCCGGGCGCTGCGTGCGTGTTCGGCACGTTCACATCGAATGTCGACATGCGCTCGGGAGCGCCTGCGTTCGGCACTCCTGAATATGTGAGGGCAACACAGATGACCGGTCAAATGTGCCGGCACTATGGGATACCCTTGCGCGCATCGAATGCCTGCGCTGCCAACGTTCCTGACGGTCAAGCGGTTTGGGAGAGTTCGAATTCACTCTGGGCAGCGGTTCAGTCGGGCACAAATGTCGTCTATCACAGCGCTGGCTGGCTGGAAGGCGGGCTGATCGCCTGCCCTGAGAAATTTGTGATGGATTGCGAATTGCTGCAGCAGATGCAGCGATATTTCGACACAGCCATTACAGCTACGGATGAAAGCGATGTCGCATTTGACGCTATCGATGAAGTCGGACCGAACGGCCACTTCTTTGGCGCGACGCATACTCAGGAGCGGTACACAACCGCCTTTTATGAGCCATTCATGAGCGATTGGCGAAATTTCGAGGCGTGGTCGCTCGACGGAGGCATCTGGACGGCTCAGCGCGCCAATCAAATCTACAAAAATATTGTTGAAGAATACCAGCCGCCGCCTATGGAATCGGAAATTCGCGGGGAATTGGAAGAGTTCGTTACGCGGCGCAAACAGGAAGGCGGCGCACCCACGGACTATTGAGTGATAGGGACATCGCTATATCTTCGTGATTCGGCAGCCGCTTCAATATGTTTGATCGCTGTCTTCAAGGATGAACCCGCGGCCATCCAAAATCGTGAGGCAGTGTCCAAAATCTGCTCCAGGCGAAACAACCGCCAAGCCCTCGAAGTCGACCGGATTAAGCCAAGCAATGTTCCACTCAGGCACACCGGACGCGGCATTGGACAATTCAGCTTTGTAAAGCTGCTACCTTCGAAGCGAACCGCCGGTGGTCGATTCTACCTTCTGTGCGATCTCTGAGCAGATTGCCTCCAATTCAACTTCCTTAAATGCAGATTTTTCCGGCTGCAGACGAACTGAAACTGCAAGCGATTTATTGCCTTCACCGAGTTGAGCTTCTGCGGCTGTTCCGGAATATTCATCGAAGACCTGCACGGAGCTGACCAATTTCCGATATTTTGAACCGAGGACCGCCCCTGTTACAGTGGCGGCTTCCACGCGCTGACCGACCACAAACGCAAAATCGCGGTCCACATGTTGAAGCGTACTCGGCTGGAATGCGGCACGGGCCTTTCCTTTGCGCTTCGGCATCGGCAGAGCATCCAAAAACAAAGTCATTGCTGACACCGGTCCCTTGAGACCAAACTTTCGGAGCAGCTTCGGATTCAACTCTCCAAACACCGCCAGAGGCTTGCCAGGTTGCAGAAAGGCAAGACCGGAGCGCTGTGGATGCCACCAAGACGGAGCATTTCTCATATATCGCGGCTTAACCCCGGGCAGCAGCGTCGAAAGAACTGTCTCCACATCTGCTTTGGCATCAAACAGATCAATTGAACGCATTGCATGGTGCGGTTCCCTTGGACTTCGTCGGCCAACCAACAGAGCAGACGCACAAGCGGACTGATTGCCAGCCTCCGCTCCATGAAAAACCGGCCCAACTTCAAATAACGCCAAATCATTGAACCCGCGCGCTTGATTGGCAAGGGCCGCCTTAACCAGACCGGGCAAAAGATCAGGCCGCATCACGGTCAATTCAGAAGAAATCGGATTCTCCAATTCAACCGCCGGGGTTCCATCGGAAAACCACCGGGCCAATTCGCTGTCCACGAATGAATAGGTAACGCATTCATTGTAACCAAGGGCTGCGAAAGTGCGCCGACATGCTTGTTCGCGCCGCTGCGCCGCGGTCAAAATTGGTCGCGCCACTCCCACCGCTGCACGCGGCATTGGCTGGCCTTTCAGCTTCGTCAATGACGCGACTCTGGCAATCTCCTCGACAAGGTCAGTCGGTCCGCCAATATCAGGTCGCCAACTCGGTGGAGTTACAACAAAAAAATCGGCCTCTTGATCTGCTTTGAACCCAAGGTCTCTGAGAATTCTGCGCTGCGTTTCCGGTTCAATCTCCATGCCGATCAGCTTTTCGACACGACTGATCGGCAGTTTGAACACACGGTCAGCACTGGGAATCTGACCGTCCGAAACAAGATCGGAGGCCTCGCCGCCGCAAATATCAAGGATAAGATTTACCGCGATATCCAAGCCACGAACTGTGAATGCCGGATCCACACCGCGTTCAAATCGGTAACGCGCATCAGAAATAATTTTAAGGCGACGTCCAGTCTTAGCCGTTGTGATCGGGTCCCAAAGAGCGCTTTCCAAAAAAACATTCACAGTCTCCTCGGTGCAGCCGGTCGGCAAACCGCCCATAACCCCTGCGATGCTCTCAGGACCCGCATCATCTGAAATCAGTATCTGGCCCTTTGACATCTGGTAGTCGACACCATCCAAGGCAGTCACGGTCTCACCGCCCTTTGCCAAGTGAATTCGCAGTCCGCCTTTGACTTTGTCCGCGTCAAAGGCATGCAACGGGCGGTTCAAGTCATAGGTGACGTAGTTGGTGATATCAACCAAAGCGGAAATCGGTCTGAGACCGATAGCCTTCAACCTCCGCTGCATCCATTCCGGAGACGGACCATTCGTAACCCCACGAATGACCCGGCCGAAGAACGCAGGACACCCATCAGGTTTGGCTTCATTATCAATTTTAACTGACAAAGGGCATCGAAACGCGTGCTCAATGACAACATTCTGCAGCGGCTTCATCACACCTAACCCGCGCGCAGCCAGGTCACGGGCGATACCGCGCACGCCCAATGCATCAGGGCGGTTCGGTGTGATTTCCAGATCGAAAACCGGGTCATTCAAGCCTGCGTAGTCTGCGAACACGGTTCCAAGCGGCGCGTCCTCAGGCAGATTGATGATGCCGTCATGTTCATCGGAAATCTCAAGCTCGCGCTCCGAACACAGCATGCCTTTGCTCTCAACTCCACGAATGACGCCTTTCTTTAGATCCAGTCCTGTCCCGGGAATATGAGTTCCAACCGGCGCAAACACGCCTATCATGCCGGTGCGGGCATTCGGCGCTCCGCAGACGACGGAAACTTCCGCGCTTTGCTTTTCTGGACCATTCGGCCAGGTTTCCACACGACAAACACGCAACCGGTCTGCGTTGGGATGCTGCGATGCTTCAATAACACGGCAAATGGAAAACGCTTTCAGCGCTTCACTGGGATCATTGATGCTGTCCACCTCTAAACCGAGATCAGTCAATGACTCTGCGATTTCGAGCGCTGTCGCATCTGTATCCAAGTGGTCATGGAGCCAAGAAAGGGTAAATTTCATAACAGGTCCGAAATTGATGATCGGGAGCGCTTCTTATTCCAACGGCGCTCTCAAAGGAAGAGGCGCTGCGTGAATAGCTGCCTGCAATGTTCCGGTTCCGGAAAAAATGGACGCTTGGCGCACCCCACATATTTCCAAAGATTCGGAGGTTCCGATATCCGCATGCCGCAGGAGCCGTTGCATGCATTTTTTGGGCTGCTTGTGGAATTGCCGTGCGCAGGTTACGATGCAGGCGTTCGGGACATTGATATGTTTTTCAAGGGGTCGCCGGGCAACCGGAGGACGACTTGAAAAGAGACCGAAACATTAAGATCGTTGCCACGCTTGGACCAGCGTCAGACGGTGTTGAAACCATACACCAGCTGTTCGAAGCGGGAGCCGACATATTCCGATTGAATATGAGTCACGGCACTCATGAACAAATTCGGCTCCGCCATGCGGAGATTCGTGAAGCAGAGAAGCTGGCTGGAAGACCGATCGGAATTCTCGCTGATCTGCAGGGTCCGAAAATCCGCTGCGGCGCGTTCAAGAACAACCGCGAAAAACTGGAAGCCGGGCAGTCATTCCGTTTTGACCTGAACCCTGAACCCGGCGACGCCACCCGTGTCAATTTGCCGCACCCACAGATTTTTGCTGCGTTGGTAACCGGTTCGACTCTGTTGGCTAATGATGGACAGATACGTTTGACCGTTGATTCATTGGGAGATGAATTTATCGACTGCACCGTTGAGGTCGGCGGCGAAATATCGAACAGCAAAGGCATCAATATTCCCGATGTCGTTCTGCCGCTTGCGGCGCTTTCCGATAAAGACCGCACCGATCTCGACTTCATCTGCGGCCTTGGAATCGACTGGCTCGCACTTTCTTTCGTGCAGCGTCCCAGTGATATTGAAGAAGCACGAGAGCTTTCCGGCGGCCGTGCCGCGATTATGGCAAAGATCGAAAAACCAGCGGCCCTGGCTCGATTTGACAGCATATTGGAAGCGGCTGACGGAATTATGGTCGCGCGAGGAGACCTTGGTGTCGAAATGCCGGTTCATTCTTTGCCGCCGGTGCAAAAGCGGATGATCCGCCGCTGCCGCGCGGCTGCGAAGCCTGTGATCGTGGCAACGCAGATGCTTGAGAGCATGATTCAGAATCCGGTTCCAACCCGTGCCGAAGTCTCAGATGTCGCAACCGCGATATATGAAGGCGCCGATGCCGTCATGCTTTCTGCCGAGTCCGCGGTGGGCCGCTTTCCGGTCGCATCTGTGAAGACCATGAATAACGTTGCTCTGTCAGTAGAGCAGGACCCGATCTTCAGACAGGTTATTGAGGCTTCGCGCCGCGGCGACCGAGAAACTGTGGCAGATGCGCTCACACTTGCGGCAAGGGAAATCGCCGAGACAACCGAAGTTGGGGCAATCTGCTGCTTTACCCATTCAGGAACCACAGCTCATCTGGTGGCGCGCGAGCGCCCGCGCGTGCCGATTATCGCAATCACTCCGTTCAACCGCATTGCGAGGCGATTGAGTCTGCTTTGGGGAGCGCATTGTGTGGTTACGGATATTGTTCACAGTTTCGATGAAGCTGTCGCGTCGGCCATCACTGTCGCCGAGAAGCATGAATTCGGCCAGAACGGCGATAAAGTCATCATTCTTGCCGGCGTGCCATTCAATGTGCCCGGATCAACCAATATTGTCCAGGTCGCTGGCCTGAATTAACATTCGTTCGCAACCGCTTTGTGATTTTGGACCGCCAAGACGCTCCATGATATGCCGCTCTTTGGCTGAACCGCTTCCGGGGTTTCCGGAACCGCGCCTTCCTGTCTATGCGCTGCTGCGGAGACAACAGCGGTTGCATGAAGAAGCATAAAGGCATAAAATTATTTGCATTGTTTAGGGGTGTAGCTCAGTTGGTAGAGCACCGGTCTCCAAAACCGGTTGTCGGGGGTTCGAGTCCCTCCGCCCCTGCCAAGCTTTATTTGCATCAATTAATTTGCAATCCTTCGTCAAATTGAGCAAAACCGATGCAGTTGCGTATGCGACTGCCACAAACCAAATTCTCATGCATTTTTTGGTCGCTTGCGGATTTTCTGCAGAGGCAAATAATAGAAGCGGATTCATTCCAGTCCATTCGGCGCTCAACCGCTCAGATCCGCGCATCAGCCTTCCCTGCCGTTTGGTCGTCCGGTAGGGCGAGGCAAACGGCAAATTCCCCGGATTTCTTGTGGATTTGCAATCAAATCCTTGTCTCGTGGCACTGCGGAGCGAACGGATAGGTTGAAATTCTCGGCAAAAGGACATAAGTGCACGTCTCTAAATTAACTTGAGTCGCAACATCATGGCAAAATTCGCACCCCTCCAGTTCATTCAGCAGGTCAGGGCCGAGGTTTCCAAAGTCGTGTGGCCAACACGGCGGGAATTGCTGGTGACAACTGCAATGGTGCTGTTCATGGCCGCCATCGCGGCGCTATTCTTTTTCCTGGTCGACCAAGTCATCGCATTGGGCCTGAGGACACTTTTGGACGCACTCTGAACCAACGGGATTGCAAGCGGTAATCGGGTGATTTAAAGGCACTGACCTTATATGCGCGGCCGGCCTGACGGCATGCCGAGCCGTGCTTTACACAATTGACTTCAAGGAGATTGAAATGCCGAAGCTGAAAACCAAGTCAAGCGTCAAAAAGCGCTTCAAGGTAACTGCAAACGGCCGGATCAAGGTGGCGCAAACCGGTAAACGCCATGGCATGATCAAGCGTAGCAACAAATTCATCCGCAAAGCGCGCGGAACCAAAGTTCTGTCTAAACCTGACGAAAAGCTCGTCAAATCATTCATGCCGTATGGCGGCTGAGGAGAAGCGCTATGGCAAGAGTTAAAAGCGGAACCGTCACACGTGCTCGCCACAAAAAGGTCACCAAAGCGGCCAAAGGATATTATGGGCGCCGCAAAAACACCTTCTCGGTCGCCAAAAGGGCGGTCCAAAAAGCTCGGGAATATGCAACGCGGGACCGCAAAACCAGAAAGCGGAATTTTCGCGCGCTCTGGATACAGCGCATCAACGCAGCAGTCAGAGAGCATGACGACAGTCTGACATATTCGCGATTTATTCACGGCCTCAATCTCGCGGGCATAGAGTTGGACCGAAAAGTGCTCGCCGACTTAGCGGTGCGTGAACCAGATGCCTTCGGAGAAGTGGTCTCGGCTGCTAAAGCCGCGCTGGCCTGACTAACCGCCGCTTCTTGTTGACTTCAGCAGAGACGTTTGGGCCGTGGGTTGAACGCTTGAGGGGTTTGGTCTCGGTACTTTGCGCGGGCAGCGCTTCGGAAGATTTCACCGTTATGCCAGTTGATCGGCGATCTGCAGCTGTCCAAAATTTTACCGCGCGGCGGCTGACCGGTTCTTGTTTCGAATGAAGCTGCAACAACAACGCAATTGAAAGATAATCGTTTCCCCTTCGGAAATTCCAAATACTCGTCATGGACACACTAACCGTACTCAAGCAGCGGCACCTCGAACGCATCGCTCTGTCTGAAAGCGAAGCCGACTTAGAAGCTGCACGATTGGCCGCATTTGGACGAAAATCCGGTGAAATCAGCCAACGTCTAAGCCAGTTGGGAAAGATGAACCCTGAGGAGCGCAAAAGAACCGCGCCTGAATTGAACCGTATCAAGAGTGAACTTCTTGAAGCGGTCGCAACAAAGAAAACCGAGCTGGCCGACAAGGCTTTGGACGAACAGATTGCATCCGAATGGCTGGACATCACACTGCCCGGACGCAATCGTCGCTCTGGAACAATCCATCCGGTCAGTCAGGTTACCGAAGAAGTTTCGGCAATATTCGCGGATCTTGGGTTTGAAGTCGCCGAAGGCCCGCAAATTGAGAAAGATTGGTACAATTTCGATGCGCTGAACATGCCGCCCGAACACCCGGCCCGGCAGGAGCACGACACATTCTTCATCAAAAATTCAGGCGAATGCGAAAACCAGCCAAACGTGCTCCGAACCCATACTTCTCCTGTCCAAATCCGAGCGATGGCCGAAAGAGGCGCGCCGGTTCGGATCATTGCGCCAGGTCGGGTCTATCGCTGCGACTACGATCAAACCCATACGCCGATGTTTCATCAAGTCGAAGGTCTGGCATTGGACAGAGGCATATCAATGGCCCACCTCAAATGGACCTTGGAAGAGTTCTGCCGTGCGTTTTTTGAAGTCGAGCGGGCTGAATTGCGGTTCCGCGCCTCGCATTTTCCTTTCACTGAACCGTCGGCTGAGGTTGACCTTCGCTGCTCTTGGGAACAAGGACGGCTGAAAGTCGGAGAGGGCACGGATTGGATGGAGATCCTCGGCTGCGGCATGGTGCATCCGAATGTCTTGGAAGCCGGCGGTGTGGACTCTTCCAAATGGCAGGGATTTGCATTCGGCATGGGCATCGACCGCTTGGCTATGCTGAAATACGGCATTCCAGACCTTCGCGCATTCTTTGACTCCGATATCCGCTGGCTCAATCATTACGGATTTCAACCATTGGACATTCCGGCGCTGCACAGCGGGCTAAGCCGGTAAAGGGACGCAAACTGCAATGAACTCGGATTTGCAAAAGGAACTTGAAGCAGCAGCTTACAGAAGACTGCGCGACCACCTTCAAAAGCGCACGGATGTGCAAAATATTGATCTCATGAATCTTGCGGGGTTTTGCCGCAATTGCCTAAGCCGATGGTATCAGGAGGAAGCAGCGGAAAGGGGAATTGAAATCGACAAGGATTCTGCCCGCGAAATCGTCTATGGAATGCCGTTTGCAGAGTGGAAGCAAAAGTACCAAAAAGAAGCCACGGAGGAACAAAAAGCTTCCTTCGAGCGCAATCAGCCCGATCATGCATGACCGAGCAGCCGTGGTTAGTCGCAAATTCGATTGACCGCTTTAAATCACAAATCGGTCTCAGTTCAGCTACAACCGGTCCGACTGCGCGAATTGTGTCTTGCGAGAGGCTGGGTGCATGCGAAGAACAGATATCCGCCAAACAGCATGTCACCAAACTCAACCTTAATCCAATTATTGATGATTTTTCGTCAATCAGCCAGAATTCACGCACGGAAACGTCGAAGCGCTGCGGTCTGACCATCGGATTTTAGATTTGAGTCATCCTGCTCCGACAGCAATTCCAACCGAACTCGGTGTTTTCGCTGTTCACAGCCGCCGCGGTCGTTCGATCCTTCCAACAGAACGGAAATCAGGCGGTCGCCTCCGAGTCAGCAAAGCCGACTCGCTTGCCGCGGAAGATGGTGAGCTGGTCGAGTTCAGACGCCATGCCCGCAAGTGGAATTGGGCGAAAGTTGTTGAACGAATCGGGCTGCCTGGAGAACAAGAATCTCTTTCAGCGATTGCGATGCGCAGCTACGGAATCCCGAACAGCTTTCCAGACGAGGTTTTAGCAGAGCTTCCAGCGAGAGGAACACCGGACTCTACGCAGCGGATTGATCTCCGCCATCTTCATTTTGTCACCATTGATCCTGAGGATGCCCGCGACCGGGACGACTCGGTTTTTGCGCATTCCGACACAGATCCGAAAAATCCCGGCGGATACGTGATTTGGGTGGCTATCGCAGACGTCGCGCACTTTGTGCAGCCGGA
This sequence comes from Paracoccaceae bacterium, assembly GCA_965199765.1. Lineage (GTDB taxonomy): Bacteria > Pseudomonadota > Alphaproteobacteria > Rhodobacterales > Rhodobacteraceae > JAPOXR01. Next base: position 890,121 of record CBDATC010000001.1, read on the forward strand.
ATCCGCGATCGATCGAGAGGCGAGAGCCCGTGGAAATTCAACATATTTTCCGGATTTCGCTGTACCGATGCTGCCCGACCTGCTGTCGGGAGATCTGTGTTCGCTGCACGAGAACGTCGACAGACCCTGCATCGCGGTTCGTGTCGTTCTAACCCGCACCGGGAAAAAGATCAGGCATGAATTCATTCGCGGTCTCATGTGTTCACGCATGGCTCTGAGCTACGAATCAGCGCAAGGCATAGTTGATGAAACCATCAAAGTTCGCGATGCCGAATTTAAAGTTCTTCGCGATCTTCGCGCTGCGTTCAAGACTCTTCGGATCCAGCGGGATAAGCGCAACCCCTTGAACATAGAGTCTAATGATCAGCGCGTCTATTTTGACGATCTCAGTCGAGTAACAGCCATTCGCGCAACAGAACGGCTGGATTCACACCGCATGATCGAAGAATTCATGGTTCTTGCCAATATATGCGCTGCCGAAACTTTGGAAAAGCACGGATCACCATGCATATTCAGGGTTCATGATCAACCCGACGATAATCGGATTCCCGAACTCCTTCGTGCCGCTTCTTCCTGTGGATTGAGGTTTTCACGATCCGCCGGTCCAACCACAGCACAGCTCAATGCGCTGTTGGCGGCAGCGGCTGAGACCGATTGCAAGAGCCTGATGAACCAAGCCGTCCTCCGGTTGATGCAGCAGGCAATCTACACCTGCAGTCCGGGCAGTCATTTCGGACTCAATCTGCGTCGCTACGCGCATTTTACGTCACCAATCCGCCGCTATTCCGACTTGATGACGCACCGGTTATTGATCCGGGCACTGAATCTTGGCGAAGACGGCGCAGGGGAAACAGACTTGGCGGCTCTGGAAAAGACGGCTCGGCACATATCGAGTACTGAAAGACGATCAGCGGCAGCCGAACGCGACACGCTTGACCGCTTTGCAGCGGCCTGCCTAGCGGACCGGGTAGGCACCGAATTCAATGGAATACTGACAGGGGTTAAGCGTTTCGGAGCTTTTGTAAGACTGGACGAAACACAAACCGACGGTTTGATTCCGATCTCACGCATGAGACTAGATCATCTTCGTTGCAATCCTGACAACCAAACTCTGGTCGGCGTGCGCAACGGGAAAATTCTGCAGATTGGCCAGCGGGTTCGGGTTACGCTGATTGACGCAAACCCTTCCACAGGCAGCATATCGCTCGCACTGAACGGCGAGCGTGCGAAAATGCGGCGCAAGCGCCGGAGACAGCATTGAGCAAAGTTTCTGACCGACAAACGGCATTTGACAATTGGGTTGAAGCCTATTGCGTCAAAGCGTCGCGTCTTGATCTCTGTCAATCCACAATCCAAGAATTTTCAACCTTTGTGCGCCTTGATGAAAGCGTGTTAGCTAAAAACGCTTCCCAACCGGAATTCAGACTATCTGTTTCGGAATATGTTGGCCGACTTGTAACCGATGCACGCATCGCTGAAGGGATTGCGGCAACAAAGGACCAAAGGACTGTCTTGCAGAAAATCCAAGCCAATTCGGGAGTTGACGCATCTGTAATTTCAGCAATCTGGGGCATCGAATCTCATTTCGGAACATGCTTGGGGAACACAGTGACAATCAATGCTCTGGCTTCCCTGGCTTGGAATGGTCAACGGTCCGACTTTTGGCAGAATGAGCTAGCAGCAGCAATTAAGCTTGTCAGCTTAGGAGTGATCGATTTTCCAGAAATGAAGGGCTCGTGGGCTGGCGCAATGGGGCATATGCAATTTATGCCTTCTAGCTATCTTGCCGACAGCGTATCGTTTGATGGCAGAGAATACGCGAACATTTGGGGTTCCGACCCTGCCGATGCACTCGCGTCGGCTGCCAATTATCTGCGGAAAAGGGGTTGGAAACCAGGTCTCCCTTGGGGAAGCGAATGTGTCCTTCCGACGGATTTTGATTACGTGAATTCCGGTCTCTGGAATTCTATTCCAGCTGAGAGTTGGCAAGACAGGGGACTTTGTCTTGCAAGCCAAGAAACGTACGGCGAATGGGGCGAATGTTCGGTTTTTCTTCCTTCCGGACACGAAGGACCGGCATTTCTGGTCACTGAGAATTTTCGCGTTATCCTGACCTATAACCGCTCTTCTTCTTATGCTTTAGCTGTTGGCCTGCTAGCTGATCGACTTAAAGGCAGAGAAAATCTACCGTCGGTTTGGCCAGACTCTGAGCCATTACTGACGAAGAAAGAAATCTTGCGGCTCCAGCACTCCTTGGCTGCGCACGGTTACAATACGGGTGGTATCGACGGCATCGCGGGCTCTGCAACATTACAAAGTCTACAGAAAGCGCAAGCTGCGCTTGGGCAAATCCCGGATGGCTATCCAAGTCATAGCATGCTGAATTTACTGTCGCACTAGGGTCGGTTTGCAAAGACTGTTTTCTCGGTCGAAGCTTTATTTGTTGAGTCGGCAATGCTCACCGCGCACCTTTTGGTGCTGATTACCGCGACGCTGAGCACGGGGTTGCAATCTGCGATCCAGATGTTATATTGGGTCAGCCATTTCGGCAGACAGGGCGGTAGTAAAGATTGATCCGGCGGCGGGAGCCAGTGCCGGGTTCGTCGGATGCGCCGGTGCCGCCGCGATGGAAATCCACAGAACACGAGACCTTCCGCCAAGCGGCGATCGGCGCGGTTTGGCCGTCGGTCCGTTTCAGCGGCGTCGTCCGCTGACATCCGCGCGGCATCGCGCCTCCGCTCCGCGCTTCATCAGGGAGGTCGGGTTGATTCTTATATATTTGTTCTTATATTTGTATTGTATTTTACTATTGTATATTGTTTATACATATGATGTAATGAGACGACGCGCAGCGGAAACACGCTGCGGAGACACCGTTTTTGAGAAAGGAGACACCGCATGCCCAGCGCCGCGCCGGGGAAGCTCCCGCAGCCGATCCATGATAATTTCTTCCACCGGATGATCATGTCGAAGCCCCGCGCGCTGCAGGGGCTGTTGTCCGGCGCATTGCCGAAGGCGCTCGCCGACGTCATCGACTGGGAGCATCCGCCGGAAGTCAAATCCGCCAAGCTGGGAACCGAAGCGGGAGGTCAGCTCATGGCCGACGGCTGGGCCCGGCTTCGGCTCGGAAGCGGCCAGCGCCTCAACGTGGTCATCGAGCACAAAAGCGAAGCGGTTCCGGAGCTGCCGCAGCAGCTGCTCGCCTACGTTGCCGAAATTTGCAAGCTGACCGCCGGATTTCCCGGCGCGAAGCGTGGGATCAGCGAGCCGGTCATCGCCCTTGTGGTCAGCCACGCGAATGTGAAATGGAACGTGTCCAGGATGTATGCCGACGCTGTCGCGCCGTTGTCCGGAATCCCCTCTTTCCTGCAGGCGGCGTTTCGCGATCCTGGAGTTGTCCGATCTCTTGATCAGGACAGCTATCTGTCCGGGCTGGAAGGCTACCATTTGCTGGATCTGATCCAAGTCGGCGAGGCCGATATGCCGAAGGATGAATTTCTCCGCGGCGTTCTGGCGGCGTTGAAATGGCAGGGCAGAGACGGTATTACCAAAGAGGGGCAAGAGGCCATAGCGGGCTTGTTCACCGAGCCCGACGTTTTTGAGCATGCGGTGCTGTACGCGGATGAAGCGCTTAAACTGGAACCCGAACATCTTCTGGAGACGATGGCAAGCAGAGAAAGGAAACGAGTGATGGGAACGCTTATGGAATTCTTCGAGCGGAAGGCGCAGGAGCAATTTTACGAAATGGGCAAAGCCGACGGCAAAGCCGAAGGAAAGGCGGAAGGAAGAGCGGAAGGTAAAGCCGAAGGCATGGTGGACTTGGTGTCCGACTTTCTGCGCCGCCGTTTCGGAAAGCTGCCCGATTGGGCGCGCGAGCGGCTGCAGGCCGCCGACAGCGCGGCTCTGAAACAGATCCATGCCGCGGCGATTACCGCGAACAGCCTGGAATCCGCCTTTGCATCAGCGCCGGGCAATTCCTCCTGACCGAATGCCTGACTCTTATGAACCTGTCAAACAGGTGTTTTTGCACCAAGCCGCACAGCGGGCCGTTCACTTGGCCATGAAGTGTCAAAGCAGCAGCGGAAAGACTCTATGGCCGCACCGGCGGTTATCCTGCGGACGAAGCGACTGCGCTGAGTTTGGCAGGGACCGTATCACAGCGGGGCGTTTCGCTAACGGAACGTGTTTGACTTAGTTTGAATCGTTCCGCGCAAAACAAATCGGCCATCTCCGCAGTATTCCCCGGAGCTTAGGAAAGCGCAGCCGCTGCATCAGGTCTTCGGCAGTTGAAATTACAGCTCATCTCAGCCTGTGTGTTTTGGAGAATCGAATGGCATCGTCCTGCCCCTTGATCAGGACATCTTTGTGTCAGCGTGATACGGATCCTGTTTGCTGGACCAGGTTTACGTCGACGAGGCCGATATGCCGCAGGCCGCATTTCCGCACGGCGTTCCGGCGGCGTTGAAATGGCAGGGCAGAGACTGCGTTGCCAAAGAGGGGCAAGAGGCCATGGCGGGCTTGTTCACCGAGCCCGGTGTTTTTGAGCATGCGGTGCTGTGCGCGGATGAAGCGCTTAAACTGGAACCCGAACATCTCCTGTAGACGATGGCAGGCAGAGAAAGGAAACGAGTGATGGGAACGCTTATGGAATTCTTCGAGCGGAAGGCGCAGGAGCAATTTTACGAAATGGGCAAAGCCGACGGCAAAGCCGAAGGCATGGTGGACTTGGTGTCCGACTTTCTGCGCCGCCGTTTCGGAAAGCTGCCTGATTGGGCGCACGAGCGGCTGCAGGCCGCCGACAGCGCTGCTCTGAAACAGATCCATGCCGCGGCGATTACCGCGAACAGCCTGGAATCCGCCTTTGCATCAGCGCCGGGCAATTCCTCCTGACCGAATGCCCGACTCTTATGAACCCGTCAAACAGGTGTTTTTGCATCAAGCCGCACAGCGGGCCTTTCACTTGGCCATGAAGTGTCAAAACAGCAGCGGAAAGACTCTATGGCCGCACCGGCGGTTATCCTGCGGACGAAGCGGCTGCGCTGAGTTTGGCAGGGACCGTATCACAGCGGGGCGTTTCGCTAACGGAACGTGTTTGACTTAGTTTGAATCGTTCCGCTCAAAACAAATCGGCTATCCCCGCAGTATTCCCCGGAGCTTAGGAAAGCGCAGCCGCTGCATCAGGTCTTCGGCAGTTGAAATTACAGCTTATCTCAGCCTGTGTGTTTTGGAGAATCGAATGACATCGTCCTGCCCCTTGATCAGGACGTCTTTGTGTCAGCGTGATAAGGCTCCTGTTTGCTGGATCTGTCCAGGTCGGCGAGGCCGACATGCCGCAGGCCGCATTTCCGCACGGCGTTCCGGCGGCGTTGAAATGGCAGGGCAGAGACTGCGTTGCCAAAGAGGGGCAAGAGGCCATGGCGGGCATGTTCACCGAGCCCGGTGTTTTTGAGCATGCGGTGCTGTGCGCGGATGAAGCGTTTAAACTGGAACCCGAACATCTTCTGGAGACGATGGCAGGCAGAGAAAGGAAACAAGTGATGGGAACGCTTATGGAATTCTTCGAGCGGAAGGCGCAGGAGCAATTTTACGAAATGGGCAAAGCCGAGGGAAGAGCCGAAGGAAGGGCCGAAGGTATGGTGGACTTGGTGTCCGACTTTCTGCGCCGCCGTTTCGGAAAGCTGCCCGATTGGGCGCGCGAGCGGCTACAGGCCGCCGACAGCGCTGCTCTGAAACAGATCCATGCTGCGGCGATTACCGCTAACAGCCTGGAATCCGCCTTTGCATCAGTGCCGGACAATTCCTCCTGACCGAATTCCCGACTGCAGAGCCAAACTACCGGAAAGAGTTTCGCAGACACACCGCTGCAGCGTGTTGGCAATGCCTCCGCAAATCCATAGACCGGTGCAATTTCACTGCGCCAATCAGCTGCTGTGGACAGCTCCAGTACAGCCGACCAGCCAACAGAAAGTTTCTGCGCACGGTATTGGTTGCCGAAACCACCCTACTAATGTTGCTTGAAGCCGGCACGCAATGAAGCCAAAAGGCACTCTGCGAGAGGCTCTCGCCAATCGCGGAACAACATTGCAAAATTGAATCTGATAAGAAATTTGTCAAATGGTCAAGTTGATCCACACAGCTGACGTGCACCTCGACTCTCCTCTTCGGTCTTTGGCCCTGCGGAACGAGTCATTGAGCCGCCAGGTCAGAGCTGCCAGCAGAAGCAGTTTTCGGCACATCATTGATCTGGCCATCGAGCATGAAGTCGCAGCATTGCTGATCTGCGGTGACCTGTTTGACGGCAACGAGAGAAGCGCCAAAACCGCGGCATTCCTAACCGCTCAACTTGACCGATTGAACAATCGTGCAATCAAAGTCTTCTATATCAAGGGAAATCATGATGCAGAAAACCCAATCACGCGCGGCATGGACTTTCCAAGCAATATGCACGTGTTTGGCGCACGCGGCGGAAAAGTGGAAATCAATGAAATCGGAGTATGCGTGCATGGCGTCAGCTTCGGCAGCAAACATGCCCCGGAAAGTTTGCTGCCAAAATTTGGCAACCCTGCGGCAGGAATGATCAATATCGGGATGCTGCATTCTTCACTGGCCGGTTCAGCCCATCACAATATCTACGCCCCCTGCACTTTGCGTGAGCTCTCAGACATTGGATTTGATTACTGGGCACTCGGTCATATCCACGCCCGCCAAATTTACTCACAAGATCCATGGATTGTCATGCCGGGCATTCCACAAGGCAGGGATGCCGGAGAGTCCGGGCCGAAATCCGCAACTTTGATCAACATAGAAGATCAAACGATCTCAATTTCAGAACTCTCAACTTCGGAAGTCGAGTTCGGACAGCTTGAAATCAATGCAACCGGCCTTGAAGAACCCGAAGATCTGCGGAAGCAAATCTCCGCTGAGTTTGCGGAAAGAGCGTCCTCATTGCAGTCGCCGCGGGCGTTTCTGACGGTACATCTGAAGGGCACATCAAACCTTGCTTGGCAAGTGCTTCGCGATCAAGACATCTGGAGCGAATTCATCCGCGAAATCGCCGAGGAAACCGAACGCCTGTGGATCGACAAACTGAAATTTGAACTGACGTCGGACAAAAGTGAGTCTCGGTCCGATGCTTCTGCGGAACTTCTGCGAATTATGGATGAGCTTTGCGCAAACCCAAACTTTAGAACGTCCTTTCTTGCCGAAGCCGAAGAACTGATAAGCCGGCTTCCCGGTCCATGCCGTGAGGCGCTCGCACCAAACCCCAAGGAACTTGACAGTCTGGTCGAGAGACTTGCACATGCTGGCAAAGACCGGATGGCCGCACTTTTGAGCGATTCTCAAACTTGATGCGATTGCAGAGCCTTAACCTCAGACTCTTTGGTCACTTCACCAATAAGAGTTTTGACTTCGGGACAAAACCCGACAACAGATCAGATTTTCACCTGATCCACGGGCTGAATGAATCGGGTAAGACTACAATGATTGAGGCCTACATTCGCCTGTTATACGGCTTCCCTCATCGCGAACCCTACGATTTTCTGCACAAACGCTCTGACTTGCGGATTTCGGCTGTTTTGGAAATCAATGGAAACGAGAATTTCTTCGGGCGGCACCCAACCCGATCCAACTCGTTGGTCAACAATCTCGGCAAACCGGTTTCAGAGACAGTCCTGTCCGGTGCGCTCGCGGGTTTGGCAATTGATGACTATCGTAAACTGTTTTGTCTAAATGACGAAACAATTGAAAAAGGCGGCGACGAGATTGCCGCTAGCAAAGGCGCGATCGGCCATCTGCTTTATTCCGCTGTCTCCGGGATCAGCGGACTATCCGAAATCCTTGCCGATGTCGAAAACACAACCGGAGAATTATACAAAAAACGAGGTCAAAAAACTAAGTTTGCTGAAAGCAAACGAACATATGATGCTGTTCTGAAAGATATCAAACTCAAGGATGTCACCGCTCACGCCTACAATGAACTGAAATCGGCGCTTGAAAGAGCCGAAGCCGCAGAAAGAGCCGCCTTCACCAAACGCAAGGAAAAGCTAATCAAGAAATCTCTGCTGGAGGCGGAGATGCACGCTTTGCCGCTTCTGAAGCAGCTGGAATCCATCGAAAAACAGTTGGCGGGGACCAGTTATTACCCGAATTGGCTGGGTGTCGACGACGATGAGCTTGCGCACCTTGAAACACAGCAAACAAAACATCAGTCGGCGCGGGACCAGTTACAGCAAAGAATCATGGATATCGAAGGGGCAATCGAAGCCATCAATTTTGATTACAACAATTTGGGTCTGCTGAATAAATTGAAGGATGTTGACGAACTGCGCAGTCGTTACAGGACGGCTGTTCTCGATCTGCCGAAGCGACAAGCGGAACGGGAGCAAATTCTGGCTGTCATGCGCGAAGCCGCTTCAACTCTCGGTCTTCCAGCCCAAGAAGATGCTCGTAAAATCGTACTTGATCCCGTCCAATTGGCAAAATTCGAACAATGCTGGACGAGTGTGCAAAACAAGCAAATGAAGGAACAGAGCAAGCTCAACGAAATCGACGATTTGGAAGCAAAGATATTGGAATCCGAGAATGAGCTTGCCGAACTTGCCGCAAAAGCACCGATCGGCCGAGAGCTTGCCGAATTGTTTGCCTCGCAGGACGTAGACAGCATTTCACATGATCATGATCTTGCCAGAAGGGAACTGGAGTCTGCCAAACAAAAGCTGGCGTCCGAACTCTTGGACCTAACGGCAAGGACTCTCAAATTCACAGAACCGCCAATGACTTGCATGACCGCCATCGAAGCGGACTCCCTGTATGAACAACTGCAGGCAATCGAACACAAATTGGACGTCCGCTCCGAAAAACTCAACGATCACCAAACCAAACTGAGAGTTTCGAGCAGGACACTAAAGCGCTTGTATTCCCAGCCAGGGCTGATTTCTGATTCTGCCGCCGAACGCGTGCGCAATGAAAGAAACCGGCTTTGGGAAGCGCATATCTCGGAATTTTCAGACGAATCTGCCAGCGCATTCGAGGCAGCGATGCATCGCACGGATGAAGTAGCCGACCAACGTATTCTCCAAGCAACCGAGCTTGGTCAAATCAGGCAGATCGAAAACGAATTGGAGGAAATGGAAGAAAACGCTGAAGCTGTGTCGAAGGAGAAAGACGGCTTAGAACAGCAAGCTAAAGGCTTGCGCGACCGTTCAAACAAAGTCTCGACCGATCTCGGATTCGATCCACCGCTTGAACCAAAAGCGCTTGCAAAATGGCTATCCAAACTTGAATCCGCCCGCAGCACCGACAACCATTTGACCGCCCTTCGAAAAACGCACGCGGAAACACTGGCGCGCGGTCAGAACCTGCTTCATGATCTCTCGAAGCTCGGAGTCTCTTCCTACAAGCATGCATACCTCCGCGAAGCCGTAAAACAAGCCACTGAAATGGTGAAAATATTTCGATCCTTTCAACAAGCCTATGAAAACAAGCAAACCAGCGTCCAATCACTCATGGGCCACTTGCGCACACATAAGTCCCAACTTGAGAAACTCATTTCTGAACGCGCTCATGCCGAAGCTGAGCTCGCTGAACTCGCTGAACAGCTCCTGCCCCAAATTGATTGCACGGCTATGAACGATGCTTCGATTCGAATTCTGCACAAACTGCGGGAGCAAAGCGAGAAGCTTGCGGATTTTGAACATAGAACCGATTCGATGAAAGGTGACATGAAACGGTTCACAGAAGCGATTCATATTCTTGCGGAAAGCTCCGGTGTTGCAACGAATGAGACGCCGTTGGAAGTTTTTGACCGGCTGCACAGCATTGCCGAAAGCGCAAATGAAGCAAACAAGAACCTTGACCGGCTTTGTCGGGACCTGAAGACGAAAAGGGAAGCCTTTATTGAAGCCTGCGAAGAACTGCACCACATTGATGCACGAACCGCCGAAATCGCCGCCCAATTCAACACGAAGGTTCCGAAATCAAGCCTTCGGGAACTTCGACACAGTGTGGCCCGCGCCCAGGAAATCATCGAAAAGCGGAAAATCCTCGCGGAACTGGAGGAAGACATCGTCGCATCATTGTCCGTATCTGACATCAATGAAGCCCGGCAGCGAGTCAGTGGACTGGAGATCGATGAAATCCGATCAAACCTTGAAGCGGCAAAGCAGGACGCGGATCTTGCCGAAAATGAATATTTTGAGTCTGTTAATAGCCGAGCGGCCGCCCAAAAGAATCTACATGCCGTTGCCGGTGATGATGATGTCGCCACGCTGGTCGAACGGCGAAAAACGCTCGAACTGGAAATGCAGGACATTGCCCTGACCTATCTTGAACTGCATCTTGGGCGAAGTTTGGCGGAAGCTGCACTGCGTAAATATCGTGAAGTTCACAGAAGCGATATGCTGCGAGCGACAGAAGATGCATTTTTGGAATTGACCAATGGTGCATACTCATCACTTCAGCCCGAAGCCGATGGCAAGAGCGAGGTGCTGTTTGCCCTTGATCCATCAGGACGCTCAAAACGGGTTCACGCTTTATCGAAAGGCACTCGTTTCCAACTGTATCTTGCGCTCCGGGCTGCGGCTTACGAACAGTTTGCAGCCTCTGGAACAATCCTTCCATTCTTCTGTGATGACATATTTGAGACTTTCGACGAAGAAAGAACCCGATCCGCCTGTCGCTTGATGAGCCGGATCGGAAGAACGGGACAAGCCATATATCTTACGCATCACAAACACGTAGCGGAATTGGCACGCGAAGTCTGCGGCCAAGATGTTCGAATCTACGAACTTTGACACGAAGCGCCGAAAAACAAACTGCCCGGACAGGCTAACAATGATTCAAACCGCTGCGGCTAAGCATCGGTTTACGTTCTGGTCAATCTACCTGAAATCAGTTTCGCAGACGACGTGCCAAAACTACCGCGTCGCGGTAGTCCAAGCCTTCGGTAACAAACTGTGCTGGAAGACGATGCCTGTTTGGCTCATAATCTTCGAAACCTGCCTTTTTGTAAGCTGACACTGCCCTTTCGTTGCGCGCTGACGGACGGATGACCAAAGCATGGGCAAGTTTCTGGCGTTCCAATTGATCACAGACTTCTCTGAGAGCCCTCGAGCCGAGGCCGCGCCCCCAATTCCGGCGGCTCCCGATCCAAAGATCAAGCTCTGCAACACCATCTTGAATCCAATAGTGAATGACGCCAACCTCTTCGCCGTTCTGAACAATTATGAAAATTCGAAAATCCCCATCCGCTTCGAATGCTGCTTCATCGTAGTCAGCGCAGAATTCGGCATAGCTGGGGATTGGATGATCCGAGAAGACAGGCGGTCCCATCATTTCAGCTGTAGCGTCCGATTCCGCCAGCCATGCATAGACTCGTCGGCGATCTTCAATCGTTGCTGGCCTTAACCGAAAGCCGGTCATGTTGTTTTCCTTCGCCACCTCTGTGCTGTGTTTTGCATACAGTCACTGTTGGAAGTTTCCAACCAATAGAATATTAGGATCGGTCAACTAACGAGGGCAAGATTTTGAACGATAACAACGGAACCGCGCAAGACTATGACGCGGATTCAATTAGGGTCCTGAAGGGGCTTGAGGCCGTTCGCAAACGGCCCGGCATGTATATCGGCGATACCGACGACGGATCTGGCCTTCACCATATGGTTTATGAGGTTGTCGACAATGGAATTGACGAAGCCTTGGCTGGATTCGCGTCGCGCGTCGATGTCACAATCCATGCCGATGAAAGCATCTCGGTGATCGACGACGGTCGCGGAATTCCAGTCGACGTGCACGCTGAAGAAGGCATCTCGGCAGCAGAAGTCATCATGACTCAACTGCATGCCGGAGGAAAATTCGATTCGAACAGCTATAAAGTTTCGGGCGGTCTTCACGGCGTCGGAGTTTCCGTCGTTAACGCGCTGTCCGATTGGCTGGAGTTGCGCATCTGGCGGGATGGCTTTAAGCATTTCGCTCGATTCGAAAACGGTGAAACCACACAGCCGCTGAGGTCTGACGGCGAAGCGGACGGAAAAACCGGAACCTCCGTCCGCTTCCTCGCGTCAACCGATACATTCAGCGACCGCGCATACTCATTCAGCAAAATCAGACAGCGGCTGCGAGAGCTCTCATTTCTGAATTCAGGCTTGCAAATCACGATTCGCGACGAGCGTCCGGTCGAGCACCTTGAAGCAAGCTACCGGTCGGAAGGCGGGGTGCGTGAATATGTCGCTTACCTCGACCGTTCCAGGAAACCGCTCCTCAACGAACCGATCTATGCGTCCGGTGAACGCGAAGGCGTGGTAGTCGAAGCGGCCCTGTGGTGGAATGACGGTTTCACCGAATTGGTGCTCCCCTTCACCAACAATATCCCGCAGCATGACGGCGGGACGCATTTGGCAGGATTTCGGGCCGCTCTCACCCGCACTGTCAACAACTATGCGAATTCATCGGGAATCATGAAGAAGCACAAAGTCTCTCTAACCGGAGACGATGCTCGGGAAGGGTTGACATGCGTCTTGTCCGTTAAGGCCGCGGATCCGAAGTTTTCGTCACAGACAAAAGATAAGCTGGTTTCATCCGATGTGCGGCCTGCCGTCGAATCCCTCGTGGCTGAACGGCTGGCGGAGTGGTTCGAAGAAAATCCTCAGGAAGCAAAAGAGATCCTCGGCAAGGTTATCCAAGCCGCGGTTGCCCGGGAGGCGGCGCGGAAAGTCAGAGAACTAACACGCAAGAAGTCCCAGCTTGATATTGCTTCGCTTCCCGGAAAACTCGCCGACTGCCAGGAGCGGAATCCGGCGCTTTCGGAACTCTTCATAGTCGAAGGAGATTCGGCAGGCGGCTCGGCCAAACAAGGACGCGCCCGCTCCAACCAGGCTGTGCTTCCTCTGCGTGGAAAGATTCTCAATGTCGAACGCGCACGGGCCGAGAAAATGCTGTCATCGGAACAGGTCGGCACACTGATAACGGCACTCGGCACAGGCATTGGACATGACGATTTCAATATCGATAACCTGCGCTATCACAAAGTTATCATCATGACCGACGCCGATGTGGACGGTGCGCATATTCGAACACTTCTTCTGACGTTTTTTTTCCGACAGATGCCGCAGCTCATTGAACATGGCCATCTATTCATTGCTCAACCGCCGCTGTACCGCGTTGATCGCGGTCGTTCCAAGGTCTATCTCAAAGACCAAGAGGCTCTGGACAGCTTTCTCATCACACAGGGAATCGAAGACGCTATCCTACATGTCGGAGATGGCGAGTCGCTGGTCGGTCGAGATTTGATGCGCGCCGTTGAGGAAGCCCGAATGGTGCAAACCATTCTGCGGGCGTTTCCGCAGCACTACTCACGGCCAATCCTAGAGCATACCGCAATCACCGGCATCTTAACTCCCGGACAGATAGCCGCCGACCCGCAGGGCGCAGCCGACCGCGTGTCTGCTCGATTGAACATGGTTGCCAGCGAGTATGAGCGCGGTTGGCAGGGCCGACCATCCCAGGATCGCGGCTTGCGTTTCTTTCGAATTCTGCGCGGTGTCGAAGAAATACAATCGCTTGATGGAGCGGCTCTGCGATCACAAGAGTGCCTAAAACTGTCCACGCTTTCCGACGCCTTAAACGCGGTTTACGGCGATACAGCGGTTTTTGAAAGAAAAACACGGCAGGTTTCCGTCAACACACCGTCCGAACTGCTTGCAGTTGTGATGGAAGAAGGAGCCCGCGGCATGACACGGCAGCGCTACAAAGGTCTTGGGGAAATGAATCCGGATCAACTCTGGGAAACAACGCTCGATCCGGATGCCAGAACCTTGGTGCAAGTGCGCATTGAAGATGTGACAGAAGCGAATGACTTGTTTATCAAACTCATGGGAGACGAAGTCGAACCGCGGCGCGAGTTCATTGTCCGCAACGCTCTGAGCGTTGCCAATCTTGATCTCTAACAATCATCGATTCAACTCAGTGCGTGATCAGGGATTAGAGGGGGCGGGCAGTACCCGCCCCCAATTTACCGCCAACAGGGAGGAGGAATTGGCGATAAGCAAGAGTCGTATTCAAGCCGCAGAGAAGTCAGCTTGGCTTCGCTTCAACCCAAATCTCGGGGAAGAGCCACTCGTATCTCGGACCAAAGATAAGGTGGGGCTATTGGAATTTCAAGATGCCCCCGCGACAAAATTGGAATGTGCTGTCATACAGACAATCACCCACAGAATCTCATGGGATTTGAATTTGCCCCGCTCATGCAACATGCCTAACGGAATTTTTAGTACTGATGTGCGCAGCGCATCTGGCACAGCGGCATAATGGTGCTGAGATGAACGAATACAAGCCGAATTTGTCGCCATATGTTTCGGACGAAATCCGCAAGACCACCTGCTATATGTGCGCCTGCCGCTGCGGTGTGGATGTTCATATTCGGGATGGACGAATTCGCTACATCCAAGGCAACCGCGATCATCCGGTCAATAAGGGGGTGCTGTGCGCCAAGGGATCCGCTGGGATGCTGCATCATGAGTCTCCAGCCAGACTCACTGCGCCGCTCAAGCGGATCGGACCGCGCGGCGATGGGAAATTTGTGGAAATCAGCTGGGATGAAGCTCTTGGAACTGCGGCCGAATGGCTAGGTGAAATCCGCCGGCAAGACCCAAAGAAGCTGGCATTCTTCACCGGACGGGACCAAAGCCAGGCTCTGACCGGGTGGTGGGCGCAGCAATTCGGCACTCCGAACCATGCCGCGCACGGCGGATTCTGCTCGGTGAATATGGCAACCGGCGGCATCTATTCGATTGGCGGCTCGTTTTGGGAATTTGCGCAGCCTGACTGGGAGAAAGCGCGGCTGCTGCTGCTGTTCGGTGTTGCTGAAGACCACGATTCAAATCCCATAAAACTCGGCCTCGCCGAGATGCGGCGCAATGGAGCCAAAATAATTTCAATCAATCCGGTTCGCACCGGATATTCTGCTGTCGCCGACGGTTGGATCGGCATCAATCCCGGAAGCGATGGCATGCTGGTGCTTTCGATTATCGGTGAACTCCTCCGTTTGCGCCGCATCGACACAGAGAGTCTGCGCTATCATACCAACGCACCTTGGCTTGTTCGCGAGGGTCCACCGGATCAGTCGGGTTTGTTTGCCCGAACAGACGATGGACAGCCTTTGGTTGTTGACGCGATTTCCGGCCGCCTTGTCCCGGTCGGAACAGCTGGGGTCGCTCCAGCGCTGGCAGCCACAATCGATCTTCCCGATGGTGAACGCGCACGCTCCGTATTCTCGCACATCACCGAACGCTACCTTGACGAGAGATACACCCCGGAAAAGGCAGCAGAGGAAACAGGCTTGTCTGCTGCTCGCATCCGCGCTCTCGCTGCGGAAATCGGACGCGTTGCCTTTGAAGAATCGTTCAAGCTGGATTACCCTTGGTTCGACAGTTATGGCCGCGAACACAAAACGATTTGTGCCCGTCCCGTGGCGGTGCATGCAATGCGCGGTATTTCGGCCCATGCCAATGGGTTCCAAACCTGCCGGGCTCTGCATCTGCTGCAGATGCTGATCGGATCTATCGACTGCCCTGGCGGCATGCGGTTTAAACCCCCCTATCCTAAATCAACCGAAGCGCATAAACGGCCTGGCAAGCCGCAAGCGGCTGGTGAAACACTGACAGGACCACCGCTGGGTTACCCGCTGTCTCCGGACGATCTGCTCGTTGATTCGGAAGGTGAAGCCATCCGTCTGGACAAAGCATTTTCGTGGGAAGCGCCGCTCGCCGCGCATGGAATGATGCATGCAGTGATTCCGAATGCAGCTGCCAAAGACCCGTATCCGATTGATTGCCTGTTTCTTTACATGGCCAACATGGCATGGAACTCTTCCATGAACACGCCTGCAGCGATGGACGCGCTGCGTGAAACCGACAGCAGCGGTGAATACCGCATACCAAAGATAATCGTCAGCGATGCTTTTGCTTCGGAAACGGTTGCATTTGCGGATTTAGTGCTGCCGGACACAAGCTATTTTGAACGGTACGATTGCATATCGCTGCTTGATCGTCCCATTGGCGAGCCGGACCAGATTGCCGACGCAATCCGCCATCCGATAATGGAAAAGCAAGGCAATGCTCGACCGTTCCAAGATGTTTTGATCGACCTTGGATTCCGCGTCGGCCTCCCGGGTTTTGTTGATGCTGAAGCCAAACCAATTTGGAGGGATTACGCGCATTATATGGCAACGCGCGAAGTTAGACCGGGCGTTGGACCATTAGCCGGCTGGCGGGGCGTTAACGGCGATCAGTCCGGTCGTGGCGAGCCTAACAAAGAACAGCTTGAGCGTTACATTGAGGCTGGCGGATTTTGGACCGAAGAGCTTCCCGAAAACGCCCGGTACTTCAAAAATTTAAATGCAGCCTATCAGGAATGGGCCGTGCAAATTGGTTTGATCGACGAACCTTCGCCGTTTCACCTGCAGCTCTGGTCAGAACCGGTTCGCCGATTCCAACTGGCAGCCGAAGGGTTTGGCGAACAACAGCCTCCGGAACGGCTGCGGGATCGTATCCTCAGGAATTTCGAGCCTCTGCCATTCTGGGCTCCCGATCCGAAAGCCGACAACCAAGAGTTTCCGTTGCATGCCATCACACAGCGTCCGATGGCGATGTATCATTCTTGGGGATCGCAGAATCCGTGGCTGCGGCAGATCCACACCGAAAATCGGCTTTATGTGCCTGCAGCGGTCTGCGATGAGACCGGCATCGCTGATGGGGATTGGGCTTGGCTTGCGTCCCGTGTCGGCAAGATTAAAGTTCGGGTTCGCCGAATGGAGGCCGTGAATTCATCAACGGTTTGGTCATGGAATGCGATCGGCAAGCGACGCGGCGCTTGGCGGCTGCACAAAGACGCTCCCGAAGCAACGCAGGGCTTTCTGCTCAACCACCTCATTCCCGACCGAGACCAAGCCAGTGGTTTGATCAACGCCGATCCGATCACGGGCCAAGCTGCGTGGTTCGACCTTCGGGTGCGTTTAAGCCGCGCTGCCCCAGACGAAGCGGTTTCGTCTCCGCAGTTCCCGGCACAGTCCGATCCACCGAACGCAACAAAAGTGGCCGACATTCTGTGCTATGGCAAGGAGTGGACTGAATGACTTCGCTTCCCACAACCACAGAGCGCAAACTTGGTCTGGTTATAGATCTTGATATCTGTGTCGGCTGCCAAGCCTGTGTGGTGAACTGCAAGGCATGGAACACTGGCGGGTATGGTGCGCCGCTGGCTGACAGCGAACCTTGGGGAAGCAAGCCTTCCGGCGCTTGGCTGAACCGGGTGCATGGATTTGAAGCTGGCAAGGGTGAACAGGCGGCTGTGGTGCACTTTCCGAAGAGTTGTCTGCACTGCGATGATGCCCCCTGTGTGACGGTTTGTCCCACCGGAGCCTCGATCAAGCGATCAGAGGACGGCATTGTTTTGGTGGATGAGTCCAAATGCATGGGCTGCGGATTGTGCGCTTGGGCCTGTCCCTATGGCGCGAGAGAAATGGATCCTTCAGAAGGGGTCATGAAAAAATGCACACTCTGTGTGGACCGGATTTACAATGAGAACATTCCTGAAATCGACCGCGATCCGGCCTGTGTCCGAACCTGTCCGGCAAACGCGCGGCATTTTGGTGATTTCAGCGATCCGGATTCCAATGTTTCACGAATGAACGCCGAGCGGAAGGGCGTTGATCTGATGCCGGAGCAAGGCACGAAACCGGTCAACAAATATCTGCTTCCCATTGAACGCAGCGCGGGCTTGGCGCCAACGGACTTCAACCTTGCCGACTATGCAGAGCCGGAAGCAAGCGGCATTCTGGCATGGGTCGACCGCGCTTTATCCAAAATCTGAAGCCTTATGCATCCTGCTCTCTCAATTATTCTGTTCACGACTTTATCAGGCGCTGGTCTGGGGCTTGGGGCGATGATCGGGTTTTTTGGCGTTCCTTCGGGAGGCGATGCCTTCGGCTCGTTTCCACTGCTCCCTTCCGCATCCGCTGCGATCATCTTAGCGGCTGGAGGTCTGATTTGTTCGGTATTTCACCTGCGCAGGCCCAGCCGAGCGTGGCGGGCTTTTTCGCAATGGCGCTCATCCTGGCTTTCGCGGGAAGGTCTGCTAGCGCCAGCGGCCCTGCTTGCGCTTTTTGTTCAAGCGATAGCCTTTATCCATTATCCGGGAATTTCCTGGTTCGCTGGAATTGCTGCTGCCCTGCTGTGCCTGTTCGCCGTCTATGCAACTTCAATGATTTATGCACAGATCCGAGCTGTTCCGGCCTGGAACACACAATTGACTTCGCTGCTCTATCTTGGATTCTCCGCTGCGGGAGGTGTGCTGACCGCATCCGTGCTTTTGGCCGGATTTTCGACACTGCGCGCCAACAGGGTTTTTGGCGGAGCCCTCATTGATCATTCGCTTCAGAACACGCTTTGGCTCTCGTCAGCTGTGCTGATATTCATAGCGTGGGGATTGCAGTTTTTGTGGTGGCGGCGGCTTGATCGGACCGGCACCGGAACATCGACCGCTGAAACAGCGACGCGGCTTGAGAAATTCGGGTCTGTTCGACTGCTGGAACCACCGCATTCAGGTTCGAATTACCTGTTGGACGAAATGGGTTACGTCGTTGCCCGGCGACATGCCGCGAAGCTTCGCCTGATCGCGCTGTTGGTCGGCGGTGCGATGCCGCTGGCTTTGCTCACACTCCTGCAGATTCAAGGATTTGGACCGATTGCGGCAGCAGTTTTCGGTTTGGTTGCTCTTATTTTGCATTTGATCGGCGTAGGAATTTCTCGATGGCTCTTCTTCGCCGAGGCAAAGCACACCGTTACATTATACTATTGAGGACGCTTGCTGAGTTCCCGGGCAAAGACTTGACAAATCGCGCTGGTATTGTAAATGAACAATCCAAATTTGGATGCGTTCGCAAACAAAAATACGGTCTACGCTCGGCTGCGTAATCTTGGATGATTGGATCGACTAACATGCAGCAGTCCAGGAACTGCAAAATCGTTGATGCGCCGAGACTGGTTATCGGTTGTGACGATAGAATGAGCTACCCCCCCCCACCGGTAACTCTGTAAAGTCAACAGAGCATCCTTTCCGCTATCGAGCGGAATCTCACAAAAATCATCCGCACGTCGTCAAATTTTCAGGCGGCAGATCAAGCGGCATGCTCCTGTTCATACTACTAGAGAGCGGGTTGCTGGACGCTTCTCGCGGTGATGTCATTTTGTTTAACAACACCTCTGCCGAACATCCAATCACGTATAGGTTTGTCCAGAATTGCAGAGAGGCCGCAAAACCTTACGGCATTCCGTTCTTTTTGGTGGAGTTCCAAACATACGAAGATTCTAGCAGAGGCGAAATCATTCGACGCCCTTCATATCGGCTTGTCAACCAAAATCCTTATTCGGGCAGCAATCCCGACGGCTTCCGTTGGCGAGGCGAGGTTTTTGAAGAACTGCTTTCATGGAAAAGTTACCTTCCAAACATCTTTGACCGCGTCTGCACCAAAGAATTGAAACTTGAGGTTACCCGCAACTTTCTTGCTGATTGGCTCGCATCGAAGACCGGGTTATCGCGTTTAGGACATTTTGACGCGAAGTCCCGCATAAACCAAGACACAACCTATCAGCGCCACCTCGCCAATAATGGCAGTGTTCCCAAGGATATCTTTCTGAAAAAGCGGGGCTATTGTTGGAAACAGCCGCATTTTCGGCCAGCTCAAAACTACAAAGATTTTTGCTCGGAATGGCGGTCTTTTGAAAATGCGGCGCTTGACGGAACAATCTTTGGCGGCAGGGCTCGGTTCGACAAAGGAGCGGAATACCTAGCGTTTATCGGGCTCAGAGGCGACGAAGCTCACAGAGTCGAACGCGTTATCGCACGCAACGCCAAATCAAGCGGTTACGAAGGCGAACACGCCTATATGCCCCTCAGCGATATGGAATTGAATAAAGCCAATGTAAACGCATTTTGGAACCAGCAGACATGGGACTTAGTAACTGAAGAAGAGGATCCCAAGTATTCTGACATCGCGATATCGAATTGTGTGTATTGCTTTTTGAAAGGCGCTTCCAACCTAAATTCAGTCAAAAACAAGCTGCAGTCTGAAATAGAAAATTCAATAGCGTTGGAATTTCCAGAATTCGGCTCACTTAAAAGCACCCCCAGTGATTTACGATGGTGGATAGAACTTGAGAAAAAATACGCAAGAGATCTGAAAGCCGAAAACCGAAAAATAAGAGGCCGCACCCACATCGGATTTTTTGGATCGCACCCAGTTTCCTACTCAAAACTTATGGCCGGTGAAGATGTCGCTGCATTGAATGCACCGCAGCTACCGTGCGACTGCACCGAATGACGAAACGACCTGTGTACTTGGATTATCAGGCCACGACCCCAATTGACCCGGTGGTCCGTGAACGGATGATGCCCTATCTGGGCGAGGTGTTCGGGAATCCGCACTCAATTGATCATTGCTATGGTCTTGACGCCGCAAAGGCAATTCGACTGGCACGGGCACAGGTTGCCTACCTGTTGAACGCCGATGATACTGAAATCGTCTTCACTTCCGGAGCCACTGAATCCTGTAACCTTGCATTGCGAGGAGTGGCCAATCGTCCCGGTAACGGAATACGAAACCGAATCATAACTGTCGCAACAGAACACCCCGCTGTGATCGAAACCGTGCGAGAACTCGGGCAGTCGGACTTCGATGCCGTTATTCTGCCTGTTGGATCAAATGGAATTTTGGATCTTGATATTCTCAAACAGGCACTTGATGAACGAACATTGATCGTTTCGGTTATGGCCGTAAACAACGAAATCGGAGTCGTTCAACCAATTTCCGAAATTGGATCCCTCTGCCGCGCGGCAGGGACACTTTTCCACTGCGATGCTACTCAAGCAGCGAGTCGACTCGCCATTGATGTCAACAATTGGAATGTCGATTTATTAAGTATTTCAAGCCATAAAATGTACGGACCAAAGGGCGTGGGCGCTCTCTATGTCCGATCAGGAGTACAACTTAAGCCCATCATTACTGGAGGTTCGCAAGAAGCGGGAATCCGCGGAGGAACTCTTTCTCCTGCGCTCATCGCCGGATTTGGCGCTGCGTGTGAAATTGCAGCCATGCGGCTAGAAACCGATATGGAACGCATGCTGACACTGACAAGCCGTCTGCATACCGGTCTGCGTAAATCACTTCCGACGATTCAGCTGTTTGGAAGCCTTGAAAGACGAGTTGCCGGCAACCTTAATATCGGATTAACCGGAATACCTGCCGACGAAGTCATTGCGAACCTCTCTGAAGATATAGCGGTTTCTAGCGGATCTGCATGCGCTTCCGCTGCGATCGAACCTTCTCCTGTCCTGCTTGCCCTTGGTCTTGATCCAGAAACAGCGGGAACGGGAATTCGCATTAGCCTTGGCCGATTTTCCACAGAATCCGACATTGATGCGGCAATTTCGGCATTTTCCAGATTTAGTACAATTTCATGCATCGCGTAATTTGTGCCCCAGAGATTGAGCCTGATCTGCGTTTTGGACCGGGTACCAACCAAGGTTTCACTGGAGTCGGTGTTGCAACATTTGATGACCTTAAACCTTCAACGGTTGTTCGAGAACTCATCCAAAATGCCTTGGATGCAGCCCGAACTGCCGAATCCCTCCCTGCAAAAGTCAGGTTTAGCCTGAGTGTTGCCAAGCAAGAAGATATTCCGGGAATTGAGGGCTACAAAACTGTTTTTGAAAAAGCGGTGAACCACAGTGCTCAGCTCGCATCCCAAGCGCAGCTTGTTGTTGATCGGATTCGCCAAACATTGGCGAAAGACAGCGTCGATATACTGACAATCTCCGACAACGGTGTCGGACTTGATCAAAAGCGAATGGACGCGCTTCTAGGCGATGGTATTAGTGAAAAAGGCTTGAACGCAACTGGCACATATGGAAATGGCCATGCGACAGCGATTCCTACTTCAGACCTAAGGTACGTTCTTTACGGAGGAATAACTAAAGGTGGCAATCGCATAGGATCTGGACATGCAGTCTTAGCCTCCCATAGAGAACATGGATGCAAACATGTTCAATCCGGCGATGGATTCTTTATTCGTGAATTCACAGCTAATACCGGAAGCCCTTATTCTTATGCTACAGGTTCCGGCCTCCCTGAACTAATCAAAAGATCGGTCGATGAAATTAAGGACGAATCCGGGCACGGAACAGCTGTAATTATCCCTGCTTTTAATCACTTTAGTGAGCAATCCCCGTTATGGGATATGGTTGCGCACGCAGCATCCGCCAACTTCTTTGTCGCAATTGCCGACGGTCAATTAGAAGTATCTGTTGAAGATCGTCGACCCAAGCGGGATTGCAAACCGATAAGCCTCGACAAATCAACCCTTGAGAAAGTGCTTAAGCAATTTTCTGTCAAGCGCCGTGGACAATCATTTAGCGGACACCGAGCCTATCACGCCTATCACGCTTACAAGAGAGGCAAGAGGCACACAATAAATACTTCTCAAGGCGAAATTCAGATCAGCATTCTCGATAATCCTTCGGATACCGTACGAATTGATCTTTTCCGCAACGGAATGTGGATTACCGATGAAAAGAAAATTCCAGGCTTCTATCAGAAATTTAACAAGAAAGTTCCCTTTCATGCGGTTCTCTCTTTGAGAGCGGAGGGTGGAGGCAACCTCCATAACCTCATTAGTAAGTCAGAAGGACCGCTGCATAATTCAATTGTTCTAAAGAATCTCCCTGCGAATGAACAAAAAGAATGTCGCAAAGCTCTAAGAAACATAAAGGACTGGATACTAGATAATTTAAAGGACGATACATCTGACGAATATGTTTCGGATGATTACCTGAGCTTTGATTTTGGGGATCAATTTAGCAAAGGCAAAGGCAAAGGCCGCAGAAACTACTGCGGAGCACCAGTTATTAAAAGCAAAAAACGCTCTGCAAGACTGTCTGCAATTGAAGATGTTGGGTCGCATGTTGGTACTGAAAGAGGTTTGGGTAAGGGAGACAACGGCGGCAATGACGGTAATGAAAAAAAGAAACGGGGGCGATCACGTCCTGTCCTACCAGAGTTTTTTAAAGTGGCATCATGCCCAATCGGGCCAAACCGTTTTCGATTGCTGATAGACTGCAGCAAGAATTATGAAAATGCTGAAGTTCGCTTAACAGTAGACGAAGCTGTTGATGAAACCTGTGAACGGATCATCGATCAGTATGTCCCAGCCGAGCTTTTTAATGTCACAATTAGTGGAAGATCTGTGAGGGAATGTGACCTCGTACGGTGGGACCAACAGGTGATTGGAATTAAGTTGGGCGACCTGAAAGCAGGAAATTCAATTGAAATCGAAACTGACTTTCGATTGACAGGAGATTTCTCAAATTTACCAAATCCATCGTTACGAGTTGAAATCTTTAAGGGCAACAAATCCACCAGCTCGGAGCAAGATTGAAATGCTAACGCACAAAATTATTGTCGTTGATTCTGCTCCGTCAAATGCAGTGCGTGCTCATGAACATCCAATTTTGGAAGCCGGAAACATTTCTTTTCCCGATGCGCGTTATGAATTGGAGTTTGGAGAACAAGACAATCAGATGTCTTATTCGCTCACTCACAAAATCATTGGTGCTCCGTTAATCACGGATCTGCTAGAAAAAGGTGATGCAAGGTATGCCTGCATAGTTTCATCACCAGTCTCCTCGTTTCGCAAGACTTATACATCTCAAAACCCAAAGCACGAAATCCACTGGAATAATCAAGATTTTGGAGAACCCCCTCTCTTCACACCACTGATAGTTTTTTGGAATGAAGAAAAATCAATCACCCTTAAAGCGGATAGGGACGGTGTTCACAGAATATGGGACAGACAGACCGTCACACTGCATAAGGGATCACGGCTTGCCCTGGGCAGCGTTATCGAACTCAATTCATCGCTTCTGCAATTGCTCACGCTTGTCGCAGATCCATCCCTTAATTCAGGTCAATTCGTTGTAGATTTTGAGTCCGAGCCATTTCGATTTCAAGTTAAAATTCATCCAGATCTACATAAGTTTCTGCAGCACAGAAAAGATGCGCACAGGAACAATATCATGACCCATATTGTAAGTGCGTGCTTTGCTCGATTGCAGCAAGCGAACGCCAATGATGATGACTTAAGATCTCAGCGCGGTCTGCAAGCTCTGTCCGAACATTTGGAAAGCAAAGGGTTTGAGGATTGGACAGATGACGATTTTCGTCCGGAGAAAGTGGCTTCTGCGCTCTACCCTCTAAAGTTACCTAATTCGACTATGGAAGCTTGTGATTAGGAAGGCAAGGACCATGATATCAACAAAGGAACTTTCCGACAGTGATTTCACCGAGTTCCGTCTGAAGCTGCTTCGCAATCCGGGAAGCGATGAACAAAAAGAATTCTTGTATGCGGTCCGCAAGAGCGACGATTTTGTTGAGCTGCTCTCTGATATTCCCACAAGCGGATCAGATGATATCCCTATAATTTCGAATAAATTAACAGAGAACGAATTTAATGAACCTCCGTCCGACACTGAGCAAATGCTGTATTCGACGTGGTCAGAAATCTCTCCGGCCGCTGCATGCAGATCTGCATTTTGGGCCAACCTTACATTCGAACATGTCAAGCAGGGCAGGATTGAGTCATTTTATCTGGCCGCAGGCGGAGGAAATCAAATCTGTGGCGCGGAACGTATTGACATTGCAATTTGGGACAAGGCGGTAAACCAGCCAAAAAAAATTGATGCTTGCGTTCGCACAGTGCTGCGTCGACTGGGTGGACTGCGGCAAATCCGCGGACAACGATCAGTCTATGTTGATTGTCCGTTTGCAAGAGCGTGGTGGCGCGAATGCCTTGTTGCGCAGGCTTCCGAGGGAAACTCAGAACTCGCGAATTTAATTCGAATGGTTGTCCGCATCAACCAAACTTATTGGGAAAAGTTTGTTGATCGAATGATATCCCGCAATTCGACCTTTGGGTCTGTCAATGTCCGGAACGCGTTCCTTAGAGCTCTGGCACAGGTTTATAAGTACGATCGCAACTCCAAGATGATGGAGACTTCGGGCCTCAAAAGGCTTTGCAGAGTTGCCGGCGCATACCAAGGCAAAAGAGAACTCAGCGTCTTGAGCAATAGTGAGTTGGATTCTGTCATGAATAGCGTCCTTGCTTCAGCATAATGCCAGGCTTGAACAAAAGAACGTTGGGAAGAATGGTGAATTTACATACACATACATCGTTTTCTTATCCCAACGCTATTGCAGAAGCAAAGTCTTGGGAAACAGTCTCACCGCAATCCGATATCGGAACACATCCCTCTGCAACCACGCACAACCCTGAAAGCACGGGGCGGAGGACGCTAAATCAATTCGAAAATGTGGATTTAGTTAATTTGCCAGAATTGCCTACTGAGGAACTAGCCCGAAAATATCTTTTTGAAATTCAACAAAAGCGACACGAATTAAGAGCACATCAGCCTTTGTCTCTGTCACGTACAGTATGGCCAGCAGGATTGAATAGACGTTTCCTGAGAAATCTTCCTTTATCTGTAAAAACAAGAAACTGTTTGGACGCCGCTGTTCTTTATGAGGGGAATGACGCGCTTACCGCAGGGGAAATACTTTCTTTGCCAAACTTTGGAGTGTCTTCACTTCAAGAACTTTTGTTTTCCGTTGAACGTTTTCTCAACGAATGCGTACTCGCGTACCAAACGGAAAAGCATGAGAAAAACAGAGACGATAATGAATCACAAAATTACATGGCGTCAGTGATTTCCGAACTTCCACATAAAAATTGGGTTCAAATTAATGAAGCGATATCATCGGTTTTGGCATCTGCACGAGAGATCTACGATATCAGAACGCTAGACGAACTGCTTAGCCCTCAGCTCCTTAATTTAGCGCGTAAGATGGGTTTGGTTGATAAATTACACCAAATTCAAATTGATGAAATAGAAGGTAGTACATTTGGAATTATTACCAAATGCATGTCAAAAGCTGACGAGTTGATCAACACCTCTACCTGTGGTGAATTATTGATCCTTAGGCATCGAATTTTACCTGCAACACCGGAGACACTGGAATCCATCGCAAGTTCAGCTAGGGTATCAAGACAAAGAATTCATCAAATAGAAGTTAATTTAAAATTAAAGATTAAAGATGCACTCAATGAAGAAGTTTCTGTCATTGCAAAGCTTTTGAGAGAAGAGTTTGGCAATATTGCAAACGAGAGTGACGTAAACTTTAGAATTGCAAATCTATATCCGGAGAATTCGCGAAATGGAATTTACCCTTGATCACGGCATGTATCTTGACCGGCAAACAAAAAGCGCGCTGAATACCTTTCGTGCCGAGCTAAAGGAATTGGTCGATGATGTCGGGCTTGTAAACGAACAGCAGTTATTTGAGAAGCTTCCTGAAAGAGAAAGGCAGGATTATTGGCCATGGTTGCTCAATCGGTGCAACATTATCAAAATTCATGGTCAACTGGCTACTAAAGATAGTGCCAAGGCTCGCGTAAAATCAGCCCTGATATCGCTTGGCCGCCCTGCAACGTGCGAGGAAATCCATAAAATTTGTGGATTTGAAATCACTAAAATACGTTCAACTCTTTCTTCAATTCCGAGCGCGATTAGGTCCGACAAAATTCGATGGGGTCTCAGAGAATGGATTGATGACGAGTATGAAGGAATTGCAAACGAAATAGTTCAGCGCATCAAGAAGTGTCATGGTGCCGCGAATGTAGAATGTCTGCTGACGGAGCTGCCGGAAAAGTTTGGTGTTAGCATTTCCAGCGTCAGGGCCAGCATGCAGACTTCAAAGTTCGTAGTCAATGACGGCTGGATCAGCTTGGCAAGCAAGTCATCTCTTCGGCCCAGGCACCTAGACGATGTTATCGACGGCCGAAACAATGATGGCACTCCGTTCTGGATTTTTTCAGTACGATCTTCTTTTTTTGAAGGGTACAGCGTGCCGAACGTACCTCCTGAAATCGCTGCGGCCCTTGGCTGCAAGCCGGATTCTGGAATACGGACAAAAGTAGAGAACCTACCGAATTGCCGCCCATTATCAATCCGATGGTCGCTTTCGTCTGCAAGCGGTGCGTCGCTAGGATATTTGAGTGACTCTCTAAAATGTCTCGGCCTTAAGCCGGGTGATCAGGCACGTTTAACCATAGTTGCACCATATGTTGTCCGGCTAACAAGGCACAAAAAAGTCGAATGCAAAGCACAGTCGAACGGTGCCGAGGATGTTCTTCAGCGAATGATACGACGGCGACAGGTGCTGTAAAAATGCTTCGAAGTGAAACCACACTAAAACCTGGCTTCTATAGGCTGCCAGAGGACCCGGTAGCCGAAGATATATTGATTCCTGGTTTTCGATCCGCTACTTCAGTCAGTGGCGCATTCGGTTGGTTCTCAAAAGGTTGGATTGAACGATTAGCGCCTGGTCTCGCAATTTACCTCAATCGGCTGGACACCCAGCCTGTAAACTTCATTGTTGCTCCGGTGTTTTTTCCGGAGGAGAAGACCGCCGTTGAACGTGGCCAGCAAATTACTTCAGACCAAGCGGCTGAATTAGTTTGCGACGTGTTTGTTAATGAACGCAGTGATGCATCTGCGCTTGCAAAGCATGCTCTTGCTTGTCTTGCTTGGATGATTGCGAAAGAAAAACTGCGGCTTCGGATAGCGGTGCCAACCGGCGAGTCGAATTACCATCCAAAAATTTGGCTTTTCAACGACAAAATCCATCAGGTTCTGGTTCGGGGTTCGGGCAACGCGACAGATAGAGGAATAGCTAAAGGCGTTGAGCATTATGATGTGGATGTCTCATGGCACCCCGAAAGTCAAGCACGGGTTAACAAGGGAATTTCCATACTAGATGCCTGGTCCCATGGCAGAAGCCAGGGCATAAAGGAAGTTATTGATTTGCCCGAAGCGCTTCACCGAAAAATTATTCAGACCGCTCCAAACTCACCACCACAGCCAAGTCATTTTGTTTCAGTCTACCGCAGTTCGCAATTGCCAGTATACGCGCACGACCGTACGAGATCTAAACTCAGAATACCCCTCGATATCTCATGGACTGATGGTCCGTATTCGCATCAAGCCGAGGCCGTGAAGTCCTGGGAAGATGCGGACCCGCCAGAGACCGGTGTTATTGCAATGGCAACGGGCGCAGGAAAAACACTTACCGCTCTAATTTGCGCTTCTCGGTGCCAAGACCGATTAAACGAAAAACCTTTCCTTGTGGTTGTATCAGCTCCATCAATTCCTCTCATTATTCAATGGCAAAATGAGATCAAGCGATTTTTTGTAAACCCCATTGTGCCAAATCAGGAAGGTGGTCCGGAGAAATCACTGACCCGGCTGTTCCGAGGTTTGCAGGGCGGCGGGACACATATCGTGGTCGTAACAAACAACATGCTCTGCGACACCAGATTTCAATCAACAATCTCAAATAAGCTATCCCAAAACAAATTCATCACTATGTTGATCGCTGATGAAGCCCATACTCTTGGCGCAAACTCATTCATCAATAACAAACCACACTTCTTTGAGAAGCGTCTTGGACTTTCGGCGACCCCTGAGCGTCAGTATGATCCAGACGGCACCGAAGAAATTTTCAAATTTTTTGGTCCTACTGTGTATGAATTTGGCCTCGATAGGGCGATTAATTTTTGTCTTGTTCCTTACAGTTACTACGTTCATGCGAGCGCCTTAGATGGAGCAGAACTGGAGGAGTTTGAACAGCTAACGCGTAAAATCGGTGCTGCCATAAGGACGGAAGACAATGACGAAGAGAGCAACCTGCAGTCACTTTTGATCAGACGACGACGCATCATTGAAACAGCCGAATCCAAAATTAATTTGTTGCGCAAGGTACTCCTTAGGCGCGGTGTTCGCGATCTTCGGCACGTTCTTATTTACGCATCATCCAAAAACCCTACGCAATTCCAAAAAATTGCTAAAATCTTAACTGAACTCGAGGTCAAGTGGGCACCCGTCACACAAGAAACAACACGTAACCCAGAAAAACTACAACGAATATTCGACTCATTCTCGAATGGAGGCATTCAAGTGCTGCTTGCCAAAAAAGTCTTGGACGAAGGAGTTGATATTCCAAGTATTCGTGAAGCTTTCATCGTTGCATCATCAACTGTGGAAAGAGAATGGATACAGCGCCGTGGTCGTGTCTTAAGAACACATCCAAGTAAACCGTGGGCGATTATTCACGATTTCCTAGCATTGCCCCCCTCTGATCACAATCTTCCGGATTCAATAAAAAAAACTGTCACCTCTGAACTTAAACGCGCATACACATTTGGCGCTCATGCGCAGAATTGCACCGGTGTTCAAGGGGTGCACGCAGACTTACAAAAATTAAGCAATGCTTATTGGCCAAAAGACGGCCTTAAATCAAATATTCTGAGCACTCTCAACAGTCAATTCATTGCTTCCGCAATCCCGAAAGGAAAGCCATGGTAAAGAACATTGAAAGAATCGCCAAAGAGATTCAAACATTAGTCAGCGAACATTCAGAGAGCTTTTTGCTAGATGAAAAAATGATGGACGAATTGATCTGGCGCATCGTAGAACTTGAGGACATTAACCGAGTCTCATCAGTCGGGGCCATTAATATAAGAGTCAAAGACATGATTAATAACGTGGCAAAATTAATAGATCCCAAGGAGTGATTTGTCAATGTTGCGTATCCAAAGAATTGAAATTTCCAATTTTGTCTGCTTTGACCAAATTGTAATTGAGCCTTCAAAAAATAGAAGCAAACCATTAACTGTTATCAGGGCTGAAAATGGATCAGGCAAAACTACGCTGTTGCGAGCTATACGGTGGGGTATGTATGGCGAAGATGGCCTACCTGGAACGGCGAGAAACTTTTCTTTGCACCCGGCACACTGGACGCCTGACGAGAAGGGCATTGAAACCCGTGTGAGCATCCTCTTTGAAACAGACGGGGCTGTTCGAGATGCTCCCCGAGAGAATGAAAAGCTTGATGTCTACGAACTTCGCCGCAGCATCACAACGATTGGTGCTGATGCTGTTTCACCGGACGGCCCGGATTTTCGACGCAGAGACGAAAATACCCAATTGCATATGCGTCAACCTGATGGATCATGGGAACCTTTGCGTGCGGGAATAAAATCGGTGATTGAGCAACTACTGCCATTTGAACTCCGTGACTTCTTTGTGATGGATGCAGATGAGGCAACTGACTTTGTTGGCGGCAGTGAAAACAAAATCATTGATCGACGTTCCGTTATAAGTAAAACTTCCTACGCCGTAGAAGCCCTTCTTGGCCTCGATGTGTTTAAAGCTGCTGCCAAACGCCTAGACAAAATTTCCGATGATTTTGGCCGTAAAGCCACAAAAATTGTCGACAATGATGAATTGTCAGCAATGCAAACGCAACTCGATAAACTTCGAAGCGAAAGAGACCAGCAGGACGAAAACCTAAAATCAGAAGAAAATAGCAGAATCGAAAATAGCGACAGTTTACAAAAGGCACAGGACCAATTCGAATCGCTGATCGGCATTCATCACGCAACCGAACAATTTAAAGATTCCCGGGAAAAAAATAAACTTCGGTCAAAGAAAGAAAACGAACGTCGAAAAAACACTGCGGATAAGCTTTCAGCCGAAATTGGAGCTATTGATATTCTTGCATCGCTTTCCGCCAATGAAATCTGCAATGTATGTAAAGTGCTTCAACCATTGTACGATGATGGTTCTATCCCCGTAAGCCATTTGCCGTTTGTTCAAAGCCTCTTGGAAGGTGGTTGCTGTGTTTGTGGGAATGATCTAACTGGCAACAGTGACTACCGTCGTCAGGTGCAGCTTGTAATCGAAAAATCCAGCGGCAGGCAAGAGAGTGCAAAATATTTGGCACAAGTGTTGAATGCCGCACAAATGCTTTACCGGTATCAGTCTCCAAAAGAATGGAATAACCGTGTTGACCGTCTAAGTGCCGAGTTGGCGGAAATCGATTCTGAATTGTCTGAGCTAAATCAAGAAATCCGTGATCTAAACAACCAGATCCAAAAAGTTGATAGCTCGGAATTTCAGAAAGTCCAAGCCGAAATTTCTATGCTCAAAGAGCAAGACAAAAGGATAAACATGTCAATCGGCAGCATTGAAAGCAAACGACAAAATATTCAACAACGCATCAATCAGCTCGACGGTAATTTAAGGGTCCAACAAAAACATAAGCGTGAAGCGGATAGCTTGGTAACGAAACAGGCGATTGCAGATTCTATAGTTAAAATATTGAATGTGGCATATGATCGGATTCGAAGGGAACAGGTTCAAGAGTTGAGTAATGAAATGAACTCGCTATTCTCAAAGATGGCTGCAAACGTGAAAGACGACCATACCGTCGAGCAAGATCGCTCCAAGGCTACAATTCAGATGATTGCACAGGTCGGTGTGCAACCACTTGATCGGTCGCAAGACACATTTGAAATCTTCGCAAAAAACAGTCGGGGCAGATCAATGCCTCCAACTGAAATTAATGGAGCATCTAGACGCATTCTGGCGCTGTCATTTGTTTTGGGTTTAAGCAGGGTCAGCAAAACTGAAGCACCGTTAATCGCAGACTCGCTTCTCAATTTTATGTCGGGTTCGGTGCGCACCAATACATTGCGCGTAACCTCCGAGATTACAAGTCAACCTATTTTTCTATTGACGGGTTCGGACCTTGAATCCGAAATTGACGCAGATTTAGTTGAAAATTATGCCGGTGCGACTTACACGTTGACCGGACAATGGCAGCATGTATCCCAAGGTGGTGACGTGGTGAATTTGACTAGCTCAAAGCCGATATCTCTTGTGTGCAGTTGCGGTCCAAGAGAATTCTGTCACACTTGTGAACGGATAGGGCAAGCAGAAAAAACCCGATGGACAAATAAGTCAAAGAAAGGCATTCAGTGAACAATTTTTCAGAAATGCTTAAGTCCGAGCATATTGGACTTGTCTTGCCGATCGGTGATGATGATAAATTAAGTCAATACGTCGCCATGCATTCTCGCGACAAACAAAGTGTTGAAAATCGTCCGTTCCGCCGTAAGGTGGATTTTTGGGCGTTCAGCATTGCAATAGCAACTGCACTCAGTCTTGAACCCCTTAAAGGAACTGTCTCTAGTTGGGGCAAGACCTTCATATACAGTAGTCAAGGTATTTTAAACGACGAACTATCGTCGCTGCTAGCAGTCCTCACGATTGCAAAATTTGGTCATGAGGACCCGGACGTTCATACCCCTCGGAAAATTATTGATCATGCAAATCGACTGGCCGGTGCAGGGTGTCCACACGTTTTGAATGGGATCGAGACGCAAAATTTCAGCACAAGCGTCCTTGATCGGGTATTAGAGTATGCCAAAACAAGACAAGCCCGCCTGCAGCCAGCAATTTCCTTATTGACGCCCGCCAATTAATGTCGAGGAAATCAGGGAAGTATTGTGAGAGCTTAAAACAAAATTTTCCTAACCATAAGTTGTCGACGGTTCGATAATCCAGATTCGGATCAAGACACGGTATCAGGCGTGATCGGTTTCACCGCCTGCGACATACGAATCTGAGAGCACCCAGTTCTTCTGATCTTGATACGGTGGCGTGTCAGGGATCATTTAGCAATGAGACCGGTCGTGCCTGCATCAAGCCTCGCGGCTGCAACGGATCTTTGGTCCTGCTGAACCCTTCCCGAATCTGATTCAGAAAACTCCGTTCGGAAAGATGCCTTCATACCAATTTGTTCACATTTTTCTGTTCGATCTGATTTTCCGGATGATTATACACCGAATTACGCTTTGACAGCGGGTCAGCAACAAAATTCTCATGGTAAATTTTTTGGAACCATCAACTGCTTGATTCAAGGGGCCCCTATAATTTGCGAAAATTGCTGACCCGCACCCAGCAAATTGAAATTCTCAAACTGGTCCCAAATTTCGGCATTGACATTGACCTGCAACACAGAACACAGTTTGAACGCCGCTTGGAGCCGAACTAGCAAGTGGGCTAGGGGGAAAAAGAATGGAAGTTTCATTCGCCGAAGATATCAAAAAGCTCCAGCTCGGCGAAGGTGAAACATTCTACGGCGAGGGTATCCTAGCGGTTACAAAAGCCCTTTTGCAGTCAGGCGTTAGCTATGTCGGCGGCTATCAAGGGTCGCCGATTTCCCATCTGGTCGATGTGATGGTGCAGGCCTCCCCACAAATGGGCGAACTTGGAATCCATGTCGAGCCATGCACCAACGAGGCGGCAGCTGCCGCCATGCTCGGCGCTTCAATCATGTATCCAGTCCGCGGCGCGGTTGCTTGGAAATCAATCGTAGGAACCAATGTCGCCGCCGACGCTCTTTCCAATCTGGCCTCGCCGGGCGTTCTCGGCGGTGCCCTTATTGTGATCGGCGAGGATTATGGAGAAGGTTCATCGGTCATTCAGGAGAGAACACACGCATTCGCGATGAAGTCCACCGTCTGGTTGATGGACCCGCGACCTTCACTGCCGAC
Organism: Paracoccaceae bacterium; assembly: GCA_965199765.1. Taxonomy (GTDB): domain Bacteria; phylum Pseudomonadota; class Alphaproteobacteria; order Rhodobacterales; family Rhodobacteraceae; genus JAPOXR01. The sequence goes on from CBDATC010000001.1 coordinate 923,684, forward strand.
GATCGTGGATTGCGTGGAATCATCGTTCGCACTTTCAGAAGCTTCCAATGCTCCGGTCATGCTGCAACTGAGAATCCGCGCCTGCCATCTGCAAGGCAGCTTTCAAGCGAAGGCTAATGTAGCCCCCAAAATCTCAATCAAAAACCAACTCGCAGAACCTGCGCCGCATCTCTACGACCAGCTTGCCCATCCGCCGGCAACATTCGGCCAAGAAAAACTGAAAGCGGAATCCCGCATAGCGGAAGCTCGCTCATACATTCAAAACAACAAGCTCAACGAGGTTTTTGGAGGCCGATGCGACTCGGTCGGCATCATTGTGCAAGGCGGGATTTACAACGCACTGATGACGGCCCTGCAGGAAATCGGAATGACCGATGCCGACAGTTACAGCGAGATCCCTATTCTGGCGCTGAATGTTGTCTACCCTCTTGTGCCGGAAGAAATCACTGACTTCGCAGCCGGAAAAGACGCCGTTCTGGTCGTGGAGGAAGGCCAACCCGAATACATCGAAAATGAAATTGGCGCGATCTTGCGCCGATGCGGTTCAAACACTGCGCTGTGCGGCAAGGACATGCTTCCTATGAACGGAGATTACACGGCCGAGGTGCTGATTGCCGGCATCGGCCGTTTCTTCCGCTCGCATTTGCAGCAAGAAACAAACCGTCTGAGCGATCAAGAATTCAGCAAAGAAATTGAAAGCTTGCGGAACCAAGCTGCTGCGCTGTTGAACGAACCGCTGCCCGCAAGACCACCGACTTTCTGCACCGGTTGTCCAGAAAGACCATTCTTCGCAGCCCTGAAGCTTGCTGAGAAAGATTTCGGAAAGGTCCATTACTCGGCGGATATCGGCTGCCATGCATTCGCCACATTCGCCCCATTCAACTTCGGCAACTCCATCCTCGGTTACGGCATGAGCCTTGCTTCCAATGCTTCTGTGGCAAGTTTCCAAGAAAAACGACCCCTGGCCGTCATGGGCGACGGAGGCTTTTGGCACAATGGACTGCTTTCCGGGGTGGCCTCAAGGATGATGAATGGCGGCGACGGTGTGCTGGTGATTATGAAGAACGGCTACACATCGGCAACCGGCACACAAGAGGTGATCTCGTCACCTGAACGAGCGCACAAACTTGCCGCTGCTGAAGACAGCGCGACAAAGAACGACACAAAAATCGAAGACGCGCTCAGGGGACTTGGCATCAAGTGGTTGCGGACTGTCCATACCTACCATGTCGCAAAAATGCGCGATACGCTTCGAGAGGCATTCAACACAAAATTCAACGGCCTTAAAGTCATCGTCGCAGAAGGCGAATGTCAGCTTGAACGACAGCGCAGGATCAAACCGCTGCGCACAAAGGCCCTTGCCAACAAGGAGCGCGTTGTTCGGACCCGATTCGGCATTGACGAAGACACATGCACCGGCGACCACTCATGCATCCGATTGTCCGGTTGCCCAACCTTGACGATTAAGTCATCCACCGACCCTCTCAAAACTGACCCGGTCGCGCACGTCACCAACGGTTGCGTGGGCTGCGGACTTTGCGGAGAAGTTGCTCATGCTGCAACCCTGTGTCCATCTTTCTGGAAAGCTGAGATTGTCAGCAATCCGCACTGGATTGACCGAACGCGGGCCCAGATACGCAATTGGCTGACAGGAACGCTGATCAGTTGACCAAACAGAACTCCAAACAGCCCATGCGGATACTAATCGCTGCTTTAGGGGGTGAAGGCGGTGGTGTTCTGATGAATTGGCTGGTCACCGCTGCCCGAAATGCGGGTTACGAGGCACAAGCCACATCAGTGCCCGGCGTTGCGCAGCGCACCGGCTCAACCAGCTACTATATCGAATTCGCAGAACCGTCCTCGCGAACCGTCCTCAGTCTGGTTCCTGTGCCGGGTCGCGTGGATGTTGTGCTGTCCAGCGAATTATTGGAAACAGCCCGTATATTGGCCGCAGGCTATATTTCACCACAATTAACAACGGTGATCTCTTCGTCTTCCAGAACCTTCACAGTGGCTGAAAAAGCCGACATGGGCGATGGTCGCTTTGAAGGGGACACGATCATCAACGCCGTCTCTACTCTGGCCAAGTCCGCTGTTCTGCTGGATCTCAACGCACTGGCGGAAAAACATCAAACCTTTGTTAGCGCTACCTTATTCGGCGCTTTGGCTGGCTCTGGCGTTCTCCCATGGAGCAGCGAAGCTTGCCGACAGGTTTTAGGCAACAAGCCATCGGCGATAGCTTCCCGACAGGGATTTGATGCGGCAAATCATGCTGCTAAATCAACAGTGGAGGCTGTTTGCAGCACCGCGGTCCCAGACGATTCAAAGCAAGACGATCAACACACTTCCATAAGAAAGGAAGAATTCGCTTTGCTTCCGACCGAACTTCAAGACATTCTGAAACTCGGACAACAGCGCTGCATGGATTTCCAAGACGCTTCATATGCAAACCTATATGCTGATCGATGCTTGCGACTGAGCCGCGCCGCTTCAAATGACTTTGAGGCCAGTCGTCATTCTCTCGAAGAGAGCTTTCGACGTTTGGCACTCTGGATGACATATGAGGACATTGCCCGGGTTGCCGATCTTAAAACGCGACCGGAGCGGTTTGAGAAAATCCGGGATGAGGTAAAGCTTCAGTCCGGTCAAACCATAATCGTGACCGAATACTTGAAACCTCGAATCGAAGAGATAGTGGATATCCTTCCCAACAGCCTTGGCAATTGGCTAATGACAAAGAGGCAGATCATTCACCGTCTTCCAAGATTAAAGGCGGGACTGCACTTGCGGTCCAATGGAGTTGTGGGATTTTGGCTATTGCGCGGCGCGGCCGCAATGCGGCATCTTCGCCGCCGATCCAGCCGTTTCAAAAAAGAGTCCGAGGCAATTGAAGATTGGTTGCACCATATGGAATTTTCACTGCGCCATTCGCCTGCATTCGCCGAGGCTCTTGCTGAACTGCCAAGAGTTCTCAAAGGGTATTCGGATACATATGAGCGCGGCAGGTCCGCCTATCAAAAAATCATGGACGCCATTGTCCGGCCAGCTGCCAAAACAACGGCATACAACGACCACACTGCGTTGTTGCGCCGAGCGATTTCAGCCGCTCTTGCTAATGAAAACCACGATCAGCTGGACGGTTTGGTATTTGATGGACTTAAGCATTCAGAACCATCAAACCAAACGGTAAGCCTTGCGCAAACAAATTTACCATGCTGATCAGCCGAAGAACTGTTAAAGTGGAATGGGGATCCTGCGACCCGGCCAAAATCGTATTTTTTCCACGGTATTTCGAGTGGTTTGACGCATCAACAGCAAATCACTTTGAAACGTTCGGCTTGCCCAAGCCAGAGCTCATCCGCAAATTCAACGTGATTGGATTCCCGGTGGTTGACGTTCGGGCGCAATTTTATGCTCCGTGCCGCTACGGCGATGTGGTGAACATTGAAACCCAAATCACCGATTTTGGCCGTTCCCGCTTCGAGGTCCGCCATAAGCTGCTAATGCAAGAGTCGCTTCATGTGGAAGGATTTGAGACGAGGGTTTTGGTCGGCGTGCAGGATGACGAAACGTTGCGGTCTGTTCGAATTCCCGGTGAAATCCGTCAGCTCTTCACTGATTAAACCAACGCCGCCGCCATCGATTCAAAAGATTGACCGCCCAACTGCACTGCAGTTTTTGATTTTAACTGGTTCCAATATCAAATCTTCGATGCCAAGATTTACGGGTTAACCTTATTCCTCTCCATTTGACGATCAATTCGGCGTTTGTTGAAAGATTTCTGCCTTCTTGAACCGCAGTTAAAGACGACTTCAATTCCGCATCTCCATCTGGGCGTTCGATCTTTAAACGATAATTGATCGAAAATCCGGCCTTCGCCTCTTCCAGCTTGTCGGCATGGTATCGAACTGTGGTTGCTGCGCCCACCTTGACGCCGATTTCCGGATAGCGGGTCGCAGTCGGAGGAAGCTGCCAGCCTTCTAGAATCCTTTCGCCCCGATCCTCGGCATAAAAGTCACGCAAGACTTCTCCGGAATTTGTTTCCCATGCAGGATCCGGTGGATGCGTTCCGGCTTCAGGAAATTCTTGTGCCAATGCATGAGTTTCTCCGATCATAGGAAGTCGCAATTCTGCCTTCCCAACAGCAAGCCTGATATCCGAATGCACCGGCGACGGCCAAACCAACGGCCAATACGATGTCCCGATCGCCAACCGGATACGGTTTCCCTTTGAAAATCTATAGGCCATCGCCGGAAACCGAACCGTGTATCGTTGTCGCTGGTGGGGCTTGAACACAGCTGTTCCTTCCCGGCTTTCACCAAGCGCGAGATTCAAAACTTGTCTTGACACAAGATTGGATTGACCATCAGACGAAACCTCGCACAGTCGACACGCAAGCTGAGCGTCCTGTCGATCTCGGACGATGTCAACAGACATTTCAACGTTACCAATGAAATCGAGTTCACGACCGAGTGTTTCGCTGTCAAAACACAAACATCTTTTGTCGTCTTCCGCTTGGTCAGGCGGAAGATCGTTCGGGCGTCCAAAATATCCCGTGTCCCCAGCACATCGACCATGTGAGATTTCATTCGGAACTTTCACGAATGAACCGGTGAGGTCAGGCTTCGATTTCAGACCAGCCTTTGTCAAAAAATATGTCGTCTCGGAAAATTCCGCTGGATAATCGTATTGAACCCACGCGCCGCTTCGAGCAGAAATCTGATTTTGAGGCTTGTCGAATTCCCGACGCCATAAACGAATTCTAGGCCAGATTGGGCGTTTCCCAGAGGGCTTCAGCCAACAATTCCACCATTGCAGAGCCACCTCCTGAAATCCGATCGATGGACCCGGATTGCCAACATCCGGATAATGGTGGCCCCAAGGACCGATGATTCCCCAACAGATATCAGGTCGACGACTAACAAGATCCACAACTGAATTCGAGTAGCGGTCCGACCATCCACCAACCGCCAACACCGGAACATTCAGCCGCTCGGCGCAAAGTGAAACCGAGCCTCGCTTCCAATAATCATTTTTTGTCTTTTGGCGTATCCAATGACCTAACGGAAATTCCAGTTGAGCAAGGCGGCGCTGCCACTGTTCCATCCAATCAGGTCCAACAGTCGTTGAATCCGGTGGAGCTGCCAATATCGCCGGCAGGGTCGCTCCCCACTCGAAACTGTCCGTTAAGAGACAGCCGCCCATCCAATGAATGTCGTCCTCAAACCGATTTCCCGTGGAACAATTTGCGATCACGGCCTTAAGAGGCGACGGTGAATCGATGGCCGCCTGAAGACTGGACGTGCCGCCCCAAGATGTGCCGAACATGCCGACATTTCCATCGCACCAATGTTGCCCGGCGATCCATTCGATGACTTGCCGAGCATCAGACAATTCTTCGTCGCAGTACATGTCGCGCATAGTGCCTTCGCTGTCGCCCGATCCCCTCATATCCACGCGGAGGCAGACAAAACCTCGTGAGGCAAAAAATGGATGATTTCGTTCATCACGGGCTCGGACCATGTCGCGCTTGCGGTAGGGAATGTATTCCAGGATCGCCGGAAACCGGCCTTCGCACTCCGGGCGCCATATGCGGGCTGACAAGACAACACCGTCCGTCATCGGGATCTTTTCGTGTTCTACCGTCGCTATTTTATGAATTGCTTCTGAACCCATTCTGGTATCGGCGATCATTTGAAATCACGCCATGCTAACGCGGTACCCACCTTTTTTTCCTTCAAGCCATGGCGATGTACAGAGCAATCGGGAACCGAGGATATCAAAAAGAGTAAACAGCGGGATTGAGACAAGCGCACCGCTTTTCCAATAGCTCAATGAATTCCTGGTCATTAGAGTCTGATTTGCTGGAATCAGACACCGTCAGTTTCTCTCGGCGGCGACAATATCCCGCGAACCTTGCAGGTCCTCTGAATCCTCGCGAATCTCGTCCAAAACCTTTTGAATGACCGCTCTAACCATCGGAACCGGAACAGCGTTCCCCACCTGTCTGCGAATCTGACTGTCGCTGCCGATCACCTCGAAGCATTCGGGGAAACCCTGCAGCCTCAGCATTTCCCGCGGCGTCAGCCTCCTCTCGCCGTTAACCAAGAGATAGTTGTAGCTGGCGCCGGCCCGCAGCGCACACGAAAAGGCATGACTCGAAATATTGCCTGCTTTGTTTTCGTGCCATATCGACGGGGTGCAAGTCGCCACATGACTTTCCCTGCGCTTTCGCCGAATCCGTTCGCTCGCAAAGAAGCGGGGTGGAGGATTGGCTTCCAGAATCTCTCTTAATGTCGTCGGTGGTTCCGCTTTGACAGGCCAAGCAAAGGAGCCGAGTCCACCCGCAATGCCGACGATGACGATCCGTTCACGCTTTTGCGGCAAACCAAAATTCAACGCGTTCAGAATCCGCCAATCACAATCATATCCCAGCTCAGCTAGTCCATTCAGTGCATGTTTGAGAGTCATTCCTCGATCGATCGCAGCAAAATTCCGGACATTCTCCAAAACAAACGCAGCGGGCATCTTAGCCCGGAGAATGCGCAGGATATCAAAGAAAAGCGTTCCCCGGCTGTCTCTCATCCCATTCATATCTCCGATGATGCTGAATGGCTGACAAGGAAAACCGGCAAATAAAATATCGTGATCTGGAACCGTCACGGCTTCGATATCAGTTATATCAGATTGCGGCCACAATCCGAAATTACGCTCGTATTGCCGGCGACAAGACTCATCTATGTCACAGGCAAATGCGCATTGCAGCCCTAAATCCCGGGCTGCATAGTGAAAGCCCCCGATGCCGCAAAACAAATCTGCGAACCGCAAGTTGCACGGCACCATCAGGGTGTGGGGATTTGAACCAGGATTTCTCGACACGCTTGAGCTTTCATTGAAGGCCTCATCCTTGCAAAACTTACGGCAGTGTCAACCGATTGAGCACCTTCCAGCCGTGTCAATCAAGCCTCCGTCGTAATTGGATTTAGTCGTCAAATTCCTAAAACCGTTCCCGTCAAATCGTTCCGCCTTCCGTAACTCTTCCAGGATTTCAGACGGATGCCATGTCACCGCCCCGTCTGCGGATCAAAACGGATGGCCCCAAGTCATGCTCCGGATCCGGCCGTGAATGCCGCTTATCATCTTTCAAAGAGATCACGCGCAGCCAATTGATTGCAACGGAAACCAAGTTGATGCGCCTGCATGAACTGTGTTGAAACTTATCTGCTTGTTTATGCCGGCCCCGTTGCTATGAATAGAGAGCGCTATGCAATCTAACCTCCCGAACTCTGGTTTGGGACTGAATTTGATCATTCAAAAATAACTGGGGGAATCCATAAAAATGCTAACTAATTTGGACCTGAACAGAAGATCCTTTCTTGCCGCGACAGGAGCATTCGGCGCTTCCGCCGCGCTCATTCCTAATGTCGCAATCTCACAGGACGGATCGACGGTGATCATCAGATCATATTCCGACCTTCAGATTCTTGATCCGGCCTTCCGGCTGTCATTGCCCGAAAGCGACATTATCAGGTCGATTTTCGCACCGCTGGTCGTTGTCGCCCCTGGTGATGAATGGGGCTGGAAGCCGCTGGCGGTAGAGAACATTTCACAGCTCGATGATCTGACAGTCTCCTTCACCCTGCGCGACAACATTTCATTCACCGACGGTTATGGTCAAATGACGGCGGAAGACGTCAAATATTCGCTCGAACGGATCGCCGATCCCGCGATGGAGAGCCCGTATGCGGGGGACTGGTCTGCTCTTAAGGAAGTCGAAGTCAAAGACCGGCTTTCGGGTCTTATCCATCTCAAGCACAAATTCGTGCCGCTGTGGACGACGACATTGCCTACAGCCGCATCATGCATCCTCTCGAAGCGGGCTATGGAAGATCTCGGCGAAACGATCAAAACAAAGCCCGTAGCCCAGTCCGGTCAGTATCTGCTTGCTGATTGGCAGCCAAAGCAAAAAACTGTCTTGCGCCGCAATCCAGACTGGGCGCACGAACCAGGTGGTTTCGAAGAAATCCATATCATCCCGATTGAAGATCCAGCGACGGCGGAACGCGGATTTGAGGCCGGCGATCTTGACTATACCTGGACCTCGGTTTCTTCTCTGCCGCGTTTGAAGCAAAATCCCCCAGCCGGCAGCATCGTTCTTGAAAAACCTTCGCTTGCCTATGTTTGGCTTGGCATCAACCAAGATGTCGCGCCATTCGACAATCTGAATATCCGCCGCGCGGTACAGCATGCCATTGATCGGCCATCGGTCGTTGATGCGGCGTATTTTGGAGCCGCCAGCGTTGGGAACGGCATCATCGCGCCGGGCCTTCCGGGAAGCCGAACCGGTGTTACATATGACTACGATCCGGATCGGGCGCGCGAACTGCTTGAACAAGAAGGCGCAACCAATCTCAGCGTAACCCTTGATATTCTCAACCAGTCAGAGCGGCTGACAGCGGCGCAGGTCATACAGGCGAACCTCGCGGAGGTCGGCATCGACTGCCAGATCAAACAAAATGACAGCGGGACGTTTTGGACATTGGGTTCCAAAAACGGCGATTACTGGAACAAGCTGCAGCTCGTTCTTTCCCGTTACTCAATGCAACCCGATCCAAGCTGGGCTACGGTCTGGTTTACCCCAGAGCAAGTCGGAGTCTGGAACTGGGAGCGATTCAATAACGCAGAATACAAAATGCTCCACGACCAAGCTCTCCAAGAAAGCGATTTCGCCAAGCGGGATGCAATGTACAAACGCATGCAAGAGCTCATGGACGAAAGCGGCTGCTATGTGTTCCTCACTCACGAAGTTGTTGGCGCAATTCACAGCGATACAATCGTTCCTGGCCTAAAGCCGAACGGCGAGTCACTGCTGCCTGAATTCAAGCCAGCCTGAAAAACTTTGGACGGTTTTCCCAGCACAACCGTCCAGCCGCCATGCTCAGATACTTCCTAAATCGGGTTCTGCTTTCGGTCGCGATCGTCTCGGCCGCTTTATTCCTGCTTTTCTCAATGATCTACCTGATTCCTGGAGATCCGGCGGCAGTGGCATTGGGTCCTCGGGCAACCGAAGCCATGCGCGAAGCGCTGCGCGCGAAAATGGGGTTAGACGAACCGGTCTGGGTGCAGTTCTGGAACTTTTACAGTAATGCGTGGATGGGAGATCTCGGCAACGAGGTGCTGTCAAATCGCCCCGTTGCCGCGGTAGTCGGAGAGCAGCTTCCACACACGCTTGCGCTGATAGCCGGTGGAATGGTCTGGTCTGTCGCACTGGGAATTCCTCTCGGCTGCATTGCCGCTGTCCGGCGCGGCGGGATCGTGGATCGCGTCATCGGTGTTCTTTCCGTCGCAGTCATCGCTGTTCCTTCATTCGTAGTCGCAATCTACGCCCTGCTTGTTTTCGCGGTCTATTTGCGCTGGCTGCCAGCAATCGGCGCCGGAGACCCCGGTGATCTCGTCGACCAGCTAACCCATTTGATACTGCCCAGCCTCGCCGTCGGCATCGGCTGGATCGGGTATATCGGACGACTGGTGCGGGCTTCCATGCTTGAGGTGCTCGAAGCCCAGCACATCCGCACAGCCCGGGCGTTCGGCTTGCCGGATCGCCAAATCACATATCGCTATGCACTGACCATTGCGATTCTGCCAACTGTCACTCTGCTGGGTGTCGGAATCGGACAGATGCTGTCATCGGCGGTCTTCGCTGAAATCGTGTTTGCCCGGCCAGGTGTTGGCAAATTAGTTTACGATGCGATTTTGACCCGAAACTATCCTCTGGTGACCGGTGCTGTTCTGGTGACCACGGTGCTGTTCGTTTTGATTAATTTACTGGCCGACCTTGTGGTCGGAGCATTGGATCCCCGTGTCAGAAGCCGTTTATGATATCCTGCGTTCTGTGCGGCGAATTCTCGCTGAACCGCTGGGCCTACTCGGTGTCGGCTTGGTTGTCATGATGGTCGGAAGCGCGATTCTCGCCGATTTTCTAACAGGTTTCGAGCCCAGCAGAATTTCTCCGCGCGACAGGTTTCTCGGCCCCTCTCTGGTTCATCTCATGGGCACCGATCAGCTTGGCCGGGACCTGTTTTCCCGCGTGCTGCATGGCGGTCGGATCGCATTATCAGTCGCCCTCTTTTCCACAGCGGCGTCGCTGACTATCGGAATCATGCTTGGCTTGATAGCCGGTTTTGGCCCCCAATGGCTCGACAATCTGCTGATCCTTCTCTTCGATGCGCTCAAGAGCTTTCCGACGGTTATGCTGGCGCTGGCTCTTGTTACACTGTTTGGACCATCCCTGACTTCGGTAGTTATCGTGGTGATCCTAGTCAACGTACCGGGCTATGCCCGCATTATTCGAACAAAAACACTGGCTCTTCGGTCTGCAGAATTCGTGGCCGCAGCTGAAAGCATGGGGGCTTCCACCGCCCGGATATTGCGGGTGCACGTTTTGCCGAATGTCATGGGACCGCTGCTGATCCTTGCATCCATGGATATACCGGTCGTGATCGCGATCGAGGCGGGCATGAGTTTTCTTGGGCTGGGCGCGCGTCCTCCGACTCCCAGTTGGGGCACAATTCTGAATGATGGATTCACTGCCATTCGGGACACGCCTTGGATCGCTATTGCCGGCGGTGTTCCGATAATCCTGACAACACTTGGTTTCACCTTTCTCGGCGAAACACTGCGCGATGTGTTCGACCCGCGGCTGAAACTGCGCTGATGGCCATGCTCTCCGTCAAAGAACTCAACGTATCCTTCGCAACAGAAAGGGGCCGGTTGTTTGCCCTCCGCGATGTATCGTTTGATGTCAATGAGAAACGAATTGTTGGAATCGTCGGTGAATCCGGCTGTGGAAAGTCGACGCTTATCAATGCGATTCTCGGTCTTCTGACCGATAACGGCAGCATAGATGGCGGGCAGATAATTTTTCAAGGCAGAGACCTTCTTCAGTTATCTCACAAGCAGATGCAGGAATTGCGGGGTCCGAAGATCGCAACGGTGTTTCAAGACCCGATGAGTTCGCTCAATCCAGTGATTTCAATCGGCAAGCAAATGCAACACATCCAATATCGATCTTCGGAAAACCGTGCGCAAAAAAAAGCGAGAGCAGCTGAAATGTTGAAGCGGGTCAGAATTCCCGACCCGGTGGACGCATTAAAGCGATTTCCGCATGAATTCTCGGGTGGGATGAAACAGCGCATTGCTATCGCGATGGCGCTGCTGATGGAACCCGCGCTCTTGATTGCCGATGAACCGACAACGGCATTGGATGCAACGCTCGAAGTTGCGACCATGGACCTGCTCCGAGACCTGCAGGAGCAGATTGGCTGCTCTGTTCTGTTCATTTCACACCATCTCGGCGTCGTCGCCGAACTCTGCGACGATGTTGTTGTCATGTATTCAGGCGAGGTGGTTGAACGCGGAACCGCCAGGCGGCTGTTCCTCGACAGTCGGCACCCTTATACCGAAAGACTGCTGGATTGCGACCCGGCGCGCCAATCCGGGATCTCCAGACACCTGCCTACCATTCCCGGTGAAATCCCAGATCTTTCAATCCGCCATACCGGCTGCATTTTTGCCCCGAGGTGTCACCGCCGCGAGGAAATCTGTGCGACCGCCCCTTCGGAAACACTTAGGAATGGGCATTTGGTGCGGTGTCATTTGGCCAAAGCATGATGCTTTCAGTCAGCGGTCTGCAGGTGAGCTTTAATATCGGACCGTTTTACCGTCGTAAAACGATTCTTGGGGTGGCGGGGGTGAGTTTCGACATCGCAGAAGGTGAAACCTTTGCGCTGGTCGGCGAGAGCGGTTCCGGAAAGACCACACTCGCACGGTCTATCAATGGGCTGCAGCCTAAGTCTGCTGGGCAGGTTATTTTTGAAGGCCAAAGTTTTGATGACCTTTCAGCAGCAGAAATGAAACACACCCGAAAGCGTATTTCGATGATCTTTCAGGATCCGGTCGGCTCTCTTTCGCCAAGAATGAAAGTCGGCGCTTTGGTTTCCGAACCATTCCGAATCCACGGAATTGAAGCGAATCTTAAAGAAGAAGCCGAACGTCTTTTGGGGCTCGTCGGACTGTCGATGGATTTTGCCGACCGCTATCCGCACCAGCTTTCGGGCGGACAAGCCCGGCGCGTCGGCGTCGCGCGGTCAATCGCCTTAAACCCTGTGCTGATCATCGCTGATGAGCCAACGGCAGGGCTTGATGTTTCGGTTCAAGGCGGAATTCTCAACCTTCTGAAGGAACTGAAAGAACAACTGGGGCTTTCTCTGATCATCATCACTCACAACCTGCACATTGTGAGGCATGTCGCGGATCGCATGGCGGTCATGTATCTGGGGAGGTTTGTGGAAACCGGCAGAACCAAAGAGATCTTCTCATCGCCCGCCCACCCTTACACGGCCGCGCTCCTCAGCGCGAACCCAGAACCCGATCCCGACAAGCCGCGCAATCGTATTTCGCTAAAGGCGGAAGTCCCTTCGCTGATGGCGAGACCGGCAGGCTGTGAATTTCACACACGCTGTCCGTGGGTCAAAGATCGATGCCGGGTGGAATCGCCGGTCAAGCGATCAACCATGCAGACAGTCGCCTGCCACTTTCCGCTAACCGGACCAATGCCGCCCACCGAGGAGTGCCATTCATGATTGAAGTGCATGAAACCGTCTGGATTCCAATGCCTGACGGCATAAATTTAGCCGCTCGCCTGTGGCTGCCAACGACCGCTCTGCAGTCTCCGGTTCCGGCGATTTTGGAATACATTCCTTACCGGAGACGTGACCGCACACGCATGCGGGACGAATCCATGCACCCGCATTTCGCCGAAGCTGGTTATGCCTCAATTCGTGTGGATATGCGCGGAAGCGGCGACAGCGATGGTGTGATGCTTGACGAATATACGCAAATTGAGATCGAAGACGGCGCCAGTATCATCGGATGGATCGCCGCACAGCAATGGTGCGACGGCAATGTCGGAATGTTCGGCAAGTCCTGGGGCGCATACAGCTCCTTCCAGGTCGCAGCTCTTAAACCGCCTGCTCTCAAAGCGATCGCGCCGGTCATGGGAACGGATGATCGATGGCTTGAAGACGTGCATTATTATGGAGGTGTTTTAGCCGGCGATAATTTCTGGTGGGGATCATGCATGCAATTGATTAACGCCTATCCACCTGATCCGGCAATCGTCGGCAAACGCTGGCGCACAATGTGGAGGCAACGGCTTGACGCGATGAGTTTCTGGCCGGCGCAGTGGCTTGAACACCAGACACATGACGAAACCTGGCGGCGGGGATCCATTTCGGAAAATTACGATGACGTTGAAATTCCGGTCTACTTTTTCGGCGGCTGGGCTGACCTGTTTCGCGATACGCCATTCAGAATCGCCGAATACCTTGGCGCGGAAACCAAGATTGTCATGGGACCCTGGGCTCATCTTTATCCGCATGAAGCCATTCCCGATCCGAAGATCGATTTTTTGAATGAACTCACAAGGTTCTGGGATCATCACTTAAAGGGCGAAGACACCGGGATCATGAATGAACCGCGCTTTCGCTTTTTTCTGCAAGATTCCACACCGCCGAGCGCGACACAAAAATATCGATCGGGCATTTGGTTCGAAGAATCCGTTTGGCCTTCATCAAAATTAAGTCCGCAGAGACTGTATTTGAATGAGAGCGGCCTTGATTTCGAGCCGCGGAATGGACCTGACCTCAGCGTCTGTTCACCGCAGACTTTTGGCTCCGCAGGCGGTGACATGGGTTCGTTTGCGATTCCCGGCGACATGCCCACTGACTGCCGCATTGATGCCGCTGGCGCTTTGATGTTTCGTGGTTCACCTATCGAAACGCCGATCCATATACTCGGCCAGCCAACCCTTTCTCTGGCGGTTAAAGCGGATAAACCACAAGCATTCGTTGTCGTTCTCTTGGTGGATGAAGCTCCTGAAGGTGCACAAACTCTGATCAGCCGTGGTTTCTGCAACCTGACTCACCGACAATCCGACACACATCCCACTCCGGTGGTTCCCGGAGAACAAATGCATGTGCGGGTTCCACTGCATGGAATTGGCTATCGCTTGGCCAAGGGACACCGCCTGATGGTGCAGATTGCATCGACCTATTGGCCGATTCTTTGGCCATCTCCTGAACCGGTGACACTGTCTATTGCAACCGGCCAATCCGCCATCACATTACCAATTCTAACTTCTGTTCAGGAAGCGACGCGCAGACTGGAAGCTCCGGCTGCGCCATCCAAACGGCCCGCGGAACGACAGGTCAGGGCCGGTTCAATGGAGAGATCGCTGAAAGTTGACTTGACGACCGGGGTCCACAATGCCCGGTTCTTTTTGGATGGAGGCGTATTCGGTCCGGCTGGCGAAGTCCTGCTTGAAGAAACCGGGACCGTCATGGGACATAAAACCGACCGAAACTACTCGATTCATCCATCAGATCCCCTGAGCGCGCAAGCAAGCATGACACAGGAAGCGCACTTGACGAGGGATGACTGGCACATTCGAATTGAAACAACATCCAAGATGAAGGCCACCAAGGACAAATTCCACCTCTCTGCGTCCACAACCTGTTGGGATGGTGAAACACAATTTCACTCCGTTGAATGGAACCATGAATTCGAAAGGAATGGCGTATGATTTCGGAAATCGCCATACGCACGGAATTCCCCCGCGATGTGAGGGAAATCGAAAATTGTTGGATTGAAATGCCAGACGGCATCCGTTTAGCTGCAAGAATCTGGTTGCCCGATGATGCGGAAAGCAATCCCGTTCCAGCAATTTTGGAGTATCTTCCCTATCGAAAACGCGACGGGACAGTTGAGCGTGATCACCTCACGCATCCCTATTTCGCCGGTCATGGTTATGCGGGAATCCGCGTGGATATGCGCGGGACCGGCGATAGCGAGGGCACTTGCAAAGGCGAATATCTCCAACAGGAACAGGACGACTGTCTCGCGGTCTTGAAATGGCTGGCGGCACAGCCGTGGTGCACCGGCAAAGTGGGCATGATCGGCATAAGCTGGGGAGGTTTCAACGGTCTGCAGGTTGCTGCGCTACGACCGGCGGAACTCGGTGCGGTCATTTCACTGTGCTCGACCGATGACCGTTACGCTGATGATATTCATTTCATGGGCGGCGCTGTGCTGACAAGCAAACTCACATGGGGCGCAACCGCATTCGGAATTTCGCATACGCCTCCGGATCCCGCTATAGTCGGCGATCGATGGCTGGATATGTGGCGCGAACGTCTCGAAGGCAATGGGCTTTGGCTGCTGGATTGGTTCAAAAATCAGCGGCGCAGCCCATTCTATGCACACGGCTCCATCTGTGAAAATTATCGCAGCATCGAAACGCCGACCTACCTGGTTGGCGGCTGGGCTGATGGTTACACGAATGCCGTCTTCAGAATGCTTGAACATTTGGAATGCCCGAGAAAGGGACTCATTGGACCTTGGGGACATAAATATCCGCATTTTGCGCTGCCCGGACCGCGGATTGGATTTCTGCAGGAATGTCTCCGGTGGTGGGATCAGCATCTGAAAAACATCGACACTGGGATCATGAGCGAACCAATGCTGCGCGCATGGATTCAGGATCCGGCCGATCCAAAGCCCTTTTACGAAAAACGGCCTGGCTATTGGGTAACGCTGTCAAGCTGGCAAGGCTATGCTGCCAAGACAAAAGAACTAGCCCCAGGATCAGGCGGACTTGGCACTGCTGCGGGAGCTCCGATCATGCTTTCGTCTCCACAGACGACCGGCCACGCAGCGGGGGATTGGTGCGGCTACGGTTTGGTTCCGGACGGCCCTGTCGATCAAAGCGCGGAATGTGGCATGGTGCCGTTCGAAACCGAGCCATTGGATGAAGACCTGCAGTTGCTCGGGTTTCCAATTCTGACCGCCGAAATCGAGTCCGACGCTCCGCAGGCCAATCTGGCCGCAATCCTTTCGGCTGTGAACAAGGACGGTAAGGCAACTCTGTTCAGTTACGGTGTTTTGAACCTAACTCACAGAATCCGCATTGGCTCGCCTGAACCCCTGCCACCAAAACGGACGCCGATCAAGCTCCAGCTAAACGCGTGCGGACAGCGAATTGCAAAAGGACAGCGTCTGCGATTAGCACTGGCAAACGCCTATTGGCCGACAATCTGGCCATCACAGGCACAATCAACCCTCACCTTGTTCGGTGCCAAAATAGAACTTCCGATTTCCACCGGCACCGAGTCTGAAGATAAATTCCATTCACCCGAAGGAGCGTTTCCTCTGCAAACGGAATTAATATCTAACGGAAAATTCGAACGAACTCTTTCACTTGACTATACAGACGGGTCTGAAACCTATGTTACTCACACAGACACCGGACGCGAAAAGCACCTGCATACGGACATTGAAATCAGAACCGTCGAAACGGATCGCTTCACAATCCATCCGGATAACCCGAACTCGGCCGTCGGCTGTTCCACTCGGCTCAAACAGTACGAACGCTCGGATTGGCGCGCTGAATTGAATGTGTCCGTCACCGTGCGCGCCAAGAGCGATGATTGGGAAATCAGCGCAACGCTGAAAGCAACCAGTCAAGACGAAACGGTGGCTGATAAAGCTTGGTTGGAGACCATTCCGAGAGATCTGGTATGAATCTCGTCTGATGCTCACTCAGGACAAAAAGAAAGATGCTCTGTTGAGCGTGTTTCCCGAATTTGGCCGAAACGCGAAGATTCACACTCTGCAAGCGGGCTTCACAAGGATGCGGGTAGTCGTGGAAGGCCACGGACCTAACATAGTCTTTATTCCTGGAGGCGATGCAACGGCAGAAAGTTATTCCCAGCAATTTGAAATGCTCTCTGATCGATACAGGTGCATTTCCTACGATCCGCGCGGAGCCGGAAACACGGTCTCATCGCCAGCACCTTGGACCATGGCGGATTTCGCACAGGATTGCGCCGCCGTGATTGACGCGTTCTGCGACGGCGAAGCCGTGCTGGCAGGCCTGTCGCTCGGCGGATTGGTTACGCAGCAGACCGCAATAGATTTTCCAGAAAAGGTTAAGCTTGCCATACCCATGGGCACATCAGCCTATATTGATGGCTTCACCCGAGACTGGATGCAAGCCGAGATAGATTTGCGGCGGCGGGGCATTGAGCTGCCGGACGACTTTCTTGCTCCGCACTACGCACCTTATGCATTTCCTGCCAAAGCCCTTCACGACCCGGTTTTGTGGTCTGAAATCAAACAAGCTTACACAGCAAGATTTGCCAACCGAGACCCACAGGATTTGATTGATCAATGGCAGACTTGTTTGGATTTCGACTGCCGAGAGGATTTGAAATCCTGTTCAGTTCCGTTTCACGTCATCAGTTTCTCGGAAGATGTCCAGACTGCGCCTTCCATGTGCAAAGTGGTTTCTGATTTAGCCCCGAATGGAAAGTTTCATGAACTTCCTGGTCTTGGCCATGTTTCGATGACACGGCATCGCCCAGAAATCGTCGCGCAAAAACTGCGCGACATCATGGAAAGCCATTTCAAAACATCGCGCAGACCTTCAGACAATCGTTGATTTTCGGTGGGTGGTAGTGTCCAGAATCTTTCGCGTGCTCCACTGCGTGCCGGCGACGTGTTTCAACCTGACCGCAGCCAGGCAGAGACAGGATTGCCTATCGGAAAAGGCCCCGACGACCCTGGTCCGTCTTCGAATTTCCTTCATCAGCCGCTCCAGCGGATTCGATGATGAAGGCGGATAACATGCTGATCCGATTCCCATAGCAAAAAGATGCGCTGAAATACCATCAATTCACACGTCGGAGAATCAATGACTGCTTGTCATTTCGGGACAATGCAGTGGTTCATCGGCAAAGCAATTTAATTTCGTTAGAGCAATAGGCGCTTGGGATTAAGCGCTGACAGCGACGGGTTCAGCCTCCAGTGGATGTGAAATCCGCGACAGCATTTCCTTGGGACAGATCTGGACAAAACTACGCCGGGCTTCGTCCCAGTTGTCGATTATCGACTGTGCTCGAACGCTGCCGGTTTCTTCTAGGAATTTGATGATAAGGCCAAAACACTGAGCTTCCCAATAGCGTGATGTCAAAGCGCACATCACTACCGTGTCGAGATTTGCCAATTGGGGCGCACGATGCTCTGGATCGTAGATGTAGGCCATGCCGCCGGTCATTCCGGCGGCAAAATTCGCACCGATTGAACCAAGAATGACCACAACTCCGCCAGTCATATACTCGCAGCCGTTTGCCCCGCAGCCTTCAACGACAACCTGAGCCCCAGAGTTGCGAACACAGAACCGCTCGCCAGCCCGTCCTTCCGCAAACAGTGATCCACCTGTTGCACCATAAAGCACTGTGTTGCCTATGATCACGTTTTCAGCCGCAGTCAGTCGAGACCTTAAAGGCGGCCGTAGAACGATCATTCCGCCGGACAATCCCTTGCCGACGTAATCGTTCGCATCTCCAGAGATATCGATTTTCAGCCCGTTTACCGCAAATGCGCCGAGTGACTGACCTGCGGATCCAGCGAGTTTCACAGTCAAATGATCGGGCTGCAAATTGTTGTTCATGCCAAATCGCTTGACGATGCGAGACGATGTCCGTGCCCCGATCGTGCGGTCAGTATTCCGCACGGAGTATGACAGCTGCATCTTTTCCCCATCGGTGAAAAACGGCTGCGCATCGCGGAAAATTTCCGCGTCCAGCGTCTCGGAAACTTCGTTGCGCGACCGTTCAAGACAGTTGCCGATGCTTTGTCGATCATCGACTGTCACCAGCAATGGATTGAGATCAAGATCGTCCAGATAGTCCGCGCCGCGGGAAACTTGCGCGAGGAGGTCAGCCCGGCCGATGATCTCTTGCAGCGAAGTCGCGCCGATTGACGCCAAAATCTCTCTGATTTCGTGAGCGTAGAATGTCATGAGATTGACGACTTTGTCCGCGGTTCCCATGAATTTCTTGCGCAGATTCTCATCTTGTGTGCAGACCCCCACCGGACAGGTGTTGGAATGACATTGTCTGACCATTATGCAGCCCATCGCCACCAAAGCCGCCGTGCCAACTCCGAATTCTTCCGCCCCGAGCAGCGCAGCGATGACCACATCTCTTCCGGTGCGCAACCCGCCGTCGGTCCTCAGCGTCACGCGATCCCGCAAATGATTCAGTGTCAGAACCTGGTGGACTTCCGCCAAACCAATCTCCCAAGGCATGCCAGCAAACTTAATGGACGTCGCCGGCGATGCGCCGGTCCCGCCATTGTGTCCCGATATCAGAATTACATCCGCCTTTGCTTTCGCAACCCCTGCGGCAATTGTTCCGATTCCACTGGATGAAACGAGCTTCACTGTTACTTTGGCGCGTGGGTTGATCTGTTTGAGATCGTAAATCAGCTGCGCTAAATCCTCGATCGAATAAATATCATGATGCGGAGGCGGTGAAATCAAGGATACTCCCGCCGTCGAATGCCGCAGACGGGCAATCAAAGGGGTCACCTTCATCCCGGGAAGCTGGCCTCCTTCTCCAGGTTTCGCACCCTGTGCGATTTTGATTTCAAGCTCATCGCAGTGATTAAGATATTCCGCTGTCACCCCAAATCGTCCACTGGCGACCTGTTTGATTTTCGCCGCCGGATTGTCGCCGTTCGGGTCTGGAACAAAATGTGCGGGATCTTCGCCGCCTTCTCCTGAATCCGACTTCGCGCCGATACGGTTCATCGCGATATTCAGTGTCCTATGCGCTTCCGGACTGAGTGCGCCAAGCGACATGCCGGGTGTCACAAATCTCTTTCGGATCGCAGTTATCGACTCGACATCCTCCAGTGGAGTGCTGGCACCAACCGGGGAAATTTCCAACAGATCGCGCAAATGGATGGGCGGACGTTTGTGCAGCTGTTCGGAATATTTCTTCCAAAGATCATAACTGCCCCGTTCACATGCAGATTGGAGCATATGCATGGAACGAGCTTCCCAAGCATGAACTTCCCCGGAATGCCGCGCCTTGTAGAATCCTCCAATCGGAAGTGAAGCGTCCAAGCCGCGCCAGCTTTTCTCGTGTTTTGCCAACAAATTTCTTTGCAAGCCTGAGATCCCGATGCCGGAAACGCGGCTCGGTGTGCCCGGAAAGTACTCGGCCACCATAGATCGGGATAGTCCGATGGCTTCAAAGTTAAGCCCGCCACGGTATGATGAGATAACTGAAATCCCCATTTTCGACATGATTTTCAGGAGACCTTGGTCAATCGCCTCCTGATACCGTCCGACGGCCTCGGTCAGCGTCATGTCGAGAAGACCTCTCTTGATCCGATCAGCGAGTGAATCTTGCGCAAGATACGCATTTACGGTCGTAGCACCACAGCCAACCAGCACAGCGAAGTAGTGCGGATCGATGCATTCGGACGACCGAACATTAATTGAAACAAAGGCGCGCAGTCCTTTACGAGACAATCCGCTGTTTACGGCGCTGGTGGCGAGAATCATCGGGATGGGAACAGATTCCGGGCCTTGCTGCATATCGGAAAGCACCAAATGACTATATCCCGAATGAACCGCGTCTTCTGCATCCCCACGGATTCGATCCAATGCTTTCTTTAGAGCATCGGGCCCGCCATTGACTGAGAATAAACAATCGATTGTGGCGACCGAACCTCCAAAATGCCGCAACACCGCATCAAAAGCCGCGTTGCTGAGGAATGGTGTTTCGTGAATTGCCGCCGCGACCTGCCGCTCTTCTTCGAGGAGATTGCGCAGATTTCCGAACCGAGTCTTGAGGCTCATTACTCTATGCTCTCGGAGCGAGTCGATCGGCGGGTTAGTGACTTGGCTGAAATTCTGCCGAAAGTAGTGGCTAAGCGGCCGATAGCGCGACGACAAAACAGCTGGTGGAGTATCATCTCCCATTGAAGCGATCG
Organism: Paracoccaceae bacterium; assembly: GCA_965199765.1. Lineage (GTDB taxonomy): Bacteria > Pseudomonadota > Alphaproteobacteria > Rhodobacterales > Rhodobacteraceae > JAPOXR01. Next base: position 944,588 of record CBDATC010000001.1, read on the forward strand.
CTTCTTTCCCATCTTCCGCCATCGGAGTTAGAACCATTTCCAATTCTTCAAGCGAAAACCCTGCCATTAACTGCCGTCGGCGAAGCTCATCACCCTCATATACCGCCGACTCCACGGGCTGTCCGATGACAGTCTGCAGATCGTCGATGTTGGAAACGCGGTCCGAATACGGATGCCGGGATGCCAGATAATCCTTCAGTTCAGCGTCATGATACAGTTTTCTTTCCGCAAGATCGACGGCAAGCATTTGTCCTGGACCTAGAGCACCCTTCTCTTTAACCAGCGCTTCATCAACCGGAGCCATTCCGGTTTCCGATCCGGCGATGACAATTCCGTCGTGCGTAACGGTAAATCTGAGCGGACGCAGACCATTCCGATCCATGCCTGCGCAAACCCATCGGCCATCGGTCATGACAAGCGCCGCCGGGCCGTCCCAAGGTTCCATGACCGCGTTGCAGTAATTGTACATGTCGCGCCACATCTGCGGCAGCTCGACGGATTTTTTGGACCACGCCTCTGGAACAAGGACTGTCTTTGCCATCGGCGCGATGCGACCAGCCCTGACCATGACCTCGAACACAGAATCGAGTGATGCTGAGTCGGAGGATCCATGCAAAACAACTGGTTTGATGTCCTCGGCATGACGTCCAAAGCTTGCTGAAGCCATCCGGATCTGATGGCTGACAAGCCAATTAAGATTGCCCTTGATCGTGTTGATTTCACCATTGTGGGCAAGCGTTCGAAAGGGCTGTGCCAGCCACCATTGTGGGAAGGTGTTGGTCGAGTAGCGCTGATGATACAGCGCGAATGCGGAGGTGAAACGCTGATCATTCAGGTCGGGATAAAATTCTGAAACCTGCTCGGCCAGCATCATGCCCTTATAGACAATGGTTTGACAGGACAGCGAGCAAATATAAAAGTCATTGAGATGCGCCTCTACGACAGCTTTCTCAATGCGTCGGCGGATCAAATACAGGTCACGCTCGAATTGTTCCGGAGCAGCGCCGCGCCCTTCGGCAATCATGATCTGTTCAATCTCTGGACGCGTAGCTTTGGCCCGCTCGCCAAGCACGGAAGTCTCCACTGGCACATGCCTCCAGCCATAGATGGTATGTCCCATGGCGAGGATTTCTGATTCTACGACAGCGCGGCAGCTCTCCTGTGCGGCAAACTGAGTGCGGGGAAGAAACACCATTCCAACGGCAATCTGTTTCTCGGTATCGGGTTCATGCCCGGTTCTCCTCACCTGGTCGTAGAAGAACTCCTCCGGCAACTGCAGCATCAATCCCGCGCCGTCTCCGGTTTTTCCATCGGCATCAACAGCGCCCCGGTGCCATACCGCCTTCAATGCTTCTATGCCGGCATTGACCACACGCCGGGACTTTTTCCCGTCAATCGCAGCGATAAACCCAACGCCGCAAGAATCATGCTCGTCTTCGGGACGGTACAGACCGTGCTGAGACAACCTTCTGCGTCGCATCAATTCCAGTTGTGGATCCCAACCATCCATAAGCAGTTCTCCTATGCCGCTGCTTTGAAAGCCTGCGATGCATGCTCAAAAATCGAGTCGGCTGCCTCTCTTCCATCGCGGATTGCCCACACCACTAAGCTCGCGCCGCGCACAATGTCTCCGCCTGACCAGACACCTGGCATCTGGGTGGCGTGCGTCCGGAAATTTGTCTTGATTGTCCCCCATGCGGTGACTTCCAAATCGTCCGCGCGCCAACGCTTTGGTAAATTCTCCGGCTCGAAGCCAAGGGCTTTGATGACCAAATCCGCATCTTCTCGATAGTCAGCTTTTTCCTGCAATTTTGTGGATCGCCGACCCGTTGCATCCGGGGAACCGAGCCGCATCGTGCCGACCAGAATTCCTGAGACCTTGGATTCACCGAAGAAAGCGCGCGGCTGCGTCAGCCATTTGAATTGCACACCTTCCTCTTTGGCATTATCGACTTCGCGCCGTGAACCGGGCATGTTTTTCCAATCGCGCCGGTAAAGGCATTTCACCGATACAGCGCCTTGGCGAACGGCGGTTCGGACACAATCCATTGCTGTATCGCCTCCACCGACCACAACGACCCTTTTGCCGTTTGCATCAAGACTGCCGTTGTCGAACTCCGGCACCGCATCGCCAAAACTCTTCCGATTTGACGCGGTCAAGTAATCGATTGCGGTGACAATTCCCTTTGACCCAATGCCCGGACATTCCAATTCGCGCGACTTATAGACACCGGTTGCCAAATAAATCGCATCATGACGAGATAGCAGTGCGTTGAATGAGACATCTTTCCCGACATCGCAGTTAAGCACGAATTTGGCACCACCGGCTTCGATTTGCCTGATCCGGCGCATAACGGCCGGCTTCTCCAATTTGAAACTGGGAATTCCGTAGGTAAGAAGCCCTCCCGCACGGTCGTTTCTTTCGTAGATGGTCGCTTGCAAACCATAGCGTCTGAGTCTGTCCGCTGCGGCGAGACCGGCAGGACCGCTTCCGATAATTCCTACGGAAAAATCATGTTCGGCAGCGGGAGCGATCGGTTCAACCCATCCCTCATTCCACGCCAATTCGGTTAGATATTTTTCGACGGAACCGATTGTAACGGTACCGTGGCCTGACTGTTCGATAACACAATTGCCCTCGCACAACCGGTCCTGCGGACAGATGCGGCCGCAGATTTCGGGAAATGTGTTAGTCCGCTGGCTAAGTTCGTACGCTTCGCGTAATCTTCCTTCGGCGGTCAATCGCAGCCAGTCTGGGATATTATTGTGCAGTGGACAATGAGTCTGGCAATATGGAACTCCGCACTGCGAGCATCGGCTGGCTTGTTCAGCCGCCTTTTCGGGCGCATATTCCTCATAAATTTCCCCAAAGTCCGCTGTTCTTATGTCTGACAGCCGTTTAACCGGGGTTTCCTTGCCAAGATCGACAAATGCAAGCATCTTGTTCTTGACCATTACAACGGCTCCAAAGGTAAATGGGCAGTGATGATTACATTAGGATTCAAGCAATTAAAAGGCAGTTTTTATGACCTTTTCTGAAAAAATTTTCCTGCCTTTGCAGTCGAGCAACGCCGTTTCTACCAATTTATGTCAGCATTAATTACCTTATAGGCGAAAGAGATCCTTCAAATCTTTCCAGGAGTTTCGGTGTGTCATTGTTTCATCTTCTGCTAGTGTCTGCGATCCAAGGCCTCACGGAGTTTTTGCCGATTTCCTCCTCAGGACATTTGGCATTGATTCCGATACTTACTGGCCTGCGCGACCAGGGATTGGCCATAGATGTCGCTGCACATACGGGTTCAATCGGCGCTGTATTGCTCTATTTTCGAGCCGATTTTGCCAAAATTATTGCAGGAGTGGTTGAATTGGCGCACGGCGACAGCCGGTCTGCCGGCGCTCGGCTGGCGCTTGGTCTTATCTTCGCCACAATTCCGGTCGTTTTGGCGGGTGCTGCGATCAAACTGAGCGGGTTTGATGTTCATATGCGCAAGCTGGAAGTGATCGGGATTGCGACTATTGCCTTCGGCATTCTACTTTTGTGGAGCGATCGGTCAGGCAAGCAGGTGAAATCGGTGTCGGACTGGACCGTTCGTGATGCGCTGATTTTCGGTTTTTGGCAGATCGCAGCCCTCATTCCTGGCGCCTCGCGATCTGGGGTGACGATCACAGCTGCAAGGTTTTGCGGATACGTTCGTCAGGATGCGGTGCGAATTTCGATGCTGATGTCTCTGCCTGTGATCATTGCAGCTACTACGTTATCCTTTTTCGAGCTCGCTGCTTCCGGTCATGGCATGACTCTGACTCAAGCCGGGCTTGTTGTCGTGTTTTCTTTTTCCGCAGCCTTGGTTTCACTTTACTTTCTTATGGGAATGCTGCGGTGGTTCAGCTTCACTCCCTTTGTGATTTATCGTTTCATTCTGGGAGGTGCATTATTAACTTTGGCTTGGCTTTGAGTTTGCGCTTCATTGAAATTTGTCGTTCGACCAACCAATCAGTTGGTTGCAACAACAAACCGCTGCGCGGAATCCGCCTCAACGCATGAAAACCGCCGCATCCAGTCTCCGTCAACCGCCGCCGAACTGTTCCGGATTGCAAAATCAGGGGATTTTTTGCTGACACTAATCTATCATTCGAAAGGTCTAACCTTGCGGATCACATCCGTGACAGCCGGTCTTCGTCGTCCACGACACCAAGGATGCAACCTTCCCCGGTCCAGATCCACAACACGATGTTTAGGTCCGATTCCGGCGCGCCTTTTGCAAAGCTCCTGATCAAAAGTCCTGCAAACCCATCGGCGATGAGATTGCCAGCAAAATCCTGCGTCGGCACCGCTTGGCCGTCGAGCATCCTTGATCGCCAGGCGGGATCGGCGAGCATGTCGACTGTCATTCTGTAATGCTCAAGCGCGTCCTCGTTGCGGGTATCAAAAATTGGGCCTAGCTCGGCGGTGTAGGACACCAGAATCGTGGGTTGCAGGCTACCAACTTGGTGCGCTTCGCGGAGCGCTGTGGTTGGATCAAGTGCAGTGTAGAAGGCAGGGGCGCCCTTTGCATTGAAGCGCCCTCCATAGAGTTCAGCGCCACGTCCTGAGAGAGGCTCTCGCGCATAGACCGGGTTCAGGGCGCGATAGAGGGATCCTGTGTAGCACCCACTTTTCAGAGGCATCAGGCGAAGACGCCTGCGTCGACCGCGTCGATGTATTCCAGAACCTGCTGCGCTTTGCCTTCCTGAACGAGCTGCATAGCAGTCCGTCCATCAAAGCCGGGCAGGGGCTCTGAGCGGTACCACGCATAGGCCAACAGTTCCGACCCAAAACGGGGTTCGACTTTGTTCAGCACCTCGACCAGCTCGCGCAATCGGCGCTGCGTCTTGACCGAGCTGATGCGGGTGCGGCGCTGCAAGGCGTCCTTGCTAAGACCAACGGTCATGGCGATCTCCTCAGTCGAGGTGCGCAACACCGCCGCGATCTTTCGCGGCTCGAACTGTCCGCCTGCAGCGAAGTTTGCAATGTGCATGTGTTATCATACTTCGGCGATTTTTACGGTATATAGCGCCAATATTACTGAGTTTCAAGTTTCTACGGGCTCTATGCCTCCGTTTCCCATTCGTTTTCGTGTCTGGGCATCGCGCAGCGCGCAGAACAATTCCTCGGAACACAGGACTAATTGTAGTGGAAGGATTGACACATCGGTCAAACAGCAATAACTGATGAACAGGCACGCTGGTCAGAACTGGTTTCGGATTGCATAACCATGCGAAGATCGCTTTCAGTCTTTTGTGTCTGCTGTGCTCTTGCAGCACCCGCAGCCGCTGAATTACCGTTTTTGGGAGAACCGGAATACGGCGTTCGCTTGACCGACAGCGGCAAGTGCCTGGAAAGAGACAAAGTTTTTGGAAACTGTCCCGACAAGATTACGGATTCAGGGAAGAATTCACCTCTCGGTCGCCTGTTTACCATTACTGGAGAGGCAAGAATGGGCTTGGTCTATGACGGCGAACGCCTGAACCCACGCAGCGAAGTTGAAATCACTATCCGTTTTGGAACCGTTGCCGACAACGGTCTAAGAATCGGTGCCTCCCGCACGATCGCGTCGAACTGAAAATTTAACCGCTGAAGACAGAACCGCGTAAGTCTATATTGGGCTGTGCGACGGTGTGTCAGCATCCCGAACCACTTTGGATGATTCATGGATTGCGGTGAATTGTCCCGCTGGCCTGAAACGGTACAAGTAAGACTCCATCACTGAATCCAACGCTGTCGACTCAATTCCTAACGCCTGAAACCCACGCATTTCTTCACTAACGATGTTGTCGTGTCCGAGCTGGCGGATTTGGTCAAGCGTAAGAATGTGATTTGTTAACAATCCACCGCTGACCACCTGTAAGAGGTCCCATGCCCCCGCCTTCATGCGTGCGAACGGCACTGGAATATCAAGAATCAACCTGCGTCTCCGAATGACGACAAGCATGCGTTCCAATAGCTGGCGAAATGTTAAAACTTCTGGCCCGCCGAGTTCGAACAGCCCCGATAATTCCGGGTCGTCTGCTGCGCACATCACAGCTGATGCGATATCGCCCACAAAGACTGGCTGAAACCGTGTGCAGCCACACACAACCGGAACAACAGGTGAGAGTCGAGCAATACCCGCGAATTTATTGAAGAATTGATCTTCCGTTCCAAACACGATCGAAGGCCTTAAAATTACAGCCCTGCTGAATGCATCCCGGATCGCATCCTCGCCTTCTCCCTTTGAACTCGCATAGCGGCTTTCACTTTCCCGGTTCGCGCCGATTGAAGAAATATGAACCAGCTGTTGAACGCCGGCTTCTGCTGAAAGGCGAGCGATCCGACCGGCCGCAACGCTGTGAACGTCCTGAAACTTCTGCCTGCGCGTTTCCACTAGGATACCGACACAATTGACCACTAGATCTGCACCGGCAACCAACTTGGCAACTGACGCCTCAGCTCTGACATTGGAACGCACCGGCTCGACTTGACCAGGAGTTCCATACGGCCTCACAAAATGCGCTTCGTTAGTTTGCCGCACAGCGACACGCACTCGCCAACCTGCTTTGGCCAAGCGCATCACGATATACCGACCTAAAAATCCTGATCCACCGAAAACTGTTGCAAGCCCCGACAATGCACTCTCCAATTCGCAAATTGGTTTCTAATCTAATGATTTGACTCGTCAGCATCAACCAACAGAAAACAAATGCTCAAACAAACTGTTGCCTCAAAATCGGTGGGAGGAAGGGACCGTTTACTAGGCACATATATGGAACCCGAATTGAATCGGAGGTGGGAGAGGGCGTTTGGATGCGGGCGACGATTTCAAATGACGCGACGTGATGAACCGGATTCCGACGCACATCGACGCTGAAGTGAATTGGCCAAACCCGATGCTCCAGTGGTCTGTATCATCGGGGATAGTGACTTCATGATGTGTGTTCAGGAACTCGCGACCTGCGCTGCCTACAACGTACCGGTCGTTTTTCTGGTGTTGAACAATTCCGGCTGCATTTCGATCCGCGACGGCCAAGACGCTTTAATGGGAAGGAACATCATTTCTGAATTCTCGTTTCAAGGCAAAAACGCGGATCCCTATTCCGTACGCTTTCCGGATCTTGCTAAATCCTTCGGATTTGACTTGGAGAAATCCGTCCAGGCAGTCGACCAAATCGGTTCGGCGATAAAGGCGGGATTCGATTCGGGCGGCCCCGCTTTGGTCGAGGTTCTCATCATTAGCGATGCGAGTATTGCTGCGTCGAATGTGGTGGGCTAGTGGGACGTTCCACCCGTGCCGACGGCTCCGAGCGCAGTGTTTGATGATTACGCTGCGGGACTCTCGGCGGTACAGCACCAAGATCGAGACACATCCGGATTAAGGTCTTAAAGCACAAGGCACCGTCGGGTGATTGCATGGTGTTGGATTTAACAAGTTTGTCAGGTAACTCTCAAGCGCTGAATGGTCGATAACAGATTTGTCCTCTCTATCTCTGTTCGGCGGCACAGGCTTGAAACTCTTTAGATCGGAAGAAAGATGGCTATCCAATACCTGAAACGCGGAAAACCGTCTGCTGAACGCGCCGGTGATGAAGCTGTAGTTCGTTCCATTGTCGAGACTACGCTCGCAGATATCGAAAACCGGGGCGATGCGGCGGTGCGTGAATTGAGTAAAAAGTTCGACAACCATGAGCCACACGCTTTTAAGTTGAGTGAAAGCGAAATCACCGCTGCCATCTCCCGCCTTTCAGAACGTGAAATGGCTGATATCCGGTTCGCTCATGATCAAGTTGTACAATTTGCCGAAGCGCAACTGGCTTCGATCCGTGATATCGAAATCGAGACGCTTCCGGGAGTTGTTCTCGGTCACCGCAACATCCCAGTGCAATCGGTGGGCTGTTATGTCCCCGGCGGCAAATTTCCGATGGTCGCGTCGGCCCATATGTCGGTGGCAACTGCCAATGTTGCCAAGGTTCCTCGAATTGTTGCGATGACACCGCCCTTTCGCGGCGAGCCCAACCCGGGAGTGATCGCTGCGATGCAAATGGGCGGAGCGCACGAAATCTATGTGCTTGGCGGGATCCAAGCGATAGGCGCGATGGCACTGGGAACTGAAAGCATTGATCCTGTGCATATGCTGGTCGGGCCAGGCAATGCCTTTGTGGCGGAAGCGAAGCGGCAGCTTTTCGGTCGCGTCGGAATCGATCTGTTCGCCGGACCGACCGAGACCATGGTTATCGCTGACGAACGGTCCGCCGATCCTGAGATATGCGCGACCGATCTCCTCGGACAAGCCGAACACGGTTACGACAGCCCCTGTACGCTCCTGACGAATTCGCGGAAACTCGCTGAACAAAGCCTGATGGAAGTCGACCGCCTGCTTGCCATCCTTCCGACCGCGGAAACCGCCCGTGTCAGTTGGGAAACTTATGGAGAAGTGATCGTCTGCGACACTTATGAGGAGATGCTGCGGATCGCCAATGATATCGCATCCGAGCATGTGCAAGTGATGACAGACCGTGATGATTGGTTTCTGGAACATATGCACAGCTATGGTGCGCTCTTTCTCGGCCCGAGGACAAATGTTGCTAATGGCGACAAGGTGATCGGCACCAATCACACCCTGCCGACCAAGAAGGCCGGGCGCTATACGGGTGGTCTCTGGGTCGGAAAATTCATTAAGACGCACAGCTATCAAAGGGTATTGACTGACGAAGCAGCGACCCTCGTGGGCGAATATGGATCACGTCTGTGCATGCTTGAAGGATTCGTGGGACACGCCGAACAATGCAATTTGCGTGTCCGCCGCTTCGGAGGCATTAATGTCCCTTACGGCGAAGGTGCATCACACCAACGAATTTGACGAGAGGCGAATGAAGTCAACGGATACGAAATCAACAAAGGATTGAGAAAACCCGCCGACCTAAGCGGCGGATTGCTGTTAACCGAAATTGTCGATGCTCATCACCGGTTCAACCGACCGTGCTCTCCACCGGGCAGGACTGCACGGTCTGCGCAACATTGACATCTCCGATAAGCATTGAGCCGTGCTGGGATTCGGGGGGTTTGCCACGAGAACGCGTTGGCCCCCTCCCGATCTGAGGACTAGCAGGATTGCTGACCAATTTCAGAATGGTCTCGACATTGAATTCCAACCGCTTATCAAGGGCCGCAGAATCGAACAGGTCGCGTTCATAGAGAAAAGAACCAGTATATCGGTTGGTAAAATAGTAGTAATTGATCGCGGCGATTGTGATGTTCAATTGAACCGCATCGATTCCTGAACAGAAATCTCCGCTCTCCTCTCCCCGCCTTAAAGTGCGCTCAACCATATGCACCAAACCGCGCATGGTGTCAGGAAGACTCTCTATGCGTCGGATATGCTTGGCTTGGTGAAGATTTTCGTTGTTGACCAAGGTGATGAATTCAGGATTTTTCAGGAAATACTGCCAAGTGAAACGCACCAGCCTTTCCAACGCCTCGGGCGGTGAAAGACTGTCCAAGTCAAGCTTTCTCTCTGCACGCCGGATATCAAGATATGCCTCTTCCAATATCCGCCGGAACAGATTTTCCTTGCTATCAAAATAATGGTAGAGCATTCTTTTGTTGACTTGAGCACGCTCGGCGATGACGTCAACCCGCGCGCCCGCGAGCCCGTTCTTCGCGAATTCTCGTTTTGCCGACTTAAGAATTCTCGCTTTTGTCGCTGCTGCATCCCGTTTGCGCCGTTCTGTCCTTTGAACCATTGCCCACACTTATTTCTTTAGCTGTTCGGATCCCATAGTTCCCGACAGAACGCCTTTGACACATGCAATTTTGTGTTTCATCCATGATGCATGATACCGTTTGATTTCGCAATCATATCCCAAAAGTTTTAACTGCTTCACTAAGCCGGCTCACGATTTCAAGACGCCGGTATTCTTTAGGAGCGCATTTTATTCATTCTGGATTTCGCAGGTTTTGGCGCTCCTTGCATAATTCGAGTCCAGCAGGCTGCCGCATTGAAGGATAAAAGTCGGAACTTCGAAATCAAATCCAACATCCTTGAGCGGGAACTGATTCTGGTTCTGCTTGCGGTCTCAGCGATGCTTAGGGTCAATTAAGAGAAATCCACGTTTTTCGGGCTGCCGTGCGAAATGATCCTGGACACAGTTCACTTACGCTTTGAACGTGTTGAAATTGGACACACGGTTGGCGACAAAGTTGTCTTTCAAGATTTGGAATGCGATCTCCGACGGATTCTGTTCTGGGCCGCAGGCGACCGGTGCAGCAGCGAAACATTCAGCGGAATGACGAGATCCTTGACCACATGCCATCACGATACAAAGTAGTGCCAGTTTAGAAACCCCCTGATTCTGCATTTTAGAACAGTTCAACGGCGGTTGACGGAGACTGGATGCGGCGGCTTTCGGGTCTCCGCGGCTGGATTTCCGGCTGATTTCCGACATTTCGACGGGTCTGCCGGCGGTTTTAGTGCGTCGAGGCGGATTCCGCGCACACCTGTCCTGTGGCCCGAATGGGCGGCGGTGATTTCCGCTGCGGAGGGGAGGGCCGTCAGGCCGGAAGCGGCGGCGGGCCCCGGCCTTTGCACCGCCAGGCGTTGATCGTGGTTCCGATTTTCTGGATGTTGGCGGCGCAGACGGCAAGGCCGGTCATGCGGGCGAAGCCGTCCGCGCCGTAGGACAGGATCCGGTCCAGGCCTTTATGCTCCAGTTCGTTGATCGCGGATTCGACCGCGGAATGGGCCCTTCGCGCTTCGGCATAGCCGGGGGCGGCTTCCCGCTCCCGGTCCGCTTTGCCGCGGCGGCCTTTTTTGTTCATCACCGGCATTTCGGCGATATCGCCAAGGGCCGCCAGGATGCCGGGCGACCAATACCCTTTGTCCAGGCTGAAGACGCCGATCCGCCCGAACCGCGCGCGGATCCGTTCGGCCAGAGGAATGATGCTTTCCCGGTCGCCGCCGGTCCACTGGATCTCCCAGTCCAGCTTGTAGCCCAGCCGGTCCACCGCGATGGAGACCGGCACGCCGAGTTCGACCGGCCGACCGGCCTTGCCCTTCGATATCCACCTCGTGTGCGGCTCGTGCACCGAGAAGATCTTATCCCCGTGCGGAACCATGTCTCCGTCGATCAGGCGGGTGCGGACATGGCCCGAAAGCTTAGCCGCCATAGCGCAGTATCTCCAGATCGCCCCGACAGCCGGCCGCTCGGCGGCCAAAACCGGTTCCGGCAGATCAAGAAGAGTCTCCCTCACCCTCTTGATCAGCGAAGCGGACTGCTCCAGCAGGTCCCGGACCTGCGCGGAGCTGTCAACGCTTGTCCGGCGGAGCCGCCGCGCCAGCCGGCTGGAGCGGTTCCCGAGCTTGGCCTTCAGATGCTTGTGCTGCCGCCAGCCTTTGATGTTCCTGCGGGCGCACAGCCTGCCGGTCTCGCGCACCGCGCAGCCCACCGCTTCGGAAAGCAGACGGTGGTCGACCGGATGTTCGACGTCGGTCTCCACAACAAACGAATCCGCCTTCACATCGACCGGACCGCGGTGCTTCACGATCCTGTGACCGAGCTGCATGATTTTATTGTTGACGAACCGAAGCGTATCCTCGTCGAGAAGCTCCGTCAGATTGTACGCGATCCGGGGAGACTTGAACTGATCATGATAATCCGGACACTGCAGCATGATCCGGATTTCGGCATGCCTGCACATCTCCTCAAGACGGTCGAAGTCGCAGTTGAGCCCCTGCTTCAAAATGCCAAGCACAAGAACCTGCCAGAAACTCATGCCCGGACGGCCGTTCTCAAGGCTGGCCCGTTCCGAATGCTTCGCCTCCATGTGAGCCAAAACCGCGTGACGGGACTGCTCGTCGCAGTAAAGCGCCTTCAGGCCGCTCAGCAGACGGGGAATGTCGTCCCGCGACTGCTCGTTGATCTGAAGTTCCTCGATCGGAACATGAAACAGTTGAAGATTTTTCTCAAATGTGGTTCTCATGGCATTACCTTTTGTTGAAGATTCGCCTATTTGACACAATATCTGGGCGAATCTTCCACTTTTATGCCATATCTTCTGAATCTTCGCAACCACAAACAGCAGAAAATTCTATGCACGGTAAGGCTTAGAACGGTCGAATCGACTTTTCCAGCAGACACAAAGTATATATCGGTCGACCGTAATCGCGGCGGCGGCGCCTCCGAGGCGCAGGCTCATCTGGAAGCGGTTGACTTCCTCGGAGACATATCGACTGTTCCCTCCGGCAGTATTTTCTCTCAGAACCCGGGCGCGCGGCCTGATTTTGCAAGAGGCTCTAATGAGCGTGGAAATCCATTTTTCGAAACCCCAAGGCAGAATCCCCAATAGTCGGTTTCCTCTGCTGGTGCATCGCGGAGCGATACCCGGCGGCGGAGCCGAAGAGGTCAAGGCTCGGTTCCGAGCTAATGGCTGGCTTAACAATTGGGATTATCCTGGAATTTATGAATACGCTAATTTTCATTCCACCTCCCATGAATGCCTGGGCTGCGCAAAGGGTGCGATGGAATTCAGCCTTTCGGTAGGTGAAGGGGGCTGGACGCGGGTGCGGATCGCTGCGGGTGATGTGATCGTTGTGCCCGCGGGTGTCAGTCACCAGATGGTTTGGATGTCTGAGGATATCCATATGTGTGGCGGTTATCCTGACGGGCGCGACTGGGATGATATTCAAGAAGCGTTCCTGTCTGATGAAAACTATAATCGCGCATGCAAACGGATTATGATGCTGCCGATCCCGGCCTCAGATCCGGCAACCGGAAAACCGATGCAGGAATGGCTTAACGCCCCGTCATCGGTCAAAGCTGGCTGGAATGATTGGCGCACCAATTTGGATGCAACCCAATAACCCGTTTGTTGTTTCATGGGAGAGCCGCGACCGACCCAGCATCACACTAAACCCCACCGAAGGAATCAACCATAGGACTGCCAGGGCTCGGAAGTCGTCACAGTCGCGCTTTAAGGTCGATCTTGTCATCCTGCATTCAGAGAAACTCTGGAGATGAGCGCGGTGATGACGCTTGTCACTCGTCTGCAAAGCACTTGATCAGGACAGATTCCAGCGTTCTGAGCTCGAAATCACTGGATAGACGAATTTGCCGGTTTGGTCCGCCGATTGATTCAGAGGCTTGGTGAAACGGCAAAAACAGCTCTAGGTCAATCTCTGTGGCTTTCTAAAGGTTAATCGCAAGCCTCAGACCTTTTTGGGCTTCAGCTTGCAGATCAGGTAGCGGTTGTAGCGGCAAAATGCTTCGGCATTCTTATAGTTGCCGGCGAGTCGGCGCCGCAGCCTTAAAAGGCGGCGGCGGCCCGCAAAGACAAGGAGCCCAAATCTTAAAATTTGACGCGCAAACGGATGACTCGTTTCAAGGTGCTGATCTGTTCGCGATACCCATAACCCGATCAGATTATAGAATTGTTGTTCAAGTTCAACAGAAGGAGCTACCGCATTGGTTATATCTTCTTCATGCAGCAACTCGAATGAACCGCTGTTCACAGCTTCACGGAAGCTTCCCAAACTATGACCGCCGCCAACCAGCCCGACATCGGACCATTCCTCATAATACGTTCCCGTGCGGAAACAGTCGGCGATCAGAATTTCGCCGCCCTCGCGCAAACACGCAGCAGCATTCGTCAAAGCCACATCAATCGGAATGTACTGAAAGCTTTCGGAAAATAGACACACATCAAAACGCGGTGCCGGACTAAATTCTTCAAACCGCATGACATGCACTTCAACCCCGCTTCCTGCATTGCTTTCACAGCGTTCTGCGAGAATTTTGCTTGGAACGACAATCTCGACATTATGTCCGGAATCGGCAAGATCACGCGCAGTTTCTCCACAGCCGCCGCCTATGTCGAGTATGTTCAACTTTCTGTTTGGCAATAAGCCAACGAGTTTTGCTGTATAGGCTTCCTGCGCGGCTTTCAGATTTCCGGCGCACACTTCCAACCCGTCTTCCCAAAGCCCGTAATGCAGGTTCTCGCGACCGGTTATGAACTTTACGACCCCTGCTCCCAGCTCAAGACCTAATTCCCTGCTGTGAATTATTCCGCGACGACTCGCCATCGGTTCAACTGAAAGCCAGACAAACGATCACGGACTTGCCGCAGCCGAATATAACCATGAGCGAGAACAATCCGATCAAGCGGAGAGGCTTCTGCTGAAAGCCGCAAACACTCTCCTATAGATTTCAACCTTGAAAGAGACCGCGTTTGCAACAACTTCTTCTTGGCTGAGCCATTGCCATTCAGAAAATTCCGGCTCCGCGGTTGCGATGTTCACATCGGCGTCGGATCCCAAAAACCGGAACAGCCACCATTTTTGCTTTTGGCCGCGAAATTTTCCGCCCCACAGCTTCGGAACAAGTTCAGCGGGAAGATCATAAAACAGCCAGTCGGAAAATTCTTCGATCGGCTTCACCAGACAAGGAGGAATCCCGGTTTCTTCCTCAAGTTCACGCAGCGCAGCCGAAATCGAAGCCTCTCCTTCATCAATACCGCCCTGCGGCATTTGCCAAGCCATAAAATCGCTATCTATTCTCTGCCCGGCGAAAACTTTGTTCTGCGAATTCGCGAGAACAACTCCGACGCAGGACCGATATGGAAGCGAAGCCATAATTTCTCGTTCTCAAAATCGCTTGACCGCCGATTGATCAGTTCGTTTCTAAGGCGCTGATCGCAGAGAGCAAATCAATCGCATAAGCCATTTGCGGATCGTGTTTGCGCAGATTTGCCACCGCTTCTATTCTCTGCTCTGCAGACTCCTCGTCTTCTTCAGGATTCAATATGCTGTCATTCTCTAGGCTGTTGACGAGATCCGCTTCTGATCGTCGGTTCGGAAAATCCGGTTCTTCCTCTTCCTCTGGCTGACTCCGCGGCCGACGCAATCCTTCAACATAGACATCAGGAACAATGCCCTGCGCTTGAATCGAACGGCCGGACGGGGTGTAATACCGGGCGGTTGTAATTTTGATGCCGCCTTTGCCAGCTCCGAGATTAACCATAGTTTGAACCGATCCCTTTCCGAAGCTTTTGGTGCCGATAATGACCGCGCGGTTGTGGTCCTGCAATGCTCCCGCCACGATTTCGGAGGCCGACGCCGTTCCTCCGTTAATCAGCACAACGATCGGTTTTCCGTCCACAAGATCTCCTGGATTTGCGACAAACACCTCTGAATTTTCGGCATCCCGGCCCCGCACGGAGACGATATCGCCTCGTTCAAGGAAGGCGTCTGTCAAATTCACAGCGGTTGAAAGCAGCCCGCCGGGGTTATTGCGCAGGTCAAGAACCACACCGGAAATTTCTTCCCAGCCGCCGGCCTCTGCCACCTGCGTGACGATTCCCTCGGCAACATTGCCAAGTGTTTGCTGAGTAAAGGTTTTAACCCGCACCGCCAGCGCGTCCACTTCCAGCCGAACCTCAGCGGCCAAAATCTTGATGATATCTCTGGTTATCTTGACATCGAATGGCGCGGTTTCGCCTTCGCGTTCAATTGTGAGAACGACATCAGACCCGACGGGACCACGCATTTTGTCAACAGCCTCATCAAGTGTGAGCCCCAGAACAACTTGGCCGTCAATTGCAGTCACGTAATCCCCTGCCAGGATTCCCGCATTCGCCGCAGGCGTATCGTCAATAGGTGAAACTACTTTGATCCAGCCCTGTTCAAGAGTGACTTCAATACCGAGACCTCCGAATTGGCCGCTTGCCCGTTCCGCCGCTTCCTCCATCTGCGCTGGGGGCAGGTATGTGGAATGCGGGTCAAGCGAGAACAGCATCCCTTGCACCGCCCCCCGTATGGCTTCTCTGAAGTCGACCTCTTCAACATACTGTGTGGTTACGATGTGGTAGACTTGACTGAACAGGTCGAACATTTCATGTATGGTAGGACCATCATCGTTCTCTTCTGCGACCGAAGTTGTCACCAGCCAAATTGCTGAAATCATGGCAGCAACGGTAACGAGTGCGGCGGTTGTGTATTTTGTCATATTCGGACATCCGTTCAGATTAAGGCGCACCTGCCTCAGATCGTGCATGCAGTGCAGCAGAGCGTCGAATGTTATGCGATTCTGTCTAAAGTTTCCAATGCCTTTGTCAGCTTTCCATACCGCTGATCAAAAATCCTTAACGCAGCAGACTGCGACCCGTCATTTCGGTTGGAGGATCCACGTTTAAGAGCTCCAGCAGAGTGGGAGCGAGATCCGACAGGCGCCCATGCCGCATGCGCGCACGGGAATCGCCGAACAGTATCACAGGAACGGGATTGGTTGTATGGGCAGTGTGCGGTGCTCCGGTGTCAGGATGAATCATCATTTCACAATTCCCGTGATCTGCGGTTACGATCATCGAACCGCCGGCTGAATCTATTGCCTGGACTGCCTTTCCCAGCCCTCGGTCCACTGCTTCACAGGCTTTGACAGCCGCTGACAAATCTCCGGTATGACCCACCATGTCCGGGTTGGCGAAATTCATGACGACAAGATCAAATCCTTCGGCAATTGCGGCCGCGAAGCGGCAAGCCACCGCGTCTGACGCCATTTCAGGAGCGAGATCGTAAGTCGCCACACGCGGACTCTGAGCCATATACCGCTCTTCTCCCACCTCCATCCGTTCTTTTCCGCCATTTAAAAAAAATGTTACATGCGGGTATTTTTCTGTTTCAGCCAATCGGAACTGCGACAAGCCCTGCAGCGAAACACATTCTCCAAGCGTATTTGAAATGACCGGTTTCTGGAAGAGGCTGCGAATCCATGTCGGCTCGCTTTCAAAATACGGCACCATGCCCAAGGTCGCAACCGGTTTGTTTGCGCTGCGTGTGTCAAAATCGGAAAAATCCGGATCTGACAAAGCGGAAGCAATCTGCCTGACTCGGTCAGATCTGAAATTGGCTATGAAAACACCATCACCGGAGCGCAAGCCTTCGTAACCGTCGATCACGGTCGGTCTGATGAATTCGTCGGTTTCCCCGCGCTCCGCGGCTGTGGCCAGAGCTTCCGCAACTGAGTTCGCACGCCTTCCATCGGCCAGGGCAATTGCCTGCCATGCTTGCTGAACGCGATCCCACCTCCGATCTCGGTCCATGCCAAAATAGCGGCCGGAAAGCGTCGCGACCGTGGCATTGGCCGGTAGTTCGCGCGACAGCAATTCAAGGTTTTCAGGAGCCATTCCCGGCGCTGAATCCCGACCGTCAGTGAACGCGTGCACCGCGACAGGAACGTCGTGGGACCCGAATGCGCGGGCGGCGGCCGTGATATGGGAAAGAAGCGCGTGAACCCCGACCGTTGTCGCCAATCCGATTATGTGCGCCGTTCCGCCGGTCTTCTTTAATTCTGCGATGAGCCTATCAATTTCTTCGGCTCGAAAAAAATCTCCCGATTTGACGGCGGCGTTAATCCGCTGCATCTCCATCATGATCGTCCGGCCAGCGCCGATATGAAGATGGCCGACTTCAGAGTTTCCGATGCTTCCCGGCGGCAATCCGACGGCTTCGCCGTGCGTTATCAAAGTCGCGGATGGGCATTCCGACCAAAGACGGTCAAAATTCGGAGTTTTCGCGTGAGCAATCGCGTTGCCTTCAAATTTTTCCGACAACCCCCATCCGTCGAGGATGCAAAGAGCAACTTGATTTGACATACGAATATCAGACTTTCAAATCAGCCGCGGTGATAGGGAGAGCCGCGCATTATGGACACGGCTCTATAGAGTTGTTCCGCCAGAAGAATCCGGGTCAGCATATGCGTGAACGTCATACGACCGAAAGAAAGCGAACAGTCAGCTCTTTCTTCCAGTCGGGGCGCAATGCCATTATCGCCCCCGATCAGAAAAATCGCCTCGCGGCATCCATTGTCGCGCCATCGGCCGATCAGCTTTGAAAAATCTTCGCTGCTGACCAAGCGCGCCCGCACCTGCAAAGTGCAAAGCAGAGTCCCGGTGCGCGCGAGCGCAGCCTCAATCAGCCTGTCCGCACCGCGCCGGGGTTCATATTCAGTGATCGTCGCTGGTCCAATCCCAACGCTTCGACCGGAATTGTTGATACGGTCCAGGTATGGTTTAACAAGCTCGTTGATCGGTCCGGTTTTTGCTCGCCCAGCAACGATCAGACTGATTTTCATTCAGTTCGCAGGCGTCTGCTGAATCGTCGGCATCCAAAGCTTCTCGAGCTGGTAAAACTCACGGACTTCCGGTCGAAACACATGAACAATGATATCGCCGGCATCAATAAGCACCCAATCGCCATGCTTTGCTCCTTCGACATGGATTCTCCGGTGAATCTTTGTCTTAAGGCATTCGACAAGTCTTTCGCTGATTGAAGTGACTTGGCGGGACGAGCGACCCGAAGCGATGATCATGCAATCGGCTATGTCGGACTTGTCAGCTAGATCAATGCATACAATCTCTTCAGCTTTGATGGAATCAAGAGAATCTAAAATGTACCTCGCCAGTCCTCTTGATTCTGGCGGTATACGGAGCTCTTCGGAAAGAGACCCTGGCACTTCCGCCGGTTCGGCGGCATTCGCGAATTGCGACAGTTCTTGGTTCTCCGTGGCCTGTTGTGCGCTGAGATCAACGCACTGTTTTGGTCTGGATATAAGTTAGTGCAGCAGAAAATCGATTTCAAGATTGTTATTCCGCACCCGGAACATTCTTTTCCGCACCCAACGCTGAAAGTTGCATGTTTCCCGATGGTTAGGCTTTCATAAGGACCAATCGCATGAAACCTTGAGACAGGTTGCCCGTTTGATTTCGAAAGCCCACAATGTTTGGTGCGGAAATTTAAGAACAAGATCAATTTCGGCTCCAGCTGACGAGCGACTGAAGCTCGCTTCGGTTTCGTGCGATGCGGCTGCGATTATGTTCTCAATACAAAAACTTTCCCAAGACCCGCCGACAACGGGGCAGAACGTTGCCTTGATCGAACCGGGTCGGGCAGGTGATTACGACAGGCCCGCCGCCGGCCCGAATGGAGCAAACGCCGCCCTGTTTGGTGCATCGCCTGTCGCCAGCCTGAAACGGACATATCGGCACGTCTGCATCACCGAGCGCCGCTTGCGCCAGCGCCCTGCGCCGGGACACACCCCATGCGATCGAACGGCTCGCCGAACCGCTCGCCAATCTGATACCGCGGCTTAGGCGGCAACGGGGATTTCCTCTGCGGACAGGATTGCCTCGGCAACACGGCGACCGAGCAAGGGCGGCACAGCGTTACCGACCTGCACATACTGTTCGGTTCGCGGCCCGGCGAAGGTGAAGCGATCCGGGAAGGATTGCAGCCGTGCCGCCTCCCTGACGGTCAGGGCGCGGTCCTGTTCGGGATGGATGCACGCGCTCCAATGCACGTCGCACTTGGTCAGAATGGTAGATGACAGGCCGTCCTTGCGGAGCCGGCCATAGCGCTTCGTGTGATCGCAGCGCCGCGCGCTTTTCATACCTTTCGGCAAGAGGTCAAACGGAATGTCGCGCCAGCTGCCTCCTTCCGGGATATGCTTCATTCGCTCCAGGTTGATCTCTGACAGGCGGGGCGCGGCATGGTGCGTCACAACCCGACCGTTGCCGCGAAGCGCCGTCTGGTAGGCGGAAAACGCCGCCACAGGGTACGCCAGCGGCCCATCCGGCGCTTCGCCGTTCGCCAGACGGGGCAGATCGCCCAGGGCGTCCCAAACCGTCACATGGGGCTGTAGCAGCGGCCCATGCGTCGCGTCCGGCCACTGGACAGGCAGCCCGACGCGGTTGCCGAGAAAGAACATCCGGCGGCGTTCCTGCGGCACGCCATAATCTTCGGCGCGCAATATCCGCGTGGAGGCCGCATAGCCGAGCGCCTCCAGCCCGGAAAGGATTCGCCGGACTGCTTCGCCGCCCCCTGCCGAATTGATCCCGGTGACGTTCTCCATCACAACCCAGCGCGGCGACAGCCCTTCGACCAGCCGCAGGTATTCCTGAAACAGGCCGGATCGCTCATCGTGCATCCCGCGCTGGTGATTGTAGACGCTGAATCCCTGACACGGCGGCCCGCCGATCAGACAGTGAAGATCACCTTTGCGGAGTCCGGCAGGGCCGAGCAAATCGGCGGTGTCAATGGTCTCGACCGGGCCGGGGATGAATGTCGCTTCCGGGTGCGTCTCGGCAAAGGTCTCACCGGCGAATCGGTCTATGTCGTTCCCGGCCAGAATGCTGAAACCGGCTTGCCTGAATCCTTCCGACAGGCCGCCGGCCCCGCTGAACAGGTCAATGACCGTTGGCGGCGAATCGCTCACGCGATCAAGTCCTTGTGCCGAAGACGCTTGCCGATCATGCCCCGCTCCATGTGCGCCATCATATCAATGGTGTCGGCTTCCCGGAGATTGTTGCCCTTGCGGCAGTGCTTTCCGGGTGCGTTGCGCACCATTTCGTGTCTCCCTATTTGCGGAAGACTCCCCATTATGGCGTCAGATTTCAAGTGCTTTTTGGGTAATCCGGCTTATAATTCCCAAAAAAGCATTGAATCCATTGCGCCAACCCTATGGAAAACATCCTGTCCATTCGCTGAATGGTTCGGCATACAACTCGATAGAGACCCCGAAATCACAGACAAACAATAGCAAATTCCATGCACGGTAAGGCTTTGAGCGGCAGAATCGACTTTTTCAGCAGACACAAGATAAAAATCTGGTTCTTCGAGAAAGCTTCGATCCGCAGATCGTTTCAAATCAACATCATTCTAACACATGGCTTGCAATCTCGTGCGTCGAAAATACGGCGTTTAGCAAATCTCGCAGCTGTCCTTAAACCTTATACGAACGCCTTCACGTCATAATTTTGGTCGTCCAACCGCTCTCTGAAGACACTCTGAAGACACAAGGACACGAAGAAAATCTATCAGCTCGATATGGTCGCGAAGCCGGTGTCGGCGACAATTTTGACATTCGGTCTGACTTTGCGAAAATTCCTGAATGACCAATCGAATTCGGAACATGAGACAGTTGCAAATTCTTTTCAAATGTGATTATCATCGTCTCACTCATGGCGGAAGATTCGCCTTTTTCACACAATATCTGGGCGAATCTTCCTATTTTCAGCTATGCCTGCCGAATCTTGGCAGTCACAACCAGCAGAAAATTCAATATGCAGTAAGGTGATGGGCGTCAGAATCGAATTATCAGGCAAACACCAACTAAACCTTCACCCACAATTCTTCTAATCCATGAAAATGATAGCGGTTCGCATATAGCGGCGGCTCGGCAATTGCTAAATTGGGGCAGCGCTCAAAGAGGACCGAGAGTCCAATTGCCATTTCCAAGCGGGCTAACGGCGCACCGACACAAAAATGAATTCCCGCGCCAAAGGATGTATGAGTTCTACTGGTCCTCCAAGGATCAAACACCTCCGGCCGGTCATACACAGCCGGATCCCGGTTCGCCGCCGCCAAAATCAATGCAACCTCATCGCCACGCTCAAATCGATGTCCAAACATCTCTGAGCGGCACTTTGCCTGTCTTTGAAAAATGTGCAGCGGCGGGTCAAAGCGCAACACTTCTTCAACCGTTGCATCACGCATCTCCGGAGACAACAGATCAGCCGGATCGAACTCTGACTCAATGATCGCCTTGATTGCATTCCCCATTGAATTTGCCGTCGCTTCATGTCCTGCATTCAGCAGCAGAATGCAGATCGAAATCATTTCGTCATTGCTGAGCTTTCCCTCATCATCTTCCGCCACAATCAACGCCGAAATGAGATCGTCGGAAGGCGCTGCGCGCCGCCGAGCGATTTCTGAACGGATGAATTCAGTGAATTCCACAGTGGCCTTTGCCGCTTTCCGCTCAATCTCAAGATCCCGCTTTGCCTGATACATTGCGACCATATCGTGCGACCAATCCAGCATTTGTCCGCACATTTCGAGTTGAACACCCAACAGGCGCGCGATGACCATGACCGGCAGATTTTCGCAGAAATTCCGCTGTAACTCAGCCCGCTCAGGAAACTGATCTATGAGTTGATCAGCCAGCTTTTCTATATCTGGTTCCAAGGAGCTGATTGCTCGTGAAGTGAAAGCCCGATTCACCAAGCCTCGCAGCCGGGTGTGCCTCGGCGGATCCAATTCAAGCATTGAATGCCGCTCAAGCGTGGTGAACGGCTCTAAGTGGGGTTTCGGCTTCGGCCGCAGATCATCCGGGATTTCGCGACCCCAATGACGATCGCGAAAAAAGGCGTTCACTGCGCGATAGGAAACCGCTGATACTTGCTTGAAATCTTCCCAATAGAACAGATCTCCAGCTGCCATTGACTGTTGGTAGAATGGGTAAGGATTTTGTACGAAGTCTGGATCCAATGGAGACTGCGACAATCGGTGAAGATCCAAGAAAAAAACCCCTATTGAATGACTTTAGTTTGCGCTCGAGAGTGTTGATGCACGGCAGCTTCTTTACTTCGGCAAAACTTCTATCCACCCCAATCGTCAATCTTCGTTTATTGCAGGTTTAAGGCTCCTAAGACAAGATCATCATTCTATTCATTCCACGGTGTCAACGCAACTTTTTTGGCACTCTGTTTTTGTGTGATTGGTCGGATTTGTGATCTGCTGACCTTAAAACATGTATGCTGCCCTGATTGAAGCTTGTTTCCCGGCCACGACCCGAGCTCTTTTCTTTTTCGATGTCGGTTTCAGGGTCTAGGACGGCTGTATTCGCAGCGGAGGAGAACTGGCCAGAGATCGCATCGATGTTCTTCAGACCGGTGAAAGCGCCGAACTGTTCATATCAAAGCGTGCAGTGGTCCCCGCGGCACCGATCACGCGGGCCTCGCAGCCAAGAACGCGCAGGAATTCTTCAACCTGCGTCAAGTCGTCCTGATGTTCGGAAGACTCCGCGTCCGGGATGCACTGCTTTGCTTATCATTGTGCATGAAACCTCTGCGCTTGAATCCATTCCACGCAAGCGTTTCGTTAAATTGAAACCGCTATTCAAAACCAATTACCTTGGCGCATCAAGGATTCTGATTCAGTCAATGGACTATGGCACAATAGGATTGAGCGCGGAGGCAGCATGCCGGCAAAGAATGCGCAAATGTCTTCAAAAATGGTTTCTTGAAACTGAAGAGCTCCCTATCCTTCAACACCAGTCAAACCGCCGGGTCGGTTGCTTCGGGCGCATTTGACAGTGTATACGCCGGAACCGCGGAGAGAACACTGGAAAACACATGCTGCTGAGTTTATCCGATATTGAAAACGCGGCGAAGCTTGTGCATAGCCGCATGGCCCCTACACCTGAGATCGCATGGCCGCTTTTGGCTGAGGCTGTATCCGCTGAAGTGTGGGTAAAGCACGAAAACCACACACCGATCGGCGCATTCAAAATCCGCGGAGGCATCACTTTCATTGATGCGCTGATGCGCTCTCGCCCCGAAGTCCGGGGAATCGTGACATCCACACGCGGCAATCATGGGCAAAGCATTTCACGAGCCGCAACAAATGCTGGCTTAATCGCTAAAATTTTCGTGCCGAGAGGCAATTCGGTGGAAAAAAACGCTGCCATGAAAGCTTTTGGGGCTGAACTGTTCGAATACGGCGATGACTTCGATGATTCAAGACAGGAAGCCTCGCATGTCGCTGAAATCGAAAACCTTGCTTTTGTCCCGCCGTTTCACCGCGATCTTGTGACCGGTGTGTCCACCTACGCGCTGGAATTTTTTTCCACCGTATCAGACCTTCACACCGTTTATGTGCCTATTGGCTGCGGATCCGGGATTTGCGGCTTGATCGAAACAAGAAACGCACTGAATTTACCCACGCGCATTGTCGGCGTTGTCTCAACGCACGCCAATTCGATGAAACTTTCTTTTGACGCTGGAATGCCAATCCCAACCAATTCTGCCAAGACCTTTGCGGATGGCATCGCAACCCGCGTGCCGGTTGAAGAAGCGTTTGCGATTTTTTCCGCTGGGGCTGATCGTATTGTAGCCGTGTCGGACGACCAAATCGCTGATGCCATCCGACTATACTACAAAACGACTCACAATCTGGCGGAAGGCGCCGGCGCGGCGCCGCTGGCTGCGCTTATGCAAGAGCGCAGCCGCATGCGCGGCAAGAAAATCGGACTTGTGCTCTCCGGGGGCAATATCGATACCGAATGGTTCCGATTGGTGCTTTCAGGGGAAACGCCCAAAGTCGCGTAACCCTTACGAACGCACAAATTTTTCATAATCTCGGACGATCGTTTTCGTCAATTCACCGACCTCGAAATTGTAATCACCCATTTGACCAACCGGAGTGACCTCGGCGGCTGTGCCGGTGAGCCAGCATTGTTCGAAGTCTTCAAGCTCAACCGGCAAAATATGCCGCTCGTGAATCTTGACCTGTCGTTCTTTCAAAAGCCCCATTACAGTCTGCCGTGTGATGCCGTTCAGAAAGCAATCGGGCAGCGGAGTATGAATCTCGCCATCCTTCACAAAAAAGACATTCGCGCCTGTGGCTTCAGCGACGTAGCCGCGGTAATCGAACATCAGCGAATCCGAACAGCCTTTGGCTTCCGCTTCGTGCTTTGACATTGTGCAGATCATATAGAGGCCGGCAGCCTTCGCATGACAGGGGATGGTTTCGGGACTAGGCCGTCGCCAGCGTGAAATATCGAGCTTAGCGCCGCGGAATTTTGCATCGTCGCCATAATACGCTCCCCATTTCCATACCGCTATGGCCAGTCGAATCGGATTGCGGACCGCCGAAACCCCCATATCTTCACCTGACGAGCGCCACATGACCGGCCGCACATATGCATCCTTCAGTCCATTGACCTCCATAGCCACCGCTTTGGCGTTTTCTATCTGTTCAGGCGTGTAATTCACCGTCATGCCCAAGGCTTCAGCTGATGCAATCAATCTTTCCGTATGCTTGCGATTCTCGAAGATTTTTCCATCGTAAGCCCGTTCGCCCTCAAAGACCGAAGAACCGTAGTGCAGAGCATGAGTCAGCACATGCACCTGCGCATCGCGCCAGGGGATCAGTTCTCCGTCAATCCAAATATAACCATCCCGGTTGTCATACGCGTCGGTCATGTCATTCTCCTCATCGCAAACATTTTTCCGGTGTCGCCGACCGCCCGCTTTCGTCGAAATGCAAAGACAGGTCGCCGCTATCGCATTAACAAAAAATAAAGTCAACCTTATTGACTTATCTTTTTTCTGCGGTAAATTCCGTGCATGGCCAATGAATCGACATCTGGCGGCGCTGACCAGCTTCTGTTTCTCACCGACGACCAGCTCCGCAGCGGAATCGAAGCGATGTTCTTCGCTTATCGCGGATTTACCGCTGACCCAGACAAGATTCTTCAGAATTTTGGCTACGGCCGCGCCCACCACAGAGCTGTGCATTTCATTGACCGTTATCCAGGAATCACTGTCAGTCGCCTCATATCTTTGCTTGGAGTCTCAAAGCAATCGCTCAACCGCGTCCTTCAAAGATTACATCGGGATGGCCTTGTGCATGCCACCGTCGGGGATGACCGGCGCACACGGCAACTGCAACTCTCCGAAACCGGCAAGGCGCTGGAACAGCAACTCTCGGAAGGTCAGCGCAAACGCATGCGGGCGGCCTACCGCGCTGCCGGGCCGGAAGCCGTCGCTGGATTCCGCAAAGTTCTGGATGCGATAATGGATCCCCAATATCGAAGCGGCGGTGAACACGGGACCGAAGAATAATGGTTCCCGATTCGAACCGCAGCCACATCTTGATCGTGGATGACGATGAAAGGCTGCGAAGCCTCTTGCAGCGCTACCTTGTCCGAAACGGCTACTGGTGCACTTGCGCAAAGCACGCCGACCACGCGCTGAATCTTCTTAAATTCATGCAATTTGATC
This sequence comes from Paracoccaceae bacterium, assembly GCA_965199765.1. Lineage (GTDB taxonomy): Bacteria > Pseudomonadota > Alphaproteobacteria > Rhodobacterales > Rhodobacteraceae > JAPOXR01. The sequence continues at coordinate 970,434 of CBDATC010000001.1, forward strand.
TGATTGTCATGGATGTGATGATGCCAGAGATGGATGGGATCACATTGACCAGCCGAATCAGACAGTCCACCGCGATTCCGATCATCGTTCTCTCCGCGAAGACTGAAGTGGAAAGCCGCGTCACCGGTTTGCGCGCCGGGGCCGATGACTATGTGCAAAAGCCTTATGAACCGGTTGAGCTGCTCCTGAGAATCGAGGCGGTGCTCCGGAGGGCCAATTCGCCCGAAACGCAATCCGCAGCGCAAATCCTTCCACTTGGCCGTTTCCAATTCGACACAGTGCGTGGAGAGCTCCGCGACGGCGACTTGGTTGTGCATCTCACTGAATTCGAACGGAAACTGATGCTCCGGCTGTCGGAGACTCCAAACCGTGTCGTTAAGCGAAGTGAATTTTCCGAAGCCGGTTCCGAAGTGTCGGCACTGGGTCGCGCTGTCGATGTTCGGGTTTCACGTCTTCGTCAGAAATTCGAGAATGATCCCAGGCGCCCCCGGTATCTCGTCACTGTCCGCAGCGAAGGTTACATGCTCGTTCCGCATTAGCCTTCTCATACAACCCAGCGAAAGGACATCGAAACGATGGCCACAGCACTTATCACACATGACGAATGCTTGCAGCACGTCACACCGTCCGGCCACCCCGAACGGGTTGCTCGGATGGAAACACTGTTTGAACTCTTCGATCAAGACGAATTCTCGGATCTGATTCGCTGCGAAGCTCCGGTCTGTTCGATCCAACATCTGCTGCGGGCACACCCTCAAAGCTATATTGATGCCATCTTGCAATCGGCGCCCGACCGAGGATTTGTGTCGCTTGACCCCGATACTCATGTCTCTCCTGGTTCAATTAATGCCGCCAGACGAGCTGCAGGCGCCAATGTTCTAGCTGTCGATCTGGTGTTAAACGGAAAAGTTCGTAACGCCTTCTGCGCGGTTCGTCCGCCCGGCCATCACGCCGAATCCGCGCGCGCCATGGGCTTCTGTCTGTTCGCGAATGTCGTCGTCGGCGCACTGCATGCATTGGAAGAGCACGATCTTGACCGCGTCGGAATTGTGGATTTTGATGTCCATCACGGGAATGGAACAAGTGCGCTCCTGTGGAATGACGAGCGGGTGCTTTTCGCCTCAACCCACGAAATGCCCTTGTTTCCTGGAACCGGCAACGAGTCAGAAACCGGCGCGCACAATCAGATTGTCAATGCGCCGCTTCGCAGCGGATCGGGTGGGGTGGAATTCAGGCAGGCTATGAATCACCGGATACTCCCCGCTTTGGAACGTCATCAACCGCAATGCATCTTCGTTTCGGCTGGATTTGATGCGCACCGGCGCGATCCCCTTGCCACGCTGAATTTCAGCGAAGACGACTTCAAATGGGCCACGGAAGCAATCTGCGACGTTGCCGAGACCTGTTGTGGCGGCAGGGTGATTTCAACGCTTGAAGGGGGTTACGATCTGCAAGCTCTGCAGCAATCGGCCGCCGCGCATCTTCGTGTCTTGCAGACAAGAGCTAATAGACTTGACCGCTGAGCGAATGAAGCGTCCGAAAGACACTGTAAGCAACTATTCGATTTCAGATCCTTCGGTTCAATTGAGCATCGGATGCGAACCGCATCAACCCGGCGCTATCTGCGTTGATCCGCACCCAGCATTCCAGTCAAATTGCTTCGCTTAAAGTTTGCATCAGCCCTTCGCATCCAACTGAATTTCTCAAGGAAAAAAATTTTGGTTGTGAATGCGGGTTTGCCCGCGCGTCATTCTCTTGCATTGCAGAGCGTCAACGCAAGGTTTAAACTCGCTCGCAAGAGTGAGTGAAAGGATTCTGATGTCCACAGCGAAACCAATTTCCGGATTGACTTTTGAGGACGCTTTGTCCCAGCTTGAATCGATCGTTGACCGGCTTGAGTCGGGAGAAACTCCGCTGGAAGACGCCATTGGACTTTACCAACGAGGAACCGCCTTGAAAACGCATTGTGAAAAAAAGCTCCGGTCCGCGGAGGAACGGGTGCAGAAAATCACCTTGGATTCAGATGGTATGCCGACAGATGTTGAAGACCGCTTCAGCGGTCATGCATCCTTGCAGCATATGGATGATCCAGAAGATTCCGAGATTCCGTTTTGAGCGCCCGTGACCTTATCGAAGCTTCGCGCTTACGCATCGATCAGCATTTGAAGCAGTTTTTCCCGGATGAGGAAAATTCAAGGCTTTCGGCTGCAATGAAATATTCGCTGTTCGGAGGAAAGCGCATCCGCGGCTGCCTGGCAATCGAAAGCGCCCGGCTGTTTGGTATTGAAGACGAACGGCCTTTGCAGACGGCGGGGGCGATTGAATGCATTCACGCTTACTCTCTCATTCATGATGATCTCCCCTGCATGGACGATGATTCTATGCGCAGGGGGAAGCCCACAGCGCATGTGAAATTTGGTGAAGCATTGGCGATCTTGGCAGGCGATGCACTCCAGAATCTGGCGTTTGAAATTTTGTCAAACGCGGCAACATCCCCCGATGCCGAAGTCCGAGTGGTGCTGATCGGCAGTCTGGCAAAAGCGGCAGGGCATAAGGGAATGTTATTGGGTCAGGACAAAGATATAGAGGCTAGCGATGCCGATCATGCACAGCTGGACGTTATCCTCTCCATGCTGAATCTCAAGACCGCAACGCTGATCTGCTGGTCTGCTCAGTCCGGCGCCATTCTTGCCAAACAACATCCCACCCCCCTTAAGACATTCGGCGCTAATTTGGGCATGGCCTATCAAATCATCGACGACTGTCTTGACGAAGAACCGGAAGGAGATGAAAGCCAGAATATCGTTCGTTTGATTGGTTTCAGTGAAGCCCAAAAACTTGCTCGGCAGCATATCGACCAAGCGTGTTCTGCGCTGAACGTATATGGACCGCGATCAAAGCCCCTCTGCGACATCGCAGAGCTAACACTCACAAGAAAATAACGCGGGGCCGCGGTGTTCAACCGAAACAGATAGCCAAAACGGCACTCCGACACCGATCTACCCCCCTACATTGTCAATTCCAATAAATCCCCCCACTTGCTGATCCCAATGCCGGGCGAAGACACCGCCGAGAGACAAAAGATCGTCAGGTGATCCCTGCTCCACTATTCGTCCCTGCTCGAGCACGACGATCCGGTGCATCTTCAAAATCGTGGACAGTCTATGCGCGATCGCGATGACTGTGCGGTTTTCCATCACCTGACTCAGGCCTGCCTGAATGGAAGCCTCAACAGTCGAGTCCAATGCAGATGTTGCTTCATCAAGAATGATTATGGGCGCATCCTTCAGGACAGCGCGCGCCAATGCGATCCGCTGTCTTTGTCCGCCTGACAGACGCACGCCGCGCTCACCGAGATAGGCATCGTAGCCGTTCCGACCCAACTGATCCTGCAATTCAAGAATGAATTCGTGTGCGGCCGCTTTCTTCGCCGCTTCAATGATTTGAGCTCTTGTCGCATCGGGACGACCGTAACCGATATTGGTGAGCGCCGTGCGGTTGAACATCGCCGTTTCCTGCGTGACCATGCTGATCTGCCTGCGCAGGCTCTCTTGAGTCACTCGCCTGAGATCGTAGCCATCAATCTCGATCGTTCCAATCCTGGGATCATAGAGCCGCATCAATAGCGCTGCCAAAGTCGATTTGCCCGCACCGGAATGACCGACTAATCCCACATGTTCTCCTGCGCCAATCATCAGGTTGACGTCCTCCAAACCGCCTGTGTGCTTGTCGTAAGAAAATGAGACCGATTTGAACTCGATTTTTCCGGAAATTCTCGGAAGCTGGATGGCATCGGATTGATCGGGCATTTGATGGGGCACTGACAGCGTCCGCATGCCGTCCTCAGCTTCACCGACATTCGAATACATTGTCATAAGGGTGAAACTGACCCAGCCGGACATTTGCGCGATGCGAAGCGAGACTGCTCCGGCTGCGGCAATATCGCCCGCGGTGGCCGAGCCCTGCGTCCAAAGCCAAAGCGCACCACCGGTCAAAGCCACCGGAAGGATTCCAGAAGCCGCCATCAGCGCGAACCTGAACAAAGAAGTTGTCGCCCCGAAACTCAATGCGTGCTGGCGAAAATTCTCAAGCGCATCAAGAGCCACTCTGTCCTCGTGCCGGCTGTGGGCAAACAGTTTGACCGTCCGCACATTGGTGATCGTATCAACGATCTGCCCGGAGAGCATTGAACGAGCATTGGCGCGTTCTCTGGAGCGCGTTCTGATCTTCGGCAGAAACCACCGAATGAGAGTGATATACAGCAGGAGCCACGCGGCCAGCATTGCTGCGATTCTGGCGTCAATGGTCAGCAGCAAAGCGACCGAACCGACAAGCGAGGCCACAGCGAATGACACCACATTCACGACATCCACAACAGTGTCGGTCACTGCGCGCGAGGCCTGCAGCTGCTTCTGTGCGATCCGCCCGGCGAAATCATCGTCAAAAAACGACACGGATTGCTCTAGCGTGTGCCGATGCAGACGGGACAGCACCTGTGCGGTGACATTGGGCGTTACCAAGGTCGAAGAAATCATCGACCCCAGACCAAAAACAACTGGACGAACAATGAGGAAAAACACGAATGTAATCAGCAGCAGCAAGCCGTGCTCTGAAAACATAAGGCGGCGTTCACTCGCCAAAGCGCTGTCGATCACAAGCCCGAGAAGCAAAGCTGTATAGGCTTCAAGCGCGCCCGCGGCCATCGAAACAATGCATCCGACGGCTATCAGCGGAAAAGCCCCTTTATTGCACCAAATATAGAATTTCAGCAGCTGACTGGGTGGACCGGCACTCACCCTAGCATAGGGATTGATCAATTTTTTCAACCACATTGATCCGCCGATCGGCTCATTGCCCTCCCAAAGGCATTAGACCGCATTGACGAGAAATCGGCAAGGAACCGACTTCTCCTTTCCTCCACGCTGGTTCCGACACTGCCCGCTTCAACCATGCTGAACGTCAACACCTCCGCCGTTCTGTCGTTCCAATCGGTTGCGATGCAATGAATTCACCGCACGCCAACCGGGTTTTCTCCAATCAGGCAAGGCAAGAACCAAACACTCGAAACCGCCCGCTCCGGTGCGTTGAAACAAACTCGCGCATTCATGACAGCGAACAACAGGAAACGACGACATTTCAGGCAGTTCACCTGCATTCACATCGAACCGCTGAAAGCGCGTCGACTGAACTTCAATCTGCCAAGAGTTGGTCTCTGGTCAACTGAAAGCCAGAATCCAACCAACGCCGTTCCAACTGCTGAAATCGATTCATCACCTCTAAAATCGGATAGGATTCGATAAAATCAACGGGTCTGACCGGGCAAACTTGATTGGCTCCCCAAGCAATTTCCTGTCTGAATTCCGCTGAAAGTCCACGACCCGAAATAGCGGACCGCAGAAGCGCAACATTCACAGCATCGCGGGTCTTCAATCGATATCCTAATTCAGCCATCGAAGTGTCTTTCCGCATCCACAACATGAATGTTTCAATGCGACGCGCCATGCTTCGGCGAATACGAAAGCTGTCTTTGGGATCGATCACGCCTAGCAGAGCGAGCCGCCGCAGCGGATCGGGGGGCTCATCAAACCGCGCTTCGAGCCGTTCCAGAGCTGAAATGCGAGTCGTGTCGACTTTCTGAATGCAAATTGAAAGCACGCCGGAATCTTCCATGGCGCGCACAATATGTGATACGCGCGGCGCTGAAAGAAGCTTCAAGATCTCTTCGCCCATTCGCTCTCTCTTTATACGACGCAGTTTGTCCGCGCTTTGAGCGATTGCAGCAAGAACCGCTTTATCAAACGGCCTTTCAGGTGAAGCAAAAAAAGCATGGGTGCGAAAGAATCGAAGGATCCTGATCGGATCCTCATCAATGCGCTGTTTGGGACAGCCAATGAAGCGCACGCGCCGCGCTTTCAGGTCCTCAATACCGTTCAGCGGATCATAGAGCGCGCCCTCGACATCAGAATAAAGCGCATTGATCGTGAAGTCGCGCCGAGACGCGTCTTCTGCCAAACTGTCAGCAAACTCGACATCCGCCAATTGATCGTCCGCATAAATGTCACGACGCAATGTCGTCACATCCACACTTTCGAGACCACGGATGATTTTGATAGAACCGAAAGCGAACCCTGCCAACTTCACCTTTAGCCCCGCATCCTCTGCAAGATGGCGAACCTGCGCTGGAAAAGCATCCGTGGCGACGTCGACGTCATCAAACGGATTTCCCAGCAATGCATCGCGCACTGCTCCACCAACACAAAATGCCTTGTGGCCAGCCTTCGTTAGCAGATTTGCGACAGTTAGAGCCAAGCTCCCGTCGGCAAAAATCGATCTAAGTTCTTGAGACATTGTTAAGCGAGCTGCCATCCTCGAATTATTCAGCGATCAATCTGCACACCTGCGCATCCAAATCAACAAAGCGATGACTCTGGTAATCATTCATGAACGCGTTTTGCAATTCCATGGAGAATGCTCGCAGTGGCTCCCCATATGCAATGTGATTGATAGAGGATCACACGGTATCTGCGCTCACTTCCATGCAAAACAGCTGATTCGGTTCTATAATTTTTAAGATTGGTCAAATGGGCGAGCGGCGCTTCGAAAATCGACTCAACCTCAACCGGCTGTAAACCGGGTCTAAAATCGGCCGCGACAACACCTACAAAGGGATGAATCAAAAAACCAGTACCTGTTCTTAAACACGGGCAGCGGCCAATGATCTCCACTTGTTCCGGCCGCAGACCGATTTCCTCATGGGCCTCTCGCAGCGCGGCGTCACGGGGCGACGGGTCCGCTCGTTCAATCCGACCGCCGGGAAATGATATCTGTCCAGCATGGCGCGGCAGATTTTTGGAACGAACGGTCAAGATCACATGCAGTTCCGAACCGCGGGCGATCACCGGCACCAAAACAGCGGCCGCAACAGGATCGTCCTGAGAGCGCTGCGTCATTCCTAGATTGAGAACCAGGTCCGAACTCGAGTCTTCGTATCCCTGCAACGCGTTTCGCAGAGCCGCCAGTTGGTTATCCCGATTAATCAGACCGCTCCGGCATCGCGTCGAAACCAAGACTGTTGGGATCAAGTTCGTATCTCTGCCCACAGAATTGGCAGTCTGCAGTCACTATTCCTTCCTCGGTTGTCATCGTAGCGATATCTTTCTTGGAATATATGGACATGCCCCTGCGAACTTTTTCCTCTGAACACGTGCAGCCGAATTCTATTTTTTGCAGCGGACCAGCTCGCGGCGCGTCCTCCTGAAACAAATTGAAGAGGACACGCAGCATTGGCGTGGAAGGTCCTGTTAATTCCAGTTCGTCAACGGTCTGCAGCAGAGCGCATGCCCTCGTCCAAACATCCCCGTTGTCTTCGTCTTGACCGCTGCCGTTCATCGGTGCGGTCGGCATCCGTTGAATTACGATCCCACCGCCCCGCCAGCGCTCTACTCCCCCTTGCAGCGATTTCCCGACCGCGACCGCAAATTGTGTCGGTATCTGCTGAGAACGCCGAAAGTAGTCCTCAGCGCAGCCAGCAAGAGTTGATTGCTCCAACGGCGCCATTCCCTGAAAGGGCAGCTTGCCGTCCTGACGGTCGATCAGAACACCAAAATAACCCGACCCTCCCTGCCAAAGCCGCAGACGGCTGTCGCTTGAGATATTTTCGGCGAATGTAGCCAGCGCACGAATTTTTGCAGGTTCGCCAGCATTGGCCGGAGCAAGATAATCGGAAGCGAGAAGTCTGAGCGGCGCTTGGCTTCTGACCTGTATGGAAAACTTCCACCCTGGATGAATCAAATTTCCAATCAGCGCTGTCAGCACACAAATTTCAGCGACTGACCCTTCAACATTCGGCGGGTAGCGGCGAACCGCCAAAATCCGCTCCAATGAAGATGCCAACCTAACCGCCCGTCCGCGAACAGGCACGTCCTCAAAACGAAATTGAAGCACGCCATCGTCTTCATCGAACGTGGAATGATCTGTCACCGAAGAACCCTGCTGCTACCCGTTTCGCTGAATTCATGGAACGCTTCCATCTGGGTCCGGGCTTTCGCCCGGTGGAATCGCTCGTTTATTTTCTGGATCTTCCTGCAAAACACGCTGTCCGCGCAAAATCGTCGACTATCCTATAAGTCTACCGAATGAATAGAAAGGGCCATCAAGCGGGTGTATCAATAGGAAAATGCAATCAAACGACCAAGCCGGTTAACCGGGAAAAAGGGAGATCTTATCCACTTGCTTTACAAACGCGCCGTTCAGGGCGGAGATCTAAGGCGCTGCCGTGTTAACGCGGCGTTCAGGTTGACCATTTTCAGACGCGAACCAATAATGACATCAGGACGGAAGCATCCCTTTCACGGCTTGCTAAGGCTTGCGCAAGGACAAACACATTGTCCGCTGCAGCCTAAGCTACAAGACGCCTCGTCCTTTAGGGCAAGGAGCTGTCACGATTCGACGATTTGACGAGCCGTTTCGCAGCGGCATCCGCTATTCGGAGCGGCAAGGCGCATATGGAATTATCGTTCGAAAGGAACGGGTTCTGCTCACATATCAAGCTGAACCCATTCCCGAAATTCAGCTTCCAGGCGGCGGAATCGACCGGAATGAAAGCCCACTGCAAGCATTGCGTCGTGAAGTTCTCGAAGAAACCGGCTGGAGCCTCCGCGTTAATCGCTTGCTGGGAACTTACCGACGTTACACATATATGCCCGAATATGACCTTTGGGCCCGTAAGACCCATCGCGTTTACTTTTGCACAGCCGTTCGAAGAATGGGGTTGCCAACAGAACTCGGTCATGCCGCGCTTTGGTCAACCCCTCTGGACGGGCTGAAAATTCTGTCGGCCCAAGGCGATAAAGCTATGCTCGCTAAAGCCATCACGGAAAACTGCATACCGATGACCGCGATTGATTCATTGCCAGTTTGCCAAATCGGATTTAGACAGCCTGCGAAACAACCATTCTAGGAAATGTCCATGGATCCTGTCCAAAAAGTCGTGCTTGCCTACTCAGGAGGGTTGGACACTTCGGTAATCGCAAAGTGGCTGCAGTCGGTATACAACGCCGAAGTCGTGACCTTCACCGCTGACCTCGGGCAAGGTGAAGAATTGGAACCAGCGCGCAAAAAGGCAGAACTACTCGGAATCAGGGACATCCGCATTGAGGATCTGCGCGAGGAGTTCGCCCGCGATTACATTTTCCCGATGTTTCGCGCCAACGCCGTTTATGAAGGTCTTTATCTGCTCGGGACATCGATAGCGAGGCCGTTGATTGCCAAACGACTGGTCGAAATCGCCGAAGAAACAGGAGCGGATGCGATCGCGCACGGTGCAACCGGAAAAGGTAATGACCAAGTGCGATTTGAACTTGCCGCTTACGCTCTGAATCCTTCGATTCGTGTGGTTGCCCCGTGGCGCGAATGGGATTTGACAAGTCGCACACGCCTGATGGAATTCGCGGAGCAAAGTCAAATTCCGATTGCCAAAGACCAGCGGGGAGACGCACCCTTTTCTGTGGATGCGAACCTTTTGCATACTTCGTCTGAAGGCAAACTGCTCGAAGACCCTGCCGCAGAAGCGCCGGAATACGTCTATCAGCGCACAGTCAATCCCGCGGACGCTCCAGATGTCGGAGAAACCATCGAGATCGGTTTCGAAATCGGTGATGCCGTCAGCTTAAATGGCAGAAAATTGTCGCCCGCCCGCCTGATTGCGGAACTCAACACCTTAGGAGGCCGACACGGTATCGGAAGGCTTGATCTTGTCGAGAACCGGTTTGTCGGCATGAAATCACGCGGAATTTACGAAACCCCCGGTGGAACCATTCTTTTGGAAGCCCATCGCGGAATTGAACAGATTACGCTGGACCGGGCTGCCGCGCATCTGAAAGACGAACTCATGCCGCGCTATGCTGAACTGATTTATAATGGGTTCTGGTTCAGCCCGGAACGGGAAATGCTGCAGGCCTTGATCGACCGAAGCCAATCATATGTGAGTGGAACGGTCCGGCTGAAGCTGTTCAAGGGCAGCGCAAGACTCATTAGCAGGAACTCCCCCAATTCGTTGTATTCGGAAGAACATGTAACCTTTGAAGATGATGCTGGCGCGTATGATCAACAAGACGCAACCGGCTTTATTCGCCTCAACGCGCTGCGGTTGAAACTCTTGGCAAAGCGAAACCGGAAGTTCGCTCAACACGAACAAAATTAGGAACGGCTTTATGAATTTCCGCCGCTTGCGCAGATTTCGCTTCCGGTTCATAATCGCCGCACGGAGGACGGCGTGACAAAGCGGGACGACAAGCGTCAGTGCGCCGGCAATGCGCAAGTCGAATCTGGAGAAGCTGAAGACGTTCGCTGCTGAGGCGAACCGTTATCTTTCGGAGTGTTTCTCCTGATGCGTTGAGGATATGAAGCAGATGCATTCACGAGTCCCCGCTGTTCAGAATCGGATTTTCAGCGGAGCGGTCAGTCCGGCCGCAGGCGCACCATGATCATTCAGTGCGTCACGACGCGGACCCTCGCGTCGCGCACAACAGCGAAGTGTGCTGAAATCCATCTTCGGCGCCGGCGCGAACAGAAAGGAATATAAAGTTATGAAAGAGCTGATAGGGATTGCATTTGTGGCCGGCTTGGCGGTTTGGGGCTCGGCAGCTGCAGCGGATGAAGAAACAATTATCGTTGCCGGAGGCTGTTTCTGGTGCGTCGAGTCTGATTTTGACAGCGTCAACGGGGTTCGCGCGACCACGTCTGGATACACCGGCGGAACAACCGAGAACCCGACCTATAAAGCCGTTTCCGCCGGGCGGGGCGGTCATTACGAGGCTGTAAAAATCGAATTCGACTCTTCCAAAGTATCGTTGCGCGAACTGCTCGACAAATTCTGGCGGAGCGTTGACCCAACCGACGACGACGGCCAGTTTTGCGACCGGGGGCCAAGCTACAGAACCGCGGTTTTTGTAAGCAACAACCGGCAAAGAAAAATCGCTGAAGAATCAAAGCAAGCGGCGGCCGCAGCGCTTGGCCAATCAATCGTAACCCCAATTATTGATTCAGGACGCTTTTACGACGCCGAAGACCGCCATCAAAACTACCATCTTGGACAGAAAAACGTAATCACGCGCTTCGGCATCATCAAACAGTCCGATGCATACAAACGCTACCGAAAAGCCTGTGGCCGAGATCAGCGCGTTCGCGAGCTTTGGGGGTCAGCCGCCGCGTTTGCCCATTGACAAAACCGCCGCCTGATCAAGAAAGTTTGATTGCGCTCATATCAAATTGTTCGCAACGATGACTCTGACAGCATAAATGCCAAAAAACAATACCAGCGGGGCTAGGTCTATGGCTCCGGTGTTTGGCATGAATTGCCGGATTCGCGAATAGAAGGGATCCAGCATCCGGTTCAGCGAAGCATCAAGCATGCGGACGAATTCGTTCTGGCGGTTGAGCACATTAAACCCTATGAGCCAGCTCATGATAACGTGCGCTATAACGATAAATGTCAGCACATCGAGTGCGAGCAAGATAATCGCGGCAATTGACTGCATGATTTACTGTCTCTCTTTCCGTTGTTCATAGAAGGTTAAGGAATGTGGATTGCGGTTTCAAGCATCTCGATCACTGTACTTGGTTTCTGAAATCCATTTTTCCGCTATCGCGTTTGCGGTGATCTGATACAGTGAAGTTTGCAAAATGAAGTTCGGACTGACAGATGAGCAGCGTTTGATCGTCGACACCGGGCGGAATTTACGCCGAACTGTTTGGAGATGTGCAGTCGTTGACGGTGCCGTATCGGGACGAACATCTGCTTGCAAAGCTGCGGAAATTACGCTGCTGCCCCGTTTTCAATGGCTAACGTGGCAAACCGTCATGTGATCTGCAAGCAATCTTAATGGCAGCGTGTTCACTCTCGGAATTTGTGCTCGCGAATGCCAAGTCTATTTTGGAAGTAGAGGTGAACCCGTTCCTAACGCAGCCAAGCGGTGGGACAGGTAGTGTCCAGAATCTTTCGCACTTTCAGTCATGCGACGGCACCACAGCAGCGGAGGATCCTTTAAAGCTGCAGACGGCCATTGTCTAAACAAATAGAACCTTCCCTTTCCCCATAATCTTCCGCCAACATAAGTGCTTTCCGCATTAAAGTCGGCAGGGAGCTTTCCACAAATCGCTCGCTGGTCACAAATTGCCCGCGAAGTGGCTTTGCATTCTGTGAAAGACAGGAAACCTTAACACGCAACCGCAGTTCAAAATGGGTAAGCGAATGCTGAACTTCGCCCACATCCTTCCAATCTCCACCACATGGAGGAGTGGGTTCGACACTCTCATCCAGCCACGGCCAGCCAAGCATTCCACCCAACAATCCAAATTGAGGCCGTCGTTCCAGCAGCCAAGCTCCGTCTTCCCGCCTTCCCACGAAAAGCGTGCCACGACGCAGGGTCCTGGCCGGTTTTGCCGCCTTGATCGGAATTCGGGTCGCAATGCCTTTTGAATGGGCTGCGCAACTTCGCTGCAACGGGCAGCTTGCGCATGCTGGTGTTTTTGGACGGCAAACCCGTGCCCCTAAATCCATCAGGGCCTGCGACCAATCACCGGTTCTCTGAGCAGGCAATAGACATTCCGCCAGTGTGCGCACCATTTTCTTGGCTTTTGGAAAGCATTGTTCCACCGCACACAAACGCGCAATAACTCTTTCAATGTTCACATCGACAGGCGCTTCCGGTTGATCAAACGCAATCGCGGCAATTGCCGCAGCCGTGTAGTCTCCGATGCCGGGCAGTGTCTTTAGGATTTTAGCCTCTGATGGAAACTCGCCTCCGAACCTTTCGGATACCACGCGGGCACAGCTCAAGAGATTTCTTGCCCTCGCGTAGTAGCCGAGTCCTGCCCACTCTGCCATGACATCTTCGTCGGCAGCAGACGCCAATTCCTTCACACCGGGCCATTTGACTATGAACGATTCGAAACGCGATTTAACCACAGCGACCGATGTCTGCTGAAGCATCACTTCCGACAGCCAGACGGCGTAAGGATCTTGAAGTTTTCCCGCCGGACGTTGGCGTGGATGAAACCGCCACGGCAATTCTCGTCCTTCGCGGTCGTACCAGTCGAGCAGCTTCCGCTGAATCTCGGACTTTCTGCCCGGTGTCAGAAACAAAGCCGACATTCTTTGAAACTGGTTATCGGAACCATCTAATTTCTCTTTCATCGGGACCAAGCATCAGTATTTTCTGATCGGTGGGGCTTTACCCTGAATTCCATGCCCATGGCGGGCAAATTGCTAAGCATTCGAAATCATAAACCAAATTAAGTCCAGTGTGATGGTCATTCAGCCTCAAGACAGTTAACCAACTGCGACAAATGCTGCCTCTTTCAGGGTTGCATATCCAAAAGTTATTTCTAATTCCGAACTCTTGTATCCTTCCCTCCAAATCCAGCCGCGTAGACCCGAAAACCGCCGCGTCCGGTCTCTGTCAACCGCCGTTGAACTGTTCCAAAATGCAGAATCAGGGGGGTTTTAAACTGGCACTAGGTTGCGTCCAAGACAGGTTCAGGCGGAATCGACGGAAAAAACCGCAGCAACCATTCAAGCAGATCCGCGTCGCACCCTTCCCAAACTCTGTTCAAAGGAGTGAATTAACCAGCTGGGATGTCGACTTCACACCTGATATCTGCTCGCCATAAATGAAACAGCCCAGCGGTTTCGCGGAACGACTTGAGAAACTTCCGGTTGATCTGCGGCATTGCGGGATGAGATGCGCTTTCACAACAGTCAGAGCCCCGGCCCTCAAACGTCCATGATCTGAATCCACCGGCGCGGTGTCTGTCAGGCTGTCCTTGGAACCGCGGCTGCCCGGCTCGCGTTTCAGCAACCCGACCTCCTCACCGGCGGGCACTGTAGAGGAACGGCGAGGCGGTGCCGGCCTCAGCAGCGGTCCTTCCGTCTTTGTCCTCAGAATCCGGATCGGCTCCGCTCTTCAGCAGCAGATCGTAGATTTCCGGCCAGCCCTCCTCGGCGGCGATGTGCAGCGGCGTCCGACCGACAGCGTCGCGTGCACTCACAGCAAGAGGCGCGTCCGTCCCGGCAGTGCGCAACATCCCGTGGACGCTTTCGATGTCGCCCTTGAATGTTTCCGTGTGAAGCGTGCCGCCCGTCGCGGCGACGCACCAGTTGCGCAGCGATTGAATGGGCGAAGCGAAATCTCCGCGCGGCGTCTGCTGCAGCAGACCCTTGACGATCATCGCGTCGAAGAATCCTTCCGCCGTCATGCCGTCGGGCAGGGACGTCGCCGCTGCTCGTGAGTCCTGCAGAGAATTGATCAAATCGATGCATTCGTCGTGAAGCCGGCCTATGCCGTCGAAGGCTGTCATAAAGCGGCCGAGGAGCACCCTCGCGCCCGCAACCTCGCCGCTGATCCGATCAGCATAATACCTGCCGCGTCTCTGCGCCGAGCGCCGCCGCACGGCGGTCATGTCAACCTTCGCCAGATCACCCTTGGGCGCAGCGATCAACTCCTCGGCAAGCGAACGCAACGCGTTGTGCAGATGATGAGGCCAGCCCTGGCTTTCCTTCCAGATCACTTCTTTCCATGTGTCGGCCAGCGATGCTTCGGCGCGGACATCGAAGACGGACAGGAATTTATCCACCGATTCCCGGGCTTCGTCCTCGGAAAGACATCCCAAACTTATCACCGCGCCGTCCGAAAGCCGGGACAGACCTGCGCATCTGAGAACCTCCCTGGAATTCCCCAGACCGGCATAAACCGGAATCACCGGGGCAGCTGTGTTGCCGCTGTGCATGCGGTTCAGAAATTCGCCGGCCATTCCATCGATCTTCGCGTTCTGAATCTCGTCGATGAAAAAAACCAGCGGGCGCGAAGCGTCGCGGATTATCTGATCAGCCATCGGCTTGGGGACGTCGAAGGAAACTCCGAACCCAAGAAACTGGTATCCCGTAAAGACCGAGACGAGCCTCCGCGTCGCCTTCAGCGGTTGGCCAGCGCGCCGAAGATCGGCCTCCAGAGCGGCGGGTGAATTCAAAGCCTCCGCGTCGATGCTGGCGATGTCCGGCACCGACGGCAGCCAGTCTTGCGGCGGAACACCCGCCGTCAACCTCATCTCGTCTTCCGCAGCCTGGATCCAGTCCAAACGGAGCTTGTCGATCAGCGAGGTCTTGCCTGCGCCCGGCGCTCCTTGAATAAGCGTGGTTGCGCCGACTGCCGGATTGTTCTCGCCGCGCCAGTGTCGGTTTTGAACGTCGCGGATCCGCGCCTCAATCAGGGAAATCTCGGCCCTACGGCCGGCAAAAACCTCTGTGAGGCACCGGTCGGTCGTTTCGGCGAAGTCTTGCAGCTTTTCGAGGTCGGATCTGCGCTCTGGCAATTCAGCCCCCCTGTTTTTCCGCGTTCGCGAAGATGCGCGGGCTCTGACGCTTAAAAAAGAAATTCTGTGAAAATCAACCCGTGCGATCATGCACTCATTGGGAATCTATGACCGCATTTCGCATTCGTCGCCGAAATTTTGAAAGCGAGTTTCAACCTGTTGACAGGCGCCTGTATCTGACCTGAACGGTCAAAGCAAAAGAAACTCCTGCCACACGCCGCACATTGACGATGCTGTTAAACAGGATCGAAACGCATTGGCCTCGAACGCCTGATACATACCGTGCCGCACTGACTGACCGGGACCATGGTCTCATCGGAC
This sequence comes from Paracoccaceae bacterium, assembly GCA_965199765.1. Classification (GTDB taxonomy): domain Bacteria; phylum Pseudomonadota; class Alphaproteobacteria; order Rhodobacterales; family Rhodobacteraceae; genus JAPOXR01. The sequence continues at coordinate 986,124 of CBDATC010000001.1, forward strand.
TTTTCATTCCCCAAGGGCAGTCTCCAGCTGCCAAGCTTGCCAAAAATCAATTACGCGGCAGGGCTGCGAATTACCATTTGAAGGACTTTATCAACAATGTCCCAATCCCGGACATGCAGCTTCACCGGAAGCGAAAGCACGCGCTTGCGCCAATTCGGCGGCAGCCGCACAGCATCCTTTTCGGTCGTCACAAGAACGGCATTTGCTGAAACCGCGCTTGCCGACAAACGAGTGAGCAGCCTCTCGCTGATCGTTCGATGATCAGACAGTGGGATCGTTCGGACCACCTCAGCGCCAAGAGACCTCAATGTCGAAAAAAATTTATCCGGATTCCCAATCCCGGCAAACGCGACCACCCGCATTCCATCCCAATCCGCACCAGTGAAAGTCGGACGAAGAGACGCTTGAGCAACAGGGCAGACAATTCTGTTTCCCCACTTGTCAAGAAATCCTGATCGGTCAGATCCGTCCCCAATCAATAAAATTAGATCTGCTCGTTCCAATCCTTCTTGAACGTTCTCGCGCAGCGGACCTGCCGGCAAAACGCAGCCGTTCCCAAATCCCCGGTGGGCATCCACAACCAAAATCGAACAGCTATAAGCAAGCGAAGCGTCCTGAAACCCGTCGTCAGTGATGGCAATTGTTGCACCGGCGTCTTTCGCCATGGCTGCAGCAATCGCACGCTTATTCGCCACCCAGGTCGGCGCAAAAGCGGCGAGAATCATCGGCTCGTCGCCGACTGCCGCCGCGCTGTGAGTTTTTAGATCAACAAGCACGGGGCCACCTTCGCTACCGCCATATCCCCGTGACAAAAAATGCGGAATATATCCCAGCTGCATCAATCGTTCAGCAACCGCTATCGCCGTCGGCGTTTTTCCCGTACCGCCGACATTCAGATTGCCGATGCAAATCACCGGTATGCCGACACAACAACGCGAGCCTGCCGACAAACGCCGTCTCGTCGCCGACGCATACAAACCAGCTATGGGATATAACAGCTTCGCGGCCCAGCTGTCATCGCGAAACCAAAATGCCGGTTGTCGCATCAACCGGCTTCTGGCTGCGGCAATCGCTGAAGAATGACCGATGCAACCCTTTTGGTGACCCGTTTTCCTCCCAAAGAAGCGATTTCCGCTGCTTTCATCAAGAGATCCGTGTTGTCCGTGGTCAGCGCCTTGCCGACGGCAGTGGCCAATTGATCGGCATCTTCCACTTGCAGCGCGGCACCCGCCTTCGCTAATTCCCCGAACTCGGAAGCAAAATTCGCGACATGCGGTCCGTGCAAAATGACCGAACGAAGCCGCGCAGGCTCAAACGGGTTATGGCCGCCGATTTTGACCAGTGAACCGCCAACGAAACTGATCGAAGCGACCCGGTACCACAAACCAAGTTCGCCAAGCGTGTCCGCTACATAGACGTTATGAGCCGGTCCCGGAAGTTCGTCCGCTGACCGCAGCGCCACGCTAATGCCGTTTGTGGACAACCAATTCCGAATTGCCTGCCCGCGTTCCCGATGACGGGGAACGACGATTAACAGTAATTCTGGGAACGCGTCCATGAGTTGCAATTGCGCTCGCCCTACAATGTCTTCTTCACCTTCATGCGTCGAGGCAGCCAGCCAAACGGGCCGCTCTCCGACCGCCTGCAGGAATTCAACCCGGTCTTTATCATTGCAAGGAAGATCGGCGGCATCGCGCTTCAATGAACCGAGAGTCTCCATCTGACCGCCCTCAAGTCCAAGCCCGCGTAGCCGAGAGGCGGTCTGTTCGTCTTGAATAATCGCATGGTCAAAGCGATTGAGTATTGATCTGGCGATGGAAGGAACCCAGCGCCAGCGTCTGAAAGACCTGCGGGACATCCGCGCATTAATGTAGAGCAAAGGAACTTCCCTGCGGTGGGTCTCGCAAATCATGGCTGGCCATAATTCGCTTTCTGTCCAAATCGCGATATCTGGCTTCCAATGATCCAAAAAACTAACAACCGACGGCAGAACATCGAAAGGCACAAATTGATGCAAAGCACGGGGTGGAATCCGGGTGTTGAAGATTTCAGCCGAGGTTACCGTTCCGGTTGTCATCAAAAACGATAAATCTGGACGCTCTTTGCCCAAAACCTCAACCAAAGTCAGCAGCGAAAGCACCTCTCCGACACTGGCCGAATGAAACCAAGCCAATCGGCCCTCCGGCCTTGCAAACCCTGCTTTTCCGAAACGCTCCTCGCTTCGCTCAGCATCCTCTTTCCCGATTTTCAAACGGCGGCGCTGCACCCAGCGCGCTATTCTCTCTGATCGGGCTGATACAGCCAAGTAAGCCGATAGGCCAAACGAAGTTTCCAATTTCGCGCACTCCGGACTTTATGAGCCCCGCTTTTCTGTCGCGCTGTTGTGTTTATTTTCCTCGACCAATCGACTAAACCTTGCAATGAAGTGACGGGAAAGTGCGCTGTCCACCGCCCGTTGCGACGCTTCCTTCCATGCATCATACGCACTGCGATAATCGGGAATCAGGCCGGCAATTCCAACAGCATCCAAATCTTTGAAATTATTGTGGGAGGTATCAACAAGCTCGCCGCCAAACACCAAGTGCAATCGTCTTTTCATAGTACCCGTCGCTATAGCTCAATTCCGCGCAAATGCAGGCGGATTGCCATTCCAACACAGTCTCAGCGGTTAACCGCCGGCAATTGTCAACCCTTCGACCAAGAGGCTTGGCACCCGTATGCGGCGCATCGGCAGCGAGTCGTCAGACGGCGTGATAGATCGGAGCATTCTCTTGAGATTGCCAGCGATTGTGAATTCAGAAACCGGTCCGGTGATTTCTCTATTTTCGACCCAGAAACCGGACGCTCCGCGCGAATAATCTCCGGTGGTTGGATTGATAGTTGAACCGATCAACGATGTCACAATTAATCCCGTTCCCATATCATGAATGAGATCGTCTCGGCTATGGCTTCCGTCTGGCAACTGAACATTGGTCACGCTTGGCGAAGGTGGGGATGCAGTGCCTCGCGAGGCGTTTCCAGTGCTCTTAAGCCCCAACTTTCGAGCTGTTGCCAAATCCAAAATCCAAGTCAACAACTGGCCTTGCTTAACAATAGGCTTGTCCCTGCATGGCAAACCTTCAGCATCAAAAGGTCTGGAACCGGGAAAGCGCGGCATTAAAGGCCGCTCCAGAAGATCAATATCATCGGGAAGAACCGGACTCTCCATTGCATCAAGCAGCCAACTTGAGCCGCGGGCGATGGCCGAACCGTTGATTGCTGACAAGAGATGCGCGATCAAAGAGTCGGACACTCGCCGGTCAAACAAAACCGGAAATGCTCCGGTCGGAGGTCTTGTTGGCCCGGCACGCGCCGCAGCGCGCTCTCCAGCGCAGCGTCCAACCCACTCTGGGCTAGGAAGATCCGAGGCATGAACCCGGCTTTCGAAGCAGTAATCCATCTCCATCTCTAATCCACTGCCCGAAATGGCCACGCATGAAACAGATGACCCACTCCTCCGATATATTCCGCTGAACCCGTTGGTTGCACCGAGATATATCGACGTGCTGCCTCTCCCAGCCGAACTGGATTCCGTTTGCTGAACCCCATCAACCGCCATCGCCGCTGCCTCCGCCTGCAGGGCGGTATCCCTGAGAACATCGACCCCGCGCTCATCCGATAGGTCCATCAGATCTAATTCCTGAACGCCTTCGGCCGCCGACAGCTCGTCGACCGCCGCCAATCCCGCACAAGGATCGTCTGGAGCTGCGCGAGCCATGGCAACAGCTTCCTCGGCGATTTGCTTCAGCGATTCTTCGCGAAGATCCGATGTTGAAACACACGCTTGCTTCGTTCCAAGCAAAACTCGTAAGCCCGCTTCAACACTCTCCGAACACTCAATCTGTTCAAGTTTGCCGCATCGGACCTCTGCATTGACTGATTCCGCTTCGGCCACAAGGACATCGGCGGACTCCGCGCCGGCCTTTAAGGCATATCCTATCAACCTATCGGCAGTTTGAACAGTATCAGCACTCATCATGCGTACTCAATTCATCCGAATTCCGTTAACAACAAATCCGCCGGTTTCCTCAATATCAATATCGTAACTGTAATGATCATCGCCCAAAGGTCTTCCAACCGCGCCAACGAATTGAAGCAGTAACGCAGCATCGGGGGGAAAAAGGCTGTCCAACTGGCCGGCGAGGCTTGCAATGCCTTTAATCTCAGCCTTGAATTTGCCGCTGGGTCTCAACCCCTCTCCAAATGCCGGAAGCCACATTTGTAAATTTCCGTTCGTTTGGAACTTCCCCGACATGAATTCCAACACAAATGAATTAAGCGTCCATTGCAACAAGAACGGCATATCTTGCACTACAATCTCATCGCCGTACAGTTGATGCGCTAGTTCATTGGGCATCTCCACGGCGCCGTCCACGACAAGATTTCCCGACGGTGAGAAATCTTCCGGCAACTGGTAAAGCGCGCTAAATTCAAACAAACTCAGAAATTCAGGATGAATAAAATAGTCGGTCAAACCGAATTCAAATCCAAAGCGGGTGAAATTCTCAACCTGGTTGTCATAAATTTCAAGCTTCGATGTGATGTGATCTATCGATATGCTCTCGAGAGCCTTTCCTGAAATCAGGGATTGGAAAACGGTTTGTTCCACCGAAAAATCAGTGGTCGCTTCGTTAGTATCGGAGGAATAGCCTAGCCGGATCGGCCCGGTTACCACCGCCGCTTCGATTTTTCCTTCAGGATCAATCGCCGCAACGCTCGTTGTAGAAGCCGCCTCGATTGTTCCTTCCGTCGGCACCTCGCTGAACGGTTTGAATCCAATATAGCTCAAACTGTTCATTACACCTCTATACGAGGTGCTGACTTCGGCAAAATTCATCTCTACACTGACATCTTCCTCGCTATCGAGAATCCCAATTCCAACATTTTCGGCAAAGCCTTGGAAGAAAACCGGCAAATTCTGACTTTCATCATCAAGTTCAAAGGTTGAGAACCAATTTGAAATATCAATCCGCGATTCGAACATCTGCAGATGTGTTTCCCCAGTCAGATTGGCCTCATGTCGAATAAGCGAACCGCGTGATTCTAAGCGAAGTCCGTCGGCGCTTTCACTGAAATCAGCTTCAAAATTCTCGAGAAGCAGTGCGCCGAATATCGTGTCTTGATCCGTTCGTAAGAGCGCGGTTGGTATGACATCAGGAAATTCAATGGCAACAGTTCCGTCTTCTTGTCCGGTCAACCGAATCCAATTCGGATTTGCCTGCCAATTTCCAAAATCATTAGCAATCACAAGTCTTGCTTGGCTTAACTCAACCAACTCCTCGGATTCGATGATGGATGCGGCTTCTATGATTCCACCCTGCGCGGAAACCATCGATTTAAAGGCCTCATACGCTTCGCTTGCGGTGAGTTCCGCCGATGCTGATGAAAAGGGAAGAGCAAACACAGCCAAAAGCGGTGTGGTGCGCCAGGATGGAAACCATTTCATAGTTTCAATGTCCTTCCAAATGCTGGTCTGCTTCTCATGCGACAAAAATAATCGTCGAGCGAAGCCGACCTATGTTCAAACTTTGCCGCCTGAGCCCAAACCAAGCAGTGCGTTAATATGAAGTCCGGAATCGTCATTTCATCGCCCATAAGGAACGGTCCGGCCCCGAGCCGCAATGCAAGCGTGTCAATCGACTGGCCGAATTCGTGCTTTAGAGCAGGTTTGACTTCCTTGACTCTTAGCGAAGCGGGAAGGACAAAACTGTGCTTTGCCGCTGTCCACAAACAGGCATCGATTTCGTCCAATAAAAAGAAAGTCCAACTATCCTGGCGGACACGGTCCATTGTGCCAGCACTATAACTGAAGCGCGACCGCTTCGACGCTAAATGATGCAATATCGCGCAGCTGTCCAAAATGGATATGCCGTTTTCAACCATAACCGGTATTTTTCCGGAGGGGTTGTGCTGAAGAACCTGCGGAGAGTGCGGCTTGGCTGGCGTGTGAATGTAGTCTTCGCCAAGTTCCTCAAGCATCCATAAGACACGAAACGCACGGCTGGACGGGTGGCCAATGACTTCAAGCATCGGCGCGCCGAATGTATGTCAGACGCATCAGCACCCGCTCAAGCGACGCTATAGCTGGAACCTTGGACACTGAACGCAATTGCCGGTCTAGCTCGACTAAATATCCCAAAGCCGATTCTGCTCCGGATTCGCCCCATTCTTCCGCGCGGCGCAGAAGCCAATCGCGCCGCGGCCCAAACGCTGCCGGACGAACTTTTGCCACACCCCGATGAGCGCCCTGAGGGTCGCTGGAAACCAGCAGCAAATTACGAAACTCGCGCTGCGCACGGAGAACGATGGTAACAGCCGACTGCCCGTTGCCAATCACCTGACGCAAGGCGGGTCCAACACCGGCATGCCGACGCTCCATCAGGACTTTCATTAAGTCATCCAAAGTGCCATCCTCGAATGGAGGAACGCAGTCTTCGATATCAGCCGAGATGACCGGTGAGTCATCGTGAGCCTTCAACAGCGCTAATTTTTCGAGTGTCTGACCGAAAATCTGCGGCGGCACACCTCTGGCCAGGGTCAGCAAATCATCAAGGCCATCGGCTCCCACGCGCTTAAGGCCCGCCTTTGCCAGGGCCGCCTCAACGTCGCCCCGTGTCATGGCTGCATCAAAAATTGGAGCGGACACCGCCTTTGCACTGGCTTCAAACAATTTTCTGAGTTTAGAAGCGGGGCGCAGGAGCCCTGCTGTGACAACAAGCCAACTGTCATTTTCAGTATGGGTCTCCAAAGCTAGAGAAACTGATTCTGTTATGCTGTCATTGACATTTTCCAAACAAATGATGCGGCGTTCGGCAAAAAATCCCTGCGCTTTCAATAGCGATGCGATGGATTCGGGATTGCGAGTCAAACCATCGGTCGGAACGCGTTCAACCTGAACGGAGCAGTCTTTCCTTCTCAGCCCGGTGACAACCTTTTCGCATCCATGCGCAACCAACATCGGGTCCGGCCCATAGATGAGAACTCCAGCTTTGGTCGCATCAGGAGCGTTGAAAAAAGATTTTGCTTCGTAAGCCTTTAGCTTCACAAGGACCACTCACTGGCTGTCAGCACTAGCTGGGAAAATATTCTTTCGGACAGCTGCGTCATCAGTCGAACTTCGGCGTCCCGCTCAGCCGACAGCGTGGCCAGTGCTTCCCGGTTTGCACTATATTCTGCCACTCCCTTCACACGCCCTTGCGCCAATACAGTTGTTTCGCCGGCAAGACGGACTTCATACTGCGCCATTCCATGCAAGGCTTTCCGGTCGACTCCTCCAGCTCCTGGAACGGCGGCATTGGCTGTGTTTGTTGTAAGACTGACCTGCAATTGGTAGCGCGGCGCGCCATCGGGCCTCGACAAACGCTGCAAAAGCCGCTCTTCCAATAGAAACGCCTGCCGCTTCCCGGAAACCTTGATTTCGAATCCGTCGGAGATGACAGTTCCCCCAGGGGTGTTCTGCTGCAAAGCGGGTTGAAATCCACAGCTTATAAGTCCTGCGCAAACCAGCAGGAGGATAAAGACGTTTCGACTAAACGACGACATTAACAATCCTCTCTGGCACGACGACCAATTTTTTGGGCTTCGCACCTCGCAGATTACGTTGGATAGCCGGATCATTCAAAACCGTCTGCTCAACCTCGGAATGCGGCGTTCCGCGTTTGACACGGATTTCAGAGCGCCTTTTTCCATTCACCTGAACAGGCATCACGACAAAATCCTCAGCCAGCAATGCGGGATCTGCTTTCGGCCAAGGCTGACCAACAATCAGACCTTTGCCTCCGAGCTCAAACCATACCTGCTCGGCAATATGCGGTGTGATCGGCGCCATCAGCCTCGCCAATATGCCGAGCACCTCTCTTTTGGCTGATCCACTTGCCTTGGAGCGGCCCAGCGCATTCGCCAATTCATAGAGGCGGGCAACCGACTTATTGAACCCGAAACCATTGATTCCGTCTTCAACATCCCTAATGGCGCGGTGGGCAGCGGTTTTTAAGGCCAAATCAATCGAAGAGCTTGCCTCGCTTTGATCAGAAACAATGTCCGCCGTCATCCGAAGAACACGCTGAAGGTGTCGCGACGCCGCTTCCACTCCGGCCGTGCTCCAATCGACATCGCGTTCGGGTGGGGAATCGGAAATTATATACCAGCGAGCTGTATCGGCGCCGAAACGCGCTATCAATCTTTCCGGGTCAATCACATTTTTTTTGGATTTCGCCATTTTGGCGGAAGGAATAATCTCCACCTGCTGATGTGTTGCTTTTAGCCGCGCCGCCCCTCCGCTCACCTCCACATCTTCCGGGAAATGATAACACGGCCGGTTTCGCTCGTCGCGGGTCATATAGATTTCGTGCAGAACCATTCCCTGTGTGAACAGCGCACTGAAAGGCTCGATCGATTTCTTGGGCAAATGCCCCGTGAGGCTCATTGCCCGACAAAAAAACCGTGAATACAGAAGGTGTAATATCGCGTGCTCGATGCCGCCCACATACTGGTCGACATTCATCCAGTATTCCGCGTCAGCCGCAACAGTCGGAGTCTTGGCCCGCGGCGCGGTAAAACGGACAAAATACCAGGAGCTGTCCACGAACGTATCCATGGTGTCGGTTTCCCGCAGCGCCGGTCCGCCGCAACGCGGGCATTGAGCGTGGCGCCATTCCACACTGCGCTCCAATGGGTTTCCCGGCGCTTTGAAATCGATGTCCTCTGGCAGCAGCACCGGCAAATTGTCTTTGCTCTCCGCGACATAACCGCATTTCTCGCAGAACAATACCGGTATCGGACATCCCCAATAGCGCTGTCGGCTGATGCCCCAGTCACGCAGGCGGTAGCGGGTAACCCCTTTTCCAACGCCTTTTTCTTCGCAATGCGATATCGCATCAGCGATTGCTTGTTCGCCGGTCTGTTCGCAATCGCCGGCCACCGGTTTGATGTAACGAACCGTTTCCTGCTTTGAAGGCACGAAAGCTTCAGTGCCGACCCGGGCATCGGGCGCCTCCGCCGGCACAAAAACATCGATCACAGGCAACTCATATTTGAGCGAGAATTCCAGGTCTCTGTCATCATGCGCCGGACAGGAGAAAATGGCGCCCGTTCCATAATCGATCAGAATGAAGTTAGCGATCCAAACGGGCAGAAGCTGCGTTGGATTCAGCGGATGACGGACATGGATTCCGGTGTCGATTCCAGTTTTCTCGGCCGTTTCAAGCACTGCCTCGGAGATGGCGGCGGCGCGACACTCTTTCAGATAGCGGGCAATGTCCTCGTTCCGGTCGGCCATTGCGATCGCCAATGGATGATCCGGTGACAAGGCGACGCAGTTTGCCCCGTGGAGCGTATCCGGCCGAGTTGTATAAACGCTGACACGCTCATGTCCCGATGGTGCGCCAACCGTTTCAAACGCAAGTTCCAAACCCTGCGACTTTCCGATCCAGTTCCTCTGCATCAACCGAACTTTTTCCGGCCAGCCGTCAAGCCCGTCTATCGCTGTCAGCAGATCTTCGGAAAAATCACTGATCCTGAAGAACCATTGAGTCAGCGTTTTGCGCTCGACTTCGGCGCCGGAGCGCCAACCCTTCCCGTCAACAACCTGTTCGTTGGCGAGCACGGTCAAATCGACTGGATCCCAATTGACCGTGGCGTTGCGCCGATACACCAGTCCGTGTTCCAGCATGTCGATGAACATGGCCTGCTGCTGTCCATAATATTCGGGATCGCAGGTTGCCAGTTCACGGCTCCAATCAATCGACAGGCCTAAGGGCTTCAATTGCGCGCGCATATCGGCGATATTTTTGCGGGTCCATTCGCCGGGATGAACATTCTTTTCCATCGCCGCGTTTTCGGCTGGCATGCCGAACGCGTCCCATCCCATCGGATGCAGAACATTGTAGCCTTTGGCCTTGCGGTATCGCGCGATCACATCTCCCATCGTGTAGTTGCGCACATGCCCCATATGGATGCGTCCGGATGGGTAAGGAAACATTTCAAGGATGTAGTATTTCGGACGTGACTCATCGCTCTCGGCGCGAAACACGCCCGTCTGTTCCCATTCCTGTTGCCAGCGGGCTTCAATCGCGCCGATGTCGAAATTCTGATCCATCACCTTAACCGGTGCAATTCCTGAGCGAATTAAAGCGCCTCATCAGCTTGGCGCAATTGACGCGCCCGTGTGAAGATCGCTCTTTCGATCGCTTCGACGGTCGCCGGATCCGCTGGACCGCTGCGGGTTAACAGCGAGACGTTGAGCGAGCGCGCTGCAAGCGCGGGATCCTTGACCAATATCGTGGCTCGGTATTCTTTTCCGCTGCCAGGAGCGGATCCCCACCCGGTTATGATAATGCCGGAAAACGGATCGGCGGATTCCAAGGGAAGGAAGTTTAAGACTTCAAGCGTGGAGTTCCAGAGGTAGCGGTTGACTTGAACTGTCGTCGATGGATCGCCGCGGTCTTCAAAGAGATCCCAGATCGTTTCCCGATCTTCTTCTTCTGTTGGCGCTGGCGGGTTATCGGACGAAGAACACGCTGCCAGCAGTGATAATCCGGCCAAAGCCGCGGTAACTTTGCAAACGTAACGGCGCATGGGCATACAAATTTCTCCAGTTGAACCGAATGAATGCCCAATTACTGCTTTATGCCCGCCAAAACAAGGCTAGCATTGACGACAAAGTCAATGCGCTGCGGTGGTGACCGCTCCAATCTCTTCGGATTGAAACCGCAACTCTAATCTTGTCGGCAAGGTCAGATATTCATACCCGCTGACTTCGATGAAACATGGAAGCTTGCGGCATTCTGACCCGGTTGCTGCGCACAGATCTGAGCATCCCCCAACAATTTGGAATCAATAGCTTCACCGCATCCTTTGCCACACCAAATCACAGGAAAGAAACGACTGTTTTACCGGCTTTGTCAGACCGCGGAATAAGCAAATCCGCAAAATTTATCTGTTCGGCTGAGCATCGGTGCTTGATCGCACAGATTCTTCAAAATCGAAAGTGAGGCCAAGCGGATCCGGATTAGCCAAGGCAATGCTAACGCCGCGTAAAATGCCCGTTCCTGCAAACCAAACATGATCACTATCCTCATCATAGAATCCGATCATCCCAATTGATTCCGATCCGGATGCAAATGTCTGACCAGGCATCCTGTGCAGGATTTCCATCGGCTGACGCGTCCTTCGGAAGCTCGCTCCCGGCAGCCAAAATTCATGGCGCGGGGAAAATTATCGCGCACGCATCCGGTTTTAGATCAAAGAGCTGTCCGGTCTTGTGCCGTAACGAATTTGCTTCAAGCGGGTTACTCACCAAGCCAATTTCGTCAGCGCTGCGGTGAGACTTCTTCCGATCGATCTGCAAGAACAGGGGAATTGGCGCTTTAGAGTTTAATCCGACAAAGGAATCACCTTGGCTGGGGCAATACCGAATGCTCAATGGGAAACCGGAGACAGCAGCTGAAAAGGCGAATCGCAAACAAAATTCGGGAAGTTTCAACAGGCGATGACGTGATCAAAGCCGCATAAGCAATCAGTTCTTTGATTATGTTCCATGCCGCGGGTCAACACGGCTGCCGCCTTCCGCGAAGTGCGATTCACTGCTTGCATCCCAACCAATTTTTTGGCTCCCTCGGTTGTTGGACCCGGTCCGAAAGGCGGCCAAGTCGGGATCAGGCCTGAGCATCTTGTGGTCTGCGAAAATGGTCAATTGTCGGCGACAGTTCTGTGATGCGCTTGGTTTCAGCGGAGCCGACAAATCGCTTCAGCATCTCAAGTGACTACGCAAGTCGGACACCGCGGTCTCTAAGCTTTTCAGCGGCCTTTACGGGATTCTGTGCGAGATCGCTGTCGAGGGACGACAACCGGGGCCTCTCGTCGCCGCCGAGCGTGACCAGGATATCCAATTCCGCCGGACTGGACTCCGCGGACAGGCCATGAAGGAATGCGCCGGCTGCGGTGCTTGTGCTCAGCGACGGTGTCTTGATCGCCGCTGGAGTTCGAACGGCAAGTGTATCAATCCGCGCGGCAACGCGAGCCTTCAAACCATCGCAAGCCTGTTCCAACCGATCGAGCAAGGCCATAGGAAACGGCACATATGCGATATTGTTTTCTGTACGTGTATGTTCGCGCTACGAGCATCGAAAATACTGACGGCAGGCAGGTCTATGTGATCCCCGTGCTCCGGTCGCCAGTCGTATGCGCCGGCTCGCCGTTTACCTCGAAATCAATGCGGGCCGATTGCGGGACGTCATTCGTAGCGTTTACATTCCGCAAGATCGATGTCTTGTCATCCCGGGAGCGGCATGCATTCTTGAGAACGCGAACAAAGCCCGATTTTCCCGAACCATTGTCGCCGTACACGATGGTCAAGCCGCCCGCATGGAATGTCAGGGCCTGATCGTTTGCCAGTGCATTCACGCCCACAAGATCGCGCAGGCCTGTGATCGTCACGGGTACAAGAGCCGTGAGCGATCAGAACTCTACATTCTCGACATGGAAGACGATGTGCGAACGACGCTCCCGGCGCTGCAGTCTCGGTGCCGCCTGTTCGGTGCTTAGGCCAATGCGGGGGTTCAAGCGGCTTCATCCATCAGCAGCGGACCCACCTCTCTCGCGCCAACGAACTGCGACAGAAGCCGGTAGTTGCGCGACTCGTGACGGATGCGACCCGCCACAATGGCAGGATGCACATCGGCTTTCCGCGCAAGCGAAAGAACATTCCGAACACTCCGGTCGTCTTGCGCCGGATGCTCGTCCCAGATCTCCGACGGAATCAGCGCCTCTTGCGCCCATTCGTCGGCTTCGCGCTCACGCTCGTCATCGCGCTCATGGTGCCGTTCGCGGAGCTGAAGATCGTCGATAAAGACCTCTCCATTCCCGTCCGGAAAATGGCGCCCGAGATGGGCGAGCTCGTGCAGAAGACAGAACCAGAAATTGTCGAGGCGGTCATGCCGGACCGTCATGCCGACTACAGGTACCCTTTCCACGGTCCAGAGCGCGGCGCCATCGAGATGGGTCTTCGGCAGATGAGCCGCGACAACCAACGCGATGCCATGCTTCGCGAGCTTCTCCCTGGCGCGCCTCGGTCCATCATCGAAAGTACTGAGCCTCGCAAGATTCCGCAGGAAGACAAGGTCTATGGTTCCGGACTCGTAGATACCCTCAAGCCCCGCGCATCTGGCCTTGCAAAGGATGTGGAGACACCACGCCTGCAAGGCATGCAAGTCGGTTCTGGCGTTCGCGCGCCCCCCGCCGCCCTGACGGAAGAGCACCTGGGGAAGCGCTTCGCGGCCACCGGCACAGGCGACAAGCTCCTGCACGATTTCCTCGATGCGGTCCTTCATATCCGCCGTCTTCTTGATCCAGCCCCGCTTGGCCATTTCGGCGACGGGAAAGCGATCGAGATTGATCCCGGCAGGAGCCTCTTGCGGGCTCCTGCCGTCACGGATCAGAACCTCGGCGGGAATGCCCAGATGCTCGTGCAGAGCACGGATCATCTTCAGGGTCAGGTCGCGCTTGCGGCTCAGCACCTCTGAGGCTTTCGCCCGACTCCCGAAGATCGGGGCCAGGTCACTTTGATTCTTCCCGAGCTGCTGCATGCGGAACTTGATCGCTTCGATGGGATCGGGTGCGTTCATCGGAAAGAGCCGATCCTCGTAGACCTCGACGAGAGTCGCGAGCACGTCAAACTCGTCGTCTTCCGCCGGAGAGCGATCCATATCCATAAGCGCCTCAGCGCGGGCGAGAGCATCGACATAGTCCTGCTCGGAATGAATTGGCCGGATACGATATTCTCTCATCATCACACCTCCTCCGCGTTGATTCGGTCGTACTCCTTGTGAGTTCCCAGAAAACTGACAAATCCGATACCCTTGCCGTAGTCGAACCGGACGACCAGCCGATACTTGTGGCCGCAAATATTGAAAACCACACGCCCGCCCTTGAGGATGCTCGCGTTGCGGTACTGCGCCTTGATGTCGGCCGGTGTTTTCCACTCCGCGCGCCTGGCCTCGGCCCACCACGCACCAAGCTGCACCTTCGCATCCGGAAAGCGCTCCCCAAACGCAATCAGCCTGAGCCGGGCTATGATCCTCATGGCCCCTTATATAGTAGGATGCAATTTACTGTCAAGGTATCTCGGTCCCTTATAGGGACCATATAGGCTCAAGCGCGGACACTCGTTTCCCGCATCGGATTACAGATCGAGATCGTGGTCGATGCGCTTCGGTGTCGGGACCTTCTCGTGTTCCGTTTCCAGTGCCCGGTGCTTCTCCGGCGGCTTCGACACATTGCTGTCCCGACCGGCACCGCGGTCCATATCGGATCCGGCTTCCGGCGCTGCGGTTCGCTCTGTCCCCACCGCCTCCAGCCCGCCGGTGGCCGCTTCGAGCTGTTCCCTGAGCGCCTCCCTGTCGTCGGGGCCTTTCCCGATGGTCAATCCTGTCTCTGCCTGGCTGCGGCCAGGTTGAAACACGTCGCCGGCACTCAGTGGAGCACGCGAAAGCATATGAATATGGAGCCGCTGCGCGAGATGAACCTTCAATATAACGGAGCCGCCGTCGCATGACTGAAAGTGCGAAAGATTCTGGACACTACCGTGTTCGATCAGCTCAATTCAGAAAAGAAACGTCATAAGTAAGGAAATGGCCGGTTATAAAAGTAAGGTCAAATTGACATCAGCGTAGGCAGAGGATATGAGAAATCCCAGAGCGCAGAGTCAACTGCCGGGTCACGCCTTTTTTTAATTCCGCTTTTGAACTGCCTGCAGAACCGGAACCGTCACAGGATACTGATTTCTTGTTACAGGGAGCCGAAAATATTGGGCATTGGATCAGGGATGCCGCGTGTGCACGCATATCGGAATCCGTGCGGCAGCATGACAGCATTCAGTTGCGCCTGGTTCACAGCTGCAGATCCGGAGATTAGACCATGAACACTCTCAGAGTTGCGCTGGCCGCGATTGCGGCGGCGGGCGTATGCAGCCCTGTCTGGGCCAATCTGATGGCGGAAATCGACTGTCAGGATCAAGGAGACGCGCACTGTCGGGTGAATGCGACCGGGTTTCCGCTGCGCCTGCTCGTCAAACCGCAGTCCAACATCTATTTCGAAAAAGATGAAGCCTCCGCCCAGGTGCGCAGCAATATTCCGCCTTTTGAAGTGCTGTATGCCTTTGAGATGGACAATGTGTCCTATGATGAGAATTTCAGCGCCGCCGGCTGGTTCCGCGTGGGATCGTCTTTTGAAGTGCCGGAAGGCTGGATGCGGGCCGTCGACGTGGTGCCGTGGAAGCAGGCTCTCGCGTTGGCCTTCACTAATCCGGGACCATCGGAGCGCAAGCCTGTGGTGATGTTCAGCAGCGCCGACAGTCTTGACTACGCGATCGAGGATTTCGAAACCAATCAGCTGGATCCGGAGGAGTTCGTCGAGGCCGTGATGCGCGGCGGCGACATTCCCGAAGGTGTTGTCTCGCGCGAGGGAACCGGCTGGGTCGATATCGATCAGACTTTCTATTTGATGCCGATTCTGGCGCATATGGATTTGTCGAGTCTGGGCGTCGGCTACGATCTTCGCGGTGTTCAGCTGGCAGCGCTCACCAATGCGGCCCGCTCGGCCCAGAGCAATGCCTGCGATGTCCGCGACGAAGATGCGGCGGAATGTTTCAGGGCACAGCAGGGCAGCGGTGTGTCCCAGCTTGCCCTTGATGCAATCTTCGTCATCGACATGACGGCATCGATGGGACCGTATATCGACGCCGTGCGCAACGCTTTGCGCGAGACCACGCAGTCGCTCGCGTCCCAAGTCGGCAATGACCGGATCCGTTTCGGCCTGGTGGGATACCGCGACAGCACGGCAGAATCGCCGGGGCTTGAGTTCGTTTCCAATGACTTCACACCGGATCTTCTAGCGCCGGCGGAATTTTCCGATTTGCTGAATTCAGGCGGCTCCAGCTTCGAAGGGATGCCGGTGATCGCCGAGGCCGTGGTGGGGTCGGGCGATATTGCCGAAGAGGTTTTTGCGGGACTGGAAACCGCGATCAATTCGAACTGGTCAGAAGAAGCCGGCCGCATCATCATTCTGATCGGTGATGCGCCGAGTCATCCGCTTGGGCACGCGAAGAACACCACCGGTCTTGATGAGGTGTCGATCCGGGAGATGGCCGATCAGAACCGTATCTATATCGCTTCGGTCTATGTCGGACCGGATAACGACAGTGATTTTGATTTGGCAAAGCCGCAGTTCACGACTCTGGCCGCGGGAGATGAGGGCGGGCGGGCCTTTTCCGTAGCGTCCGGCGCCACCGGGCTGAATGATTCGATGCGCACGGTGGTTGAGGCGGTGACCGCTGCGGTGTCGGACGGCAGTTTCGCGCCGGTGTTGTCAGATTCCGTCTCTTCGGATGATGCCACGGCGGGCGCGGTGCTCAGTGCTGTGCGCGCCGCTTTTGTCGAATATCTCGGCAGCGAAGCCCAGCCGCCTTCCAACATCGTGGCTTGGGCGCTGGACCGGGATCTCACCGACTATTCCAAACGGTCCTTCGATCTCAAGGTGATGCTGACGCGCAAGGATATGGAAGAGCTGCAGGATCTGGTCCGGGGGCTGCTTTCGGAGCTCAGTGCCGGATCGACCACCTCAACGGATTTTTTCGGAGGCATACAGGGGGCGAGCGGAGCGTCTTCCTATGATTTTGAAATCGCCGACGCGGAGAAGTTTTCCGAGTCTCCCAATCTTCCGACTTGGATCGGTGAATTGCCTTACCGGTCGCAGTTCCTGAGTCTCTCGAAGGAGGATTTCATCCAAGCTTCGCCTGACGATCGGTCGCGCTATGAGGCTGATCTCAAAGCGCTGGTTGACCTTTATAACGAGGCCCTTAACCGGCCTGACGGCTGGGTTTCGCTGAACGAACAGGCGCGGGTCGATGAGAAAATCTATATGCTCGACCTAAAAAACCTTCCCTGAAACGGAATGAGTCCGGTACTGACAGTAAGAGGGCTTGAGAAAGTCCTGCGCTCCAGCACACACCGGTTTGATCTCAGGGTGCCGGAAGTATCTCTCGAACAGGGGCGGTTCTATGGACTTGTGGGCAAATCCGGCAGCGGAAAAAGCACGATGCTTGATATACTCGCGATGGTTTCCATGCCGACCGCAGTCGAAATATTTGAGGTCAAGGACAGCCGAGGGCCAGTCAATATCGCGCGGCTTCTCCAAAGGGGCGATGATCAGGGAATATCTCGGGTGCGCCTTGAATTTTTCGGTTATGTGCTTCAGTCCGGCGGCTTGTTCGAATTTCTAACGGTGCGTCAGAATCTCAACTTGCCGCGGCGGCTTGCCGGCGCGGCGGCCGCACCGGGAGAAACCGAGGCTCTGGCCCGGACTTTCGATATGAACGAACATATCGATAAATTTCCTTCGGAACTCTCCGGCGGACAGCGCCAGCGGGTATCGATCCTGCGGGCGCTCAGCCTCGCGCCGGCGATTGTTCTGGCCGACGAGCCGACCGCCTCGGTGGATGAAACGATGGCTGACGTGATCGTCGGCGAGCTCAAGAGTCTCGCCCAGTCGCGCGGTTCGACCGTATTGATGGTGTCGCATGATCTCGACCTGATCGGCAGCCATGCGGACGAGGTGCTCTCGCTCAGGGCGGAAGCGGTTGCGGAAGGGCACACGGTATCCCGGCTGCAGCCACGGGACCACGGATGACTGAAGGCGCAAACGGAGCCGCATCATCCGAACCGGCCGGCCGCAGTCTGCCCGTCGCGGGCCCGCTGGCACTGCGTGATCTTCTGCACGAACCGCTGATTACGCTCTGCCTCGTCTTTTCCGTGGTGGCAGTATTGGCTCCAATCCTGCTTTTAACATCGGTTAAGGTCGGATTCATCGACAGTCTGAGGCAGCAATTCATCGAAGATCCGAGTTTCCGTCAGATCCGTCCCGGTTCTGCTGACCTGCGTTCAGCCGATATGTTCGACCGGATCGCGGACTGGGAAGAGATTGAATATGTCGTTCCGACGGTGATGATGAATCCGCGCGAAGTGGCGATCCGCGCCCGCGGCCGGAACGGAATTTACCGCGACAGTCCGCGGCTACTTCCTTCCACAGAGGGCGATCCGCTTCTGCATGGTCTGACCGGCGCGCCGCCGGCCGCCGACGGTGTGGTGTTGACTCGCGGTCTGCTCGACAAGGCAGGACTGGAAATCGGCGATTCGCTGACCCTCGGAGTCACCCGCATCGTCAATGACGAACGCAGTTCTGTGCGGTTTGAAGTGAACATCGCCGGGTGGGTGCCGACCGAAACCGTGGATGTTCCTGCGATTCTCGCCGATCCGCGCATTGAGCGGCAGGTTGAAGCCTACCGCGCCGGCATCGCAGTGCCGGAACGCGGTTGGACCGGCGTGAACGCCGAACCGAGCGCCTGGCATCAGCATTTGCTGGTGATCGCGCCGGACCGTCTCGGCGCGACGCTTGAGACAGAATTGCGGGTGCGCGTGGGAGCGGTTTCAGCGAAATTCGTCGACCCCGATCAGCTGGCGGTTCTAGCCGGAACCGGTCCGCTGGAAATTCCCGCTGCCGAATCGATGCTGGTTCTGAATGCCGGCGCATCTCACTATTCTGAACAAGATGTGGACGAAGCTAATGCGGTGCTTTCCAATTCCACCGCCTATGCGGTGGGTCTTTCGCAGCCTATCAAAGCTTTGCTGCTTGGCGAGACTGTTCCGATCGCGGCACTGCCCGAGGGATTCCTTCCTGCCGGCATCGGCCCGATTCCCGGCGGTTTCGTCAGCCGCGGCCGGGGCTACCGACTAAATAATCAAATCCTGCTGCCGCGGAGATTGCGTCCGGCCTGGGAAGGCGCCGGCGAGCCCAGAGAGATCCAACTTCGCGTGATTTACCCCGATGATGCCAGCACATCTCAGCTGGACGTACCGATGCGCCTCGCTGGATTCTACGGCGGGGAGGCGGTCCTGACACTGGCTCCGCTCTTGGGCCAGCTGCAGCGCGGGCAGAAAATCAGCCTTGATTTTGACCCCGGAGAACGACGCTTCATTGAGCGCAATGCCGGGTTTCGCGGGTTTCGCATTATCGGAAAGTCCATTGATGTCATTCCCGCCCTTGAGGCCCGCTTCACATCCGAAGGGATCGCGGTCAAGGCGAAGTCTTCGCAGATTCTGAAGCTTCAGCGGCTTGAGGACAGCCTCAATTTATTGGTGATCGTAGTCGCGTGCGTAGCGCTGGCGGGGGGATTGTCTATCCTGACATCCAGCTTCTTCGCCAATGTGCAGCGCAAACGCGTCGCTTACGCCACGCTGCGCCTGATCGGCATGCCCAAACGTCAGATCGCTGCGATTCCAGTCCTGCAGGCGATCATCGTCGCCGGCGCAGGGTTGGTTCTGTCGGTGATCACATATTTTTTGATTGCCGTGCTGCTCAATGGGGCGGTTTCCGAGGAGCTGAATTTCGACGGGCAACTCTCGAAACTCTATTTTTCACATTTCGCGCTTGCCGCGGTGATCGTTCTGGGAGGTTCCTGTCTTGCTTCGCTGGCCGCTTCAAGGGCATCCACGCGGATCGACCCGGCGACGGCGCTTCGGAGTGGATGATGTCACGGTGGCTTCCGACTCTGATTTTCCTGACCGAGCTGCTGGCGCTCTGTATTCCCGGATGGGCCGCTTCACAGACCTGTCGTTCCATCACCATGACAGCGGAAGCTCTTTCCGCCTGGCACAATCCGCATCCGTCTCCGGACGATTTCACCTTGCCGATGCCGGTCGGCTTGTCGCTGGTTTTCGTTCCTGTTCCACTCGGAACAACCGGACTTTACGGCGATGAACGGACAACTTTCACCATGGGGGCAGCACAGTCGAAGATTTACGAAACACCGCTGGAAGCGCGCGTGGGATCCTCGATCACCGACCGCAGCGGACAGACCCGTCTGCTGATAGGAAAATACGAGGTGACATTGGCTCAGTATGCCGCGGTCATGGGGCGCGGTGATTTGCCGGAGGGATTGCGGGTCCTGCGCCAGCGCTCCAAAGCCACGCGCGTGCATCGCGAGCTTGACCGGTATCTGGAAAAAGGTTCTCCGTGCCAGGGCAAGATAACGGACAGACTGCACCGCATGCTGTCAGAGCCTCTCACCTTTCTCAGCTTCCGTGATTATGTGGAGTTTCTGGACAGCTACAACCTGTTCTGCATCAGCCGCAATGATTGCCGCAGGATCCTGCGATCGCTGGGTCCCAACCGCGACGTGCCGGGCTTTGTTCGTCTTCCGCGGGAGCATGAATGGGAGTTCGTGGCCCGCGGCGGCGGCCATCTGGTATCCGGCCGGCTGAGCAAATCCGACATCCAGCGTGATCTGCCGACACTGCGCGCGGGCGGCTCGATTAGCGATTACGCCCATATCGGCAACGATCCGCCGAACGCCCTGCCGATCGGCTCGCGGCAACCACTGTTCGGATTTTTTGACTTGTACGGCAATGCGCAGGAACTGATGGGAAACGCATTCACTGCCGAGAACGGGTTCGGCGCAGTAGGTGCGTATGTCGCGCGCGGTGGACATTTCGGTCTGAACCACACCGAACTGCGCGCCTCACGCCGGGTCGAACTCACCGCGTTTCGAACTGATGATGCCACCGGCCAGCTCGACATTCAGTATTTTCCGCGCACCGGTATCCGTTTGGCAGTGGGTCTGCCGGTGGCGGGAGCCGCGCTGCGCCTCGGCGACAATTCGCTGATCGATGATTTCGTTGAGAATTACGTTGCGCCGGAACAGGCCGGCGACAGTGCCGGCGACCGGTTGTCCGAAGCAAGGATTCTAGGCAACCTCGGCGATCGGAAACTGGAGGTGAACGAGGAGCTTGGCGGCGATGATTCCGAGGATTGGTATGCGGTCCAACTGCAGGATTACGGTCGGATTCAGGTGGAGCTCGAAGGAGAGCCGGAACTGGCGTTCGAAATTGTGAACATGCGTCAGGAAACGCTCGGACAAGGCTCCGGTCAAGCGGGGCGGATTGAGACCGGCGAACTGCTGCCGGGCGGCTATTGGCTGCGCGTACATTCCGGCTCCAGGCGTTTAAGCTCGGAAGTCCGTTACCGGGTGACCCTGGGCCGGTCTCTGGCCCCGGACAGCGGCATTGACCGCCCGCATCCGTCCGCGCTCCAAAATGCGATGGTGATCGGTGAGACTTTCACCGGTCCAATCATGGGATTCGTCGGAAAAGGCGATACGATTGACACCTATCCGATTATCAACCGCAGTCGGATCCCTGGTCTCGAAGTCGAACTGCTCACTGATTCGGGTCTCGTCATCTCACTCCTTGACGAACAACTGCGACTTCTGCAACGTGAGACGTTCGCGCCAGCCGACGGCGAGGGAAAAGTCGTGCTAGCGACCCGGCCCGGTCAGCGCGGCTTTCTCCAAATCGAGGCTGATCCCCCGGCGCAATCCGTCTACGAAGCACGGATTCGGGCCAAGGCCCCGTTCGACCCGGTATTCCTCACCGAAAAGCCGCGATCCGTCGCTGCCGTCAAATCCTTTGCTCGCTCCGGCCAGACCTATGAAGGAACGATTTCGGGAAGTCAGGTCCTCTATCTGCCGATACAGCTGGAACACACGCGATCGCTCAAAGTCGAGCTCAGCGGACTTGAGGCGGACATCGCGATGTCCGTCATCGACGGCTCGCAGCGCTTGGTCAGGTCCAATCACGGCCGCCCTGGCTCGCAGGCAGAATTTTTTTCGAAAACCCTGCAGACCGGCAACTATCTCGTTTCGCTGCGGATGACGGACAACGCGGAAAAGTCGGCTTTCAAACTTGTCTACCGGGCGGATGCGCCCGAAAGTTCCGGATCCTCTATAGACGATATCCTCCGACAAGAAGTCCGCAGAGAAGCCAAAAACTTCGGACAGCTGGGACCAAACATTAAGACGAGTTCCGTGACGGCGCTGACACCCTATCAGTATCTGCGCTTCACGATCGTGGGGCATAGCGAGAAAATTGTTAGTTTAAGCGTGTCCGGAGGGTGGTTTTCTCGCGCAGACTTTGACATTTATCTTGAGGATATTTTGGGCAGAGTTCTAGCAAGATCGGCGAATCGTGCGGCGGGGATAGAAAACATCACGATAAGCCTTGATCAAGGCACCTATTATTTGCTTGTGATCGAACGCGGTGGACGTGGCTTTAGCTCTTTTGAGATTGAAGCCGTCGCCATGGATGAGATGCTGGATCCAGACCTTTCATGGGCAGGCCAACTTGTTGGTCGCCATGGTTCCTTCGGGGTCTACCGCAACGATCAATATTGTACGCTGGTCACCGTTGCGCATAGCGCGTCTCCGGTGAGAGGATGGCGACCAGTCAAGCCCATGATGGTGGTTCGTGTCTCGCCTGGAGGTCGCCGCATCGTGATTTCTATGGACTTATTGGCTAGAATGGGAAGTATAGAGCTGTACCGTTCCGGTTCGCTGCGAGGTTTTGTGGACCGACAAACAGAGATTGATCTACGAATGGATGACGGTACTGTATATCCCACTGTCAAATGCTCCCGGGGCTTTGGTTGGTGCGTGCCAGAAGGTCTTATACTGAATATGGTCAGCGGGCGTAATCTTACCATCGAAGGGATCACGCCCAGCGGACAGCCGGCCGAGGTGACGTATTCGCTCGAGGGTTATGAGGCGGCGGCACGGAGCATCACCCAGCTATGCGGCGTGGATGCTGACTGGATCTGGAATGAATAACACGGAAGCGCACTTCCCTATGGCTGCCGAAGTCAGGCCGCAAGCCTGCAAACCGATGGACGGATGATTGCTTCCAGTTGAAGCACAGATATGCATTGTCCGGAAGCCGCTCTTATAAACCTATCTCACAAGTGGAATTTGGCTGCAAGCAGCACAGTGCACCTTTCAATCGGCCATGAAGTGCCAAAACATCACCGAATACGAGTTCGTTGTTTTGCATAGTATTTTGAGAGCGGGTTGTGGGGTGTAAGGGGAAAAAGCACCGAGAAACACCGGCTCAGAACGGCTCTCCCGCATCCAAGTCCTTACCATTGAACCCGATAAGTAAGTATTGCGAAAATTAACCGGGGTTCTTTCAAAATAATTTTGTTCGACCACAATTTATCGGGTGTTTCTACCGCAAAATCCATAGTATTGCGATGGTGAAAGGTCTATGCCAAAAAACATGGTGTGTCGGCTATGCACTGAGCTGAAATCAGAAAACATAACTGTTGTGGTCTGCACTGCTCCGGTAATGAGATTCTCAATAAATGTCATCCCTTGTTCTCCGATATGTACCGATACTGGTGTAACTCCCATATTTCCAGATATAAATGCATCCTGCGTTATCGTGTCATATGAAAACGTTATGTCAAATGGTGGATTCACTTTTTTCACTGATTTGTTTTCCACGCTAAAGTATCGCGTATAAGAACATTTCAATTCGATTCCATCAGCAAGAGTATTCCCACTAAACCCAACCACAATCAATGCAGGTAGAAGCAGTTTGCGTGTTATGTTTTTGTTCATTGGTCACCTTTACAGTTCGTTTTGTGCAAGGCTGTGCGCACCCGAATATTCCAGCTTTCTTCCTGTGCATTGATTTGTTTGGATGCAAATGGCGATACTAATCCAACAATAAACGATGCGGTTTTCAATTTAAGCCTCCAATTAACAAGATATAGATATTGAGTCTTTTCAAGAAGCAGATTCTGATCTTCAACGCGTTATTTCTCCCGAGAATCTTATCTGAACATACCAAAGTTCTTTTCAGTTGAGCGTGATAATTTTTGTTTCCCAGTACAGGTAGTCTACCCACGGCTTGGTTGCGATGCCGATATTGTGAGGCTTCAGATGGATAGGCTCCGCTAAACTCAAAATGTATTTAAATCAACGGGATATTTCAGTTTGTTCTGACACAACAGGCTGGAGAACCATGCGGACTCCACAATCTGCAGTAGACGGCGATTGTGCAAAAAATTCCCTTGGCACATAACACATCAAACACGAATTATTGAAGGATACCGAGAAATCAAGCCAAAATTCCTTGATAAATTTCGGCTGATTGCCTTTTGATTAAGCTCCATTTGTCGCATGGCGCATCGTAATGTGCTAAGGGGTTGGCTAACACAGAATTTGAAAACACCGCCATGTCCCTCACCCAAGTGCGCAGCAGAATCTTAACCGCCGAAAGGGACGCTGGCCGCGAACAAGGATCGGTTTGCCTTTTGGCTGTGTCGAAACTGCAGCCGCTGCCGCGCATTGCCAACGCGCTGAATGCAGGCCAATGTCATTTCGGCGAGAATCGTGTGCAGGAAGCAGCAAGCAAATGGCCTGCTCTAATTGATCAGTTTCCTGACACAACGCTTCATTTGGTCGGACCCCTTCAGTCAAACAAAGCCCGTGCTGCCATGCAGCTGTTCTCCGCCATTCATTCGGTGGACCGTGTAAAACTGGCCCACCGACTTGCTGGAATCGCGCAGGAACTTGGGTTTTGCCCGCAGATTTTTGTCCAAGTGAACACCGGTGAAGAACCTCAAAAATCGGGTGTTCTGCCAAAGGGGGTGGATGAGCTTGTTGAGGAAATCCGCCGACTTGAACTGCCTCTTGAAGGTCTGATGTGCATACCTCCGGTTAACGACGAACCGGCTTTGCATTACGGATTGCTGGCCAGCCTCGCCCGCCGCAACGGACTGACCGGACTGAGTATGGGAATGAGCGGCGACTATGAGACAGCCATTCGCATCGGAGCCACTCACGTCCGGGTCGGATCAGCGGTTTTTGGAAATCGTCCGGCTGCGACCTATCCGCAGAGCTGACAATCGGGAAGCTGAGCTCCGATTTTATACAACGGATAATCGGATACGGGACATTAACCTGATCTTGTCGGGCTACCCAGCGACAATCAATCGCGTGCGTCTTGTGATTTGCGAAGCAATCCAAAACAGATTGCTGAATTCGAATGCAACGCAGCCTGCAGTGGGAAATCTCGGGCTGCGCCATTGATGAATGAAAACCGCTGATCCTAATCCGGGCACCGGATCAGAAAAATTATAGCCGACCGGAATGACCAAATCATACAGGCGGTCGGCGCGCCAGAGTTTTTCGTGTCGCCAGCCATGCGAACGAGTGCTGCCGAGCATTGTGTTATACGCCGGATCCGATGGATCATCCGACCAAATATCGAATTGGCGCAGCGGCCGAGCTTCCTGCAGCACAGCGCCGTTAATCCTGTCCGGTCGATAAAGCGGGGCAAGCAGTCGAAACGCGCCCACCGGTGTTGTAAGGTCCCCTTCCTGCTTATTCGCGCTCAATCCCCGGCGTCCAATCGAACACGGAAATTCCAGACCTCGGAACCGTGCGGTCCAGCCTGCGATAACAATGTCATCGCAACTGTATTTCACAAAATATGTCCGCTCTTTTCGGCCTTAACGCGCAGATACGCATCATTGAATGCAGTGCGTCCACATACAAGCGGAATGCGTTCCGTCACCGCTATGCCCTGCGCTGCCAGCAGATTTGCTTTACTCGGATTATTGGTCATCAGGCGGCATTCGGTGAAGCCAAGCCAATGAAGTATATCAGCGCCAGCGCGAAAATCCCTTTCATCATCTTCGAACCCAAGGCGATGGTTGGCTTCGACGGTATCAAACCCCTGATCCTGCAAAGTATAGGCGCGGATCTTATTGGCGAGACCAATGCCTCTGCCTTCCTGGTTCAAATACAAAAGCACCCCGCCGCCCTCTTCTGCCATTCGTTTGAAAGCAGTGCGCAACTGCGGACCACAATCGCATTTCAGCGACAGCAGCACATCTCCGGTGAAACAAGCCGAATGAATGCGCGTCAGCACGGCCTCATTCCGCGGCGGCGAACCAATTTCAATCGCGCAATGCTCTTCTGATCCATCAGCAATGCGGAATAGATGGATCTGTGAAGCCGCACTGCATTCCAGCGGCAGTTTAGCGCGGCCAACGTAGCAGATTTCCGCACTTCTCTGTTTCTTGAATTCGCTGAGTTGAACGGCTGTCAAACCATCTAGAACCGACCGGTTCGAGACATGCTTAGCCGGAGCGACCAGAACGGAAGGCAGCAATCGCGCTTTCCGGGCCAGCTCAACCGCTGCCCGGCTCAGCTCCGCCGACCCCCCGCGCACCGAGCGTAACGGACCTCTCATCGGCCGATCCAAATCCATTGACGGATCAGCAATGGCGCGGATCCACGCTCCATTCGCGTGCCGAGGCAATTCAATTCTTGCAATGTCGCCATCGTACGGTCGGGCTTTGAGAGTGATTGCCCGCCGCTCGGTAATGGCCAAAACGACCCCCGCCAAGTCCTGCATCGCGGCAATTCTTTTGTCCCTTGCGGTTTCCACCGCTAGCGCGATGACCTCGTCGGCTCCACTCGTCAGCAAAATCGGAATGCCAATTCGCAAATCGCCAAGAGCGCGTGCGATTTCTTCCCGCGGACTCGGAGCAATTGTCATTCTTATGATCTCCGTTTGACGATCTGCTTTGAGACCCGTTGCAAATCGCTATGAGTCTCAATACGATGCACTAATGCCAAGCCGATTGTCTTTCAAAGGCAACAAACCCCTGCGTCAAAAAGGACACGCCAGCTTTTAAATGAATTTCGGCTCACAGCCGACAGCTTCAATCCCGCGCCGGGTCTACGATAGAGGCACCGATGAGGCAGAAAATAAGGCAGAAACATGTTGAAACGGCTTGCACTGGTCGTTACGCTTGCGGCATGTTCGGTTGTTAACTGGAATCCGCCGGCGAATCTTGACGACGCATGTTCCATTGTCAAGCAGCGTCCAGGCTGGTATTTTGATATGCGGCAAGTGGAGCGAAAGTGGAATCTTCCATCTTCGGTTCAAATGGCGATCCTTTGGCAAGAAAGCAAATTCGAAAGCCGCGCCAAGACACCGAGAACCCAGTTGTTCGGATTTATTCCTTGGAAACGCCAATCATCCGCTTACGGCTACGCTCAAGTGGTTGACGGAACTTGGGATTGGTACAAAGAACAAACCGGTCGGCGATTTGCCAACCGTTCGGACTTCGGCGACGCGGTTGAGTTCATGGGTTGGTACTCAGACATCACAACCAAAAAACATGGTGTGGCCAAAACAGATGTCCGGAATCAGTATCTTGCCTATCACGAAGGGCATGCAGGCTTTGCGCGACAAACCTATCTGAAGAAGGATTGGCTGGTTCAAGTCGCAAACGATCTGGTCAGCCGCGAGGCGATGTACGCAAGACAGCTCAAATCCTGCCGAATTTGATCAAGCATTTTACTTAAGATTGCGCTTCTTGATTTCGCTCTCAATGCTGAACAAATCCGGTGTGATGTCGATTTCAAACCCTATTTGCTCGAAGAGCATGCGTGTCTTCTGGCCGAGATCATCAGTATAAATCCACCCGGCAAGCCTGATCGGTTGATGCGTGAAGGTTAGAGTGACATAGCCATCGGAATCGGACCCGGGGCCGCGCAACGCGATTTCGCTGGCCGCTGTGCCGATGCGATAGTCAATCAAATGGCTCGGATCCAGCAGGTTAATGTCGGTCTTTAACAGGTAGTAAAGAGGCGTCGCCGACAGCGGATACACAACGGGAGCGGTGTTTGACTTCTGATCAAACACGGCAACGCGGAACGAATCTGCGATGACCAACCCTGAATTCGGCGGATCGTATTCGATGCGCAGCCGCGCAGGCCGTCCAAATAGCATAATGCCGGAGGAGGAGCTGCCGTCCGCATTCAACTGATTGAACCGCGCCCAACCGCGGTCGAAATTCTTCACATATTCGGCCAGGTCAGCCAGGGTGACGGTTTGGGGCTGCCTAATTTCTTGAGCGTCGGCACGGTCCGACTGCCCGATTGCCGTCTGCGGGGCTGCAAGAGTCAATGCAAACGCGAGGGCCTGACAGCAACTCCGGAATATGCGAGGAATTCGCCTACTGTTCAGGAACCAGAATATCGCGTTTCCCGACGTGGTTTGCTGCACTGATCAAACCTTCCTCTTCCATGCGCTCCACTAAAATCGCAGCCTTATTGTACCCGATCGACATCTTTCTTTGAATATAAGAAGTGGAGCATTTCCGGTCGCGCATCACAATGCTGACGGCTCGGTCATACTCTGTATTGTCAGATGATTTGGCTTCGGAACCGTCCAGCCCCAGGATATCGGGTGAATCGTGATGCTCAAGCACTTCCGCAACATATTCAGGTTCACCGAACTGTTTTAGATAGGCGACGACTTCTTCAACTTCCTCGTCGGTAACGAACGGGCCGTGCACCCGGCCGATGGATCCGCCACTCGACAAATGCAGCATATCGCCGCGTCCGAGAAGCTGCTCGGCGCCCTGTTCTCCCAAAATCGTGCGGCTATCGATTTTGGATGTCACCTGGAATGATACGCGTGTTGGGAAATTAGCCTTGATCGTGCCGGTGATGACGTCAACAGACGGGCGCTGGGTCGCCATGACAACGTGGATTCCGGATGCCCGGCCCATTTGCGCGAGCCTTTGAATACAAGCCTCGATCTCCTTCCCAGCGACCATCATCAGGTCCGCCATTTCATCGACAATCACCACAATGTATGGCAAAGGTTCGGTATCAAAATTCTCGTTCACGTAAACCGGATCTCCATTTTCGTCGAATCCGGTTTGCACCTGCCGTCCGAGCGTTATGCCCTGACGCTGCGCCTCGCGCACCCTTTCGTTATAGCTGGTCAGCTTGCGCACATTGACTTTACTCATTTTGCGGTACCGCTCGACCATCTCGGCGACAACCCATTTCAATGCCACCACGGCTTTCTTTGGATCGGTAACCACGGGGGCCAGCAAATGCGGTATTCCGTCATAAACGCTGAGCTCGAGCATTTTTGGATCGATCATGATGAGTTTGCACTCATCGGGCGGGAGTCGGTACAGCAGGCTGAGAATCATCGTATTGATCGCAACCGATTTTCCCGATCCGGTGGTTCCGGCAATCAGCAAATGCGGCATTCCTGCCAGATCGTCGATAACGGGCTCTCCTCCGATGTCTTTTCCGAGCGCGATCGGAAGATTCATCTTCGAGTCGCCGAATTCTCTGTCAGCCAAAAGTTCCCTTAAAAATACCGTTTCCCGTCTTTCATTGGGCAATTCGATCCCGATGACATTGCGGCCGGGCATCGTCGATACACGCGCTGACAAGGCCGACATGTTGCGCGCAATATCATCTGCCAACCCCATTACGCGGCTGGCCTTCATCCCGGCTTCCGGCAAAAGTTCATAGAGAGTGACAACAGGGCCGGGTCTCACTCCGATAATCTTTCCGCGCACACCATAGTCTTTCAGAACGGTTTCCAGCTGTTTCGCGTTTTCACCCAATGCATCTGAACTGATCGCCATATTCTGAGATTTAACGGCATCCTGCAAAAGCGATAGGGGCGGACCCTGAAATGCAGCGGTGGCCGGATCGGTGAATAATGGGGGCTGCGCTTCTTCGATTGCCTTTGTGCTCTTCTGGCGCCGTCGCTTTTTTGTGTGCTTAACCACCGAGTCGCGCCGCTTCTCCGGTTCGCGCCCGGCTTCCGACGCAGCAGCGTTTGATGGGAGAAGCCCTTTCGAAGTACCGAATAGAGAGGGCTCCGCCCGGTTGCGCCGAGCCTTCGCACCATGCCGGCCCGCTTTGCCGGACCGTCTTTCCCCTTTGAAAAGCAAAGACGGGAAATGGCCAATCCTGTTCAAAGGACTCCGCTGATTCTCTGCGGCCTTGTCAGCATCGGCTTCGGCGAATTCCTTGTGCTCTTCAAACTCATCCTCGAATTCCACCAGTTCTTCATCAACCTCGGCATTTTTGCGGCGGAAAAATGAAATCACGCTGCGTCGCTGGGGTTTGTCAAGGTCTTGTTCTTCGAACTCTTTTCGCTTTCTTGAAAGACCGAAGAAAAGGAAAAACGCTCTCATCAGCAAAGTGAGAATCCAGACCGGCGTTCGATAGAACGAACTGAGCGTCACGCCGAGAGCCAAACTCGAAAACAAGGCGAGACCGGTCAATGCGATGTACATGCTCATCGTCTGCCCGTCGCCGAAATTTGCCGGCCAACTGTAAGTCAGACCACCAGCCATTATATCGCCGAGCATCCCGCCTGCGCCGAAGTGATGCGGCCAGGATGTCGGGCGGGGCAGAATCGATGCGACAAGCGACGCGCTGAGCACCATTAGCGGCAAATATATGAATCGCGCGATCAATCGTTCGCTGCCGACATGAACCAAAAAGCGCAGCCCCCATACAAAGAGAAAGGCTGGCAAACACCAAGTCGCATTACCTAACGTGATCATGAACGGGCTGACTGCAGCCGCTCCACCGAGCCCCAGAAGATTTTGAGGTCGATTTTCTGTAGCCGTCAGCATGCCGGGATCACTTGCCGAATATGATGCGACCGCCATGCCCATCGCAGCACCGCTAATCAGCAGCAGCAATCCTAAGCCTTCCTTACTGCGACGATTTATAGTCCTGCGCCAATGACCATCCATCAAAGGCTCGCGCCATCTCATCTGAAACGTCATTTGATCATACCCCTAA
The DNA here is from genome assembly GCA_965199765.1 of Paracoccaceae bacterium. Taxonomy (GTDB): domain Bacteria; phylum Pseudomonadota; class Alphaproteobacteria; order Rhodobacterales; family Rhodobacteraceae; genus JAPOXR01. The sequence continues at coordinate 1,016,701 of CBDATC010000001.1, forward strand.
TTTGCAAAGGCAACTCCGCAACAACTCGAGACCCTCTTCGAGTTCGACGCGTTCTGCCACAAGAGCCACGCGAATAAATGCTGAGCCAGGATTGCGACTCTTTACAGTCCGGCCGAAAAAAGCGCCGGGCAGCACCCGCAGACCGGCTTCTGTCCACAACTTTTCTGCAACTTTTTCACCATCACCCACATCGATCCAAAGAAACATCCCGGCCTCCGGGCTGGCATAATCGTTCATCCCGGCGAAAATCCTGTCGGCAAGATCAAACTTTCGACGGAATTCCAGCCTATTCCCGTCAACATGTTTTTCGTCCGACCAAGCGAAGGCGGACACAGCCATCAGCGGAGATGGAACCGGAGCCCCGCCATAGGCTCTGAGCTGTTTAATTGCCGCGACCGCCTTCGAGCCGCCCGCAACAAATCCCGAGCGCAGACCCGGCAATCCTGATCGTTTGGACAGCGACTGAAATACAACTGATTTTTCTGGATCCGCGCCCGCTTCATGCGTGACTTCAAGAAGTCCCGGCGGCGGCTCGCCGCGGTAGATTTCAGAGTAGCATTCGTCGGAAAGGATGCGGATTCCGAACCGCTCCGCAAGTTCGAGCAGGGTTCTGAGATAATCCCTGTCCGCCACAGAGCCTTGAGGGTTGGCTGGCGAGCAGATGTAAATCAACGCGGTTTTTTCGAGCACCTCAATCGGAACAGCGGAATAGTCCGGCAGAAAACCGGTCTCTTTCGTCGCTTCCACAAAATATGGAATGGCGCCCGCCGCAGCGGCTCCGCCTGCGTAAACTTGATAGAACGGATTTGGCATAAGGACATAGGGGGCGCTGCCATTCAGCCTGTCGGGACACAAAGCAATGCAGGCACCGAATAATCCTTCGCGCGAGCCGTTCAGCGCCATCAGCTGGGTTTCCTGATCAACCGTAACGCCGTAACGCCGGCGCAACCATCCTGCAATCGCAGAAAGAAGTTCGTCGGAGCCGAAGTTCCGCGGATAGCGTCCAAACCCAGATGCTGTTTCAGCGACGATTTCGGCGACCCAATCCGGACAGGTTAGCCGAGGTTCTCCGACCGTAAAGTTGATGACCTTACCGCCTGGCGGTTTTCCATCGAGCATCCGCCTCATGCGTAGAAAGGGATAGTCGGGCAGCTGCGCCAACCGCTGCGATGATTTCATACCTAGCCTCAAGTTTCGGGATCGTGGCGCCCCGTTGACCGGGCCTTAAGGAAAAAATGCGGAATGGTCTAGATTGATGAAGGGTTCAGGAGGCTCATTCCGTTGCGTTTTGTGTCACTTGTGCAATCCGCGCGCGCCATGCTGTCTTTACAATCTGTCGGGTCCAAAATCATCCACCGCCGGTTTTGCAATCGCTTGCTCGGCCGCCCGCCCTGTCCTGAGAAGACCTATGTCCGCGTTGGGCTTGCCTAACAGCATAAGCCCTGCGGACGGCACACCGGTTGGCAGAGTGAGCGCCGGCAGATTCATGAGGTTTGCGATGCGTGTATTGCGCAGGGCCATCAGATTCTGCTGCGAATAATATTCGCGGTCGGCCAGCAGTGTTTCTCTTTTCGGCGGCAAAATCGGGCTGGTCGGCAGCAGGACCGCATCGTATCCAGAGACAGCCTTACTGAATTCGCGGCGCAGTTGCTTCAATGTGTTCCAAGCTTGGAAAAATTCGAAACCAGAATAGATTTTGCCCAACCGAAACCGATCAAGAATTTCAACATACATCGAATCCGGCGCAGATTCGATCAGCTCTTCCCATTGCCCGTATGCTTCGACACCATAGAGGCAGCCGGACAAAGGCAGCGCCTTTGCCACAGAGGGAAATGACCGCGATTCCACGGTTGCGCCTTCATCGCGCAGCTTCCGCAAAGCATTCTGAAATCCCAACAGGGAATCGGGAGAGGCGTCTTCCAACCCTTCTTCCAAAATCACAAGCCGGAGAAATTCCAAACTGGTTGCCTTGGAATTCGGCGGTTTTGGGTTGCCCATCAGGACGGCAAAGAGCGCGGCTGCATCTTCTACGGATCGGGTTAACGGACCGACGGTGTCAAAGCTTGCGCATAGAGGCACAACACCCTTAACAGAAATCAGGTGCGTGGTCGGTTTGAACCCGACCAGATCATTCCAGGCCGAAGGGATCCGAACCGAACCGCCGGTATCAGACCCGATTGCCGCTGGAGCAAGACCAAACGCAACCGAGGCGGCCGCGCCCGACGATGAGCCGCCCGGCGCAGCATCGGCGTCGTTGATGCAAGGCGGTGTTCCCGTGATCGGGTTAACCCCAAGACCGGCATAGGCGAATTCACTGAGATGGGTCTTTCCTAGACAGATCAAACCCAAGCTTGTGGCTCGTCTGACAACTTCCGCATCTGTGGAAGGCATGCGCCCCTTTAAGAGTGCGGTACCGGCTTCGGTTGCAATGGCGGCTGTATCGAATAGATCTTTCCATGAGATCGGCACTCCGTCGAGAGGCGAAAGCCGCAGCCCTTGCCGCGCACGCTCGGACGAAGCGTTTGCCTCGGCCATTGCTCTTTCTTCGGTAATTCGGGCATATATCGTGTCCGCGCAGCTGTGTTTCTGGATTTCCGACAGAAAAAAACTTGTCAGTTCAATGGGATCAATTTCGCGCCTTTCTATGGCTCGGCCCAGCTCGGTTGCGCTCCATTCCCGCCAAATCTTAGTCATTGTTCTCTCGCAGCAGGTAGCATTCGGTTTGATACTCGTATCGGCGGCAACCCGTTATGCACCCAACCAACAACGATAATCAGAAGCTCTTCCAAAACGGCGTACACATATGATGTATCGGCTCTTCGCCTCTCATCGCCAAGCCAACGGGAAAACGAGTATTGCAATTTACGAACGGGAGCATTGACCTTGTGGATTCTGATTGTCAAATCCAGATGCCGCAATGGATGCATCTGATTTCAACTCAATAGGCTGAACCCGCCTTAATCTAAGTGCGTTCAGCACAACCGACACCGACGACATCGCCATCGCAGCGGCGGCGAACACCGGCGATAGAAGCACACCGAGCAACGGGTACAACGCCCCGGCCGCTACGGGAATGAAAGCGACATTGTATCCAAACGCCCAAAAAAGGTTCTGTTTGATATTCTGCATCGTGCGCTGGGATAGGTGAAGCGCGTTCACAACTCCTGACAGATCATTCATCGTCAACACAATGTCAGCTGTTTCGATGGCAACGTCTGCGCCGGCGCCGATAGCAATCCCTACATCCGCTGCCGCCATTGCCGGCGCGTCATTAACACCATCGCCGATAAACGCCACTTTAAGTCCTTTGTTCTGCATCGCTTTGATTGTCTTGGCTTTGTCCTGCGGCAGCAGTTCGGCGTGTATCCGTTGAATTCCTGACTGTTCTGCGATCTTCCGCGCCGGTTCCCATTGGTCGCCGGTCAGCATCACGATATCGAGTCCACGGTTCTTGAGCGCAGTGATGGACACGGGACTTGACGGCCGAATGGGATCGGCAACCGTGATCATCCCCGCCAAGGCACCGTCAATGGCGACGAATACCTTCATTTGCCCGCTTTCTGATTCCGCATTGAACGCGTTCAGAGCCTTGCTGCCCAATTCTGCGGCCATCAGTCTTCGGGAACCGACAAGAATGGTCTTGTCTTCGGCCGTCGCACGCGCACCGCGCCCCACCAAAGCCTCGAATTGCTGAGCGGGGGCCGATGCGATGCCTCGCTGCACAGCTGCACCACAGATTGCCCGCGCAATGGGATGCTCTGATCTTTCTTCGGCAGCAGCAGACAGCCTCAGCACCTCGTCTTGTGTGAATCCGTTGACCGCCTCCAAGCTGGACACAGACGGCGCGCCTTGTGTCACAGTCCCGGTTTTATCGACCGCCATTACATCAACCGCGCTGAGAGTCTGCAGTGCGGTGCCCTTTCGAAAGAGCACCCCAAGTTCTGCCGCTCTGCCCGTTCCCACCAATATCGAGGTTGGCGTGGCCAATCCCATGGCGCAGGGGCAGGCGATGATCAAGACTGAAACGGCTGCCACAAGCGCGTGTGAAAGCACCGGATCTGGTCCAAGGGCCAGCCAAGCGATGGCAGTGACCACGGCGGCGAATACGACTGCCGGAACAAACCAATGCGTAACGCGGTCGGTCAATCTCTGAACTGGTAGTTTCGCACTCTGGGCTTGTTCAACCATCTGGACAATGCGCGCCAAAGTGGTCCCCGCGCCAACTCGCAATACCCTCACAGTGAGCCCACCGCTGCCATTCACGGTGCCGCCCGTCACCTCGTCTCCGATTCCCTTCGCGACTGGAAACGGCTCGCCTGTGAGCAGACTCTCTTCAACCCGACTGTTACCTTCTAATACCTCTCCATCAACCGGAATGCGTTCTCCCGGTCGAATGAGCACTCGATCATTGACTTGCAAATCATCAATGCTGATCTCTTGACCAACACCATCGCGCAGCACCCTTGCGGTCTTAGCTTGCAACCCAAGAAGCGATTCAATAGCCGCTCCTGCCTTGCCCTTGGCGCGCGCTTCAATCCATCGTCCAACCAATATCAGAAAAATGACTGCAGCTGCGGCCTCAAAATACACCACACGGGCCGATTCCGGCAGCAGCTGAGGCAAAAACACAGCCACGAACGAATAGAGCCAAGCCGCTCCCGTTCCCAGCGCCACTAAACTGTTCGTATCCGGCATCCCGCGCAGCAGCGCAGAAGGTCCGGCAATAAAGAAGCGCCGTCCTGGAAACACCATCACAGCCGTCGTCAGCAGAAACTGCAAGTGCCATACATTCTGCCCACCAACCCATTCTTGCATCAACCGATGAAACCACGGAAAGGCATGCTGTCCCATTTCGACGCCAATCACCGGCAGTGCAAGAAGCGCTGCGAACATCGCAGCTCGACGGGATTGATCGGCTTCTTCGGTTTTGCGTTGGCTGCGTTCAGCAGTTGATTTCACATTAGCCACGGTTGCAGGGTAACCGATGGCCTGAACCGCTCCGGTGAGCGCCGTGGAATCCGCGCTGCCCTCGATAACTGTAACCGTCGCGGTTTCAGCCGCTAGATTTACAGTTGCGGATTCTACGCCTCCAACGTTCCGTAGGGCAGATTCCACACGCCCCGTACAGGACGCACAGGACATATTCGGCACAACCAGTGTTATTGTCTGCATGCCTTCCTCACTTATCTTCTGAAATCGAATAGCAGGCAGGTGTCTTGACTTACTGAGACCCAGCGCTCGAGAACATTATTGACGCTGGTCTGACGCGTCGCTGTGCATTCTCATATCCGAAGGCGGGGCGAACAGTTTCACTTCCCGGCAGGCAACAGAAGATCATTTGGGGTTCGACGTCGCATTTTTCCAGAGAAGCAGGCATAAATTGGATGTATGGCGGACGCAAGCAGCCCGGCAGGCAATCGCATCTGCTGCGAACAGTTCATGAAGAATGCAACGTCGCAGCGGGCGACAAGACGATCGGCCGCTCAAGATTTGTGATCTGTTACAATAATGATCGTGCTGCAGAATTTCTGCGACAGTTATGACATGCCAAGGTCAACCGAATCTACAATTCAACAAACGGATTCATTGCGTGGTGCGATCCAGTTAGCGATTTCCGGAACAGGTTAAAATTCCGGCGGCCCGGCTGAAAATAAACAGCACTAAGGGGGACCAACATCGTCTTTCGGCCAAAAGAAGGGACGAGACTGAGCACCCACACACCGTGGAAGAAGCTCCTCAACGACCATTCAACCAAGTCCCGGCTTGCCCACTTCAGCCAGGTTAAAACACATCGCCGGCACACAGTGGAGCGCGCGAAAGCACATGAATATGGATCCGCTGCGCGAGATGAAACTTCAACATAACAGAGCCGCCGTCGCATGATGGAAAGTGCGAAGAATTCTGGACACTGCCGCGATTCGGTATATTGACCTCTTCTCTGGCCTTCTCAACGTGCCGATCGGTGAAAACATCACCAATACAAGCTTGATCCGGCTGTCTATTGAACGCGGAGCTGTTGTGAGGTTATTTCAAATTTTGATCATTGAATTGAACAAGCATATAGTGGTCTTCAAACCATGATGCGCTGGTTGCATCTGTAATTCAGCTGTGCGTCAATTTCCGACCAGCCAGATGAATGAAGTCTTTATGGTTTGAAAATCCTGACAAACATTCGGTCGTGTGTCCATAAATCAAAAAGCTCGTATTTTTTATGCTCGTGCTGACAGCAGATAGACAATAGCCATACATGCTGCGATTATCGGATGTCTTTTTTCGAACGATCAACGATTCTTATCTCTGGAACGATCAGTAACACAGCATCACCGCAGCACGTTTCCGCCATCGACACCGATTGTTTGCGCAGTCATATAAGCTGACTGTTCGCAGGCAAGAAAAACCGCTGCGCGCGCAACATCTCGGGGTTTGCCCATAAAACCCAGCGGAACGGACTCGCCGACTTCGCGTTTCTTTTGTCCTGCCTGTTTGTGTTCAAACCGAGCGAACAGGCTGTCCACTGTATCCCACATCGGTGTGTCGATCACACCTGGTGAAATCGCATTAACTCTTATTCCATACGGAGCCAGCGCCAAGGCCGCCGATTGTGTGTAGCTGATCACCGCTGCTTTTGTCGCACAGTAATGCGCGACGAGAGCCTCGCCCCGATGGCCCGCTTGGCTTGCAATGTTTATGATTGAACCGGGCACAGACCGGTTGACCATTGAGTTCGCCGCAGTCTGCATAATCGCGTAAAGCGCACGAACGTTGATTGCGAACAACCGATCAAATTGATCCAGCCCGGCATCCAGAACCGAACCCATGTCGAAAATTGCAGCGTTGTTGAACAACACATCCGGGGCGCATTCTTCGATCCAATCCCTGCAACGCTCCAAAGATGACGGTGCAGCAAGATCAAATCCGCGGTACGACACCTTAGAAGAACCCGAAAATCTGTCTGCACGGTCGGTGGCAAAGACTCTTCCGCCCTGTGCCACAAAATGTTCAACCGTTGACTGACCGATGCCGCCGTTGGCACCGGTTACGAAACAGACTTTGTCTGTAAGATCGCAAAGCGCTGCATCACATTTCATTTGATCACCTCGAAGGCCAAACCCTGCACCAGCTGTCGCTGTGCCAACCATTCACAACAACAATAGCTGCGAATGTGAAATTGGAAACTAACGCATATTTTGTCCAGAACAATCCCTCTGGACTCAAGAAACCTGCAGCAATGGTATCAATCAGCTCAGCATCCGCAGCAGTTTGCATTCCAAAATTCTAGAGTGTCGACTGTGTCTCTGCCAATTTCTTTTTGATTTCCCTTCCCTGGCAAAGAAGTTGTTGAAGTTGAATCTCAAAGCTTCGACGCATTGTTCTTCGATTTAATTCGTCGCCCACCCGACTGAGATCGGAACAGCAGAAATGTTATCGCCAAACGGCGTGAATTGGTCGTGTTGGTAAACGGACCAGCGACGAACTTGTCGTCCTCCTTAACCCCTCAGCTTCTTAATCGGGACATGGGCAAGGGGTATCGGGCTGTTATGTGGGTGTCGTCCGCAGAACCGGGAAATGGTTATGGACCAGCACCTATGAGTGCGCTGACAGGGTAGACCTTCGTATCCATCACTGAAACACCGAAAGTTATCTCTCTGCTCCAAACGCTGCCGTAAGATCTAACCGCTCCAGTGTTCCACCGACAGCTTCGTGCGAGGGACCGACGAAGATGCCGGTCAACCGACCAGCATCACGACTAGAAGTTTTTTCCCGTAAGGTGTTTCCTTGAACCGCAATCATGTAGAGAAGGTCACCGCCATTCCATTGCCGGGTTATGCTTTCGGTTTGCATTTGCTCCAAGTCAGAGAAGTTCGCAGAACCTTCCATGCTCGGGAAGTTGACGATGATTAGCGCATCACCAACCACGCGCACCGATGACGGTGTAAATCCGACCAGAGCACCGGTCCAGCGCGCGCTCCCTGAATTTCGCATCGCTGCAAGATCGGTATTCGGCTCAATCCCATACGCCCACGGTTCGGCATAATCGTTACGCATGGCGACACCGACTGCTCCATACTCGTTGCCGATGAAGAAATGCTCGGCCGAATTTGACCACGGACCGAGCTCCCGCGGATCGGTGCTGCTCAGGAGAGGTCCATAGAGGGCGCGGAGGGCCTCTCGATCCACCGGATAGAGAATGGAGGCAGGACGCCGTTCGCTTTGTCTAAAAAGGTATATTTCGTTGCCGGCTTCCATGATGGAGTCAAACCTCACTGGCACGTGACCGCGCATGCCAAGTGAATGAAGGAGTTCATGGGCTATAAGAGTTGTGGCCTGCTGTTCAATTGTATATCCAGTATGGGTCCCTTGAGTTAGTTGGATATATTCTCCCCATGAAGTGCCCCCTGCATACGAGTGGTGCTGCGCAATTGGAATGTATTCAATATGGATGGTGTTCGGCAATTCGTTGTCGGGAGAGCGATAAATGCCATACGAATCCACAGATGTTCTGAAACTGAGATCGGGACGAGGTGGTCCGACGCTCAACTTTGCGCCTTCAGGCAAAGCAGCGTTGACAAGCTGAACAGCAGCGAGGACGCGACGACGCTCTTCCGGCGTAGACTGCCCAATTACACGGACTTGGTAGCCGGAAAGACGCCGCAAGCCGTTTTGTCGGAAATTCGACAGATAGTCTCGCAGGACTGAAGCACCCACGCCATCATTTAGCTCACCGTATCGAATTTCAGCATCTGAACCGATTTCGATAAGCGGAAGTTCCTCCGGATCCAAATTTTGGTCGATCCCTACTCTCAGCAAATTGCCGGTTCGGTAGATCGGGGACCGTTTCGCATCTGAGCTCGGGATGCCGGAAAAAATCGAATATTGATTATTTTGAGCGTTTGGTGGTTCAGAAGGTTGTCGCACTTCAGGAGTAGGAGGAGTGGGCGTGGTTTGGGTGTTGGGCGTGTTTTGAGTGGTGGGCGGAGTTTGGGCGGTAGGCGGAGTTTGGGCAGTGGGAGGAGTTTGGGCGGTAGGCGGAGTTTGGGCAGTGGGAGGAGTGGGTGAGCCCCCACCCCCACAGGCAGAGAGCATGAACAAACAGGTGATCATTGTGTAGATTGTACGCATTAGACAACTCCGGTGCTCAGCAGCTTGACTGGATTCTTGACCGGTCGCCTCACAACCAAATCGCGGGATGATCCATATGTATCTGCCAAGTTCCAAATTCTCAGCCTATGCTCTGAAAATCTGCACTCTTCCGTCAAAGATTGCCGTTCGGCTATCACGCGATGAGAGCATCCTACAACATTGCGATAAAAAAACCAAAACAATTCGGAGGTTAGGTGGATTATTGTTCATTGGTGTGCACAGACGTTTAAGGAAGCCCAATAAATCGATGGTTCCAAGCGCCCTTAACCAACCAGAAAGAGCGTTGGCCGCCGCTTGGACAGCGCAAACCGGCCAAAAACGGGGTTTCCCGCTTCGTTGATCCATTACTCAAATTTGTAAAGGATACTGCAAGATTGGAACAGTTGGATAACGTATAGAATCTTTCGCACATTTGCATTTGCTGCTGTTCTATTCAGATTCTCCGGACACACCTTTTTCGGCCAAGCCAAGCGTACACACAGCATTTGATGTGCCCGTCGCAACAAAAGCCGCGATCAACCTGACAGCACAGCCATAAAGCGATGCCAATGAACTCTGGATGCATCCGACTGACTACGAACCCTGCCAGCAACTCGAAGAGGCCGCGCGCGCGAAAGACATCCAGCTCATCCGCTACGCTTCGGTCCGCGACCCAGATCACAAACCCAATGCTGCCATCCTGACTTGTGAAGCCTTCGCAGCACCTGCACCGACACAAAACCAGACCTGGCGACGATGGTTCAACAAGGCTGGGGTTCACGCCATTTGCAAGTTTCAGGGTGAGAAGTTCAGCATTCCACCAGAGCACTGGGCAAATGACGAACGAATTCAAAAAATCAATTGGGCCTGAATTGCACATTCTCAAGAACGTGCTTTTGCGCTTTCCGAGCCGTTTTTCTTAAAGCAACCGAAAGCTAACGAGTTAGTGTTAGCAAAGACCCCCTGATTCTGCGATCCGGAACAGTTCGGTGGCGGTTGACGGAGACTGGACACTCGGCGCTGCGCGTATCTTTTGGGAAAAGGCGACGATACTTCGCATGCTTCATCATGCGCCCGGAAAAAAAGCGTTCGGCAAACATATGTCCCGCACCTTCCGAAGAATCCCGAACGGCGATTCTCCATATGCGGAGCGCTTTTTTCCATTCCCCGGCATGGCTGATCGGGGTTTCGCAGGGCGGAAGCGTCTTCCTTTTTGATCGAGCCGCATCCGCGGACCGCATCATCATGCTTGCTCAAACGGGAATCAGCGTTCATAAGGCGGCGGCGGTTTTTGGAGAGTTTGATGAACGAGCGGGAGCGAAGTCTCGGCAGCGCCGATGTATTGAAGGCGAAGCTCGGCGAATGGGCGGAGGCCGCTGATGCGCAGAGCAGGCATGTGGGAACCGCCTTCGAGCGGCTATGCATTTTCTTTCTTGCGAACGACCGGATTCAATCGACGCAGCTGACCGATCCCCGGCCTTATGCCGACTGGGCCGGCGAGCGGGGGCTGGACAAGGATGACCGCGGCATTGATCTTGTCGCCGGCGTCAGGGACAGCGGCGGGAAGTTCGCCGCCATTCAGTGCAAGTTCAGACGGGCCGGCGGGGTCATCGCGCAGTCGGAAATCGACAGTTTCATAGCGGCCTCCGACCGGCCGGAATTCGTTCAGCGCATTCTGATCGAGACGTCGGGCCGCGAATGGTCCGCCAACGCAATGCGGCGGCTGGCGGAAGTCGACCCTTTGGTGCGGCATATGGGGCTGCGCTCTCTGATTGATTCCGAGCTGGACTGGGGCGGGTATTTCGCCACCGGCGAAGCGGAATTCACCACGGTTCCGCCGAAGCCGAGGCGGCATCAGCTGGATGCGGTCGAGGCGATAACGGACGGGCTGGCCGATCCCGGCTCGCGCGGCAAGGTTCTGATGGCCTGCGGGGCCGGCAAGACCCTGACTTCGCTCCGGGCGGCGGAACGCATCGCCGGAAACGGCGGGCGGGTTCTTTATCTTGTTCCCTCGCTTGCTTTGATGTCGCAGACCATCCATGCCTGGTTCCGCGACAAGGAATGCGGGATGCGGCCGTTCGCGGTCTGCTCCGACGCCAGGACCGGCCGCAGGCTGCGCCAGGACGACTCGACCGATATTCCGGTGTCGGATCTGGCTTTGCCCGCCACGACCGATGCGGCCAGGCTCGCGGAGAAAGCATCGGCCCCATTCCCCGGCATGACCGTGGTCTTTTCGACCTATCAGTCCGCCGCTGTGCTCGAGGAAGCCCAGAAGCGGCACGGTTTGCCGCGGTTCGATCTCGCGGTCTGCGACGAGGCCCACCGGACCGCCGGGATTTCCCGGCGGGACACGCCTTCCGCATTCACGCTGATCCACGATGACAGCGCGGTCGGGGCCGACCGGCGGCTCTATATGACCGCCACCGCGAAAGTCTGGGCCGAGTCGGCGAAGAGGAAGGCGGCGAACGCGCCGCCGGAGCGCGCGGTCAGCCTCTGCTCGATGGATGACGGGCGGATTTTCGGACAGACGCTTTTCGAGTTCGATTTCCATGCCGCGCTCGACGGGAATCTGCTCAGCGACTACCATGTCGTCATTCTGACCGTTCCGTCTTCGGCAGCCGCCGGGGTTCTGGCGCGCAGCGGCCGGACCGATGACGGGCAGACGCGGCTCGAGGAGGCCGGGCTGATGCTCGGCTGCTGGCGGGCTCTCGCCAAGATCGATTCCGAGAAGTTCCCCGATACGGACCGGAAGCCGATGAGCCGGGCCATCGCGTTCTGCGGCAGCATCAATGAATCGAAGCGGTTCAAGGAGCGGTTCAACGGCTTCGCGGAAACCTATAAGCAGATGATCGGCGGGATGGAGCCGGACGGAGCGATGCCGGCCGCGCTCGCCGAACATGTGGACGGCACATTCCATGCCGAGAGCCGGGCAAGACTGCTGTCGTGGCTGGACAATCCGGAAGAAGGCGAATGCAGGGTGCTTTCCAACGCCCGCTGCCTGGCGGAAGGGGTGGACGTGCCGGCGCTTGACGCTCTGCTGTTCATGCAGCCGCGCAAGAGTCAGATCGAAGTCGTTCAGGCGGTCGGGCGGGTGATGCGCAAAGCGGAGGGGAAACAGCGCGGCTACGTCATTCTTCCGGTGGTGGTTCCGGACAATGCGGATCCGGACGGGATCTTCGAGCACAGCGAGCAGTGGAAAAAGGTCTGGCAGATGGTGAACGCGATCCGCTCGCACGACGAGGGGTTCGACGCGCAGATCAACCTGATGGAGACCGGACAGGAGCCGAACAAGCTTTCGATCATCACCGTGTCGCAGTGGCGAGATCCGGCCGGCGAGGCGCGCGGAAGCGATGGCTGGTTCGACGGCGGCGGCGATGAGGCGGGTGACAGAACCCGAGGAGCCGAAGTTCCGACGATGGACACTGTCGAAGACGAGCGGCAGCGGCAGGCTCTGCTGAAAGCCATCGGCGTCAAGCTCGTCGAAAAATGCGGCAACCGGAAATACTGGGAGGAATGGGCCGGCGACGTGGCGCGGATCGCCCAGGCTCATATCGACCGGATCACCGCGCTGGTCACTCCCGGAGACGACCGGGACGAAGATGTCGAAGCGGCCGCCGAGCTCTTCGGGGAGCTGCTGCGGGAGCTGCGCGACGACATCAATCCGGCGATCAGCCGCGGGCAGGCGATCGAAATGCTGGCGCAGCACACGGTCACCCTGCCGGTGTTCGCGGCCCTGTTCAAGAGAGACCGGGACGAAACCCACGGCGGGGAACAGCTGAAGTTTCTCGATCAAAGCCCGGTCGGCCGGGCTTTGGAGATGTTTCTTGACGTGATCAAGCCGCGGGTCGATATCGAAACCGAGTCGCTCGGGGATTTCTACCGGTCGGTGGAAAGACGGGTCGAAGCGGCCGCCGGCGACGGGGCGGGGCGGCAGAAGATCATCTCCGAGCTCTACGACAAATTCTTCCGCAGCGCGTTCAGCGAAACCAGCAAGGCGCTGGGCATCGTTTACACGCCGGTCGAAATCGTCGACTTCACGCTTCACTCGGTCCAGCACATTCTGCGTTCCGAGTTCGGCCGCTCGATGGCCGACGAGAATGTGCACATCATGGATCCGTTCACCGGAACGGGCACCTTCATCGCCAGGCTGATGCAGCCGGGCCTGCTGGACGCGGAGGCTTTGCGGCGGAAATACCCAGCCGAGATCCACGCCAACGAGATCGTGCTGCTCGCCTACTACATCGCCTCGGTGAACATACAGGAGGCTTATGCGGCGGCGACCGGCGAGCGGAAGCCGTACGGCAGAATCTGCCTGACCGACACCTTCCAGATGACCGAGGAAGCCGAAGACATGATCGCCCGGCAGCTCGAGGACAATTCGCGGCGGCGGACCGAGCAGATGGATGCGGACATCGACGTGATCGTCGGCAACCCGCCCTGGAACGTCGGAAAGTCCGGCCCGAAATACAGCGGGCTGCGGCGGCGCATCGAGGAAACTTATGCGAGGAAATCGATAGTCGCCAACAAAAACAGCCTCTACGACAGCTACAAGATGGCGGTCCGCTGGGCATCCGACCGCATCGGCGGGAGCGGCGTCGTCGGCTTCGTCACCAACGGCTCCTGGATCGACGGCAACGCCGAATCAGGCCTCCGCGCCTGTCTGGCGGAGGAATTCACCGCGGTTCATGTTGTCAATTTGAGAGGAAACGCATATACATCAGGGGAGCTGCGGAGAAAGGAAAAGGACAACGTATTCGGCGGAGGAACAAAAACCACCGTCAGCGTCTTCTTCCTGGTCAAGAACCCCGCCGCGCGGCATCAAGGCTGCCGGATCCTCTATCACGACATCGGCGATTATCTGACGCGCGGGCAGAAGATCGAAAAAATCGCCGCGGCGAAATCAATAGCCGGACTTGACGGCTGGGAAACGATCGAGCCTTCCGCCCGGCACGGCTGGATCAACAAGCGGGAAGAAGGGTTCGAAAAGCTGCTGCCGCTGGGCTCAAAGGAAGTCAAAGCCGGAAGACCCGGCGGCGGGACGGCGGTGTTCCAGCTGTTCAGCGGTGGAATGAAGACTGGCCGGGATGCCTATCTGTATAATTTCTCGCGCGCCGCCTGCGAAGCCAGCGCCCGGAAAGCGACAGAGCGCTATAGGGCGGCGCTGAACGAACTGCAGACCCCGGGAGCTCCGGCCGATCTGACCGAATTGACCGCCCGGCACAGCCGCGGACTGCATTGGGAAGACGGTCTCAGACAGACACTGAAACGGCAAACGCCTGTTGAATTCGATTCCCGACACATCCGACCGGCCCAGTACCGGCCGTTCGTCCCAACAAACTGCTATGCCGATTTCAAGCTGATAAGTAGGCGATACCAGCAGCACCGCATCTTCCCCCGCGCCGGCGCCGTCAATCAGGCCATCTGCGTGACTGGAATCGGATCGACCAAGCCGTTTTCCGCGCTCATGGTCGACGGATTGCCCGATCTGGAGTGCATTTCAAAGTGTCAGTGCTTTCCCCGCTACCGGTTCGCCGAGGCGGCGGCGGAAGACGGACTGGCGCTCGAACGGGAAACCGCCGACGGTTCCGGCCTTGTCCGCATCGACAACATCACCGACGAAGCCCTCGCTCTGTTCCGGTCGCGCTGCGGCGATTCATCGATCACCAAAGACGATGTCTTCTACTACGCCTACGGCGCGCTCCACGCGCCGGATTTCAGGGAAGCGTTCCGCAGCGCTCTCGCCAAGGAGCTGCCCGCGGTTCCGCTGGCCGGGGATTTCCATGCCTTCGCGCAGGCGGGGCGCAGGCTGGCCGAGCTGCACACCGGCTATGGGAGCTGCGAGGAATTCCCGCTTGAACTGCGCTTCTCGGGAACCGGCGGTCCGCAGCCGCATCATTTCCAATTGACCCGGAAGGGCATGAAATTCTCCGGCAGGCGCCCGGACCTGGACAAATCCGTCCTGATCGTCAACGACTTCATCAGCCTTGCCGGAATCCCCGAAGCCGCGCATGCATACGAGGTGAACGGCAAAACCCCGCTCGGCTGGCTGATCGACCGGTACAAAATCTCCACCGATAAAAAAAGCGGGATCGTCAATGACGCCAACGGATGGTTCGACAGGCCCGAGGACCTGATCCCGGCGATCAGGCGCATCGTCCATGTCAGCGTCCGCACGGCGGAAATCGTCAGCGGACTGCCCGCATCCCTGCCCGGCGGAAACCGGACGGCGGACTGAGAGACGCTCATGAAAATCGCCCGCCGCATCGCACGGTCCAGGGAGTCGGGAACCGCGAGAATCGCCCGCTTGGCCGCCGGCCTGGAAAAGCAGGGGGCGGAAATCCTGAAGCTGAATGTCGGCGAGCCGGATTTCGACACGCCGGAACACATCGCCGAAGCGGCAAGGCGGGCGAGGCTGTCGAGCACCTCCCAGACGGTGATGGAGCGAGGCCGAGGCCGTCATCGGAGATCGAATCCAGAAAGGCAACGACCTGCGGCTCCGGTCGGGGCCGCATCATTTCCGAGACGACATTTGTATCTATCAACCACGTCAGCGGAGCGGTCATTCCGTGTCCTTGTCGGAGAATGACAGCGGTCTGTAGCCGCATCGAACCGTGTGCGGAAGCTCGACGTCGTGATCCTCTCCGAAATACCGCGCAAAGGCCTCGGACGGCTTCGGCCGGCGTTCCGTCTTCGTACGCTTCTCGTGGATCAGGCGGCGGACCAGCTCGTCCATTGTCAGTCCTCTCTGTCTGAAAGGAACCACCGGCAAATGCAAATGTGCGAAAGATTCTGGACATTGCCCAGCAGATTTTGAAAACCGACCTCCGTGTCTTAACCGGCAATCCAAATCCCAAAAAACCCATAAGTTGCGCATGTCGCCTGACGAATTCAGGAGTATCTCCCAAAATGGATTCAAAAGCTCTCAGTGATTCCGTTCAGGCCTTCCTTCTCCGGACAAAATTTCGGATGCGGCCTGTCTCAGGATTCAGAATGCGGTTGAGAGGATTCATTGATGAATGCAATCCTTGAAAATCTCCTGCAATTCATCATTAGCTTCCAGTGAAGCAAACAGAGATTTCAATGGCTTCGGGTCGCCAACGAATTCTGTGTTCGGAGGCAACACCCTTCTCCACGCCGGGTCATCCTTCAGCATCGCTAGATAGGCTTTGGTGCCGTGAATTGTTCCGTACCCGGCTATCACCTCACGCAAATGATCAATCGCCGCATCCAGAACGCGCGCGTTTTTGGACCGCCCTCTGATACGATGTTTAACGGCTGGCGCCGTCACATTGGCGGTTGCCGAGATGCATCCCCAGCCACCGGCTATTAAGTTTCTGTTCGCAAAGATTTCAGTGCCCGAAAACGCCGCAAAACCGGGAAACGCTTTCAAAAATTTCAGAGTGTAGTCAAAGTCTCCCGCACTATCTTTCAGACCGACGAACAGGCCGGGAAACGCATCCCGAAGCCGAGCAACCAAAGGCACGGTGATCGCTACATCTGAAAACATCGGAATGTGGTATAGAAAAAGCTGAGGGCGGCTCGATTTCAGATCCTCGGCTATGGCGGAAAAATACGCGAAAAGGCCGTCTTCGGATGGGTTGCTGTAGTAAAATGGCGGCAGAAGCAGCAAGCCGCCAGCACCGCCTTCAATGGCAGCCCGGGAAAGCTTCAGTGTATCGTCGATTGACGTGCTGCCTGTTCCTATGATCATCCGACTCATCGGCAGCCCGCTCTCGGAGAGAAAACGAATGATTTTCAATCGCATTTCATGACCGATGGAGTTGGCTTCACCGGTTGTCCCGAGCGGCGCTAACCCGTCGCATCCATGGTCCAACAGCCATTGGCAATGACTCGCATATCGGGCCCAGTCGGGCTTAAAGTCCTCGTCGAACGGGGTTGCGACCGCCGCGTATACGCCTTTGGGCACCGAGACTTGATCCATTACAAAACTCTTTGTCTGCACTGTGTAGTGATGCGGAACTAATGGGATTAAATCAGATACTCAAGCATCCCCGAAACAATCAATCACGCATATGCACCGGTCCCTCACCTAAGTCTGTCAATTCACTGCGGACAAACCCGCCTGATACCGTGAGTGTCATCAGATGAAAGCGGCTGGCTGCGTTTGACATCTGCAGCCGCAAGACCTGCGACGGTTTGAAACAACTTTTTCCCTGTGATCTGTCCGCATAACGATTTTCTACCCGCTGCGGACTTTCGCCTGCCGATCAGTGATTGATTTTCATCACCGCTTCCGGGTGCAGTTCAACAGGGATTTCGTCTTTACTCTGCAAAACCAGATCAGCCATCACCTCCCCGACTTTCGGCGCCAGCCCGAAACCGATCTTAAACCCGCCATTGGCAATAAAATGGCCGCTTCGGCCCGGAAAAGGCCCCAATATTGGAGCTCTTGTCGCTGATCGAGGCCGAATGCCTGCCCACGTCGCAACGACCGGTGCATTGCGTAAAGCAGGAATCTCGGTTTTCACTCGAGTAATCATAGAGTTAATGACCGGGCCGGATACTTCGGCGTTTTCGAAGTGCCTTTCGGAGGTGGAGCCAATTGCAACATGACCGCCGCGGTGAGGAACAGCATAGATTCCGTCCGAATAGATTTGAGGTTTGTCCCCGGCTTGGTATGCCAGCAGCGCGGCCTGGCCCTTTTCACCGCAGCCAACATCATGTCCCACCAGCTCGCCGAGAGCAGTGAGTCCAGCAAAACCAGTCGTGTGAATGGTAAGATCTGCACCCTGCGGGTGTGATGACTGTTCGATAATTTGTCCATCCAACGCTTCAATTGCGACGGCAAGACATTGAAGAGCCTTGCGAGGCGCAATTCGTGCGGAGAGTGTATCTCGAATGACCAACCCCGAAGAAGAAACCGGAGCCCAGTGCGTGTCGGCGGTTTCAATTGTCCACTCGGCCAGATCACCCCAACGAAGTTTAGCAGCGTTTGCCCGTTTCTGTGCCAGCATCAATGCCCGTTCATTTGCGATCGGCTGAACGCGGCCGCAGCGCTCGAATTCTGGATCCATCCTCCCGATGATTTGAGCTTCGCGCCACCATTCTTCGGCCATCAGCAGGCTGTCCAATTGGAACTGCTTTTTGGAGTTCCAAGCCTCTGGCGTGTGAGGAGCAAGCGCACCCAGAATTCCGCCGCTTGCTCCCGAACCGATTTTGCATTGTTCAATCACTCTGACTTTTACCCCGCGTTTAGCGCATGCAAACGCGGTGGCGAGTCCGAAAATCCCTGCACCGATTATCTCAATGTCTGCGGATGCTGTGGTTTTCATATGGAGAGACCGTTATTTTCGCGGAAATTCCAGATGCGGATAAAGACTATTGTCCGCTCATGATACAGGCTTCGGAAATTGCTTCTCAAATCGGCTTCCGATTTTGCCAAAAAAATGACACACATCCGCAATGAATATGCCGCTTTTTCACTTGCTGCAGAATGCACTAAAGTTAGTTCACCTGAAAGTCAGAATTCTGTGTCATCAAAATTTGAAGACAATCAAATGCTGTGCAGAACCGGCTAAAGTCTGCAGCGCTGACCGTATTGTATGACAGCATCGCTTGGGAAAACCGACTGGGATGTCATCGTTGTTGGCGGCGGCAATGCAGCGATCTGCGCTGCGATCACCGCAGCAGAAGCACGAGCCTCCGTTTTGCTTCTTGAATGCGCGCCAAAATCATTGCGCGGCGGCAATTCGCGCCACACCAGAAATATCAGATGCATGCACAAGGGCGCAGCTCATCCGCTTGAAGGAGCATATGCCGAGCAAGAGTTTATGGATGATTTGCTGCAAGTCTCGGACAACAACACCGACGTGCGGCTGGCCCGCATGGTCATTCACAATTCACAGGAATGTTTGACATGGATGAAGCTGCGCGGAGTTCATTTCCAATCGGCGCTGACGGGCACTCTTTCACTGAACCGAACCAACGCGTTTTTCCTTGGCGGCGGAAAGGCGCTCCTTAACGCCTACTATCGCAGAGCGGAATCGCTCGGCGTTACGGTTGCATACGATTGCGAAGTGACCGAGGTGCAAATCAGTCAGCGGAAGTTTACAGCGGTATCCGGAACGCGAAATGGTGTGGAGTTTCATTGCTCAGGTCATGCGGTTGTGCTGGCTTCCGGTGGATTCCAAGCCGACTTGGACTGGCTTGAGAGCGAATGGGGGTCTGCTGCGCGGAACTTTTGGGTGCGCGGAACACCTTTTAACAAAGGACGCGTTCTTCGTAACATGATTGATCAGGACGCAATGACTGTAGGCGATCCCACTCAATGCCATTCGGTTGCGATCGACGGCAATGCTCCGCGGTTCGACGGTGGAATTGTTTCCCGTGTGGATTGCATACCTTTCTCCGTTACGGTCAATCGAAACGCTAGGCGCTTCTATGATGAAGGCGAAGATCTTTGGCCGAAACGTTACGCCATCTGGGGACGGTTGGTCGCCGCGCAGCCCGATCAACAGGCTTTCGCGATCATTGATTCAAAGAGCGACGGATTGTTTATGCCGTCCGCATTCCGGCCAACCCAGGCAAACAGCATTGAAGAGCTCGGAAACGCTCTCGGATTGCCGACCTCAGCCCTCAAACGGACAATTGACCGGTTCAATGCCAGCTGTCCCAATGGCGAATTCCGACCAACCGAAAAGGATGGCCTCGCGACCCGCGGCATTACCCCGGCAAAGAGCAACTGGGCGCGGCGAATTGAAGAGCCACCGTTTCAGGCCTATGCACTGCGTCCGGGGATAACTTTCACCTATATGGGGCTTCAGGTCGACGACCGCGCGCGTGTTCAAACAAACAAAGGCAATGCGTACGATAACATTTGGGCCGCCGGAGAAATCATGGCGGGATCGGTTCTCAGACAGGGATACCTCGCTGGATTCGGAATGACCATTGGAACGGTGTTCGGTCGGATAGCGGGAAAGGAAGCCGCAGCCTATGTCTGAAGAAGTGACTGCAAAGCAGCGCGAAGCGGAGCGCCAAATCCGAATTTGCAACGCGTGCCGCTACTGCGAGGGTTATTGTTCGGTGTTTCCAGCGGCGTTCTCTATGAGCGAACCGGATGCCGGCGACATTACTTTTCTTGCCAATCTTTGCCACAACTGCCGCGGCTGTCACTACGCCTGCCAATACACTGAACCGCACGAATTCAATTTGAACCTGCCGAACGCTCTTGCTGAAGTGCGGACCGAGAGCTGGACTAATTTTGTGCAGCCTAGCGGACTGACGCGCTTATTTCAAAGACACGGGATTGCAGCCGCGGCGGCGCTTACTGTTGGGGTTGCTGTTCTTTTCTTGGCGGTTCAGTTCCTTGATAACCGAGATGGTGATGGATTTTACGCCTATCTCAGCCACTCGGCCATGGTATCAATATTTGTTCCAGCGTTTCTGCTGCCGATTTTTGCGGCGCTTTTAGGCGTCCGTCGATTCTGGAAATACACGCATGGCGCCGCGATCGGAATGCGAACCATTCTGACGGCTGTTCGGGACGCTGCTGATCTTCGAAACTTGGCCGGAGGCCATGGCGAGGGATGCAATTTTGAACATGGCGATCGGTTTAGCAATCATCGCCGCTACGCGCACCAAGCCACACTTTACGGATTCTTGCTTTGTCTCGCTTCAACCCTGAGCGGCTCGATCATGCATTATGTGTTTGATCTTCAAGCGCCTTACGGCTTTGTAAGCCCACCGAAGCTGCTGGGAGTTCCGGGTGGAGTTCTTCTTCTTATCGGCGCGTTGTGGCTAGCTCGGTTGAAGCTAATAGCCGACAAGAATCTTGGAAACCGCGCCAACTGGGGGTCGGAAATGGCGTTCATTTTACTGCTGGCATTTATCAGCGCCAGTGGCTTGGCCCTTTATGCGGCAACGGATACCGCGCTGGTCCCGACTTTGCTGGCTTTGCATTTGGGCAGCGTTCTCGCCTTCTTCTTGACGTTGCCCTACACTAAAATGGTGCATGGGTTTTTCCGATTTGCCGCATTGCTGAGAGAAGCCCAGCTCAGAGAAACCACTCGGTCAGGTTAAACCCGTTAGAACCGGCGCCCCGTCAGCGTATCGTTCGGTTCCTTTCTGTGGTGATGCTGCGAAGAAGGGCCGCTTCTTTGCATTTGCACCAAATCTAAATTGTTATCGTCATAGGGGAGACATGTTCTTCAATCCCTCTGGGAATTGGTGTGCGCTGACTCTCCACCTCATATTCCAAAGCAATGGTTCGCAATTTTGCAGCGAACAGTTTCAACCCCATCTGCCTCAATTGCTTGTGATGCAAACCTTGCTGGAAGAATAATTTTTGACACAGTCATTTCTGGTCCGTCAGCGATCCCAAGGCATCAAGTCAGTGAACGCAGAGCGAAAGCATCAGCTGAACTCCCGGGAAAAACAATGTTCAGCTGTTCACCGCCCCGGACCAAACATGCCGAGGGACCATGATCTCGCCGCGCGCGATCAAACGGGCTGTCCTCGTAACCGTCGCGGACTCGAATATGAATTCATCCTCCATTCGGTGCTTGATAAGAAGATTCATGCGTCCAATC
The DNA here is from genome assembly GCA_965199765.1 of Paracoccaceae bacterium. Classification (GTDB taxonomy): domain Bacteria; phylum Pseudomonadota; class Alphaproteobacteria; order Rhodobacterales; family Rhodobacteraceae; genus JAPOXR01. Next base: position 1,038,369 of record CBDATC010000001.1, read on the forward strand.
GGATGCTCGATGGAAATCTCGGTCGGAGACCTGGGCCAACCCGCATTGATCTCTGCTCCGACGGTGCCCGGTGCGAGCATACACGCCGAAAGGCACTGCGCTCCGGTGATCGCCATTGAAGGATGCGCAGCCCATGGCATGAAATACCGCGCACTGAAACTGCCGCCTGCCCAGGCTTCGGAAACCAGCCCGATCTTCGGAACCACGGAACGGGACACATCGCCTAACCCCATGCGCTCGCCTGCGATAAGGCGCACAGCTTCCAATCTTTCGAATAATTCCGGTTTTGAATCCAGCTCCTCCCGAGATTCCCGGCCAGTCAATCCAAGATCAACGGCGCGCGCTATCATCATCGGCATGCCGACATCCATGCATGTGACTTCCAACCCGGCTATCAATTCCTTGGTTTGCCCGGTCGGAAACATCGCGCCGGTTCTTGATCCGGTGACCTGGAGAAATTCCAGCCCGACCGGGGCCGACGTTCCATGCACGCCATCAATGGCAGTGTCTCCGACATAAGTAAGTTCTCCGCCGGGCGTCTGAACCTCGGCATTGACGATCGCACCGGTGTTAACGGCGTGGATTCGCACCACGGTTTGACCTTCCGCCGCCCGAACCAAGCCCATTTCAATCGCCGCAGGGCCGACGCCCACCAAAATATTGCCGCAGGTCGGTCCATAGTCTACCATATGCTCATTGACAGCGACCTGGCCAAAAAAATAATCGACATCCGCGTCAGGATGCGCGGATTTGGATAACATCGCGACTTTTGTGGTAATCGCTGAGCCTCCGCCCACACCGTCGATGCTGTTTGGATGCCCGCCCCCGACGCTGGAGATCAAAACTTCGGTGAGGCGTTCCCGATCCGTCGGCAAGTCTCCAGCATTAAAGTACGGCCCTCTCGAGGTGCCGCCGCGCATAAGCAGGAATGGAATCGGGGTTTGTCTTATGTCAGTGGCCATGGCAATTTCACAAATTCCTGCAAAAGTCCCGGTGGGAAATCACGGCGCAAACTATAAGCGATGAAACAAAGCAGCGCGACGCCCCCCGCCGTCAACAGCACCGATCTCAGCCATTCCAGTCCTGCCCTGATACGGAAGAATGCAATGGTGACAACGACAACCGCGATAATGAAACCAAACAAAGACGACAGAACCAGAAGCGCGGCGAACCACGCCAAAGTGCTCCAAAGACCGTGAGGCGCCGTCGCGTCCTCATTGTTTTCCGCTTCCCGGTCCGCAAAGATCACATGGCCGTCTTTTGATATCAGCATTTGAATGAGAAGCGTAATCAAAGCCACAATCGCGACCGTGCCGATGGCAAGCGGAAACACCTTGTCTGACAGCAAACTTATCTGCACCGCGTTAATCCAAGCGGTGCAAACATAGACCAGAATGCACAACAAAAAGATCAGCGGCGCCGCTCTCCGACCAGGTTTCACCGCCCCTTCTGAAAGGATTTGCTTGGACTGCCGGATTCCGACAAATACCGAGATGGCTGTCAGCAATACAATTGCGAGCACAATCGGAGAAGCGATATACGCCAATCCTTCAGCCAAGCCCGATCTGAATTTGAAACTGGAAATCTGCACCGCTTGATTTGAAAAATTCTCCGCCTGATCCGCCAGCACAAAACCGATCAGGAATGCCGGTCTTGACCAATCGAAGCGGCGCATGAAAATCCCCAGCAGACCGATGGCAAACAACGCCATCAGATCTCCGAGAGACTGCCGCGACTGAAAGGCGGCAAAAGCGATCATCATAAAGAGGAACGGAGCAAGCAGGGTAAACCGTATCGTGGTCAGACGCGCGATGCCCCCTGACAGCACGATGCACAGACCAGCGCCAACGACATTGGCCAGCGCAAGCGACCAAACCACTGTATAGGTGACGTCCAGTTCATACTGGATGAGCTGCGGACCTGCGTCGATGCCCAGCAGAGCAAGACCGCCGATAAACACCGCCATGGACCCCGACCCGGGAATGCCAAAAATCAGCGTCGGAACCAAACCGCCGCCCTCTTTAGCGTTATTGGAACTTTCCGGTCCAATGACTCCGCGGATTTCTCCGCTTCCGAACTTTGACTTGTCGGCCGTCGTTTGAACCGTATGGCCGTACGCGATCCAATCAACCACTGAACCGCCAAGGCCTGGTATGACGCCTACGACCACACCGATCACAGCACAGCGGATTGATAACCAGACATTGGCGAACCAATCCTTAATTCCACGCAGCCAGCCCGCGCCGAGTTTTGCATCGCGCGCAATGGATTGATCCTGCCGCAGCAAGGCGATGATCTCGGGGATGGCAAAAATTCCAAGCCCGACAATCACCAGCTTAATTCCATCGGTTAAATAAGGAATATCATAGGTTGCCATGCGGAGGCTTCCACCCGCATCGGCTTCACCGATGGTGCCGACCAAGAGACCAAGACAGGCTGCAACAACCCCTTTAAGCGCCAGCCGGCCGGCGAGAACCGCCACCATGGATAAGCCAAGCAGCGTGATTCCAAGCATTTCCGGTGTGCCGAATGCGAGCACCAAAGGTCTGGCAACAAGAATGAAGGCTGTAAGTATGGTGGCGCCGAACAGCCCCCCGAACAGTGATGAGAAAAATGCGGCGGCCAGTGCCCTGGCCGCTTCTCCCTTCCGTGCCAGTGGGAAGCCGTCCAGCACAGTTGCCTGGCTGGCCGACGATCCGGGAATGCCCATCAATACACTCGCAAAAGTGTCGGAGGTCGGCACGACGGCAACAAGTCCAACCATCAGCGCCAAACCGGCAATCGGCTCCATGCCGTAAAGAAACGGTAAAACCAAAGACAGGCCGGCTATGCCGCCCAAGCCCGGAAAAACACCCACAGACAGTCCAAGCAGAACACCCAGAATCAGGTATAAGATCTGCTCGGGCTGAAAAATCAGAGCGAACGCGGAATTCAGCGCAATGACGGCGTTAGCCAATACATCCATGCTGAATTCCTTTTCGTTCGCCGCATCGGACGCGGCGCATGCCGCGGTTCGGCAGTGGTTACTCCAGCTTTACGCCATAGTCGTCGGCAAGCCATTGAATGACGAAGTTTTTCGCCGTTTGATTGACTTGTGTGGCCTGTGCCAAAGCGCCCTGCGCGGCTTCGCCTGTCATCTGCGGATAAATCCCCAGCCTCGCGGCGGAGATTTCCGGGAAATCCGCACGCGCTATGACAGCGTCAAAGGCAGCCGTGTAGGCATCGATTGCAGCTTGATCAGCCCCCATTGGCAGAAACACCATTTTCTGGGCTGGAAATCCTGCGGTGAAGAATGCTTTCCAAGCCTCCCAAGCCGCACCTTCGGGTGAACAGGCAGGTGTTGCTTCGCAGATTTCTTTGAATGACGGAATATTCGGGAATGTCGGGTCACGGACAACATTCCCTTCGCTATCCAAAGCGCCCCAAGTCATCATCGGCACAGCTTGGCCGTTTTCGACCAGCGGAACGACTGATTTCAGATAAGCTGACGATGTTTGGTAATCGATATTGGCTTCTCCGCGCTCAAACATGAGTCGCCCATCGCCGCGGCCCTTGATGCCAAAGACCGGCTCAACTGTCATCCCAAGCATCTTCCAAGCCAAGAGAGGAACAAGATCGAGACGTGTCGCCCCTTGACTGCCCCATATAAAGTCCGTGCCTTGCAGTCCTGTAGCATCCATTCCGTTCATCATTCCGGCAAGATCGGGCGGCAAATACGCAACCCCGCCGGTGCCAGAAGCCAGTACGACATTCCAGTCGCCATATTCATACTTTACGCGCGGGTCGCCCAGCAAATACGGAAACTGTGTTGAACCCGAAGACCCGAAGATCAAAGTGCCGTTGGAATCATCGTAGGATTGTTCTTGAAACCAGTTGGCGCCTTTCGTGGAGCCGGCGCCGGGCATGAATTTGACAACAACCGTCGGGTTGCCGGGCAAAGCTTCGCTCAACAAGGGCGCGTAGAAATTTGCCCACTTCGCTGAGCCGCCGGATTCAGAGAAAGGGATGACGAATTCGACCGTCTCGCCGCTCAAATCAAGTGCGTGACCGTCCGCGAAGACAGAGCCACCACTTATGGCCACAGCGGCGCACACCGCAATTAATTTAGATTGCATAAAAGTCTCCTGTGAAGATTTGTAATCAAGCCAATGGCTCCGGTATAGAAAATTGAGCCTGTTAGACAACTCTATACTCTTGAACTGCGTGAACCGCTATTGTGTTGTCAAACCTTTCTGCATGCCCGTGCGGCTTCTTCCGGCGCGGAGGATCGGCTGTCGGATTGGCCGACTTGAGAAACGCCGCGGCGCGGCGCATGAGGGACATCATTCAAAACCCAATGCAGCGATTGAGATTGATACGGTCAGCTGTAATTTGAACGCGAAAATGCAGCGTTTTTGGTCTATAGTGGCGCGTCACGCATGATTGGCATCGATATTGCACAATAAAGCGATGCGCACCGACGCCTAATGGCTTGCAACTGTAATGCGGGTTTGCCACTCTATGCGGATGGGCGGGTCATGCCGCGGCAGCGGCGGCCTGGCTGTGGAAGAGTCGAGCAGGTTCACTGGATCGGCTGAAGTCTGGCTATTGGGAGCTAAATCATGGCAGGAAAACCAAATCCAAGATGCGTGGCGCTGGTCGGCCCTTATCAAAGCGGCAAGACCAGCCTTATGGAGGCTATGCTGCATGCCGCTGACAAAATTCAGCGCAAGGGAGACGTCGTCTCTGGAAACACTGTCGGCGACGCCTCGCCTGAATCCCGTGAACGGCAAATGAGCACCGAAGTGAGCGTTGCCGGGTTTGATTATCTCGGGGATCACTGGTCGGTAATCGATTGCCCTGGATCTTTGGAATTTCAGCAGGACACACGCAATGCCCTCATGATCGCGGATATCGTTGTGGTTGTGTGCGAACCCTCGACCGACAAAGCCATGATGGCCGCGCCCATCATGAAATTCCTGGATGACCACTCCATTCCTCACTGCCTCTTTCTTAACAAAGTCGATAACATCGCCGGAACCAGCGTTCCCGAAATGATGGAAGCCCTGCAAGCCTCTTCAGACCGACCGCTCGTGCTGCGCCATATACCGATCATCAGCGGTGAATCCATTTCGGGCTATGTCGATTTGGCCAGCGAACGCGCATACGAATATCAGCCCGGCAACGCATCTAAGCTGATCCAGGTTCCGTCCGAAATGGATGACGAACATTCACTTGCGAAACAGGAAATGTTGGAATCGCTGTCCGACTTCGACGATGACCTGTTGGAACAGCTCTTGGAAGATGCGGTTCCGCCCAAAGAGGAAATCTATGCCCATCTGACAGCCACGCTGCAGTCTGACAGCGTGGTTTCCGTCCTGATCGGTTCAGCTCTCAAAGATGCCGGCGTCCGCCGTCTGCTCAAAGCGCTGCGGCACGAGGCGCCAGGAATAGATTTAGTGCGCGCGCGGCTGGGACTCGAAGAGTTGACAGGCGAGTGCGCCACAGTCTTCAAAACCATGCATATGCCCCACATCGGAAAACTGTCGATCGCACGCATTCTTGGGGGTGGAATTAAGGAAGGCATGACCCTCAATGGCGCACGCGCCAGCAGCGTCGTGCGTCTGAATGGCTATGAACAGCAAAAGCTGCCAATCGCCGAATCGGGAGAAATCGCAGCCCTTGGGCGCATGGACTCCGTCCAAACCGGCGATGTATTGGTTGCCAGTGGCAGCCCTCCTGAAATCCCTTGGCCTGAGAGGGCATTTCCGCTCTTTTCTCTCGCTATAGAAGCCGAAAAACGCGGCGACGAGGCGAAAATGAGCGGTTCAATCAGCCGGCTTACCGAAGAAGATCCGTCAATTGTCATTGACCACAACCAAGACACACACGAAATCCTGCTTTCGGGTCAAGGCGAAATTCATCTCAAAGTCGCTATCAGCCGTCTAAAGAACAAATACAATCTCAACGTTGTCAGCAGGCAGCCGCAGGTCGCTTATAAGGAAACAATCAAAAAGTCGGTCTCTCAGCATGCGCGTCACAAAAAGCAGTCCGGTGGACATGGACAATTCGGTGACGTTTTGGTCGATATCAAACCATTGGCCCGCGGCGAAGGTTTCCAGTTTGATGATGTGATTGTCGGCGGGAGAGTGCCGCGACAATATATTCCGGCAGTTGAGAATGGTGTGAAGGATTATATGGCGTCCGGACCTCTTGGTTTTCCGGTGGTCGATATCGCAGTTACCTTGACAGACGGCAAATATCACCCCGTCGACAGCTCAGAACAAGCATTTAAGATGGCGGGATGGCTGGCTATGCGGGAAGGCGTTCCAAATGCGCGGCCAGTATTGCTAGAGCCCATTTATGATGTGACAATCTCAGCTCCATCGCAGTTCACATCGAATATTCAAGGACTCATCAGCGGCAGGCGCGGCCAGATACTTGGATTTAATTCTAAAGAAGGCTGGAATCAGTGGGACGAAACCAGCGCCAAAATGCCGCAGGCCGAAATTCAGGATCTGATCATAGAACTGCGTTCGCTGACCCAAGGTGTCGGAACATTCGAAAGCGGCTTTGACCATATGCAGGAATTGACAGGACGAATGGCCGATGAGGTCGTTGCAGCTCGAAAGGATAGATTGTCTTCCAACTAGAGCGGCGAACGGGGAGGTTTTCTCACAGACTGCAGGCTAGGAAACTTCCTTGCATTCCGGGATCCAACGCTTATCGCAGCGTTTTGCCCGGACATCTTGACCAAGGTTCAGGTGTCTGCGGTCATTGACACGACTTTTCCGTCAAGCTTCATGTGGTTGCACGGCCAATCTTAATTCGGCACGATAAAGGACTCGCACCCGATCACAGGAATTGGCGCGACGAATACAACCAGGCGGTTTTCTGGACAAGTCGCTTTGATGTGATCGGCAGGTTTTTGTGAAATTCCGACCTTGAGACATGGACGCTTTTCCGATTTGGGAGCTGTTTCCCGGCCATGATCCGAGTTTTTCCCTTATTCCATACCGGTTTCGGGGCCCGGGACCGCTGTATTGGCAGTGGAGGATGCGTCACAATGGAATTCAGCCGGGTTCGCCATCGCTGTGTAAGTCCGGACGGTTCGACGCTCAACATTCCAGACAGCGTGGCCAAGTCGAGACGCTGCCCGTCTGACAGCTTCCCGTTTCGCCGGGAACGATCTGCTGCAGCCGTATTCCATAGCTGAAACCGAGGAATTCTGCCTCGTGGGCAGGGATCAGAGTCCTGTCCGCCACCGCTCTATTGGACCAACCTTTCGTCCACAGAAACAATGCCGGGCAGCCGTCTTCCTGTGATATGAAAAACCCTCGGCATCGGCGGTGCGCGGCACCCTCCGGTGTGTAGACGGCAAACAAGTTCTTCCAGAGTGCAACCGCTTGGTCAGTCGAAAAAATGGTCCCGCTGCTGCACCGAGTTTTCACCAAATTTGCCGCTGTGGTCAGAGAATGAAAGATTGACAGCAATCCAATGCTGCCATAGAGCCAGCGCCGACGCAGCCTGCCCAGGTGGCGGAATTGGTAGACGCGCTAGCTTCAGGTGCTAGTGCCCGAAAGGGGCGTGGAGGTTCGAGTCCTCTCCTGGGCACCAGCTGGTTGACACCCGAATTCGCGAACAGCATGAAATGTCTTTTGGAATCCCGCTATGCTGCGCTATTCGGCTTCAATTGAGCAGCTGTCTGAGTTGAAATGAGAATGACGGTGAAGGGTGATGGCTAAAGTCATTTACGACGATATGAAACAAATGGAAATCCGGTTGCATTCCCGTGATCTTCCAAAAACCTATAAGGCGAGCGATACCATCGCAGTTGATACAGAAACGATGGGATTGAATCACTCTCGAGACCGACTTTGCCTTGTTCAGCTTTCCAACGGCGACGGCTCCGTTGACCTCGTTCAGATCAAGCCCGGCCAACACAATGCTCCAAGACTGGAGGCTGTGTTGAATGACAAAAACATCCTGAAGATTTTTCACTATGCCCGATTTGATGTCGCAATCCTCATGCAACAGCTCAGCGTGACAACCAAACCGGTTTACTGCACGAAAATCGCATCGCGACTCGTGCGCACCTATACCGATCAGCACAGTCTGAAGACGCTTTGCCATGAATTGCTTGAAGTGGTCCTCGAAAAGGAACAGCAATCGTCGGATTGGGGTGCGGGTCAGCTCAGGGATGAACAACTTCGCTACGCAGCTGCCGACGTGATTTATCTTCATAAACTCAAGCCCATTCTGGACTCCATGCTGGAACGGGAAGGTCGGCTCGACATGGCGTCCGAGTGCTTTTCGTTTGTGCCGGTCCGTTCAAAACTTGACATTGAAGGATGGCAGAACAAAGATATTTTCGCCCATTAGCTTCGCTTGTGAAACCAAACATGTTGCATTTGCGGCATATGGATTGAGCAGCGGGACTTTCCGAAATGATCACGGGACATGAATAAACAGCAGGCAACCCGCACCGGATCAAAAAAAAGCACCGATCCATCTGATTTTGCGGAAATTGGTCGACGCGTAATCTCGCGGGAAGCCGATGCGCTTGCTGCATTGGCCGATTCAATCAATGGCGTGTTTTCGGAAGCGGTGGCACTGCTGGCCCAAGCCAAAGGACGCATCATCGTTTCGGGCATAGGCAAATCCGGACATATCGCGCGGAAAGTCGCTGCGACCCTCGCTTCAACGGGCACGCCAGCCTTTTTTGTGCATCCGGCCGAAGCCAGTCATGGAGACCTCGGCATGATGGCGGCAACCGATGCCGCGCTGATTTTCTCCAATTCAGGCGAAACCAGTGAGTTGGCGGACATCATCGCCTATTCTCGGCGGTTTAACCTTCCGATGATCGGAGTAGCCGGTCAATCAGGAAGCACCTTAATCCGCCAAGCGGATGTCGGCGTCGTTCTTCCCTCGGTCGAAGAGGCGTGCGACCGAAACATCGTTCCGACAAGTTCCACAGCAATGATGCTCGCGCTGGGAGATGCCATCGCCGTGGCGCTCATGAAGCATCGCCGCTTTACTCCCGAACGTTTTCGCGACTTTCACCCCGGAGGCTCGCTCGGTGCGCGGCTGTCCAAAGTTCGGGACTTAATGCACACGGGCGAAGCGATTCCGTTGGTGCCCGAAACCGCGCAGATGACGGACGCGTTACTCGTCATGACCCAAAAGGGATTTGGAGTTGCCGGCATCTGCTCGGCGGAGAAAGGTCTGACCGGCATAATCACTGACGGTGACTTAAGACGGCATATGGACGGATTGCTGGGCAATCAGACGCGTGATGTCATGACCCGCAATCCGCTGACAATCGGTCCAGACGCGCTCGCTGTGGAGGCCGTCAGCGTAATGAATGCGCACAAGGTCACGTGTCTCTTTGTGGTAGAACCCGCATCCGGCGAAGCGGTAGACGGCATATTGCACATCCATGACTGCCTCAGAGCGGGAATACAATGAGAGTCCCGGCAACCATCAGAAAGAACCGAGCAATTTCGAATTTTTTGCATGTTGTCTTCCCCACAGCTGCGTTTTTGTTGATCGGCTCCATGTTCTGGATTGGGTTCTCCAGCGGCACCGAACCTTTAGGGGAGTCGGCCGCAAACACGGGTGGCGCTGAAAATTTAACCTATTCAGCCGAACTTCCTGATGGCTCCAGCTTGGATATGTACGCTCAGTCGGCCGTTCTGCTGTCAAGACGGGTGAACGCAAACAATGTCCGCGGTTCGGTGACTTACCCTGACGGGCACATTCGAACTGTCTTCTTGGAACGGGTTTCTTCGGATTGGAATCTCCAACGCGCATTTTATTGGAATGCTCTGCTCAGTGAAAACGCCGATGATGGCTCCGAAATTCAAATCACTCTCGAAACAGGAACCGCCACCGAAAATGGAATAATGGGCTCAGGGATGGCTGCGACAATCCAACGAGCCGATAACTCAACGCAAACCTACTCCGCTGCCCGGGCGGATATCCCGCTGACAGAGGGGGTGGCGAAATTCACTGATGGAGCAACCTTTACATGGACCGACGGTCCGAATAATGATTGGCTCAAAGCTGAAACCCTGGAATTCCATGTCGAACCAAGACAATCATGGGCAAAGAGCCTCGGCGAAGTGCGATTCGAATTTTATGGCGGCCATGGCAGGGCTGGACAGCTCAACATTCTAGGTCAGACCGGGCAAGACCTGAATGATTCAGGACAAATTCATTTTACCGAAGGAGTGCAGCTTTCCTTTCCCTAATCCGCGCAAATGACGGTCATACGGGCTGGGAAAAGGCTGTTGAACGATGAGCCTGTCCCCGTCTCGACCTCTGACCACAGCGGCTCGAAGGAAAATGGTTTAACCCGGTAATCATGGTTTGACCATCGCGCATCTTCGTATAGATGGGTCTGAAGCAACAATATCGAGCGGAACACCTATGCAAAATCGGTCAATTTTCTTAACCGCGCTGATCGCCAGCGTTTTTTTCTTCACATACAATGCTGAAGCGCAGGTCTCTCTTGTGTTCGCTCCCACCAATACATCAGACCCGGTTTATGTCGAAGCATTTGAGGCAACCATCGAGCGAGGCCGCCAAATCACAAGATTTGAAGGTGGAGTGGTGGTAACCCAGGGAGGGATCACACTGACCAGCGACTACGCCGAGATCCAAACCGTCAATCCAGACAGCAGCGATATTCAACATGTTTTGGTCCAAGGCGATGTAGAGTTGACCGGAGAAACCGGATTCGTGGAAGCAGACGAAGGAATCTATCTGGTTCAAGAACGTGTGGTTGAATTAAATGGCAATGTCCGAGTCAAAGCAGCCAACTTCTCTCTTTCCGGTCAATTATTCGTATATAACCTCGATACCGGAGACAGCTCTCTAACAGGCGACAGCGCGGCGGATATCAAGATATCCGAGTAGCGCAATTGGAGAGTGGCAACAAAAATATAGGCCTCCGCACCATTAACCTCTGCAAGAAAATCAAAGGCCGAGAGATCGTCAAATCGATCAGTCTTAACTTGCTGCCCCGAGAAATCGTAGGACTGCTGGGCCGTAATGGTGCAGGAAAGACCAGTACTTTTTATGTTATCGCCGGCCTGCAGTCTCCATCTTCAGGCACAATCCTGCTGGATGGCAACGACATCACCGCACTGCCTCAATACCTGCGGGCCCGGCTTGGCTTAGGCTATCTTCCGCAAGAGAACTCGGTGTTCCGGGGACTAACCGTGGAAGAGAACATCACGGCAATCCTTCAGCTCTGTGAGCCAAACCGTCGTCAGCGAAAACTGGATCTTGAAAATCTGCTTGAGGAATTTTCGATCGGCGATATCCGAAACACAAAGGGCGCTTCTTTGTCAGGGGGTGAAAGACGAAGGGTGGAAATCGCCCGAAGCATTGCATCAAGACCAAAATACATTTTGTTTGACGAGCCGTTCGCCGGCATTGATCCGGTCGTGGGGCGCGATATCCGCGACCTGCTGCAGATTTTAAGAAAGCGTGGTGTCGGCGTGCTGATTACCGACCATAATTGGCGGGAAACACTGGGGCTCGTCGATCGCGTCTATGTTCTGTCGGAAGGAACCATACTTTCGTCAGGCAAACCAGAGGACGTGCTCAAAGATGAAAGTTTCACACAAGGCTATCTTGGCGACGATCCATCCGAACTTTGATCCTTTTGACCGACATGATTTGATGACAAATCGTCAATCCCGTCATACACTCACTTAAGAATCCCAGCCCTATCCGCACACAGGTTCGAAAGGTGGAATCGATATGAAAGTCATCATCAGCGGCAGACATCTTGACATTAAGGATGGACTTCGGAAACGGGTAAACGATCATCTGGAATCGTCACTGCGAAAATTTGCGGTTCGACCAATCGAAGCACATGTGACCTTCACCCGCGAAGCCCAGCAATTTGACTGCGAAATCACTATTCATCTGTCGACCGGCTTGAACGCACAGGCCCGAGCGCGGTCCATGGAAACGTATCCGGCTTTCGATCAGGCTTGCGACAAACTCCGCAAACAACTGCGCCGATATAAGCGAAGATTGAAAAACCACCACAACGAGCGCAAAGCACCCGTCACATTTTCAGAAGCCCTGACATCGGTTGTGGTTTCACCCGCCGACAACCAAGAAGAAAATGAACCGGAAACTCTGCAGCCCGTAATCATCGCAGAAACCGAAACTCCAATTCCGGCATTGGCAGTCGGTGAAGCTGTTATGCAGATGGAACTGGCTGAAGCTTCATTGCTTGTGTTCCGAAATCTAAGCCATGGCGGGGTGAACGTTGTGCACCGCCGCGACGACGGTCACATAGGATGGATTGATCCGCGCAGCACCAGCTGACTTTAAGTCGATGGAAACCCGCTGCCTCATGTTTGACTTAGTGGCCCCAAAAGCGGTTCAAATTGCAGCGTCGAAGGATATGACCATTACTCGGCTCTGCAAGACTCTCGCTCAGCTTTATAAACATGCGTATGCGCCGCATGATGCCGACATAAGCGTACGGGCTGCGAACGCTTTGAAAGAACGCTGCGCTCAGTCGCCGATCAGCCTTGACGGCGGAGTATTGCTGTTGTTGGGCCATTTGCCCGAAAGGACACGGCCCACGGCGGTTTTTATTCGCTTTCGTCAGCCTACGCTCGTCAAAGGCCTGGCGGCGCCAGCAGATCTTGTCTACGCGCAATTTGGACCCAAAGATGAAAGAAGAACCGATCTCATGCTGTTGGCCCAAGCAGCGCAAATTTTGGTTCAATCCAGGATGCAGAATTCACTGCGCGAAACAACAACACCTTCTATGCTGCATTCAGTCCTGACCGATGCCGCGGCAGGTTAACTTCTAATTTCTCAACCGGTCCGGGATCGCTTTGCAAGCGCTTCCAGTCTATGAAATCGCACTGTGTTTTCGGCGAGACGAACGCTTTTCCAACGGCTTGGAATGGAAATGACTCAGCAATGATAAGGATTTCGGCGGATCGGCAACCGTCGAATTCCGCGCACGGGAAACGGCAGCTACGCCACCCATTCGACGCTCATAGCGGAGCATCCGTATATTCAGGCAAGGCTGCGGAACCGCGATGTGCCGAAGCTCAAGGAGGGCGGCCATAAATCCAAGCAGCTTACGCCAAAGCAATCGCATTCATTGCACTGGATTTATCCGAATTGCACAGATCCAACATGCTGCGGGCGGTCGCTCCAACGAAGCGGAATGGTCCTGAGATGGTTTTACGACCCGTTTCAGTTTGCGTCTTCCGAACCAAAGATAACCGCGGGGGCTGGGAGTTACACCCGACTCAGCGGTTCGCTCCATCGTCGCACATCAAGGATTTCGCCATTCGGTAATGCCGAATTTGTTCTGCCAGTTCCTGGGCCAGCGATTCAATCACACCGTTCCGGCAAAATTCTATTCCTTGTTCCATGCGGCGAGCCACGCGTTTTTCGATTTCAGACTTTGCAGATCCACTGGGAAAGCGGCCCGCGAGCGCCACCCTCGCTTCGACCGGACCGAGCAGGCCGATCAATAGCGTCCTGAGCGCCGTGTCCTCAGGCGTTGTTGACAAAGACCAAAGTTCATGGGCGCCGATTGTCAGATAGAGCAACTGGCGCACAACGCCACACTTGTGGCGCATCACGGTGAAAAACGGCGCACCCCTCGAAGTAGGGCCTGTGAGCTTGCGCCGAAGGATATCGATTTCGGCCGGACCCAATCCCCAACGGTCTGCATATGCCGTGACCGAACGACCCGAAGGAGCATCAAAGATCATAAACGATGATGCCACGTCCAGAATTTCCTCGCCGAAATCGTCCAGCAGCTGGGATGCCAGCGTCAAACGCATATTGTTCTTTCTGCCCTCTCGAATATCCTGCAGCACCTGGCGCCGAAAGCCCGCTAAACCGCCGGTCCGATGAAATTCATCGATGCAAAGCAATTTAGGAGATCGCCGGTTAAGTCGAACCTTCTCGTGATGATGCGCCAAATACCGCTTCGGGCAATGTCCGCTCGTAACCAAGCGACTGATTTCATCCTCATCGATAAGCCAGTGACCAATCATGAATTGCCGGGCCAGCATATAAATGAGTGCGGTCCGTCTTTCGGCCGCAGCCCCACCGCTCACTCCCGAAACCTCGTCCAAGTCAAGAGCGGCGATGCGGGCCGAACCGGCATCAAAGCAAGTTGGTCCCGCCAAGATCCGAAACTCGCGAAGCGCCTCCGCTATGCGGCGCTGAAACGTCTGCAAAACCGGTTCCGCGCCAGAATCGGCGCTCACACCGGAATAAAGCGCCGCGATATGATCCGCTTGGCACGCCGACGCCAGATCTGCCAATACCGGCACCGCGCGCGTCTGAGCCTTAGCCGCTTCTTCGCTGCAGCCTGCGAGAAACAACGCATCGGTTACATTCCACCAGCTGGCAAATTCATCCATAGCGATTCCGGCTGTTTTCAGAGCTTGGTCAACTTCTGGAACCTCTCCTTCAATGTATCGTTTTGGCGACCCTCCATCGGCCAATTTTTCATAGGCATAATCCACGGCCGCGGCCGACATTCCGGCTATCGGGCAGGCGCCACCCATCTCGTCCGATCCGCATAGCGTGGCCAGAAAATTCACCAGGAACGAACGTCCGGCGGCGAGAGGACAACGTATTCCGAGGGGCGTGTCAAATGGATTAATCGCGTGACTCTGCGTCATTCTGAGTTTCAGATGCATCACATCTCCGCGCCGTTCAGCCGGGAGCGCCTCCTTGACAAGATCAACAAAGCCTTTCGATGAGCGCCCGATATCCAGAATAGCAATGCACGGGAGATTGGCCGATCCTGCTTCACCAACATGCGGAGCCAGCGCACATGCCAGATTGACAGAGTGCATCGCCACCGATTTGCCTGAACCCGGCGATCCCGAATAAATGTCGACCCAGCTGTTCTGTTGCGACGAGCCTGGACAATATGGCCATGCCTTGCCGTCCGCAGTCCGGAAAATAACCGGACCCTCTATCCACGGACTGGCTTGACGGGAAAGCGGCAACATGGCGATCGCACCGGAAAGCGGCGCTGCGGCCGCGGGAGCTGTCGATTCCGGACCCAGTCCCGCCATTGAGGATAAAATCGCTGCGAGCGGGTCGCCGGTGACAGAATCAACCGATGCATTGCCCCATCTCTCGACAGCTCGCTTTAAAATAGCGGATTTGCGTCGAAGCACACGCAATTCTCCAACGCGGGACCATGTGGCGAAAGAAATTCGCAGTCGAACGACTGTATCGCCAACGCCGTCAATCTCCCGCAATGCGCTGATCGCGTCGCGAATCCGCGTATTTCTGACCGGGGCGGCGAAAGCGAAGAGACGGGCGAATTGTTCTCTCAGTCGAACCGTCTGCAAACCTCCCGACTCAATCAAAAACCGGCAGCGCCATGACAGTGACATCGGCGAGGCTGAAACCGCCTCCACCAAACTATCAAACGACATGAGCACCTCGGGAGCCACGGTGACATCGAATCCGGAAAACAACGCGTCGCCAATCCGAACGATGCCCGGCTCGACAATCACTGCGTCTTCTGTTGCCAACTGACGATCGAGCGGTGCCGGCAGGAGATTACTGAAGTCCGTTCCCTCCAGCTCTCTCGGCCTGCTCGGCATCAAGCCAAGCGCGCGCACGATCCGCTCACCATCGGCAGATGATTCAAACAGCCGCGGCTTCCAAGCCTGCTTCCAAGGTGCGGTAAAAGGATAGAGCGAAGCCCTGATTTCGCGCAGCGCTTCCACGATATTCAGAACGCGGGCAGCACGGGATTGAACGCGAAGATCTCTGCAAAGCGCCTCGGTTAAAGTCGTATGCCTGGCATAAACCGCTGGTATTTCTTCATGTCTTGTCGCTCCGCTCAGAGATCTCTGCTCCGCAGTCTTGGCGGACTCGCGTCGCTCTTCTTCACCGTTGCGCACGGGCCGCGTGAAAATGACAGCGAGACAGGTTTCCTCTGCCAGCATATTCGCCAGGCGGCGTTCGCTTCCATCGAGCACATCTTGCAGCTCCAGACAAAGTTCCGCGGCTCTTGAACGGCTGCGGTTGACTGCCTGCTCCACATTCCGCTGGGCCGCAACCGGGTCTCGCGCAAATGTGAACTCCAGCGCATGTCCAGGCCGCGATAGAAACGGCGCCATTGAAACCCGAAGCGCTTCTGCAACATCTGCCAATCCGGATTTGTCGTCGTGGCTAAATGCGCCTTCGATCCGAATGATTGAAGCAAGCGAACCGTCCTTCAACACAAGCGTCTGATCATCTTCCACGGATTCGATTCGTATGCGGTCTGCCAAACAAGCAGAAGGCGCCAATCCAAAGTCCTCAAACCAACTCACGACTGAAACTTTGCGAGAACCTCTTCAAGCGAGTCGATTTTCTTTCGGCTGCTGTACGGGCGCCCGTCAGTAAACCCATCCAGCTTGCGGACCAGTCCGCATAAGCCGAGCTGCGATGCGACTGCGAGGGTCTGTTCCTTCCCAGCTCCGCCGAATTGATCGGGATTGGCCAGCAGAGAATATCCGGCTGCCTTCAGTCTGCGGGCGATACCGGCTTGCACATGCAAACCGGTCTTCCACAAAACATCTGCGATCTCCGCCGCATGAGCATTTCCTTCGACCTGAACCGAAACGGCTCCAGCGGCCGCTGATACAACGATCCCGCCTCTGGCTTCGACTGCCTCGATGGCTTCAAGAACACTGATCCGGTCATAAGCGGCAATCCAGACTGCCTCCATGGAAGGAACCTTCTTTCTGCGCGCGCTCATTTGGCAAACCGCGCGGATAAGATTCTCCGACGCCAATCCAGCCGACCACGATATTCGCGTCTTTCGTCGATTTCCGCACGCCGAGATCAATTCTGAAGCGCAGCGGTTCAAAACTGATCTGTGCCGACGAGGTCTGAAAGTGCCCACAAAAACCTCAGCAGGCATGAAATCACCGTAACGCCGAAGCACGGCTGCTTCCTCGAGAATGAACCAGTTCCGACCCCAGCTGCTGTCGGGACCGCGCAGCCAGCTGCGAAGCCACTTGGACTTGATAGGCGCCATGGGTTGAAAATAGCCTCGTATCAAGACCGGCCGATTCATGTTTTGTAGAGCTGATTCCAAAGAATCTGCCATCGGCTCGCCTGCGCTGTCTATGCTGATTGGCTTCCAAATCGCGCAATTTGGGACCGGCTGTGAAGCGAGCCACATCAAATGCGAATGCTTCGGACGCGACGCTCGCAAAATTTGCTGTCTGCCCCGCGCGCAAAAATCAGGCTCTCCGATGCCGAAAACCAAAGACGAACGCGCCGACATGGCGACTTCTTTGGTTCTTGGTCGTGTGCGATCAAGGGATGGCCTCACAAAGTCCTGCATTCCCACCGCCAAGCTGATTCTACCGAATGTTCTTCGCCGGCTCAGTGGTTCGTCGAGTGAATTGGCTAGACCACCGCGCTTCGCTGCCATGACCGACAAAAAAATTGTCCGCTCGGCGATTTCCGCCAATCCTTGAACATGTTTTTCATTGCACGTTTCCGGCAATCCGAATTCTTCCCGGATCTGCCGCCAAGAAACCCCGATCCAACCATCGGCATGCACCACTCGGCTGCGTCGTTCAGCCAGACTTTGAAGGATGATTTCCACGCTGCCATCAGACAGCCAAAATCCGTTTGGAAGTTCCGTGAGCTCTCCCCGGGCAACGGATCCGGATCGGGTAACCGAAAGGCGCGAACCATCGGGCTGGCACAGCGAGACACCGGGATTGACCGGCAATCTCCGCATCGGACAGACGCTGACCGGCTCTTTGTCTGAAATGCGCTTGCTCACAGATCCAGTCCGTCCAGGCTTTGAACAAGATCGTGTAGCTGCCCGGTCGTGAATTGCTCATTCCAGAAACTTTTGATCAAAGCATCCGACAAATCTTGAAATCCGCCGTTTTGCCAGCTGCTGAAAGACGCCGATGGTCTAGCGGCTCTATCATTGACCAAACCTGCCGCAGTCGGCCAAAACCGCACCACCTGTTCAAGTTTCTCGACTGTCCGAACGTAAGCCGCTTCACCGGACAAGCGCCGCACCGTCAGCAAAGCTTCAAATAAGCCAGCGGCATGAGCCTCACCGATTATGGAGCTTATAATCAGTTCGCGCCGATCAACGTTCTTTGCAACGGTCTCTGCCAAATTCGCCAGTTGTTCGTCGGCTGCGCCGACAGTTCGGCCAGCGGATCCGAGCAGCACAAGCCAAGCGGCCCGATGCAGCCAGATCTGATCGATTTCAGGCGCGTAGATCAAACGCAGACGTCCGCGGTTCGCGGCCCAAAACGCATGGTGGAGGTTGTGACAAAACTGGCAGATCGTGCTGAGCAATTCGACTCCGCAGGGCCTATGACCATGGAGATGGTTTATCTCCATAAATCCATGAAGCTGGATGCCACAGCTGCAACAGATCCAATCGTCGCGCTCCAAACAGGCGGCCGCGGCATCTTGCATCCGGCCCGCGAGAACTGAATGGCTTCTTGCGCCGAGCAGCAATTCGCTCAGCGGTCTCCCCATGACAGTCTTGAGCACAGACGCGATGCTCAGTTGATCCGCCGAAGCGATCCATCCACCGTGACATTGGTCGCCCCGCTGCCAAACAGCGAACCGATGCCGACACCGAGTGTGGTCGGTATCGCGACAAGAGCGGCGCCGACAAACACCATCGTAAACGCTGTCGAAAGCCGGGCGGACGGATCATTCGGATTCTGCGAATGCTGCCGAAACTTCAGCAGTCCAACAATGCCGATGCAAATGCCAAGCAAAAAAGCAGCTGCGCCGATCAGGTCAGCGATATCTCCTGCCTGAGATTGCAAACCGGACGCCATGGCTCCGATATCGGCGACCTGAGCGGAAGCGGCAGCAGCAACACAAATCAGCAAGAGTGTTGCAATCCATTTCATCACCAGCACCTCACAATTTCCGAACGGTTTGACGGTTTCGTGATTTTCAGTCGCTGCATTCCGCGAGAAAAACAGAGCAGCTTGAGTCCGCACGGTAATATTGGTGTGGAAAACCGCAGCCTAAATCCGCGGGATTCTTTCATCTTTCACGCTTTAAGCTGTTGCCTCGCTTGGATTGAGATCAGCTGCAACTCTTGTATTTTTTATAAGTATTGTAAAAATATATTATTTGTTCTATAAAAGTGCCGTTAGCTATTTCAGCGAGGTGTTATGAAAGAATTGCAGAAGGCGGCAGTCAGCGATGTATGGCCGACTCACCGGCATCTGAACGGCATTGAGTGGACCGACCACGAGGTGCGCAGTTTGATCAATGGATGGAAGCAAAAGAAATCCTTTGAAAATATTGGCCGCGAAATCGGCCGTTCCGCGAAGTCGGTGGTTGTAAAAGCATGCCGTTTGGGTCTGACCGAGCGGGCCTATTGGAATAACGAATACATCGAAAACGCCCGACGGCGCGGTAAAGCGCGGCACTGCATCAACTGCCGCAGCATTTTCTTTTCAGAAGGTCCGGGAAATCGAGTCTGTCTTCAATGCAAGAATAAGCATTCCTGGCAATCCGGCAATGATTTTGCCGGACCTGCCTAAGGAGAGCTGAATTGACACCAGAATTACCGGGGGCTTCTGTTCAAACACGATTGCTGATCGCCGAAATCAAAGCGACGCTGTCTCTGCGGGAAACGATCGAAACGATCTCAGGAATAAAATTTGAACGGGCTGGCGGACGCATGAAAGCGTGTTGTCCATTCCATAATGAGAAAACACCGTCATTCTTCATTGACGACTCGGCCGGCCGATACCGCTGCTTTGGCGCCGGATGCGGCAAATCCGGTGATGTCATTCAGTTTATTGAAGATTGGCGGGGAATGGGATTTCGAGATGCCGTTTCCGTTGCGCGCGACCTGGCCGGTCTGTCAACTCTGTCTGTGCAGACCGGCGGCCGCTCGATCCCGCAATGGAGTGACCGGTCCGTCTGGCAAGCGGCGGTTCCTGCGAAACCCATACCGAGAGAATCGGCTGTTCCTGAACCGCTGAACCCCATTCCGGCGGACATTGCACTGCCTTCCGTTGGCAGGACACTTTCTGTCTTTGACCGACAGAACAATCGCGATTTGCGTATCAAGCCTTCACACATCCATGTCTATCGGCAACCGAACGGCACACCGCTTTGCCTTGTGCTGCGCTCTCCGACCGAGCGGGGAGGAAAGTTTTTTCTTCAGGTCAAATGGCGAAATGACGGTTTATGCGGCTGGGAACTCCTAAGATTCACGGGAAGATCTCCGCGGCCGATTTATGGCTTGGAGGACATGCCTGATTGGTCGAAAAGTCCCTCGCGCCAATTGTTAATCGTCGAGGGCGAGACCACATGCGATGCAGCGAAGACTCTCTTGCTCGACAAACCTGTCAGCTGGCTGTGTCTCACCGCCATGGGAGGTGCGCAGTCTGTCGGTCTTGCGGACTGGAAGTCGCTGTTTGAAGAATTGGGACGATACGCCAAGTGTGCTGATTCCACCTTCAAAATCGTGATTTGGCCGGATGCGGACCCCGACATCACAGATCGCAGCGGTGTGAGCATCGACAGAAGATTGCAATTCGCAGAGCGCGTGAAAAATGCGATGACGCTGGCTGCGGGATCCCGATTCTTGACCGGTGGAAATCTCCGATTTTATCGCATTTTGCCACCGTCCGACGTTAAGCCGGGATGGGATATCGCCGACGCGGCCACAGAAGCATGGACCGCAGAGCGTCTGCAAAAGCACATTCGGGACAATTCAATCACAATGCATGAGAACAACGCAACCCAGATCGAACCGCCGGAAAATTCGCCACAGAGCGGCATTCCAATGCTAAACGGCTGACTCTCCTCGTCCAGCGATCTCTTGCTCGGCTTTGTCAAATTCAATTAGATTGCAACGTTGGACACAGCGACCACTGTTTATCCGTTATTGGCTCTCATTAACCAGAAATGGGTGGCCCTTCAGGAAACACGGCAATCCTTCGGATCATCGCGCTGTTGAAAGCGTACGGACAAAGAGAAGCCGTAAAGGCGGATCCCTGCGCAAGCCCGACATCCGAACAATCATGATCTGCCTCGGTCACTTGATCGGCTTGCATCCCAGTAAACGACTGCCCCTGCCCGGACAAAAAGGCCTCCGTGAATTGGTTCGAGAAAAATACGCCACGTGAACCGCCATGACCCAAACGGCGCCGGCAAGATGATCAATGCCCTCCTGCAGGTGCTGTGCAAAGGAAAGGGCGGTGCATGGAATTTTCTGCTGTTTGTGATTGCGGAGATTCGGAAGATAAGGCGCAAAAACGGAAGATTCGCCCAGATATTGTGTCAAATAGGCGAATCTTCAACCAAAGGTAATGCCATGAGAACCACATTAGAGAAAAATCTGTAACTGTTTCATGTTCCGATCGAGGATCTTCCGATCAACGAGCGATCCGGCCGCATCGCTGGGAAAAGGAAAGAGCTCCTCTTGAAAAAACACTGGCGCTCGGCCAGTTCTTGAAGGAGGCCCATTCGATATCGGTTTCGGGTCCAGGGAGGTCTGTATCCTCAGCGGAGGGCAGGCAAAGGCACCCGGCTCAGCATTGTCAAAGACACCCGCAGCGCCAACTGTGATCTGTTCGCCTCGTTCAGCGAAATGCTCCGCACGTCGGTTGGATACATCCGGCAATCTTTCAGTGAAACTTGCAATTTTGTCACAGGAGGGTTAATCGCGAGCAGCGCAGCCACTTGAACCGGCTTGAACGCCCGGCGGAATCGTGCATTGCCGACAAGGGTTTTGTAGGTTTCGGAGTAAAGAATCATGGATATCGACTATTCTAACACTTCGAAGCTTGAAAGCCGGCTGTCGGTCGAAGCGGATTCATTCGGCGACTTGTTGGATCAATTTCGTTTCGAGATCCCAGCGGCGCTGATCGGAGACAGTCAGTGGAAGCACTTGGTCGCCGCAACCAGCAGCCTGCCGGCCACGCTGGGCGCGCACTTGTTTGGATTCGAAATCCATCTGCACGATCCCCGCCCGGTCGCTGACCTCGGCGTAACGGTCTTTGGCGGAACTCAAACCGGTGGAACATTTCTGAGCGCAGGTGAATCACTGAACGCGAGTCCGACCGCGAAAGGAATCAGTCGACTTCTGGCTGCAACCGAGAACAGGGAATCATCACTCCGGCGTGTCGTAGGAAGAAGAACGGTTCTAGAATACGACATAAGCGCGGCAGAATCAGACGATTGCCCGGATCCGGGTGTATTCCTCTACCCGCTGAAAGCTCCAATCAGCGACCATGCGCGGATCGATGATTTCAACCTTTTGCTCGACTGGATCCAGAAGACAGCCGATCGACAGCCGGACCACTCTGTCCGACGCGTAGCCGAGCGGATATGGCTGGCCGCGAAACCGATTGAAGGCGCTGGGGCTGGAGGATTCGGTGTCTTTCCCGCTCGCGGCGGTGACAAAATTCGATTGTCGGTGTTTGGTTTTCGAAGCGCCGATGAGGTCTTTTCCTGTCTGGAGAAATTCGAAGAGATTAAGGTCGGCAAACCTACACTCGCGGCAGCAATGAAGTTTTTCAAACCTTGGGAGGATACCGCCGTGATGGTCCTGCATTTCGACATCGGTCCAAGCGGTGTCGGACCTAAGCTCGGACTTAGCTTTCATCCCCTCTTAGATGACCCCTATTGCAGAAATTTCAACTGCGTTGCGTTCGGCCGCGAACTGAGCAACGCTGGACTTGCGATTTCGAAGAAGGTGGAAGCATTAGCCGGGTCGTGGAATCGAGCATCTACACAGTTCGGCAAAACAGGACCGTTCACCCTCTTGAAACTGTATCTTCATTTCAAGCTGGTACTGAACGGCGACCGGATCGAACAGACGAAAGCGTATGTGAGTTGTATTCTGGGAAATAGGTTATTGACCTCCAACTATTCCGATGCGGGCGATGAATGAATTCAAAGTCAGATTTGAGACGCCGCCGAGGTTTCCGGCAGGAAGTCGCTGCCCTAACCTTATCAAGGGCCCGCTTGCGCTCCGAAGAGCTTCGCTTTGGAAACCTCCTGTTGCCGCGTTCGGGCGGGAAACGAAACGGCTTGCCGCCTTCCGCATCCGCCGTGTATAATTCAGACTTATGTTACCGCCGAGCATATTCCGTGACAGGGCGCTGAAGAATCAAGCGGTACTTGACCCGCCGGACGACATCGCCAAAGTCACCGCTCCGCATGAATGGTTGATACTGATTGGTTTCGCCATCGTGTTCGTCGCCAGCTGCGTTTGGATCGCACTCGGCAGCATAGATCGGAGCCTGACGCTGCGCGGGGCCGTGATTCCGTCGGGCGACCGCTACACCATCCTTTCCGGAACCACCGGCACCATTGTCGAAATTCCAGTCAATGTCGGAGACAGGATCACGCGGGAAGAACCTCTCGTCTATCTGCATGTGCCGCGGCGGAACGGCATTCCACAGCGGGCAACCGTTATCTCGCCTTGGTCCGGCACGGTAACAGCGCTCAACTTCCAAGTCGGACAAGCGGTTAAAACCGGCGAATCGCTTGCTGATATCCGCATCGGCGATGATGCCGGATATGAAGCGATCGCTCTCCTTCCGCTCTCCGTCGCGGGTGCGCTGCGGCCAGGAATGGAAGCACTGGTCATGATCGACCATTCATCGGGCCAAAACACGATTCCAACCCAGATTGATTCGATCTCCGCCCTGCCTTCCGTGCAACCGGAATGGCTGAGAAGGGCTTTCGCATCATCGGAAGGCAATTCGCGGCCGGGAATTGCGGATCACTTGGTTCGACTGTCCTTGCCCGAAGCTCCCGACGAGCCGCCGCTGAACTCGGTTCCCAGCCGCATCCGAATTATTCTAGAGACGGTCCCGGTTTCGAATTTCTTGGTGTCAGCGCCGCGCCAGGCTCCATGAGAGGGCTGTTCAAAAGAAAGAACGGTTTGAAGACCAGGGTCCGAACCCCTGTTCTTATGCAGATTGAAGCGTCTGAATGCGGAGCGGCCTGCCTGGGTATCGTGCTCGCCTACTTCGGCAATTGGGTTTCGCCACAAAAACTCCGGGAAGCGTGCAATGTCTCGCGCGATGGATCGAGCGCAGCGGACGTGATGAAAGCTGCCCGTTCATTCGGCATGACCACGAAAGCCTGGAAACGGGAATTGCACCAAATCCCAAACGTGAAGATGCCGTCAATCCTTTTCTGGCAGTTCCGCCACTTTGTCGTTTTGGAAGGGGTTAAGCCAGGCCGCTACTTTGTCAACGATCCAGCGGTCGGACGACGCGTGCTCGGCGAAGAGGAATTCGACCGCGGTTTCACAGGCGTTGTAATGGAAATGGAACCCGGGCAATCCTTCATTGCCAGCGGAGCGCCGCCCGGCATACTGGAACTGTTCCTGCCGTGGCTGAAACCCGCGCGCGACGCCGTTAGCTATGCCGTTATCTGCGGGCTGCTTCTGGTCATTGCAGGGACCGCGACACCGCTTCTTCTAGCCGCCTTCGTGGATCATGTCATCGGCGGTCGGCAGATCGAACTCGCGTGGCTTGTGCTTACGCTCGCAACGGCAGTCGGACTGGTTTCCTATGCCTTAGCCTGGCTGCAGATGAAAATCCTTAGAAAAACCGCTTTGGCCTTAGCCATCAGCCAGTCAGACCGCTTCGTCAACAGGCTGCTGCGCCTGCCGATGCGGTTTTTCACGCATCATCAGGCGGGGGACCTGACATCAAGGATGCAACTCATAGATGTGGTGGCGCTGACCGGCTCCGTTCAGTTGACGGGGATCATAATCGAAGTCGTTACCAGCTTCGTTTATCTTGCCCTAATGATATATCTTGCGCCCGTCATGAGCATTGGAGTTTTCCTGCTCAGCGCGCTGGGCATCATCGTCACACGGTACGTCACTCTGCAGCGCCGGGATCACAATCAACAGTTGCTGCACGAGCAGGGCATGATGGCGGGTCTCGGCATGGGCGCGCTGAGCATGGTGGACCTTATGACGGCCACAGCCTCGGAAAACACATTTTTTACGCGCTTCACCAGTTACCAAGCGCGCGAGTTGAATGCACGGCAGAAATTCGCCGAACTCGGCCATGTGACGGAAACTGTCTCGCCGACACTCCAAATTCTGGGCGCGGCGATCGTCATCGGCGCAGGGGGCTGGCAGGTGCTGGAAGGAGATATGACGCTCGGCACACTCGTCGCATTCTTTATCCTGACGACCAGTTTTCTGCAGCCCGTAGGGCGCTTCGCGCAGCTCACCGACGTATTGGAAACCCTGACAGCGAACCTACGGCGGCTTGACGATGTTTTCGAGACCGAGCCGGACATCGAACTCGGTCATGCGCAGATCAGCGGGACAGGGCAGGTGAAGACGCTGAACCAGCGATTGAAGCTGCTGGGACATATAGAACTGCGCAACGTCACATTCAACTACAGCTATAGGGAGGACAGCGCTCCGTTAATCGATAATTTCAGCGTCTCCATTCAACCGGGTCAGCGAGTCGCGATTGTCGGACCCAGCGGATCGGGCAAGTCGACGCTGGCACTCCTGCTGGCGGGGATTTACCAGCCCGCTTCCGGCGAAGTGCTCTTTGACGGACATCCCCGACGGGAGATTCCCCGCGAGGTGCTGTCTGGCTCGCTTGCAATGGTCGATCAGAACATTTTTCTCTTTTCCGGGAGCGTGGCTGAAAACCTGACTCTCTGGAATCCGACGATTCCAGACCAAGCAATCGTTGCGGCGGCCAAAGATGCAGCCATTCACACATTGATCACCAACCGTCCTCTGGGTTACTCTTCTGCGGTTGAGGAGAACGGTCGAAACTTCAGCGGCGGTGAGCGGCAGCGGTTGGAGATCGCCCGCGCATTGGTCAATAATCCAACTGTTCTGATCCTCGACGAGGCGAGCAGTGCCCTCGATGCCGTCAGCGAAGGAAAAATTGACGCTGCGATTCGGCGGCGGGGCTGCACGTGCGTGATCATCGCTCACAGGTTGAGCACCATACGCGACAGCGACCTGATCATTGTGATGAACAAAGGAAAAATCGTCCAGAGGGGCACACACGACCAACTGATCAACGATGAAACGGATTTATATCGTGAACTCATCCAATCTGAGTGACCGTCGAAGCGAGAATAAACCAGGGTCATCCGACTTCGACCCGGAAGTGATCGCCGTCTGCTTCGGAGATCCGTTTCCCTGCGCCGGCAATCAGCCACTTCAGCTCGGCAGTGCCGAGACGGTGCATATTGTCGAACAGGGCTGCGTTGATGTGTTTGCGGCCGAACACGGCGATGCCCGCTTCCCGTTCGGCTTCAAACATCTTGTCAGAGCGGAACCCGGTCAGCTGTTGTTCGGACACAGCACTGACGGCGCGCTCAGACTGATCGCCAAGGGGCTGCCGAACTCCTATGTGCGATCAGCTTCAATTTCTGAGCTGCTGCGCCGCTATCCCAAATGCGCGCCGCACATGCGCTGTCAGGCCGACATCTGGATTCAAGCTGTCGCCGAAGCCGTTGTCTGCGATATTTCACCACGGCCGCATGCTGATAAGCTTTTGACACCCGGCGACAAAACAAAAGCGTCCGGCACCATATCGGCTGAAAGCGGAATCGTCTGGATTGAAGGGCACGATGTTCCGGCAGCGTATCTCGGCATTGCGGAATCCGCATCTGCCCAACCGCGATTCTCAATGCCTGTCAGCCCGGGAACATGGGTGTCGCTGCTGCGGCACGGTGAAATACATGCTCTGTCTTCCGCAGACCTGCCGATCCAAGAGCTCCTCTTGGAACGGCTGCCTGAATTCATGCGTCTGGCGATGGAGGTGGAATCCCTTAACCGAATTCTGAACAACGTTGACGATGCCAATCTTCAGCGTGAGGGCAGCGTCTGGCGCAGGAAGGACAAGGCCGTATCGCGAAGCCGCCTGTTCTCGGTTTTCAGACAAAGCGGCAATGAAACCGATGAGGTTCCCCAAACCCTCGCCGCGTTCAGAGTGCTCGGCCGCCATGAAGGTTTCGATGTCCGGTTTCCGTCCTCTCTTGAAGGACAGAATGATCTCCATGCCCTTCTTCAGGCTTCGCGCCTTCGTGTCCGGCAGGTCCGGCTGAGAAAAGAGGATCACTGGTGGCGGGGCGACAGCGGAGCGATGATCGCTTATCGCAAGCATGACGGACAGGCGGTGGCACTGCTGCGGGGACGGTTCGGAGCCTATCGATGCGTTGATCCGCTGTCGGGAGAAAGCAAGCGAGCTTCAGCCGGAGTCGCCGAAGAGCTGGGCGAATACGCCATGCGAATCTACAGGCCGCTGCCGATTGACAGAAGGGCGAGCGCATCCGATCTCCTCCGTCTTGCCGGTCACAATCAAGGTCGCGATATCGTGCGAGTAATTCTTGCCGGGGCTGCCGTCGGCGCGGTCTCTCTTGCTCCGGCCGCGGCCCTCGGGCTTCTGGCGGAAATTCTTGCACCATCCAGCGAACCGGGCCAGTTGGTCCACTTAACCATCGCCCTGATTCTGCTCGCATTTCTGGCCGGTATGCTGAACATGATACGCGGCACCGCGATGATGCGGATTGAAGGAAGAGCATCGACCGGCATCGTCGCCGCAATCTGGGATCGCCTCCTGCGGTTGCGCACTTCGTTTTATCGGCGGTTCACAGCGGGAGATCTGGCGACACGAGCGCTGACATTTCTGTATATTCGGGATACGTTTTCCGCCGTTGCTTCCGAAGCGGTTCTTTCCGTGATCTTCCTTGTGCCGACATTTATTTTGGCATTTGCGATCAACACCGAGTTGGGTTGGGTGAGCCTGATTCTCGGCACGCTGTGTATCAGTCTGATTCTGTTCATGTGTTATCTGCAGATCGACCATCATCGGCGGAAACTGGACGCGTTCCGCATGTTGGCGGGCCATATTTTCCAGATTATCAGCGGAATCGCCAAGCTCCGTGTAGCTGGAGCTGAATCATCCGCATATGCGTCCTGGGCACGGTTGTACCGTGCACAGAAACTGGCTGAAGTCGGCATCTCCCGCATAAACGAACATCTGATCGCGCTCGCGGTCTCGTTCCTTCCCTTGTGGAGCACGGCGATTTTCGCGGTCGCCTTGACGCAGTATCCCGACAACCTCTCGGTCGGAGAATTCATGGTTGTTTATGCGGCTTCGATGATTTTTGTCGCAGCGACAGCCAATCTCTGCTTCTCGGCCGAAGCGGTCTCTGGCATCATCCCGGCCGGCGAGCAGTCCCAAGAGATCACAGACGCATTGCCCGAAGCGAAATCGCAGGCCGGAGCAATGATTTCGCTCAACGGCGAATTCCTCTTGGATCGGGTGAGTTTCCGGTACGCCGATTCCGGGCCGCTCACAGTCGAAAACATCACCATCCGGGCAAGGCCCGGCGAGTTCATAGCCATTGTCGGACAGTCGGCATCAGGCAAAAGCACGATCATGCGACTGGCGCTCGGACTGGAGGCGCCGCTCTCAGGCACGGTGTATTATGATGGCCGCAACCTTTCCCAGCTCAATATTGAATCCCTTCGTCACCAAGTTGGTGCGGTCATGCAGGAGAATGCGCTTCAGAACGGCACGATTCTCGACAATATCATTGGCACAGACAACAATCTTACCGCTGATGACGCTTGGCGAGCCGCCCGGCAGGCTGCGGTCGCGGACGAAATTGAGGCGCTGCCGATGGGCATGCACACACAGATCGGCGGAGTTGGATCAGTATTCTCCGGAGGCCAGCTGCAGCGCATCCGCATCGCCGCGGCACTGGTTCGCAGGCCTGCGGTGGTGTTTCTGGACGAAGCGACGGGCTGGCTCGACTCAAAGAGTCAGACGGCAACCATGGAAGGAATTGAGAAAACCAGCGCCACCCGCATCATCATCGCCCACCGCATTTCGACAATCCGCAAAGCGAGCCGCATCTATGTTATGCAGACGGGGAAGGTCGTTCAAGAAGGTTCATTCGAACAGCTGCGCCAGCAGGACGGGCTTTTTCGCAGCCTTGCTGAACGGCAGTCTCTGTGACCAAGCCGCCGACCGTTCAAGCGAATGGCTTCAGCGGTCTGGCCAGTCTCGGCGGATCCAGCGAAGGCAAACGCTTCACGGACACATCATCTCAAATAGCTTTTGACCGATAATCCCTGGGAGGTGCAGAGGGCACGGCCCAGCATTCCGAATTCAGTCAAGATCGCGTTTTCCTGTCGGCACAGGAGGGACCGCTGACAGCGTGCGGCAGTCAGGAAAGTTCAGTGGCGCCGCGTCTTTTCTTCATGAACACCAAGCTCAACGTCGTCATGAACAATTGCTCAAGCATCCGTTCGGGAAACTGGCCATTTGCAAAGTGAAAACTTCAGGTTTCACGGAAATTCCGGACCGTTTCCTCGGCTTTTCCTGCAGAATTCGGTCCGGCACAGCGTTTGAATCCGGAAAGCGGAATTGAATTTTCAATCGGATACTTTCACTATCAGTATACCCATCTTGACCGGTCTGGCGCCATTTCACCGCCGGAAATCTGCTCCAGCTGCTCTTCGCTGAGTTCGCTGCTCGCCGGCAGCGTCAAGTGGTAGGTGTTGGCATCGCCCTGATGAACATGGATGGTCACCGCTTCGGGCACGTCGATGTCAAACTCTTGCTTCACGATTCCTTTCGGGTCCGCCACGAGCTGCTTCCGGAACAAATCGTCTGCAGCCGCTTTCTCAATCAGGTGATCAGTCATCTGCGCTACCGTCTTCATGGTCTCTCTCCTTCGATGAACGAAACATCGGCGCTTTCCCCGCGCCGTCGGGTTCCTGAACCGGCAGCAAACCGCCTTGCCGATTTACGCCTTAGTCGTGAAATGCAGCATACACGACTTCCTGCATCATGTAAATCTTTCACTCCCACTTATTTGGTGTGATGGACACCTCTATCATCTCCTGATTTCGGCCGGCTTCGCCTGATTGTTTGATTAGAACTTCAATTTTCTGGAATTGATTTTGGTGAAAATCGAAATTCCTTTGGATTTTATCGAATTGCAACTCAAATCAGCGGTTTTCCGGCTTGAACCGGGGTTTCTCAGACTCATTTGTGTCCCTTATGCGGATTTTGGATGGATTCAGCCAGCGGCCTTGCATTTTGTGAGGAAGTGCAGCGGCTCATGTTGAACACGCGATTGGCAGCTAAACGCACTCGATTGAGCACATCATTTTTTGGATCGTTGACCTTCTCTTAACCTGACGAAATAACGATCAGTCTCGCTTCGACTAAAAAATGATTGAGCGGTTTCGATGAACAGACGTTGTATCTTGTTGGGAGGCAGTTGTTTAGGATAGGCGAGGCCCAAGATCGGAGCAGGCTCGTCTGAGATGATGGGCTTGCAGACGACGCTGGTGCCGGCATAAGTCTTTTCAGTTGCCGGACGCATGTTCAACAGCGCGTAACCGTAGCCTTCGGCGCTCATTCCGCGTATCATTTCCGGGCTGGGCAGAAAGAGCAGATCGCTTCTCTTGATGCCGTGCGCCCGCAGATAGTTCAAATAAAACTCCCGGGAGACCGGATAGTCGATCAGTATCAAAGGTCGGTCTGTGAGATCGTCAAGCCTTATCGCGCTGCGCGATTCGAGCCTGTCCCCCTTCGGCATGAGCGCATACGGAGGAGCTGCGGCAAGCCGGATGAATTCGATTTCGTCGGTAACCCCGATATTGAACATGATCGCAAGATCCGATTGACCGTTGGTCAGACGTTCGGGAATCTCCGACATGTTGATTTCCGACAATTCAATCTTGACCTTCGGAAAGCGTTTGGAAAAATCACCAATGATTTGAGGCAGAAACGTGGCGCTGAACGGAGCGAAATAGATCAACCGCAGACCGCCCGCCATTTCCTGCGCCAGCGCAGCGGCTTCGGTTTCGAAAGCGGCCGATGCGTCAATCAAACGTTTTGCGCGCAGATAAAAGCGCCGTCCCTCACGGGTCAGGAAAACACCTTTGGCGCGATGACGGAAAAACAACGGGTAACCGAATTCATCCTCCAATGCGCCAATCATAGCCGCTACCGCGGATGCGGACACATTGAGCTCGTCCGCAGCCCCCTTGAATGATTGATGCTGAGCGGCAGCCAAAAAGTACCGCAGCGACCGTAATGTCCAATTCATCTATTTTTCTTGTGTTTCACAAGGGAAAAAAAAGTTTGTCAGATTTTGTGTTTTGATTACACTATACTCAACCCACACCGCTGGAGAAAGGAATGATTGCGCAGAACCGGATTTTTCTCGGATTTTCCGCCGGATTTTTCGGCCTCTTCGTGATGGATGTTCTTTGGGGTTATGCGAACAAACTGTCGGGCGTCATCGGGGGAGGAGTGTTACCCGACTTGATGCAAGTCTTGGCGCTGATCGCTGCGGTGTGGACTTTTGTGATCTACACGCTTCTGGAAGAGAAGCGGGAAAACATGAACACGTTCAGGAAGGAATGAAAGATGGCGAATGGACGCAATCAAAGGTTTTTAAACGTGAATCGTCGGAGTTTTTTCAAAGCGGCATCAAGCTTCGGCTTTACGACCGCAGCGATCGGGGCGGGCGCGGGTCTCCTCGGCAATTCGCAGGCTTTAGCCCAAACGGCTGAAGAGGAGACAAGACGCGAAGCGAACGCCAGCGTGAAAATGGTGGTCGCAACTCCCTATCGCATCGGCGTCTCGCGATCGATCCCGATTATGCAGCTGGATTTCAAAGAGAACATCCAGAATTTCTCCAACGGCGAGATTTATGTGCAGCTGGTGTCAGGCGGTCAATTGGGGATCGGAGGGCAACTGGTGCAGAAAGTGCAGGCGGGCACCATCCATTGCGCCTTGCATTCTGTGGCTAACA
Source organism: Paracoccaceae bacterium (assembly GCA_965199765.1). Lineage (GTDB taxonomy): Bacteria > Pseudomonadota > Alphaproteobacteria > Rhodobacterales > Rhodobacteraceae > JAPOXR01. The sequence continues at coordinate 1,070,193 of CBDATC010000001.1, forward strand.
TGGCGCCTTTCGCAAGCGCCGCCGACCTCATCAACATCCCCTATTGGTGTGGCGACAATCAGCAGTTCACCAATCTCGTAACGTCAGATGTCTGGAAGAGCGAGATTGATCCCAAGGTGGAGGCGGCTGGGTTAACTCCGCTTTGGTATGTGGTAACCGACCCGCGCACCTGCGCCGTGCGCAAAGGCATCGAAGGGCCGATCAGAACGCCGGATCAGATCGCAGGAATCAAATTCCGCGTGCCAGGTTCAAAAATTCTGCAGCAGTTTTATCAGATGCTGGGAGCGAACCCGACTCCGGTTCCTTGGGGCGAAACGCCTTCCGCCATGCAGCAGGGAGTCGCCGACGCGCTGGACCCATCGGTCCAAGCGTTGTATTTCTTTGGCTTCACCGATGTCTTATCCTCGATCTCGTTCATTCGAGGAGTGAATGACGCGCTGGTTTATACCTGCTCGACCGAGTGGTACCGCAATCTTACGGATTTTCAGCAAGCTGCCATCGCTCAAGCCAGCGATGTGACATTCACACAGGATCTGGCCAAGATTCCCTCGGCCCGAGCCTTCGTCATGTCCGAAATGGCGCAGACTGGAATCACTTTCTACTCCCCAACGGATGATGAACGCGCCCAATGGGCTGAAAAGGGCGGTCACCAGCGCTCGGAATGGAACGACTGGAAAGAGAACCTCGCCGGTTCCATCAGCAAGTTCGACCAGCTGCACCAAGCGGCGAACACTCAAGGCGCTTACATCGCGAATGATGTGTAAGCTCGTTTAAACCTGTCCGGGCGGAATGCTCCGGCCGGACTGCCATGAGTTGCTGATGCGCAGACTCCTCCGTTTTCTGAATAGCGACGGCGAGCGTGTTCTTCTCCTGATGCTCTATGCACTTGTCGTTGCTGTCATCTTCATCGAAGTCGTACGCCGGTTCTTGCTGAACTACTCTTCGATCTGGGGAGAAGAACTCGCGCGCTATGCCTTCATTTACCTTGCTTGGATCGGAGCAGCTTTGGCGGTTCGGGAACGGGTGCATATTCGTTTCGGATTTCTCGCCGACAGATTGCCGAACCGAGGCCGAATCGTCAGTTTTTTGTTTGCGGATCTGTGCATGCTGCTCATGGCGGTCATCGCGCTTTGGTATTCGCTGTCTCCGGTGATTGTTTCAATAAAGTTTGGATCTGTAACACACGGGCTGCGGGTGTCGCAGGCGATCTTTCTCATGGCTGTTCCATTCGGGTTTTCAATCATGGTTCTCCGCCTTCTGCAGTCGATACGCCGGGATGCGCGCACACTGTTCAGAAACGATCCGGTGTTCACCGGCAACAGCCTGTTCTGAAACAGCGCGATGCTGTTCTTGCAACCAGAAACCGAACTGGTTTTGGATTGGACTTTTTACGTCCCAGCAATTGGCATTCTTTTGCTGATCTTGATCGGTGTGCCGGTCTGGACCGCGATCGGACTGGGATCCGTCGCGATGCTTGTTCTCACATCGGCGCTGCCGCTGGAGCTCGTCGGCGAGGCGCTGTTTGATGGGATCGACGCATTTGCTTTGATCGCTGTGCCGCTGTTCATTTTGACCGGCGACGCGCTGGTCAGAACCGGTTTGTCGGAGAAACTCTTGGATATCGCCGAGGCCACCACCGGCGGATTCAAGGCGGGTTTCGGATCGGCCACGCTGCTTGGATGCGGCTTTTTCTCGTGTATTTCGGGATCCGATGCAGCTGGGGCCGCGGCCGTCGGACGCATGACATTGAGCAGGCTTGTGCGACAGGGATATCCGATGCCGTACGCCTGCGCACTGGTAGCATCAGGCGCGTGCACCGGCATCCTGATTCCGCCCTCGATCGCCTATATCGTGATCGGACTCATCCTCGGCATTCCGACCTCTTCACTGTTCATCGCGGCCGCGGTTCCGGGCGTTATGGTGCTGAGTTCGATCATGATCACCAACGCGATCATGAACCGCATTCGGGGATATGAGGCGTCAAGCAGTCGTTTCTCATGGACTCGCTGGGTGCGTTCAATCATCGACGGCCGCTACGCGCTGATGGTTCCGGTCATCATTCTCGGGGGGATTTACAGCGGATTATTCACTCCGACAGAGGCGGCCGCGGTGGCGGTGATCTCGACAATCACGATCGGTTTCATGCAGAAACGGCTCAGCATCCGGGATATTCCACCGATGCTGGAAAGTTCGGCCAAGGTCTGTGGCATCATTCTGCCGATCATTGCCATGTCTCTGCCGCTGGCACAGACACTGGCGGTTCTGAACGTTCCGCAAGGTGTGATTTCAGGCGTCAAATCGATGACTGAAGATCCGATGTTGATCACTTTGCTGATGATCGGCGTTCTGATGATCGCCGGGTGTTTCATGGAAGCTACGCCGAATGTTGTGATCCTGTCGCCGATTTTGCTTCCGCTGGCGCAGGACATCGGCATGAACGACATTCAATTCTGCATCATGATGGTCACGGCCATCGGGGTGGGATTCATCACACCACCGTTGGGATTGAACCTGTTTGTTGTCTCCGGGCTCACCGGAACCGACATTCTGCGCATTTCCGCTCACGCTGTGCCATATGTTTTTGCCATGTTCATAATCGTGCTTTTGGTCGCGTTTATCCCTCCATTGTCGCTGTTCGCGCTTGAATAGGCTGAGTTCGCAAAATGGACCAGAAGACGCAAAACGCCATCATCTCCAGCGTTGATCAAGAGTTTGACCAGCAGATAGAACTGACCAAGACCTTGGTTCGTTTCGACAGTCTGCGAGGAAACGAAGGCCCACTGCAGAAATGGATGGCGGATTACATCGCGGGAAAAGGCTACGAGGTCGATCATTGGAAACTGGATCATGAGACGCTTCGGCATCATCCCGGCTATTCACCGACACGTTTCGATTATAGCAACACATGGAATACGGCTGGCGTTCTTCGAGCTCGCGGCGGAGGCACGGGACGGTCGCTGGTCCTGAACGGACATATCGATGTGGTCGCGACGGGCGACCATTCTCAATGGCTCACCCCGCCCTTCGAACCGCAAATCCGAGACGGCTGGCTCTATGGGCGCGGCGCTGGCGATATGAAGTCCGGTCTGGCAGCAGCGATTTCTGCGGTTGAAGCAATCAGAAATGCGGGATTTGAACCGGACGCCGATATTGTTCTGCAATCGGTCGCGGAGGAAGAATATGGCGGAAACGGCGCCTTGGCCTGCCTCGTTCGAGGCTACAGGGCGGACGCGGTATTAATCCCGGAACCCTTTGGTCCGAAGGTCATGCGCGCGCAGATGGGTGTTCTTTGGTTCAAGGTCGAAATCGAAGGGGATCCCCAGCATGCTTCAGCGGACTTTTCCGGCGGTGGCGCCAACGCATTTGACAAGATGCTGCTTATCGTTGAAGCGGTTCGCGAACTCGCTGCGGAATGGGCATCAGAAAGCACCGCATCGGAGCACTATTCCAATGTCGTCGATCCCCCCCGCCTGAATATCGGGCAGATTTCCGGCGGCCTGGGGCATTCGATCGTTATGCCGCATTGCAGCTGCACTTTCCGGATGGGTTTTTATCCTCACTGGTCGCGCGAGGACGCCGAAAAGCGTGTTCGCGGCGCCATTCAACAGGTGCAAAGAAACGATCCATATTTGAGTAAGGTGCCGCCAAAGCTGACTTTTGACGGCATGTACGCCGAAGGTTATGCGCTGCCGCCTGGTTCGGAAGCGGAGGTTGTTCTGAGCAAAGCGCATCAAACCGTCTTTAAGGCAGAATTGGAAGAATATGTGACCACTGCGCTGACCGATGCGCGGTTCACCGGTCTTTACGCGAATATTCCTTCGCTGGTTTACGGACCGGTTTGCTTGCGCCCGCACGGCTATGATGAAGCGGTTGAAGTGGAAAGTCTGCGCAGTGTTACCAAATCGATTGCCCTTTTCATCGCCGAATGGTGCGGATTGAACAAACGAACCAAATAGTGTTTAATGCGTTTCGGCCTGAAAAAGAATTATGGCTATCATTCGTGCCGCGGAAGACAGAAATCTTGCGCCGCTGACCGCAACAAGGCCAAAACCTTAAGAATTCCATTGCACAGCTGCGCTGGCGCTGCACCGCGTTTTCATTGCACCCGGCTTCCGTTTCAACGCATTGGCCGATTCCCGAATGCCGAACAGGGCCTGCTAAGAGTTTTCGTTCCTAATGTACTGGCGGCCCTTCTGACGCTGCTTCACAATCATGCAGGTCAGGCCGCCATCGCTTCGCTTGCGGCGGGTCAGGGGTTGGGCCGGCTTGAAAAAGCATTGAGCCGCTGCAAGAATTTCTATTGCTCCGGGTCACGAATATTTCCCAAAAAAACAACCTGTCCTGTTGTGAATTATAAAACCAGCGCCTATGCTGACGGCAAACCAAAGAAAACTAGGAGGAATTCAGTGGTCAAAAGAAAAGCGATTCTTGCTGCGGCAGGCATCACCACGGCACTCGGAGCGATGGCAAATGTTGCCTATGCCGACAAGCTTACGCTCTATTGCAGCGCTCAGGAAGACTGGTGTCAATTGCTGGCGCGCAGCTTCGAGGCGGAAACCGGTATCGACGTGAACATGACCCGCAAATCATCGGGCGAAACTTTCGCGCAGGTCAAGGCGGAATCTTCTAATCCGAAAGGAGATATCTGGTGGGGAGGAACAGGGGATCCGCATCTGCAGGCGGCAGAGGAGGGACTGACCGAGCCCTATGTGTCGCCGATGCGTGATCAGCTCCACCCGTGGGCGATCGCCCAAGCGAGCAGCGCAGACGACAAGACGATCGGAATTTATTCCGGCGCGCTCGGCTACGGATACAACACGGAAATCCTCGCTGCGAACAACCTGCCTGAACCTTCCTGCTGGAAGGATCTGCTTAAACCGGATTACAAGGGACACGTCCAAATGGCCAATCCCAATTCTTCCGGAACAGCCTACACAACGCTCGCATCAATGGTTCAGCTGTTCGGCGAAGAAGGCGGCTTTGATTTCATGAAGGCGCTGCACGCAAATATCAACCAGTACACCAAATCCGGGTCGGCTCCGATCAAAGCGGCTGGCCGCGGCGAAACCACCATTGGCATCGTTTTCATGCATGACGCCGTCAAACAGGCCGTCGCAGGCTTCCCGGTCAAGGTCGTAGCGCCGTGTGAAGGAACGGGCTATGAAATCGGTTCGATGTCGATCATAGCCGGCGCCCGCAACATGGATGAGGCAAAGCGATTCTACGATTGGGCACTGACTGCCGAAGCCCAGAATCTTGCGCTGCAGGTGAATGCGTTCCAAGTGCCGTCAAATAGGAACGCAACGACATCCGAGAGCGCGCCCGATATGTCGATGATCACGCTTATCGATTACGACTTCGTAAAATACGGTTCATCCGACGAGCGCAGGCGGCTGCTTAAAAAGTGGGATGATGAAGTTTCGGTGCTTCCGCAATAGAAAGTGCAATCGACAAAAATTTCTGAACCGGGCCAATCGGCGGTTTTCTTCTGGACCGCGTTCGGTTGGGCCGGTTTTCTTTTGGTTCCATGGTACGGAATCCAAGACGGATTCATCAGTTTCAGCTGGTTGTTCGGCGGTTATCCGTTTGACGAGGATTATGCCCCTGCCGCGTTTCTGATTGCACAGGGGGAAAAGGCTTGGCTGGCCCCGCTTGCGCTGCCTCTGATCATCGCCACAGCAGCAATTCCACGAAAAAAGAACGATCCTCTCTTTGCTATTTTGCTGATCGCGTCGGGATCCACAGGTTTTGCCTGGCTGGCAGCGCAAGGGCTCGGAATTGGAATCCGGGGCTACAACTTTGAATGGATAAACGCCGTCTTCGGCGATCTCGGCGACCGCCAGTTCGGCATGGGATTTGGCGCGCTCATGGTCGCGATGGCGCTGCTGTTTATTTTTCTGCAGGGCATCGCGGCGCGCGGCGCGATCAACGGAGACACATTTGTGGTCGGCGCCGTCGGCGGCATCGTCGTGCTGGTGAGCATTTTTGTGTTTTTTCCGATCGCGAAACTCATGACGGCGGCCTTCACCCCAACGGATGATTTGTCGCCCTTCATGAGCTTTTTCTCAAAGCTGTTTGACGACAGGCTGTGGGGAATCGGCTGCCTGAGCGGCGGGCGGTGCGGTGCGGCTTGGAATTCGCTGATCCTTGCGATCGAAGTCGGCGTGATCACCACACTGCTTGGCCTCGCTTTCGCGCTGGTGGTGACCCGGTCAGCCCTCCGGCATAAGCGACTCCTCCGTGCGCTGACTGTTCTGCCCATCATCACGCCCCCGTTTGTCATCGGTTTGGCGCTGATCCTCTTGTTCGGACTATCGGGCAGCGTCACCCAATTTGTCGCCGACCTTTTCGGGGTCCAGCCGACGCGCTGGCTCTACGGTCAGCCGGGCATTTTAATCGCGCAGACTCTCGCCTTCACGCCGATCGCATTTTTGGTTTTGATCGGTGTCGTCGAAGGCGTCTCACCGTCAATGGAAGAGGCTGCACAGACGCTGCGCGCATCCCGATGGCAGCTGTTCCGAACAGTGTCGCTGCCGCTGATGCGGCCAGGTCTGGCCAATGCGTTCCTGCTGGGATTTATCGAAAGCATGGCGGATTTCGGCAACCCTCTGGTGCTCGGCGGAAATTACGATGTGCTCTCAACGGAGATCTTTTTCGCCATCGTTGGCGCACAGTACGATCAGGGCAGGGCAGCGGTTTTCGCCATTGTCCTGCTCTTTTTCACGCTTTCGGCATTCTGCGCCCAGAGGCTTTGGCTCGGCCGCAAGTCCTATACCACGCTGTCGGGCAAGGGCGATTCCGGTGTTCATCCGCCTTTGCCCCGCCCGGTCGCGTTCACTGCTTTCGCAGTTGCCGGAATTTGGGCGGCCTTCACTGCAATTGTTTATGGGATGATCCTGTATGGAAGCGTCGTTGAATTATGGGGGGTCAACAACAGTTTCACATTCAAGCACTATGTCACGGCGTTTTCGGTGGCAATCGATGCAAACGGCCTGCGCTGGACCGGCTCGGCTTGGGACAGTTTTTGGACCACGATCCAGATCGCCGCCACAGCCGCGCCGCTTACAGCCGCTGTCGGTCTTTTGGCCGCTTATCTTCTGACGCGGCAGGAATTCGTCGGCAAGCAGACTTTCGAATTCGGCACGATGCTCAGTTTCGCGATCCCCGGGACCGTCATCGGTGTCAGTTACATTCTTGCTTTCAATGTGCCACCGATCGAAATCACGGGGACGGGCGTTATTCTTGTCGTCAGCTTTCTTTTCCGCAATATGCCGGTGGGGGTTCGCGCCGGGATCGCGCGCATGTCGCAGATTGACCGCTCTCTCGACGAAAGTTCGCTGACGCTGGGAGCGAATTCGTGGCAAACTTTCAGAAGAGTCATCCTTCCTCTTTTGAAGCCGGCAATTCTCGCTGCGCTGATTTTCAGTTTCGTACGCGCGATGACAGCGATTTCAGCTGTCATTTTTCTCGTGTCGGCGGAGCACAACATGGCTACGAGCTACATAATCGGACGCGTGGAGAATAACGATTACGGACTTGCGATCGCTTATTCGACAACTTTGATTTTTGTCATGCTGACCGCTGTGCTGCTCCTTCAATTGATTGTCGGGGGAACTCGGATTGGCCGACGATTGCATATGGAGGCTTGAAGAATGACTCTGTTCCGGAGCAAGGCCGCGCCTGTCAGTTTCCGAAATGTCACCAAAATCTACACCGGGGACGTCGTCGCAGTCGACGATGTGAATCTCAACATCGAAGCGGAAAAGCTCATAACACTGCTTGGTCCGTCAGGCTGCGGCAAAACAACCATGCTGCGCATGATCGCAGGCCTTGAAATGGCGACCAGCGGCAAAATCCTCATCGGTGAGACCGATGTCACCGGGTTGCCGGCAACGGATCGTGATGTCTCCATGGTGTTTCAATCCTACGCGCTGTTCCCGCATATGACGGTATTGGAGAATGTTTCCTATGGCCTCGGGTTTTCAGGGTACGGCAAAGAAGAACAGCGGGAACGCGCGCTCGCCGGCCTCGAGCTGGTCGGTTTGAAGGGGTACGGCGACAGACTTCCAAGCGAATTGTCGGGCGGTCAACAACAGCGCGTGGCGGTATCGCGCGCCTTGGTTTTGGAGCCGCAGGTCCTGCTCTTTGACGAACCGCTTTCCAATCTTGACGCCAAGTTGCGACGGCATGTTCGGGAGGAGATCCGCGACATACAAAAGAGTCTTGGATTGACGGTTGTCTATGTCACCCACGACCAGGAAGAGGCGCTGGCGGTTTCCGATGAAATTGTCGTCATGCGCAGCGCGCGAATTGCGCAGTGCGGCACGCCGCGCCAGCTCTATGATGAACCAGCGGATTGTTTCGTTGCCGATTTCATTGGAGAGGCCAATCTGATTCCCTGCGAGATCATTCATGTCGAGGACGGAATGGCGCAGATCGATGTGGATGGCTTCCATCACAAACTGTCCGCCCGAGGGCTTCAGCCGGGCAAGGCCGTGCTCGCTGTTCGGCCTTCGCGCCTTGCGATTGGCGACGAGGACGGATTCGCGGCGGAAGTGGCTAAGGCGACTTACGTCGGGAACCGCATGGAATACACGCTGTCGACTGGGTTCGGGACTGTTTTCGCGGTTAGAGACGATGTCGATAATCCCCTCGAAATCGGTTGTTCGGTCAGGGTGGGGTTAGCTGGATACGGCCCGGTTTTGCTGCCTCCTGCCGACAGCTGAACCCGATCTGGAATCCTTTCTTGCCAACTGAGGCTCCAGGACAGGCAGATTGGGCTGCTTTCCTCGCCATGCCCCACCGACCAATATACGCAGGACTGCCGTATCCGGTTCTTCGTGCTCCAGTTCCGCTCGGCGCACCGCCTATTACCCAACGGGTCATCGGAACGCCGCGCCAAACGTCTGCGCTCTCGTGAATCCCGGCTTTGGAAGAAAGGGACTTACATTGTGTTCGACAGCCAGAATATGGCCTCAGCCGCGATGGAGAGAATTAATTCGGCTTCACAGATTTGACGATGAATTCCTCAAAGGTTTGCATTGGGGCTCAGAACGGAAACCTTGCTGACCAACCTTTGGGCACGGTATATGCTGTATAACCCGGCCCATCACAGAAGCACCGAAGAGGATACGGTTTGTCAATCAACTATAAGGACCTGATCGATGCCGCAACCTGGGAGTTCATTCGCGAAACCGAATCATGGTATCCCCCGGAAACCGCATCGTACCCAATCGCGAAACAGCGGGAAATCTACGACGAGATGTGCCGGGCTTTTCATAGTGGATATCCTGCGGGAGTGTCTGTTAACAATTTCCTGGCCGATAATGTGCCCTGCCGGATTTATGAAAAAATCAGTTCGTCCCCAACGGTTTTGTATTTCCATGGCGGTGGATTTGTCGTTGGAGGACTGGAGAGCCATGATGATATCTGCGCCGAAATCTGCGACCTAACCGACTATCGTGTGCTGTCAGTCGATTATCGTCTGTGTCCCGAACATCCGCATCCGGCCGCCTTTATGGATTGCCTTGCAGCATCGCGCCGCGCTGCCGAAAACTGGTCTGAACCGATTATTTTAGTTGGCGACAGCGCAGGCGGCAATTTGGCGGCAGCGGTTTCACATAAGGCGCGCGGCACCGGCGCTGACATCGCGGGTCAGGTTCTGATCTATCCCGGTCTCGGCGGCGATCTGGACCGCGGTTCCTACATTGAGCATGCGCATGCGCCTTTGCTCTCCCGCGATGATATCAAATTCTACCGCACAGCCCGCACTGGAGGGCAGCCACCGCCTTCGGACGATCCGACCTGCGACCCGCTTGCCGATACCGATTTCAGCGGATTGCCGCCGACCTATATCATCACTGCGGACTGCGACCCGCTGCGTGATGACGGTCGGGTCTATCGTGATGCGATCTGCGATGCCGGCGGAACAGCTTTCTGGCGCAATCAGGAAGGGCTTGTGCACGGATTTCTGCGGGCGAGGCGGTCCGTCCCCCGTGCCGCAGAGGCATTCGAGGCCATTGTGGACGCGGTCAAAAATTTTGGAGCATCGTCGGTGTAAATCAGTTGCCAGCGCTCTCCATCTTTCGACTGGCGATCACGGATTCCAGCCAACCGGTTTTCATTTCTGGAACAGAACCCAGCAGAAGATCGGTATAGTCGTCGAATGGCGGTGTGAGAACTGTTGATTTCGTGCCCTGACGAACGATCTCTCCCTGATACATAACAGCGATGCTGTCGGCGATCGCGCGCACGGTTGCTATGTCATGAGTAATGTATAGATAGGCAACCTCTTCGATTTTCTGAAGCTGCAGCAGAAGCTTCAGGATGCCGTCCGTAACCAGTGGATCAAGGGCTGACGTCACCTCGTCGCATATAATGATCTTGGGTTTGGCGGCAAGCGCCCGGGCAATGCAGACCCGCTGTTTCTGTCCACCGGACAGCTCCGCCGGATAGCGATGGGCATAGCCGTCTCCCATCTCGATTTCGTCCAGCAGTTCCGAGATGCGCTGTTTTTTTTCCGCGCCGCGCATGCCAAAATAAAATTCCAGCGGACGTCCGATAATCGTGCCGACGGTCTGCCGCGGATTCATTGCAACATCAGCCATCTGATAAATCATCTGGAGTTCGCGGAGATTTTCGCGGCTCCTGTCCTTGAGCGACGGTTTGAGCTCACTCCCCTCAAATCCGATCGTGCCCGACCTTGGCGGCATCAAACCCGTGATAACCCGGGCAAGTGTCGATTTGCCTGATCCGCTCTCTCCGACAATCGCAAGAGTCTGTCCGGGATGCAGCTCCAATGAGACATCCTTGAGCACATCGGATGCCGTTCCTTGATAACGCGCCGTGACATTTTCGACCTTAAGAAGCGGTGCGCCGGTCAGGGCTTGCTTTTCCTGCGAGATCGACCGCACCGAGACCAGCGCTTTGGTGTAATCCTCTCTCGGTTCATTAATGATCTGCTCTGTGGCGCCCGCTTCGACAGTCTTGCCCATCCGCAGAACCATGATCTCGTCGCTCACCTGAGCGACTACGGCAAGATCGTGGGTGATGTAGAGTGCAGCGACACCCGTTTCCCGGATCGCTTCCTTAATCGCCATCAACACATCAATCTGTGTTGTAACGTCAAGCGCGGTAGTCGGTTCATCGAACACGACCAGATCAGGACCAGGGCATAAGGCCAGAGCAGTCATGCATCGCTGCAGCTGCCCGCCCGACACCTGGTGGGGAAAACTCAGACCGATTCTGTCCGGTTCCGGCAGACCGAGTTTGTTAAACAGCTCGATCGCGCGCGACTGAGCTTCTCGTTTGCTGTATTTTCCGTGCCTGACTGCAGCCTCGATGACCTGGGGAAGAATACGCTTTGCAGGATTGAACGATGCCGCAGCCGATTGAGAAACATAAGTCACCTCGCCTCCGCGAAGCGCTCTGAGGTCGGACCCGTTGCTCTTAAGAACGTTCCGGCCGTTAACCCACACTTCGCCTCCGGTGATTGTGACCCCGCCGCGCCCATATCCCATCGCCGCAAGACCGATCGTCGATTTGCCTGCGCCGGATTCTCCAATCAGTCCGAGAACCTGTCCTTCGGCAAGATCAAAGGACACGTCCTTCACGATCTCGATTTCATGCGGCTTCGCATTTGGTGGATAGACTGTCGCTCCAATCGACAGATTTCGGACTTTCAGAAGCGGATTGCTCACCCGCGGCCGCCTTTGAGGCTGGTGGTGCGATTCAGAATCCAGTCGGCCACCAAGTTAACGCTGATCGCCAATGTCGCGATCGCCAGCGCCGGATAGAGAGCGGCTCCCGCACCATAAACAATGCCGTCGGCATTTTCTTTCACAATGCCTCCCCAATCGGCCTGCGGAGGCTGAACGCCTAATCCCAAGAAAGACAATGTTGAGACAAACAGCACCATGAAGATGAAACGAAGGCCCATTTCCGCGACAAGCGGCGAAAGCGCGTTGGGTAGAATTTCTCTGAAGATGATCCAGCTGCGGCCTTCGCCGCGAAGCTTCGCAGCTTCGACATAATCCATGACATTGATATCGACGGCTACCGCGCGCGCCAGCCGGTAGACCCGTGTCGAATCGAGCAATCCCATCACCACGATCAGAACTGGAATCGTCACCGGCGTGACCGACAGCACGACCAATGCGAAGATCAACGATGGGATGGATATCAAGAGATCCACCAGACGGGACATGGCCTGATCAAACCACCTTCCAATCACCGCGGCTAGAAATCCAAGGACCGAACCGGTGACGAAAGAAAGAAGCGTTGCCGCTGTCGAAATGAAAATTGTCGTCCGGCCGCCGTAAATCATCCGCGATAGAAGATCGCGGCCGATATTGTCTGTGCCAATAATATGGCCGGGCTTTGAGGGCTCCCACACACCACCGACGATTTCCGCCATTCCGTACGGTGCGATGAACGGGGCGAATATCGCCGCGAAAAAGTAAAGGCTGGTAAAAAACAAACCGATCAGAGCCGCGATTGGAATTCTCATTTTGGATGCCTGAGACGAGGATTGGCAAGAATCGAAACAAGATCCGCCACTAAGTTCAGACCAATATAGACCGCTGCGAATATCAGACCGCAGGCCTGAACAACCGGCAGGTCGCGTTTGCTCACATGGTCCACAAGATATTGACCCATGCCGGGATAGACGAAGACAACCTCAACCACCACAACCCCGACCACAAGATAGGCAAGGTTTAGCATCACCACATTGATGATGGGAGAAATCGAATTCGGAAATGCGTGCCGCCAGATGATCGTAAACCTATTGAGACCCTTCAACTCCGCTGTCTCGATATAGGCCGACTGCATCACATTGAGGATTGCCGCGCGCGTCATCCGCATCATATGCGCCAGCACAACGAGGGTGAGAACCGCCACAGGCAGTGCAATTGATTCCAGCCGTGTCAGAATGTCCGCCTCCGGCCGGTAGGATACGGCAGTCGACGGCACAAGACGCAGTTTCACTCCGACAAAGAACATCATCACATAGCCGATCAGAAATTCCGGCAGTGAAATCGAAGCGAGAGTGAATGCTGAAATCAGCTTATCTGGCCAGCTTTCGCGGTAACGAACAGCGATCAGGCCCAAAAATACAGCCAGCGGCACGGCGATGATCGCAGACCAGAATGCTAAAAAAAGCGTGTTCCCAAGCCGTCGAGCGACTTCGGAATGAATGTCGAGTCCTGATGTGAGCGCGGTGCCGAGATCACCGGTAAGCACTCCACCGAGCCAAGAGAAATAACGCTGCAAAGGCGGCTCGTTCAGTCCCAACTCCTCACGGAGATTGGCAACCGCCTCCGGGGTGGCTGATTGTCCAAGGATTGCTTGGGCAACATCGCCTGGAAGTATGAGCGTTCCGCCAAAGATTAAAATCGAAACCAGGAACAGCAAAAGAAAGCCCAGCGCGACGCGCTGGGCTAACACTCGAACAATCAGCGGCATATTAGCCGGTGATCCACATTTTCATCGGGGCGTAGCTGTTCATGAGCGCAAAACCTTTCTCATCGTCAACCCAACCGGTGATTTTATCCGAAGTCGCATCAACGAAATCGTTGAACATCGGACAGATCAAACCGCCTTCATCGCGGATGATCGCCGACATATCAGCATAGATCTGCATCCGCTTCGCCCCATCCAGCTCGGCACGGGCCGCGAACAGCAGCTGATCGAATGTCTCATTGAAGAAACGCGTGTCGTTCCAGTCGGCTGTGGACAAATAGGCGGTTGAGAACATCTGGTCCTGAACCGGCCGGCCTCCCCAGTAACTGGTGCAGAATGGCTGCGCGTTCCAGACTTGCGACCAGTAACCGTCATTGGGTTCGCGTTTGACTTCAAGCTCGATGCCCGCAGCAGCCAGCGACTGCTGAAACAGCGCTGCGGCATCCGGCGCTCCCGGAAACGAATTATCCGAAGTGCGAAGAAGAATCGGTTCGTCGTACCCGGATTTCTTAAAATAGGATGCCGCCTTATCCGGGTCATACTCGCGCTGTTCGAACTCCGTGAAAAACGGGTAAGACGCGTTGATCGGCGTATCGTTGCCGACAGAACCATAACCGAATAGGATTTTTTCGACCATCTCTTTCCGGTTAATGCCGTATTTCAGCGCCAAACGAAGATTGTTGTCGGAGAACGGTGCGGTATTGCAATGCATGATGAAAACATAGTGGCCCGGACCCCTGGTCGTGTGCACCGTCACATCTGGAGCCCGGTCGACCAGCGCGGCTGTGCGCGGTGGCACGCGGTCGATCAAGTCGACCTGACCGGATTGAAGCGCCGCAACCCGCGCGGTGTTGTCATTGATCACCAAGAGCTCAATGGTTCCCGCATGACCAATATCACCCCAGTATCCAGGATTCTTTTCAGCGACGAACCGCACGCCCATATCGACGCTCTTTAGTATGTACGGACCGGTTCCGATTGCCGCCGTCGGGTCGTCCTTGCCGCCGTTGGGCTGAATCATCAAATGATAGTCGGCCATGAGATACGGCAGGTCTGCGTTGGGCGTCTCAAGTTCAATAACGATGCTGTCCCCATCAGCTTTGATTGATTTGATGCCCCGCAAAAGTCCGAGAGCTCCGGATTTCGTATCTTCTCCGGCGTGTCTGTCCATGGTTGCAACCAAGTCGTCAACGGTCACGCTTCGACCGTTGGAAAAAGCGATCCCTTGCCGCAATTTAAACCGCCAAACTTTAGCATCCGCCGACGCTGAATAGCTTTCTGCGACTTTAGGTTCGATGCCTCCGTCCGGCGCCAGTTCGACAAGCGGTTCTCCCCAGAGCCGATTGACCATAGTCGCGACTTGATTAGCCGCAAGCGCGGGGTCGAGGCTGTCGGAAGAGCTTCCGCCCTGCAGGCCCATTCTAAGGGTTCCGCCCTTTTGGGGGCCGGCTGCCCATACAGCGGTTGAGAGCAAGGCGCTCGCGGCGGCGGCTGACACGCCCAGAGCGGTCGAACGGCCAAAGAATTCACGTCGGCTCATACGGCCCGCGGCCGTCCGATATGCAAGATAATCAATGTGTTTGTTCATGTTTACTCCTTGCCGATTCTGATTTTCCAGATCAGTGTGTCAATAGAATCGTCAGACCGACTGCGCCGCACCTGTCGACAATCAATTGTTGTCACCCGGGGAGTTCCCCCCCCCTTTTTGGCACTTTATTTGCGCGGGGCTGGACAGTCTTTCCAATAACGCAATCTTTCAGATTTTAGCACCTGTGTCAAATTGCTCATCAAATGGCGGGCTTTGTCCATTCACACCAATAGGTTTGCAAAACCATGCGAACAATCGATCGGATATACATACTCGCAATCCCAACGCACTGCTCAAGGAAAAATCTCTCCTCTGCAGAAGGATCTTGCCGAAATACCCACTAAAATCACGGTCGCAAATCTCTATTGCGCTGCCGCAGTCAAAATCAGCGGCACAATGCGATTTGGTCGGGAAAGGACGAGTTGTATGGGCTGACTGAAACTTAGTTTGTATTGGTTGCGCCAGCCATGAATAAACCGCCGGATCGAACCGGCGGTTCTGTGTGTTTCGGCTGTGTCCGCTCCCAGTTCTGACGGGCGGAGGTTTACAGCGTGTTGAGAATCTCCGTCAGTTTATCCAAGCGTTGACCGTATCCATGTTGTTTGCAACCCATTCTTCGGCAACATCTTGCGGGTCAAGCTCATCACGACCGATTTGGAGTATCCACTGGTTGACCGTTTCTGGATCCAGCTTGATCTGACTCAAGAATTTAGCAACCGGCGGATTGCGTTCTTCAAGAGACTTTGAATAGGCAACATAGATTTCCGCATTCTCACTGACACAGGTAATCTCCGAAGTCTCCAGCCAGTCTTCCGCATCAAGATTGAGCTGCTCGCATCCTTCGGTGCGCGCCGGTTCTTCAATGGCAGTGATATCATACGCCGCATGCACCCACTCCGGTGTCCAGTAATAGAACAGAATCGGCTGTTCGCGCTGAACGGCTGTTTTCAGCTGAGCCTTGAATGTCGCATCGGGAATGATTTCCGCTTCCCAGAGATCCGACAATCCATAACTCTTAAACTTGACTTGCCACATTCTGGTTGATTTCCAACCAGCGTCGCCGGCCCAGTATTCGCCCTTGCCGTTCCCGTCTTTGTCAAACATCGCCGCGATTTCGGGGTCTCTCATGTCTTCAACCGAACTCACCAAGTCGGCCATATAGGAGGGCACAAACATGAACTGCGTGCCGAGATAAGGCTCATTCACGGCAACCGTCTGCGCACCATCGACATACTTGTCCCAGATCCCCTGTCTGTTGGGCATCCACAAATCTGTGTAGACGTCTGCTGATCCGTCTCCTTTATCCATTCCCGCCGCGATGACCGAGCCGTCAGACAGACCTTGGACAATTTCGGCTTCAGAGCCCAGCGGCCCGTCAATGATCGTTTTAATAACATGGGCGATGGCCTTTGCACCGGTCCACGTCAAATCGGAAATCGCTACCGTTTCCTGAGAAGCGGCAGGGGAAACGGCGCCCAATGCAACCGCGGCGCCTAAACTCAAAATTCTATTCTGTTTCATTTATATTCCTTCCTTTTTCCAAGCAACTCACTTGGCTGATTGTCGGCGTCTCTCATTCGCCTTTTGCACTACCCTGTCAATCATCATGGCCAACAGGGCAATTCCGATTCCAGCCAGGACACCCCGGCCGGTCTGTGTGTTTTCGAGCGCTTCGGTAACGATGTATCCCATACCACCAGCGCCAATCAAAGCAGCGATGACCACCATCGAAAGGCTCATCATGACAACCTGATTGATGCCTGCCATGATCGATGGAAGAGCCAACGGCAATTCGACCTTGGTCAGCAGCTGACGCGGATTGGCTCCGAAAGCCAGCGCCGCTTCCTTGGTGTCTTGCGAAACCTGCTGCACTCCCAGCGCGGTCAAGCGCACCATCGGCGGCATCGCGAATATCACCGTTGCCAGGATCCCCGGCGGTTTACCGATGGAAAAGAATGCGATCGCAGGCAGAAGATAAACAAACGATGGGATCGTCTGCATAACGTCCAAAATCGGCGTTACAATAATTTGAACCCGTTTTGATTTCCCCACCCAAATTCCCAGCGGAAGCCCTCCGACAATGCAAATGATTGAAGCGGCCACCACCAGCGACAGCGTATCCATTGCAGCATGCCAAAAACCGAACAGCGCCAGATAAATCAGTGACGCACCAACAAAAATCGTGGTCCGCAAGCCCGCCATCTGGTAGGCGGCAAACAGCAGGACTCCCATGGTCACCGGCCACGGAGACCCAACAAAGACCGATGTGATCGCTGTGAGCATCGCCCGCAAAAGGTCGGTAATTCGGTCAAACACGAAAGCGTAAAAAACCGTTACATATCCGATCGAGTCATCGATTATCTGAGCGATGTAGGTGTTCAGATTGACCGGCGGCGCACCCTCTCTGGGCGGTGTGCGCGCGACATAGCGCTCGCCCGCATCGTTTCTCGGAAAGGAAATTTCGTCTGGACGTTCAATCCAAAACAGAGTTGGAAACTCGCCGATCATATAGCAATCAAATCGTTTCTTGAACGGAATGGTCTCACCGCTTGCAATCGCTCGGTCTTGTTTGATGCAACTCCGCGCATCCGGCGCGAACTGTGTTGCCCTGTAGAGCATCGCAGGAACGATGAGCGCGAATACGATCGCGACCGATACTAGCCGAGACTTGGCGATGCCGCTGTTGACGCTTCGGTCGACACGCCACTTGTTGTATTGTCCGACATAGAGCCGGTCAGCCAGCCAAGAGAACAGAAGTCTGCCGAACACGAAGATAATGATCGTGGCAATCAGGTGCGATTGAGACCATCCTTCATAGCGCTCGACCAAAAACCCCTTATCCGCATTGTCAACGGCCGCTTTCGAAAACTTCCAAACCAAAGCCAGATTGATCGCAGCGATCAAATCGATCACGAACCCGATCGTGAACAGAATCCAGCTGCCGCGCAGCGCAGCCCAAACAAAACCGCCGAGACCAGCTGCCAGGTTGATATGAAACCGGCCGAGCGAGGCCTTCTGTATCTTGAGAAACACATCGGCGTAATAATCGCCATTCGGACCGGCGAACTCAATGAACGGCTTTCGGAATTCAGCTTCGTTTGCCATGTTCTAGCTCTCCCCCTGGATGCCAAGAAGAAGGGCATCTTTAGTCACGGCGCCGACCGGCTTGCCGTCACTCATGATGACCACAGGGTTGGCTTGATTGACAGCCAAGCCAATCAAGCGATCAAGATTGTCGTCTGGATCAGCCTGTGGACAATCATCCAGCGGCGGCAGCTTGATCCCTTCGGCTTCAAGCTGCTGGATGGGTTTCATCACAGTGTGCGCATAGACCAGACGCAGCTTCGATATTCCAGCGACAAAATCCTTGACGTAATCGTCAGCCGGTTGCGTCACAATTTCCTCTGGAGTGCCGGTCTGCACGATTTCGCCGTCTTTCATGATCGCGATGCGACTTCCCATGCGAATGGCTTCATCCAGATCGTGGGTAATGAACAAAGTGGTTTTCCTCATCGTTGCGGACAATTCCAGAAACTCATCCTGAAGCCCGCGGCGAATGAGTGGATCAAGCGCCGAGAACGGCTCGTCCATCAGCAGAATATCCGGATCCGCGGCTAGCGCCCGCGCCAAGCCCACGCGCTGCTGCATTCCCCCCGAAAGTTCGGTTGGATAACGGTCTCCGTAACCCTGAAGAGTGACCAGTTCGATCACCCGGTTGGCGACGCTTGTGCGGGTGAACGCATCCACGTTGCGCAGCTCTAGGGCAAAGGCGATATTTTCGCGCACGGTCCGATGCGGCAGCAGGGCCATGTTTTGGAAGACCATGCCAATCTTGTCGGCCCGCATGGCGCGCAGCGATTCCGCATCCAGATCTCCGACATTGACTCCGTTGATCAGTATTTCGCCGGATGTCGGTTCGATCAAGCGATTGATGTGTCTTACCAACGTGGATTTTCCAGACCCCGACAATCCCATAATGCAGAAAATTTCGCCTTCGCCTGCGCTGATTGAAACGTCGCGGACTCCCACAACGGCTGAAAATTCTTCAAGCACTTCCGCTTTGCTCAAGTTATCTTTCACCACCGCTTGGAGCGCTTCTTCTGCACGGCTGCCGAAAATCTTCCAGACGTTCCGCGTCTCGACCACACAGGATTGAGTGTCACTTGTCACGATCTTGGCTTCTCCTTTTTTGCATCGACGAACGGCAACGGCACCACTTTGGCGGCGAGGCGTTTCATCCGACCATCCATCTGTCCGACCTCTAAAACTGTCCCATCGGTGGAATACTCAATACTCAGCCTTGCCATGGCAACGGAGCGTTCCAAGAACGGCGAGCGGGTCGCGGAGGTTACCATTCCGACCTGCCGCTCGCCGTCAAAGACCGGAGCGTTGGTCAGGGGCACATCAATGGATTCAAATTCCAGCCCTTTCAGCCTTCGTCTTGGTTCGCGTTCGTTTCGTTCCAGCGCAGTCCGGCCAACAAAATCCGGCTTGCGGAAATCCACGGCGTGTCCCAACCCAGCTTCGAACGCATCAACGCTTGGGAGGAATTCGGCGCCGGCCGCCGCGAATCCGGCCTCGATCCGGAGTATGTCCAAGGCGGCGGTTCCCATCGGGGTTAACCCAAGGTCGGCTCCTTCCTCCATCAATATGTCCCAAATTTTCAGTGCGCTGCTTCGCGCACAGAATATCTCATAACCGAGCTCACCTGTGTATCCGGTGCGGGACAAGAGAAACGGCTCTCCTTCCCGGTCCCTCAGCCGTGCCATGGTAACACCGAACCAGCGGAGCTGATCAAGGGCGGGGGCCTGCGGCGCTGTGAAGACGATTCTGCGCAGCAGATCCCGCGACCGCGGTCCCTGAAGCGCCAAGTTCGGCAGCGCGTTGCCCACATCATGCAGCCGCACTTGGTACCCATGCTTTTCGATCAATGCATCGAGCCACCGTCCGCTTTCTTCTGATCCGCAGCACCAGCGAAAAATGTGCGGCTCCAGTCGGAACAGCGTTCCATCGTCAATGACGCTTCCCACTTCGTCGCATAACAGTGCGTAAACGCCTCTCCAAACCGGGAGCTTGGCAACGTCTCGGGTCAGCGCTTTCTGAAGGAGCGGCTCGGCGTCGGGTCCGATGATGTCGAACTTACGCAGACCGCTCATATCCTGAATGGTCACCGCATTGCGGCATGCCCAGTATTCGCCGAGAGTCCCGAAAGAAGGATATGAAACCGGTGTCCACAGGTCACGGGCAGGCGCAAAGTCGTTGGTCAGCTTTACGGTGCGCGCTTGGAATGGTGTTTCCTGACTTACCTGCAACGGCCCATCCTCTTTCGCCCGGTATCCGACTGAGCGGCGAATAGCAGACTCTGCGCTATAAATGCGAACATGGATATCGGTTGGATTCCACCCGTTAATCGGATCGATATCGTCAGGGCAAGCGGTGCTTACGCATATCAGAGGCTCGACCGCTTGCATCACCACGAAGTCACCGGGTCTGCTATGGGATTCCTCTGTCCGCAGCTGGAGATGTTCGTCCACCCACGTGTTCCAGAAAAAATTGATCGCCGGCCATGCAACACGGGGTTTCACACCGTAGGGCGACAGCGCCTCCGAGATATTGTCGGAACAATTCACGTGGCCTGGGAAACCGCGCTCCTCATACCCTCTGGCCGTGCAGGCCAATCCGAAGGTGTCGTGCCGACCGCAAGTGTCCTGCACAACGCGGAGCAAAGGACGCATTTCAGCGTCAAAAAACTTATCGAACAGCCCAGGCGCCGGATAGGCTCTTCGGACCATGCTCCGTGTTGCCGTGCTGTCGACGAAGAGCTCTACACCATGATCAACGGCCCGTTGACGACAGGCCTGAAAATCTGAACATTGCTGTCCTTCCACATCAATGATCTGAACAAATTCTCCTTCGTTGACCTCGTAAGCCGCGGCGGTGCCGCGCTCGACGGTGAATTCGTCACGAATCCGACCCAGAGGCTCCGGCAGCGCGCCAAACCGCGAATCATTCGACCGATGAATGATGCTCACCGCATCCGATGCGCTGCCGCCGACCAGACCGCCAAGCTCAGCCTCGTTTACAAACCAAGCTGTGCATGCTTCCGAGGCTCTCAGTATGGCGCGGCCTTCGTCATCGAAGAGCAATCGGCAAACCGCAAGATCAGCGGGTATCCCGCCATTTGCGTCAATCCAACCATCCAGTTCCTCACTGCAGAACAGATTCCGATTGAGTTTGAACTTTGCGCGGAGGCTAAATCGTTCAGGCGCTTCCGCGCCGTCTTCCGCCAAAATAAGCACTGAAACACAGGGCTTCGCGCCCGCCGCGTCAACCGAGAGCAGGTCACCCGCTCTTGTTTCTATTCTGATGGCTTGGCGGGGTTCTACCGCGTGGCTGCTGACGTGACTAAAGTTTGGAAATCCAACGAACCTTCGCCCGCGTTCCATGTGACCGATATTGGTGAATTCACGAATAACTTTTCGGCCTAGCAACCGGTACCCCCCTTCCGTTTGCAATTCCTCCAACAGCCAATATGTCTAATGTCGGTTAGCTTAACGTGTCAACATGGTACTTAAACTTATGACAGTTTCTAAGCGCATTACGACTAACGTTGATCGGTTCTTGAAACGGTAGTGTCCAGAATCTTTCGCACTTTCCATCATGCAACGGCGGCTCCGTTATGTTGAAGTTTCATCTCCCGCAGCGGATTCATATACATTCGCTTGCTCCACTGCGTGTCGGGATAACGTATGGAATCTTTCGCGCATTTGCTTCTGCTGGTGGTTCCTTTCGGACAGAGGGTCTCCCGAAAGCCTTCAGCGGTCACGCCAATGGCAGCCAGAAGCGCTGCGCTTTACCTGCCCTTCTGCCAATCATGACGACAAGAAAGCTCTGAATCACTCCGAAATCACAACACCGTCTCTGTCAAACAACTGCAAACTGTCATGCGCAAATCTTATGTGAATGTCGTCTCCAGGTTCAATCGCGGAGGGTGGAGCACGAATTGTCAATGGCGCATCAGATGCTTCGGTCTGAAGATACAGCATCATTTCCGCACCCAGCTTTTCGACAATCTCCACGGTTGCCGGGAGATCCGATTGCGCGCGGCCGCAAATCGCAATGTGTTCGGGACGAATGCCGAGAAGCACGGCTCTCTCTTTCTGCTGATGCCGAAAGCGGGGCAATTCCAGAACCCGTGAACCTAACCGTATGCCGTTGACGTCGCAGGAAACCTCGAGAAAGTTCATGGCGGGCGATCCAATAAACCCTGCAACAAACTTATTGGCCGGACGCTCATAGAGTTCAAGCGGTGAACCGACCTGCTCAATTCGGCCTGCATTCATCACGATAATTCGATCCGCGAGAGTCATGGCTTCGGTCTGGTCGTGCGTTACATAAATCATGGTTGCGCCCAACCGCTTATGCAGACGGGCAAGTTCAAGACGCATGATAACCCGAAGCGCGGCATCCAAATTAGATAAGGGCTCGTCGAACAAGAAAACTTTTGGATCGCGGATGATCGAACGGCCGATCGCTACGCGCTGACGTTGGCCGCCGGACAGCTGGCGCGGTTTTCGTTCGAGCAGATCTTCTACGCGCAGAATGCGCGCCGTCTCCAGCACGCGTTCTTTGATCTCAGGCTTTGCAACTCCAGCCAAGCGCAAACCAAAACCGATGTTGTCTTCAACCGTCAGATGCGGAAAGAGCGCATAGGACTGGAACACCATCGCGACTCCCCTCCGCGACGGCCGCTCCCTTGTTACGTTAATATCATCAATGAATATCTGGCCGTCCGTTATTTCATCCAATCCTGTGATCAATCGAAGCAACGTCGACTTGCCGCAGCCAGACGGTCCGACAATGACCACAAACTCGCCATGCGCCACCTTGAAGTCAACACAATCAATGACTTCGGTTGTGCCAAAGCTTTTGCTGACACGGCGCAATTCGATTTCACCCATGATTTAGCCTTTTACCGCTCCCATGGTCATGCCTTTAATGAAGTAGCGCTGAAAAAACAGAAAAACGACGAGCGTCGGCAAGCTCGCGACCAATGAAAGGGCTCCCTGCACACCGTATGCGACTGTGTATTGCCCTTTAAGATTGACGATTCCAATCATGATGGTGCGCTTCTCATCCGAATTGGTGAAAATCAACGGCCACAGGAAATCGTTCCAGATCCACGTGAATTGCAAAGTTGCCAGCACAGCGAGCGCAGGAAGACTGAGAGGCAGGGCGACTTTGGTCAATACCTGCCACTCATTCGCGCCTTCAAGGATTGCCGCTTCCCGCAGAGCATTAGGAACGGTTGCGAAGAAATTCCGCATTAACAGTGTGCAGATCGGAATCCCAAGCGCGGTATGGACAATGATTATCGGCCAAAGCGTGTCAATAAGACCCACGCTGTTGAACAGCCTGAACAGCGGAATCAAGATAACTTGTGGAGGGAAAAACATGCCGGAAATCACTGCAAGAAACAGAATCTCGCTGTTGCGAAACGGGAGTTTTGAAAAAACGTAACCGGCCAAAATCCCGAGAAAGATTGACGCGGCTGTCGCTGGTATCGTGACCAAAAGCGTATTCAAGAGATAGCGGTGCACCGAAGAATTGAACAAAGCTTCGGCGTAATTGCCCAAATACAGGGTTTCCGGCATCGTCCAGAGCTGGCCGAGAGCAATGTCTCTCGTCGTTTTGATCGACGAAAGGAGCACACCGACCGTTGGCGCCAAAAACAACAGCGCAAGAAAAAACAGACACACAAAAATCGCCGCCGGCCATGGATTGAAGCCCATGTTCCAAGCGATCTGCCCCGGCCTAGCCATAGATTTCGTCGAGCTTCTTGAGTTGACGGAAATAAATTCGAATTATGGTTAAAGCCAGCAGAAACAACACAACCGCGATCGCGCTGCCATATCCCATCAAATATTTTTTGAACGATTCATTATACATATGCATTGCCAGCGTGTCCGATGAATGAAACGGACCTCCGCCGGTCATGATATAAAGGATGTCAAAACCCTTTAGCGAGTTGATCACGCTCAAAGCGATCACAACAACGGTTGCCGGTGTCAAAAGTGGAATGATGATGATGCGGATTCGCTGCCAAAAACTCGCGCCCTCTATCTCGCAGACCTCCAAAAGATCGTCGGGAATTGACGTCAGGCCAGCAAGGTAAATTACCATTGATAACCCTGTCTGCTGCCAAGACCACGCGACGATGACTGACCCGAGGGATGTTTCAGGCATTGCCAGCCATGCGAAACGGGGAGGTTCTTCGGTAACGAGTCCGATAACTGTATTCAGCAAGCCCCAGTCCTGCTGATAAATCCAAATCCAGATTTGACCGACCACCACAGCCGACAGGCAAATCGGCAGATAGAAGATTGTTTTAAAAATCGTGCTTCCCGGCACGTGACGGTCGATCAACAGCGCCAATCCAAGTCCCAATAGAGTTGGCAACAAGATCGCGGCAATCATCCAGATTGCCGTATTGACGACCGCATTCAGGAACAGTTTGTCGGTGATGATTTTCGCGTAATTGGAAAATCCCACAAAATCAAAATTTGGATCAAACCCGTTCCAATTGGTAAAACTGTAATAGAATGAACTGAAAAGTGGATAAACCACGAAAAGGCAAAACACGAAAACAGGCGGCGCTAAGAGGACGATGCGCCAAAACCATGCGCTCTTCGCCATATTTCGAAGCGCCGTTTTGAATCCGCGTCAGGCGCGGGATGAAATCCCGCGCCAGAATCATTCAGTTCTTAGTTCCCAAAAGCAGCCGCGGCGGCAACTTGAGCGTCGGCAAGGATCTGTTCGTATTGCGAGGGGTCATCCATGAACTGCGCGAACATCGAAAGACCCACCTCGGCTACCGGAGGCGGAGTGGCCAAATCATAATTGAAGGCAAAGGCTTCCGCCGCCGCCACAGCCGCTGAGGCCTTCTGCATCACTGAAGTGTAAACCGAAGGATCCACATTCACATTTCCAGACAGCGCGCCTTGAACGCTGGCCCATTTGACCTGTGCGTCAACATTTTTGATGAAGTAGGCCAGCCAAGCTTCAGCGCCTGCTTGGTTTTGAACATTTGAGGAAATTACCCATCCATCGACCGGACCGACCACCGCATTCGGAACACCCGCTGTGATCTCCGGAAACTCGAAGAAATCATAGTCATCGCCGGGCACGAGACCAAGACCGTTCCAGTAGCCTGTGATCCATGTGCCCATTAAGGTCATGGCGGCTTCCCCGCGCGCAACCCGGTCAGATGCATCGGTCCATGTGTCAGCATTGGCATTGGGAACAAAATAGCCGTTATCGACCAGATCCTTCCACATGGACATGGCTGTCTTAACCTCATTGTCCTCATAGGATGCGGTGCCGTTCATCAGCGCGTCACGATAATCGGGGCCAGCCGTCCGCAAAATCAGATAGTCGAACCAGAATTGGGCCGGCCAGCGATTTTTGGATCCCAAAGCAATCGGCGTGATTCCCATCCCTTTGAGTTTTTCACACAGTTCCAGAAATCCTTCCCAGTCGGTCGGAAATTCCGTCACCCCTGCGCTTTCCATGACCTGCGTATTATAAAACATGCCAGCATAATGATAGCCTGCTGGGATAAGGTAGCGCCTGCCATTGTAAAGTGTTGCGCTGTCTGCAAGCGACTTTGCGATAACATCGTCCATCCCTTCAGCCGCCCACATTCCATCAATCGGCGATAAGCTGCCGGAATCAACAACGAATTGCACCCTGGCTCCAGCCCAATAGCTGAACACGTCAGGCAAACTGTTGCCTGCCGCTCTAACAAGTATATCAGTCTTGAAGTCTTCATGACCAACCGGGCTGTCTTTCATCATATGGCCCGATTCTTCCGCAAAGCTCGCGGAAATTTCATCAATCGCAGCTTTGCCGAGTTCCCCGGAAAAGTAGTGGCTGATTGTGACATCGCCTTCCGCGCTTGCGGCGCCAATCGATGCCAAGGCGATCGGTGCGCTGAGAATCGCGCCCAACACGCAGTTGCTTCGCAAAGTCATATTTTATCCTCCTTCTGTCAGTCTGTAGGACGGCTTCCATTGTTGCACAGAATCTTGAATCTTCAAACAAATTTCTGACACGAATGTTAAGTCACAGAGTGCCGTCCCGAAGATTGGGACCTATCACTTCATAAGCTGCCTCGGTTATTGGATCTGTTTTTTCAGGCCTCCACAGGCGGATGCCAACAGTCCAGTCGTGTTGAAATGCGAGCAGCCCTGACAGATGGGAGCGAGGCGGACTTTGCTGATCAACCGGACTTCGCACAAGTGGAAGGATATTCTGCATTAAAATCAATCGGTTACGCATGATGTGCGCGGCGGTTTGGCTTTGATGTTGGGTGGGGTTGACAGCAGAACGCGCATGATTGACGCTGTGATTGAGAGCGTTGAAATTCTTGACGACGGGGCGTTTGATGCGGATTAAGGCGAGGTGGAGAGAGCGGTTAGCGGGTCGATCGCCAAGGAGCGCATCGATGCGAGGGACGATTTAGCGAGGGGATATCCGTCGAATCCGTTGACTGCAGAGCATATTCTGAATGGGATTGAGGATTTTGGTGTTTTTTTGGTCTGTGGTCAGCGCGTGCGGTCCGGGGATTGACGTGATTGCGGAGGCGGCTGATGCGGCGCGACTTGAAGCGGTCTGAGGCAAAGCGGTGGTCCAACCACAAATGGAGGCTGAAATTTCTATACATGGTTGTGGACAAGAAGACTAAGCTGTTCCCGTTTCAACTGAAGGGCTTATAGGAGGGTCACCATGAAAACCGCTGCGTTTGTTCTTTACTTCCCTGTCCGGAAAGACGGGGTCTGATTGTGTATTTGATCCCGTAGTGTCGGTGCTCAGCATGTCGAACAAGACAATCGGAGTTGGCATCGCAGGAACAGGAAGAATTTCTGACCTGCATGTCCTTGAATATCTCCGGAATCCAGGTGCCAATATCGTCGCATTATGCGATGTCGATGCTGAAGCCGCGCGGGCCAAAACTGCGGCATGGCAGCTGGATTCGATCTTCGTTACCGATGATTTTTCCGCGCTTCTGGCACGACAGGATGTCGACCTTGTTGAAATTCTTGTTCCGCATCATTTGCATATGTCTTTCGCCTTGAAAGCGGTCGAGGCGGGAAAGGCTGTTTCTCTCCAAAAACCGATGGGCCTGAGCATGCATGAAGCAGACCGGATTGTTGAGGCTGCGGAATCGTCGGAACGACCCTTCAAGGTGTTCGAAAATTTTGTCTTCTTTCCTCCTGTCGCACTGGCCTCGAAGCTTGTTTCAGAAGGCGCCATCGGCGAGCCGCTGTCGATTCGGTTGAAGAGTAATCCAGGAACAGGAAAAAACGCTTGGGACGTGCCGGCTCATGCCGAGGCTTGGCGGCAAACACAGACCAAGGCAGGAGGAGGACCGCTGGTTTTCGACGACGGCCATCACAAATTTGCCATTGCTTGGCACTTCATGGGCAATCCAGAGCAGGTTCATGCCTTCATTGGTCGGAGCAAACGGCCCGGTGGAATTTTCTTTGACGCTCAGTCGATCATTTCATTTCGTTTTCCGAACAATCGGATCGGCAATCTTGAAGTTGTATATTCGCCTGAACTTGAAATTCAGACGCGGCATTACGCGCAGGATGATCGCGTGGAAATC
This sequence comes from Paracoccaceae bacterium, assembly GCA_965199765.1. Lineage (GTDB taxonomy): Bacteria > Pseudomonadota > Alphaproteobacteria > Rhodobacterales > Rhodobacteraceae > JAPOXR01. The sequence continues at coordinate 1,097,912 of CBDATC010000001.1, forward strand.
ACCGGCACCAAGGGTGTGATCTGGATCAATTGCGGTCATGGCCGGATCGGCGAAACACCACCCGTCGCTCTTTATCGGGACAGCCAGTATCGGGAATTCGGTGATGTTGAAACCGGCTGGGAACAAAGTTTCATATTGTCCACGCGCCACTTCATCAAAGTTCTTTCAGAAGGCGGTCGACCTATCTTAACCGCCAGAGAGGGCCGGCAAGTGCTTCGCTTCGCATTGGCGGCAGAGCAATCGGCGGCAGAGGGACGGGCCATCAGCATGACTGCGTAAGGAATCGAAGCCGGGGTTTCTTGCAAATTTTCTGGGCTCAGCACTTAGTTTGACAAACCAGTTACGCCTTGGGGGCCAATGGATCGACGAGGTAGTGCCCAGAATCTTTCGCACTTTCCATCATGCGAAGGCGGCTCCGTTATGTTGAAGTTTTTGTGCCGTATCTTCGATATGCATTCATTCAAGCGCACTGATCTGGTATTGTGAGCGCGCAAGCCATTCTGGATTGATCTCAACCCCCCAACCCGGTGTGTCCGAAACATTCACACGCCCGTCAGCAACAGAAAACGGGTTTGAGCAAAAAAGATCCTGCTGCCAAGGGTAGTAGTCAGCTCCCTCGATCGACAACTCAAGAAATTTGCCGGCATTCGGCAACGACTTGAGAAAATGCATTGTGAACAGCGTAACCATTGAAAGATTTGCGCAATGCGGTGTTGCCGGAAGGCCGGCTTCGCGAGCCTGCTTTGCAACTCTCAATGCCCGAGAAACACCGCCAACATAAAGAATGTCGGGCTGAACAATATCCACCGCGCGCATATCAATCATGCGGCGCCAGTTCACCATTGACCAGTCCTGTTCGCCGCCGGTCACATCGATTTCCAAAGCAGCTGCGACTTCAGCGGTCTGCTCCATTTCCCAATAGGGACAGGGTTCCTCGAAATGACAAAATCCATGCTCCTCCAGTCGCTGACCTATTTCAATGGCCTGTTTCGGCGCATAGCAGGAATTCGCGTCGATCAGCAGATCCGCGCTGTCCGAAAATTCGTTTCCCATCGCCGCAATCAGCGCTTCAGTCCGATCTGGCCACTCATCCCTGCCTCGGCCAACTTCTGTGCCAGCCCGGACTTTGAATGCCGTAAAGCCAAATCTTTCCTGTAACCGCGCCAACCTCTGAACCTCGCGCTCGGGAGTGATATCCCGCTTCATCGAAGACGCATAGACCCGTAGTTGGCCAGGTTTGCCACCCAGCAATTCGACAACAGGTTTGCCATCGCGTTTTCCGCGCGCGTCCCAAACCGCGGTGTCCAACCCGGCCATGGCTCGACACAGATAGGAACCGGGAAATTTGTGCTCCCTTTCCATCACGGTGTCGAGAAGATCATCAAGGTCGGCGGTGTCGTGGCCAAGCGTCCATGGAGCAACCTGCCGATGCAAAACTTGCGATGTTATGTCGGAGTTATACGTTGAAACCTGGCCCCAGCCTTGCGTTCCGCAATCAAAAGTAGCCCGAACGAACCCAACAAATTCATTCGAAAACGTCTCCAGCTTCACCGTTTTCATTTTGGAACTCCAACAATTCAGCAGCCGATGGTCTTTGCGAACGGCAGCTCAACCAAACAATAGCTGTGCTCAATTCACAAATCCTCAGGTGGCTTGACTCGATTTCCGCAGCGGGTTTGCGCGCCTGCCGATCCCCTAGATGAAAAAACCGCGCGTTCCGCTGCCAACATTCATCCATTGTGTCTTTGCTCATGTACTGTAAGGATAAAGTCTCGGTAATCCAGAATTATGCCGACTTTCGGGCGGGCTTCAGTCTAATGCCCGGAAGAACTTTCTCCAGCGACCTCAGAAAAGCGCCGCAGCCGGTATTCTTTACGCTGACTTCGTCAATTCCAATGTCTGAAAGATCTGGGACCTCACGGCTGTCTTCGTATTGCAGGACTCTGTCCTTGATCAATTGGATATGCAGTGCATCCCTGCCATGAACCACCCCCAGCAAAGGACGGATTTCTTCAATGAACCCGACGCCCGACACAACCGATATCCGTGCATTGGCACGGTTCGCAGCCACACGCCCTGCCCCCGCGCGGCCAAGATAATCATCCCCTTCACGAGGCTTCAATACCGTCTCACTGAACTGAATATAAGCTTCCCGAGGCGACAGACCACCGAACTCTTCGCACGCTCTGTCTTTGCAGGACTCAAAGGCCAAAGGTGGCAGTCCTTTATCTAATCCATAATAGTCATGAGTCAGCCGCTTCAACATGTTCGACAACGCGAAATGGTCCGCGCCCAACCGTTCCGAAAGACAAAAACCCGCTCGGTTTTTCCCGGAACGAGGAGGTCCCGATATGAGCACCAGCCAATAGGGAAATAACACGTCAGCTGCCGCGCCGTCGCTGCGCTTCACCTTCGGCCATTGGAGCAGATCATCCGGCACATCGTGGGCCGTCAATAATTCTTCCATGATAAGCATCGCAGTTGGCTAAACGAGTCGCATTTCGGGGGGAAGCTCACCCTCTTCTAACCGCCGGTAGATTTTGTTGACGGTATCTCTGAGACGCGCTTCCGTGAACAACCCGCCTTGACTAAACTCCGAAAATATCTCTTGAATTTCTTCGGCGCTCGTGTCAAGATTCCAGTAGGCATAGTAATGTCCGTGCATTTTTTTGCTTGTGGACGGATAACGGTTTTGAAAGTCCTTTAACCTTCTGAAAATAGTGAGCTTGATGCACTTGTCGGAGCCGGCATATCGAATGCCGCAGTCGAATTTGAATTGCGATTTAATTCTGTCACTTCCCTGCCAGACAGTATGTGGTCCGATTTTTCCCTCCCTGAACAACGCGGCCAGCGCACCGATAACGCGCCCAGAGGCAATCGGCGTTGGCAACAGTTTAAGCTGAACTTGGGCGCCCGTTATCACGATGCCTCGCTGACGCCGGCCAGAAAACTCACGATAGACCGCCATACTTCCCAGTTTATTCTCTTGTGCCGTCGATAACGCCTCAAGCAAATTTCCGTGAAGGATCTGCACCGGAAGTTGCCGGTTCAGCTTTAGCTGATGCGCAAACTGGCGACTGTGCCGGTGGTTGGCACCGAGTTCCAGGCCAACACTGAAGGCAACGTTCGATTCCGGCCTCGCCAACAAGCGGCCGACATTCATAAGTTCAGTGCTGCTGTGGCCAGGCGTGACCGTTCTGAATTTATAGGCTTTCGGCATGAGCGCACATTCAGGCCGAGGACGAATGAGCTTTACAATGGTTCTGCGCAGATCATCTGGCTGCCTATCAAACTCATCGCCGATCTGAAGGACGCGGCCCGGTTTAATATTGCGAAGCGTCTCGACAAGACGCTGCAGATTCGCCAATCGCCTCCTGAAGTTGTATGGCTGCGTCTCTGGATCTGTTATGGCGTCTTCAACCCGCTCTCCTGTCCTGACCAAAAGTCTAAGAGCGTTTGGTATCTGCATTTCAACCTGGTCAGCAAGGAATGCAAACCCATCGACACCGTCTTCGACACGCGAAACATCAACCATCTTTTGAACTTCTTCAGCGCTGATCGGCTCGTCAGAATTATGGTGAATGCCTGTCGACATATAGAGCGGCGAAAAGAACGCCGACCGGTCCTCTATATCGGTACGGGGCTCTTGCCCGGAAAACAGCGAGGTTGCCTTGACTTCGATGGATCCTTGTAATTCCTGAACCTTAAGCGGATTTGCGTTTCGGCTATCAAGCTCTTCCAGAGTCGCCTCGAATTCCACCCGGATAAGCTCGATAAGTCTTGATTGCTCGGCCGCGCTGAGCGCGAGAGAACGCGAAAGAACGCGGTTGGCGAGCGAATCGATTCCAGAATTCTTGCCGCCGACATCCGAAATCAAAGCCACCTTGTGTTCGTGGAGGTCTGAATCCTCGAATGACAGATTGGCGAATCCAAGCCGACGCGCCAATTTCTCATTGGATTGAAGAACGTGTTTCACTACGACATCACCGACTTTGTTGTAGAAATCCGGCATGTCATCAGCCAGCAAGGGGTGGGAGCGATTACCGTCAATGATTGCTCCCATTGCGTGCAGCTTTCTGTTTCTCTGTTGCAGTAGCCGCATTTCCGGCACCAGCCCGGTCATGACCGAGACGATTCTCGGCTTGGCCACCTGTCCGTAACGGTTGCCTCGGCCTTGAGCTTGGATATATTTAATGATGTCGGTCGGCGTCTCCATCTCAATCAATGAACGTGGTCTTTGATCTTTGAAGTCAGGTCCTGCGTGAAAAGAGCCGCCGGTCGCTCCGGCCTTATTGAAAATGAGGACGTCAATTTCGCCATCATTGTAATCGGAGACGACCTTCCGGCGGTCTGTGGTCTTGCAGCGAACAATCTTTCCCCCTCGGTATGCAAGCGAACGGCCAGAGATTTCTCCAACTTTCAGCCCCTTGCTTTCCAAGCCTTCGATAACAGCATCAAGAGGCGACGCGGACAGCTCTTCCGGCAGCGCTTCTATCGCAGCTTGAATCTTCACCGACAATCGAAAGACCTCTTCGTCTTCTTCTCGAAAATCGACGCGTTCGCCATCCACTTTGCCCCAGAAGATAGAATTTGCAACTCTGGAAACTTGATGGCGGAAAGTCAGCGGTCCGCCATTCTCATTTTCTTCATTTCTCACGATTTCGTTGAACAGTTCCGCACTCGTTGAATGAAAAGTGATTTGCGGTTTTCTTCCCTCTGCGATTTCGTTCTCAGCCTCTTCGACAACCTGTTCCACCTTGATCGCATTGATGGCGAGACGCGCCAATCGCGCCAATGGATTTCCGGCCGCGGAACCATGACTATAAAGCGACTTTGTGCGTGCCCGCGCAGTGGTCTCGTCAACTCCCGCGTCAATCATTAGGGCATACTCGACCTCCTGCAGCCGGCCGACCAAAAAACCTACTCGCAGCGTCGCGTCGATCAACAGTTCGCACAACGGCGAAATCTGATTCATCAATGCTTGATATCGTGCGAGACGGCGATCGTCTGGCATGCGCACGTGGAACTCGATCGCAGACAAATTATGATCGCGGCGCAGAAACACTCCGTCTTCCGCCAGCATGGTTGTAAAGCACTCTTGCGCGGTTTCTCCGCCCGCCGCGAGATTATCCAATATGATGTCAAGACGATCGCCTTCGGAATCTGGAAGCAGCGGCTTATACAGATTCGCGCCGGACGGATCCCGCATCGGCGTAGCTGTGGCGAACACAACATTCGAGCGACCAACCCGCTTAATTATTGTTCGTATCGCTGCTCCCGTGTTGGTGGCTTGATTGATCGCATTGTACGATTCATCGAGAATCAGCAGCGTATCCTTATCCGGCGCCGATGCCGCCCATCTGCGACTCGCGCGATCAGGCTTGCCATTGAACTGAGAGTAATTCGTAATCACAAGATTTGCGCCTGACGGCCATTGTCCAGACTCATAGATGTCCTGGCGTTTAGCCGCCGAATTTGTTCGGTAGATCACCAGGTTCCCGTCCGCATCAACATTCTTTGTCTTCAAAACAACCGAACGCGATGCCATAATGCACGGCCTGGCTTCTTTGTCGGCTTGAACGGCCATCAAATCCCGCCACACATCCGGAATGTTAATCTGGGCGTTTTCTGTAAAATATAGAACTTTGCCGCCTTCCCGGATATGTTTTCTCGCAATTGCAGCGAGACTTCTGCCCTTGCCGATGCCGGTTTGGTCCGCCAACAGAAATCCACGCTCCCGTCTTGATGCGACTTCTCGCATCGCTATCGCATCGACCTGCTCGGCGGTCAAAAACTCCTTTAACTGATCCTTCTCGATCCCCAGAGCAACGGACACAAACCCGTCAGCCCCGCCTTCTTCCTGCAGTGACTCTTCGACCCGGCGCTGCGCTTTGGCGGTCGCGCCTTCCAATGATTTTGGAATCATCGTTGAAGGCGGCATGATCTTCGACAGCGCAAGATACGGGCTTTGTCTTGTTCTATCACCCGCCTCGTCGGCATCGTTTCCAAGAATCTGGCGGTGCCAATTGGAGATTTGTCGTCGGGAACGGAGCAGTTCCGTATGCAAAGCATCCAGCTCATCCACGTCGCTTACGGTGAAGGTTCGCTCAGCCGCGGCAGGTAAAGACTCCGCGATTCTCGGTCTGCGTTCACCAACGAAGAAAACAGTGATCGGCTCTCCCGAAACGCTGCCGACCGCAACCGAGGATGCAATTTCTGCAACAGCCTCGAAAGCATAAGCGCGCCCCAAAGCCTGCCTTGTGGCCTCAACTTCGCCGGTACTGGAACCCCCAGAGACCAAAAGAATGCTGAATCCTTCGTCTGTCCTGCTTGTCAGAGCGTTGGACGCACGCTCGGCTGCACCGCCGGTTGGCGCACCGGTCAAATCAAGGAGCTGGTATGTCGCTCTGCCTTCGCTTCGCAGTGAAGGAGCCGCCAATCCAAGTCTTGCAACGCCTGAGAATTCAATGTCGGTCGCTTTCAGCGTTGTTCTTCGCAAAAAGATCAGGAAAGCGGCCGTTGGCAGAATACCATCGCCTCCATCATTCGGCGCTTTAACGATCTCCGCTGCGTTGAGCGCGCATTTGATAGCGATGTGATAGTTTTCGCGGCCACCTCCAACAACGGTCGAAACGATTTGATGCAGCATTTCTTCGCGCAATGCAGATGCGAAGCCAGCTGGCTCCAACGGCGTTTTTCTTCCGTCGAACTCCTCGCAGGCTGCATCGACCACCGTCTGCAACGCGTCCTCTCCGACCGTTCCGTGCATAGCCATCTTGACCAAACCAGCCGAGATTTGCGGCACGCTTCCTTCGTTAACCGCTCTGAGAAATTCCTCCGGTGTCGATGCGCTGTCTTCTTCAAGTTTTTTGATGTGACCTTCTGCATCGGTGGTGTGCCGATAGCGTTTGCCGGCATTGTCCCGAAAGACCCTCTGGTCGCGGAAATTTCTTCCGAGCTCTAAAGGCGGATTGTCATCGAACCGGGCATGGGTGTTTTGCGACTCGGTGCAGTCGATCAAATATGGATATGACCTCCCAAGTTCACTTGGCAGATCGATCAGTTCCGCATTCAGCGCCTGAGCAAGTGCGGCCGCACTAAGCGGCGCATTGGTTTCCGAAAAACAAACAACAGCACCGTTGTCGCCGGTCTCTTGGAATCCAAATTCCAGCGCGAGGTTCCTGAACTCTTCGCCGCTGCCGTCGGCGGCGAAGGTCAGCATCAAGCCTTTGGCGCCGTTCGGGAATATCACCCGGCGCAGTTGCGCGGAGTTATCGGGAAACTTCAACCATTTGATTGCTGTCTCATCTTTGCGAGTCGCCTTGGCCAACCCAACCTCCTCATTCAGAAGACGCTGGGCTGGCTTAGCTGCCTAATCGGGTGACACGCTAACGCTTCGACCGGCGTCAGAAATTGAATACATCGTCCTCGGGGGGAGTGGTCTGCAAGCGCGGCGAATATTCGGGAGCATCCTCCTGATGAACCTGATGAAGCCGCTTGTCATCCGCTCCAAACTCCATGTTTAAACCATCCGGCTCAGATGCGCAAGCTCCGAGGTGCGCTTTTTCAGCCGCTTTTTCAGCCGCTTTTTCTCGTTCGATGGACGGGCTTTCCGGCAATGATTCCACACGCAACCGGACTGCTTCCAGAATATTATCATAGTAACGCAGATGGGCATCAGGGTCCGACGGCGACGGCACTGCATCTTTCGGCAGAGCCGAGGTGAGCGCCCGAGACTTAGCGAGATAGAGCGCGTCGCTTTCACCGCCATACGGTTTTAGAAATGCCGTCGAAATTGCAAATCCGTATCGTGGGACTTGTGGCAGCTGTACAGCGGCATCGGCAAAAAACCTTTCTATATCAATGTTCCAAACGCCCTTCCAGCCCTGCGCTGCAAAGCTGTTCCTTGCATCGTCGTGAGCTTGGGAAAGAAAGGCTGCTTCAAGCCTTTCAACCTGTTCTTTGTCAATTTGCCGAAGCGCAGTCTCTACCCGTTCGCCGAGCCCGCCTGTCATATAACGGGTGAGCGGCACGGCGTTTCTTGCTCCCAAGTCTATCGATTCGCAGACACGGGAACCGAGTCGAACAATTTCCATTGGAACCACATCAATGGAAGCCTCGCTCTTGAAATGGGGCTTGATATTATTTTTTTCGTACCGCTGCATGAATTTACCGACTGTCTCATCAACGGTGCTCATTCCCGACTCGGGTTTCCAACTCGGGATGGCATAAAATGTTGACCTCCGCCGCGCTGCAGTCGTGCTTGATCGGTTTGGAGCTAATGCGATAAATGCCGCCCCATACTTTTCCAAAGTCTCGCCAAGCGCAGATTTAAGCATTGGTTCGGATGTCGCTGTTTCGCTTCCGGCAAGGTGAAGGATTGTTGCATTGTAAACGGTGGCATCGTTTACTTTGAACCGGCGCGGTTTGCCGTCCCGCCCATAGCTTGGCGCAATTTGAATTGGCATTCCCGACCTTATGATCGCATCAGGTCCGCCCATGCGGTTTAACCATCGGGCAGTCAATTGCCCGTCTTGCGAACGCACGCCTTCAAGCGACAGATAGCCTCCAACAGGAGTAAAGGACATTTTGGCTTTGTCCTGCAAATCCGCAACCCGCACTGACCGCTGATTGACAGACGTTCTTCGGATGGCGACTGCGATGTTTCTGCCGTCCAACAGCCCTCCCATAACTTTGCCGTGAATCTGACCTGGAAAACAATGATTGCCGGCCAGCGCTTCACTGTAGCCTTCAATTTTCAGGACAATATTGCCGATGTGACGAGCGGAATTCGACCTGGTATGGTCATCTCTTTCTGACTGCATGCAAATTTCCTCAAGCCGAGACTTTCCGAGGCACGAAGCGCCCCGGCCCGGGTAATCTCAGCTCAGGTTGTGAAATTTGCAGATTCACCCTTCAGCCGCGAATTTGCGGAAATTTTCGCCTTTCTCGTTTTGTAGAGAGCTGCAATTCTGCTGTGAAAGTCTAGCCGAAAGCAAACCCTTGACGGGCATTCCCACAGAAACCGACTTAAACGTCCAAAAACATGGCTGTTAGCGGATGCTGTGTTTTGCACACGAAAACAACACGAGAATCCGGGTTAGTTTGAACGCCATGTTGTTGCCGGTGCCGAAAACTTGGAAACCCCCAGGCAAAATTTCGGGCTGGTATGATCAAATGTCGACTCAACGGCTTGGCTGTGCGACTGAAGCCGATCTGTTATGTGCAAATCGCGCCGATTGACCTCGAATTATCAAATGGATGCCGAATTTTTCCAATCATCTGCTTTACCCCTGGCTTTGCGATGATTCGAACTAAAGAAGCAGTGATAATGGGCCCGCATGCCGCTTCGGGCCGGCACAGTCACCTAGACAAAGAGCAAGGATTCTTCACAGACCACGGAAAGCGCACACCATCTCATTCAGGAAAATTCTATTCCATTCAACGAGAATCCTCATGCCGGATTCACGGGCAGGGATGGCTTTCAGCAGAAGCCGAAACTTTGAAATTGTTCATATGTCCGGATGGTATTGCAAAGCGGAACACCGCAGACTGCTTAACAGGAAACCTTGATGGTACTGAACGCCGTCGCATGATCGAAAGTGCGAAAGATTCTGGACACTACCCGGAGTTGAAAAACCGAATGTCCAGCGGCGATTTGCCCCACTCCGCACAAGCAGTCATTTCGAATTCAGGATTGTTTACGCACACAACTGTCCCAGACATCATACGATGCCATCGCCAAAACAGTCAGCGCAATGATCCAAAAAGGCAGTCCGCCCCAGAAGCCGGCAAAACCCGTGGAGATCGCATGCGCCAATCCCAATGTGAATGCCGCCATCATCAACAATGATAAGACAGCGAGAATTAAACTGATCGTTCGATTGATCATGAGGGCAGCCCCGTATCATCAGGCGGTTTTTCCATAAGTGTCCGCAAAATCCAATTTGCCGTCCGCATTAATCTGTCATCTTCTTCCGGGCCCCCAATTAGCTGAACTCCTACGGGCAATCCGATCGCGCCAGTCAGAACCGGCATCGATAAAGCTGGAAGTCCGCAAAGCGTCCAAATCGTGCAACAGATCGGATCTCCGGTTCCCAACTCTATTGGAGGCGCTTCACCAAGAGCTGACGGCGCAACAATCGCGTCATAGTCATGAAAAAACTTCTCAAAATACTGCTTCGCAGCTGCCATGCTTCGTTTCGCGCTGCGATAACTCTGCGCGCTGATCCGCTGTCCGCTTCCAATGGCGGCCAGTATCTTCTCGCTGAGATGTTCACCCCGCTCGTTAACCAACCGACGAAGATTGCGGGCGAGTTCGTAATCCTGAATGGTCTTGTGCGCTGCTATCAGCCCGTCAAAACCCACCGGAGGGGGCAAGCGATCAACCCGCGGTTCAAGCAGCGCGAGGACATCTTCAAAACCCTGTTGCACATCGTCGGAAAGCTGATCGAAATAAGGCGCCTCAATCCAAACCAGCGAGGGCTCTATCGGCGGATCGGCGAAGCAGCCTTCCAACAGGCGCGGCCGCGGTCTTTCAAACGTCGCCGCGTCGCCGGAATCCCGACCGCCGATGACATCTACCAGCAGCGCGGAATCTTCAAGATGACGCGAAAAAACACCGAGATGATCAAGCGACCCACATGTCCTCAACGCCCCGGAACGGGAAATCGTCCCAAACGATGGTTTCAATCCAAACACACCGCAGAACGACGCCGGACGAACCACCGAACCATTCGTCTGTGAACCGATGGCGAGGGGAACCTGCATTGCAGCGACAGCTGCAGCCGAGCCGCTTGAAGAACCGCCGGGGGTGCGGGCGCTGTTGTGCGGATTAACCGTTCGTCCTGGATGCATAAACGCCAATTCGGTCGTGACCGTTTTTCCCAAAATGACCGCGCCGGCATCCCGCAGCCGATCAATCACAAACGCGTCGCGTCTCGGTCTGCGGCCCCGGCAGGCCGCCGTTCCGCGTTCTGTGGGAAAATCACGCGTGTCAATGATATCTTTGATGCCGACCGGAACACCGTGCAGCGGCCCTGTGGCACGACCATGCCAGCGAAGCCGGTCCATTTCTCTTGCCTGCCTGACAGCCAAATCGGCGTCCAGCCATTCCCAAGCTCCCAGCTTGTCATCCGTAGCATCAATTCTCTGCAGGCAGGCCCCGACCAGCGTTTCCGATTTCAAAGCGCCATCACGGATCAATGCCGCTGCCTGCACGGCCGAAAGCTGAAGAATGTCGTTTGTCGGGTCTTGCGGCAAAACCATGATCCGCTGCCTGCCTACGGTATGTATTCGCCGAACAGATAGTCCGGAAACCAAAGCGCCAAACCGGGAAACTGATACATTAGGAACATCGCCAGAATGACAATTGCCAAATACGGCATAATGCCCTTGAAAATATCAACAAGCTCAATGCGCGAGCGCAGAACGCCCTTGAGGTAGTAAGCCGACATCGCCATTGGAGGCGTTAAGAAAGACGTCTGCAGATTCAGCGCAACCAGCATCGCAAAGAAATATGGATTCACTCCGAAAGTATCGAGCATCGGCAAAAAAATCGGAACAAAAATAATAAGTATTTCGGTCCATTCGAGAGGCCAGCCCAGCAGAAAAATGATCAGTTGAACAAGAACCAGGAACTGCCAGGGCTCAAGCTGCAAACTCAATATCCAATGCTCAATCACATCGTGTCCGCCCAGATAGGAAAACACCGATGCGAAGGTCCAGGAACCGACGAACAGCCAACAGACCATCGCTGTGGCTTTCGCCGTCAGAAACACACTCTCCTTCAGACGCCGCCAAGTCAATGATCTATAGATAACCGCGAGCACCAATCCACCGAGAGCTCCCATCGCCGCGGCCTCGGCTGGTGTCGCAAGCCCGCCTAAAATCGAACCAAGAACCAGCATGATCAATACAGTCAACGGCACGAATGAAACCAAAAGGTTCCAGTAAATCACACGGCGCGGCGGAATATCCTCCTGCTTTGGACGCGGAGCAATCGATGGATTTATAAACGCCCGCGCCATCACATAGAGAATATAGAGTGCCGCCAGCAGCAATCCCGGGAAAACAGCGGCAGCATATAAGCGCAGCGGCGACAATTCCGCGATCGCCGCGTAGACGATCAGCATGATCGACGGCGGAATCAGAATTCCGAGAGTGCCGCCGGCGCAAATCACGCCCGATGCAAACTGCTTGTTGTAAGACGCGCTCGCCATTGCCGGAAAGGCCAACAATCCCATCAGCGTCACCACTGCGCCGACGATGCCGGACGCAGTCGAAAAAACCGTGCAGGTGATCAGGGCGGCGATCGCCATGGAACCGGGCAGATTGTGGGCCGCCTGCCGCAATGAATAAAATAACCGGTCGATGATGCTGGCGCGCTCAACCACATAACCCATGAACAGAAACAGCGGGATGGCGACCAGCGTATCATTCTCCATCACCGAATAGGTGTTCTGATTGAGCAGGTAAAAGATATTGTTGTTGATGAGATCGCTGAACGTCTCAATGCCGCCTTGGTAATAGGCGTAGTAGCCAAAGGCTACGCCCATGGCGATGAGGGTGAATGCAATTGGAAATCCCAGCAGCACCATCACAATGAATAAGCACAGCATGAAAATCGCGACTTCAGGATTGGTCATGAAAACACCTGATGTGCGTTACGCGTTCGGCGCGGCCGCATCGGAGGCGGCGCGCCTCTGGGACTGATTTGCAAGAACGTCTTCAGTCTCGCGGACATCTTCAAGACGCGGCATCCAAACCCCTGTCCGCACGGCATGCCAGCAGCGCAGCATTTCCGCTAGGCCTTGGATAATCAAAAGCATGCCGGCAACTGGAATCAATGATTTGAAAAAATAAATCTGAATTCGTGCGGGGCTGTTCCAACTCACCTCTTTGTAGCGCCAGCTGTCGGAAGCGATCTCATAGCCAAACCAAAACAGCGCCAGCATGCCCGGAAAGAAAAACAGCACGTATAGAATTAAATCTATCCGCGCTTGCCAGCGCACGGGAAACAGACGGTAGATGACGTCGCCCCGCACATGCGCGTCCTGTGCCAGAGCGTAGGGACCGGCCATCAGAAACAGCGCTCCATACATCTGAACCATCATGTCAAAGGCCCAGACGGTAGGCGCATTGAACACGTAGCGAACCACAACTTCGTAGGACACGGAAAGCGTGAGGATCAAAATGCACCAGCCGAAAGCGCGGCCGACCCAAACGCTGAGGCCATCAATCGTGTAGACGACTTTACCCATAGATCTGGAAATCACAGCGGGGGGAGATTCATGCCCCCGCTGGACTTAAAATCAACCGAAGTGATGCTCATACGCCAGCCTGTAATCCGGCTGGTTGAGATTGAGGTAGTGCATCACCTCTTCGGCATAGGCCTTTTGACTTGCGACGACCTTAGCGAAAAACGGGTCTTCTTCAGACAGTCGATCAATGACGACATCCCAAGCTTCCAGCTGGGCTTTCATCACCGAATCCGGTGTCCGATACACATTAACGCCCTGCTGGTCGCGGAGAGTGATCAGATCCTTTGCATAGCGCTGGGTGTTGTGCCAGTAGAAGTTCGAATTTTCTGCCTCTGACGCATAACGCAGAATTGCCTGCAGCTCTGCGGGCAGCGACTCATAGGTTTCTTTGTTGAAAGAGATTTCAAAGAATTCCTGGCTTTGGTGGAAAGACGCCAAGTGATAGTGCTTGGAAACATCTTGCATTCCAAAGTCGCGGTCAGAGGTCGGGTTGTTGAATTCAGCAGCGTCAATCAAGCCGGACTTCATGGCGGGTTGGATTTCTCCGCCCGGAAGTTGAACAACCGACATGCCCATTTCCAGCAGCACATCAGCGGCAAGTCCCACGGTGCGGTATTTCAGCCCATCCATCTGCGAGGCGTCGCTGATCTGCTCTTTGAACCAGCCCAGCGGCTGTGCGGGCATCGGACTGTTGAAGAACGACACGATGTTCAATCGAAGGCTGCCCATGAGTTCATTGAAGAGGTCCATACCTCCGCCATAGTGCACCCAACCCAACACTTCTTGGCTGGACCAGCCGAAACACGGACCGGTTCCAAACAGCGAGGCCGTTGGAGACTTCGAATACCAATAGGCCGGAACGTAGTGGCAGGCATCGAGAATTCCGCGGTGGACCGCATCCTGCATTTGGCTTGTTTTCACCACTGCGTTCACGGGCAGCAGTTCAATGGTCAAAGCGCCTCCAGCCATTTCGTTCACGCGGTTCACATAAGCCTGCGCGTTTTCCAAGAATATTCCACCGCCCCAAGCAGCCTGCATCTTCAGATTCACGCCATCGGATTGAGCCAGAGCAGGCATGGCTAGCGCACCGGCGCCGGCTGATGCTGCAACCGCGGCGCCGCCTATAAATTTCCGGCGATTCACAGTTTCCGTCATTGAAAATTTTCCTCTCTCTTTTGTTGTTGTTTTGTCGGCTCAAAGCGAAGCCATAACGAAGGGCTGTGAGAATGGCAACCCGATGCCATTTTCCGTCACCGAACTCATTCTGAGCGTTTTTTTGCGAAAAACGGCTGGATCGCCGCGCAGGCGGTGGCAAAGCACAGTATCCATTTGAGACTTTCGAACGTCCGGCCCGCAACGCCCGCAGAGAACCACTCTCCGCAATGACATCCGCCTCGATTTCGCTTAGGCAGGCAATTCAACTTCCCCGAAGCTTTGGCAGTTTTTGCGCAACGATTTGTCCCGCTCGAGAAACGCCGCCTCCGATTGTCGAGGCAGCAGACCGTCCCATGCTGCTGATTCGAGATTCGCCTGAACCAGACGATAGCCCGGCTTCTCCGCCAATCCACCGCAGAACACGGCCCGGAAACGACGAAATCAGTGAAAAACTGCTTTCGATAATTGCCACATACCCCAAGACAATCATAAGGCCGGCCGCGATCAGTCCGAAAATCGCGACAGTCGGTGAGGCGTGCGCCAGCCCGCTCATCGCGTAATACATTCCCGCATCAAACAGCCCGGCAACGACACGGAACATGGTCATGCCGGCGAAGTAACCCAAAATCATCAAAGCCGGAGTCAAAGCGAGACTGAGCAGCATCAGCCAACCGAACCGCCCTGCATCGCCCGAAATGCCTTCTCCATCAAGCCGAAGATGCGCCAAGGCCCATAAACTCGCCGCGGCCACCGCCTCCACGACCAGCAAAAAATATCCCCCCACCGCCAATATCCAATAGAAAAAGGGAAGCATCGGAAGAATGAATGACTGGGTAACCCCAATGGCTGCCAGCGGAGCGGCAATCAAAAACACCACGACGTTTCCAAACCCGCCGGAGAACAAAGAAATCGCCGCGCCACCGAAAATCAAACCCCCAGCGATATCCAGATACAAATTTCCCATTCTGACAATTCCAACAATAGGATCATCGGCCCAACCAGACGGCGAAAACGTCTCAATGATTGTTCCTAACGCATCAGCGAAGCCTATTCGCCATATTCGGCCAAGCAGGCCTGACTCTCCGACCGGCGCGGCATCCGAGAGCATTTTTCCGGTCAGATGAACGCCGCTGGCGGCAAGCCGAAGCGATACGGTTTCCATTTGACCCGTCGCGTCCCGCCAAATCCTGGCCGCCTCTTCGATATGCAGATATTTGTTCGCATCGGTGCCGTTGAAAAGCCGCTGCAGCCAATCAGCTCCGTCGGCTTCCATCACAATCCGCCGATTCAACCGATTGACTTCGTCGGTGATATATTCGGATTCCACTGCTTCGGAAGCGGCATTGAGCAATCCCATCATTTCGGCATTGAGCCTCGCTATGGTCATGTACCAGTTCCCCGCTCCAATCCAGCCTTCGCCAGTGCACAGACGTTCACCTTCAGGAGTCGGCAGCGTTCCACATCCTGCCCCAGTGATGTGCTTTTCAAGTTGGCTCCGCGCGCTGCCGGCGCCATTGACCGACCTTGAAACTGCCGCAAGCAGTGCCTGTCCTCCGTTTGCAAGCCTCTTATTCGCTTCATTGAATGTTTGCGCGATCGCTCCGGTTATCGGTGGCAGCTGGCCTTGTCTTGAGATGAGAACCGGCCATTGCGCGGCAATCAAATCATTGGCTGAAAAGATCAAAAAGCGAAGCACATCAGCGTGCAGATTTTGGAACGCGGCTTGCAAGGCCTCCGCCGAATCCCCCAAACGGTTGATGTGCGCCGGCGTCGCTGGCAGCATGTATGATCCGCAGATCCCGTCCTCTTCTCCGGCGATCGTTGAAATGATAGTCGGCCGCTCGGCGCCGGAAACCGCTTCGAAGCGCACACGCAGCGGACTCCCCGCCGCTTCAAACTGGTAGTTGGCGATCCAGACACAGAGTTGATTGCGGTAAACGGCCGAAAACAATTCCCCTTCCAATCGCGGCGACGTTCCAGTCAGGGGAATATCTCCAGAAAGAATGACACCGGCTCCGCGCGCCCACAATTCACTTGCAAGCATGGTCGAGCCGCGCACCACCCAGGCAACACCCGCTTGAATGGCGTTGTAGCCGCCAAGATTTGGGGCAGGCATTAAAAGCGCAACAGCAAAAATGACGCGCAAAGGCGCCCAGAGCGATGACCAGCGCCGTCCAAGAACAACCCCTTCATGAGCAGATTGCAAAAGTCCAACGGTAATGTTGAACGCCAGCAACAGACCCCCCACGGAAAGAATCGCCAGATTCACATAACCGACCAGCAGCGAAAATGCCGTCGATTCCGCGCCTCCACTCTCCGTTGGAAAGAGCGGCCCAAACACCTGATTGAGCAGCTCGGCGCTTCGCAGATCACCGAACTCGGTTGAGAAAAGCGCGGAAATCGCAAAGCCCGGCCCAAAATCGGATGTTGCCTGGGCTTTCGCCTCACCGCTTAAAAATATAGCGGCAAAACCTGTCAACACGGCGATTTGCAGACGCATCATGCGGTTGCGATAAACCCGAACCGCGCAATTTTTTGTTCTGCTCCCGCTGACTGACCCTTATTCTGTGGAAATCCCGAAGAATACGGAGATTATTCGATTCCGGCCGCTTTCAGACCGGCTTCCACCGTGGGAACATCCGAGGGATTATTCACCTCCCAAAACACCCGGCCGCCTCCATCAACCTCGACACACAGCATCGGTTCGCCATACTCTAGAAACCGCAGCTGCTCCAGCCCTTCCGATCTCTCCAAAAAGCCCGGTCCGAGACTGGCATAAAACCTCAAAGCTTCAGGTGTGTAGGCATAAACGCCCACATGATGAAATATCGGCGTTTCTTCATCCGCAAAATACTCTTCCCGAACCCAGGGAATGACTTCTTTGGAAAAATACAGCGCCTTCCCCTCTGCATCAAAAACCGCTGTCGTGCCGCCGACCAGGCCTTTCCGCCGATCGTTTTTGAATTCGCTGAGCACCGCGCCGCTGCAGCGGATAACCGGCGTGGCCACCCGAAATTCCGGCGCCGAGCCCAGCGCTGCTATCAAATCATTCACAAACCAGTGGGGAGTCAGCGGAGCGTCGCCCTGCACATTAATAATGATATCGTAGTAATCGCCTAAAAAATCGAGAGCTTCGGCGCAGCGTTCGGTTCCGTTGGAACATGCTGAAGAAGTCATAAGACATTCACCGCCGAATGTTTCGACTTGCTCACGGATCCTTATGTCATCAGTCGCCACAATCACCCGATCAACACCATCGGCTTTTTCCGCAGCTTCCCAGCTCCGTTGAATCAGAGTTTTGCGCAATCCGGTCGCCCCTGACAGCATCTCCAGCGGCTTGCCGGGATACCGGGACGACGCAAAGCGCGCAGGAATGATTACTGCAACCAACAATGTTCAGGTATCCTTCCAACCACACCCGGAATCGTCGCCAAGAAGCCTGGATTTCGATATCCTAGCTTTCCGTAACGCAGCGTCGCACGGTTTTCGAGCGCTGAAAGCACATAGATTTCGCAGCCTACGGCCCTCAGCAGCGCGTGGCCCGCCGCGGTGTCCCATTCCATCGTCGTGCCCCAGCGGGGATAGACATCCGCCTCGCCGCATGCGATGAGCGCGAACTTGATGGACGAAGACATCAGTTCGACAGAAGACACTCCGCAGTCCTCAAACCGATATCTGCGGGAAATCGAACGCGAACCCACGAGACGCAGCGAATTTTTCCGCAGACCGCAGCGGGCTTCATGACGGCGACTCCGCAAGCCGTGTTTCTCTGCAACTCCCACACCGCCTTCGGTAACAAACAATCGGTCATTCACCGGCGAATACAATACTCCAGCTACCGGAACGCCATTGTCGATCAGTGCAATGTTGACAGTGAATTCCGGCTGCCCCCGGCAGAATGCGCGCGTGCCGTCAAGCGGGTCGACCAGAAAAAACCGCTTATGAAGTTGACCATGGCTTTCGCAGCATTCTTCGCTGATGATTGGAATCTCCGGAAATTCAGAAGCAAGCCCCCTGCAAATCACCGAATCGGCCGCCCGGTCCGCCTCCGTAACCGGAGTGCCGTCTGATTTCCACTCGACCGCAGGATCGCGGTTGAAAAATTCCAATAGCCGTTTGCCTGCATCAAACGCTAAGCGGACGAAGACTTCTTCGATCTTCGGGAACTCGTGCTGTGCAAGATCACGCATATTTTCCCACAGTATTCGCCGCCGCTTGGATTCAGCCCTCTATATCGAAACCCCGGAAACGCTCGCAACAATGCGCCGAAATTATCCTGCGACCCGCAGAGTCAGATTGAGGCGGCCGCCATTCTTCAACAGATTCGACTGCCCGAACTTAATCCGATCAACACCATGGTAGCAAAGCCGCGCCGCCCCGCTCATGACCACCACATCGCCCGAACGGAGCCAAACCGACCGCGTCGGGCCGCCGCGATACAGATTGCCGATCCTGAAAAGCGCATCGTCTCCGAGAGAAACCGACACCACCGGGAAACTGAAATCCGCCTCGTCAGCGTCGCGATGCATGCCCATGCGCGCGCCTTCAAGGTACAAATTGATTAAGCAGCTGTCGGGCAGGCATGAACAGTTCGCTGCGCTTTGCCATATCTTCACGATGGATTCGGGTATCGGAGGCCATGACGCTCCTGAAGGCTGGCACGGTTCATACCGATAACCGCGGCGATCGGATATCCACCCTCTTTCGCCAGCCGATGTCATGCGAACCGACATCTTGTTCCCGGACGGCGTTTCCGGTGTCCGCATCGGCGCAGCGGCCGCGATGGCCCGGATATCTTCCACGAGGCCGACTTGACAGGCCCTGCTGATCAGACCTTCAAATACCTGAAATCCGCGCAATTCATAGGTTGGGAGCATGGAAGCGTACTGCTGACAAATCAATATCCGATCGTGTTGTTGTTGCAAAATCACTACCTATATAAATGACGTGCATGGCTGAAACCATCACAAGAACGCTGATCAGGGCGGTATCGCAAATCCGCCTGCAGAACCAATTGAAGAAGGTATGAACTCCAATGGGTAAAGTAATTGGAATCGATCTTGGGACCACGAATTCATGCGTTGCCGTCATGGACGGCGGCCAATCACGGGTTGTTGAGAATGCCGAAGGCGCGCGCACAACTCCCTCTATCGTCGCATTCACCGAAAACGAACGGTTGGTCGGCCAAGCCGCCAAGAGGCAGGCCGTTACCAACGCCAGCAACACGATCTTTGCTGTCAAGCGACTGATCGGACGCCGCTACGACGACTCCGATATTGAGCGGGATAAGAAAAATCTGCCCTATGAAGTGATCGACGGCGGCAATGGCGACGCTTGGGTTAAATCGCGTGACGAGAAGTATTCACCCGCGCAGATTTCAGCTGCTATCCTGCAAAAGATGAAAGAAACGGCGGAGAGCTATCTTGGTGACAGCGTTGCACAAGCAGTCATCACCGTTCCCGCGTACTTTAACGACGCGCAGCGGCAAGCCACCAAAGACGCTGGAAAAATCGCCGGCCTTGAAGTGCTGCGCATCATTAACGAACCGACCGCTGCCGCTTTGGCTTACGGGCTTGATAAAAAAGAAACCCAGACTATCGCCGTGTATGACCTCGGCGGGGGCACGTTTGATATCACGATTCTGGAAATCGATGAAGGGCTGTTTGAAGTGAAAGCCACAAACGGCGACACCTTCCTCGGCGGCGAGGACTTCGATATGAAGATCGTTCGCCACCTGTCCGACCAATTCAAAAAAGAGCACGGCGTTGATCTGACCAAAGACAAAATGGCCCTGCAGCGGCTGAAAGAAGCCGCTGAAAAGGCGAAAATCGAACTGTCTTCCAGCCAGGAAACCGAAATCAACCAGCCGTTCATTTCCATGGACCCCAATAGCGGACAGCCGCTGCACCTGGTTACCAAGCTCACACGCGCCAAACTCGAAAGCCTGGTCGACGCGCTGATCAAAAAATCGCTTAAACCGTGCGCGTCCGCCCTGAAAGATGCAGGCGTTTCGAAGACAGACATCGACGAGGTTGTTCTGGTCGGCGGCATGACGCGCATGCCAAAAGTCATCAAGGCTGTTTCAGAATTTTTCGGCAAAGAACCGCATAAAGGCGTCAATCCCGACGAAGTCGTCGCGATGGGCGCTGCGATTCAAGCGGGAGTTCTGAGCGGCGATGTTGAGGATGTCATCCTTTTGGATGTCACACCGCTGTCTCTCGGCATTGAAACTTTGGGTGGTGTTTTCACGCGGCTGATTGAACGGAACACGACGATTCCAACCAAAAAATCACAGATCTTCTCGACCGCCGAGGACAATCAAAATGCGGTGACAATCCGGGTGTTCCAAGGCGAACGGGCAATGGCTGAGCACAACAAACTGCTCGGACAATTCAATCTTGAAGAGATTCCGTCGGCCCCGCGCGGCGTTCCGCAGATCGAAGTCGCCTTTGATATCGACGCCAATGGCATCGTATCGGTTTCAGCCACGGATAAAGGGACCGGCAAAGAGCAAAAAATCACGATTCAGGCATCCAGCGGCCTCTCCGCGGAGGAAATTGAACAGATGGTTGCCGACGCAGAAGCCAATGCCGAGGCCGACCGTGAACGCAAAGAGCTGATCGAAACCCGCAACCAAGCGGAATCGCTTGTCGATATGACACGCAAGAATCTCGAAGAGCATGGGGAAAAACTCGATCCATCCACAGTCGAATCGATTGAGCTCGCCGTGAACGCGCTTGAAGAGACGCTCGACACGGAAGACGTATCCAAGATTAAATCCGGGATGCAAAACCTTTCTGACGCGGCAATGAAACTGGGTGCGGCAATCTACGAAGCGCAGGCGAAACAGGAAGAAGCCTCTGAAGCCGTTTCCGAAGACGACCAAGACAGCTTAGAAGCTGATGTTGTCGATGCCGAATTCGAGGATGTGGACGACAAAAAGGCGAATCGCCAAGGCTGACCCCTGAAGGGTAGCTTCATGGCTGAAATTCTGCCGGAGCAGTATCCATAATGGCCGGACTGGACTATTATTCGACGCTGGGAGTGTCGCGTAACGCCTCGGCGGATGAAATCAAAAAAGCCTACCGCCGCAAAGCGCGCGCGCTCCATCCGGACAAACACAAAAGCAACCCAAAAGCCGAGGCTGAGTTTAAGCAGGTCAATGAAGCCTATGAGGTTCTGAAGAATCCGGAAAAGCGGAGCATGTATGACCGCTTCGGCCACGAAGCTTTCTCTTCTGCCGGTGCGGGCGGTCCAAATTTCTCGCAGGCGGGAGGAAATTTTTCGTCATCGTTTTCCGATGTCTTTGAAGACATCTTCGGCGACATCATGGGAGCGCAGTCTCGGCGCGGCGGGCAGGCGAACCAACGCGGTTCGGATCTGCGCTACGATTTGTCGATGGATTTGGAAGACGCCTACAATGGCATCCGGAAACGCATCAAGATGACCAACGCGGTCGCCTGTGAGTCCTGTGATGGCACAGGGGCTGAAGGCGGAGCGGCCCCGATGACCTGCCCGACCTGCTCCGGTTCCGGACAAGTCCGTGCACAGCAAGGCTTCTTTACCCTGCAGCGAACCTGCCCGACCTGCGGCGGCTTGGGCAAAGTGATCCGAAACCCCTGCAAACATTGTGCGGGAGCGGGACGTGTCAAAAAGGACCAATCCTTTGATATCGACATTCCAGCAGGCGTGGACACAGGATCACGCATCCGCCTTTCCGGACGGGGTGAGGCGGGTTTGCGGGGAGGGCAGGCCGGTGACCTTTACGTATTTGTGAATATCCGCGAGCATGATACCTTCAGACGCGACGGGGTGGATCTGGCCTGCACAATACGCGTGTCAATGGTCCGGGCAGCGCTTGGCGGCGAAATTCAGATTCCCTTGATTGACGGCGGGCGGGCACGAATCAATGTGCCGGCCGGCAGCCAGTCCGGCAAGAGATTGCGCCTCGCTGGAAAAGGCATGCCTTCACTGCGAAAATCGGGGCAAAAAAACGGCGACCTCTATGTCGACCTGTTTATTGAGACTCCGGTTAATCTGTCCGAAGAACAGAGGAATTTGCTGCTGCAGTTTGACGAATTGTCCAATGACGGCAAACGCGGCGAAACAAGCTTCAGCGGGAAAATGAAAAACTTTTGGGAAGATCTGAAAAATTAATCTTCCCTGTCTCAGACTCCCAATAGACGATTTGCGGCTTGCACAGCCTTCTCCTGCGTAAGGGAGTTCGGCTCCGATGATTCTGATTTCGGAATTCATGGATAAGTCAGCCGTTCATTCGCTGCGCAACACCCGTGACGTTGTGTACCGTCAGGATTTGGCGGATAAACCGGACGAATTGCAGGCTTTAATCCCTGGGGTTCACGCATTGATTGTGCGGAACCGGACTCAGGTAACGCGGGATCTTCTGAAAGCCGCTCCCAACCTCCGCTGCATTGGCCGACTTGGCGTGGGCTTAGAAAATATTGACCTGAACGCCTGTCGGGAATTTGGCGTTACTGTCTATCCGGCGACTCGCGCCAATGACCGCAGCGTAGCAGAATATGTGATTGCGTCCGGTATGATTCTGCTGCGGAACGCCTATTTCGCCAAACGCAGCGTCATTCGCGGCGCATGGCCCCGCGCTGAATGCATCGGTGCGGAAATCGACGGCAAAAGACTTGGATTGATCGGCTTCGGCTCAATCGGCCAGCTCACCGCTCAACTCGCCGCCGGCCTCGGCATGTTCGTCGCAGCGTTCGATCCATTCTTACCGGATCAATCGCCTGCTTGGCAGCTTGCCAAGCGGATGGAACTGCATCCGCTTCTGGAAGACTCGGACATTGTGAGTATGCATGTTCCATTGACTTCCGAGACACGGAATCTAATTGATGGCGCTCGGCTCCGCCTGCTCAAACCAAGCGCTGTCATTGTGAATTCTTCGCGCGGCGGCATTATAGACGAGACAGCGCTTGCCAACGCTCTCAAGGCAGGAAATCTGGGCGGCGCCGCGCTTGATGTGTTTGAGGAGGAGCCCTTGAACGGGCAATCAGCTGCGGTTTTCGAAAATATAGACAATCTGATTTTGACTCCGCACATTGCCGGCGTGACCACGGAGTCCAACCACAGAGTGAGCAGCCTTATTGCCGAGCGCGTCTTGGAGCATTTGAAACGAACCGATTAATGGACAGTTTGGAGCCAGAGATTCAATGCCAACTTCATTAGATCAGCAGATCGTCGATTGCTTGATCGAAAGCAAAATCCGCTTTGTAACTTCGGTGCCGTGCAAACAGCTTGCCGGCGTCATTGAGCTTGTCGATCAATCCGAGCGCATCCTTCATGTGCCGTGCAACAAAGAAGACGAGGGCATGGGGCTTTGCGCAGGCGCCTATATGGGCGGCTCGCGCACTTGCATCATCATGCAAAACACTGCCTTGGGCGTTGTGGTGAATTCGCTCGCCACGCTTATTCAATTCTACCATATCCCGCTTCCGATGCTGATCAGTTACCGGGGAGAGCCGGGCGAGAAGGTGGCTTGCCAAGTTGAAATGGCCCTGCATACAAAAGCCATTCTGACTCAGCTGCATATTCCAACATTTCACTTTTCCCACAGCGCCGAGGCAGACCGGCTGAGCGGACTTTTCGAGTATTCGCATATGTCCAAAAAACCCGTTGCCATACTCACCGACGCTTCGTTTTGGAGTTCCGCGCAATGATCCGCTACCAATTGCTCAAAGATATCATCCCGGTTTTGCATGGACAGCTCGTGGTCTGCAACATTGGTTCACCTTCGCAGGAATTGTTCGAACTGCACGACCAGCCTTCCAACTTCTATATGCTTGGCACGATGGGGCTGTGTTCATCGATTGGTTTGGGTCTCGCGCTGACGCAGAACAAAACGGTGATCGCCATCGATGGAGATGGTTCGGTTCTCACCAATCTCGCCACATTGAGCACGATCGGCAATCATAGTGCCGACAATTTTATACTGTTGATTGTTGATAACGGCAGCTATGGTTCGACAGGCGACCAACCGACATATACTGGAGGCAAAACCTCTCTGGCAGCGGTCGCTGAAGGCTGCGGCTGCGAGAATGTGATTGAGGTCTCGGCGGAAGAAACCGCTGTTGCTCTGCGTGAAGCCATCGCAATTCGCCAAAAGACAGTCATCGTTTCAAAATGCGAGTCAGGAAACGTCAGCGTTCCAGTGATCGATATTGATCCCGTTACGATAAAGGATCGTTTTGTAAACACTGTTGCGACCGGTTGAGTCTTGATCAAAACTTGGACCAATCGGCCCGGATTGAGATTAGCCGCCGAACGGGCCGATCAGAACGCCTTTATTGCGCGGTTCAGCCCAACGTCCAAAAAGGCGCGCTGAAATCACTTCGGCGGGAAGCCAGGAGTAAAGATGCATTTTGCGGACGACTACAAACGCTCCGCGCATTCTGGATCACTTAACCTAAAACTTTGCTGATGTCGATCGGTAAAGTTTCATGCTTGTGAGATTCACAACCGGAGACCGCGTCCAGCAAATGGCTCCGAACGGTGATTGGGTAATTCAGCGTTGACCTGAACCGCCGCGAAATGATCCGGCGCCTCGCCGACATCAAGGCGGCTGGCGCAGACGCCCGGTGTGCGCTCGTGGCGCTTGACCGGTCCAGTTGGCATGTTGCCAGGGTTTTCGTCCTCTCTTCGGAGGTGTCGCTGCCGTATCCGCCGCCTTACAGCTCCGAACTGAACCCGATGGCGACCGCATGCCAGTTTCCGAAGATCAACTCATTCGCCAACCGCATATCCGAAACCGAGGAACTCAAAGCAACGGTGAGCGAAGCTTGGGCCGGCTTTATGCGGCAGCCCACAAACATCGTAGCGCGCGAACGCGGAATAACCGGCATCAACGAGAACCGAACAAGAAGCTAAATCAGCTTTCAATCAATGATTGCGTTCTTGTAACAGCTCAGATGCTTCTTTCCGGCCGACAGCAATGTCCGACCTTCAAGGTCTTTCATCAGCTCCTCAATCCGAATGCCCCGTTCGGTCTCTCGGGCGATCCGAGCCTGATTGCTCATTAAACAAACAATCGAAATGGAATTTCGCGGCCCCAGCAGATTATGAATTGGGCGTTTTCGAGAACCCAAATTCGGTTTAAGCTGCATTGCCGAGAACCCGGTTCATCCGCATGGCGGGAGCTGAATTTCGACTGTCAGAAAAAGATTCAATTCCGCTTGCCGAATAAATCCCTGCGGTCTATTTGTGAAACAAATTACAAAAGGGGGAAATCATGAGCGACTTCACAACTCTAAATCGCGGCGTCAACCGGCGGGCTTTTCTGCACGGAAGCGCGGCTTTATCGGTCGGAGCCGCTGCTTCGTCATTGATCTCGGTTACTTCGGCCAGCGCACAGGGCGCTGAGATCAGCATGCAGCTCGGCTGGCTCGCGAGCAACGGTATTTTGGGAGAAGTCGCAGCCAAACGCGAAGGATATTATGCAGGACTTGGAATCGATCTGTCGGTAACTCCGGGCGGACCCGGTGTTGACGGCGTTGCATCGGTCGCAGCGGGACGCGCGGAAGTCGGACAGCTTTCGTCCAGCCCGTCTTTGATGCTCGCAAGATCAGCGGGAATCCCTGTCAAGGCTTTTGCAGCCGGCTATCAAAAGCACCCATTCACTTACTTTTCTCTTGCGAATAATCCCATTCGCACCCCTCAGGACATGGTGGGCCAAACCATCGCCACTCAGCCAACAGCGGTGATCCTGCTGCGTGCGCTGCTTGCCCAGAACGGAATCAGCGAGAGCGATGTCGAGATCGTCAATATGGGAAGCGACATGAATCAGCTGCTCACCGGCCAAGCCGCCGCCGTCACCGGTTGGCAAACCAACACCAACGCGTTGAAGATTCTCGGTGAAAACCGCGTCGACATGATGCTCTGGGATGCCGGCATTCAACTGTATGCCAACGTCTATTACACCACTGACAATGTGCTCGGCGACAACGCCGATGTCTTGGCGAACTTCCTGAAAGGTTCTGCAATGGGATGGGGCTTCGCCAGAAAAAACCCGGAAGCGGCGGTTGATCATCTGGTGGCCGAATATCCAAATCTGGACAGAGACAGCGAACTTGAAGCCGTCGGCCCGGTGCTCGGTTTCTCATTCAACGACACTACGGCCTCCGATGGCTGGGCTGCGATGAATCCGGAAAACTGGCAAGCCCAGATTCAAGTCTATTCCGATCTCGGTCAATTCGAAGGCGAAACACCGAAGCTGAGCGACGTGATGACAACGGAAATCCTGGACGCTACCGAAGGAACAAGAAAGCAGGTGGCTGCCTGACCATAAGCGATGCCGGACAAAGCCGGCCGATCCCAAGACAAGCGCGTTGCAATCGCTGTCGACGGACTTTCTGTCCGCTTTGGGGAAGGAGAAGAGAGCCTCACAGCGCTTGAGAATGTGACATTCGATGTCCCCGAAGCAAGTCTGATCACGATGGTCGGACCTTCGGGTTGTGGCAAATCAACCCTGCTGCGCGCGATCGCGGATTTGATCCCGGCAGCGGAAGGCAGCATCAGCGTGTTCGGCGATTCGCCGCAGCAGGCAAGGCAGGCGCGGGACTTCGCGTTTGTTTTTCAAGACTCGACTCTTCTGCCATGGCGCACAGCGATTGAAAATGTGCACCTGCCGCTTGAAGTGGGCAGCAGGGTTTGGCACGATGACCAGAACCTGCAACCGGAGGACCTGCTTCAGCTTGTTGGTCTGGGTGATCGCGGACATGCCCTTCCGCATGAGTTGTCGGGCGGAATGCAACAGCGCGTCTCCATTGCCAGAGCTCTGATCTGCCGACCGAGAGTGCTGCTGATGGACGAACCCTTCGGCGCCTTGGACGAAATCACCCGCGACAAGCTTAACGAAGAGCTGCTTAGAATCTGGCAGGAAACAGGAACCACGATCATCTTCGTTACCCATTCGGTTCCAGAAGCCGTATTCCTTGGCCAGAAATGCCTTGTCCTTTCCAGTAATCCCGGCCGCGTGAAAATGTTCTTGGATATAGACTTGCCTCCGCCAAGAAAGCTGAACCTTCGGGATACGTTCGAGTTCGTTCAGATCACAGGACAGCTGCGCAGACTTCTGGGGGACAGAGAGTGATGGCGGCGGCGAAACGCGGACAATCCGTCTGGCGGCAGCGACTGCCGGCGATCTGCACAGGAATTTCAATTATTTTGCTTTGGCAGTTCGTTGTGACCTTATTCAAAGTACCAACATACATCGCGCCAAGCCCTGTCCAGGTTGCAATGGTGTTTTACGAAAAGGGAAACATCCTTTGGATCAATTTCCTGCCGACTCTTTACGAAGCCGTTCTTGGATTCACTCTCGGGAATTCGATCGCGGTGCTGCTGGCCATTTGGTTCGTGCACAGCCAATTCGCCGAGCGCGCCTTCTATCCGATAGCCGTATTCATCAACACGATTCCGATTATTGCGATCGCTCCGATTCTGGTGCTGATTCTCGGCAATGGGTATGCACCGAAAGTGGTCATCGCAGCATTGATCTGCTTCTTTCCAACCTTGGTCAACATGGTGCGCGGGCTGAAGGCGGTCAGTCCACAAATGCTGGAACTGCTTAAAATCCTGTCAGCGAACAATCGGGAAATTCTGTTGAAAGTGCGCATTCAGAGTTCCCTGCCGTTTTTGTTCGCCGCTCTGAAAATCGCGTCGACCACATCGGTCATCGGGGCCATTGTCGGCGAATGGATCGGCTCGAACTATGGACTGGGGGCATTGATTATCGACGCCACTTATAATTTTCGCGCGCCGATGCTCTATGCGACGGTAATTCTAGGCGCGAGCCTGGCCGTCGCGGGATTCACCATCACTTCGCTTGTTGAACGCAGAGTGATTCGATGGAGATCGGCGGCGGTCTACTAAACCAAACAGGAGATCTACGATGCAATCAACTGGAGCAATCATGACGCCCTCGGCGCTGGCGCCGGTCGTTGCCGAGTCTGATGTCGTTGTCGTCGGCGCTGGTCCATCCGGTATTTCTGCGGCCGTGTCAGCTGCAAGAAACGGCGCATCCGTCACACTGCTGGAACGCTATCCCTATCTGGGAGGCTTGGCTTCCGGCGGAATGGTGCTGGTGCTCGACGATATGCACAACGACACCGAGATTTCAGTGCGTGGACTCGCAATGGAAATCATTGACAGAATGCACGCGCGCGGTTTGTGTGTCTATCCTTCGGAATC
Organism: Paracoccaceae bacterium; assembly: GCA_965199765.1. GTDB lineage: Bacteria > Pseudomonadota > Alphaproteobacteria > Rhodobacterales > Rhodobacteraceae > JAPOXR01. The sequence goes on from CBDATC010000001.1 coordinate 1,126,546, forward strand.
CGATCGCGAACCGGCAGTCCGCGGAACCCAGGAAAGTTGGCAAAAGTGGTCGCGCTGGGGAGTCTATGATTTTCATACCCACTATAAACCGCACCCGGTGATTTTTGCCGCTGCATTCGATCCGGACGGATTCAAACAAGCTTCGCTGGATATGGTCGGTGAAGCGGAAATCAATTTGAGGCTGCATAGCTGGTTTCAGTCGGCGATTGTCAAAGATGGAACAATCGTCGGCGTGGTCTCAATGACAAAAGAAGGACCGCAAGCTGTCAAAGGAAAGATCGTGATCGATGCGACCGGCGATCTTGATGTGGCCGCAAGCGCAAGCGCTCCATTTGTTGAAGGCTCGTTCATTGTAACCACAGTTTCAAGAATCGGCGGTGTTGACACCGATGCCGCCGAAGCGTTTCAGTTTAATCATCCCGACGAATTCGCCGACTTGGAGCGTCAAGCCAAACGCATTATCCGCGGATGCTGGGAATATTGGTGGTTGAAAACGCCATTGCCCGGGGTCGTCTGGTGCAACTGTCCGCATATGACTGGATTTGATGGAATGTGTGTAGCCGACCTGACAGCGGCGGAATTCGAAGGCCGGCGCAGAATGCAGGAATTGCTTGAATTCGCCAGAGCGAATGTTCCGGGATTCGAGAAAGCTTATTTTGTGGATTTTGCGCCGCAGACCGGTGTGCGGCAGACACGGCTGCTGAACGGCGAATATGTGGTTACGAAGTCGGATGTTCTTGACCGAGTCTATTTTGAGGATTCTGTGTGCCGAGGCCGAGATTACTACACTCCTTACCGCGCCCTGCTGCCGCAGTCTGTTGAACAGATGCTTGTTGTCGGCCGTCACTACTCTGCGACACCGCAAGCGCAGAAGCTCAGCCGGGAAATCCCGCCATGCATGGCCATGGGAGAAGCTGCCGGCATCGCCGCGACGATCGCTCTCGAACGAAATCAAATCGTTCGGAATGTCGAAGTCAAAGAAATTCAAAAGCGCATGCGGGCGCAAGGAGCTGACCCAGGCGACATACCCGCTGACAATGCACTGATCAAGAAAGCTGCTTAAATGAATGAAAATGCCCGCGCTTCCGCAGAATCTCTGCCTTTATCGGGAATTAGAGTGCTGGACTTCACCCAGGTTATGCTCGGTCCCTGCTGCACTCAGATGCTGGGAGACTATGGCGCTGATGTTATCAAAGTCGAGCGCGGTCCGCTCGGCGACATTTCGCGCTGGAGTATCGGCGAAGATCCTGACGGCGGCAACAACCCGGTGTTCGCGAGCCTCAATCGCAACAAACGGAGCATCGTTCTGAATTTAAAGGACGACAAGGATCGAAAAGCCGTCGTCAAACTCGCAAAGACGAGTGATGTCGTGGTGAACAACTTCCGTCCAGGCGTCATGGAGCGCATGGGCTTCGGCTATGAGGATTTGAAGAAAATCAACCCAGGCATCATTTTCGCGGTTGGCACGGGCTTCGGCCTTGATGGGCCCTATGCCCATAAGGGAGGTCAGGACGTGTTGGCTCAAGCTTTGAGCGGAGCAATGCACCGGAAAGCCGACGAAAGTCTTCCATATTCCATCTACCCGACTGCGCTGGCCGACTATTCTGCCGGCATGCATCTTGTGCAGGGGATTCTGCTGGCCCTGCTGCACCGCGCCCGCACCGGAGAAGGACAAATGGTTTCCGTTTCTCTGTTCAGTTCAATGCTGGCGATGCAGATGCAGGAAGCGGCTATGTGGATGATGAGGGGCAAAGAATTGAATTGGGCGGCGATGCCGCTCAGCGGCGTGTTTGAAACTTCGGACGGCGCTCTTGTCATGGTGGGGGCCTTCAAGCCGAACCCATTGAAAGACATTTGCGAAGCTCTGCACTTGGAAGACTTATCCGTGAGTTCCAAATTCCATAACCTCGAAGTTCAGCAAAAACATCGGAGCGAACTGCAGCAAATTTTCAGCGACACGTTTTCCACTCAGGCGACATCCTACTGGATTGATCGGCTTGAAAAGGTTGATATCCTGTGCGCGCCGGTCAATTCGCTGGCTGATGCGCTTGATGATCCGCAAACCGCCTGCAATCGCATGATAACGGAACTCGAGCCGACATCAGGCGGCCCGGTTAGGCTGGTGGGATCTCCGATTTCGATGTCCGCGGCTCCTTTAAAGGTAAGGCATTCCCCACCGGCGATTGGCGAGCACACAACCGAGATTTTAAACGGTCTGAAAACTGCGAAGGAGTCTTGATGAACATCGTTTATGAACAACGGGATGAGGTTGCTTGGATTCGTTTGAACAGGCCCGACCGGCTAAACGCTGTTGATTCCGCGACAGAAGCCGAACTCGCCGACATCTGGCAGAGAATTGACAATGACCAATCAATCAGATGCGCGGTTCTAACAGGAACAGGCCGCGCGTTCTGTGCGGGCGCCGATATGAAAGAGGCTGGACCGGACGGTGTCGAATATTGGCAGATGACCGGTGAGCATGGTTTCGGTGGAATTGCATTGGGCGGCAGACTGCATGTGCCTTTGATCGCCGCGGTCAACGGCCTTGCTCTCGGCGGCGGTTTCGAGATGGTTATGGGATGCGATCTGGCTATCGCGGCAGAATCCGCCCGTTTCGGACTGCCTGAACCCAGAGCGGGACGCATCCCGCTTGATGGCTCAATCATGCTGCCGCGACTCGTTCCGCAGCGGATTGCGCTGGGCATGATGCTCACCGGCAAAATGATCGGAGCAAAGACCGCCCTTGAATACGGATTGGTGAACGAAGTCGTCGATGATGCGGAATTGACGCTATCTGTTGAACAATGGGTGCAAGACATTGTGGCTTGTGCTCCTCTCAGTCTTCGCGCCGTTAAACGAAGCGTTTATGATCTGTCGCGAACAGAACCGCGCGTTGCACGCCGCACTCTGACTCCAAGTCTCTTTGCAGCATTGAGCAGTGAAGACGGTCATGAGGGTGTCACGGCATTCAATGAAAAGCGAAGGCCCGTCTGGAAAGGAAGATAGGCCAATCCATGACCTACGTCATCGCCGAGACATGCATCGACGTCAAAGACGGCATCTGCACCGATGTTTGCCCGGTCGATTGCATTTATGAAGGCGGTCGGATGTTTTATATCAACCCGAATGAGTGCATAAATTGCGCGATTTGCGTGTCCGTCTGCCCGGTCGAAGCCATTTGGTATGAGGATGATTTGCCGACCCATTCGCAGAGATTTACTAAAATCAATGCCGACTTTTTCGGGCGGACCGTAACCGGCTGGGGCGATCCTGGCGGGTTGACTGATAATTTCCGAACCGAGACCGACCATCCGGTCGTCGCCGACTGGAAGTTCCCCGAATAACCCGGTTGCGACCATCCCGGCTGACCGTATCGACCCAATTTCACCGCCTTGTATTTCAAAGGCAATGAATCGACTCGTATCCGGCAATCCATCGCTGTTTCGGTCGGGACCTGTGGAAAACCCATGCGTCGGGGTAGTGTCCAGAAACTTTCGCACTTTCAGTCATGCGACGGCGGCTCCGTTATGTTGAAGTTTCATCTCGCGCAGCGGCTCCATGTCCATATACTTTCGCGTGCTCCACTGCGTGCCGGCGATGTGTTTCAACCTGGCCGCGGCCAGGCAGAGACAGGATTGACCATCGGGAAAGGCCCCGACGACCCTGGTCCGTCTTCGAATTTCCTTCATCAGCCGTTCCAGCGGATTGTTCGTCCTGATTTTGCGCCAATGACTGTCGGGGAAGCTGTACAGCCGAGGGTCTCCCGGATCTTCCCTTCGACCGGATCAGCCGCCTTGTTCAACTTGAATGTCCAGCCCCCCTGAATTATGACACGTCCGCCTTCTCCAGAACCGTGCGGCAACACGGGCGCGGAGGCATTGGCCGCACTTGGCCCGAACATGCCGAGCACGTCCATTGTTCGATAGATCGCCGCCGCTGCACCGTTCGCTCCGATTGACGGTAAAAGTCTGCGTAGCGTAGGGTTTTTCATTCAAAAATATCAATAAATTTTAGTAATCTTGCCAACTGTCAATTGGCAGCAGCAGGACTCAACAGCAATTTGCATTAATCCGGCTTCTTTCGGGCGACTGCCGCGGACGGAAATCAATCCCTGTATTCACCGAAACGCATAAGCGTGTGGTTGATCTCGTCGGAGGATAGCAGAATCGGATTGCCCATAAGCGAAGCCAAATGGAACTGTCTTGCCAATGCCTCGAGTTCAATGGCTCGCCACATCGCTTTTTCGATGCTTTCACCGACCGAGACCATTCCATGATTGGCCAGCAGACACGCCGAGCGCCCCCGCATGGCTTCGAGCGTAAGATTGGCCAATTCTTGGGTGCCGAAAGGTGCGTAGCCAGCGCAGCGAACATCGTCCCCTCCAAATGCGGCAACCATGTAATGACAGGCAGGAATGGCCCGGCGCAAAATCGCCAAGGCTGTGCAATAAGGAGGATGCGCATGCACAACCGCATTGATTTCGCTGCGGGCATTCAACAGCATCCAATGAAATCGCCATTCCGTCGATGGTTTGAGCGGCCCCTCCCATTCTTCGGTCATGCCGCCAGAAAGATTCTTGACTGCGATCATGTCCGGTGTCATCTCATCGTAAGGAATTGCTGAAGGAGATATCAGCATTTTGCTTCCATATCGGATTGAGACGTTGCCCGACGCATTTTGATTCAATCCTTTCTCGTTGATTTCACGGCAGGCATTGATTACGGCGCACCGAGCTTCAGACTCATCCATCATTGATTTTAACCTATCGGCCCAAGAAAACACCTCTTCGCTTAATTGATGCTGTTGTGTTTTTAAATGCGCAACCTGCAGTCGAATTGCCGGTTTCCTCTCGCGCTCCGCTTGGCGCGGCAAGCGCCGACTGCCCTGCGTTCAATCACCGCATCACAAAGGAAGTTCTCTATAATCGGCATTAACGCGCGAACTTCTGAACGACGGCGTTAAGGCTCATACCCAAATGCCACCCGCCCTTTCGGATTCAACTCGATCTCCCCAGAGATTGTTTTCTGCCGATGGTTTTGCAGGAATCGTGCCGTCCCTGTATTCCTGCGCCTCCAAACCAAAGATTCTCCGCGATGCTTCAGGAGGGGTTCAATCAGCGCTCAAACAGACAGCCCAATGATGGTGCAGTACAAACAGATCAAACAGCAGCATCAAGATGCGTTGTTGTTTTACCGAATGGGCGATTTTTACGAATTGTTCTTTGAGGATGCCGTTCAGGCTTCCGCAGCTCTGGACATTGTTCTTTCCAAACGCGGCAAAACTCTCGGACAAAACATCCCAATGTGCGGTGTTCCGGCACACTCGGCCGACGGCTATCTCCAAACACTGATTCGGAAAGGCTACCGTGTTGCGGTCTGTGAACAGACCGAAGATCCGGCTGAAGCAAGAAAACGCGGCAGCAGGTCCGTGGTATCCCGCTCAGTCATTCGTGTGCTCACACCTGGTACTCTCACCGAAGATGAACTCCTGGAAGCGCGATCCAACAATTTCCTCGCGGCTGTCGCCGCCGTAAGGAACGATCTCGCCATCAGCTGGGCCGACATTTCGGTGGGAAGCCTTCATGTCATGCCGTGCACCAAGGCGGCGCTTAAATTTCAACTCTCTCGAATCGCCCCAAGCGAATTACTCGTTTCCGACACCTCCGGAAGCCTGATCGAAAACATCGCTCAACAAACCGCCGGCGCTGTGATGCCCCTGCCGCCTGTGCATTTTGACAGCGCATCAGCGGAACGGAATCTCAAGGAACTTTTTTCAGTTGCGACCCTGGACGCATACGGAGAGTTTTCTCGGGTTGAGCTCGCTGCGATCGGCGCGATTGTTTCATATCTTGACCTTACTCAGAAGGGCGCCATTCCATTTCTCCGGCCGCCGATCCGGGAAGGCATCAACGACACGATGCAGATTGATGCCGCAACGCGCCGAAACCTTGAAATCGTCAGTGATTTCTCCGGCAAACGCAAAGGATCTTTGCTGGGCACGGTCGACCGCACTCTGACTTCCGCTGGAGCCAGGCTTCTTGAAGAACGCGTGTCGGCTCCGTCAACAGACCTGCAAACCATCGAATCCCGCCTGAGCTCGGTCGCATACCTCGCCCGCCGCCCTGAACTGCGAAACGAAATCCGCGGCCATCTGCGCCAGACTCCCGATATATACAGGTCTTTATCCAGACTCGCATTGGGGCGCGGCGGTCCGCGTGACCTTTCCGCCTTGCGAACGGGGATCGAGCAAGTTAGCCGTATCCGCACCAGTCTCCTGTCCCATGACGCCATCGACAACCCCTCGGTTCTGTCCCCGGCTGATCCCAACAGCTTCTCCGATGCGGGAGAGATCGCGCATTTGATCACAGCTTTGTCTGGCCACGAACCGCTGTTTGATGCTCTGAATAACGCCCTCGTCGAAAATCCACCGCATCTCGCCCGCGATGGATCCTTTATTCGCGCAGGTTATGATTCTCAGCTTGATGAGGAACGGCGGCTGCGGGACGAAGGAAGAAGGCTTATCGCAGCATTGCAGACTGAATTCGCACACAAAACGGAAATTCCCACGCTAAAGATCAAGCATAACAAACAGCTCGGATATTTCGTCGAGATTTCGGCCGCGCATGCTGATAAGCTGCTCGAGCCGCCTCATTCCACGACATTCACGCTCCGCCATACTATGACGGGCGCAAAGCGATTCTCCTCAGAAAAACTTTCCGAGACCGAGGCGCGCATTGAGAATGCGGCAAGTCATGCCCTTGACATTGAAATACGGATTTTTGGAGAGCTGGTGAGCCTTGTTACCGAGTCTGCGCAGCCGATTAACGAAGCGGCCGCAGCGCTCGCCAAAATCGACGTCGCTGCGGCGTGGGCGCATATGGCAGCGGAATCCAGCTGGAACCGCCCGGTTGTCGATGATGGAAACGGCTTTGATATCCAGGGCGGCCGACATCCGGTCGTTGAACACGCTTTGGCACACACCACCAGCCATCCGTTTATCGCCAATGACTGCCGCCTCACCAATTCCGAAAATCAGCCAATAATCAGGCTGGTCACAGGACCGAACATGGCAGGAAAATCCACGTATCTGCGTCAAAGCGCACTGATTGCTCTGCTCGCTCAGTCGGGAGCCTTCGTACCCGCCGAATCCGCGCATATCGGATTAGTAACCCAGCTGTTTTCGCGTGTGGGCGCTGCCGATGAACTCGCCCGAGGCCGATCAACCTTCATGGTTGAAATGGTTGAGACCGCCGCGATTTTGAACCAAGCTTCAGCCGGAGCGATGGTAATTTTGGATGAGATCGGGCGCGGAACCGCAACCCATGACGGTCTGTCGATCGCTTGGGCGACACTTGAGCATCTTCATGAAATCAACAAATGCAGGACACTCTTCGCGACGCACTATCATGAACTGACACGTCTGACGAACCGGCTGCCGCAGCTCGCCAATTCAACGGTGTCGGTCAGCGAATGGGAAGGTGAAATCGTCTTTTTGTATAAAGTTGAAGACGGCGCCGCGGAACGTTCTTACGGTGTGCAGGTCGCAAAACTCGCCGGCATGCCCGAAACCGCTGTCGTGCGCGCGCATGACATCCTTGAGCGACTGGAGGCGGATGATCGGGAAGGGGTCGGCAACACGGCCGAACTTCTCGATGAATTGCCGCTGTTTGCAGCAGTGCGCGAAAATCGCGAATCCGCGGCCTCAACCACTGCAAACGCCATCCTAGAGCTGCTCACTGCGACTTGTCCAGACGAACTCAGTCCCCGCGCTGCATTGGAGCTGATTTATAAACTTAAGGATATGTCAGCCCGAAAACCATGACCGTCATGGTTTGGACTTTTTAATTTCGACCTCTATGTTGGACATATCGACCGGCGGTCCGGAGGATACTCCAACCTGCGCAGCGCGCAGCAATCGACCATAAATCGTAAATCCTTCGGCCATCACCTGAGTGATGCAGCCCGCTTCAATTTCCGGCGATGGCGCTTCATACATCGCTTGATGCAGCTTTGGATCAAAACGAACTCCGGCCTCGGGAGCGATGCTGCTTACCCCGTGTCTCTTTAACGCATTCAGTAATTCACGCAGGGTCAACTCTATTCCCTCAACGAACGCGGAAGCGGATTCGCGCTGTTGATCGTCAACGCTCGTCAACGCTCTCTGCAGATGATCGTGAATGGTCAAAATATCGCGCACCATTTGCGTTGCGCCGAATCGGGTTGCATCCTCAATGTCTCTTTGGGCAATACGGCGAACATTGGCGACTTCGGCCAATGCGCGGACATACCTGTCATTGAGGTCATCGTATTGTTCCTGCGTCGGTGTGCCGGATTCGGCATATTCCGTTTCGTCGGATTGGACCATTTCTTCACATTCCATAGCATTTCGGTCCGCTCCATTCGCTTGGCTCGCCGGCTGCGCTTCCCCGGCCTCGGCAAGATCCAACTGGTCTTTCTCGGTTTCCGTCTGTTCCCGCATAATGCTTTGATCCCTGACCACTGCCCTCATTCCACAATTTTCCCGACCAGCTGCGCCGTATAATCAACAATCGGAACAATGCGTCCGTAATTCAAACGCGTCGGTCCGATGACACCGACTGCACCGACGATCTGCCGATCACCACTCATATATGGTGAAATTACCAGAGTTGAACCCGTCAGCGAAAAAAGCTTGTTCTCCGCCCCGATGAAGACTTTAACGCCATCTCCGGATTCAACAAATTCCAAGAAATCGGCGATGTCGCGCTTCCGCTCTAAATCATCGAATAAAATCCGGATTCGATCCATCTCCTGTTTGGAACCGGTGTCGCCGAGCAAATTCGCTCGGCCCCGGACAATTAATCTCTCAGCTCCGCTGCCCGGCTCGTTTTCCCAGACCGCAAGGCCTTTTTCCGCAAATTCGCTGGCCAATCTATCAATTTCAGCGCGGCGCGATTCGATTTCAGTCTGCAGAAGAAACCGGAGCTCCCGCACCGTGCGCCCGGCGGCAAAAGTGTTCACAAAATTCGCCGCCTCCTTCATCGCGGAAGGCGTTTGACCGGCCGGAGGCTGAAAAACCCGGTTTTCGACCTTTCCATCAGCTGTCACCAGGACAACAAGCGCTTTGTCTTGCGAAAGCGATACAAACTCCACATGTTTAACCGGGGCTTCGGATTTCGGCACCAGAACCAAACTTGCCCCTCCGGTCAATTTGGACAAAAGAGTTCCGGCGCGATCCAAATGCTCTTCCACATCCCGATGCGTTTCTTCGGCCAGGGAATCGATAAGACTGCGCTCATCCTCCGCAACCCGACTGACTTCAAGAAACTCATCGACGAAGAGACGAAGTCCCCGCTCCGAAGGAATCCGGCCAGAGGAGATGTGTGGACTTTCCAGCAGTCCAAGATATTCCAGGTCTTGCATGACATTGCGGATCGTCGCTGAAGACAGGTTGACATCTAACTCCCGAGTCAGCGTTCTTGATCCGACAGGAGACCCTGTTGAAATGTACATTTCGACAAGAGAGTGGAAGACTTCGCGGTTTCGCGGTGTTAAATCAGAGACGCTGGGTTTGTCTTCAAGCATCATTCAAACACATCATTCGAACTTTGACTTGCTAGGCTTTGACCGGCGTGCTGTCAACGCACTGACATGAAACATTGGTCGGATTTCGATTCAAAAGCAGGCTGGAACATCAAGATTTTTTCGCGTTTGGCCAAGACCGGAACCTTGGCGCTGGGTTTTGGTCTGGTCATTCTTGGCATGGCAATTAGATTTGCCACACGGTCCTGGACCGCGTAAATCAGCCGAGCAATGGATACAGGAGTGAAAATGCGCCCTTCGGGAAGACAATCGGATGAAATGCGGCGGGTTTCGCTCGAAACCGGCGTGCTCCCGCACGCCGAAGGCTCAGCTCAAATTACAATCGGTGAAACCCGTGTAATCTGCTCCGCCTCGCTCGAAAAGCAGGTGCCTTTTTTCAGAAGAAAATCCGGGCTCGGATGGGTTACGGCGGAATACGCGATGCTGCCGCGGGCGACCAACTCCCGCAATCGACGAGAAAGCATGGCGGGCAAGCCAACAGGCCGAACTTTGGAAGTTCAGAGGCTGATCGGCCGCGCTCTGCGAAGCTGTGTGGACATGGCGGCGTTGGGCGAGAGGCAAATTATCATCGATTGTGACGTTATCAATGCGGACGGAGGAACCCGCTGCGCCGCCATAACCGGTGGATGGGTCGCTCTCCGGCTGGCGGTGAATCGACTTCTTGCGGACAAGACGATCATACTGGATCCCATTCACAATCAAGTCGCCGCAGTGTCATGCGGATTATACGCAGCTCAAGCGGTGCTCGATCTTGATTATTCGGAGGATTCCGCCGCAGATGTGGACGCGAACTTTGTCATCAATGCGAGCGGCGGGCTGATAGAATTGCAATGCTCCTCTGAAAGAACGCCGTTTTCCGATGAGGATCTGGGCAATTTAATGACGCTTGCACGTAGAGGAACCGATAAACTCCTCGAAATCCAGAAGCGTGCTATTGGCTGATCGTTTTCGTCGCCTGCGAGAATCCAATCTCGTTCTCGCCACCCATAACGAGGGCAAGTTAAAGGAATATGCGCAACTGCTTGCCGACCGCGGATTATCGATAGAGACCTCCGCTGCGCTTGGTATTCAAGCACCTGAGGAGACCGGCAAAAGTCTTGAAATCAATGCCCGGCTGAAAGCGGTTAACGCTGCTCGGCGAAGCGGCCTTTCCGCGATTGCCGAAGACAGCGGTTTGGAAGTGCAGGCCCTGGCGGGCGCGCCTGGCGTTCATACCGCCGATTGGGCCGAAACCGAACAGGGACGTGATTACAGCATGGCAATGCGGAGGGTCTGGGAGGCATTGGAAGAGAAGCAGACGCCACACCCCCGTCTGGCTAAATTCCGCACTGTGATATGCGTGGCATGGACCGAAACGAATACAGAGATGTATCGCGGCAAAGTCGAAGGTCAGCTGATTTGGCCGCCTCGGGGATCATCGGGATTTGGATACGACCCGATCTTCCAACCATTCGGCAGTCAGAAAACATTCGGTCAAATGACTTCAGCGGAGAAGAATGCAATCAGCCACCGGTCAATGGCCTTGAGAGCGTTTTTTAAGTCCTGCTTTGCCGCCTAATGCAAGTTACAAGCCGGAATTCGGCATTTATATCCATTGGCCATTTTGCGCCTCCCGCTGTCCGTACTGCGACTTTAACACCTATGTGGATGCGGATTTGCAAACCTCCGCATGGACCGAAGCCTACCTCAAACAGCTCGATTTCTATGCCGAAGAAACCGGCAATATCCCCTGCCGATCCATATTCTTCGGCGGAGGAACACCAAGCCTTATGGAACCTTTTTGCGTTGAAGCCATAATCGGGAAAATCGATGAACTCTGGGGAATTGCGCAGGATGCGGAGATCACTCTCGAAGCCAATCCCACATCGTCTGAAGCCGAAAGATTCTCCGCATACCGCTCAGCCGGCGTAAACCGGTTATCGATCGGAGTTCAATCGCTGCAGATAAAGAATTTACGCGCGCTCGGGCGACTGCATTCTGTCGAAGAAGCAAAATCCGCTGTTGCAATTGCTCTGCGAACCTTTAACCGACTGAACATCGATTTAATGTTTGGCCTGCAGCACCAGACTCTTGCAGATTGGAAAAATGAGCTGCGCGACGGGCTGCAATGGGGTGCGGAACATCTGTCGCTTTATCAGTTAACCATCGAACCCAATACCGCATTTGGCTCGCGGCTTCGTTCCGGGCTTCTTCAAGGGCTTCCCAGCAGCGGCCTATCTGCGGACATGCAGCGGTTAACCGTCGATGAGTGCGAAAGCGCAGGATATTTTCAATATGAAGTATCAAATTACGCCCGCCCAGGAGGCAAGAGCTTTCACAATCTGCTATATTGGCGTTATAATGATTTTCTTGGCATAGGTCCTGGCGCTCATGGCCGGATTTGGGTGAATGGCCGACGGGCGGCAACGGAAACCCATTTGGCGCCGGCTAAGTGGCTGAACGCGGTTTCTGAACACGGCACGGGAGAAATTTCCCGCGCTTGGTTGACCGTGGAGGAACAGGCGCAGGAGTATCTTATGATGTCCCTTCGGTTGAACGAAGGAACAGACCTGACTCGCTATGCGCTTCTGGCCGGTTCACCGCTGAGTCCCAGTGCGGCTGAAACGCTCGAAAATGATGGGTTGATTAAGATTCTGAATGGGCGTTTGCGAACGACATTGCGCGGTCAACTGGTGCTGAATTCTGTCATTGCGGAATTGCTGACACAGCGCGTTTCCGCCTAATATCGCATGCATCCGCTGACGGGAAACTCAGCGGCGGATGACGCAGACTTTAGGCGGCTGATTTTTTCTTCACCGGCATTTTCTCGATATCGCTCAGCGCCAGCCAATGCTTGTCCGGCGGAGAGGCCGCGCTGAATCCGGTTCGATTTCCCAGCTTTTTGACGGTTCCTCCCCTCGCTCGAAGAACGGTCATCCCGCTTATCAGGCCGCTGCAGCTGGCTTCTACAGTATTGCATCACCGATCTCGATTTCCCGACGGGCGATGAAATCCTGCAATTCTTCATCAATCGCTGGGTCCAGCGGCGGCGATTCAAACTCTTTCAGCATCATTTGCGCCTTCGCGACAGCGCGTTCATTCAGATCCATTCGGCCATCCGCTTCCCACTGTTCGAAACTGTCATGATGCATCAATTCCGGAATGATGAATGCTTGTTCAAAATTTTCCAGCGTGTGTTTGGTGCCTAGATAATGCCCGCCTGGTTCCACCTCGCCCATAGCGTCCAAAGCGTCTTCCAATTCCGAAAAGTCAATGCCGCGGAGAAACCTATGCGTAAGCTCGGCCTGTTCCGCATCAACGACAAATTTCGCGAAGCTTTGGCATAATGCTCCTTCAAGATATCCAGTGGTGGACAGAATGAAGTTCGCACCCGCCAAAGCGGCGCCATAGAGATTCCGCGCCGCCTCGTATCCGGCTTGCGCGTCTAGGATTTTCGCACTTGAACACGCCCCGCTGCATCGCCAAGGGAGTTTGTAGCGGCGGGCCATCTGACCCACGAGAAGATTGATATGGTCGATTTCAGGAGTTCCTGCCATAGGCGCGCCGGATTTCATCGACACAGCGCCGATCCACTGTCCGAACACACCGGGCGCACCGGAACGCACGATCTGAGAAAAAGCGATCCCGGCCAACGCTTCGGCGCAGATCTGGACAAGCGAACCAATGACGCTGGCAGGTGTGCTGGCCCCGCTCAGAACGAACGGGGTAAAAAGAACCGCCTGATTGGCGGCAGCATAGGTTTTGATGGCATCCAGCATGGTCGCGTCCCAGACCAGCGGCGAATTGCAATTCGCAATGGATGTCATCACAGTGTTGTGCTGGATAAACTCGGTTCCAAATAGAATCTCTGCCATGCGCACCGTGTCTTCGGCCCGTTCACGCGCGGTAACCATGCCCATGAACGGTTTGTCCGAGTGCCGCATCAGGCTGTAAACCATGTGCAGGTGCCGCTTTGGCACCGGAATATCGAGCGGTTCGCAAACCACACCGCCTGACATCTGCATGCTTGGCGACATGTGGGCAAGTTTCACGAAATCGTCAAAATCGGCAATCGTCGGATTGCGGCGCACCCCCTCTAGATCCAGAACATTTGGCGCTCCATAGGCTGGGGTCAGAATTTGTTTGCGCCTGCCCAAAGTCACTGATCGATCAGGGTTGCGCGCCACCATCCGGTAGCTTTCCGGAGCGCTTGAAAGAAGCTGCATCAGCAGCGCTTCTTCAATTCGCACGCGATACCCCTGCACATCCGCGCCTGCAAGCTTCCACAGAGCGGCTGACTCGTCATCGCGAAACTCGATTCCCTTGTCTCGGAGCAAACGCATCGTTTCAACGTGAATCCGTTCCGCCTGCTCTTGTGTCATCAGGTCGACGAACGGAATGCCTCGATCCGTCTCCGGCATGAAACGCAGTTCATGCGACATTCGTTTTTCGCGCCTTGCGCCGCGACCGCGGCGTATGGCTGTTCTGCCTCCGCTCTTCCGCATGCGCCAGCCTTAAATCTTGAAAATTTCCGGAAGCGAAAGCTTGGCCATGCGCCCCCCTTCGACTCGTATGATCTGTCCGGTGACAAAACGGGATTGATCGCCAGCCAGCCACACGGCGGTATCTCCGATATCGGAAGGCTCCCCAATGTGCCCCAAAGGATGCAAGCTGGATAACTGCCGTGCCACGAGCGCTTGATCCGGATGACTGTTCAAATAGGTTTTGTTGAAATCCGTGTTGATCCAACCCGGCGCGATCGCATTCACGCGAATGCCCTTCGGTCCCAAGTCGATCGCCATCGACACTGTCAGCCCATGCAGCCCGGCCTTGGATGCCATGTAGGACGAATGGTTGGGATTGCCGCTTATGCCCTCGATCGACCCGATATTGATTATGGCAGGTGTATCTTCGGGATTCATGCGCGGCACAACATGTTTGGCCATCAAAAACGGTCCGCGAAGATTGACCGCCATGACGCGATCCCACTCTTCGATGCTTTGTTCGGTAAGCGGCGTATCGGCCATAATTCCCGCATTGTTGACCAGAATCGCTGGCGTTCCAAATTCTCCAGCAGCCATTTCGGTAAAATTCCTGATCGAAGCTTCGCTCGACACATCAAGCTCCCGATATTGCAGGCGGGTGTCTTCCGGCGGTCGGCGGTCGCCGATCACTGCGACAGCTCCTGCAGCTTCCAAACGCTGCGCGATCGCGAGGCCTATGCCCTGCGCTCCCCCTGTCACAAGGGCGGTTTTGCCCTCCAGTAACTGTTTCATGCTGCTGTGTATCCACCGTCGACGGGCAATGCCGCACCTGTAATATGCTTGCTGAGATCGGATGCCAGAAATGCAATGATATCGGCAATCTCCGAGGGATGAGGAATCCGGTTTTGCGGGATTGAGGCTAAATTCGCTTCATAAACGGCATCCGCCGCACCTTCAGCATGACCTGAAACCAGCATCGGCGTGTCAACCGCTCCAGGATTGACCGAATTCACACGAATGCCTTCGCTGGCATGATCCAACGCCATCGCGCGCGTTAGATTCACAACAGCTCCTTTGCTGGCGCAGTAAGCAGCCAGCCCAGCGCATCCGACCAAGCCGACGGTCGAACCAAGATTGACGATGCTGCCGCCGCCGGATCGGCGCATGGCCGGAATCGCAGCGCGCGACATATAAAATGTCCCGCTGACATTGACCGACAAGACTGCCAGCCAATCGTCGTTCGTCGTTTGCTCTGCGGCGCCGCGGAAAATCGTTCCAGCGGCATTGACCAATATATCCAATGCGCCAAACCGGTCCTCGGTCTCGGAAACGGCCCGTATCGCGAATTCGGGGGCCGTGATCTCACCAAGCGCGTAGGCAGCGATCCCGCCAGTTTCCGCGATGCCTTCGCAAAGCGCGCGCGCCGCTCCTTCCCGACGACCGATGGCCATCACATTCACACCCGAATTTGCAAGCACGCGCGCCGTCTCGGCTCCGATCCCCGAGGTCGCGCCGGTTATCAAAGCCGTTTTTCCTTCAAGAGCTGAATTCAAAGCTCTAACCCAGCGTCAAAGCGTCGCTTTGCGAAATTCAATCTAACGCCCCATCCGAGGAACGGTTCCGGTGGAGTGGAACTTGGTTTTTCAGCGTTCAGCACGATGTCGAGAAGCGGTCCGGTGTCCCCGACGATACATTCAGCCAAGAGCTTGCCAAAGGATGTGCCGCGCGCGATGCCGACGCCATTTAGACAAAAGGCGCCGTAAACGCGTTCGTCCAACTGACCGAAAACCGGCTCGCCGTTTCGGGTCAGACACAAAGCGCCGCCCCATGTGTAATCGAAATTCAGTTCTGGGAGCATCGGAAAACGGCGCCTAAGAGACTTTTCATGGCTTTTGCGGGCAGACCGCCGATCATCTTCCCTTGGATTGAGGCCGGGACTGTAGCTGTAAATATTGCGGATCAGGATCCGCCCATTCGGCAAACGGCGCACGGTTGTTCCGAAAGGATCCGCCGGAACGATGCCCCATTCGGCCTCGCCCCCCAGAAGATCCGCCTCGCTTTCCGAGAGAGGGCGGGTTAGACTGCCCCAAGTCGCTATCGGAATCATTCGATCACGGAAATAGCCGAATTGTCCTGCGAAACCGTTATTGGCTAAGATAAGTGTCTGAGACCGGACCGTCGCTCCGGGCAGGACAGCCTTAAGCGGTTTGCCGTGATCCAAGCTGATGACGGGGCTGTTTTCGCACACCGTTACGTTGTCCGGCAGGGTTTCCGCCAGCCCGCGCACCAGCGCGGCGGGCTGCACCAGAATCGTGCCGGGGGTGTGCATGCCCGAACTGTAAAACTCCGAACCGGTGACAGCTTTCATGTCATCGGCGTCCAGCCAGCGATACGCCGCCTCGAGCAAATCGAGATTTTTCGAATAGGCGCTGAGTTTGGCGGCGCCGCGCTTCGTCGCAGCGGCATGAATTTTGCCGTCTTCATCCCAATCACACGCGATTCCATGCGCTTGCACGGTCTGCCTAAGGTAGGACTGTCCAGCTTGATTCAGAGCGATCTGATCCTTTTCCGACTGCAGATTGCCGGCAAAATTCTTGGAACGGATGTTATGGGCTTGGTCAATGGCAAATCCTGAACTGCGACCGGCCGCGTTATTGCCGATTCGGCCCGCATCCAGCAGCACAATATGTTTCTCAGGCAGCAATTCCGCCAATCGGCGAGCAGCAGCGAGACCGGTAAACCCGGCCCCGATGATTGTGTAATCCGCATTAATGTCGCCTTCAGCGGCGTGGACGGTCGGCAGAGGCGGCAGGATTTCCAGCCACCCGTTGTTTCTATCCGATTCTGGAATAATGCCGATCTTCACAGGACGGCTCAGCTCAGATCCATCCAGATGGTTTTCAGTTCGCAATATTGGTCATGCGCTGAAAGCGATTTGTCTCGGCCGCCGAAACCCGAAAGCTTGTAGCCGCCGAAAGGCGTGCTTTGATCGCCTTCGCCATAACAATTGACTGAAACCGTCCCAGCCCGGATGAGCCGGGAGGCATTGTGCGCGGTCTTGTTGGATTTGGTGAACACCGATGCCGCTAATCCGTAATTGGTGTCGTTGGCGATCGCGATGGCCTGTTCCGGGGTTTCGAAACTGATAATCCCAAGCACCGGACCGAACACTTCCTCCCGCGCCAATTGCATATCAGGGGTAACCTCATCAAAGATTGTCGGCTGCACGAAAAAACCACCGGTATCACCGCGAACGCGCTCCCCGCCCAATACCAGCTTCGCTCCGTCTTTTTTGGCCTGTTCGATATGTCCCAAGACCTTTTCCATATGACTTTCTTCTATCAGCGGCCCGATGCGGCACGCCGTTTTCATGGGATCATCCACCACCCAATCCCTAGCGCGTTCCACAATCAGATCGATCAGTTCCGCTTTCAGGCTTTCATGCACAAGAATACGGCTGTTTGATGAGCAGTTTTCTCCCATATTCCAAAAGATCGAATTCGCCGCATGGTCGGCCACAATGTCCAGATCCTCCGCATCAGGCATCACGACCATTGGGTTCTTACCGCCGCATTCAAGCAAAACGCGTTTGAGGTTAGAATCCGCGGAATAACGCAGAAACATCCGGCCGATTTCGGTGGATCCGGTGAATCCAATGCAATCCACGTCCATGTGCTCGCCGAGGGCCTTGCCTGCAACTTCACCGAAACCCGGCACCACATTGATCACGCCGTCTGGAATGCCGGCTTCGGTGGCGAGTTCGGCAAAACGGATCGTCGACATAGAAGTCTGTTCGGCCGGTTTAAGCACGATCGCATTACCCTCGGCCAGGGCCGGGCCGGTTTTCCAAGCTGCCATCATGATCGGAAAGTTCCACGGCAGAACCGCGGCTACAACCCCGATCGGTTCACGTACGATCATCGATACAACGCCAGCACCGGCCGGCGACAATTTATCATAGATTTTATCCGCTGCCTCGGCGTGCCACCTTAGGGTTTCAACCGTCTCTGGCAAATCCACATTCAGCGCATCACTGATCGGCTTACCCGCCTCCAGCACTTCCAGTTCAGCCAGCTCTTCGGCATGGGCTTCGATCACGGTCGCAAAGCGCTGAAGGGACGTTTTTCTCTCGGCCGGCGACATTCGCGGCCACGGGCCTTCGTTGAATGCGGCTCGGGCGGAAGCGACTGCCTTGTCCACATCCGCATCGGAACATTCGGCGATCTGAGCAAGTGTTTGGCCATTCGTTGGATTCACCGTGGCAAAGGTCTTGCCGTTTTCTGCATCGACAGCGCGTCCGCCGATTATTGCTTTGGTCGGAAATTCCTTCGTTTTTGCAGTCATCTTGGAAGTCCCCTAATTGTTTCGATAGGATTGAATGAGCCAGTCGCGCTCTTCCTGCCAATCGCGCCAGACAAGTCGTTCAACTTTGGTGCGATTGACCGGAAGCTTGCTCAGTGCCAGTCTAATGTCGTGACGTGCGCCGTTCGGCACCGGCGGCAGCGGTTTGCGCGCGCCGCCCAGATCTCTGCCCGTCAGACGCGCCGCCGCTTTAACACCTGTCAGATAATCGACATCGTGCGGATTTTCCCAAAGCCAAAGACATATAGCCTTCATAGCATGCCACAGTTCGATTGCTTCCGCGAAATCTCCTTCTTTGATTAAATCATACAGTTTGGCGCATTCATGCGGCATGAAATTCGCTGCTCCCCAGATTATTCCCGCACACCCTGCCATCAGGCTGTACGGGGCATAGGGATCGGATCCGTTCAAAACGCTTCCGCCGATCGCGATGAGCTTCTGAAGCCCTGTGAAATCGCCCGAGCTGTCCTTGACACCGTCCAGATTCTCTACCGCCAGCAGCTTCCTGTAGAGATCTTCCGTGAGAGGGGCCGCCTGATCAGGGACATTGTACATGATGATCGGAATCCTCACCGATTTTGCGATGGCAGTGTAGTGATAAATGACTCCGCGTTCTTTCGGCGGCTCCAGAAAAGGCGGCAAAATCATCAAAGCGCTCGCACCAGCATCCTCAGCGAACTTTGCATTCTCAATGCACTCCGAGGTGCTCAGCGCGGTTGTCTGCGCAATCGTCGGCACTCGGCCATCGGTATGATTCGCCCCTTCTTTGATGAGCTGCCGCCTTTCCTCGGGCGATAGGTAAGCATACTCACCGGTGCCCGAGCCCAAAACAAGTCCGTGCAAGCCCGCCTCGATCATGTCATCGATATGCGCTCGAAATCGTCCTAAATCAATCGATTGGCCATGCTCGTCCATCGGCGTGCATAATGCCGCGAAAATTCCGGTCAGTTTCCTCATCTGCGCGTCCTTTCCATCTGGTCAGAATGACCTACGGCGCATTATGTCATGCGTCGCAATTGCTGAACCAAAAAATTTGCCTGAAACATCGGCACCCGTTTTTTCCATTTTTTTGTTATTGTATCGAAGCCGATTTTTCACACCTCCAATGTAAGTTCAGTCTGATGCTGATTCGGAGCATTTTCCTGCGATACGCGGTAACCTTGGAGCTTTCCGGGCCATGGATCCACTCTTTCAACACTCTGACAAGCGGATTCCGGCATGTTCACTGTGCGGAGCTGCCTCGCCCGCAACCGGTATTTGTGCATCACAACGATCATGAAAACACAGTTGAACCGCATTCAGACGGCAGGTTTTCCGTTCGTTGCCGGATTAAGCCAGCGTGAAGCCGCTGCAATTTTCAGCCGCCTTTTCCGGACGTTTTGTGCCTTCTGAAGGTCTCTGATCTCTCTTTGGTTCGTTTGAAATGAGATTATCTCCACTTTCCGTGAGCTGATCATTGCTCAATCACCATCGCATTTCCATTGGAACGATTAACGCCAAATCGTTATTGCAAAAAGAATTGTGGAAAACCTCGGGATTTGCAACCTTAAGTCATGTTTTGTCTGACATGACCACCCGAAATGCTTAAATTTTCTTTCACATCATGAAGCTGATTGATTTCTTCCGGGTTCCGGGCTAATCTCGCTTTGAAGCACAGATCCGGCTCGGGTTCGTCGCGCCTCATATCGTTGATCATGGATTTCATTTCGGATTGCGGAATGCGCGTTTCGGTTCCGAACGGCGGCACAAGCATCTGAAGATCAAACCCGGGAATTGCTCCAGCCGGCTGTCAGGTCGATCAGGGACGGACCGGCTGAGCCGATTGAAATTTCCCATATGCGGATTATTTTTGCTTTTCATATTGCAAACGTTTTGCTTTGATGCGATATACAAACCGGAGAGCGGCTTAAACGAGCTGACCGATTAATTTATAAGAGATCCCCTGCGGCAGTGCAGCTCTCCCGGATTAGGATTTTTTTAGAATGCCGACTAAGGACGGGAACCGGCTCAAAGCCCCGGTTCACGACAAATTTTTTTACGATGCGGTTCTGTCCGACGATCAAGCGGTCGCGCTGCTGCTCAAATCGCTGCTGCCGGCGCGCATTGTCGAACGGATCGACTGGGCCGCCGGGCCGGAGAGGCCGGCGGACCGGCTGACCACCAAGGCGGGCGCTTCGCTCATTCCCGATTGCTGGCTCCGCTTCCCGATGAAGGAAGGGCGGCGGGTCAGCTTCATCATCGAGCACAAAAGCGACGTCGATCCGCGGACGCCGTTCCAGCTCATGCGCTACTCGACCGAGATCGTGACGGCGTCGGCCAGGGGCGGGAGCGGGCGGCCTGTTCTGGCCGCCCCGGTGGTTTCGCTGGTGGTGAGCCACGCGAACCGGCCCTGGGACCTGCCGCGGCTGATGATCGACAGCATGGAGCATCTGGCCGGCCACCGGTCCGCGGATGCCGGGGAAGTCCGCCTCGTCAGCGGCGAGTTCCACCGCCGGGCGGATCCTCGCGAAGCGGGCATGGGCTACTTCGTCGCCGATCTTTTTTCGATGCGGCTGGCCGATATGCCCTCCGATCCGGTGCTGCGCGGTGTGCTGGCGGCGTTGAAATGCAGCGGAAAAAACAATATCAGCGATGAATGGACCGCGGCGATCGCCGGGATGTTCAAAAGCGAGCGATTGTTCACGCACGCGGCGCTCTATGTCGGAGAGGAGCTGAACTGCGATCCGAAGCGCATCGCCCTGGAATTGGAAAGGCTTGAACCGAACGGAAAGGAAAAGATGATGGGAAAACTGAAGCCGCAGTTCGAAAAATGGGTCCTCGAAGACGAACGCCTCAAGGGAAACCGCGAAGGACGGCAAGAGGGGCGGAAGGAAGGACGACAGGAAGGACGGCAGGAAGGACGGCAGGAAGGACGGCAGGAAGGAATGGCCGAACTCATTCTCGAGCTTCTTCAAGACCGGTACGGCAAGCTCCCGGATTGGGCAAGAGCGAAGCTGGGCCAGGCGGAAAGCTCGGATCTGAAAAAAGTCGGAACCGCGGCCATGCGGGAGAAATCGCTTGAAGCCGTCTTCACGGCGGCCGGACTTAACCCGGCGGGCTGATAACGCCAGCCCGCGTGTCAGGATTCAAGCCGGAAATGCGCAATCATCCGGAACGCGTCTATCACATCGTTTCCCTTGATGACCGACCACAGAACACGGCGGAGGTCAGCGGAACCGACACCGTGTTCATGCGTTGGAAGATGTCGTTCGCTGCGGTCTCCACATCGATTGGAGACCGTCGGCGTTCTGCAATGCGCTGAACGCGCGGTTTCCTTCCAATCCTGCTTTCGGCACCTCTTAAATCCCCGATTTTTTTAGGACCGGGAGATAAGGCGGAGCCGCGTTGGCACAGCCTTTGAGTTGACCGTGGTCAAACGCGAAGGTATTCTGAAACCCAGCGAAGGGCTGTCCGCCTCTGCTTGCGCAAGTCGGGCATATTGTTCAATGCAGTCTGAAAAACTAAATCTTCGGCCGTTAGGCGAAGAGCAGGCATTGTGCAGACATCCTTTTGGCGGCACAGTTATGAGCACGAGTTGCCAAATGCAAAGAGGCAGCGAACTGACCGCCGCATTGAGCAGCGCAGAACGCAGCTGATTTTCATTTTGATCTTGAAAAATGGGTTTTCGGACAAGCAAATACTCGAATGCATCAACGATTTCGAATGTTTTTTTCACCTCACTTTAAACCGGTTGCACAAACCAAGTGGTATTGATTGAAATTGTTGGCCTAATAAGTCTAGCTTCTCAGGGAAATACAAACGCGTTGGAGATACGAGTGCCTGAAAATGACAACCTTCCGACTGCCTTGAATTTGCCGCAAGTCGACCCGCTTCCAAACACAACACAAAAATACTTTGATCTTTGCCTGGACAAGCTCGGCCTCGTCCCGAATGTCCTTAAAGCTTATGCTTTCAATATTGAAAAGCTTGATGCTTTCGCGGCGATGTACAACAACGTGATGCTGGCTGACAGCGGGCTGTCAAAGCTTGAACGGGAAATGATTGCCGTTGTCGTGTCATCAATAAATCGTTGTTACTATTGCTTGGCCGCGCATGGTGCGGCGGTTAGAGAATTGTCCGAAAACCCGGAACTCGGCGAAATGCTGGTCATGAACCACCGAGTCTGCAAACTCTCGCCGCGACAGCGGGCTATGCTTGAATTTGTCGAGAAAATCACACGTGACAGTCACCTGATTTCAGAAAGCGACCGGGAAGAACTTCGCAAAGCCGGATTCAATGATCGCGACATCTGGGACATTACAGCCGTTGCAGGATTCTTTAATATGACTAATCGCGTTGCTTCTGCGACAGCCATGATGCCAAATCCCGAATATCATGGGGCCTTTCGTTGAGACTTCATGCCGCATACGCTGTCGTTTTCTCCGGATTTGGGCTTTCAGATGCTGCGGCACTCGATTCTCTGCCTGCGGATCTAATACTTGAAGAAACTTACGTTGGGCAAACCAGCGATTCCAGCCAGGCTATCCCTATAGGTCCTTACCAAAATGGATTTGTGACATTCGTAACGGTTGACGGCCATATAGCAATCGCGGCTTACAGGTCGGCGCCTAGCCCGACATTGACAATTCTGGAGCATTTTCAAGAGCATATTTTAGGTCAAGGATACGAGGTTTTATTTCGCTGTCATCAGAAAACCTGCGGTGGTTTTGACTTTCGAGCCAGCATTGACATTGTTCACGCCCCTGCGATGTTCGTCGATCTTAGCGATTATCGGCACATAACCGCTGAAAGGCAAAATGCGAACGGTAGACAACTTATATCGATTCTGGTTAGCCGAAGCGCAGATGCTGGTCATGTGCAGTTGATCTTGGCGACCGAGCTCAAACTGCCAGACCAATCGCCCCTGGTTGGGCTGCCTTCGCCAACCACGAATTCCAATGATAAGCAAGGCGATTCCAGCACTGACTCATTCGCTGAAAACCTCAAAGAGAATGGTTATGTTGTTCTGGAAAATCTGCGCTTTGAATCGGGATCAGCTGAGCTCGGGGACGGCAACTACCGTGAACTCGATGACATTGCTAAATTCATTGCTAAGTATCCAAATTCGCTCATTGTGCTCGTCGGCCATACCGATGCTCGAGATTCTTTAGAATCCAACATTAAACTTTCTCAAAGAAGAGCAGAATCGGTATTGCAGCGTCTCGTCGACAGCCACGGTGTAACAAACGACCGAATTTCAGCCGAAGGAATCGGATATCTGGCGCCCCGCGCTTCAAATGCCTCACCTGAAGGAAGACAGAGCAATCGGCGTGTCGTCGCCATCCTGTTATCCATTGACTAAAAAAAATATCGGTTGTCTTTGCGTTGCGCGATTGACGGGTATTGTCTGGCCGCAACTATTTCATTCCCGGGCGGATAACCTTTGGTCCAGTCCGCACAAAGTCGCCTCGATCGCCCATACGCTGCTCACTTGGGCATTTTCCAGTATCGCGCATTCAGTGATTTCTGGATCTGGAACCAGACGTCCGGATTCCATACAAGGCTGAAGCGTTCCGAATGCTTCGCCTCCGTGCGACCCACAACCGCCTGACGGGACTTTTCGTCGCAGTAAAGAGCCTTCAGGCCGCTCAGCAGACGGGGAATGTCCTCCCGCGACCGCTCATTGATCGGACATGAAACCGTTGCAGATTTTTCTCAGATGCGGTTCTAATGGCATCACTCAAAGTTGAAGATTCGCCCTTTTGACACAAAATCTGGGCGAATCTTTGCAACCACAAGCAACAGAAAATGCTATGCACAGTAAAGCTTTGCACGGTAGAATCGACTCTTCCGGCAGACACTCGCTATTGCGAGTTAGCCGGTCCACGGGCTGTTGCTGATTTGGGATCTGTGAACACCGTCGGCCATTTTGTTAAGACTGGTCTCGGTAACGCGGAATGGATTCGCGCTCGCAGAGTTTTTCGATGAGATGATACTGCAGGCGTCGCATAAGCCAATGTGAACATGCCAATCAATTGCCATACCGCGCCATGGGTTGACCTCTTCTGAAAGAAAAGAGCAATCGCAAGATCATTGAATTTGGGATGCGCCCAAAAACACTATAGTTCGAGCTTGGCGAATTGAGGCAAATTGCGGAAGGACAATGATCATGACAGCGCTCAAAACCGTCGAGAACGATGCCAATGTCGAAACCTATCTGAATCTCGTAGAAAATCAGCGACGCAGAGAAGACACGAAACGCGTTGTGCGCATGATGCAGGAAGTAACCGGAGAAAATCCAAGAATGTGGGGCGACAGCATCGTTGGCTTCGGACGATACACATACCACCGTTCCGACGGTTCTCGACACAAATGGATGTTGACGGGTGCTGCACCAAGAAAAACATCCTTGACTGTATACATAATGCCTGGATTCAAGAATTATTCAGATCTCATGGCCAAGTTGGGCAAATACAAACACTCAATATCCTGTCTTTACATTACCAAACTGGATAACATCGATTTCACAGTACTGACTGAATTGGTGCGACGCTCAGTCATGGATATGAAACAACTCTATGGTTCAGCCGATGACTGAATAAATGCTTTGGAATTGACATGAAACGGTTGGCGGCATCATTCCGTTATAATCCACCCCCTATCCAAAAATCCTTATGCCGCACGCCAACATTCTAAAATGCAAGTAACTTTAATTCGTGGTGAAAGAAGTGCGGAGCGGTGCTGGCAGCAGAAATGCAATCTCTGATCGCCACCTGCTCTTGCGGAATGGTTGCGACACTTGATCGCCACGGCAAAACGACCGAGTCTCCTAAAGCCGCTTTTTGCATAATTGATTCTGCAACCCTTGCCCTCGGCAACATCCGTTCACCCAAAACCGTTGCAAATCTTCGGCAAAACCAGCAGTTTAAATCCGCTTCTTGGATGTGCTTCTCCGTAAGGCCGCGCGTATTTCGGGACGTGCTAAATTAAACCCGCCATCCGCTTCATCGGTTGCGCTGCGACAACTTCAAAAAATGTCCAAACCGCGAAGTGGATCATGCAGGGTCATTCACACCGCTGGGAAATGCAAAAGCACCTGCCGGTTCAGGCATGACGGCATTTGAAATTCGTGCAGTCAATGTCGGAAAACCCAACTCATCCGAACAAGAAATCGCATCTGAATTCTGCGCACAAAACCATTTGCAATTTTCTTCAACGTTCATATATGATGCCATGAGCGCGGCAGCGACGTCCAAACTCGCAGCCCTCCAAATTCTCACGGCGGGCCGCGGCCCGTTTTGTGATTCTGGAGAGTTTATGCATAACTTGGTCACGCTTACGCCCGCCGAACGGCGGATCAGTGCGATCATCGACCCGGTCATCAAGGACATGGGGTATCAGCTGGTTCGTCTGCGGATCGGCGGCGGTCGAAAGAAACAGTTGCAGATTATGGCCGAGCGCAATGACGGCGGAATGGAAATTGATGACTGCACCAACATCTCGAAAGCCGTTTCTGCCATTCTTGACGTCGAAGACCCGATTTCCGGTTCTTACACATTAGAAATTTCGTCCCCGGGCATCGACAGACCGCTTACCCGCTTGTCCGACTTTTCCACTTGGAAAGGCCATCTCGCCAAACTCGAAACCGTGGAACTCATCAATGGACGACGAAGGTTTAAGGGAATCATCGGTGGAACAGAAGGCGCCGCCATTCAGGTGGCAACCGAAGAGGGGGAATTCTTGCTTGAATTCACTTTGGTTTCAAACGCCAGATTGGTTCTGACCGACCGGCTTCTGAATTTATCCGCGTCAAAGCGAAAACACTAAGGAGAAAATCATGAGTATTGACGGCGCGAACAAGCTGGAGCTTCTCCATATCGCTGATTCCGTCGCGGCGGAAAAAATGATCGATAAAAGCCTGGTAATCAAAGCGATCGAGGAAGCTCTCAGCCAAGGCGCTCGCCACAAATACGGCGAGGAAAGAAATATCCAAGTTGCCATTGACCCGGTGTCCGGACAGCAGACGGTCACGCAGATCCTTGAGGTCACGGATGAAGTCGTCAACAACAGCACGCAAATTTCGCTCGAAGCGGCTCTGAAGGAAAACGCCCATGCAGTCATCGGCGGAACGATCGAACGGCAGCTTCCGCCATTCGCAATGGGACGAATCGTCGCGCAGCGGGCAAAGCAGGCCCTGCTGCAGAACGTGCGCATTGCCGAACGAGAGCGGCAATACGAAGAATTCAAAGACAAGGTCGGCACCATCGTCGTTGGAACAGTGAAACGCGAAGAATACGGCAACATCATTGTCGATTTGCCCCGCGGTGAAGCCATTCTGCGGCGAGACAGAAAAATCGGTCGTGAAATTTATGGTCCCGGCGAACGGCTGCGCGCCTACATCTACGACGTGCGAAATGACACACGCGGGCCGCAGATTTTCCTGTCCAGATCCGCGAATGAGTTCATGACCGAATTATTCCGGCAGGAAGTCCCGGAAATTTATGAAGGAACGATTGAAATCGTTTCGGTGGCGCGCGAACCGGGATCAAGAGCAAAAATCGCGGTGGTCTCCAGAGACTCGAGCATTGATCCCGTCGGAGCCTGTGTCGGCATGCGCGGTTCGCGCGTTCAAACCGTAGTCAATGAACTGCAGGGTGAACGCATCGATGTCATTCCATGGACCGAGGACGTGGTCGATTTCATTGTCAGCGCATTGCAGCCGGCAAGAGTCTTAAAAATCATACTCACCGAACAGAATATACCGAGAGAGGTCGTTGTTCCCGACGATCAATTGTCTTTGGCCATAGGAAGGAATGGACAAAATGTCCGGCTTGCCTGTCATCTGACGGGCTTCGATATATCAATTATTACCGAATCGGCTGAACGAGAACGCCGCCAAGCGGAAAACGCACGGATGACCGAGGAGATCATGAAAGCCTTAAGCATCGACGAAGTCTTTGCCCGCCTCTTGGTCACCGAAGGCTTCGACAGTTCTGAAATTCTTGCAACAAGCGATATCGAACAGCTGACAGAACTGGACGGGATCGACGAAAATATTGCCGAAGAAATTCGGAATCGCGCACAATCAGTCGTAAAAAAAGAAAATGAGGATTGTCTTGTTCAAGCCTATGAAGCCGGTCTTCAGGATGACTTGGCAAAATTCGAGGGACTTTCACCCAAGATGCTTCTGACGCTGGCGCAAGACGGCATCTGCACATTGACGGATTTTGCGTATTGCGCGGATTATGAGCTGGCCGGCTCCGTATCCATGCAAAACGGCAAGCAGGTTTGGGAGAAAGGACTTCTGGAAAACTGCCAGGTTACACTTGACGAGGCCTTTCAACTGATCGTATCGGCACGTCTGGCCGCGGGCATCTTAACGGAAGAAGAAGCCGCCGAACTTCAAGCCTCAAGGGCTGTGCAAACCACAGACGAAAATGAAACCGGTCAGGCAGCGGCTTTTGGCTAAAACCGACAAACAAAAACGAACATTTTCTTCAGTGCGACGCTGCGTCGTCAGCCGGGAAACTCTGCCAAAGACAGCACTGGTTCGTTTCGTGATCGATCCCAATGGAATCGTCACTCCGGACATCAATGAAAAACTTCCGGGGCGGGGAATTTGGGTGAAAGCCGATGCGGAACATATCGACAGAGCAACCAGCAAAAACATCTTTTCCCGTGCCGCCCGCCATTCGGTGGTTGCGCCGGCACTATTGACAAAAATGGTGGAAAATCAGCTCGTTGAGAAATCTATCGTACAAATCGCGCTTGCTCGGAAAGCTGGATTGTCCGTTTCCGGCTTTGAAAACGTTCGATCAGAGCTGGATTTGGGAAAGGCAGGGGTCCTGATTCAGGCAAATGACAGTTCGCTTCGACAATCGGCGAAACTCCGGCAAGGAATCAGATTTAAACCCAGCCTCCACAAATGCCTTACAAGATGCGAATTGGGTGTGGCATTTGGACGAAAAACTGTGGTATATGCCGCTATCCGCAGTGGCAGACTTGCAACCTGCGTTGAACAGGTGTTATGCCGATTGAGTGGTATACGAAAGACGTGTCAGCATGAAACGCGTTTAAACTTGGAACCTGCGATGTTGTGATTCAGTCTGAGAAAGAAAAACCTCCATGGAAAAGCCAATCCTCACACTGAATCCCAATGCCAAGTCCAGCGGAACAGCCGCGAAAGCGTCTCCTGTCAATCGCGGAAATCGAAAAGAAGTCATAGTTCATAAACAAGCAAGGGGACGGTACTCTGTTCCCAAAACGTCTGTTCCCAAAACGCCCTTTAAACAAAAAAAACCGCCGGTCAGCACCGTTCCTCCGGTCGAAAGCAAGGTGCCTGACGAGGATCGAGAAGGCGCAAAACACCAAGCCCTGCAGAACGAGAAGAAGCGACGGGAAGAAGCGCTGAGACTGCAGGCGGAACAGGAAGCCAAACGCATCGTAGAAGCGAAAAAGCGGAAGGAAAAAGAGGCGGAAGAACAGCAGCTGGCGGAAACTCCGGACCCGGCGCCTGAGCCGTTTGAGGCGAAACCCCCTGCTGAAATTCCGACCGAACCGGCAAAACCAAAGGCTGCGCCTGCCAAAACGCCAACCGGCAAATCGAATCGCAAACGCTTTGACCAAACCCCGGATCCCAAACCGCCGGGCAAAGACACGCGGGACAACCGGCGCAATAAATCTAAAAAAGTTGATGTTCGCGCACTCGACGATGATGATGTGCAGCAGCGCTCACAGGCCGCCTACCGGCGCAGCCAGCAGAAAAAGCGACACCAGGCAAAAACAAACAATGAGGTTCGCGAAAAAATCGTCCGCGATGTCCAGATTCCTGAATCAATCACCGTCCAAGAACTCGCGAACAGAATGGCCGAACGCGTGGCCGATGTCATCAAATGTCTGTTTGAAAACAAAATCATGGCAACGCAGAATCAACCAATTGACGCTGATACTGCAGAATTTATTGTCGAAACATTTGGTCATAAATTCCAGCGCGTTTCCGCCTCCGATGTCGAAGACGTCATCGAAACCAAACCTGATCTTCCAGAAGAATTGGCATCCCGACCTCCCGTTGTTTCGATTATGGGTCATGTCGACCACGGAAAAACGTCACTCTTGGATACAATCAGAAAAACCAATGTCGCGTCTGGCGAAGCTGGCGGGATCACTCAGCATATCGGAGCCTATCGGGTAAAAAGCGACGACGGACAGCTTCTGACGTTCATTGACACGCCGGGACACGCGGCGTTCACCGCCATGCGCGCTCGCGGCGCCCAAGTTACCGATATTGTGATACTGGTCGTCGCGGCAGATGACGCGGTCATGCCGCAGACCGCCGAAGCCATCAGTCATGCTCAGGCCGCCAATGTGCCGATGTTGATCGCCATTAACAAATGCGACCTGCCCGGCGCCGACCCCAATAAAGTCAGAAACGATTTGCTTCGACACAACGTGATTGTGGAAGCTCATTCAGGCGATGTCTTGGACGTGGAAATCTCCGCCTTGAACGGAACCGGCATCGACCAGCTGCTGGATGCGATTGCCTTACAGGCGGAAGTTCTTGAACTAAAGGCCAATCCAAACCGCATTGCGGAAGGCGCGGTGATTGAATCGCGTTTGGATATCGGTCGGGGGCCCGTGGCGACAATTCTTGTTCAAAATGGAACACTGCGAAAAGGAGATATCTTTGTAGTCGGTGATCAGTGGGGCAAGGTGCGGGCTTTGATTGACGATACCGGCGCGCGCATAAACTCCGCCGGTCCGTCAACACCGGTTGAAGTCCTGGGCTTGAACGGCCCGCCGCAGGCGGGCGACACCCTCAATGTTGTGGAGACAGAAGCCCAGGCGCGTGAGATTTCCCGTTATCGGCAAGATTTGGTAAAGCAAAAGGACCGCCCCGCCGGAACAGTCATTTCGCTCGACACGCTGCTTGGAATCCGCAGCAATGAAACAAAAGATCTGGATCTCGTTGTTAAAGCCGATGTTCAAGGATCGGTTGAAGCGATCGTTCAAGGCGTCGAAAAAATCGGCAATGACGAGGTTAAAGTCCGAGTGCTTCATTCGGGAGTCGGCGCAATTACGGAAACCGACGTTTCTCTCGCAGAAGCATCCAATGCACGCATCATTGGGTTCAATGTGCGGGCCAATGCGCCTGCGCGCGTCGCGGCCGCGAACAAAGGCATAAACATCAGCTATTATTCCGTCATCTACTCGCTTGTTGATGACATCCGGGCCTATGCTTCCGATCTGCTTTCTCCCGAGATCAAGGAAACCATAATCGGAAACGCGGAAATACTTGAAATCTTCAAAGTCACCGGCTCAGGCACCGTCGCTGGATGCAGAGTTAGCGAAGGCATTGCCCGAAAAACCGCTGGAGTCAGATTGCTGCGGGACAACACGATTATCCACGAGGGAAAACTGAAAACTCTCAAGCGTTTCAAAGAAGATGTTCCCGAAGTCCGTTCCGGCTTGGAATGCGGTATGGCTTTCGAAAATTATTCCAACCTGCGCAAAGGCGATTTCATCGAAGTGTTCGAGAGGCTGAGGACACCGCGGTCGCTCTGAAAATGCACCGCGGTCGAACCGGTCTGCTTCAGTCCCACTGGCTGCCGCTCAATACAGACCTCGAACCGGGGCGGCGCGTTTGCGCAGTTGGCGATGTGCATGGCATGACGTTGCCGTTCGTCCGTATTCTTGACGAATATGAGAATTTGTGCGGTCGCCATGATCATTCCACTCTCGTCATTTTAGGCGACCTGATTGACCGCGGCCCCGACAGCATCGGAGCCTTGGATGCAGCAATAGAGGCTCGATTTCGAAAATTCGACAACGTGGTTTCGCTCATGGGGAACCATGAACAAATGATGCGGAGGGCTATTGCCCGAGGCGCGCTGCATGACAGCGAAATCTGGTTGATGAATGGCGGCGGAACCGTGCTGAATCAGCTTGGGGTTATGGATGAAATTCGAGGCCGTTCTCACGAAGTGTTCGCGGACGGTTTGTCTCGCGCGCTCGGCGAAACGCGAATAACGTTTCTACAACAGCTTCGTTCATACATATCATGCGGCGCTCTTCTGTTTGTTCATGCCGGCATCAACCCATCTCAAGTCCCGGAAGCCTTTCTGGCTCAGCCATGGCACCTTTATTCCGACGATCATTGGGCTTGGATTCGGGAAGACTTTCTGTGGACCGACAATCCTCTTGAGGGCAAAACGGTCGTGCACGGCCACACACCGCGAACCGATTCAGCCTTTGGTGAGCTCAGTCAGCAGACCTTGCCGATGGAACAGACCGGAAAGCTCAATCTTGACCGCGGAAGCTTTAGGACCGGACTGGTTGCGGCGGCAGAATTCATCTGCGGCCGTTACCGGGTCACCGTCGCAGCCGACTTGGAATTCCGTTCGCGCTTTATGAACTGACCTCGATTCCTCAGCTTGATCGCATACGCATGGATTTCCGCTGCGCATGCAAACGCAAATCAGGTTCAGCGGACAGAAGAAAGCCTGCTGTTCCGGTTTCGGCGCAGCACAACATATGTCGCTCCTGACCCGCCATATTTGATCGGTGCATAACAGGTATAAAAAATTTGTTCGGCGAATCTGCCGTGCCGCGCCCAATTTTCAAACATATCTCGCAGAACCGGTCGGGAGGAATGGTTGCCCCGTCCAGTGATTACCAAAACCACCCGACAATTCTCCGAAGTCGCTGCATCAAAAAACCGGTCGAGCTGGTCTGACGCTCTCGCCTGCGTCTGCCCATGAAGATCAATTCGGCGTTCGGGAGTTATTTTGCCAGCCCTCAGCCGCCTCAGAAATTTTTCGTCAGGTCTGATGCCATTCAAACCATGCCGACTCTTTTCCGCAGTCTCAACACCCGGTTGGACGGTCTTCGCCAGGGTGTTTGGCGATGGACTCGGCCTGTCCGGCATGCCGGCGCTCATGTATTTTTCGAACTCTCTTGTCACCGACACGATGTCGCGCGACGGGCTGATTGCCGCTTTGGGCCGGTTGCGATCTTTGGATTCGCTTGAACCGAACCTCGTTTTCGATTCGC
Organism: Paracoccaceae bacterium; assembly: GCA_965199765.1. Classification (GTDB taxonomy): domain Bacteria; phylum Pseudomonadota; class Alphaproteobacteria; order Rhodobacterales; family Rhodobacteraceae; genus JAPOXR01. The sequence goes on from CBDATC010000001.1 coordinate 1,158,980, forward strand.
CGACTTCTCTTATCCAATCGCGCATTTCAGCGTCCGTGACAGCACGGCCGCTACAGCCACCCGCTTTGGACATTTCTGCGCGCTTCACGCAAAATTCGAACTGTCGATGCGCCGTTACTCGCCGGTGGCGACCAGTGTCCAGTTTGGATCCGAAGATCCCATCCGCCGAGCAAATGTCCAAACATCGTGCTGCCGTCGCACCATCTCATCACTGCCTTCTTTGAGTTCTCCATCTGCATTCACAGCATAGGAAATCAGTTCAGCGACAAACTCCACAGTGATTTCAGCTTCGTGCGGCTCTTCGAAACTGGCGTTTCGGACTCGGGTCTCGCGCAGACCGATAAACTTGGTCTCGCGCAGAAGACCATCCTCTGATCGGTTACTGACAATCTCCGAGAAAGAGTCGTAAACATCATCTGATACAAAATCTTCGAGCTCGTCCAGTTTTCCGTTGGCAAAAGCCAGCAGAATCATTTCGTACGCCTGACCCGCACCGTCCATAAAATCCGCAACCGAGAAATTCTTTTCGGCGCTCTTCATTGATGCCAGCGCGTTTGCGGACGAGTGATCATTCTCGGTATCAATATATCTGCTGATTTCGCGGTCAATGACAGGAGCCTGTTTTTCGGCGGCTGGAACATCAAAACCGCGCTGCTGTGGATTTTTCCGTCTCTGCAGGTTTTCAAAACCATCGCGGGTGCCGAGGGTATTGCGGAGCTTAACGATCAGGAAGACCGCCACCGCAGCCAGTGCGATCAGCTGCAATAGTGAATTACCCATTCGATACTCCTGTCGCCTTATCATCTTCCATGTCGGAAGCGTTGGAATTAATATAGGTTGCGGAATCGTGAAAGTCCAGAACCGAGGAATGTTCCGACCGGAGAAACCAACCTATGCGCTTATTACTATTGCTGCTTGCGGTTCCTTTGATTGAAATCGCTCTCTTTATCCAACTTGGCGGCGCAATCGGTCTGTTCGCGACCCTTGTCATCGTGGTGCTCACCGCTCTGTTAGGCGCGGTTTTGCTTCGAACCCAAGGCCTCCATGTCATCCAAAACCTGAAACTGATAATTTCCAGTGGCGGAGATCCCACGGAGCAGATTGTGCATGGCGTGCTCGTTTTCAGCGCTGGACTGCTGTTGTTGACTCCGGGATTCTTCACAGATGCCGTTGGTTTGGTGCTTTTGTCGTCCAGCGCCCGCGCTTATCTGATCCGGCACGGCGCTCAAACTCTAGCCACCAAATTCGCGCCGAGAGGCTGGCAAGTCAGCGAAGGGGTTGGACCGATTATCGACGTGGAAGAACCGCGCAGCTGACATGCCGGTTTAACCAAGCGACGATTCTTCAGACGGAGTCCGCGCCTCTCCTTGTCGAGTTGATCAAAACGCGTGAAAACTTCCGCGCTATCTGTATGTTCTGCTCCTCAATCATGAACCATCCGGACGGGCGCTCTCGGAATTTCCATGAATCTCGTCGATCCTTGCCAAATCCGTTCGTTCGTTAAGGAGATTCCTCCTTACCCCTTTCAGTGTTACCCGCCTGTACCACGGAAATGGCAATTAAATTGTGAATATCAGCCACTGAACACCCGCGCGACAAATCGTTCGCCGGCTTGGACAACCCTTGCAGCACAGGCCCAACCGCTGTCATTCCGCCAACCCTCTCGGCAATTTTGTAACCGATATTCGCCGCATCAAGATTGGGAAACACAAACACATTCGGCGCGTCGCTCAGTTCGCTCAGCGGGGCCTTTCGTTCCCGAATAACCGCATCAACCGCCGCATCGAATTGAATTTCTCCGTCGATCTCCAAACCAGGACAGCGGCTGCGAACCATTTCGGTTGCCCTTCGCACGCGCAAAACCCGATCATGCGCTGCGCTTCCCCTTGTTGAAAACGACAGCATGGCAACACGGGGCTCCTCATCAAGAAACGACCTGGCCGACTCGACGGAATTCACCGCAATGTCCGCCAACTCCTCCGCAGTCGGCTCTACAACCAAAGCGCAGTCGGCGAACAAAACTCTGTCCCTGAACGGACCTGAGCGATCTTCGGGCAGCATCAGAAAAAAAGACGACACCAAGCTGGACCCGGGCGCTCTGCCAATGATCCGCAGAGCGGCCAATATCGTATCGGCAGTCGTCGCAACAGCACCGGCAATCGTTGCGTCCGCACACCCCTCGCGCACCATCATCGCGGCGAATCCGAGGGGATTGCGAATCATCGAATCCGCCTCCTCCGAACTCTTCAGCTTTGACCCGCGGATATCGCTGTACACCGCTTTAAATCGATCCAGCCGACAATCAGTGGAAGGATCGACAATCTCGATTCCATCCAGATCGCCGGAGTCGCGGATCCGCCTCCTGTCTCCAAGCAAAATCGGCTTGGCGATTCCATCCTTTGAAGCGGCTCTTGCCGCTGCAATAATTCTTTCGTCCTCACCTTCCGCAAGCACGATTATTTTCGGATTCCGCACCGCCTGCTTATGCAGATCTGATAGAAATCCCATAAGAATATTCCCTAGGAAGCCGCCTGCGGCCGCATTGCTTCTCGTTCTATGCCCGCCAAGGTTACCGGCGCCTTCATTGCATCGCGGCGGAACGGCTCGCCAAGTTCTTGATTCAGTATGACCTCGATGAAGGTCGTGACCCGATCTTCCATCTGTTCATCGACCGCAACACGCAGCGCTTCGGTCAGCTCCGCCATTGTTCGCACTTGCTGGCCTTTTAATCCGCATCCCTCGGCAATCGCCGCGTAATTCACGCGTTCATTCAGCTCGGTCCCGACAAAATTATCGTCAAACCAGAGCGTTGTGTTGCGCTTTTCGGCTCCCCACTGGTAATTTCGGAAAACCACCATGGTGATCGCAGGCCATTCATCACGGCCAATCGCCGTCATTTCATTCATCGAAATTCCAAAGGCGCCGTCCCCGGCAAATCCAACAACCGGCGTATCCGGACAGCCGATTTTCGCTCCTATGATTGACGGCAGACCATAACCGCACGGACCGAACAGTCCCGGAGCAAGATATTTTCGCCCATCCTCGAATGTCGGATAGGCATTGCCGATCGCACAATTGTTGCCGATATCGGAAGAAATGATCGCGTTCGCTGGCAGCGCGGACTGAATCGCCCTCCATGCCATTCTCGGACTCATCCGTTCTGGATCACGCTTGCGCGCGCGCTCATTCCAAGTCGTCCCGGGATCATCGTCTTCGTGATCCATCGAAGCCAAAAGCTGCAGCCATCGGGATTTGGTCGCGGCGATGGTCTCGCGGCGCTCACGGCGGTTTTCATCGCCGGCGGTGTCGCTCAATGCATTGAGCAGCTGCTCAGCAACCAGCCGGGCGTCGCCCTGGATCCCGACCGTGATCGCCTTGGTGAGCCCGATCCGATCAGAATTCACATCCACTTGAATAATCTTCGCGTTTTTTGGCCAGTAATCGATGCCATATCCAGGAAGCGTGGAAAATGGGTTCAGCCGGGTTCCGAGAGCCAGAACAACATCGGCCTTGGCAATCAGTTCCATCGCAGCTTTTGAACCGTTGTAGCCGAGCGGCCCCACGGCCAGTGGGTGGGAACCCGGAAACGCGTCATTGTGCTGATAACCGCAGCAAACCGGCGCATCCAACCGTTCCGCCAATTCAACCGAAGCCGGTATCGCCCCCGCGAGCACAACGCCGGCGCCGTTCAAAATCACCGGAAAAGCCGCATCGGACAGCATCCGCGCGGCTTGGCCAATCGCATCTTTGCCTCCGCTCGGCCGCTCCAGTCGGACGATTTGCGGAATTTCGATATCAATGACTTGAGTCCACATATCTCTTGGCACATTGATCTGAGCCGGTGCGCAGCCCCGCCATGCTTTCTCAATGACACGGTTCAGAACTTCCGCCATGCGAGACGGGTCACGCACCTCTTCCTGATAACAAACCATGTCTTCAAACAGCTTCATCTGTTCGATTTCCTGAAACCCGCCTTGGCCGATGGTTTTGTTGGCCGCCTGCGGAGTTACCAGCAATATCGGCGAATGATTCCAGTAAGCGGTCTTAACCGGCGTGACAAAATTGGTGATGCCCGGTCCGTTTTGCGCGATCATCATCGACATTTTTCCAGTAGCGCGCGTGAAACCATCGGCGCTCATCCCGGCATTGCATTCATGCGCGCTGTCCCAAAACGTGATTCCCGCCGCCGGAAACAAATCGGACACCGGCATCATCGCCGAACCGATAATTCCGAATGCATGTTCAATGCCATGCATCTGCAGAACCTTCACAAACGCTTCTTCCGTTGTCATTCGCATAGAGCCGATCTCCACTTATCCAAAATCAAATTCAACGCTGTGCATCTTCAGCGATCATCAAGCACGCCTTTTCCCCGATCATAATTGCAGGCGCATTTGTGTTGCCGGATACGATTTCCGGCATAATCGAACAATCCGCAATCCGCAGATTTTCGATTGTTCTGACACGAAGCCTCTCATCGACGACCGAGCCTGGCCCTTGTCCCATCCGGCAGGTTCCGGTCGGGTGATAAATCGTTGTTGCTGTATTGCGAATCCATTCGAGGAGATCGTCGTCGCTCTTAACCGCGCCGCCCGGCTGAAATTCCGATGTGATTTTTCCTGCCAGCGGTTCGCGGGAAGCGATGTCACGAGCAATCTTCACACCCTCGACCATGGTTCTGCGATCGGTTTCGGTCGTCAAATAATTCGGTCGGATCGCCGGAAGCACCGAAGGGTCGGGGCTCCGAAGGACGACCTCTCCGCGGCTCTCCGGCCGCAATTGACAAACCGATGCCGTAAACGCCGAAAACCTATGCACGCCCTCTTTGACGGAATCCGCCGACCAAGGCTGCACATGAAATTGAATGTCCGGAGTCTCCACATGCTTGCCTGTGCGCAGGAAACCGCACACAAAACTCGCCGCCATGGACATCGGACCGCTTCGGAACAGCGCATATTCCGCCGCCATGGCGATTTTTTTCGGCAGACTCCGCGCATCATCATTGATCGTGCGTTCGGAGCATTTGTAGACGGAGCGCGCCTGGAGATGATCCTGGAGATTGCGGCCAACTGAGGGAAGATGGCTCAATGCTTCAATTCCGGTCCGCTGGAGCAACTCCCCGTCGCCAATACCCGAAAGCATCAGCAGATGTGGAGAACCGATTGCGCCGCTCGAGAGGATGATTTCCCTGCCCGCCTTCAAAGACTGCTGCTGACCCGATTGGCCGCGATAAACAACACCCACGGCTTTGCGCCCCTCGAACAACAGCCGCTCGGCTTTAGCCTTGGTTATCACACGCAGATTCCGGCGGCGCATCGCAGGCCTCAGATAACCGGCGGACGCGCTGCAGCGCCGACCGTTCCGCACAGTGACCTGATAATGGCCAACCCCTTCTTGCACAGCTCCGTTATAGTCCGCGTTATAGGAGTGCCCAGCTGCAATGGCGGCCTTCAGCCAAGCTTCACAGACCGAACGGCGGTGAGTTTTGGCTAAAACATCAAGCGAACCCGACCCGCCATGATATTCATTCTCTCCCTCGGAGAATTTCTCTGCTTTGCGAAACAGAGGAAACACGTCGTCCCAGCCCCAGCCGCTGTTTCCCATTTGCCGCCAGCGGTCATAATCCTCAGCTTGTCCGCGCACATAGAGAAGCCCATTGATGGATGACGATCCGCCGAGGACCATGCCGCGCGGCCAATCAATTGTTCGTCCATTCAAACCTTGCTCCGGCTCGGTCCTGAAACACCAATCCATTTTTGGATTGTTCATGGTTCGAAAATATCCGATCGGCACATGGATCCAGGGATTTGAGTCCCGGCCTCCCGCTTCCAGCAGGGCAACCCTGAACCGGCCGTTCTCGCTTAACCGGTTGGCAAGCACGCAGCCAGCCGAACCGGCCCCGACTATGATAAAATCAAATTCTTCGGATTCCGCCATACGCAGCACTTTACTGACCGTAAATCAAGCCCGGAAGCCACAGGGCAATCTGCGGAAACATGAACACCAGCGCAAGACCGATGACTTGAAGCACCATGAATTGCAGCATGCCCTTATAAATGTCGCCCAGATCCCACTCCGGAACCACTCCCTTCAGGAAATATGCCGATAGAGCCACCGGCGGACTAAGCCAAGCCGTCTGCAGATTCACCGCCACCAGAATGCCGAACCATGTGAGATTCACATTGATCTGTTCAAGGGCGGGAATCAAAATCGGAACAATGATGAGAACGATCGGAACCCATTCAAGCGGCCATCCCAAAAGAAAAATCAGGGCCATGATGATGATCAGCACCCAAGTTGCCGACAGATCCCACTGAAGCAGCAATTCGGTCAGCATCGTCGGCGTTCCTAGCCGCGAAAACACTGCCCCGAAGAAGTTGGACGCCGCGACCAGAAACAGGATCAGAACCGTGATTTCGAGCGTTTTGACCAGTGCGTCAAAAAGCTTCTGCATTGTCAGCCGTCGGTAGGCCAATGCCAATAAAACCGCGCCGAACGCTCCACAGCCAGCGCCTTCGGTCGGTGTCGCCCACCCGAACAATATCGAACCCAGCGCAAAAGCCACGAGCGCCGCCGGCGGCACAAGTCCGTTGAAGAATTCAGTCCAGAGATCCGAAAACCAAAAACCCGCCGGTTTGTTTTGCCGAACCCAGCGGGCTCCCGCATACATCGCTGCCGCCCATCCCAGCGGAAGCGCCAGCCAGGACAAAGGAAACAGACCGGTCAGCGATCCCGACAGCGCAAGGAACAGCAAAGCGAACAGTATGATCAGCGAAAGCATGACCAAAACCGACTCCAGCCAGTAATAGGGCGAGGTTACCGGCTGTTCGCTTTCGGGAAGCACCGGTCCGAGCGCTGGATTCAACTGGCAGCGGACAACTGTATAGACTGCATAGATTCCGGCCAACATAATCCCGGGAATGATCGCCGCCGCGAATAAGTCGGTAACCGGCACCTCCAGCACCGGTCCCATTACGACCAGCATGATGGAAGGCGGAATCAAAATACCCAGCGTGCCTCCTGCGGTGATGCTGCCTGCGGCCAGCTTTGTGTCGTAGCCGGCCCGGTTCATCGTTTTTGAAGCCATGATGCCAAGAATGGTGACCGAGGCGCCGACAATGCCGGTTGCTGCCGCGAACACTGTCGAAACAAAAAGGACCGCAAGATAAAGCGCGCCGCGCGTCCTTGAGAGAATCAGCTGCACTGAAGTGAACAGTCTCTCCATCAGCCCCGCCTGTTCCATCAAAATTCCCATAAAGACGAACAGCGGGACCGCTGCCAATGTTTGCTCCAGCATCACAGAATTGAATTGAAACGTCTGCAGATAAAAAACCAGCTTCGCGCCAAAGCCCCACGCGCCGAATACGAATCCAAGAAAAATCAATGTAAAGGAAATCGGAAACCCGACAAAAATTGCGAACAGCATCACACCGACCATAAGAACACCGATGGTCTCGGTCGACAACGCGCCGGCTCCAAGCGGGGCGGAGACACTGGACCACCAATCATCGAACGGCACAAAATCCGGAAACACCGCGCTGACGAAAACAGCGCACAGCAGCACGGCATACACAGGAAGCAGGCGGACGATGCGGCGCGACCAGGTCGGGCCCAGATCATGCAGGCTGCGCAGCAATTCAGCGATTCCCTGCAGAATGAGAAACAGAGCGCCAAGCGGCATCGCCGAGCGAGCCGGCGCCAAGGGCGCCATAAGCGTGCTGTCCATCGTGCGTTCCCATTTCACCCAGGCGCCGATGGTGAAATCGAGCGAAATGTAAAAAAAGAACAGCATCGCCGGAAAGTAAAAGGCAAGAAACAGCAGGCTGTCGGTTGCTGCTTGAGTTTTGCGGCTCCAGGTTCGGTATATGAAATCAGCCCTGATATGCACGCCCTTCATCAGAGCGTAACCGGCCCCGAGCATGAACAGTGCGCCAGCAAACATCCGGCTTACATCGTAAGCCCATAGCGTTGGCGAAACAAACAATTTCCGCGCAACCACTTCGTAAATCATCGCCACAACAACCGGCACGAGCAAAAGGCAGGCAATGCGGCCGACCCACAGATTGGTGATATCGATAAACGCAACCAGCTTCCGTTGCCATTCCACCATATCTTCCGGCGTCTCGCCGGGATTCATTGTGCGTCGCTCGGCAATCAGTTCATCGACCGGATCCAAGCTTTTCGGATCAGACTGCTGGTTCATCGCCCTGCCCCCTTAACCGGCGGCGCACTGATCCGCCGCCGGCTATTCATTATTCGCTTATCGCATTTCGAAGATCGTGATGAGTCTTCTTACTGAAGCGAATCAGCGAACGCTTTTCCGAGCTGTGCGTTCGAGGTTTGCGAGCCGGCCCAAAACGGAACCGCGATTTCCGCGAATTCGCGCTGGCTGTTCCAAACCTTGGCAAAAAACGCGTTGTCAGCCGCATTTTTTTCCAGCGTCGCTTTGGCCGCGTTCATATAGGCAGGAAAATAATCGGCTGGCGTGTCGTGCAGAATAACCCCATGGTTCTCCGTAAGATCCTTGAGGGCTTTACCATTTTCGATAATCCGATATGACATTGATTTAGCCAGTGAAGCGTTCGCTGCAACCTCGATCGCTTTCTTCTGATGATCCGTCAGGCTGTCATAAACATCGCCGTTCAAATAAAGATCGGCATTGACCACAACTTGGTGCAGTCCCTGAAGATAGTAATTTTTGAGAACTTTTTGCATTCCGAAAACGCTATCCGGTTTCGGACAACACCATTCAGCGGCATCAATCGTCCCCTTTTCAAGCGCGGGCAGAATGTCGCCTCCACCCATGGAAACCGAGGCAATGCCGATATCCTTGTAGGTCTGACCCGGAATTCCCGGCGGCGTCCGGAAGCGGTATTTGCGGAAATCCTCCATCGAATTGATCGGTTCTTTGAACCAGCCGAGCGCCTCGGGGCCGACTGGCTGCAGCATGAAACCTTTCACATTCACGCCCATCTCATCCCAAAGCTGGTCATACAGCTCGGAGCCGCCTCCGAACAGAAACCAAGACAGAAAAGCGATGTTGTCGATGCCCACACCGGCGCCGGCGACCGGCGAACCGAACAGCATGGCAGCAGGGTGTTTCCCAGACCAATAATGCGTCCAGGCAAATCCACCATCGACCAAGCCGGCGTCTACTGCATCAATAATGTCTGAAACCGCCACGACGGCCCCCGCGGGCAGCAATTCAAACTGAAGCTCGCCATTGGTCAAAGCAGCAACGTCGGCCGCAAAAGCCTCGAGCATGATGTGCTCGTCCGCCTTAGCCGGCGTTGCTGTTTGAATCCGCAGAACCGTTTCGGCCTGAGCGGCTCCAGCTGCCATCACTCCTGTCATCGCGGCCGCCGCCGCGACTGTTTTAAGTTTAAACATCGTAATCCTCCATTTTATTCTGCTTTCTAGTGTGTTGATCCGCGCGGCCGGAGAAAGCGCATGCCGGAACTGCGCGGGTTTGTCCAAAGCTGCCGCTGCCTACATAATATTCAAAAGGCGCAGAATTTCTTCGCCCCCGTCAAAAAGCAAAACTGCGGTCAGATAGACCAGAAAAACCAACCCGGCCCACGAAAGCAATGGGTAGCGGGTTAGAACTTTCATGATGATGGTGGCGCAGAACGCCATCAAAAGAATCGCCAAGGCCAATCCGAACACAAGCATTGTCGTGTCCTCTCGGGCTATGGCGGCTACTGCGACGACATTGTCTAACGACATGGACACATCTGCGACGGTGATGGTTACCAAAGCCCGAAGAAGCGGCTGTCGACCGGCTGATTCCAAACCGACTTCCTGTTTTGGGCCAGCGGAATTGAAATGGCGAAGGTCGCGATAGAATCGCAGACAGACCCAAGCCAGCAGCAGACCGCCAAGAAAAAGAATCCCTGGTATCTCGAGCAGCGTCGATGCGATTATCGCAAATAGAATGCGCAGAAGAGCCGCGAGAACAAGTCCGGTGGCAATCGCGAATCTCCGTTGATGGCTGGGAACCGAAGCCGCTGCCATTCCGATGACCAATGCATTGTCGCCCGAAAGAATAATGTCGGCAAAAACAATCTGAACGATCTTGATCAACGTGCTGCCGATCATATGACAGTCTGAAAATCCAATTCCACATAAAGCGGATTCCAAGAATCCGGTGTCTAAACTGGACTGCAGCTCGGTCACCGCTGAGATATCGGTCACCGCGCAGCACTATTGCAATTGAATTTGACCGAACGATCAAAATTGCTATTGCTAGAACCGGATGCAGAAGTTATTTCCAAGTCTTGTCCTAACTATCCGGTCTATAGAATTTTGAGACTGTTTGTCCTAAATTTAATTATCTTCTATTGAAGCGATTGGCAAATGAAATTTTAGTATTGAAATGCCCAAAAAACGCATACCGACATCTGTGCGCATGCTGCGCATTCTTGAAGCTGTCAGCGCTGCTGAAAATCCTCTGACCGTCGCGCAGATTAAAGATTCGCTCGACCTGTCTAAACAGACCGTGCATCGGCTCTGTTCAAAAATGATTGAGGAAGACTATCTGACAAAATCCCAAAACGGAACGCTGTTGTTGGGCAATCGCATGCGAAAAATCGCGCATGGTTTCGTATTTTCCCAACATCACAACATCATCCGACATCAAATACTGGAATCCGCAGCAAGGCATTTCGGCGAAACCATCAATCTCTCCATACCGCTGGTGCGCGGCATGACCTATATTGACAGAGTGGAAACCGGTTGGCCCCTCAGAATTCAGTTCGCCGTCGGAGACCAAATCCCCTTCCATTGCACAGCCAGCGGCAAAGTCTACCTTGCAAGCATCGTCAAATCCGAACGACGGAAAGTTGTGGAACGGCTGGACCTTCGGCGTTTCACCGCCAACACCATCTGTGACACCGACAGTTTGCATAAAGAACTCGATATGACCGCCACACAGGGATTTGCTCTTGACCGGGAAGAGTTTCTTCACGGCATGGTTGCCGCCGCCGTTCCTGTGATTGGCGACGAAGGACGGTTTGCCGCTGCGCTGTCCCTGCATGCGCCGACACAGCGATTGTCGTTTGAAGATGCGGCCTCCACTCGACACACACTCCTTGATTGTGCTAAACAATTGGGACAAATTTTTTAGCGAAACCAAGTCTGAAATCTGCGAAAATCCCCATGGCTGCGAAAAACAATGGCCGCGATCAAGCTGCGGGACTGGACTCGAATTTCGAAGTGCGGGGACAATTCATCCGCGATATGTCTTTCGAAAACTTCAGGGCTCAGAGAAAAGAATGGAACTTTGTCGAGCTGAAACACAACACCAAACTCACGCTCGACATCGATACTCTGCCCGACAGCAGTTTTGTCGTTGCGATCAAATTGAATTTGGAGGCGACCGCTTCCGAGAAGCCAGCCTATTTGCTTGAATTGGAGTATTGCGGGTTGTTCCGTATCCAAGGTTTCCCACAGGATCAGCTGCAGTCCTGCCTAGCCGTTCAATGCCCGCAGATAATTTTCCCCTTTTTGCGCCGAGTGGTCGCCGACATCACTCAGGATGGCGGTTTCCCTGCGCACAATCTGGGGATCATCAACTTCGCCGCTCACTATCAGCGCGAGCTCGAACGCCAACGGGCGGTGTCGGAAACAAAACACTGATTCCGACACTTTTCTGAACTCATACGGCAATAAGCGGACGGTCTGATCGGCTATTTCAAGCGAGATGGCGGCTTAGCCGCATTCGATGGCATATCTGATTTCTCAGATACTGTCTGCACCGGCACACCGTGGCGATTTATGGACTAAATCAGAAATTCGCTTTGCTTATCACCCAGTCGGATGAAAATTGTCGTTTGGGAGTTACCGCAACTCTGTTTCTGCGTTCTCGCACTGGCTAAAATGCTTCATCACTTGACAGCGGCGCACATGATTTACGAACAAAGCTGTGATTTCTATCGTTTAAACGCTCTCCACAAGGCATCTTCACCGAGAGATTTGACCATAACGAGATGGGCTTCTTCTTCTTCAATCGTGATTAGCGGGGCCAAAGGCTCTGGTCTATTCCGCAATTTCGGAGCGCTTTCCAATGTCGCTTCAGGAGCGGTTTCTATTTCCAGTTCCGCGAACATATCCCGTCCGCTCCCGAGCAGTCTGAAAAATATATCCGTTAACAGCTCGGCATCCAGCAGTGCGCTGTGCTTTACTCTTGCCGAATTATCAATCCCGTAATGTCTGCACAGCGCATCCAGATTGTGCCGGGAGAGCGTCGGCAGTTCCCGCTTCGCTAAATCCAACGTGTCGACCACGCGCTCACTGGCGATTTGTTCCTGGTTGACCGCAGCTAATTCGGAATTGACAAAACTTATATCAAATTCTGCGTTATGCGCGACCAGCCGAGAATTCCCGATGAATTCCAGAAATTCGTCACTGATCTGTTCAAAGGTTGGCTTATCGCGCAAAAAACTGTCGGTGATATTGTGAATTTCCTGCGCGGACCGGCTCATTTTGCGCATGGGGTTTATATATTTGTGGAACTTTGGACCCGTCCGAACGAACTGGGTTTCGTCGACGGCGATCATACCGATTTCCACGATCTTGTGGCCGTCCGACAGTTCGAGACCCGTTGTTTCAATATCCAAAATAATGGCGGTCATGCGCTTTTTCTCTCGATATCCGACATGATGCCGCGAACATCCCGCCAGGCCTGATCCAAAGACTGTGAACAGACAACATAATCGGCCCGGAGCCTTTTTTCCTCATCCGGCAACTGAAGCTCAAGAAACCTGGCAAACCGTTCCTCGGTCATGCCCTCCCTCTCCATCACTCTTTGCTTCTGAAATTCCTTAGATGACGACACAACGGCAACCGCGTCACACTGCTTTTCGGCAGAGGTTTCATAAAGCAACGGGACGACCACAACCGCAAGCGGCGCTTTTTTCTCTGCTGCTTCCCGCAAAAATCGTTTTCGGTCTTGATGCACCATAGGATGCACTATCGCTTCGACCAGAGACAAAAGTTCCGGTTGTTGATCTATGCACGTTTTCAGCAAGTCCTTATTTACAGCTCCGCTTGGATGCCCAACGGCTTCGGTCGTCAAATTTTGGATGGCTTTTGTCGCTCGACCGCTGGCATAGATGCGGTTGACAGCTTCATCCGCATCCCAAATCGACGCGCCTAATTCAGCAAACATCGAGGCGGTCACCGATTTACCCATCCCGATCGAACCCGTCAGCCCGAGCACAAACGGCCTGCCCATCAGCTTGACACCACTGCCTGCCGAAGTGCTTGATCGACCTTCGGACGAACGCCAAACCAATAATCAAAGGACGCGGCCGCCTGGTGGAGCAGCATACCGATCCCATCAACAGTGATGCACTCTCTCATCTTAGCTTCAGCTAGAAACGTCGTCTGCAGCGGTGTGTAAACCAGATCGTTGATCACAGTTCCTGGTTTCAGCGCTTGATATGGAAACGCCAGCGGGGGCCGGCCTTCCATGCCCAGAGAGGTGGAGTTGATGATTGTGCACATATTCGGCACCAATCCCGTTATCGAGCTTAGACTGTGCGGGATCACGCGTTTGCCAAATTCACTGCTCAGCAAATTTGCGCGTTCGAGGGTGCGGTTCGCGATATGAACCTCTGAAGCCCCCTTGGAAATGAGCGCATAGATCACACCGCGCGCCGCGCCGCCAGCTCCCAGAACCAGAATCGGACCGCCGTCAGCCTTCCAGTCTCCAGCGCCTTCGCTGAGATTCTGCAAAAATCCATATGCGTCGGTATTGTTGCCAAAAACTTTTTTTTCGTCGTTGACCGTGAGCGTGTTAACCGCGCCTATCAATGCCGCTTCATCGGACAATGAATCGCAGACCTGCAATGCCGCTTCCTTATGAGGAATTGTGATATTCATTCCTCGAAACCCCATTTTCGGCAATGCGTAATAAACATCGCGAAAATTCTGCCTGTTGACTTCGATGGGCACATAAATGCCGTTGATCTGATGCTGCCGCAACCAATGGTTGTGAATCAATGGAGAGCGCGAATGTCCGATCGGATCACCGATCACTCCTGTCAAAACCGGCAGATTGTTGGCTCGATTCAGCATCAGCCCTCGATTGCTTTGCGGTCGGTCAAATATTGAAGCAGTTCCAGAATTGGAAGTCCGTAGACTGCATAAAGATCGCCTTTGAGTTGAGCAACCAGCCGGATTCCTTCTTCCTCGATCTGATAACAGCCAACGCTCCCAAGAATTTCATGTCCGCGGCGCAAAAGATAATTCTCAAGGAACACATCAGAAAATTTTCGAAATGTCACTGCCGCTTTTGTCCGGCCGCGCCACACTTCCCGACCATTCTCACAGATAATCGAAGCCGCGTACAAATGATGGGTCTTTCCCCGCATCGCCTGCAGAACAGACCGAGCTTCGTCTATGTTTCTTGCCTTGCCTATGGCCCGTCCTTCGAATTCCAGGATTTGATCACATCCAATGACCAGCTGCGCCGGATTCTTCAGCGAAACCTTTCGCGCCTTGAGCTCGGCCAGCGCCAAAGCCATATCGCCTGGCAATACGCCATCAGCATCCAGAGCTGCACGCGCGCTCTCTTCATCGAGTCTGGCCTTCACCACAACGAATGGAACGCCAGCGGCCTGCAACAGCCGTTTGCGGATGTCGGATTCCGATGCCAGGATCATTCCGTTCACCTTGTTGAGAATTCTGACTATAACCTATGAATTCCCGATGGACACTGTGTGAAGATTGTGGGTAAATCAAGATTTCCACGGATTCGTCCGTTATTTTTTGTCTTTTTCGGTCGGATTTTCCTAAGGCAATCGGCAAGACCGTCTGCATTTTCATACCGCGCAATGCAGACCAAAATCCGATTTTGTTCAATGGGTTACCTTAAAAGACTAATCCGCTTGCATGATTTAGCAAAGAGTTTTCCAAGATTTCCACAGCCTTTAATACAACAATCATTGATTCTTTTTTCTTTAAGTATGTACCTTTAGAGTTGATCAGGTTCAGCGCAGATAACCGCCATGTCTCTTATTTCGTCCGTTTATCTTTGGTTGAAAGCTTTGCACATTCTAGCCGCAATTGCTTGGATGGCTGCTTTGCTTTATTTGCCGCGGCTATTTGCCTATCACGCAAAGACCGGTGGACAAAAATCACCTTCGCATGATGTTTTTTGTGTGATGGAACGGCGGCTGCTGCAGATCATCGCCACGCCGGCGATGCTGGTCGTTTGGTTTGTTGGCTTTGGGCTGGCCTTGATTCCAGGTGTCGTGGATTGGTCTGCATTTTGGCCTTATTTCAAATTGACAGCTGTTGCCGGATTGACTTGGTTTCATTTCTGGCTGGCAAAATGCCGCCGAGAGGTGGCGGCTGGCGCTTGCGTTATCAGCGAAAGAAGATTTCGGCAATTGAATGAAATACCGACAGCTCTTGTCATTGTGATAGTGATTGCTGTGGTCGTTAAGCCTTTCTGAACTCTGTCATCGGTGAATCCGCGGAGGTCAAACCTATTTCATGCAGACTCTGCGTTTGATGTGCTGTTTTGCCATAGAACTCGGTGCTCTGGATTTTCTTTGTTGACTGAACCAGGACTTCGGCATATTCAACAATCACCGACTAATGACGGTCTGATTTATCAATCCCAATTAGTGACTGAACGCGGCAGCAAGTTGTCCAACCGGAGGGCAATCTATTGAAACCAACCATATCTTTGACTGAATTGCAGGAAAAGAGCACGATTGAACTGCTGAAAATGGCGGAACAGCTGAATATCAAAGACACATCGTCAAGACGCCGCGGCAATATGATGTTTCAGATCATGCAGGCGCGGGCCGAAGAAGGTTGGGAAACCGAAGGCGAAGGCGTTGTTCGCGTGCTTCCTGACGGATTTGGATTCCTTCGGTCGTCTGAAGCCAACTATCTTCCGCAAGCTGATGATATCTATGTAAGCAATACCATTATCCGGTCCAACGGTCTTCGCACAGGGTCGACCGTCAGCGGAAAAATAAAGCCTCCTAAAGACGACGAAAACTTCTTCGTCATGGATAAGGTCATGAAGATTGACCAAGCGGCAGCACAGGATGCCCGGCATGTGGTTGCATTCGAGGATCTGACTCCGCTTTATCCGAATCAGCGATTGAAAATGGAAATCGATGAATCAAAGACCAGTGACTGGTCCGCTAGAATGATTGATTTGGTGGCGCCGCTGGGAAAAGGGCAGCGCGCTTTGATCGTTGCTCCTCCAAGGACCGGAAAGACCGTTATTTTGCAGAATATCGCTCATTCGATTGAAGCCAACCATCCCGAATGCGTTG
Organism: Paracoccaceae bacterium; assembly: GCA_965199765.1. Taxonomy (GTDB): domain Bacteria; phylum Pseudomonadota; class Alphaproteobacteria; order Rhodobacterales; family Rhodobacteraceae; genus JAPOXR01. The sequence continues at coordinate 1,175,281 of CBDATC010000001.1, forward strand.
TCATTGTGCTGCTGGTGGACGAGCGGCCGGAAGAGGTCACCGATATGCAGCGCAGCGTCAAAGGCGAAGTGATTTCTTCGACATTTGATGAAAAAGCCGAACGTCACGTGGAAGTCTCCGACATGGTCATTGAGAAGGCAAAGCGCCTTGTGGAGAACCGGAAGGATGTTGTCATACTTCTTGACTCGATTACCCGCCTCGGACGAGCGTTCAACGCGGTGGTTCCGTCATCAGGAAAGGTGCTTTCAGGCGGTGTGGATGCGAATGCTCTGCAGCGGCCCAAGCGTTTTTTCGGAGCCGCCAGGAATATCGAACAAGGCGGATCATTGACCATCATTGCGACCGCTCTTATCGACACCGGCAGCCGGATGGACGAAGTGATTTTTGAAGAATTCAAAGGCACGGGCAATTCAGAGATTGTTTTGGACCGCAAAATCGCCGACAAGCGAATTTTCCCAGCCATAGATATTATGAAATCTGGTACGCGGAAAGAAGAGCTCCTGGTTTCCGGGGCGGATCTGAAGCGGATGTATGTGCTTCGCCGCATTCTAAATCCGATGGGCACGTCAGAGGCGATGGAGTTTTTGCTGCCGAAACTGAAAGCGACAAAAACCAACGCCGATTTTTTCAGATCCATGAATAACTGAAGATTTTCCCTAATGCCCGTGGATTAACTCTGCAGCGGTTAACCGCTACTCGTGAGTTCGTTTATGGAAACCATTTTCGCCCTGTCTTCGGCCCGCGGCAAAGCTGGTGTGGCGGTCATACGGGTCTCCGGTCCCGAAGCCAAATCAGCTGTTATTCGGTTGGGCGGAACTGTGCCGCCGCCGCGCAAAGCTTCCTTGATGCGGTTGAATTCGTCGGACGGATCTCTGCTGGATGAAGCGGTCGTCTTATTTTTTTCGCCGGGTGCAAGTTACACAGGCGAAGAAACCATCGAGTTTCACACGCACGGCGGAATGGCGACCGTCAACGCGGTATTGCGCGAATTGGGTGCAATTCATGGTTTCAGAATCGCGGAGCCAGGCGAATTCACATTGCAAGCCTTATTGAATGGTCGATTGGGGCTGGCGGAAATCGAGGGGCTGGGTGACCTGATTCAAGCCGAAACGGAAGCACAGAGACGACAGGCTCTTAAGGTTTTCGAAGGTGCGCTGAGTGTGAAGGCGGAGAATTGGCGCAACTCATTGATTCGGTGTGCATCTCTTCTGGAAGTGTCTTTGGATTTTGCTGACGAAGATCTTCCTGGAAATCTGTTGGAACAGCTTGCAGCGGAAGTCATGGCAATTGCTGGGGAACTGAATCGCGAAGCAAGGGGAGTTGAATCAGCGGAGAGGATACGCGAAGGATTCGAAGTAGCGATTGTTGGTTTGCCGAACACTGGAAAGTCGACTTTGCTGAATCACTTGGCGGGGAGGGAAGCGGCCATTACATCGGAGTTTGCCGGAACCACACGGGATGTTATAGAAGTGCGGATGGAAGTTGGCGGGCTGCCGGTCACATTCCTTGATCTGGCTGGATTCCGCGCACCTGCCGATCCAATAGAGAAAATAGGGGTAGAACGCTCCGAGATCCGCGCCAAAGATGCGGATCTGAGAATTTTTCTTGTTGAGGACAGTGTGCCGGCATCGCTGGACCATCTTCGAAAACCGGACGATTTGATTTTGATAGCCAAAGCTGACAAACTTGCCAATCATCGCTGTTTGGCAGTTTCGGGAAAAACCGGGCAAGGTGTTGACGAAATGACGGCGTTGATCGCGGGTATTTTGGAGCGGAGAGCGGCATTTGCCATGACGGCGATTAACGCTCGACATAGGATCGCAATCGAATCCGCGTCGGCCTGTCTTGGTAATGCGCTGAATGCGTTGCAGCCGCCGGAGAGTGTTGAGGTCGCTGCCGAGGAAATCAGGCAAGCGATGGCTGCTCTTGAATCATTGCTCGGACGCATTGATATTGAACATATTCTTGATGATGTGTTCGCGGGTTTCTGTTTGGGAAAGTAGGATTGTTTCACATGAAACATTGTGATTTCGATGTTGTGGTGGTTGGCGGAGGCCATGCGGGCGCGGAAGCAGCGGCTGCGGCAGCCCGCGCCGGTGCACGAACCGCACTGATCACCATGCGTCTTGATGCAATCGGAGTTATGTCGTGCAATCCGGCGATCGGCGGTGTTGGCAAGGGGCATTTGGTTCGGGAGATCGATGCGCTTGACGGGATAATGGCGGTCTGTGCCGATCAGGCGGGAATCCAGTATCGTTTGCTCAATCGCAGCAAAGGCCCGGCGGTCAGAGGACCGCGCGCGCAGATGGATCGCAGACTTTATCGGCTTGCTGTTCAGTCGCTTCTAAAGGCGGATGCCCGCATTCGTCTGATTGAAGGAGAAGTTGTGGACATTTTGACAGAAGATGGGATTTTTTCGGGATTGGCTCTCGGTGATGAATCACAGATCTCAGCTAAATCATGCGTTTTGACCACAGGCACTTTTCTGCGCGGAGCCATACTGATTGGTGAAACCAGACAGTCGGCAGGGCGCGCAGGTGATTCAGCGAGCGTGCGGCTGGCCAGGACGATGGAGGCGCTGGGCCTGCCGCTTGGACGGCTCAAAACCGGGACACCGCCGCGGTTGGACAGACGAAGCATCGATTGGGAAGCTCTTGAACCGCAGCCTGGCGATGCACAGCCGGAAATGCTGTCCTTTCTGTCCAGAGAGCCTCGGCGTAAGCAGATTTCGTGTGCGATTTCCCACACCAACTCGCGGACGCACGCGATTATCAAGGATAATCTTCACCGTTCGGCTATTTACGGCGGTCAGATTGACAGCGTGGGTCCGCGGTATTGTCCATCGATTGAAGATAAAATCGTTCGGTTTTCTGAAAAATCATCGCATCAGATTTTCTTGGAACCGGAAGGGCTGGATAGCGACACCGTCTATCCGAACGGTGTTTCGACATCGCTTCCGCCGCAGATTCAAGAGGCTTTCATCCAAACAATCGCCGGGTTGCATGAGGCGAAAATAACCCAGCATGGCTATGCGATAGAATACGATTTTGTTGATCCGCGCGCCCTTTGGCCAAGTCTGGAGCTCAAAGTTCTGCCCGGGCTGTTTCTGGCTGGGCAAATCAATGGAACCACCGGTTATGAAGAGGCGGCCGGGCAAGGGCTGGCCGCGGGTTTGAATGCGGCAAGGCTGGCTACGGAACAAGAGCCGGTTCTTTTTTCGCGATCAAATTCCTATATCGGCGTTATGCTTGATGATTTGGTTACCAAGGGTGTGAGCGAACCCTATCGCATGTTCACCTCCCGCGCTGAATTCAGGCTTTCACTGCGAGCGGACAATGCGGATCAGCGGCTGACACCGACGGGCATTGAACTTGGAATTGTCAGCGACCATCGACGCGGTGTGTTTGGCGCTAAGATGGAGAGCCTGGCGACAGGACGCGAAATGCTGCAATCCCGGTCGTTAACGCCCTCGGAAGCGTCAAGACATGGAATTTTCGTGGGAAAAAACGGCCAGCGGAGAAACGGGATTGGATTGCTCGGGATTCCGAGCGTAAACATCGATTTTTTGGCTGAAATCTGGCCGGAGCTGAACAATATTCCAGCGGATGTGGCGGAACAGCTGGAAAATGAAACCCTGTATGCAAATTATTTGGATCGGCAAAAGCGGGATGCGGAACTGCTTTGCAGTGAAGACAAGCGTAAGATTCCGAACGATGTCGACTATCAGTCAGTCGCCGGTCTGTCGAACGAACTGCGCGACAAGCTTTGTCGAATCAGACCAGCGACGCTTGGTCAGGCCCGCAGAATCGATGGTATGACTCCATCGGCGCTCGTGCTGCTTCTTGCGGCCGCCAAACGGACGGATCAGCGTGCGGATGCATGACAAGGCTTGTCGGCGCAGAGCGGATAACAGCGGGATTCTTAGCCGATGTTTCACGTGAAACATTAGAGCGTTTGGAAATTTTCGCACGGGAATTGACAAGGTGGAATCCGTCATCCTCGCTGGTTTCCGATTCCAGCCTGCCGCATATCTGGAATCGGCATTTTCTCGACTCCGCGCAATTCTTGAAATACGGGCCGGTCGCAGGGCGTTGGCTGGATATCGGATCTGGAGGCGGATTTCCAGGTTTGGTGCTGGCGATACTGGCAATGGAAATGGCTCCTAAAGCACGATTTTCCCTTGTGGAGGCTTCGACGCGCAAATGCCAGTTTTTGCGAACAGTATCGAATAAGATCGGTGTTCCAGTGCGGGTGCATGAGTGTCGCGCAGAACATCTTGACCCGTACTGCGCCGATGCGATAACAGCGCGGGCGGTGGCGAAATTGCCGCGTTTGCTGAAGCTGGCGGAACCCCATTTGGCGCCAAATGGGGTGTGTCTGTTTGCGAAAGGCGCACAACGCGCCAGCGAGATCCAACTGGCGCGAGCGGATTGGGCATTCACATTTGAGGAGAAGCCAAGCTTGACGGATACCTGTTCCGCCGTGCTTGTTATTCAAGGAGTTACGCGTGTCAATTAAGCCTGCACCGAACCCCGCCCCTCGAATCTTTGCCGTTACTAATCAAAAGGGCGGAGTAGGGAAAACCACAACAGCGGTGAATCTGGCTGCCGCTCTCGCCGAAACGGGAGCAAAAACGCTTGTTGTGGATTTGGATCCCCAAGGGAACGCATCGACGGGACTCGGAATTGATCAGAGCGATCATGAACTCTCGGTTCATCAGGTATTGTCGGGCGATGCTTCGATTTCGGATGCGACGCTGGAAACCAGCGTTTCCAACCTGCTGCTCCTGCCGGCTTCGTCTGAACTCAATTCTGCGGATATTCGTATGGCGGAAAGCGATACGCGGCTTCAGTTTCTGACCGATGCATTCAAGGCGCCGGAATTCGCTGCCATGAATCTGGATTACGTGCTGATTGATTGTCCTCCGTCTCTTAATCTCCTGACATTGAACGCAATGGTTGCGGCGCACTCGCTTTTGGTGCCCCTGCAAGTCGAGTTCTATGCGCTTGTTGGGCTGTCCCAACTGATACTTTCAGTGCGGGAATTGCGTGAGGCTACCGGGTTGACGCTGCCGATTGAAGTGATTTTAACGATGTTTGACCGCCGCAACAATCTTTGCCGAAGAGTTGAGAGCGAGGCGCGGGAATATCTGAAAGATGTGGTCTTTAAAACCGTGATTCCACGCAATGTGCGGGTGAGCGAAGCGCCTTCTTATGGGTTGCCGGCATTAGTATATGACACGCGTTCAGCTGGAAGCATGGCTTATCGAGAACTGTCGAAGGAATTGCTCAGCAGGTGCGGGTGATGGCGAAGGAAGCAGATAAAATAATGTTAGAAAAGCAGAGAAAAAAACCTAATCTTGGCCGAGGGTTATCCAGTCTCTTGGGTGACTTGGACACAAGCGGCAAGGCTGCTGGACGGTCAGCCGAACGCAGCGTGCCAATTGAATTGGTGAAGCCGAATCCCCGTCAGCCAAGAGATGACTTTGCTCCGGAAGCGCTTCAGGAGCTTGCCGAATCAATCAAGGCGAAAGGTGTTTTGCAGCCACTGATTGTCCGCCCGCATGCCGATGGCTACATGATCGTTGCCGGAGAACGGAGATGGCGAGCTGCGCAACGGGCAGCAATTCATGAAGTGCCGGTTATCGTTAAAGAATATACCGAAAGCGAAAGTCTTGAAATCGCTCTGATTGAAAATATTCAACGCGCGGATCTTAATCCGATAGAAGAAGCGAACGGTTACCGGCAGCTGATGGATCAATACGGTCATACACAGGAGGAGCTGGCGGCCGGCATAGGCAAATCACGAAGTCAGGTAGCGAATGTATTGCGAATGCTTTCGCTACCCACAGATGTTCAAGAAATGGTGCGAAGCCGGAAATTGACAGCGGGGCACGCACGAGCGCTGGTTGTTGCCCCGAATCCGAGCGCGCTTGCCAGGGATGTGGTTAATCTTCGTCTGTCGGTTCGGCAGACGGAAGATATTGTGCGGAAGTCGCAGGACGGAGCGTTGTCAGAGAACGTTCCAAAGATTCGAAAGGACGCGAACACAAAGGTGCTGGAAACCGCTTTATCCGCCTCGCTCCGCGCCAAAGTGACAATAAATTATTCCGGAAAAGGAGAATCGGGAAAGGTTGTCGTTGGTTTCAAAAGTCTGGACCAATTCGAGGATCTCTGCCGCATTCTGCAGAAGGTCGGGGCAAATACCGAGAAAGGCGAGTCAGTCGGTTAACAATGCGGATGCAGGAAATTCACTTCTGTTGCCGGCGCAAATTCACTCGGCAAGCGGCGGATTTGCCTTTTCAGGTGTTCCAGTTGGAAGGGTAAATCCGATTTGCCGGCGAGGCGGTAAACACTTCACAGCCATCCTTGGTCACGCCGACCGAATGTTCGAATTGAGCCGATAACGATTTATCACGGGTCACAGCAGTCCAATTGTCGGACAGGATTTTGGTTTCGGGTCTTCCAAGATTGATCATCGGCTCAATTGTGAAGAACATGCCCTCTTTCAGGATTGAGCCCGCGCCCCTCTTACCAAAGTGCAGAACGTTTGGCGGCAGATGAAACTCGCGCCCAAGACCATGACCACAGAATTCGCGGACAACTGACATGCGGTGTGATTCAGCGTGTTCCTGGATTACCGCTCCAATATCTCCGAATGTTCTTCCTGGACGAACGATGTCAATCGCCCGCATGAGCGCATCATAGGTAACACGCATAAGCCGCTCAGCGCGGCGATTCGGTTGACCAGCGGCATACATTCGCGAACTGTCGCCATACCAGTTGTCGACGATAACCGTCACATCGATATTAAGGATGTCACCCGCCCGCAGGCGTTTGCTGCTTGGAATGCCGTGGCATACGACGTGATTGACCGAAATGCAGGTCGCATGGTTATATCCGCGGTAGCCGATTGTCGCTGACCGCGCACCATATTCTTCGATCTTTTGAAGCGCCAGAGCATCCAGCTCCGCTGTCGTGACGCCCGGATAGACGGCGTCAGCCAAATCATCCAGAATGATCGCGGCAACAGCCCCAGCGGATCGCATTCCAGCAAAATCCGATTGAGAATGAAGACGAATGTTTTCAGCGGTTCGCTTGGTCAAGTCAATGCCGGAATTTTGAGCTTAAACGATATCGGGATTTTTGTTCATTACACATTTGATAACCAGAAATCCAGTTTCAATGGTTCAAGGCAAAGGCAGCTGATTGATTTCAGCAACAAGCCCTGCATCCTTACCCGCCGAGCGGAACGAAACAATGTGTGGTCCATTTGCGGTTTTGTCCGCAGTTGGGATAAAGCGACAGAAGGTTGTCCAAGATTGCGGCCACAAGCAAATGACAGGTTTTGACCATGAATGTAACCGCAGACGCAGTCATCATTGGCGCGGGGGTGATTGGAACCGCCATCGCTCTCGAATTGTCCCGGTCGGGCTGGCGCACAGTTTCGGTGGATGCCAATCCAACAGCAGGATATGGACCGACGAGCGGCTCGTGCGCGATTATCAGGGTGCATTATTCAACACTTGATGGCACAGCCTTGGCTTGGGAGGGATATCACTATTGGAAGAATTGGGCAGACTATATCGGTGGCCAAGATCCTCGCGGAATGGCGGAATTCCGTGAAACCGGCTGCTTGGTCATGCGCACACAAGGCAATGATATGCTGCGCAGGCATATTGAAATCAGCGAGCGGTTGAACATTCCATTTGAATTGTGGGACGAGGCGGCAATAAAGGAGCGGCTGCCGATTTATGATCTAACGAGCTTCTCTCCAGCCAAACGGTTGGAAGAACGGGGTTTCGGCGAATCGAATGGGGGACGCGTCAGCGGCGGCGTGTTCTGGCCGACCGCAGGATATGTCACCGATCCGATGCTGTCGGCACAGAACTTACAATGGGCAGCAGAGCGGGCCGGCGCCCGTTTCGTGTTTGGAAGCAAGGCTGTGGAGGTGCTGAGATCAAATGGCCGGGCGGCGGGAATCAAGCTCAGCGACGGGCAAAGGATTCATGCAGGTGTTGTGGTGAATGTCGCCGGGCCGTCCTCTTCGCACATCAATGCGTTAGCCGGTGCGCTGGATGATATGACAATAACAACAAAGGCCTTGAAGCAGGAGGTGGCGCATGTTCGGTCGCCGGAAGGTTTCGACTTCTACAAAGATGGCATTGTTGTTTCTGACAATGACATCGGGTGCTATGTCCGGCCGGAGAAGGGGAATCACATTCTGATCGGATCGGAGGATCCAGAATGCGACCCGCGGGAATTTGTCGATCCAGAAAACTATGATCGGAGTTTCACCGATCAATGGACCACCCAAGTTTATCGATATGCGCAGCGCGTTCCTTCTCTGGGAATACCGAACAGGATGCAGGGCGTGGTCGATCTCTATGATGTTACAGAAGACTGGATACCCATCTATGACCGATCCTTGCTGCCGGGTTACTATATGGCGATCGGTTCGTCGGGCAACCAATACAAGAACGCGCCGCCCGCCGGAAAAATGATGGCGTCGCTTATCGAGTCCTGCGAAGCCGGTATGGATCATGACGTCAATCCACACAGATTTGAACTGCCGGAGATCAGTCAAAAGATCAATGTGGGATTTTTTTCTCGCAAGCGGGAAATCAATCCAGAAAGCAGCTTTTCGGTTTTGGGCTGACAGATTGATCGGTGTGCCGTCTTGATTTTCGGGAATGAGATTCAACCTGGCTGCCGGTGCGAAACGGTGATTTGTAAGGTTGGCGCGCTCATTGACGGAAATTGATATTCATTCAGCCATCGGCCGGTTTCGCACAGGATCTGACAGCTTGGACCCCTCGCGGGCCGCTGCCTTGCGCGCCACGCTCGGCGATTTAATACCAGAGTCAGTCCCGAACCGGATCCTTCCGCATTTTTGGCACCACATATATTTTTGGGACCCGCAGCCGCCTGTCAATATGGGACCCGACGGTCATGCAAAGCCGGGTGCATTCATTCCAGAGTTCGGCATGGAACAAAGAATGTGGGCGGCGGGCCGCCTGGAGCCGAAAAAATTCCTGCAGACGGGAAAGACAGCCGAACGGCGCTCAACGATAGAAGACATCCGGACGAAGCGGGGGCGCTCAGGCCTGCTTGTTTTCGTGAAGCTGCGGCATGATCTCATACAAGACGGGCTGGCTGTGGTTGAACGCCAGCAGCTTGTTTACAGGAATGCATCGCGCCGGGAAATCGCCCCGGCAGTCTTCGAACCGGCGGGTGGCGAAGAATTGCAGTTAAGTCAGGTCTTCGACGAAGTGATGCTGTTTCGCTATTCGGCTCTGACTTTCAACAGCCACCGCATCCATTACGATGTGGATTACTGCAGGAATGTCGCGGGTTACCCAGGATTGATTGTCCACGGTCCGCTGCTGGCAACGTTTTCGGCCGAAGTCGCGGTCCGTGCCTGTGGCGAATTCAAACTCTTCTCGTACCGGGCTTTATCCGCTGCCTTCAGCGGTGAAACGATTCAATTCTATGTCCGCCGCACACAATCCGGATCGACCATCTCCGCAGTTGGTGAAGATGGCCGGCTTTGCATGAGGTCAGAAGCAAGCCAATTCGCATAACATTTGCTGTGAGGCGGAAGCGCACGATTTGATTGAGTATGACCGCGGTCTCCCGAAAATCCCGGATCATTGCATTCTGAATATTGAAGCGCATGCCCCGAATCGAATAACTGACGGTGGTGAAAAAAGAGGCGAACATGAAAAATCCTTCCGCAGCCATGCTGGCAGTCGGTGATGAAATTCTATCGGGACGAACACAGGATGTTAACATCAACCATCTGGCGCGCGCGCTGTCCCTGCGTGGAATTGATCTTTGTGAGGCGCGGATCGTGCCGGATGTGCATGAACGCATAATGGCCGCTGTCCGAAATCTCAGCGTTGAATTCGATTATGTTTTCACCAGCGGGGGGATCGGACCGACGCACGATGACATCACTGCAGATGCGGTAGCGGCGGCCTTTCAGACTCCCATTGACGTGCGGGAGGATGCGCGAGCGATTCTCGCTCGGCATTGCCAAACCACCGGAATAGAACTGAATTCCGCCCGCCTCAGAATGGCGCGCATTCCGCAGGGAGCGTCGCTGATCCACAATTCTGTTTCAGGAGCGCCCGGCTTCTCGATTGGCAATGTGCATGTAATGGCGGGAGTCCCAAAGATCTTCCAGGCGATGCTTGCAAGTCTGCTTCCCAGTTTGCAAGGCGGTTCGCCGCTTTGCAAATCCTCCCTGGAAGTGCAGATGCCTGAAGGGGCGCTGGCTGAGCAATTGGGCGGCATTGCCAGCGAGTTTGCCGATCTTCAGATCGGATCTTACCCGTTTCGAAAAAACGATCGGCTCCATGTCAATATTGTTGTTACCGGAAACGATCGGGAGCGGGTCGATTCAGCGAAGAGCAAAATCTGTGAAACTTTTGCACCTCATTTGGTAACAACCTCACAAACGGAACCCACCGAGGTTTTGGCAAACCGCTTAAGCCGATGACCGCATCGCTGACAGCAGTCGTTTTTGCGCCGCAATCAGATCAAACTCGCCGTCCGCAGCAGTGTTTGAATTTCCTTCCTGATCCGCAGGGACATAGGCTGTTTCGTCCAACAGAATCCCGATTTGGCCGCTGGCGCTGTTGATTCTGTGCTGCTGCGGGCTTAGTCCGCTGCGCGGCAGCCCGTGCGTCCTGTTCACCCGATTGCGGCGTTGCGGCTCCGTTAGCGGCAAGTCGCCGCGCTGCCATTTGACGCATCATTTCGGCTTGCTGTTCAGCGGTTAGCGGTCGGAGGACGCTGATATGCGAAGACACCTGCGTGCGGAGAGAGGTTAAAAGGGTCTCGAACAGACCAAAGGCTTCATTTTTGAATTCATTGAGGGGGTCTCTTTGCGCGTAGCCGCGAAACCCAATCACAGACCGCAAATGTTCCAATGTAATCAGGTGCTCCCGCCATTTTGTGTCAAGAGTGTGAAGCAGCAACTGTTTTTCAATGGACCGCATTGAATCCTGACCGAATTCCACTGTTTTGCGCGCCAGCACCTCGTCTGAGAATCGGTACAATTTGTCACGGGCGACTTCATCATCCACCCCTTCTTCAGTAGCCCAGGCGGCGATGTCGGCCTCTATGCCCAGCTTGGATTTGGCCTCCGATTCCAGCCGCTCCATTTCCCATTGTTCGGCAAAGCTCTTAGGCGGCATGCAATCGGCGATCAAATCATCAATCAATTCGTGCCGCATATCGGAAATAATTTCGGAAACATTACGCGACTCCATAATTTCCAAGCGCTGACTGAAAATCGCCTTGCGCTGGTCATTCATCACATCGTCGTATTTCAGCAATTGCTTTCGGATTTCGAAGTTGCGCGCTTCAACTTTCCCCTGGGCTTTTTCGAGCGATTTGTTCACCCAAGGGTGCACGATCGCCTCCCCCTCTTCCAGACCAAGTTTACGCAGAACCTTGTCCAGCCGATCCGATCCGAAAATCCGCATAAGATCGTCTTCAAGCGATAGAAAGAAGCTTGATTTACCGGGGTCGCCTTGCCGGCCCGATCTGCCGCGAAGCTGATTGTCTATGCGCCGGGACTCATGCCGTTCGGTTGCGAGAACATAGAGTCCTCCAGCGTTGAGAACGGTGCTGCGCGCCTCCGAGATTTCATCTTCGATCTCTGTGCGGATCTCATTGGCGTCACGTTCGGGTTCGTTTTCCATCGCGCTGACAACGCGCATTTCGACATTCCCTCCAAGCTGGATATCGGTGCCGCGACCCGCCATATTGGTGGCGATTGTCACCGCGCCGGGGCGCCCGGCTTCCGCAATAATCCATGCTTCTTGTTCATGATGCCGCGCATTGAGCACATTATGTGGTATGTTCACCTGTTCCAGCAGAGCCGAGAGCATTTCCGACTTGTCGATTGACGTGGTTCCGACAAGCACGGGCTGCTGACGGATATGAGCGTTTCGAATCGATTCAAGAATGGCGTCGGATTTTTCTTTCGTTGTCCGGTAGACCTGATCATCCTCATCGACGCGGGCGATCGGTTCGTTGGTTGGTATTTCCACCACCCCCAGCCCGTAAATCTCGGAGAATTCTTCGGCTTCCGTCGCGGCTGTTCCGGTCATTCCCGCAAGTTTTTCATAGAGCCGAAAGTAATTCTGAAAGGTGATTGATGCCAGGGTGACATTTTCGGGCTGGATTGGGACTTTTTCCTTAGCCTCGATGGCTTGGTGCAGCCCGTCGCTCAGCCGTCGACCCGCCATCATTCTGCCAGTGAATTCATCGATCAATACGATCTGACCAGAGCGGACAATGTACTCTTTATCGCGGTGAAAATTTTTGTGCGCTCGGAGCGCTTGGGTGATGTGATGGACCAGAGTGGTCGACTCTGGATCGTACAGTGATTGATCTTCGGGAAGTATGCCGACTTCCCGCAGTTTTTGCTCCATGAAATCGTTTCCTTCGTCGGTGAAGGTCACGTTTCTGGTTTTTTCGTCAAGCGCGTAGTGTTCTTCGCTGACCGCAGGGATAACGGCATCGACTTGCGTGTAGAGTTGCGATCGGTCCTGCGACGGTCCGGAAATTATCAACGGTGTGCGGGCTTCGTCGATGAGGATCGAGTCAACTTCATCGACAATCGCAAAATTATGGCCGCGCTGAACCATTGATTCCAAATTGCTGGCCATATTGTCGCGCAGATAGTCGAAACCAAGCTCATTATTGGTCGCATAGGTTACATCAGCCTGATAGGCTTCCCGTTTTTCAGCGGAATCCATGCCTGGAATGACAACGGCAACTGAAAGGCCGAGCGCACTGTAAACGGGACGCATCCACTCGGCATCGCGCTTGGCCAGATAATCGTTCACGGTCACGATATGAACGCCTTTGCCGGTGAGCGCGTTCAGATAGGCGGGGAGCGTGGCGACCAATGTTTTGCCTTCTCCGGTCTTCATCTCAGAAATTTCGCCCCGGTGAAGGAACAGGCCACCGACGAGCTGGACATCGAAGATTCTCAAACCAAGCGAACGCTTGCCGGCTTCCCGCACATTGGCAAAGGCTTCCGGGATTACGGCTTCCAGATCTTCTCCAGATTGAACGCGTTTCTTGAGTTCCTCGGATTTCGCAACGATTTGATCGTCAGTGAATCCGTTGAATTCGTCTTCCAGCGCATTGATTGACTGGATGATCGGGCGAACGGTTTTGAGTTTCCGGTCGTTTGGCGAACCGAAGACCTTCCTGGCGATTGTCGTCATTCCAAGCATGGCAGCGAAGTTCTCCGGCGCAATCGGCTGTGTTCAATCAATCTCGACGGGGTTTCATTTGCTTTGGGCGGCCCCGTCATGCGCCGCAAGCGCAACCGTATGAAATGGAAGCAATTCAACGGTCGCATCTGATTTATGTTCAAGGCTGGCGTCTGTCAATCTTTGCAGAAATCCACCGGCGGTGGAGGTATGGCGAAGGACTGATCATCATAGGTGGAGTTCTGCAATTGCCCTGTGCTGCCGAGTGGTATAGCGTGGTTGAGCGTTTGGAGGATAAGGAAACGGAATGGAAGGTGAGGCACAGCCTAACCCTGCGAGGGAGCCGCTGCTCGAAGCGCGAGGCATATCGAAGTATTTTGGAGCGGTAACGGCGCTTCGCAATGTCAATCTGAATGTCATGCGGGGCGAAGTGCTCGGTGTGGTCGGCGACAATGGAGCTGGCAAGTCAACACTCATGAAGGTTTTGTCTGGATTGCATCCGCCGAGCCGCGGCAGCTTGGTTTTTGATGGTGCCGAAGTTCGTTTTTCCAGTCCGAAAGATGCCCGCAATCTTGGAATCGAGATGGTTTATCAGGATCTTGCTCTAGCCGGAAATCTGAATATCGCGGAAAACATCTATCTTGGCCGCGAACCTCGGCGGATGGTCTTAGGCGGATTGCTAAAGCTGTTTGATCATCGCAAAGGGCTTGAGATGGCGCGCGAGCATCTTGCCAATCTGAAAATTCATGTCAAGAGCGTTGAGCAAAAGGTGGAAGAGCTGTCCGGCGGTCAGCGACAGGCGGTGGCGATTGCGCGATCCATTGCCTTTGATGCGCGCGTTGTCATTATGGATGAACCGACCGCCGCCTTGGCGATCAAAGAAGTGGGCAAGGTTCTGGATCTGATCGTCGGCTTAAAAGAGCGCGGGATCTCTGTCGTTATCATCAGCCATCGCATGGACGATATTTTCTATGTCTGTGATCGAGTGATAGCGCTCTATCACGGGGCGAATTTTGCAGAAGCGATGCTGAAGGAAACCAGCCGATCCGAGGTCATCGGCTGGATTATGGGAACGAAAGAAAACACACGGGGATTGGCGCATGACCGAGTTCACTGAGTCCGAAGGACCGAATTCCGGCGCTCTTTCCCGGTCCGACGCGGTCCGGGTCAAGCTCATTCCGTTTCTGGATCGATTTGGAATACTGATTGTCATCTTGCTGATGTGCATTGTGATGTGGGCGCTCCAGCCGGATGTGTTCTTCACTTGGCGCAACATCACCAACATTTTCAAGCAGACTGCGGCCAACGGCATGCTGTCGCTCGGAATGTTTCTTGTTATTCTCACCGCGGGAATTGATCTGTCGGTTGGTTCGGTTTTGGCGTTGGGAATGATGACGCTGGCCGTGTCCAATGCAGCCGGTGTTCACTGGATGATCGTGTTGGCGCTATCGCCGTTGATGGGCACGATGGCTGGTTTTGTGAATGGAATCGGGATCACCAAACTGCGCATGCCGCACCCGTTCATCATGACGCTGGGCATGTTGTTCATGGCGCGCGGTTTGGCGAATTTAATTTCCGGCGGTGTGCCTTATTCCGGTTTGCCGGATCCGGTGCGTTATCTGGGGTCGGCGCGGATTTTTCTCGGCGAGTTCGGCGATGTGAAATACAATCTGCCGGTGGTGTTTTTGTTTACCATTCTGGTCTATATTTTATTCTGGATATTGTTGGAGCATACGGTTTTCGGGAGGCGGGTTTACGCGGTGGGCGGAAATCCGGAGGCGGCCCGGGTCAGCGGCATCAATGTCGACAGACTCCTCGTCATTGTTTATACGATTTGCGGATTCATGGCCGGGATCGCCGGCTTAATCATGGCTGGCCGGACAAATTCCGGATTCCCAAATGCTGGTTTGGGCATGGAGCTCGAGGCCATTGCCGCCGTTATCATCGGAGGGGCCAGCTTCTTCGGCGGTCGGGGGCATGTGTTGGGAATTTTCGGCGGAGTGCTCATCATGGGCCTGATCCGCAACGGTCTTAATCTTAACAACGTCAGTTCATTTTGGCAGCAGATATTGATTGGAGCGATTATCGTGCTGGCGGTGTTTATCGATGTATTGCGGCGGGATCTTGGAACTCGAAACTAGCGGTGAATGGGCGAAGCCGGCGTTTTGTGGTGAATCCAAACTGATCGAATGCAATCCGGGCCGGTAAGTTGAGCCGGCATTTGCATCATTTAAGCAAGTAAACCGTCGGTAACGGCTCGACGGGCGTGGAACTGATCGTCTCGGATACTCGCCGGGGTTTGACCGAAAGCGCGGCGGAGCATTTGCCTGATGCGTGCCGGCAGCGCTGCACGGAGCATTTTCAACGCGGCCTCTTTAGTCATGTGCCGAAGACCAAAATGCGCGAATTCGCGCACATGCTCAAAGCGATCCATGCTCGGGAGCGCCGGCAAACAGCAGTCGGGAAAGCCGAGGCTGTGGTTACCGGCCTGCGCGCCATGAGGTTGAACAAGGCGGCTGGTCTAGTCGAAGAGAAGATCCAGAGGACGGACCAGGGTCGTCGGGGGGCCTTTCCCGATGGTCAATTCGGTCTCTGCCTGGCTGCGGCCAGGTTGAAACACGTCGCCGGCACGCAGTGGAGCACGCGAAAGTATATGGACATGGAGCCGCTGCGCGAGATGAACCTTCAATATAACGGAGCCGCCGTCGCATGGCTGAAAGTGCGAAAGATTCTGGACACTACCAAGACAAAATATTAGCTTAATGTGTCATAAAGCAAACATAAATCATGTGGTTCAGATTTCTATGCACAGACCGCTCATCTCATAACCAAAGTTGGTGTAACGTGCCGCGCTGCTGTCAATGATTATCTCGGGGCGTGTGACAACGTGCGATATCGCGAAACGCATCCGCGCCTTGGAGGGTCATGCCTTCGGAGAATTGCTGGACTTTTTCTCTAAACAGCTCCTGCCACGGTGTTTGACTCTTTGGATATCTATAGCCTCCCGCTTCACGAAGCGCGGCCCGGCGTTCAGCCAATTCCGCGTCGCTGACTAAAATATCAGCGGTGCATTTGTTCAGGTCGAACCGAACTCTGTCGCCGTTCTGCAATATCGCAAGGCCTCCATTCTCCGCGGCTTCCGGCGATGCATTCAGTATCGATGGTGATCCAGAGGTTCCTGATTGTCTGCCATCGCCAACGCAGGGCAGCTCCTGGACGCCTTTCTTGAGCAGATAGGCGGGAGCACGCATATTCACCACCTCAGCTCCCCCGGGATACCCGATTGGACCGGCGCCGCGCATGAAGAGCACACAGTTTTCATCGATGCCCTCGGCTGGGTCGTCTATTCTCGCGTGAAAGTCTTCGCGGCCGTCGAAAACGACAGCCCGGCCTTCAAAGGCGTTGGGATCATTCGGATCAGCAAGATATTTGGCGCGGAATTCAGTGCTGATGCCGCTGGTCTTCATGATAGCGCTGTCAAACAAATTGCCTTTCAAATTGATAAACCCTGCGGCCGGTTTGATCGGATCACTCACCGGTCGGATGACTTCCGGGCGCGCAGTCTTCTTTCCTTCGCAGTTGATGCCAAGGCTGCAGCCGTTCACCGTGCCTGCTTCGGGATGCGGAAGCAGTCCGGCTTCGATCAGTTCCGCAACCACTGAGGGAATGCCGCCGGCGCGATGATAATCTTCTCCAAGAAATTCCCCGACCGGCTGGAGATTGACAAGCATTGGGATCTGATGCCCAAGCCGCTGCCAATCATCATTGTCCAATTCAATGCCAAGGTGCCGCGCAATCGCGTTCAAATGGATGGGTGCGTTGGTAGAACCTCCGATCGCTGAATTCACAACAATGGCATTTTCAAACGACTCGCGAGACATAATTGACGATGGGCGCACATCTTCCCAAACCATCTCGACAATGCGGAAGCCGGTTTCATAACTGATCTGGCCACGTTCCCGGTAAGGCGCTGGGATCGCCGCTGATCCCGGCAGCTGCATTCCGAGCGCCTCTGCCAGCGAGTTCATTGTCGTTGCAGTGCCCATCGTGTTGCAAAAACCGACCGAAGGGGCCGAAGCGGCTACCATTTCAGTGAATCCAACGGTGTCGATTTCTCCAGCCGCAAGCAATTCCCGCGCTTTCCAAACAATGGTTCCTGACCCGGCGCGTTGGCCGCCGATCCAGCCATTCAGCATTGGTCCAACCGAAAGCGCTATCGCCGGAATATTGACCGTAGCGGCGGCCATCAGCAGCGCCGGCGTGGTTTTGTCGCAGCCGATCATGAGCACGACGCCGTCGATTGGGTAACCGAACAAAGTTTCGACGAGCGAAAGATAGGCCAGATTACGATCAAGCATGGCCGTCGGCCGTTTTCCGGTCTCTTGGATCGGGTGAACTGGGATTTCGATGACCGTGCCGCCAGCGGCACTAATGCCGTCTCGGACTCGCTTGGCCAGTTCAATGTGATGCCTGTTGCACGGCGACAGGTCGCTGCCGGTCTGTGCGATGCCGATTATCGGTTTTCCCGACTGCAGTTCATTTCGTGTCAATCCGTAATTCATATAACGCTCCAAATAGAGAGCCGTCATTTCCAAGTCATCGGGATTCATGAACCATTTTCTTGACCGCAGCTGATCGGGATCAATCCTTGCCATCTGATGTTCCTTCGAATTATTTTCAGCGACGCGCAGCAATTTCAAGCCGCGACTGTTCAGACTTTATGCTCCGACAATTGATCAAGAGCAAACGCAGCATGACACATTCGAGAAATTCACGATAGACAATGTGTCCATCGAACTTGACTTTTTTTGGGCCATGAAACACCTTCGGCTTTTCTGAGCCAAATGGCTTGCAGAGTTCCGAAGGAGAAAAAAATGCAGAAGGGAATCGGATGGATAGCGGCGATCGGCGTCGCAGCTGCGATGTCAGCGGGAGCTGTTTCAGCTCAATCAATTGTTGTGAGCATGAAGGGGCCTGGCGCCGGGAACCCGTTCTGGGCGGCGGTGCAGCGCGGCGCTGAAGAAACAGGGGCAGAACTCGGCGTGGATGTCGCGGTGCTCGCTCCGCCTGCCGAGACCGACGTCGCAGCGCAAATCGCTCAGTTGGAAGATCAGTTGGCTAAAGGCGTAGACGGTATTGTGCTGGCGCCGACAGATCCTAACGCTCTGGCTCCTGTCGTGGACGAGGCGATTGCCGATGGCGTTCCAGTTGTCTTCGTTGACACAATCGGAGCTAACGAAGGGGTGACCTATATCGGCACCGATAACGAAATGGGCGCAGCGCTGGCGGCCGATCATATTTGTGCGAATGTCGAGGCTGGTTCGGATGTGGCCATCCTACAGGGAATTATCACTCAGTCGACAGGAATGGCTCGGGCTGAGGGAGCGAATGCCGGGCTGTCGGGCTGCGGACTTAACATCGTCGCGGAACAGACCGCTGAGTGGGACCGTGCCAAGGGCTTGGCGGTTACCGAAAATATCCTGACAGCAAACCCGAATCTCAAGGCGATTTTCGCCAGCAACGACAATATGGCTTTGGGCGCAATCGAAGCTCTTAAGAACGCCGATATGCTGGATCAGGTTTTTGTCGTAGGATTTGACGCGAATCCAGATGCCGCGGAAAGTGTGCTGGCTAATGAAATGGCCGCCACGGTTGCCCAAAATCCATACAATATGGGCGCCATCGGTGTCAGAAGCGTGCTCGCGCTGATCAACGGCGAGACGCTTGATTCCGTTATTGATACAGGCACCGTGCTTGTGGATATGAGCAACGCCGAAGGTTATCGTTAATTGAACAATTCGTCGGGCGCGCTACCAGCGGCGCGCCCGCGATTTTTGTAGGGTCACAACGGAATTTCAGTCGTTCGCGAGCAAAGATCTGGAGACAACCGATCGGCTTTGTGCTCGGTGATCGCCGAACTATTCAAGGTATGGTAACGGCTAAGGCGAACGGGCTTGACTGGCAGCCCGATTGAATGTGCGTTCACAGCGGCTTTAGATCCTTGCAATTGCGTCACCCAAACGCAGCGACTTGATCAGCCGATTGTGCGGCTGGGAGAGCGCCAGGTTGCAACGGCACTTCAATCGCGATGGACATAGGCCTTGGCGATATTTCTCTTTAGATCAGAAACAAAGCCCGGCGAAATCTCCACGTCATGGGCGATAGAGTGCCAAAGCCCGATTTCATTGACATAGGCGCGCATGGTTTTCAGACCCTCTTCTAACTGATCCCAAGTCAATCTCATGGCTTCCGGTCTGATATCGAGGCCGATGCTGGCGATCGCATCAAGCATTTCTTCGGCTTTGCTCTCATGAAGCATAGAACCGACTACGACTCCGAGGCTGACCGGCTGGCCATGCAGAAATTTTCTGCCGGTCATTTTTTCCAGGGTATAGAACAGGAAGTGTTCAGTGCCTTCGATGTGCCGAGGACACCATCCGGTGCCGTGATAGGTCGTTCCCCACTTCAGCCCGTCCACCAGGGTTTCGATGCCCCGCTCGTTCAATGCACGAATGTTGTCCACATTGGCGAGCACATTCTGAACCTTGGCGAGAGACTGCTGCGCGAGCCGTTCGTCGAAGCGCCACTTATCTTCGATCTTGCCTTCGCGTTCGGCGTAACGCCAATCGAGAACGCCTGTGTGGAAACACAGAATATCACCGATCCCTGACCAATTGAGCGCAGGTGGACAGTCGGCGAGCACATCATAGTCGATATAGACCGTTTGCGGCACCGCCCATCCGCGATAAACAACTTTGCTGTTGGTCCGGACTCCGGATCGCTGGCCATAGACCGCATTGACCGAAAGCGCTGTTGGCGCCTGGAACAGCGGCAAATTCAGACGCCAAGAAAAATACTTTGCGACATCTAGAGCTTGTCCGCCTCCTAGACCGACAATCGCGCGAAAGCCTTGCTTCGCTTCAGCCTCGCTGTCAAGATGGTCTTGTTCGATGCAGTCACAGAAATAGTGGTCGCAATCCGCTTGCGCGAAATGATGCCGGAAGAGTGGCCAGAGATCATCCATAGTCACGACCAAAAACGGCGGATTGACGAAATTCTGAAACTCTCTCAGCAGACCGCGTCCGAATACAGTCGGAAAACCGTAAGCGAGCGTTTTGGCTGTATGATCATGCGGCATGGGTTTCAGTCCTTAACGAGAACATCTCAATAGGTGGCGCTCAGGCCGCCATCGACGAACAGCGCTTGGCCCGTGATGTAGCGGGAGAGGTCCGAGAGCAGAAATACAAACGCACCAGCGCAATCGGCGGCTGTTCCGGCACGGCGCAGCGGAATGCGGCCGGCGCCGATGTAGTGCGTCTTGAAATCTTCTGATTCATGTTCGTGCGATCCGTCTTCCGTCAGTGCCATGCGGGTGTCGATGAAACCCGGAGCCACAGCGTTGACTCTGATTGTTTCGCTTCCGAAATCCACCGCCATCGCTCGCGTCAGCATGTGCAGCCCGCCTTTCGACGCCCCATAGGCAGCAGAGCGCGGAACACCGAAAAACGCCTGAGTCGACAAGGTGTTGACGATTGAGGGCGATCGTGACTGTCGCAGCATTGACAATGCAGCGCGGGTTACCCGGAGAGTTCCGGTGAGATTAGTGTTGAGAACTTCGGCAAAGCGCTGTTCGCTCACGGCATCGGCCGCCGCGAAGTCCGGCATGGCCGCGTTGTTCACCAGACCGTCCAATGCGGGCCAGTCCTTTATCTGTTTAACGGCTTGCTCCGCGCTTCCGCTTTCGCTGACATCAAGCACACAGAAACGGAGACGACCGCCAAGATTTCCTTCAGCCGCAACCGCTTCCGACAAGGCTTCCAAATCGGAGTCTGTTGCCAACACTTCAGCGCCTTCAGCCAGACAGGCTTGGACCACGGCGAGTCCGATGCCGCGGGCCGCACCTGTGACAAGGACGCGGCGACCTTCAAGCAGCATCGCCGCCTCCCTTCCACGCCAGCGATGCGGCAGATCTCGCGCGCTTGACATCGCTCCATGAAACTCGGCGGCCATCACAGCGAATGCGAAATCCTTCCGCTTCTTCACAAATGGCCCTCGCCACATCCTTGGCTTCGCAGTCAGTCAGATTGCATGGATCGAGATAGATTTCCTGTCGTTCGAGCAGATCATCGCGAACCGCGATGCGTGGCTTGCGGGACCAAAGCCTGTTTGCCAGTTCCCAAGCATAAAATTCAGCGGCTTCCGGTTGAACAGTGATCTGAAGACGCATGATCGGATTGCCCGTCCAGTCCTCATGCCGCGCCAGTTCCAGACCTGGTTGGCCGCTCAGAGATTGCAGCCAAGCGGAGACACGGGTTTCTTCCGCCAGCCGAACGGCTGAATGATCGCGGTTCTTCCACAGTTCAAGCGCGGCCATTGCGCCGACGACGCTTTCCTTGCCAGCCTTCATCGTCCTCCCTATTCCGCGGTGCTGCAGATAAGTGGCTTGAACCAGTTCGGATTCGCCGGCGACGATGCCGCTGGTAACGCCGGACAGAAACTTGTGCCCAGAATAAATCACCGCTGCGGCGCCTGATTCCACGGGGCCGGCAAGATCATACTCCGAAGCCATGTCGATGATCGCAGGGACGCCGTGTTCACGGCAAAGGTCAATGAATATCTCCATCGGAAGCTCGTTTTCCCGCACCGTTTGATGCGAGACCACATACATCGCCGCTGCTGCGCCTTTCCGCAGCGCGTCCAAGAGGTGCCATGTCTCGCAGGCTGCGGCGGTGCCGATTGGAACAACTTCGCCGCCAGCAAGCCGAATGGCTTGATCGACTGGTGCGCCGTAATTGATCATGTGGCCCATGGGAAGCAGCACTCGCCGCTCGCCATCGAACTTCGGCAATGCTTCGATGCGGGCGAGTTCGGTGCCGGTCAGACAGGCTGCGACTGTCTGCGCCATCGCAGCGGCAGAGCAGGAAGTGACGCACCCGGCTTCGGCTCCGGTCATTTGCGCGATGAGCGCGCAAGCCCGCATTTGCAGCTCGTCCATGGTGACGAAGGAATCAAGGATTCGGTCGACTAGAACACGTGTTTCGGGCGCGACACGGGAAGCTCCGATGGCTGTCATCGTGCCGGCCGCATTGATGACAGGAGTCAGGTTCCATCGGTCGAAAGGATCCAGTGTCATTGCAAACGTTCCCCGCTCGTCGCATCGAAGAGATGCATCCGGTTTGCATCAATGCCGATCTCGACCTCTCTTTCCGGTCCGATCTTCTCCCGGCTGCCGCTGCTTGTCCGTGCCGTCAAAACGGCGCCATTCGAGGTTTTCAAATGAAACAGCGTCTCATGACCCAGATCTTCGATGCGATCAACTTTCGCTCTGCCGATCGGCAGGCCGCCTCCTATTATCACATGCTCAGGCCGAATCCCGGCGAGAGCGCCAATCGGCGCTTCCTCGGCAAGCAATGTCTCAGCAGAGAGCAGGTTCATGCGCGGGCTGCCGATGATTCCCGCGACAAATGTGTTCAACGGACGGTCATAAAGCTCAAGGGGCGCACCGACCTGCATGACGCGCCCCTGATTCATCACCGCGATGCGATCGCCTATGGTCATTGCCTCTACCTGATCATGGGTGACATATACGGTCGTCGTGCCAAGCGATTTCTGCAGTTCGGTTATCTCGCCGCGCATTTGAACTCTAAGTTCGGCATCAAGATTGGACAGCGGTTCGTCAAACAGAAATGCCGAGGGCCTGCGGATCATCGCCCGTCCCAGAGCAACCCGCTGGGCTTGACCGCCTGAGAGCTGGCGCGGCTTGCGGCCCAGATATTCGCCCAGTCCCAGCAGTTCCGCAATTCGCTTTATTTCCTTGTCGACGATGACAGGATCAGTTCTGCGCAGTTTCAATCCGAAAGAAAGATTTTCGCCGACCGACATATTCGGAAAGAGCGCATAGGACTGGAAGACCATAGAGATATTGCGTTCGGCTGGGGTTAAGTCATTCGCCCGCTCGCCGCCGATCAGCAGATCGCCCGATGAGATGGTTTCGAGACCTGCGATCATCCGCAGAGTCGTTGACTTGGCGCAGCCCGAAGGACCGACCAAAACCATGAGTTCGCCTTCGCGCACATGCAGATTAAGGTTTCGGATGACTTCAACATTTCCCGCAAAGCGCTTCGACGCATTCCGGAATTCGATATCGCTCATTCAACAGGCGTCCAATCGGGAGAAACCGACACAATGGCATCGATTTCCACAGAGATGTTTCCGGGCAGCGATCCCATGCCGACAGCGGCTCTGGCATGGCAGCCGCGTTCGCCGAATACAGCGCAGAATAGGTCCGAACAGCCATTGATGACCGTTGGGTGATCGACGAATTCAGGGACGGCGTTGACCATGCCGAAGACCTTGCGGATCTGCACGACGTGATCCAGCGAACCCAGGATCGATTTCATGGCGCTGATCAAAACCAGGCCGGTCCGCATCGCATGATGCGCCGCTTCCTCCAAGCCGACATCGCCGCCGACTTTTCCGCGCGCCAATTCGCCGTTCTCAAGGAGCGGTCCCTGCCCCGAAAGATATAACGTTGTCCCATCCAGCGAACCCAGATCGAAATTGCCTATGGCGGCAGGAACCGGCGGCAGACTCAGCCCCATGGCTTTGATTCGAGCTTCGGGACCGCATGTCCCGTGTGGCGGAGGTCCAGACTGTCTGATCATGCTGCATAAGCCCCTTCGATTTCATCGCGCGCCTCTGCCAGGAATCGGTTGGTCACCCGGAATTCATGCGCAATGCCAAAGGGCAGGTTTTCACGCAACACGAACTCTTTCAGCCCACGCATCGCATCGAAGATATCGTTCCATGTGATGCTCATCGACGCGGGACGAATATCGATATCCAGATAGGCGATGGATCGCAGCAATTCTTCCGAACGGGACCCATGCATCATCGCACCGAGCACGATGCCGAGACAGACTGCCTGACCATGCGGAAAAGCTTTCCCTGTTGCCGCCTCAAGCGCATAAAACACAAAATGTTCAATGCCTTCGATATGGCGCGGATTCCAGCCTGCCCAATGGTAGGATGCTCCTCCCCATTGCAGCGCATCAATGATCAATTCAATGCCCCGAGCGCTGAACTCCTTGATTTCGTCCAGTTCCAGCAAGACAGCCTCGGCCTTGGATAGGGAAATTTCCGCAAGACCGTCATCAAAAGGCCAACGGGTTTCGCACCTTCCGCAGGCCTCGGCATAGCGCCAGTCCATTACGCCGGTGATGAAGCACAATATGTCGCCTACGCCGCCGATATTCAGGGCGCGAGGAGCCGAGGCGATGATATCATGGTCGATATAGACAGTTTCCGGCACGGCCCATCCAATATATCGGACTGTGCTGTTTTCGCGCACTGCCGCCCGGTGGCCGAACACGGCATCAACCGACAGCGAGGTCGGAAACTGGAAGAGGGGCAGGTTAAGCCGCCAAGCGAAATACTTCGCGGCGTCGATCGCTTGACCGCCGCCAAGTCCGATCACAGAGGCAAACGGGGCTGCGCGAGCACAATCCGTCTCGAGTTTTGCCCATTCCATCGAAGTCACCAAATAAGTTCGGGCGCTGGTTGGCAACGCGCTGCGAAACAAGGGCCAAAGATCTTCCATCGTGACCACCAGCATCTCCGGACGGACAAAGTTCGTTGTTTCGGCCAGCAGATTTCGACCGAAAACAGTCGGAAAATACGGAATTTCAGACTCAAGGAACGGCATCGCTTACCCTTTGACGGCCCCGAGCGTGAGCCCTCTGACAATATGTTGCTGCGCCACCAGGGCAAACAGGAGCATCGGGATGATGGCGATGATGGAAGCGGCCGTCATCGCCCCCCAATCAAGCGCGGCATATCCCCGGAAACTGGTGATCCCGAGGGTGATTGTCTGCGCTTTCGAAAACGTCAAACCCAAAGCGATGGCAAGCTCGTTCCAAATCCAGATGGCGTTGAGGATTGCGGTGGCGACCATGCCCGGAAGTGTGCAGGGAATGTGGATTTTGGTAAGAATCTGCCAATGGCTGGCCCCTTCTATCCTTGCCGCTTCGTCGATCGCCGGATTGATTTCCCGAAAGAAAGAACTGAGCAGCCAGATCGAGAGCGGCAGGACATGCACCTGATACATAAGCGCGAGCCCTGCATGCGTGTCATAGAGACCAGTCCACTGGTAGAGCGAAAACATAGGAAGCACGAATAGAAATTCCGGCAGCATGTAGGCAAGAATGAGCCAGATACCAACGATATTTCGACCGCGTATTTTCATTCGCGCGATCGCGTAAGCTGTCGGCGTGGCGATGGCGAGCGAGAGCGCAACGCCGGCCAGGGTGATGATGAGAGAGTTTAAGAATGTGAATTTGAAAGTCTCATGCGTCCAAAGCTTCAGATAATTGGCCGCAGTGGGATCGAAAATCCAAAGCGGAGGATTGGCAAGACCATCGCGCTTGGTCTTCAGCGATGTGGCGAAAACCCAATAAACAGGGAACAGGCTGAACAGGACCATCGCGCCGGAGAACAGCCAAGCCCAGCCGGTTGCCAGACGTGCGTTTAGTCGGCCAGCCCGCGGCAGCGCGGAGGCGAAGCTCACCGATCGTCTCCCAGCCGCTGCCAGGTCTGCAGCGCCAGTGCGACGATGAGAATGACAATCGAAAACAAAATCATGGTAGCCATGGCTTTGCCGATCTGCTGATAACTGTATGCAGTCCGATAGACGAACGTCTGAACCACTTCGGTAGCGAGGCCCGGTCCGCCTCCGGTTGTGCCGAACACAATGTCGAAAACTTTGAGCGTGTCGATGGCGCGGATGATGATGACTGTGATGAGGAGTGATCGCAGCATCGGCATTTTGATGCGCCAGAAAATGATGAATTCGCCGGCCCCCTCGACCCTCGCGGCCTCAATCGGATCTTTGGGCAGGCCATGCAGTCCGGCCAGCATGATGATGAACACAAAGGCGGTCTGCCACCAGACATCGACAGCCACAATTGATGCCATGGCGGTCGCGGCCGCTCCGTAGAAAGCCGATGGACCAAGGCCAAATGCACCGAGAAAATGATTTACGATCCCGAGGAACGGATCGAACATCACCTTCGACATCAGCGCGACGACGATTCCCGAGACCATCAACGGAAGCATGATCAGCGCACGGATCAGATCCGTGCGGACCGTCAGTTTGTCGACCTGGACAGCCAGGTAGAAACCAAGTGCGATTTCAACGGCAGTGGCGGCGGTGGCGAAGACAAAAGTGTTCTTCATGACCGTCCAGAACTCGGCGTCGCCGAGCAGAGAGGTATAATTCGAAAAACCGACGAACCCGAACTGTGTTCCCCAGTTCCAGTTTGTCAGCGAAACCGCCAAGCCGAATCCAACCGGATAAAGCGATGTCAGTGCCAGCATGAGCAGACAGGGCAGAACAAACCACAGCGGCGAGGAGCGGCCCAGCGCCCGCAGCACGGTTCCGCCTCCATCCGATGTTGAAAACAATGTTTTGGCAAGTTGCCCCGGGCCGCATCCCGGCCCGGGACACGTAGAATCAGTTGGCCATCATAGTCTGAAAATCAGCTTGAGCGGCTGCACCGGCTGCAGCTGGGTCCGCGCCGCCGTAGATTTCCTGAATCACATCGACAATGCGAAGAGCGAACTCGCTCCAGCCCGCCCTCTGCACGACCGAGGTCTGGGAATTCGGCATGGCCGCCGCCACGGCATCGACATAACCCTGCGGGAAGCTTGAAGCGTAATCGGGATCGGCCCAGGTGGAAAGACGCGGCGCTCCTCCATGCAGCTTGCCGATCTCGGTCGCGTTGGCAGCGTTCGACATATATTGAATGAACAGCCAGCCGGCCTCAGGATTTTCAGCATTCTGCGGAATACCGTAACCCCACTGCCAATGCGCGGTAAAGGGCTGTCCCTCGTCATTATCGATTGGGATCACCGAATAAGCGATTTTGCCGGCGATCGGGCTTTCGCCGGGATTTTCGAAACCGGGAGCAAAAAGACTCGCGTCGATGAAGAATGCCGCGCCGCCTGCCATGAAGTGCTGCGAGGCGTCCGGCCAGTCCATGGCCTGAATATTCACCGGGCCGGCCTTCATCAGTTCCGCGTAGTTGGAGAGTGCGCGAATGATATCGGGATCGTTCATGAGAGGCTGCGACCAGTCTCCGGCAAACCACACATTGTACGGTGCCGAGCGGTCTGCGGACCCAACCGAGTTGTTTACAAAGCCTGTGATGGTGTCGATAAGCGTGTCCGAACGGATGCCTCTCAAGACCGCGCCCGACACCGCGCCACCGCTTTCGTCTTTGACTTCACGCGCTGCGCTGATCAGTTCTTCCATTGTGGTCGGCATCCGACCGTCAAGATACCTGTCCACATGGTCCATATTGGCGAACAAAATATAAGTTTCGAAAGATGCTGGGATGCCGTGATATTCCCAGCTGCCATTGATGTCGTATTTGGTGGAATCGAGAAAACCCGCCGGAATGTCGCCGAGATTGTAGTCAGGCGCCGTGAGGTCGGGGTTGTCGATGAATCCCTGCAGCGAGTGGACGAGCCCGTTTGTGTGCTGGGTATAGGCCGTTGAGTCCATGGGCAGGAAATAGACATCCATCTGCGAGTTTCCGCTGGATCCTCGAAGAGCCACTTCCATCCGGTCGAAATAGAGATCCTCGGCCATGGTCTGGAGATTGACCGAAATGCCAGTGTCCGCTTCGAATTGATTGAGAACCGAGCGGACGCCGTCGGTTACGGGATGCTCGGGCATCATCACAGTGATGGACTGTCCCGACATCTGATCCCAAGAGAACTCGGCGAGCGAAGATGAGACGGTCGCGGCGAGCGCGATTGGCGCAGTTGCAGCGAACAGACCGACTCGATAGAGAGCCCTGCGGCTTAGATATTTCATGGTGTCCTCCAATCAGTTATTCCGCCCGGATCCGGGCTGCGATCATCCATTTACATCGGCCGGATTAAATAGGTCAACCAATTTATACAATTGAACGACCATTTTGGATTTGCTATTCTTTCGGGACCCATAAAAGTTAAACCCTTAATGCATAATAATTGGTATACCATTTGAAAAATCGAGGACAGAATATGGAAATTGGCGCGGCAGACCGAGTCTACACGCAGATCCGCGACCTTCTTCGTTCGGGCGATATCCGCCCCGGGGAGCGCATTCCGAACGAGCGCAGGCTTGCAGAACTTCACGGCGCGTCCCGAACCGAGGTTCGCGACGCGTTGCTTGTGCTCAAGCGCGAGGGTCTTGTCGAGAGAAAGATCGGCAGCGGAACTTATCTCTCTGACCGGGCCCCGCAGATCATTGAGCTTGCAGAGGCTTCTGTGGACATGTCGCTTGCCCGGTCTCATGATTTTCATGAGACCCTGGAAGCGCGGCTGCTGTTCGAACCCGCGGTTGCCGCCCGCGCCGCTGAGGCTCCGACCAAGGAGTTCATCGACGAGCTGCATCATGCCTTGGAACGCATTCTTTCGGCCCCGACCTGGCTGCGCTTCAAGGAGGAAATCTACGGATTTTCGCGACTCTACTATATTGAAGCGGGCAACGGATTTCTGTGCTGGGCGTTCGATCAGATCGTCAAATCCCGGCGGATGAACAATTTTGACGGTGGGACAGAGCAGGCTCCGGTCGCCAATCTGGTTCGGAAACACTTCCATGAAAGACTTTCCAGAATCGCCGATGCTATCAATTCCGAAGATCCCGAGCAGGCGCGGTGCGAGGTTGAAAGCTTTCTTGTTGGCATGGCGGCTTCATCTGCTCTGTGACACCGGGCTGCTCCCAGCGCCCCATTGGCCCGAATAACGTGTTCAAACCTTTTTTCAGTCAGCGGGCGATCAATCGGAATCCCGTGCAAGAATGATCGGCCCGCAGGCGTTCGCCACT
This sequence comes from Paracoccaceae bacterium, assembly GCA_965199765.1. Classification (GTDB taxonomy): domain Bacteria; phylum Pseudomonadota; class Alphaproteobacteria; order Rhodobacterales; family Rhodobacteraceae; genus JAPOXR01. The sequence goes on from CBDATC010000001.1 coordinate 1,204,395, forward strand.
TTCACAACGGCGCTCCAAACGAAGGTCATTCCGCGTTTGGTCCTCAATCAAGTCAATCAGATTATCGTAAGCGGACTCGGACCTGTTGGTAGATTGGTTGTAATTCAAGGATCAATATAGTATCGCTAATGAGCTACAAAGGCTCTAAACTATTAATAAAGGACTATAAGTGATACATTTAGATCAAGTGATGACGGCACCGGAAATGCGGACGAAGATTTCTCGATCCGCACGAGCCCGCCGAATAGCGATGAATTTAACTCAAAGCGAATTGAGCGAGCGGTCTGGTGTTGGCATTGCGACGATCAAGCGGTTCGAGATCGGTAACCCGACCACTACAGACACGCTTCTTGCGATCGCGGAGGTGTTGGATGCGCTGGCCGGTTTTGCGAAATTATTTCCATTGCCCGAGGCTCGGAAGCTCGAAGATCTGCAACCTCAGACCCGAAAGCGGGCGCGCAAGGGCGCGTAGCGTTGATGACGCCATTATCCGTAGGGTTAAATTTCGGCTCCGGCGCGGAACCGCGCACGGTCGGTCGGCTTGGCCGAGACCACGCAGCCCGGGTGGTGGTTCTGGAATGGTCGGAGCAGTTCGCCTCGGCACCCTTACCCATACTGCCCCTCTCTTCAAGGCCATATTCAGGGTTGTTGAGGCCTGATCGAAGCCGAAGGGCGACGCTTCCTGGACTCATCGAGGACAGCCTTCCCGACGGGTGGGGCAAGCTCTTGCTCGATCTTGAAATCGAGAAGCGTGGGATCAGCCGGTCAAAGATAGGGGATCTTGAAAGACTGGCATTTGTTGGAATGCACGGAACAGGGGCTATGACGTATTGCCCGGAGGAACGAACTGAACCGCAGGATGTCATTGATCTCGTCTGGTTCGAAGACATTGTTCCGATTGTCGCTGATGGAGCGTCAGCGGAGGATCTCTCTCGGCTTCGCGTGATTTCCGGAGGCAGCCAGGGAGCCCGTCCGAAATTCATGGCCCAGCTTGGAGTTGACAGAAAGACTTTGCGTGACCATCGAATGCCGCTTGAAAGCGGATGGCGTCATGTTCTTATCAAGGGACGGGCATCGCTGGATCCCTTCGGGTCCGTCCATGCCGAAGCGGCGTATGGCATGATGATGCGCAATGCTGGGATCGATGTTTCAACCATGTTTGTGCTGGCGGGAAAGAATGAAGATTATTTTTGCACTGAACGGTTTGACCGTCCTGGATGTTCCCGCCTTCACACTTCAACCATCGCCGGTCTGCTGGATTGCGGTTTGGCGCATGGCGTTGTCGACTATCGTGATTTTATCAAGCTTGCGCGAATTCTGTGCCGCAATGCGGCAGTCATTGAGGAGGTGTTTCGCCGCATGGTCTTCAATGCGCGCGCCTTCAATCGGGACGACCATGTGCGCAATCATGCGTTTTTGATGGACGCGAACGGAAACTGGTCGCTTGCTCCTGCCCATGATGTTTCCTTTTCGGCCGGTTCTGGGGGCGAACACTCTATGTCGATTGCCGGAGAGGGACGATTTCCCGGAGGCGAAGCCTTTGCCCAAATCGCCCGTAATGCCGGCATCAGAAAAGCCCGATTCACCGCGATCATTGATCAGGTCGATACGGCCTTGAGTGCATGGGAGGAAGTCGCGAAAGACCATGATGTGCCCAATCAGCTTCGGGCCGAAATCACGCGGGAGATCAATACCGCGCGCCGCTGGAATTAACTTCGCAGTCTCAATCAACGATTTCGATCTCCCGTCAGTTTTTTGTCTGTCGTTGCGCGCCTGCGGCTGTGACCGCTCCCCGCCAAGGTTTGGAACATTGCCGTCAATTCGTTCTCCTCGATCTTTGGCGGTGTGGCAACATTGGCGAATTCGTCTATGAATTCATAAGTCTGTTTTGCGCCAGGATCTTCTCAATATAGCCCCCTTCCCAAAGGTATATGATCTTGCCCGACATCAATTTCTTGGCGCGATCATGTCGGGGAAATTTCTTGGCATCGGCTTGCGCAGCCATGTCTGCACTGTCATCGAAGCGCCGTTGAATTTGGTTCGTCAGCCGCCGGCCCTTTGGGTTGTTGCTTCTGCCAGAGTTGACGCCGGAGATCATTCACGCTGCTTTGCTTTGGCGCTGTCCGTTCGGAAAGGTGCAGCGCTAACGCTATGTCAGAGCGTAACAGCGCTCCACAATGAACTCAGCGGCAGGACAAAGTTTCTGTCTCCGAAGGTTAGTTTCTCCCGGCCGAGATAGAAGATGATCCCGGTGCATCTTCTGCCGCGTCCCGGGCCAAAGGCGGCAAACCATTTGAGATGCCTGAAGTCGCCGGCAACAATCGAAGCGGAAGCTTTGACCTTGATATTGACCATCCGGTGGCCGCCATCGACCAAGATGTCGATCTCACGTCGGTCGGCGCTGCGCCAGTGATAAAGTCTGCAGTCAGCATCTTGCATCGGCAATGCCCGCTGAATCTCTCCTGTTACATAACTTTCAAGCAACGGACCCAAAGCATGCGGCAAATTGTCGATGGCAAATGTCTCCTTATTCAAGCGTCGCAACGCACAGGCGATGCCGGAATCCACGAAGTGAAATTTGGACCGTTTGATCTCCCGCCCCGCCCCGCTTCCTGTCCAAGATCCCAGCTTCGTTACCATCGACAGGCGAATCAGAATATCGAGATAACGATTGATAGTGGGGCGCTGCAGCTTGGTCCGTTTCGCGATCTCGGAAATGTTGATTTCCTGCGATGTGCGCGATGCCATCTGTCCGATCAGACCTCGCAACGCATCCGATGCTCGAACCGGCATGAGGTCAGCGACATCACGATCAACCACTGCATCAACGTAATCCCGATATTGACGCTGTCGAGGTTTCAACGCCAGGCTTCTCGCTTCCGGAAATCCGCCTGCCAAGATCAGATCAATATAGCCGCGCCGGCTTTCCCGTTCGGGATCAGCGATTTGGGAGAGCAGAGGATTCTTCTGCATCGCCCAATCGACCAGGCGGTTCACCGGAGCTCTCTTGATTTCAGCAACTGATAACGGCCACAGTTTGAGCGTTCGCATTCTGCCGGCTAGCGAGTCTGCTGCTTTCGACGATGTGAAGACATTTGACGAACCAGTTAGAACGAACTGTCCCTTCCGCCGGTCGGCATCGACTTTCCGCTTCACTGCCAGTGCAAGTTCTTTGGATCGCTGAGCTTCATCTATGATGAGCGGCGCTCCGTTCAGACCGTCGGTAAGACTGCTGAGCTGGCCTTCAGGATCAGCGTCGAAGGCCGCCAAGACCGCAGAGTTGTCAAGGGTCAAAAAACGACCGCGTCCGAACAAGTCCCGCACAAGAGTGGTCTTGCCGACCTGCCGCGGGCCGATGAGGTTGACTACACGGGCCGAACTTATCGCCTCTTCCAGCTCCTTGGTCAGGTGTCGAGGCAACAAGGATTCCGGATCATTCATAAGCTAAACTTTCTTGCCGCATCTGCGCGGCATCATGTGACACATGCTGAACGCACGATCCCGAAATTATTCACAAAATGGTTAACATCATTATCACCATTTGTATATTATCTTACGCACCATCTGTTCAATAAGGTTATCACCAAATGAAGGTTTGCGGTTTGGTCGAATACTGATGCCATCTTGTAAAAGCAGCTTATCAAATTGGATTGAAAGATTTCAGCCTCGATCACAAGGCCGGCGGAGTTCCAGGTGTCGCCGGGGTCAATGGAAATGGCCGGCTTGCGCAGGCCGAGACCTTTCGTAAAGGTCCGTGGCCAATGGTCAGTTTGCGCGGGATTTTGGACGAAGCGCGCCGTGCGATGGACCGCTTTCGCGTGCTCTGTGAAACTCCCAGTCAACCAGCCAGGTGACGGCCCTCCTTGTCGCCCAGCCCACACGTGGACCGGATTTCGGCACCACAAATTTTGTTTGGCATGAGCTGAACCGCGCACTCCGGCGGTCATTCTGATCCCTTTTGATTTGGATGAGCTCATTGGAATCTGTGACCGCATCATCGTGATGCGGAGCGGCCAGGCCGCGGGTTCGTTCCAGCTACCCGGCGCAGCTGATAAAATTTGGTGCCGTCGTGTTCGGAATGCTGTGAAGAATCTCGCACGCCGCTCCCGGAATGCGCATTTTCCCTTGGTCGCAGCCTTGAAACCGCGTGCCTTTGCGCCGACACTCACAGATGCAGCGATGTTTGGCGCTCTCTAGACGTTTTGCAGAGCGAAAAACTTCGATTAACCGCAGAGACAAATAAACGTTAAATTGATCCCTCCGTCGGTTTTACACATCAATTTGAACCTAGAACATTCTTGATCGCCGAGAATCCCACAAGACAGATTTAAGCATCTCTCCACAAACGGTGATTGTTCAACAAAATCGGAAGGTATGTGGTGGCGGACGAGAAAGGCGCTGCGCCGCAGGATCCTCTCTTTGGCCTGTTTCTGGGGATTTTCGTCGCGAGCATCGGGATTGGCGCCGCGGCTGCTTTAGCAGACTGGGCGTTTTTGCTGACAGCGGTTGGCGCGTATGTCCAGCTTTATCCAGCGGCTTGGCTTTCCGAACGGGTCGAATGGCTAAGCGTCCTGCCAATTCTTGGCGAAACTGTATTCGAGCCATCGCTTTTCTGGCACGGTGCTCATCAATCGATGCATGGCATCGGAAAGACAGATTGGAATAATTTGCAATTGGCGGCAGGTCGGACTGCGTTCCTGTTATACGGACTTCCATTGGCCGCTGTCGTATTCAGACTGAGAAAGACACGGCCTGATCTGACATATCGTTCCATTCACACGATTGACAGTTTGATCGGATTGCAAGCGATTTCCTGGCCTCTCACTGGGATTGTCCGAACCTTTGCTCCGCTTTCCAGCCGCACCAACCCGATACAAGTTATCAAGTCAGTCTCTGCACACAACATGAAAGGGGTTGAACGGCTTGGCCAGCTTCTCAAACCGTCCCAGCCCGCCTCGGTTCCGCCTCCGATGGAAATCGCATTGAAACCGGATCTGTGGCTTGCCAACGAGGGACTTGCGGTCGGCGGGATGCAAACGGATCAGCATTCGATTGCCCCGAAAAGACCCTCTGTGGTGATCGATAATGCGTTGTCGAATGATGCTGTTTGTGAAGTGTTGGAAACACAGCTTGGCCCGCCATGGTACGGCTTCGACAATCTAAGTCCCGTACACCGTGCACTGTGCGCAGTATTCTCGTTTGGTTTCAATGGTCGAAGGAATGATTGCGAAAGACTGCTTGAGAGATTGTCATTGTTATCCGAACATTCGGTGTTGAGCGGGCATAGTTTCGAACAGGCGGTTGCCAGAGATCGCCGATTGATGGCAACCATAAGCGGCGCGCTTTCAGGATCGTGCGGTGCGAGGCTTCGGCAAGCCGCGGCGGATCATGCCTGGCAGCGAACTGCATTCATTGCCATGCTTTTAGCGGCGCGAAACCGCATAGGAATTCTCGCCAGCGCGTCATTTGTTTGGCTGAAGCGCGAAGACCGTGCGTTATGGTTTGTGCTCAACGCGGCCGGAGGCAGAGTCGCTCACGCCGAAGCTGCGGGCGTGTGCGCGCACTTCAGTGCCGAAAGTCAAATCGAACAAGCACTGCACCTGCCCACTGTGTTCCAGGGCGGAGAAGCATTCATAAAAGGGTATTTGAATATTGATCCAGTGCGCGACAGGGCAAGGCATCTGATGTTGGAAGCTCGCAAGCCGGTTGGTCAGCGTTTGCGCGAAGCTGCAAACCATGGAAGCCAATGCTGAACTGGATCCCGATTGTTCTTGCGGCAGTGCTAACCGAAGGTTCGGCGGGACTGCGAGCCGACCCTGATGACTTGAAGCAGAGAGCAACGTTCGAAGTCGTCGATGCGACAATGCATCATTATTTTGCACTTCTTTCCGCCGCTTCTGAAATCCATATTCTAGGCCCGGTCGAAATTACCGTTCAAAGTCCTTTTGTTTCTGAAGGGAATTGGCAAAGCGAATTGGTTTCGGAGGGAACCAATTACTTTCTTCTGACTTGGCCGGCCGGCCGGCAAGACAACCCTCGATTCAAATTACCAATTGAGAATGCAACGAGCATTCTGCAGCGAATGAACGGCATACGGTTTTCAACCGATTCAGTTTCAGGGTTTTGGCAGGATGGCGGATCGGGTCAAGGCATTGTCTCTGGCAACCGAATTCCCAATCCGATCAATCAAATCAATCTCAACACTCCAGTGATTGTGACAAAAGTTCGGCCATGATTGCAGTGGACATACTCGGATTTGCAGTCATGTCGTGCGTCGCATCCGCCGCGCTGGGTTACATTGGTTTGCAGAGATTGGCCGGCGACGGCGACAAAATGTTGGGAAGTTTGCTCTGCGCATCGCATGCGGGTGGATTAATAGGGTTGTGCCAATTCATATCAGGCAACAGCGGAAATGCGATCTATGCTGCGGTTCCCCTATGCGCAATGCTGGCCACTGCCGCCTATGTTGATTGGCGCACCGCTTGGGCGCCGACAGAACTGGTTTTTCCCATTTGCTTGCTCTCCGCGGGTTACACAGCTTGGCCAGCATACGGCGGATGGGTTGCTTTGGCTTGGTCGGTGGCAACCGGCGGCGGGATTTTCGCGTCATCTTGGTTGCTTTGGCGTTTGCAAAGATCGTTCGGTATTGGCTGGGTGCCGCCAGCCGATGCAATAGCGATTTTTGTACCGTTCCTGCTGATCGATACCGGCATAAGTCTAACCTTCGCATATTTGACTATAACAGGCGCATTGCTTGCAGTTCGACATCGAATGCATGGTTTAAAAGACGCCTTTGGATTGATTTGTTCTGAAGGCAAAGTCGCGTTCTTGGCAATCGTGTTTCCGGTTTGTCTGGCTGGAATAGCCGTGAATTCAGCTTTCTCAGAATTTGGATTTTCAAATGCAGGCTGACCTATCAAAATCCGGGACACACTCCGATTGTCTGGATTTTCACTCAGAGCCGGAACGCGGAGCCACGCTTCTTGAGGTCGCATTATCGATGACGCTGTTTACGTCATTGATTCTGTTGGCGAATGCAATCGTGTCCGATGAGTTGAAGCGAAGAAGCGCGATTGCGCTTGGGCAAGATCTTCGATTGATGACGCAATTCACCCGCCAATTTGTCGCCTCAGAATACGATCAAATCAGAAACAGTTTCATCCAACTTGGCGCCGGGGAAGCCGTTCGAGAGATTTCAATGAACGAAATTTCAGATGCTGGATTTTTGCCGCCTTCAATGCTGGCATCAGGAAACCACCGCAATGCCGAGGACCAAAAATACGGTTTGATGGTTCGCGCTGTGCGTCGGCTTGACACACATTTTCCCCAGACGACAATGACAATCGCCGAAATAGACGCTGACAGCGACGGAGCGGTTGACCTTCACTGGGTGGATGAGCGGGTCGAGAACGATGAATTGGATCTTGAGGCGGTTTTGGTTACTTTTGAGGGTAATGAAGTGCCCGCACAGTTCGGTAATTTGGCGGTAACAGCCTCCGAACTGGCGATTGCGGGATATATCCAGACAGCAGATAGCGCATTTGGACCTTATGGGAATTGGTCGATGAACCTCATTCCGTTTTCTGCACTGGATATATATCCGGAAGCTGGGCGGTTTGCGTCCATCGTCGCGCTTTCGGGTTTTGGCATTTTGGATTTCGCAAGCAACGTCCCGGCCTCTGAAACCGGCAATCCCTTTGAGAGATGCCCAGGATTATCCGGTGCTGCGCTTGCAGCGTGCGCAGCCGCAAATGATGTCTACACCGGCATACAGTTTCAGTCTGCGGACATAAATGGAGATGGCCGTCCGGATCGATTTGGAGAAATCCGCGATGTTTACTCGATTCAAATGGGACCCCCGGCTGATAGCGACGGTGACGGGACTGCGGACAAGCTTCCGGACTTAACCGGACTGCTGAGGATCGCTTGCTCGGACAGTGCGAATGCAACGATTTCGACAGGGACATTGCTGCTGGATTGCGCAAATATCGAACTCAGTGGCGATACCAAAATTGCAGCTGACTTAACGGTAACTGGCGACTCGGTTGTAAGCGGTGGCGCCACAGTGCGCAGCGGTGTGAACGCAGAGCGGTTTCTGGCAGGCGTGATCGGCAATCAGGATCTGACGAAAGGAATTTATGCCGCTTCGGTCATCAGCATGATCGGAAACACCGAAGTTGTCCAACCCACCTGCAGTGATGCGGGAAGCGTCCCACAGATCTTTGCGGTTCCGGTTGCCTATTCGAGTCCGGATGGAAGTCCGGTGGTGGGCGTAAACGCGTTTGCGGAGGTTGTCTCAGGTGAATCGAAATGGAAAATCCGCATGCAAGCTGCGCTTGATCGGGACAACGACAATGACGGAGATGCTGATATCGTTGAACTTTCGTCAATGTCAGATCATGTGCTTGCGCTTTCAAAGTGCGACTAACGGGAATTGTTGGAAGTGCCAGGATCAATTGAGGCGTTTAAGGCTTAGTCAGCAAGAAACTCTCGAATTCTCGTTAAGAGGGACTCCCTGTCCCGCAATTCGCATTCCCAGAGCACTAAAGCACTCCAGTTTGCTTGGGACAGAGCTTCGATCTGCCGCTTGTCACGTTCCACATTGCCTTGAATTTTATTCGTCCAGTAAGCGGTGTTGGTTTTCGGGACGCGCTGACCATGTTTGCAGGTATGGCCGTGCCAGAAGCAACCATGGACAAAGATCACCTTGCGGCGGCGGCCGAACACCAAATCAGGTTTTCCGGGCAGCGTTTTTCCATGAAGCCGATAGCGATAGCCCAATCCGTGGATTAATCGCCGCACGATCATTTCGGGCCCAGTGTTTTTTGCGCGGATTTTGCTCATATTGCGGCTGCGTTCAGCGCTCGGAAGCGTATCCAATCCACGCGAAGCGGCTGATGATTCTGCTTTTTGCATTCTCATTTCAGATTCAACGGAAGACACTCGGTTTTTTCATCACGTGAAGAAAATCAGTCAATTTGCATTTCGTCGCGGTTCAAACCAGCCAACTCTTTTTCGATCAGTCTGAACTAAACACAATGACACACAATAAATCCAGCCACCAGTTGGAGATCTGAGGGTGTCTTTTCGATTTGCTTTGGGTAAGAGCAAAAACGAAGTTTGAAAAGATGCGAAGGCTGGAATGGCGAGACCGATCACCACCTACAGCGGGCCGGACCTCTGTGCATTGCCAGCCCGGGAAGCTGTCCGGATGTTGCGGGCAAAGGAAGTCACACCAAGCGAATTGCTGGATGCGGCTCTGCAGCGGGTGGAACAAGTAGAACCAAAAGTTAATGCTACAATAATTCGAGCGCGGGACCGGGCCAGCGCGGCTATCGAACAGCTGGAGCAAAGAGCCGTCGATGCTTCGGATCATCCTGGTTGGCTGGCCGGTCTCATTGTAGGCATCAAAGATCTTATTGACGTAGCCGGACTTCCAAATACCTGTGGCAGCCCGGCGCTTGTGGACTATGTGCCAAAAGAATCGGACGCTCTGATTGACAGGCTTGAAGCTCGCGGCGCAGTCATAGGTGGGAAGACCAACACGCCGGAATTCGGCGCAGGTGCCAACACCTTCAATGCGGTTTTCGGCATCACCAGGAATCCATGGAACACCGCTCGCAACGCAGGCGGATCGTCAGGCGGGTCAGCGGTAGCGCTTGCAACAGGGGAATTCTGGCTGTGCCATGGTTCAGACTTGGCCGGTTCGCTGCGAACTCCAGCAAATTTCTGTGGAGTGGTCGGCTTCAGACCCAGCCCCGGCAGAGTTGGCGGCGGTCCCGCCGATACAGCATTTGCGCCTGAGGCAGTTGACGGGCCGATGGCGCGCGATGTCCGTGATACAGCTTTGTTGTTGGATGCAATGTGCGGATATGATCCGCGTCATCCGATCAGCCTGCCGGAGCCTGCGCGGTCCTACCAGGATGCGGTTGAGGAAAATCCCGGGCTCATTCGCTTGGCATTTGCTGAAGATCTGGGAGGTTTCGCTCCGGTCGAGTCGGAAATCCGTGAAATCCTGAGAAATGCGGTCAGCAAGGTCGAGGACAAAACGCTGTCGGTGGATGACGCTTGTCCGAAACTGGATGGTTTGAACGACACATACCTGACATTGCGGGGAATTCATTACGGCGCTGTCACGGATCATTTGCCAGAGAACGCAAAGCGGCATTTCAAGAGGACTCTGCGCGAAAACGCTGAATTCGGACGAAATCTAACATCAGCCCAAATTTACAAGGCGATGAGGAACAAGACTCGACTCTATCATACAATGCATCGGTTTTTGGCGGAATTTGATGTCTTGGCCTTGCCGAATACCGGAATTGCGCCTGGTCCCGTTGAAGTTGAATACCCTCCATTCGTTGATGGGGTGGAAATGGGCGACTATGTCGAATGGCTGCGGTTTTCATTTCTTGCGACGACAACCGGTTTGCCAGCGCTTTCGCTTCCTGTCGGCTTCACCTCCGGCGGTATGCCGGTCGGCATTCAGCTCATAGGACGACCGCGCGGCGAAGATCGATTGCTGCAGGTGGCTTTGACCATTGAACGAAGATTGAATTTACCCATCGGACCGATCGATCCGATTGTCCCAAAACCGAATTGATCGAAACCGCGCTGAAACGGCGTCAGCGGCAATGGATTAGGTCAAAAGCATGAGTTTGTGTCTGCCGGAAAGCGATTAGAATCGGCGGCCTTGTCCAGGAGCCGCGGCTAGCAAATCCTTGGTATATTGGTCGCTTGGATCAGAATAAACCTCCGCGGTCGGCCCATCCTCCACAAGTTGACCGCGCTGCATAACCATGATCCGATCACAGATCTGCGCGGCGACGCGGAGATCATGCGTAATGAACAGCATTGCCAAGCTGAATTTCCGCTTCACTTCATCAAGCAAATCCAAAACCTGGGCCTGAACCGAAACATCAAGCGCGGATACAGCCTCGTCTGCGATCAAGATCAAAGGCTCCATCGCCAAGGCACGGGCAATGCAGATCCTCTGGCGCTGCCCGCCGGAAAATTGGTGGGGAAACCGATCAAGCGTGTCCGCCGAAAGCCCTACGATTTCAATCAGCTCCCGCGCCTTCTGCCAAGCTTGTTCGGCCGATACGCCGAAATTCATCGGGCCTTCGACGATTGAATTTCCCACAGTCCGCCGCGGATTCAATGAGCGGTAAGGATCCTGGAAGACAATCTGTATCTGATGTCTTAACGGACGCAAACGTCTTTGTGTCATATCGGCGATGTTGACGCTGTCCAGCAGGATTTCGCCAGAGGTCGGGTCGATAAGCCGCATGATGCAGCGCGCCACGGTTGATTTGCCGGAACCGCTTTCACCGACTATACCCAGTGTTTCGCCGCGCCTCAAGGACAGTGAAATATCCTGCGCAGCCCGAACAACGCGCCCGCGGCCAAACCAAGTAGCGGCACCGTAGGTTTTGTCTAAATCCACCGTTTTCACCGCCACCTTGCCATCGGCCATTGATCGTTCGGGCGGTTCCATTGAAGGCACTGCATCAATGAGCAAGCGTGTGTAAGGATGGGAAGGGGCCGCCAAAACATCTTCCACCTTGCCTTGTTCCACAATCAATCCATCTTGCATGACAACCACCCGGTCAGCGATTTCAGCGACGACTCCGAAATCATGGGTAATGAATAAAACGCCCATCCCCCGCTGTGCCTGAAGGTCTTTGATCAGCTGCAGGATGCGCGCTTGTGTGGTAACGTCCAAGGCTGTGGTCGGCTCGTCGGCGATCAGCAGGCTTGGAGCGAGCGCCAGCGCCATAGCGATCATGATGCGCTGACGCTGCCCGCCGGAGAGCTGATGCGGATAGGATTCGGCAAGCCGCTTCGGCTCAGGCAACTGCACATCCTGTAAAGCTTGCAGAACCTTTTCCTTTCGCTGCTGCAGAGAAAGCACTGCGTGTATCTCCAGCATTTCAGCTATTTGATCGCCGACCTTCATGACCGGATTGAGGGCCGTCATCGGTTCTTGAAAAATCATTGCCATCCGCTCGCCGCGCAGTTTGCGCAGCTGCTTATCGTTCAGCGATAAGAGATCGGTGGACTCCAGAAGGATCGATTTGGCGGTTGGTGTCAGTGCCCGGCGGTCAAGCAGTCCCATAACCGCGAACGCGGTGACGGATTTGCCAGAACCGCTTTCACCAACCACACAGACGATTTCACCGCGTTCGACGCTGAGATGAATATTTTGAATGGCGAATTCGCGGTCGGCGGATTCGGGCAGGCTGACAGTCAGGTCTTTGATTTCAAGAACTGTGCTCACCGCATGGTCCGTGCAATACGCGGGTCCAGCGTGTCGCGAAGACCGTCGCCGACGAAATTCACCGCCAAAACCGTCAAAGCCAGCGCGAGTCCTGGAAAGAAAATGATCCACGGCGTCAGCTGAAAATAAGTTCGGCCTTCCGACATGATGTTCCCCCAGGAAGGGATCTCGGGAGGAATGCCAGCGCCCAGAAAACCAAGTATCGCCTCCAGCAGCATTGCCGACCCGCAAATGTAAGTCGCCTGCACGATCAGTGGGGCGAATGTATTGGGAAGGATGTGGCGATGCATGATTTGCACCGTGTGCGTTCCGGAAGCGATCGCAGCCTCAACATACGGTTCCTCGCGCACAGTCAGGACAACTGATCGGACTAAACGAACAACGCGAGGGATTTCTGGAATTACGATGGCAATCACAACGGTTGACAGTGTCGCGCCCGACAGCGAGATCATCGCGATGGCCAGCAAGATTGCCGGAATGGACATCAGCCCGTCCATAATCCGCATGATGATTGCTTCCAGAGCACGAATGTATCCGGCGATGAGGCCTAGGACCAAGCCAATGGCAACGGCAATCATCGCGACGGCAAGTCCGACCGTTAATGAAACCCGCGCGCCATTGAGGACGCGCGAGAACACATCGCGTCCCAGCATGTCGGTCCCGAATAGAGCCAGTCCATCGGGGGCTTTCAGCCGGTTGACTGGATTGATGGTTACGGGATCGGCGGTGAAAAGCGGTCCGAATATTGCAAGCGCGACGATTGCCAGCAAGATCAGCCCGCCCCAGAATATGCTGCGATGACCGATAAGCAGATTAAGCAGCTTGGGGTCTTTGCCGATAGACTGAATCACCGCTGTATCGGTCAATAGCGGATCCTCGGATCAAGAAGTGTGTAACACAGATCAATCACAAGATTGATGAAAATGTAAACAAAGCTGAAGAACAGCATCAGCCCTTGGATGATCGGGTAATCCCGGGCCAGAACAGCATCAAGGACAAGCCGTCCCAAGCCAGGGATATTGTAGACGCTCTCGGTAACAACCACACCGCCGATCAGAAGAGCAATGCCGATTCCGATTATTGTGACAATTGGCACCGCCGCATTGCGCAGAGCATGCCTCAGCAGAATCCGCACCTCGGACTGGCCTTTGGCACGGGCCGTGCGGATATAGTCTTCTTCCAAAACGTCCATGACCGAAGCGCGCGTCATGCGTGAAATCAATGCAATGAAAATCACGCTCAGCGTCACTGACGGAAGGGCGATATGTCGTAGAAATTGCAGGGGGCCGTCAGTAAAAGGCGATTTATACCCTTGAACCGGGAAGACGTTGAGCGACAGCGAGAAGACGTAGATCAGAATGTAACCCAGCACAAAAACAGGGACTGAGAATCCGCCGACCGAGAACAGCATGACAATTCGGTCAATGAAACCCCCGGAACGGTAGGCCGCGATTGTTCCAAGCGGAACGGCGATCAACACGGAAAACACAATCGTCGTAAGCGACAAAAAGAGTGTGGGTTCGAGTCTCTGTCCAATGAGAACGGCAACCGGCTTGTTCGAAAAAATCGAGGTCCCCAGATCGCCTTGCAAAATGCCGCCCAGCCAGCGAAAAAACTGAACAACAATAGGGTCGGAAAGTCCAAGCTGTTCCCGAATGCGCTGAACGTCCTCGGCTGTCGCATAATCGCCTGCGATTACAGCCGCGGGATCCCCCGGGGCGACACGCAGAAGCACGAACACGAAAAGCGCCACAACCCCCATGACGGGGATTGTGGAAAGAATACGGTACAGGACGTAGTTCACCATGGAAATCGTTCTGGAGTGTTCGTGAGCATGTGGGTCACGACACCGCCAGTGCGACTATTCGACAGTGATGTTCCAGAAGAACTGCACCGGCGATTTTATCAGACCCTTGACCGAGTTGCGGTAAGCGACCGGGACAAAAAACTGCCCCAGCTGACCGGATGCGCCGATCGTCCAAAGCCGTTCCTGCACTTTCGTCGCATGCTCTTTTTTCGCATCCAGTGTGCTGGCGACGGCGAATGCCTTGCGCGCCTCTTCGAGCTCGGCATCTTCGGGCCAACCAAACCATCCCGCATCCGGGTTGCCGGAGAAAGCGATGGCCATCGGGTCAAGGACATCAGCGCCGATCCACCAGGTGTGGAACATATTCCAGCCGCCGTCCGAAACGGGTTCACGCAAGGCGCGGCGCGAGGTAAGCGTGGACCAATCCATGGCTTGAACATCGACAGTGAAGCCGGCAGCGCGAAGCTTTTCGGCTGTTACGAGGGAAAAGACCGAAAGAGCTTGTATGTCGGTCGGCTGCATGATCACCACCGGAGTACCATCATAGTTGGTGGCTGCAAGCGCTTCCTTGGCACGATCGACCGAGCCGGTCTTAATGCCTTCGGAAGCCACTTCGCTGGCAAAATTCGTTCCGCATGGATAGACAGAGTAGCACGTCATCCAGAATTTCGGATCACCGAAAGCGGCAGCAAGGTAATCCTCCTGTTTCATGGCGAGAATCGCTGCCTGTCGGATTTCCACATCATCAAAAGGCGGATGCAAATGGTTGAATCGGGCGAAACCGATATTTCCTAACGGGTCATTCACTTCGACAACGATGTCGGGGTTGGATGACAGAATAGGCATCAAATCATTGCTGGGGGCTTCAAAAAAGTCGACTTCGCCAGCCATGAGAGCGTTCATCGCGGTCGTTTGATCTGGGAAGTAGGTCCAGATGACCTTGTCGACGCCAGCGACTTTGCCTCCCGACGCAGCGGATGCCGGCTCACTGCGCGGAACATAATCTTCAAATTTGGTATAAACAACCTGCGATCCTGGAATCCACTCATCTTCTTGAAAGACAAACGGACCTGAACCGGTATAGTCCGTGATCTGTTCGAATGGGTCGGTCATCGCCACTTCCTTGGGCATAATGAACGGCACATTGGAGGAGATTTTGCCGAGCGCTTCGATAACCAGTCCGAACGGCTGAGACAGATTCAGAACCACGGTGTCTTCATCTGCCGCTTCCAGGCTGCCAACATTGCTAAATAACTGCTGGCCCATGCCGTCACGCTTACCCCATCGCTCAAGCGATGCCACTACGTCTTCGGCAGTTACTGGCGATCCATCATGAAACTTCAATCCTGGCCGCAGGTTGAATGTCCACGCCATGCCGTCATCAGAGACGGACCAAGTGTCGACCATCTGCGGTTGCGGTGTAAAAGATTCGTCCATCGCGAACAGGGTGTCATAGATCATGTATCCGTGGTTGCGGGATATGTACGCCGTGGTCCAAATCGGGTCGAGGTTTTTGAGGTCCGCGTGCGGAATGACGCGTAGGACCGTTTCACTGAAAGCTGCTGATCCGGCTAAGATAGCTGAAACCACCAGTGCGGACGACGACAGCGATTTCGCCAAAGGAATTTTGTTCATTTTATCTCCTGTTTCAACGCGACCGTGTCATTTGTGCGCAGAACTATGCCCGAACCGCGCATCCGGAATTAGCACCCCCGTCGAATTATGGCCGCATTGATAAGTTCCCAGAGGTCTTCCGGCGGCGAGGTATAGATTGTGTGAGAGAAAGCGTCAAACACGGCAGTGCCGAATACTGAGTCCGGTCTTTGAGTGAAATCGCCGCGCTGCGGATCCTTGTTTCCGGCGGATGGCAATGCGCGCCAGTCGATCACAGCGCTTTGGACAAAGCGTACAACTGGATTTTTTGGCTCGCATGGTCAAACGCAACCATAATGACTTCTTCAATGTCGGTGCTGAGCATCGGTTTTTTTGCGAACGGACTGAAAGGCTCAAACGGCGGCCTTATCCGGTGGAAACCCGAAAATTCCGGTTGAAATTGCAGGAAAAAGCGAATTGTTTTGCGTTAACCGTTGCCGCTCTCGACAAACTTGTTTCAATGGCAGTTTGTGAACAGTTCGTGTTCGTTTGAGCTTCAATTTTACCAAACCGGTCCTACGGTATGGAAGACCCATTTTGTGGGCAGGTCAAATCCTCGGGTTGCAACCTCTTATCCGGTTTTAAAGCGCGTGATATCACACTATCTAACGCGTATTCGATTTTTCATGGTTTGACTCCGTTTCAGTCAACACAGCTTGGGTCAGATTATGAGTCCAAGCTGTTCAATGAAACCAGCACCCTACAAACTTTACGTGGTGGCAGCCAATCACCGAACGAACTTCTTCCGCGCAGCGGGCTCCCACATAAACGTTCATTTCCAAGAGAGAATTGTCAGAATAGCACATGATGGAAAACAGACGTTCAGGAAGTGGATAACGATGCCCTGAACAAAACCGATGCGAACGCAAAAGTTGACTGCGGAAGTTATCTGCAGGAGATGATCGGAGGCAGGACTCGGTCCTCATTCATCGAAATTCCTTGAATTGACATTCCCACAAAAAGAATTGAGCGTTGAATTGCCGCTTCAAACGATATCGAATGTAATCTTGGGCCTGATGCGGTGAACGGGCTTGGTGTGGCATAACTGGAGAAGAAGAGTGGACCCATGATTACAGTTTATTCAGCTCGAAAAATCATCACGATGGACCCCAATGTAGGGGAAGCCACGCATGTCGCAGTACGCAAAGGCTGTATTCTTGCCGTCGGCGGACCTGATTGTGCCGATGGATGGGGCGAGTCAAAGCTTGACGACCGGTTTTCTGATAAAGTCCTGATGCCGGGGCTTATCGAAGCCCATGCTCATGTCATGGCGGGCGGTGTTTGGCGGTTCTGCTATCTCGGTCATTTTGAACGCAAAGACCCAGACGGCAACAACTGGCCGGGAGTTGCGAAGTACGACCGGATTTTGGAAAGGCTGCGCACTGCGGCTTCAAACACAACCGGGCCGATCGTCGGCTGGGGATTTGATCCAAGTTTCGTAGAAGGTCCGAGGATGGACAGGCATTTCCTGGATCGGGTATCGAGCGAACGGCCTGTCGTTGTTCTGCACTCGAATTTCCATGTCCTTACTGCCAACACCGCTGCCTTGGAAGGCGCGCAGATGCATAAGCACAGCAACACAGAGGGTGTGCGCCGTGCAGATGACGGCACACTCAGCGGCGAACTGCAAGAGTTTGCCGCGATGGATCCGGTTGTGAAATTCGCCAAAATCGAATTTTCGAATCTCGCCGATGAGGCATCTGTTAAAGCTTATGGGCAACTCGCAAGGAGTTGTGGCGTAACGACCATTGCCGACTTGAACTCGGATCTTTTCGAGAGAGAAGTCCAGATGCTCAAACAAGTGACATCGAATCCCAATTTTCCGATTCGATATGCTCCGATTATGGCAGCGACTTCGCTTGACCCGCACGATGCCGCCGCCCGTGCTGTCGCTTTGCGGGAGCATTCGTCCCCGAAGTTATGGCTGGGATCAGCGAAACTATTCACAGACGGCACGATTCAAGGACGCACCGCGAAGCTGAAGCCTCCCGGTTATCTGACCGGTGAAGATCAGGGGATTTGGAACATGGATTTGGAAGCGTTCCGAGAATCCGTGCATGTGCTGAATGCCGCGGGGGTCAAGATCCACATTCACGCCAACGGAGACGAGGCAACGGAACAGTCGATCAAGGCGTTCGAGCTGGCAATGCTGGAATCTCCCAATCCAGATCTTCGGCATACGCTGGAACATGCGCAGCTGGCGGGACCTGATCAATTCAAGCGCATGAAAGCGCTCGGTCTCACAGTCAATCTATTCGCCAACCATGTTCACTATTTTGGCGACATTCATTGGACTTCTTCGCTGGGTCCGGACCGTTCGCGCAGGATGGATGCCTGTGCGGATGCTTGGAGAATATTCGATGGTGAATTCGCGATTCATTCGGATGCGCCGGTTACACCGCTCGCACCGATGAAGACGGCTTGGTGTGCGGTCAACCGATTAACGGCGAGCGGTCGTCAGTTGGGTCATTCGCAAAAGATATCTGTAGCGCAGGCCCTTCGATGCATCACGCTTGGCGCGGCGCATGTTCTAAAGATGGACGGATATACAGGTTCAATACAATGTGGAAAATTCGCGGATTTCTGTGTTCTCGAGGATGATCCTTTAGCTGTTGGCGAGACTGACTTTGCGGATATTCCCATTTGCGCAACGGTGCTTGATGGCGAGGTTACAGAATGACCAGAATTGCTGTGGCGGGATTTCAGCATGAAACCAACACGTTTTCTCCTGTGCCGACGCGGCATGAAGATTTCGCCAGAGGTGGCGCCTGGCCAGCTCTCACGCGGGGCGAAGAGCTGCGCGAGCGGTTCAAAGGACTGAATCTGCCGCTTGCTGGATTCATGGATGCTTGCCGATATGAAACGGTTCCTATTCTTTGGACGAGCGCAGAACCGGGCGGTTATGTTGAAGACAATGCGTTCGACCGTATTTGCGGAGACATTATTTCAGGCATAGCCGATGCAAAGGCGGACGCGGTCTATCTGGATTTGCACGGCGCAATGGTAACGCGCAGCCATGAAGACGGCGAGGCCGAGATATTGCGGAGGGTGCGGAAGAAAGTTGGACCGGATTTCCCGATTGCGGTCAGTCTGGACCTTCATGGAAATCTCAGCCGAGATTTTTTCGAACAGGCGACTGTCGTCGCAATTTACCGCACGTATCCACATATTGATATTGCGGATACCGGTCGGCGTGCTGCGGAGCTTTTGGACAGAGCAATGTCGAAGAAGCTTTTTGGCGCCTTTCGGCAGCTCGATTTTTTGATTCCGATCACGGCTCAGTCGACGTTTCACAGTCCGGCAAGGGAAATTTATGGCATGCTTAATTCCGTTCCCGCTGTATCGGCGGATTTTTGTATGGGATTCCCTCCGTCTGATGTGTCGTGCTGCTCGCCGACGATTTTTTCTTACGCCGAAAATCAAAGCGAGGCTGAAAGCGCGGCAGAAGAGATGCAAAGCTTCATCTACGAGTCGGAGCCCAAGTTCAATTCGCGGCTGGTCAGCGCCGATGCGGCGGTTCAAGCCGCTCTAAAGTCGGCAGGGGGAACGGTTGTCATTGCCGATGCGCAAGACAATCCGGGTGCTGGCGGAACCGGGGAAACCACCGGTTTGCTCAAGGCTTTGCTTGATGCGGGCGCGCCGGATGCCGTTATGTCGATGATTTTTGATCCAGAAGCAGCTCTTGCCGCCCATCAGGCCGGCATCGGAAGCGAAATCCAGATTGAAATCGGCGGGAAATTTTCAGAGTTTTCGACACCGGTTCCGGCAACCGTTAGGGTCGCGGCATTATCCGATGGCGTGTTTAAGTTCTCAGGACCAATGTATGGCGGAGCAACCGCCAATATCGGGCCGGTTGCGCGGCTTCAGATTATCGGCACGGGTGTTTCGGTTGTTGTCGGCAGCCGCAGATCACAGAATGCCGATAAAGAGATGTTTCGCACTGCTGGGATAGAGCCGTCGGAGCATCGGATTGTTTGTGTGAAAAGTTCGGTTCATTTTCTTGGCGATTATCAGCCGATTGCGTCACAGGTTTTGTTTGCGGAAGCGCCGGGAGCCAATGTGTGTCGGCTTGACAGGATCAATTACAGGCGTCTGCGAAAAGGTGTGAGGCGGTTGGCATGATGCTGGGCGCTGACACCAATGCGTCCCCGGCCTTCAGACGAACCGCCCTTTGAGATTCGGTTAGCGGCGCAGGATGGATCCGGCTTTAGAGTTCGATTTGCTTTCATACCGCGCAGCGTTGACCGCTGCGGAAAAGGCTTATGATACGACATTAAATTCAACAACCCGCCAGGCCGGTTGTTTGCAGGTTCGATTCTGGACCAACACAGCCGCGTCAGCGCGGTTTTTGAGTTGACTGTTGAGGCTTCGAAAGTTTTCTGAAACCAGGGTGGAATGAGCGATGTTTCCGCTTAATGGGGCATGCACAAAACGGTCGCATTGCCCGCTGAGGTCCGAGAAACAAGAAGCCTCGTATTTTAAGGCGGGGAGCAACCGTTCCAAAATGGCACATCACAAACGGCATCAATGTTGGTTTGTGGTTTCTTCAGGATTCGATCTATAGGCAGTATCAACGCCAACATTTAGGGGAATTCAATGACGATTTGCGTCCTTGTGCCATTCAACGATGCTCAGAAAGCGCGGCTGCGCACCGCTTTGCATCCGCATGATGTGCGCTTTTGCGCGATTAACACAGATTGTTGCCCGTCAGCGGAACAATTCTCGGAATGTGAGATTGTATTCGGCAGCCCGCCCCCGGAATTGGCAATGCGACTGGAGTCGCTTCGATGGCTGCAGCTTGACTCAACAGGATTTAATGAACACGCGGAAGCAGGTTGGCCCGAAACTCGGCCGAAAATCACCCGGCTGGAGGGGTTTTACGCCGACCCCGTTGCAGAGACCTGTCTCGCAGCCTTGCTGAGTCTTCTGCGCGGTGTCTATCACTGTGAAAACCTGCGGGTGAAAAAGGAATGGCAGGGAGACTGCTTGCGGCCAACGCTGAGTCTGCTCTCGGATGCATCAGTTGTTTTGTTTGGGTTTGGTCCAATCAATCAAAGGCTTGCAGAGTTTCTTGCTCCATTTCGATGCAATGTGACGAAGTTTGGCAGTGATTGGACTCCCGAGACGTTGGATTCGTGCCTGCGCACGGCTGATGCTGTTGTCTGCAATGTCCCGGGAACATCTGAGACCAGTGGTTTATTTGACCGCAGCCGGTTAGCTCTGCTCAAAAAATCCGCTGTTTTTGTGAATGCCGGACGCGGAACGCTTGTGGATGAGCCCGCATTGATCAAAATGCTCAGATCAGGCGACTTGGCGGCAGCCGCGCTGGATGTAACGGCCGAGGAGCCCATTCCAAGCGATCACCCGCTTTGGGAGTGCCCAAATTTGGTGCTCACGCAGCACAGCGCAGGAGGCAGCAAGTGTGAAAACGACCGGAAGATCGATTATTTTCTGGCCAATTTTGAGAGATATCAGAAGTCGCTTCCGCTGCAAGGCGCAGTCAATTTAGAACGAGGGTATTAATCAAGGAATTGACTTCGATCAGTGCAGATGTAGGTCTTTGCTGACGTGGTGCTGATCTAGTGTCTGCCGGAAAAATCGATTCGACCGTTTAAAGCCTTACCGTGCATAGAATTTTCTGTTGTTTGTGATTGCGGAGATTCGTAAGATATGGCGGAAAAGCGGAAGATTCGCCCAGATATTGTGTCGAAAAGGCGAATCTCCAAATTAGTGCCAGTTTAAAAACCCCCTGATTCTGCATTTTGGAACAGTTCAACGGCGGTTGACGGAGACCGGATGCGGCGGTTTTCGGGTCTCCGCGGCTGGATTTCCGGCTGATTTCCGACATTTTGACGGGTCTGCCGGCGGTTTTCATGCGCTGAGGCGGATTCCGCGCACACCTGTCCTGTGGCCCGAATGGGCGGCGGTGATTTCCGCTGCGGAGGGGAGAGCCGTCAGGCCGGAAGCGGCGGCGGGCCCCGGCCTTTGCACCGCCAGGCGTTGATCGTGGTTCCGATTTTCTGGATGTTGGCGGCGCAGACGGCAAGGCCGGTCATGCGGGCGAAGCCGTCCGCGCCGTAGGACAGGACCCGGTCCAGGCCTTTATGCTCCAGTTCGTTGATCGCGGATTCGACCGCGGAATGGGCCCGTCGCGCTTCGGCATAGCCGGGGGCGGCTTCCCGCTCCCGGTCCGCTTTGCCGCGGCGGCCTTTTTTGTTCATCACCGGCATTTCGGCGATATCGCCAAGGGCCGCCAGGATGCCGGGCGACCAATACCCTTTGTCCAGGCTGAAGACGCCGATCCGCCCGAACTGCGCGCTGATCCGTTCGGCCAGAGGAATGATGCTTTCCCGGTCGCCGCCGGTCCACTGGATCTCCCAGTCCAGCTTGTAGCCCAGCCGGTCCACCGCGATGGAGACCGGCACGCCGAGTTCGACCGGCCGACCGGCCTTGCCCTTCGATATCCACCTCGTGTGCGGCTCGTGCACCGAGAAGATCTTATCCCCGTGCGGAACCATGTCTCCGTCGATCAGGCGGGTGCGGACATGGCCCGCATCGTTATAGATCTTCTTCTTTCATTAGGCGTCGATCAGGCGGGTGCGGACATGGCCCGAAAGCTTAGCCGCCATAGCGCAGTATCTCCTGATCGCCCCGACAGCCGGCCGCTCGGCGGCCAAAACCGGTTCCGGCAGATCAAGAAGAGTCTCCCTCACCCTCTTGATCAGCGAAGCGGACTGCTCCAGCAGGTCCCGGACCTGCGCGGAGCTGTCAACGCTTGTCCGGCGGAGCCGCCGCGCCAGCCGGCTGGAGCGATTCCCGAGCTTGGCCTTCAGATGCTTGTGCTGCCGCCAGTCTTTGATGTTCCTGCGGGCGCACAGCCTGCCGGTCTCGCGCACCGCGCAGCCCACCGCTTCGGAAAGCAGACGGTGGTCGACCGGATGTTCGACATCGGTCTCCACAATAAACCAATCCGCCTTCACATCGACCGGACCGCTGCGCTTCACGATCTTGCGACCGAGCTGCATGATTTTCCTGTTGACGTACCGAAGCGTCTCCCCGTCGGGCGGCTCCGTCGGAATGTCCGGATTCACCCAGAAATCCAGCCGCGTAAACCGGAAAACCACCGCGTCCAGTCTTCGTCTCTCGCCACCGAACTTTTCCAGATTGCAGAATCAGGGAATTTCTACTGAAACGGCCTAAGGGAACATCGAGGCGCGGGATCATCACATCGCCGTTGCTTCCATTCAGTCATCGAGCGCAGTTTCTTCTCGCGACCGATGAGCAGCAAGGCTGAACACAGCGGCAGGAACGCATGCTGTGGTCACATGATCATTGCGTGGACCGGATACATACGGTTTTACTTCCTCAGTTCGCCAAGGATGCTTGTTTTCAATTTCGTCTCCTGCATGACCATGCCTTCACTTGCTTTGTCAGCCCGTCCCTTTCGTGACTTGTGGTGTCGGAGTCGGTCGGGATGCGTCCTCCTATGGTGCTCTTATGAACCTTTTTGACAAGTGATTTTCTTGCACGAAGCCGCATACCGGGACATTCACTTGATTATGCCGTGTCAAAAAAACAAAGGACACAGGAGCCTCTTGCAAAATTGGGCCGCGCACCTGGTGTTCTGCGAAAAAACGCTGAAATCGAGGGGTGCGGGGTTGTAAGGAATCGGCCATCCGCGGTATCTTGCAACCAGTAAAACCACAAAATAACGGAGGTGTGGCCGATGTCCCTGCAAGAGAGTATAAATGATCGCTGGGGATTTTTTCAAGCGGAACTTTTTCCTTTTCTCGGCGAAGAGGCCGGTCCGCTCTGCGACAGCCATGAGCAGCTCGTCATAGCGATCGAGTATTCCAGACTGGAGCATCAGATCCGGTTCACCGGCCGCAGGCCCGGCCGGCCGCGGGAAAGCCGGTTGAGGCTGGCCCGCGCATTTCTTGCCAAGGCGGTGTGCGGTCTGCCCACAACCCGGTCTCTGATCGATCGTCTGCATTGCGACCGGGTGCTGCGGCAGCTGTGCGGCTGGCTTCGCCGCGGCGAAGTTCCCTCCGAAGCGACGTTTTCGCGGGCTTTCGCGGAGTTCGCCGGGGAAGGCCTGACGGAGCGCGTTCACGATGCTCTTGTGAAACGGATGTTTGACAATCATCTCGCCGGTCATCTGTCCCGGGACTCGACGGCGGTCGAGGCCCGCGGGAAAGCGGTTCCGAAGCCGGGCCGGAAGGCCGGGGCGAAACGCCGCCCGGGCCGTCCGCGCAAAGGAGAGGAAGTGAAAAAGCCGCTCACCCGCCTGCAGCGTCAGCCAAGGATGACGCTGGAAGAGATGATCGGGGATCTGCCCTCGGCCTGCGACTTCGGCGTCAAGAAGGACAGCAGGGGCCGCCGCGGTTTCTGGAAGGGATACAAGCTCCATGCCGATGTCGCCGACGGCGGCATTCCGGTCAGCTGCCTTCTCACATCGGCCTCGCTGCATGACAGCCAGGCGGCTCTGCCCCTGGCGGCGATGTCGGCCGAACGGGCCGACAGTCTCTGCGATCTCATGGACAGCGCTTATGACGCCGATGAAATCCGCGCAAGCTCTCTCCGCCTCGGCCATGTTCCCCTGATCGAGCCGAACCCGCGCCGGAACCGGGAGCTCAAGGCGGAGCTTCACAGCAGCCGGCGCGCCGACCGCGCCGCGCGTCATGTGCCGGCCGAAACGGCGCGCATGCGGGAACGCTCGACGGTGGAGCGTTTCTTCGGCCGCCTCAAGGACCAGTTCGGGGCCAAGCATGTCCGGG
Organism: Paracoccaceae bacterium; assembly: GCA_965199765.1. Classification (GTDB taxonomy): domain Bacteria; phylum Pseudomonadota; class Alphaproteobacteria; order Rhodobacterales; family Rhodobacteraceae; genus JAPOXR01. The sequence continues at coordinate 1,228,909 of CBDATC010000001.1, forward strand.
TGCGCGGCAATAAGAAAGTGTTCTGTCATCTGATGTTCGGCGTGATCGCCCTGCTGACCGATCAGATGATGCGCATGAACATCTGAACCGGCTTCAATCCCTTATCACCGCCCCCGGAGAGCTTCCCGTCTCAGGAAGGCGCTCCCGCTCGCCTTGAAAAAAGCCGGAAGCCGGAAAAAAGGGCCAAACCGGCTCCAGCACGGCGAATCAGGACGAATCCCGACCCTCCAAGCCCGTGATCAGGGCCGGGCGGCGACCGTCAGCCGGACCGGAGCTCCAAAAGCCGGCATCATCGAGGAATTTTGCAAAAACCTCACAGATTAACGCTTTATTTTATTTTTTTAGTTAGTTTGTTTCATGCGATGTCCAGAACACAAAAACCGCTGCAGTGCCCTGGCTCAGAACTGGGGGTCAGCGCGAAACGTGTGCTCAAGATCGTCCACCACTCGGCGATCCATCAGAATTTCCTCAGCTTGATCCAGAGCCCGCTGCGAAGGCATCCGCGCGGTGTCAAGGACATGGGATTTAACCGGGATGGATTTGCTATTAGAAAATGCTGTTCACGTCTCTATCGTCCTATTTTTATTCTTGGACCACCTTCGCGGGCCCCAATCAAACCTTCAAGCACACAAATCCCGTTTGCCAGCCGGGGCGCTAAAACGTTCATTTGCGGGAAAAATGTGCGATTGCATTTCGCTGCACGGAAGCGCTGGGTTCATGGATGAACCTGAAATCAGGCAAAAATTCCGTTGAAAATCCAGCGGTTGAAAAAAGAGAAACGAAGCCATGCTGGAACTGCACCCAGGGAAATAGAGCATTTGCCGCGCACCTGTGATTCTCTGTCGCTTCATGCCAATTTGTCCATGGTTCTGTCGGTCGCGACGGCATCAAACGACACAAGACCGACATGTCTTTGTTGCAGAATTGTCACAACAGAAAGGGTGTTTTTAAGGTTCTTGATCGAATCAAATGAATTAAATTTCATATGCCAAGTTCCAATAGCGACGAAGATCGATTGGGTGAATCAAGACAGGAGGGCAAGGAGCTAATGGCAGTTGGCTGGGGTTTTGTATTGTGTCCAAGAGTGTTTTGGACGTTACAGTCGCGCTACGATCATTTTGGCGCAATCTTTTTGCGGTATCCTGCGCGAGGGCAGCCGTTCGGCACGAGCGCTGACGGCACTTGCAGCGTTTGTGTTCGCCTGTCTTCTGCCGGTATTCGCCGCCGCGCAGTCCGATGGGCTACCTTCTGCGCCGACGGGTCTAAGAACAAATGGCCCGACATCCAATGCGATATCGATTATTTGGGTCCCGACGTGGCGGGGCGCCGACGCGTATTTTGAGTATCGGGTAGACTCGGGGAGCTGGACGAAGGTCGCGAACAGCGACGACAGCTATTCGAGTGTCCGGATATTAGATCTGCTTCCGGGTACCTATACCTTTGGAATTCGGGCTGTGAATGCGCAGGGTCCCGGGCCGGCCTCGACAGTGACCGGGACTGTGAGGGGACCGACCTCTGCGCCTGGCGGTTTGCGGATTGTCGGAACGACAAGCACGTCAGTTGGACTGGATTGGAACAAGGTCACCGGAGCGACCGGATATGAGTATCAGCAGGACGGCGGGCGCTGGGTCGCAGTCCTTACATCTGACGTGCTGGTGTCCAACCTAAAGGATGGGCAGGTTTACCGTTTTCGGGTCCGGGCAACAAACGCCGACGGTTACGGGCCGTCATCTCCGGAACTGGTAGTGTCGCCGTCCGGCACGGAAGGTCTGCGTTACGAGCCGCCACAGTCGCTGCATGTCGGCGAGCAGATCATTCCGATGAAACCGATTGCCATCAACCGCGATAATGTCGCTGTGGTTGTTGAATATAGGCTGATCGGCGGCACAACTCTGCCGCCCGGACTTAGCCTCAACAGCAAAACCGGCGTGATTTCCGGCGCCCCGACCACGTTGAACACGAATTCGATGCGTGTGGAAGTGCAGGGAGACGGCAACAACGGGTTTGATCCAACCACCACGATCAGCTTTCCGCCGGTATCGAAGGCTGCGAGTTTCAGCGGCACGCTCACTGGAGCTGTGACCGAGGACGCCGCCGCGGCCACCGCCACAGGCACGGTGACCGTTAACGACGACGACGGAAAGAACAATGTGCAGGCGCAGACCGGCACAGCTGGTGTTTATGGGACTTTCAGCATCACCGCTGCCGGTGTTTGGACGTACTCGCTCGACAACTCCGACAGGGACACCAACGCTTTGGCGGGCGGTATGATTGTGACGGAAGAGTTCGTGATCAGAGCGGACGACGGCACCAGAGCGACAGTGACAGTGACTATCACCGGCGCCAACGACAGGCCGACGGCGAATGCGGGACCCGACAGGTTCGCTTACAGGAACACGATGGTGGGACTGGTCAGCCGGAACAGTTTCGACCCGGATGCCGACGATCACTTGATTTACTCTTGGGCGCGGAAGGCCGGAGACGGGGGACCGAGCGTCACTCTGAGCAATTCTGATCGTCGAAATGCGGTGTTCACTGCCCCGAACGAGGCGCGCGGCGCAGTTCTCACTTTTGTTCTGACGGTGACTGACAAGGCGGGGGCGAGCCACACTGATGAGGTGATCATCACTGTGGAGGGCATTCCGAGCCTTGATATTTCACCCACCACCCTGACCGTCGCCGAGGGCGGCAGCAGCACTTATACGGTGAAGCTGAATACGCAGCCTTCGGCCAACGTGAAGGTGACCGTCGGCGGAACGTCGGAGACCGATCTGACGGTCAGCCCCGGCAGTCTGACTTTCACAACGGAAAACTGGAACACGGCGCAGACGGTTACGGCGAGCGCGGCCGAGGACGCCGACGCGGTTGACGACACTGCGACGCTGACGCACACGGCTTCGGGCGGCGGCTACGGTTCAGTGAGCAAAGACCTGCGAGTGACGGTTGAAGACAACGACACGGCGGCGATCACGGTTTCACCCACCACCCTGACCGTCGCCGAGGGCGGCAGCAGCACTTATACGGTGGTGCTGAATACGCAGCCTTCGGCCAACGTGAAGGTGACCGTCGGCGGAACGTCGGAGACCGATCTGACGGTCAGCCCCGGCAGTCTGACCTTCACAACGGAAAACTGGAACACGGCGCAGACGGTTACGGCGAGCGCGGCCGAGGACGCCGACGCGGTTGACGACACTGCGACGCTGACGCACACGGCTTCGGGCGGCGGCTACGGTTCAGTGAGCAAAGACCTGCGAGTGACGGTTGAAGACAACGACACGGCGGCGATCACGGTTTCACCCACCACCCTGACCGTCGCCGAGGGCGGCAGCAGCACTTATACGGTGGTGCTGAATACGCAGCCTTCGGCCAACGTGAAGGTGACCGTCGGCGGAACGTCGGAGACCGATCTGACGGTCAGCCCCGGCAGTCTGACCTTCACAACGGAAAACTGGAACACGGCGCAGACGGTTACGGCGAGCGCGGCCGAGGACGCCGACGCGGTTGACGACACTGCGACGCTGACGCACACGGCTTCGGGCGGCGGCTACGGTTCAGTGAGCAAAGACCTGCGAGTGACGGTTGAAGACAACGACACGGCGGCGATCACGGTTTCACCCACCACCCTGACCGTCGCCGAGGGCGGCAGCAGCACTTATACGGTGGTGCTGAATACGCAGCCTTCGGCCAACGTGAAGGTGACCGTCGGCGGAACGTCGGAGACCGATCTGACGGTCAGCCCCGGCAGTCTGACTTTCACAACGGAAAACTGGAACACGGCGCAGACGGTTACGGCGAGCGCGGCCGAGGACGCCGACGCGGTTGACGACACTGCGACGCTGACGCACACGGCTTCGGGCGGCGGCTACGGTTCAGTGAGCAAAGACCTGCGAGTGACGGTTGAAGACAACGACACGGCGGCGATCACGGTTTCACCCACCGCCCTGACCGTCGCCGAGGGCGGCAGCAGCACTTATACGGTGGTGCTGAATACGCAGCCTTCGGCCAACGTGAAGGTGACCGTCGGCGGAACGTCGGAGACCGATCTGACGGTCAGCCCCGGCAGTCTGACTTTCACAACGGAAAACTGGAACACGGCGCAGACGGTTACGGCGAGCGCGGCCGAGGACGCCGACGCGGTTGACGACACTGCGACGCTGACGCACACGGCTTCGGGCGGCGGCTACGGTTCAGTGAGCAAAGACCTGCGAGTGACGGTTGAAGACAACGACACGGCGGCGATCACGGTTTCACCCACCGCCCTGACCGTCGCCGAGGGCGGCAGCAGCACTTATACGGTGGTGCTGAATACGCAGCCTTCGGCCAACGTGAAGGTGACCGTCGGCGGAACGTCGGAGACCGATCTGACGGTCAGCCCCGGCAGTCTGACCTTCACAACGGAAAACTGGAACACGGCGCAGACGGTTACGGCGAGCGCGGCCGAGGACGCCGACGCGGTTGACGACACTGCGACGCTGACGCACACGGCTTCGGGCGGCGGCTACGGTTCAGTGAGCAAAGACCTGCGAGTGACGGTTGAAGACAACGACACGGCGGCGATCACGGTTTCACCCACCGCCCTGACCGTCGCCGAGGGCGGCAGCAGCACTTATACGGTGGTGCTGAATACGCAGCCTTCGGCCAACGTGAAGGTGACCGTCGGCGGAACGTCGGAGACCGATCTGACGGTCAGCCCCGGCAGTCTGACTTTCACAACGGAAAACTGGAACACGGCGCAGACGGTTACGGCGAGCGCGGCCGAGGACGCCGACGCGGTTGACGACACTGCGACGCTGACGCACACGGCTTCGGGCGGCGGCTACGGTTCAGTGAGCAAAGACCTGCGAGTGACGGTTGAAGACAACGACACGGCGGCGATCACGGTTTCACCCACCGCCCTGACCGTCGCCGAGGGCGGCAGCAGCACTTATACGGTGGTGCTGAATACGCAGCCTTCGGCCAACGTGAAGGTGACCGTCGGCGGAACGTCGGAGACCGATCTGACGGTCAGCCCCGGCAGTCTGACCTTCACAACGGAAAACTGGAACACGGCGCAGACGGTTACGGCGAGCGCGGCCGAGGACGCCGACGCGGTTGACGACACTGCGACGCTGACGCACACGGCTTCGGGCGGCGGCTACGGTTCAGTGAGCAAAGACCTGCGAGTGACGGTTGAAGACAACGACACGGCGGCGATCACGGTTTCACCCACCGCCCTGACCGTCGCCGAGGGCGGCAGCAGCACTTATACGGTGGTGCTGAATACGCAGCCTTCGGCCAACGTGAAGGTGACCGTCGGCGGAACGTCGGAGACCGATCTGACGGTCAGCCCCGGCAGTCTGACTTTCACAACGGAAAACTGGAACACGGCGCAGACGGTTACGGCGAGCGCGGCCGAGGACGCCGACGCGGTTGACGACACTGCGACGCTGACGCACACGGCTTCGGGCGGCGGCTACGGTTCAGTGAGCAAAGACCTGCGAGTGACGGTTGAAGACAACGACACGGCGGCGATCACGGTTTCACCCACCACCCTGACCGTCGCCGAGGGCGGCAGCAGCACTTATACGGTGGTGCTGAATACGCAGCCTTCGGCCAACGTGAAGGTGACCGTCGGCGGAACGTCGGAGACCGATCTGACGGTCAGCCCCGGCAGTCTGACTTTCACAACGGAAAACTGGAACACGGCGCAGACGGTTACGGCGAGCGCGGCCGAGGACGCCGACGCGGTTGACGACACTGCGACGCTGACGCACACGGCTTCGGGCGGCGGCTACGGTTCAGTGAGCAAAGACCTGCGAGTGACGGTTGAAGACAACGACACGGCGGCGATCACGGTTTCACCCACCGCCCTGACCGTCGCCGAGGGCGGCAGCAGCACTTATACGGTGGTGCTGAATACGCAGCCTTCGGCCAACGTGAAGGTGACCGTCGGCGGAACGTCGGAGACCGATCTGACGGTCAGCCCCGGCAGTCTGACTTTCACAACGGAAAACTGGAACACGGCGCAGACGGTTACGGCGAGCGCGGCCGAGGACGCCGACGCGGTTGACGACACTGCGACGCTGACGCACACGGCTTCGGGCGGCGGCTACGGTTCAGTGAGCAAAGACCTGCGAGTGACGGTTGAAGACAACGACACGGCGGCGATCACGGTTTCACCCACCACCCTGACCGTCGGCGAGGGCGGCAGCAGCACTTATACGGTGAAGCTGAATACGCAGCCTTCGGCCAACGTGAAGGTGACCGTCGGCGGAACGTCGGAGACCGATCTGACGGTCAGCCCCAGCAGTCTGACTTTCACAACGGAAAACTGGAACACGGCGCAGACGGTGACGGTGAGCGCGGCCGAGGACGCCGACGCGGTTGACGACACGGCGACGCTCACCCATTCGGTGTCGGGCTACGGTTCCGTTTCGAGCGCGGCAAGCGTCACGGTCACGGTTACGGAAGGCGACGGGGCAAAGCTCATATTCTCCACCAGTGCACTGACGGTCGACGAAGGCGAAAAGCCGGGTGTCGATGTGACTTCACCTCCCAACAAAGGAACTGCGACCTACACGGTAAAGCTGAATACGCAGCCTTCGGCCAACGTGAAGGTGACCGTCGGCGGAACGTCGGAGACCGATCTGACGGTCAGCCCCAGCAGTCTGACCTTCACAACGGAAAACTGGAACACGGCGCAGACGGTGACGGTCAAGGCGGCTGCGGACGACGATGCGGAAAACGACGATGCAACGCTGACGCACACAGCGTCTGGCGGGGGCTACGATTCAGTGAGCAAAGACCTGAAAGTGACGATCAACGACGACGACACGGCGGGCATTACGGTTTCCAAAACGGATCTCAGCTTCACCGAGGGCGGCAGCGATACTTATACGGTGAAGCTGAATACGCAGCCTTCGGCCAACGTGACGGTGACCGTCGGCGGAGCGTCGGGAGATATCACCGTCGACACCAGAGCGGAAACCGGCAATCAGAATACGCTCACCTTCACGATCGGCAACTGGGACACGGCGCAGACGGTGACGGTGACGGCGGCTGCGGACGACGACGCGGTTGACGACACGGCGACGCTCACCCATTCGGTGTCGGGCTACGGTTCCGTTTCGAGCGCGGCAAGCGTCATGGTCTCGGTTGATGATGACGACCCGGCGGGGATCACGGTTTCACCCACCACCCTGACCGTAGACGAGGGCGGCAGCGACACTTATACGGTGGTGCTGGATTCCCAGCCGGCAGGCGAGGTGACGGTGACCGTCGAAGGAGCGACGGTCGATATCACGGTCGATACCAGCAGTCTGACCTTCACCACCGACAATTGGAACACGCCCCAGACGGTGACGGTGAGCGCGGCCGAGGACGCCGACGCGGTTGACGACACGGCGACGCTCACCCATTCGGTGTCGGGCTACGGTTCCGTTTCGAGCGCGGCAAGCGTCATGGTCACGGTTGATGATGAAGACACGCCGGGCATCACGGTTTCACCCACCACCCTGCCCATCGAAGAGGGCGAAAAGCCGGGTGTCGATTTGACTTCACCTCCCAACAAAGGAACTGCGACCTACACGGTGAAGCTGGCCACGGAGCCAACTGGTGCTGTGAAGGTGACCGTCGGCGGAGCGTCGGAGACCGATCTGACGGTCAGCCCCAGCAGTCTGACCTTCACAACGGAGAATTGGGACACGGCGCAGACGGTGACGGTGAAGGCGGCTGCGGACGACGATGCGGAAGACGACGATGTAACGCTGACGCACACAGCGTCTGGCGGCGGCTACGATTCAGTGAGCAAAGACCTGAAAGTGACGATCAACGACGACGACACGGCGGGCATTACGGTTTCCAAAACGGATCTCAGCTTCACCGAGGGCGGCAGCGATACTTATACGGTGAAGCTGAATACGCAGCCTTCGGCCAACGTGACGGTGACCGTCGGCGGAGCGTCGGGAGATATCACCGTCGACACCAGAGCGGAAACCGGCAATCAGAATACGCTCACCTTCACGATCGGCAACTGGGACACGGCGCAGACGGTGACGGTGACGGCGGCTGCGGACGACGACGCGGTTGACGACACTGCGACGCTCACCCATTCGGTGTCGGGCTACGGTTCCGTTTCGAGCGCGGCAAGCGTCATGGTCTCGGTTGATGATGACGACCCGGCGGGGATCACGGTTTCACCCACCACCCTGACCGTAGACGAGGGCGGCAGCGACACTTATACGGTGGTGCTGGATTCCCAGCCGGCAGGCGAGGTGACGGTGACCGTCGAAGGAGCGACGGTCGATATCACGGTCGATACCAGCAGTCTGACCTTCACCACCGACAATTGGAACACGCCCCAGACGGTGACGGTGAGCGCGGCCGAGGACGCCGACGCGGTTGACGACACGGCGACGCTCACCCATTCGGTGTCGGGCTACGGTTCCGTTTCGAGCGCGGCAAGCGTCATGGTCACGGTTGATGATGAAGACACGCCGGGCATCACGGTTTCACCCACCACCCTGCCCATCGAAGAGGGCGAAAAGCCGGGTGTCGATTTGACTTCACCTCCCAACAAAGGAACTGCGACCTACACGGTGAAGCTGGCCACGGAGCCAACTGGTGCTGTGAAGGTGACCGTCGGCGGAGCGTCGGAGACCGATCTGACGGTCAGCCCCAGCAGTCTGACCTTCACAACGGAGAATTGGGACACGGCGCAGACGGTGACGGTGAAGGCGGCTGCGGACGACGATGCGGAAGACGACGATGTAACGCTGACGCACACAGCGTCTGGCGGCGGCTACGGTTCAGTGAGCAAAAACCTGAAAGTGACGATCAACGACGACGACACGGCGGGCATTACGGTTTCCGAGCCCGCTCTGACCATCAAAGAGGGCGAAGACGGCAGCTACACGGTGGTGCTGGATTCCCAGCCGGCCGGCGACGTGACGGTGACCGTCGAAGGAGCGACGGTCGATATCACGGTCGACACCAGCAGTCTGACCTTCACAACGGAAAACTGGGACACGGCGCAGACGGTGACGGTGAGCGCGGCACAGGACGCCGACGCGGTTGACGACACTGCGACGCTCACCCATTCGGTGTCGGGCTACGGTTCCGTTTCGAGCGCGGCAAGCGTCACGGTCACGGTTGATGATGACGAAACGGCGGGCATTACGGTTTCACCCACCACCCTGACCATCGCCGAAGGCAGCGACAAGAGCTACACGGTGGTGCTGGATTCCCAGCCGGCAGGCGAGGTGACGGTGACCGTCGAAGGAGCGACGGTCGATATCACGGTCGACACCAGCAGTCTGACCTTCACAACGGAGAATTGGGACACGGCGCAGACGGTGACGGTGAGCGCGGCACAGGACGCCGACGCGGTTGACGACACTGCGACGCTCACCCATTCGGTGTCGGGCTACGGTTCCGTTTCGAGCGCGGCAAGCGTCTCGGTCACGGTCACCGAAGGCGACGGGGCAAAGCTCGTATTCTCCACCGGTGCACTGACGGTCGACGAAGGCGAAAAGCCGGGTGTCGATTTGATTTCACCTCCCAACAAAGGAACTGCGACCTACACGGTGAAGCTGGCCACGGAGCCAACTGGTGCTGTGACGGTGGCTATCAGCGGAGCGTCGGAGACCGATCTGACGGTCAACCCCGGCAGTCTGACCTTCACAACGGAGAATTGGGACACGGCGCAGACGGTGACGGTGAAGGCGGCTGCGGACGACGATGCGGAAGACAACGATGTAACGCTGACGCACACAGCGTCTGGCGGCGGCTACGGTTCAGTGAGCAAAAACCTGAAAGTGACGATCAACGACGACGACACGGCGGGCATCACGGTTTCCGAGAGCGATCTAACCATCAAAGAAGGCGGCAGCGACACTTATACGGTGGTGCTGAATACGCAGCCTTCGGCCAACGTGAAGGTGACCGTCGGCGGAGTGTCGGAGACCGATCTGACGGTCAGCCCCAGCAGTCTGACCTTCACAACGGAAAACTGGGACACGCCCCAGACGGTGACGGTGAGCGCGGCACAGGATGCCGACGCGGTTGACGACACTGCGACGCTCACCCATTCGGTGTCGGGTTACGGTTCGGTGTCAAGCGCGGCAAGCGTCATGGTCTCGGTTGATGATGACGACCCGGCGGGGATCACGGTTTCACCCACCACCCTGACCGTCGACGAGGGCGGCAGCGACACTTATACGGTGGTGCTGGATTCCCAGCCGGCAGGCGAGGTGACGGTGACCGTCGAAGGAGCGTCGGGCGATATCACGGTCGATACCAGCAGTCTGACCTTCACAACGGAAAACTGGGACACGCCCCAGACGGTGACGGTGAGCGCGGCCGAGGACGCCGACGCGGTTGACGACACTGCGACGCTGAGGCACACGGCTTCGGGGGGGGGGCAATTATGACTCTCAAACGAGAGCCAGTGTCGTGGTCACGGTCACCGATGACGAAACGGCGGGCATTACGGTTTCCACACCAACCCTGACCATCGAAGAGGGCGACAGCGATACTTATACGGTGAAGCTGGCCACGGAGCCAACCGGTGCTGTGAAGGTATCCATCGGCGGAGCGTCGGAGACCGATCTGACGGTCAGCCCCAGCAGCCTGACATTCACGCGCGACAATTGGAACACGGCCCAGATGGTCACGGTCAAGGCGGCCGAGGACGATGACGCGGTTGACGACACGGCGACGCTGACGCACACGGCTTCGGGCGGGAACTACAACCCGGTCGGCAGGAACCTGAAGGTGACGGTCGAAGACGACGACAGTCCGGCCATGCCGGCGGCATGGCTTGCGCGCTTCGGAGGCACCTTCGCACGCCAGGCGTTCGATGGGATCGCCTGGCGCATGGCGATGCCGCAGAGACCGGGCTTTGAAGGGACTCTGGCTGGCCAGACCGTCGGCGGGCCGCCCGAACGGATTGAGAGCGCGGCTTCTATAATTCCGTCTGCGGTTTTTGCTGACCCTGACGGCCGCGACGGCGGTTTGATGATCGGCGGAACCGGAATGACGGCCGGCGAGGCTCTTTCTTCCTCCCGCTTTATCCTGACCGCGGAGATGGACGGAAACGGAAACGTCACATTCTGGGGCCAGGGCGCACGGTCGGGCTTCGGGGGAAGCGAGCGGGCGTCCGGCTTCGACGGCGCGGTGACGACGGCGATGTTCGGAATCGATTATGCATGGGACCGGTGGATCACCGGAGTCGCTGTCGCGCGCAGCGAGGGCGAAGGCGGTTTCCGGGAACCGGGCATCGGATCGGGCAATGTGGAGACCGCGCTCGACGCGGCTCTCCCCTATGTTTCCTTACAGCCCTCTGAGCGGCTCAAAATCTGGGCCGCGACGGGTTTCGGAGAAGGGACGATGATGCTTTCCCTTGAGGACGGACCTGTCATTGAAGCCGATATTGACTGGAAGATGGCGGCCGCCGGACTACGGGCCGAGCTGCTGACACCGGAGAAAGATGATGGATTCGCGCTCACATCGGTTTCCGACGCGCTGTGGTCGCAGACTGGCTCTGCGCGGCTCGCAGCGGCTGGTCTTCACCCGGGACTGGAGGAAACCGAATCGCAAACTTCACGGGCGAGGGCGGGTTTGACGGCAAGCTGGACAGCGCCGCTGGAAGGCGGCGGCTCGATCACGCCGAGAATGGAAATATGGACGCGGCGGGACAGCGGCGACACCGGCACCGGCTCCGCGGTTGAGTTTGGCATGGGCGTGGCCTGGACGGTCCCCGAGCTCGGCCTTTCCTTTGATTTGGCTGGACGCTCCTATCGCGTCCGCGGGACCGATAAGCGCCGGGACAGCGGACTTGCCGCATCAGTCAGCTATGATTCGGATCCGGCGAGCGGCCGCGGGCTTTGGCTCGGTCTGCGTCATGAATCGGGCGGATGGGCTTCCAGCGGAGGATATGATGATTTGTTCGCTCCGGCGGCAATTGCCGGACCGCCCGTCAGCGATCCGGAGGACCGTTGGATCGCCGGAGCCGCCTACGGCTTTCCAGCGCTTGGCAACCGCTTCACCGCAGGACCCGTTTTGGAATACAGTCACTCCGGCGAATCGCGGGAGTACAGCGTCGGCTGGAGCATGCATCCGGCATCGGAAAACGCGCCTGACATCTCCTTCAGCCTCGAAACGACTTTCAAGCGGAAAGGCAAGGAAGAATGGGAGCGCGGAATCGGGCTTGATATCACCGCGCATTGGTAAATCCGTCTTTTGGATCGGGGAACACGTGCAATTGGAAGCGGAACGAACGCGGATTGCGCTTTCCCCAATTCGTCGAACACCACCGTGCAATACGCGATCATATATTTCAGGAGTTAAAGGTGTCTTACCGGATCAAATCCGCCGGCACGCGAGTGCCTGCGGTCCTGGGCAAACGGCTTGACCGGGTACGGGCTTGTGCTCCATGAGACCAAGACGCGGTTTGTGGATTTCCGGTTCTATCGCCGCGCTGCATCCCTGACTGCGGTCGCAACAGTTCCACGGAATCCAATTTCCTGTCCGGCTCTCCAATCGAAGCAGTACCAATTTCGGCAATACGGTCCTCCCAATCAAGAGCTGCTGCGGTCATTGTGTCAGGGAGGCCAAGAGATCGAGACATTGCAGCCACGCTCTCCATCTCGGCGCTTTCTGTGCTTTGCCATGCGGTTCAACCCGAGTTCCGCCTTTTGACGCCAATTCATGCCTGGCCAGACATTGGACAAAGAAGCTGAAACTTCGCCATCCACACCTTCGATTCGTGCCGCAATAATAGCTTCAGTAAGTTACTGCATACACTTGACTATGATTGAGCGGCAGAGTTTGATTTTCGCCGCCGCACCGATTTGCCCGTCGAGCGATCTTGCGGACAAACCAAGGTTCGCGGGCAATTCAGATCCATTCGCGGAATCGGCGTATCGACCCCCGGAGCGCTCAATGATCTCGGCAGCTTGGCGCTGTGCGGCCGGCGAAGCGGCATTGCGGTCGAAATGAAATGGCGATCGGAAAGCGGGCCGCCCGCCTCCGCGGCGGGAAGAGCTTGGCCAGCGGCTGCCAAACCGAATATGACAGCTTCGGCAACGCTGTCGCGGACCTTTACATCGAACCCAGCGAGTTTATCGGCATCTGATTTCAACCCGCTGCGTGTTGCAAGGCGAAGATCACGGATCTGCACTCCCCGCGCATATTCGCCGGGTTCGGCCGCTGTGGAGGTTTCCGCTTCTCCGATTCCGGGGAATGCAAGTGGACACGCGGTGGTTTTTTCCCGTTCCGGATTTTGCAACAGCGTTCGATGCTCGGAATGCTGTCGGACATTTGCGCCTGCGCTTCAGGAGAAGTTGCGCTAAAGACCCGCGCTTGCGATATGGAAGTCATCGGCGGCTTCCGCGGTGGCGAGGGAATTCAGGTGCGGGAAGAGAAAGAAAGAATCAGCGCTCTGGAAAAGGAGAACGCCGAACTCAGAGCCAGGCTCGAAACGTTTCAACCAAAGCCGGATCCGCAAGCGGTTGAGGATGCGGAGAAGCGGCTTGCGGCGCTGCCTGCGGTGAAAGGGGCCTCATTCGCCGCGTTTGAAACCGGTGTCCGCTACAAAGGTCGCCCTGATCTCATGGTCGCCTATCTTGATCCGGGCACAACAGTCGCCGGGCTTGCCACCAGTTCGGCGACCGCGGCCGCGCCTGTATTGGACTGCAGGCGAAAGATCGCCGCATTGAGCGTGAGCGGATGTCCTCACGGGATAGGGCTGGTGGTCAATGCGGGGAACGCGAACGCATTCACCGGCGAAGCCGGCATGAAAACGGTGACGGAAATCTCGCGGGCGGCGGCGGACAGTCTGAATATTCCGGCGGAGTGCGTTCTCACAGCGTCAACAGGGGTCATCGGCGAGCCGCTCAAGTCAGACCCGATCCATAAAGCCCTGGCAAAGGCCGGCCGCGGCGAACTTTCCCCCAGCCGTCTGGATGAAGCGGCCCGCGCCATCCTGACCACGGACACCTACCCCAAATGCGCATTCGTCCAAGCCGAAATCGGCCATGGCCGGGAACAGGTGAACATTGTTGGAATTGCAAAGGGCTCCGGCATGATCTGCCCGGATATGGCGACGATGCTGGCCTTCGTCTTCACGGACGCGAAGATCCAATACCGCCTGCTGAGCCGGATCGCCTCCGGCGCGAATGAAACGTCGTTCAATTCGATCACGGTTGATGGCGACACGTCAACGAACGACACATTGATCATCGCTGCGACCGGACGGTCCGAAGCCCCGGAAATCGAAGCCGGCGGCATCGACGCGCAGCGGTTCGAGCGCGGGATGCGAACGGTGCTGTCGTCTCTGGCCCGCCAGATTCTGCGCGATGGCGAAGGCGCCACGAAACTTGTTGGAATCCACGTGGAGGGGGCGGCATCGAAACCGGACGCGGTATCGGCGGCTGAATCCGTTGCCAATTCGCCTCTGGTCAAAACGGCGGTCGCCGGAGAGGATCCCAATTGGGGAAGGGTTGTCATGGCGCTCGGGAAATCCGGCGCTGAATTCAATCAGGAGAAGCTGGCCATTCGCTTTGGCGATCATATGGTCGCGGAGCATGGCGGCGTTTCAAAGCATTTTTCGGAAGCGGCAGTGGCGGAATACATGACCGGAAGCGATATCGACATTCGCATTGATTTAGGCAACGGCGCGGAATCGGCCTCGGTCCACACATGCGATTTCACCCACGGCTACATCATGATCAATGCGGACTACCGCACGTGAAAATCATTCTGGCGGCGGCCGTTGCGCTGATTGACAGGGACAACCGCGTGCTCCTGGCGAAACGCCCGGAACAAGCGGAACTGGGCGGCCTATGGGAATTTCCAGGCGGCAAAGTCGAAGCGGGCGAAACGCCGGAGACAGCGCTGCTCCGGGAACTGGACGAAGAACTTTCGATCGGAACATGGGACAGCTGCTTGGCGCCTCTGACCTTCGCCAGTTACAGCTATGGCGGATTCCATCTCTTGATGCCCCTGTACGCCTGCCGAAAGTGGACCGGCGCGCCCCAGCCGAATGCCCACAGCGAGCTGAGATGGGTGAAGGCGCGGGAAATCGCCAGTTATCCAATGCCTCCGGCTGACCGGCATATTGGTCCGATGCTGCGGGATTGGATCGGCTGAAGAGACCTAAATTACCTTGGGCTCGATCCATCCTGCGAGATTGGCTTCAATAATTTCCGCCATCATTCTGATATGCATTTCATCGGCATTCAGGCAGGATATATACGCAAAACGCTCTCCTCCCGCTTCCTTGAAGGCGGTTTGGATTTCTTCCTCTATTTCTTCAAGCGTTTCGATGCAGTCGGCAGAAAAGCCGGGTGCTATGACAGCGATTTCTTTCCGGCCTTCGCGCGCGAGCCTAGCAACCTCGTCAACGGTGTACGGCTGCAGCCATTCCTCGGACCCGAACCTTGATTGAAACGTTGTCACTATTTGCTCTTGCGTCCAGCCGAGCTTTTCTTTGAGAAGTCTGGAGGTTTTTTGGCAATGGCAATGGTATGGATCGCCTTCGGTGAGATAACGGCTGGGAAGTCCGTGAAAGGACACGACAAGCGGGTCGGGCACAAAATCAAGTTTGGTCAAGGCGGTTTGGACTGAGGCTGCGAGAGCGTCAATATAGAATTGATTGTCGAAATATGGCGCGACTGTGCGCACAGAAGGCTGCCATTTTAACTTCAGCAATGTTTTGAAGAGCGCATCATTGGAACTGGCGGTGGATGCGGACGAATATTGCGGGTAGAGCGGGAAAAACAAGATTTTTGTGCATCCGGCCTCCACCATCCGTTCAATTTGCGACTCAGTTGATGGATTTCCGTAACGCATGCTGAAATCCACAACGACGCTTTCTCCGAATCGCAACAGCAGAACTTTTCTCAATTGGTCCGTCTGCTCCTTTGTGATCGTAATGAGCGGGCTTTCGTTGCTTTTCACATTCCAAATCGAACGATAGGCAGACCCAGAGCTGAAAGGACGTTTCGACAATACGATGAGCTGGAGTATCGGCTGCCATTTCCATCTTGGATAATCAATGACGCGTTTGTCAGACAGAAATTCGGACAGATAGCGTCGCATCGGCCAATATGTGTGGCCGTCGGGAGATCCTAAGTTAGAAATCAGAATGCCAATTCTGCCATATGAAACAGCGGGGTGGCCGGTTGGCGCGTGCTTCGGTGGTTTCGCAATAGGGTCCAAGTTTCGCAGTCTCGCTGTTGTTATTTTTTATTTTGTCAGTCGGTGTTCAACCGAGGACAGCTCGCTGGCAAGGGAAGTCTGTGCAGACCCCGGGCGCAACGGTTTCTGTTGATTTTGCGCCGGTGCCCAGCCAGTCAGAAAAATCAATTCAAAGGTCGCATGCAGGCGGTTGTTTTGTGTCGAATGATTCTCGGTATAGAATTGTTCGGCTTTTGCAAACAATGAGCGGGGGGAGATCCGTTTTGAACGCTCGGCCAATGCGTTGGTTTCACCCATTGCGCGGAGATCCCGCATCAATGCGTGACAGGACTCATAGGTGGAGTTTATTGTCACCTTGTCGGTAACCGATAATGCGAGTCCGGCTCGCTGCAGCAACATGCCGTATTCTTGGAGGCTTGCCATCGGTGCAATGCGGGGGCTTGCCCCGCAACAAACTTCGGTTTCTGCTGTTAAAAGGCAGTGACGCAGTTCGTTGAGCGTCGCGCCGCCCAAGCAAACGGCCAGCAGTAATCCATCGGCCTTCAGCGCCATGCGGCATTGCACGAGTTGGCCAATCGGGTCATTGGCCCAATGAAGGGCCATGCAATGCAGAACGAGGTCGCGTTGGCCAGCTTCAATGTTCAGGATCGACCGATCCGGTACAATGTCGAAACGCGGAAACATCTCCGACCAATATTCGGGAAACCCTGTAACGATCAACCCGTTGTCAAAAGATCGATTGATTTCGTTCAATCTGAGTTGGATTTCGGCCAGAGCCGCTTCGTGCAGAAACAGCGAGGGATTGTCGGAACGCCAAGCTCTTCGCCGGTGCATCTCCAACGCGGCCCGGTCGGTCAGCTGACGTTGATCAGACATTTCAATAAACCACAAAGAATGGGGTTTGCGCTGTTGGGAGCAATGGCTTCCGCAGCTCGCTTCGTTTGTTTGTCACTTTGCAGATCCGTATCTGTCATTCGCGGAAGAATTCCAAAATCATTGAGCGTATGGTTTCGAATACGGGTTCCCGACGGATCAAAAGCCAACCCATAGCCTGTTTGCGCGGCGGCATTCTATTAACAGCGTCGGGCTGGCCGCTGCGGCGTTTGTTCCTCCATCTCATCGGCAAACCTGACGAACACGCACCCATTCCGCTGACAACCAACTTAGTCTTCACTTAAAGACGGATTGTGTTCACTAATTTCAAACCAAAAACAAGCCCGGACCGATTGCCGCACACTCGCGACGTTATCGAAACGGACAGTGGCATCCAGCGAATCCATTCCGCTCGGCCGGTTCACGGTCCGATCTGTTAGGATCGCACTCAAACGGCGCACCGGAATCAAAGTGCTAAAAACACGTAATTTAAACGTTTCGAAGCCCGCAAGGCCCAGCTTGGACCAGCCATCGCGGTTTAACAGCCCAATGCCTGAACACGAAACCGCGCCTTAGGCGATATGAGGCTGCGAAGAGGATATCGATCCGTCGGCCACAGCGGGTTTACGGCTTGCGGTGATATAATTAACACTGACATCCCGGTCCGAGAGCGTCCATTGCCAAGCAATCGGACTAAAGACAAATCCCTTGAGATCAACGACCTCCAAACCTGAACCGGACAGCATAGCCATAAGCTCTTCGGGTTTAACAAACCTCTGCCAGTCATGCGTGCCGCGCGGCAGCCAGCGCAGAATGTATTCGGCTCCGATAATCGCCAGCGCGAAGCTTTTGGAGCTGCGGTTGATTGTGGAGCACAGAAGAAGCCCGCCCGGTTTCAGAAGGTCTGCGCAGGATTGCAGGAATAAGCGGGGGTCCGGCACATGTTCAGCCACCTCCAGGCACAACGCCACGTCGAACTGTTTTCCATCCGCCGCTATGGTCTCCGCTGTTCCCTGCCGGTAATTGATTTCGAGCTCCGACTGCAGAGCATGAATCTCTGCCGCCGCGATGTTGCGTTCCGCCGGGTCAATTCCTGTGACGTTGGCGCCAAGGCGGGTCAATGGTTCGCAAAGGAGGCCGCCCCCGCAACCCACATCGATTACATTGAGACCTTCGAATGGCCGCGCGCTTCCGAGCTGGCGTTCAAATTCCACTTCAATCTGACTGACAATGTAGTCAAGACGACACGGATTCAGCATATGCAGTGGCCTAAAGTCCCCATGGGGATCCCACCATTGGTCGGCAAGCGCATTGAATTTAGCGGTTTCAGAAGGGTCGGACTGCATTGTCAAAAATTTAATTCCAGTTTAGTTGGTGTGTTTGGTTTGGATATCGGCGTGTTTCGCAATGAAAGAATTGTTTCGCCGTTTTAGTTCTGGATCTTCTCTTTATCCCGACATCGAACCTTTCGATAAGTTCATGCTGCCTGTCGGCAGTGGTCATCAACTATATGTAGAGCAATGCGGTTCGCCGCAAGGCCTGCCGGTGATTGTCTTGCATGGCGGCCCCGGCGGTGGCTGCAGTCCGGGAATGCGACGGTTTTTTGATCCGCAGGCTTACCGCATAGTGCTGTTCGACCAGCGAGGCTGCGGCAAATCGACGCCCACGGCAGGAGTGGAAGCGAATACGACGCAGCATCTGATATCGGATATCGAGTTAATCTGCCAAACATTGGGAATTAAACGCTGTATTCTATTCGGCGGTTCGTGGGGCACAGCTTTAGCGCTGCTTTATGCACAGGCGCACCCCGAGAGAGTGATTCATGTTGTTTTGCGCGCGGTATTCTTAATGACCCGCCGCGAATTGAACTGGTTCTATGGTGGCGGGGCAGCGAGATTCTGGCCAGATCAATGGGAAGCGCTGGTCGGCCCAATACCTGAAAATGAGCGCGGCAGCTTGATCGCCGCATATCACAGGAGACTCTTCAGCGGCGACCGCAGCGAGGAAATGCGGTTTGGCGGCTTGTGGCTTGCTTGGGAAACCGCCTTATGCAAGTTGTCAAACCATACAGTAGCCGGGGCAAGGTCCAGCGGATACGCCCGGACTTTCGCTCGGCTCGGAACCCATTACTTTGTGAATGGCGGGTTTCTCCCCAAGGACGGCCATATTCTTGATCATATTCACTTGCTCGCAGAGATACCGGGAACAATTATTCACGGAAGGTTTGATGTGGTATGCCCGCTTGAAGCCGCGTGGGAGCTTTCGAAAGCTTGGCCGCGTTCAAAGCTGGAAATCGTCCCGGCTGCCCATGCGCATTCCGAACCATCGATTCAGGAGCGGCTTGTCGCGACTATGAACGGTCTGCGCGGAGTTAAGCTATAAGAGGCTCGTGGGAAACGGCGTTCGATTTGAACCTGCCCGTTGTCGTCAACTGGCGAGCATTCGATAGTCACACCTGTCGCTCTGCCGTGTTCGTCGTCCATTCAAGGTGCTGCCAATAAAAGTGTAGCGCACGAAGACTTGATAGGTGGCCAATGAGACAGCGGTCGTTCCTACACAGATGAGCATGAACTTCAGGTGATAGCTCACCGGCCAATCGACGATTAACAACTGCATGCAGATTATGATTGGAAGGTGGATCAGATAGGTCCAGTATGCTGCATCTGAAAAATAACGGACGGTGAAGCTCGGACGGGAAGCAACCCAGTGAAACAGTCCCATCAAACCGAAACACATAAGCCAGGCATAGGTCACTCCGGCCAATGAACTGGCAAACTCAAACCAATTCAACGGGAAGGCGAATGGATAGTTAAACGGGGAAGAGGGGATGACTTCGATCCAACCAGGCGTCAGCATACCGATCCACAGACAGGCTGCCGTCGGCAAAAGAGCGGCTGTCCATCGAATCTGCGGACGAATTTCAGCCTTATAAAGAAATGCGCCGAACGAGAAAAAACAGAAGTAGAAAAGAAGAAGCGGTATGTGCGGGAGCAATGTCCTGTTATGAACCGGACCGAAGTGCGGCTGAAACATGGTTAGAGCGAGGCCGGCCGAAACCGGCAGCGTTATCCACCAGATCCGGTGGCTGAATTGTATCCCCAGCCGGGCGAGAAAAATGAAACCGGCAACGAGAAGCAGCAAATACCAAAGAAACCACAAATAGGTCAGTTCCGCCAGCCACACCAGAGGAACGAGAATGGGGTTGAAATCAAAAGGATCCTCGTGCTGGGGCATGAAAACCATGTGCAGATTCAGAAATTTTGCCGCTAGGAACAAGAGACCGACGGTTAATGGCGCAAGTATGATGCAGCCAACAGCAAATGGCAGCCCGACCTGCTTCATCCTCTGAGCCCGGAGTGCGCGAAGCCCCTTTTTCTTCCAGATGAGCGCGCTGAAGAATCCACTTAACAAGAAGAACAGCGGCATGCGGAAGCCATGAATCGCGCTGAAGACAGCGGCATAAGTTTTGTCGCCCATCGCGGCAGGATCATAAATGGGCCACCCCATCTGGTATTCTGGTTGAATGAAGAGAGTCGCATGCAGCAAGATGCCCAAAAACATAACAAAAGCGCGCAAAGCATCCAGATCATGATATCTTTGCCCAGCGTGAATAGTTGCTGCGGAAGCGGTGGGGATCATTTGTTTTGCATTAAATTCGCATAAACGAAAATTTTCGGGCCGCCGCGCTTTTCCAGCATCGTGCGCACTGGTTTAATTTATTGGCAAATGTGCTGCAATTAGAATTGCCTTAAAACTGAACCGCAGCGGATTATCCGGATCAATTGTATGAAATACAAGGGTGTTCGGCTGCAAGAGAGACAAGTGCGCCGGAGATCGCAAACAAAGCGTCAGAATAATGCGTTCTGGCTGATTGACCAGGACGCGGCCGGAAATTTCCACATTGCGGATTCAAATTTGTGCTTTGAAACTGACGGAATCTCGATTCAACGCACACCTGTCAGCATGACAGCCGAATTCGATAATCGCCATTTTTGCAGGCCTCGAATATAGAGGTTGGCGCACAGTTGCTGTGGTATTGAACGCGCTGAAAAACACTGCTGCGCCGGGCGGGAGCGCCGAAAATCGGTCGATAGGCCATGCCAAGCGACGTCAACGGTCACGGTTGGCGTGAAGATTAAGCGCGGAGATCTTGAACAAACCGCAGGCGCAAATGTATATTTTACAAGTTGCGTCAAAGCGTTACGGCTCAAAGGGCAGCCGCCAGTTGGGCTTTCGATGGCCGAATTTAGGTTTTGCGAGCGTCGCGCAGCAGGCGGGCAGGCCCGCTAGGTTCGAATGGAGATTGAAGACTTATATGGGACTAACGGAAATCAGCGAATTAGCGGGGTCCGCCTCCGGAAAGCTGGACACCGAAAGTTTGATTGGCTTGATCGACCATGTCGTCTCGTCTGCAGTCACGCGCTGGAGATTCAATCATTCGACAGATGATTTTTTCGCTTGCGAAGCAGCAGCGCGGCGCGTGCGCATGTGTGCGCTGGCCGCTGGTTCTACGGTTGGCGCGGGCACCGGAGCAGCAGGGTTGGCGGCCATGCCCGCAGACGTTCTGTCCGGTTTGATCATCCTTGCAGGCACAGTGCAAGGAACAGCCTTGGCATATGGTTTCAGCGGCAATACACAAAGAGATAAAGTTCTAAGACTGCATGCAATTGATTTGGCTATGCACTGGACCGACGAGTCGCGCATCGGAAAGACCGAGGCGATTGATGAATTTCTTGTGAAAGGCAGTTTTGGAGATCGACAGGACGCTTATCACCGCATTGATGACCTCGTAGATGCTCTCGCCCCCAGAGTATTAAAAAATCTCGTCAGCTGGTTCTCTGCGCGGTCTAGTTCGAAAATTGTTCCGATAGCCAGTGCGGCCATCGGTGGCTGGCTCGGCTATCGGGCACAGAACGCGGCATGGAGCGCAGCGGCTTACACTTATCGGGAGCGGTGGCGGGCCGAGCGCAGGATGCTTCCCCCGCCTGCCGAAGTCATATAGACCTTCACATTCGTCATAAGCTATGATCGCTAGAGCCTTCCGAGAGAGCGCAATTGCCTTTCGGAAGCAGCGACAACTCGATTGAAAGCAGAGGATTGAGGTCAGAATGGGATTAGAGAAACAGGCGGTTCTTGCCGTTGATGCAAAGAGTGTGATCGGAGAATGCTGTTTCCAGGATCCGCGCGACAATTGCTTGTACTGGACCGATATTGAAGGCTGCACGATTCACCGGCGCGCGCCAAGCGGGCAGGTGGATTCGTTTGTTGTTCCAGGCCGAGCTGGATTTATCTATCCATTGCGGTCGGAAGGATTTGTTCTGGGATTTTCGAAACAAGTGTGTTTAGCCAACCAGTCTTTGCAGAAGTTTCAAAGAGTTGTGGATGTTGAAACCGATCTTCCTGCAACACGGATAAATGATGCTGCGGTTGATCCATTCGGCGGCATTGTGTTCGGAACCTACAACGAGACCCCGGCACCCGACAAGCGGCCGATCTGCAGCGTCTACCGCCTTGATCTGTCCGGTGGATTAAGAAAATTGCTGGACGGGGTGGCGATCAGCAACGGGATAGAATTTTCGCCAGACGGCGAAACCATGTATTTCTCCGACACGGCAGAAGGAGCCATCCGCCGATTTCGGCTTGGTTCGGACGACTTTGCTGACCTAAACGAGATTGATCCGCTGGCATCGGCCGATGGTGCGCCGGGACTCCCGGACGGAGGCTGTGTTGACAGACAGGGGAACTATTGGAGCGCACGGGTTTGGGGGCATTGCGCCGTTAGGTTCAGTCCCGAAGGAAAAGTGAACGGCGTCGTCAAGGTTCCAACCAAGGGGCCGACTTGTGTCGCTTTGGGCGGAGAAGAACTGGATGAGCTCTATGTCACCTCGCTCCGCACTAATCATTCAGACACTGAATTAGAGCAGAATCCAGCGGCGGGCGGTGTGTTTTCAGCAAAGGTTGACATTGCCGGCATTCCACAGCGTCTTTGTGCGCTGGCCCACTGAATGGCTCGGAACGAGGCATTCATGCTGAGCAAACAACAGTGCGAAGAAATTGCTGATTCACTGGTTCTGGCACAAGAAACCAAGGTTCAGTGCGAACCGCCCTCGAAGCGTTATCCGGGGATCGAAATCGAAGACAGCTACAAAATCTCATCAATGCTGGCGCAGAAAAGAGTTGCCGCTGGCGCTGAGATCATTGGACACAAAATCGGACTAACGTCAAAGGCCATGCGGATTTCCAGCAAGATTGACGAACCTGACTATGGATATGTTTTTGATGATCTTCTGGTTGAGAACAATGCGAAGGTCGCCTTCGCGGATTATTGCGTTCCGCGTGTCGAACCGGAGCTCACCTTTTTTCTCAAAGATCATCTAAAGGGGCCGAATGTTGGGCTGATCGATGTGATGCGGGCAACGGAGTATGTTGTGCCTTCGATCGAAATCATTGATGCGCGGGTGGGCGAACCAAGAAAGATCGTTGACACCATAGCCGACAATGGCGCCGCCGCCGGACTCATTCTAGGAGGAAGAGCTGTGCATCCAAGCGACATTGATCTTCGGTGGGTGGGAGCGATTCTTCATAGGAACTCCGAAATCGAAGAGACTGGAATCGCGGCAGGTGTTTTGGGCAATCCGGCAATGGCGATCGCGTGGCTTGCTAATAAGCTGGCTCGGTTAGGAACCGTGCTCAAACCCGGCCACCTCATGCTATCCGGCTCGTTCACCCGTCCGGTTTGGGTTGAAAGGGGGGATACGCTCATGGCAGACTTTGGTCATCTTGGAACAGTCTCGGTTCAATTCACATGACAAAGCTTCAAAGGAACAGCTTCAAGGCGGCTCTCAAATCCGGCAACACCCAGTTTGGGTTATGGATTTCTATTCCGAGTCCGCTGACGGTCGAAGCGTTATCGCTGGTAGGGTATGATTGGCTGTTGTTTGACAGCGAGCATTCGCCGGTTGAGATTGCGGACATGCTTCCCTGTCTTCAAGCTGCTGCCGCAGGACCAAGCGCGGTTGCGGCCCGCCCGGCTTGGAACGACATCGTCTTGATCAAAAAGCTTTTGGACATTGGGGCGCAGACGCTGCTGATACCCTTTGTTCAATCGGCCGAAGAAGCGGAGAAAGCTGTTCAAGCCGCTCGTTATCCTCCCGAAGGAATTCGGGGGGTGGCAGGTTTGACCAGAGCCAGCCGATACGGACAGGCTCAAGGATATCTCACGCAGGCAAATCAAGAAATCTGTATCTTGGTTCAGATTGAAACCACGGAGGCCATGCGGAATCTTGAAGACATTGCGAATGTCGAGGGGGTTGACGGCGTGTTCGTCGGCCCTGCTGATTTGTCCGCGTCAATGGGCCATTTGGGGAACCCGGAATCATCCGAGGTTCAGGATGCGCTGAAAAATGCTGCGAAGCGTATCGATAAAGCGGGTTCAGTAGCCGGGATTCTCGCAACACGAACGGAGGATGTTCATCGTTACATACAATGGGGATACAGATTTGTGGCGATTTCCGTTGATTTGGGTTTGCTGGTTTCGGCGGCGCAGTCCTGCTTGACGCAAGCCAAAGGGTCATAGCCCCTCCGGGAACAACCTGCTTGGAATGGCGAGGAATGTCCGCACTCTGCGTTGCCAGCTGAAAATTTTCCATGGCGCGGTCGAAAATGACCCAAATGCTGCCTGGACTTTGGCAGTTTCTGCCGTATTCTACAGCCGATTGAAAAAGGTGTGATATTCGGAAGTGGCAAAACCCCCGCCCTGGACAGATTACCAAAATCATATGATCGTAGTGGACTATTTCGCTATGCTTCGTTCTGATTGGGCTGGCGAGAAACTCGTTAAGGCGGACGCCTATCGACGGCTCTCTAAAAAGATCGATAGAACTCCATCGTCCATTGGGAGAAAGCATCAGAACATCAGTGCGGTGCTAGATCGAATGGGCCTGCCATTTTTGGCCGGATTGGTTCCTGCCAGCAATTTTCAAGCAAAGCTTTTCGATGCTGTGCAACAAAGGCTTAACTCGGATCCGGAGCTCTTGGATATCTTAACGGGGCGAAAAACCGTTGAGAAGGTCGGTCAAGCGGCTGTGCCGCAGCTCAAGATCGACATGGACCCGCCCGACATTAGACCAGCGGTCAGTCTGAAGCCAGAGTTTGGGGAATCTGATCCACCGGCAGGAATGTTTATGGATTATGCTGAAAGAGATGCTCGCAATCGCGAGTTGGGTGAACAGGGCGAGAAGGTTGTGCTGGAATATGAGCAGCAGCGGCTCATCCAAAATGGCCGCGGCGATCTAGCCGACAAAGTTCGCTGGACGGCGAAGGAGAGTGGAGATGGCTTTGGGTATGATATTTTTTCATTCGCAGGCAAGGGAGACCGCCCGGATGAGGAAAGACTGCTCGAAGTCAAGACTACGACGCTTGATAAGACCGCTGACTTTTGGATCACGCCGAAGGAGCTGCGCGTGAGCGAAGAGAAAGACCAAGTCTATCGGATTATTCGCCTCTTTCGCTTTAACGACTTGCAGAAGCGCGGCGGGTTCAAACTCAGACCGCCTTTGCGGGCGCACATTTCGCTTCAACCAACTCTTTTCAGGGCATCTTTAGTTTCCAAGAGCTTGGCTTAGTCTTTGTCGTATGGCTGATTGCAGCCCCCCTCACCACAGCTCTAAAGCCCCGTGCGCGGCTATGCCAGAGGGCATTGGAGTTTCTTCAAACGGCTGATGCGATTGAAACGAGACTGTCGGTTAGGCTGAATCCGAATTATCGGCTTGGAACGGAGAGGCTCGCAGCGAAAAACCCGCTGGCCCAGAGCACAATAGAAGGTCCGGCGGATATATCCCACTGGAACGAACTGTAAAGGCCGGCGATCACAGACGCGATTCCGATCAATGTCGCAATGACTGCCATCTGTTCAGGTCCGGTTGACAGCCTTCGCGCCGTGGCAGCCGGAATGATCACCAGTGCAATGACCAAGAGAATTCCGACAATTTTCATTCCGACCGCGACCACGCCTGAGATCATCAATAGCAGAAGCAGCCGAACACGGAGAACCGGCACTCCTTCCACTGCTGCAAGGTCTTGATTCAGCGTTATGCCCAACAGGTTCCGCCATTGCCAAACCAACAAAACGACCGCGATTATTGCCGTAAGGTATATCAGAAGGAGATCAGTCCTGCCGACAGAAAGAATGTCGCCGAACAGGTAGCCGATCAAGTCGACCCGCAGACGATCCATAAATGAGATAACAGCCATGCCTGCGGCAAAGACCGCGTGAGAGACGACGCCCAAAAGCGTATCGATCGATAGCACTCGCTGGTTTTCGAGCAGCAGCAGACATGTGGAAATCAACAAGCAGACCCCAAACACCGCAAGAATTGGTTCGATTTCAAGCAAAAAACCAAGCGCGATTCCTAGAAGCACCGAATGTGCAAGCGTGCTGCCGAAGAACGACATTCGCCGCCAGACCACAAAGCATCCGACAGGACCGGCGGCGAACGAAACACCGATTCCGCCCAATAGCGCGCGGACAAAGAAGTCATCCAGCATATACTATACCCACTAAAGTTGAGCGGAGGTCTCCGCATCGGTGTATGGGCAGTTGAGCGTATGCCGGAAAGCTGCAAGATACTGTGACGTTTCCTGTCCAAACAGAGCGGTGAAATGCGGGTCGTTTACAACCCTATCCGGCGGCCCTTCGCAGCAAATGCGATTATTCAGACAGATGACGGTATCAGTTGCTGCCATCACCAAGTTCAGATTGTGCGAAACCAAGAGCACGCCGCAGCCGAGGCGGTCGCGCAATTTGGCTATCAGTTTGTAAAGTTGGGCCCGACTTGAAACATCAACGCCAGACAGCGGTTCGTCGAGCACCAGAAGGTCAGGCTTGCGCAGCAGCGCGCGGGCAAGCAGCACTCGATTGAGTTCACCTCCCGATATGTTGGCCAAAGGGTAATCCAGAATTTTTTCAACTTCCACTTCCGCAACCGCCCAACGTATCTGGACACGGTTTGCCGGGGCGCCAAGATTCAGAAAACGACGCACGGTGATCGGTAATATCGGGTCGCGATGCACATGCTGCGGCGTGTAGCCGATGCGTAAATTCGGTTTGGTCTTGATGTGTCCCTTATCGGGTTTGATCACACCGAGCACGACGCGCAGCAATGTGGTCTTTCCTGCGCCGTTCAGGCCGATAACTGTCACGATTTCACCTGAGTGGACTTGCATACTAACGTGGTCCAATGCGGCGGTTTTGTCGAAACTCACACAAATGTCGGTAGCTTCAATCAGTGCTTCGGCCTGTGGTTCGCGATTCAATCGGGCGCCTTTCCAATGGAATTTTCTTTGACTTATAGCTGTGAAAATCTGTTCAATCAAAATGTTTGCTGGTGTTTTGATAATCTGTGGGTCGATCAGTGCTGAAAGGTCTGTTTGGTAAAGTTGGCGGTCAATTCGGCTGCAAGGTTCAATTCAGGCGCCGTTCGAATTCGTGCAGACTGCTGTCAAACCGTTCGGTATCCATGTCTCTTAGGATTTGATCGATGTGTCTGCTCTGATCCTTGAAACAGATATTGGCAGTCTGCAAATTTCAGCGTTTTCTTGCCTCCTGCAACTTTTGGCTTGTCTCCTTGCCGACCATACCATAGATTATCAGAACAGACCAACATGTTTGTCGGTCTTATTTTTTTGGAATTGAAGGCTAGCAAGAGACAACAGAATGAAAAATTTATTGCGCCACGGTGTGGCGTTAACCTTTGCAGCAACGGCTGCGGGGTCGGTTTCTGCGGCGGACGTCGTTGTGAGTATCAAACCACTGCACTCCTTGGTCGCCGGGGTTATGGGAGACACGGGAAGCCCGTATTTGATTTTGCCGGGGGCTTCGTCCCCACACACCTACCAGATGCGTCCAACCCAAGCGGCGGAAATTGATCAAGCGGATCTGATTGTATGGGTTGGTGAGGAGCTTGAGACCTTTTTGTCCAGACCGATCGCCAATTTGGGTGAGGGTTCTATGGTCCTTACGGCGCATGAATTTGAAGGTTTGAGGCTCTATGCGACCCGCGCGGGAGGAATTTGGCAAGATCACGCCGATCGTCACGACGAGCATGACCATGGCGACGGGCACCGCGATGATCATACGGACCATAAAGAAGACTCTGAACATCATGACGAGCACGATCATGGCAGCGAAGAAGGCCATCATGACGAGCATGACCATGGCGACGGGCACCGCGATGATCATACGGGCCATAAAGAAGACTCTGAACATCATGACGAGCACGATCATGGCAGCGAAGAAGGCCATCATGACGAGCATGACCATGGCGACGGGCATCGCGATGATCATATGGACCATAAGGAAGACTCTGAGCATCACGACGAACATGGCCATGACAGCGGCGAACATGGTGTCGACGCACACGGCCATGTGCACGGCGAATATGACATGCACATCTGGCTAGATGATGAAAATGCTCGCAGAATTGTCGACTCAGTTGCAGAGGCTCTAAGCGTAATTCGTCCGGAAAACACGGACGTATATCTGGCGAATGCGAAAATGATGCATGATCGTATTCATGCTCTGGATGCATCGATCAAAAATAGGCTGGAACCTGTGATCGATAGCGGATTTGTCGTGTTTCATGATGCCTATCAGTATTTTGAAAGGGCATACGGATTAAACGGTGTAGGCACCGTTCTCGTCGATCCGTCACGCCAGATCGGCGCGAAAACAATGTCTGAACTGCGAAACGTGATCACAGAAAATAATGTGACTTGCTTATTCACGGAACCACAGTTCAAACCCGATCTAGTGGAGACCTTAATCGAAGGCACCGCTGTCAGAACCGGTGAACTTGATCCTCTTGGCGCTGATGTGGCACCCGGACCGGATGCATGGTTTGCAATTATGGAGAACTTGGCCAATTCGATCTTAAATTGCCTCACCAATCCCTAGTCGCCGAAATTGTCGGTTGCGTGAGAATGAGCTGATCTGAAATAGGTCCCGGAAAAGTTGGTGCACAGCGTCTTTTCTCGACGCTGCGCACCGAATCGAAACGGGGCCGGAATTTGAAGGCAGCGAAGTGATGAGGGCAAATTGGACATTCCCAACGGCAATTCGGTTTGGTGCTGGAACAATCACAGAATTAGCGGCAGCATGCGCCTCCGCCGGAATCATCAAGCCGCTTTTTGTGACAGACCGCGGTTTGGCCAAGAACGAAATCACCAGCCATGCGATGGCGATATTGGAAACCGCCGGCATTGAAGCCGGCATGTTTGCCGAAGTCGATCCAAATCCATCAGAAAAAAACCTGGAAGCCGGGCTCAGAATGTTCAGGTCCGGCGGATTCGATGGGGTGGTGGCTTTTGGCGGAGGTTCCGGAATCGATCTTGGAAAGATGATCGCGTTCATGGCAGGCCAATCCCGGCCGGTTTGGGATTTTGAAGATGTTGGCGATTGGTGGAAACGGGCTGATACAGATGGCATTCGACCGATCGTCGCTGTCCCGACTACGGCTGGAACAGGCTCGGAAGTCGGACGAGCGTCAGTCATCACCAATTCCGAGACTCAGGAAAAAAAGATCATTTTCCATCCAATGGTTTTGCCGTCCAAAGTCATATGTGACCCAGAGTTAACGGTAAGCATGCCAGCGCATATCACTGCCGGCACCGGAATGGATGCCTTTGCGCACTGCTTGGAAGCGTACTGCGCTCCGAACTTCCACCCCATGTGTCAGGGCATCGCGCTCGAAGGGATGCGCCTTGTATGGAAGTCTCTGCCCACAGCTTTTGCAGATCCAGCCAATATCCCCGCGCGCAGCGATATGATGTGCGCCGCGTCAATGGGCGCTGTCGCATTCCAAAAAGGATTGGGGGCGATACATTCGTTATCGCATCCGGTCGGCGCCATCTTCGGTTGCCATCATGGAACGACGAATGCGGTCGTTATGCCGTTTGTTCTGGAATTCAACCGCAAAGCGGTCTCCGAAAAGCTTGGGTGCGTTGCCGCATATCTCGGAGTCGGCAATACGTTCGATGATTTCTATCAGCTCGTGATGGAATTGAGGGCTGCGCTGAAAATTCCGGTGTCCCTTGCTTCGCTTAGAGTTGACCCGGCAAGAGTCGACGAATTGGCGGAGATGGCTGTCAGGGATCCAACGGCCGGCGGCAACCCGGTTCCGCTGACCATTGAAAATACCCGCGAACTCTATCAGCGGTGTTTCTGAATAAGCTGCAGCCGTCCTGTGCTGACCGCACCGAAAAGATCCAGTTGAAATTCCGATCCTTCTGCCGGATTGCCAGGATTTTTTTTCCTGTGCGGTCTATTGCGTATCAAAGAGCGGCGGCGAGACGGGAGCCTTGCGCGATCGCATTTTTGGCGTCAAGCTCCGCAGCGCGAAACGCTCCGCCAATCACGTGGGCTTCGCGTCCACATCGCTTCAATTCGTCTGCGAGCCGCCGATCAGAAACCTGCCCGGCACAGATCACAATGCTGTCCACTTCGATTAATTCAGACTCTTGACAGCTGTCTTCGCGGATAATCGTTATTCCTCGTTCGTCAATCGATTGATATCGAACGCCTGATACCATCCGCACGTTTTTCATCTGCAGCAGCGAGCGATGAATCCATCCGGTTGTTTTGCCGAGTCGCTTCCCCGGCTTTTCCGCCTTGCGCTGCAATAGAATAACATCGCGTTTCGGTGTTTCCGGGTTGGGGCCGTCCGGATGCACGCCGCCGCGGTGGTCAGCGGGATCAGCAATGCCCCACGCACGTAACCAGTTTTCGAGATTTTCAGTGGTTCCCGCATGACCGGCGAGAAATTCAGCGACATCGAATCCGATGCCGCCTGCCCCTACAATTGCAACTTTGGCGCCGGGTTCAACCGATCCTGAAAGGAGTTCGGCATAGCTGCAAGTATTGCTTCCGTTCAGTCCGGGTATGTCCGGGAGTCTTGGAGACACTCCGGTGGCGATGATGATTTCATCAAATCGGAGAAGTTCCCCGGCTGTCGGCGATGAATCAAGCCGGACTGCGACCTTATGCTCTTGAAGCATCGCCTTGTACCAGGCCACCAGCCCGTCAAATTCTTCCTTTCCGGGAATGCGCCGGGCCATATTGAGCTGACCGCCGACGCGATCGGCTTTCTCAAACAAAGTAACCGCGTGCCCGCGCATTGACGCGACGATTGCCGAAGCCAATCCAGCCGGGCCGGCTCCGACGATGACGATGGATTTTGGACTCGAAGCCGGCTGGTAATTCAATTCTGTTTCGTGACAGGCGCGAGGGTTCAACAGACAGGTCGATACCTTGCCCAAAAACGTGTGGTCCAAGCATGCTTGATTGCAGGCAATGCATGGCGCGATCAGCTCCGATTGTCCACGCTGCGCTTTTGTGACGAATTCGGCATCGGCAAGAAACGGCCGTGCCATGGACACAAGATCGCAACAGCCTTCGGCAAGAACTTGTTCAGCGACTTCCGGCGAGTTTATCCGGTTGGAGGCGATAATTGGAATCGAGACCGCTCCCATAAGTTTTTTGGTAACCCAAGCAAATGCCCGTCTCGGAACGCTTGTGGCTATGGTGGGAATCCGAGCCTCGTGCCAGCCGATGCCAGTGTTGATGATGTTCGCCCCAACGTCTTCAACTTTTTTGGCGAGTCGCAGCACCTCGTCCCAAGTTGAACCCTGCGGCACCAGGTCAATCATGGATAGTCGGTAGATGATTAGAAAATCATCTCCGACGGCACTGCGGCATCTGCGCAGAACTTCGAGTGGCAGCTTCATGCGGTTCTCATAGGATCCGCCCCACCGATCAGTGCGGTGGTTGGTGCGCCGAACAAGAAACTGATTGAGAAAGTAACCCTCGGACCCCATGATTTCAATGCCGTCATAGCCGGCTTCGCGCGCTCTGGCAGCGGCTGCGGCTATATCTGCGATTTGCTTTTCAATGCCGTCCTCATCAAGCGCTGTTGGAGTGAATGGCGAAATCGGAGATTTGATGGCGGAAGGAGCAACGCAATTTCCGCCATAGGCATATCGTCCTGCGTGCAGAAGCTGCATCGCGATGCGCCCGCCGCATTCGTGCACGCGATCAGTAACTTTGCGATGTCCTTCCACCTCGTTCGCGCTGCAAAGCATAGCGGCATTGGGAAACACAGCTCCTTCGGCATTCGGCGCGATGCCTCCGGTTACAATCAGTCCGGCGCCTCCCAAGGCGCGTTCGGCATAGAATTCAGCGACACGATGCCAGTTGCCGGTCTCTTCAAGACCGGTGTGCATCGACCCCATCACAACTCGGTTTGGCAGCGTGATGAATCCGAGGTCCAGTTCGGAAAAAAGCTTTGAATACATCCTTGGAACCTGGACGAGTCCGGCGTTTGCTGGGCCCATGTTTCTAATTTCTCACGCGCTGCCGGAATCCGGTCAAAGATCCATGTAGATATGCGATTCCGCTGTCGCACCCGGATGGGTGACAGCGCCTTTTCGTGTGGAACCGACCAGCTGAGAATACTTCCAGAGGGAACCCGACGTATAGATTGTCTGCCGGGCCCCCTTCCAATCAGCCTTCCTCGTGTTTAATTCCTCATCGGAGAGATTAACGCGGATTTCACCCTTTTTTGCGTCGATTGTGATCATATCGCCGTCGCGGAGCATTGCGATCGGGCCGCCATGAGCGGCTTCGGGACCCACATGACCCACGCAGAATCCCCGTGTCGCGCCAGAAAATCTTCCATCGGTTATCAGCGCGACTTTTTTGCCCATGCCTTGTCCAGAGAGAGCGGCTGTTGTCGACAGCATTTCCCGCATTCCAGGACCGCCTGCCGGTCCCTCATTCCGTATGACGATGACCTCACCTTCCGCGTAGGAACGGCTCTTGACCGCTTCAAATGCATCTTCCTCGCATTCAAACACCCGTGCTGGACCGGTGAAGACGATCTGATCTTCGTTCATGCCGGCGATTTTCACAATTGCGCCGTCCGGCGCTAAATTCCCTTGGAGGCCGACAACACCACCGGTCGGCGAAATCGGGTTGGCGGCGGGATAGATGACCCGGCCGTCGGCATCGCGTTCGACTTTGTCCAGCTCTTCGCCCATGCTGCGGCCGGTCACGGTTATACAGTCTTCGTGGATGAGCCCGATTTTACGGAGTTCCTTCATCACAACCGGAACACCGCCAGCTTCGTAAAGATCTTTCGCGACAAACTCGCCGCCGGGCTTCATGCTGACAAAATATGGGGTATCCCGGAAGATGTCGCAGACATCAAGCAGGTCAAATTCAATTCCCGCTTCATGCGCAATCGCCGGCAGATGCAGTCCGGCATTGGTGGATCCGCCTGTGCAGGCTACAACCCGAGCCGCGTTTTCGAGTGACTTTCGTGTCACGACATCCCGTGCTCGAATGTTGTGTTCGAGTAGTTTCATCACCGCTGATCCAGAAGCTTCGCAGTAGCTGTCGCGGCTCTCATAGGGGGCCGGCGCACCGGATGAGTTTGGCAGGGCAAGGCCCAGAGCCTCTGAAACGCAAGCCATTGTGTTAGCCGTGAATTGTCCGCCGCAGGCTCCTGCCGACGGGCACGCTACGCGTTCGAGCACTGCCAACGCCTTGTCGGACATATCGCCGGCTTGATGTCTGCCAACAGCCTCGAAGACATCCTGCACCGTTACATCTTTACCATTGAGTCGTCCCGGAAGGATCGAGCCGCCATAAACGAAAACCGACGGTGTGTTCAGCCGAACCATCGCCATCATCATGCCGGGCAGCGATTTGTCGCATCCGGCCAACCCGACAAGAGCGTCATAGCAATGTCCGCGCATTGTCAGTTCAACCGTATCGGCTATGGCTTCGCGCGATGCGAGGGACGACTTCATGCCTTCGTGCCCCATTGCGATTCCATCCGTGACCGTGATCGTCGTGAATTCCCGGGGAGTCCCCTGGGCGGCCTTGACACCTAACTTCACCGCCTGCGCTTGCCGATTAAGGGCAATGTTGCAAGGGGCCGCTTCATTCCAGCAGGTCGCCACGCCTACGAATGGCTGTGCGATTTCGGTCTCGGTTATCCCCATCGCGTAATAGTAAGAACGGTGTGGGGCCCGCGCCGGTCCCTCGCTGACATGCCTGCTGGGCAGGTTGGATTTGGTAAAGCTGTCTGTGCTCATATGAATGGTCCTTGGTTGTCGCAAGCCGGATTGATAACGAAATTGTCGTAAGAAAGGAAATGTCAGTGCGAAAGCTCTCCGCTTCAGCGTTATCAGAAACAAGTTCAGCCCTTAAACGGTTTTGCGCCATCGGCGAGCACCGATTTCAAGCCTGCCGCCCACTGAGAGGAATGAGCTGGTTGACGTTTGATCGTACGTAAAATCACCAAAAAAGTCTTGCTGCTGTTTTGGTTGATGGCGTCCGGCGGTTTGTATTCTGCAGGATGCGTGAAACCATACCTGACCGAAATTTATCCGATCAGAGCTTGGACTTGGCCTAACAAATGCCTGATTGCAGCTGCCGCGAACATCGACCCTTGTGGCTTCTCTAATGAGCAATCAACGCGCAGATTTTGCTCTGAGCAAGATGAGATTGGAAACTCTGTCGACCTTGCTGTTGGGTTTGGCAAATGAGAGCGCCGTCTATCACAGTCATCCGGCCAGTCGGTTTCCAGGGTAAAGAGAAGCATCGACCGGACGCCGAGGATCGGCAAAGCCGCCGGCCTGTCCTCAGGATGATGTGACCTCGCGCAGGAACAAAGCAGGCTAAATCCATACATTGCCGATTTTGAGCTG
Source organism: Paracoccaceae bacterium (assembly GCA_965199765.1). Classification (GTDB taxonomy): domain Bacteria; phylum Pseudomonadota; class Alphaproteobacteria; order Rhodobacterales; family Rhodobacteraceae; genus JAPOXR01. The sequence continues at coordinate 1,263,730 of CBDATC010000001.1, forward strand.
TTGAGCATAGGAAATTGAACGCAGTTCTCAAATTTCGGAAATCAAGCTTGCCGCAAAATCCCATCCTTCAATGCAGGGACAGCAGGTCTACGGTTCGGTCCGATATAATTTCGAGACGCTGTGGCTGGGTGTTGATTTTCGCCAGTAGCGTTCGTTGAACAGCTGCATGGCGAGTTCGGCGTTATCGGTCATGATTCCATCAACCCCGATTTCGATCAGAGCGGTCATTTCGGGCTCGCTGTTGATGGTCCAAGCATGAACGGGGAGTCCGCGATCATGCGCAGCTCGAATGAATCTTCTGTCAATGACTTTGATGCGCCGGTGATAGGGCGGAACTTGCAGACAATTGGCAGAGCGGTTTTTGAAGGGAAGCCCAAATCGCGTTAACCAAAGGCGGGTTACTTCAGATCGGGTGGCGGAAGTGCAGAGTTTTGAACCTGCCGCTTGCCGCAGGTGATCCAATCGGCTTGCGGAGAAAGAGCCGACACAAACTCGTTCCCATGCATGCATCTCCCGCAACAGTGCAAGCAGCGGCTCGACGGCGTCGTCCTGCTTCGGATCAATATTGATTTTGGCATCGGGAAATGAACACAGCAGTTCCGCAACCAAAGGAATGCGCTCTTTGCCGGCAATCCGCAGCCGCCGAACTTCATCCCAGCTTTTTCCTGATATACGTCCGGCTGCTCCTGTTAGCCGCTCCAATGTGTCATCGTGAAACACCACAAGCCTGCCGTCGGCAGTGGCTTGCGCATCCGTTTCCAGATATTCGAACCCCATCTCGATGGCGGCTTCGAATGCTGCCATGGTATTTTCCGGGTGTTTGGCTGAAAAGCCGCGATGGGCGATCGGCACAGCGTGGGGAAGACGGTTGTGATGAAGAAAAGGATGTAAATCGCGTTGCCAGTCCATATCATTCGTCTTGCGGCAGGTATAAGCGAAACAGAACAGAATCCGATACTAGATGCTGCATTGAATGCGGTCGATACAAATACTAATAATTCCAGTGGGCAGTGCGAGGTATTGAGGCTGAGCCGTGAATTGGATTTCAAATTTTGTCAGACCGAAAATCAAGTCGATTTTAAGATCCCAGGGTTCATCCTCTCCGGATGATCTCTGGTCGAAATGCGACTCATGCGGAGCGATTCTCTACCATCGCGAGCTGGAACTCAGTCAGCGGGTCTGCCCGATTTGCGACCATCATATGCTGATCAAGCCAAAGGAGCGCTTCAAACATTTGTTCGACGGGGGTGTTTATACTGAAGTCGCAGTGCCGCAGCCATTGGCCGACCCGCTGAAATTTCGCGACCAAAAACGTTATGGCGACCGCTTGAAGGCCGCCCAGCGCAAGACTGGCGAACACGAAGCCATGATTGTGGCCGAAGGCGACATTCAAAAGATGCGGTTTGTCGTCGCGGCTCAGGATTTTGCGTTCATGGGCGGGTCGATGGGCATGTATGTCGGAAATGCAATTGTTGCAGCCTGCCGGCAGGCTGCCGAACTTTCGGCGCCGCTGGTGTTGTTTGCCGCTGCCGGAGGCGCCCGCATGCAGGAAGGAATTTTGAGCTTGATGCAAATGCCGCGTGTGACCGTTGCATTGCAGCTTTTGAAACAAAACAATCCTACGCTGCCGTACATTGTTGTTTTGACCAACCCTACGACCGGCGGTGTCACCGCCTCGTACGCGATGCTCGGAGATATCCACATCGCGGAGCCGAAGGCATTGATATGTTTTGCCGGCCCGAGAGTTATTGAACAGACGATACGGGAAAAATTACCGGACGACTTTCAGCGATCCGAGTATCTTCTGGATCATGGAATGATTGATCGCGTGATCCATCGGAAACACATTCGCGACGAGGTGTCGGCGATAGCGCGTCTGCTGATGAACAAAGAACCTGCGGTTAAAGGCGAGATCACCGCCCGCCCAGACGAGATTTCTGCATAAAGGGAGCTGCTGATGTCCGACAGTGATTCAGGTCTCATTCTCGACCGTCTCAAGGCGTTGTTTCCGAGGAGCATAGATCTCACATTGAATCGGCCGCAGCGTCTGCTGGCCGATCTTGGTCATCCAGAGAGGCGGATGCCGCCGATCATCCATTTTGCCGGAACCAATGGCAAAGGGTCGACTTTGGCGATGGTGCGCGCTGGACTGGAGGCTGAGAGTCTAAGTGTCCATGCGTATATTTCACCGCATTTGGCGAAATTTCATGAAAGAATCCGACTCGCGGGCCACTTGATTGAAGAAGATGAGCTGGTCAGCATTCTGCAGGAATGCGAAACGGTGAATGCAGGTCGTCCGATATCATTATTCGAGATTACAACCTGTGCGGCAATGCTGGCATTTTCCCGCATCCAAGCGGATATGCTGCTTCTTGAAGTTGGATTAGGCGGACGGCTTGATGCGACAAATGTCGTTGAGCAGCCTGAGATGACGGTGATTTCTCCGGTTTCGCTGGATCACCAGCAATATCTCGGTGCAACCATCCAAGAAATTGCGCGCGAAAAAGCGGGCATCCTGAAACCCGGCGTTTCATGCGTGGTCAGCGCTCAGCTTCCACAGGCGATGGATGTCATTCGAACCGTTGCGAAAGATGTCGGAGCGCCCTTGATCGTGCAGGATGAAGACTGGGCGATTCAGCCATTTGACGGCGGCCTGCGACACATCTGCAGCGACGGGGAAGTGTTGCTGCCGATGCCGAGTTTGGTCGGCCCGCATCAGATCGGGAATGCCGGAGCGGCAATCACGGTGTTGCGGCGATTGGGCATCAATTCGTCCTCGCTTGCTTCGGCGCTGACAGGTGCGGCATGGCCTGCGCGCATGCAGAGACTCAAAAGCGGCCCGTTGGTGAAGGCGGCGGGCGAATCCGAATTATGGCTGGATGGGGGACACAATGCGGCTGCCGGTCAGGCGGTGGCCCGAACGCTCGAAGACATGCCGCCGCGCACCAACCGCATTGTCTGCGGAATGCTGAACACCAAGGACATTCATGGATTTCTTTCACCGTTGCGAGGCGTGGCTGAAAGGTTGTGCGGGGTCTCCATACCCGGCGAGGAGGCGGCGATGCCCGCTTACAGCATTGCGGTCGCGGCGAATGAAATTGGGTTCAATGCGCAGACAGCAGCCACAACAGAAGAGGCCGTACAACAATTTGCGCAGGAAGCGCCTGGCGAAAGAATTTTGGTTTGCGGATCACTCTATCTTGCCGGTTGGATACTTCAGAACAACACTTGAACGTCATAACGGTTCCAGCCGATGCCGAAAGTGCAACTCTCCCATGCGGCAGAATTTCTTGCCGGCTTGTTGGGCATGTTGCATGATTCCGCTCTGCGTTCCGCGTCAGCGAATTCGCGAGCGCAGATTTGGAAGCGGAGCGTTAACAACCTCAACTTCACTTTGACCGGCGCGAATTGGATCATCGGGCGCCCGGTCGATATGGGAGTCAGACCTTTCGTGCCCGGGACGCATGCGCAAACCATTCTGCTTTCCCGAAGGAATATCCTTCATTGAACTTCTGCTGTTGTCCGGACATTTCAAGGCGCGCGATCACACAAACGCCGAATAGCGATGTGTTGAAGCGGTGCGGTCAAGCCGTCACGTTGGGTGCGGGAGACTTTGGAAGGGCCAGCGACCGAACAGATCGCTGTCCAGCTATCCCTGCCCATGCTGATGGAGGCTTCAGATCGAGTCTTCGATCCACTTTTTGAGAGAGGCTTTGGGCAGTGCGCCAGCCATTTCGGCAACCAGTTCACCGTTCTTGAAAATAAACAGAGCCGGTATTCCACGAACCCCGAATTTAGCCGGTGTGTTCGGGTTTGAATCGATATCAACTTTCGCAATTGTGATGCGGCCGGCATATGCGGTTGCCAGTTCTTCCAGCGCGGGCGCGATCTGACGGCACGGGCCGCACCACTCGGCCCAGAAATCCACCAGCACCGGAACGTCGGCCGCATTGATCGTTTGTTCGAAGTCTTCGTCGCTCAAGTGGATTATCGACATGGCATCGCCCCTTTTTTGATTCCGTCAATTAGCTATGATCACAAAACGGTCACGTCAAGATGTCGCCGAAGCGCGCTTGAGAGCGTCCGAGCAGATTTGACCGGGGACGATCATCAGCTTAGGCGCGCGCGTCCACAAAATGGAAATCTCAATTTCTTTTTCCGGATAAATTGCCGCTAAAGCTTCATGATACGCACCCATTTGCCGAAGTATGCTCTCAGGAATTTCTTCGGGGCGGTCCGGAACGAATTGGTTGGATTTGAAATCAACCGCGCGCACTCGCTCATTCTCAACCAAAAGCCGGTCAATGTAGCCATGGATTGGAGCGTCGCCAAGCGTTGGAAGTTTTGCTGTGATGCCAGCTTCCGGAATCGATTTGCTGTCGAACACATGCTGAAACTCTTCCCGCGATAGGATGCCAGCTGCCGACTTGAACGCCTTGAGCCGGTCGGCTTCGCGGGCTTCCGGCGCTTTCAGCTTTAGAATGGAATGAGACGCTTTTTCATGTTCACCTTTGGGAATGGAAGGAAGATGTTCGAGGAGAAGATGGATACAGTTTCCCATGAGTCTTGCACAATCCGCTGATTCTGCGCCTTGTCGCACGGGATCTATTCCACCGAGTTTGCTGGGAGAGCGAGGTTTCGGGGACGGATCAACAGGTGGCGTGGCGAGGCTTTCCGCCCATTTGGGCACAGATAGCCGCTTGCCGACCTCGTCGCTCTCCTGCTCGGAATGGTCTTGCCACTCTCCGATGGAAAAGCGCAGCCCCGGCTGTTTGAACGCTATTCCGGTGTCGCCATTAAAAGACTGATCCGCTGCATTTGCCCTCTTAAGCGCTAATTCAATCCGACTATACCAGCAATTGCTTTTGAGTTTGTTTTCTCCGCATACGATCAGCCACGATTCCGCCCGCGTCATGGCAACATAGAGAAGGCGATGCTGCTCTTCGCGGTAACGCCATTCTTCGTCGTTAATGACAGAAATCAGAATTTTAGGCGCCACATGCTTGTTAACCATCCAGACCGGTATGCCGGAATTGCTGATCTGAATGGGATTCAGCGGGGGTTTCTTCCGATCGTCGGTGTCAGGCAATATGATTATTGGCGCTTCAAGCCCCTTTGCTCCATGAATTGTCATGACGCGGATTTCATCGCCGGCTTGGTCGAGTTGACGTTTGATTTCTGTTTCATCGGCGACCAAATCCAGAAAGCCCACAAGAGAAAGCGTGCCGTTTTCGCAAGTCAAGGCCTGCTGCAGCAAAGCATCGACGGCTTCTTCGATTTCATGTCCGAGCCGTGCGGTCAGTTTTTTCCTAGCCTGGTGGTGTGTGAGCATGCGCTCAAGCAATTCATACGGCCGAAGGTCTTCCGAAGCCCGCAGCATATCCTCCAAAGTCTCGACAATATGTGAGAAGTCTGACCTCCTCTCTTGCAACACCGTCCAAAGTGATAGACTGCCCCGCCCGTGCGCAAGTTCAAAGAGTTCGTCTTCGGTTATTCCAAATATCGGAGATCGCAGAACCGCAGCCAACACAAGATCATCGCTTGGGAACGCTATGAAAGAAAGCAGTGCGGTTAGATCTCGAATAGCGAGATCCTGTACCAATTTCAGCCGGTCGGCGCCCGCAACGGGCAATCCTGCTGATTTAAGTTCATTAATGATCGCCCGAAATAGCTGAGACCGGCGGCGAACCAGAATCAGAATATCGCCCGGCCTTATACGCCGGAAGGTCTTGCCATCAGGAATGCTCTCGCCGGTTTCAAGCATGCAACCAATACGATTTGCAATTCCGCGCGCCAGACGGTCGTGGCTTTCGGCAAGACTGCTTTTGAGAATCGGTTTATGCCAAGGGGCCTCTTCGGATGAATCTTTGGAACTGTGGATGAAAGGCCAAAGATCGACGCGTCCTGGCAAATTGGACCAAAACGCGCGATGCCGACTGCCGTCGCCGAAACCCCGTCCGCTCGTGTGTGAGAATACCCTGTCGACAACCGATAGAATCGCGCTCGACGACCGGAAAGAGTATTGCAGGTTGTTTTCAATGAAGGGCAGATCGGCGTTCCGGTAATTGTCTCGAAAGTGATCGCGCATGCGCTCGAATTCTTCCGGAGCCGCCCCTTGAAATCCGTAGATGGATTGTTTTTCGTCTCCGACAGCGAAAACAGTTCTTTTAGTCTGCCGCGCCCCGAGTCCTGCGGTGAATTCGCGCGCGATTTCCTTGACGATGCTCCATTGCCGCGGACTGACATCCTGCGCTTCGTCAATCAGTATGTGATCCACGCCTCCGTCGAGACGAAACAGCACCCACGGCGCCACCGTTGTATTTTGCAGAAGCCGCAGTGTCTTGAGAATCAAGTCATCGAAATCAAGCAGCGATTGTTGATTTTTCCGCCGTTCGTATTGAGCCAAGAACAAATTCGCGAAAGCGTGCAGTTTCTGAGTTTTTTGCGCGGCGCGTATAGAAATCACCTGTTCGCGGACCGTGTGCACCCGGTCACGGTAACGTGTTGCCCACTGCGATACTTTGCCCGGCAGAGTCTCGATTGTTGCCTTGGTTGCAATTGGACGGTCCGGAGAAAACGGCGCATTGGCGGCAGGTCCGTACAAAAACGCTCTGGCTAATTTATGGATTGTGTCGTCGTTGATTTCTTCAAAATCAAGATGTTCTAATTCGTTTACCCGCCTTTGATCCGAGGCGGAGCCGTCGAGCAGGCTTTCGACGAATTTTCGCAGCAGACGAATATCGTTCGCAGTCAACAGTGATCTGATGGCTGTTGTGACATCATGATCTTCGGCGCTGGATAGGCCGAATTCGCCGAGAATCCGCTCCGTTGTGTGTTTTCGGCTGAAATCAGCCCGGTGGAAGTTTATTGACTCGATAAGGCCTTCAAGATGGGAAGCGTCAGCCTCGGCGGCGAATTCCTCATAAATGCGGGGTTCTGTTTCTGCGAGGTGGTTGAGAATTTCCTCGCGCAGGCGCATTGCCGCTCGGTCTTCAATGGATTGAAACGTTGGCGAAACACCGGCTTCCACAGGGAAGCGTTTCAGAATCGCCGAAGCGAACGCGTGTATGGTTTGTATCTTCAGCCCGCCCGGTGTTTCGAGAGCTTGAGCAAAAAGCGTCCGCGCGCGCTTCAGCTTTTGGGCATCCAGATGTTTTTTGTTTTCACCAAGGTCGAGGAGTTTTTCTTTTAAGTCCGCGTCCGGAAGCATGGACCATTCGCCAAGCTGTTCGAACAAACGGATTTGCATATTCGCGGCTGCAACTTTCGTAAAAGTGAGGCAGAGTATACGCTGAGGCGGGGTGCCGATCAGGAGCAGCCGGGCCACGCGGTTTGTCAGAACACGGGTTTTTCCGGATCCGGCATTGGCTGAGACCCATGACGCTTTTTCCGGGTCAGCCGCCTCGACCTGCGGCAGAGTCGCGGCGTCAAACCTTCCGGTTTCGGTCATCGCTCACCTCCGTTGCTCAGCGGGTCGGTATCATCCCATTCGCCATAGCGGGCTAAGTGGTCATAGGCGGTTCCGTATTTGTAATGCCTTGTATCCAGTCGGGAGCTGTAGCCATTCTCTAGCGTCTGATAGTGCATGATCAGTTCCCGGAATTCCTCCCAAGTTTGATTGAACAGATCCACTTTTTTTCCTGGATTAGCCCGTGACACATCTTTGATGTCAGTTGTTTTGCCGATCTTTAAATAGTAGGCCCCCACAACTTTTTTGTTGGCGGAAATTCCATCAAATCCGCCTTTTTCCAGAATAATGGCGGTCAATGGGATCTGTTTGTTGCCGCGTTCGATTTCTATTGGGCTGGGAATAGAGCCGGATTTATAGTCATATAGGCGCAGATCATCTTTGAAACCGCAATCAATTCGGTCGGCCCTGGCTGTCAGCCTGAAATCGAGATCCGGCAGATGAATCCATCCTGATTTTTCCAATCCGACAGGTGTGCCGTTTGTAAGGCGCGTGAATTCATCGATCAGGAAATCATCTGCGATTCCGGCCAGCTGAGCCAACCACAGCCGCTTTGCATATGTCGGTGCGGATAGGCTGGCCAGGCAATCTTCCGCTGTGCTGAGCAACAGTTCCCGGCTGCACAGGTTCGGATCATTCTTCACGCGATTGATAAATCGGAGCATGATGAAATGAATGGCTGCGCCGCGGATCGCCGCATCGGATTTCGGCCGCAATGGTTCAAGCTCCCGCAGGCCAAGCACATGCTGCGCATATGTCTGATATGGATTGATCGCCAGAATTTGAATTGCCGTTACCGATAATCTCTTCGGACGGGATTTAAGCGGCGGTTTGGGATAAGGACGGCGTTCGCGCGGCACGGACTGGACCGGGGTCTCAATCTGTTTTGCCAGCGCGAGCAGTTCTTCTCCCCGCCTTTTCATTTTGCGGAGAGCGGTTTCTCCTTCGATGCCGATTCCGCCCAGCAGATTTGTCAGCCTTATCAACCACCGCGAAGGCACATTCGGTTCATCGGCGCTGCGTATGCTGCGCGTCAACACGACTTTGGAAACGGAAATGGATTGTTGGAAGTCATGCGCAGTGAGACCGGTCCGCCGCTCGGGCATCAGCAGTCCCGCTTGACGCCGAAGATCGCGGTTAAGCCAGGGATCAATTGGCGTCGGCGATGGCCATGTGCCTTCATTGAGACCGCTGGCAATGATCACATCCGGGCTCTGCATTCGTGCATCCAGCGTGTTCCAGATTGTGATTCCAGGAAACGGGTTGATCTTGAACCGCTCCACAGTTTCCCGCTGCAGAAGGGAGTGAAACAGATGCCTGTAAGCGTGACAATCCAGTGTGCCGCATGCATCTCCTTCGCGTTGCAGATCTTCAATCAGCTTTAACGCGGCCGCTCCTGCATGGGCCTCCCAAAGCCTGTTGGTTTCATAAGCTCCGCCGTTGTGACCGCTCACCAAACGTTCTGTCACGGAACGGTGCAAGGAGACGAGGTCTTTCAGCGGAGCTTCGGCTGCAGAGGCGAAATCATCAAGAATGGTCAAGACCCACTGTTGCCATTCAACCGATGCCGGTTCGTCGTTCTCATCTCTGAAAAGCCGGTCAAGCTGTCTTACGAGGTCGTTTTCAATCCCTCTTCCACGCAATTCGAATTCAAGCTTGTCAACGCACAGGACGTGCGCTGCTCGATCCAAGCCGGCGTTTACCAAGTGGTTTCTGAGCAAAGCGATCAGTTCCAGGCTGTCAATTTTTTTTCCAAGAAGTCCGGCTGTTTGGTGCAATAGGCTGCCGGGCGCTGTGTCAGCAATAGCCTCGCCGGTGCTATCGTCTGGTTCCATGTTCCACCGAGTTAAAGCTGCTTTGACTTGCCGGGCCAGATTGGGATCGGGAGTCACAAGCGCGGCGGATTCACCGGTTTCAACAGCCAGCCGCAACCGCAAAGCGATCACAAGCGCTTCTGTTCGCGGATTGGGTGTTTCCACAATCATCAGATCTTCGGTCGCTTCGAGAATTCCGTCCAATTGATGTCCTTCAGTCATCCATTGATCGGTGACCGGTGCTGGCCGAAGAGCCAGCGACACCAGGCGGTTGCGCTGAGAATTTGTTGCGGCGCTCGGATTCCAAGATTCCACTTCGCTTGGTTCAATGCCGAGTTCGCTTAAAAAGAACTTGATCCGAAATTGTGGGTGCTCTTCGCCGGTGTCGGATGAGTCCATCCCGTTCCATGCCTCGTCTGGCATATCAAAGTCGAAACAGGGAAGCACGACCGAGCCCTTCGGAAGACGGGCGACAGCGCTCATGAGCATCCTTGTGGCGCCGCGTGATCCTGTGGAACCAGCGACAATCACCGGTCCTGCAGGTGGAACAGACTGCCAAGAACGGATCAGAAGCTCGACCACCATGCGCTGTCTGGCTTGTTTATCCGGTTCTCCTGTTTGTTTCCAAAAATGCTCAATAATGCCGAGAAAGGCTTGGCTCCGTTCCCAATGGGCCGAGTGCTCTGAAACATCGATCGAAGCAATCCGACCCGGCGGAACGCCTTCGGCCTGCATTTCGTCCATGAGCACAGCCAAGCTGTCGGCCAGATCAAATGTAGAGGCGCGGGAGCCGAATTGCTCATCTTGTTCGAGAAGTTTAGCGACTGCTTGGAACAGTTCCAGTCGACGTCGGAGAGCGGGCGTTGGTGCCGGAACATTCGGAAAGCGAACATCCTCCGCGAGATCGGTGATTAAACGAAGACGTGGCAGCAAGGCTGGCCCGGCAGCGATGAGTGAATCGGTGACACCGCGCCGAACGCGCCCGGTATTCAGGTAGATTTCAGATTTGGCCATGACCTCCGGCGGAAAACCGGAAAACCGTGTGAGAAGTCCTTTGGTGAATTCCTTTGCAAAGTCGCAGCCGAGGGGCAAAGCGAAGACACGGGGTCTGACCTGCATCGGATCGGAGGTGATCACAGCGTTTCCAGTGCCGTTGCAACGGGCATGGAGCGCCGTGGTGAATGATTGTCGGGCAGGGGCATGCAGCCGGAGTATTGATTGCGGGTCTCACGGCGATCGACAATGTCGGCATTGTCGTGATCAAATTTGTCGAGGATAATCACGCTCATTCCTATTTTTTCGCAGTGTGTCTGAAGACTCCAACGCATTAAATTCGCATCCCATTAATTTATCGTGTTTTTGCATTTCGGAACAGATGTTGCATTTGTCTTGATTTAAGGGTGCGCGATGGAGTTCAGTGAATTCTTCGGCTCGTCGATCAAAGCTGCCCAATTTAAATGCAGCCAAAATCGACTCTTTTCGGGTTTGGACTGATCTCGTAATTTAAACCGCCGTTCTGAAAAATCACAGGCAATCACGCCTACGGCTGCCGCAGCATCGCCTCGGAAGCGGCCAATCCCTCAGGATGACCCGCATCTCCGATCATTCCATCGTAAATGACGCCGACCAGTCTTTTGTTTTTCATCATCTGGTTCCAAACCACATTCAGTGAAAAAACTTGCTTGCCAACTTCCAATAGACAGTTTGGATTAATCAGCTGGGCTCCGGTGTAAACGACCCCGCTCTCGCCAGCTTCGGCTCGACGAAGCACCCCGCCACGCTCAATCACAAAGTCGCTGCCGCCTTGGCGGCCCACAACATTTTCGTGCGGCGCCACAAGGAGAAGCGCGTCTGCCCGGTCGGGATTCCATGCTTCGGCAATCCGTTGAATCGGATTTGGGCCCTTCCACACCACATCGGAATTCAGTGTGAACAGCGGCTGGTTGCCAAGAACATCAAGCGCGTTAAGAAGACCGCCGCCCGTGTCAAGCAGTTCTGGTTGCTCATGCACCAGCGTGACGTTTTTCCTTTCGCGCAGATGCTCGGATAAGATATCGGAAAGATAGTGGAGATTGATAGCGCAATGTTCGATGCCGGCGTCGTCCATGATCGCTAATGCGTGGTCAATCAGCGGTCGGTCGGCGACTTTGATCATCGGTTTTGGCGTATCTTTAGTCAATGCGCAAAGGCGGGTGCCAAAACCCGCGGCGAATATCATGGCCGAGCGGGGCGGCATTTGCTCAATTCGCAGAGGCTGCGCAGTATGGACGGATTCGGCGGTGGCAGAGCCTCGAGAATTATCGGGGCGATATGCTTGAGCGCAGGATGACTGAGATTGTTTTGTAGCTGGTTCCAGACACGCGGCAGAAATTGCAGATAGCTTGGTTTTGCATCGCGAACAGCGAGTCTGGCAAACACGCCAAGAATTCTGAGGCTGCGCTGGGCGCCGCACACCGCCATGTCAATCAAGGCCGTTCCTTGTGCCATGCCAGTCAGTTCGCAATAGCGCAGGATTGAGCGGTTAACGATTTCCTGAGGCACGTCCCGGCGCGCATCTTCCAGCAATGAAACCAAATCGTATGTCGAATTCCCGCGTGTTCCGTCTTGAAAGTCCAGGATTCCGAGCCGCTGAACTCCTTCCCTTTCCGGCAGCCAAATCAGATTTTCTGAATGGAAGTCCCGGTGAATGAATTGACGGCGTGTCATCGACAACAAAATCACGGACGAGAATGCATCACGAAAGGCGTTTAAGGTCTCGGTCGATGTAGGAGTGTCAAGCACGCTTTCTGCGTACCATTTGAATGCAAGCGCAGACAATTCCACCTGCTCGTGCGGCTGATACAGTTTGAATTGTTCGGGTTCGGGATTGGAATGCAGTTCAATCAATGCGTCGATAGCGGTGTCATAGATTTTCTGTTCAAGTTCGGCATTTTTCGATGCAAGTTTGGAAACGATGGCGTCGCCGAAATCCTCTAGGAGAAGGAGGCCTTCCGCGGGGTTTTGCGCAATGATCTCAGGAACGGTTAAGCCGGCTTTATTCAGGTAGCTTCCCGCGGTGATGAACGGTTCGAGAGGACCGCAGCTTTCCGTTGGCGCGATCATCAGGATGTGGCTGGAGTTGCAATCCCTCCGATGAACCCTTTCGTAGCGTCTTTTCGAGGCATCACCGGCCAATGGGGTTCTTTGAATATTCTCAAAACCGGCTTCGCGCAGAAATTGCTCGATCGTGTTTTCTGTCATTGTGGGGTCTTGGATGCCGGGTTCAGGAACGGTCGCGACAGGTGGTCTGATGCCGATTGGAATTTCAGAACACGCGAGTCGAAGGCTTCATTGGGCTGTTCGAATGAAATCAGCATCCATGAAGAAGGTTGCGTTGTCCCCAGCCTGTCGGGCCATTCGATTAAGCAGATCGAATTTTGCATTGCGGATTCGAGGGCGAGTTCCTCAATTTCGGATTCGGAGTGAAGACGATAAAGGTCGGTGTGCCAAATTTCCACTGGCCCGGCCTGATAGGTTTGAATCAGGGTATAGGTTGGCGAAGGCACCTCGTCTGTCAGGCCAAAACGCCAGAGTCTTTGTTTGATAAAGGCTCGTGCGAAAACGGTTTTGCCCGAACCGATGGGGCCAGAGAGCAGAATTGTGTCTCCAGCTTCAACCACCGGCGCAAGGCGCCGGGCAATGGTTTCCGTTTCAGCGCTTGAAGAGCTGTAAAGCAGCCATTCTGTCACGGTCTGTCGAGTTTTCTTTGGAACCATCGGAATTTTTTGTGTTGGATTGTTCATTCGGGTTGCAATGAGGAGGGGCGGAGAGGCTGGGATTTGCGCGGTTGAACTTAAATGCGGCATTCCATACCAATGCGATGGGATGGCAGCATTTGTGCGAAGAGGTTTCATGTGGCCAAAATCTATGCGGTTTCAGCAGTAGCGGCAATGACTGTGTTGGTCGGCGGTTCGCTATTGTTCGGATTGGTTGGCAAAAGCCCGCATGGTGACTGCGCTGACGGACAGGTCGCGGGCGACGCAATCGGCGGTCCCTTCACCTTGGTTGACGGAGACGGAAAATCAGTCGCGGACACAGACGTTATCACCGAACCGGCATTGATCTATTTTGGATATACATTTTGCCCTGATGTCTGTCCATTTGACATTGCCCGTAATGTCGCGGCCGTTGATATTCTTGCCGAACGAGGAATCGAGGCTAAACCGGTCTTCATCACCGTCGATCCTGTTCGCGATACACCCGAGGTTGTCGCCGAATATGCCGAAGCGCATCATCCCAAGCTTGTCGGGCTGACTGGCACGGAGGAGCAAGTCAAAGAGGCAGCGGACGCTTATCGGGTATATTTCAAAAGGCATGAAGCTGACGATGAATTTTATCTTGTTGACCATACATCGTTTACTTATTTGATGCTTCCGAACATTGGTTTTGCGGATTATTTTCGCCGGGATGCCACTGCGGAAGCCGTTGCGGACAGTGTGGCTTGTTTTACTGAAACCATCTGATCCCAGAATAATCCATTAACGAGCGGTCGCGGGACGACTTTTCCAGTTTGCTGAGCGGCCTGAAGGCGCTTTACTGCGACGAAAAGCCCCGTCATGCGGTTGCGGCTCACATGGGGGCGAAGCATTCGGAACCGGCTAGACTTGAGAATGGCCGTCCGGGCATGAGTTTCCGGCAGGTTCTTGTGCCCGGCATTTTGATGCGGGGGCTCAACCGTGGCTTTGACCGTCTTGAGGAGATGCGCAGGCATTCCGATATGGAGACGCTTCGGTTCGTCAACAGGAAAATCATAGAGCTCGGTCGCAAGCTCGTGAAGCCCAGCCGGTCTGCCGCGATGGTCAATCCTGTCTCTGCCTGGCTGCGGCCAGGTTGAAACACGTCGCCGGCACGCAGTGGAGCACGCGAAAGTATATGAACATGGAGCCGCCGTCGCATGACTGAAAGTGCGAAGATTCTGGACACTACCAATCTACAAAACCTTCACCCTTAGGCAAGGTCATGAAGCTCGAATGCAGTGTGGCAAAAACCTCATCAACATAAGCCTCAGGGTCACTTTCGATATCAGCATACGAGACTTCAAATGGCGATGGCATCGCTTTGCCTTTCAACTTTTGCCGCATGTTCGAAGAGCGCGCCGCAAGAGGTTCGCGGGGATTTTAAAGCCTCGGCGATAACTGCGATCTGTTCTGGATCACCGAGAGCTTGGTGCTGCTCCGCTACAAGAGCGAGCTTTTCTGCAGTCGGCAAGCTTGCATCCCAGCGTCTTCGCAGGTTCCAGACCGCAAGCCGAGTAAGGTGTCCAAAGGTAATACAGCGAACATCTCCTTTGCGAGGCTTCATGCCCGTCTTTTTAAGTAGGGAAAGTTCGCCTGCGACCAAGTTTGCCAACTCGTCGCCAGTCTTGCAAATCATGTTCTTCGAAGCGCTGCCGGAACACCGGTTGACGAAGATGGTATCCACGATGGATGAGCTTTTGCCGTGGATATGGACCGAGCCGCCCATCTCAGCGGGGCATGGTATTGCCGCTCCGCAGGTTAGACCAGAGTCCAGGATCGCCGCACCGATCGCTTCATAGGCTTCAAGCTTGTTATGGTGGAACGTAAACACAAGCGGAGCACCGGGCTTCAACGCGCTGGCCATCTTCGAATATACTGTGGCTAGTCCTTCCGTGAAGTGTGCGATGGTTCGGCCCTCGGTCTGGTTGCCGGTAAGCTCGCTGGGGTCACGGCTGGAAACAGGGCCAAAGCCCTCCGTGTCTTTGCCGATCAAAGCCCGCAGCCACACATAGCAATAATCCATGAGTTCGCCATATTGCACGTTCCCAAAATACGGTGGGTCAGTGAAAACGGCATCAAGACTTTCAGGTTCGACTGAAATATCCGTCGAGCTGGCGCAGTGAATGGCGGCGACGCGTTCGCGGTGACCGTTCCGTCGTTCGCCGATCCATTCGCCAGCGATGGGAACCCGAACTTTTTTATTGCCCTCCCGACGCGTCTCAAACGGTTCATCACAATAACGTTTGGCCTTTACATATTTGTCAACGATGTTCGGCCAACCGCCGGAGCCGACAATTTTGCCATTGTCATTGACGATGCCGAGTAAGTTGGACTCGGCCTGTATGAGACCAACCGGGAACCCGTGCACTGAGAAAACGTCAAGGGATTTGAGCGCCATTGTATCGTACCGGCAAAGCATGTTTTGGTAGCGCAGAAGATCAGATAGATTAGTCGCCAGCGCATTCCGAATGCGCGCATTTTGGACAGCCGCGATCAGCGATGCGCTTTTCTCGAGGCCCAAAAGCTGGCGTTCGTTAAATAGTTCGCGATAGTGCTGATAGCCCCATCGATGCAGCCGGTTGGTCTCGTCTCCCGGAGGGATTTCTTGCTCTGGCACGAACTGAGACTTCTGTTTGCTCCAAAGCTCTGTAACTTCATTCGCGCGAGCGAGGTCTTTTTCATCCGGCGTTTTGAAGAATCGGCCTTTGTGCGCCTTTTTTCGTTCAGGATTGAAGTACTCAATCGCAAGCAAGCGATGTCGCGGGGGTCCCTCTTCAGGCCGTGGATACTTGTTGACGTGACCGCATGATGGGCAGGCGCAGCGATTGCGTTTGGCCGGTCCCTCAAGGACGAGATCAGCCTCGCAACTCGAACATTTGCCCGGATTTTTGGCCGAGGAGCACTCATTAAGGGAATGGCACTGACTGCAAACGATGATGTGGGCAGGGTGACGCGTGTCATCGGCAACGCGGTAACCCGGAATCAGCGGCACCTTCGCACCGCATTCGCGACAATCAATTTCCTTGACCCAAATAAAGTATTTTGCAGGAACATCCGAATCGCCGTAAATCGGACAATCAGTACGATAAAATTGGTTAAGATCGGCGCGAAGCGCTGAAAGCAGCGCATCAGCAGTTTCTTGATACGCCGTCAAATCGATGTGCTCAATCTCTTCTTTAACGATCCAGGCAGCCATTGGATTGATATCATAGCCTTGGACATCGCAGCCAACTCGGTTGGCTTCTATAAGAGGCGCGCCGCCGCCCATGAAAGGGTCAGCGATCTTCTTGTCCGGAAAGTCGTGCGATTCAAAAAAAGTTTCGTCAATCGGCCGATCTTCGAATTCGGCGAGCGTCAGAGCGCGAAACAGCGTGCCGGGACGGCGGGCAAACCACTTATGAACGGCGATAATGGGTCGGTAGCTTTGCTGAATTTGCTTTTCTCTAAGGGCAAGTTCGGCGACGAATGAGAGGTTGAAATTTCGTTCAATGGTCATGAGATGCCCGTGCAGGGATTCAAATCGTCAACACTAGAATCTTTGGTGGAGGCCCGCAATGCAGCCCAGTGCTGCGCGCAGGGAAATCGACTGAATGCTATTGCCGGATGACGGTCTCGATGTATTCATCGTCCCAAGCGAGCCGCGAGCCGTTTTTGTTCATCACCAGCATTTCCGCGATATCGCCTTGGGCCATGCCCGCACCCGCCTGATCGACGGAGACGACGCGCCGCGCGGGGATAAGATCTTCTCGGTGCGCCGGTTTCCATCGAGGTGAACCGGCTGGGCTTCAAGCTGGACCGGGAGATCCAGTGGACCGGCGGTCGACCGGATTTTCGGCGTCAGTCTCCACGACAAACGAATCCGCCTTCACATCGACCGGACCGCGGCGCTTCACGATCCTGTGACCGAGCTGCATGATTTTACTGTTGACGAACCGAAGCGTCTCCTCGTCGAGCAGCTCCGTCAGATTGTACGCGATCCGGGGAGACTTGAACTGATCATGGTGATCCGGACACTGCAGCATGATCCGGATATCAGAATGTTTGCACATCTCCTCAAGATGGTCAAAGTCGCAGTTGAGCCCCTGCTTCAAAATGCCAAGCACAAGAACCTGCCAGAAACTCATGCCCGGTCGGCCGTTCTCAAGGCTGGCCCGTTCAGAATGCTTCGCCTCCATATGAGCCAAAACCGCGTGACGGGACTGCTCGTCGCAGTAAAGCGCCTTCAGGCCGCTCAGCAGACGGGGAATGTCGTCCCGCGACTGCTCGTTGATCGGAAGATCCTCGATCGGAACATGAAACAGTTGCAGATTTTTCTCAAATGTGGTTCTCATGGCATCACCTTTTGTTGAAGATTCGCCTATTTGACACAATATCTGGGCGAATCTTCCGCTTTTATGCCATATCTTCCGAATCTTCGCAACCACGAACAGCAGAAAATTCCATGCACGGTAAGGTTTTGAACGACAGAATCGACTTTTCCGGCAGACACTATCTAAGGATATTGGTATATCTCCAGACCATGTTAGCTGTCGGATATCATCTCTCGCTGATGTCAACATCGTTCTGTAAGCAAAGACCACCGAATCTTTAAATCAAGGTTTCTGCTGATGGTGGTAGGCTTTTCCTAAAATCAACTGTTCCTATGCCTCAGCATGCGCGCTTCAATAGCTGCTACCACGGCGAACAGGATAATCGAGAGCGACGAGGATGCAACGATAGCGGCATAGAGTTTGTCCGATTGGTAGTTGAACGTCGCTTGGATGATCAACGCGCCGAGTCCCTTGTCAGCGCCAATCCATTCGCCGACGATGGCGCCGATTACGGCGGTCGCACTGGCAATGCGGAGCGAAGAAAACAACATCGGCAGCGATCTCGGCAGATGCAGCCGAAGAAATACCTCGAATTTTGTGGCCGAGAGCATGTGGAAGAGTTCTTCCTCGTTGGCCGTGGCCGATGCAAGTCCACGTATCATGTTCACAAGCGTGGGAAAAAAACAGATGATTGCGGCGATGATTATCTTCGGCGTCATGCCCAACCCGAAGATCAGGATGATGATCGGAGAAAGGGCAAGAATAGGAATGGTGTTGAAAAACAGGACGACTGGAAAATACGCCAGCCGAACGAACCGGGCGTAGGCAAATAGGATTGCAAAGAGCATCGCCGCGAGATTTCCGAAGAAGAAACCGGCGAGAGCCTCAGTTGCTGTGGGCCAGAAGTTTGAGGCGATCAAATCGGTTTGAATTACAAACACCGAAAAGACTTGGCTTGGCGTTGGCGCGATGTATCCGGGAACACCCGTCAGAGGGAGTGCGAATTGCCAAGCCAAAAGAATCGACGAAACGCCAAAGATGGGGAACAAAAGACCAAACGCTCGGTTCATTATGCTTGTTCAAGAAGTGTTCTTTGCGCCGCAACCTCAGCCACCAGCGAATGGTTCTCCCGACGGCAGGAATTATCGGGCGCTTTGATCGGTCGCAGATCCTGGATATTCAGAACCCGACCGGGATTAGTTCCTAACACGATCACGCGCTGGCCAAGGTACACGGCCTCTTCGATCGAGTGAGTCACAAACAGAATGGTCGTTCCGGTTTTTCTCCAGATGTTCAGGAGCTCATCATTAAGGCGATCGCGTGTGATCTCGTCCAGCGCACCGAATGGTTCATCCATCAACAGGATATCCGGCTCGTCAATCAGCGCGCGTGCGATCGCCACTCTCTGGCGCTGTCCGCCTGATAGCTGGCTGGGGTAGCGGTCCTCGAGTCCTTCGAGTCCTAGCAGAGACAGGATTTCTGCAAATCGTGCATCGGATATCGGTCGGGCTTGCCGCCCGCCCACATGGGCGGGCAGTCTTATGTTGTTAGCGACCTTGCGCCAAGGCAACAGCGTTGCATCCTGGAAGACAAACCCAGTCTTCCGCGCCTTGCGCATTGCATCAGGGCTGTTGCCCAAGATCTTGATTTCACCGGAAATCGGTTCAAGCAGGTTGGCAATGACACGAAGCAGGGTTGACTTGCCGCAACCGGACGGGCCAAGGATCGTGACAAACTCACCTCTGGCTACCTTCAGGTTGACGTCAACCAGTACCGTGACTTGTTCCGATTTATTGCGATAGCCGATGTTAAGTCCGCGCGTTTCGATCGCATCGGCGGTCATGTCATGCTGGCGCACCGAGTTTGGGACGCATATCCGCTGTCATCTCGAGAATCCGCGTCGTATGGACCTCCTCGAGACTTGGACGTCCGTTCGGATATTGGCCGATCGCATCATACAGCGACAGCTGTTCTTCAAGACTAGCCGGATCGAAAGTGCCCCAGCCATCCCGGGCGGTGTCGTCATCAAAGCTGAGTTTCAGCACCAAATCGATTGTCCGGAGCTCCCAGTTAAGGTCAAGCCCATCGACCGCGTTAACCAAGATTGAGACGGCTTCGGTTGGATTAGCGTGAACCCAACCCCATCCCTTCGCGGTTGCGGAGATAAAGGCTGCAAGCTGGTCGGCATTGTTTTCCACCGCTTCATCGGTTGCGAAATAGACATCAGCGTAAGACGGCAGTCCGAGATCGCTGACCAGAAGGTCGATTCGGTCATCGCCCACAACACTCAGCGCCTGTGTGTTGGTGATCCAGCCACCAATGGCATCGACTTCGCCCGCGACAAGCGGCGACTTGTCAAATCCGACTGGAACAATGGTGATGTCTTCGATTGGAATCCCATGTTTGGCGGCGATCGCTTCGATAAGGAAGCGTGCGGTAGGCTGCACGCCGACACGCACATTGCGCAGATCGTCCAGATTACGCAGAGGTTTATCCGGCTTCGATGTTAATGCGTAGGGTCCGGTCCTGAAACCGCATGCCAAGATTTTGACCGGCACGCCGCCGGCCCGCGCGTTGAAGAGCTGCGGCGTTTCCGAAAACTGACCCAGCGCGGCGGCGCCGGAAACCACTGGAGGAACCGTGGCCGAGTTTGGTCCGCCCGGAGCAAATTCAACCTCCAGCCCAGCTTCCGCATAGAATCCTTTCTCGGCGGCAACGACATCCCCGATCTGGCCATTGGACATCAGCCAATCATATTTGATGACGACTTTGGCGGCCTGTGCGCTGGCGGTGTCCGGCAGCACAAGTTGCACAGCTCCGCCGAATGCGCCGGCGAGTAGGGTTCCAGCGCTTCCCTTCAACACCG
Source organism: Paracoccaceae bacterium (assembly GCA_965199765.1). GTDB lineage: Bacteria > Pseudomonadota > Alphaproteobacteria > Rhodobacterales > Rhodobacteraceae > JAPOXR01. The sequence goes on from CBDATC010000001.1 coordinate 1,283,964, forward strand.
TTCGGCGTGAGATTTCAAAATGCTGATGCATGATTTTTTCCTTTTGATCAGTTTGAGGTTTGTGAATTGTGGTAGTCATTTGGGCCACCCTCGAGCCACGCATACAACTCCCAGACTGTGCCGTCGGGGTCATAGAAATAGGCGCACCGGGCATTCCAAACATAGTCGGCTGGCGGGCCTTGAAACGGCACGCCGCGTGCTGAAAGCTCACTGTGAAGACGGTCGACCTCCGCCGCTGCTGGCAATTCCACTGCGATGCAGGCCTTATGACCGGTTCGCACCGGATGATTGGGAACGCCGGCGTGTTGATTGATATGACCGATTTCCCAAGCCGCAAGAGTTACCCCCGGCATTTCAAAATCGGCGAAGCCTTCGGCTCGGCGCCTAAGCTTCATGTCCAGTTTCACTGTGTAGAAAGCAACCGTTCGTTCAATATCTTCGACAAGGATACAGATATCTGTTACAGCCTTTAGAGCGGTTAGATTCATGGCTCATTATTCCTCTTAGTTTGACCCAAGCATGAGCAATCCTTTGACATCACATATGCCTGATTAGAATCGGTCAAGTCAACAATCTACCCGGCGCGAGACCGTAAATCCATCGGATTAGTGGACAACTCAATCATCGTCTGATTTCGGCCAGTTCAGTTAAAATATCTGATTCTATGCCTAATTTTTTTTTAATTGAGCCGCTTGAAAAATTCCTCGACGATGCCGGCTTTCGGAGCTCCGGACCGGCTGACGGCCGCCGCCCTGGCCCTGATCACGGGCTTGTAGGGCCGGGATTCGTTCCGATTCGCCGTGCCAGAGCCGGCTTGGCCATTTTTTTGGCTTCTGGCTTTTTCCGAGGCGAGCGGGAGCGCCTTCCTGAGACAAGAAGCTCTCCGGGGGTGAGGATAAGGGATGAAGTCGGTTCAGATGTTCATGCGCATCATCTGATCGGTCAGCAGGGCGACGACTCCGAACATCAGATGACAGAACATTTTCCCGCAGCCGCGCACCCGGACATGCTTCGCCCCGGACTGGTCCTTGAGGCGGTCGTCCGGCGCCGACGAGGATCTGTCGTTCAGAGCCTTCTGAAGCTCGTCCCGAAATCAATCGCTTCATCAAGCTTCAGCGCCGACTGATTATGGCTTTTGACCTGTTCCCGAATCTCTTCATTTCAGAAGAAATCCAACCTCTTGCTCCCGACATAAAGGATTTTCCGTCAAATACCATATATGCGTCTGTTATCGACTAATATTCATTCACAAGCCACGTCAATTTCAGTCGTTTTGGGATGGGATTGTTTGAGATGCCTTGACAACTCCTTGTCCTTTAGAGCGAGGAGTTGTCTCCCTGCGCAGCGCCAGACAATGTCTGCTGAAGAATTTTGAGAATCACTGCGTCCGCAGATCCCGCGACAATGCAGCGCCAATCCAATTTCACCGCCTTTCGAACACGCTGACTGATACAAACCACAAGGTGACCAAGGTCAGGCATACCCGCCGCTGCTTGACTTAGCGCCGAAGCGGTGCGCCCAGAATAAATCGGAAGCAGACATCGCCCGGAATTCAGTGCCGTGGTCGCCTGACCGTTCAGACGACCCAAGCGCTGATCATATACCTCCTGTTCGTCAGCGCGAATTCCCTCCATGCGCAGCTCGGAAACGATGTCCATCGAAACTTTGCGTCCACGCAGCCAAAGAAGCCGGTCGCCGGAGTGTTCTTGCAAGATAAGCTTTACCAGCGACTGCGCACCTTCATCCGCCACTTTGACTTTGTATCCTTTCTCACGCGCAACGGCAGCGGTCCGCACACCAACACACCAAGCAGTCAAATCCCGAGTCATCTCAGGAGCCGAAACCGCACCGTTTTCGGAGGTCAGAATAATCCCGCTATAGTCTTGAACTGCGACATTGCATTCCAATCGCACGATTTCCAACAAGGGAGATACGATAATCGGGACGGTGTGCAGACCGGATGTGCGAAGAGATTCAGCTGTTCGATGAGCGGCGTCCACCGGACGAGAAATGATGACTGCGCGATAAGCGCTCGGCATTGGATTGTTTTGCATTGAAGCTGATGCTACCTAACAGGAAACTCTGTCGCAAGATCATGCCGCAAGTAGTAACAGTTTTAGGAATCGAAAGCAGCTGCGACGATACGGCTGCAGCAATTGTGCGACGCGAACAGAACGGCAAGGCTAGAGTTTTGTCATCCGTTGTTTTCGGCCAAACGCAACTTCACAGCGCTTTTGGCGGCATCGTCCCTGAGGTTGCAGCAAGAGCCCATGCCGAAAGACTGGATGTGTGCACCGAGAAAGCGCTTGCCGACGCCGGCGTTGCGCTTACCCAGGTTGACCTTATTGCGGTAACAGCAGGTCCGGGCTTAGTCGGAGGATTGTTGGCGGGGGTATCATTCGGCAAAGGGTTAGCGGCGGCCCTGAACAAACCGTTTCTTGGCATCAACCATCTCGCTGGACACGCATTAACGGCACGGATGACGCATGCGCTGGCATTTCCTTATCTGGTTTTGATCGCATCAGGCGGCCATTGCCAGTTCCTGTGGGTCCGCGCCGCCGACCAATTTCTGCGTCTTGGCGGGACTATCGATGACGCGCCGGGCGAGGCATTCGATAAATCAGCGCGTCTGCTTGGTCTCGAGCAGCCCGGCGGACCAGCAATTGAGCGCGCCGCACGGCAAGGAAATCCAGATCGGTTTCGCTTTCCGCGTCCGTTGGCTGGCAGCGGCGGCTGCAACATGTCCTTCTCAGGCCTGAAAACCGCATTGCTCCGTTCTGCCAAAAATGCAGAACCGGGAGAGGAAAATTCAAAAGACGCCGTTGCCGATCTTGCCGCGGGATTTCAACTCGCGGTGTCCGATGTGCTGGCAGAGAAAGCGAGAGTTGCGATCAAGGTTTGCTTTCAGGATCTTGCGGCCAACGACTTCGTATTCGCAGTCTGCGGCGGTGTTGCCGCGAATGTAATGATTCGGCAGAAGCTTCTGTCGGTTTGCGAACAGAGCGGCGTCCGTTTTGTTGCGCCAGCTCCGCGATACTGCACAGACAACGCAGCCATGATCGCGTGGGCGGGCATGGAGCAGTTTTCTGGCAAGGGTCATGCGTTCGACTTGCCGGTCCGACCGCGCTGGCCACTTGACGAACAAAGCCCAGCATTGGTCGGTTCGGGAAAGCGGGGGCCTAAATGCTAATGTTGAGCAACGCATTGTCCTTCCATGTTTCCAGGGTTCTTCGATTCTTGGTTTACTAAGCGTGGCTCAATCAGACCCTGGCCAGTCCAACTTGTGTTCAACTCCTAAGGTGGGGCGGCTGATCACCTTCAAGCAAGCGTCGAAGATGCAAGTCAATCCTTGATACCATCACGGCGATGGGTGCCAGACACCGTCATGCCTAGGCAAGTTTTTTTGATACAATTCCCTATGCATTGAATCTTGCGGATGCCCGGCCTCGCGTTTCCGGGTGTGAAAATCCTAAAGCCATAACGCTGAGCTCCAAATCCGAAAAATCGTGTTCGAAGTCTTGAATTTCGAGGAATCTATCAGCATTATAACCTCCTGTTTGAGGCAGAGAATCCACTCGGTTCACTGCTGATTTTTTTTGAACAGACGGTAAGATCCGGTTCGCCCGAAGGCGGGAATCCAAGGGCTGCCGTTCAAACAGGATCATGGTATGGGAAATCGGAGAGATTATGGCATATTGGCTGTTTAAATCAGAACCCAACGAATGGAGTTGGGATGATCAGCTTGCGAAAGGCGAACAGGGCGAGGAATGGGACGGAATTCGCAACTACCAGGCCCGCAACAACATGCGGCTGATGAAAATCGGCGATTTGGGCTTCTTCTATCATTCACAGTCCGACAAGGCCGTGGTCGGCATTGTCGAAGTCTGTGAAGAATGCCACCCCGACAGCACAGCGGATGATCCGCGCTGGGAGTGTGTCGATGTCCGAGCGGTCGCATCTCTTCCCAATCCGGTAACCTTGGCGGATTGCCGGAAAGATCCGAGGCTGTCAGATATGGCGCTGGTCAAGAACACGCGGCTTTCGGTTCAGCCGGTTACTGAACAGGAATGGGAGATCGTATGTGAACTCGGCGGGCTGGAGAAGGACTTTCTCAAATCGGCACAATAGCCCACCAACGAATCTTTCCAGCTAGGCTTTAGTATCGGTAGTGTCCGGATTTGAACGGGCCGCTCGTGCTAACTCCGATATAGCTTGCCTGTTCTTCCGACAACTCGGTGAGCTGCGCACCCAGCCGATCAAGGTGAAGGCGCGCTACTTTTTCGTCAAGGTGCTTAGGCAGGACATGGACTCCTTTGTTATAATGCTTTGATCGATTCCAAAGCTCAATTTGGGCAATGACTTGATTTGTGAAGCTCGCAGACATCACAAAGCTTGGATGACCCGTTGCATTGCCAAGATTCAGCAGACGTCCTTCGGACAACAGAATAATGCGCCGCCCTGATGCCAAATTGATCATGTCAACCTGTTCTTTGATATTGGTCCATTTATGATTTCGAAGGCTTGAAACCTGAATTTCATTGTCGAAGTGGCCAATATTTCCAACAATCGCCATATCTTTCATCTCTCGAATATGTTCGATCCGAATGACGTCGCGATTACCGGTTGCGGTCACGAAGATATCAGCGATTGGCGCAGCTTGTTCAAGCGTCACAACCTCAAAACCGTCCATCGCCGCTTGCAGCGCGCATATCGGGTCAATTTCAGTAACCAGCACACGAGCGCCAGCTCCCCGAAGCGAGGCCGCTGAACCCTTTCCGACATCGCCATAACCACAGATAACGGCGATTTTTCCGGCAATCATTGTGTCTGTGGCACGGCGGATTCCGTCAACAAGGCTTTCTCTGCATCCATATTTGTTGTCGAATTTTGACTTCGTCACGCTGTCATTCACATTGATTGCCGGAAATGGCAGCAGTCCCTGTTCATTCAGGAAATACAGCCGATTCACCCCCGTTGTCGTCTCTTCGGTCACGCCGCGGATCGAGTCGCGTTGTCGGAGAAACCAGCCGGGCGCCGTCTTCATCCGCCGACGGATTGCAGCGAACAGCTCCTCTTCTTCATCCGAGCCTGGATTTTTGATCAAATCGGATTCACCGGCTTCCACACGCGCTCCCAGAATCACGTACAGAGTTGCATCACCGCCATCATCGAGGATCATGTTAGCTCCACCCTCTGAAAACTGGAAAATTCTATCGATATAGTCCCAGTATTCTGCCAGCGTTTCTCCCTTTACGGCAAAAACCGGAATTCCGGATTCCGCGATCGCCGCCGCAGCGTGATCCTGTGTTGAAAATATATTGCAGGAAGCCCAGCGGATGTCTGCGCCAAGAGCGGAGAGCGTCTCAATAAGAACCGCTGTTTGAATGGTCATGTGGAGAGAGCCGGCGATGCGCGCCCCCCGCAGCGGCTGCTGGTCCTTGTGTTCTTCTCTTACGGCCATCAGCCCTGGCATTTCGGTTTCCGCGATTGCCATTTCCTTGCGTCCGAATGAAGCCAGAGAAATATCTCGAATTGCGTAATTTTTGGTCATGGTTCGCCATTGATTTGTTGTAAGCAGCGCCGGTTATCATCGTTGACATCACTCGACAACGCGGTTGATCGGTGATTGAACACGGAATTTTGCTATGAAATCTGCGCGCGCTTGGCAAAGAATGCTCTCAGGTCGGCGGCTGGACCTGCTGAACCCGGATGCCGCCGATATTGAAATTGACGATATCGCACACGGGCTGGCCTTTCTCGCTCGTTGGAACGGTCAAACAATCGGAGACAATCCATATTCTGTGGCTGAGCACTCATTGCTGGTTGAACGACTATTCGATTGCGATCCTAAACCCAACTCCAAATGGAGGCTAGCAGCATTGCTGCACGATGCTGCGGAATATGTCATCGGAGACATGATTTCCCCGGTAAAGAACGCGCTTGGTTCAGAATACGGGATGCTTGAGGATCGGATACTCGCGGCCGTGCATACCCGTTTTGGATTGCCAGTACTGCTGCCGACTCGCATCATGAATGAAATCAAAAAGGCTGACAGAGCGTCGGCTTGGCTCGAATCCACTCAGATCGCAGGATTTGGGAAGGACGAAGCCGACCGGATTTTCGGTCGACCTGCTCAAAGGCACCGCAATATACGCCTTCGTCCCGTGCCTGGCCAACAAGCCCGAACGGCTTTCCTGCAGAGATTTTCGCAGCTCTACCGCCGTGATCAATGATCTGGATCAATCGCATGTTGCAGTGAAACCTCACGGTATTGGCTTGCTGCGTGTCCGATCAAAGGGACTTTGATCACGAACTTTGAAGGTTTGCTGTCAACATAGAGATCCAGACTGTTTGTTGAAGGCAATGTCTTCTGGCGATCGACGGCTGGTGCTGTCAAAGAATCTTGCCAGCCGCTGTGCGCCGATGAGCTCTGTCGCTTCCACCGCTTCATTGAGGCAGTGTCCAGAATCTTTCGCACTTTCAATCATGCGACGGCCTCTCCGGTATGTTGAAGATTCATCTCGCGCAGCGGATCTCTGAGGGTCAGTTCCGAAGGTGCGGCATCTCGACCGGTTCCGATCATCGATCGGCAGAATTCGATTGGATTGTCGCGTTGCCAAACTGCTAACGCATATGCGGTGATTGGACAGTTTCGGACGTGGCAGGCGGTGGAACGATTTCGGAGTTTTCTGTCATGATGACAAAATCGCAGCGTAAAGCGATATCAGTTCGAATGGCGTCGGCTGGGCAGCGGCATCGGATTCTTCAGCAGAAGCACGGCGGGTCAGCCTAGAGAACGGCCGTCCGGGCATGAGTTTCCGGCATGATCATTGCCATGTGCTAAACCGAAGCAGTCAGCCCGCCATCGACGCGTAGATTTTGTCCAGTGATGTAGCTTGAAGCATCTGAAATCAGGAATGCGATTGTTTCAGATAGCTCGCGCACGTTCGCATAGCGTCCAGCCGGAATTTTTTTTAGCCGGTCCGGTTTTTCGGGAAGGCTGTCGATGAACCCTGGCAGAACGTTGTTCATCCGTATCCCATCGCCAGCGTATTTTGTGCTGAAGAGCTTAGTGTAGCTTGCCAAACCCGCTCGGAACACCGCTGAGGTAGGAAAGTCTGAGTCTGGCTCAAACGCGGCAAATGTGGAGACATTAACAATGGAACCGCTTCTTTGCGTTTGCATTATCGGCACGACAAGTCGTGTCATCCGAATGACATGAAGCAGATAGTAATCCATGCCAAGACGCCAGTCATCGTCACTGATACTGAGAATATCTCCTTTTGGACCATGGCCGGCGCAGTTGACCACACCGTCAATTCTGCCCAATTTCTCCTGTGCGCCATTAACAAAAGCGTCAAGGTCTGCGGCAGCCAAATAAGAACCTGTGAAGCCGAATCCTCCAAGTTTTTTGCCGAGCGACTCGCCTTTGCCCGATGAAGACATAACTCCAACACGGTAACCTGATTCCGCAAGTTTGCGCGCAGCGTCGGCTCCAATTCCACTTCCTCCTGCGACGATGAGTGCGACTTTGTCTGTCAATGATTGGCTCCTTATCAGTTTTGTGCGTAAGTTCTTCGTGTGCCGCTATCCCAAATGATATGCATTGGGTCAAGCCAACGGAGGTCGGCCAAGCTTGAGCGAAATTCATCCATGCGCTGCGGTTTGCCGAGGTGTTTTTGCACATCGGCTGTTTCTATGCTATGGACGAACCGAGGCAGAGAGCAAATTAAAAGGCTGGGACAAGCCATGATCCATCGCCCCGTGTCAACATATGTTGCGCGATGCAGGTTTGCCGCCAATTTATCCAGCTGCCGGTTAGCAGACAGAACGAACCGTCTGTGAGAGCATAGAATTGGACAAGAAAAAAAGCAGCGACACTGAAGACGCTGAAGTCATCGGAGTTGAAGACGCCGTTTCGACGAAGAAGACGCAATCAACTGCCGAATCGGAGCAAACCAAGCAGTCGAGTCAAGACGGCGAAACCAAACCCCGTGGGTTCTTCGACAATACATTTTCGCGTTTCGGCCGATCCAAGGAGGTTAAGCCAGATAAGCAAGAGAGCGCAGCGGAAGAGCGGACTCGAAAGGGTTTTATGGAACGGTTGGACAATTTGGTTTTTTTGCTGGTTCGCGCGCTTTTGTTTGGGGTTATTGCGGCTGCCGCAGGCGTTGCGGCAGTGTTGTTTATGCGCTCCTTTGTGGACCCGCAGAGCGGCAACGAAGAATTTCAAACAGAATTGATGCGTTTGGATGCAGAGATCCAAGATCTCAAATCCCGTTCGCAGGCTTTGCAGGGAAAAATTGGCGGATTTGAAACCCAATTGGAGGGCATTCTAGGAAATGCCGGTCAAGCAGCGCAGAGCGCAGATTTGTTGAGTGACAATCTCGAACAGTTGAAAGGCGAAGTGGCAGCGGGTCTTGCTGGTGCGGAAGGCGGCGTCGAAAACCTTAGACAGATTCAACAGGATAACGAATTAAGATTTGCTGACCTTACCGAAAACGTAGAGGCGATCAGGGTCCGTTTGGGTCAGCTGGCAGTCCAGCCGCCGGGTTCAAACGTTGAAGAAGCGTCAGATTCGTCCGTTCGGCCGAACGGCGAAGCGACGACTTCAGTCGTGGTGGATAACGTTTCCAAGCTGAACAGCGAAGTTCGCGCAGTAGAAGAAAGGATCGCCGCTTTGCGCAGCGATATGAGCGATGGTCTGAACACAATTGAACAAAGACTGTCAGCAATCGAGTCGGCAGAGCCGGAAGTGTTTAATCCATCACCGCTTGAGGGCCGGATTGATACTCTCGAACAGCAGGTTGCTGCAGTGTCAGGCGTCGGAACACTGACGCGGTCCCAGGCGCAAAGGGTTACCCTTCTCAGTGTGAGGTCCGCGGTTCAAGCGGGGGCTCCATATGCCGCACTGCTTGCTGAAGCCAACCTGCACGAAAGCGAAATTCCCAAAATCCTTTTGGCTTTTTCTGAGACGGGCGTCAGGACACTGCAGGAGCTGCAGGGAGATTTTCTTAAGCACTCGCGCAGTCTGCTTAAGTCACCGGAAGCGGGCGGCGATGGGATGCTGGGCGCTTTGTCAAGGCTGGTTCGGGTGCGTCCATTAACTCCGCGGGAAGGCACATCGACAGCAGCCGTTCTTTCCCGCGCTGAAAGCTTGCTGCAAGCGAATGATGTAGCTGGCGCTATCGCGTCGCTCCGAGAGCTTTCTGATACTGGTGTTGAGGCAATGTCCGACTGGATTCGGGCGGCAGAAGATAGGGTCGCAGCGCTTGCGGCCATCGACTCGTTGCTTTCGGAAAATCAACCAGAGTAACGGCAAACGCATGGCTTGGTCATTGATCAAAATTCTGCTGTTTGTCACAGCAATCGCGGTCATCAGTTTGGCAGCTTCTCAGATTGCTGAAATCGGATCTGAAATTCGTTTGGTTATCGCTGATTATGAACTGTCGATGTCACCAGTGGTCTTTACTGTTGGGATTGTTCTTCTGTTTCCGGCATTTTGGCTGTTGTATTTTTTTATCGGATTAATCAGAGCATGCATCAGCTTCCTAATGGGAGATGAAACCGCGCTGTCGCGCTATTTCAACAAAAACAGGGAACATCGGGGTTACGAGGCCTTGGCTGATGGTCTTTTGGCTATGGCCTCCGGTGAACCTAAGCTTGCCATGACAAAAGCGGTGCGCGCAGAGCATCTCCTCAACAGACCTGAGATCACCGGAATCGTGACCGCGCAAGCGGCTGAGCGCGCAGGGGATACTCCGAAAGCGATTGCTGCCTATAAGAATCTGTTAAACGATGACCGCACGAAATTCGCCGGAATTTCGGGATTGCTTAAGCATAAGATCGCGGAAGGCGACACGACCACCGCGCTCGCTCTCGCAGAAAAAGCCTTTGCTTTGCGACCTCAGCATGACGATCTGCAAAACACTCTTTTAAAGCTGCAGTCGGTTTCGGAAGACTGGGCTGGAGCTCAGAAAACCCTGGCCGCGAAGTTAAAGCACCGCAGAATTCCTCGAGATGTCTACAAGCGGCGAGACGCTGTTCTGGCTTTTGCCGAAGGCCGAAGGAAAATTCAAAGCGGTGAAAACGAGGAGGGTGAACAGGATGTGCTTGCGGCGAACAAGCATTCGCCCGGATTGATTCCAGCGGCGGTGCTCGCCTGCCGGATAAAGGCGCGAGCAGGTGACAAGAAATCGGCGACGAGCATCATTCGAAGGGCTTGGAGCATTCAGCCGCACCCAGAGCTGGCTGCTGCGTTTGCCGAACTTGAGCCAGATGAAGATCCGAACGCGCGCAAGGGCAGATTCGAGAGGATGATCGGAAAGGACAGCACGCATCCCGAAGCCAGGATGCTGATGGCGGAGCTTTCAATCGCTGATGAGGATTTTGCCCAAGCCCGCCGCGAAATCGCTTCATTAGCCGACGAAAATCCCACGGTCCGCTCATTGGCGATCATGGCTGCGGTTGAACGCGGACAAGGCGCTGATGATGCTGTTGTTCGAGGCTGGCTGACCAAAGCTGTGACTGCTTCGCGCGGACCTCAGTGGGTTTGCGATGTCTGCGGTCAAATCCATTCCGAGTGGGTGCCGGTGTGCAAAAGGTGCCAGGGTTTTGATACGCTCGATTGGACCGAGGCATCAGAAACCGTTGAACTGCCGGCTGTTCAGGACGGTCTTCTCATGCTTGTTGCCAGCAACTCCGGTTCGGAAGCGGAGAGTTCCCGATGAGCCGTCTAATCATCTTGAATGCCGGGGCTTGGTGTTTCGCTTGTTGTCATTGATGTAAGCAGCGCTTTCCGATCAACGGAAATACAGCGCAAAATTCGAACGCGCTCGAATGCGCAAGCGCTACTCATTTGGATTTTTTTGTGGTAAATGCCGTGCCAAGCCGGTGTAGCTCAGCGGTAGAGCAGGTCATTCGTAATGACAAGGTCAGGGGTTCAAGTCCCTTCTCCGGCACCAGACTTCAATTGAAATCGAGATCGCCGCATCAGCTTCCCCCACTTGTGCCAACAATATGTTCGATTTTGATCGCAGGTGGCTGGGCAACCTGGCAGGACGATGATCTTAGGGCGTGTGCAGGCTTTTTTCTGTGGCGCAATCCTGCGGTTCGAAGCCTTTGGGGCGCCTTGCGCCAGAAGTCGCATCGTGATGCCCCGGTGCGGTGATACCGGCAATTGATGCTACGATGTCAAATTATCGCAATGACAATGGCGAGCGCCGCAGCTGCGGTGAAACCAAGCGCGAATGCAAGGAAATTTCCTTTTTTAACCGGGGGTTTTTCTTCTTGCTTATAGTTCCGTGTAGCCGCTTCTGCCAATTCTGGAAGTCGAGGACCGATACGGGTCAAGAGCCTTGCGGCTTCGCCGAAATCCCGTATCACGGCGGCCGGGCCGAGGTGATGCAGTACGTATTTTTCTACAATAGGACGTGCGGTATTCCAGATATTCACTTTCGCATCGAGCGATCGTGCCACACCTTCAACCACCACCATCGTGCGTTGCAGCAGAAGTAATTCCGTCCGGGTTTCCATTCCGAATCGCTCGGTGACTTCGAAGAGATGCGACAAAAGCCGAGCCATGGATATCCGGCTGGCATCCATGCCGAAAATAGGTTCGCCGACGGATCTGAGAGCTTGCGCGAATTCGGCGACATTTTTGCTTGAAGGAACGTATCCGGCTTCGAAATGCGCCCGAGCGACACTAAGATAGTCTCGTCGGATAAAGCCCATTAAGATTTCTGCATAGACCCGCCGGGTATACATGTCGATGCGGCCCATAATGCCAAAATCCATCACAAGGATTCGGCCGTCATCCGCCACTTTAAAATTGCCTTGGTGCATATCTGCGTGGAAGTAACCGTCACGTAATGCCATGCGGAGAAACATCTGAATGAGCTGCTTTGCCAATTGAGTTGTATCATGTCCGGCTTTATTCAGCGCATCCACGTCAGCGAGATTGATTCCCTCAACCCAGTCTATGGTCAACACCCGTTTTGCTGACATCGACCAACGAACCGAGGGTACGCCGATTCCTGTGTCATTCTTGGTGATATGTGCGAATTCATCCGCCGCCGAAGCTTCCAAGCGCAGATCCAGCTCACGATGAACAACACCTTCAAAATGCTCGATCACTGCCTGAGGCTTTAATCGCCGCGAGGAAGGTGAAAGACGCCGAATGAAATCAGCGGCAAAGTAGAATGCGTCGATATCACGCTGGAACGCCCTTTCAATATTAGGCCGAAGCACCTTGACGGCGACATGCGTTCCATCTTCGCGGAGTCGTGCTTTGTGCACTTGAGCGATCGATGCAGCCGCGACTGAATCGCTGAATTCTGAAAACAATTCTTCTGTAGGCACCCCTATTTCGAGTTCAAAACTGCGTTTCGCTTCACTTGTTGGAATCGCCGGTAATCGGTTTTGCAGGATGCGAAGCTCTGTCGCGATCTCAGAGCCCACCACATCCGGCCTGGTCGAAAGCAATTGGCCTAACTTCACATAAGCGGGACCGAGCGCGGTCAGCGCGCGGACCACCGGCGGCTGAGCAGGATCACCTCTGAGGCCAAACCACTGAAACGGCCAACCGAAGACGCGTATTGCGATTTTCAGGTTGCGATGGGGGACCATCGCATCGACCACTATGCGCATGGCTCCGGTGCGCTCGAATGTCGCGCCGGTTCGGAGAAGTCGGAAGACGTTGTGCGGTCCACGCATGACTTAGATTTTCCAGCCGGAATGAATCGATGCAACGCCCATCGCCAAGTTGCGAAATTTCACATCGGAAAATCCGCAATCCGCCAAAATGCCTGCAAATGTATTTTGATCCGGGAATTGCCGAATGCTTTCGACGAGATACTGATAGCTTTCACGATCATTGGCGACGAATTGACCCAAGTCCGGCAGAACGTCAAATGAGTATCTGTCATAGAGTTTACGAAATCCAGGGTTGGCGGGTTCGCTGAATTCCAGCACCAAGATTCGCCCGCCGATTTTCAGAACACGATGAATTTCACCGAGTCCGGCAAGTATGTCGGTGAAGTTGCGGATTCCAAATGCGATGGTGCAGGCATCGAACATGCGGTCCGGAAACGGCATTGCCTGCGCATCACCTGCAATCCAATCTATCGCGCTGCTGTTCTTTCCAGCGGCGACCCGCTCTTTGCCTTTAACGAGCATTTTTTCAGTCAGATCCAACACCGCAACTTCGGCTCCGGGTTCGCGGTTTGCGATCCGAGACGCGATGTCGCCGGTGCCGCCTGCTAGATCCAGAATCTTTTGTCCTGGCTGCGGGGCCAGCCAATCCACCATCGCGGTCTTCCAGATTCGATGCGAACCAGCCGACATGATGTCGTTCATGAGATCGTATCGGTCGGATACAGAAGCGAACAGTTCCTTAATCAGACCGGTCTTGGCGTTTTCAGGGACTTGTCCAAATCCGAAATGTGTGGATTTTCCGGAGCTCTTGTTCATAAATGTTGGACCGTCGGTTCAATTCGCTACATATCATTCACCTATCTGAAAAGTCGACTAAAGAAAAATGACCGATTCAAAATTCAAGAGCCGCTGTGCCCGAGCTTCCTGAAGTTGAAACCGTCAGGCGAGGTTTGGAAGGCGCAATGGCTGGCCAGACAATAGCGTCGGTGGAGCTTCGCCGAGCGGATTTGCGCTGGCCTTTTCCGGAACGAATGGAAGAAAGGCTGACGGGAGCATCGATTCTGCGTTTTGGGCGGCTGGGCAAGTACATTCTGGCCGATTTGTCCACTGGGGAAACGCTGATCATTCATCTCGGCATGTCTGGTAGTTTTTCCATTTTCGATGCCGCCAGGCGCTTATCGGCCAGTGATTTCGGCGCGCATGACCATGTGGTGTTTGTTCTGAGTTCGGGAACCGCGGTTCTGTACAATGATCCGCGCCGCTTCGGAATGATGGATTTGACTGCCAGCGCCAAGTCAAAGTCGCACAGGCTGCTCTGCCGGCTTGGCCCGGAACCCTTGTCGCCTGAGTTTACCCCTGCGGTTCTTCACCAATCATTGAGCTGCACCCGTGCATCGGTAAAGGCGGCGCTGCTTGATCAGCGCCGGATAGCGGGTCTGGGAAACATTTATGTATGCGAGTCGCTTTGGCTGGCCGGCATTTCTCCGCTCTGCGCTGCTTTTCGAGTTTCGGCAAAGCAGGCGGTCAATCTAGCGGATAGCGTGCGCCGAGTATTGAACGCCGCCATCGCAGCGGGCGGTTCTTCCCTTCGTGACCATCGGCATCCCGAAGGTTCATTTGGTTATTTTCAACACAGCTTCAGTGTTTACGGGCGCGCGGGAGAGCCTTGCCTCCGCAGCGCGTGTCCGGGTACAGTGGAGCGCTTGGTGCAATCAGGCCGGGCAACATTTTTTTGCCGGGAATGTCAGTGTTGAGACGGTTTGAATTCGGCGGACAACATCATATCTGTGGAAAGTCCATGTGAATTCAGCGCCCAAGGCGGCGGTGTGTTCAGGGATTTTTGAATGGTGCGCTGGCGAAGGGTTCAAATTTGGTGGTTTTGACACTGGATTCCTGCAACGGAACAGGTATTCTATCAATTGGTAAATGTGGCAATGAGGCGCCGATACATCAAGCCTGACGGGAAGAGGGCAACATTGATAATGGCAAATCCTGCCGAAAATTCACAACCGCCGCGTTTTGGCAATGCTGCAGAATGGAATGCATTAATGGCTTATGAAAACATCATAGTCGAAGTGGGACACAATATCGGTTTGGTTCAACTGAACAGACAAAACAAACGAAATGCACTGAACCAACCGCTTCGGACTGAGTTGTGCGACGCCTTGACGGAATTGGATCGCAACGCCAACGTCAGGTGTCTTGTTTTAACAGGAGCAGGAAAGGACTTCTGCGCCGGAGCTGACATCGCCGAAATGAGCGAAAAGGGTTTTGTCGAAATGTATGCAAGCGATCAATTCGCTCGCGAAGCCCAGGTCTTTGAAAGCCTTAGGAAGCCGATTATCGCCGGAGTTGCTGGCCGTGCATTTGGCGGAGGATGCGAGATCGCCATGATGTGCGACATCATCATTGCCGCAGAGAGTGCTGTCTTTGGCCAACCGGAAATCAATATTGGTGTCATCGCCGGTATGGGCGGCACCCAAAGACTGACGCGCGCAGTAGGAAAAACCAAATCAATGGAAATGCACCTTACAGGACGCAGCATGCATGCGGCCGAGGCAGCGCAGTCTGGATTGGTGTCGCGGGTGGTGGAGGACGGCGAGCTGCAGAGTGAGGTTATGTCGCTTGCCCATCGTATCGCCGAAAAACCGCTTTTGGCCGTTTTGGCGGTCAAAGAAGCTGTCAACCGAGCCGAGGAGCTGTCGCTTCGTGAAGGATTGCTGTTTGAGCGGAGACTGTTTCATTCGATCTTCGCAACCGCCGACAAAGAAGAGGGCATGCAAGCGTTTATTGATAAACGGACACCACGCTTCCGCGGTCGCTGAACAGAACACTGGTTTTCTCGGGATTGTTTTTGCCATTGCCAGCTAAATTGAATTGACATTGCTTGGTGAAGGCACTACATGCCCCTCTCCAGACCGCAGGGAATATTCGAGTACAAATATGGCCAACACGAGACAGGCGCGCAAACGGGCGAAGCAAGCTCTGCAGAGAACGAAGATCAATCGGTCGAGAATCTCCCGCATACGCACTTTTATCCGACGTGTCGAAAGTGCGGTTGAAACCCGAGACGGAACAGCGGCAGCGGAAGCGCTCCGGCAAGCGCAGCCTGAAATCATGCGGGGCGTTACAAAGGGAGTGCTTCACCGCAACACCGCGAGCCGCAAAGTCTCTCGGTTGGCGAAGCAGATTAAAGCGATTAACGCCTAGGGACGAAACTCGCCAGCTTATGAGCCTTGGTGGTTCATGTTGTGAAACCCTTATGAACCAGCTGATCAAGCCGTTTTCTTCTTGAAAAAGCACAGCGAACCTTGCCTAACGCTCTTTTGTGCTTGGCAGGCTTAGGCAAGCCTTGATTTCATTGCGCTGTAAGTATTTTCAGTGGGATCCGGTCCCGGGATCGCTGCAGCGGTTTCACGGAAGCGACTCGCTCGAGCCGTGAGCGCAGCCAGACGGATTTTCACGCAGAGAACGGTCTAGCTGTTCGGAGTCATTTCGTGAAATAAGACGATCTTTAGCGCCTTGCCGCTCCACCTATGCCGTTCTGGTTTCCGAACGGACTGCGTTGATAACATGTGTCAAGCGCCACTGAGCCGGTCGATGCATTTGAAAAGCCAGAAATCGCCCGGTCTTCGGCAATCAACGATCAAGCATCGCCCATGCGCGGGTCTGAGATGGGATGCCGCCTCGGTTCTTGTGTTTTCGACCTCGATAACGCACGCTAAAAAACCAAATAAAAACAACGGGTTGAACACACCCGCCACTGTTTTGATGTTTCATGGCCAAGTGAAAGGCTCTCTGTGCGACATCTTGCAAAATATCGGTTTTCAGATCGGTTCAATGCAGATGGTTACTCCGCGAACCATTCGCCAGCGCACTGGACACTGCTTCGTCGGTTCAGAATCCGGAACTCTGAAACGGTCGTGGAAGACCGCCGTCTCCGCACGACGGTAGGATTAATTGGCGAGTGTTTTATATCGGTCCACCCGATTCGCTTCCGCAACACGAACCGGGGGACCGCAGTGATTTGTCAGAACTGGAATTCAGCGCTGAACGAAAGACCGTAGCTTTTGAAGTCAGAGACGCCGATACCGTCATAAAAGCTGTCGAGTGTGAGGCGGGCTGTCTCACTCACCCTGTAATCAACGCCAAACTCAACGCGTCCGCGCGCTTCGGAAAGCGCCGAATCCCCGCTGCCTCCATCAGTATGCGACATGATCACACCCATGCCTCCTGTGATCAGCAGATTTCCCTGACGCGCGCTGACAGGCACTGCGAAATCCGATCCCAGTTCGAGCTGTCCGAGCCGGACGGTCTGACCGCGAACCTGGATGCCTTGGTCATCCGTAAACGCTTCCGCGCGGTCCTCAAACCAGCCGGCATCGACATACGGGGACAGTGTGAATCCTGCGTCGTCCAAGGGAATTTCACCTTCGGCACGAATTTTCGCGAGCATTCTTTCCGTATCGAACGATCCCTTTCGCCCGCCGCGAGAATTGCCACTCGCGAGGCTGAATTCGTTTCTCGATCCCCCGTAAAGCAGCCTTCCTTCAAAAAACAACGGCTGCGTCCGGCTTCGGGCGACAAAGTAAGGCCCGATCAGCCAACCCTGTCCATTGATGGACGCCTGACCGGTGTTCAAATTCTCATCCGCACGGTCGAACTGGAGCATTACCCCGCCGAGCAGGGTTTCGGAAAACGGCATATGGACGCCAACCGATCCGAACAGGTAATTGCTGTCCGCCGAATCGCGTTCAGAACGCGCTCCTGTGATCTCACCCCACATGCCGTTATGTGTGAACGCTCCGTCGAAGACAACGGAGTGTTCCGTCGCCTGCAGGTTAAATCGCCGTTCAGCGGTGGCCTGAGGATTCGGATCTTTCAAAAACCGGATCAAATCGGGCTGGTTATTGACCAGCGCGTTTGCTCGGCCCAGAAGATAATCCCCAATGGGCGCTGCGATTTCATCCGTCCCTTCCACATGGATAGTGACATTCGCTTCAGACCCGTTCTCAGTCATGATTTCGAACGTATCCATTTCTTCATCACCGGCATTCAACGCTTGAGTGGCCTGTCGGTGATTGTCCAGCTTGTAGGTCCATTCCCCGTTCGTATTGATCGTGAAAACGCCATATTCACCTATCTCATCCGACTGGGGTACGAATGGTGAGTCGCTGCTGCTGGTAGCCGTCCCTTTATCCATGTTATCAAGATCTTCGATGACCCGCCCCGTCAGATCCCCGTCGATGTCCGAGCCTGTTGACCCGGCGTTTCCTTGCTCTGCTTGTGCTGCAGGCGTGCCGGTTTCAGAGACATTGGTTCCCTTGATCAAACCATTATCCGCAGCGTTGATGGTATCGACCCGAACGATGTAAGTCGTTCCATTTTTCAAGTCGGAGATTTCGGTTGACGAGCCGCGCACCTGCGTCCCTGCGTTCAAGGATGTTCCTTGTCCTTGCACACGCCATCGCACGCGATAACCGTTCTGCGCGTCGGCCGCCGCCGCCCAGGACACGTGAAGGGCCTTATCGCGGGGACTCACCTGCAGATTGCTCACTTTCAGATCTTCGCCCATTTTGGTCGTCGACGCTTCGGGAGTTCCTGTGGCATCAATCAGGATGAACCGACGGGTCTCGTCCCCGCGTTGTGTTTCGCTGATCACTTCACCGTTAGACTTAATCGTTCCTATAGCAACATAATAGGCCTGACCATTGGTCAAGCCGGTGATAGTGAAGGACGTGTCCGTCGCTCCGGCTTCTGATTTGCCTTCGGCGTTAGCTGATCCGGAATCGGCCCGGCGCCATGACAACAAATACCCGTTGGGCGCGCATGAGGCGGCATCCCAGTGCGCCGTCAGCTGGCCGTCCCCGGATTCCAAACGAAGATTGCTCGGGGAAGTGAGCGGGTTGCAGTCCTGAACCTTCGAGGACGCCACAGGCGTGCCGGTTTCAGTGACATTGGTTCCCTTAATCAACCCGTTGTTCTTGGCGTTGACGGTATCGACGCGAACGAGGTAAGTCGTCCCATTTTTTAAGCCGGGGATTTCGATCGACGAGCCGGTCACCTTCACTCCTGCGCTCAAGGATGCCCCTTGTTTTTTCTCGCGCCAGCGCACGAGAAATCCGTTCTGCGCACTGGCCGCCGCCGTCCAGGACACGTGAAGGGCTTGATCGCGGGGACTCACCTTCAGATTGGCGATCCGGTCACCCTGCACCGTATCCTCACCCGGAGTGTCATCGGCCCCGTTCACTGTGATGATCACTGCCGCCTCGGCTCCGTCTGAAGCGGCGATTGTAAATCTGTCGGTCTTTCTATCCCTTGCGCCGAGCGCGTTGGTGTCAGAGTCCTCATTGTCGAGCGTGTAAGTCCAGACCCCGCCGTCTGTAATACTGAAAGTTCCGTATTTCCCTGTCGCACGCGTCTGGGCGTTGAAGCTCGGGGGAGGTTCGGTGTCAACATCGGTAACAGACGCTGTGCCGTTTGCTGTGCCGGCAGCAACATCGTCCTCGTTCACAGACCCCGTCAGGGCGCCGCCGATGGTTGACTTGTCATCGGCTCCGTTCACTGTGATGACCACTGTCGCCTCGGCTCCGTCTGAAGCGGCGATTGTAAATCTGTCGGTCTTTCTGTCTCTTGCGCCGAGCGCGTTGGTGTCGGGGTCATCATTGTCGAGCGTGTATGTCCAGACCCCGCCGTCTGTAATGCTGAATGTCCCGTATGTGCCTGCCTCCCTTTGGGCGTTGAAGGTTGCTCCGCCGGGAGGCCCCGAAAGAGTCGCGGTTCCCTTCGCCGTGGTCTGGGACGCATCTTCGGTGACGGTTCCCGCCAGGTTGCCGTCGATCACGGTCGAGGACGCTTCAGGCGTGCCGGTTTCAGTGACATTGGTTCCCTTGATCAACCCGTTATTCGCGGCGTTGATGGTATCGACGCGAACGAGGTAAGTCGTCCCGTTTGTCAAGCCGGAGATTTCGTAAGACGCTCCGGTCACCGTCGCTCCTGTGTTCAAGGATGTCCCTTGTCCTTTCTCGCGCCAGCGCACCCGATAACCATTCTGCGCACCGGCCGCCGCCGTCCAGGTCACGTGAAGGGCCTGATCGCGGGGACTCACCTTAAGATGGGCAATCCGGTTACCCTGCACAGTATCCTCACCCGGAGTGTCATCGGCCCCGTTCACTGTGATGATCACTGTCGCCTCGGTTCCGTCTGTGGTTGTGATCGTAAATTCGTCGTTCTTTCTGTCCCCTGCGCCGAGCGCGTTGGTGTCGAGGTCATCATTGTCGAGCGTGTAGGTCCACGCCCCACCCGTGGTTATGCTGAAAGTTCCGTACTTCCCTGACACACGCGTCTGGGCGTTGAAGCCCGGGGGAGGTTCGGTATCGACATCACTGACGGTCGCCGTGCCGTTTGCTGTGCCGGCAGCAGCGTCGTCCTCGGTCACGGACCCTCTCAGAAGGCGGCCGATGGTTGACTTGTCATCGGCCCCGTTCACTGTGATGATCACTGCCGCCTCGGTTCCGTCTGAAGCGGCGATTGTAAATTTGTCAGTCTCTGAGTCCCCTGCGCCGAGCGCGTTGGTGTCAGAGTCCTCATTGTCGAGCGTGTATGTCCAGATCCCGCCGTCTGTAATGCTGAATGTCCCGTATGTGCCTTTCCGAGCCCTCTGGAAGTTGAAATTTGTGCCGTCGGGAGCCCCCGAAAGAGCCGCGGTTCCCTTCGCCATGGTCTGGGAGGCATCTTCGGTAACGGTTCCCGCCAGTTCGCCGCCGATCACGGTCGAGGACGCCTCTGGGGTGCCGGTTTCAGCGACATTGGTTCCCCTGACCAAACTATTGTCGGCAGCTCTGATAGTATCGATGCGAACGACGTAAGCCGTCCCATTTTTCAAGCCGGAGATTTTGAATGACGAGCCGTCCACCGTTTCCCCGGCATTCAAGGATGTTCCTTTTCCTTTCACACGCCAGCGCACGCGATAACCTAGGGGTGCGCATGAGGCGGTATCCCAGTGCGCCGTCAGCTGCCCGTCCCCGGATTCCAAACGAAGATTGCTCGGCGAAGTAAGCGGGGTGCAGTCCTGAGCACTAGCGGAAGCCGTCAAGCCGATTCCGAAAAGGAGAGACAGGAAGGTGATTTTCAGAAAGGCCAGTATTTCAGCGACCGACGCGCACCCGTTCTGCTGGTCAGTCCCAGTCCTGAATCCGGCTTGAAATTTCGGGGCGGTCAGAATTTCCAAGCATGCGCGGGATTTTTCTATAAGCGCTAGAAATGCAATATATTTCAAGAACATAATTGCTAGAGTCCGGCCTTTAATTTCAACAATTATTTTGAAATGTTTCACATGCGTCTAACTGTATATCATGAAAACCGTCAACCTCCTTTGAGTGTTCCCAAACAAACACAAAGCTTCGGTTTGTTCAGACATTACAAGTCTGATTTTTTGTTTTCCTGTTTTCGGTCTGTTGTCAGGGAGGCATGAAAGTGGGTTCGGACATATGCCTGAGCGGTCCGTCGGATTTCCGCGCATCGGTCCTCAAGGTTCATCTTGCCCGGCCTGAATGGCGGTGCCGCTGGGGTCGAATCCGCTTCGCTCACTTTTCCGTCTTTGTCATTGTGCATGTCTGATAGTTGACCCGAACCTACATTGGGCACCAGTCCGACAGATGCCCGTCTTGAAGTTTGCTCGGACAGCCGGAGATCATCACCTTGACAGTCAGCGAGCACCGAAGTCGTATAAGCTCCAAACGGTTGTAATCGATGAAATCGTAACGGCAGCGTCGCAGCGGGCGACGAGTCGAAGATCAGATCAATCTCATCCAGTTTCCAGCCGGAAACTTCCATAGCTTTGCTCTATTTTTTCTTGCGGATGTGACTGTCATCAATTTGTAAGGATGCACTTGAGTCCCTGATTCGTTGATTTCATTCATTCATAAATGGAACCAAATATGTAATTATAGGCTTCTAGCCACTTGTTCGCTCGTTGTGAGCGAAAGCTCGGCTATAAGAGATTTTTCTGGTTTCAGTGTGGCAAAAGCAAATTTTTTCGGCCAAATCTTTGTAAAACAAAGTTTTTTGCCTGTGGATTTTGGCGTGTTTCCAACAGGTTCAAAAAAATGCAATTGCGCTGACAGGCTGTTTGGCATTAGCAACCTTGGTGGGTGAGAATTGGGGGTGTTCGGCGCATGCCGGTCAGAACAGATGACATTGCCGACTGGACGCCGGAGCGCGCTTGGCGCGAACTGGTCAAAGATCAAAGCGTTTGTTTGGTCGATGTGCGCAGCCGGGCGGAGTGGAACTATGTCGGCATACCCGATTTATCGGAAATCGGGCGGAGACAGGCATTTGTCGAATGGCAGCGGTTTCCGTGCATGACGGTGAACCCCGGTTTTGTCGATGCTGTTTCGGCAGCATTAGAAGCCGATTCCATCAATACAATCTTATTTTTGTGCCGTTCTGGCATCCGATCAAGACATGCCGCTCGAGCGTATTCTGAAGAATGCGTCGCCAAAGGCCAGGTTGTTACCTGTGTCAATCTTGCAGAAGGCTTTGAAGGGGATTTGAACGACAAAAGACAGCGAGGCCGACTGAATGGCTGGAAGGCCAAGGGTCTGCCGTGGCGTCAATCATAATGTCTTTCGACAATCATTTAATGGGGATAAAGTGACAGATATTTGGGAACGCGTTTGTAAATCGCTAGTGCTTATTATTGGTGCTGATGAGGTCAAGAATTGGATAGAAAAATCCAATCTCGCCGCTGTTGAGAGCGGTGTTGCGATTATTGAAGTGCCTACCCGATTCACCGGAGAATCGGTTGTTCAGACCTACGGTGAGGAAATCTTAAAGGCTCTGCGCCAGCATCTGCCTGACGTTGCAAGGCTGGATTATCGGGTCAGACAGATGAAGAATGTCGACGAAGCCAGGACGGATAGAATCCCGCAGAAATCTTCAGCGGAAGACGATCTTGCGGGCACATTTTTAATTCCCAGATTCACTTTTTCGGAATTCGTCGTAGGAAAGCCGAATGAGGTAGCCTATGCAGCGGCGAGAGCAGTTTCCGGCGGCAAGAATTCCGCCTTTAGTCCGCTGTTTTTTTATGGTGGCGTCGGACTCGGCAAGACCCATTTGATGAACGCTGTCGGATGGGAATTGCGCAAGTCCGATCCAAGCAAAAAGGTGATGTATTTATCTGCAGAGCAGTTTACGAACCTGTTCGTCCGTTCGCTGATGACCAAAAGCTCCATCGAGTTCAAAGAGCAATTCCGTTCGGTTGACGTGCTGATGGTTGATGATGTTCAGTTCATCGCAGGAAAAGACTCAACGCAAGAAGAATTTTTCTACACCTTCAATGCGTTAGCAGAGCAGGGAAAAACCATTATTCTGTCCGCCGACCGATCCCCGGGTAAGATTAACGGGTTGGAAGTGCGCGTTCGTTCGCGTCTTCAGTCAGGTCTCGCGGTCGAACTGCATCCGGCCGACTATGAACTGCGGCTCGGAATTTTGCAGCGCAAGCTGGAACAGCACTGCAAAGCCACACCATCCGTCGAGATCGACGAAGGATTGCTTGAGTTTATTGCGCATCGTGTCGTGAGCAATTCTCGCGTGCTGGAAGGAGCGCTGAACAGAATTGTTGCCGCACACTTTCATCTTGGAAGAAAAATCACAGTGGATATAGCGCTCGATGTCCTAGCCGATCTCCTGCGCGAGACCGATCGGCAGGTGCGCATTGAGCAGATCATCAAGTGCGTGGCGGAATACTATAAGATTAAGGTGGCGGATTTGACCGGAAGGAGACGGACGCAGGAAGTGACCAGACCTCGCCAGATTGCCATCTATCTGGCAAAATCATTGACCTCGAAGTCAATGCCCGTAATTGGCCGAGAATTCAACCGAGATCACACTACGGTCATCCATTCGATTGAGCGGGTGCAGAAATTGCTGGCCCAGGATTCGATGCTGGCTGATGATTTGGAATTGCTGCGAAGACGTTTGGAAGGGTAAGCCAAGACTCTCTCGTCAATCGCTGGTTTAATGTGCCTTACAAGTGTTGTAGAGACTCCCGAAAAACCGCGATTTGGAATGAGAAAAAACGATGAAATTCACCGTTGATGCCACGGCAATCCGTTTAGCAGCAAGTCATGCGCGATCAACTGCCGCACGAGGCGGCGCGTCTCCCATTATGTCAAACGTGCTGATTGAAGCGGATGAAGAAACGGCGCGTTTCAAGGCAACAGATCTGCAGACGGAACTGAAAGCGACGATACCGGCATCCATAGAACGACCAGGAAGCACGACTGTTCCCGCAGACCTCCTGAACGAATTGGTGCGGAAATTCCCGTCGCAGGCAAAAGTCCATCTAGATTACAATGCTGTGGAAGAGCAGCTTCAGATTGTTTCTGGCTCCACAGACAGCAATTTGCTGACTCTGCCTCCGCAGGATTTTCCGCAATTCACTGAAACGGAATACACATGCACCTTTGATATCAAGGTGAGTGAACTGAAGCGTCTATTTAACAAGTCCAAGATTGCCGTCGCGTTTGAGAGTCCCAGAAAATATCTCCAAGGGGTTTATTTTCATTACACAAATGATTCAGATAATCCGCTGCTGAGGTGTGTGTCATCCGATGGATTTCAACTGACCCGAATTGACACTCCTGCGCCAGAAGGCAGCGAAGAAATGACTGGCGTTATCGTCCCGCATAAGGCCGTGGTTGAAGCGGTGAATATTGCTGAAAGGGAAACCGAGACGGTCCGAATATCCGTATCGGAGAACAAAATACAATTCACTACCCCCCAGCTGCAATATTCGACACTTGTCATCAACGGCAGCTTTCCCGATTACAGTCGGCTCATTCCCACCGAAAACCCGATCATTTTGACGGTCGACAGTTCTCTGATGAGAAAAGCTTTAGAGATGCTGCAGATCGTTGTGCCTTTGCATGGCTGTCCTGTATTGTTCAGCATTACCCAAAACCATCTTCGAATGACTGTGAACACTCCAATGACCGGTCGTGTCATTGAAGATCTGGAAGCGGAATTCTCGCACGATGACATGGAGGTGAAGTTCAATCACAGCCATTTGCTCGGCGTCACCGGCACGGTCGCAAGCGGCGAGATCACCTTCGCCATGAAAGACTCGCGCAACGCCAGCGTGATCACACCGGCTGACGATGAGAACGCATTGTTTGTGATTATGCCAATACGAGTTTGACTGCTTTGCTCATTGACGTGGCATCGGCAGATGCCGAGGTTGCAATTCATCGAGCTGGAAACACAAAGCGGTCCAAAAAAATAGCAAGAGTTGCTGTTTGCCCGTTTGAAACAAAATTGTGTTTGAAGACTATGGACACAAATTGGGATTTTACAGACGTGGGGAATACTGGAGGAATGCCGCCCGTTCATAGCGGGTGCGCTTCATTTCCTGGACCAAGGTTTCATTGATCGAGGTCAAAAAACCAAGAATGTGAAGCAAGCCTCGAACAATGCGGAGCACCGAGCAGAGTAGGGCAAATTCAGGAAAGAGGCATCGTTCTCGGAGACAGAGTTGCAGCAACTACAGCCTCTCTTTGCAAATTCAAATCCTTGCGACTTTGAAGCGTCGCTCAGAAATTTTTCCGAATTTGGCACATCGACTGCTGTGACTAAATTCGGTGGCATGCGATATTTCACCAATGAGTTTTGGACGGCGCGCCAGCGCCAAGCCCATCGAATTCATGAAATCAGTTACCGCGCTTGTTTCAAGCCTCAGCTGCCGGGATTCTTCATTGAGCATTTAACTGATCCTGGCGACATTGTGTATGATCCATTCATGGGCAGAGGCACAACGGCAGTCGAAGCGGCGATTCATGGCCGCATTCCCTATGGCAACGATACAAATCCTTTGAGCGTTGCGTTGACCGAGCCTAGAATCAACCCTCCGACATTGCACCAAGTCTGGAGCAGACTTGGACAAATTCCGTGGGGCGAATTCAGGACATTCAAGGAAACCGGGTTATTGGAATTTTATCACCCAACAGTGCTGGCTCAGATCGAGGGATTGCGAAGATGGTTTTTTGATCGTGAGAGATTGAATTTGCTTGATAAGACGGATCGTTGGATAAGAATGGTCGCCTTGAATCGGCTGACAGGCCATTCATCAGGATTTTTTTCGGTATACACGCTGCCGCCGAACCAAGCCATCTCGGTCAAACGGCAAAGGAAAATCAATTTACAACGGAAGCAGCGACCGCCTCTCCGAAAGATAGATGAGCTCATATACCGAAAATCGAAGTCGCTGTTATCTGAGGGAACAATTCATGCGTCTGATTGTTTGTTTTTGACAGGCCAATCAGATCAAACCCCTTCCATAAAGGACGGTGTTGTCGCTTTGGTGGTAACTTCGCCTCCGTTTTTGGATGTGATAAATTATGAAGCCGACAATTGGCTCCGCTGCTGGTTCATTGGTGTGGAGCCGTCATCGGTTCAAATCGCGAACCACAGAAAACTGGATGATTGGCAGGAATTTGTCAGATCCACCTTCGTGGAATTGGTTCGTGTAACGCGGTCAGGAGGGAGTATAGCTTTCGAAGTGGGAGAGATTCGCGGGGGAGAGATCGAGCTTGAACGCAATGTCGTGGAGGCCGCCCGGGGGTTGCCGCTGGAGGCCATTGGAGTCATGGTCAATCAGCAGGACTTTACCAAGACCTCCAATTGTTGGGGAGTTTCAAACAATAAAGCAGGTACAAATACCAATAGAATTGTCATTTTTAAAAGAATTTAATGACTGCTGTCTAAAGTAAATCCAAAAGATTTCCTTTGAAGCCATCTCCGGCATTTCATGGTTTTGCATGAGAGCCAAATGTTTTGCGGCGAATGATGCGTTCGAACTTGATGTTGCGGCAGTGGAGATCATCAGTCAGCGTCGGAAATACGGGAGTCTGACCAAATGTTGGACATAAATTCTGGTGTTGCTGAACTCCAGCTATCGCATTTTCGCTGCTTTAAATCCGCCTCGATCCCCGCTCAGGGTAGATCGGTTGTGCTAACCGGCGCGAACGGTTCAGGAAAAACCAGCATCCTGGAAGCCGTTTCATTTTTTTCCCCGGGCCGCGGCATGAGGCGGGTGGCAGCCGAACAGATCGCGAAACGTCCGGAAGGCGTGGGATGGAAGGTGTCGGGTCGATTCAGAACCGAAATTGGCAGCACCGACATTTCGACGTGGTGGACAAGCGGTCCGGGACGGAAACTCGAAATCGGCGGCCAGGGCGCGCGGCAGAGCGACCTCGGGCGCGTTGTCAGGATGCTATGGCTTAATCCTGCCATGGACCGTTTGTGGAGTGAAGGAGCGGACGGACGAAGGAAATTTTTGGATAGGATGGCGTTGAGTCTTTTTCCCGACCACGCGGAAATTTCACTTGGATATGACCGGGCCATGCGGGAAAGAAATCGGCTGCTGCGCGGACAGGTTAGTGATACGGGTTGGTACGAGGCGGTCGAGTCCCGCATGGCTGTGTTCGGAGCTAAAGTCTCCCAGCGCAGGCTTGAAACGATTGACCGGTTGCGTATTGCGTTTGGCCAGTCGGAATCCGCGTTTCCAACCGCTGGGATCGAACTGATTTCACGCGAGGGAACCTGTGCTGATTCCTGCGATGCTGACGAAATTGCAGCGGCTTTGTCAGCCAGCCGCATGAAAGACGGCATTGCCGGGCGTTCGCTCAGCGGTCCCCACAGGGTCGATATGCAGGTTACCTGTAGCGCGCGGGAGATGGCTGCCAAACAATGTTCAACCGGCGAGCAAAAAGCTTTGCTCATCTCAATGGTGCTTGCCAACACACGGGCGATCGCCGAAGATTTCGGCACGGCGCCGGTTTTACTGCTTGACGAGATTGCGGCCCATCTTGATGCCGACAGGCTAAAGCAGATGTTTGAGGAATTGGCTCAGTTGAACTCGCAGATTTGGATGTCCGGCACAGATAGTGATCTCTTCAGAGAAATGCTTGGCGGAGCTTTGCATCTGACGGTTCAATCCGATGAGACTGGATCAACAATTCAAACTGCCTAAATTTGTGCATGGCATACAGGACGGCGGGCATTCCAGCAGGTCAGGCGGGATGCTCAATGCGCAACCCAAGCTGTCTAGACGCTTTGAGCAAGGCAGGCGGGGTTTATTCTTCGGCATCTTGATTTTCACCCAGAGCTTCCCTTAGCCATTCATGCAGGCACGCGACTGAATGCTCGGAATTCACGCCGCTGGCAGGGTCGATCACAAGTGGACCGGGTTTGTAGCCGCGGCTTCGCAACCCTCTTTGCACCGACTCGACCAACCGAATATCTTCTTCGACTGTTGTCTCCCGGTCTTGCAAGGCAAGTTTTCTGACCGATTCATCATCCAGCCCGTCAACGCTGTACCAGCCGCGCCAGACAATAGTTTTGTCGTGACTGACTGGCTTCCAAATGTAGGTGTTCAATACGTGTCCGGGATAAACTTGAAATGAAAAATGCGGCCACAAAAACCAAGACGAATACTGTCCGGTGTGGGGGTTTTCGCCCAACCGAATGGCATAATTCATTCGATCCAGATCCTGGCATTCTGTGGTGTGCCGCAGACAGAAGCCCTGCGGTTGGATATCGTAGCTCTCCGGTTTTATGACACCACTGGAGAATGTCGGATGATTCAAAGAGCAATGGTAGCATTCAGAATAGTTTTCGACCGAAATTTTCCAATTGCAGGCTTCTGGAATCTCAATGAATTCGAGTGGATAGAGACGTTCCCAATTTGGCACAAAAGCTGCAAGCTCCTTGCGGACTTCTGGAAAAACCGTGTCCATCGGCGGAGCGTCAAGATTGAGATTGACAAATATGAATCCGAGAAAGACTTCGGTTTTAACTTGCTGAAGACAGATTTGGCTTCGGTCAAATCCGCGGACGCTGGAGACGTTCGGTCCCGCACGCAGCATGCCGGTAAGTTCGTATGTCCAAGCATGATACGGGCAGACCAGTAAATTCACCGAGCCGCTGCCTTCGACGAGTTCGTGCGCACGATGCTGGCAAACATTATAGAATGTTCGTATTTCGCCATCCCTGCCTTTGATGCAGAATAACGATTCGCCTGCGGTCTCGAAACAAAAAAAGTCGCCGGTATCCGGCACTTGGCTGCAATGTCCGGCAAATTGCCAGCTATCGGCAAAGAGACTGCGGTGTTCGCGAGCAAAGATTTCCGGAGAAGTATAATAGTGCGGCTCAAGCGCATGGACAGGTTGGTGCATGGAGGTATGCGCCAAATTGAGACGGAAACTAACTCTGGCGGACACCACTGCTGCCGGTTCCGAACAGATCCGAATGGCTTCCATAAATCAATTGATCTTGACTGCGCCGCAGCGAGACGATGGGTGACTTATGGTCGAACTCGGCGTTGGAACAGGTGATCAATTCGCCTTTGCGAATACGACCCGTTACTTTTGCTCCGGGGCAAAGACCGGCGGGAAGAGCGCGTTTCGAATGGGCGCGTGTTTCTTCCATGATCCACGCTCGGTAATCACTTTCACCCAATTGCCCCAGAATTGATCCGTCGTGCAGGTCTCGCTTGGCGAGAGCGCAGACACGCGCTGTCGGCCGGTCGAGCGGAGCCATATCCGACTTGCCGTATAGCACGGCGCGTGCGCAGGTCAGAGGAACTTCAAGCGACGTCAGATGGAATGGCCGCATAAAGGAAAAATACGGGCCTTCCCCCACTTTCAAATCTTTAAGCCGTTCCAGCACCCGGGGATGTTCGGCCTCGGCAATTACAAATACCCCGGGAGCCACGCCTTTGCCCACGGAGAAATCGACCCGTCCGATATCCGACAAAACCCCGCCGGCCGATTGTGGGATGAGTGTTGATGCAAGTTCATCGGGTCCGGCCGCGGGTCCGTGCATGCCGTCGCAATCTGGAATCAAGCCAGAGGCGTTGGCAATTGCGGCCATTTCGACCATGGTTTTGGAGCCCTCGACAAACTCAACAAGCATGCGTGGGTTCATGTTGCGGCGCTCCGCTTCTTCGCGGTAAGCCTCCGGTTCCGCGTCGACATTCAGTGGATTATTTTTGCCTTTTCCAGCGCAGACGATTTTGTGGCCCATGGCTGATATGAATTCGATCAGCTCCATGCAGGCTGATGGCTCGTCTCCGGCTCCCAGCGTGTAGACAACACCATTGCGATCGGCTTCCCGTCGTAAAACCGCTCCCACTGTGACATCCGCTTCGACGTTCATCATAACCAGATGTTTACCGTGCGACAGCACCGTCATGCCGACCTCGGCGCCGACATCGGGCACTCCGGTGGCATCCACAATCACGTCGATTAAACCGGATTGCACCACAGGTTCTATGTGCTCGAGAACACCGGTGCGCCCAGTTTCAATGGCTGAGTTCAATTCGTCCGATGACGAGACATCAATGCTGCAGTCTGACCGGCCTTTTGCAAGCGCGGTGGCTGCGTGCCCGTTGGCAGGCGTATGGTCGACGATCGCTGCGACTTCAATGCCATCCATCATGGCAGTGCGAACGGCAATGTCGGTCCCCATTTCGCCGCATCCGACCACACCAAGCCGGACAGGACCTCCGGTTTCTGACCGGAGAGCAAGGTCTCTTGCAAGTCCGGTCAATGCGATGTTTGAGCTCATTGTTATCAGACCTTCAAAATGCGTAAGGATGTTTCAGTACAAAGCGCATGATCTTCTGCAATCGCTATTCCGACTGTTTTGTTGCCATGCAGATTGTCTTCAAGAGTTTTGGTTGATCGGTGTCAAATGGGTTTTGTCTCGCTAAACAAGGAGATTGAGTACAGTCTCGGTGGTTCTTTTTCCAGATTATTGAATGGGATCCTTATAGATTGGAAAAGCGGTGAAATGCCCGCCGTGATAGATCGCCGCCGGGTCATTTTTTGAAGGTCGCGCGTTGTCGAATTTGGCAACGAAACTCTCGGTGTTGTTACGCGGAGTCCAGCCAAGGCAGCGGACGTTGCGATTATCCCACCACTTCGAGGCGTTATCCGATACTCCGTAAATGATCGGGCAGCCAAGAACAGGAATCGAAAATACGCATTTAATCAGCTCTGCGAAGTCGCTCGGCGCCAGCCATGTGGTCAGCATGCGAAAATCTTTGGGTTCGGCAAAACAAGAACCGATTCTCACAATCGCGGTTTCTTGGCCGAATTTGTCAAAATACATCGATGCCACGGCTTCACCAAAGACCTTGCTGACGCCATACCAGCCGTCGGGCCGCGGCGTTGCCTTAGAATCTATGCGTTCATTCTGCCGGTAGAATCCTATGGCATGGTTTGAACTTGCCATGACAATGCGCGGCTGGCCGTGCAGACGAGCTGCTTCGTACAGATTATGGATGCCACGGATGTTGGGTCCAATTATGGACTCGAAGCTTTGTTCGGTAGAGACGCCACCCAAATGAACAACGCCATCACAACCCTTGACCAGTTTTTCGACGCCGGCCTCGCAAGTGATATCGCATTCTATGAATTCCGCGTTCTCGGGCACAAAGTCCGGAGTTTTGATATCGCTGAGACGAAGAGACACGGTTAATTCCGCCAACTGTTTCATTATCAGCTGTGCGACGATGCCAGCGGCGCCCGTTACGAGCAAATTGTTGAGCTGAGCTGTCATAGTCACTCTCTCCAGCGTTCGACCGCCACTTTTCTCAACGGGTATTTTCTATCGAATCCACGTCTGAAAGCAAGTGCCTGTTGAACTGGCATTGTTTGATTTTGGCATTGTTTGACGTCTCTATCAGAATTCGTCGGGTAAGTCGGGCGTTTTCCCTTGTTCGAGTGCGTCAAATGCCTGGAGCACGTATCGCTGTGTGCGATATTCTCCGAATTCGCTGATTTCTTTCTGCTTAAGGGACGGAAAGGACGAACTCGGCGGTGGTGCGTCGAGAATCCATTCCAGATCGTCACGATTGAGCCCGTACATATGCGCGAAAATGGCATCAAGCTCGCATTGCAGGCGGTGGCGGCGTTCCTCGTTCCAGCTGAAAGGCGTTCCTTCATAGCCGAGATCGTTAGCAAACCCGGTCAGTTCTGTGGATGTGTATGTCAATTCGAGGACGCGGGGAACCACTAACTGCACCCACGGTTGGCCGCAGGTGCTTTCCTTTAAGTATGCTTCTGGTGGCAACACAGGCAGCTGTTTGACGATGAAGAAACTCAAATTAACGCCGCCAACCGATAAGCGGGCTGTCCAATCGAGCGGAAGGCTGTTCATGTTGGCAAGGATTAACGCTGAAGCCACGGCTCGTGCATTTTCCAAAGCGATGACCGGCGCACTGTTTCCGACTCCGCCATATGGCAAGCCACTGGAGAGGAGTGAGCGTTCGTCGGTCGATCTGGTAATTCCTCTAAATGCTTGTAGCCAACTCTCATAGTCGACATGCAGAAGTGGAGCCTTGTGGTTCATGGCCGTGGTTCGCAGAACCGTGAAAATGGCCGTTCTTTGGTTGGTTGGGCCTGCGATGTCTCTGAAGGAGAAGAGCCAAGTAGCAATATCGTCGCCGAATGACCGACCGCTACAGTCGGTATCATTGCGAGGACACCAGTTCGTTCGTCGGTCGATCTGGTAATGCCTCTGAGAGCGAGCTGCGCGCCAAGTCTGTGAGAGCGTCGAATTCGGTTTGTTCGACCTGAATGGGGGGGGGGCGGTTCTAATATCTAGTTTTTTCTCCACCTCCACTTCGGGAACCCAATAACGTGGCAAAACCACTGCTTCAAGGTTAGTTTTTTCTTGGGGTGTCATTGCCCGGGCATTGCCGTTCTTGAGGTCTCTTTCCGAAACCCCATCGAATGTGGCGAAGCGATGATCGTATTGATGGAACAGCTTGGCTTCGTATAGCGGCAGATAACGCTCATCACCGCGCACGAACACATTACCTTCGAGTTCCCATCCATTTTCCTCCATTTGTTGGCGCGTTTTGAACAGGCCTGAATCGTTTGACATGTGGAAAATCGCTTGGAACGAAACGCCCCAAGGATTGTCATCTGTTTGCGAACCGCGCCCCTCTTTCCAGAATACACCGGCGCGTCGATACATTTTAACCGCGATTTCCTTGTCTCGCCGGGTGCGAAAAGTCGGACAAGTTTTTGTGTTGGGGTTGAACAACAAGAAATCCGCAGTGGAGAGCGTAAAACGGCGTTCCGCCTCCTTAAGTTGTTCAGTCTGGTGCAGAAAAAACGCGAACTCGGCTTCGGGAACAAGACGGTCGCGACCGCTGAGTGCCAATAGGCAAAACTTGTATGAGCGGTGCACACCTGGAAACACACCTTCCCGGTTCTCAAAGTCGAACAAGCTAACCAGCCGTCTCTGGCTGACGATATGATCGAAATATGCCTTGGTTGAATGATCTGTAGCTATACCGGTCGGTACGATCATTCCGGCGCGTCCTCTTGGATGGACAAGTTGCAAAATTGTTTCCGCGAATGCCGCATACGTGTTTACATCTCCGATGCCGCTTAATGGGAAGCGGCCTCCATTCCGGACAAATTGACTTGCGGCTTCGGCTTCTCGCTTCGCGGTTTCAAATTTCAAATATAAGGATTTTTCAGATGGCATGGCATCTTCACGATTCAGGTGCTGAATGAGACGATTCCGAGCGGATTTATTCGGTGCAGCTGCGATTATTGGAGATCTTGATGCAAAGAATTCCTGTTCCTGCAGTTTGATACGTTCCCATGGCGGGTTGCCAAGCACGACATCGAAGCCGCCGTCCTGCATGATCTCGGCAAACGCAAGATGCCAGTGAAAAAAATCATGCTCAGCTGACAGATCGTTTACAAATTTATTGATGCCACGGCGTTGGGGTAAGACGCTTCCCAGTCGTTGGAGGTCTTGCGACTGGGGCACGAAAGCAGAGGTGTCGCGGGTTTTGGGTGCAAAGAACGCTCCTGTGAATAGATCGGCGCGCATGGTCTCGAGCATGCGGGCCGGGTTGTCGTATCCGGCTTTCCATGCAGCGCGTTTGCGCTCGATGTCATCAAGAGTGTCTTCTGGCATGGCATCGAGATCAAGGCTTGATACAGCGACTTCCAGCACGGTGTCTTGGCTAAACAGGTCTTCTTGATCTGGTTGTCGATTTTGGTTTTTCAATGCGAGGCAGATGGCCTTGTCGTCGCCAGTCAATGGTTTGTAAGCGTCGTTCGGAATGCCGTTCGCCAAGATTTCCGGATCAAGGATGCCAACTAGGCTGTTGCCTTGAAGGATGTGGGAATCCAGAAACGTTAGCGGCTTTCCGGGCTCGACCGTCTCGATCCAGAGCGCGGTCTTGCAGAGTTCAACGGCGAGCGGGTTTTGATCGACCCCATAGATGCAGTGCTGGACCACTTCACGCAGCGCGTACTGACGGACATTCTCGTTTGACGTGCCCGTGCCTGTATCAATATGAGCGATGGCGGCTGCGAGGCGGCGGGCTGCAGCCAGTAAAAAGTGCCCAGAACCGCAAGCCGGGTCGACAATTTTCAAATCTAAAATCGCGGAGCGCGGATCCTCGGGGTGTGATTTGATGGCGTCTGCGATCACGGGGTCAAGCGTCGACTTAATTAGCTCGCTGACCAGTGAAGGCGGTGTGTAGTAGGAACCGGTGAGTTTACGCGCAGACCCCTTAGTTTTTTTGTCATTGCTATCACCGATAAAGGCGAAAGACCAAGGTGATGCGTTCACGTCGATGACCGGATGAAGTTCCAGCAGGTTTTCGTACACTGAACCTAATTCCTCGGTGCCCATGTCCCGGTAGTTGACACGGGAAAGACTGTTGCCTGAACGGAAGAACGCAAGGGAGCGGACAGCTTCGAGAAGAAACTCGTTAGAAATTGCGGATTCGGTCAAGTCGGGACAATTGCCTTCCCGAAAGAGGCCGCCGAGTGGCGGCAGTCCCAGACCAGGAGCGCCTGTTGCAAGAGCGGCGAAAGTGATCTTTAGTCCTTGCCAGAGATCCCGGTTTCCATCGTAGTGTCGGCGGCGCAACGCCCGTTCGCGAAGTCGGGAGAGCGCGTAGCCATTCGTGAACACATCTTTTTGTCTTTCCGTGGCATCGGGAGCATGAAGCAGATTACGCTCCTCGGCGGTGAAGAGAAAAAGCAGGCGGTAAATCAACCGAAGAAGTTGTTGGAAATATTGCTCCGATGAAAGCGTGCCGGATTTGAGCGATTCGCGCAGCTTTGTGTTCGCTGGGTGGCGAAGGAACCCGTTGCCGATTTGACGTAGCGCGTCGGTCACACCGTCGCGGAGATTTTCCCGAATGCGTTCACCGGTCTCCTGTGCTTTGGCGCGCCAAGATTCAATGATGCAGCTCGACGGTTTTTCTTCAAGCGGTTTATAGCGGCTTGAATGGGCGATTAGCCAAAGCGTAGCAAAGTCGGGATAGAGCTCCTCCTCGAAAATGAGGCCTAGATTAGCCTCAATGTAGGAAGGTCGGGTCAGGCTCGGATTGTCGCGCAGGATGCGGAGTTTAGATCCGTTGGAGACCATACCCCACAGAGCAGCGTTCTCTGTATTGAGATACTCCTGCATCATTCCGTGCGGCGCATGTCGTCGACCGTCTTCACCAAGACGTGAACCGGGTCTGTCTAGATCGAAATCATGCTGAACAAGAAGCAGCGGAACGATCTTTTCACAGGCGCGGTGTGTCAAACTGAACACCCGGTCATCAAGCACGACATTATCGGCCGCTGTGAGATCTGCGTAACCGAGCACATAACGCAGAAAAGGGACGAGCCATTCTTCGACATCGACTTGGCGCGCTTTGAGATTGTGTCGGTGACGGCGGCTGGAATAGTCTCCGTAGATATCGTTGGCGATGCGCCAGTATCGAGAAAGCTCTTCTTTGATTGCCAGCGATTTCGAGAGCCCATAGTCGGTGCCGGTCTGCATTGGCGCTTGCAGCGTGGCGACGGAGTGCAGGAATTCCGGGGGCAGGATGCCCCCCTCAATCTTCAACGCCGTGAAACCGCGGTCGGCTCGGGTGTTCGCCATGGTTAGAGCGATGCCATGGGCAAGAAGACGTACACGCCGATCTTATCCACCGGCAACGCCGGATCGACTTTGTAGCGGAGTCCCTTGGCTTCGCTGGCGTCGCGGACGCGGCGATGGTCCGCGAGAAGCATGCTGGCGCGTTTACGGGCAAGATGCTCGAATTGCTCTTCCATGTTCGGCAGCGCTTTGAGGGCCTGCTGAATGAGATGGGTCTTCTGGCCGGCCGGCATATTGCGGCTTGGTTCGAGCAACATGAGCGAAAGTGTTTCGTCTTCGGTCAGGAACTCACCGGTTCCACTTCCGCGAATAGCAATCTCAAGACACTCCTCGGCTAGCAGGCACTTGAGCGGCGCATATCGACCATCTGCACCGCGCTGCTCCACTTGGATCTGACTGCGCAGGCGTAGGAGATAGAGCACAGTACGGGATTTAACCCCGTGCGTGAACATCGCGCCCGCGCGAGAGGCAACATCCGAGGATTCGGCGTTGAGCGCTTCTTCGGCTATGAAGTCGGCAAGCGCTGAGACCAGCGGATGTGCGCGGTGGATGTAGGCCACTCCCGCAGGTGCTGGTCGTTCAAATGACAGCTTCGCTGAGGTGGAGAACTTGATGGAGTCAAGCCGATCCTGAAGCGGTTTTGGTAAGTGCGCGACTGGCAATTTGAAACTGCAATCTTGTGTATCAAGCGGTGCTCCCAGCCGTTCGGCGGAAAGCCGTACGAACCGGGCAACATCATTCGAACCACCCAGCACGGATACGGACTTTCTCCACTCGGGCAGCACGTCATCCGGTCTCAAGCGGCGTTGGGCAAACACCGTTCGTGTCCTTTGGTTGCTAGCCGTTTGCCATGCGTCGTCAACTTCGGTCTCTATTACTTCGAATTCAAAGGCCATCTGGTAGGCTTGAGAATCCCTGCCGCTGTGAAGCAGGACTGCTTTCATGACAGCTTCGATTACCTTGCTGTTATCCATCGGCAGAGGCACCGCAATTCCGAGCTCTTTGCGGATCTTTTCGGCTTTGCGGACGATCACGCGAAGCACCGCACCGTCCACAGGATTGTCTTCGCCATAGAGCATCAGGGTGCGAACGATCGGGGACGCTTGTCCAAAGCGGTCCGCGCGGCCTTCGCGCTGCTCGTGGCGCGTGGGATTCCAAGTGAGGTCGTAATGAATCACTGCGTTGAAGTAATTCTGAAGGTTTACACCTTCGGATAAGCAGTCGGTGGCAACCAGAATGGGTGCAACGTTCTCGTCTAGTTTGTTGAGGTCTTCGATTCGCTCTTCGCGTTGGTCGGGCGTGAGTTCTCCGGTGATCACGGAGATGTGCGTATTTTTCCCCTTGATGGCATCGCAAACGGCTTTGCCAACATAATGTGCGGTTGCGATGTAACGACAGAAAACCACTGGACGAAACCCAGCCGCCACAAGTTTATTGATTTCCTTTATTAGCGCATTGAGCTTGGGATCTTTACGGGGGCCGCGGAGTGCATCCGCCCGGTCAATCAACCGACTCAGGGCCTCGGTATCTTCGGTCTCAACGGTGCCGGCGGGAACGCTCTCGGTTAGGGAGAGCGAACCGTCCTCCGACTCATCCAGAACCGTGTCGTATGCCCTGCGTTCTATGCTGACAAGCTGTGTTTCGATAGTCTCGTTCTTGGTTGCTTGAAACCGAGTCCGCAAGGCGAGCGAAGCGGCCGCGGGACTAGAGGACGCGCAACGCAACAATGCAAGTGCTGCCCACCAGGACATGCGTTGTTCAAGTTTAGTGGCATTCTCAGTGCGTTGCACCATGGTCCTCGCATAGGCGAGCACATCGTCGAAGAGCGCACCCCAATCGCCAGTCAGCTGGTAGGTCGCCTCGCGGCTTTCACGGACAGGAAAGCCTGCCTCATCCTTCCATTCGGCGATATCACCGCGGCGGCGCTGAACGAAATGCAATTCGAGCTCTTCACGCAGGCGGTCGCGTTTCTCGCCTTTGGGCGTATCGACCAACGCCGTGAACTTCGGCTTCAGCAAACCCAGCAGGTTGTGAAAGGCGATGTCATCGCCCGAGTGCGGTGTCGCGGTGAGAAACACCATATGCCGGTTCGGTTGATCCGCGAGTCCTTTGAGAAGTTGATAGCGTTGGTGCCGGCTTTTGGAATTTGATCGCGTGCAGGTGTGCGCCTCGTCGACGATGACAAATTCTGGACAAGCGCGAAGGAATTCACTGCGGCGACGGTCGGATTTGATGTAGTCGAGCGAGACTATTGTATAAGGGTAGGCCTCAAAAACCGACTCATCCGGCCTCAGGTCGCGCTCTAGGCGTGTGGCGGTGCCAGGGCGTACGACTTCGGCATCAATGGCAAACTTCTCCGCGAGTTCTCTTTGCCACTGTTCGCATAAATGGGGCGGGCAGATGACTGCGACCCGCTCAATCTCACCCCGGTCGATCATTTCCCGCGCGATCAGGCCAGCCTCAATGGTTTTGCCGATTCCGACATCATCGGCAACGAGTAGTCGGATGGTGTCAAGCCTCAGGGCCATGAGCAAGGGCACGAGCTGATAGGCGCGCGGTTCGACATTGAGATTGCCGAAGCTGCGGAAGGGTCCTGCACCGGCGCGGAGTTTGAGGCGAAGCGCATCACGCATTAGCATCGCTGACTGATGCGGGCCGTGTTTCTCGGGTTCAGGAAGATCGAACTTAGCCGCCACCGGCGCCTCGGGTTCAAGCGGAAGGTAGATGAGCGTCGCATCATCTTCAGCACCGCCGAGCGGACGAAGTTTAAGGAGATCGTCGCGCGGTTCGGGGAGAACCACCCACTCGCGGTGTCTCGCCTTGACTAAGTCGCCCGGCTTATAGGTGATCGCCGTGTTCAATTCAGGTCCTCCGCATCCTAATTTGTGTTCGATGCGGTGCCCGGTCCAAACACCCAGGCAAACTCGCCGATCAACTGTTCCCAAGACTTTTGATCCGCGTCGAAACGCACGACTGTAAAGCCGGCGTCGTGGA
This sequence comes from Paracoccaceae bacterium, assembly GCA_965199765.1. Classification (GTDB taxonomy): domain Bacteria; phylum Pseudomonadota; class Alphaproteobacteria; order Rhodobacterales; family Rhodobacteraceae; genus JAPOXR01. Next base: position 1,322,589 of record CBDATC010000001.1, read on the forward strand.
GGCGTCGGGTTACCTCGAGGTCAATATTTTGCTGACGGTAACTTTGATGATGAGGACCGTCGATGTAGATCAGAGTCTGATGGGCGGTGTAGGCAAAATCAGGCCTCGTATTGAATTCACGAAGGTAAGGCTGAGCCCGGTCGGGAAGGTGGTAACCATTTTCGTTAAGATAGCGCAGCCAAGCTTTCTCCAAAGCAGAGCTGGAGATATTGTTCAGCTCCTCAAAGTTGTCGCTGTTGCCTGCGGAATCTGCCGTGCGGGTTTGCTCTCCGCGGATCAGTCGGCAGAGCAGGTCGAGCATGGCTTCATCACGACGGTCGATATTTGGATGGTCCGGCTGGTTGTAATAGCTCAGCAGGCAGCGATAACAGCCAGCTTCGCAATTATCGTCTTGGTTGTAGAGGTCGTCCAATCCAGTCCAGTGTCCAGAGTGCGATCCGTAGTGACAGACTTCAAGCGCTTTGCGGGCAATTCGACCAAGTGCATTGGGATCGCTGGTGAGACGCGTCAGTACTCCAGCGCCGCCTTCGGCAGACTCATATAACAGAATGGCAAAACGGTTATCGCGGTCAGGCAGCGGCTCGGCGGCAAGCTCCGATTCCTCAAGCTGAAACTCTTGTTCGATACCACGCTTGATGGCGTATTGCAGTGAGACCATAGTCGTCTCGTTGAGGTCAACCTTCGGTTGAAGCACGAGAACATTGCGGGTGTCTTCGACGAAGGGCGTGATACGCTGGATACACTTTCCCTCCTTAACAGAATCGTCTTCTGCGTCAGTGGGGGCCTGCGAGTCCTTTGTCCAATCGCCGGTGCTGGTATCCACACTGAATCCGTAGATGGATTTTTCCTTGCGACGACGCCATCCAAGATTAATGCGCCAGAGTGTTGAGGCCGGGCCGTAGCGCATCTCCAGCAGGGTCTGACCACTTTCCTTTATGGCAATAGGCTTGACGCTGCTGCGGCCATTCTCTTCGCTGTAGCGAAGCGTAGTGACCATCTCGTAACCTTGGCGCTGGCGTTCTTCCTCATCCGAGGTAATTCGGTTTGCCCGCTGGGTTGACACCTGTTCGATGCGGTAGAGATTGAGGACTACCCTCCCGCCATCAAGGCGTTCGTTACAGCTGATGCAGCGTTCATAGTCTTTTTGATCGCCGAAATGACCATAGCCACAGGCGGGACAGATGCGTGCTGACTGTACTGGAATGCCGGCCGATGCGGTCACACCATCTTCGTCACGGACGGAGAGAATCGTCCGGCGCACGCGATAGGTGCTGCCCTCGTTATAGATGATGGACTGGGGACCGAACTCTGAGAGTCCCAAAAATCTGGGTCGGCTCAGAAACGAATCGCGAGCCACTTTTTCGCGTCGGCCTGGAACGAAGGCCATCAACGGCAGGCGCGGGAAATTGTAACCTGGAAGAAACCCCTCGGCGGCTAAGTATCGGTACGAGTAGAAATCGGAATTCATTCTCTGACTTGTTTGCAGAAGCAATCCCTGCTGGGTGTATGCTTCGTCGTACCGGGCCTTGGCTTCACGTCGTTCCTTCTCGGTGGAGGCGGCGTTTCTGAGGACTTCATTGGCGAACTTCATTTGGTTCGCCGTTGCACGAAACAGCGAACGCCATCGGTCGAACGCGCTGTCAAAGCGACGGTCAGCGGATTTCATCGCACTGTCGAGCCATGTGCTTGTGTACCAAGTGCCGGGTTCCTGTGAGAGATCTGGTTCGAGCATCGAAAGAATGCGGCGTGCACGGATGCCTGCATTGTTAACCGCTCGGGAAGAGCGGATCTGCTCGGCGATTTCATCATGCAACGGCAGCGAGTCGAGTTTCTCCCGGTTGAGCACCTCACAAACAGATGAGCCCAGCATGACACCGGTTTCAGAGAGCCAAACGGCCTGAAGATGGCTGCGGATCAGGTTCTCGTTTACGAGATCAATGTTCGGGGGATTGACTGCGCCGGAGACCATGCGCGTTGGGTCGGCGAAGAAATACTGGTCATGCGGCGACTTCGCGGCGCAGTAGGTGACCACTAACGCGGGCTGGCCGCTGCGCCCGGCCCGTCCGCTGCGTTGAGCGTAATTCGCGGGCGTCGGCGGCACGTTGCGCATATACACCGCGTTCAGTGTCGAAATGTCGACCCCGAGCTCCATCGTCGGCGAGCAAAACAGTATGGGCAGCCCGCCGGGAATCAGACCGTCGCGGAAACGGCGTTCACGCTCTTCGCGGGTTTCAGTATCGACTTGAGCGGTGTGTTCTCGCGCCTCAAGCTGGTGAAGAAGGCGATTGTCGCTGTCGAGGATCGCGGCTACATTTTGGTAGAGGTTGCGGAAAAACACATTGGTTGCGTTCAATTTCTCCGAGTCATTTTCGGTAAGCTTCCATTCAAGCGCCGAACCGTTGATGCGATATCCGGTGCGACCACCGCCTAGGTCCTCAGCTTCGACGTAACCGTAAGTGGCGAGCACGCTCAAGATATCGTCAATGAGGGTGTTGTAGACATCCTCATCGAACATGGCGGGATAGGAGGAATTTCCCTGTCCCCAGATTTCCGGGTTCTTCAACTTGCGACCGAATGCGGATCGGTAAGAGATATGAAGGATGCGGTAATCCTGTCGGGGTTTGCGGCTGCTAGGTCTGGGCACCATGAAGCCATGAGAAAATAGGCGCTCCTCCTCCGACAATCCCCAAGGCTCTTTTAACTGACTGAAGCTTCGGTTGCGCATCTGTTCCTGAAAGTTCGGATCAAGGTAGATGGTTTTGATACAGAGCGCTTTTCGCATGCGATGAAGAAGGTCTTTTGCCAATTTGAGACGTTGCGCAGGTTCAATGGAGCCGAGCAACGGATGCCGTGCGCACCATTCCTCTTCGTCTTCGCAGCAATCCTCGAGTCCGCGGTAGCTGATATCCAGCAGCTTCAGTTGCTCGAGATTGGGATTTGTGATGCGCCAGCCACGCTGCAGATCGAAATAGAGTCGGTAGCCGAGCACGTCACGAAGAGTTTTAATCGTGTTTTGGGCTTTGATCCCCTTGGCTTCGTGACTGGCCGAGTAGTCCAAGTGTTCCAGACGCAATTGCGCGTGCACCTTTTGGGTCAGGAGATCGTCGGTGAGCAATCCGTCTGGCTCGGCTCGGATGGCTGAAATGAGCGCACCACGCAATAGCAGGATCTGAACAAAGTCGTTGAAATGGCCTGCTTGGAGGCTGGCATCCTGTCGATTGTCGGTGAATGCGAGCAGCTTTTTGGTCTGTTCGTCGAGATCCGAGCCAATGAGATGCTTCAGCGAAGACAGCGCCAGCACAGTCGTGGCAGAGCTCCGACCTTCGCTGGAAAGCCCAGAAAGCTTGGTCATGTCGCTCCGAACGTTGCCGTCGTAGTAGGCGTCGCAACGCCGATTCAAACAGAAACGGAAAGTCCCTGGAATGAACCAGGCAGGTAAACCATCCTCAGAAGCGATGCCTTGGGTGTCAACTTGGACTTTATGCGGTTGATAGCGTCGGTAATACGATTTGAGCCTTATCTCGTCGCCTCGGAATTCCAGCCATTCCTCCGGATACTGACTCTCGATGTCCTTGGGATTGAACAGTCCGGTAGGATCAGGCATGAGATATCCAAACTGGACATCTTCCCTATCGTTGGATCTTTCGGTCAGATCGCGAGGCTCATATGAATGTGTCTGTTTGCCGACAAATTTCGCCCAGACGGGCAGGTATTCCTGCCCGCAGGAGCGGCAGAAAGCGAGCGGAAAAAGCGGGCGGTTGCGGTCTCCGGGTTTGAATTGCTGTCCGTCCAAGGTGAGATAACGCTCGCCCGGCGCTTCAAGGGTCGTATATGCGTTCCAGGCACCGCTGATGAATTGGTGCAGCCGGAAGGCGAAGAAGCTCTGACCCCGCTTATTTCGGCTTTGGTGAGCAGTCAGCAGAAATTTCGTGAGGTACTCTTGGCAATGCTGTTCGTCAAAGCCGCTGTCGGTGGAAAGCTTTTCCGAGGCTTGACGAACGGTCAGTGGCCGTGAAATCCGAACAAGCTTGCCGTGTTGTTCTTCAAATCCGAGATTGCGCTCAACCCAAGCCGCGACAGGATGTGTTGACAGATCTTCATGAGTGGGGGGGGGTTCCGGCACACCTCTTTCGATTGCGGCGCGCAATGCAGGTAAGTCTGAACCTGCTGTTTGGTGGGTTACGGGACGCAGGGTTTCCGAAACGACATTGTTGGCATCAACAGCAGTGCCGAACAGGCGGCTTGCGATGCGAGCAACGGCGGTATTCCGGTCGTTAGGCGAGCCTTCGGACGCGATCGTCGCCGAAGTGCCGATACAGAGAAGCTGCTTGTTGAACTTTTCTCGGACGCGACGGGCCAGCATCGCGACGTCAGCTCCTTGACGCCCGCGATAGGTATGCAGCTCGTCCAACACAAGGAATCGGAGGTCCATGGCGTGTTCGCGGATCGCTTTGTCGGTCTCATAGAACCGCGTCATGATCAGCTCGAGCATGACGTAGTTGGTTAGCAGAATATCCGGAGGCTTCTTTGCGATCCGTTCACGATCGTCATGAGATTCCTGCCCTGTGTACCGAGCGAAGGTAACAGGCTCGTCCCCTTCGCCATAGCCAAGCTGCAAATACTTTTCAAGTTCCTCGCGTTGGCTGTTGCAGAGCGCGTTCATCGGATAGACGACGATGGCGCTAATGCCTTTGCAGGTGTCGCCAGCGTGCCTTCTTCGCAAAACGTCGTCTACGATTGGGATGAAGTAGGCGAGTGACTTGCCGGAGCCTGTCCCAGTGGTTAGGACGTAGCTCTCTGCCCGTTTTGCGATTTTGATGGCATCAGCCTGGTGCCGGTGAAGCAGGAGGCGTTCGCCAAACGGATCGTCGGTGTGCTTTAGCCGGAATATCTTTGCGCACTCACTGTGAAGTGTTCCTTCGGCAACGAGGTCGTCGATGTATCCGCCAGACTCGAAGTTTGGATTGAGCTGGATTAGCGGGGGCGGGGCAAAATGTTCGGCATCGTAGGCAGTATCTACTTCGTGCAAGATATCTTTGGCGCGGATCTTGGCGAAGCTACGGGAAAATCGTTTGTATTCGGCAACGAGGTCTTCACGAAAAGCAAATACGTCCATCAGTCTTCCCTAAGCCATGAAGCTTTGGCATTCGCTTGAAACACGACATATCGCTCCGGGAAAGTTTCGAACTGCTCGTTCTTATCATAAATCATGCGGTCGGTCAGCATCTCGAAATGTCATCTGATGGTGTGCTAAGTGAGCCGCGAAAACCTTGTCAGTGGTTGAAATCGCGGGAAGCGGGTCTCGACCGTGCACGCGTACAGATAACCAAACAGATCCACATGTGATGTTTAGTCCCATTCGAGGTGCAATGGTGTTTGGTCAATTGGCGCTGAATGGGTGAGGTGAGGCAAAGCGAGGGGATGCAGCGATAGTCTTTTCGGCAGGGCATCACTAGATTCCAATACGCAATGGGAAAAACCCCGCATTGTATTTTCTCCCATTTCAACCTGACAGAAATCAGGTCGCAGTACTGCCGTCAATTAACTTCCAAGTGTAGCTGATTTTTTTCGCTTCGCAAAGGCCAAAAAAAGAGACGAATTGTGCCGGTCGCGCCGTTGTTTCTGTATTGGCTCTTCGCTTCGCTTCCATGTGACCCACAACCGTCTGACGGGACTTTTCGTCGCAGTAAAGAGCTTTCAGGTCGCTCAGCAGAAGGGGAATGTCGTCCCGCGACCGCTAGTTGATCTGAAGATCCTCGATCGGAACATGAAACCGTTGCGGATTTTTCTCAAATGTGGTTCTGATGGCATCACTCTAAGTTGAAGATTCGCCTTTTTGACACAATATCTGGGCGAATCTTCCGCTTTTCGCCATATCTTCCGAATCTTCGCAATCACAAACAGCAGAAAATTCTATGCATGGTAAGGCTTTGAGCAGCAGAATCGACCTTTTCGACAGACACCAATTAAGCGCGGCCTCAAATGCGTCCAAACTCCGTCAATCGCCGCCGAACTGTTCCGGATTGCAGAATCAGGGGGTTTTTACTGACACTAATTGAAGCGGTGCGACGGTTCTGCCGACACTTCGCATCTTGGTTGCAGCTGAAGGCTTGGCCTCGTATTTGGTCTCCACTTTTCGGTTGAAGAGGAGTGTGCCATGACGGGCACGATGCGTGCGGTTGCATTGACCGGACACGGAGGATTTGAATGTCTCGAATACCGAACCGACTTTCCAAAGCCCGAATTGAGTTGCGGCGAGGTGCTGGTCCGGGTGCTCGCCTGTGGATTGAACAATACTGATATCAATACCCGGGTCGGGTGGTATTCAAAATCGGTTACTGAAGGGACAACCGGCTCGGCTTTAGAAACCGCAGAGGCCGCTGATTCAGCTTGGGGAGGACGGGGAATGTCATTTCCCCGCATTCAAGGAGCCGATGTTTGCGGTTTGGTTGAGGAGGTTGGAAGTGGGGTCGACCGTGCATTGATCGGACAACGGGTGCTGATCGACCCGTGGATAAGAGATTGGTCAGATCCAGAAAACCGAGACAAGATAGGGTATTTTGGAAGCGAGTCGGATGGCGGTTTTGCCGAATTCACCAAAGTGCCGGCCGGCCAAGTTCATCCTGTGGATTGTGAACTGAGTTCAGAGGAGCTTGCAACCTTTTCCACTTCTTGGATCACAGCGCTCAATATGCTCGAACGAGCTTCTGTCAATTCAAATGATCGGTTACTGGTAACGGGCGCATCTGGCGGAGTTGGCACAGCCTTGCTGCAGCTTGCAAAACTGCGTGGAGCGACGGTTATCGCCATGTGCGGTGAAGACAAGGCTGATCAGGTCAGAGAGACAGCAGCGGTTGATGCTGTATTGCCGCGCAATCCTCCAAGTCTGGTAACCGCGCTTCAAGAACACAGCGAAGTGGCGAGAGTGACGGTTGTTGCTGATGTTGTGGGCGGACAGCTGTTTCCTCACTTGATTAACGCTCTTGAACCGGGAGGTCGATATGTCGCGTCCGGAGCAGTTGCAGGTCCCTGCGTAAGTCTCGATTTAAGAGACCTTTACTTGAAGGATTTGTCCTTCTTTGGTGCAACAGTCACCGAGTCTGGGTTATTCGCGCGACTGGTTGACATCATCGAGCAGGGCAAAATTAATCCTGTTCTGGCGCGCGTATATCCTCTTAAAGAACTGTGCGAAGCGCAAAGGGCCTTTCTTTCCAAGAAGCTTGTCGGAAACATAGTCGTTCGGCTGTAGCCGGCAGCGGAATTTAGTAAGTCAGATCGGGGTCTCGACGCGCGTGAATGTGAAAGCGGGTGATATTGTTCCGCATCTAGGTAAACTGGGATGGAACAATGGTTTTGGCAAAAGCATCGCTGCAAAATTTCACAGGATGCTTCTGTTTGCACCCCGCGGCTCCACATCGGTGAACAGAGAAGAAAACTGAAATCATACGCCGCCCCCTGACCGCTGGTTCAACGGATTTCGCGCACCTGCCTGCTGCACTCCCAATAAGTGTGGACGAAAGTTCGTTTTGTGCGCATACTGCAGTTTGCAATTTGTTGCGGATCAGACCCGTTGAGAATCAACGGGCCGGTTATGGGACGAGGCGAAAGCAGCTTGTTTCGTCTATATTGGGTTCAGTCGGTATTGGTTGATGAAGCGGTATGGCTGTTTGTCTTGGATTTGCTTCTGCAACAGCCATTTTTTGATGAGCGACGGGCATTGGGAATTTAAGAGACTGTGGCCAAATCCAAGCCAAAATCGAAGTCAGGCAATGCGAAATCGGCCACAGCTGCGCCAATGAGAAATGCGATGCAGCGTGTTGTCCGAAAGCTCGTTCGGATCACTGCTGCCGTATTCACGGGTGTGTTGATGCTCTGGTTGCTGATTATTGGTTTGGCCGCAGCGGTGAATCCACCGACTACAGCCATGATCATAGCATCATTTTGGAAGGGAACTGAAGTCAAATGGGATTGGATTGCGCTTGAAGACGTGCCAGAATTCGTGCCGGTTGCGTTCATTGCAGCCGAAGATGCGAATTTCTGCCGCCATTGGGGATTTGACGCGGATGCGATACGAGCTTCCGGAACCGCTGAAGGCGCCTCCATTAGCCAGCAAACCGTCCGCTATCTTCTGTTGGGAGATTTGGGTTCGGCAGCCGTGCGCGCGATCGAGTCGATGTCTACCGTTCTGGTCGAGATGATGTGGTCAAAGCGTCGAATCATAGAGGTCTATTTGAACAGTGTTGAATTTGGGGATGGGATCTTCGGAATTGAAGCCGCATCTCAAAATCTGCTTGGAAAGTCGGCAACCGACCTTGATCAAGCGGGAGCCGCGCTGCTTGCTGCTAGTCGTCCAGCAGCATCCGGTATTGCGGGCGAGCTGTCGACGCGTTCAGAAATCATTCGCCAAGGCATGCAGTTGATTTCCGCCGCCGACCGATCATCGTGCATTGCCGCTTGAAAAGAAACCCGTCCGAACATTAAAAGGCATCATCAAGTTTAGGATTTTAATCTAATGACTCAGCCGTTTAACCTGTATCACTACCCGCTGTCTCCGTTCTGCAGAAAATTACGGCTAGTACTCTCTGAAAAAAAGATCGATTTCACGCTGATAGAAATCGAATACTGGAAAAAGAGCGAGCGGTTGCTCAATCTGAACCCTGCCGGCAACGTGCCGGTGCTATTCGCCAATGGGAAAGCGCTGTCCGAAAGCCATGCGATATGCGAATATATCGATACTGTGTATCCCGAGCCTCCGTTGATGCCCGAAGACCCGCTGGAACAGCATGAGACCCGTCGACTTGTAAACTGGTTCGATGAAAAGCTATACCGGGAAGTGACCTGGCCATTGATCTTCGAACGCATCATGCGAAAAGTTCAGGGCCTCGAACCACCAAACGCCTCCAGAATTATTCGAGGCTGCAAGTGCCGGGTCTTTCACCTTGAATATATGAATTTTCTGCTGGACCGAAGGCGATGGATGGCCGGAGACAGAATGACCTTGGCGGATTTTACAGCAGCGGCGCACGTATCCTGTCTTGATGTGATCTCGGAAATCAACTGGAATGAGCAGCCAATTCTGAAGAATTGGTACGCCATTATGAAGTCCCGCCCGGCATTTCAACCCATCCTGAAGGAAATTCATCCCGGATTTCAGCATCCGCCTTGGTATGCGGATCTGGATTTTTGATGCAGCTGGAAGCCCGCCTTAAGAAAAAAGCAAAGGAGGAGGGCTTTGATGGAGTCGGAATCTGCGGTCCGGGCGATATTGCGCAGGCGGCCGAAGATCTTCGAAATTTTCTGGCGGCAGAATACCATGGAGAGATGGATTGGCTGAAAAATAGGTCGCATTGGCGAGGAAATCCAAAGGCAATGTGGCCAGAGGTGAAGTCTGTTGTGATGCTGGCCGAGGCTTACACACCGGAAGAAGATCCACTGGCCAATCTAATGAATGGCGACAGAGGCACAATCTCGGTTTATGCGCGCAACCGAGACTATCACGAAATTGTCAAAAAGCGGCTGAAAAGACTCGGCGGATGGCTGATTTCTGAAACCAATGCGGAAATCAAGGTTTTTGTTGATACAGCACCAGTCATGGAAAAACCGCTGGCCCAGGCCGCCGGCTTGGGGTGGCAAGGCAAACACACCAATCTTGTCAGTCGAAACCTTGGCAGCTGGTTCTTTCTTGGTGCGATCTTCACCACTTTCAAGCTGAAGCATGACAAAGCCGGCGCCGATTATTGCGGCAATTGCCGACGCTGTCTCGATATCTGTCCGACTGACGCCTTTCCCGCTCCATACCAGCTTGATGCCCGACGCTGCATTTCTTATTTGACAATAGAGCATAAAGGACCGGTCGATGAAAGTCTTCGCCCGGCCATCGGCAATCGGATTTTTGGCTGTGATGACTGCCTGGCAGTATGTCCTTGGAATAAATTTGCTGTTGCCGCCCGGGAAATCAGATACCGCGCCAGAAAGGATCTGACCGCGCCGCTTCTTTCAAATCTGGTGAAATTAGATGATGCTGAATTCAGAGAAATGTTTCGCGGCGGCCCTGTGCGGCGCATTGGTCGAAACCGATTTGTCCGAAACGTACTGTATGCCATCGGAAATTCGAAGAATCCTGCCGCCCTGCCTGATGTGGAAAAACTGAAGACAGATGACAGTCCGGTTGTGGCCGATGCGGCGATCTGGGCTGCCCGGCGGCTTGCTGCGGCAGAATGACGGCATAATTTGAACGATTACGCGCTGATGACACCGAAGGAAAGCCAGAACTCAGAGCGAACGCTGTTGAGTGTGGGGCACGGATACACGGCGTCTGCGCTCGCCTTTTTGCTGCAATTGGAAGGCGGTTGGAAGATCATTGGAACCACGCGGTCGGAGAGCAACCGCCGCCGAATTGAGGATTCGGGGGTTTCTTGCCGTGTTTGGCCCGGCCATGATCTCGCTTGTGAATTTGGGATGGTCACGCACTTATTGATGTCCGCTCCGCCGGGAGAACACGGTGATCCATTGCTGGCGGAGCTCGCATCCGTTATTTCGGAGGCATCGTCCCGCTTGGCATGGATTGGTTATCTGTCAACGACAGCGGTCTATGGGGACCGGCGCGGCGGCTGGGTCACGGAAAGCGATGAAACATCACCGCAAACCCAACGCGGTCTATGGCGCAAATCAGCAGAAGACCAATGGCTGGGTTTGTTCGAACAACGTGGACTGCCGGTGCATATTTTTCGGCTGGCGGGAATTTATGGATTGGGACGTGGGCCGCTGCATCAGCTGCGGACGGGCAAAAAGAAACAACAGGTTGTGAAGCCAGGCCAAGTCTTCAATAGAATCCATGTTGAAGACATTGCAAGGGTTTTGTCCGCATCTATCGAGAAACCGCGGCCAGGCGCTGTCTATAATCTTTCTGACGACTGTCCAGCTCCTCCAGAGGAAGTTGCTGACTACGCCGCGGAACTGCTTGGCATGACTCCGCCTCCGCGTGTGTCTTGGGAGCAAGCGACACTGAGTCCGATGGCCAAGAGCTTTTATGGTGAATCAAAACGAGTCAGCAATATGCGAGTGAAGCAGGATCTCGGCATTCAACTGCTTTACCCCAGTTATCGGTCAGGACTTAAATCGCTGATTTAGGTTGCCGATCTTGTCAAATGCAAAGCCGGCCAGCAGAGATTATCCGAAGATCTACATTCAATCCAGCGAGGCTGATTTGTTCAGCAAACGGTACCGCAATCTAAGAAAACGGTTAGACGCGGCACTGTCGAGATCAAAGAATTTGAAGTCGTGGTATTTTCTGCCGGACACAATTCGCCCACTCAATCCGGCAACTCAGGCTGCAGATTGAATGTCTATTCCGTTATTTTGAATCTCTCTCCGCCGACATTTTGTGTTTGGCGACGGAGAGAAGACCTGTTCTTGCTGCTGTGGGCATACAACCCAACCGCGGAATAAACGACAGCTTAGGCACCCGCTACGGCTGCTACCAAGATAAGCAGAAGCACCGGAAGCAGCACTGATCCATCGGTACCTTCCGGTTCCATGACCATTGGCTCCATCATGGGGTCAGCCATTTTGCCTTCCATGCTGTCTTCCATCATTGCGTCGTCCATGCTGCCCGCTGACAGGCTGGTGGCGGCTAGTGCAAATGCAGCAGCCATTGCGAATTTCTTCATTGAATAACTCCTTATACGAGTGCCGAAAGTAACGTTTCAGCTTTCACGTTTCATGTAAACGTGTCAAGTCTAGCACAATGTGACAAGCCTTTCGAGGCCTGCTTTGTATCCACTGAGCGTCGCTTTATCAAATTAGCAACACTTGAGTGCCGATTTTAGCCAAGTCAAAGAGCTCGGAGATGTGCTCGTTGTACAACCCGATGCATCCGTTTGAAGAGCGGCGGCCGATTTTCCGCGTGTCGTGAGTTCCGTGAATTCGATAGTACTGCCACGAGAGATAGAGTGCGTGGGTCCCAAGCGGATTGTCGGGGCCAGGAGGAACATAGGCCGGCCAATCCGGATTGCGTTCCAGCATCGCCGGTGTCGGGCGCCAATCTGGATCCTCGCGTTTTCCCACAACACTGGTGCGGCCGAGTCGCGTCAGCTCGGGTGATATCGGCACACTGGTGGGATAGAGTTTATAAATCGACTCATCTTCCGACCAAAAATGCAAAGCCCGTGATTTAGTATCGGCGAGGATGGCGTGATTTTTGAGATTCGCGAAGTAAGGCTCCCATGAATGGGTCATGAATGCAGATATGTTGCGGGGGACTGAATCTGCGTCAGGTTGCTCCTGACCTGCAACCGAACTGGCAGCCACCGTGCCAACACCGGCCAAGAGCATCTTTCCGAAAGTTCGGCGGTTTGAGCCTTCCGCCATTTCTTTACTCCGTATAATTGGCGTGGATAGGAATTGCATAAAGCCTATATTGCAACCGTCTTTGACTCAACAGAAGAGCTTCACGTTTTTCCGCAACTGTTGCAGCGAGGCGTTAGAATTTTCTGAATCTTTTGTGTGAATGGTGTATCGCAGCGGCAGCTGCTCACACATTATGACGGTCTGTGAGGTGGGCGCCTGCGGCAGCCGAGGTCAAATCCTGACGATTCGGCAGGGTGCTGGTTAATTTGAATTCGATTGCTGTATTGTTTATTCAGACCTACGCAAATATGCTGAAATACGGGAAATTGGCAGGATTGATTCCGCTATGATGGTGTTAAAAACGGTTGCAGGCGCTTTGTGCGCGGGGCTTTTGCTAACCGGTTGTGAAGTGGTACAGGAGCCTGCGGTCGCTGCGGACGTTCCGGAACAAGGTGTGGAGACCGTTGAGAAGGAAGACGGCACCAAAGTTCATTACGTTCCAGTGCGTTATTGGATCAATTCAGCAGAACAGTCGCAGATACCTCACAGATTTCTGGACGCCCTTAACGCTGTGCGGGAAAATAATGAACTGCCGAGCGTGGGGTTGGAAAAGTCGCTGATCGCCGCAGCGAAAACTCATTCGAAGGACATGTCGCGTCAGAATCGACCTTGGCATTTCGGTTCTGATGGATCTTCCCCGATTGATCGGGCGGAGCGGGCCGGGTTCGAAGGCATGGTTTTTGGCGAATTGATTTCAGAGTCGTTTGAAACCGACTTGGCGACGCTGTCAGCTTGGTTGGATGAAGCTGGATCCCGTGCTTTGCTTCTGAACCCGAAGGCCGAACAAATTGGAATCAGCTGGCACCAGGAGCAGGGCGGAAAAATCTGGTGGACAGTGCTCGTCGGCGCTTGAATCGTCAGTGATTGATGTGGACGGGTGTTCCGATATCTACGGTCGCAAATAGAATTTCCATTTCACGATCGGACACAGCGATACAGCCCTCTGTCCAATCTCCTGTTTTTGCGACTTTTGCCCGGTTCGGCTGTCCGTGAATGAAAATGTCGCCGCCGGGATCGACTCCACGGGCCGCCGCAAGCTGTTTGTCCGCTCGGTCAGGATAATTCAGGCCAAGAGAAAGATTAAAAAGACTTTGCGGATTCTTACGATCGACATAGTAGCGTCCCACCGGTGTCCGGCCATCGCCCTCTTTAACCTTGTGCCCGATTGGATTGAATCCCAAACCGATTTTGAAATCATGGACTCTCCGATTGCCCGAATAGGCATGCAAGCGTCTTGCCCGCTTATGCACCTCGATATGCGTGATCGGTCCTGCTCGCTGACGCGGTTTCTGGAACAAGGCGCAGCCGCCGAGCAGTGTTAGGGCCGAACCCATGCAGAATCCCCGGCGGGTGACCGAAAAAACAGTCTGCCGGGCAGCAAAGCGGCACGATCGAAAGTCAGGCAAGTTGAGAAAATGCGGCAGAAGCCCGCATTCCTTTCTGGCGACGATGCCGTTCGGAGGCGGATTTGAGTTGTCCGCACGCGGCCATGATGTCTTCGCCGCGGGGAGTGCGTATTGGAGATGCATAACCGGCCTTGAACAACATTGAGGAAAATTCCTGAATTCGTTCGGGCTGAGATCGTTGGAAAGTCGAACCTGGCCATTCATTAAACGGTATCAGGTTGATTTTGGACGGAATCCCGCTGATCAGCCGCAGTAAACGGCGCGCATCGTCAGCGCTGTCGTTGACATCGTGGAGCATGACATACTCAAACGTGATTCGATCAGCGTTCGATAGCCGCGGATAGGACCGAAGGGCGGAAAACAACGATTCAAGGTTCCATTTCCTGTTGATGGGAACCAGTTTGCTGCGCAATTCGTCGTTTGTCGCGTGTAATGAAATGGCGAGGCGGCAGCCGATTTCTTCACCGGCGCGGTGAATGCCCGGCACAATACCGGCGGTGGAGAGCGTAATGCGCCGCCGGGACAGGCTGATACCCTCTGCATCCATTGCAATCTTCATAGCGTCGCGAACATTTTCAAAATTGTAAAGCGGCTCTCCCATCCCCATGAGCACAACATTTGACAGCAGCCGGGTTTCGTCTTTTGCGTGCCGACCGGGTTTTGGCCATTCGCCGAGATCGTCGCGAGCGGCGAGAATCTGACCGACAATTTCCGCAGAAGTCAGGTTTCGCACAATCGCCTGCGTGCCGGTATGGCAAAACGCACAATTCAGTGTGCAGCCGACCTGCGATGATACGCATAATGTGCCGCGGTCTTGGTCCGGAATATAGACCGTTTCAATTTCCCGGCCATCGTCCAGTCGGAACAAATATTTTCGTGTTCCATCGGTGCTTATCAATTTTCGGGCAAGCTGAGGAATATGTATGCAGAAGTCTTCGGCAAGTGCGGCGCGGTAGTCCTTCGCCAAGTTGGTCATCCGGCTGAATTCGCGCTCGCCCTTCTGATAGATCCACTGCCAGATTTGCCTTACCCGCATATTCGCCTTTGAGTCCTCCGTGCCATGGGCAACGAGCAGCGCACGGAGAGACTCGCGGCTTTCACCGACAAGATTGACGCGACGGTGCCTCGGGCCGGTTTCACGGACTGAATCGCTTGCTTTCATTGGCTTAAGCGCTTGTTTGCCGATTTTCGTTTAAACAAATATTTGTCGCGGTGGATTTAAAGCGCAGCAGCGCATTCATCTGCACGCGTCAGAGCTGCAGTCAATCCGATTAGAGAAAATGTGTCTTCAGTTCTGGTGCCGCGACTCGAATACGCCACAATCACAGCATCACGCCCCTTTTTCATAGCATCAATAACACCGTCGTCTTCGCCCACATCCGGCCAGGCCCAGCCTTGCGCTTCCCCTTCCGTTCCTGGTCTCAGGAAAAAGCTGCGGCTCCCGATTTTGAGAGTAACCTGTCTGCTTTCGTCGATCGTATAACCGGCTTGAAACGAAACCAGATGTGTGTAGCGGCCGCTGGGCAGAACGGTCACAGCCAAATAAATGTCGCCGCGCCGCACATTCACGATCTTGCCGTCGCGTGTGTTCGCTGTTCGGCTCGGTTTGGAAATGGCCCCGCATTCAGCGTCTGTTGCATTGGGGGGTGTTGTGTATATCGACCAGTCCTTGCTCTCACCGATAAGCACTAGGTGGTTCTGCGCGTAGGCACTCGCAGTCAGCCCGGCTGACATGACAATGACAGCAAAAAAAAGCCGCCTCATCTTCAATCCTTTCCCAGTTGTTTTCGGGGCTGCAATGGCACGGGGACGCCGCCGAATTCAAGTTTTCATTCTTTTTTGGAAGCAACAATACCACAACACTACACACACAGAAAAGTCAAACTCTCATTTGTTGATATATGGCTGAGAGCGATGCAGTTTACCGGACATGCCGCAAATCCCAGCCCTTCAGGGAAGGGGGAAGTTTGCATGGGAATGTTGCCAATCGTCGAGAAACCTTGATCATCAGGAATGCCTTTTTGATTCTTTGAGGATACCCATTATTGAATGTCTGAGTTGTTTAAAGGTATTGAGCCTGACCGCAAAATGGAGAAGTGCTGTGAGCCAGCCGAAAACGCTGTACGATAAAATCTGGGACGATCATGTCGTCCATGAATCAGAAGACCGAACCTGCATTCTGTATATTGACCGTCACTTGGTGCATGAGGTGACGAGCCCCCAAGCCTTTGAAGGCCTCAGACTCGCTGGTCGAAAAGTCAGAGCGCCGAAGCAAACGGTCGCCGTCCCCGATCACAATATCCCGACCGATGAGGGGCGCGCCAAACAGATTGTGGATGAAGAGAGTCGTATTCAAGTCGAAGCGCTGGAAAGAAATGCCAAGGAATTCGGCATAGAGTATTACGGTGTCAATGATGTCCGACAAGGCATTGTTCACATCATCGGGCCTGAACAGGGATGGACCCAGCCCGGCATGACCATCGTTTGCGGTGACAGCCATACAGCAACACACGGCGCATTCGGCGCGCTTGCCCATGGAATCGGCACAAGCGAAGTCGAGCATGTTCTGGCCACCCAGACGCTGATCCAAAAAAAATCCCTGAATATGAAGGTCGAAGTCAATGGTGCGCTTGGCATCGGTGTGACGGCCAAGGACATAACTCTGTCGGTGATCGGAAAAACCGGCACAGCCGGCGGCAGCGGCTACGTAATCGAATATTGCGGCGACACCATTGAGGCGCTGTCAATGGAAGGCCGCATGACAGTCTGCAACATGGCGATTGAAGGCGGTGCGAGGGCCGGGCTGGTAGCGCCGGATGAGAAGACATTCGCGTATGTTTGCGGTCGTCCGCATGCCCCAAAAGGCGCAGCCTACGAGACCGCTCTGACTTGGTGGAAAACCTTGAAATCGGATGATGGCGCGAATTTTGACAAAGTCGTTGAAATCGATGCCGCCTCGATCGCGCCAGTGGTAACTTGGGGGACCAGTCCCGAGGACGTGCTTCCGATCACAGGGGAAGTCCCGAGTCCAGAGGACTTTGACGGTCCGAAGTCCGCCGCTGTTAAGCGCAGCCTTTCCTATATGGGCCTGGAACCGGGAAAAAAGCTTGCCGACATTGAAGTGGATACCGTCTTTATCGGTTCATGCACAAACGGACGCATTGAAGATCTGCGTGAGGTTGCGAAGGTGATGGAAGGCCGGAATGTCCGAAACGGAATCCGCGCCATGATTGTGCCCGGATCGGGTCTTGTTCGGCTGCAGGCCGAAGAAGAAGGTATCGCTCAAAAGCTTGTTGATGCTGGATTTGAATGGAGGATGGCCGGTTGTTCGATGTGTCTTGGAATGAACCCGGACCAGCTTGCGCCCGGTGAGCGCTGCGCTTCGACCTCGAATCGAAATTTTGAAGGACGGCAGGGACGCGGGGGACGCACGCACCTCCTCAGTCCGGCAATGGCAGCGGCGGCGGCGATCACCGGCAGACTAACCGATGTTCGGCACTTAATTTAAGAGAGCATGACAATGGATAAATTCGAGACATTCACCGGCGTTGCCGCTCCGATGCCGCTTGTCAATATCGACACTGATATGATCATCCCGAAACAATTCCTCAAAACGATTAAGCGGACCGGTTTAGGCGTCAGCCTGTTTCACGAAATGCGCTACGATCTTGAAGGAAACGAAATCTCGGACTTCGTATTGAACCGTCCTGCCTGGCGGGATGCTGAGATCATCGTCGCGGGAGATAATTTCGGCTGCGGATCTTCCCGCGAACATGCGCCCTGGGCTCTTAAGGACTTTGGAATCCGATGTATAATTTCGACCAGTTTCGCTGATATTTTTTATAACAATTGCTTCAAAAACGGAATTCTGCCAGTGACTTTGCCAAGCGCACAGGTTGCTGCTCTGATGGAGCATGCCCAAAGCGGCGCGAATGCTCGCATATCGGTGGATTTAGCTGAACAGACAATCACCGCGCCGGATGGCGAGCAGTATCGCTTTGAAATCGATTCCTTCAAGAAACGATGTCTGTTAGAAGGGTTGGATGATGTCGCCCTGACGCTCGAAAGAGAATCAAAAATCGATTCATTTGAATCAAAGCGGCAATTGACGATGCCTTGGCTATGATCTTCTGACAGCCCAATTCAATTGGTTTCCTCTCGGGGGTTGGCTTGCGCCGCGTCTTTGTCACATTCCTCGAACAAGATTGGCGCGAGGCGGCGCATGGGCCGTTCGACATACAGAGCAACACATGGTCGCGGACACGCGTTTCGAAACCCGCATTGATCGGCAGCTCTGCCACGCTGCCATTTTCGCAGCGAAATCCGCTCAACGCCGGCCAGGCTCCATTATGCCTCGACCGAGGACTTGGCTCCGATCTTTTTTCAGATTGATGCGGATCAAATAGATGCCGTTTGGATAACCGGCTGGCAGTATCCAGAATCTTTCGCACTTTCAGTCATGCGACGGCGGCTCCGTTATGTTGAAGTTTCATCTCGCGCAGCGGCTCCATGTTCAAATTTTTTCGCGTGCTCCACTGTGTGCTGCCGCTGTGTTCTGTGGTCGGTCATCAAGGGAAACGATGAGAAAGGCGCGTTCCGAAGGATTGCGCATTTCCGGTTTGAATCCTGAGACGCGGGCTGGCGTTATCAGCCCGCCGGGTTAAGTCCGGCCGCCGTGAAGACGGCTTCAAGCGATTTCTCCCGCATGGCCGCGGTCCCGACTTTTTTCAGATCCGAGCTTTCCGCCTGGCCGAGCTTCGCTCTTGCCCAATCCGGGAGCTTGCCGTACCGGTCTTGAAGAAGCTCGAGAATGAGTTCGGCCATTCCTTCCTTCCGCCCTTCCTGTCGTCCTTCTTTCCGCCCTTCTTGCCGTCCTTCCTGTCGTCCTTCTTGCCGCCCTTCTTGCCGTCCTTCGCGGTTTCCCTTGAGGCGTTCGTCTTCGAGGACCCATTTTTCGAACTGCGGCTTCAGTTTTCCCATCATCTTTTCCTTTCCGTTCGGTTCAAGCCTTTCCAATTCCAGGGCGATGCGCTTCGGATCGCAGTTCAGCTCTTCTCCGACATAGAGCGCCGCGTGCGTGAACAATCGCTCGCTTTTGAACATCCCGGCGATCGCCGGGATCGGTTCATCGCTTTCACTTCCTGCCCGCTGACTTTCATCGACGCAAACACGCCGAATTCGTGATCCGTTAGATGTGCGCGCATCTGTCTGCTGAAATCGAAACGTTGAATGAATCACCGACCAGCGCAGACAGAGACGCCGAAAGCAGGATTGGAAGGAAACTGCGTATTCAGCGCATTACAGAGCGCCGACGGTCTCCAAACGATGTGGAGACCGCAGCGAACGACATCTTCCAATGCATGAACACCGGTGTCGGTTCCGCTGACCTCCGCCGTGTTCTGTGGTCGGTCATCAAGGGAAACGATGAGAAAGGCGCGTTCCGAAGGATTGCGCATTTCCGGCTTGAATCCTGAGACGCGGGCTGGCGTTATCAGCCCGCCGGGTTAAGTCCCGCTGCCGTGAAGACGGCTTCAAGCGATTTCTCCCGCATGGCCGCGGTTCCGACTTTTTTCAGATCCGAGCTTTCCGCCTGGCCGAGCTTCGCTCTTGCCCAATCCGGGAGCTTGCCGTACCGGTCTTGAAGAAGCTCGAGAATGAGTTCGGCCATTCCTTCCTGCCGTCCTTCTTTCCGCCCTTCTTGCCGTCCTTCGCGGTTTCCCTTGAGGCGTTCGTCTTCAAGGACCCATTTTTCGAACTGCGGCTTCAGTTTTCCCATCATCTTTTCCTTTCCGTTCGGTTCAAGCCTTTCCAATTCCAGGGCGATGCGCTTCGGATCGCAGTTCAGCTCTTCTCCGACATAGAGCGCCGCGTGCGTGAACAATCGCTCGCTTTTGAACATCCCGGCGATCGCCGCGGTCCATTCATCGCCGATATTGTTTTTTCCGCTGCATTTCAACGCCGCCAGCACACCGCGCAGCACCGGATCGGAGGGCATATCGGCCAGCCGCATCGAAAAAAGATCGGCGACGAAGTAGCCCATGCCCGCTTCGCGCGGATCCGCTTGGCGGTGGAACTCCCCGCTGACGAGGCGGACTTCCCCGGCCTCCGCGGACCGGTGGCCGGCCAGATGCTCCATGCTGTCGATCATCAGCCGCGGCAGGTCCCAGGGCCGGTTCGCATGGCTCACCACCAGCGAAACCACCGGGGCGGCCAGAACAGGCCGCCCGCTCCTGCCCCTGGCCGACGCCGTCACGATCTCGGTCGTGTAGCGCATGAGCTGGAACGGCGTCCGCGGATCAACGTCGCTTTTGTGCTCGATGATGAAGCTGACCCGCCGCCCCTCCTTCATCGGGAAGCGGAGCCAGCAGTCGGGAATGAGCGAAGCGCCCGCCTTCGTGGTCAGCCGGTCCGCCGGCCTCTCCGGCCCGGCGGCCCAGTCGATCCGTTCGACAATGCGCGCCGGCAGCAGCGATTTGAGCAGCAGCGCGACCGCTTGATCGTCGGACAGAACCGCATCGTAAAAAAATTTGTCGTGAACCGGAGCTTTGAGCCGGTTCCCGTCCTTAGTCGGCATTCCAAAAAAATCCTAATCCGGGAGAGCTGCACTGCCGCAGGGGATCTCTTATAAATTAAATCGGTCAGCTCGTTTAAGCCGCTCTCCGGTTTGTATATCGCATCAAAGCAAAACGTTTGCAATATGAAAAGCAAAAATAATCCGCATATGGGAAATTCCAACCGGCTCAGCCGGTCCGTCCCCGTCCTTGCCCGGCCGGCGGCGATCTGCGGAACGGCGGATCGGTTTCCGCAAAGAACCGCCGTTCGGAACCGCGCATTCCGCAATCCGAAATGAAATCCGTGATCAACGATATGAGGCGCGACGAACCCGAGCCGGATCTGTGCTTCAAAGCGAACGCCGCCTTCGGAAGGGCCAGCATTCAATCTCGGAAGGATGGTCATCCTTCAGTGAAGATCAGGGCCGTTCGCCGCCTCTCACAGTCTGAGGATCTCAGGGGTTGAAAACCCGCACCCGCCGTGAGGCTTAACCATTTAAATCGCAGCCAAGGAACGTGCGATGCCTTTCCCGGGTGGTAGTGTCCAGAATCTTTCGCACTTTCAGTCATGCGACGGCGGAGGAATGAAGAAAACCCCAGCGCGTATGCTCGTAAAGGTGAGATCAGAAGTCATTCAGCTGGCGGGCCCTGCGCGATGAGCAAATGCGATTCATACCCCTTCTGTGTCCAGATCGGCGAAAACGGCTAAAGCGGTGCCGATCGGATGTTCCTCAGCGCATGATTCACATGTTGCTGAAGCGCATTGGGCTGAACGCGCCAAGCTCTGGATCCAAGTCTTTATTAGCAATGATCTGCGAAATCAGCCTGCCGGTTTTGGGGCCGGATGTCAGTCCAATGTGGTGGTGGCCAAAAGCCGTGAACATGCGGCTTGTCCCGATTTCTCCGATCAAAGGCAAACTGTCGCAAGGTGCGGGCCGATGGCCAGCCCAAGTGGATTCGCTTTCCCAGCGCAGATCGGGAAACGCCTCGCGTGTCTTTCGTCTGATTAGGTTAATCGGGGCTACGGAAGCCGGACGACCCAAGCCGCCGAATTCAAGCACGCCGGCGCAGCGCAATCCACTATGCATTGGCGTGGCCACAAATTTTCCAGTCGCAACCATGATTGGAGATGTCGGCTGAATCGAAGGTTTTTGGAGAACAAGGTGATATCCGCGCTCCGATTGCAAGGGAACACGAATTCTCAATTCTTTCATAAGGTCGCCGGACCATATTCCTGCCGCCATTACAGCGGCATCGCACGGCACGTCACCGCTTGTCGTTTTTATCCTGCAGATACGGCCACTGGTGAATTCGAATGACTGGACACTGGTTTTGATGAACGACCCGCCCGCCTCCACAAAGGCTGCGGCCAGATCTTTCACGTACTGACCGGGATTCCGCACAAAACCGTGCTGGCGCATAACTGCAAGAAAACGGATGTTAGGACCGAGGCTTGGTTGAAGTTCTTGAACCGAATCCCCTTCATATTCGTCAGGCACAAACCCCGCCCGCCGCCGAAGTTCCCAAGTGTAGGAGTCTTCCAGATATGCCTTGCGGGATCTGTAGGCGAAGATGTAGTCGGAATCACGCAGCCACTTCTCCGCCCCGGTGCCTTTCACGAGAGCCTTGTGCTGTTCAACAGAGTCGCCGGCGATATAGGCAAGCGACGAAGCTATCCGGCGGGTATCTTTGTCATTTGCATACAGCAGATAACGGATTAGCCAAGGCGCCAACAGCGGAAGGCTTCGCCAAATGACGAAAAGCGGAGAATTTGGATCGAGGATAAATCGTGGTGCCTTAAACGGCAGTCCCGGAGTCGTAACAGGAACCACCGAACAAGCTGCCAAAACGCCTGCGTTACCGAATGACGCACCTTCACCGGGGTCCAGACGGTCGATCAGAACGACGTCAAAGCCTTCTCGCTGCAGCCAGATCGCGGATGACACACCGGCAATTCCAGCTCCGATCACGGCAACCTGGTTTGCACTCTGCTTCAATTGTTTTTTCTCATTTCTCAATGCTTCTGCTTAATGGGAATTCTATATCGAGTCGACGCGGAAAACGGCAACTGCTCCTCAATCCAAATGACAAGGATTTTTGTTTCTCGGGCTGCGGTCAGCGCTTTCCAAAGTCAGAACAATGGAGATGGAATTACCCGCTTCCGAGTGTCAGATGGCTTTTTCGACCACTCGGTCACGGAGGCCGGTGCGCGCTGATTCAGTTGGCAGCCGAATAGTTCTGCGCCGCGTGAGAATTTTGATTTCATCGAGCTGGGTCTGCAGGCCTTCGATAGGTTTGACCGATACGGCGCTCTCCGTTTCGCCTGAGTCTTGAATGGCTTCACGGATTGTGTGGGTTTCCACCCGATGCTTTTCGGTCATCGCATTGACGATCACCGAAATGAAGAGACTAATGCAGGCAAATCTGGTGACCACGATGAATAGCACGAAGACCATTCAGGTATACGGGAAGACCTTCATGACCGGTAGCACGATTTCCATCGGCCAGCTTCTCAGGGTCATGGTCCGGAATAGCAAATACGTGCTCTTGCCGACCTTGCCGAACCACTTGGGACGCGCGCCTGGGTCTTTGAGAGAAACCGCTGAAATCGAGGGGGTGCATTCCAGCTGTATGGGAATTGGTTTCTGGATCGAATTTCGGCGGTCCTCAGGTATGAAGCCTTTAAGGGATTGCGGCATCCTCCGGGTTCTTGGTCTATGCGGTTAAACTGCGCGGATGACAGTAGCCAAAGGTTGTGCGCAATGCGCAGAAAAAATGAAACAGCCTGAATCTCATAGAAAAAATAGATGTCCCTGAAACTGGCAGCGAATGAGAGAAAAACACGGATCATGGCCACAAAACAATTCTCAAGTGTGCGCAGTGTTCCTGTCTGAAAGTTGGCTTCTCACGCAAACCGATCGATCACACCAAGGCGGAGTATCCAAAAAAGCGCCCGAAATGCAAAGGACAAACGTAGGTACCGTTCAACTCAAAGGCGGTGCCAAAGCGGTTGCGTCTTATTTTCCCGCCGTGCAGGACGGAGAGTTACAGTGCGTTGAAAAACGTGCGATTTCCGGTCTTCGGACGGAGTATCGGCACCGTCGGCTCGAATGCCAAGAGATTGCGCAGACTTATGCACGGCGGGTTGAAGGTTCTTGCTTGTCAGCTCGCAATCTGCTCTGAAACACGCTTAAATTCTGCGAGCCGATTATGGAAGGAATTGGCGCAGGACTGATGCGCGGCAAAAAGACACCGATTGGATATTTCAATGAACCAGCCAATCACAGTGACCAATCAGCAGTATGGCGGCAAGACGGTCTTTGGCGCCACCGTTGGAATCCTGATGTTGGAGACTCGGTTTCCGCGCATTCTTGGCGACATTGGGAATGCCGGCACTTGGCCGTTTCCCGTGCAATACAGGATTGTTGATGGAGCAACACCCAGCCATGTGGTGCTTCGCCGGGCTGACGGGCTTGTAGAGAAGTTCAAGGCAGCCGCTCAGGATCTTGTCGCTCACGGTGCGGATGCGATCACCACCAATTGCGGGTTTTTGTCTCTGTTTCAGGACGACATCAAGGCGGCTGCAGGGGTTCCGGTCGCCGCCTCATCGCTAATGCAAGTCCCATGGGTCAATGCGATGCTGCCCGACGGAAAGCGCGCTGGGATATTGACGATTTCTGCCGGGACTCTTGATAAAGATCACCTTAATGCCGCAAATGCGCCGCTGGACACACCAATAGCGGGAACAGACTCCGGCCAGGAATTCAGCCGAAAGATACTCGATGATGCGCCGGAGATCGACTTTGACGCATGTCGTCAGGAACTTCTATCCGCCGCATCAAGTTTGGTGAAAAAGCATGAAGGAATCGGCGCTATTGTTTTGGAGTGCACCAATATGGTTCCGTTCGCTGCTGATATCAGGAAGCTGACAGGTTTGCCGGTTTATTCAATTTATTCGCATATCTGCTGGCTGCAGTCAGGATTGATGCCCAGCCGGTTTCCGTTTGAGGTCGGCGATCCAAGGATTGGTGTCGGGCAGGCTGCAGGAAGCGGCTGCGGCGGCAATGCCGCTTCACTGGATTTTTGAAGGCAGGGAATTAATGAGTGTCATAAACGGCATCTTACCGGCAGCGCTGACGGCAAACCGAGATGCATATGAATGATTGTGTGAGTTCTTGTCCCAGGCTTTGGCGAAACATGGTGCAGTTCAAACCATGGCTGGGTGGGATAAGGTTATGCGTGATAGCCAATCGAACTCCATGCGTTCCGCGGTTATGCTGAAGCAAGGCCAAACCTTTGAAGTCGGTCGAAATCACTCATTGACTTTAAACATTGTCAATTGACGCGATCGTATAACGCCGCCCCGATTTCGCGGGGCGGCTTATTCTGCGGATCGTTGATCCGTTCAGTTGATTGTGAAGTATTTGAACTTCGCAGTATCGTCCGGAGCGACAACTGTGCCGACATTGGATTTCATGCCCCAGTTCAGCACTTGGTGGTGGATCGGAACATAAAGCTGTTCATCCTGCACGACCTGCCAGATTTCGTTAATCGTAGCATTTCGTTTTGGAAGATCGGTTTCGGAGGCTAAAGAAACAATTTTGGCATCCAGTTCCGGGTTAGAGTAGCGTGTTCCGTTCCATGAACCATATTTTTCTCCCTTTGTATGAACAAGGAAGTTAAAGATGTACTCGCTGTCATATGTAGGCACACCCCAACCCAGCAAATAGAAGTCGGTTTCGTGGTTGTTGATCAGCGGGAAGTGCTGTGCCTTGGGTTTGGCGTCAAGATTTACGGTGATCCCGATCTGCGCCAACATGCCGACCGCTGCCTGGCAAATCGCTTCGTCGTTGATATACCGGTCGTTCGGGCAATCGAGCTGGATTGAAAAACCGTCACCATAACCCGCTTCGGCCATCAGCATTTTGGCAGCCTCCACATCAGTTTTCGACGAACTGTCCATTTCTTCGTTCCAGCCGTTCACGAATGGCGGCGCCACCATGCCGGCGGGCGTGGACTGACCGCGCATAACAACCTGTTTAATCGCATCGCGATTGATAGCCATGGACATGGCTCGCCGGACCCGGACGTCAGACAGCGGGTTTTTGCCCTCGACATTGTCGTTGGCCAAATCTGCATCACCCATATTCATGCCGAAAAAGATCACGCGGTTTTGTGGAGCGGTTCTGACTTCGAGATTAGAATCGGATGCGACGCGCTGCAGGTCTTGAACGGGCACATCCTGAATGAAGTCCACTTCGCCCGAAAGCAGCGCGGCCACTCGAGTGGCAGCGTTTTGGATTGGGGTGTAGATGATCTCTGTGATCTCCATGGCAAACTCATCTTTGCCCCAGTAGTCCTCGTTGATGGTGAGAACCGTTTTGACATCCGGCTCACGGCTGACGAGCTTGTACGAGCCGGTGCCATTGGCGTTTTTCGCCGCAAAAGTGTCTTCACCGCCTTCAAAGTCCTGGACTTTGACCGCTTGATTTGCCTTTGCCCAATCCTCGTCAATGATGAACATGTTTGTGAGGTTATTGGGCATGATCGGGTTGGGCCCGTTTGTGACGATCTCAACCGTGTGTTTTGATGGCGCTCGCACTTCGGTGACCGAGGCGAGAAGTTCTTTGTAATCGCTGTCCGGGGTCATCGCCCGATTGAGTGAAAAGACCACGTCCGCGCTGTCGAATTCCGCGCCGTTATGAAACTTCACGCCTTCACGGAGTTTGAAGATCCAAACATTGGAGTCGGTTGCGGAGGGCGCCCATTCGGTTGCCAATGCGGGAACAATCGCACCTGTCATGTCACGCTTTACAAGCGGTTCCAAAATTTGGTGCAAAAGCGCAGAGGTTGGTCCTTCATTCTGTGCATGAGGATCAAGAGTCAAAGCATCGCCGGCCCGTGCCCATCGAAGGGTTTCAGCGGTCGAAGCGGTTGTGGCAAGCGCAAGTGCCGCTACCGCCAAAGGTACAGTCTTAATCATTGTGTTCTTTCGTTTGTATGTGACGCGCGACGCATATTCGGACCCACTGGGTTAAGGAAGCCAATACGAGCTCCTGAAATTCGAACATCTGCGGTCACCTCAGGGTGGACTGGTTTGCTGTGTGCTTTGCAATTTCAATTCACACAAAAAATCCAGGCAGCGAAACGATCCCGATCTGCTTCACGCTGTTGTAGCGCAAATTATGCATCATTCGGGTTATGTCAACCTAGGTTCCCGCGTCGGACTGACGGAGAATAGTTGTTTGTCCATTTTTTCGTATCAGGCAGGCGGCGATGAAGATGTTGAAAGTCCGCGCGTTGTGACTGTTGGCAACAGTTGAGTTGAACATCCAGTTTGACTGAGGTTGGTTCATTTTCGACTGAGCGCATGTCGATCAGAACCATGGGGTCTTCGAGGAAGGTTTCGACGAACCGGTCGCGTTCGAGGGAGAAATTGATGCCTCGGTGCTCCCCAGCCATCCGCGCTATGTCGACTGAATCCGATTAAGTCGACATATTTCTTCGATATGTCGATGCGGCTGACTTATAATCAGTACATCCCGGTGTCTCAGCCCGTGCGCTTGGGTTTTCACCGGGTCTTTCGGCATCAAATATGGAACATCGAGGATAGGGACAGCTGGATTGAAACCGCCAAGAAACGCGGCAGAAGAGACAGTCCCTTGTATGGTTCCGAGCTGAGTCCCTCCGGTCATCTGCCGATGATTGTCAATCTTCGATGCACCAGCGGATGCGGGATCGTTCAACCACCCGGCGCGGGAACAGGCACTGAATATGAACGTTTAAATGGGCCTGGAACGGCACCGCGCGGATTCTGTCGAACAGCTTGAGTATGTCGCTGTCGATCCTGCGGTTAGGTTTCTCCCGTGCCAGGATGCCGAGATTGCCAAGACGTAGCTGTTCTTTGAACATGCCGCGCAAATCCGCTTCCCGGTCCATTACAGCCACCGGACGGGCGCGCTTCAAGGAAGCGGCGAGATCGGAACAGACCCGCAGACCGCGCCATTGCCCGGCGGGTTCGGGGTCGCGTTGATTCGTAAAAACATGAACTCCGAATGTAGAGACCGCCACCGAAAGCACAAAATTATCGCCAGACCCACAAACGGGGTTCAACGCCCGGTTCAAGCGGGAAGTCAGAAAAAACAATGCTCCAAAGGCGGATTCTCAGCTGAAAATTTTGCTGCAACGTCCAAGTCAGAATCGGTGAGTTTGTTATTCAATTTGGACAATGTTAGTGAAGCCCGCCTAAAATCCAACAAATGAAAGGGGTGAGGCATGAAAGGGTATGTTAAAACTATTGTTAGCATTGTTGCTGCCGGATTTGCTGCGTTTGCTGCGCAAGCAGATACGATCAAGGTCGCTGGAATTTACACACAGCCGATTCAGCAGAAGTGGGATGCGGTGCTCCATGAGGCGCTGACCAACGCGCAGAATCGAGGCGATATCGAATATGTGTATTCAGAGAAAGTCTCCAACACAGACTATATCAGGGTGCTTAGAGAATATGCCGAAAGCGGCGTGGATCTAGTGGTCGGAGAGGCGTTCGGAATCAGTCGGGAAGCACGCGAAGTCGCCGATGACTATCCGGAGATCGCGTTCCTTATGGGAGACCCGTTCGAACCCCACGGAACCAACTTTGCCGTCTTCGACAACTACATTCATGAACCTTGTTTCCTCATGGGAATCATCGCTGGCTCAATGACTGAAACAAATCGGATCGGCATGGTCGGCGGATATCCGATCGGTGAAGTTAACCGGCTGTTCCACGCATTCATGAACGGTGCAAGATCGGTCAATCCCGATGTCGAGTTCAAGGTGACATTCATCGGTTCCTGGTATGACCCGCCAAAGGCGAAAGAAGCAGCGGTGGCGCAGATTGAAGCCGGTGTTGACGTTCTCTATGCAGAGAGAGCCGGCGTGGTTGACGCGGCGCGCGAAAACGGGTTGATCGCTTTCGGCAATGTCAACGATATGAATAAGGAAGAGAATGGCACTGATGTTGTCGTTACCTCAGCTCTTTGGGACATGAATGCGGCGATCTCGAACGCCATTCAAGAAACGAAGGAAGGCCGCTTTACAGCTGCAAACTACAAAGAATGGACAATGATGCAGAAAGGCGGCGCCAGCTTGGCTCCATACTATGAATTCGAAGATAAAATTCCTGCCGAAGCCAAGGCGAAAGTAGAGGAAATTCAGGCTGCCATACTTGATGGTTCCTATGTTGTCGAAATCATCGACGATGAGCCGAAATCCACTTACTGAGGCGATTGACAGAACGGCGTGACCGAGGTTCTCACACTCGCAGCCGTTTCTAAACGTTTCGGAAATCTTCTGGCCAACGATAGCATCAGCCTGTCGCTGGCCAGAGGCGAGGTTCTCGGAATACTTGGGGAAAACGGGGCCGGAAAAACCACATTGATGAATGTCATCTTCGGCCATTATACCGCCGATGACGGACATATTGAAGTCGACGGCAGGAAATTGCCGGCCGGATCGCCCGAAGCGGCAATAAAGGCCGGAATCGGAATGGTGCATCAGCACTTTACACTGGCCGACAATCTTACAGTTCTTGAAAATGTCGTCTTGGGCAGAGAGTCGCTCCTATCATTCAGGCAGAAACTGAGCGCGGGGCGAAATCGGCTGCAGATCCTCGCGAACCAATTTGGCCTTGATGTCAATCCAGACGCGCGTGTCGGTGACCTGACAGTCGGCGAACGTCAGCGTGTTGAGATTCTAAAAACTCTGTTCGCAGATGCCCGAATTCTGATCCTTGACGAACCAACGGCTGTGTTAACGCCGCAAGAAACTGAAAACCTGTTTAGAACGCTCCGAAGGTTTGTCGGCGAGGGACTTTCGGTTGTTCTGATTTCACACAAACTCCATGAAATCATCGAAATCTGCAATCGCATCGCCGTTCTCAGACGCGGCAAGCTCATTGCCATTGTGCCAGCAGAAGGCGCTGATCGCGCGACCCTCGCGGAACTAATGGTCGGCAGATCAGTCACCCGCCCAAAGGCCGAGCCTTTGGAACCAGGTTCCAGAGTGTTTGCATTATCCGGTGTTTCGACTTCCACGGGCGTCAACGACTTGGAAGATGTGTCGATCGTTGTCCACGAACACGAAATCGTGGGAATCGTCGGGGTTTCCGGCAACGGCCAACGAGCATTGGCAGGCATCGCTTGCGGCACGGTGTCGGCGAATGCGGGAACGGTTAAGTTGCTTGGAGACGAAGTCGCCCGAGTCGAACTAAACGGAGCATCCGCAGCTGCTATTGGCCGAATCCCCGAAGACAGGCATCTGGAAGGTGTCGTGGGCGAAATGGAGGTATGGGAAAATCTGGTTTGCGAAGATATTCGAAGCAAGTCATTCTCGCAAAGAGGAATTCTCGACAAGCAAGCCTGTGTTCACCATGCGAATGATCTGATCGATCAATTCAACATACGCTGCTCCGGCCCGAATGCCGAGACCCGGCTGCTGTCAGGGGGGAATGTTCAAAGGCTGATACTTGCGAGGGTATTTAGCCGCAGCCCAAAATTCATTGTTGCCAACCAACCGACGCGCGGATTGGATGAAGGAGCGATCGCTTTCGTTCACAAAAAACTGCTTGAAGCGAGAAGAAGCGGTGCGGGAATACTATTGATTTCGGAAGATTTGGATGAGCTTCTTGAACTGGCCGACAGGCTTTTGGTTCTGTTCAGGGGACGTCTGAGGCCAGTGCAGTCTTCGAATCCGACGGAAATTGGCCTCATGATGAGTGGGCAGGGCATGGGCGCATGACTGCACGGGTTGGGACAATTTCCGATAATGAAGCAAATTCCGGCGAGCAGCGCAGATGAGGCTTGAACCTCGCGAACAGGTTCCGATTTGGCAGGTTACCGCTGCTCCGTTCGCGGCGATTGCGATAAGTCTGATTCTGTGTACTTCACTTGTGTTGCTGAGCGGTGAGTCGATTTTGAACGCGCTTTCGCTGCTTTTCATAGGTTCATTCGGATCAAAGTTTGCAGCAACCGAGACTTTGGCTAGGGCAACACCGCTGATATTCACCGGTCTTGCCGCAGCTGTGGCTTTCAGAGCAAAATTCTGGAACATTGGAGCCGAAGGACAGCTCTACTGCGGCGCTTTGGCGATCACTTGGATCGGCACCGGCATGTTCGAGCTTCCGCCGATCTTGATGATTCCGCTGTTATTCGCGGCGGGCGCTCTGGCCGGCGGCGCAGCTCTTTGTGTTCCGGTGTTTTTAAAAACCCACCTGAAGGTCGACGAAGTTGTTACGACGTTGCTGCTGAATTTTGTTGTGCTTCTGCTCGTCAGCTATCTTCTGGAGGGGCCATGGAAAGACCCGATGTCGCTGGGATGGCCACAAGCGGCGCCGATCATCTCTGAAGGCGAGCTGCCTGAGCTGATTGATCGGACGAGATTGCATCTTGGATTCGTAGTCGCCATCGCTGCTGCGGTCGCTGCCTGGCTGCTCATGACTAAAACTGTGTGGGGTTTCGAGATCAGGGCTGTCGGGTTCAATGCCTCCGCGGCTTGCTTTGCCGGTATTAGCATTAACGCAACAGTGATCAGAACCGCTCTCATCAGCGGTGGATTGGCAGGGATGGCTGGCGTATCGGAAGTCGCTGGATTGAAGGGCTATCTCACACTCGATCTTTCACCGGGATTTGGCTACGCAGGCATTGCCGTAGCCATGCTGGCCCAGCTTCACCCGCTCGGCGTCATCGCGTCGGCTGTGTTTCTTTCCGCGATTTTCGTTGGCGCCGATTCAATGAGTCGCCATACCGATGTGCCCAGCTACATCGCCGATGTCACCACTGCTGTTACTCTCCTGCTTGTGTTGGTGAGTGTGACGGTTGTGCGCTACCGGTTTCGCCGTTGATATGTCGGTTGGGCTGCATTTGCTGTTGTCCAGAGTGCGGCGGGCGCATTGAACGCGAGGGTTATTGAACATGGACATTCTTGAAATCCTTGCGACGACGGGTTTTTGGGCGGCGACGCTGCGGATTGCGAGCCCGCTGATATTCGGGACCATCGGAGAACTGCTTTGCGAACGCGCCGGTGTGCTCAATCTGGGCATTGAAGGCATCATGACAATCGGCGCCATGTCTGGATGGATGTGGGTGTATTTGGGTGGTGACCTCGTGTCCGGCGTTGTATTCGCAGCTTGTGTTGGTGCAGCGTTCGGGCTGCTGCATTCCGCTTTCACGGTTTATCTCGGACTCTCTCAGCATGTCACCGGAATCGGGATCACACTGCTGACTGTGGCATTGAGTTCGTACATTTTCCGGATGATGCTTCCTTCTGTCACCACACCGCCGAAAATCGAGCCGTTTCAACCCTGGAAGGTTCCCATCCTGTCGGATATACCCTTCTTCGGACCAGCTCTATTCAATCAGACGCCCCTGACTTATTTCGCGCTTTTGCTTGTTCCCTGCTGCTGGTATTTTCTGTACCGGACACCTGCCGGGCTCGCAGTTCGCACGGCTGGAGAGAATCCGGTTGCGGTCGAAGCGCAGGGAATCGACGTGTTGGCAGTGCGAACCGCAGCCGTGACCGCCGGTTCGGCATTGATGGCCGTCGGGGGTGCGTTCTTAACGATGTCGGCTTTCGACGCGTTTTATTTTGATATGGTCAACGGCCGTGGCTGGATTTGTGTCGCGCTGGTGATTTTCGCCTCTTGGCGGCCGGGCAAGGCGCTGCTTGGAGCGCTGTTGTTTGCCGGGCTGGATGCGCTTCAGGTGCGAGCGCAGCAGGTTGCAGGCGCGTTCATTCCGTATCAGTTTTTTCTTGCTTTGCCCTATGTGCTCAGTATTGCGGCAATGGTTATCATGTCGCGCAAGGCCGCTTACCCGCAAGCTCTCTTAACCCCATTCCGAAGAGGAAGCCGCATCTGATGAATCTTGACAACTCAATGAGCAAGGTCGCACAGCAAAGACTATCCGATTTGATCAGTTTGTTTTCCATAGCAACCTGCGCTGCCGGTTAGTGTCTGCCGGGAAAGTCGATTCTGCCGTTCAAAGCCTTACCGCGCATAGAATGTTCTGCTGTTTGTGGTTGCGAAGATTCTCCCAGATATTGTGTCAAATAGGCGAATCTTCAACTTTGAGTGATGACATGAGAATCGCATTCGAGAAAAATCCGCAGCGGTTTCATGTTGCGATCGAGGACCTTCCGATCAACGAGCGGTCGCGGGACGACATTCCCCGTCTGCTGAGCGGCCTGACGGTTCTCCCCTCCGCAGCGGAAATCGCCGCCGCCCATTCGGGCCACAGGACAGGTGTGCGCGGAATCCGCCTCAATGCATGAAAACCGCCGCCGAACTGTTCCAAAAATGCAGAATCAGGGGTTTTTTTACTGAAACAAATTAAACATCAAAGCAGGTAAATCAACCGTATAAGGTGTCAGAGAGTGTGGCCCAAAAAGTTATTAGGCTGCGTTTTTCCATACTAAGAATTCAGTTGTCCGGTTATTGAGGTGGCAGCGCTTGATCGCTAGGATCTGGTTTGCTGCGTTGAACGACCAGCGGCATCCGCTTTTGTCTATGCAGCCTTTGACCACTTTCCAGCGTCCGCCTACGATCACGCCTGAGCCGGGCGATTTCTTCCTTTTCGCATTGCAAAAAGATCTTGACAAGATTCATAACTCCGGATAGAATTAGGATCAACACGGACGTAACAGCGTTGCATCGGTGTTGCTAGGCCAATTAAGGAGACTGATGATGAAATCCATTGCGCAGATGACTGATCATTTGATTGAGAAAGCGGCTGCCGACGATGTATTCCGGACACGGCTGGTTTCAGACCCAAAAAGCATCGTGAAACAGGAATTCGATATCGACGTTCCCGATGGGGTAACCATCCACGTGCATCAGGACGACTCGACTACCTATCACTTGGCGCTTCCTGCGAGTACTCAGCTCAGCGAAGAGCAGCTGGCGCAGGTCGCGGGTGGTGGAAGAGGGAACGACTGGTATTGGTAACAGGTTAAAGAACATCCGCCGGGGGAGGGGTCGTATCCGAACCCCCCTCCTGCCAAAGGGACGGGCTTGTGCGGGCATCACCGCATCTGGTTCCTTGCATCAGAGGTTCAATCAAGGTCCAGTATGGTCCGTTTACTAATGCGGGCAGAGGTAAGCAGCGGAGACGTTCTGGCGTGCGATCCCGGTGAATCGGCAAACCGCGGAGTGAATGCCGCTTGTCCCACAGTCGGATCATCCGGCAGCGGAAGCTTGATAGGTTAAAGCTGTTTACTCGGAGTCCGTAGTAGTAACAGTATCCCCGGAACACCTCTGCATCCTCCTCGGGATGGCGGGTGACTGTCATCAAACGCGGTGGTTTTTGTTCATCACCGGCATTTCGGCGATATCGCCAAGGGCCGCCAGGATGCCGGGCGACCAATACCCTTTATCCAGGCTGAAGACGCCGATCCGCCCGAACTGCGCGCTGATCCGTTCGGCCAGGGGACAGGTGTGCGCGGAATCCGCCTCGACGCATGAAAACCGCCGCGTCCGGTCTTTGTCAACCGCCGTTGAACTGTTCCAAAATGCAGAATCAGGGGGTTTTTAAACTGGCACTACCTTTTGTTGAAGATTCGCCTATTTGACACAATATCTGGGCGAATCTTCCGCTTTTCCGCCGTATCCTCCGAATCTTCGCAATCACAAACAGCAGAAAATTCCATGCACAGTAAGGCTTTGAACGGCTGAATCGGCTTTTCAGGCAAACACCAGTTAAGAGCGCATGAATTTCCACCCTATTGTCCGTTGGATCAGCGCTGCGCGGTCTTCCAGTTGGGATCTGTAAAATACGGAAGGTTCGAAGGAGGCAGCGGTTTCCTGCCGAGGATCAAATCGGATGCCTTTTCGCCGATCATCATGGTCGGACAATTTAAATTGGCGGAGGGAATCGTTGGCATTATCGAAGCATCCACTATCCGAAGGCTTCGAATCCCGTGAACGCGGCATTCAGAGTCCACTACAGCCATTTTGTCGTTTCCCATCTTACACGTCCCGCAGGGATGGTAGGAAGAGTGGCAATTTTCGCGCAGCCAGGCTTCGATATCTTCGAAAGCATGAACGTCGGCGCCCGGAAAAATCTCTTCGCCCACATAGACCGCGAATGATGGCTGCACCATAAGTTCCCGCGAAAGCCATAGTCCCTCTATCATCCTTACAACATCGTTCTGATGTTCCAGCAAATTGTAGCGGATTCGCGGGGGACTCAATGGATCAGGGGAGGTCAATCCGACCCAGCCTCTGCTGCGCGGGCGCTGATAGGTGAATTGCAGCTGAAAGGCATGTTCCTTGAGAAAGTCAGAAGATCCCTCGGCTACTGCAATGCGAAATAGAGCAATCTGAAGGTCCGGAAACCGAACGCCCGCTCTTGAACGAATGAAGCAGACTGCATCGAAATGATTGTCAGCAAGCAAACCTTTTCGGGTTAATACCCAGTCGATCACTCCCTTGCCAATGCTGAGCGGATTGAAATGACTGTGGAGTGTGATGGGGCGGTTGCATCGGGCCTGAATTGAAGTCAGTGGATGATCCATTAAATTCTGACCAACTCCCGGTAGTTCGTGCAACACCGGTATTCCGTGTTCAGACAACTCGCCTGCGGGACCGATTCCTGAATGCATAAGGATCAACGGACTGTTGATAGCGCCAGCGGACAAGATGACTTCGCGCCGAGCGGATGCGACGATAGAGCGGCCGCCTTGTGTGAATTGAACGCCCTTCGCCGATTTATCTTCGAAAACCAGTCTGCGCGCTGTGCATCCCGTCCGAATATCAAGATTTTTTGGAGAATTACGAAGGTAGCAGCGCGAGGTTGAGGACCTGCGGCCTTCGGCTATGTTCTTGGGCAGCAGGCCAAAGCCGTCCTGCTGCCCGCCATTCACGTCATCTGTCCGCAGATATCCAGCTTCTTCTCCGGCCTTGAAAAATGCCTGAGTTAAGAGATCGTCAGCTTCTGTGGTGGACGCTCTGATTGGACCGTCATGTCCTTGATAGTCCGAATTGCCATCGACGCGGGTCTCAAGCCGACGAAAATACGGCAGCACTTCGGCGTAGGACCATCCAGCGGCACCTGTTTCAGACCACTCCTCGTAATCCATGGGGTGTCCCCGCAGATAGAGTTGCCCGTTGATCGAACTCGAACCGCCCAGCACCTTGCCGCGCGGCTGTGTCAGGATCCGATCGTTAAGCCAAGGTTCCGGCTCGGTTTCGTAGTTCCAATTGAAGCGTGATGCGTTGTAGGCGTAACGCATTGCCGCCGGCACTGATAGCAACAGGCTGGAATCCCGCGGTCCGGCTTCGAGCAAAAGCACACCGTTGCTGTGTTCTTCAGCGAGCCGAGATGCGACGATTGCGCCGGCGCTGCCTGAACCGACCACAATGAAATCATATTCATCGCGAAACTTTGGTTGGTTAAACCTCAAGCAGCCGATCCCTCGATTGAGAATGAATGCTGAATCTGCAGCTCAAGTAGCTTCGAGCACTTTTGAAAGGAAATGTTTGAGCCTTTCATTCTGAGAGTTCGAGAATATCTCATCGGGTGTGCCTTGCTCGACAATCTTTCCGCCATCAAAGAAGCAGACGCGGTCTGAGACCTCGCGGGCAAAACCCATTTGGTGCGTGACGAGCAGGATCGTATAGTTTCCGGATTGCGCCAATGTGCGAATGACTTCGAGAACTTCTCCCACCATTTCCGGATCCAACGCCGAGGTAGGTTCGTCGAATAGCAGAATTTCCGGATGCATGGCCAAAGAACGGGCGATCGCCACGCGTTGCTGCTGACCACCGGATAACTGGCTTGGATACTGTTCGATTTTGTTTGCCAAGCCGACCATTTCAAGCAAGCGCAATGATTCCTCGGTTGCCTTCTTCTTAGACTTGCCCTGTGTGTGCATCGGGCTTTCATTGCAATTCTCAAGCACCGTCATATGCGGAAACAGATTGAAATTTTGAAACACCATGCCGATCTTCGAGCGGATCCGACGGATATGCGTCTTTGAGGCTTCGACCAAACGGCCGCCGGCTTCCATTTTGTTCAGGGGTTCGCCATCGACGTACATAGTGCCGCTCTGAATGGGCTCCAGCGTCATGAGAACCCGCAGAACCGTGGTTTTGCCGGATCCCGATGGTCCGATGATCGACACCACCTCGCCCTTTTCAACCGAAAAATCGAGATCCTTGAGCACTTGAAGTTCGCCATAGGCTTTCGCCACTCTTTCAAATTCTATCATGGGACTGGTCAATGCAGGATGCTCCTCCTGATGCGTGTTTCGACAATCCAGATCAGAAACGCCGCAGCTAAGCTCATGACCAGAAAGAATAAACCGGCGATGGTGACTGCCTCTGTGAATCGGTAGTATTCGGCTCCGATCAGTTTGGAAATCTGCATGATTTCCGCCACAGCAACGAATGAAAGCAGCGGAGTTTCTTTGAAAATCGCCACAAGATAATTTCCGAGCGCGGGAACTATCGGTGGAAGCGACTGCGGAATGATGACATCTTTGAAAGTTCTGTAAGTCGACATATTAAGGGCAACACAGGCTTCCCATTGACCGCGCGGCACGGCTTGGAATCCAGCCCGATACACCTCTGCACATAATGCGGAATTGTAAATTCCGATGGCCAGTATGCCCGTTGTGAGCGGCGGCAGCGTGATGCCGAATTCAGGCAGCAGAAAAAAAAGAAAGAAGATTTGCACAAGAAGCGGTGTTGCCCGAATGAATTCGATGAGTTCAGTTGCCGGGCGATTTATCCAATTGGAGCGATGCGTTTTCAACAACATGAGGATCAGGCCGCCGACCAGCGCAAATGCAAAACTCGCTGCAGTCGCCCACAAAGTGACACCCGCCGCTTCCCACATCCGGGGCAGCACAACGTCGAAAGTAAATTCCCAACTCCAATCCATCGATTAGATCCTTTTGGCGCGGTGGCGGGTAAAGCGATCCTCCAAAGCCGCCCCGCCGAAACGCACAAATTGTGCCAATACATAGTAAAGAAGCAGTGCGATCGCGAAAATTTCAACAGTCCGGTAGTGCAATTGATTCTGCTGAACCGCGGCATAGGTGATGTCGACCAGCGTGACCGCCGACACAAGCGCTGTCGCTTTGATCAGTTCTATGGTCAGGTTGCTCAGTCCGGGGATCATGATTGCGATCGCCTGCGGCAAGATAATCCGCACCATACGCCGATATGGCGACATGTTCAGCGCATCAGCGGCTTCGAATTGTCCTCTGGGAACCGCAGCAATGGCTCCTCGCACAACCTCAGCGCCATAGGCGCCGAAATTCAGTCCGACCGCTATGACTCCAGCCACCATGGGTGACAAGACAACGCCAAACTCCGGCAGCACGAAGAACATCCAGAACAGGATAACCAGCAGCGAAGTGCCGCGGAAAACCTCGATGTAAATCGTCGAAACCCACCGAACAGTCACATGTCCTCGTGACCGGCCGATGCCCGCAAGAAAGGACATGACCAGGAACAGAATAATGGATTGAATAGAAACCTGCAGAGTTACGACCGCACCCTTCAACAACGCGGGCAGAAACACGCGCATTTCCGAAAATGTCGCAAACGCCATGCCGATCAAGAAGGCGATCAGTACAGCAACTATGGCCGCGCGATTCATGTGTCCGGGGCTCTGGTCAATCGTGGTTTCCCTAGAGAATGACTCAATGCCAATACCGGGCCGAGAGGATACTGGTCACAGTGCCGGTGCATTATGTTTATCCCTGCGCGGAACCAATTGTCCCGCGCAGGGTGCAAATCCGATGAATGCGCTGTCTAGCCGGCACAAAG
Organism: Paracoccaceae bacterium; assembly: GCA_965199765.1. Classification (GTDB taxonomy): domain Bacteria; phylum Pseudomonadota; class Alphaproteobacteria; order Rhodobacterales; family Rhodobacteraceae; genus JAPOXR01. The sequence continues at coordinate 1,360,763 of CBDATC010000001.1, forward strand.
CTCTGCGGTGGATTTAATCGGCAGCTCACCAGCTGACATATCGTGCCGTTCAAGGATGGCGATATGCTCCGGCGAACCAATAAAATCAGCCATGATTTCATTGAAGGCAGCAACAAATTCGGCGTCGCCTTTGCGGAATGCAAAGGCTCCGTGGGAAACCGCCGGTTTTCCTGCGACTTCGGCAAACAGCGGAGTCGACTCCATTTCGTCGTCTTCAAGATTGCTGAGAATCTGCCGGACGCCTGGCGCGGACACAGCCCAAGCGTCAATTCTGCCTGCGCGCAAAGCCGCGACTCCCGTTGGATTATCAGGCAATTCGGAGATCATGCCGTCGTCAACACCGGCGCTGCGAGCGTAATCCGTCTGCGCAGATCCGGCCACTGTCCCGACACGCAGACCATTCTCAGCCAAGGATTCATAATTCGTGATATTGCGGGGATTGCCCTTCAAGACCAGCATCGCCTGCTGAATTCCGAAGGTTGGTTCTGAGAACTGCACTTCGGCGCAGCGCTTGGGAGTCACGAACATCCCGGCTGCCACAACGTCGAACCGGTCAGCCTTAACTCCTGGAATCAGCGCACCCCAATCGGTAGAATCAGCATCGGCGATTTTTCCGCCCATTCTGTTCAAAATCGCTTTAAGCGTTTCGACATCCGTGCCGACAAGTTCGTCATTTTCGTCCTTATAGGCGTATGGTGCGAAATTGTAGAAAGCTACGCGCAATCCATCTCCTGTGGCGCGTTCCATCAGCGTTTCTGCGAACGATGCTGTTGCTGTGGCAGCGAAAACGGCGCACGCGGCAACCATCGACAGGAATCCTTTTCGTGTGGGGTTCATCTTTTTCTCCTTCCCTTTTTTAGCAGTTTCCCTGAGCGGGAAACGATCCAACCGGCATGACCGCGGCCGGTGTGGGACAAGTCAGCGTGTTTCCGCCTCAATTCAGGTGTCGACGACCGGAATGTCCCGATCCGCTTCCGGCGCAGAAAGCAAATCCGGTTCTGCATCGGTCACGGCCCAATTGTCCTCGGCGTTGATGAAACCGAGATGATTAGAAAAATTCGGATTGCAGGCAAAGACATTGCCAACCTCGAACGTGATGTCTTCAAATGCAGCCAGCGACGGAAATTCGGTTGTTTCGATCCCGACGCCATGACCGACACGTCCCACGCCCATGGTCTTAAGATTGCGTTCGGTTAAGTATTCGTCAACGACTTGAATCACATCGGCGGGGTTGTTGCCGGCTGTCAGCTGCATGTTGCAGTCGTGCCGCAGCTGCATCATCCATGAGTAGAATTCTTTCAACTCGTTCGAAGGTTCGCCAACAGCGGCGGTTCGAGCCAGGTCGGACCAGTAGCCTTTGAAGCTGACACCCACATCAAAACCCACGGTTTCGCCCTTTTTGATAATCCGGTCGGTCGGCAGCAGCACGATGCCTCGTTCGTTGGTTCCGGACACAACGCAAAGCAGTGAGATCTTCTCAGCACCACCATTGATTAAATTTTGCCGCAATATTTTGGCAATTTCGTTTTCTGACATGCCGGCGCGGATCTGAGCGAACGTCTCTTTCTGGGCTTCAGCGGAGATAATCGCTGCGCGTCGGATATATTCGATTTCTTGCGGCGATTTGACATTGCGAATCGCAAGAAAAATGTCGGCAGCATCGACGAAAGTCGCGGAGGGGAGCGCGCGCATGATCTCCTTCAATCCAAGATAGGAGATGCCCAGATACTGCTCGCGGCCCAATTCCGCACCAATGCGGGCCTTCGACAATCCCAGCTCCTTCAGCACATCGACAACAAATTCGGGATGCCCGGTTAATCCGCCGGTCATGCGAATATCGGAAATATATGTCGTCTGCTCCACCTGGGCGGACTCGAAAGGCATTGTGATGAGCGTTGGTTCGCGGTCTTTGGGCAGAATGAACATATATGAGCGAATTTTGTCGACCGCGCATTGCTCGGAGCGATGGCCTGAATAGTACTGATAGTTGAGCCGCTCGGTGATCAGCGCCGCGTCTAAATTATGGACGGACATCAATTCGCGGGTTTTTGCGTATCGCTGTTCGAATTCCTCGCGTGTGAAGTCCGCATATTGAGGTTTCATGAGTTTCCCACCTCAAAGAATTGAATGTGACCGTCTGTTAAACTATCGGTTTGATGTGGAACTGTATTCTTTCGCCAATACAGTGGATACAGACATGGCGGAGTGTCTTCAAGGGCATGCGGACGGAAAAAGGATAACAAGGAGCTTGCGAGGTTCGAAATCACCAATCCTGATTGGCGCACACAGCTGAATGGAGAACAGATTGACTAAGTATAGATTTGCACGTCGGTCGGTCGTATTGGGCAAATCGGTTTTCGACCATGTTCCGGACACGATACCGCTTGGTTCCGGAGCCGCATATCCTCCTTGTTTGCCCGACGTGGTGCAGGAGGCGACCGAAGCTGTCGGTCCATTGCGCGACGAAGCTATGCAGTACGCGCCGCTGATGGGGCTGAAAGATCTGCGCGAGGAAGTTTGTGAATTCGTGGCGCAGGATGGGGTGCGGGCAACACGGGAAAACGTGCTGATCACTTATGGTGCGAAGCATGCATTCGATCTGGCGCTGCGGGTGTTTTGCGAGCCTGGGGATGCGGTGATTGTCACACGCCCAACCTACATGACCTCGCTGCACATCATGCGCACGCACAATGTCCGCTTTATTGAAGTGGGTCAGGACGCGGAGGGATTAAAAACGGAAGACCTGGAGCGCAAGCTTCAGTCAATTGAACGCAACGGCGAGGCAAAGCCGAAGCTTTTGTTCGATGTGCCGGATTTCCACAATCCGACCGGGATAACCACATCGCTGGAGCGTCGGCTAAGAATGCTTGAACTGGCGCAAGTCCACGACTTTGTGATCTGCGAGGACGACCCGTATCGCCGGATCCGTTTTGAAGGAGAGGTTGTGCCCTCAATCAAGTCAATGGATATGACTGGGCGCGTTGTGGGACTTGGAACGGTCTCCAAAATTCTTGCCCCCGGTCTTCGTGTCGGGTGGGCAATCGGCGATTCCAGCGTGGTCCGGCGCATGGCGATGCAGAAAGCCGATGGGGGTTCAAATGCATTCGCTCAGCGGATCGTTGTTCAACTTATGCGCTCGGGAAAAGTGACGCTTCATATCGATGAGATTTCACAACAGATGCGTCTCCATCGAGATGTGATGGTCCAAGCTCTTGCCGCGCGGCTTCCAGAGGCGCGTGTCAATGTGCCGAAGGGAGGATACTTCCTCTGGGTTGAATTCCCGAAAGGAACAAACTGTGAAAAGCTGGTTGAGCTCGGCATTGACGAGGGGGTTGAGGTGACGCCTGGACGGCTCAGTTTTTCAACTGACGATCCGGGGAACTTCATCCGAATGGCTTACAGTTTTGCCTCGGTTGAACAGATCAAAGAAGGTGTTTCGATGATCAGCGCCGCTTGGCGTAATCTGCGGCATTCTGTGTGAAAGCAAAATTAATCGGGAGACATACATGCCCTGTCCCAAAGCGAGTCTAGCGCCATCCTGCGAGATTGATCTTGATGCAGACGGAAAGCAGCACGGTTACGTGCGCATTCAATTCAGTTCTGACCGCTCGGCATATGGCTGGCTGCCTCTGCCGATCATGTCCATAAAGCGCGGCGGGGGCCCGGTTGCTGTTGTGATTGGCGCCAATCATGGCGATGAGTATGAAGGCGTCTCAATCACCAATGGTCTTTACCAAGAACTTACGCCGGAAGACATTGAAGGTCAGATTATTTTTCTTCCGGCGGCGAACGCGCCTGCATATTATTCCGGGCGCCGCACTTCGCCATTGGACTGGACTGGAGAGGCAAATCTAAACCGGATGTTTCCCGGCAATCAGTACGGATCGCCCACCGAGATGATCGCTTGGTATATCACCAATCATATCGTGCCGCGCGGCGACGTCTTTTTCGATCTTCATTCTGCTGGCAAGTCCATTGACCATTATCCGTCCGTGAAGATCCGTTTGATGGGAGACGAATTTAAGGACGCGATGCAGATGCGATTTCTTGAACTGTTCGGCGCGCCTTTGGGAATCGTGGGAAATCGCGTGCATGAAACAACGCTTTCGGGCGAGATATTGCCGCTGGACAAGATCTATCTGTCGACTGAACTCGGAGGCGGCGGAAAAATCCGGCCATGGATTCGCCGGTTCGCCTATAACGGATTGAAGCGCTGCCTGCGTGCTATGGGCGTCTATAAGAAAGACGAAGACCTGCCGGAGCCTGAGCATAAAGTTGCCTTAAAGTCCATGCAGACAGGCGATCACTACATTTTTGCTCATAAGGATGGAATGTTTGAGCCGGTAGTCGATCTGGGCGATACCGTCGAAGATGGGCAGTTCGCCGGGTATATCTGGAATTTGAAAGAGCCCTGGGAGAGGCCGGCGGAACTTCACTTCAATCGGGGTGGTGTCGTATTTTGCAAACGCACGCCGGCTTTGTGTGAAATCGGCGATACGCTGTTCTTTACTCTCAGCGAATACGAAGGTTGATTTCGGCTGCCGGTTTCCCGCGTGTCAGTTTGCAGCGGTTGAGGGAACGGCCTTGGGCAAAATGTATGCGCAATGCATTGCATTTTGATTTTTGATGGATGGATGCCACAGCCAAGAGATCGCTTCGCGAGCAAGCGACTGAGACAAGCAGAGCTATGAACGGATGAAAACTTCGTTCATTGAAGCGTTCGCGCGGTGGTTTTACGCATAGAGCAAACTCCGCGGCATTGCGAATAACAAAGACCGTAAGTGTTTCCGCCCGTTTTGCGCTCAGTGAAGATGCAGTTGAATTCTTGGAATCAAGAAGGCTTCTTTTTCGCGGGAGGATCAAGCCGGATCAATTTTTCCGCCGGAGACGGCATGCGATTCCATGCGTCGAGACCAGCGATCTTGTATGCCTCGGCAAGCGTTGGATAATTAAAGGTGTTTTCGACAAAATAGTCCACTGTGCCCTTAAGATTGAGAACCGCTTGAGCGATGTGAATCAGTTCCGTCGCCCCTTCACCGACGATTTGAACGCCGAGCAGCCGACGGGTTTTCAATGATACCAACATCTTCAACATCCCATGGTCCACACCCATGATGTGACCGCGAGATGTCTCGCGGAATCGGGCAATTCCAACTTCGTATTTGATTCCACGCTGCCGTAACTCTTCTTCGGACATGCCGCAGGTCGATATTTCGGGAACCGAGTAGATGCCGTAAGGAAACCAAGGCGATTGAGGTAGCGTAGGCACATCCAGCGCATGGCAGGCGGCAACGCGCCCCTGCTGAAGCGCCGTGGAGGCAAGACATGGAAATCCGATGACGTCTCCAGCTGCATAGATGCTGGGAACAGCGGTTCGGTAGGTTGTTCGGTCAACCTCGATCCTACCCCGGTGATCAACGCCAAGTCCGCAAGCCGCCAGATTGAGATGATCAGTCGCGCCCATTCTGCCCGCTGCGAACATAAGCATATCCGCGCGCACCCGCCTTCCTGTATCCATTTCGACTGCCACTGAATGATCGTCGACTTCGAAATTCGTAATCTGGGTGCCGAGTCGCAAATCGAGTCCCATATCTTGAATTTCCGACATAAATTCTCTGATCAATGTCTGGTCGATAAAGTCGAGAAAGCTATCTCGCGGCTCGACAAGGGTTGTCCGTATATCAAGCGCCTGCATCATGGTTGCATACTCGACACCAATGACGCCGGCGCCGACGACGATGATGCTTCCAGGCACAAAGTCCAATTCGACGATGCCGTCGCTGTCGATCACATTCCGATCATTGAACGGCACATATTCAGGGCGAAACGGGATGGTGCCTGTGCTAATCAAAAATCGTTCGGCGGTGAAGGTGAATCGTTCGCCTTTTTCACCGGTAACTTCAATGCTTGACGGAGAGCTGAATTGGGCCGCTCCTGCGAATGTCTGCACTCGATTGCGGGCGAACTGATGTTCGAGCACTTCCACTTCGTACTCAAGCGTTTTGCGAAGGCGGATTCTAAGATCTTCTGCGCCAATGTTTCGTTTGACCCGGTACGAACGACCATAAAAGTTTCGCTCTCTCCAGCCAGAGAGATTCAGAATTGTTTCGCGAAAGGTTTTTGATGGGATTGTTCCGGTATGAACCGAGACGCCCCCTACCTTCCGACCGCGTTCTACAACAAGCACGCTGCGCTTGAGCTTCGCCGCTTGTATCGCCGCGCTGCGGCCCGCCGGGCCGCTTCCAATGACGATGAGGTCAAAATGATTTTGATAGCTCATTCACTGATTCCTTGCAGAGGCGTTGTCAGTGGGGCGATCCGCTCAAATTCGAAGCAACAAATTACGATTCCTCAGCCCAAACAAGTGTGGGTTTTCGGGTGTCCGAGGACACAGTTGATTGTTAAGCGGGCTCGACTGCTCAAAATACGACCGAATAGGCCCAAACCAAAACGGCCAGAGTTCAAAGAAGTAGGTGCTTTGCTGACCATAAGGCGCATAAGCGCCACTATCTTGCTTGCTGCATTATTGTCAATTCTCCGGCTTCCGAACCTTTGAAAATCTTTTGTGTTTGTCCGATTAGGAAAATCGCAAAGCTTTGGAATTCCGAATGAGAGACTCAAGGGCTGCTCTATTCCCTAACGAAAAAATGGAGATTTTTGTGCGTCTCCGACCGCGTTTGGCAGCGCCGAGCGTCAAATGGTCAGGACGCAATGCGGTGCAGGAACCGTGATCGTGTCCATGACAAATCCCGTTGGCGAAAGCAATTAGTGCAGGCGCGTGGATCAATACACCGGTTGATCTTTTGGGCATTATTTTACGGTTAATCAGCAGAGAGGAACTGAGCTTCTGCATAACCTAAATCTGTCGATCACGCCTGCAACCGAGCGTCCTCCGGTATGACAAGTTTCGAAATCGCTGTCACATGGCAGCCCAAAGTGCCGCTATGCAAGAGATAGTGAAAGCAACCCTGCGGTCTTGGCGATGATATACTGCCCCAACGCAGCCGACTCGCCGGGAGCTTGGTCGGAGGGGATTCCTGCCATATCCAAGGCAATCCCGTAGCGCCGGCCAAGGTCTTCGTTGGCGATGCACGTCACTCGGCAGTGATCGCCGATATCACTCCGCACCGCCGCGATTTCCGCTCCAATCAGCAATCCAGAAAGGTAATCTCCGGTTTGTTCTCGTTGAATCTTTTCAAATAGAGGCAGGGTGCGGACGTGGAACAATCGATGCAGCAGACTAGGTTGCCCGGTAAGGCCTGCCTCGACGCCCAGCCGAAAACCGTCCTCGCTTTGGCAGTCATGGCCGATGAATGCGCCAAGGATCGTATGGTTCTTAAGCGCGGCAAAGAGTTCGCCGGTCATGTAGGTCGAAAAAGCTTCGATGCGGCCATTTCGGACTTCGATCCATTTGCTGTGCGTGCCCGGTATGACAAATTTTCCGTCGATCTTTGCGGCGACGCCGATAATCTGGGTTTCTTCGCCGCGCATGATGTCGGGAACACCGTTATTTTCGGTCCGGATGCCAGTGATGAAGTTAACCGTTTTACCCGTCGATGTTTTATGGGAAACGATTGCGTCTGCAAGTTCGGCGGGACCGCAGGGCGTTACCTGATACGGAGTTTCAAGCCAGCCGCTGCGGCTGGTGATCATGCCTGAGGCTATAATCGGCACGGAGCCATTGGCTGTCCAGCCACCGATCATGCGCTCGAACACAGGTTCAAACGCACCGTTCTTTACCGACAGAATTCCCGCCGCTTCTTGACGGTGGTCCAAGATTGCGCCGTCCGACGCCATGAGAAATGCCCGAAGCGAGGAGGTTCCCCAGTCGATGCCGATGAGAACGGGATCAGATGCATCCGAGCTCATTGAGAATCCTCTGCAGTTTTACCCTGCATTATCCGATTTCGGATGTCTTGTTTGCGGCGCATGGCGATATTCCGAATGTTTTTCACTCGGCCGGAGCGGTGTTCAAGCCGATTGCACTTCACAGATCTCCGCATCGCAATCCCTCGGAGAAGACCAGCTTGCTTTAGTCTCAGCTGTATGGAAAGAAAATGCAATTCGTTCATGCGCAGCAATCGTTGCCGCCGCTTTATCCATTCATAGTGCCGACACGATATCGTTCGGTTCAAGTCCGAAATGTCGACTTGGTCAATTCCGTTCCGATTCAGAATGCCGGCCAGCTTAATCCCTTCCTTGATGCCATGCCTGTGCGGAATTACTGGCCCGAACTCGGAATTGACAATTTCAATTTGTATCTTCTCGGCTGGTCGCCCGGCACGTTCGATCATGAGCGCCCGGTCCGGTTTCTTGTTTCCACGTCAAACTCAGAAAAAAACAGGGGTTGTAAAATTTCGGCTGACTTTCCAACGCGCGCTTCGACGAACGTCTTCCATTGATTCAATCGGAAATCGACGACAGCAAGCGTCAGGCGAAGATCGACAAAATCGTGCCCATTTATCAAACCGGGCATGCGTATGTGCCGATCTGCGTTCAACCGCTGGTCCGGGGCACAAGAGCCAATTCGAGGGTGCGGACAAGCTTGCCTTTTCTCGCCAACAAGCGCAAATTGTCCGCTGCTATTCCGACCTGCGTTGAAATTGACTGCAGCGTGCCGCTTTTGCCAGTGTGGCGGAATGGTGGTAAACCGAAACGCAGTTCGGCGGACGTGACCACCGAACAGCGGAGGGGCGCTGATCTTGCTGAGCTATATCATCAGACGGGTTTTTCAGTCGCTTATTGTTCTGCTGGTCGTCGGTTTCGTTGCATTTTCCATGTTCCGTTTTGTCGGCGATCCGGTAGACAATATGCTGGGGCAGGAGCGAACACAGGCGGATATTGATCGCCTGCGGACACAGCTCGGACTCGATCAGCCGTTTCCAGTGCAGTATGTGAAATTCCTGCAGGGGGCTGTGCAGGGCAATTTCGGAGTGTCTTATCGGCAAGGCCGTCCGGTGGCGGACATCATTGCCGAACGCGCGCCCGCCACATTGGAGCTTGCTGCCGTCTCTGGCTTGTTCGCCATTGTGTTCGGCATCATTATGGGAGTTTTCACAGCGATCCGGCGCAACGGTTTGGCGGCCAATGTAATCATGACCGGTTCGCTCATCGGCGTTTCGCTGCCAACTTTTCTTATTGGCATATTACTCATCTATATCTTTTCGGTGGAGTTGGACCTCCTGCCATCTTTTGGGCGGGGAGAGGTTATTGACTTGGGCTGGTGGACCACCGGGTTTCTAACAGCCGGAGGCTGGAAGGCGCTGATTTTGCCCTCAATAACTTTGGGCCTTTACCAAATGACCTTGATCATGCGGCTTGTGCGATCGGAGATGTTGGAAGTGCTGCGCCAGGACTATATCCGCTTTGCCCGCGCCCGAGGTCTGCGCGAGCGGTCGGTCAATTTTCGCCATGCAATCAAGAATACCCTTGTGCCGGTGATTACGGTGACCGGACTGCAGCTTGGTTCGATTATTGCATTCGCGATCATTACGGAATCGGTGTTTCAATGGCCGGGCGTTGGTCTTTTATTCATCAACGCGGTGCAGTTTGTCGATATTCCTGTCATGGCAGCGTATCTGATGCTCATATCAGTAATGTTTGTTGGCATTAACCTTGTCGTCGACATGCTGTATTTTGCCATTGATCCACGCCTGCGCTCGGACGGCGGCACAGGATGATGTCCGGCCCATCTTCTTTTTGCGTCGCATCGGCTGCCGGACTCCGGCCCCCGCATCTCGGCAAGCTGGATATCGTTCCATCTTTCGGTGGATTTGCAGGACAATCGAGAGGTTGGCCAATGAATTTAATTTGGGGAAAGTCCCTCAAGCGGTGCGAAGCGCAACGGATTTCTTTCAATCTGCTTGGAGAGGCAAAGGCTGTCCCAAGAGCGCGGGGAATCGGGAATGGCTGATTCTGCCAAAGAAAGCTCGGTCAAAGCCGCGGCCAATGGGCGTTTAGCAATCTTTCTTGCCTCCGATTTCTTCTATTCGTTCCGACGCTCGCAAGTTGCAGTGATCTCATCCCTGGTCGTTATGCTGCTTTTCTTCGGCGCTCTCTTTGCCCCATTGATCGCGCCCCACGATCCGTTCAATCCGGCTTCTCTGAATCTCATGAACGGGTTCACCCCTCCGGGCACACCCAATGCGTTTACCGGTGATAGTTTTTTCCTTGGCACCGACGATCAGGGCCGTGACGTTTTCTCCACGATTCTGTATGGCATGCGCATCTCGCTTTTCGTGGGTTTTGCCGCTGTGCTGCTCGCCATGGTGTTGGGTGTGGTCTTGGGACTGATTGCCGGTTATGTCGGCGGCTGGATCGAAACGATAATCATGCGCATCGCTGACATTCAGCTGACGTTCCCCTCAATTCTCGTCGCCATGTTGATTTTTGGCATCGCCAAAGGTTTCACGCCGGTCGAATATCGGGATCAGATGGCGATTTGGGTCTTGATCATTGCGATCGGCCTTTCAGATTGGGTGCAGTTCGCACGTGTGATCCGTGGCGCGACCTTGGTGGAAAAGAACAAAGAATACGTGCAGGCTGCCCGCATGATCGGCCGTTCCAGTCCAGCCATAATGCTAAAGCACATTCTCCCCAATGTTCTTTCTCCTGTCCTTGTGATCGCCACGATTTCGCTGGCTCTGGCCATCATCGCAGAAGCTACGCTTTCTTTCCTTGGCGTCGGCGCGCCACCCACACAACCCTCCCTTGGCACACTGATCCGCATCGGGCAGGGTTTTCTCTTTTCGGGGGAATGGTGGATTCTGTTCTTTCCCGCTTGTACGCTTCTTGCGCTCGCGCTCTCGGTGAATCTCTTGGGCGATTGGCTTCGCGATGCGCTGAATCCGAGGCTCAGATGAACCAGCAAACCGTTTTCTCGTTATTGATGACCATAGCCTTTCCGGCGGTCTGGCAGCTGGTTGCAGCCCCCCGAGATGCAGCACAGATGGCGGGCCTGCCGCGCACGGCGGATAGTGCGGAAACTACGGTTCGTTTTTTGGCCGCCGAAGTGGAAAGCGGTGCTGACTTGGCATGACCGAACCTGTCCTGTCCGTCCGCAACCTGACGGTTGAAATTCCCACGCGGCACGAAATTTTCAAACCGGTGCAAAACGTATCTTATGATATCGAACCTGGACAGATCCACGGTGTCGTCGGCGAAAGCGGAGCGGGCAAATCCATGACGGGAAACGCCATCATCGGCCTTCTCGACCCACCGGCCCGAATTACCTCAGGCGAGGTTTATTTGCATGGCCGCCGCATAGACGCGCTCGCGGCAGAAGAAAAACGTGCAATCCGCGGAAAAGAAGTCAGCATGATCTTTCAAGATCCGCTGACCTCGCTTAATCCGCTTTTCACCATCGGCGCACAGCTTGTGGAGACCATTCAGCTCCATCTGGGTCTTTCCGACAGCGCTGCGAAGAAACACGCGATCACACTGCTTGACCGCGTTGCTATCCCCAATTCCGCCGTGCGGTTTGATCAATATCCGCACCAGTTTTCCGGCGGGATGCGTCAGCGTGTTGTGATAGCTCTTGCTCTTTGCTCCGAACCGAAAGTCGTGGTGGCCGACGAGCCGACCACCGCGCTTGATGTTTCAATTCAAGCGCAAATCCTCGACTTGATCAAAGAGCTCGCCCGTGAACGGAAGATGGGTGTCATCCTCATCACACACGATATGGGGGTGATTGCCGATACAACCAATCAGGTCACTGTCATGTATATGGGCGAGGTGGTTGAAAGCGGTCCTACTCCTCAAGTCCTCGGTCGACCGCAGCACGCCTATACCAAGTCTCTCATCGCCGCGGTTCCGCGCCCGACAATCAAGCTCAAGCGGTTCCCGCTCATCGGCTATGGCGGGCGGGTGACAGAATTTCGCGTAGCCGACTTGGCACGCAATTGGCGGAAAACAGAGTCTTCCAAAGAGGGCAAACTGCTTGAAGTCAAAGGCGTTACCAAGCTCTTTCTTGAAAGGAGTTCATTGCTTCCGTCGATGCGGAAATATTTTACCGCTGTCGACCGTGTTTCTTTCGATATTCATGATGGAGAGGTCTTTGGATTGGTTGGCGAAAGCGGTTCAGGCAAGTCCACCGTGGCTCGAATGATCGCCACTCTTCATTCTGTGGATAACGGACAAATCTTCTTTGACGGCGAAGAGATGAAGGTGAATGACGCTGTCCAGCTTGCGGGCTACCGCCGTCAGATACAGATGATCTTTCAGGACCCGTATTCCAGCCTCAATCCCCGAATGAAAGTGTCCGACATCGTGGCTGAGCCGGCTCGGCACCATAAACTGATGGACGAGAGTGGCATTGCCGAACGGGTCAAAGAACTCCTGGATCGAGTTGGGCTGGGTGCGGAAGCGGCAACAAAATACCCGCATGAATTTTCCGGAGGCCAAAGGCAGCGCATATCCATTGCGCGCGCTCTGGCAACCCAACCGCGCTTTCTCATTTGCGACGAACCGACCAGTGCCCTGGATGTCTCGATTCAGGCGCAGATCCTGAACATATTGAAGGATCTGCAAGAGCATCTCGGCTTGACCATGCTCTTCATTAGTCATGATTTGCCGGTGGTTCGACAGATGTGCGGAAGGGTGGGAGTGTTGAAGCACGGCAAACTTGTAGAAGTTCAGGATACAGAGGAACTCTTCGCCAATCCACAGCATGCCTACACTCAAGAACTCCTCGGTCTCATGCCGCGGCTGGACGGACTTTCGCAGGAAGGACTTTCCGAGCAAATGGTAAGCGCCGCTTAAGATTCTATGTGAAAAGTGGTATTTTCGCCCGAAATCGCACCACGAACGCTTCGATCAGCCATGATGGGTCCGAACAGTGTCGGCGGATTTTTTCTTTGCAGCCGCGTTGTTTTGAAGCGTGAGCGGGATGACGGTTAAGGCAAAGAACCGGGGCGCCGCCGCGTTTCAGGCTCAAGCGAGAGCGATGCGCGTCAGACGCTGCGCGAGATGAAACTTCAACATACCGAAGCCGCCGTCGCATGATTGAAAGTTCGAAGGATTCCGGACATTGCCCATGGCCTTGCGCCCCCCCATGGAACGGGCAAGCAGCACAACTAACAAAAACACCGCTTTTTGTTAGTTAATTGACTCTTGCTTACACGCATGTGAGTTAGACTCTTGTAACTAATGAATCAGATAGATTTGGTTATTTGAAGTCATATGACCAAGAATAATCGCCTTGGCCGATATGTTCAAAGCGCCTTTGTTGGTGGTGAAAGTTATCGGGCTTATGTGCCAGCGCCGCTGCCGCCCGATCCGCCTCTGGATATGGCGCGGTTGTATCCCTTGCTTGACAAGGCCAATACCGCTTTAGGCCGGCTGGACGGCATGAGCATGGTTTTGCCGGACACCGCATTATTTCTCTATATGTATGTCCGCAAGGAAGCCGTTCTGTCCTCACAGATCGAGGGAACGCAATCATCCCTGTCTGATTTGCTGCTGTTCGAATTCAACGAAGCGCCAGGCGCTCCCGTCGACGATGTGACCGAAGTCTCCTGCTACGTCTCTGCCTTGAATTATGGAGTGGAACGGCTCAAGGAATTTCCACTTTCTCTCAGACTGCTGAAGGAAATGCATTTGCGATTGATGAGCAATTCGCGAGGCGGCGGCAAGCAGCCCGGAGAGTTCAGAACATCACAAAACTGGATCGGGGGAACGCGACCGGGAACCGCGCGGTTTGTGCCTCCTCCTGTTGATCAACTCATGCCGTGCCTGGACCGGTTCGAGAAGTTTCTTCACGACGAGACCGTTCAGCTGCCGGCGCTTGTGAAAGCAGCGCTTGCCCATCTGCAATTTGAGACGATTCACCCATTCCTGGATGGGAACGGGCGCTTAGGACGTCTCCTTATTACCATGATCCTTTGCGTGGAAGGCATTCTGCGAGACCCTATCCTTTATCTGAGCCTCTATCTGAAGACGCATCGCGACCAATATTATGATTTGCTGCAGTCTGTTCGGGAAACGGGAAACTGGGAAGATTGGATTGAGTTTTTCCTGCAAGGGGTAGTCGAGACTTCCGAGCAAGCAACTGAGACCGCACAATCTATCGTTCGGCTCTTCGAGGACGGTCGCACGGCGCTTGAAGAGAGCGGTCGATCCACAGCGTCGGCTTTAACAATCCATGCATTGATGCAGCGTCGTCCCATACTCACCACGAACAAGATAACCGAGGAGACGGGAATGTCGCTGCCAACGGCATTGCGTAACCTCATCCTCCTTGAAGAGCTTGGAATTGCCCGGGAAACGACTGGCAAAGAACGAAACAAGATTTTCGTCTACGGAGCTTATATCGATATACTGAGCAAAGGGACCGAGCCTTTGCCGCGCTGACCGCCATCAGTTCGGGCATTCGCCGCCATCCGGACCATACGCTTCCTAGCAAGGGAACTCCGCATACCATCTGGAGGAGATCGCGATAGGCTGGATTAACTTCGTTTGCTTACCTGTCCTTCGGTTTCCTTTATTCAGCATATTGTCCAAGTGCGGTGCATTTGCTTTGGATCAGTGTTGCAAAGACGCCTCGTTGAAAGAAAAGCAAAGGAAAAATCAATGGTGGCACGGAGGGTTTGTGAACAGTTGAAAATTCAACGCATTCGTCGGATTGTGAACATTATTCTCGATAACCGACAAGCTGCTGTGCTCGCGCAAGGCGATTCCAAGCCAACTTTCTCGCAACCGAATGACCGCTCTTCTTGATCATTTGCGCAACCCCTCGCAACAGATCAGGTGAGGCTAGGGAGACGTTTTCGACAAGACTTTCATATTCATAAAATGTCTCGTCATATGGACTGCTGTGTCCAATCATCGCGCGCACATTATCATGGTGGTTGGCAAAAGTCTGGAGGCGGGCGAAGTTGACGTTCACTCCCTCCTTAAGCGCCGCCAGCACAAGTATCGACCACATTCCCATGGCCGGACCTTTTATTTTATGGTCGGCATTCAGCCGGATATGCTGGTCGAGCAGATCAAAAAGTCGCTCCCGTGTCTCCGGATTCACATAAAGATGCTGCAACCCACGCAGAACCATGGGGATATCGTCCCTGGATTTGGGGTTCAAGTCGACTACGCTGACATCGACCTCACCCAGTTGCAATTGCCGCCCCTGAATCTTTTCCATAACCCCGCATCCCGGATGAATCACTCATATTCAATGTCGTTCAACCGATTTAATGCAAAATGTCGAAATCTGAAAGTAGAATAACCGGAGCGCCGGACAAAATTCAAAGGGCATGCAGGCTATTTGGAAGACAGCGTTCAATCGTCAAAAGATCCCTGTTCTTAGAGAATCACCCTGCAAATCCAATTTAAGGGAACAATCGTTTTTTAACATAGTCGGGCTTGAGATGCTAACAAACATGCTGGAAGCTGAACAAACGGACGACTGCCACAGTCGGGTGAAAGGAGGGTCGTGATAGAGGCCAGCGGATCGTATGCATGGCTATGATTCTCAACGGTTCTGTTATCCTCTAAAACACCAAGTGTGCGGATTTGGTTTTCTGACTCATTATTGATCCTCCCCGGAGTCAACGATGTGTGCTTCGGTTCCGAACCACGTCGGTTCAACACGTTCATCTCGGAACGGGATTCCGACTTTTGCCAGGTGAGATAGCGGTGCGAGAAAAGTTTGGCAGGGAATCGTTAAGGCTGAATTGGGTGGTGCAAGTCAGAGATGCGCTTCAAGCCAATGGGCGCTCTCGGAGAATAACAGTTGGAATGAAACCACATAAATTTGTTTGACACTTTGCAAATTACGGGAGCGGGCGCGGTGCGGTCTTGGATACTAAGAGCTGTGTCCGTGGATCACATCATTCAAATTTGATAGTATTGCTCGCACTGGGGTTCAAAACGGTTTCGTTTTTGCAAGCTGCAACGGTCCTGTGGCGACCAACGGCGTCACCGGCAAGTTGGTTGAATTTCAGTCAAATCCGCTATTTTGCAACGCTGTCAACGTCTGTGATTTCTACGGATTCACTGGAATGCCGAACGCAAAATGCATTAAGGTGACCACTACAATCGCAAGACGACGTGCTCGTCGGTAGAACAAGGAATATTGCACGATGAAAATGCAAACGATTGCCATTGCAGGTGTAGCTGCGCTTATCGCTTCGACGGCAGCCGCAATGGAAGACTCATGTGCGGCAGGAAAAACTTTGCATGAAGGCAAGCTCACCATCGCCACCGGAAATCCGGCCTATTACCCTTGGGTGCTCAACGATGCGCCCGAAAGCGGTGAAGGATTCGAAGCTGCGGTTGCTTACGCGATAGCCGCCGAAATGGGATTTGAAACCGACCAGGTCGAGTGGGTCAGAACATCGTTCGACGAAGCGATACAACCCGGAGCCAAGAATTTTGATTTCAACATCCAACAATATTCAATCACCGACGAGCGGGAGAAAATGATCGATTTCTCCCTTCCCTACTACTCTTCGGCGATGGCGGTGCTGACAACGGGAAATGCGGTTGAAGCGGGAGCCGAACCCACTCTTGAGTCGCTGAAAGGCTTGGTTTGGGGAGCGGATGCGAATACCACTGCTGTGCCCATGCTGAGCGAAATCATCGCGCCTGACAGCGACCCGCTGCTCTACGGCGACAATGCGGATGTCACGGCGGCGATGCAGGCAGGGCAGATTGATGCGGCTTTATTCGACCTTCCAACCGCACTGTTTCTAGCTGCTGTGATCGTCGAAGACGGTGTTGTTCTTGGTCAGTTTCCGGCGGATCGAACAGATAACCCAGATCAATTCGGACTTCTGATGGAAGAAGGGAATCCACTCAAGGAATGTGTGGATAAAGCCATTCAATCGCTGTCCGAGAGCGGAAGGATGGCT
This sequence comes from Paracoccaceae bacterium, assembly GCA_965199765.1. Classification (GTDB taxonomy): domain Bacteria; phylum Pseudomonadota; class Alphaproteobacteria; order Rhodobacterales; family Rhodobacteraceae; genus JAPOXR01. The sequence continues at coordinate 1,377,610 of CBDATC010000001.1, forward strand.
GAAATTGAAGCCGCATGGCTGCAGGAAGCGGTCGGAATCCCGGTTATCGAATAACCCGCTGACTTCCGGCGATGCCGGTTAATCAGCAACCAGATGTGTCTGACATAACAACGGTATTAAACCGGCGGCGGATCTACGAGAAGCGCGTTCGCAGACGAGCCGCCATGACGGCAGCGGGTTCCACTGCTGCCGTCATTCTCGCAGTTGTATGGCTGGTTCCGCTGGCACCGGGCTGGGAGGCGGTAAAACGCAGCTTCTTCGACGGCGAAATCCTCGTAAAGACCTTCCCAGGGCTCTTGAACGCATTCCTCCTGGATGTGTTGATTTTTGTTTGGTGCGCTCCGCTGATTGCCATCCTCGGGCTTATCATCGCAGTCTGCCGGGATGTTCGGGTGCCCGCGCTTTATCCGCTGAATCTATTCGGTGCATCATTCACCGATCTCTTCAGAGGGCTTCCGGTCATACTGGTGATTTACTTGATTGGGTTCGGCATTCCAGGTCTCGGCCTCCCCCGGCCTTGGAATTCTCCGTATATTTGGGGATCTTTGGCATTGATCTTGGTATACGCAGCGTACGTCGCCGAAGTCATTCGTTCGGGAATCGGATCCATTCATGAGAGTCAGCGGGCAGCGGCTGCGTCTCTCGGTTTGTCGGACTCTGATACCATGCGTTTTGTGATTCTGCCCCAGGCGATCCGAAATGTTGTGCCCGCGAACATGAACTTATTCATCGCGTTGCAAAAGGACGTGGCGCTGCTTTCCTTTATCGGTCCAGTTGAAATTTTCCGTCAAGCCGGTGTGTACAAGTCGCTTCTGGCGAATTTCACACCATATGTCGGAGCGGCGATAATTTTCCTCGCTGTCACAATACCCGCTACCCGATATGCCGATTATCTGCTGGCCAAGCAAAGAAGGCTGAGAAATTGAACAGCAAACTCGCGCTGCGCAATGTGCAGAAAAAATTCGGCGCTGTTCAAGTCATACGCGGCATAGACCTTGATGTGGCTCAAGGTGAAATGGTCTGCCTGATCGGAGCTTCGGGTTCGGGCAAATCAACGCTGCTTCGTTGTATCAATTTGCTTGAACCGATAGATGAGGGGGTGATTCTTCTGGATGGCGAGGACATCTCGGAACCAGGCTTGGATCCGCTTCCTGTCCGGCGAAGGATCGGGCTCGTTTTTCAATCCTACAATTTGTTTCCGCATCTCACAGCGGCTGAAAACGTCATGCTGGCGCCGAGGCGGGTCCTTGGACTCAGCCGATCAGAGTTGGCTGAGCCGACCGCTGAAAAATTCGAGCAGTTTGGCCTGCTGCAGCACATGGACAAATACCCCGACCAGCTGTCCGGCGGTCAACAGCAGCGCGTCGCCATAATCAGGGCTTTGGCAATGGACCCTGAAATCATGCTGTTTGATGAAATCACTTCGGCGCTGGACCCGGAGCTTGTCGGCGAAGTTCTTGATGTCCTGCGACAGCTTCGCGGCTATGGAATGACGATGGTGATAGCGACTCACGAAATGGCGTTTGCCCGTGAAGCGGCAGACAAAGTTTGTTTTTTGGACAACGGACGGATCCCTGAACTGGGTCCGCCGACTCAGCTGTTCACAAATCCGCGCGAGCCCAGAACCCGACAGTTTCTTGCGCGGGTTCTGTGAGCAATCTGCAAAGCCCTAAAGGGGTCTCCGAATAGCGGGTTCGATTGCCGTTTTCGGACGCATGTTGCGGCAAAAGGGCAAACTTATTCACTTCCATAAAATGTGACAGAATTCGTTCGGCGTGTTATGGGCGCCGCTATCATTCTTGAACTCCGCGCATTTTGATGGGGCAGGATCTCTATGGCTCATATATCGCCGATTTCACTTTGGGACACATCCGCAGCGGAGCCTGAGATTGAAGGTCGACCGCTCCCCGAGCAAAGCGTTGATGTCGCGATTGTCGGGGGCGGTTTCACCGGACTTTCAACGGCATTGCATTGTGCTGAGCTAGGATTGAATGCACATGTCTTGGAAGCCGAAAGAGTCGGATTCGGCGGGTCCGGCCGCAATGTGGGACTGGTCAATGCCGCGGTTTGGCTGCCGCCTGCCGAGGTGCATAAATATCTCGGCCCCATCTATGGAGAAAAATTCCTTTCCGTTTTCAGTGATGCTCCAAGCTGCGTTTTCGACCTGATTGAGCGTCACCAAATTCGATGCGAGGCAACGCGCAGCGGAACGCTGCACTGCGCCCACTCCGCGTCAGGGCTGAAAAATCTTCAGCGAAGACACAAGGAATGGAGACGTTTGGGGGCTCCGGTGCATTTGCTGGGGAAAGAAGAAACCGCTGCGCTGGTCGGAACGAAAAGGTTCGTTGGCGGCCTGCTGGATAAGCGCGCAGGCACCATAAATCCGATGGGATATTGCCGCGGTTTGGCACGCGCAGCGGCAGCCGCTGGCGCTGGAATTTCAACCGGAACGCGCGTTGCGAGTCTCAGCCGCAGAAACGGTAAATGGTTTTTGGAAACATCAAAGGGAACTGTTGAATCCGAAACGGTTGTATTGGGAACGAACGCTTATACCGATGGGTTGTGGCCTGGTCTGCAGCGTGTCTTTTCGACCATTAGCTATTTGCAGCTGGCGACCGAGCCGCTTGAAGGGGAAGGTGAGGAAATACTCCCCGAACGCCAAGGCATTTGGGATACCGCGCCGATTATGTTCAATTGCCGACGCGATGCGTTTGGTCGTTTGCTCATCGGGACAATGGGCCGCGTGATCGGAGATGCGGGAGCGGGTCTCACGCTTCGTTGGGCCAAGAAGCAGCTCCTTCGGACGTTTCCGCAGTTGAGTTCAGTTCGAATCCAGCATGCCTGGCACGGGCAGTTTGCAATGACGCCTGATCATATGCCGCGAATTTACAACCTTGACGAAAATCTGTGGACCCCGATCGGCTATAATGGCAGGGGAATAACCACGGGTACGGTTTTTGGCAAAGCCATGGCCGAACTTTTGCACGGCATGCCACCGGATCAATTGCCGCTACCCGTTGCCCGCATGACTTCTGCGCCGCTCGGACGATTGCGTTCACAGCTGTTTGACGGCGTCTTTTCTTGCAATCAACTGTTAGGAAGTTTTCGATGAGCGAAATTGCCGTTGGCATAGATATTGGCGGAACCTTCACAGACATCGCGCTTGAACGCGGTGGAGAGATGACCACCTGCAAGGTGCTGACAGATCACCTCAGCCCGGAGCGGGCGGTCATGCAGGGTCTTGAGAAGGCGGCCGGGCTTGCTAATGCGCGTTTCGACCGCATCACCAGAATTATTCACGGAACGACCCTTGTCTCAAATTCATTGATCGAAAGGCGCGGAGCAAAGACGGCTTTCATAACCACCGAAGGCTTTCGAGATGTCATTGAGATGCGTTCCGAAAATCGGTTCGAGCAGTATGATCTGAACATTCGCTTGCCGCTTCCTTTGGTGCCGCGCCGGCATCGGTTTACAGTCGCCGAAAGGATTGCCGCCGACGGAACTGTTTTGCTGGAGCTGAGTGACAGCGAAATCAAGCGCGCGGTCGATTGGATTGAAGCCAACCAATTTGAATCGGTGGCGATCGGGTTTTTGCACTCCTATGCAAATGACGATCACGAAAAACGCACGGCCGAGGCGCTGCGCGCTGCAATCCCCAATCTGCCGATTTCACTGTCTTCGGTCGTTTCGCCACAGATACGCGAACTGCCAAGATTCAACACAGTAACCGCGAACGCCTATGTTCAGCCCCGCGTCAAATCATATTTGGACAGACTGGTATCCTTGCTCAGAGACTCAGAGGTCGAATGTCCGATTTTGATTCTTCATTCAGGCGGGGGATTAATCAGTATTGGCACTGCAATTGAACAGCCTGTCAGACTTCTTGAATCCGGACCAGCGGGCGGTGCGATCTTCGCTTCTCAGTATGCGAAGGCGTTTGAAGAGAAAAAGGCGGTCAGCTTCGACATGGGAGGAACGACTGCAAAAATCTGCTTGATGGAGGAGGGCCAGCCGTCAACAGCCAACACCTTCGAAGTCGCCAGATCGAGTCGTTTCAAAAAAGGATCGGGCTTAACCCTATCCACTCCGGTTGTTGAAATGATCGAAATCGGTGCGGGCGGGGGATCAATCGCCTCGAAGGATGCGCTTTCCCGAATAGAGGTCGGGCCTCGCTCAGCGGGTTCCGATCCTGGTCCGGCTTGCTATGCGCGCGGAGGTTCGGAGCCGACCGTCACAGATGCCAATTTGATATTGGGCCGGCTTGATCCCGCGACGTTTGCCAGCGGACAGTTTACCATTGACCCAGAGCTGTCGGCTGCCGCCATTCAAAGAATAACGGACAGCGGTTCTGCTGTGTCCGACATTGCTTACGCGATTACTGAGGTTGTCGACGAAAACATGTCCAATGCTGCGAGGGTTCACGCTGTCGAGAAGGGAGAAGATATCGAACAATACAGCCTCATCGCGTTCGGCGGAGCCGCTCCCCTGCACGCGTGCCGACTGTGCGAAAAACTCGGTATTTCCCGTGCGATTATCCCGCCGGGAGCCGGTGTGGGCTCGGCAATCGGATTCCTGCGGGCTCCGTTTAGTTTCGAAGTAACGAAAGGAAATTTTCAGAGGTTGAACGCATTCTCGCCAGAGTCGGCGAATATGATGCTTGACCGCATGAAAACGGAAGTTCACGGGTTTTTGAACGATTGCAATGCTGACGAAAGCCGTGCTGAAACGCTCACGGCCTTTATGCGCTACAAAGGCCAAGGATGGGAAATTCCAGTCAGGACGTCTTTGCGATGTTTTGATGAGATGGCTGTTGAAGAGCTGCAGGATGCGTTTGAAACAGAATATGCCGCGCTTTTCGGGCGGACTGTCGACGGGCTTGAAATCGAAGTGACCGGTTGGTCGCTGCTGGCGGCAACCAGCGGTTTGCCGATCAAAAAACCAGAGGCGCTCGTCAAATCGATTAGGCATCCAGTGAATCAATCAAGAAAACTGTACGACGCAGCGCTTCGCAGAGAAGTGGATGCCGCCGAAGTCCTGCGCGAGCATATGAATCCCGGATGCGAAGTCGAAGGTCCGGCGATCATTGTTGAGAGCGAGACAGCAACGGTCGTCACTTCGGCGTTTCGAGCCATTGGACAGCATGATGGTTCTCTGCTGCTTGAAAGGAAAAGCGCCCATGGCGGCCAAAATGAACATTGAATTCAACATCATGTGGAACCGTCTGATCTCGGTGGTTGAAGAGCAGGCGACGGCAATGGTCCGCACCGCATTTTCCACATCGGTCAGGGAGGCGGGCGATCTTTCGGCGGGGCTGTTCGACCGCCGGGCGAGGATGATCGCCCAAGCGGTTACCGGCACACCCGGTCATGTCAATGCGATGGCGGAAAGCGTCGCGCATTTTGTTCGGGAAATCGGTCCGCAGAATATCTGCGAGGGTGATGCCTACCTTACCAATGATCCGTGGAAAGGCACTGGACACCTCCATGATTTCACAATGGTCACACCGGTTTTTCGGCGAGGGGCGCATATTGGTTTTTTTGCCTGCACAGCGCATGTCGTGGATGTTGGCGGGCGCGGTTTCGGACCGGATGCGAGCGAGGTTTATGAAGAGGGGCTGCTCGTTCCCATCACCAAGTTCGCTGAGCGCGGCCAGGTCAGCGCTCTGCTGTTAAAAATAATCCGGGCAAATGTGCGAACACCCGATCAGACGGTTGGTGATCTTTTTTCACTGGCGGCGTGCAACGAGGCCGGAAATAAGCGACTTCAGCAGATGCTGGATGAATATAATTTAGAGGACATTGATGCGCTGTCGGACTTCATAATCGAAACGAGCAGGAGATCCACACGCGATGCAATCTCGACCGTCCCTGATGGCGAATACAGAAATGCAATGACAGTGGATGGGTACGAACGCGCGGTCGCCATGCATGTCAGTTTGCGTGTGTGCGGAAATCAACTGACCGCGGATTTTTCCGGCACGAGCCCGGCAAGTTCGTTTGGTGTCAATGTGCCTGAGGTCTATACACGCGCATATGCGTGCTATGCTCTGAAATGTGCGATTGCACCGCAGATTCCGAACAATGCCGGGTCGCTGGAGCCTTTCAGCATTGTTGTTCCCGAAGGCTGTATACTTGCCGCCAAGCGGCCGGCGCCGGTTTCCGTGCGGCATGTCATAGGCCATTTGCTGCCGGATGCTATCTTTGGCGCGCTGCATCGGGCGATGCCGAATACCGTTCCAGCGGAGGGGGCTTCGGCATTATGGAACATTCAGATCTCTCTTCGCGCCACCGATTTCAGCGCAGATCCTCAGTCAAGCGAAATTCTGATGTTCAATTCAGGGGGATCCGGCGCCCGGCCGCAGATTGACGGTCTGTCGGCAACCGCGTTTCCGTCGGGCGTGTCCACGATGAGCGTAGAGGCAACCGAGCAGGTCGGGCCAATTGTTGTATGGAAGAAAGAACTGCGTCCGGACTCGGGTGGAGTCGGCAAACAACGGGGCGGTCTTGGCCAGCATATCGAGATTGAAGCGCGGGATGGTTATGATTTTTGGTTCAATGCGATGTTTGATCGTGTCGACAATCCGGCGCGCGGCCGTGCTGGAGGAGGTTCGGGGGCAAATGGAGCAGTGATGCTGTCAAACGGCCGGAAGCTGGCAGCGAAAGGCCGACAATATGTGCCGCCAGGCCAACGGCTTAAGCTGCTTCTGCCCGGTGGAGGCGGGTTTGGAGACCACAAAGAGCGTGAGAAGACGCGCATTCTCCAAGATCAGCATGACCAGTATACCATTCGGAACATCAGTCAATAGATATGGATAAGCAAATGGATACACCGCCGATCGCGCTCGTTACGGGCGCAGGTCAGGGCATTGGCCTCGCATGCGCCAAAGCTTTAGCCGAAGATGGATACGAATTGGTGTTGGTCGACATCAACTCCGAGGGCTTGGAACAAGCCCGCTCTGTATTGAAGGGAAACCCCATCTCGTTTGCATGCGATCTCGGAAAGACAGACGAAGTCAATCGCGTATTTGATGCGGTTGAACAAGAATGCGGTCGGCTGGATGCTCTTGTGAACTGCGCCGGCGTTGCGATGCCAGGTGATTTCCTAACCTATAGTTTGGAAGATTTTCAGAGGGTGATCGAAGTCAATTTGATCGGTTCGTTCGTGGCCACTCAGCGGACGGCGAAGATAATGGTTGAGCGCCGGATCGAAGGGGCGATTGTCAATATGTCTTCGGTGAACGCGCAGGTCGCGATTCCCGCTATTCCTGCCTATTGCGCGTCCAAAGGCGGTTTGATGCAATTGACGAAAGCTGCAGCGCTCGCGCTTGCGCCACACAATATCCGTGTGAATGCGGTTGGCCCGGGATCAATTGACACAGCCATGATGGCGGGGGTGAACGAAAATCCGAAAGCGTTGCAAAAGGCGTTGTCGAGAACACCTCTAGGCCGCATCGGAGATCCCGAGGAAATTGCAAACATCGTCGCGTTTCTGATTTCGCCAAGAGCCAGCTATATCACCGGTCAGACAATTTACGCCGATGGTGGAAGGCTGGCGCTGAACTACACATGTTAGCGTCCTTGACCTTGCCGGCCATCGCCTGCGAAGCGGCTATCGATGTTTCGGCAACAAGTCATCTGCGCCAGGAGCAAGTTTTTCACACGGCGCAGCTGGACGGGAATCCTGAACCGGGCCCGGATGAGCTGATTGCCGATGCGCCTTCTCCTCCCTGGAGCTAAGATCATGCATTCGACCTATGCCCGGTGAGCGAAACCGGAATGCGAGGAATCGGAACCCATAATATCGAGAGATCGAGTCTGTGGGATATTAAGTTTGGAAACGATCCGGTCCGTCCGCTCTCGGTCCGAACAAGTGTTTGTTGATTTCAAACTGCCTCCGCAGTCAGTTCTCAACTTTCTTGAAGCGAGCGAATGAGCTGCGTGATCGCCTGAAGGCTGGATGCAAGAAGCTCGGCCATCCTTGTCTGTGCCATCGGGAATTGCGGAAAATTTGACAAATTGACGGAATTAGCTGTAAAAACGACCTGCGCGGTACGAGTTTTGCAAATTGGACTGGAATATGAATGTATCCAGGCGACAGGCTGTAGTGGCCGGCTCAAGCGCGTTTGCATTGGTCAACATGCCGAAATTGGCTGTTGCCGCGTCTCAATTCGACAAAGAGGTCATTGAGTTAACCGGTGGTGCGCCGGTTGCTGAAGGAACGGTTTCTTTGACCGTTGATCCCGTCGCAGAAGATGGCAACAGGGTGCTGGTTGAAGTGAGGGCGCAGGGAGCATCCCAGATATCGATTCTTGGTGATGACAATCCTTTGCCTAGAATGCTGACGGCGAAATTCGGCCGGTTGAATCCCAATGGTTTTTTGTCGACCAGGGTCCGGCTGGCCCGTTCCCAGAATGTTGTAGTGATCGCAGAAATGTCCGACGGTTCATTCCAACAGGCCAAAACCTACGTCACCGTTTTAGTCGGCGGCTGCGGCGCTTAAGCGAATATCGGAGGGCGGAGCATGGCGGAAGGCGTAACGGCTCGGATCAAAGTTCCGAGCAGTGCAAAAGCCGGGGAGATCGTGTCCATCAGAACCCGCCTCACTCACAAGATGGAAAGCGGATTCAGGCACCGCGAAGACGGCACCCCGATTCCACGGGCGATCATTAATCGTTTCGTAGTTCAATTTAATGGCGAAACCGTGCTGGACCTCGCGGTTGAACCAACGGTTTCTGCAGATCCATATTTCAAGTTTGAAACACAGGTTCACGAATCGGGAGAATTCCGGTTTTTGTGGTATGATGACGATGGTTCCATCTATGAGGGATTGAAGTTTCTCACGGTCAGCTGATTTGACGCTCCACAGTTTAATCGAATGAGTTCCGGTTTAGCATGACTTGCTGTTTCAAAGCGCAATGGTTCTTGCTCAATGAGTCTTTGTAGGTGTTTCTCCGCTTTGGCCGGGCTTGCTCTGGCATTAGCTGTTTGGTTTGGCGGCGCAGATGCCGCCGGTGATCCTGAGCGCGGAGAGAAGCTCTACGCGCGGTGCGCAACCTGCCACAAGCTTGATCCGGCAGCCAGCATGAAACTCGGTCCTCCACTGCATGCGATTTTCGAGTCTCCCGCGGGAAGGATTGTTGGCTACGAATATTCCGAGGCGCTGCGGAAGGCTGCGGCTGATGGTTTGATTTGGACCACCGAAAATCTGGATGCCTATCTAACAAAGCCGGGACGCTTCATACCCAAAACGAAAATGCAGTTTGCCGGTTTGCCCCGCCAGCGGGACAGAATGGATATCATCGCTTTTTTGCAAGCTGTCGATGGCAGGAAATCTGCTGCCGCAGATATATCGGTTTCACCGGAAATTCTTGCAATTCAGGGAGATAGAGAGTATGGAGAGTATTTGGCGGGTGAGTGCACGACTTGTCATCGGTCGAGTGGCGAGCAAGACGGAATCCCGAATATTGACGGTCTGCCTACGGAAGCATTTGTGATTGCAATGCACGGTTATCGCGAAAAGCGGAGAGACCACCCGGCCATGCAGATGATTGCCGGTCGGCTGACCGACGAAGACATCGCCGCGCTGGCGGCTTATTTTTCGGAATCTGATCGCTGACAGCCCAGTTAAAGGAGAGCATCATGGGTGTATCAAGACGAACATTTATCGGTACTGCGGCCGCGACTTTGGCGGCGCCTGCGGTCACGGCAGAAGGACACGGTCATCCGCGTGTGGTCATCATCGGCGGCGGAGCAGGCGGAGCGACAGCGGCGAGATATATCGCTAAGGACAGCGGCGGCAAAATCGATGTCGTGCTGATCGAACCAACCCGCACCTACTACACATGCTTTTTTTCCAATCTTTATATCGGCGGCATCAAGGAAATCGATGATATCGGACATTCCTATGGAAACCTTGCTGCGGCCGGAGTCAATGTCGTTCATGATTGGGCTGTTGGGGTAGACCGAAGCGCTAAAGCGGTTGCATTGGCAGGCGGCGCTTCGCTCACCTATGATAAGCTTGTTCTGGCTCCGGGAATTGATTTCGTTGAAGGTTCGGTCGAAGGCTGGGATTTGTCTTCACAAAATAAAATGCCGCACGCTTACAAGGCCGGTTCACAAAGCGAACTGCTTCGCGCACAGCTGCGGTCAATGCCGGAAGGCGGCGTTTACGCCATGGTCGCTCCCCAGAATCCATACCGATGCCCGCCTGGTCCCTATGAGCGCATCTCAATGGTGGCGTATCACCTAAAGTCGCGCAATCCGACGGCAAAGATCATCATTGCAGATCCAAAAGCGAGCTTTTCGAAGATGGCGCTGTTCACGGAAGGCTGGGAAAAATACTATTCTGGAATGATCGATTGGATCGGACCGGATTTCGGCGGTGACAACGTCTCTGTCGATCCGGCTTCCATGACTGTAACCATCGACGGTGAAGTCACAAATGTCGATGTCTGCAACGTCATTCCATCAATGAAAGCGGGTCGGATCGCAGAACTCGCCAGCGTAACCGATGGAAATTGGGCACCGGTCAATGCAGCGGATATGTCGTCGAAAATGGACGAGGATGTTTACATACTCGGCGATGCAAGCAGTCAAGGAGACATGCCAAAATCCGGTTTCTCGGCCAATAGCCAAGCCAAGGTCTGCGCCAATGCCGTGCGCGGCGCCTTGACAGGGTCGCGAATCTTCCCGGCCCGCTATGCAAATACATGTTGGTCTCTCATCCACGCCGATGATGGCGTCAAAGTTGGAGCCACTTACGAGCCGACTTCTGAAAAAATCGCTCGAATCGACGGATTCATTTCGCAGACCGGCGAAAGCGCTGAATTGCGTAAAGCGACTTATGAAGAGTCGGAGGGATGGTACGACAGCATTGCCGCCGACATGTTCGGCTAACTTGCCGTTGGTTCGCCGCGAAGAAAGCTAAGCGAGCCGCAGCGGTGCGCGAAAGCGCTAAGGCTGGTAGCGCCAAGGAATAGTTCGGCGGGAATCGCCGATGATGCGGAGTTTCGTCGGAAACGTCTGAACATTGGCGAGCGCCGGAATCTGCGGACTTTGGCGCAGACTCACCAAGGCAGGGCGAATGGTCGAAAACGAATTGATATGGAGGCTGGGAATGTTTGTCGGCCTCTTTGCGACGCTGGCCGCTCTCGAATCCCTTTGGCCGAGAAGATCACGAACTCATTCCAAGCTCCGCCGCTGGCGGACCAATTGGGTGATCGTTATCATTGATTCGATCGCGCTGCGGGCTTTGGCGATTTTTTTGCCGCTACTGGCCGTTGGCGCGGCGATTGACGCAAGCCGGCTTGGCATCGGTCTTTTCAATGCGTTGAATTGGCCGAGCTGGATGGAATTGGTGATTGCCGTGCTGGTGCTGGACTTCGTGATTTGGGGGCAGCACGTTCTGACTCACAAGATTCCGGTGCTCTGGCGTCTTCACCGTGTTCATCATGCGGACGTCGATATTGATGTCTCAACGGCAATTCGATTTCACCCGATCGAAGTGGCTTTGTCAATGCTGTTGAAAATCGGTGCTGTGTATCTTCTCGGGCCCACTGCGCTGGCTGTGATTCTCTTTGAGATCATCCTGAATGGAACCGCGATGTTCAACCATGCCAATCTCAAGCTGCCGCTTGGATTGGACAGGCTGGTGCGACTGATTTTTGTCACCCCTGACATGCATAGAGTTCATCATTCCGCAGATCGCTCGGAGCACGATTCCAATTACGGATTCGCGCTTTCGGTCTGGGACAGATTGTTCGGCACATATATTGCCCAACCAAAGGACGGGCATGATCACATGCTGACAGGTCTGCAGTGGAGGGACGAAGCGCCGACACGGCTGGACTGGTCGTTGTCGCTTCCGTTTAAGTGAAGTCGCAAGAGGGTAGTTTCCAGAATCTTTCGCACTTTCCATCATGCGACGGCGGCACTGTTATGTTGAAGTTTCATCTCGCGCAGCGGATCCATATTCATGTGCTTTCGCGCGCTCCACTGTGTGCCGGCGACGTGTTTCAGCCTGGCTGCAGCCGGGCAGAGTCATGATTGACCAGTGGTCATGAGAGTCTCGGCTTAACCGATCTGTGCGTATCCGCCGCTTCATAGGCCGCTTCCACCAATGCGAAAGTCTTCAGATTGTCAACTCCGCTGGTGTCGGCGCAGCGGCCGTTCCTGAATGCATCCAGGAAGTGCGCGTTGGCGTTCAGCACGGCTTCCTGCGATACGTGCCAAGGATGGCTTGTCCAGGAATAGAGCGGCATGCCAACCGGCCTTGAGCTGGTCATGCCCCGCGAAGATACAGACATCACTTGGTTCTGTGTGAGGGTGATAGCCCCTTCAGTTCCCTCAATCTCAAGCATCGTTTCGGGGAAAACATCGGGCGCGCGCTTCGACTCATAGGTGGTTTCGACAATCGAAACAGCGCCTAATCTATGTTTGAGCAGCATGGTCGCGGTGTCTTCGCCCGCAATTCCCTGCTTTCTCTTTTGCATCTCGCAGGACAGCCGGTCGACTTCACCCAAAAAAAAGCGGGCAAGGTCCAGCACATGGATGCCCGAATCCAGAATCACCAACCGGTTTTCCTGTGCAAGATATGGCTGACCGGCATACACATCATAACCGGTTCTGAACGAAATCCTTGCCCAATTCGGAGTGCCGATCGAACCCGCGTCGAGTTCCTTCTTAACGCGTTGCATTCCAGTGCCGAAGCGAAAATTCTCATGAACAGCGAGCCATGCACCGCGTTCATTTGCGAGTCCGACGATCGCCTCGGCCTCCTCATAAGTCGGAGCCAGCGGTTTTTGCAGAACAGTGGCGATATTTCGTTCTGCCGCGACTGCGGCGAGAGCTTGGTGACTGCGCATCTGCGTCGCGACATCAAGCAGATCGACTGACTGACTATCCAGTAGCCGTTCGATGTCGGTGTGCCAGGCAACGCCGAAATTCTCGCCCGCAGATCTAGCCCGTTCAGGATCAAGATCACAGACCGCGACAAGCTCTGCCCCCCGCCCTCGAAGATCGCGCCAAGCATGTAGATGATTTTGCCCGTAGAAGCCGCAACCGACAACCGCGACCTTGACGAACTGGTTCTGCGCCATTCTGAATCCTAAAGTGGTATGACAATATAGATTATCATATAATCATGTTGACAGACCAAAGCAACTTTGGTTTTGTGGCGCTTACGCGAATGGATTCGTCAGATATGAAGCAAAGGGAGGAATAAAATGCATTCCAAATTCATCGTCGCCGCATGTGCATTCAGTGTCGCACTGGGCGGTGCGGTTCAAGCAGCCGATGAAATCGTCGTCGGTTACGCGGCGCCGTCGCTGGATGGCGCTCAATCGCAGATTCAAGGAGGCTTTCTTGTGGGGGCCGAGGAGCGCGGGTGGAAAGTGCTGTCAGTGACTTCAGGTGGCGACGCGCAAAAGCAGGTTAATGATATAAACGACTTCATCACGCAGAACGTCTCGGCGATTGTCGCGGTGCCGGATGACAGCGCGGGCATCTGCGTCGGTGTTGCTGCAGCAAAAGAAGCCGGCATTCCGTTCTACACGATCGACCGAGCTCCATCCGGCTGTGTGATAGACATGGTGGTTTTGTCCGACAATTATCTGGGCGGGCAGCAAGCAGGTGAAGCAATGGTTGCCCATCTGACCGCAAAATACGGTTCGCCAAAGGGCACCGTTTTGGAAATTACCGGGAATCTCGCGCAGAACGTGGCACAGCTCAGAGGCAGCGGATTCCAAGATGTGCTGGCACAGCATGCGGACATTCAGCTGATAACCCGCCCGGGAGACTGGGACGCGGCCAAAGGGGTCGAAATTGTTCGCGATGTCGCCTCGGCGCAGCAAATTGACGGAATCTACATGCATTCAGACTGCGTTTATGCCGCTGGCACGGTGCAGACGCTGAAAGAAATCGACCAATTCGCGCCTGCCGGTGAAGAAGGCCACATTTTCATCGCTGGCATTGACGGCTGCAGCGGCAATCTTGAGCTCATCCGCCAAGGGGCCACCGACCAGACCTCCGGGCAGCCGATTCCCGACTTCGGAACGCTGGTCGCGGATTTCATGGCAAAGCAGTTCGCTGGTGAGGCCATTGAGCCTGGACTGGTGCATCAGGAGGGTGCGCTTTGGTCGCCGGGTCGCCTTGAGATGACGGATGTCGGCATGCTACTGTATTTAAGCACGACTTCGATCACGAGGGACAATGTTGACCACCCGGGACTTTGGGGCAATCAATAACGTTCTGTCCAGAAGTGACGGATTGGAGAGCGCAGTGAATCCGCTGCGCTCTTCGGCAAATCGGATGGCCGCTGAGTCCGAAGTCATGCCTTTGTGGCATGCTCAAGGGTTCTGCTGAGAGCAGGCTAAAGAGCAAGGGCTGGCGATATCGGTTTATGAGCTTCCTGGAACTGCGGAAAATCAGCAAGAGCTTTGGTGCCATCAACGCGCTGCAGGCCGTTGATTTCAAGATCAGCGTCGGGGAAGCTGTGGGTCTGATGGGCGACAATGGCGCCGGTAAATCCACATTGGTGAAAATCATCGCAGGCAATCTGAAGCCGACTTCTGGTCAGCTGCAGGTTGAAGGCAGAGAAACCGTTTTTTCAAATCCGCTGGATGCCAGACGGCAAGGAATCGAGATTGTTTATCAGGATTTAGCACTCTGTGACAATTTAACAGCGGCCGCGAATGTTTTTTTGGGCCGCGAACTGCGGTTCGGTTTTGGCCAGTTCCATAAACTCAGGCATGCGGCGATGAACCGCCGCGCGGCCGAATTGTTCGCCGAGCTGAAATCTGAAACCAGGCCGCATGATCTGGTTGAAAGAATGTCCGGCGGCCAGCGGCAAGCCGTGGCCTTGGCCCGAACAAGGCTTTCCGACCCAAGGCTGGTTCTGCTTGACGAACCCACGGCCGCGATCTCAGTGCGCCAGGTGGCGAAGGTGCTGACCAGGATTGCGCAGCTTCGGGATACAGGCCACGGGGTGATTCTGGTCAGTCATCGAATGGGTGATGTTTTTGAGGTCTGCAACCGCGTCGTCGTTCTCCGCAGAGGCCGAAAAATCGCTGACACAGCCATTGGCCAGACCAGCCCGGAAGAAGTGAACGCCTTAATCACCGGCACTCTTGAAGCGGCGTAACCGATGATTAAACGGCAGACAGTCGCAAGCCGTCCTCTCGGGCATTAATGGTGTGGAACTGCGCAGTGCTTTCAGAAAAACAGCTATCCTTTCTCATCGACAACATGATCTGGGTGATTCTTGCAGTTGTGTTCGCCTTCTTTGCGACGCAGTCCGAACATTTTCTGACCGAGCGTAATGTTTCAAACATTTTGACCGCTGCGGCTGTTTTGGGTGTATTGGTTGTGGGACAGACCTTTGTGCTGATCAGCGGCAATTTTGATTTATCGACCGAGTCGACACTGGGTTTGGCCGCGCTCATGGGCCTATGGCTGATCGTGCCAGCAGGCGCTCCGACATTTGGCGGCGGAGTGTTTTTGAATCCCTATTTTTCCATTGCCGCTACGTTGGCGACAGGTGCAGCCATCGGCTACGCCATAGGCGTGCTGATCACAAATGGCCGCATGCACAACTTTATTGTGACGTTAGCGGTTCTGCTGATCATCCGCGGCTTTATGCTTGCATTCTCAGAGGGCGCGCCGGTGAATGGATTCAACAATCCGGATGCGGACGTCTTTTATTGGCTGGGCCATCATGCAGCGTTCGTGCTCCCGCACATCGGCAAAGTCACAGTCGCGGTGATCGCAACGGGTTTCCTGTTTCTATTGGGCCACTTCGTTCTTAAGCACCATCGCTTCGGGCGCGAACTCTATGCCATCGGGGGGAACCGAGCCGCTGCCCAAGCTATGGGAATCAACACCGAACGCCGGATAAGGCAAGTTTACATGATCAGCGGTCTGCTCGCGGCGATAGCCGGTTGGATGCTGGCCGGCCGGGTGGTCTCCGTTCAATCTAATCTTGGAGAGGGCTTTATTTTCACAGTTTTCGCAGGAGCGGTCATCGGAGGCGTCAGCCTGCAGGGTGGTCGTGGGACAATGCTCGGAGCGCTGGGCGGCGTGCTGTTGCTGTCTACCATCGACCGCGGTCTCAATCTCATGCATGTTTCTGTGTTTTGGGTGAAAGTAATTCAAGGTCTGATCATTTTGGTGGCAATGTTCTTGGATGCGCAACGCACCCGATTGAGCGAGTTGAGTTTGTCCAAGACGGTCAAAGAGCCGGATAGAAGCGGGTGAGTGGTCGGATGGAATTCAAAAGCGTCAAGCGGCGGAAAATTTACGAAGACGTCGTCGAGCAGATCGAAAGCCAGATTTTGGCGGGTGTTATGGCGGAAGGGGACTGTCTGCCGTCGGAGCGAAAACTGATGGAGGCGTTCAATGTCGGGCGTCCAGCCGTTCGCGAGGCGCTGCTGCTTCTGCAGCGAAGTGGATTCGTCGAGGTTTCAAATACGGGAAGACCGGTTGTCGCTCGCCCGACAACGTCGAAAGTTTTCGAACAGCTTTCCGGCTCTGCCCGCTCTCTTTTGTCTTCGAAAGAAGGCGAGCTCGCCTTTCAGGATGCTCGTCGGCTTTTTGAGGCTGCAATCGCACGAAACGCCGCTGAGATCGCCACTCCACAGGATATCAAAAACCTTGAAACTGCACTGAGGGCCAATCAAAACTCTATGGGCGACGTCGCCGCCTTCGAACGCACAGATGTTGAATTTCACTTGGCGATCGCCAGAATCGGTAACAACCCTGTCTTTACCGCGCTCCATTCGGCGATCGCCGAATGGCTGAGAAATCAGCGGGTTGTTTCACTCAAGGTTCCGGGTGTTGAAGCGAGTGCATTCGAAAGTCACACGCAGGTCTTTCATGCGATCGCGTCGCACAGTCCGGAAAGGGCTTGGCAGGCCATGGACCGGCACTTGAGGGATATCATGCAAAGTTTCAGAGAAGGAAGCCTGCATGTCCACGGCTGAGCCTTTTGTGGTCATTGTCGAGCTAAATCTGCTTCCGGATGTTTCAGGAGAGGCTGCAAAACAGCTTGTGTCCCGGAATGCGGCCGCCTCTCTGCGCAATGAACCGGGATGCCTCCGGTTTGACGTCGTTGAAATCCGTGATGAAGGAGCGGCATTCATGCTTTACGAAATCTATGCCAACGAACATGCTTTTGCCGAACATTTGAAGACGCCTCATTTCCAGGAATTTGACAGAGCGTCAGAGCGGTATTTCGGCACCAGGAAAGTCCGACTTGGCGGACTGTGCGCTGAGACTCTGATCATCGCAGACCGTTCTCAGACACCTGAAGCGATGAAGGATGCATTAACTGCGCTGGCGCGGTCGCGTGATCCGAAGTTCGGACACTATATCGGTGAATTCGCTACGCCGGGCATTGGACACCTGCTGGCATCGGCGGGCTGCGATTTTGTCTTCTTCGATATGGAGCATTCCGGTTTTGGGTTTGAAACTCTGAAGCAAACGCTCAGATATTTTGAAGCGGCGGATCTGCCCGTCATCGTCCGCACGCCTTCAAAGAACTATGATGGGATCGCTCGTCTGTGCGACGCCGGGGCTGAAGGGATCATGGCGCCTATGATCGAGAGTGCCGATGAAGCCGCGCAGATCGTGCATCACATGAAATATCCACCGATCGGCGGTCGCGGGGTGGCGCTCGGAATCGCTCACGATAATTTCCTGCAAGGCGGCCTCTCCGTGGCTGAAAGGCTGGATAACGCAAATGCGCGCACGACATTTTTTGCCCTGATCGAGACTCGCAGGGGTGCGGAAAATGCTGTTGAAATTGCAGCGACCCCCGGGGTCGATTGTCTGTGGGTTGGGCACTTTGATCTTTCGGTTTCGCTTGGCATTCCCGGCCAATTCGATCACCCTGAATACCTAGAAGCGGTGGAATACATCATCGCAGCGGCAAACAGGCATGGCAGAGCGCTCGGACGACTTGTTTCCTCGCCGCAGGAGGGGTTGGCCGACTTCAAGCGGGGGTTCGATTTCATTTGCTATGGTACGGACATGGCTGTGTATCAGGGCGCAATCGCCGAAGGGATTTCAATTCTGAAGAACGCGGCAAAAAATGACTGATTCATTCAGGGTGGCGTTTTCATCGGGATTCAAGACTCCGGATGGAGAACCGGTCTTTCCTTCCTTTGATCTCTCGCCTCTCGGAGATGCGGAAGGAATAAATCTGAAATTTCTGCGGCCCGGCAGCCCAATCGCCGCCGATAATCTTGAGGATGTCGACGCGCTGATCCTTTTGACAGAAGAGTTTACAGCAGACAGCATACCTTATTCGGGACGGCTTTGTGTTGTTGCCCGTTTTGGGGTCGGATATGATTCGGTTGATGTCGGCGCGTGCACCGAAAACGATATCGCTGTCTGCATCACGCCGGATGGTGTGAGGCGTCCGGTCGCCGTTTCGATTCTGACTTTGATGCTTGCACTCACAGGAAAACTGAGGATCAAGGATCAGCTGACTCGCCAAGGACCCGATGGTTATAATTCGCGCAGCGACCATATGGGCATCGGGCTCGAAGGCCGCACGCTCGGCTCAGTCGGTTTCGGAAATATCGGGGCGGAAGTGTTTCGCCTGACAGCGGCGCTTGGAATGAAATTCATTGCGCATGATCCCTTTGCCGATGCCGGGCTTGCATCAGAACTGTGTGTGGAACTTGTCGATCTTGACTCGCTCTTCACCCGCTCGGACGTCATTACAATAAACTGTCCGTTGACACCGGATACCCACCATCTGGTCGACGCGCACCTTCTCGCGCGAATGAAACCGTCCGCATTTCTGATCAACACCGCGCGCGGTCCGATTGTTGATCAAGCCGCTCTGACCGAAGCCTTGATGTCCAACCGCATTGCCGGGGCCGGACTTGATGTGTTTGAAATCGAGCCGCCCGCTGCGGAAGAACCGATCCTGAAACTCGACAATGTGATCGTCACGCCGCATGCGCTTTGCTGGACTGACCAGTGCTTTCGCGGCATCGGTGCGTGCAATGTCGCTTCAGTCTTGGATATACGAGCTGGTAGGATGCCGGCCGGCTTGGTGAATCAAGCCGTTGCAGAACGCTTGGGATTTCAGAGGAAACTTGAATCATATTCCACGACTCAAGCCGGGATCTAACCGAGATTCTTTTTCCTGATGAAGTATCCGCGTTCTTTCAATCACCATGCATGAAGTTCGCAGTCGAAACGAGGGCGGCCGGTTAAGTGAATGGCCGGGTTCATTTAACGACAGCCTTGCCATGCATGATCGGATCGTTGCATGAATGAACAAAGCGAAGATCTTCCAAGAATCCGGATCGCGGCGAATCTCGGATTTCTTTTCACAGACCTGCCCTTCCTTAAAAGGATACCGGCCGCGGCACGGGATGGGTTTGACGGGGTTGAATGTCACTGGCCATTTGATTGGCCGGTTTCGCAAATTGCGGAGATGCTGCGGGAAGCCAAGATACCGATGCTTGGGCTGAATACGTGCCCCGGCGCTCTGTCGAAAGGTGAGTTTGGGTTGTCTGCTCTGCCAAGCAAGATCGCCGCAGCCCGTCATGCGATACGGCAAGCAGTCAATTATGGTGCAAAGCTGGAGGCAAAGAACCTCCACGTTATGGCAGGCAACACAAACCGTGATGAAGAGTCCGAACAGACCTTTCGTGACAATCTTCGGTATGCGTGTGACACTGCCGGTCCGCATGACATCACGATTCTGATTGAGCCGCTGAACGCCATCGATCATCCCGATTACCACCTCGTTTCAACGACACACGCGGCCGAAATTATTTCTGAGCTTGATCAATCCAATTTGAAGATGATTTTTGATATCCACCATGTGCGGCGCGGTGGCGAAGACATCAGCGCACGATTTCAGGAGCTGCGCGATCTGGTCGGCCACATACAGATCGCCGGCATGTCCGACAGGAGTGAGCCGGGCCAAACCGAACAAGATTTTCTTCAGTCAATACGAAGAATTTCGCAGCAGTGCGGCGATCAATGGGTTGGCGCAGAATACAGACCAAGGACAGGTAGTGTGAAAGCCGGTCTAAGCTGGCTGAACGTCCTGAAGGCCGGATTAGCCTCTGACCATTGAACTGAAAGTCCAATCCGATCTTTTTGTGCAATTCCAAACCCGCGTTTTGGATTATGGATTGCAAGATTGCGAGATGTGACGGAGAGCGGAAAATCCGGGCACTTCCTCATGGTGCAGGATTTCACTGTATTGATAACAGGCTGTTCTTTGGTAGTGTCCAGAATCTTTCGCACTTTCAGTCATGCGACGGCGGCTCTGTTATATTGAAGGTTCATCTCGCGCAGCGGCTCCATATCCATGTACTTTCGCGTGCTCCACTGCGTGCCGGCGACGTGTTTCAACCTGGCCGCAGCCAGGCAGAGACTGGATTGACCATCGGGAAAGGCCCCGACGACCCTGGTCCGTCTTCGAATTTCCTTCATCAGCCGTTCCAGCGGATTGTTCATCCTGACTTTGCGCCAATGGCTGTCGGGGAAGCTGTAATAGCCGAGGGTCTCCCGGATCTTCTCTTCGACCGGATCAGCCGCTTTGTTCAGCCTCATGGCGCGCAGTTCGGCAACCACAGCCTCGGCTTTCATGGCCGCTGTTTCCCGGCTCTCCCGAGCATGGATCGCTTTTGGTTGCCATCGGCGTGACCTCTGAAGGTTATCGGGAGGTGCTCGGCGTCTGCGAGGGAGCCAAGGAAGACAAATCAGGCTGGAGCGCTTTTCTGCGCCACCTGGTCGACCGCGTCCCTGACCATTTCGCCCAGGTGGTGATCCTTGATCCTCGCCTCATTGATGTGAACCGCTTTTCCCATCGGATTGTCGTCTTTCCCGTCCATTGTCAGTCCTCTCTGTCTGAAAGGAACCACCGGCAAATGCAAATGTGCGAAAGATTCTATACGTTATCGGAAAAAACAAGTTGTTGTTTACGAGAACGGTTGATAGTCAACAAAGATTGATTTCGAAGGAGTGAAACATGAGAAGACGACAAGTATTCAACGCCGCCGCCATGATGGTCGCTGGCGCAGCCATGTCCTTTGGCGCGGGTCCTTCATTTGCCATGAATGAGACGCTTAAGATCGGGTTCGTCGGTGTGACGAGTGGTCCGGCCGCTGCTTGGGGCATATCCAATGTCCGTTCAATGCAGGCTCGGGCTGAATGGCTGAATGAGATGGGCGGTGTAACAATCGGCGACAAGACCTACAATATCGAGATTGTCACGTTCGACGATCAGAAGGACCCGAAACGGGCCATCGCCGGAATGGAAAAAATGGCTCAAGAGGGCATTCATTATGTGGTCGGCCCAAATGTCGATGATGGCGCAGCGGCCGTCCGCCCGATCGCCGAGCAGAACGGAATCATCTACTTCCCTTACGCATTCCCGAAAGAGCTCTATACGGCGCCCGCATCAAACGCGGTTTTGGGCATGGTAGCGAATTACCAGTCAGGGCCTGCGATTTACAAATATCTCAGGGATGAGAAAGGCGTGCAAACCGTGGCTTTCGTCGCCGCCAATGAATCTGATCCGCTCAGTCAGCGCGACGGCGGGGTCGCAGCAGCTGAAGCTTTGGGACTCGAAGTGGTCTCGTCGAATGTGACTTATCAGGTCGACACGACTGACTTCACACCGGTCCTTCTGCCTGTGATCAAGGAAAATCCAGACCTGCTGGTCCTTTCCGGTGTCGCGCCTGCAAATGCGCCGCAGTTGATCCGTTCAGCGCGTGAGCTAGGATTTGAAGGCATTTTGTCCACCGAAACCGCGCAGGATGCCACAGTATTGATGGAAGGAGCAGGTGAGCTTGCCAACGGCTTTATTTCGGTCGGCGGTGCCTCGACTCCCGAAATCGCGTCTGAAACCATGAATGAATTCGTTGCGCGCTACACCGAAATGTTCGGTGAGTACAACGACGAGTCGAACACCAAAGTCTATGCGCTTGAATACATTCTAGAGACTCTCAAAGCCAATCCGGCGGCCATCGACGATGTTGAGCAGTTCAAAATGACCATGGACACGCTCGAAGCGCCGAATCCGTACATGAAAGGCAACGCGGTACTCAAATATGTCGGCACTTCATCATTTGGACAGAAGCGGCAGATTTCTGTTCCATTGGTCGTCAATGTCTACCAAGACGGTAAGTTTGAGACGCTATTCATCGCTTCAGTCGACTGAATATATCTATTTCTGACAATAGAACCTGGCTCTCGGGCCAGGTTCTGATTGATTATCTGCTCTCGGTTTTTTGATGGAACAGGTCCTTGTGAACGGGGTCTATCTTGGATCCCAATACGCGCTGATCGCGCTCGGGCTGACGCTGATTTTCGCGTTGATGAATGTGCTGAATTTCGCTCATGGCCAGATGTATGTGATCGGTGGATTTGTCACCTACACCTTTGTCGCCCGATTCGAGATGCCGTTTGTGGTCGGTATACTGGCTTCGGCAACGACGCTCGCGGTGGTGGGCGCGCTGATCGAGAAATTCTTGTTCAGGCCCGTGATCAAAAAATCGTACCGCGAGGAAAGCACGATGCTTCTCGCGGCTGGCATCGCTTTTCTGCTCGATGCGGTGATCCTGCTGGTCTTTGGAGAAAAACAGCGCGGTGTGCCGAAGATCGTCGACGGGGTATTCAATTGGGATTTCAGAATCATCGTGCCTTATGACAGGATCCTGATCTGTGTTTTGGCGATCATTCTAGTCGGGGCCTTCATTTCTTTCATGCATTTCACCCGAACCGGCAGGGCTTTGCGCGCCCTTGCACAAGACAAGACCGCCGCGCAGCTCATGGGCGTCGATGTCGACCGTTACGGCATGATCGGATTTGCCATGGGGGCCATGCTCGCCGGCATCGTCGGCGGTTTGCTCGTTGCGATCACCGGTGTGAATCTTGGGATGGGCGGTCCGACTTCGATCAAAGCATTCATGATGGTGATGATCGGCGGGGCCGGGGTGATTTCGGGCGCGATCTTCGGCGGTTTCATACTCGGCATGCTCGAGTCTTTCGGACTGAATTACCTGTCCGCATACGGCGACATCACTTATTTGGTGATTTTTGTGGCGCTGCTGGTCTTTCTGGCGATCCGCCCGCAGGGCCTTATGGGCAAGCCGTGGGGGTGACGATGCAGCATCAGCGCGTCAAATTGATATCGGTCGCTCTGTTTCTGGTGGTCGTGTTTTTTATCGTGCCATCGCTCATCAAGTGGAGCGGCCGCTGGGATTTCTATTACACCTTGACCTCCGTCGCGCTTCTTTCGGTTGCGAGCGCTGGCGTTTGGCTGACATTCTACATCGGCCGCATCAATATCGGGCAGGGCGTGTACGCGCTCACCGGTGGCTATGTTTCGGCGATTCTCGTTGTCAAATACGGGTTCAACTTCTGGGTGACTCTTCCGCTCGCCGGTCTGTTCTGCGCAGTGCTGAGCGTGCTGATCGGGATTCCGATCCTACGCCTCAAGGGCGTGTATTTCGCAATGGTCACTTTGGTCATGACTGAGGTGGCGCGGCTGACGGCGTTGGCTCTGCCGATCACCAACGGCGCTAAGGGCATCAGTTCGATCCCGCTTCCGAAGGAACTGTCGATTTTCGGACTGACTTTGATCCCCGATTTTGCGACGCTGGAGAATCAGCGGCTTGCTTTCTATTACATGGCCGCGGCGTTGATGGTTCTGTGCTTTGCCGCCCTGTATCGGCTGGTGAACTCCCGCATCGGTCATTTGTGCCGGTCGCTGCAGCAGAATGAAGAGCTGGCCTCTTCAATCGGCGTGAACATCGCTGAATTGCGGGTCATCGCCTATTCGATCTCGTCCTTTTTCGGCGGCATCGCGGGTGCCAGCTTCGTTTCGATTTCACAATCGGTCTACCCTTCCAGTTTCGTGGTCAAGGATTCGATCGATTTCATGCTCAATTGTTTTCTTGGAGGCCTCGGTTATGTGTTCGGTCCGATGCTCGGAACGCTCGTTTTGTATTTCGGTTGGGATCTTCTATTCACCACCGGGCAGTATCAATTGCTTATCTATGCGAGTCTTTTGATTTTCCTGATGCTCGTGCTGCCGAATGGACTGTTGAGTCTGCGGCTGCCAGGGTTCGGCGGCAAACCGTGATGGCTGCACTGCTCGAGGTCAGGAATGTGACGCGGAGATTCGGGGGCCTCATCGCCGTTGACGACGTTTCCTTTGTCGTCAATGAGAAAGAGATTCTCTCGGTTATCGGTCCGAACGGAGCGGGTAAATCAACCTTATTCAAGCTGATATCCTCGTTCCTGAAAACCAGCTCCGGCAGCGTGCATTTCATGGGCGAAAGGATTTCCGATCTTGCCCCGCACATTGTCGCGCGCAAAGGGGTTGTCAGAACTTTTCAGGAAACAACGATTTTCAGATCAATGACGGTGAGAGACAATGTTATCATTGCCCATCATCTGCGATCCAGATCGAACCTGGCGGAATTTTTTGTAGGCACGAAGCGGGCGCGCCGCGACGAGGCGACGTTTGCCGAATCTGCGGATGAAATACTGGAATTCCTCGGGCTTGCTCCCATCAGCGGAGAAATCGCCAGCAATTTGCCCCAAGGCCATCTTCGCGCCCTGGGAATCGCAATCGGCCTTGCGACAGGACCCAAGGTCCTTCTGCTTGATGAACCGTTCGCCGGCATGAATCACGAAGAGACGATGCAGATGGTTAGTCTTGTGAAGGGTGTTCGGGACCGGGGGGTGACGGTTCTCTTGGTCGAGCACGACATGGCTGCTGTGATGCGTATTTCCGATAGGATTGTCGTCATCAATTTCGGACGAAAGATCGCGGAGGGGTCGGCGGAGGAAATTCAGAACGACGAGAAAGTCATTGAGGCTTATCTCGGCAGCGAAGATGCCGCGGTGGGTATCTGAAAATGCCCACACTGCTTCAAATCAAAGACGTCGAACTCTATTACGATCATGTTTATGCACTGAAATCCGTGTCTTTGGAGGTCGTTGAAGGCGAAACAGTCGCACTCATCGGCGCCAACGGCGCAGGAAAGTCATCGATCCTTCGCGCCATCACCGGACTTGCGGCCATCGCCAAAGGTTCGATTTGGTTCAAGGGGAATCGGATTGATTCAACGAAAGCTGCCGACATCGTAAAGCTCGGCGTTGTCATGGTCCCCGAGGGGCGGCGGGTTTTTCCGTTCATGTCGGT
This sequence comes from Paracoccaceae bacterium, assembly GCA_965199765.1. GTDB lineage: Bacteria > Pseudomonadota > Alphaproteobacteria > Rhodobacterales > Rhodobacteraceae > JAPOXR01. Next base: position 1,402,795 of record CBDATC010000001.1, read on the forward strand.
GCGGGACAATTTGATGATGGGCGCGTTTTCGCGAAGAAACAAAGTAGAGATCGTGCGCTCACTCGAAAGCGTGCTTGAGAGATTTCCCCGCTTGAGGGAGCGCTTCTCTCAGACGGCGGGAACGTTGAGCGGTGGTGAACAGCAGATGCTTGTGATCGGCAGAGCGCTGATGGCAAAGCCGACTCTGTTATTGCTTGACGAACCTTCGCTTGGCATTGCTCCGAAGCTTGTGCAGGACATCGCCCGGTCCATAGTCGCCATCAATCGCGACGAGAAAGTCTCTGTCCTATTGGTCGAGCAGAATTCACGCATGGCTCTCAGCATATCGCACCGCGCTTATGCCCTTGCGACTGGCAGTGTCGTGATCGAAGGTCCATCGAAAGAACTGGCGGAGGATGAAAGAATCAGGGCCGCTTACCTCGGCGGCGAAATGGAAACGGGGTGAGACGGATGAAGCTTCTGGTCGTCAATCCGAACTCCACATCCACCATGACCAATCTGATCGGCGAAGCCGCCGAAGCGTCGGCATCTCCCGGCACGCGCATCGAAGCGACGAATCCTGAAGACGCTCCTGCCAGCATCGAGGGTTATTTTGACGAAGCTCTCTGTGTGCCAGGGATTATTCGCATTGTTTCTGATCGGTTGGATTTCGACGCGGTCGTGATCGCTTGTTTTGACGATACCGGTCTCGATGCTGTGAGATGCCTCACATCCGCACCGGTCATCGGCATCGGAGAGGCGGCGTTCCATGCCGCTTCGATGATTGCCAACCGATTCAGCGTTATAACGACGCTGTCGCGGTCTGTTCCCGCGATCGAGCACAACCTTGGCAAATACGGATTGGCTGCGCGCTGCGGAAAAGTGCGCGCGTCGGACATTCCTGTCCTCGATCTCGAAGACCCCGCATCAGGCGCGCAAACCAGAATCGGGCAGGAGATCGAGCAGGCGAAGGCAGCGGATGGGGCCGAAGCCATTGTGCTCGGCTGCGCCGGCATGGCGAATTTCGCGGCCGCGCTGGAAAGAGAACATGGCCTCCCGGTATTGGACGGCGTGGCCTGCGCTGTCGCGTTTGCTGAAGCGCTCATCCGCATTGGATGCCGGACTTCGAAAATCGGCGGTTACAGCTACCCCAGAAAAAAATGAGGCGGCAGCGGCTGCCCGCCGTGCAATAGGCAATCCCCGCAGATTCGGCGCTTGCGCAAATCTCGGCATCTCATCTTCCGACATTTTTCTCTGAATTTCGGAAAGCGGATTTTTTTCGTCACCTGAAATCAATGCGTTATGAACCCCAATACGACGATTTTCCCAGGTAGTGTCCAGAATCTTTCGCACTTTCAGTCATGCGGCGGCGGCTCCGTTATGTTGAAGTTTCCTCTCGCGCAGCGGCTCCATGTTCATATACTTTCGCGTGCTCCACTGCGTGCCGGCGACGTGTTTCAACCTGGCCGCAGCCAGGCAGAGACCGGATTGACCATCGGGAGAGGCCCCGACGACCCTGGTCCGTTCTTTTCCTGATCGTGGGCGCTGTGGTGGCTGCTTTATCGCTCTACCTGCCCCCCTGTCTTCGGAAATGACTCACATCAAAGAGCTTGAAATCCGAAACCGGAACGATTTTTCCGGCGTGCTTCCTGGTGGGTTCAACGAGACAAGGGATAAAGGGGGGTGATGTTTATCGAGCGGCTCGACGGAGATACGGAGACCTTTCGTTATGTCGTTGCCTTCAAAAAGTTGTCTCAAACCGAAGTGTCTTTCGACAGAAAATTCGGTCAGTACCGGGTTGGCTTTTTCGGTGTTATGTCAGCTGGCTGTATTTTTTTTTTAGAAGTGTGTGCTGACATTGCCCCATTTCCGTTCAGAGGATTCCTTTGGACTGACCAACGCCAATGCTCAGGTCACACGTTGACGATTGTGAATGGCCATGGAGCATTCCCCTCGGCTGGTGACCGATTGGTCAATGGCGCGGCGTGCTCGTCGTTGACCGACGTACGAGGCTGATTGGCAGGATATCGTGGCTGATCGGCGAAAGAGAGCCCGACTCAATGTGATGGGCGAGCCGTCTGACGGCACGGACACTCATTTGCTCGAACGGTTGCCGAATGGTCGTGAGAGAGATGATCGACCAACTCGCCATGGGGATGTCGTCTACACCGATGACCGATAGCTCTTCGGGTACGCTCAGGCCGAGTTTGTTAGCGGCATCGAGTGCACCCAGTGCGATGACATCGTTGCCGCAAAAGACGGCGGTCGGCGGAGTCTGGCTCTGAGCCAATTTCATCAGGCCCGAGTAGCCACCTTCGTGGTTGAACTCGCCCCAGATAACAGCATTGGGGTTGATGTCCAGCCCGGCTTTGGCGCAGCGCGACCGAAAACCCTTGTATCGATTCACTGATGTTGAGGTATCACGAGGGCCAAGAATGAATCCGATCCGGTTGTGACCGAGCGCTATCAAGTGGTCGGCCGCGTCCTTTCCGGCCATGTAGTTGTCACTTTCCACGACCGTGACGTTGCCCCGCTGGTTCGAACGAACGGCGAGAACTGTTGGGATCTGACGTTCGATCAAAAGATCCACAGATGGAGAATGGATGCAGGCGGTTGTGAAAAGGACACCGTCCAGAGCGGTATCAAAGAGACTCTGGAACTTTCGGCTTGAGCTGCGGTTTGACAATTCATCGATGATCAGGACGATGTCGTAGCCCAGCGCATCCAACTCGTCTTGGATTTGGTCGACAAGATAGGGATAGAACGCATTTTGAAGTGCTGCGACGACCATGCCCACAACGCCCTTTCGTCCTTCCGCGTGTTCTCCGAGTTGTTTTCGTTTGAAGGGGTAATTCATCGATTCTGCGGCAGCCACCACTCGAGCTACTGTATCGGATGCGATCGCGGGGCTGCCGGACAGGGCGCGCGACGCCGTCGATTGGGACACGCCGGTTGCTTGAGCGATCTCTTTCAACGTCGGTTTGGATGTGCGAGCCATTAAGATGAATACGGCCGTACGGCTGTAAAATTTGCTGTAATCAAAATAAAAACTTTCTGCATGAATGTCGACCAGAAAATCAGCGCAAATACACTGATCGTTGCGTGTGATGGAAACTGGACATTTTATATTACTGCCACTGTGACAGTAAAGGGCCGCTTTAAAAAAACAAACTAATTTGCAATTTTGCAGCAAAATATGAATAATAATTGGAAAGGCTCGCTATGCCGTTCACTGTTGGACACCTCATCGGCAAGGCTCTGAAGCACTGCGGTGTGCCCTACATCACCGGCTTTCCCGGGCATGGCAACTGGAATCTCCTGGACGCTTTCAACGATCCGGACTCATCGGATAACCCAGCTGACGGAGTCGATACTCCAACTGCTGAACACAGACGAATGCCAGATAGCAGATGGCCAGATGGGCCCGGATTCGCGACGGTTTCCAGTGGAAGATGGGCCGAATCCGCAGATCGTGTTTGTTCGTGCGGAAGCTGCGTTCAATAGTCCATAGTTGCCGAACGCCGACTGTGAGGCGGGCTTCTTCGAGGCAGTCCCCTAGGTCCACGCCGAATTTGGGTGGGCGTTTGGCATGACGGAGATGGGTCAGGACGCGGGCATACTCCTGGACAGTGAACAGGTCCCGCTGTGGTGAGTCGGTGATCTTCATTTCGGCGAGGATCTGGTCGCCGAGCTGCATCAGGGCTTCCACTTCGGGCTTTTTGGGAAAATCGTCGCATTGGGGTTCATAACGCATTGATTTCAGGTGATGAAAAAATCCGCTTTCCGAAATTCAGAGAAAAATGTCGGAAGATGAGAAAGGGCCGCTTGACAAATGCAAATTAATTTGCAATTTTGCAGCAAATTATGAAAAATAATTGGAAAGGCTCGCTATGCCGTTCACTGTTGGACACCTCATCGGCAAGGCTCTGAAGCACTACGGTGTGCCCTACATCACCGGCTTGCCCGGGCATGGCAACTGGAATCTCCTGGACGCTTTCAACGATCCGGACTCTGACATTCCGGTCATTCAGACCATGCACGAGCAGGCTGCCGTACATATCGCAGATGCGCACTATCGCGTCACCGGCCAACCAATCGCTGCCTGCACCTCCATCGGGCCGGGCGCGGCAAACACGATCATGGGACTTGCAAATGCACATTGTGACTCGACTGCACTGCTGCTGTTGACCGGCAGTCCAGCCACCCACACACGTGGTCATGGCGTGATGCAGGAGCTTGATCGCGAGAGCATATCCGATTTCATCCAGGTCACAGCATCAGTGACCAAGCGAAACTTCGACATGCGACGCGCAGACCACGCTGCATTCATCATGCATCGAGCCTTCAGCGCGATGCTGACAGGTCGCCCCGGACCAGTGCACGTTGAAATCCCCCTGGACATCCAGGCCGATGAAACGAGTATTGACGTTGCCGAACTCGAAAAACGCATCCCTATCGGCAATATCCGAGGCGACACCGCCGCCATTGAAGCGGCAATCAGACTGCTGCTCACAGCCGATCGTCCCTGCATCGTGGCCGGCGGCGGCACAATCACCTCGAATGCCAGCACTGCCCTTCATCGCCTTGTCGAACGGCTGGGGATTCCGGTTGTCTTCACGTGGAACGGCAAAGGCGCTCTTCCCGAAGACCATCCCATGAATGCCGGCACGGTCGGCTGGCCAGGCTCGCTGACAGGGAACACTTTCGCATCACAGGCCGATGTCGTGATGTCGCTGGGATGCAAGTTCACCGATTGGTCATCCTCCTCATGGCGAAAAGGCGTGAGTTTCTCGATTCCGGACTCCAGACTGATCCAAGTCGACATCGACGCCCAGGAAATCGGCAAGAACTATCCGGCCGAAGTTGGCATTGTCGGCGACATTCGGCTCGTTCTTGAAGACATCGATGCCGGCATCTCGGATGTCCAGGCCAACGCGGTCCTGGCCAGGCGCGAAAGCTACCACAACAGTCTGAACAGTCTGTGGGCCGAGTGGAACGAAATCCAAGCGCCGCGTCGATGCCATGACAAGATACCGACCACCATGCTGCGAACACTGCGTGAACTTCGTTCCGTGCTGCCGCGCCACGGTATCGTGACCGTCGGTTCGGGTCATCCACAGTCCTCGACCAAGCAGGATTTTCCGATATACGAACCCCGCACGCACATCACTCCGGGCAGTTACTCGCCCATGGGATTTGCCCTGCCCGCTGCAATCGGTGCCAAGTTGGCGAAACCGGATGTGCCGGTGGTGTGCATCATCGGCGATGGCGACTTCATGATGTGCATGCAGGAACTCGCGACATGCGTCGCCTATAGCATTCCAGTCGTATTCCTCGTGCTGAACAACTCGGGATTTATCTCGATTCGAGACGGCCAAGATGCGCTGATGGGACGCAACATCATTTCCGAATTCTCACATCGAGGGAACGCTGAGCCGTACTCGGTGGACTTTGTGGCGCTGGCGAAATCCTTCGGCATTGAGGTCGCTACTCGCATCGAACGCACTGATTTGATCGCATCGACAATCAAGCATGCGCTGGACTCGAATGCACCTGCCCTGATCGAGGTGCCAATCAGCCGTGATGTGACGATCGCGGCAGCCAATGTCGTTGGCTGGTGGGATTTTCCGCCGGTTCCGACGGCGCCTGCGGCGGTGCAGGAGGACTACGTGCTGGGGCTCGCTGCCGAACAGCACGAGGGTCGCGACACCGCGAAAGTCGAACTCGTCAAGGCCAGCGGTGCTGTCGGCTGAACACCCTGACCTGTCACCTATCATAACATAGTATATTCACAAGGAGAATACAATGCAAATCAACAAAAAACATTACCATTGTGGGCGGATGTTTCTCGCCAGTGCTTTTGTCGCGGCCCTGTTTTTGGGTTCAGTCGGCAATGAGGCCCTTGCCACCGGCCATTCCTGCGATCCTGCTCCTTCCAGTATGATGGATACGACAAAGTACAAGAAGGATCCGCCTTACCGCATAGGGTTCTCGAATGCATCCCAGGGTGATCTTTGGCTTGTGACTTTCTTCCATGGTGTTCAGTATTCTGCCGAAAAAAATGCGGACAAGCTGTCCAAGTTCATCATCACAGATGCCAACGGTGATGCGACAAAACAGATTTCAGACATTCAGGACCTGATGAATCAGGATATCGACTTGCTGCTTGTCAATCCGGCAACGGCAGATGCCCTGGATCCAATCGTGGGCCGTGCCATGCGCAAGGACATCCCCGTCGTGACCGCAGCGCGCCGCGTGAAATCAGACAGTAACTTTGTTACGTTTGCAACGGCTTCGGACACTTCTTTGGCATGCAAAAGCGCAACCTGGCTGGCCGAAAAGCTCGGTGGCAAAGGCAAGATTGTCCTGCTGCCAGGACTTGCAGGTGCAAGCCCGGCGGAAACACGACTTAGTACGGCCAGGGAGATTTTCGCCAAGTATCCGGACATCGAGATTCTTGACACCCAATATACGGGTTGGAGTCCCGCGAACGGCAAGACCATCATGTCAGCGATCATCCAGCGTCACGGCAAGGCAATTGACGGAGTCTGGGCCGACAGCGGTCTACAGGGCTCCGGCTCGGTCGAGGCCTTTCTCAACGCAGGCTATGCATCCAGTGAAATTCCTCCACATACTGGTGGCGACCTGAATCGGATGTATAAGCTCGCACATGAACATGGCTTTCCGTTCCTGGGTATCGATTACACCCCCTCTATCGGGTTGTCGGCTGTGGAGCTCGCCTTGCAGGTGCTGAATGGTGAGCCGGTCCCGAAGCAGTTTGTTGTGCCGGCCCCGGTCGTGATTTCTGCCGGTGATGATACAGAATCAATCAAGGCTACTGTCCCTCTGGCTGATTACGTGGCGCTGGACCGTCCGGATGACTTTATCATGGGGCATGGAATGGGTAAGAACTATGACCCGAAGACTTTCACGGCGAACTATCCAAATTGATCATCCTGATCGCAGTATCGTCGTCCCATTGCCGTGAAGTCGATACTGCGATCGTCAGCGTAATCAGGCTTGACGCCGGCCATTCGCACTGAGGTCAATCGACTGCTTCGGCGGGTATCTGTTCTCATGGGAAGGATGATACAACGATGATCCACCTCAGATCCATCACCAAGAATTTCCCCGGTGTGAAGTCGTTGGATCAAGTTGACTTCGAGGCTGCAGCCGGTGAAGTCCACGCACTTTTGGGTGAGAACGGTGCCGGCAAGTCGACGCTCATCAAGGTGATAGCGGGCGCTTACATCCCTGATGAGGGCGAGATCGTCTTCGACGGAGCAACCCGATCCTGGGAATCTCCGAAGCAGGCCAAGGATGCGGGCATTCATGTCATTTACCAGGAACTGATGCTGTTTCCTGAGCTTTCGGTGGCCAAGAATATCTTCATTGGCGATCCTCCCCGCAGGGCTTTCGGTGCGATTGACTACCGCAGGATGAATCGACAGGCTATCGAGATCCTTGAGCGGCTCGGCCATCGACTTGATCCGACACAGACGCTCAAATATCTCACCGTGGCCGACCGGCAGATGGTGGAAATCGCGAAAGCGCTTGTTGGTGACACCAAGTTGCTGGTTTTGGATGAGCCGACGGCAGTGCTCTCCGAGCGTGAAGCCACGCTGTTGTTCGAACGGGTCAGGACGTTAAGAGATCAGGGCGTATGCGTGATCTACATCTCACATCGGCTCAAGGAGATTTTCGATATCGCTGACCGTGTGACTGTTCTGAAAGATGGCCAATATGTCGGAACACGCCCAACATCCGAGTTTGATCATCATTCCCTTGTGGAGATGATGGTTGGTCGTGAACTGACCGACATCTATCCGAAGAAGAAACCACCATCCGGGGGTATCAGAACCGTATTGTCGGTTGCTGGTTTGTGCATGCCGCCGCGTGTCAGGGATGTCAGCTTCGATCTGCATGCCGGTGAGATTTTGGGTCTCGCTGGCCTGGTTGGCGCCGGTCGGTCTGAGGTCGCGCATGCATTGTTCGGCTCAATGGAAATCGAAACCGGTGTGATCACCCTGGCAGATGAGGAGTTGAATACGCCAAGCCCGCGCGAGGCTATCGACCGCGGTATGGGATTTCTCACCGAAGACCGAAAGTCTAAGGGGCTTATGATGTTGCTGGATGCCTCGGCAAACATTTCGGCGCCAATGCTGCGAAAGTATGTCAAAGGTCCGATGATCGATCGGAAATCGGAAATCAAGGCAGCTCAGGAGGAAATCGACCGCTTCCACATCGCCGTGCCCGGGCCACAGTCAGGGGTCAATAACCTTTCTGGCGGTAATCAGCAAAAGGTTCTCTTTGCACGCTGGACTCGGGCCTGTCATCGGGTACTGATCCTCGACGAGCCCACTCGTGGGGTCGATGTCGGTGCAAAGGTCGAGATCTATACGATCATCCGGTCGCTTGCAGACCAGGGTATCGGTGTTCTCGTGATTTCCTCCGAACTTCCAGAGATCATCGGTTTGTGCACGCGCGTTCTGGTTATGCGTGAAGGAGTGATCACCGGCGAGGTCAGTGGCGACGACATCAACGAGCGAGAAATCATGCGGCTGGCAACCTTGGATTCAGTAGCCCCAGAAACGGGTGTTACGCCGCCATGAACAAGTTCATGACCAGGCTTGGTGGTTCTTTTGGACGCCGGATCGATATGCCGAAATTGATTGTCTGCGGCTTGTTATTGGTAGTTGTCGCCTGTGGTGTTGCAGTCAGTGATCGGTTCGGAACGGTGAACAACTTTCTGAACGTTCTGGAGCAGTCCGCGCCATTGGGTTTTGCGGCTCTGGGACAAACCCTGGTTGTGCTGGTCGGGGGGATCGATCTGTCGATTGGTGCGGTTGTTACGGCGACAAGTGTCCTGCTGGCCGGTGTTGTCGAGACGAACGAAGTCCTGATGCTGCCAATGTTGGTTGTCGTGCTCGTCGCAGGCGCAGGCTTCGGTGCCTTGAACGGAGTTATTACGGTTCGGACAGGTGTGCACCCATTAGTGGTGACCCTGGGAACAGCAACGGTGCTCCACGGTCTGGTGCTGCTCTATACGCTACAGCCCAAGGGGTCCGTTCCGTTCTGGTTCGAGGAGTTTGCTTATGGTCGCGTGTTTGGCATTCCAATCTCCGGCCTGGTCATGCTGGTATGTTTCTTTAGTGTTGGATTGTATCTGCGTTACACGGCGACGGGCTGCGCCATCTTCGCCGTCGGCGGCAACCCTGAGGCGGCGCGGCTGACCGGTATCCGGTCTGATCGGATCACGATATTCGCTTATGCAGCTTGTGGATTCTTCGCCGCTCTGGCCGGCGCCTACTATGTCAGCCGAACCGGCACCGGTGATCCACGTGTGGGTGATCCGATGACGCTTGCCTCGATCACGCCTGTCGTTGTCGGTGGCACAATTCTTGGCGGGGGACGTGGCGGTGTTATCGGAACCTTGTTGGGCGTTTTTCTGATATCGCTTTTGAACAACTTGCTCAACTACATGAATGTGTCGACATTCCTGCAGTGGGTTATCCAGGGCCTGATCATCATTGCTGCAGTATCCATCTTTGTGGAGCAAAGGAAACGCAGATGAGTGTGGTGTCCAAAGCCCTGTTACGAACCGGTAACGGCCTGCAAGGGCTTGCCTTGCCCGGTGTCTTGGTGGGGTTGGCAATTTTGGCAACCATCATCCAGCCCGCGTTCCTGTCGGTGCGTAACATGCAGGACGTGCTGACCCAGGCAGCGCCTCTTGGAATGGTGGTGTTGGGTCAAACCTTCGTCATCCTGGTGCGCGGTCTTGATCTCTCTGTGGCATCACTGATGGCGACTGTAGCTGTGATCGCGACTGCCTTCAACGCGACATCGGATGCCATGATCCCGGTGATTTTCATCGTTGCCATCGGATTTTCGGTGCTCGTCGGTTTCATTAATGGTCTGCTTGTCACCAAGCGGAACGTTTCTCCTTTCCTCGCGACTCTGGCCATGATGATTGTGTTGCAGGGTCTTCGTTTCTACTACACCCAAGGTGCACCAGCTGGCACGCTGCCCGAAGGCTTTCGCTTCTTGGGCACGGGAAAGTATCTGGGAATGCCAGTCAACCTGCTGGCATTTCTGTTGCTGTTCGCCGGGCTTGGGATTTTGTTGCACATGAGCGTTTTGGGTAGAAAGATTTTCATCACCGGCGGCAATCCAGCGTCGGCCGATCTTGTAGGTATACGGTCCGACCGGATCATCATCCTGTGTTACATCATCAGCAGTGCCATGGCCGGTATCGCCGGATTGTTTCTTGTCGGCTTCGTCGGCACTGTCGACAACTGGGTTGGGCGCGGCTACGAACTCGATTCGATCGTCGCAGCCGTGATCGGAGGGGTTGCACTGTCTGGCGGCCAAGGGACGCTGGCGGGTGCAGTAGCGGGTGCGCTGATCCTTGTTCTGTTGTTCAATATCGTCATCATTCTGGGACTTCCCGTCCAGGCACAACTCGTCATTAAGGGAGTAATTATCATTGTGGCGGCAGCCTTTTTCGTCCGCGCCAGCCTTAATAGAACGTCGTTTCATTAATTCCACTAGCGTAAAAAGTTTGAAGATAAACCATAAAAGAGCCCGGATATGGCCAAGATCCTGAAATCAGCAAAGCCCATCGAACAGCTGGCGAGCGACCAGAAGAAAGTGCGCGACATCGTCGTCGGTATCATCGACGATATCGAAACGCGCGGTGAGACAGCGGTTCGAGAGTTGAGTGAGAAGTTCGACAACTGGAATCCCCCAAACTTCCGCCTGAGTGATGCCGAAGTTGAAAAGTGTCTCAACCAACTCAGGCCGCGAGAGATTGCCGACATTGCCTTCGCGCAGGAACAGGTGCGTCGCTTTGCAGAAGCGCAGAAGAACTCGATGCAGGACATCGAAGTGGAAACCCAACCCGGTGTGGTGCTCGGTCACAAGAATATGCCTGTCGAAAGCGTTGCCTGTTATGTGCCGGGGGGCAAGTTTCCTCTGGTTGCATCGGCCCACATGGGCGTGGTCACGGCCAAGGTCGCTGGCGTGAAGCGAATCATTGCCTTGTCGCCGCCTTTTGCAGGAAAGCCGAATCCGGCCGTGATCGCGGCCATGCATCTCGGCGGCGCCGACGAGATTTACATTGTTGGTGGCGTGCAGGCGATTGCTACTGCTGCGCTCGGAACCGAGTTCTGCGAACCTGTCTCGGTTGTCGTCGGTCCGGGTAGTGCATTTGTTGCCGAGGCCAAACGCCAGCTTTTCGGCCGCGTCGGCATCGACCTGATTGCAGGCCCGACTGAAACCCTCCTGATCGCTGATGAGACCTGCGATGCCGAGATGGCGGCGACAGACCTGCTTGGTCAGGCTGAACATGGGTATAATTCACCAGCTGTCCTGGTGACGACGTCAAAAGAGCTAGCGGAGGCCGTCCCGGCCGAAATAAAACGCCAACTTGAAACCCTTCAGACAGCGGAAACGGCCAGTAAGTCGTGGGAAGACTACGGTCAGATCATTTGGTGCGATGACGATGACGAGATGATCAAAATCGGCGACGAGCTGGCTTACGAACATGTCCAGATTCTGACCAAGAATCCGCGTTACTTCCTCGACAACATGACCAATTACGGTGCGCTCTTTCTAGGCCATGAAACCAATGTTGCCTATGGCGACAAAGTGATTGGAACGAACCACACCCTACCTACTGGCAAGGCGGCTCGCTACACAGGCGGTTTGTGGATCGGCAAGTTCATCAAGACCTGCACCTACCAACGGGTGGCGCCTGAGGCGTCAGCACGGATTGGGGCATATTGTTCGCGCCTGTGCGCCATGGAAGGATTCTGGGGCCACAAGGCGCAAGCGGATTTGCGTGTGCGTCGCTATGGTCGCCAGGACGTTGCCTAGTCCCACAAAACACGAACGTGCAAGTCGGATGGCTGTCGTAACAGATCAGCCCGTGAGGGAAGATCCATCGTGATTATTACAGCTATCGTGCCCCGTGTCTCTGAGACCGATGGCGCCGGTCATATCAACAACTGCTTTGTGCCAGTGTGGTTTGAAGCCGGTCGACGCGAGATCTTCCAGTTATTCACACCAGACCTGACATTCACCCAATGGCGTGTGATGCTGGTGAGCATGACGGTTGACTACGAGGCTCAGATATACTTTCAGCACGAAGTCGAAGTGCGCACCTGGATTGCACGGGTCGGAACAAAGAGTTTTACGGTCGCAGAAGAGCTTTGGCAGGAAGGTCGACGTTGTGCGCGAGGAACTGCCACCTATGTTTGCTATCAATTCATGAACCAGTCTTCCGAACAGATTCCTGCGGACACTGCCGAGGCACTGAATGCAATTTCAGGACCTTAGAGTTAAAAGGAATTGCCGATGGAGTTTCTGACTGTGCTTACCAACATTCTCTATCGGTATCCAGAGCGTTACTTCTTCATGCGGATGATATTCCTGATTTCTGACGGCGCAGAAGCATAGAACCCAGTCCGGGAAGAGAATCGAATACCACCGCTTCCCGATTGAACTCAAGTCTCTTGATTCGTCACATCATGGGTTATTCATGCGCCGGAACATGATCAGCACCCTTCTCTCATCTTCCGACATTTTTCTCTGAATTTCGGAACGCGGATTTTATTCTGCTCGGACAACGATATTCGCGTTGCAGCTCCTTAAATCGCGACCGTGCCCATGAGATGCCGTCCATTTGGGCTGTTCGATTTCATGCGTCCTGCGAGTTGGAACAACGGCTCGATCCAAGGCGGTTCCATGTCAGACCAGCTTGAATAAGCTGAGTCCGGCTCATTCCGCACGCAGAAGGCCTCATCTGAAAAAAGTTTGCGAATTTGTCAAAATTACACTTTACGAAACCGGTTTCGTAAATTAACAATCTCTTATGGGAGATTCGCATTCCGGTTCAAATCCCGTCAATCGACTTGGGTCGAACCGAGTAACCATTGCAAAATTAGCGGCATACCTCGGGTTGTCGAAAGGCACCGTTTCGCGCGCGCTCAACGATTATTCGGAAATCTCTGAAAACACCAAAGCGCGCGTTTTCGCTGCTGCTGAAAAAATGGGATATCGACCGCTCGAACATGCGCAGGCCATTCGAACCGGCCGCATCAAATCCATTGGCTTGATCCTGCAGACCGATCAGCATGATGGCTACGGACCGTTCCTGCGTGATTTTCTAGCCGGTATATCGCAGGAAGCCACTGCTCTGGGTTGGACACTGACTGTGGCCAGCGCAGGTTCTGTGGATGAATTCAAAACGGTCGCGTCGCGGTTGGTCGAACAGCGCAAGGTGGATGGCTTTATTCTGCCCCGAACCCATGTCGTTGACCGGCGGTTTGAATTCCTCCGCCAAGCCGGCATTCCGTCAGTTCTTTTCGGAAGGGTTGGATATGGCAAGGAGGGCACTGAATCGGGTGCGGCTTGGTTTGATGTTAACGGTGAAGAAGCGATCGCGCGTTTGGTTGAAAGATTGAAGGGATTCGGCCATCGAAGGATCGGATTCGTTGGCGCGCCGGAAGAATACAATTTCGCGCATATGCGCCGCGACGGATATCTTCGCGGTCTCGAAAGGGCTGGACTGACATCTGATAACGGTTTGATCTATGGGGAGGCGCGCACCAGGCATGACGGCAGCGTGGCTCTGCAAACGCTTCTGCATAAACCCGAGCCTCCGACAGCTGTTGTTTTTTCAACTGATGAAACCGCTTTGGGCGCCTACGACACCGCATCAAACCTCGGGCTGCGTCTCGGACAAGATATATCAATTGCCTCGTATGACGGCGCCGCGCGCGGCAGCTACATGCTTCCAGCGCTCACGACATGCCGGGTGAATTTACACGAAGCCGGAGCAAGACTAGCCGCGCTTCTGGTTCGCCGAGTGGAGGGCGAGCTGCCGGAAGAACTTCGGGAGCTTGTTCCCGCACAGCTCTCGGTGGGGGGGACCGACGGTCCTGCCTGCCTGAGCTCAACTGAATTGGCCGCCCTCGTTTGCAAAGCGGCGGCATGAAACAGTCATCGTAGATATAGGAGAGAAAAGATGACACCGATTAAACTCGCATTGGTCGCTTTGGTGGCGGGCAGTGTTCCAGTCCTGGCAGCTGCCCAGGAACTCCGATTCTGGACAACCGAAGAGCAGCCTGATCGTCTCGCGAAGCAACAGGCGATGGCAGAAGAATTTGAAAATCAGACAGGCATTAGCGTGGAAGTCATTCCGGTTACGGAATCAGACCTGGGCACCCGGGCCACCGCTGCGTTTGCAGCTGGCGACCTGCCGGATGTGATCTACCACACCTTGCAATACGCGCTGCCCTGGTATGAATCCGGACTGCTGGACGGTGAAGCTGCGACGGATGTCATCAATGACCTTGGCGTCGAAACATTTGCCGCCGGGGCTTTGTCAATGGCTGCTGTCGACGGCGGATGGGCATCTGTTCCGGTTGATGGCTGGACACAGCTGGTTGTTTATCGCAAGGACAAGTTTGATGAGATGGGGCTGGCGGCGCCCAACACCTATGCCAACGTCGTCGCGGCCATTCAAGCTCTGCACAATCCGCCGGATATGTATGGCTTTGTCGCTGCGACAAAAGTCGATGAAAACTTCATGAGCCAAGTGCTGGAGCATGTGTTTCTAGCCAACGGTGTTTCACCGGTCGACAGCAGCGGCTTTGCTCCTCTTGATCAAGCGGCAACCACGGAAGTGCTCGAATTCTACAAGGCGATCGCCGATGCCTCACCACCGGGTGAACTGTATTGGAAACAGTCGCGCGAGCTGTATTTTGCCGGCCAGGCAGCAATGATTATCTGGTCGCCGTTCATTCTTGACGAGCTTGCGGGTCTGAGAGACTCGGCTCCTCCGACCATCAATGACGATCCAATGTCGCGTGAATTGGCAGGATTGACCGGCGTCATCACAAACTTCTCAGGACCGTCTAATCCCGAGGGAGCGGCTTATGCTGATGTTCGGTATTTTGGCATAACTTCGGATGCTGACACGGATGCGGCGATAGATTTTGTCGCGTTCAGCATGAATGACGGTTATCCGCAGACTCTCGGCATTGCGCCGGAAGGCAAGTTCCCGGTCCGCAAAGGCACGCCCGAGGAACCGTCGAAGTTCTCCGACATTTGGGCAACTCTGCCTGTCGGCGTTGACCGGAAAGCTCCGCTTGGTGATCTGTATCCGCAGGAGATGATTGATGAAATCGTCGCTGGTCTCGATGTCGGGCAGCGCTGGGGCGTCAAGGAAGGTCAGCTTTCATTGGCTTCCAAAATCAATAACAGTCAAGTGATCAACCGGATTGTCCGGGAGTTCATCGACGGTGATATCGACGCAGCGGAAGCGGTTTCGGCAATGAATGCGGAATTGGCTGCAATCAACTGATCCGGGTGAGCTGAACGCTATGACGGTCGCTTGCAGTGAGAGACTGAACATGGCGCTGAATAAGAATCGTGGGGGCGGACGAGAGCGCACGCACCGTCTGCCCGCACAAAGCCTTCGACCCTTGGTTTCGCAATGCGGTTCAGCACCGACAGAGTGCGGGTCGGCAAATTCGCGCGGCATCCCGCTCACAATTGCTGCGATTTGCAGACGGGCTGATAGACATGGAAAGATTGTCCTATGACAGTATCAACGCCGCCGACCAGTCGGGGCGCTCTTGCGAAACGCGAAGCTCGACTGGCATGGGGATTGCTCCTGCCGACGCTGACCGCGGTATCGCTGGTTGTCGCCCTTCCTCTTATCGCGATATTCTGGATTTCAGTGAAGCCGGTTGGCCTCGCCGATCTCAGACCGCCGACCATTATTGTCCGTGAATCCCTGCGGCTTAGAAACGATACGGCGACGCTTGAGTATCGCGTTAACAATTCCAGTCGGGAAGTCCTGATTGAAGACGCAGGCTTTTCCGACCGATTGCCCTCTTCAATTCAAATCACCGGCGAGCTGCCGGAATACTGCAGCCAAACCGGACAAGATTTGAACTGTTCGTTCGGCGATCTCCCCGGTGGCTTTCGCGAAAGATATCGAATTGCTGTTGAAATCATTGGAGATGCCGAAGCGGCGGAAGAAGCGGCGGAAGGGTCCTTGCCAATCCTGCGCGGTCATGCCGATTATATCCTGACAAATCTGTCATTTACGGCAGAAAACTTCATTCGGATATTTGACGCATCCGAATTCTGGGAAGTCTTATGGGCTACCTTGTTTTACACAGTTTTCGGAACAATCGGAGCACTGGTCGCCGGGCTGTTCGCCGCCATGCTGTTGGATAACAGTTTTCGCGGGCAGGGGCTGCTGCGGGGATTGTATCTGTTTCCGTATGTTGCTCCGGTTATAGCGGTCGCATTCACTTGGGTAACGCTGTTCGACCCTTTCAGCGGTTCTGCGAACGCTCTGTTCCTGCAGATGGGCGTCGTTAACGAATCCATCAATTTCTTCGGCGAGCGTCCGCAGGCGCTGATCATGGTGACAGTTTTCGAAATCTGGCGCTATTTTCCGCTGTCCTTCCTGTTCATACTCGCGCGGATGCAATCGATCGACACTGATATGTATGAAGCGGCGGATATGGACGGAGCGAGCCCGTTTCAGAAATTCTGGTTTCTCAGCCTGCCACAGCTGCTGGGAATTTTGAGCGTCCTTTTCCTGCTGCGGTTTATTTGGACCTTCAACAAATTTGACGACATCTTTTTGCTGACAGGCGGAAACGCCGGCACCCGCACGCTTACGGTCAATGTCTACGAACAGGCGTTCGCCATTGCGAATATCGGAGCGGGCGCGGCGGTGGCCGTGGTGATCTTTTTCTGTCTGCTGATCTTCTCGTGGTTCTTTTTCAGATTCATGAGTCAGGAGGAGGGGCTATGATGAAGAATTTTTACTTCGGTTATGTAACCGGTCCGATCCTCGGTGCTCTCTGGCTGCCGGTTCTTGCGACAACGGTCGCAATAACAGCTTCATTCATTACCGGGGACGCTTACCGGCCCCTTATGCTTTTTTCGCTGATCTGGGGAGCTGTTCTCGGGGCTTTATTGGTCCGGTTCGGGCAAAGAAGAGAGCTGCAATGGGCAATCATGACGGCTCTGGCGCTTGTCACATTGGGTGGATTTGGACCGATGTTTATCGGTGGAAGCCTGTCTTTCGCCGGAGTAGTGGCATCCATAGCATTGTCGGTGGTTTTTGTGCTGAGCCAGCTCAAGATCGTCAGCGGCCTTCCGTGGCTGGGGACGACACGGCATGAATTCGAGGCGGCGGTTATCCGATTCTTAACCGGTTTCGGATACATTTTCTTCACCGCGATCGTGCTGATACCGTTTTACGTTATGGTGATGACAAGTCTGAAGTCGCAACAGGCGCTATTGGCGAATCCGCTCGATTTTTCACTCGATATTTCCAAGGGTTTGGGGTTGTTCCGGAGCTATGTGGAACTCTTCGGTGATTTTGACTTCGGGAGCTATCTCTTAACTTCCGCTTTCGTATCGGTTCTCACCGTGCTGATCACGCTCTTGTTCAGTGTGCCTGGCGCCTATGCGGTAGCGCGGCTGAGGTTTCGTGGACGGGCTTCCATGTCGCGTTCAATTCTGTTGATTTACATGGTGCCGATGATTGTTTTGGCGCTGCCGATATATATTGGGTTTTCGATTGTAGGGCTTCGCAACTCGCTGTTTGGAATCGTGCTGATTTATCCAGTTACGACGATACCTGTCGCGCTGTATATGCTGCAGGGGTATTTCCGCGGTTTGCCGGCGGAGGTTGAGGAAGCGGGGTTGATGGATGGTCTGTCGCGGCTGGCTGTCATAATCAAGATTACGCTGCCACTTTCGCTCCCAGCGCTCGCATCGGTGTCATTGTATGTGTTCATGATTGCATGGAATGAGTTTCTGCTCGCCTTTATGCTGCTGGACGACCCGTCTAAATTCACCCTGACACGGGGCATCGCGTCTTTGAATTCGTCTGAAATTCCACGTCAGCATCTTATGGCGGGAGCAGTCATCGCAACCGTTCCGATCATGGCAATTTTTCTTGGATTGGAGCGTTTCATGACCAAGGGCCTGACCGCTGGTTCGGTAAAGGGATAAGTTGATCTGTGTTGAATGATCTTGATCAGCAGGCTCGCGGCATTTTAGCCAGCAATGATCGGGGGCGCTATACTGTGCCAACCGAAGAACTTTATCCATATCAGTGGAATTGGGACAGTGCCTTTGCCGCACTTGGCATTGCGAAGTTTAACATTGATCGCGCATGGGTTGAGCTGGAAACACTGTTTTCAGGACAGTGGGCGGATGGAATGGTTCCGCACATTTTGTTTCACGAGCCGGACCCGGGTTATTTTCCGGGAGTCGAGGTTTGGCGAGGCACGGGGCCGATACCATCTTCGGGCATTTCCCAGCCGCCCGTTGCGACGTCTTTCGCGCGGCGAATTTACGAGATGGATCCCGTCAAGGGGCGGCAGCCGCTCGAGCGGCTTTATCCGCGCATGTTGGCGTGGCATGACTGGTTCATGCGGTGGCGTGGAGACCAAGGAGCGATTTGCGCCACTCATCCTTGGGAAGCGGGCCGCGATAACGCCCCTGATTGGGATGTTTCTTTAGCAGCGATCAATCCGACGGGCGTGGGAGAATATGTGCGCCGCGATACCGACCATGTGCAGCAAAAAATGCGCCCCACCAAGGAAGAATACGACCGGTATATCTGGCTTGTGCAGCTTGGAAGCCGGTTAGGCTGGGATCAAGAAGTCCTCTTGAAGGAAAATCCGTTTCGGGTCGCTGACCCTGCGATGACGTTCATTTGTCTTCGAGCGGCAAGAGATTTGCGGACATTGGGAAATCTTCTGCAGCTCGACACCTCAAAGCTTGACGGGCAAATTGATCTTTTGGAGGAAGGGACGCAGACCCTGTGGAACGATTCGCTGGGCAGCTATGATAGCAGGATTGTGCCGGACGAATTCACAAACTGCCTATCCAGCGCTTCGTTTCTGTGCTGGTATGCGGGATTGAAGGACGAAAAGCAGTTGCCGGCGCTGCGTCATGCGTTGTCCGATACGGCTTATCCGATTGCCAGCCACGATCCGGCTTCGGACCGGTTCGATGCATTCCGTTACTGGCGCGGCCCGACTTGGGCATTCATGAATATGCTGATCGGCATCGGTCTTGAGGAGCAGGGATATGCCGAATCCGAGATCCTCCGCAGCAAAACGCGTGAGATGATCAGCAGATCGGGTTTTTTTGAATATTTTAATCCGCTCACCGGCGAGGCAGCCGGCGGCAGTTCTTTCGCTTGGACAGCAGCTGTTTGGCTAGCTTGGACCGAGTCAAATTCAAAAGGTGCATGATGGGGACAATTACTCTGAAATCTGTTGAAAAGTGGTTTGGTGAGGTTCAAGTGATCAAGGGTATTGATCTTGATATCAATGCCGGCGAATTTGTCGTTTTCGTTGGGCCTTCCGGATGCGGCAAATCCACTTTGCTGCGCATGATCGGTGGTTTGGAAGATACGTCAAGGGGTTCGATTCTCATTGATGGGGAGGATGCAACCGATCAGCCTCCTTCGAAGAGAGGTCTGACCATGGTGTTTCAGTCCTACGCGCTTTACCCGCATATGTCGGTGCGAGACAATATGGGCTTCCCTCTTAAGACGGCCGGAGCTCCGAAGGAGGAGATTGACAACAAAGTCAATCAAGCAGCCGAGATTCTAAAACTTGATCAGTTTCTTCATCGGCGTCCGAAAGAGCTTTCAGGCGGACAAAGGCAGCGGGTTGCCATCGGACGTTCGATCGTGCGTGATCCGACAGCGTTTCTGTTTGATGAGCCTCTTTCCAATCTTGACGCGGCACTGCGGGTGGAGATGCGCTATGAGATTGCAAAGCTGCATCAGAGTCTTGGGCGCACAATGATTTACGTGACGCACGACCAAGTAGAAGCCATGACTCTGGCTGACCGGATCGTCGTTTTGGAATTCGGAGAGATCGCGCAGGTGGGGACACCTCGCGAGTTGTATGAAAGACCGCAAAATCTCTTCGTTGCGCAATTTATCGGGTCGCCGAAGATGAACATCGTGGAAGCGCGTTTTGTCCAAGGCAGTCACTCTGACCGAGCTCATGCCATCGGTGTCAGACCGGAGCATCTCGAATTTTGCTCGGCGGGCGAGGGTCTTATTGACGGGACTATAGAGTTTGTCGAGTATCTTGGCGCCGACGAATATGTCTTGGTGGATTGCGGGGAAGCGGGAGCGTTGACACAGCGAACGAACGGAGCCTCCGGGGTGAAACCAGGACAGGACATTGGATTGCGGCCAGGAGCTGAGGGCGCCGTTCATGCATTCGATGCTGATGGGCAAGTTCTGAGGTGAATGGATCATCCCTTGCGGATGTTGACGCAGCAGGAGCGGAGTAAAGACGAGAAGCCGATCCGCTTGGTTGATTCATGCAAGAGGGTTGGTAGCGGAGAAGGGACTTGAACCCCTGACACGCGGATTATGATTCCGCTGCTCTAACCTGCTGAGCTACTCCGCCAAAGGGAGCCCCGGTTATCAAGACACCGTCTAGTTGTCAATGAAAGAATTTGCGGTTTGCGGAATTGAGGGGGTTGCCGACCAGTGATCAAGCAGTTGGCTGTTCGGTGTGAATTACTTCTCCTATCGGATTGTCGTCTTTCTCGTCCATTGTCGGTCCTCTCTGTCTGGAAAGGAACCACCGGCAAAAGCAAATGTGCGAAAGATTTTGGACAGTACCAAAATTTCTGGACACTATCCGGCTGCTGAGATCTTCAGAATCTGGACCCTCCATCGCCTTAGGGGTTTGGATTCTTAGCCTCCCGCCGCTTGACGAAATCAGCAATGCTGACCAATGCCACGTCCGGCCTCGACAGGTGTGCGGCCATGTTTGTCCTTGGCCTGCGCGTCGGCCCCGCTCTTCAGCAGCAGATCGTATATCTCAGGCCAGCCCTCCTCGGCGGCAATGTGCAGCGGGGTTCGGTCGAGCGCGTCGCGGGAATCGATGTCGTCGCCTGCTTGCAGCCGTCGCCAAACGACCACAGCATCTCCCATCATAGTCGCCGAATGCAGGCGTCCGCCCGCGGCGGCGATACACCAGTTGCGCATCGACGGTATCGGAGGGAGGTAAACGCCGCGTTCCTCGGCCGATTCCTGCAGCAAACCCTTGGCAACAAACAGGTCGAAGACTCCGTCCGCCGTCATACCCTCTGGCAGTGAGGTTGTCGTAGCACCGGGGACCTGTAGAGAATCGATCAGATCGATGCAGTCGGCAGCCGACGCTCCGTCGCCGGTAATCCCAGCCATGAACCGGCCGATCAGAACCTTTGGGCGTGAGAGCCTGCCGTCCAAACGGTCGGTGTAATAATTTGCGCGCATAGCGGAGGAGCGGCGGCGGACATCGTCTTCGCTGACCATCGCCAGATCGCCGTTCGGTTCTTCGATCAGCATCTCGCCAATTGACTGCAGTGTGTTGTGAAGATGATGCGGCCAGCCCTGGCTCTCGCGCTGCACCATGTCCTTCCAGCGGTTGATCAGCTGTGCGTCTGCGCAGACGCCGCAGGTGGAAAAGAATTTATCCGCCGATTCCCGGGTCTCGTCTTCAGACAGGCGGCCCAAGCTGATCACCGCGTTACCCGACAAGCGGGATATACCGGCGCGGCTGAGAACCGTCTTCGAATGCGCCAGACCGGCATAAATCGGAATGATCGGCGCAGTCTGATCTCCCTCATGCAGCCGCTGGAGAAAGCTCGCCGCGAACTGGGTCTGCGGCACGTTCTGGATTTCGTCGACAAAAAAAATGATCGGGTGCTTAATTCGTTCAAGAGCGTCTTCGGTCGGGTCGCCCGGCTCGGGCGGGTCTAAGGAAACGTCCGCGCCCAGCAGCGAGAAGCCCTTGAATACAGAAAGAAGTCTAAGCATCGAAGACCGGGAAAAATACTTTGCGTTGCGGCGGAGAGCTCCTTCCAAAGATTGAGAAGAGTGCAATGAGGCCACTTGGATTGTGATGATGTCCGGCTTGTCGTCCTGCTTCAGCCAGTCCGAGCGCAACTTCTGCAGGAGCGAGGTTTTTCCCGCGCCCGGCGCTCCTTGAATCAGCATGGTGGCACCGGCGGCGGGCTGGAAAACAGCATCGTTTCGGCGTTTCTGAACGGTGCGCGCCCGTGTCAGAATCCGTTCTGTCTCAGATTTGCGGCCGACGAAGTTGTTGGTGAGATAACGATCCGTCTCGCCGGCGAATTTTTCTAGGGCTTGGAGGTCGGATCTGCGTTCCGGCATTATGAGCCCTCCTGTTTCTCCGCCGAACACAGGTTAACGCCCGTGTTCCTGTGGGTCAAGCGTCCGGCGAACCGTTTATCCGGCCGACCCGCTCCGCAGTGATCCGGCCGATTCCAACGGATTCAGCTTTGCCAACGCTGTTTCTAAACGTTGCACCTATTCTAGAACCTAACGACACAAAAATTTCCTGTGAGGTCAATGAAATTTCCCGCAGCAGCACTGCATTCGGTTTGATTGGGAAAACCGGATTCAGTCGTTCCGACCTTTGTTTGATTATGAAGCGTTCAGCGTCGGGAAGACGAACCTCCTAGGGTATTCAAAAGAGCCTCTTCTTAATTTTCCCAAATTTGATCACTGCCCGCACCAACCATAAGGGAACGTTAGGAATTCTGGAGCGGCGGTTATAACTGGGACGGCTTTCGATAATTTCCTTCCACAAGCAAACCGCCGTGTAAGGTGAGATATCATAACCCATATGATCCAGAAAAATCACATTGGTAACCCATGCGATATCGGCAACGGTAAATTGGGGTCCCATCAGATATGGGCTCCGACCGAGTTGTGATTCAAGCTTCGCAAGCAGCGCCGCGTTGCGTTCGAAAATTTCTGTTTTCTGGGCTTGGCTCATTCCGCCACGGTATTTTTTATGAAATTCATACAACGCCGGATTGAATTTTTTATAGCGTTCCAAGGCTTCGTCCGAGCAGGGTCGTCCAGCGCCGAACGCATAAAACTGGGCTTTTATGGAATTGATATGACATTCGGCGGCGGCATCAACCTGGCGCCACATCTCCTCTTGCTCCGCTTGATCCGCGGGACTCAATGCCGGGGTTGGAAAAACTTCTTCGAGATAACGCAGAATATCGTTCGAATTCGAAACCGACTTTCCTTCATGCAGAAGCACAGGCACTGTACCCTTTGGATGCATGCGCAAAAAGAATGGTTGAAGATTTTCAATGTTGGTCAGATCGACGCTGTGAAGTTTGAAGGAAAGTCCTTTTTCTTCGAGCATCAACAAGACGCGGCTGACATTGTTGGAGTACTTCACGCCATAGATATGAATACCCGTCAAGGCGCGAAGGTCTGCATCTTGAATTTCGGTGATTGGCATTTGCTCTTCTCAAAATTCGCTGGTCTCGCAGTGTAACCGGCGGTGCGGTCGATTGTTCATTCAGTTGCCGCTGGCTTAATCACTTCGAACAGGATTGCGTGAAATCAAATCAAACTGCGAACGGTTTATTCTCAGTAACTTCCGTAGTTTTTGAAAATCAAAATGTTTTCCTGCTAATTTCCCTTGGCTGAACGCATATCAGTTCCGCAGCCATTTGGTGAAGATCTGTGCAAACAAGATGACAAAAAATATTCGCGTGATGTGATGGGCCACGACATAAGCGACATCTGTGCCTGCGATGACCGCAATAACCGCCATTTCAGCCTGGCCGCCCGGCAGAAATGCCAAAAACACCGCGAGAGCATCGAATTGCAGAATATTGGCAATGAATAGGATCAGAATTATGCTCAGCGTGCCGATGATCAGACTATAGGCAGCGCCTGACAGAACGTAATTGCGCAATTCGTAAACCGTTATTCCAGCATACCTGACCCCAACGCCCAGCCCAATGAAAAATTGAGCTGCCACAAGCATTTCAACGGGAGGCCTCGAATTGATTAGACCGGCTAAGGATAACGCTGCGGTTAAGATAACAGGTCCAAGCAGAGATGAACCAGGCACGCCAAGACGTGCTGCGACTTGCCAGCCAATCAGTCCGGAAGCCGCCATAAGCACAATTTCATGCACCGGCAGTTCTGTGATGAAATCGCCGGGAGGACGGCGCAGGTCAACGCCCCAAATCCAAGTGACCGCGATTGGAATGAACAAAAAAATGACGAGTACGCGCGTCGCATGGATTAACGACATGGCCCGGACGTTGCCCCCGGCCTCCTCGCCAAGGATAAGCATGTCTTGCAGTCCGCCAGGCATCGCGGAGTAAAAGGATGTTTGACGGTCAAATCCGATCCGGCGGAAAAGCAAAAAACCGAGGGTGCCGATAGCGGCTGTGAACGGCGCGACAAACAGCAGCGAAAAGGTGATTGACGGCAGAGAAGCCAATAACTCAGGGGTAACCGTCGATCCGACGGCAACTCCCAAAAAAGTCCGCATGTAAAGTCCAAAGGAACCCATGCCCTGCAGTGAAAGACCGGCGAGAGCAGCGGCCAGCAGACCGGTCATCGGCCCAAGCAGGAAGGGAAGCGGGACGTTCAGAATAACAAAAATCGCGGCGCCAATGCTGGCATAGGCTAATGCGCCTAATCGTGCTTTTGTAAGAATTGGCTGCCTCTGGTAATTGCCGCTGCTCATGAATATTGCGGCAGGTGAAGAGTTGCAATTGCTTTCCATTGGTTAGGAATGTTTGTTGTGCGATATCCTTTGGCCAACATTGATTCAGTGCAGAAGATGCTCGGAGCTTCTGATTATGTGTGCAGGCGACCGCTTGCGGCTGTCGTGTTTTTGGCATTGAAGCTCGGCCGCCCGTTGTTTCTGGAAGGAGAAGCCGGGGTTGGAAAAACCGCAATCGCCGGCGCGATCGCCGCCGCCCTTGATCGTGAACTGATCCGTCTGCAGTGCTATGAAGGATTGGATGCGTCGTCTGCCGTTTACGAATGGAATTTCGCGGCTCAAATGATTGCCATTCGAACAGCGGAAGCATCAGGCGGCATGGCAAGGGCCGAACTCCAGAAGCAGCTGTTTTCAGAGGAATTTCTCATCGCGCGCCCACTGCTGAAAGCATTGCGTCCATCCAGTGGCCTGCCGCCTGTCTTGTTGATCGACGAAATCGATCGCACCGATGAACCCTTTGAAGCTTTCCTGTTAGAGGCGCTGAGCGAGTTTCAAGTCACAATCCCGGAGCTCGGCACAATCAGATCTGATGATCCCCCGATCGTGATTCTCACCTCAAACCGTACACGGGAAATTCACGATGCTCTGAAACGGCGCTGTTTCTACCACTGGGTCGAATATCCCGACTTTGAACAGGAGATGGAAATTATAAGAATTCGCGCGCCGGACGCATCTGAGACGCTCAGCCGTGAAGTCGTAGCGTTTGTGCAACGGCTTCGTGCGGAAGATTTGTTCAAGCAGCCTGGGATCGCCGAGACTATTGATTGGGCGAAATGCCTGTTGGCAATGGACGCTGTTGAACTTTCGCCGGATGTGATCGCCGACACGCTTGGCGCCGTCTTGAAGTATCAAGACGACATTCAACAGCTTCAAGGCACTGCGCTTGATATCGTTTTAGAACAGGCGAAAGCGGCTGTTAAGGCGGCCTAGCCGCATAAATCGTTTGTCCCTAGCCATGAAATCCGAAGACTTCATCACCGACTTGCCGGATGATGGCAAAATCGTGGAAAACCTGACGCATTTCGCCCGGGCGCTGCGCGCAGCGGGAATGCCGGTGGGTCCCGGCCATGTGGTGGAAGCGGTCCGGGCGGTCGCCGCCGCTGGTTTCGAGCGCCGCGAGGATTTTTTCAGTGTGATGCATGCTTGTTTTGTTTCAAGGCGGGAGCACTCGGAGATCTTTTTTCAAATCTTCCGGCTGTTTTGGCGCGACCCAAGATTTCTGGAACGCATGATGGCAATGCTTCTGCCGATGGTAAGAGGAGTGCAGAAGGACCAGACTGTCGAAGCAGCCGCCCGCCGCGCCTCCGACGCTCTGCTTGGTCAATTCGCACCGAAGCCTGATATGGACGATCAGGAATGGGAGCGGATTGATTTTGAGGTCGATTCGAGAGGATCGGCAATATCTCAGGAACGGCTGCGTCATCTTGATTTTGAACAAATGACGGCTGATGAATTGGCGGAAGCGCGCCGAATAATCGCTTCCATGCGACTTCCGGTTCGACCGCAGAATTCGAGGCGAATGCGCATTCAGAAACGAGGTCGGTTTGCGGACTGGCGTTCGACCATGCGGAAGGCGGCTCCACGCTCTGGTGAGATCAATCAGATTATTCAGCGAGACAAGACTCTGCGCTGGCCCAACCTAGTGGCGATCTGCGATATTTCTGGCAGCATGTCGGCTTACTCCCGAACCGTTCTTCGCTTCCTTCATGCTGTCATGAACAGCGAAGGCGATGGGTGGAGCCGGGTATATGCCTTCACTTTCGGAACGCGGCTGACCAACATATCTCGCTACCTGCGTCATCGGGACATTGACGCGGCGCTTGCCGCCGCTGGAGCGGAAACACCGGATTGGGACGGAGGAACTCGGATCGGGTATTGTTTGGGCTGTTTCAATCGTCAGTGGTCTCGGCGGTTGATGGGGCAAGGGGCTGTCGTTCTATTGATCACAGACGGTTTGGACGGCGGCGAGCCTGGAGAGGTTGGTAAAGCAATGCAGCGTTTGCATCTGTCGTCGAGGCGATTGATTTGGATCAATCCTTTGTTGCGCTGGGAAGGATTTCTTCCCAAAGCGCGCGGCGCCCGCGAGATGCTCCCGCATGTTGATTGTTTTCGATCAGCCCACAATATCGCTTCTTTGGAAGAACTTGCAAAGGCTGTCGCGCGCTCAGATGACGCAGGGGAAAAGCCCAGACTTATAGCCGCGATGAGAAACGCCGCATGAATTCGGTGGAACGAAGATGATGACGAACGAAGCGAACGGTTCGAGTTTTGACAAAATCCCGGAGATTGCACTGAACTGGCATCGCAATGGCGGTGCTGGCTTGGCAACCGTTATTGAAACCTGGGGATCGGCGCCGCGACCTTCAGGCAGCCAAATGGCAATTTCAGCATCAGGCGAAATCGCAGGCTCGGTTTCTGGCGGATGTGTTGAAGGTTCAGTCGTTGCCGAGGCCCTTGATTTGCTGCAGGAGGCCGCACCCCGAGTGCTGGAATTCGGTGTGGCTGACGAAGAGGCCTTTGCTGTCGGTTTGGCTTGCGGAGGTCGAATCCGTGTGTTGGTGGAGCCGATCGCCGAAGGATCCGGACTGCCGGAAGCGGTGTTGGCTGAATTGGTCAGCCGCAGAGAAAACAAATTGCCGACCGCCTATTGCATTAATCTGCAAAGTTGGGAGCGCCGTTTGATTGGGAGCGGAGATGCCGATTTGCCCGAAGCGTTTGCGCGGCGCATGACGCAAGACCGCTCTGGCATGGAAAACGAATGGTTCGTCGGAATACACAATCCGCCGCTTCGCATGATCATCGTCGGTGGTGTTCACATTGCTCAGCCCTTGATCAAGATGGTCAGATTATCGGGTTATGATCCGATTCTTGTTGATCCACGCTCTGCTTTTGCCACGGCTCAAAGGTTTCCCGGTGAAGAGATTTCGTTGGATTGGCCGGATGAAGCAATCGCGGATCTGAAGCCGGATGTCCGCACAGCTGTGGTTACCTTGACGCATGATCCAAAGATTGACGATCCAGCTATTATGGCCGCCCTTCGCTCCGATGCGTTCTATATCGGGAGCCTTGGTTCGGTTCGCACCCATGCGAAACGCGTTGCCCGGCTGCAAGCGCAGGGAATTTCAGCCTCCGACATGGCAAGAATCCATGCACCGGTCGGACTGGATATCGGCGCACGGACTCCTGCTGAGATCGCGGTCGCAATT
The DNA here is from genome assembly GCA_965199765.1 of Paracoccaceae bacterium. GTDB lineage: Bacteria > Pseudomonadota > Alphaproteobacteria > Rhodobacterales > Rhodobacteraceae > JAPOXR01. Next base: position 1,430,621 of record CBDATC010000001.1, read on the forward strand.
CTGGCTCAAATCACCGAAAGATTACGCAGGCCGCGGATTTCCTGACCTCTGTTCTCAGGGACCAAGCCAAAACGAGTGCGGGTTCCAAAGAACGGGAATCGAGAGTCGGGCGATTTTGAATTCCTTCGATCCGAAAGAATTGCGAACAGGGTCAGCAGGGGCTTGGATGTTGCGTTTTCAATGGACTGAATACTTGAACTTCTCTTTCATTTGCCGTTTAAGCCGACCACCATGCAAAATACCGTATCGTCGCTTTTGATGTTCAATACCGCTTTGCATGTTCGCCGTTTCAGTCATCGAAGCGAAGTTTTGTGCCGGTAATTTCGCTGAATGCGGTTGACTGTTTAGACCGATCCGCGCCTGATTTGAGCAATAGGCATTGGAGGCCCGCGTGAAATTCGGGACCGTCCCCGTGACAGAATCGAGAAATTGCATTCTTGCCCATTCTGTGATGGCAGGTGGCAAAAAACTGGCGAAAGGCCGTCGAATATCGCAGTCCGATATCGGACTTCTCCAGAACGAGGGGGTTGCAGATCTTGTCGTAGCAGTCATGGAAAAGGGCGATGTCGGTGAGGATGAGGCGGCTCTGGCCATCGCAAAAGCTGTGACCAAAGAGTGCGGCAGTGTTTCGTTGTCCGCGCCATTCGCAGGACGCGTCAACATTCATGCCGCCTGTCCAGGTGTGATCTGTGTAGATGGCGCTAAAGTGACGGCATTGAACAGCGTCAATCACGCCATAACACTGGCGACGCTTCCCAATCTAACCAAGGTGGTGCCGCGCACTCTGCTGGCAACGGCAAAGATCATCACTTATGCCGTGCCAGAAGACGATGTCGAGCTAGCATTGCAGAAATGCTACGGCGCTCTTGAGCTCAAACCAACCCTGGTGAGCACGGCCAGCCTGCTGCTGACCCGCACCGCCCGGCAGCCCGAGCGGTTGCTTGATAAAGGCATTGCTTCTGTCCGCACCCGGCTGAACACGCTGGGAATTTCATTGATTGAGACCTTAGCCACAGCGCACGAAACCACCGAAATCTGCTCGGCATTGACCCGATGCCGAGGTGAAATAGTGCTTTTGTTGACCGGTTCCGCCACCTCGGATCCAAATGATGTGGCGCCAGCGGCTTTGCGGGCGGCGGGCGGCACGGTCTCGCGCTTCGGGATACCCGTTGATCCGGGAAACCTGCTGTTTCTTGGAAATCTCGAAGACCGTCCGGTCATCGGGCTGCCAAGCTGCGCGCGCTCACCTGCCCTTAACGGAGCGGATTGGGTGCTGGAGCGGGTTGCCTGCGGGATTGATATCAGTGCAAGTGATTTCGCGCAGATGGGCGTCGGTGGTTTGCTGAAAGAGATTCCGACGCGACCGCATTCCCGCACCGCATCGATGGCTGCCGCACGTCGTCCGATAGTTGAACTGCTTGTCTTGGATGTCGCGGATCACAACGCGCTGTTGAAGCTGCTGCCGATTGTTTCCGCATGCCGGGCCGACCGAATACGCATTGTAACAAGCCGAAATCTTGATCACACAGATAGCAAAGACCTGGAAGCGCTGAGCATGGTTCCGGTGCCGGAAGGGGCAGACCGCGCCGCGCTGATTCGAGCGGGATTGGCGCAAACAGATTCCGCGGCAGACGCAGCCATTTTACTGCCGACGGATGCGCCTGATGCCACCGTTCGGCAGCTGGACCGGTTGATCGCTGCATACAGCCCGTCCGACGGGCGTGAAATCTGCCGAATCGCGCGAGATGGCGAGGGACGGCATCCTCCAGCCCTGTTCGGAAAACGGTTCTTTGAATCGCTTGCTGAATTGGCGAGCGGAAGAGGCGCCGCCCAACTTGTTGTTGAATCCAAAGAATTCACTGTGGAGATTGAGCCGTAGGAAATGTGCTGGAATTTTGCTCATATGAATTGCAGAATCCGCGTCAAGTTAGTAATCTGGCAACTAAAGCACATCAGCTGAGGAAGGTTTTTATGTCTCAGATTAGCATGACGGTGAACAAACGAACCGTGTCGGGCGAGGTTGAAGGCCGGACGCTTCTGTCCGATTTTCTGCGCGAAAATCTCCGTCTGACCGGCACTCACATTGGTTGCGATACCAGCCAGTGCGGGGCCTGTGTGGTGCATGCGAACGGCAAAGCTGTGAAGTCTTGCACGATGTTTGCTTGGGAAGCAGACGGTGCTGAGATTGTCACGATTGAAGGAATGGCGAATGCCGACGGATCTTTGGGAACGATTCAAAAGGCGTTTCAAGATAACCATGGACTGCAGTGTGGTTTCTGCACTCCGGGCATGGTGATGTCCGTTGCGGCTCTTCTCAAGGAAAACTCAAATCCAAGCGAGGCGGAAATCAGAGATTATCTGGAAGGCAATCTCTGCCGCTGCACCGGTTACCATAACATCGTAAAGTCGGTTCAGGCGGCTTCGGCTGCCATGTCAACCGCTTAACTGCGCAGGAACTTGAGAAATTGGAGGATGTGATGTCGAATTCAACGGGTATAGGAGCAAGTTCCAAGCGTCGCGAAGATGTTCGGTTTTTGTCGGGAAACGGCCGTTACACCGACGACATTAACGTGCATGGCCAAGCCCATGTGCATTTCCTGCGGTCAGACGTGGCGCACGGAGAACTGAAATCCGTTAACACCGAGGCCGCGATGCAATCACCGGGAGTGCTTCGGATTTTCACCGGGGCGGATTTCGAGGGGGTTGGCGGACTTCCCTGCGGTTGGGAAGTGACCGACCGCCATGGCGAAGCCATGAAAGAGCCGGCCCATCCAGTGCTGGCGCAAGGAAAAGTTCGGCATGTTGGCGATCCCATCGCAGCGGTTGTCGCCGAAACGCAGGCCCAGGCGCGGGATGCCGCGGAGTTGATCGAAGTCGAGATCGACGAACTTCCCGCAGTCATCGATATGAGGGAAGCATTGGAAGGAGGGCCGCTTGTTCATGACGATATCGGCACCAACCTTTGCTATGACTGGGGTTTCGTCGAAGACAATCGCGAAGCGGTGGATGCGGCCATTAAGGATGCCGCCCATGTAACCACTCTTGAATTGACCAATAACCGGCTGGTTCCCAATGCGATTGAACCAAGAGTTGCCGTCGCCGATTATAATTCGGCCAACGATGAATCAACATTATACACCACCTCGCAGAATCCGCACGTGATCCGGCTGTTGATGGGGGCCTTCGTTCTCGGAATTCCAGAGCATAAGCTGCGGGTTGTCGCGCCGGATGTCGGCGGTGGGTTTGGCTCGAAAATCTTTCATTATGCCGAAGAGGCGTTGTGCACATTCGCATCGCGCCAAATGCGGCGAGCGGTTAAATGGACGGCGAGCCGTTCAGAGTCGTTCGTAACCGATGCCCATGGACGCGATCACGTCACCAAGATCGAGCTTGCGCTGGACGAAGACGGCTATTTCATGGCCATCCGCACTTCAACGCTTGCTAATCTCGGCGCCTACCTTTCCACGTTTTCAACGTCAGTTCCGACTTGGCTGCATGGAACGCTGATGGCTGGAAATTATCGCACTCCGCTCATTTATGTGAATGTCAGAGCGGTTTTCACCAATACCGTTCCAGTCGATGCGTACAGAGGGGCCGGCCGGCCGGAAGCGACCTTTCAGCTTGAGCGGGTGATTGACAAAGCCGCTCGGGAACTCGGTATTGATCCAATTGAAATCAGGCGGCGGAACTTCATAGCCCCTGAAGATTTTCCATATACGACGCCGGTGGCTCTCGAATACGATACCGGCAATTATCATGCCACCATGGAACGGCTCGAAGAGGTTGCCGACCTTCAGGGGTTTGCGGCCAGAGCTGAAGATTCAAAGGCAAGCGGCATGCTTCGCGGTTTGGGCATTAATTGCTACATTGAAGCCTGCGGCATTGCGCCTTCCAATCTCGTCGGGCAGCTGGGCGCCAGAGCCGGACTTTACGAGAGCGCCACTGTTCGCGTGAACGCGACGGGATCGGTGACAGTCATGTCGGGAAGCCATTCGCACGGCCAAAGCCATGAGACGACCTTCCCACAAGTTGTGGCGGACATGCTCGGAATTGCGGAAGATCAAGTCAACATTCAGCACGGCGATACAGCCAATACACCAATGGGAATGGGAACGTACGGGTCGCGTTCAATCGCTGTTGGTGGTTCGGCAATGGTCAAAGCCACACAAAAGATTGTCGATAAGGCGAAGAAAATCGCTGCGCATCTCATGGAGGCCTCTTCCGAGGATATTGAATTCAGCGATGGCGTGTTCAAGGTCGCGGGAACCGACAAAGAGGTTGCGTGGGGCGATGTCTGTCTCGCGGCCTATGTGCCGCACAATTATCCGCTTGCGGATATGGAGCCGGGTTTGGAAGAGACGGCATTCTATGATCCGGCTAACTTCACCTTCCCCGCCGGGGCTTATGCCTGCGAGGTCGAAGTGGATCCCGAAACCGGGAAGGTCGGGATTTGCTCCTTCGCTGCTGTTGATGATTTCGGCAAGGTGATCAATCCAATGGTCGTTGATGGCCAGGTTCATGGCGGTATCGCGCAAGGGGTTGGTCAGGCGCTGCTTGAGAACGCAGCCTATGATGCGAATGGTCAGCTGTTGTCCGGCAGCTATATGGACTATGCCATGCCCAGGGCAGACGATCTCCCCACCATGGTGGTTGACCATTCGTGCCAAACGCCCTGCACACACAATCCGCTCGGCGTGAAAGGTTGTGGCGAAGCCGGAGCGATCGGTTCTCCGCCAGCGGTGGTCAATGCCGTCATTGACGCGCTGGCGAGAGGCGGACACGCCGTTGATCATATCGATATGCCGGTCAGCCCATCGCGGGTTTGGTCGGCGATGAACGCGTAGTTCGAGTTGTTTTGCGCCGCGGATCAGATTTCGGATCTTAGGCCAAGGTGGAGATAAAACCATGTATGATTTTGAGTTTGCCAGACCAACGACGGTTGAAGGCGCCTTAAAGGCTCTGGCCGAAGATGGCGCACAGCCGCTGGCCGGCGGGCAGACAATTATTCCGACGATGAAGAGCCGCTTGGCCTCTCCATCAAGTTTGATATCGGTTATGTCGATTCCAGAAATGCAGGGTGTCTCTGAAGAATCGGGAAATCTTGTGGTGGGGGCGGCGACGCCGCATGCGGATGTGGCGTCAGATGCAGCGGAATCATTTCCCGCTCTTGCAGGTTTGGCAGCGAATATCGGCGATCCTGCGGTCCGCAGCCGCGGCACAATCGGCGGAAGCGTTGCCAATAACGATCCGGCGGCTTGCTACCCCGCCGCGGTTTTGGCATGCGGTGCGACAATCGTAACCAACTCCAATTCATACAGCGCCGATGATTTCTTTGCCGGATTGTTCGAAACGGCGCTTGCTGAAGACGAGTTGATCGTGAGTATACGGTTCCCGATTCCAGACGCGGCGAATTACCAAAAATTTGAACAGCCGGCGTCGCGGTTTGCTTTGGTCGGCTCATTTGTCGCCAAGTATGGCGATACGGTTCGTGTGGCGATTACCGGCGCATCGGAGAGCGGGGTATTCCGCTGGAAAGAGTGTGAACAAGCTTTGCAATCCGACTTCAGCCGATCCGCAGTCGAAGGTTTGGCGATGGATTCCGACGGATTGATCTCCGACCTGCACGGTCCATCGGAATACCGTGCTCATTTGGCGAAAGTCATGACCGCAAGAGCGGTGGCGGCGGCTGGATAACGGTCGCTGAATTGCCACAAGCGGGCTGCTGAATTCACTGACCTTCGCTGGCGAGTTTAAAGAGTGGAACGTCGTTGACTGTGTAGGAGCGAATGGCATCCTGACCGTCTTTTGACAGCATCCAATTCACAAACCGATGCGCGGCTTCGGTGTTGAGGCCGCGGCATTTTTCGCGGCCAACAGTAATGATGCTGTATTCGTTGCTCAACTCGGAACCGCCGGAATAGAGGATCCGATGGTTCGATTTGTTTCTGAACGTGATCCAGCTTGATTGGTCCGTCAGTGTGTAAGCGTCCATTGCAACTGCAATGTTGAGTGCGGCACCCATACCCGAGCCCGTTTCGCGGTACCACGATCCACCCGGCGTGACAGCGGCTTTCTCCCAAATTTGCAGCTCGCGGCTGTGCGTTCCACTCTTATCGCCCCGGGAAACAAACCGTTGTTTGTGAGCGGCTATCGTTTGGAACGCTTCGCTGGGCGATTTGGTCACACGCACCCCGGCCGGGTCGCTTTTGGGACCGACGATTACAAATTCATTTCGCATCAGAGCAAGGCGGCTGTCCGCAAACCCGGCCTCCACGAATTTTTTTTCGGCAATCGGATCATGCACAATTGCGACTTCTCCGTTGCAGTTGGCGGCGTTCTGCAGCGCTTGACCTGATCCGACGGCGACGACTCGGACATTGATGCCTGTTGCTTGATGAAATTTAGGCAGAATCGCGTCATAGAGACCGGAATTCTGCGTTGATGTCGTTGATTGCAGAACAATAAAATCTTGTTCTGCATGCAGGGGCTTCCCGGCCAGCGTCAATCCCAGCAAAACCCATGCATAAGCCTTCATGCCAGCAATTTCCCGTCAAGATAGGCCTGCACAGCCTTTGAGCGGGGTTCGTTCAGAAGTCTTTCGGGATGTCCTTGTTCAACAAGATGTCCTTTCGAAAGGAATAAGGCTTCGTCGGCCAAGCGCCTGACCTGACCCAAATTGTGAGTGACCAGAGCAATTTTCACGCCAGATGCGGTGATGGCGCGGATCAGGTCTTCAAGGCTCAGAACGGCAGCCGGGTCCAGATTGGCGGCCGGTTCGTCCATGAGAATCAGTCTGGGATTGGACGCAAGCGCCCGCGCCATTTGCAATCTTTGCTGTTCTCCGCCCGACAGGCTGCGCGCGGATTGTTCAGAGTACGCCGCAAGACCGCAGCTTTCAAGCAGGGCATCGATCCGGTGTCTGCGTTTAGAACGCTCGAATCGTGCGACTTTCAACGCATGCTCAAGATTGCCGCGAACGCTTCGGCGCAGCAGGACAGGGCGCTGAAAGACCATTGCAGACCGGCCGGCAACATTAGGATGCAGCTGCACATACCCGCTTGCCGGTTTGATAAGACCGGCGACAGTCTTGAGAAATATTGACTTTCCGGCCCCGTTTTCCCCCATGATGACGCTGATGCCCTCGGCGGATAACCGACATGAAATGTTATGGATGATTCTTCGGTTGCCGCTTTCGACACAAAGATCCTTGCAGATCGCGGACCAGTCGGCCGAATGAATCGCCGGCGAGGGTAAAGAGACGATTTGGGCTTTAGGCATAGGCACGTCTCTCCAGCGCCGAATTCAGCATGAATACGGACGCATTGAGAGCGACGGTCAATGCAACCAGAATGAGTCCGAGGGCAAGAGCCAATGCCAGTTCACCCTTCGCAGTTTCCAGCGCGATCGCTGTCGTCATCACTCGGGTATAGTGGTTTATGTTTCCGCCAACGATCATCACCGCACCGACCTCCGCCAGAGCGCGTCCGAGTCCGGCGATCGCTGCGGTGACCAGCATAAATCTGGAATCCCAGAGCAATGTGCCGATGGTGTCCATCTTTGTCGCATGCATTGATCGCAGTGTTTCGCCATATTCAAGCGACATCTCGGCAATGACCTGGCGGGACAGAGCTGCAACGATTGGAAGAACCAGAATGGTTTGAGCAATCACCATGGCCGCTGGTGTATAAAGAAGCCTCAAAGGTCCGAACGGTCCGGTTGCTGAAAGCAAAAGATACGCGGTTAAGCCAACAACAACAGGTGGAAGCCCCATCAATGCGTTGATTAAGATGACGATTGCCGTGCGTCCAGGGAATCGAATGACGGCAAGCGCGGCCCCAAGCGGGAAGCCGATGGCGCAGGCGATACCAACGGCAAGAAGCGATGTCCTGAGAGACAGAAGGATGATCTCGAATAAATCGCCATCGCCTCGAAGGATAAGGTCGATGGCGGTGAATGCAGCGTCAGTCAATGAAGCCATGGAAGAGTTTGTATCCGATTGGTGGAACGCGGCCTCTGCGCCTTTCGAAGCGCAGACTATCCGAGGCTGCCCTGCGGCGCAACGAAGAGCTCTCTCGTATTTTTCCCCTTGGATTGCTTGCAAAGAATGGTTTTGGGCATCCGAGGATATTGCGCCGCGGCGTGTCTGCGGGTTTTTGTTGTATAATGTTCATACGAAAGAAAAAGGAAAGGAGCGACCTCATGCCTAACAATCAGCCGCTCGGCGGCAACGAAATGCCGCGATTCGGGGGGCCTGCAACCATGCTGCGTTTGCCACAGAAAGAAACCGCTGCTGGTTTGAATGTGTGTTTTGTTGGAATTCCCATGGATATCGGCACCTCAAACCGCGCGGGCACCCGGCACGGTCCGCGCCAGATCCGAGCCGAGAGCTGCATGCTGAGGCCTTATGGCATGGGCAACGGAGTTGCGCCGTTCGAAAATCTTCAAGTTGCCGATGTTGGGGATATTGCGATCAATACCTTTAATCTCGCCGCCACATGCGACATCATCACGCAGGGGATCGCTGATATACTGGCCAATGACACAGTGCCGTTGATTCTCGGCGGAGACCACACATTGACCTACCCGGTTCTGCGGGCCATTGCCGCTCGGCATGGGCCGGTCGGCTTGGTGCATGTGGACGCCCATGCTGATACCTCTGACAACATGTTCGGCGAGAAAGTCGCTCATGGCACGCCGTTTCGGCGCGCTGTGGACGAGAATCTGATTAATTGCGAGAAAACAGTTCAGATCGGCCTCAGGGGCACCGGGTATACGGCCGAAGATTTTGATTGGGGAAGGAAACACGGTTTTCGTGTGGTTCAAGCAGAAGAATGCTGGCACAAATCATTGACGCCGTTGATGCAAGAGGTTCGGGAATTGATGGGGCCTGAGACACCGGTCTATCTCACTTACGACATTGACAGTCTCGACCCCGCTTTCGCTCCTGGAACCGGAACTGTCGAGATCGGTGGCCTCACAACGATACAAGCCCTCGAAATTGTGCGTGGATGTCGCGGCTTGAACATAGTTGGAGGCGATCTTGTGGAGGTTTCTCCACCTTACGATCCTTCGGGAAACACCGCGCTGATCGGAGCAAATCTACTCTTTGAGATGCTGTGCGCGTTGCCCGGCGCCGCAGGAGGGTCTCGGCATTGATGGAAGACTCAACAAGACCCAATGCAAAGCCCGACAATTCACTCGATAAAAAATCTGCGGTGATTTTTGCGGAATTGCATAGCAATCCGGCAAGCCGATAACGTTTTACACAGGAAAGCTGATTGTCGAGGCTTGCTGCCAGTTGCTTTCGGGGTGTTCGTGCATCAGTTCAATGAAAATGGGGACCAGGAAGGCTAGGATCCGAGTTCCGTTCTGTACTGTGGCACGGTTTCTTCCGCTGTTCCAAGCGGCCCCCGCCATGCATAAGCTGGTTACGCAGAACATAAAGCCGGTCGAACAATATGCATAGCATGCTCACAGTGTTTTCAGACCGAAACGCAGAGTTGAACCGTCTCAGGCTCCTTTTGAATTCAATCTTCCATCGTTCATCGCTGTCGTTCAATCGGCGCCAATGAGGCTGATAAACCTGTTTGTTGTTGATCAGGAGTCTGATTGGCTCGGAAAATAAGTCCCAAATCGCATTAAAGACGCGTCTATCGGAATCCAGTCGGCAAACGATTACAAAATACCTAAAAAACAAAGACCGGTCGGAAAGTTCAGCCGCATCGGTTTTTCTGCTGCATAAACAGCATTGAAGGCAATCCAACAATTAATGAAGGCCGCGTCCGTATCTTCGGCGTCGAAAGACAGTTCGGCGCGGGAGAGCCAGCTCATGGCACGTCGCAAGCGTGTTTGAAGCCCCCCATGCCCAGCTTGGAGAAGGTTATGTTAATTGTTGAGTTCTGTGAATCCGGGGCGGGTGTGCATAGAATCCTGAACTTCGAAAATATTGAATTGGTATGTATTTTCGAATGATGGGCTTCATTATCAAGCGGGCAATTTGGTGGAAAGTTGCACCGAACATATGCTATTCCGGAGCGGTTGCGCTGAAGGAAGGAACTTATGCTTGAATCGAATTTTCTAAGAGAGATCAACGGTCGGCACAGCTGGCAGCCCATGTCGCACCCGGCGGAAACTCAAGAGAACCCGCCATTGGCGATCGTCTCCGCAGAGGGGAATCGCATTCGAGACCTAGACGGGCGTGAAGTGCTGGATGCGGTTGGCGGCCTATGGAATGTGAACCTCGGATATTCCTGTGAGCCCGTCAAGCAAGCCATCGCGGACCAGCTTGCCAAACTTCCGTACTATTCTTTCTTCCGCGGCACAACGAATGACAAGGTGATCGAACTTTCGTTTGTCTTGAAGGATTTTTTTGCAGCCGAAGGCATGGAGCGCGCATTCTTCACGTCAGGCGGGTCGGACAGCGTGGAATCAGCCCTCCGCTTGGCCCGACAGTACCATCGCGTTCGCGGTGAAGCCGGACGCTACAAATTCATTAGTCTGCGAGGCAGCTATCACGGGACGCATTTTGGCGCTTCGAGCGTCAACGGCGGAGTGCGGTTCCGTCAATCCTATGAACCGCTTCTTCCCGGCTGCTATCATATTCCGGGGCCAAATTGCTACCGGAATCCGTTTGGGGAAGACAATCCCAAGAAATTGGCAAAACTCTGCGCGGCGGCGCTTGAGGCCGAAATCGAATTCCAAGGCCCGTCAACCGTCGCGGCATTCATAATGGAACCTGTGCTTGGCGCAGGCGGTGTTTTCCCACCGCATGAGAGTTTTATGCCTTTGGTCAGGGAGATTTGCACTCGTCATGGGGTTTTGTTGATTTCAGATGAGGTCATCACCGGTTTCGGCAGAACCGGAGCTTGGTCAGGCGCTCGGCTGTGGAATGTCCAGCCGGACATAATGACGATTGCCAAGGCAATCACCAATGGATATTTTCCGTTCGGCGCCGTCTTGTTTTCCGGCCGACTTGCCGAAGTTTTCGAGAATGACGACACTGGCAAAGGTTTTCTCGGGCACGGTTATACCTACAGTGGACATCCAGTCGGCGCTGCGGCCGCGCTGGCTTGCCTTGATGAAACGCTTAGACTGAACGTGAAGGACAACGCCGCGCAGAGAGGCGCGCAGTTGTTTCGCGCATTCCAAGGATTAAAGGATAGGCACGAAGTCGTTGGAGATGTCAGGGGAGGGCAAGGCTTGATGCTCGCGCTGGAACTGGTGTCTGACAGAAATGCCAAAACTCCGGTTGATTCATCGGTAGCCGATCGTGTTCGTCTTGCCGTGCTGGAAGCTGGAGTGATGGTAAGAGCATCGGGCAACAATATCATGCTGTCGCCGCCATTGGTTTTGAGTGAAGGGGAGGCGGACGAAATCATCCAAGCCGTTTATGCAGGGCTGGCTGCAGCATAGAATCAGTCCGAAACAGCGAGAATCAGCTTGCCCCACATTTCCATCGAATACTCAGCCAACGTTGCGGATTGGACCGAACTGACAGAGTTCTGTCACCAACTAAGGCTCGCTGCGGTTGAAACCGGTCTGTTCGCCCGAGAAGGGGTGCGGGTTCGCGCGGTCCGCTGCGAACATTATTCGATTGCTGATGGCAGCCCGGCACGGGGCTTTGTGGATATTTCCGTGAGGCTGAGAGGGGGACGTTCGATTGAGGCGCGCAAGAAAGCGGCAGAAATGATTTTTGCGGCGGCGAAATTATATCTTGAACCGGTGCTGGCGACACGTCCCTTCGCACTGTCGCTCGAATTGCGCGACATTGATCCGGAACTCAGTCCAAAGATCAGCACGCTGCGTCAATATCTGGAGGCGGATTAACCCTGGCTGACATTCGACAAAACATGGTTCGGCTCGACAATTATCTTGCTCGGTTTCGTGATGACGGGGTTGGAAACCACATTGCAGGCCGCACTGTAGGAGGGATTTCCGGCTTAACTTTCGAATCCATGGCGCCGGTTGATAACAGTGTAATCTGTCGCGCAGCGCGGTCACAGGAAGCAGATGTGGATGCTGCGGTTGCTGCCGCGAAGGAAAGTTTTCCGGCGTGGCGGGACTATCCTGCAGCGAAACGCAAAGCCCTGCTTCATAAGATTGCGGACGGAATTGCAGCGCGCGCCGAGGAAATCGCACTTTGTGAATCCTGGGATACCGGGCAGGTGATACGTTTCATGTCGAAGGCAGCGGAGCGGGGCGCGGAGAATTTCCGTTTTTTCGCCGACCGCGCGTTGAGTGCGCGGGATGGACAGTCGCTTCCGTCAGCAACTTTACTTAACCTGACTACCCGACATCCCATCGGACCGGTGGGAGTGATCACTCCCTGGAATACCCCGTTCATGCTTTCAACATGGAAGATCGCGCCCGCATTGGCCGCCGGCTGCACAGTCGTGCATAAGCCGGCCGAACTTTCGCCGTTGACGGCGAAGCTGTTGGTTGAAATCGCAGAAGAGGCGGGTCTTCCAGCCGGTGTGTTGAATGTCGTCAATGGCTATGGAGAAGAGGCGGGGGCAGCGCTCACAAGGCATCCGGACATCCGTGCGATCGCGTTTGTCGGCGAAAGCCGCACCGGCTCCGCTATCATGCAGCAAGGCTCAATGACACTTAAACGGGTTCATTTTGAACTGGGCGGAAAAAATCCAGTCATCGTGTTTTCGGACTGCGATTTGCAGCGGGCGCTCGATGCGGCGGTTTTTATGATTTATTCGTTGAATGGAGAGCGCTGCACATCATCCAGCCGGTTGCTGATAGAGCACTCGGTCGCGGAAGAATTCATTGAACAGCTCGCAGCGCGCGCGGAACGCATAAAAGTCGGTCATCCTCTGGATCCAAACACCGAGGTGGGACCGTTAATTCATCTCGAGCATCTCAACAAGGTCCTCGGTTGTGTTGAAGAGGCCAGTCGGCAAGGCGCGAATATCCGTGTCGGCGGAAAGCGGTCAGGCCAATCCGGGTGTTATTTTGAACCGACGCTGGTCACCGAGGCCACGCCTCAGATGAAAATTGCGCAGGACGAAGTGTTTGGTCCGGTTTTGACGGTTTTGCGGTTTTCAACCGAACAGGAAGCCATCGCATTGGCTAACGAGGTCAGATACGGACTTGCTGGGTACATCTGGACGCAGAATATCGAGCGAGCGCTTCGGATGGCGAACGCGTTGGAAGCGGGCATGGTTTGGGTCAACTCTGAGAATGTGCGTCACCTGCCGACGCCTTTCGGCGGTATGAAATTCAGCGGAATCGGCCGTGATGGCGGTGATTATTCTTTTGATTTTTATATGGAACAGAAGCATATCGGTCTCGCGACAGGCAGGCATAAAATTCCTCGGCTTGGCGTGTGACTGAATGCCGGAACTCGTTGCTCCCCGACAATTTGTCGCGCCGCCGTTCAATATTGTTCGGCTCAGCCATGTCGAATATGTGGTGACCGACTTAGCATCGGCCCGGGAGTTCTATTCCGAAACCCTTGGGCTGATCATTGTTGCCGAGACCGCGGACCGCATTTATCTTAGAGCGCTTGAGGAACGCGGCCACCATTGTCTGCAATTGACCGAAGGCGGCCCGCCATGCGTTGCGTGTCTGGCATTCAAGGTTTTTGCGGATAGCGATTTAACGAAGGCGGCTGCGTTTTTTGAGTCGCAGTCCTTGCAGATTTCTTGGCACACACGCCCGCATATGGACCGCGTCCTTAGAGTCCGTGATCCTTGGGGGGTCCCACTTGAATTTTATGCTGAAATGGAGCGGCTGCCGCCGCTGCATCAGCAATATAAGCTCTATCGAGGCGTTAAGCCGCTGCGCATTGATCATGCGAATCTGTTTATGCCCGATGTGGACGGAGCGGTGGAATTTTATGCGTCACTCGGATTTCGTTTGACCGAATTCACAGAAGATGAAACCTCTGGAAGGAAATGGGCGGCTTGGATGCAGCGCAAGGGCAATGTTCACGACATTGCCTTTACCAACGGAACGGGACCGAGACTGCATCATGCGGCGTTTTGGATCGCCAATCCCCTGCATATCATTGAATTCCTCGATCTGTTTTCAACTTTGGGTTATTTGACGCATATCGAGCGCGGGCCGGGACGGCATGGAATTTCCAATGCGTTTTTTCTCTATATCCGTGATTTGGATGGACATCGGATTGAACTTTATAGTTCCGACTATCAGACAGTGGATCCGGACCACGAGCCGATAAAGTGGGACCTGAAAGATCCGACCCGTCAAACCCTGTGGGGCGCACCGGCGCCGAAATCCTGGTTCGAGCAGGGAACACAGTTCGAAAATGTGACGCTGATCAAGCCTCTTAATGCAGGCACTCCGATTGTCGCGCCCTGACCCTGCGGATTCCGGCAATGCGCAAATCCTGTCATCAGCTGCGGCCGTTTGTTTTTTGAGGGATGTCCGTTGCCGATAAAAGGAGGAATTGGTCGGATTGCACGGACGTTATCCCCGGTGATCGCACCCAAGCGGTTGTTGCATGCGCTGCCGCATCGCTTCCGCCATTTCTTGATGGGAAAGTCTCACGAGTTTTGACTTGAGAGCCAAGAAATACTCAAAGCGATTAAACTGAACCAAAGTGCAAAAGTCGATTGAAGCCGGAGCAAGATATGTCGCCAACTCAACTCAAAGTCGCTTCTTGGATCAACGAAGGTCGCCATGAGTACGGTTTGGTTGAAGGAAACGAAGCGATTGAACTGTCAAGTCAGTTCACGCAATGGACTTCACTCGGCGCGTGTCTTTCCCAAGGAGGTTTTTTAGACCTCCTTTCGGTCGACATCAGCAAGAGGCGGGCCGTTCCCCTTCACATGATCGAGCTGACTATGCCTGTGCCCGATCCGGGAAAGATCATCTGTGTCGGTGTAAATTATCCAGACCGAAACGCAGAATACAAAGATAACACGGCGGCACCGCCCAATCCGTCTCTATTCGTTCGATTCAAAGAGTCCTTTGTCGGCCATGGCAGGCCGATCATTCTTCCCCGGGTTTCAGAGCAACTTGATTATGAAGGCGAAATAGCGCTCGTCATTGGAAAGGGAGGCCGACATATAAACGAAGAGAATGCTCTTGAGCATATAGCGGCTTTGACGCTGTGCAATGAAGGCACGGTTAGAGACTGGGTTACACACGCAAAATTCAACGTAACACAAGGTAAGAATTTCGAAAGTTCTGGCTCAATGGGCCCATGGATGGTTCCCTTTGGCGGCGCCGGGCAATTGAGCGATATTGCATTGCGGACTTGGGTTAACGGCGATCTCAGACAAAGCGACCGAACAAGCCGGATGATATTCTCGCCTGCCAAACTCATTTCCTACATTTCGACATTTGCCCGGCTGAACCCATCGGATATAATTCTTACGGGCACCCCAACCGGCGCAGGAGCGCGCATGGAGCCGCCTCAATGGCTAAAACCTGGCGATACGGTTGAAGTCAAAGCGGAAGGGATCGGCTGTCTGCGCAACCGGGTTGAAGCCGAAGCCGAAGCATGGTGGGCAGATTAGGAATTGCCGCGCTAAGCAGTGTCGGTTGTGAGGATCAGGCCAAACCCGATACCAACCGCCCATCAAGACACAAAACGGCAGGATTCCACATTAAGGCAAAAGCGGTTTAGGCTTCATACTCATCGCGGATATTTTGCTGAAATGCATTTGTTGCGGAACAAATTCGACCGTTCAAAAAAACAAGCCTTGCTTTGAGGTGATGATTTGGCCCCTTTGGTGAATGGACTTCGGAACAGTGGCGCTGATTGCGACCGGCCCGATTTGTCTGCGGAGATCTGTTGTGTCGAATGATCCAAGACGACCATTATGAGCGATATTGAACTTTGAAGTCGATCGTCAGCCCTTCGAGTCGAATGCGTGCCTGGACAATCGGCGAACGTCAGAAAATACGCCCGGCGCGGCTGAGACTACGCGCCCGCCATCCTGCATCATCTCGGCCATATCAAAATCAATGGTAATGTTGCCTGCCTCTTCGGCTAGCAACAGACCAGCAATGCAGTCCCAAGCGTGCATATAGTTTTCCATGTAACCCACAAACCGGCCGCATGCCGCATAGGCTAGTCCAAGCGCGCCAGAGCCGTTGCGAACAAACATTCCGTTTTCCTGCAGGAGGGCGTTGATGAGCTGCGGTGATGGATGGACATCAGATCGAGTTGACGTGCCGATGCCAACCAAGCCGTCCGCCAGGCTTGCGCAGCGCGAAGCCTGGATTCGTTCCTCATTTAGAAACGCGCCTCTATTTCTTTGGCAATGAAAGAGCTCGCCATGAGCAGGATCGGCAACGATGCCGATCACCGTTTGTCCATTTTTCACGCAGGCCAATGCAACCGTCCAAGCGGGTATGCCGCGAACGAAGTTAGCCGTGCCGTCAATTGGATCAATCACCCAGGAAAAGCCCGAAGTCCCAGCTTTGTCGCTGTATTCTTCACCGATGAGTCCATCATTCGGATATGAGTCTGATATAGCCTCGCGGATCGCTGTTTCGACAAACTCATCCGCCTCTGAAACCAAATCCTGCACGCCTTTGCTGGTGACTTTCAAAGACTTGAAGTTGCGGAAGTAATCCAGCGCCAAGTCACCCGCGGTCTTGGCGAGTTCTTGGGCAAATTTGTAGCGCTTTTCAATTTCGCCGCAGGCAGGTTGTGGAAGCGCTGCCGGTTTGGATTGTTCAAAGAAGCGCGCCAAATATTCAGCGAAGATTTTTCCTTCTGCCCTAGCTGCCAATTGATTTCGCGTGGAATTGAGTTGGTCGCCCAACTCATCGGCAAGCGCGTCAATAAGCGCTTCCATGAAGTCATGCGTAATTTCAGGGTGGTATTGGGTTGTAAAAACATGCTCTCCGATTGCCATCGCTCCGATAGAGCAGCGGGAGTTTACACCGACCACGCGTGCCAGAACCGGCAAATCTGTAACTTGTTCTTCATGCGCGGAATACAGCCTGAGAGCAGTGGAGCCGGAAGGTATCCAGGACTCGTTTCGGACGAATTCAAGTGTTTCGATGCCGACAGACCAGCCAAACTTGTTTTTGGCGACCGAACCCCCCAACGCTTTAGCAATGGCCTGATGGCCAAAGCAGCTTCCAAAGAGCGGAATTCGACTGTTTTCGAGTTCACGGATCAAATCGAAGAGCGCAGGAAGCCATGATTGGGCGCCATTGGCCGATGCAGCGCTGCCTGTGATGATATATCCATCGAAATCGGCAACCGTTGCCGGAAATTCCCCGTCGCGGACTGGAATCACGTCGAATTGCCAATCCGGACGTACGGCAGCGAGCATATCAATGAAGCGCTGCGAGTCTTCGGCAAACCCTTCCAAGGCATCTGCGCATTTGTCGCTTGCCAGCAAGATCGCGATTTTTTTCATGCGATGCCCTCTGTGTTCTAGGATTGCTATCTTTCGTCCAGCGAGAATGCGGGAAAAGCGTCTTGTCGGCGCTGTTTCACGGTTTCATCCGGTGCCGCCAGCGGAACGCCATATCCAGTGAAATGCCGCAGCGCTTTGCCGCCTTGCGCAGAGACTCGCCCCGTGTCTGCGAGGCGACAAATTCCCCCCACTTATCTTTGTGGTGCAATCCTTCCAACACCGTTCCGCTCGCGGCGTTGAAGGTGCGTCCGCAGCCCTTGGCGCAGCGATATCGCTGCAGCCCATTCGCCAGCCCGTGCCTATGAGCGCCAGAAGTGCCGCAATGCCGGCATTGACGGTCCAGGCTAACATTTTTTTCGACTGCGTCCACCGATTGAGTCATTGCGAATGATTCATTCAGAAGACGGAGCGCCTCCGCTTGCTGGTCAGCTGTGAAACCAGCGAATTGGTCAATCCACGCTTGAAAACTTTCGTCTCGCATTATTCGCCCCTCATTTTGAAAACCTGCCGGCGAGTGTTCATGTTCAGTCTGTTCAGTCCGAGCCTTTCGGAATTTATGGCGTGGGCGCTTTTTCTTGGAGCAGACCTTCGGCTTTCAATTCAAGCCAGAAATCCGCTGGAATCGGATGGGAGAACCAATCAAGATTGCGCTCCAATTGATCCAAGGTTCTTGTTCCGGCGATGAATGATGCCACTGCGGGGTGGGCAACGGCAAATTGCAGTGCGGCAGCAGGAAGCGGGACCGAATGCGAATTACAGACAGCTTCGATGCGGGCGACGCGTTCCATGATTGGGGCGGGAGCGGGTGCATAATTGTATTTCGCTCCTTCAACAGCTCCGGTCGCGAGAATGCCCGAGTTAAATCCGCCTCCAATAACGACGGCCGCTCCCCTTTCTTCACAGAGAGGCAGGAATGTTTCGAGGGATTCTTGTTCCAGGAGAGTGTATCGACCTGCCAACAGGAAACAGTCGAAATCCCGTTGCTCTAGCGCGGCTTGACAAACCTGCCATTCATTAACCCCAACGCCTATCGCTTTGACGACTTTCTCATCACGCAATTGTTTAAGCGCCCGCCAGCACCCGTCCATTGCGGTTTTGAAGACTTCCGGTTGCGAGTCGCCGCGTGTGAAACAGTCAATGTCGTGGATGAAACAGATATCCATGCTTTCCAAGCCGAGCCGCTGCAGACTGTCTTCAAAGGACCGCATGGTTCCATCGTAGGAATAATCAAAGTTCATCTGGAAGCGGCCGGCGTTGGTCCAAGGCGCGTATTCGATGTCTTGCTTTTTTGCAGGCGTTAGGACACGCCCGACCTTGGATGACAGGATATATTCCTCGCGAGGTTTCCAGCGCAATGAATGGCCTGTGCGGTGCTCACTCAGTCCATGGCCGTACATGGGGGCGGTGTCAAAATACCTTACACCTCGGTTCCAAGCCCGCTGAAACATCGAGTCCGAAGTTTTCTCATCGATTTCCCGAAAAATGTTTCCTAACGGGGCGGTGCCGAACCCAAACGCAGTCACATTCAAATCGACACGGCCAAATCTAACTTGTGCTGATGGTTCCACCGCGCTGCCTTTCGATTGTCCAGTTCTCCATTTATATTGAATGCTCGCCGATCGCGACAAGTTCATTTATCAAGCGCGTGGAGCGCTGCCCGGCACACTTCTCAAAATTTCCCGCTGATGCGCTGCTTATGAAACCGCGTCATAATTTCATATCTCAATTATTTGAAGTTTGTGACAAACGGTTGGCGGTTCAGTTCACAAGATGGACATCCATTAGAGCCTTCCGCAGCTTACACCGAACCAATTGGCCTCGGTGTTTCTATGTGCCGCAAATGAGACTTTATGCTTGGATTGTCCGTGGAGCCGCCTATGGCAGAATCCGCAGACATATGCCTGCTGACACCAGGCTGGAATCCCTCTCAGCATGTCGATGTCATGCAATGAACGGTGAGATGAATTATTTTAGCAACAATCGGCGGGCGATGCGTTCATCGTGCGGCGAACCGACATATGTAAGACGCGGGTTCCGGCATTCGGACTGGCATGATCGCACGGTGCTGAATCTCTAATCCAGATGATGTCAGCTGCCGGGAAATCGCTGGCGTGGCACCGACATTCGACGGGCTGAACAGGGGATCCAAGCGCAGCAAGATGGCGAAAGCAAATAGATCCGTTTTCGTTCCGGAGATCAATCAGTCAATGCAGCGGCAATTCGCTGGGGACATTGATTGCCATTCCCGTGCCGCATTGGCAGCACCTGCCGGAACAAGAAAGTCGGTGGGGCTATTGCAGATGGCTGCCAATTTCTCGCTGGAACCATGGGAAGATTTAAGCAGGCTGCACTCCTGCGCGTAAACTGACCGTGGGCCGTAAACTCTTTCTTGATTTCGATGCAGCTGGCGTGTTTGATCGCATCTCTCCGATGCCGATTGTTCAGACCTCGTTTTGATGAAATTTGGATATGGGGGAGGATGCTTGGAAACCAGCACGGCAGCAATTGTCAGCGCCTCCGAGCACATTCTGATTGCATGGCCCGCATAAGTTGTTAAGCTTGCCTTAAAAAAGAGGCAAGCAGTGGCGAAAGCGAAGTCTGACAAGGCATCGCCCGGCAGGTGTGAGAAGGTTCGCAAACCCGCACAAAAAGCAGGGTCCAAGGCTGTCAAAGTCAAGCGGAGAAAGCACGGTTGGTGGCGCAGAACCGCGTTGTTTTTGATGCGGGTCTCTTGGATAATTGGATGGCGCGCCGTAACCCTCGTTATCTTGGCGATTGCCATAAGCACAGGCTATTACTTAGTTAAACTGCCGTCGGTGGATGATCTGCTGGAGTCCCGCACACAAGGGTCGGCAGTATTGCTGGACCGAAACAACGTGCCGTTCGCTTGGCGGGGTTCCCAATTCGGAGGGCCGATTTCCGCCAATAATGTATCGCCGTTCTTAAAACATGCGGTCATCGCCACAGAGGATAAACGCTTCTATTCGCATTTTGGTTTGAGTCCACGCGGCATCGTTGGCGCCGTTCTCATCAATTTGCGGGAAGGAAGGGGACCGTTCCGCGGGCATGGCGGATCAACAATCACGCAACAGGTCGCCAAACTGATCTGCTTCGGCAAAAACCGCGACGAGACCTCGGATCATTCCGAGGCACAATTTGAGCGGGACTGCCGCCGCACGACAATTTGGCGGAAAATCAAAGAAATCCCTTTTTCATTTGCGCTTGAGATCAAATATGCCAAAGATGAGATCTTAACGATTTATCTTAACCGTGTTTATCTTGGAGCTGGCGCTACTGGTTTCGAAGCTGCAAGCCAGCGGTATTTCGGGGTTTCCATACGAGATGTGACTCCAGCACAGGCGGCGATGCTGGCGGGATTGCTCAAGGCACCCTCGGTTTATGCGCCAACCCGCAACACTTCCAAAGCAATCCAGAGGGCAAATCTCATCGTTGGTCTGATGGAAAAACAAGGCTATTTGTCGGTCGCTGAGGCCCATGAGGCAGTCAATTCACCAGCTGAGCTGTCTTCCGGCGCAGCCGCGAAAGCCGGAAACTATTTCGCGGATTGGGTCATGGATTCCGATACTGTTCCCGCTTTCCTGTTTCAAGCCGCGGAAGATGTTGTCCTGAGAACAACGCTGGATATGAAAATACAGAAAGCCGTCGACGAAGCCTTGGTCCACGTTTTTGAAACCAAAGTAAAGTCCGACTCGCGCGCGGAGGCAGCGATTGTCGTTATGTCGCCCGACGGCGCGGTGAGAGCGATGACAGGCGGCAGAAATCCGCGGGCAACGGGGCAGTTCAACAGAGCCACGCAAGCGCTTCGTCAAACGGGATCGGCTTTCAAGCCATTTGTCTACGCCGCCGCACTCGAATCCGGTGTCAGCCCCGATGACATTGTGAACGACTCTCCGATATCGCTTAAAGTTCCCGGATCCGGCACTTGGACCCCTAGAAACTACAATGACAGGTACGAAGGCAATATCAGCGTGGAACGGGCATTTTCGACGTCAAGCAACGTGGTGGCGGTACAGCTTTTGGAATCGGTGGGCCGTTCAAAGGTTGCAAACATCGTGAGACGGTTTGGGGTTCAGAATGATTTGGCGGAAGGTCCGGCGCTGGCTCTCGGCGCTTCCGAGTCGACATTGCTGGAAATGACCGGTGCGTATGCCGGATTTTTGAACGGCGGCTTTCGTTCCAATCCCTATGGATTCATTGATCTTCGCATACGAGGGGAAGACCAGGTCCTTTTCTCAAAGACATCATTTTCGTCGGACAGAGCCGTCAGAAAAGAGACCGCCCTTCATATCATTGAAATGATGCAGAGCGTGATTGAAAACGGCACGGGTAAGCGGGCGATGCTGAAAGATCATTCGTTTGCTGGAAAAACTGGAACAACCCAAGCTGCCCGCGATGCTTGGTTTATCGGGTTTTCGTCGGATTATGTGGCCGGTGTTTGGATGGGGTATGACGACAACACACCGCTGACCGGCGTCACCGGCGGCGGTCTCCCGGCGGAAATCTGGCGTGTTGCGATGGAGCGGATCCATCAAGGGATGAAGCCGAAGCCTTTACCTGCCCCAATTTGATTTGGCGGACAACAGGCGCCAAGATTGAAACGTCAGGCAAAATTTAACAAGGCCGCAGAAATCAGCCGTCGCGATAACGCGTCGGAAGATATTCGGTCAATCTGTCGATGCTTCCGCCTCTTTGCCCCAATAGCGAACGAATGACATTGCGCTCGATGCGCAGCAGATCGGTGCCGTCGACAACAACATTCACGATACGACTTCGGCCACTGCGCCTCAGCACATACCAATCCGAGGTGAAAGTCAGGTCAGCGCTGATCTTTGCCAAAACCGGCACCCGGTACTGGTTTTCTTTCAGTTCATATGCGTCCAAAACATCAAATTCGTTGCCGATGAAGTCAGGAAAGCGGGCGGAATACTTGTCTGAAAGATATAAAACGAACGCTTTCTGGAAGGCTTGGCGCTGATCAGCGGTTGAACGCCGCCACGTAACTCCAAGAACCGTCTGTGAGATGGTTAGAATATCAAACCGCGCAATAAATATTGCCTTAAGCCGACCGCTCAATTCAAAACGATCAATTTCGGATTGGTCCGCACCCCCGGAATGATCTTCAATCAACTCGGCGGCCTCGGCGAAAAATCTCTCCACAACCCGTTTAGCGGCCGCTTCCGATGCATATCCTTGAATCGGAAAGGCAAAATAAAGAAGGCTTAAGATTGCGACCGCTACGGCTGTGCGCAACGAGCAGCTCCAACCAAAAACAATTTGTAATGAGTTAGAATTAATTAACCCCACGATACACCGATATCATAAATTCACAGCGCCGTAACTCCCTGCCCCTCGGAGATGAAGCCTGCTTTCGGGAATGGTTCAGTATAGAAATTCAAGCCTGTTGTCTATTCTGTCTGCACGGCTCTTTGACTGAAATAAATTTCGTTAGACACTGTGACCAAGATGCAAGAAAGCCGCACCTGCCAATTCACATTGTGTAAATCCGCCGCTAAACTCCGGGTGGTCGCACGAAGATATGTTAAATCCAAGCGGAGAGCAACGAGCCATGACAAACTTGATTGAAAAGCGGTTGGCTGACAGCGGTATTGTGCTGCCAAAGCCGCCGGCTCCAGTCGCAGCCTATGTGCCATATTGTTTGATAGATAATGTTGTGTATGTTTCGGGTCAAGTGCCTCTGGATGATGGAAAGATCGTTGCGGGGAAACTTGGAGCTGATTTCACGGTCGAAGAAGGAGCGGCCGCTGCGAAACTTTGCGCAATCAACCTGCTTGCGCAGCTGAAAGAAGCGTGTTCCGGTGATCTCAACCGTCTTGACCGGGTTGTAAAGCTGACTGGCTTCGTGAATTGCACCCCGGAATTTGGCGATCAACCCGCCGTCATCAATGGCGCCTCCGAGTTTCTGGGGCAGATATTGGGTGAAGCGGGAGCGCATGCGCGTTCGGCAATTGGAGTCAGCGCTTTGCCATTCGGCGCAGCAGTCGAGATTGAAGGCGTGTTCAGCATTCGCTGATCGGGGTCGTTTCCATTAGCATGCGCAGCAAGAGGTGATGCTGAATGAATCAGAGGCCGGACGCCGATAACCCGAGCGCGGCTTGGGAGGTCAAAGTCCACAGCCGAATCAACGAAATCAGCCCCGCTGATTGGGATGATTGCGCGTGTCCCGAGGCGGAAATCGGTAGACCGATTGATCCGTTTACATCCCACCGGTTCTTAAGCGCTCTCGAAGAATCAGGATCTGTCTGCCCTGAGACCGGTTGGGCTCCTTTTCATATTGCGGCGCATTGCGATGGCAAACTTGCGGCGGTGATGCCGCTCTATGCGAAGTCGCACAGCCGAGGCGAGTTCATATTCGACTATGGCTGGGCCGATGCTTTCGAGAGGGCCGGTGGGCGCTACTACCCGAAGCTCCAGTCTTCTGTTCCATTCACACCTGTTACCGGACGTCGGTTTCTCACACGCGGAGGATTCGAGAATGCTGGAATGCTTGCGCTCACCTCCGCCGCGCAACAGCTTGCTTTGTCCAACAAGCTGTCTTCCATACATGTCACGTTTTGCACCGAGAAGGAGTCGGCAGCAGCGCAAGACACACAATTCATGCGGCGGATCAGCGAACAGTTTCACTGGCAGAACAACGGGTATTTGAACTTTGATGATTTTTTGTCGGAACTCTCATCCCGAAAGCGCAAGAACATAAAATCGGAGCGGCGGCGCGCGGCCGAGTTCGGCGGAAGAATCGTCGAACTGACAGGAGACGACATTTGCCCGCATCACTGGGACGCATTTTGGATATTTTATCAGGACACTGGAGCGAGGAAGTGGGGAACACCCTATCTCACGCGTGAGTTTTTTGATCGATTGCACGCAACGATGCGCGATGATGTTCTTTTGATCCTGTGCGAGAGAGAAGGACGATACATTGCAGGCGCTTTGAATTTCATTGGGCGAGAAGCTCTGTGCGGGCGCTATTGGGGGTGTGTCGAACACCATTCCTGTCTTCATTTCGAAGTGTGCTATTATCGGGCGATCAATTACGCGATTGTGAATGGTCTGCAGCGGGTGGAGGCTGGAGCGCAGGGGATGCATAAACTGGCCCGAGGCTACCTGCCGAAGCCGGTTTATTCACTGCATTGGATTGCAAATCAGAGTTTTCGCGATGCTGTGCAGCGATACCTTAAAGACGAGTATGACCAGGTGCAGCGCGAGATCCGGATTTTGGAATCAGCTGGTCCATTTAAGATCAAAGAGGATTCGTCGTCATGCGTGAAAAATTAAGCGGAGCCGAGCTGGCTTCGGCTCTTGCGGAACTCAATAACCGCGGTTGGGTTGCGCATGGGGATGCCTCGGCGGTGAAGAAATCTTTTCGATTCAAGAATTTCAGCGAGGCGTTCGGATGGATGGCTCGGGCAGCACTTGCCGCCGAAAAACTCAATCATCATCCCGACTGGTCAAACACCTACAATCAGGTTGAAGTGTTGCTGACCACACATTCAGCGGGCGGATTAACGAATTTAGATGTGCGGCTTGCCAAGGCGATGGATAAACTTTCAGCGGAGACCGGATGAATTCAAGGCATTTGCGCCGTTGAGGGGTTTTTGGCCGCTGGAAGCATTGCCGATGCGGCCAACCGACTTAGATCTGTTCGAGAATCGCGCCGCCTGACGAGATATTGCATACGCTTGGGGCGTCTTCGACTTTGATCGCTTTGACAACCCCGTTCTCGACATACATCGAATATCGAGCCGAACGATCGAAAAGGCCTGCGGTCGGATCGGAAAATTCCATGCCGATCGTCTTGGTAAACTCTGCGCGGCTGTCGGCAAGCAGGGTCACTCCGGCTTTGCTGGCCCCAGTGGAATCGCCCCAAACATCCATGACATATGGATCATTGACTGAAACGCAGATGATTGCATCAATTCCTTTGGCTGTGAAGGCTTCGGCATGTTGCACGAAACTCGGCATATGTTCATTCGAGCAGGTAGGTGTGAAAGCCCCGGGCACTGCGAATATAACGACGCGGCGGTCATTCACAAGATCCGCCAAGGCGACGGTTTCCGGTCCGTTTGCGCCGATCCGCAGGAGGTTGGCCTGTGGGAGAGTATCTCCGACTGAAATTGCCATTGCTATGTTCTCCAAAAAGTTTCTTGCAACAGTCTTTAGCCCAGAGTTGGCGCATAGTCACGGATTGTCAGCCGACCGCGGGATGGTTTTTCCGTTTGCAGACGGTGTTGGCAATCACAGGACGGGCCTGACGAATATTCCTGCGAAGCGCTTGCTGACGCTTTACACATGTCGAGCCGCCGATTGAATGATGAAGTCTGATTCGGGCCGGGAATCAGAATAACACGGCGTGCAAATTCTCCTTGCATTTGTTCTTGCTGTGCGTATTGTGGAGGAACCTCGGGGTGCCCGTGCCGGGCTGAGATGCAAGAGCGAACCCGTTGAACCTGAACCGGGTAATTCCGGCGGAGGGAAGGCTTCTCTTCCGCCAACATAGCATGCACGAATGGAGAATTCTATGCGTATTTCATTTCTAACTGCAGCTTTGCTTGCTGCGGGAACCGCCGCGGCTGAGACACCTGTACTGACCGTTTATACATACGATAGTTTCGTATCGGAGTGGGGTCCAGGTCCTGCAGTTGAAGCGGTTTTTGAAGAAAGCTGCGGATGTGACCTTGATTTTGTCGGAGTCGGCGACGGCGCTGCGCTTCTGGCGCGTCTGCAGCTCGAAGGAACGCGCACCAAAGCGGATGTGGTGTTAGGTCTTGATACCAATCTGGCGGCAAAAGCCGCCGCGACCGGCCTGTTCGCCCCGCATGGGATCGCGGTGCCAAATCTTGATCTGCCCATTGACTGGAACGACTCCATTTTCCTGCCATATGATTGGGGATACTTCGCTTTCATCTACGATAATCAGAAACTGAGTGAATTCCCGGCTGATTTTCGCGCCTTGGCGGAAAGCGATCTGACAATGCTGATTCAGGATCCGAGATCATCGACTCCCGGTCTCGGACTTCTTTTGTGGGTGAAGGCTGTCTATGGTGATCAAGCGGCTGAGATTTGGAATGGTCTGGCAGACAACATCGTCAGTGTTACCAAGGGCTGGTCGGAAGCTTATGGTCTGTTCCTGAAGGGAGAGGCCGATGCGGTTCTATCCTATACAACATCACCAGCCTATCACATAATCGCCGAAGGGGACGCAACGAAAAGCTCTGGGATGTTTTCCGAAGGGCACTATCTCCAAATCGAGATCGCAGGCCGCATAGCCGGCTCGGACCAGCCTGAATTGGCGACTGAGTTCTTAGAGTTCATGCTGAGTGACGCTTTTCAAGAAATTATCCCAACGACCAATTGGATGTATCCGGCCCGAACACCGGAAAATGGTCTGCCGGAAGGTTTTGATCAATTGGCCATGCCGGAGCGCGCATTGATAATCGCAAGCGGAGAGGTCGGTGCTCTGCGCGATGCGGCGCTGGAAGAATGGCTGAACGCGCTCAGTCAATAGGACCGCACCTGTTTGCAGCCGGTCTTATCTCGGCTGCAATCATTGCTTTGATCATTTTCGGGCCATTGGCCGCAGTTGCGGTTTGGGCTGAATTCGAGGGTCGTTTGCGTCTGTCGGACTGGGCCGCCATTCGGTTCACCCTGTTACAGGCCGCTCTGTCAGCCGCGTTCAGCGTGTTGTTGGCAATACCGCTCGCCATCGCGCTTTCGCGACGGCGATTCCCGGGCCGAGGAGTTTTTGTTGCGCTTTTGGGAGCGCCATTCATTTTACCGGTGCTTGTGGCGGTATTCGGTATTCTCGCGATTTTCGGTCGAGCAGGCTTAGTCAGCAGTCTGCTGGGTGAAGTCGGATTGGATCCGGTTCGGATTTATGGATTGACCGGCGTTGTTCTCGCCCACGTCTTTTTGAATCTGCCGCTTGCCGCGCGCATATTCTTATCTACCCTGCAGGACGTCCCTGCCGAACGATACCGCTTGGCCGGGACGTTGAATTTAGGTGCCGGGACGTGTTGGCGCTTAATCGACTGGCCGCAGATCAGACGTGCCCTTCCCGGAGCCTATATGATAATTTTCCTAATCTGCCTCACTAGCTTTGCAGTTGCTCTGACACTTGGGGGCGGCCCGCGCGCGACGACCATCGAGGTTGCAATTTATCAGGCATTCCGTTTCGACTTCGAGCTGGGTCGCGCCGCGTATTTAGCGCTGATACAAATGGTTCTGTCGGCGGGAACAGTCGCTATTGCCTACGCTCTTCATATGCCGACAATTCATGGCCAGGGTTTAGACAGGCAGCATCGGCGGTGGGATGGTCAGCGTTTGGGTATCCGCCTGTTTGAAAGCGCAGTCATATGTTTGGCAGCTGTGTTTCTTTTGCTGCCGTTAGCTATGGTGCTTGGTGAGGGGATTCCAGCCATGTTCCGGCTTTCAAATCCAGTCCTTGCCGCCGCGGCTCGCTCGGTTGCCGTTGCGCTCTTGGCAATGGCATTCGCCATTACTCTTTCTCTTGCGCTTGTTGTTGCCGCGCGAAGGATAAAGTTAATTGAAACTGTTGGATATCTTGGGTTGACGATGTCCCCGCTCGTGGTTGGGACGGGATTATTTTTGGTGCTTTTTCCACTTGTGGATCCCGTGGCGCTTGCCTTGCCATTGACAGTCCTTGTTAATGGCATCTTCAGTGTTCCGTTTGTTATCCGTCTGCTGGCGCCGGCAATTGAAGAGGCTGAGGCAGGATACGGCAAACTGGCGACGCAGCTTTCGATTTTCGGGATTGCCCGGCTTCGGATCCTCTTTTTGCCTCGGATGCGGCGCGCGCTCGGATTTTCGGCGGGTCTTGCCGGCGCCCTGTCAATGGGAGACCTTGGTGTGATTGCGCTGTTCGCCGATCCTGAAAGGGGGACGCTTCCTTTGCAGATGTACCGGCTTATGGCCGCTTATCGAATGGAAGATGCTGCCGGCGCAGCGGTTCTTTTGGCAGCATTGACCTTTGGTATATTTGTCATGTTCGATTGGATAGGGCGAGGTCGTGCTGACGCTTGATTCAATTCGGATAAAGCAAGGCGAACTCACGCTTGAGACCGACTGCAGCGTTTCCGGGCCAGGAATTACCGCTGTCATTGGCAAGTCAGGCGCAGGCAAGTCGACCTTTCTATCAGCGCTGGCAGGTTTCATTACACCTGAGGCTGGAAGCATTCTGTTGAATGGCAGGGAAATTACCACAGTTCTGCCCGGCGAACGGGGGATTTCCATGGTGTTTCAAGACAATAATTTATTCCCGCATCTTACTGTCTTCAGGAACGTGGCTTTGGGGTTGACGGCGCGTCCGCGTTTAGCGGCGCATGAAAAGCGGCGGGTTTTTGAAGCGCTTGAAGAAGTAGGGATCGGTCATCGTGCCGAAGCGAAGCCTGCAAGCATCTCTGGAGGAGAGCAAAGCCGCGCCGCGCTCGCCCGTGTTCTACTTCAGGGCTGTTCTTTGGTTTTGCTTGACGAACCTTTCAATGCGCTGGGGCCGGCATTGAAAGCTGAAATGCTGGATTTGGTGTCGCGGGTCATCGCCGAGACCGATGCCATCGGCCTAATGGTTACCCATGATCCGGAAGACGCGCTTCGTGTCGCAAGTCAATGCATGTTAGTGGGCGGAGGACGGATTGCGGCACCATTGCCGACTGGGCCGCTGCTGGAGAGTCCACCGCCCAAACTTCGAAGTTATCTTACCAAATCAAAAGCTTGAGAATGTGTCAATGACAAATTTGGTCCTAATCAGACCTGTCTCAACCTGAAGATTCTTATTGTTTGGAACCGGTCTGAATGGCTCTCTTTGGAGACATACGCGCAAAGGCGGGGAGGTGAAGAAACCGCTCACCCGCCTGCAGCGTCAGGAAAGGATCGACGCATCTCATTCAAAAACTGCTTGACCGGCTGGCGCCACAGAAGCATTATGAAATCCTGTTCGTTCAGGGCGGGGATCGACTTCGGTTGTCCCCGCCCTTCCTGTAGGTTCGGTCGTCAGGTCTGGATCACTAAGGCGAAACCTCAAGAAAGCCGCCAACCAGACTCATGATTTCTGTGGAATACGGGTTTCGGTTGATTGATGATGTTTGCCTGTGCGGACACAAGAACCGGCAGGATGCATGACATCCGCAAGTCTCGCCGTCTCTTTTCAGCAGAAGATGCGCATCGGTTGCACAAATTTTTTGCAACGGCTGCAAATTTCGAAGGGCACTTCAAACCGTTTTTGAGTTTCGTCGCCGATTCCCGGAAAGTTTAGCCGGCTGTGAAATAGATCTTGCCCGCCCATGCTGACAGGTCGGACTTGGCCTCGATCCGCAAATGCGGACATTTCATTGGATATTGTTGCATGATTCTGTTGTTTCGACATATACCGCAGTCAATAGCAGCTTGCATACGGACGGAGGCCAGCCCCATTCAGGACGCGTTCCGTACGGTGCTGACAGCTCCGCGAACTTCGAGCCGCAGCTGCAGGGCGTGCCGGGATGCCGACCCTGTCCGCAATATCCTTTGGAAGGCTGTATGTCTTGGTTTGAATCACCGGAAGATCTGTCTTTGCGTGCTTGGGTCGGTCGCTTGGTTATGTGAGAAGACAATCTGGCGGCAAAGCTGTAACCGGAAAATTTAACGCAAAGCAAGAATGGAACAGAAATGCCCAGAATTGTAGTGGTTGGCGGCGGACAGGCTGGATATTCGGCGATTGCCAAACTGCGAGCCTTAGGGTTCGAAGGCGAGATATCGCTGATCTGCGGAGAAAGCGAGCTGCCTTACCAAAGGCCGCCGCTCAGCAAAGCCTACCTATTGGGAAAATTCGAGCGCAAACGGCTCTATCTTCGACAGTCTTCATTCTATTCTGAGAATGATGTTGACGTGCATCTTGGTGAATGGTGCCGCCGCCTTGATGTTTCCTCGCGGCGTGTTGAAACTGACAAAAACACATACCCCTATGACAGCCTCATTCTCTCAACGGGTTCGGTGCCGCGTAATTTGCCGAAAGAAACCGGTGGCGGCTTAAAGGGCGTCTACACCGTCCGCTCCATCGCAGACATCGACGCTATCGCCGCAGAGCTAAGGCCAAACCGCAAAGCGGTCATTATCGGCGGCGGTTACATTGGACTGGAAATGGCATCGGCCTTGGTGACGAATAAACTTAAGGTCACGGTCGTCGAAGCAGCCGGGCGCATCTTGCAGCGCGTGGCAGCGCGGGAGACATCAGATCATTTGCGAAAACTGCACATTGCGCATGGTGTCGCT
The DNA here is from genome assembly GCA_965199765.1 of Paracoccaceae bacterium. GTDB lineage: Bacteria > Pseudomonadota > Alphaproteobacteria > Rhodobacterales > Rhodobacteraceae > JAPOXR01. Next base: position 1,461,283 of record CBDATC010000001.1, read on the forward strand.
GTCTTGGAGTCTGCAGCGCTCGAAACCTTAGTTGACGATAGCCGCGGTCGCGTGTGCGCGGTGAAACTCACGGACGGACGAAAGATTGAAGCAGAGATCGTAATCGTAGGGATCGGGATTCTACCGGCAACCGACTTGGCGGCTGACGCGGGTTTGACGCTGGAAAACGGTGTCAGCTTAGATGCTTTCGGCAGGACTTCGGATTCCTCGGTTTGGGCAGCGGGAGACTGCGCTTCGTTTCCTTGGCGAGGCAGCCGGATTAGACTTGAGAGCGTGCAGAACGCCATCGACCAAGCGGAGACAGTTGCCGCCAATATTCTCGGGTCGGAAACAAAATATGTTCCCACACCTTGGTTTTGGTCGGATCAATACGATGCCAAGTTGCAGATTGCTGGTCTTGGCGCTGGATATCACCGCATCGTGCGGCGGCCCGGATCCGGCGAAGGAGCGGTCAGTCATTGGTATTTTAGAGGAAGCCAGCTGCTCGCTGTGGACGCGGTCAATGATCCGCGAAGTTATATGGTTGGAAAGCGATTGCTGGAAATGAAAAAATCCCCCGATCCGGAAATGATTGCTGATCCAGATACAAGTCTAAAGAGTCTATTGCGGTAAATGAGCGCTCTCGCCTGTGCGAATGAAGATAATCGGCGGCCGGTTAAGGGGATTGGGCTTAACCCCATTCGGAGGCGGCCGACGGAATAGTCTGCGGCCGACATCGGCGCGCGCCAGAACGGTTGTTTTCGATTTGTTGAAGCATGGCGCGGTCGGTGATTGCGTCACCGATGCACATGTTCTTGACCTCTTTGCCGGAACCGGCGCCTTGGCCTTGGAAGCAATCTCGCGCGGCGCCGCGTCGGCAGTCCTCGTAGACAAGGCGGTGGAAGCAGGCAGCGTTATTCAAAGCAATATTGCCCGTGCCGGACTGGTTGAGCAGGTCCGATGGGTTCGTCAAGACGCCACGCGCCTCCGACGCAATATCGGACAGAAGGCCTCGCTTGTGTTTCTGGATCCTCCGTACGATTCAGGCTTTGGAGAACGCGCGGTGATTTCAGCCCTTGGCAACGGGTGGATGAAAGATAAAGCTATTGTGGTTGCAGAAGATTCAAAGATGCTGCGAATGCCGGATATATTGGCGCCGATCGCAGAGCGGCGCATCGGGTCGGCGTTCGTGACAGTGTCGGTATTGTCGATCAAAGTAACCGAGAAAGAGCCGTGTGATTAAGGCAAAAGAAGCCGAATGACGTTCAATCAATGCGCAATGGCTGTCATTTGCCGAAGGTCGGCTGTTCCTGCATGAGCGATTAGCGCGCTGCATCGATGCATGGAAGATGCGGTGGAGTTTCTACCTTCGGTTGCAATGAAAGGCTTGAGGCCCGCAAACGAGATCGCTACTCCATGCCATTGGTCCTGACTTCGCAGACCAATCTGTGTTTGATGGCCGTTGGGCAAATTTCCAAATGCTGTATCGGAGTGATGAATTGGACTCGGAACCGCTGATCTCGCCGTTTGAAGAAGTTCAATGGATAGGCGGCGCAACTCCGCATTCGGTAAGATTCGGCGACTGCTACTTCACTTCCTGCAGCGGTTTGGCTGAATCCCGTCACGTTTTTCTGCAAGGCAATGGTCTGCCCGCACGATTCCGTCATGACTTTCAAATTGCCGAACTTGGGTTTGGAACAGGTTTGAATGCGCTGGCAGCGCTGCTGAGCTGGAGAACGCAGGGAATTTCTGGAAGATTTCGATTTACCGCGTTTGAAGCCTACCCGCTGTCGGCGGACGATATGCGCCGGTCTTGGCGGCCCTTTGCCGAGATTGAAAGACTTGGAGAGCCGATCGCGTTGGCTTGGGAGCGGGGCCAACGGGTCATCACGCTGCCGGATTTCGTGCTGGAAGTCATCATTGGTGATGCGCGCGATACTGTGCCAAGGTGGACCGGCGTTGCGGATGCATGGTTTCTCGACGGATTTGCACCCAGTCGCAATCCCGAGCTTTGGGAACCGAAACTGTTGGCGGCGGTGGAATCCAAAACCACGCCAAACGGATCATTTGCGACGTACAGTGCGGCTGGGGAGGTGAGACGCATCTTAACCTCCTTGGGATTTAAGGTCGAGAGAAAGCCAGGCTTTGGAAGGAAACGGCATATGTCATGCGGTTGGTGCCAGAGACGGGCTTGAAGCAGTCAAATCACCGCCTTGGCATCGCAAAAATGACTGGGGCATCGCTGATTTTCGCACTGCAGGACGGTATATCGAAGCATCTTTCGGTAACCTACAATCCAATGATGGTTGTGCTGATGCGCTATTGATTCCTTTGCGTGTTCGTATTGCTGCTTTCCGGATCGAAACCAGGCGGCATTCGTGCTGCGGCTCGGACTTCCCAACCCTTTCTGCAGATTTTCCGCGGTGTTCTGTTGGCTTTGGAAATGTTTGTCATGATGTGGGCGATCGTATTCGCAGGGTTGGTGCAGGCCCATGCGCTGTTCGCCTGTCATCAACTGATCGTCACCGCATTCGCCGGATGGGATGGGTTCTCGGCGAACGCGTTGATTGTGCCGGCCGGGCTTTTTACTTTGTGGCGTTAAAGAAAATCAGGAAATTAACCAGCGATGAGATCAGAATACAGACTAATACGGCGATTTTGGCCGTCGAGCCGCATTCGGTAAACCGTCATGGCTTCCAAAACCCTCATCACATAATTTCTAGTCTCTGAGAATGGAATGTGTTCGATCCAATCGACAGGATCAACTCCCGCGGAGCGCGGGTCGCCGATCGTTCCGATCCAGCTGGCAATTCGCCCTTTCCCGGCGTTGTAGGCGGCGAATGACATAATCAATGAACCGGAATAATTTGTAAGATGCTGATCCAGATACGTCGCACCGAGCAGCACATTGTATTCTCGATTTCGCAGCAAATTCAGGATGTTTCCCGAAAGACCGATGTGGTCGGCAAGCTCCCGGCCGGTTCGCGGCTTAATCTGCATAAATCCGATAGCGCCTGCGCTACTGACAGCCCGTTCTCTGAATTCGGTTTCCTGCCGCGCGACCGACAGCACGACTTCCGGGTTGACCGGCAGAGTGAAGCTCTCGATGCCAACAAGAGGGAACAAATGCTCGATGTCGGTTACACCGCGCTTAATGCCTTCCTTGGCGACCTTTACAGCGGAGAACATTGCCCCATGCCGAAACGCCAGCGATGAAAGCGAATGAATGTCTTCATGTTCCAAGGTTTCGGCCACATGCGCGAGGAACCAAGCCGCTTTGGAGTCATGACCTGCGTAATGATACAACAAACCGGCTTGCACGATTGGAAGTTTTTCAAGACGGGCCTCGGCTCTGCGGTCGGATCTGTCATCATTTGCGGTTAGAGCGGGATGCGTCTCGGCGCCGATATGTTCCGTGGCCAGCTGACCATAAAATGTTGTTTGATGCAGTGCGGCTCTTGCGAATTCTCTATGCGCCTGCTTGCGATCCTGCAAAGCTTCGTAGGTCAACCCAAGCCAATAGCCAGCTCTGCCGATGCTGATCGGCGTGTTGACGATTTGGCTGAATGCATGAAAATGGCGCAGTGCGCGCTGCGGATTATTCAAGAACCGAAGCTGCAAATATCCCGAAAACCATTCCAATTGCGCGTAATCGCTGCGCTGGGATTTTTCCGCCGATTTACGATGAGCAAACGAAATTTGGTCAAGCGAAGGCAGTTCTCCATCGTTGTCCATGAAATGTCTTGAAGCCACAAGATACGCATCTTCGTATTGTCCGGCCCGCATTAGAGCATGAGATGCGCTTAATCGTCTTGCTCCCCAAAGCTCCGGCCGATCCAGCGACTGTTTTGATTGGCTGACGCTTATCAGCAGTTCGATGGCGGTATTTTCAAAGTCTCTTTTAAGCCGCCAATTCACGCGATCAAATGCCAGCCCTCCATTTTCTTGCAGCCTGTTTGGGATGTTACTGATTAAAACGCTCACGCCATTCGAATTTTTTTGCAGCGCAATACGCGCTTTTGCCAAATCGCCCATCCCCTTGCTGACCAGGGGAATCATAGTTTGAGCTTCAAGTTCGCGTTGTTCCCAAAGCAAACTATTCAGGCGAATCGCATGCACATCGGAAAGTTCTTCGCCAAAGAGCTGTATGGCTTCAGCGAACGCGGTTGCGCTGAATGGCAATGACTTCCAGCCATCGCGAATCACATCGACAGCCATCCGCGGCTGACCCAAGCGGAGGTGGGCTTCGGCCAATCGAACCGCACCGTTTCCTGTCTGCGGTGGTTGCGGTTCGAAAAAATCGACGACAGCCGTGGGGGCTGCGGAGGACGTGATCGCGGCTTCTCCCGAGCGCCGCAGTATCAGCAATCCCGGCCAATCCGAATGCTCCGCCAGGAATGCATTGTAACGGTGCCAGTCATCGACGCCGTCGCGCAGCTCAAGCCATTCGGCGAGAGTTTCCACGACTGGAACATCCATATCGGCCGCATATCGTTTTGTTTGCGGCCAGTCCTTGATTCGGGCTGCCTCAAGAACGTCTTCGAAGGCTGGGCTTTTCTTTTCGAAGTCGGTGGCGCTCGTGGTTTGCGCAGTTAACACAACCGCTAGCCCTGCCAAGGGCAGCGCGATTTTTGATAGGGAGCTCTTTGACATGCTCGAGACTCATTTTTTGTGTAAGTGTATATCGTAGACTGAAGACTTGGCAAGACATGAAGTGTAAGTTGCGTTAGAAAGCCGCGATGTTTTGCCCAATTCCAAGGATTAAACCATGTTCAGAGGTTCACTTCCCGCATTAGTGACACCGTTCAAAAATCAACGGGTTGATTTTGAGGCATTGGATGCCCTGGTTGCTTGGCATATCGAATGCGGCTCCCACGGTTTGGTGCCGGTCGGCACGACCGGTGAAAGCCCAACCCTGTCGCACAGCGAACATGAGGAAGTGATCCGAGTGGTGACGGAAGCGGCTGGCCGTCGCATACCCGTCATCGCAGGCGCGGGATCGAATTCAACCGAAGAGGCCAAACGCTTTGTCAGATTCGCGCAGAAAGTTGGAGCTGATGCCGCGCTGGTGGTCACTCCTTACTATAACAAACCGACTCAGGAAGGCCTGTATCAGCATTTTAAGGCGCTGCATGACATTTCGGAAATCCCGATCATCATCTACAACATTCCCGGCAGATCGGTGATCGATATGAAACCCGACACGATGGGCCGGTTGGCGGAATTGCCGCGCATTGTGGGGGTAAAGGACGCCACAGGCGATGTTGTGCGGGTTTCTCAGCAGAGAGAATCATGCGGAACGAACTTTATTCAATTGTCAGGCGAAGATGCTTCAGCGTTGGGATTCAATGCGCATGGCGGTGTTGGATGTATTTCGGTTACCGCGAATGTCGCTCCCAAACTCTGCGCCGAATTCCAAGATGCGACACTTGCCGGAAATCAAGCGCAGTCGCTGGAAATTCAGGATCGTCTTCTGCCTCTGCATGAAGCGATCTTTGCCGAACCCGGCGTTGCGGGCGCCAAATTCGCGCTGTCGGTCCTGGGACGATGCGAAAATGAGGTGCGGCTGCCGCTGTTACCTGTAAGTCCGCCGGTCGAAGAGCGTATCAAGCGGGCCATGCGCCGCGCGGGTTTGTTGGACTAAGCGATCAGGCTTGCCGGGATTTATCGGATGGCGCAGCCGGAAAAGAACTACCGGATCGTTGCGGTAAACCGCAAAGCCCGTTTCAGCTATTCGATTGATGAAGAGATTGAGTGCGGCATCATGCTTGTCGGCTCCGAAGTCAAGTCGTTGAGGAGTGGGCAAGCCTCGATTATTGAAAGCTATGCCTCGGTGGAGGACGGGGAGCTTTGGCTGATCAACAGCTCAATCGCACCTTACGCGAAGTCCAGTGCTTTCAACCACGCGGATCGCAGAAAAAGGAAACTGCTGGTCCGTCAAAGACAGTTGGCGCGGCTTTGGTCAGCCGCAAGCCGCGACGGAATGACTCTGGTTCCTCTGTCTCTGTATTTTAACCACAAAGGCAAGGCTAAACTTAAGCTCGGAATCGCCAAGGGCAAAAAAACAACCGACAAAAGACAGCATGAAAAAAAAAGGGACTGGCAGCGGCAAAAGGCGCGATTGCTTCGACAGAAGATATGAGATGGTTTCCGAGAGCGCGACGCTTCGTGAATCCGCGGCAGACTCAACGTCTGACCGGACCCTGCCAACAGATGGCGGCATCTGAATAGAGAGAAAGACAATGGCATATGAAAATCCAGCCACACTCGTTTCGACCGATTGGCTGGCACGGCACATTGAAGGACCCGATATCCGGGTCATTGACGGGTCATGGCACCTTCCGAATTCCGGTCGAAACGCAAAAGCGGAATACAAGAAATGCCACATACCGGGAGCGCGATTCTTCGATATTGACGAAATTTCAGACCAGAACAACCCGCTTCCGCACATGGCGCCTCCGCCGGAACTGTTTCTGTCGCGAATGATGGCAATGGGAATCGGCGACGGTCATCAGGTTGTGGTCTATGACAGTGTGGGCCTTTTTTCAGCGGCAAGGGTTTGGTGGCTGTTCAGGTTAATGGGGCATTCCGATGTCGCCGTGCTTGATGGCGGCCTTCCACGCTGGCTGGCCGAAGGCAGACCGGTCGAAGACGAACCGCCAGCCATGACCCGCCGGCATTTGACAGCAAGGTATCAAGGGAACCTGGTTTCAAGTCTGGACGAAGTGAAGCGGGCCGCAGAAACCGGTGATGCAAGGATTGTCGATGCGCGTCCGCCTGACCGGTATCAGGGCAAGGCGGCTGAGCCAAGGCCCGGTTTGCGCGCAGGACATATGCCCGGCGCGCTCAACGTGCCGCACAGCTCCCTGCTGAATCCAGACGGGACATTCAAATCTTCGTCGCAGATCGCGGACATTATTCGCTCGGCTGGCGTATCAGCATCTGATCACGTCATCACCAGCTGCGGTTCGGGTGTGACGGCTTCCGTCGTTTCTTTAGCGCTTGAAGTGATCGGGCACCGGAGTCATTCGCTGTATGACGGCTCATGGTCTGAATGGGGTGCAAGAGATGATCTTCCGGTGGCAACCGCATGAGCAGCGACAGCGCGGATGATATGCTGCGATATCGGGTCGACTGGCTTGAAACGGACTCCTTGCCGAGACTCCGAACCTCGTGGGACGAGCGGAGCGACGTGAAGCTTTTCGAATCCGAAAATTTTCCGGTTTGGTATTTTTTTGCGCTATATGACGCGGTCGGACAGGCATTTCGCTGGGAGGATATGCATTTGGCGGAACCGAAGTGGGTCAATGCATTTCTGAATGATACCGAAGTTCGTTTGTTTACGCTCATTCGCGATGGCTGGCCGCAGGGTTTCGTTCTGCTGGATTCGCGAGACGAAGGAATCTGCGACATTGCGTATTTCGGCTTGGTTCGAGAGGCGATTGGACAGGGGCTCGGTGGCTGGCTGCTCGATCGTGCGCTGGAGATAGGCTGGTCGATTCCGAGGGTTCAAAAGCTCACTGTGAATACCTGCACGCTTGATCATCCCCGCGCAAAGCCATTGTATATGGGGCGCGGTTTCAAACTCGTTAGAAGCGAAGAACGCACGCGTTCCAGCGCACCCGACGCAAGTGAAGCAAATTTCAAGGAAATCCGATGCTGAATTCCCTCGCCGCGCAGCCGCAGGATAACATTATAAGACTGATACAAGAGTTCAAAGATGATCCGCGGAGCAACAAGATCGATCTCGGCGTCGGTGTATATCGTGACCGTTCGGGCGCAACGCCAATCATGAGTTCAATAAAGCGCGCTGAGAAACAGCTGTGGGAGACTGAGAACACCAAATCCTACACGGGTATCGCCGGTGATCCGGAATTCAGACAGCGCATGACCGAACTGACGCTCGGAGCCTCCGCTTCGTCTGAAAGGCTGTCTTCGGTCCATACCCCAGGCGGCACCGGTGCGGTGCGCCAAGCGCTTGAACTGGTCAGATCGGCTGCTCCGGATGCAACCGTTTGGATTTCCAGACCATCTTGGCCCAATCATGCTTCCATCGCACAACATCTTTCGCTTTCAATTGACCATTACCGTTACTTTGATGCTGATGCGCGCGGCGTCGATTTTGACGGAATGTTGAATGACTTGGCGGAATCGAAAGCAGGCGATGTGTTGATTCTGCATGGCTGCTGCCACAACCCAACAGGCGCAAATCTTGATCGAACGCAATGGCGGTCGGTCATTGAGTTCGTGCAAAGGAAGGGCCTTGTTCCGCTGGTTGACATTGCCTATCAGGGTTTTGGCGACGGATTGGATGCAGATGCCGCGGGTGTGCGCCTCTTGTCGGACAATGTGCCGGAAGCGCTGATTGCCGTGAGCTGTTCGAAAAATTTCGGAATTTACCGAGAACGCACAGGCGTTCTTATTGCGGTATCCGAAACCGCGGAGGCTGGCGCACGGACTCAGGCGACATTGGTACATCTCAACCGGACGAATTTCTCATTCCCGCCGGATCACGGAGCGCGCTTGGTCACCATGATTCTCGCTGATGCGGAGTTGAAGGCTGAATGGGAGGCGGAGCTCGCTTCGATCCGCCATGGAATGTTGAACCTCAGACAACAGCTGGCAGAAGAACTTCGCAATCTGACCAACTCTGATCGGTTTGGCTATTTGGCCGAACACAGAGGAATGTTCTCGCTGTTAGGCGCAACCGAGGAGCAGGTGATGCAAATGCGCGCTGATAACGGGATTTACATGGTTTCCGGCGGTCGAATAAACATTGCAGGTCTGAACGAAGATACCGTTCCAATCCTAGCTAACGCCATGGTCGCAGCCGGAATTTGAGCAGCGGAGATTGTGTCGATGGTTCTGGGTTCTTCGTGGTTGGGATAAATCGGCCGGCATGAATTGTTTTTGGTTCCGCACCGGGAAATTCGCGCGGGCGGCGAAGCGGTTTAGGCAAAGTGAAGGTCGATCGTCCCAATGGGCCTGCATGCAGCGATGTGAATTGACAGCGAGAACACGCTGATCACTGGTGGTTCTGTAACTTCGACGGAAAGGGTGTGCTTTCGTGAACCGATCAATTGTTTTTGGAATTGCGGCAATGGCCATGATCGTTGCGGCTTCAAATGTTCTGGTCCAGTTTTTGTTTGGAAGCTGGCTGACTTGGGGCGCTTTTGTTTATCCTTTCGCGTTTCTTGTTACCGATGTGATCAACCGCGCCTTTGGTCCGACCGAAGCGCGCCGAGTTGTTGCGTGGGGGTTCGCGACCGGCATTCTGTGTTCTTTAGCCGGATCATTTGTCCAGGGACCCGATGGACCGCTGGTGACAATTCGAATCGCTTTGGGTTCCGGAACCGCGTTTTTGTTGGCGCAGCTGCTTGATGTTGCTTTGTTCGACAGGTTACGGCAGGCGGAGTGGTGGACGCCGCCTTTGATCTCGACGATCGTGGGATCATTGGTCGATACACTTGTTTTTTTTGGCGTTGCCTTTTCTGCGGCATTTGTTTTTCTTGAACCTTCCAATGATGTATCATGGGCTAATGAATCCACGCCGTTGTTAGGGCGCGGTCCCGCAGCGCCGTTCTGGATGAGTTTAGCGATGGCCGACCTTATGGTGAAAATCAGCATCTCGCTTATTGCATTGCTGCCCTTCCGCGCGTTGACGCTTCGCATGAAGCAATACCAAGGTTAAATTCAGATTCTGGCAGGCCATTGATTTTGCGGAGGCGTCGTTTGCTATGCTTGAAACAACACAGGATTTGCTGACTCGGTTCGGCGGCCGAAGCCCTGACACGAAGAAATTCGGCTTATCCGAACCAGTGCTGGTTGAACACGCGCTCAGTCGGGGAGAAGGTCATCTTGGGCGTGGCGGCGCATTGCTTGTCGAAACCGGAAATCACACGGGACGCAGTCCAAAAGACAAATTTGTGGTTGCCACACAGGATGTGGAGCATCGGATTTGGCGCGATGCCAACGGGCTGATGCCGGAATCCGGATTTGCGATGCTGTTGAGCGATTTAAGCCGGTATTTGGAAGGCAAAGATTTATTTGTTCAAGATTTGCAGGCAGGCGCGGACGAAAACCATGCCATAAATGTGCGCATTGCAACGGAATGGGCATGGCACAGCTTGTTCGCGCGCCATCTTCTTCGCCGCACTTCATTAGACGCGCCGCTGACAAAACCCGATTATCTCATTTTGGACTGCCCGAGCTTTAAAGCTCGGCCAGATTGTTATGGCTGTCGAACCGGCACACTGATTGCCGTGAATTTTGAGCTCCGCGTGGTTTTGATCGTTGGAACGGGATATGCGGGCGAGATTAAGAAGTCGGTTTTTTCGCTGCTTAACCTGATTTACCCGGACCGCGGGCTGGTTTCGATGCATTGTGCGGCCAATCATGCGATCGGCGATCCTTCTGATTCTGCAATATTCTTTGGATTGTCAGGCACTGGAAAGACAACGCTGTCCGCGGATCCCAGCCGGACATTGATCGGCGACGATGAACATGCTTGGTCGGACGAAGGCATTTTCAATATTGAAGGGGGCTGCTACGCAAAGGCTATCAATCTTTCCCCGCAGTCCGAGCCTGAGATTTACGCAACAACCAACAAGTTTGGCACGGTGATTGAGAACACCGTATTCGATTTGGATACACGGGGGATCGATTTCGCCGATAACAGCAAAACCGAAAACACTCGGATTGCTTATCCGATCGATTTTATTGAAGGGGCTTCGCGTTCCGGTGTTGCCGGTGACCCAAAGCATATTTTTATGCTGACCTGCGATGCCTTTGGCGTTTTGCCGCCAATCGCAAAGCTCACCCCGGCACAGGCCATGTATCATTTCCTTTCCGGTTTCACTGCGAAAATCGGCGGAACGGAGCAAGGGGTTGTTGATCCGAAGCCGACATTTTCCGCATGTTTCGCCAAACCATTTCTGCCGCTTCGACCGGAAGTCTACGCCTCCTTGCTGAGAAAACGCATTCAACAGACCGGAGCTGCATGCTGGCTGGTGAACACCGGATGGACAGGGGGTAAATTCGGTGTCGGAAACCGAATGCCTCTTAAGGTGACGCGCGCGCTGCTGACCGCGGTTCAATCGGGTGCATTAGCGAAAGAGAAATTCCATTTGGATCAAACCTTTGGATTGGAAGTGCCGATTGCAGTCGAAAACGTTCCGCCTGGTTTTCTGAGACCAAGATGCGCTTGGGGGAATGCGCGCGAATATGACGCGGCGGCGGCCGATGTCATTTCGATGTTTGCCGAGAATTTTCGCCAATTTGACGCCTGCGTTGATGAGGATGTGCGGTCAGCGCAAATCGGGCATGTCGGGCAAAACTGAAGCCTAAACCTTTTGGAGGGGAAGCGGCGTTCTTAAGTCATTGCGGGCAGGCCTAAAACAACACTGCAAAGATCACTACAATGATTAAGAAAATCCAAAGCAACTTAGGAAGTATCGCTAATAGAAAGGCCAACATGATTAAACGCAATAACATATCATTTCCCATGGCCCGACAGAGAACAATTTTACATTAGTCTAGACTGAGAAACGTTTCTTGTCCAGCCGTTCCATGATGAGTGTGCCAAAGCGCAGACCCAGAAGCGCCGGCACAACGAGGGCAGCGGAAAACAGAAACGAACCTTGACTGACCACAATGGTCTGAGTGTGAGCGGCAATCAAAGCCAGCGAACCGTTTGTGTGCACAACACCTTGGATAAGCAATTGCCTTCGCTTCTCAATATCCATTGAAAGCAGATAGAGAACGATAAGAGGCGCCGAGACTCCAGCAAAGCCGCCGCAAAGACCCGCAGCGGCTCCCATCACAGCCTGACCGGCTTTCCGCAGGCGCGAAGGTAATCGAAACCGCCATCCAATCAGCTGCAGCGTTGCCGCAAAGGAAATCGTTGAACCAAGCACAGCGAAAATAACCACAGATGGAAAAATCGTGACGAGCGGCGCTGCCAGAGCGATGAAAATGCATAGAGAAGCGGTCGGCAGCCAATTGGCGGTTAATTCCTGCACAGCGCGGCGGACTCCATGCCCATCGCTAAACCCTAAAAATTTCTGTCAGCATGCCGTCAAACCATTGCAGGAAAATTCTAACAGAATTAGCAACAGATTTCCGGTTAGGCGGAGACCGATATGGAAACCAATCTTCAAAGTGATGCCGTTGCTGGCGCACAGTCCATAGCCGCCGGTCCAGTCCTGTTAAGTGAGGCTTCAAGAAGCCTCGCTGAAGCCGAAGCCCTGATGCATCTTGGACAAAGCAGGCTGCAGGAAAGGGCAACAGACGGAATCTCTGCTGATGTCAGGCAATGCGCCGAACACGCATTCGCTTGGCTGGCCACAACGGTTGAAGCCCTTCGTCAAATGCTGCGATGGGGACAGTCGCTCGAAGATTCGGGAAAATTCAATGAAACCGAACAACTGACATTGCAGGTGCTGTTCGGCGAGTATGCCGCTCAGATCATTGGCGGGATCTGCATGAGCCAGGGAGAAACCGCCAGGCCGACGGATTACGGGATAACTTGGGAAGAAGCTGATGAATGTTTCAGTTCTTCGACGCGCGCATTCATCACCAAGGCTAGCAATGCTGCTGCCCGTGTGCGCCTGACGCAGCTCATAGCCAGCCGGAGCTTATCCGAAGGTTTCGGCGATACCGCGCTTGATGATGATCTCGAAGAGATCAGAAACCAGCTGCGTCGGTTCACGGACGAAAAAGTCAAGCCTTACGCACAGCAATGGCATCTCACAAACAGTCTTATTCCGGGTGCGCTGATCGGCGAACTGTCTGAAATGGGCATTTTCGGATTGACAGTGCCGGAAGAATATGGCGGCGCGGGTATGCCAAAAGCAGCGATGTGTGTTGTGTCGGAAGAGCTGTCGAGAGGCTATCTTGGAGTGGGGTCGCTGGCCACGAGATCGGAAATCGCTGCGGAATTGGTGCGTTGCGGTGGAACGACGGAACAAGCACAGGAATGGCTGCCAAAAATCGCGTCGGGCGAAGCGCTTCCAACCGCTGTGTTTACCGAACCTGGCGCCGGGTCGGACCTCGGCTCGTTGACAACGCGCGCCGAATTGGATGGAGAGATTTATCGCGTGTTTGGATCGAAGACATGGATAACGCATGCGGTGCGCGCCAATTTGATGACGATACTGGTTAGAACAGATCCAAAAACCAGCGATTATCGCGGGCTTTCAATGCTTTTGGCCGGCAAACAGCCGGGCAGCGAGGCAGATCCCTTTCCCGATGGAGGAATTTCAGGTTCGGAGATAGATGTGATCGGCTATCGCGGCATGAAAGAATATGATCTGGTCTTTGATGGATTCGAGGTCTCGGCAGCCCGTCTGCTCGGCGGCGAGGAAGGGAAGGGATTTCGTCAGCTCATGGAAACATTCGAGTCGGCAAGAATTCAGACCGCTGCCCGGGCCATCGGCGTTGCTCATTCTGCGCTGGAAGCAGCGATCGGCTATGCCACTGAACGGAGACAGTTCGGCAGATCTCTGACGGAATTTCCTCGGGTGGCGTCCAAAATTGCTTTGATGGCTGCGGAGTTGATGGCATGCCGTCAACTGACCTACTTCGCGGCCCGGCAAAAGGATAGCGGTCGGCGCTGCGACCTTGAAGCCGGTATGGCTAAACTTCTAGCGGCGCGTGTGGCATGGTCAGCTGCTGACAATGCGGTTCAAATCCACGGCGGCAATGGATTTGCACTGGAGGCTCCGGTCAGCCGTATTCTTTGCGATGCTCGAATATTGAGCATTTTTGAGGGAGCGTCCGAAATCCAGGCCGGTGTTATCGCCTCACGTCTGCTGAACCGCCGGGTGAACTGAGGCTGCGCCGGCCAGTGATTGAATGCAACCATGCCTCAAATCGATCGGATTGTTGTGCTCACCGGCGCCGGACTTTCAGCCGAAAGCGGCCTTTCGACATTTCGGGACGCAGGTGGCATCTGGGAAAAATACGATTTGAACGAAGTTGCGACACCGCAGGGATTTGCGGAAAATCCGGAATTGGTCCACAGTTTCTATAATGCCCGTCGAAGTGCAATGCGCGAAGCCAAGCCGAATGCCGCTCATTTCGCCTTGATGCGTTTGGAGAGAGAGTGCGGGGCGGTTATGGTAACTCAGAATGTCGACGACCTTTTGGAGCGGGCGGGATGTCGCAATGTCTTGCATATGCACGGCGAACTGTCTGGCGCATTGTGCGATATCTGTGGTTTCCGATGGCCGGCTCCGGATGAGATGAGGGTCAGCGATTGTTGTCCGCAATGCAGGCAGGCGGCATCACGACCCGACGTTGTCTGGTTCGAGGAATATCCCTACCATATCGACAGGATTTACGCGGAAATTCAAAATGCGGATTTGTTTGCTTCAATCGGGACATCCGGCCAAGTCTCACCGGCAAACACATTTTTGATAGAGGCAAAAAACGCTGGCGCTAGAACGGTCGAGTTGAATCTGGAGCGCACTTCGCTATCCGGTATGTTCGATAATGTAAGACTCGGACCTGCCACGGAGTTCGTGCCGGCATGGGTGGATGAGTTCATAACAGAGTTTACTTGATTGGCGGGAAATGCAGAAAACAGCGTCTTTTTTTGGTTGCGAGATTGGCTGACATGACGAAACAAGAAGACCGCGTTGCGACTTTGGGCCGACGTTCCCCTGTGCAGCCGTGGCAAGTGTCGCGCGCTGAGGGCTGCCTGTTGGGTCAGATCTGCGGTGATGCGCTTGGCAGCCGTGTCGACTACTATGATGATGCCGAGGCAATTCGAAGAGACTTCCCGAATGGGGTGCGCGATATGTGCGAAGGTGGTGTGTTCAACACACTGGCCGGTCAGCCCACCGATGATTCTGAAATGGCGCTTGCGCTTGCGCGAACTCTGATTTCGGATAAACGATTCGATCTGGAGAACATTCGCGCCGCCTACCTAGATTGGTTCGAATCGGGACCGTTCGATTGCGGTGAAACAGTGGCAGCCGCGCTTTGCGGCAGTCCCAACCAATCCAGTCAGGGAAACGGTGCGCTGATGCGGGCTTGTCCGATAGGGTTGTTCGGGGCCAGCTTGAATTTGGAAACGGTTGCTGAATGGGCAAGGCAGGATGCTGCAATCACACATCCGCACCCGATTTGTCAGGAAACCAACGCACTGTTCGTTATGCTGATCGCGACGGCATTGATCGAAAGCGCTGAACCTGCGGCACTCTATAAGATGATTGTGCAGTGGGCGGAAGAGATGAAGGTTTCCGAAGACCTTCGGGACGCGATATCAATTGCGGAAACCGAATCATGGATTGACCGCTCAAGCAGCAAGAAGGCGTGGGTGTTGGTGGCGTTCCAAAACGCGATCTGGCAACTTTTGCACGCGCCGAATCTTGAAGAAGGAGTGGTAGACACAATCCGTAGAGGTGGCGCTACAGGAACCAACGCCGCGGTCGCTGGGGCTTTGCTTGGGGTGGTCTATGGAAGAGAGGCTATACCGACCAGATGGGATGCGGCCGTATGTTCCTGCAAACCAGAATCAGGAGCAGAAGGAGTCTGCCAGCCGCGGCCTCAGCATTACTGGCCGTGCGATGCGGCAGACTTGGCGCGTCGTTTGTTGTGTTCCTGACCGGACAGAACATTGCCGATATGACATTTTTTTAGGCTGTGTGACCACTCCGCGCCCAAAAAGGACAAGGCTTCCGGTTTCTCAGGATGCAGCGGGCAATGCGCCCGTCTTGCGCAAATCCACCTCAGGCAGAGACGGATGGCTGCCATTTGTCTAGACGAACGTCTAAGAATTAGGCGGCGGCTGAGCGAGAAAAAACACGGATGTCCGATTGGTGGTTCAATGTGAATGGAAGGCGATATCCCCGTCCCCGTTCACCTGTTGTGGTTGTATGTCTCGATGGTACCGAACCGGAATATCTGACGGCGGCTTTTGCGGCAGGGGCGCTTCCGTCTCTGTCCTCGGCGATGGTCGGCGGCATGCAGCGTGCCGACAGCGTCATTCCTTCCTTCACCAATCCGAACAATATGTCGATCGCAACCGGTGTCCCGCCAGCGAAGCACGGAATCAGCGGCAACACTTACTTTGATCGGCAACGCGGTGTTGAGGTCATGATGAATGATGTCGGATTTTTGCGCTGCGGCACGATATTCGCGGCTGCTCAGAACGCTGAAGGCCGTGTTGCGGTGGTTGCCGCGAAGGACAAACTTCGCGCGCTGCTCAGCGCCGGTCTCGACATCGCCGCCGGCACAGCGATCTGTTTCTCATCTGAAACAGCCGCCTCTACCACTTTGAAAGAACATGGCATTGAAAACGCTGCAAAATGGCTGGGCCGTTCGCAGCCGGATATGTATTCGGCGGAATTGTCTGAGTTTGTGTTTGCTTCCGGTGTGAAGCTGCTAGAGGATTTTCAGCCTGACGTGATGTATCTGACGACCTCGGACTACATTCAGCACACCTTCTCCCCTGCAGCGTCTCAGGCAATCGAATTTTATGCGATGTTCGACCGCTACTTTGATCAATTGCAAGCGTCAGGTGCAGTTGTGGCAGTAACAGCTGACCATGGCATGAAACCTAAACATGATGCCGACGGCCAGCCGCAAGTCGTGTATTTGCAGGATTTAATGGATCAATGGGTTGGATTCGACCGGGCGCGCGTAATCTTGCCAATCACTGATCCTTATGTTTTGCACCACGGAGCGCTGGGATCATTTGCCACCATTTATTTTCAAGAAGGCGCCGGGGAGAAGTTGCTGCATTCAGTGATTGACCGGATACGCGCAACCACAGGAATTTGTTTGGCATTGGATGGAGACGAAGCCAGCCTTCGATATCAGCTCCCGCGTGATCGCATCGGCGATCTTGTCGCGATCTCCCATTGCGATTTTACCATTGGGACCTCACGTGACCGCCATGACTTAGGGGCCTTGCAGGCACCGCTTCGGTCTCATGGCGGATTGTCCGAACAGATTGTGCCTTTCATTATCAATAGGCGCCTTGGAGCTGAACTGCCAAGTCCGCTCCGCAACTTCGACGCCTTCGCTGTTGCAATGCAGGCCGCAAAGGAAAATGCCGATGGTTGAAAATTTTTCTGTAAAGCACGAAGCCATGCGCATCGCAGGAAATAACGTGCGCACCGATCATTCGATACAGGTTTTTCATCCATTCAACGGGCAGTTGATCGGCACGGTGCCGGCCGGCCGTGGCGAGGATGCCAAACGGGCATTTGAAATCGCCGCTGCGTACGAACCTGCACTTAGCCGGTATGAACGCCAGACGATCCTGCAGAGAGCGGCGGAGTTGCTTGAACGCGACCGCGAGGAATTAGCGCGTGGAGTGACGCTTGAACTGGGGGTCTCGCTAAAAGATTCCGACTATGAAGTCGCCCGGGCCTGCGATGTCTTCAATTTGGCGTCCAAGCTCTGCATCATCGACGATGGTGAAATTTTTTCCTGTGATTTAACTCAACAAGGAAAATCGCGCAAAATTATGACTTTGCGCGAGCCGCTTCGCGCTATATCGGCGATCACGCCGTTCAATCATCCTTTGAACATGGTAGCGCACAAAATCGCGCCTTCCATCGCCACCAACAATTGTATGGTTTGCAAGCAGACCGAGCTCACGCCATTGACTGCGCTGCGGTTGGCCGACCTGCTCTATGAAGCTGGTCTTCCACCAGAAATGTTCTCTGTCGTAACCGGCTGGCCGCAAGACATCGGGCCGGAAATGGTGGCAAACCCGCACATCGATCTCATCACCTTCACAGGAAGCGTTTCGGTCGGGAAGCACATTGCAAAGACCGCGGGGTATAAGCGCGCGGTTTTGGAACTTGGCGGAAATGATCCGCTTATCGTTTGCAACGATTTGGACGATGAGGATCTTGGCAGGGCGGCAGATTTGGCAGTGGCCGGAGCCACCAAGAACTCTGGACAGCGCTGTACGGCTGTCAAGCGGATTTTGTGCCAAGACAGCGTTGCGGAACGGTTTGTGCCGTTGGTTCTGGAACGCGCAAAAGAGATTGTGTTCGGGGATCCATTGGACCGGCAGACTGATCTAGGCACTGTTATTCATGCAGAGGCGGCCAAGATGTTTGAAAGCCGTGTTTTTGCCGCTGCCGAGGCCGGCGCTGAGCTGCTCTATTGCCCGGAGCGGCGTGGCGCACTTCTCCCACCCATCGTTATCGACCGAGTTTCACCGTCTAGTGAATTGGTGACGGAGGAAACTCTTGGACCTGTTGTTCCGATCATTCGAGCTCCCGACGATGACGATGCGACCATCATCTTGTCGAATTCAACAGAATTTGGATTGTCAGCAGGTGTATGCACAAATGATTGGACCCGGATGCGCCGGTTTATCAGCGGACTCAAGGTAGGCACGGTCAATATCTGGGAAGTGCCCGGTTACCGCACAGAAGTGTCACCTTTCGGTGGGGTAAAAGACAGCGGGCTCGGATATAAGGAGGGGGTTGTTGAAGCTATGAAGAGTTACACCAACGTCAAGACCTTTTCATTGCCATGGGTCTAATGCCAGGATCTGCTTTACGACACTTGGATGGTGCGCTAATGCATCGCGCCCGGGCCTATGGCCGGCAGCGATGGGTCGCTGGTTACGACTAGTGATCTTCTGCTGAGTGACTGCGATGTATTTCTTCACAGAGTTTGTTATCGTCATGCGCAGCCGCTTCGGAAATGCCGATGGAATCTGAATTGAGGACAAGGATTGCCGACGCTAACTGGATTTCCACGAAAATAGGCGCATTACATCGGTATGGTCATCCGCGATTGATCAAGGCGGTCGGAAAGC
Organism: Paracoccaceae bacterium; assembly: GCA_965199765.1. Taxonomy (GTDB): domain Bacteria; phylum Pseudomonadota; class Alphaproteobacteria; order Rhodobacterales; family Rhodobacteraceae; genus JAPOXR01. The sequence continues at coordinate 1,480,055 of CBDATC010000001.1, forward strand.
TGCCTGTCGAGCTTTCGTATACGCGTTTCGTTTCGCCTATCGGCATTTCACTGCGCTGACGGGACACAAGTTTCAGATCCGCTGCCAAGGATGCGTTTGATCAATGTCACAGGAAGAGCAGCCGTTCAGATGCAGAAGGGGATCATAGGGTGGCTGTCGGGACGTGCAACCGTGTGATGCGTTGATTCAACCTGCATAATTCACGGTGCCCATCGAGGTCACTTTCATATCTGAAAGCGTGTGATCGGAGCAGCGCATTCGATGGTTCAACAATTTGCGTGTGAGCCTCAGGAGCTCTGCAGACCATCTCGGATCTTCAGCTAAGTTCACGGTTTCGCCATTTGCGGACGAGGTGTCGAAGAGGAGCGGTGGCAGGCCGCCATTGAAGTGCACGAGCGTCCGGTCTGCTTCACGCAATATCGCCAGATTCGATTCCCGCAATGGAAGGTCCAGTTCGAACTGCCAACGCGTTGGTCTGTCAGGCTCTCCAAAATCCAATTCCGAATAGCTGTAGTCCCGCCATTTGGTTGGGGTATCGCCTTGAATGTGTTTGACCAGTGATTTGCCGTTCATTCCTACCGCAGGGCCGGTTGAAATTCGATCCAAAATCGTTGCTGCAATGTCTACCGACTCGGTCATCGCCGAAATTTCGATTCCGCGGACCCCGCTTGGATCGCGAATAAGCAAAGGAATGTGGTATGCGGTGTCAAATACCGACATCTTACCCCACTGTCTCCGATCCCCCAGCATTTCGCCATGGTCTGCTGTTATGATGATAAGTGTTTGATCAAGCTGCTGGGTTTGTTTGAGAAAGTTGATGATTCGGCCGATGTGATGGTCAACTTCCGTTGCCAGTCCAAAATAGACTGAACGCAGCGCGTCGACATCCTGTGCAGACTCGTTGTTCAATCCGCAATTGTAACCGCTGACGAAACTATTGATTGAATTATACTTGAGATCAGCGGCTAGAAATGGATGGATGGAGGCCTCGGCTTCCAGCGAATCGGCGCGCGCCAATGGTGGAAGTCGTTTTCCCTTATAGAGCCGATTGTAGGGTTCTGGCGCGATGAGCGGAGGATGTGGGCGTATATAGGTGAGGAGAGTAAGCCATTTCCTGTCTTTCCGCATTGCCAGTTCGCGTAGACAAGCATCTGTCAGAAAAGCTGTGTCGCTGTCACTGGCTTTGTAAAAGGCTGGGTCATCGGGTCGGGGACCGATCGCGGCATTATAGTCGATTGGCGAATAGAATCGGCTGTACGGGGGCAGATCGTAACCTGCTGCGTGGAGGTGGGACCGCCAAGGAATACTGTCATGGGTCTGCCTCATTTCAACAATTTCGTTAAAGCCGGGAAGGACTTTTTCATATCCGCGTATGTCTGGATCATTCGGATGCAGATATCTCGGGTCTCCGGACGTGTCGGTGTAACCGAACAGCAGCGGCTCGTAGCCTGATTTTCGAACTTCGAGAGCAAGGTTTGTTATGCCATTGCGAAGCGGTGTTCCGTTTCGCACTGATCGGTGGTTCATCGAATACATTCCAGTCAGTAGGCTTGCTCTGGAAGGTCCGCACGGATTGACCACCGAAAAATGCCGGTTGAACCTCACGGCATCTGTGGAGAATTCGCTCAAATTCGGGAGAACCGAGTGACCGCCGATGGTTAGGTCAAGGCAATCGGCGCGCAGCTGGTCAATGACGATAAGAAGGATGTTCAGACTTTGGTCATGGTTGTTGGACAAGGCGAATTCCACGAATTGTAAACTGTCGGAAGCTGCTTTGGGGTAGCGGTCTGCAGCGTGTGTTTAGGCAATTTCTATTGGACTTATGTGATGATTGCCAATTCGATTTTTTGAATTCTCCAATCACGGGGTTGCAATCTGCGATTCAGATGTTTATATTCGGTCAGCCATTTCGGCAGACAGGGCGGTAGTAAAGATTGATCCGGCGGCGGGAGCCTGTGCCGGGTTCGTCGGATGCGCCGGTGCCGCGATGGAAATCCACAGAACACGAGACCTTCCGCCAAGCGGCGATCGGCGCGGTTTGGCCGTCGGTCCGTTTCAGAGGCGTCGTCCGCTGACATCCGCGCGGCATCGCGCCTCCGCTCCGCGCTTCATCAGGGAGGTCGGGTTGATTCTTATATATTTGTTCTTATATTTGTATTGTATTTTACTATTGTATATTGTTTATACATATGATGTAATGAGACGGCGCGCAGCGGAAACACGCTGCGGAGACACCGTTTTTGAGAAAGGAGACACCGCATGCCCAGCGCCGCGCCGGGGAAGCTCCCGCAGCCGATCCATGATAATTTCTTCCACCGGATGATCATGTCGAAGCCCCGCGCGCTGCAGGGGCTGTTGTCCGGCGCCTTGCCGAAGGCGCTCGCCGACGTCATCGACTGGGAGCATCCGCCGGAAGTCAAATCCGCCAAGCTGGGAACCGAAGCGGGAGGTCAGCTCATGGCCGACGGCTGGGCACGGCTTCGGCTCGGAAGCGGCCAGCGCCTCAACGTGGTCATCGAGCACAAAAGCGAAGCGGTTCCGGAGCTGCCGCAGCAGCTGCTCGCCTACGTTGCCGAAATTTGCAAACTGACCGCCGGATATCCCGGCGCGAAGCGTGGGATCAGCGAGCCGGTCATCGCCCTTGTGGTCAGCCACGCGAATGTGAAATGGAACGTGTCCAGGATGTATGCCGACGCTGTCGCGCCGTTGTCCGGCAGCCCGTTTTTTTTCAAGCCGGCAGCCCGCCGGTCCGGATTTGACGAATCTCTCGGACGGGACAGCTATCTGTCCGGGCTGGAAGGCTACCATTTGCTGGATCTGATCCAAGTCGGCGAGGCCGATATGCCGAAGGATGAATTTCTCCGCGGCGTTCTGGCGGCGTTGAAATGGCAGGGCAGAGACGGTATTACCAAAGAGGGGCAAGAGGCCATAGCGGGCTTGTTCACCGAGCCCGATGTTTTTGAGCATGCGGTGCTGTACGCGGATGAAGCGCTTAAACTGGAACCCGAACATCTTCTGGAGACGATGGCAAGCAGAGAAAGGAAACGAGTGATGGGAACGCTTATGGAATTCTTCGAGCGGAAGGCGCAGGAGCAATTTTACGAAATGGGCAAAGCCGACGGCAAAGCCGAGGGAAGAGCCGAAGGAAAGGCCGAAGGAAAGGCCGAAGGTAAAGCCGAAGGAAAGGCTGAAGGAAAGGCTGAAGGAAAGGCTGAAGGTAAAGCCGAAGGCATGGTGGACTTGGTGTCCGACTTTCTGCGCCGCCGTTTCGGAAAGCTGCCCGATTGGGCGCGCGAGCGGCTGCAGGCCGCCGACAGCGCTGCTCTGAAACAGATCCATGCCGCGGCGATGACCGCGCAAAGCCTGGAATCCGCCTTTGCATCAGCGCCGGGCAATTCTTCCGGTTCGAATGCCTGACTCTTATGAACCTGTCAAACAGGTGTTTTTGCACCAAGCCGCACAGCGGGCCTTTCACTTGGCCATGAAGTGTCAAAACAGCAGCGGAAAGACTCTTTGGCCGCACCGACGGTTATCCTGCGGACGAAGCGACTGCGCTGAGTTTGGCAGGGACCGTATTACAGCGGGGCGTTTCGCTAACGGAACGTGTTTGATTTAGTTTGATCGTTCCGCTCAAAACAAATCGGCTATCCCCGCAGTATTCCCCGGAGCTTAGGAAGGCGCAGCCGCTGCATCAGGTCTTCGGCACTTGAAATAATAGCTCAACTCAGCCTGTGTGTTTTGGAGAATCGAATGGCATCGTCCTGCCCCTTGATCAGGACAGCTGTCTGACCGGGCTGGAAGGATACCATTTTCTGGACCTGGTTTACGTCGACGAGACCGATATGCCGCAGGCCGCATTTCTGCACGGCGTTCCGGCGGCGTTGAAATGGCAGGGCAGAGACTGCATTGCCAAAGAGGGGCAAGAGGCCATAGCGGGCTTGTTCACCGAGCCCGGTGTTTTTGAGCATGAGGTGCTGTGCGCGGATGAAGCGCTTAAACTGGAACCCGAACATCTTCTGGAGACGATGGCAGGCAGAGAAAGGAAACAAGTGATGGGAACGCTTATGGAATTCTTCGAGCGGAAGGCGCAGGAACAATTTTACGAAATGGGCAAAGCCGACGGCAAAGCCGAGGGAATAGCCGAAGGAAGAGCGGAAGGAAGAGCCGAAGGAAGAGCGGAAGGAAGAGCGGAAGGAAGGGCCGAAGGAAGAGCCGAAGGAAGGGCCGAAGGAAGGGCCAAAGGTATGGTGGACTTGGTGTCCGAACTTCTGCGCCGCCGTTTCGGAAAGCTGCCCGATTGGGCCCGCGAGCGGCTGCAGGCCGCCGACAGCGCTGCTCTGAAACAGATCATGGACGCAGCGATGACCGCGAACAGCCTGGAATCCGCCTTTGCATCAGTGCCGGGCAATTCTTCCGGATCGAATGCCTGAACACAAAGAGAAAGTGTGGGAAGAGCATCGCAGCCCCCGCGCGGGAGAATTTTGAGGCCATGTCGGTGCGTAGCGCCAAGGCTAACTGCTCCGAAAACGCAAAAAACTGCATGCAGGATAGACTTGACTCGTTGCATTTTCAGTCGAATCCATGCATATAATATGCAAAGGCAAAGTGGGGAACTGACTATGCGCGCGCGGATCTACCAGCCTTCACGCAGCACGATGCAATCGGGCACAGCTCGTTCGCGTCATTGGGTGCTTGAATATGTGCCGAATGCTCCGAGAGCGATTGACCCTTTGATGGGTTGGACCAGTTCCGCCGATATGCTATCACAGATACAATTATCGTTTGATTCTCTTGATGCTGCGGTTAGCTACGCGAAAGATAAAGGTCTACAGTATTCGGTGTCGCAGCCGCAGAAGAGAAAGCCGATCAAGCGACCGCGCGGCTACGGTGAGAATTTTGCGTTCGAGCGCAGAGAAACTTGGACACACTGACCTGCGAAATCAGTAATTGATATAGCAACGGCCCCTTAGCTCAATGGATAGAGCAGCTGACTTCTAATCAGCAGGTTCGAGGTTCGAGTCCTCGAGGGGTCGCCATTCTGGAACAATAGTGTGAACGCCGTTCGCCGGTTACACGCCCACTTAAATCGCTAGCAAACCGAACAGTTCGCGTGCCTGTGCCCGAAGCCGAAACGCGCGGTCTTCATGGTGACCGCGATGGTTCTCATCGCGCTGTGGCCGATTGCTCCATTATGCCTAAATTCTAGGGATAGACTCCGGAAACCTTCACTTACGAAAGGCTTATCGCTCCGATGCTGCAACGCATCACGGCCACTGACCGAGGAATAATCATGGTCGCTCTGATAATCGGCGTTGCTGGCTCACAAAATTAGGAACGAGCTGCCTATTGCTCATATGAAGCTTGGTTTTGATCATGCCCGGCATACCCAGGAAACAGGCCAACGCGAATTGCCAATCGTTCAAATTGTCGATTGCTGAAAATAATCTTCAAAATACTCAGTTTTCCTGTCTGCAATGAAATTTTTTGGACAACCACCTATCAATCAGATCCAATCATCAATCATTGGTCAGCCAAGACAATCAAAGAGATCTGTTGTCTGAATTCAGTTCCCCGCTGCTTGGCCCCGCCCACCTAAAGTGTTGAATGTGCTAGGACAAAAGTGCTAACTTTTGGGTGGCCTCGGATTGGGTCTCCAAGCGGTTGGTTCATCACAATGCACGAAAACTCTGACTTTGAGGGCGAGCGAAAACCAGCCATTTCGTTGGATGCCGAGTTCGTGTCGTGCGTGAATTTCGCCTCGGCCCAGAACGATATTCCGGTCATTCGTGCGCTTTCTCTCAAAAACAACGGCAAAATGGCTGCAACAGACCTTGAAGTCCGTGTTTCAATGTTTCCTCCAGTCATTCGGATGAAGACATGGACCATCGATTATTTGCCGCCTGATGACGGGATCTCACTTCGGGATTTCTCCACGCCATTTAATTCAGAAAAGCTTGCAGGCTTAAATGAAACGGAGCGCGGGACCCTTACCTTTGAAGTGCTCCAGAGGGACAAAATCCTTGTTCAAGAAAAACACGATTTGAGCCTTTTGGCGAAAGATCACTGGGGCGGCCTTGCAGATATGGATTGTCTGCTTGCGGCTTACGTTCCACCAAATGATGACTGCGTGGCATCGTTGTTGAGGACTGCATCAAGCATACTGGAAGCCGCTGGACATGATGGGGCGCTTGAAGGTTACCAATCATACAGCCCTGCTCGTGCTTGGATGATCGCCGGTGCCATTTGGTCTGCCGCCACTGGACTTGGTTTGACTTATGTCAATCCGGAATCTGCTTTCGAGGCGCGTGGGCAAAAGATCCGCTCGCCAGAGCGCATCATGCGCGAAGGGATTGCTACCTGCCTCGATACGTCTTTGCTCCTTGCCGCCGCTTGGGAGCAAGCGGGGCTGCACCCGGTTGTTTTATTCTCCGAAGGACACGCTTTTTGCGGTGTTTGGTTGACACCAAAAGACTTTGGAGCGGTGATCGAACCGGATGTTGTTGCCGTGCGCAAAGCCATTCAGGCGCACGAGTTTGTTGCTGTTGAGACCATGCTGCTGACCAAACGGCCAGCGATAGGGTTTGATGAAGCCTCTGACGCGGGCCGTGCGCTCCTGGCTGAACGGCATGAACATGAATTCGTTTTGGCGATCGACATTTCGCGTGCGCGTTCTGCCAGAATTCGTCCTCTTTCCAGTCGCCTCGTCGAAGCCGAAAGCGCCGAAATCCCAGATGAAGTCGCGCCCGCAGGTCTGCCGAAACCGATGGATTTTGAGATGCTGCCGGAGGATGTTGACGAGTCGGTGCCGGACACGCCAAAGGGACGCATTGAACGCTGGCAAAGCAAGCTGCTGGATCTTTCGCTTCGCAATCGCTTGCTCAATTTCAAACCGACCAAGCAAACCGTGCCCTGCCTTATAGCGGATGTCAGTTCCCTTAAAGATGCGCTTGCGGCCGGAAAGTCCTTCAAGATCTGCCCGTTGTTGGAAGAAGACCCGATTGGCGCGCGGCAGGTCAGCCCGGAAGAGCGCGAGGCGATAATCTCGAGTGCCGTGCAAAATGCTTATGAACGTGGCCAGGTCACCATCCCGCTCAATAAATCCGATACCGACAAACGGTTGCTGGCATTGTTCAGAAAGGCGAAAAGCGACCTTGCCGAAGGCGGTACAAACACTTTGTTTTTAGCAGCGGGGTTTCTTCGCTGGCAACGAGAAGGTGAAAGTCGATCGTATCGCGCACCGCTATTGCTGATCCCAATCAAGTTGACGCGACGTTCTGCGAGATCAGAATTTCGAATTGTTCATCACGAAGACGAGGTGCATTTCAACACGACGCTTCTCGAATTCCTGAAACGCGATTTTGATCTGTCATTGCCGGAATTGGAAGGTGATCTGCCAACCGATGAGAGCGGTATCAACCTGCCGCTGATTTTTCAGTTGATCCGAAACAAGGTTCGCAATGTGCGCGGATTTGAAGCGATAGAAGAATCGGCGATCTCAACCTTCTCTTTCGTCAAATACCTAATGTGGAAAGACTTGGTCGACCGTACCGAAGATTTGCGCAACAACCGGTTGGTTGCTCATCTGGTGGATAATCCGGACCAGGCTTTTGATGTTGGCGGTCATGCCGAAACTGTTCTGCCGAAAGATCTTGACCGACGACTGAAGCCGCAGGAACAGTTAACACCTCTGCCTGTTGACAGCTCGCAGCTCGCTGCTGTTGTCGCAGCGATGCAAGAGCGTGACTTTGTCCTGATTGGCCCACCTGGAACCGGCAAGAGCCAGACCATTACTAATATCATTTGCCAGTGTCTCGCCCACGGCAAAACAATTCTCTTCGTTGCGGAAAAGGCGGTGGCCCTTGATGTTGTCCAGAGACGGCTGCACGCACATGGCTTAGGCGATGCGGTGCTGGAACTGCATTCAAACAAGACCGACCGAAAACGGGTGTTGACCCAGCTCGGATGCAGCTGGGATCGCGCGGCAGGGCAGAGCGAGCAAGATTGGATCCGCGTGAACAAAGACCTGCGGATCAAGCGCGACCAGTTGAACGCCTATGTAGAGGCGCTGCATCATAAAGGAACACAAGGCTTTTCAATCTTCGACGCTTTGGGTTGGATTGCGGCGCAGCCTAAGGGATTGCAACTGAATTTCGCGGATAAAGATGCGCATGATGCCGAGAGCTTTCTTCAATTGGAAGGCTTGGCCGATGAACTCAGCCGCACTTGCGCCGCGACGTCTGAATTGCCCAAGATGGAATTGGTTGCGGCAGAGGATTGGTCGTTCGCTTGGGAAAATGACTTCTTGGAGGCGGTTGAACATCTGCGTCAAGCTGCCGACCGGATTCTATGCCAAGGGCAATCGCTTTTCGGATGTCTCGGGATAGATGGCAATGCGGCTATGACGCCTGCTCGCATGGCAATGCTCGACACCTTGGTTGAACGCACTGAAGCTGAAGCACGGAACCTGTGCTCGGTTCCGGAGCTCAGCAAGACCGGGTTGTTGGCGGCACTGGATGCCTTTAAGGACCTCGTTGGACGGGTGGCAGCTGCTAAGGCAGAGCTTGCTGCGTTCTATCCAGAAGACGTTGTTTTGCGCATGCCGCTGGAAAACTTTGATCTCAGCTGGCGCACAGCGAACGCGTCGATGTGGCCGATCTCTGGCATGAAACGCCGGAAAATCAGAAAGATGCTGCAAAGATACGCTCGAAGCGGTACGGCGACGCCAAAAGACGATTTGCCAGTATTGCGCCGAATGCGCAAGGCCCTTGAGGCTTTGGAGGCTGATCCCATCATGTCGATGATGGGAAAAGACCGGACGACCGAATCCGCCACGACGCTCTGCCAGCAAGCGATCAAATTGCGCGACGCCCTTTCCCTGCTGGCTGAAGATGTGCAGGATACGGCGGCATTTGAAGCGGCGCAAACTGAGCTTATTGCGAGACCGGACGGTGCCCTGAAAGACGCTCTCGTGGCGTGGAGAAACGCACGCGAGTCACTGATTGAACACACCCGGGTGTTCGCGGCGCTTAAAGGTAAAATCCCCGATGACATGAATGTCACGGATTTGATCGGCGAGCTGGACCTCATCCTCGCCAACAAGCGCCATCTCAGCGCATGGACCCGTTGGCGCGAAGTGCGCGCAAAAGCAGATGCCGCGGGCCTTGGTTGTCTGGCGGATCGAATCGAGGATGGGACGGTTGTAGAACCAGCAGATAAAGTCTTCCGCTGCGCTTATGCACGATGGTGGCTGCCTTTGGCGCTTGATGCCTCGGAGCCTTTGAATCGCTTTCTTCATTGGGAGCATGAACACATTGTCAGGGCGTTCTGCGACCTTGATGCCGAAGCCGCAAAGCTTGCCCCAGCTGAGGTTATGCGCCGTATCCATCACAGGCTGCCTGCACGGGATGTCGTGCCCCGGAAGTCCGAGCTCGGCACGCTGCGGCACCAGCTGGGCCTGAAGCGCCCCTCTATGCCGATCCGAACCCTGCTCGGCAATCTCACGGAATCCTTCCCGCGCCTTGCGCCCTGTGTGCTGATGTCACCTCTTTCAATCGCGCAATATTTGCCAGCCGGCCAGGCCGTTTTTGATTTGGTGATTTTTGACGAGGCCTCACAGATCCCCACTTGGGATGCCGTAGGCGCCATCGCGCGGGCGCGGCAATCGATTATCGTCGGCGATCCAAAGCAACTGCCGCCGACAAATTTCTTTGGTCGCTCGGATGACGACAACGATGAAGGCGATCCGCTGCTTGGAGATATGCCGTCGATTTTGGACGAGGTTCGAACCGCCGGCGTGCCCGTGCGCCAACTGAATTGGCACTACCGCAGTCGCGACGAAGCGCTGATCGCTTTTTCGAACCATCATTATTACGGCAATAGGCTGGTAACCTTCCCAGCCCCCGTGGCTGACTCGGGTGCCGTCCAATTCCACAAAATCAAAGGGATTTATGCCCGAGGCGCCGGACGGACAAACCAAGATGAGGCCAAGGCAATTGTCACAATGATTGATAGACGGTTGTCGGATTGGCTGAAGTTCCCGGAACAAGAGCGTCCGACCATCGGGGTCATCACGTTCAACTCCCAGCAACAAGCCTTGATCCTTGACCTTCTCGACGACCTCCAGCGATCACGGAGCGATCTGGAGTGGTTCTTTGCCAAGGACCGAGAGGAACCAGTGATCGTCAAGAACCTGGAGAACATTCAAGGGGATGAGCGCGATGTCATACTCTTCTCGATCACTTTTGGCCCGAATGTAGCGGGTAAGCTGTCGATGGCTTTTGGCGCACTGAATCAGGAGGGAGGCGAAAAGCGTCTCAACGTGGCCGTGACCCGAGCGCGACGGGAGCTTCACGTCTTTTCTTCCATCACACACGATATGATAGATTTATCTCGAACAGGGGCAACGGGCGTTCGGCATTTGAAGACCTTCCTGAACTATGCCGAGCGAGGTTCTTCTGCCTTGCCAGCCAAAGAGACAGGTTCTTTTGGAGCAGCCGAGAAACCCTTTGAAGAAGCAGTCGCTGAAGCGATTCGAGCCAAGGGTTGGGAAGTGCGCACCCAAATCGGCGTCTCCGGTTTTCGCATTGACTTGGCTGTAGTCAATCCAGATCACCCCGAATCCTATCTGGCGGGCATCGAGTGCGATGGGGCAACCTACCACAGTTCAGCCACAGCGCGCGACAGAGACAAGGTGCGCCAAGCTGTTCTTGAAGGCCTTGGATGGAATATTTTGCGGATTTGGTCGGTCGATTGGTTCAGAGACCCAAAGGCCGCCACAAATCGCCTTTGTAAAGAACTCGAAGCGCTGCTGCCCGAGCAAAAATCCATCTATGCCCAGCCGGCAGAATGGGTTGCCACCGGTGCTCAGGGCAATTTGTTCCTGACTGGAAGCGCGGGAACCGGGAAGACCACGCTGCTGCGAAAGTTCATAGCACAGGCTGGAGGCAATACCATTGTGCTCGCCCCAACCGGCGTTGCGGCGATGAATGCAGGCGGCCAGACGCTGCACAGTTTCTTCAAATTTCCGCCGCGCCTGATCGAGCCGCAAGACGTCAAACGTTTGCGCACGGAGAATTTGATAAAAAAAGTGGACACGATCATTATTGACGAAATTTCCATGGTGCGCGCAGACATGCTGGACGCGATTGATCGCAGTCTGAAGCTCAATCGCAGCTCGAAGCGCCCATTTGGCGGCGTGCGCATGATCTTGTCGGGTGACCTTCACCAATTACCGCCCGTGGTCCTCGACGACGAGAAACCGATCCTGAAAGAGCTCTATGGCGGACATTATTTCTTCAATGCGCCCGCGTTCAAAGACGCTGAATTCTCGCTGCTGGTCTTGAAACATGCGTTTCGTCAGAAAGATCCGCGCTTTCTCTCTCTGCTCGGCGCGATGCGGCAAGGCTTCCTCACACCCGCGGATGACAGCGTTATGCGCAGCGTGGTGTCTGATCGCAGCGCGTTGGAAGCCAGCGAGACGAATATCGTTCTCAGCCCATACAATGCCAATGTTTATAGCATTAATCAGGCCAGACTGGATGAGTTGCCTGGCTCGGGAAAAGTGTTCGAGGCGCAGATTCAGGGCGATTTTGACGAAAAGTCTTATCCGACCGAAGCCAATCTGGAACTGAAAACAGGTGCGCGCGTTATGCTGATCAGAAACGATCCGGGCGGACGCTGGGTAAACGGATCCGTCGCTACCGTTTCGGGTTGGTCCGACTGCAATGTTTTCATCGCGCTGAATGGGCAGGAATATGAGATCGCACCGGCGGCTTGGGAGAAATACAAATTCTCGCTGGACGCCGAAACCAAGAAAATCTCGCGCGAAGTGGTTGGCACCTTCAAGCAGGTGCCGGTACGCCTCGCTTACGCGGTGACCATTCATAAGGCGCAGGGCCTGACTCTGGACAAAGTCTACATCGATCTGGATCGCGGTATGTTTGCCCATGGCCAAGCTTATGTCGCTTTTTCGCGGGCCCGCACCTTGCATGGCCTGGAGATCTCTCGCCCGCTGCGTGTTCGTGATATGGTGCTGGATCGCGGTGCATTGGCCTTTGGCAAGCTTGAGCCGATTGAAGAAAGCGATGCCTATTTGCTTGCCGAATTCGCCAAGTCAGAAGATGCGTTGTTATGACCCATCTCAAACCATGGGTGCGGAAATTCCACTGAAAACAATGGGATGCAAATGCAACCGGCGCAGAGAACAGGCTTGCAAATTCTCTATTTCGGCGGGCTGATGCCCATCGGGCCTTAGATCTCGGCCTGCATCGCATTTGGTTTGGCGGTTTTGCCGGACACGGACGATCCCGCCCTCGCCACCTCTGAAGCCGGACATCGTGCTTGGTGTAACCGGTAGTGTCCAGAAATTTTTGCACTTTCGATGATACCGCTATAGTGCGTCAGCCGGTTCATGCGGGCGGTCGCTGACTTAGATTCATTGCACACAGCCGGTCATTCTTTGAAGGCGGGTCAGAGTGATGCGGGATGAATCTGCGTTTGTGCGGCTGCCGATGAAATGGAACAGCAAGCGTCGCGAAAGCCAGCTTGATCCTGTCTATCAGGTGCTGTTGTGCAAACCGTGTTTGGGCTGGCTTCTATTGAAATTAAACAGTACTCGCAGCCACGCCAACATTGAACTTTGAATTTATTGGAGAGGGAGGCGTGATGCGCTTCGAGACCGCTAATGGCATTAACCTTCACATATCCGATGAAGGAAATTCAGACGATTTGCCGGTGGTCTTTGCGAATTCGCTTGGAACGGACTTTCGCCTATGGGACAAGGTTGTGCGGCGGTTGCCTCCCGGTCTTCGCGTCATCCGCTATGATAAGAGAGGTCATGGATTAAGCGAATGTCTTCCTGGCCCTTATGCGTTGGACGATCTCGTTTCAGATATCGCAAGCCTGCTGGACCGGCTTGTTGTCGAAAAATGTGTGTTCGTTGGTCTTTCCATCGGCGGCCTTATCGCGCAACAGCTCACACTCATTCGCCCGGACCTTGTTCGTGCCGTTCTGCTCGCGAATACTGCGGCAAAGATTGGCGACGACATGATGTGGCGATCACGAATGAGCACGATCCAGCGAAATGGCATCGAGGCCGTCGCCGACGATATCATTTGTCGCTGGTTTTCCGAGACATTTCGTGAATCAAATGCAAGCGAGACGATGGGCTGGACAGCAATGTTGAGTCGGACACCGGTGGATGGCTATCTCGGATGCTGCTCAGCGATCATGGCCACCGATCTGCGAACGGAAATCCACGCGATTGAGAAACCGGTCACGGTGATCGCAGGATCAGAAGACGGAGCAACTCCTTCGGATATTGTCAGGGCAATGGCAAACCAAATCCAAGGCGCGGAATTTCACGAAATCAAGGGAGTAGGTCATTTACCATGTGTTGAAGCACCTGATCAGTTCGCTGCATTGCTAACCGATTTGGTAAGACGGTCTGGTTGAATCCGATTTCGGAAACAACCAAGATTCCTCGAAACGATATTGCAATTGAAGCAAATTTTGGTTGTGTAAGCTGTCTGGATTTTCACTATCAGGCTTGCCGTGCGCTCGCGATCTGATGGATTGATCAAAGCATAAGAGGAGTAATCACTATGCGCGCAGCGGTTTGCTGGGAATTTGGGAGGCCACTTTCAATTGAAGACATTCGCTTGAGTGATCCGATTGCCAACCAAGTTGAGGTTGCAGTTGAGGCATGCGCGATTTGCCATTCGGATATTCACTATGCAGACGGTTCTTGGGGTGGCAGTCTTCCGGCGATCTTTGGCCATGAGGCGGCTGGCACAGTGAGTCGTGTCGGGCCGGGGGTGTTGGGCTGTTCGCCGGGCGACAAAGTTCTTGTTACGCTGCTTCGATCATGCGGTCACTGTCCGAACTGTTCGGTAGGGAAACTCGCACAGTGTGAATCGCCAAGAAGCGATGACGAAACGCCATTCACTCTGCATGACGGGTCGCCGGTCTTGCACGGCCTCGGAACCGGCGCATTCGCGGAAAGAACAATCGTCCACGAATCACAAATCGCTGTCATCCCAAAGTCCATGCCTTCAGATGTCGCTTGCCTTCTGTCCTGTGGCGTGATCACAGGCGTTGGCGGCGCCGTCAATACCGGACGCATTCCACCGGGTGCAACCGTTGTTGTTATCGGGGCAGGGGGCGTTGGTCTGAACGCAATTCAAGGCGCAAAAATCTGTGGCGCTTCCCGCATCATCGCGGTGGACATTACCGAAGATAAGCTCGCGGATGCACTGGAATTTGGTGCGACCGATGGGATCCTGGCGACATCGGAAAAACCCCATAGACAGATTCGCAAGCTGTTAGGAGGCCGAGGTGCTGATTTTGCATTGGTTACCGTTGGCGCGATCCAAGCATTTCAACAGGCAATGCGATATCTTGGCCAGGGCGGCAAGCTGGTGATTATCGGTATGCCGCCGTCAGATGCCATGCTGGAGATCGGGCCAATGGAAGTTGCGTTCAAGAGCCATAGCTTGCTTGGCTCATCAATGGGCGATGCAAATCTTCCCAGGGATATACCTTGGCTGTTGGATTTGTATCGGCAAGGCCGTCTGAAATTAGATGAACTGATTACCGGTCGATATCCGTTGGAGCGCATCAACGATGCTATCCAAAACACTGTTGAAGGCAAAGCCCGCAGAAACGTCATAATTTTCTGAGAGATTCATCGATGCGTCTTCAGGACGTGGAAGTCTTTGTGGTTGCCCCGCCTCCGCCGGGTTGGGGTGGCCGCTATTGGATTTTTGTTAAGCTCACAACTGACAACGGCATAACCGGATATGGCGAAGTCTATGCTTCTACTGTCGGTCCTGAAACAATGCGAGCGGTAATCGTCGATGTCTTTGAAAGGCATATGCAAGGGGAAAGTCCGGATCGTATCGAGTTGATGTTCCGAAAATGCTACTCATCAGGCTTTACACAAAGGCCGGATTTAACGGTGATGGGAGCTTTCTCCGGCTTGGAAATCGCGTGTTGGGATATTCTTGGGAAGTCCCTTGACCGTCCTGTTCACGCATTGCTGGGCGGTGCGATCAATGAGCGCATCCGCACCTATAGCTATCTCTATCCGGATTCAGACAGGCTTCAAGCGGATTTCTGGAACGATCCGGATATGGCGGCAGATTGCGCTGCAGAAATGGTCAGTCGCGGATTTACCGCAGTGAAATTCGATCCTGCCGGCCCCTACACCATTCATGGCGGTCACCAGCCTTCTATGACCGATCTGGAGCGTTCAGCGAATTTTTGCCGCAAAATCCGGCAGGCGGTAGGATCGCGATCCGACCTGTTGTTCGGGACGCATGGTCAGTTCACTCCCGCCGGAGCGATTCGTTTAGGCAGGCGCCTTGAAGAATTCGATCCTCTTTGGTTTGAAGAACCGGTCCCGCCTGACGATTTTTCTGCGTTAGCAGAAGTTTCCAGAGCGGTGCGCATTCCAGTGGCTGCAGGAGAACGGCTGTGCACCAAAGCGGAATTCGCGGCGGCGCTGCGCGCCGGGGCGGCTTCAATTCTTCAACCCGCTCTCGGTCGGTCAGGCGGAATCCTCGAGGGAAAAAAGATTGCCGCCATTGCTGAGGTCTTCAGCGCTGCCATGGCGCCGCACCTCTATGCCGGTCCAGTGGAATGGGCGGCCAGCATTCAGCTGGCGGCAACTCTACCCAATCTTCTTCTGCTCGAAACCATCCAAGAGGGTGGGGAATTCCATCTCAAATTGATTGGCAATACGATTCAGTGGCAGGACGGATTTGTTAGCGTGCCAAAAGAACCGGGGCTCGGAATCGAATTTAATGAAAGCTTGGCGCGCGAACACTCTTGGTCAGGTTACGGACTGCACTTGGAGATGCAGACGGAGCCTTGCAGCTATTTCGAAGAAAATCGATTTGAAGGTGGAGCTCCAGCAAGGAAGCGCGGAGCCTCGGATGCCGTAGAATAGAGTTTGAATTAACCCGGCGCACTTAGGTTCGTTCATATCGAGCCGCGCCGAAAAATTGATCAGTTTCGGCATCCAACAGCGTGTTCAGCGTTTCCTCAACCGCACCCCGGACCATTTCACCAAGGTGATCCTTGATCCTCGCTTCATTGATGTGAATTGCTTCTCCCATCGGCTTGTCGTCTTTCTTTTCCATTGTCGGTCCTCTCTTTCTGAAAGGAACCACCAGCAAAAGCGAATGCGCGAAAGATTCCATACGTTATCCAGGCGTCATCGCAGCACGGGGCTGACTGCCGTTGGCAGTCAACAAGGCTGCCATTCGCACAATTGCAGCGAATTGGGCTTTTTCCGTGATGGTGACAGTGAACAACCTCGGCACAAACCTGCCAAAACCTCTGGTATTTCGTCGGGGTTCTTTGACTGGCTTAAGCGATTAATCTGGGGCAGTATGGAACAGAGTGGCAAAAAGGACTGTTTTTGTCTCTAGTGAGATTCCAAGCAGTACATGTTCTCTCCGCCATCGTCGAATATCATTGGGGATTTAAAGTTCGCTCGAAAGGGGACCTGAACCCCGATCCTGCCCTTGACCCGCCCAGCTGATTGCGCTGTCGCCTGTTGGCCATCAGGCATGGCGCTACGCAGCGACCGTTTCGGCGTTTGGACAAAATGCTTCACAGAATCCAAAGCCATTTCCACTGGACGTGTATTGCGCTGCCGTAACGAGGCCGAAATGGTAGGGAAAGACAGTTGGCTCTGCCGTCAAAAGATCGACGCGGCCTGCTAACTGTTTAGTAACGTCGGTTGACATCCGCGTGTCAGCAATGACAACGCCGTCCCCTCTGAAGTCAAAACGCGGGTGGGACAGGGCGTCTTCCAGATCAAACCCGTCCAACGCAACATCGGCCGCCACCTGAGAGATCGCCGGTGCGATCCTGCGGCCACCGGCGGCAGAGAAAGCTGTTAATTGATCTTTGCCGCTCGACAAAAGCGTGGGTGCCATATTGGACAAGGGGCTGGACGCAGGCCGGATCGAATTGGGTTTGCCCTGTGCTGGATCAAACCAAGACATGGCGTTGTTCAGCAAAACGCCGATGCATGGTGACAGCAGCTTTGATCCGAAAATGGACACCAGAGTCAGGGTTGCTGCGACGACCAATCCCGTCTTGTCAACAACGCAAAAGCTGGTAGTGCAGCTTGGTTGCGCCGCGCGTTCGCCACTATCTCCCATGGTGTCGAGCCGATCTTTGAGCATAGCAACCCCAGACAACGCGCGGTGCGACAACTTTTGTGTGTGTGTCAGCTCGGAAGGCGCATCACGCCACGAGCGCAACATATCGGCCACAGCTGCACCGCCAGACAGCCCATCTACGGTCCAGATCTGCTGGCCATTGGGCAGCCGCAGTGTCAACGGCCTTGCAACCTTGGGCTGATTGATGAGAAAGTCGGTCAGGCTGAGAACACCGCCTTTGGCATTCACATCCGATACCAAGGCCTGCGCGATATCGCCATCCACACAGGTTCTTGCCCCTGAGCGGGCGATTTCGTCCAGAGTATCCGCTAAACGCGTTTGATCCAGCTTCTGGGACGTCGCGGCAGTCCACGTTGAAGATTTGCCAGAACCGTCGGCGTTCAAGTACACAGCGGCAGCATCGGGATCAGATTGCAGATCAGAGGCTGCAGAGCCGATCATCAACTGCGTATACCAGTCAATCGGAACGCCATCGGCTGCCAGTTGGCGCACGGGCGACAGCAGGTCCTTCCAGGGCAGGATCCCATGCCGCAACCAAGCCAATTCAAGGCCCGGAACCAAAGTCGGTGCGCAGACCGACAGCGCGCCTTTGACGTTACGGTCGTCCTTCACACGCTCCCACGCGAACAGATCACCGCTGACCCCGCCCACGGTCGGATAGTCCCCGGGGCGCACCGCTGCCGGAGACCTGGCCGAAAAGTCAATCACCTCGGGTTCCTCTCCGATGCGACCGATGACGAGATATCCGACACCGCCGACACCGCTCATCCAGGGTTCCACCACCCCAAGCGCTAAGGCGGTTGCAACGGCTGCATCCACTGCAGAGCCGCCTGCGCGCAACACCTCGGCCCCCGTTTCGGACGCCGCGCGATGCTGCGACGAGACAAGTCCGTCCTCACCTGTGACCGCGCGCGGGGCCTCCAGAATGGCGGCGGAAAACCTGTTCATGCGGCCTGAATCGTGACAAAACAGGCCGATTTATGCACGTCGCTGCCTTCCAGTTCGGGCCGCTCTGCCGCGCATCTGTCTGTGGCAAAAGCACATCGGGGGTGAAAAGCACAGCCGGTAGGTGGTTTGATCGGATTGGGGAACTCACCGCGAATATGCAAATCGGGCAGGCCCTGTCCGGGCACAGGCGGTAGAACCGTTTCCAACAACGCCTGCGTATAAGGATGACGAGAGCGCGAAAACAGGGTTTCGGCTTCGGCCTGTTCCACCATCCTCCCTAGATACATCACCATAACCCGGTCCGACATGTGCCGTACCACTGACAGATCGTGAGAGATCAGCAGATAGGTCAGATTCAACTCCTTGCGCAGATCACTGAGCAGGTTGAGAATTTGCGACTGCACCGACACATCAAGGGCTGAGGTCGGTTCGTCGCAGATCAGGATCTTCGGCCTGGCAATCAACGCCCGCGCGATAGCCACCCGCTGGCGCTGTCCACCGGACATCTGGCTGGGATAGGAGCCCGCCGCTCGTTGCGGCAGGCCAACAAGCTCCAGTATCTCGGTGGTGCGGCGATGGCGTTCCCCACTTGGCACGTCGCTTAGTTGCAGCGGCAGGCCAACAATCTGGGACACCGTCTTGCGCGGGTTCAGGGACGAAAACGGGTCCTGAAAAATGGGCTGCATGAGGTTTGCGCGGATCTGAACGGGAACCTCGTTCATGGGTTGACCGTTCATATAAACTTCGCCACTGGTCGGTTTGGACAATCCCAATAAAATTTTCGCCAAGGTGGACTTTCCGCAGCCGCTTTCACCGACAAGGCCCACGACCTCACCCTCATTTAGCGAGAAATCAATGTTTTGGAGAGCGCGCAGGGGCAGTTTGCCGCCAAACAGCCCCTGTTTGACCTGATAAGTCATCGACACGTCGCGGACAGACAACACAGGAATACTCATGATGCAACCTCTTGGCCTTCAGGCAGAACACATGACCAAATCTGTCCGCTTTCGGAACGCCGAAGCGGAATATCGCGACGGCAGACGGCACTGGCAAAGTCACACCGCGTTCGATAGGCGCAACCGGCCAATTCCCCTATTAGCGACGGTACGATTCCCCGGATCTGGCCAAGGTGGCCGGGATTGTCCGGGTTCGGGATACAGGACAGGAGACCGCGCGTATAGGGATGGCTGGGCCGCGCAAAGACATCCGCTGCTGTCCCTGTTTCCACGGATTTTCCCGCATACATGACCTGCACCCGATCCGCCATTTGGGCCACAACGCCCAAATCATGTGTGATCAGGATCACACCCGCGTCAATCTCGAACTGGATTTCCTTGATCAACCGCAGAATCTGGGCCTGCACAGTGACGTCCAGCGCTGTTGTCGGCTCGTCCGCGATGATCAACTTTGGTTCACACATCAACGCCTGTGCGATGACGACGCGCTGCCGCAAACCGCCGGACAATTGGTGCGGATATTGCCGCAACCGGCTTGCCGCCGCTGAGATACCCACCCTATTGAGCAGGTAGGCTGCGCGTTCCTCTGCCTCTTTGCGGCCTGAGCGTTTGTGGCGTAGATAAACTTCGGACAGCTGGTTGCCGATGGTATAGGTGGGGTTCAGGGCGGTCATCGGGTCCTGAAAGATCATCCCGATCTCATTGCCCAGCACACTGCGCATGGCCGAGACCGACATTCCCCCCAAATCCTTTCCATCAAATTCGATCTTGTCTGCGCTGCGGGTCGCCGTTTTAGGCAGCAGGTTCAGCAAACCCATCGTCGTGATCGACTTGCCGCAACCGCTTTCGCCCACGATGCCGAGAACTTCGCCGCGACCCAGGTGCAAATCCAACCCGCGCACCGCCCGCAACGTCCCGTTGGGGGTTGAGATGTCGATGGTCAGGTTCTTGACATCCAGCATCTTCATGACCGGCCCTCCGGGGCTGAGATATCGCGCAAACCATCACCCAAAAGATTGATGCACATCACAAGGAAAAACAATGCCGCACCGGGGATCATGATCAGCCAGGGTTCAAAAAAAAGATAGTCCTTGCCCTCCGCTATCATCAGCCCCCAGGACGGCAGCGGCGGCTGTACTCCAAGTCCAAGGAATGACAAAGCGGATTCCAGCAGGATGGCATGGGCCATCTCCAGGGTTGCCACGACGATCAGAGCGTCTTTGATATTTGGCAAGAGCTCAAACAGGATGATCCGCCAGTTCGGCATCCCGAGTGCGCGCGCCGCCATCAGATATTCGGACTCGCGGATCTGGATGGTCGAGGACCGCGCCACAACCGCGAACCTGTCCCACAAAAGCAGGCCCAGAATGATGATGACAATCTGGAGAGACGAGCCAAAGATCGCCGCAACAGCCAAAGCGATCAGGACAATCGGCATGGACAGGCGCGTGGTGATCAGAAAGGTAATGACCAGATCGACGCGCCCGCCGAAATAGCCTGCGACCACCCCAAGCGCTGTGCCGAGCACACCCGAGATGATCATGGCCAGAAACCCGATGACCAGCGACAGGCGCGCGCCATAAAGCAGCCGGCTAAGATAATCGCGGCCCAGCTGGTCAGTGCCCAGAATGTGCTCGGGCACGCCCGCTGGATACCAGGATGGCGGCTTTAGTCGGGCCAGCAGGCTTTGATCGAACGGGTCAAACGGGGCCAGCAGCGGCGCTGCCAGCGCCAACACGATGATCAGGCCCAGCCCCGCACATCCAATGATGAAGCCCGAATGCCGCCGCGCCCGCCGCAGCATGGTCTGGCCCGGTGACAGGACCGTCGGCTCCGGCAAATCTTGGGTAAAATCTGTTGTATCAGTTGCCATATCAGGCCACCCGAATGCGCGGGTCAAGCCACGCGTTGACAAGATCGCCAGCCAAATTGAGGCCGACATAGATAAGCGACAAGATCAGGACGATGGCTTGAACAGTGGGCAGGTCGGCGCGGGAAATGCTCTCCCAAGCCAATTGCCCAATCCCATGCAGGGCAAAGATACTCTCGATGATAATCGATCCTCCCAGCATATAGCCGAACTGGACCGTCGCCAGACTCACCACCGGCAGGATCGCATTGCGCATCGCATGTTTGACCAGCACCTGCATCGGATGCAGCCCCTTGGCCCGTGCCGTGCGGATATAGTCAGAGCGCAACACATCCAGCATCCCCGACCGTGTCAGCCGCATGATTGCTGGCGTCGCATAGTATCCCAAGACTATTGTGGGCATAATAAAGTGTTGCCACGTTGAGTTCCCCGAAGGTGGCAGCAGCGGCCACCAGACCGACAGGATCACAATCAGCATCAGAGCAAACCAAAAATTCGGCAAGGCCTGACCCAAAACCGATAGCACCAGTGCCGCCCGGTCGATCAGAGAGTTCGGGTAGACCGCCGCCAGCATTCCCAGCGGTATGGCCAGTGAAATCGCAAAAATCAGCGATGCGAACCCCAATTTCAACGTGATCGGTAGGCGTTCTCCAATCAACTCTGCAACAGGTATGGTGAAATAGGTGCTCTCGCCAAAATCACCGCGCAGCGCACCGAACAGCCAGTCAAAATACTGCACCAGAAACGGGCGATCAAAGCCAAACTGAATCCGGATAAACTCGATATCCGCTTCTGTCGCACCTTCACCCGCCATCGCGATGGCGGGATCCCCGGCGGCGCGCAGCATCAGGAAGCTAAGAAAAGACACAAATAGAGCGACCAGTAACGCCAGACCAAGGCGTTTAAAGATGAAGATGTGCATATAGCGGACCTTTGTGAAGAGGGGCGTGGATCGCCCAATGGGCAGGGCAAAAGCATGAAGGTCGGAAGCGGATGATTTTCTGCAAGCAAACTTTGTCCCAACCTGCGGCTTTGCGTCTGCCCTTAATGGAGCCTTTTTGTGACTTGTCGGCTTCAACGAGGTTGAATGCAATGTTGCGGATGACTGCCAGATTGGCCACAGCGTTACGGTCTTGCAAACGACTGTCATCCTCTCGCAGACCGGCATCCAGCACCGAATGCAGGCTGTTTTCGATCGCCCAGTGATCCCGCACGGCGGAGGCAAGGGCTGGGCCTTCGGCCTCACTGGATGTCAGGAAGTATCTGATATCACACCTTGTTTTTCCGCAACCACCGCCATGTGCGTTAGCCGTGCTGGTGATGGTTTCTACAGCGATCACCCGGCGCACGTCGCGCCATTCCTTTAGCGTTGCAATCAGTTCAGCATCATCGCTGAAAAAGGCGCGCCGACGGGTCAGGCGCCCGTGCGTCTCGTCAAATGCGTCAAAGACAGCGGGAGGGTCAAGGATTTTGCCAAAGGTCGTTTTTGCAAAATGCTCAACATCACAGGCATGGTCTTTTTTGTTGTTTTTCTTCAGCGCCATGAGATAGTCTGCGCCTTGCTCTACAATGCTGTTCGCAAGCCATTTCCGAGCATACAGCGCGTCCAATGAAATCAGCGCTCCCGCTAGATTGAGCCCTTCCAGAAGCGGCAAAGGCGCTTCAGCCTCCCCGCTTTTCTCAGAAACTACGCACAGTGCGAGCGTCAGGCCCTTTTGTGTCGCAATCGCGCTGACCACATGGAGAGGAGAGTTTCCTTTGCGCCGGTCAAAGGAACGCAGCATGGTCTTGCCATCCACGGCAATTTGGCGTGGCCCGTCTTTCTCCGCTGGTGTAAAAGCCGCCCGCTTCCAGGCCAGAGCGTTTATCAACATGAACACCCGACGAAAGGTATCATGCGAGGGAATGCCGTTTGGAAGTCGCAGCAACTGACGCAGCCATTTCTCTTTGTGCTGACCATAAAGCGCAATGACTTCAAAGGTTTCCGCATGCGCCAGTACTGCACATATCGTGATCGCCAACACGTCAATCAGCTCGTGTTCGACCTTGTCGACCTATCGCGCCAAAGCACGTCAGTGATTTCTGGAACATCACAAGCTAGCCTCTGCTTCGATTTTGAAGCAGATATACGGCTAATCAGACCAACTTCAGACGAGGCACAGTGACTCACAGCCTTCATGCGTTTGCTCTGGCCCAATGGGACCGAAAAGAGGGGGCCTGAAGACAGCCCCCCCGAGGCGCGAAAATTATTTCCAGCTGGCTGCGTAGAATCGAGGAATTTCATCCGGGTTGGGAGAAAAGTTTAACGCTTCATCGAAGGCATAGTTCACATTGTAGGTGAACAGCGGAACCCAATAGGCGTTGTCTGCAATCGTCTTGAGCGCTCTGGAATAAGCGCTTTCGCGTGTTGTACGATCCACCGATTCATCACCCGTTGTCAGATCCGCGATCAGCTGGTCATCACGCGCATAGTCATCACGGGTCGCCTTGAAGAAATGGCTGGTGATGGCCGAGACATCATGGAACGAATAACTGCCCCAGGTCATAAAGTTAAAGTCGATTTCACCAGCGTAAACCTGATCGCGCAAAGCCGCATATTTCAGGTAAACTAGGTTGGTTTGGATGCCGACCGCATTCAGAAAGCCCATGATCGCCTCGGCATAAGGCCGGTTGCGATAGGCATGAAAGTCGATAGTGAACCCATCCGGGTAACCAGCCTCGGCCAACAGAGCCTTGGCTTTTTCCGGATCGTATTCATAGGCCACGACATTCTGCTCGCAGCCAAACTGAGCCGGGTGGCAGGCCGAGTTCACAACCTGCGAGCTGCCGCCAACTAGTGCTTTGACAATCGCATCACGGTCAATCGCATGTGCAATCGCCTTGCGCACCAGCGCGTGATTTACCGGAGAGTTGTTTCCGGTGCGGTTCGAGCTGTCAAAGCTCAGATAACCCACACGCATAGTCTGTTCGTTCACCACAGACACACCCGGACGCCCGGTCAGACGGGTTGCCTGATCAGTCGGCACTTTCCAGATCCAGTCCACAGTTCCGGCCAAAAGCTCGGCGATCTGTGTGTTGTTGTCAGGAACTGTGCGCTGATGGATGGTCGCGATCTGCGGCTGTCCTTTGGGCGAGCCTTCGAAGTAGTCTTCGTTGCGTTCGAAGGTGATCGATGCGCCGGGCTCAAACTCGGTCACGCGGTAAGGACCTGTGCCCACCGGGTTCGCGCCCATGCCTTCGGGGCCAACCTCTTCATAGTATTCGTTAGGATAGATTAGCAGCGGCCCGGCCAGGAATTCCAGTGCGGTCGGGGTCGGCGCCTTGAGGTTCAGGCGAACCGAGTACTGCCCCATTTTTTCCGCGTTTTCGATCCAGTTGACATTGCGCTGCGTCAGAACACCTGCATCGGGGTTTGACATCCGGTTGAACGTATAGACAACATCATCAGCGTCAAAGGCTTCACCATTGTGAAATGTCACACCTTCGCGCAATTCAAATTCCATAGTGGTGGAGTCAACGAACTTGTAGCGCTTGGCCAGCAACGGTTCAAATTCCAGCGTCTCGGGATTCTTGAACAACAGCGAATCCCAAACCAGACGACCAACAACGATCCCCTCGCGCAACGTGTTATAATAGCGATCCAGCGTGGCAAGCTCGCCTGACCAGGCGATATTCAGCGAGTTGTCTTCCGGCCCGGCTTGCACCGCTGCCCCCATCAGGCTTGAGACAACCGCCAGCGATACTAATTTACATTTCATTCCACATCTCCAGATTTAAGTCCATCAACTTCAAAAAGTCCCAGTTCAGATTTTCGATTTTAGATTTGAAAGCTGCTTCCAAGTTCAGCCGGTAACCGGTTTCCATACTTTTGGCGGATGTTGCGACTGAACATTGAAAGAAAGGACGGGTTCGACGCCGGGCCGACGACAATCCCGATAGCGCGAACGCCGTCCTTGAGCCGCCCATCATTGAACGAAAAGCCGGTTTCCTGCGTTTGGAAACAGCCAGTTCCATGTCTGCCTGCGACATGTCAAAGTAACTGTCGTATTTTGACAGGTTGCTGCGAATGACCTTATCGCGCAGCACCACATCGACAAAAACTTGAAGCAACCGATGCGTCGTATGCAGAGTTAGGCCGAGCTCTTGTGAAAGCTTCTTTGCGGTAACACCGTTTTCATTTTGCCGCGCAGCACCCCTGAGAACCGCGATGGCAATGTAAACGCTCTGCGAGCCCGCAACTTGCTTAGGAGCTTTCAGATCCGACGGAGCTTTTGATGTGTTTCCTATTCCCATTAATGAGAGGATATTTTCCCATAATATAGGAGTCAATTGATTAATTGGTGTCTGCCGGAAAAGTCGATTCTGCCGTTTAAAGCCTTGCCGTGCATGGAATTTTCTGCTGTTTGTGATTGCGAAGATTCGGAAGATATGGCACAAAAAACAGAAGATTCGCCCATATATTGTGTCAAAAAGGCGAATCTTCAATTTAGAGTGATTCTATGAGAACCACATTCGAGAAAAATCCGCAGCGGTTTCATGTTCCGATCGAGGATCTTCCGATCAACGAGCGTCCGCGGGACGACATTCCCCGTCTGCTGAGCGGCCTGAAGGCGCTTTACTGCGACGAGAAGTCCCGTCAGGCGGATTTGGCTCACATGGAGGCGAAGCATTCGGAACGGGCCAGCCTTGAGAACGGCCGTCCGGGAATGAGTTTCCGGCAGGTTCCTGCCCTGGCATATTGAAGCAGTGGCTCAACCGCGGCTTCGACCGTCTTGAGGAGATGTGCAGGCATGCCGAAATCCGGATCATGCTGCAGTGTCCGGATCGCCATGATCAGTTCAAGTCTCCCCGGATCGCGCACAATCTGACGGAGCTGCTCGACGAGGAGACGCTTCGGTTCGTCAACAGTACAATCATGCAGCTCGGTCACAGGATCGTGAAGCACCGCGGTCCGGTCGATGTGAAGGCGGATTCGTTTGTTGTGGAGACCGACGTCGAACATCCGGTCGACCACCGTCTGCTTTCCGAAGCGGTGGGCTGCGCGGTGCGCGAGACCGGCAGGCTGTGCGCCCGCAGGAACATCAAAGGCTGGCGGCAGCACAAGCATCTGAAGGCCAAGCTCGGGTATCGCTCCAGCCGGCTGGCGCGGCGGCTCCGGGCAGGTCCGGGATCTGCTCGAGCGGTCCGCTTCGCTGATCAAAAAGGTGCGGGAGACTCTTCTTGATCCGCCGGAACCGGTTTTGGCCGCCGCTTCCGGCCTGACGGCTCTCCCCTCCGAAGCGGAAATCACCGCCGCCCATTCGGGCCACAGGACAGGTGTGCGCGGAATCCGCCTCGACGCATGAAAACCGCCGGCAGAACCGTCGAAATGTCGGAAATCAGCCGGAAATCCAGCCGCGGAGACCCGAAAACCGCCGCCGAACTGTTCCAGATCGCAGAATCAGGGGGTTACTGACACCAACTGGCACTCCAATAGAGCAAAAATGTCAGATCAAGTCTCGTGCTTTACAAATCAGTCAAACCAGCTTTTGATGTCCATTGCCTGATGTGGGATCGCTGCTACTTCGATCACAGAACCCACCTCCATGTAAAATACGATGTGTGAGCCCTCCGGGTAGCTACGCAGGCCACGCCCAATTCCGGGCGCTCTCGACCAACTTTCGGCTTGCTAGCAATCCACTCGAAACGGTCAAAGTGTGCTCGAATGTATGCATCCATTTGGGCTTGGCCCAGGTTTTCAACGGTACAAGCAGCGATGTCATCAAGATCCGCTTCGGCGCGTCGGGTCAACCGATGCTGATCGCTCACAAATTTGCGCACGCACGCCGAACCGCGCGTTCAATAAATTGATCGGCGGTGACGCCCTCGGCAAAATCTCCGCGTTCGGCCTGGGCCAAACCCTCGCCAACATGGGCGTGAACCGTCTCCAGTTACTTCTTCTGGTCTTCAAGCTCACGCAGGCCAGTGCGCACAACCTCTGACGCACTTGCAAAGCGTCCGCTCTCGATCTCGCCTTTAATGAACGCTTCCATGATTCCAATTTGCATATTTCGGCTGAATTCAGATGGTAGATTTGGGAGAATGTCCTGGTTTTTCCCGCAAGGAAGGTTTGTGAAGGCGATCGTCCAGCATCACCTATTCGTCTCGTCGATTACATCGAAGAGGAGAATGGACCGAAAATATCCTTCGGTAATCCTCGAAGCGTGCGTTGAAGGTTCCCTCAATTGCTAAATTCCTTTCAGAATCACCAAATGTTATAGGGCTTCCTTTGAATCGTGTCCGAGTCGATAGCTCAGGGCCGCCCTTTGTTTTTTGCTGGATACGCAAGTGAAAAAAAATAAACTCGCGCTGCTTTTCGTCCTGTTGACGGTGGTCATTGACGCCATTGGCATAGGGATTATTGTCCCCGTCATGCCGGATCTCATTTTGGAGGTCGAGGCAGATTCGCTTGGATCCGCTGCAGTATGGGGTGGTATTCTTGCATCGGCATTCGCGGTCATGCAGTTCGTGTTCAGTCCAATGATTGGAAGTCTCTCTGATCGATACGGACGAAGACCGGTGCTTTTGGTTTCCCTATTTTTCATGGCCGCAGACTATTTGATCATGGGTATTGCGCACACGATTTGGTTTTTGTTGATTGGACGGATTGTTGGAGGAATCACAGCGTCAACCTATGCGACCGTATCCGCCTATGTCGCCGACATCTCGGAACCTGAAGAAAAGGCGCAGAATTTCGGACTAATCTCTGCGGCTTTCGGCATAGGGTTTGTGCTGGGTCCCTTGTTCGGCGCCGTCTTTGCCGAATTTGGAACTCGCGCCCCGTTTTATGCAGCGGCTATGTTGTCGTTTGCAAATATGGCGCTCGGTTATTTTGTATTGGAAGAAACAGTCACCGACACGATCCGCCGACCGTTCGAGTGGAAACGAGCAAATCCGGTGGGTGCTATTTTTCAGATCGGGAAGCTCCCCGGTCTCAAGATTCTTCTTATTGTTTTGTTTCTCCTACAGATCGCGATAACGGTCTATCCGGCTATTTGGTCGTTCTACGGCGCGGAAAGATTCGGTTGGGGGCCGCGCACCATTGGTCTCTCGTTGGCCGCCTACGGGGTCGGCCTAGTCATCGTTCAGGGTTGGCTTATTCGACCAATTCTCAGGCGGATTGGCGAAGCGCAAACGGTTTTGTTCGGTCTGATTTTCGAAGTGATAACCTTTGCAGGATACAGTTTTGCGACCGAAACATGGATGGCGTTCGCTTTGATACCAATTGGATCTTTAGCGGGCGTTGCGCTGCCCGCATTGCAGGGAATTATGTCGCGGACTGCCTTCGACAATCAACAGGGGGAACTGCAGGGTGTCATCGCGAGCACAAATTCCTTGGCGCTTGTGCTGTCACCGCTCATCATGACGGCTGTCTTTTATGAATTTGTGAAGTCGGACGCGCTGATTTACCTGCCGGGCGCTCCATTCTTGCTGTCAGCATTTCTGACCGTCATCTGCATCATGCTTCTTCAAGCGGATACGCGCGGAAAATCCACACACACCGGTTAGAGCGCGCGCTTTCCCTGCGAACGGGTTGTGATGGCCGTGCCGGCTGCGATGATCGCGAAAATTCCTAAAAGCGAGAATGCATCGGGGATTTGAGACCAGAAAACCCATCCCCAAAATCCAGCGAATAAAAGGAAACTATATTCAAACACACCCATATAAGTAGGGTCGGCAATTTGGTAGCCTCGGATCAGCCCCGCAACTGCGATCAGCGAACCGATTGCCTGCACAAATGTCCACGCCAGAAAAGAAGCGGTTGGAGTTCTCCAGCCTTCAGTGAAAAATGGTGCCGCAGCTCTCCAACTGTCCGGCACCGTTGCAAGCGAAAACACCATGACGCCCACAATGCCGAAAAGACCAATTGCCAGATAGAACGCCAGCAGAATGACAAACGTATCTTCATTTGAACAAAAGTGTCGAGTCATCAGCTGACCCAATCCGTAAAGCACAGCTGCGAACAAAGGGAAAAGAACAATGAGGTCCAAATTGCCCAGATCAGGTTTAAGAACCAGCAACACCCCGCTGAAGCCTACCAATACTGCAGCAATCCGAAAGATTCCGATGCGTTTTCGAAACAGCAAAACAGAGAAGATGAGCACAAAAATCGGAGCTGCAAACAGTCCGGCCCCAGCTTCGGCGATCGGCATTAAGGCCAATGATCCAAAATACAGCAGCATTGATCCAGCAATGAGAACCGACCGGATAGCCAGGATCAATGGCTGGAGGGGACGAAACGAGCGATTCCGAATACGCAGCAAGAGCACAATCAGAGGGATGCTCATGATCGAACGCACTGCATGAAATTGCCAAAGGCCAGCTTCAGTAGCAATCATAGGGATCATATTGTCTATGAGTCCTATGACCGCCATCGCGCTGACAATCAAAAGTCCTCCCTGAATAATCCTCTGCTGATCGCCGGCAGGATTCATTTCATCACCTATGCAGCCCAGGGAGCAGCCAACTACGAATTTGGCCTTTGGAGAACAAAAGCCCGCCAGCAAAGATCAATGTATACGTCCTCGAACCAGCGAGGTTGCCGTTTACCATAGACCAGTGACCAGCGCATGCATTTCCTTTTTTTTGCGGAATCGCCGGGTCGGCGGCACGGGATGACGCATTGTCAGGAGAGGCAAAATTGACCCGCCGCAGTCAGCATCCGCTTACTTGCTGCTTCAAGTGGCCGGAAAGCTCGAAAGTCCAAGGCCGATTGCCTGGAGTTTTTGCGATCGACGAATGTGCGGTGTTTGCAATGGCCATATCGTTTTTTCATCGCGCATGCTGCTCGGACCCACAAAAGGTTGATTGCTTTTCTGCCATAGCCGCTCATTTTACTGCTGAATGTAATGCAATGCGCTGTGCCGATTACAATGAACTTGGATCGCCAAAATGATTGACAATTAAGTCCATGATCTGATCCCGGGTCGTGCGGAAGTAGTCTAGGCACTCCTCTCTCCGCTCACTCATTCCGGTTGGGTCGA
Source organism: Paracoccaceae bacterium (assembly GCA_965199765.1). Taxonomy (GTDB): domain Bacteria; phylum Pseudomonadota; class Alphaproteobacteria; order Rhodobacterales; family Rhodobacteraceae; genus JAPOXR01. The sequence goes on from CBDATC010000001.1 coordinate 1,510,047, forward strand.
GAACATGCCAATAGATCAGTTCAAGCGCAAAATAGCGTTGATGTTTGCTGGCCATGCTTAAGGCGGCTGGTGATAGGGCAACAATCAATTCAAAACTTGCTAGATCATCTTCAAGTCCGCGCATGGCATGCATAGCGCGTGTCCGGTGCTGCGAAAGTTCAACACCGATTTCCTGGCATACGGCGACCGCGTATCCGTCAATGTCCATTTCACCGCGAACACCGGCTGATTGAACATAGGTGCGATGCCCGTACAATTTCTTCATGATGCCTTCTGCCATGGGAGAGCGAACCGCGTTTTGATCGCAGCAAAACAATACCGACGATGGAAGCCGGTTCTTCGACATTGGCTTAGAGCGGCATTACAGCGGCATAAAGAAGAGTGAACAACTGCCGCGCTGTCTGCTGGTCCATCTCAAAATGGTGTTTGAGTTGCTCACGCAGAATGTCAGCCCCCTCATTGTGCACGATCGTGCGGTACATGTCGAATTGCTCAAGTTCGGAAGCAGGCATGGTGTGCACCGCATCAAAGTAGTTTTGACAAACTTTCGCATAATCTTTGAAGTGGGGCCGCAAGCGTGACATCGAAAAAAGCCTGCGAATAGGCCGACTGCCATCCTCAAATCGTATTTCAAACACCGCGTAATTGTTTTCTAGCGAAAAATACAAGCGATATGGGCCAGACGGAGGGGTTCTGCCTTTGCGTGGAACGATGACAAATGAATTCTGTTGGCAGAGTTCAAAGATTGCAATCTTCAGGTCTCTGTCCACTTGCTCGGAAATCCGCCGTTCGTCATCTAATTTGATCTCGACTGATGAAATTCTGTCTGTCTCAGCCATCGCCAAGGACCTCAAGCGCCGAGCGTCGGTTCTGCAGTGATCTAGCGTGTCCAAAGAGTCCTTCTGACTTTGCAAGAATCTCTGCAGGACGGGCAAGTTCGACAAATTCTGTGCGGTTTAGTTCGAGTATGGTTGTTCGTTTGAGGAAGTTCAGCACAGACAAACCCGATGCAAATCTTGCGGTTCCCATTGTGGGCAATACATGATTCGGGCCAGCAATGTAGTCTCCAATTGCCTCTGGGGTCCATCTGCCGACAAAAACCGCACCGGCGTTGCGAACGTTTTCCAAATGCACGGAAGCGTCGGACAGAAGCAGCTGCAGGTGTTCCGGAGCGATCCGATTGGCCAATTTCACCGCTTGGTCAATACTTTGGGTAACAATCACGGCTCCATATCGATGCCAGCTGGCGGAGGCGATTTCCTGTCTGTCCATCGCCGGCAATTGACGGTCTATCTGAGTTATGGTTTCAGCGCCGATGTTCTCGCTGTCTGTGAGCAGGATTGCCTGCGCATCCGAGTCATGTTCAGCCTGGGCCAATAGATCCGATGCGATCCATGATGGGTCCACAGAATGATCAGCAATGATTGTCACCTCGGACGGGCCGGCAACCGAGTCAATGCCCACATCTCCGAAGACCAGCTTTTTGGCGGCGGCAACGAAGGCATTTCCGGGCCCTGCCAATGTGTCAACGCGCGGGATTGTTTCAGTCCCATAAGCCAACGCGGCGATAGCCTGCGCACCGCCAATTCGGTAGATTTCGTCGAGACCTGCTATTCGGGCGGCGGCCAAAACCTGCGGATTAATGTTTCCGTTGGGTGTCGGAACCACCATAACAATTCTTCTGACGCCCGCGACCTTCGCGGGAATAGCGTTCATGAGCACGGAAGAAGGGTATGCGGCAGTGCCGCCGGGCACATAGATGCCCGCAGTGTCAATTGCATTCCAACGCCAGCCGATAAGGGATCCATCTTCTGAACGCTGCATGCGGTCATTCGGCAGCTGCATCGCATGAAACCGCTCAATCCGCCGGGCTGCAAGTCTCAGAGCATCAAGACAGGATTCAGACACGGACTCGGCTGACTGTTGGATTTCGTTCCGGCTAATACGGAAAGTTTGTGGTGTAACGCGGACTTGATCTAGCTTTCGAGTGAGTTCCGCTAAAGCGGAATCGCCGTTTTCGCGCACTTCATCGATGATTGCTTTGGCGCGGCGCGCAATCTCGGCATTCGCACCGGTCCGATCAGCCATTAGCCGCCGAAATCGTTCAGAAAATCCGGGATCAGAGGTGCGCAGCAGTGCTGTCATGTTATGCGCTGTCATGGGTGGGGGGATTGGCTGATGCGGCTGGATAGGGATCCGAAATGTCGGTCAGCGTAACTTCAACGCATTCAACATCGATGACAACATCATAATCACCCGACACAGCCAGCGTCATCGTGCCAGTGCCATCTAAACCGGGGTCAAATGCCACTTGCAGGAGTGCGCATGCCGGCGGAATAGCTTCGCTGCCGAGCTCGGGTGCATTGACTGAGATTACATCCGCGATCCGCAACAGCGAACGCACCCGTTCGGGGGGTTGATCCGCGGGGTTGTTTCCGAGTCCGGATTCCCAGCGGAACCGATTCAGAATCATCGTGTAATCTCGCTGGCCGCTGTTCCAAGCGGTTTCGCCTTTGGTGAAGATTGCATCTTGAATCAACGTTGAGATGACTTTGAGGTCTGCCTCGTCCTTTGCCCGCAGCCGCAATCGGCTGCTGCTGCCGTCTTCATAACGCGCGTCATTCATTGCTTAATCCGTCGAATGTCAGCACCGCAGGCTGAAAGCTTTTCTTCAACTCTCTCATACCCACGGTCAAGATGGTAGACACGACTCACTGTTGTTTGCCCTTCAGCGGCCAATCCAGCCAATACCAGCGATACCGAGGCCCGCAGGTCTGTTGCCATGACCGGAGCGCCGCGCAGCGCCTTCACGCCGTTCACAATCGCTGTTCCTCCGGCGATTTCGATGTCAGCACCCATCCGCATCAGTTCAGGAGCGTGCATGAAGCGGTTTTCGAAAACGCTTTCTTCCAGTTGACTCGTTCCGTCTGCGATCGTCATCGCCGCCATCATCTGCGCCTGCAGATCAGTTGGAAAACCCGGATAAGGAGCGGTGGCGACATGTGCCGGACGCAGTCGTCCGCTTTCATGCTTTATGCGTATCCCCGATTGTGTCTCGCGGATCATGACGCCAGCCTCTTGAAGCTTTTCCGCAAATGCGTTGACGAATTTCAGCTGCGCATCGACGATTGTCAGGTCGCCGCCGGTGATGGCGCCGGCCAGCATATATGTGCCGAACTCTATTCGGTCGGGTATGATTTTGTGTGTGCAGCCTGTAAGCGAGGACACGCCTTCGACTGTGATTACAGACGTCCCATCTCCTTCAATTTCAGCGCCCATGCTTCGCAGGCAGTTGGCCAGGTCAACAATTTCAGGTTCGCGGGCGGCGTTTCGGATTTCTGTTGTTCCCTTGGCCATTGTAGAGGCGAGCAAAGTGTTCTCCGTCGCGCCAACGGAAATTTGTGGAAATTCTATGACCGCGCCGCGGAGTTCCGGCTTTGCGGCGGCATGGACATAGCCATCCTGCAATTCAATTTCAGCACCTAGCTTGGCTAGCGCTTCGAGATGTAGATTGACCGGTCGGGCACCGATCGCGCATCCGCCGGGAAATGAAACCGAAGCGCGTCCTAAGCGGGCGAGCAAAGGGCCGAGAACCAGTATAGAAGCCCTCATTTTTCTGACAATGTCGTAATCTGCTCTGCTCCGGGTCAAACGATGCGCACTCATGGTCAGAGCTTTGCCGTCCTGCAGTGAACGAATCTCGACACCCAAAGATTCAAGGAGCCGGGTCATTGTCACGATGTCGGACAACCGCGGTGTGTTGGTGAGTGTCAGGGGATGTTCGGAAAGCAATGCCGCAGGCATGAGTGCAAGACATGCATTTTTGGCTCCGGCGACGGAAATCGTGCCGTGCAGCGGCTTGCCGCCTATGATCTCAATTGAATCCATTTACCCGGCCTCGTTTGTGATCTTAGACTTCTGACGCTGGCGAAGCTGTTGCTTTCTGCGCTGTATATTGGCTTTGAGCGCTCGCTTCAGGCGCACTCCCGATTCTCTGTCGGAACGGTGTTGCTTCTTGGATTTTACCGCTGCTCTAGATTTGTCTGCCATGTTTTTTGTGTAGTGAGAAAGGCGGTTTTTGTCCAGAAGGGATAAACGCTTGAGACGGTTGAAAACATTTTGAAACGCGTGTCTTGGCGCCGGGATATTGCTATTGCATTGTTATGGGCAGTGTCCAGAATCTTTCGCACTTCGATCAAGCGACGGCGGCTTCGTTATGTTGAAGTTTCATCTCGCGCAGCGGATCCATATTCATATGCTTTCGCGTGCTCCACTGCGTGCCGGCGAAGTGTTTCAACCTGGCCGCAGCCAGGCAGAAACAGGATTGCCCATCGGGAAAGGCCCCAGCGACCCTGCTCCGTCTTCGAATTTCCTTCATCAACCGTTCAAGCGGAATGTTCGTTCTGACTTTGCGCCAATGGCTGTCGGGGAAGCTGTAACAGCCGAGCGTCTCCTGGATCTTCTGTTTGACCGGATCAACCGCTTTTGAAGCCTGCAAGAGTCTGTCACAGCATTGCACAAAATTTTGCGTTGGCTGTTCGTTGTTTTGCGCGGGTTTCCGTTCCGACAGCCCGAGATAGATCATGGACCCGCTGGATTTTTTTCGCGCATGCCCTTACGATAAAAGAGGTCTTTCCAACCCCCTTCTTCCTCCAATGCGCGCGGTCGCGCGGAATTCAGGCCATTGGAGCAACCTGATCAGGTCCGCCTTTTCTTTACGGCGGTCGCAGGAGCCCCACCTTATCGGCTCTGCAGCAAATCCGCTGCCGTTCATTCGCCTTTCTTTCTTTGCACACCCGTAGAATGACGCACCTCGTTTGATGTGCGCCAACCGACGATCAAACCTCAAAAGATTTTCTGCCGATACCGGCATCTGGATTCCGTCGAATGGCGGATTCGAACCTGCGGCTTTCCATCAACTGTCATGATGTGGATTAGCGGTTCAGCTCCGCGCGGCCATATCAGTCCGAATGCCGACTCGGGCATCATACATATGTCGGTATGCCGCCTGAAGAATACCTCGCCCTCCGATTGTTATCAAAATGCATTTGGATCGTTGCTCAATTAATGCATGACTTCGATTTGCTGCGAGGAATTCTGGCTTTGTGTCAGCTAGGATAAGTCGTGGGATCCGCCAGAGAAATTTCCACAGATAACCAAGCATAAGGTCTCAATTGCGGAGAATCGAAGCATCAGGATCAGACACTTTCGTTTGAATTCACAAAGCCGCGGAGACCAAAATTAGATAGCTTGCATAAGGTCATCGAACATGTGATTGTCGTCACGCGAATTTTGTGCATTGTGTTGATGCTTTGCACTTACAATCGCTTGGAAAACTGTATAGCCGGCACAAGAGCGGAAGAGCTCGGAATGCTGCGATGGTTGATGCCCTATGGATAACGCGCAAACACCGCTGTTGATCAAACGTTATACGAGTCGACGTCTCTACAACACAGAGACCAGCGACTACATCACTTTGCAGGAAATCTCAGACTGCATTCGGGCAGGGCGTGATGTGAAGATCGTTGATCTCAAGACCGGTGATGATCTCACGCGCCAGTATCTGCTGCAGATCATCACTGAACACGAGTCGAATGGCGAACAGGTTCTTCCACTGAATGTGCTCATGGAAGTGGTTCGTGCCTATAACAAACAGACACAGGACCTCGTTCCGCGTTTTCTCGATACAGCATTCGAGATCATTAAAGATCGCCAAACCCAGCTTCTGGAAAATTTGAGAACTTTCCCTGACCCGATGTCGGCTTATGAAGAAATTGGGCGCCGTCAGCGGGCTTTTTTTTCAAAATCCATGGGTAGTTGGATGGGAGATCAACCAAAGAAATGTAAGAATTCCGAGTCCGCCGAGACCGAGACAGAAATTGATGAGCTCAAAGAAATGGTTGCAAATTTGCAGGCAAAAGTCGATAATCTTTCAAGCTGAGAGTATGAGAGGTTTCGGATGCAAACGAAACGAAGAGCTTTCTCAGAACTATTCTTAGACGAAGTGACGTTACAAATTCACGAAGCCGTCAAGGCTGGAAAGCGAATAGACCCACCAAGCGAAACGCACGGCATTGATTACGCCGCAGCCGTCGAAGTGCGGCGCAGAATGGCGAACCTGCTCGGGCGGTACTCTGGCATGCCGACGGGCTTCAAGATCGCATTCACTTCAGCTGCGACTCAGAAATTGCTGGGATTGGACGGTCCAGAGTTTGGCTATCTGTACGCCGATTTCGAGCTGGAATATGACAAACCGGTCGACACCGGCAAACTATGCGAGCCATATGCCGAGCCGGAAATTGCTTTCGTTATGCAAGCCAATCTGCGTGGACCTGGAGTTACCCTGGACAATGTTCTGGATGCGACCAGATGCATCCGCCCAGCTATTGAAATCGTTGATTCCAGAATCGGAATGCACCGCGCTACGAATGTGGACATGGTGGCCGACAACGCGCAGTGCGGCAGAATAATGTTAAGTCCAAATTCTTTCGGTCCCAGAGAATTCGATCTTACCTGTTCCCCCGTTTCCATTAACGTTGACGGAGAGCGCGAGGATAGCACAACCGGACAAGTCATGGGGCATCCGGCTGCTGCCGTGGCATGGCTGGCAAACAGATTCGCCGAGACCGATGGCCGGGACGGGGAAATTGATAAAGGCGACATCATTCTGTCCGGTTCGTGCACCCGGTATCTACCGGTTCGCAAAGGTTCGGTGTTGGATGCGGATTTCGGACCAATGGGCAATTTTCACATAAACTTTGTCTGAGTCAGCTAACTGAAGCGACGTCCGCTTTGCGGAAATCAAGGAAAAATCGGGAAATCTTTTCGGAAATTTGCTCTGAATCCAAAGACTTGCCAAAGTCCGTTTTTGCTTTTTCAATCAGCTCAGGTTCGATTCCATTAGCCGGCATTTCAATGAGGTCACGCAGAAACGGATGCTCGAATTCAGGATGCGGCTGCATCGATAAGGCTTGATCACGATAGACCAGCATCGCGAATTTACAAAATGGTGAAGAACCGAAAACCTTGGCGTCTGCGGGTGGTTCGGTAACTTGGTCCTGATGCCATGCAATCAAGTGGACGGGTCCGTTGGCGGTTTCGTAGCGGTGGCGTCCAATCCCCCAGCCTTCCGCCGTTTTTTTGACTTTGCCGCCCAGCGCGGTAGCCAGCACCTGGTGACCGAAACACAATCCTACGATCGGCACGGAAGCGGCATAGCATTGCCGCAGAAATTCCTCGAGGCGCCGAATCCAAGGGAGATCTTCATAAACTGCATGACGGGAACCGGTAACCAACCAGCCATCCGCATCACGCGGTTTGTTTGGAAACTCATCTTCAACCACGCTCCAAGTTTCGAATTCAAATCCTCTGCCTCCAAGAAATCGTTCGAACATATTTGAAAATTGACCGTGCCGCTGCCGCAGCGGTTCACGGACAAGTCCGGCCTGCAGTATGCCTATTTTCATATGAAATTCCTTTCTTGATGACCGCAGACGTTTTTGAGCGGCGGCGGCATGCTTGATTCAGCAGATGCCGGCTTGCCTTTCAATCGGCTAAACATCACCCTGGGGGGCAACAACAGAGCAGTAGGCATTTTCGGAAAGATCCAAAAGACCGTGCAAACCGAGCGCCGACCTTTCACTCTGGCCCATGCCGGCGATTATCTTTTGCATCGCGTCGCGCAACGGCGAAACAAATGCTGGATAGGCGGTGATGAAGGGTAAGGCTGGAGTGGGTGGTGTCGCATCGACTACCCGAAGCCGTGCGGCCCATTGATCAAACCGGCGAATCAACCACCAGCTTTGCACATCAATCGCCGCAATGTCGGCAAGGCCTTGGTCGACCGCGCGGCAGGAGGCGCTATGGCTGCCGGTTGCCAAGGCGGGCTTGAGTTTTATGCCCCGGTTTTGCGCTTCGCGGATGGCAGCAGCCCATCCAGACTGCGAGTCCTTTGAGTTGTAGGCAAAACTTGCATTGTCAAATTGTTCGAGCCCAATCCTTTGCTCGTCGCCATCGACAACGAAGACGCTGTAATAAAACCCGTCGGGGCAGGCAGGCAATCGCAATTCAGCCGTCCCCACCAGTTGAACCCGTTCTCGAAGATACGTTCTGAAAGGCAGGCCGCAGGTCTGTGAAAGAAGGAGTTCGGGGTCTTGCCAATGTTTCGGCAGGTCTGTGGGATAGCTGAGATTATTGGGAGCATTGATCCCGCGGCTCCGCAGTTCATCGCGGAGCGATCGCCAAAACCGATCATGCGCACCGAGCGTTTCCCGCCGCGCGTACATTGGCAGACTTGCAATCAATGCTGCCGAGCGGCAACCCTCTGACGGGCCAGCGCGCTGTCTCGGTCGTTGACACCAAGAAGACGGCAGACCAGCCGAAGGTATCCGTCCTCAGTATAATCGCGGTGTTGGTCAACGAGCACAATTTCCCACAGCGCCTCAATCAACCCTATCCGCTCGTTGATCGGGACGGCCTTCTTCAATGCCTTTGTGAAGCTGACATTGTCGCCAGTCTGTGCTTCAATAGACTCGGCTTCAACCCGCAGAGATTGCGCGTCTTCGTCAGACAAACCAAATTTTCGCGCCAAAATATGATCGCTTAGCTGCTTTTCTGCGTTTAGATATTCGTTGTCAGAGCGGCTTACCCGGACAAGCAGAACCGCCAGTGCGAGTTTTGAATCGATCTCGGCGGTCGGTGCGGGCGAGGCGTCATTCAGAAAATCAAGAAAGGACTTGAACATCAGGAATTCATACGGCGCAGGTTCATTTTCCGCAATGTCCGATCAAGCATCGCGCCGATTTGATCCGCTTTCCCTGCTGTCGGGGTCGGCAGTTCCTATGCCACGAAAAATAAAGCGGGTTGGCCAGACCCAGAGTATTCCAGCGGCGATGTATATCGCGAGTTCGATCAATACCGGAGGTCTGTTCAGAAATCCAATAACTGTAACGATGACGATGATGTAAATCGGCATCCCGACGGCTAGAAGCAAAAGCGAAAGTCGCCGCCTGGTTTTCCAGCTAAGATTGATCATTTGAGTATCTGGTTTGAAAGCAAAACGATATCTTCGCGTCGCGGCGATGTGGAAATCAAGCTGACTTCAATGCCGCAGAGCTGCTCTATTCGACTTATGTATGCCCGCGCCTGCGGCGGCAAACCGTCAATTGTGCGCTGACTGGCAACGGTGCCTGTCCAGCCGGAAAAATTTTCGTAAATCGGTTTGGCGATCTTTTGCTCATGGGCAGCGGATGGCAGATGTTCAATATGTTGGCCATTCAGCTCGTAACCGACGCCAATCTTCAGTTCCGGCAGCCCGTCGAGCACATCGAGTTTGGTTATTCCGAGGCTCGTAACTCCGGCAATCGAACAGATTTGCCGGGTCAGCACGGCATCAAACCAGCCGCACCGCCGCGGTCTGCCGGTGACAGTACCGAATTCCCGGCCTTTCGTCGCTAAATGCTCTCCATTCGCATCGCTTAGCTCCGTCGGAAACGGTCCAGCACCCACTCGTGTTGAATAGGCCTTGCATATGCCGAGCACATGACCAATGCAGTCGGGACCAATTCCAGCACCTGCAGATACACCGCCAGGGACAGTCGACGAAGATGTAACAAACGGGTAAGTTCCGTGATCAATGTCCAGTAATGCCCCCTGTGCTCCTTCGAATAAGATTCGGTTCCCCAGTTCCTGTTGGTTTTTCAGCAGTTTCCATACCGGACGACCGTAAGGAAGAAGGTTCAAAGCCGCGTCGGAAAGTTCCCCACAGACTTTGCCGTGATCGATTGGCTCAGCGCCGAGTCCCCGGCGCAACGCGTTATGATGATTGAGAATCCTCTCAGCCAAAGCAGGGATTGCGGCTCTATCAGCAAGATCGCCTAGCCGAACCGCTCTTCGGCCAACCTTGTCTTCGTAAGCAGGGCCGATGCCGCGAAGCGTGGTTCCAATCTTCATGCGGCCGGCCGATTCTTCGCGTAAGCGGTCAAGTTCTCTGTGCGGCGAGAGGATGAGCGGTGTATTCAGAGCAACCGCCAGGTTTTCGGGCGAGATGACAATGCCCCCTTGCCTGAGCGCCGTGATTTCTTGGTTGAATGCCTGCGGGTCCAGCACGGTTCCATTGGCGATGACATTGAGCTTACCCGGTCGTAGAATGCCCGAAGGAATTGTCGATAATTTGTATGTGACACCGTCGACAACAAGCGTGTGGCCAGCGTTGTTTCCTCCTTGAAACCGGACGATCACATCACAGTGACCGGCCAGCCAGTCGACGATTTTACCTTTGCCTTCATCGCCCCACTGAAGACCGACAACTGTTATATTCATATCATGGCTTTCGGCGGCTGCAGGTCGGCATGAGGCAGCAGCCCCACAAATCACTGCTCGAAATAGTTTTCGATTTCATCAATTCGGCGGTTGCCGCTGGGATGTGTCGGCAATAGAGCAAAATGCGGATTTCCAGGGTATCGGGCGAAAAACTGCGCTCCCAACACCGGGTCGTAACCTGCGCTCGCAGCGATATAAGCCCCCAATTTGTCGGCTTCCAGCTCTTCTTCCGGCGAATATGAGCGTATGCCGATTGTCATCCCGAGATGCGTCATATCCTGTGTGAACTGCACGCTGTTTTCGGCGCCTCCCGCGCCATAGGCAGTCAAGCCTCCCAAAATAAGTCCTCCAACCAGTCCGCGTCTCACTCGGCTTTGGTGGTGTCTCAGGATATAGTGCGCGGCTTCATGTCCGAAAATGAAAGCGATTTCGTCGTCATTGCGAAAATCCTGAATGATAGCTTCAGTGAAGACGATAACCGGTTTGTCTCCAACCTGATAAGCATTCACACTTGTGTCTTCAGGACTCGCGATGAATGTCGCAAAGTTGCATTTCTTATCAGGAAGGTTTGCTTGGCAGATGGACTCTGCAGCGGGTTCAACGCGCGCGAGCGCGCGTTCCACGGCGGCAAAGCGGTCCGGCGTCACACCCTCGGTGATGTTGTGAAGGCCGGGCTGTTCGGAAACCGCGACATCGTCATATGGGCTGCAGCCCGATAACGCGGTGATTCCGATCAAGAGCCAAACAGAAAACTGTATCTTCGTATTTTTTAATTTCACGCTGATTTGCCTTGAAGACTGCTGACGTAAGGGGTTGATGAAAATCATGGATTATATTGCATTTCGCCGAGACATTGAAACGGTATCGATAAGTTTTTCTGGCTGCATCGACAGATCGATGAATTTGTCTCGCAGCCTGCGGCCTCAAAACTGTTTAAACTCCGATTGCGCCAGAGGAAGATCTCGAAGCTCAAATCAGGAGCATGACGACTCTTCTTCCCAAAAGCCGAGGAGTTGTCGTCTAAACAATTGAACAACGTAGCGTTCGTCTAGATCGACCAAGTCAAACTTCCTGCCGTTGTGCTCTTTCATGCGAGCCTCTTGCAGAATTTCTTGACGATGCCGGATTTTGGAGCTCCGGTCCGGCTGTCGGCGGCCGCCCCTGGCCCTGATCACGGGCTTGGATCGAACAAGGCAAAGCCGCAGGCAAACTAGAAGGCAGAGCCGAAGGCGCCGCCAATCAATTGAGCAAGGTGCTCGCGCACCGGTTCAGTGCGCTGGCAGATTCTGTCGAGAAGCGCATCAGCGCGGCCTCAGCCGATGAACTCAACGACTGGGCTGTGGCGGTATTGGACGCGGAATCGCTTGATGATGTGTTCACGCACGGCGCATCGTCGGCCTAAAAAACCGGTGCCCCACAACCTTCGGCTCAAGTTCGGTTAGGCTTGAACCGCTGCCAAGCGCACAGAACAAACTTTTCTTCCAACCCGCTATTCCAGAGAATGCATCAATCGACTCGGCTTACTCTCTTTCTTCGCAATCACAAACAACAGGAAATTCCATGCGCAGTAAGGCTTTGAACAGCAGAATCGACTTTCCCGGCAGACACTGGCTACACCGGACGGTAGATTATACCGCTTTCTGAGCGCATCCGTAACAGCTCACGCCCTTTGATTACGGGCGAGGGATAATACGCCATTGTCATTTTAGCGGCGCGGCCGGCGAATGCGATCTGCCTTGAAGTCGGGCTCAAATTAACCTTTTCGTTCATTTGTTGTGTCCTAACCGCAATCGCGACCGCAGCAGCCTGGCGGGAGTTTGCGCTGACCAAGACTTGAGGATTGAAGCGAGAGTGGAATCTGCGGCTGAACTGGGTAAAGCCGATAAAGTGAACGATTGGATGTTCTGAACTTCAGCACGAGAAGATTAACCACTTGCAAAAATTTGCGATCATACCTACTTTCCCGCCATCATCTTACGCGACTCGGTTTTACAAAGTGCCATGAGCAACGTTACTCTAATCATTCATTTGGTCTTGGCGTTGGTCTTGATCGGAATCGTCTTGCTGCAGCGTTCGGAAGGCGGTGGTCTAGGCATCGGCGGAGGCGGCGGTATCATGACAGGACGTCAGGCAGCTACCGCGCTGGGTAAGTCGACTTGGCTGGTCGCTGTTGCATTTCTTCTGAGCTCACTGACCCTGACCATTCTTACAGCCAGTGAACAGGCCGAAGATTCGGTTTTGGAGAGAGTGGGCGATACTTTGCCCATTGATTCATCCGTAGGAACTTCTACGGAAGGCGAGTCGCTTTTGCCACCTGTTCTGTCGGACGAACCTGCGCTTCCGCCTAGGGCCGAGTAGCTTCAAACAACAGGAATTTCTAACGCGCCTTTCGAATGATTGGCAGAAAAAGCTTGCGGTTTAGTCGTTTTATCCTCATTCTATTCGTCCGTGACTAGGTATGCGTCGCTGGCTTCCTTATGCGACGGGCTAGGTTTGCGGAGATTACGGACAATGACAAGATACATATTTGTCACCGGCGGTGTTGTTTCCTCGCTTGGCAAGGGACTGACGGCGGCAGCGCTCGGCGCTCTTCTGCAGTCTCGCGGATATACCGTAAGGCTGCGTAAGCTTGACCCCTATCTCAACGTCGATCCGGGAACGATGAGCCCATATGAGCATGGAGAGGTCTTCGTAACGGACGACGGCGCGGAAACCGATCTGGATATTGGACATTATGAACGATTCACCGGTGTGTCGGCTCGGAGTTCGGATTGTGTTTCATCCGGCCGGATTTATTCGACTGTCCTGGAGAGAGAGCGGCGCGGTGATTTTCTCGGTCAAACGATACAAGTCATTCCGCATGTAACCAATGAAATCAGGGAATTTATCGAGTATGGCGAAGGCGAAACAGATTTCATGCTGTGTGAGATCGGAGGCACTGTCGGCGACATAGAAGGGCTGCCGTTTTACGAGGCCATTCGGCAGTTTTCCCAAAGCCGTCCAAGGGAACAGTGCGTATTCATTCATGTCACGCTGATCCCGTTTATCAATGCCTGTAACGAATTGAAAACGAAGCCGACCCAGCATTCGGTTAAGGAGCTGCGATCGATTGGCATTTCTCCGAACGTCCTGGTTTGCCGTTCTGCGGATGCGCTTCCGCCCAAGGAGCGTGAGAAAATCGCACTGTTTTGCAATGTCGGTTCAGATTCAGTGGTTTCGGCTCCGGACCTCGCTTCAATCTATGACGCACCGATGACGTATCACAGACAGGGACTGGACCGCGCGGTTCTCGCCGCTTTCGGAATCGATCCGGAACCACCCGCATGTCTGGAGCCGTGGGGTGAAGTCGCCAGCCGAATTTCCGATGTGGAGGGCGAAGTCAAAGTCACAATTGTTGGAAAATACACCGGCTTGGAGGACGCTTACAAATCGATCAATGAAGCATTGATGCACGGAGGAATCGCTAATCGGGTAAAGATCCGGCCGAACTGGATTCAAGCGGAAGTGTTCGAGCACGAGGATCCAATCCCTTACCTTGAGGGCACCGATGCGATTCTTATTCCCGGCGGTTTTGGATCTCGGGGCTCCGAAGGCAAGATCCGGGCGGCCGGTTTTGCGCGGAAGCATGATGTGCCTTTTTTGGGCATCTGCTTCGGGATGCAGTTGGCGGTCATAGAAATGGTCCGAAATTTGCTCGGAATCGAAAATGCCGGTTCCGAGGAGTTCGAAGCTGATCAAACACTTCATTGCAGCCAAATCGAGCCTGTCGTTTATCATCTTGGCGAGTGGCTTCGGGGAAACGAGACTCTTGTGCGCCGCCGCGATGATCCAAGAGGAGCTACTATGCGACTTGGAGCCTACCCGGCTGTTTTAGCGCCAGGCAGCCGGGCTGCTGAAATCTATGGATCGCAGCAGATATCAGAACGCCATCGTCATCGTTACGAAGTGGCTCTAAAGTACAAATGCCAACTCGAAAGAAGCGGAGTAAGATTTTCAGGAATGTCGCCGGACGGAAGATTGCCAGAGATTGTTGAAATTCCTGACCACCCTTGGTTCATCGGCGTGCAATACCACCCAGAGCTAAAGTCGCGACCTTTCAGTCCCCATCCGCTGTTTGCTGACTTTATCAGCGCGGCATTGTGGCGATCGCGACTTCTGTAGCAAAAGCGCAGAAAGCAACTCCTATGCTTGCGCGTGTTGTGATGTCGGCGATCACTGCTCGGTAAAACAGAAATGAAAGTTTTGTGCTGTCGGAGAGGTGTAACGATACTCGGATCGGGATCCGTCGAGCCAGCGACATTGGATCAGGCTCTGAATGCTGCGCCGAACCTCATTTGCGCCGACGGTGGTGCGCAAACAGCCTTGGAATATGGTTTCGTTCCTCAAAGGGTTATCGGTGACATGGATTCATTATCATTTTCGGCAATCCAGAAAATTCCACTCGAAACCATCAAGCATTTGACCGGTCAGGATACGACGGATTTAGACAAGTGCGTCGACACGGTCGAAGCGCCATTTTATGTGGCTGTTGGCGTTGTTCATCCACGCCTCGATCATGGTTTGGCTTCACTCAATGTGCTCGCACGCTACAAAACCAAGAAAATTCTTCTCTTAACAGAAACAGATGTCTGTTTTCTATGCCCGCCGAAGCTGGCGCTGCATTTGCCGGAGGGCACTCGTTTGTCCTTGTTTCCGCTCGGGACGGTCAGAGGGCAGTCCAAGGGCCTAAAATGGTCCGTGAACGAAATTGAATTTTCGCCAGTCGGTCGGATTGGAACTTCGAACGAAGTTTCCAGCCAGTCCGTGGAACTGCGATGGCAAAGTCCTTTGATGCTGGCGATCATGCCGATGGCGCGGTTTCACGCAGTGCTTTCTGCTATACGGACGGCGCCGTGCTGGACGGAAGAGTGAAACCGATTCACTTTTGAGGAATGCTCGCTGTTTCCTTGAACCAGCAGATCACCCCCTGACAATTGAGCCTTTTGCAAAATTCCTTGACGATGCCGGCCTTCGGAGCTCCGGTCCGGCTGATGGTCGCCTTGGCCCTGATCTCGGACTTGGAGGGTCGGGATTCGTCCTGATTCGCCGTGCTGGAGCCGGTTTGACCCCTCTTTTCGTCTTCCGGCTTTTTTCGCGGCGAGCGGGAGTGCCTTCCTGAGACAGGAAGCTCTCCGGGGGCGGTGGCTAAAGGGGGGTGAAGCCGGTTCAGATGTTCATGCGCATCATCTGATCGGTCAGCAGGAACGTCTCGTGCTGCAACGATTCTGAGTTGCCTGACGGCTTCCTTCAGCGACAGTCCGGCGGTTTCACGGGCCCATTTGAGAGTAACCGGATTCCGGTTTGGCATAGCAAGGTTCGCCGATAAACTCCAAATATTGACTATATCGTTTGGCAGTTCAAAGTAGAATCGGACTGCCAATGTGACCGAAAGGAAGAATACCAAAAGTCCGTTAAATTTAGCGTTGTTAATCGAGCCTTGGACGCAACCAGCTTAAAGTCTGGCTGATGATGTGCGTCAAGCAAGAAGGCCATGGATTCAAAGCAACCCCCGCATCGCGAGATTGCGCATTAAATGCGAAACCGAGAAATCCCATCGTCTGCAATCCGCGCAATGGCCAACACGGTTGCTCAACCGACCAAGTTCTGGCGATTCGATCTCAACTAGATCATCGATGTGATGGGTAAATCCTTCGCCAGCCGTATCCCGGTCCTTGATCGGTACGAATGGGGTTCCGCAGAACAGTGCGAATCCGTCAGGATAGGCGTGGTTTTCATTGATGGTTTGTGCAACGAGATCGTTTGGATCTCTGCTGATTTCACGCATTCGACTGGTGTCTTCGAGCAAAAATCCATCGATCCCGGAGATCCGCATTTTGATCTCCATTGCCATTGCTGCATCTAGCGAGAAGCTTTCATCAAAGAGTCGGATCATTGGTCCGATTGCGGTGGAAGCGTTGTTGTCTTTGGATTTGCCAAGAAGCAGCGCCGAGCGGCCTTCGAAATCCCGCAGATTGACATCGTTGCCAAGCGAGGCGCCGATGATCTGTCCACGTGAATTCACGACCAAAACCAATTCAGGCTCCGGATTATTCCACGCCGATCTTGGATGAATCCCGATGCGCGCGCCCGAACCGACAGCAGCCAATACCGGGCATTTGGTGAAAATCTCCGCGTCAGGACCTATGCCGACTTCGAGATACTGCGACCAGATTCCTTCGGCGATCATCGCTTCTTTGATCTTGTCTGCCAGGTGCGAGCCGGGTTTGATCGTGTTGAGACGCGGTCCGATGCGCGCTTTGATCCGGGTTCGAATGCTTTCGGCTTTGGATGGGTCGCCCGCGGCGCGCTCTTCAATCACTCGTTCGACCATCGAGCGGGCGAAGGTCACGCCGGCGGCCTTGATGACCTGCAGATCGCAGGCAGCCAGCAGTCTCGGAAGGTTCTCGTCATCCTCGCCTTCGACTGAGTTCCGCTCAATGGATTCCAATGAGCCGATCAAATTTCCGCTGGCGGACTGCACAAAAGAAGCGGGTTCTTGCATTTCGCAAATGTCCCGCACCGTCGGTGCTCTGCGGCAGGTCAAATCAACCACGTGTCCATCGCGGATGGTGATGACGGCGGGGCCGGTTGCGGGCAAATGGACCCGTCCAAGCCAAGCGCCGGTATTGGGGATTTTCAAATCCATTTGGGACTCCAATGGCTGCGCGGAATTTTAGAGAGGTAAATCACTTGGCCGAATCGAGCGGCAGGTCGTCTTCAATGTATATCTGCACGATCTCGGCAAATTCCTCCTCGGCGGTGAATCCCAAGAGCTTCGCCCGGTCGGCTTCGAAACCAGTCGGCCAGGACGACACGATGGACTCGATGAATTGATCCGGTTCTTCGCGAACGAGAGATACGGTCTTTTCTCCAGCGACTGATCGAAGTGCGTCAATCTGTTCGGCGACGGAACAGGTGAGCGAAGGCATGTTCAATGCTCGCCGTCCTTCCAGCAGCCCGCTGTCAAGTTCGGCGGCGTGAGTGAAGAAGCGAGCGGCGGAACGCGGAGAAGCATGCATATGTCGCATCGATCGCGCAACCGGAAGCACCGTCTCGCGACCGTTCAACGGCTCACGAATAATGTTGGAGAAGAATGACGATGCCGCTGCATTGGGTTTGCCGGGTCTAACGCAGATCGTTGGAAGACGGATTGAAATGCCGTCAATGAAGCCCTTGCGGCTAAAGTCGCTGACGATCATTTCAGCGCAGACTTTTTGCGCTCCATACGAAGAGCGCGGTTCGCAGATTTGGCGGTCATTCACCGCACCGTCAAACGGCGGTCCGTAAACACCGGTTGTGGAAGCGAAAACCAGACGCGGCCGGTAAATTTCTTTGCTCTTGACGTGTTCATTCCGCAGTGCTTCCAGAAACTGCCAGAGCGCGAAAAGATTAACTTCCCAACCCTTATTGAAGTCCCTCTCCGCCTCCCCTGAAACGATGGCGGCAAGAAAGAAAATCACGTCGAAACGCTGAGCGGACAATTGATTGGTTGTGTCACGCGTTGCTAGATTGCCTTCGATGCGATGTCCAAAATCCTTCCCGGATTCCGGATAGGAGAGATCGAAGAGCGTCAATTCGTCGGGAATTACGCCATTGAGTCCTACTGTCGCCAAGCGGCAAGCGAGCTTTTGGCCAACCATGCCGCCGCCGCCAACAACCAATATTCTAGTCACCGTTTTTCCTCCTAGCATTCTTTAACCCAACAAGAATTGAACATGACGGATCAAATTGTCCAACAGGTTTGTCCGAGGACAGCCAAAACACCATCAAGCCCAGCCATCATGGTCATGGCTATCTCCGGCTTCATTCAGCGATCCATCTGTGATCTTGGGCTGGTGAAGCGATCTGAGTTCCTATTGCTGAAAAACCTTGCGCACCGATCCGGCAATTTATCAAGTTCGGTGTTGAAATTTTTCAGCTCATTAGACATTGTCCGAACTGACGCTATTGCGCAGTCAGCGACTGCGGCAGTGACCCGGCAATGCAAAAGAAAGGATACAGCAATGTCAGCGGTGCCGCGGATGGATCAGCATCCTTCCGTTAAAGCCTTTTTCGACGGTGCAACGAATACGGTCTCTTATGTTGTTATTGATCCGGAGACGCTTGCATGCGCGGTCATCGACAGCGTTATGGACATTGACTACGCAGCAGGACGCATAACTTCGGCAAGCGCGGATAAACTGGCGGCTTTCATTGAAGACGAACAGCTGAAAGTCGAATGGATCATTGAGTCTCATGTGCATGCGGACCATCTGTCGGCCGCACCATACTTAAAGGACCGCCTTGGTGGAAAAACCGGGATCGGCGCACGGATTTTGGAAGTGCAGGAGACCTTTGGAAAGATTTTTAATGAAGGGACTGAATTCCAGCGCGACGGCTCACAGTTCGACATGCTGTTTGAGGATGGCGACGTCTACACACTCGGTTCTCTGGACTGCATTGCGATCGCCACTCCAGGGCACACACCTGCGTGCATGATGCATATCATTGGAGATTGTGGATTCACGGGCGACACACTTTTTATGCCTGACGGCGGGTCGGCACGAGCCGATTTCCCCGGAGGAGACGCTGGACAGCTCTACGACTCCATTCAGAAAATACTGTCATTCCCCGACGAATTGCGGCTCTTCATTTGCCATGACTACGGCCCGGGCGGACGACCCGTCGCTTGGGAAACCACCGTTGGCGAAGAAAAAGAACAAAACATTCATCTCAAGCAAGCTGCAACACGCGAAGAGTTCGTCAAACTGAGAAACACGCGTGACGCGACATTGTCCATGCCTCGACTGATCCTGCCAGCGCTGCAGGTCAATATGCGCGCCGGCGAAGTGCCGCAAGACAATGCAGGAAATCCGACGCTGAAAGTTCCGGTCAACGGAATCTGAATTGTTGCATTGTCAAGGGCGGAAATTCAGATGCGGCAAGCTTTCTCCCGTTTTGACGGCAAGCAGGTTAAAGTTGCTTTGTATGGCTCAGCGTCCCGACAAAACCCGGCAATCGGGCAGATTGTTTGAAAGGATCTTGAGGGGCTGGCAGCTTGCGCTTGTTTGGCGGTTCTCATTGGAACGCGCGGCATTTCAAAACTCAAGTTGATCGTCAGTGTCGTCTGATAGGCTTATCTCATCAGCAAGGGGATTCAGTTGCCTATGTGCTAGTGAAAAACGACTATGTGAATCTTGTTGGGAAAATGATTTGAATCTTCAGCTTAGACGCAGAATCGGAAATGAGTGCGGGGCATTCTTACTAACATTCCACATGACGCTTTGCCGCTTATTGCATCAGAATATACAGTGCTGATCGGTTCTTCGCTTTCGTCTGCAGTGCGAACATGCGGAAACAGATTTAATCACAATTTCACTGCTAAACTCAGTCGACCGCGGTTGTGGACCGCGTGTTTGCTGCTTCAATGCTTAGGAGTTCGCTATGTCAGCCAATCAAGTCGCGACTGAAACCGGAAAACGCGCAGCAGCAGAGTATGTTCTCGGCTTCATACGGACGGGCATGAACATCGGTTTGGGAACAGGATCGACTGCAAATTACTTTATCGATGCGATTGGGCAATTGGCCTCATCCGGTCTGGATATCAAGGTTGTCGCAACGTCCAACAAGACGCACGAACGAGCAAATGCAGCAGGATTGAACATCGTTGATTTGAAAGTTGTGGACAGACTCGACCTGACTGTTGACGGCGCCGATGAAATCGACCCTTCATTCAATTTGATCAAGGGTGGAGGCGGAGCTCTTCTAAGAGAAAAAATCGTCGCGGCCTCTTCCGAAAAGTTCATCGTCATTGCCGACAGCAGCAAACGCGTGGCGACTCTTGGAAATTTTCACCTGCCGATAGAAATCGAGAAATTTGGTCACACGGCTACTTGTAAAAAGATCGAGCAGGAAAGCGAAAGGCTGCTCGGCAGAAAAGTTGACATCACCCAGAGGCGCCTATGTGATGGAGAACGCTTCATTACGGATGGCGGGAATTTTATTCTTGATGCAGAGTTGACAGCGATTCCTGATCCGAAAATTTTCGAACAAGCGCTGCAGAACATCCCTGGCATCGTTGAAACCGGATTGTTCATCAATATGTGCTCGTTGGCTGTTATTGGCCAGCCGGACGGTTCGGTTCAAGTTTATGGCCCCGACAGGTGATGGTTGGTTTTGGTGGATGACATGGGAACGACAATGTTTGATTATGATCTTTTTTTGATCGGCGGCGGTTCAGGCGGCGTGCGTGCGGCACGTCTTGCCAGCGAGACAGGAGCAAGAGTAGGTCTCGCCGAGGAATCGCGCATGGGAGGCACCTGCGTCATTCGCGGCTGCGTGCCGAAGAAGCTGATGGTGAATGCCGCTGATTTTTCGCACGCTTTCAAGGATGCAAGAGGTTTTGGCTGGACCACCGGCCCGGTGTCCTTTGACTGGCCGAGTTTTCGTGCGGCGAAGGATCGCGAAATCGACCGGCTTGAACAGATGTACCGCAACAATCTTGCAAATGCCGGGGTCGAGGTGTTCGATATGCGGGCGATAGTGGAGAATTCACACTGCGTCCGTCTTGCCGACGGTCGGAAAAAAACTGCAAAGCACATACTGATTGCCGTCGGCGGAAAACCGTTTCTTCCATCGATTCCTGGCATCGAACATGTGAAGTGCTCAAATGATATGTTCCTCCTTGATGAACTTCCCAACCGCATTCTTGTGGTTGGCGGCGGATACATCGCTTGCGAGTTTGCCTGCATATTCGAGGGGATGGGATGCAAAGTCACGCAGTATTACCGAGGCGAACAGGTGCTGCGGGGATTTGACGACGAATTGAGGGAGCATGTCGCGAACGCGATGGCGGAGCGCGACGTTACGATCTGCTTGGAGACGGATGTTGTCAATGTTGAGAAAAAGGAACGCGGAATTTCAGTAACCAGCGCTCGGGGCGGCACGGACGACTTCGACATGGTTCTTTATGCGACTGGCCGACGCCCGAACACATCCGGTCTGGGATTAGAAAACGTCGGTGTCAAATTGGGCAAAGCCGGTGAAGTCATGGTCAATGCGCATTCGCAGTCCTCCGTACCTTCGATATTCGCTGTCGGCGATGCCACGGACCGGGTCAATCTTACGCCTGTCGCGATCCGAGAGGCCGCGGCATTTGTCGAAACCGTATTCAAGGGAAACCCCACCGCCGCTGATCACGATGACGTGCCAACGGCTGTTTTCACCCGGCCGGAAGTCGGCAGCGTCGGTCTCACCGAAGAATCGGCATGTCGGAAAGGCCCTGTTGAAATCTACAGCACTCGATTCCGGCCATTGTCGGGAGTTATCGCGGGCAGGGAGGAGCGGATATTTATGAAGCTTGTTGTCTGCTGCCGAACGAGGCGCGTGCTTGGAGTCCACATGGCAGGGCCGAATTCCGCTGAACTGATTCAGCTTGCAGGATTGGCAGTGAAGATGAACGCAACCAAAGAGGATTTCGACCGCACGGTGGCGGTCCATCCCACCGCTGCAGAGGAATTGGTTACCTTGAAGGAACCGACGCGAGTGACTTGAAATTCGCTCTATTTGCCTCCATGTTTAGAAATCATCCTCATTGGGCCAAGAACAGGAGCACGTTCCACACATGGCAGGACAGAACGGCGGACCTTGGGGCGGCGGACGACGCTCGGATCCGGAAATACCCGACTTTGATGAAATTATAAGCCGGGGCAGCGACTCCATGCGTTCGATTTTGGGTGGCGGCGGCAGCAAACGGCGTAAGAGACCTGGGTCGGGCGGGCCAAAATTCAGCCGATTTCAGATTATCATCGGCATACTGGTTTTGATTGGTGCGTGGGGATATGTCTCATTTTACACTGTGAAGCCGGAAGAGCGGTCGGTCGAACTGTTTCTCGGCACATACTACAAGACCGGACAGCCTGGTCTGAACATCGCGCCTTGGCCATTGGTTACGCGCGAAATCCTTTCGGTTACGCGGGAAAGGACCGAAGACATCGGAGTCGGCGGGAATGTCGGAGGGGATGAATTCGAGAACAGTTCGTTTCAGCGCGATCTTGCCTCCAGAGGCCGAGCGGAAGACGGTTTGATGCTGACCGGCGACGAAAATATTATCGATGTCGATTTTCAGGTCGTCTGGAACATCAATGATCCCGCAAGATATTTATTCAACCTGGCTGATCCGACCGAGACGATCCGAGCCGTATCCGAGTCGGCCATGCGTGAAATCATGGCGCAGTCGAATTTGGCTCCGATTCTGAACCGGGATCGGGGAATTGTCGCGACGAATTTGCAGGAACTGATTCAAACCACGCTGGATAACTATGATTCCGGTATGAACGTTGTTCGCGTGAATTTTGACAAGGCGGACCCTCCGCGCGAGGTTATTGACAGTTTCCGGGAAGTCCAAGCCGCTGAACAGGAGCGGGACCGGTTGGAAAAACAAGCAGATGCCTATGCCAACCGCGTGCTCGCCAGCGCACGCGGAGAGGCGGCTCAGCTCTTGGAAGAAGCCGAAGGCTACCGTGCGCAGGTTGTGAATGTCGCTGAAGGTGAAGCCAGTCGCTTTCTGGCGGTTTTAGAAGAATATCTGAAAGCCAAGGAAGTTACGCGCGAGCGTCTTTATCTTGAGACGATGGAGCGGATCATGGGTTCGGTGGAAAAGGTGATCATTGATCAAGGAAGTCAGGAATCAGGCAGCGGCGTGGTTCCCTATCTTCCGCTGAATGAGCTGCGGCGCAGCGTGTCGAACTGAGGAGATTGAAAGAAATGAATCGTTTAACTCTCATTTTGGCCGCCGCCGCCGTGGTCGCGGTTGGCGTTCTCAGTTCGATATTCGTTGTCGACGAAAGGGAAAAAGCCCTTGTTTTGCAGTTTGGTCAGGTGCGCTCGGTTAAGGAATTGCCGGGTCTGGCGTTCAAAATTCCTTTAATCCAAGAAGTTGTGCGCTACGATGATCGGATCTTATCTCTTGAGACGCAATCGCTGGAAGTCACGCCGCTTGATGACAGACGTTTGGTAGTGGATGCATTTGCGCGTTATCGAATCGACGATGTCATTCAGTTTCGCGAAGCGGTAGGTGTTGGCGGTGTCAGATCGGCTGAAAGCCGTCTTGAACGCATTTTGAATGCTGCAACGCGCGAAGCGCTGGGTTCTGTGACATCAAACACAGTTTTGTCTTCCGACCGTGCGGCATTGATGGAGCAGATCCGCGATACTGCGAAGACCGAAGCTGAGAATCTCGGAGTCGCGATTATTGATGTGCGGTTAAAGCGCACTGATCTACCGACGCAAAACCTTGAAGCAACCTTTGCTCGTATGAGAGCGGAGCGTGAACGGGAGGCAGCTGACGAGATTGCGCGCGGCGAAGAAGCGGCACAGAAGATTAGAGCGCAGGCGGATCGGACGCAGGTGGAGATTGTGTCAGAAGCGCAGAAGCAGGCTGAGATCACACGCGGTGAAGCTGATGCGCGGCGCAATTCGATTTTTGCCGATGCATTTGGCCAAGACCCTGACTTTTTTGAATTTTATCGAACGCTTCGCGCCTACGAACAGGCTTTCAACACCGACAACACTTCGCTGGTTATCACGCCGGAGGGTGATTTTTTTGAATATCTGAAGACGGTTCAACCCAATTGATTTCGGAAATCGTGCTGGCACTGGGCCTTGTTGCAGTCATTGAAGGCCTAGTTTTGGCATTGGTTCCGAAGCGGTTTGAAGATGCGCTGAGGGTTCTTTCCGCTATGCCGGTCGATACGCGTCGCCTGTTCGGTATCGTGTGTGTCGCGCTTGGTGTGGCTTTGGTTTGGCTTGCGAGGTCTGCTCTGCTGATTCAATGATCGCACCATAAGGGATTCTTTATCCAGAATCATTTGCAAAAAAACGGAGATTGGCACACCAAGAGAGGACAGTGCGATCCATGGGATTCACTGCTGTTGAAACGTTAAGAAAGGAGACTTGTAATGCAGTATGTTTTACACGGTGAACGCAGGTTTGCGCAGCGGTTTTCAAGGGTGTTGGCTTTCCATGTTGCAGCCTTTTCTGTAATTGCGGCAGCTGTTCAATTTACCGGTTCGGCAACGGCGCATGATGGTTACGGCGATCTTGTCGCGCAGCTTCGACCTTCGGTTGTGAATATTTTTGTGCGGTCGAGAAGCGTTGATGCGAACGAGGGGATGCAATTTCAGCAGTATAATTTGTTCCCAGAGGGTCATCCCTTTTCGGAATTCTTCAAGGATTTCCAACAGAATTCACCTGAACAGGACCAGCAGCCACAAGCACAGATCGGGGCCGGGGCTGGATTTATCATTAGTGAAGACGGTTACGTAGTCACCAACGAGCATGTGATCAGAAACGGCGTTTCGATCGTTGTCGAACTGTTTGACGAGAAGAGATTTGATGCAACGATTATCGGAATGGATCCCAAAACCGATATCGCTGTTCTTAAAATCGATGCCGACGAACCGCTGCCAGCCGTCCGGTTCGGAGACAGCGAGTCCATTAGAGTCGGTGATCATGTGCTGGTGATGGGTAATCCGTTCGGTCTCGGCTTTTCGGTTTCAGAAGGCATAGTTTCCGCGCGAGGCCGGACGCTTGACGGCACATACGACGACTACATTCAGACCGATGCCGCGATCAATTCCGGTAATTCCGGCGGTCCGCTATTTGACATGAATGGCAACGTTGTTGGCGTTAACACGCTCTATCTCACCGCTCGCTCACGCAATGCGGGCTTCATGGGAATTGGGTTTTCGATGTCTTCGAATGTTGTTTCCAATGTTGTCGATCAACTTATCGAATACGGTGCGACCCGGCGGGGATGGCTGGGAGTGAGGCTGCAAGACGTCACCACCGACATCGCCGAAGCTCTTGACCTTACTGACAGCAACGGAGCGATGATCATTGACGTTTTTGAAGGACCTGGCCGTAGAGCCGGTCTCTTGGCAGGTGATGTGATTATCGGTTTTCAGGGTGAAGATGTTGAGGACACGCGGGCGCTTGTTCAAATGGTGGGCGAAGCGGGTTCCGGCGCCGAGACGGAAATGAGGGTGCTTCGCGGTTCTGCAGAATTAACCATAAAGGTTGTTTTGGGCAGCAGAGAGGAAGCGGAAGGCGTTATTGCTCAGCCTGCAGCTCTTGCGCGCCCTGAGCCAGAAGAGCAGATAGTTATGGGTTTGACATTCGGCCAAATCGAAGGGGCCGAGGGGCAGATCATTGATGAAAATGGTGAACGAATTGGATTGTCTGTGCTGGAGGTTCAATCGGATTCTGATGCAGAACTCAAAGGCATTGAACCAGGTGATGTTGTGGTTGAGATCAATCTTAATCCTCTGAGGTCCATAGATGAACTCAATCAAGCGATCGATGATGCGCGCGAAGCCGGACGAAAGACCGTAATGCTGCGGATCACCCGCGGCGACATGAATCGATACCTCGCGTTGAACATTGACAGCTGAGTCGGTGTTTGTTGACCCAATCGACGATTTGATGCTGAACAGGCAGCGTGGATCCGCCGTTGTTTCACTAGGAGCTCCGGGGGGAGGATCCGCGTCCGTCTGTTGATCTCCGTTATGATCTTCTATTGTGACTGCGGATTTAATGGCCATGAGCGTTTGAAGCGCGTTTCCAATATTTTTTCCTCTTGATATTTGCAACGTCCTGATATAACGTAACTCTAGCAGTGGCGTAGATTCGCAAATCTGCTTCCCGATATCTCCGATCGACGGCGCAGGCCCTCGGATTGGAACCGCTGATACGCCCTTAGCGTTAGCGTTTTGTAGTCGGGCACTATTCGAACAAAAGGAGAGCAGGAATGATATTTAGAAGAAAAAGCCATCCAATAGCAGGTCTATCGAAGGCAAAATTCGTGGAAAAAATCATGTTCGCCGCGGCGATAACCGCGAGTAGTTCCGCCTTTTCAGTGGCGGCGAGCATGCATGGAGTCGAGGAGAAGGTAAGACCTGCTGTGGTTGATGTTTTCGTCGAATTCAAGAAGCCGGAAGCGCCCGAGCCTATAGATTACGTCGTCGGCAATCCAATAGATGAAAATCTGTGCTGCTATAAGGATTCCTGCATCGCTTGCGATTGGAAAGTGATCCCGTCTGTGAAGGGTATTTTGTGGCCAGTCGAAAATCACGAATCAGAAATCCGGTTCGGTGCAGGCCTAGTCATCGATGAGCGCGGTTACATCCTGACCAGCTCGGATTTAATTGAAAACGCTGTATCGTTAAAAGTGGAATCATCCAGCAACAAAATCCATCTTGATGCCAGAATTGTCGGAACCGATCAGGAGAGCGGCCTTGCTGTCATAAAGGTCGATGCGGACGAGCCGCTACCGGCACTTGAGTTCGCCGACAACGATGCTGTCAACGTCGGCGACAGCGTGTTCGTATTAGGCAACCCGTTCGGAATTGGATTTTCCCTTGCAAAAGGGATCATTTCTGCCCGTGGCCAGACGCTCAACCGCCGCCCGCGTCACTTCATTGAAATTGAATCCGAAGTGAATGCAGCAAGTGCTGGTGGGCCAGTCTTCGACGGCGAAGCAAGAATTGTCGGAGTGGAACAATCGCACGTCAAGGTCCAGTCCAGAAACGGCGAATTTGTCTCGACTTCTCGGTATGCTGCGCCACGTATTGCGTCCGAAGTCGTAGAGAAGATCATTGAGGACGATTGGCTGGAGCAGTTCTCCATTAATTGGATGGATCTACTCGAGTTCGAGAATTCCTTCGGAGTCGGGCATTACTCCGTTATTGATTGGGCTAACGAAATCATCGATCACAGCAGCATTGGCTGTTGAGAGCCAAGAGCCAAATCGCATTTGAATTGTGAGTGCGGCCCGCATTAGCAGGCCGCGCTGCAAAAACGAAAATCAACCGATGCCTC
>CBDATC010000002.1:0-1547738 GCA_965199765.1 Paracoccaceae bacterium
TTTGCATGTGGATGAATGACGCAAATCTGTTTGCAGGGGCTGTCCGGCTCCTGGCGTCTCCAGGTTTTATCAGACTGTGGCGGCTTCGTTTTTGTTAATCGCATGCAATGCTTCCTGCAAAATGATTGAAGCTGCTATCTGATCAATTGAGGTTTGGCGTCTTCGCTTTGACAATCCAATTTTCGTCATCCGCGCATCCGCTTCAAAACTGGTTAGTCTTTCATCCCACAACATGATCGGAAGTGCAGAAAAGGAAATCAGATTGTGCGCAAATGCCCTGACGGATTGGCACTGCTTGCCTTCTGTGCCGTCCAGTCTCAGGGGAAGTCCGATGACGATGCCAACGGCTTGTCTTTCGGAAGAAATGCGCAATAGCGTTCGAACGCGTTCTTGGAACGTTTTTATGCTGACAGTGGTCAGCGGAGCTGCCATCTGTCGTCTGAAGTCAGACACTGCTACACCGATGCGCTTGCGGCCGTGATCAATTCCTATCAGAGCTCCTTCATCGGGGATCAGCGCACGGAAATCCGCCGTTGTGGGCGCAATCCTGGTCATTGAACAATACCTGCTTGCGTGGCCGTGGCGAGAACTTTCGCAAGGTCATCAGGATTGTCTGCAAAAATAGTTTGCGCTTTCTTCAGAGAATCTTTTGCGTCATCCAATCTTTCCATCACCGCAAGCGAGTGGATAAGCCGAGACCATTCGTCAGCAGTGCCGCCTTCACTTTCCAAGCGCCGCTTCAGACTATCAATCATTCCATGGATCATTGAGTCCCGCTCGGTATCAGACAGCTCTTCAGTTGCCGCGATTTCGTCAAGGGTTGGACCGGGCAGTTCTGCAGGAGAGGGAAAGTCAGCGGTCATTCCTGCCATTTGTGCAGCAATAGGCAATTGGTTTAGAATCTCAGCGGTCCAAGGAGCGTCAGCAGGTCCCTTCTGAACCAGTTTCGTCCAGATTCCAACAGCCAAATCAGGTCTGCCGGTTTGGGCGAAGAGCAGACCCAAATAGTATTTTGCGATGCTGTTTTCTTCATCAAGCGCCAAAGATTGGTTAAGAAGATTTTCCGCTTCTGGCGAAACGTAGCTGCCGGCTTCGGCGATCAGCAGCTCGGCCAATTCGTTCAAATCGTTGGCGGTTGCATTGTCGCCTAGAATACGGATTACTTCTTCTTGCGCCGAAACCGCGCCAGAAAGGTTTCCAAGCGAAATTTCGCTTTGAACCAATAGCCGATACCCGGTGAGATCATCGCTTCGTTTGGACACTGCTTCGCGCAAATCTTGAATAAGCTGCAAATCAGACGGGTTTGCTCTGGTTTCGGTTAGTGTCGGCATGGCTGCCAAAAATTCAGCTTGGGTCGGTCGATTCAGTCGAACGGTTTCGGCGTGCGCAATTCGTTCTGCCAGCGGCATGTCTGGAAAATTCGGTTCGCCTACAATCCAGTGAATAATCAAACTGCCTGGAACCAAAATCAGGACCAGCACAGCCGATGCCAAAACCGCAGGGATTCGGCCGGGCGAAGTCGGTGGTGTTTCCGTTTCAGCCGCTGCGTCCGCCCGCAATAGCCTTCTTGCGACCTCCATTCCCAGCTGTTCGGTTTCCGCGCCGGTCAACAACCCCCGATTGTGGTCCCTTTCAATCTTGTCGAGCTGCGACTTGTATAAATCCAAGTCGCTCTTGGTGTTCGAAACCTCCGCGTGATTTGGGCGCCACAGCGTGTAAACCAGCACGGCGGTTATTCCGGTCGCCAAAAGTGTTGCTGTTATCCAAAAGAGCATCTGATGCCCGGCAATTTCGTCCGCAATTCTTCGGAGCGCCTACTGGCCAAACCAATGCGGCTTGTAAAGATGGGTGCTGCAACATCCACATTGAAAATTTGTTGACTTGAACACGGCGCTGGGAATTTCATTTTTGGTGCGGTCACCGTTATTCTACGATATGGTACTGCCATGGGCAATTGAATGTCTAGAATTCCAACTACCGGTCGGCGAAGCAACTAAAGGAAACAAGCCCAAGTGCAGCGATACTCGATATTCAGTTTGATAAGGGAATCATTGCGCGGCCACAGAGGCTGGGAAAACGCTTGGTTATCGCCTGAGCCACGCGAATATTACGATGTGGTCATTGTCGGCGCGGGCGGACACGGACTTGCCACCGCTTACTATCTTGGCAAGAATCACGGCTTGCGCAGCATCGCTGTGTTGGACAAAGGCTGGCTTGGAGGCGGCAACACGGGCCGAAACACCACGATCATTCGGTCCAACTATCTTCAGGACGATTCGGCAGCCATCTATGAGAAGGCGCGGGAACTTTACGAAACTCTCAGCCAGGATTTGAACATGAACATTATGTTCAGTCCGCGCGGTGTGATGATGCTTGCCCAGACTCATCATGAAGCCCGAGGCTATATGCGCATTGCCAACGCCAATCTCAATCAAGGGATCAAGACCCAGTACATTTCAGCGCAGCGCGTCAAGGAACTGTGTCCGATGATTTCGATAGACGGTCCGCGCTATCCAGTGCTCGGTGCGCTTTGGCAACCACGAGGGGGTACCGCTAGGCATGATGCGGTGGCTTGGGGCTACGCCAGAGCCTGTTCGGAAATGGGCATGCATATCATCGAGAACTGCGAAGTGATGGCCGTAAGTCGCGATTCGAACGGTGTTAATGGCGTAGAAACCAGCAAAGGTAAAATTGGCTGCGGAACTCTTGGCTTGGCGGTGGCCGGTCATTCTTGCCAACTTGCCGAAATGGCCGGTTTCAGGCTTCCCATCGAGTCTGTTGCTCTGCAGGCAATGGTTTCAGAACCAATCAAACCAGTTTTGGATGTCGTGGTCATGGCCAACACCGTTCACGGTTACATCAGTCAGTCTGATAAGGGAGAACTTGTCATTGGCGGAGGGGCCGATGGTTACAACAATTACACACAGCGTGGTTCCTTTCTGCACATCGAAGAAACCGTGCGCGCATTGGTTGAGACTTTCCCTGTGATTTCCCGATTGAAGATGCTGCGTCAATGGGGCGGCATAGTGGACATGACCGGTGATCGGTCACCGATATTGTCAAAAACACCTGTCCCCGGAGTTTTTGTGAATTGTGGATGGGGAACAGGTGGATTTAAAGCCATTCCAGGCTCGGGTTGGGCTATGGCGGAGTTGATGGCGAAGGGAGAGGCGGGCAATTTAGCCGCGCCTTTCGGTCTTGGACGCTTTAGGGAAGGCCGTTTCATTGATGAGAGCGTCGCAGCCGGCGTGGCTCATTGAATCAGGCCGTGAAATTGAGAACGAGAAAATAAAATGCTCAGTCTGAAATGCCCATATTGTGGAATCGTTGCAGACGAAACGGAGCTCACATCTGGTGGAGAAGCGCATATCAGCCGTGCCGGTCCTGGGACCAGCGACGAGGAGTTTGCGGGATATCTATTCTTTAGGAAAAATCCAAAAGGTGTCCACTTTGAACGCTGGCGTCACACCTATGGGTGCGGAAAGTGGTTTCATGTCGCCCGATGCACGCAGACGCTTGAAGTGTTTGGAACTTATTCTGCTCAAACTCTCAAGCGTCCGGGACACATCACGAAGAAAATCAAGAAACGGCGACCAGATTGGAATGCTGGCAAGTGAGCGTGGCGGAAATTGAGCGGGAAAGACTGAAATGAGCGTGCGCCTGTCGGATGGCGGCCGGTTGATTGACCGGCGGCGAAAATTGAAATTTCGATTCAATGGCCAACCGCTTTTTGGATTTGAAGGCGACACACTCGCATCAGCTCTATTGGCGAATAATCAAAAAGTCGTAGGTCGATCTTTCAAGTATCACCGCAAGCGTGGTGTGGTTGGAAGCGGACCGGAGGAACCGAATGCGCTGATTACGCTTGGAATCGGTTCCCGGCTTGAGCCGAACTGCCAGGCAACAATGGTCGAGCTTTTTGATGGGCTGACTTCCCGGTCACAAAACCACTGGCCGAGTTTAGAATTTGATTTCGGCGCGGCTGCCGATCTCGCATCGCGGCTGCTGCCTGCCGGATTCTACTATAAGACCTTTATGCAGCCGCGTCATGCTTGGAAATATGTCTTCGAACCTGCAATTCGGCGAGCGGCTGGTCTGGGAAAGTCGCCTCAAGGCAGAGACCCGGATGCATACGAACATTTCAACGTTACGGTTGACGTATTGATCGTTGGCGGCGGATTGGCCGGGTTGACGGCCGCGAAGACCGCGTCTGAATCTGGCCTTCGTATATTGTTGACTGAACAACTATCCTACTGGGGAGGCCGTTCGCCGACAGACTTGGATGAAATCTCAGGAGAGTCAGCGGCAGATTGGGTCAATGCGACGGTTGCCGATCTTTCATCCCGTTCGAATGTCCGCCTTCTCAACCGTACCACGACCGTGGGATTGTATGATCATGGTTTCGTACTCGCACTGCAGCGTCTTCCCGAACAAGTCCCGACAAAGGGCTTGGTGCGGCAGCGTTTGTGGAAAATTCGTGCTCGGAAGATCGTTTTGGCGACCGGCGCGATCGAGCGGCCGCTATGTTTTAGCGGAAACGACACACCGGGTGTCATGCTGGCTTCCGCGGTGCGTGACTATCTGGGGAATTTCGCTGTTTCACCTGGTGATCGGACGGTGCTGACGGTTAACAATGACGACGCATATCAAACGGCGATCGCTCTCGCAGAAGCGGGTTTGGGCGTGCCCGTGGTACTTGATTCGCGACCAATTGCCGAAGGTGATTTGCCTCAGCGGGCTCGGGAACTCCACATTAGAGTGGATGTGGGTCGGACAATTGCGGCGGTGAAGGGGCGGGGTCGTGTCAAAACAGTGCAGATCTGTTCAGAGGTTGGCGAAGGCGCGGTTCTTGAGGAATTCGAATGCGAAGCTGTTGCTATGTCGGGCGGATGGTCGCCGACTGCGCATTTGTGGTCCCATTGTGGGGGCAAACTTAATTGGGATGACGAAATAGTTGCTTTCAGGCCCGACAGTTCGAGACCGCCGATAGGATCTGACGGCCAATCCATGGCATGTGTGATAGGTGCGGCAAATGGAGAATTGCAGCCTGACGATATCGCTCGCGACGCCTTTGAAACGATGGCTGAACTGTTGGAAGAGTTTGGTCGAAAGCCGGTTGGAACTCCGCCGGTGATCGCCGGGCAGCGATCTGGCCAGTCAGGCAGCGGCTGTCTGCTGCCCAGTGGCCTTAGCACCGCCGGCCGCAGCAAAGCTTGGGTGGACTTCCAGAATGACGTCAAAGTTTCCGACCTCGAACTGGCTGTGCGGGAGGGTTACGAGAGCTCAGAGCATGTCAAACGCTACACGACGCTTGGTATGGCAACCGATCAAGGAAAGCTTTCAAATGTCAATGGCTTGATGATTCTGGCGGAAAATCTTGGATTGAATATTGAGAGTGTCGGCACAACGACTTTTCGTCCACCGTACACGCCGATTTCGCTCGGAGCTATTGCTGGTGATGCAAAGGGAGATTTTTTCAAGCCGCTTCGCAAGACTCCAATGGATGCATGGCACGAGGATAACGGAGCGTATTGGGAGCCGGTTTCAGATTGGCGGCGTCCATATTGTTATCTTAAGGGGCAGGAAGGAATTCAAGAGGCAGTGGACCGCGAAGCCCTCAGGGTGCGCCGTTCGGCTGGTCTGCTTGATGCTTCGACGCTCGGCAAAATTCTGGTCAAAGGACCGGATGCCGGCCGATTTCTTGATATGCTTTATACCAACATGATGAGTTCGCTGCAGCCGGGCAGGTGCCGATACGGGTTGATGTGCAACGAAAACGGCTTCGTTATGGATGACGGCGTCGTTGCTCGGCTGGATGAGACGACCTTTCTGTGTCACACAACGACAGGCGGCGCTGACCATATTCATGCTTGGATGGAAGAATGGCTGCAATGCGAGTGGTGGGACTGGCAGGTTTATACTGCAAACCTTACCGATCAATTTGCCCAGATTGGCTTGGCGGGGCCAGACTCTCGCCGCATTCTGAACAAACTCGGCGGTATGGACCTTAGTGCCGAGACGCTGCCGTTTATGGCATGGTCTGAAGGCAAGCTCGGCGAGTTCAATGTCAGAATTTACCGAATTTCATTTTCAGGCGAACTGTCATTCGAAATAGCGGTTCCGGCCGCCCGGGGAATGGAACTGTGGGAAACGCTGATGGAGGTTGGGCGTGAGTTTGACTTGGAACCATACGGAACGGAAGCTCTGCACGTTCTCAGGGCAGAAAAAGGTTTCATCATGATCGGTGATGAGACCGATGGCATGGTTACACCGCAAGACCTCGGCCTTGAGTGGGCGATTTCGAAGAAAAAGGACGATTATCTTGGCAAGAGGGCACAGCAGCGCTCATTCCTGACGAGCGAGGATCGTTGGACGCTTGTAGGCCTTGAGACCATTGAGGCCAACGGGAAAATTCCGAGCGGATCGCATGCGGTCAGCGCGGGGAGTTCTTCGCAAGGTTTTCCGAGAACAGTTGGACGTGTCACATCCAGCTACCATTCTCCGATATTGAATCGCACGATTGCTTTGGGGCTTGTCGAAAGAGGAACGGAAAGAATGGGTGAAGTATTGAATTTCACGACCGACCGAGGACAAGTGGACGCCAAGATTGTTTCTCCGGTCTTTTATGATCCCGAAGGAACTCAGCTCCGTGCCTGAATTCAATGAAGGCGTCGCGGCGGCAGTGCAGAGACTGTCAGATCGGGCGATGATTCAAATCCGCGGTGACTTAGAGTCCGAGGCCATCGCATCAGCTATTTCCGCTTCCTTTGGGGTTGTTGTTCCAAAGCCGCACCGCATCTTGACGGAGGGCGCAAGGCAACTGGCTTGGATGTCACCGGATGAACTTTTGGGAATGCTGCCGCTTGAAGACGGACCGGCCGTTGTTGATTCGCTGGCCGACCAGCTTGCAGAACATCATCACATGATTGCTGAAGTTGGATCCATGCGCTGTGAGTTCGCCTTAAATGGTGCGGTCAGAGACATTCTCGCTAAAGGAACCCCGGCGGATGTATCCCCCGAAGCCTTCTCAGTTGGGCACTTCAGGCGCTCTCGCATCGGTCAGTTGCAAGCAGCTTTTTGGTTGATCAGCGAGACCAGGTCGCACGTTTTGTGCCGCCGCTCGGAAGCCGAATATTTTTATGATTGGCTGGTGAATGCGGCAGACATGGATTCGGCTCCAAGATATTTCCATACAGGATAAGACTTTTGAATCTGTTGACTGAACCGGCGTGCAATTAATGATCAGCTTGTGCAATCGACAATTGCCTTCACATTAAATCACTTTCCCGGCGGTCAATCATGTCTCTGCCTGGCGGCCGGGTTGAAACACGTCGCCGGCACACAGTGGAGCACGCGAAAGTATATGAACATCGAGCCGCTGCGCGAGATGAAACTTCAACATAACGGAGCCGCCGTCGCATGACTGTTAGGCGTGGAAGCGGGGCAACGATTGACAGCACCTTCGCGACCCCGAAGTTACTAAGCTTTGCGATATTGTAGAGAGCTCTTCAGACAAGCTTAACCGGTCGTCTTCCAGCGCTGCTCTCGCTGCTTTATCGCTTCAATGCGGGCTTGCGTTTTGGGATGGCTTGAAAGCCAAGCGATTCCACCTTCTTGCCCGCCAGACTCCGCTTCCAATTTGGCAAGCAAGGATTTTTGCGCCTCAGTGCCAATGCCGGATTTTGTCAGTAAAGCGCTCGCATAGGCGTCGGCCGCCATTTCATCCGCCTGAGACATTTGTCTGACGAATAATGTCAGCAGGCCTTGAGCCAGCAAATTGCCGAAAAAGGGGATGTACCGACCGAGCAGGAAGCCCAGAGCGATGCGCACAGCGTTCTGGCCGGCGAAATCGGTCATTCGTTTCTTGGTATGCCCAAGCATCACATGGCCAAGTTCGTGCGCGGTTACAGAAGCAATCTCTTCAGCGTTGAATTCGCCGCGCTTATAGCGCTCCATGAGACCGCGTGTGATGTAAATTTTGCCGTCTGGCATAGCCAGTCCGTTTACTGGTGATATTTCATAGATCCGTGGTGTGCATTCCGGCAGTTCCGCAGCTTCTGCAAGACGCGCGTTCAGTTTGATGATTGCGAAATCGGTCAAAGCAGACGAATTTCGGGCCATTCTTCGCTTGGTCTGCCAAGCGGAAAATTGAAAGGCTCCTATCGCATAAAAGATCGGCAGAAGAATTAAGGCGAATTTGAGCATTGCTGCTGGTTACGGCTCATGCATGGTTAGGAAATACCCTTTCGCAAGCCTTGATCAATTCAATAGCGTTCTTTCTGATCTCTCCAAGCGACATACCCGGTTGATACAGGGCAGTTCCAACTCCGAAGCCATTGATACCGGCCGCAGCCCAAATACCAAAGTTATCGGGTCCCACTCCTCCAACCGCGTAGAGCGGCACATGTCTGGGCAGCACAGTGCGGAGTGCGCTGACCCCGGATATCCCAAGAACCGAGGCTGGAAACAGCTTCAGTCGATCCGCACCTGCCGCCAACGCAGAAAGACATTCGGTGGCGGTCAAGGCACCAGGCAGCGATTCCATATCGGCATTCCTTGTGGCGGCAATGACTTCCGGGTCAGTGTTGGGAGAGACGATTATCCGACCGCCGGCATCTTTGACCGCTTTCACTTCGTCAACGGTTGCGACGGTTCCAGCACCAACAATGATCCGATTTCCCAAAAGATCGGCGATCTGTCGAATACTGAGGAGTGGCTTTGGTGAATTCATAGGCACTTCTATGCGCGAAAAACCTTCTTCGGCGAGCAAGTGTCCGACTTCTGCAGCTTCGGAAGGCGCAACGCCGCGAAGAATGGCAATCAATGGACGTAGGCTTGTCAAATCTATCCCGATCAGTAGCTCTGTTACGACTGAGGTCTTTGGCTGCTGAATGCTGCGCTGACCAGCCGTTCGGTATAGGAAACCGTTGGGTTAGCGAGCACGTCAGCTGTTGATCCCGCCTCGACGATGTTGCCATTCTGCATGACAATCACATTGTGGCACAACGCCTTAACCACCTTCAGATCATGGCTGATGAACAGGTAGCTGAGATTGTGCTTTCGCCTGAGGTCGCGCAGCAAGTCGATGATCTGCGCCTGGATTGAGAGATCCAAAGCTGATGTGGGTTCGTCCAGCAGGATAAACTGCGGCCTCAATATCATCGCGCGGGCAATGGCGATCCTTTGTCTCTGGCCTCCGGAAAATTCATTCGGAAACCTATCCATCACGCTTGGATCCATCTGAACTTCGGTCAGCGCTTCGCGAATCAACTCCTCTCGTTCGTGTGAATTTTTTCCAATACCGTTGACGATCAGACCTTCACCGACAATCTGCCGGATGATCATCCTTGGATTCAAAGATGAAAACGGGTCCTGAAACACAACCTGAAGATCAGTTCTGTGTGGACGCATTTCCTTGCGGCTTAATTGATCGATTCGATCACCGCGGAAGTGGATTTTGCCCTTCGTGGCGGCCTGAAGACGAATCAGTGTCATCCCCAAGGTTGACTTGCCTGAACCGCTCTCGCCGACAATGCCCAAGGTCTCACCAGACCTCACAGCCAATGATATGTCGTTCACCGCGATCAGTTCCATGGTCTTTCGGTTCAGAAAGCTTCCATGTTTGATTTTGAAAACATTTCGAATCCTGTCGCCGCGTATAACCTCGTCGGCGCCGTCCGGTAAGGGATCAGGGGATCCTGATGGTTCGCTGTCGATCAAATGGCGTGTGTACGGGTGCTGCGGATTTGCAAACACATCAGCGGTTGTTCCGGTTTCAAGAATTTTACCATACCGCATGACACAGACCCGATCCGAAATTTGCCGGACGACGCCAAGGTCGTGCGTAATCAAGATAATCGCCATGCCATGGCTTCGCTGCAGATCCTTCAACAAAGTCAAAATATCTGCCTGAACCGTAACGTCCAATGCAGTGGTTGGTTCATCAGCAATCAATAGTTTGGGATCGTTTGCCAATGCCATGGCAATCATGACGCGTTGTCTTTGTCCGCCAGACAGTTGATGCGGATATTGTGAGAACCTTGCATCGGGTTCGGGAATCCGAACTTCATCCAATAGCCGCAGAACCTGTTCCCTTGCATGATTCTTCGAAACATTCCGGTGGCGGCGGATAATTTCAACCACTTGATCGCCGATGCGGTAGATTGGATTGAGACTGGTTAAGGGCTCTTGAAAGATCATCGTGATCTGATTGCCCCGAATGCGCTGCATTTCGATCTCGGAAAGCTTTGTCAGGTCTTGACCATCAAAATGCACCCGTGAATTTCGACCAAGGTCAGCGTTGTCGGCAAGCATCCCCATAACCGCCCGTGCGGTAACGGATTTGCCAGAGCCGCTTTCTCCGACGATGGCCAGGGTTTCGCCCTTCTCCACAAAAAAACTGCTCCCGCGGACAGCCGAAACCATTCCGCCGACAGTTCGAAAGTCAACTGTGATGTCCTGAACCTCCAGAAGAGGAGGAATTGAACCGGTGCGCTCAGCCACTGGAATAGGGATCCATCGCGTCGCGCAAACCGTCGCCGAAGGCGTTGAAGGCCAGCACAGACAAAATTATCATTCCGACCGGAGACATCATCCAAGGCGCTGCCGAGAATGATTGAAAGTCCAGAATCTGATTCAGCATCACACCCCAGCTGATCATCGGTGGCTGTATGCCAACGCCAAGAAAAGACAGAAAACTTTCCAAGAGAATCACTTCAGGCAGCTGAAATGTTGCCCATACTATGAGATGCGACGCGATGTTCGGAACAATGTGACGAAACAGAATGCGCCGATCAGAAGCGCCGACAGCTTCGGCCGCGCGCACATATTCAAGGCGACTCATTGAAATGACTTTACCGCGCACCTCACGGGATAGGTCCGGCCAGCGCAGGAGCATAAGAATGGCGGCAAACAGAATAAAGACAAGCAGCGGGTCAGCGCGCCTCGGCAGCAAAGCGGTCAGTGCAAGATAAAGCGGCAGATCCGGGAAAGCTTTGAAGAATTCGACAAAGCGCTGCATGATCAAATCATAGGCTCCGCCGAAATACCCGGCTGTCACACCGATAAGGGTTCCGATAAAGAGCGCTGCCGCCATCACGACGACCCCCATCAAGAGAGAAATTTGTGTTCCCCATATCGTGCGCGAAAACACATCCCGACCGAGATTGTCGGTTCCGAGCAAATGAACGCGTGAACCTTCGTCTGTTCCAAACAGATGAAGCGTCATAGGTATGCCGAACAGCGACCATTCGCTTCCTGACACAAAGAATCGGATGACGCTTTTCTTTGCCGGATCCCGCGCGAACGTGATCTCAAATGTGTTGGGATCCATTTTCTCGGCATAGCCGTAGACAAAGGGCCTTTGAAATCCGTTTCCCGCTTCATAGATTTTGATCCATTGGGGCGGTGTGTAAAGTAGACTTCGGTCCGTCTCGGTAGGAGAATAAGGTGCAATAAATCCAGCAAATATGCCGGAAAGCACGACTAGGATGCAGGTCGCCAATCCAAACATCGCGTAAGTGTTTCTTTGGAATCGGCGGCGAACCAGCTGCCAGTAAGTAAACGAATTCGCGGATATGGCCTCCGCATTCATTGACTCGTCAGGATGGGTGGGGGCTTGTTCAGTCATCAGCTTGGGGATGTCAGGGTTGCCTGACGGACGCGGGGGTCCAAAAGAGCGAGTAAGAGATCGGCCACAACGTTTCCGATGACAATGATAACCGAAATTATCAGAAAAATTGCTGCGATAACCAGCATGTCGCGCGAGGCGATGGAACTCAGAATCAAGGGGCCGATTGTGGGTATGCCAAGCACAATGGCAATTTCAAGCTCTCCCTTGATCATGTAGTCAAAGCGCGTTCCCATATTCATGATCACCGGGTGAAGCGCATTCGGAATCGCGTGCACGATCATGATCCGCCGGCGCGAGAGCCCCTTGGCCCGCGCGGTTTCCACATATTGCGAATTCATCACATCCAGCAGATTGCCGCGCATCATCCGCAGCGTATAGGCCTGACCGGCCCAGATCGAAATCAATAGAATTGGCCAGACATGCTTAAACAGGTCCCAGAGTTTGCCGAAGGACCAGTGGTCCTGAATGACATACTTCGCAGAGTTGAACGCTCCGATATATGGTGAGTGCCAGACAAAGGCGAGAAAATAGAGGATGATCAATGCGATGATGAATTTCGGAATGACAATGCCGAGGAAGGCGATCAGCGTCGCGAGGTTATCTCCGATTTTGTATTGGTTGACAGCGGCATAGATGCCGAGGAGCGCACCGAGAATCTGACCGACGATCAGTGTAACGATTGCAATGCCGATCGAGCGCGGCAGTCTTGTTCCTATGACGTCCAGAACAGGCTGACTGTGAAAGAACGAGTAGCCGAAATCCCATTCTGTGACGATACCTTTCACCCATCGCAGATATTGCATCCAGACTGGTTTATCCAAGCCGAGCGTGACCCGCATAGCCTCCGCTTGAGGAAGTAATTCGTCGCGGCCTTGGCCTGTCATGCGCATGGTCGCATTGAGCCAAGTGTCGACATAGTCGCCCGGCACTGCGACAATCAGTCCGAAAGCGACCATCGAAATGCCGATGAGCAGCGGAATACAGGCGAGAATCCGCTGGATCATGAAAAGGGCGAGTCCCAATTCGTCGTTTCCGTCGGGGGTGCGGGCCTTAGGTTTTAAGGCCCGCATCCGTTGCGTTTAGTAGGTCGGGATCGTTCCCGGCAGCAGCTCTTCGATTTGATCTTCTGCAGCCACCCAAAGCCGTTCCCTGACCACTCCATCTTCAGCCCACTCAAACATGAACACTGGTGTGCCCGGATGCGCGTTCCTGATTCTCTTGTTGATCAGGAGCGCGGCGGGAGCTTGGGTAAGACCGAGCGTGTAGACGTTCTCGGTCCAATTTCGTTGGATGACCCTTGCGGCTTCAGCGGCTTCCTCCGCGTCCCAAGTCTCCTGGATGGTGTTCACCGCTTCCACCATTTCTGCTTCAAACGGGAAGAGATTGCGATTTCCGTTATCCGCTTGGTGCCAGTCGGGACAATTGTCCGAAATTGGGACATAGTCGCATGTCTGACGGGTCGGGACTAACCAATGGTGCCGACGCTCCAGCATGTTGAAGTTTCCGGAGTCGGCAACGATTTCCTGATCCTCGACCGGTTTTGGAAGGATCGTGATTCCAATATCGGCCATCATCGCGACAAATGCATCAACCTGCTTTTTGTCGGTTGGTTCAGAAGAATCATACACGAGGTCGATCACGATATCCCCGCCGGTGTTCGGCAGGTTGCGCTGACCATTGCCGTCAGTATCGGTAACACCCAGCGCGTCCAGCATTTCACCAGCTTTGGCGGTATCATACGGATAGAACACGGTCGCATTCACATCGTAATACGGGGATCCGACCGAGAAGCCGCCCGGGTATACGTAAGTGAACGGTCCGCGGGCAATCGACTGACCGATGGCTGCGCGGTCAAGAGCGTGACTCAGAGCAACGCGGAACTCCTTGGTTCGGAACAATCCTCGCAGCTCGGCGTCGACATCATCCTCAACCCCGAGTGTTTCCGAGAAGTTCATTTCCACTTCCCAAGACAGAACACGCGGTCCGAACTGAGCTTTGGTCGGCGAGTCTGCGGCTTGGCTCTGCTTCAGCGCTTCCACATAATTGCCTGGGTTTTCCATATTGGAGAAATCGCCGGTGCCTGCAACAGCCTGCGTTGTGCGGTCAGACCATGTGGTCAGCTTGAAATGCATTTCGTTCAAATAAGGCAGCTGATTACCGGCTTCGTCGACCTTCCAATAAAAGGGGTTGCGGCGCATGATCACGATTTCGTCCGGCTTGTGCAAAACCGGAACCCAAGGCCCCATGACAACAGGCGGCACTTGATCGGACGGTAAAGCGGTTCGATAACTGTCATATGTGGCATCGGAATTATACTTCGGATGTTTGTCCATCAGGATATGGCTCGGACCGGGACATCCTTGAATATAGGCCAGCGACCAAATTCTTGACGGGCCCTGCGGCTCGGTGAAATTGAATTGAATCGTTGAATCGTCAATGATGTTCAACGTGGTGCCTTCGCCCATACCGTTCGGCGACATCCTGGATGTAACATTTTCATCTTGCACGTTGTCTTCCCACCAGAACTGGACATCGGCCGAATCAAACGGATCGCCATCTGACCAGTGTGCTCCTTCCACCAGATTCATGGTGAGTGAAGTTCGGTCGTCGTTCCAACTCCAATCTTTGGCTAAGTTGGGAAGTGGTCCGGTCTGATCTTCAGCTTTCACTTGCCAAAGCGGTCCAACCCGCACAAGACATTCCTGCATGGCCATGTTTATGCCGCCCCAGCCTTGGTGCTGACCTGCCATCCAGTTCCAGCCTTCCGGTCGACCGCCGATCACATGACGGAACACTCCGCCATATTCTCCGATTCCATCAACCATAGCTCCGGTTTTGTGAACCAAAGGTTCATCTGGAAGACGCTCTTCAACAGGGGGCAGTGCGCCGGAATCGACTAAGTCGGAAAGAAACGGAGCTTCCGAATAGCTTCCGGGAGCAGCGTAAGTCCATAAGTCTTCGCGGCCAATAAGCTCATACTCTAAATTCGACATGCTTTGCTCGGGCGGCATCGTATCCGCCGTTGCCATCGCCGCCGACAGGCAAGTCAAGCAAGTGCCGGACAACAAGGCGATGCGTGCCCTGTTTTTGGATTTTATCATTAGTACCTCCTGATCAAGTTGAGTCTAATTTAACTGTCGTTGCAAAAAACACAAATCTTCCGATTTCGTCTTGCGATTTTCCTGATTTGTATTTACCAATCGTCTACCGCTGCAATTAATGGTGATCGAGCCGTTAACGAGGCAAAAAACCAAAGGTACTGCTTGGGCCGTGAATGCAGAGTCTAGACTTCGAGCGACCCTATCTGGAATATGCTGACCACAGGCGGGTTCCAGACCGTGCGGAGTTTCAGATCGAATCGCACGTTCCAAAACCATTCAAGACAGCCTATCACCATCACTCGTCGATCGAGGTTAATTTTTTAATGGGCTGCAAAATGGTTTATTCGTTTTCGGGTAAGCAGGTTGCCGTTGATGCTGGTCGGATAATAGTTTTTTGGGGAGCGGCGCCTCACGGAGTTGTGAGCGTCGCGGGTTCCGGGCGGATCGTCAACATTTATGTTTCGCTTGCGCAGATTTTGCGGTGGAATTTGCCGGAAGCGATGGTGGGAACGCTGGCTGGAGGTGCTGTGATTGCCGCTCGAACAGCGAAGAGCATGGACCAAGATTATTTTCTGCGCTGGTCCGAAGATTATCAGCGTGAAACCACCGCTTGGCGCGGTTTGCTGCGCGGAGAGATTGAAATGCGATTACGCCGTTTGGCGCTTGAGGGCTACGACGTTTTGCTGGCGGGAACATCTGTGCCGGGAGTGGAAGCGCCCGCCGGTATTGCCATGCGGCATGTGGAACGGATGCTGCGGTATATTTCCGAAAATTTCGCGGCGGCGATCTGTGTTCCTGATGTCGCGAATCACGTTAATCTCTCGCCAAGCCACACGATGGCGCTTTTCCGCAAGACAGTGGGGGTTCCAATCAAAGCGCATATCAACCGCACTCGGATCAGTCACGCTCAAATGATGCTCGCGAACACAGACAACAAAATTATCACTGTCGCAATGGAAAGCGGTTTCAATTCGCTATCGAGCTTCTATTCTGCATTCCAAGCGCATGAAGGCATGACCCCAGCCGCCTTTCGCCGCGCCGTTCGTTACTGAACGGCAAGTTGAATCACCGCGCTCTCGGGAACAAACCGGGCAGCGAGCGACGGACGTTCCTCAATCCACGCTTTTG
Organism: Paracoccaceae bacterium; assembly: GCA_965199765.1. Lineage (GTDB taxonomy): Bacteria > Pseudomonadota > Alphaproteobacteria > Rhodobacterales > Rhodobacteraceae > JAPOXR01. The sequence continues at coordinate 15,862 of CBDATC010000002.1, forward strand.
TGAACCGGTGAACTCCATCCAAGATCATGAGTCGTCCGCGGTTGCGATAAAGATCAAGCGGAAATTTCATGGAAGCGTCGAATATTCTTCTGCGTTCAGCTGGTGCGCGTTCCGGATAGGCGATCACTTCACGTGGAGTAACCCGATAGGGAACACCGGCTGCATTCGACCATATGGGAACATCCAAGTGCCATGCGAGATCACAGATCGGGACGGTTACAATGGGAAGGTTTAATTTCCATATCGCTTCGACATCCCAGTCGATCGAGTACCAGAACTGGGAAATGACCGGCGGATGCTGTTCCATTTCAATTCCTGACCGCTCGTAATATATTTCCGAAACCCTATCATACAGATACGGTAGTTTCACGAAAGTCGTCAGGGCTTGAATCTGCGCCGCACGAGATGACGCAAGAAAGGACGCTGAAAATGGGTGCCAAGCCGAAAATTGCCTTTATAGGCGCCGGTTCGACGGTCTTTCTGAAGAATATTGTGGGAGACCTCTTATGCCGCGACGCGCTGTCCGAGGCTCATATTGCATTAATGGATATTGATCCGCAGCGTTTAGCCGATGCGGAAATCGTGGTTCGAAAACTGGCGAAGACCAAAGGCGTCAGCCCGACAATCACCGTACACGGCAACCAGCGAGAAGCTGTCGACTGTGCGGATTTCGTGATTGTCGCATTTCAGATCGGCGGATATAAACCGGCTACAGTCAGAGATTTCAGCATTCCGAAATCCTATGGACTGCGGCAGACTATCGGCGATACGCTGGGTATCGGTGGAATCATGCGCGGTCTTCGGACTGTTCCGCACCTATGGCGGCTTTGCGAGGACATGCGAGCGGTCTGCCCTGATGCCCTGATGCTGCAATATGTCAATCCGATGGCGATCAATTGCTGGGCGATCGCGGAGAAGTTTCCTGACATCCGGGTCGTCGGTCTTTGCCACTCTGTTCAGGGCACAGCCAAAGATCTCGCAAATGACCTGGAAATTCCCATTGATAAAATTCGGTACCGCTGTGCCGGAATCAATCATGTGGCGTTCTTTCTCAACTTTGAAGAGCGCTTGGAGAATGGAAGCTACCGAGACTTATATCCAGATCTGATTGCGGCGTATGAATCAGGCAAAATTCCGAAACCCAACAGCTGGAATCCACGCTGTCCAAATCTTGTGCGCTATGAAGTCCTGAAGCATCTCGGATATTTTGTAACCGAGAGTTCAGAGCATTTTGCCGAATATGTGCCTTGGTACATTAAGGACGGGCGGGAAGACATCATTGAACGTTTTCAGATTCCATTGGATGAGTATCTGACCCGCTGCGAACTGCAGATCGAGGAGTGGAATACATTATCCAAAGAATTGCGGGATGCCGATACCATCGAAACCGAACAGAGCCACGAATACGCATCCGATATCATGAATTCGGTCTGGACCGGCGAAGCTTCTATCATTTACGGCAACGTCCCGAACAGCGGACTCATCACATCTCTACCCGATGGCTGTTGTGTCGAAGTTCCCTGCCTTGTCGATCAAAACGGGATTCAGCCGGTCAAAGTCGGTTCCCTTCCACCTCAGCTTACAGCATTGATGCGAACCAATATCAATGTGCAGGAATTGACGGTAGCGGCGCTGATCAAAGAAAATCGCCGTCATATTTTTCACGCGGCGTTGATGGATCCGCATACCGCAGCTGAACTGGATCCTGAGCAGATCCAAAATATGGTTGATGATCTTCTGCTGGCCCATAAGGGATGGCTTCCGTCTTGGATGAGCGGCGGTTTGCCGCTCAAAGCCGCGTAGGCAGACGTCGGAAGTTCGGCAAGAACAGGTCGGCACGGCAGAATGGGTGAACAGTCTCATCACCATGCTCCGTTTCATTTTGCGGTGGTTGGCGGAGGTACAGCCGGCTGGCTGACCGCGCTTATCCTTCAGTCATATGCGAGGCATGAAAATCTGAACCTGCGGGTAACCGTCATCGAGTCAAGCCGTATTCCCACAATCGGGGTTGGCGAGGGAACCACTTCGGTGTTTTTGGAAGTGTTGTTCCGACTGAGGATTGATGTGCTTGAATTCATCCGTGAAACAGGCGCAACAATTAAGTACGGCATACGGCACGAGAATTGGCGACATCTGGGCCACAGCTACGATGGTCCAATCGACGATTTTGCCGCGGCATTCGGCGCACGGCATGGAATCGAGGGATCTTGGTTCAACGCCTACTTGGTTTCACTCGGCAAATCAGCGACAGAAATCAGTCTTTTCAACTGCTTGATGGCCAAGAATAAGTCTCCGTTCGCTGCAACGCGAAACGGTGGAATAATTCCGGTCAACGACAGCTATTTTGCCTTACATTTTGACCAAGCCCGGGTTGGACGGTTTCTTCGCGGCAAAGCAGAAGGGATTGCCACAATCGATGCGAAAGTGGAATCAGTGGAACGAGACGGCGGATCAAACGACATATCTCGATTGATTCTGGATAACGGCGATGCCGTGGCCGTTGATTTTGTCTTCGATTGCACGGGTTTTCGCAGATCTTTGATTTGCGGAGAATGCGGCGGAAGCTGGAAATCCTATTCCAAGAATCTTCCTGTGAACCGTGCGATGCCATTTTGGCTGGAACACGACGCCGACCGGGACATTTCGCCTTTCACGACGGCGAACGCGCTGGGAAGCGGTTGGCTGTGGACAATTCCAACGCAAGAGAGGCTGGGGTGCGGCTATGTCTATTCGGATGCGTTCATTTCTCCCGATCAGGCGCGCGCGGAAGTCGAATCCAAGCTCGGTCGACCGATAGAACCGCGGGCGGACATCAAGATTGAATCGGGTCGATTGGAAAGGGCCTGGATCGACAATTGCCTGGCGATCGGACTGAGTCAATGTTTCTTTGAACCGCTTGAGGCAACTTCGATCCATGGGTCTATTGTTCAGTTGATGATGTTCACAACATTCCATTTGGAATCTGTTATTCGCCGGGAAGGGGGGAATCCCGATGTCTACAATGAGACAGTCGCGAAGCAGGCGAATGATTTTTGCGACTTCATAAGCCTGCACTACATCTCAACGCGGGACGATACCGAATTCTGGCGGCATGTCGCTTCGGATTGCATTCGAGAATTGGTAAAATTACGGCTGGAACATTGGGAAGGCGGTTTGCCGCGGGATAGGGATTTTGTTGGAATGCCGGGTGGGTTCGCGCATGTGGGGCGCACGCTTTATGTTCCGGTATTGGATGGTCTCGGCCTTTTGGATCCGTCAGTTGCAAGGAAAGAGATCGCCGATCGGCCGAAAATGCGAGCGGCTGCCCGCAGGGCGGCTGAACGATATGGACGAACCTTTCGCATTGCGGCTGCCAAGGCCATCGGCCACAGGGAATTTCTACGTTCGGTCGAGGAGCGGATTTTTGAGTCAAGTCGATCAAATTAACCTAAACGGATCTGCGGTTTGATGGCAAGAAAATGTAATACGCTGAACGATGCCTGGTCATTTCATAATGGCTTTCGCCCGGAGTTCCTGCATAAGTTTGTTCAGGGCGAAAATGTCAGACTGCCTCACAGCGCTGTCGAGCTGCCGCTCAACTATTTTGATGATGCGGTGTATCAGCGGCCGTTCTGCTATCAGAAGCTTTTTCAGTGGGAGAGCGATGCAGAGCGGAGAATAACGCATTTGCAGTTCGATGGAGCGATGGCTGATGCCGAAGTGTATCTGAATGGCGAATGTGTTAAGCGCCATCGTGATGGTTATACTCCCTTCATCGCGAACTTAACCAGCCATCTGCACGAGGGGACCAATCTGATTGCTGTCAAAATCGACGGCAGTGAAAACCCGCAGATTCCGCCTTTTGGCGGCCGGATTGATTATCTCACCTATGCTGGAATTTACCGTGATGTCTGGATTGTCCAGACTGCCGCTGCATGGATCAGCGCCGTCAAGATCGTAACCCCAAATCCGCTGGAGCTGATCAAGAAAGCCCTCATCATAGTGTATTGCGACGGTGCCGATCAGACTGGCGGTACGATCACGGCTTCGATCCGTAACGCAGAGGGCGGCTCGGTTGCCGAGACGAGTGCGGTGATTCAGCAGAATCCAATGGTTTTGGAATTCAACCGGTTGACAGACATTGAACTCTGGGATCTTGATTCTCCAGTTCTTTATACCGCTTCAGTTCATCTTGAGACAAAACACGGCGTTGATAATCGGGAAGTCGCATTTGGATTTCGGCATGCAAGGTTCGAAGCCGACGGATTTCGTCTGAACGGTCGACCGGTGAAGATTGTCGGGCTTAACCGGCATCAATCCTATCCATACGTTGGCTATGCGATGGGCCGGAGAGCGCAAGAACGCGACGCTGAGATTCTTAAGCATGAGTTGAACTGTAACCTTGTCCGGACTTCTCACTACCCGCAGTCGCCATGGTTTCTGGATCACTGCGATCGGATCGGGTTGCTTGTTTTTGAGGAAATCCCCGGCTGGCAGCATATTGGAGACGATGTCTGGAAGCGCGAGTCGCTGGAGAATGTGCGGCGCATGATTCAGCGGGACTGGAATCATCCTTCAATTGTCTTGTGGGGAGTGCGCATCAACGAATCCGCGGATGATCACGCGTTTTATGTCGATGCCAACTCTATCGCCCGTCAAATTGATCCGACGCGTCAGACAGCAGGAGTTCGCAACTTCAGCAACAGTGAAATGCTTGAAGATGTGTATACGATGAATGACTTTGTCATTGGCAGCGAGGAAGCGCTGGGTGCGAATCATCATAGGATCGCGCTTCGCGAGCAGTCGGAAGTCACCGCAAAGCCAGCCAAAGTTCCGTACATGGTCACGGAATTCAATGGTCATATGTTTCCAACCAAATCGTTTGATTGCGAGCAGCGTCATGCCGAGCATGTTCTGCGCTATCTTCAGGTGCTTAACGCGGCGTTTGGAGACCCGCATATCGCTGGATGTATCGGTTGGTGCATGTTCGATTACAACACGCATCAGGAATTTGGCGCGGGAGACAGAATTTGTCACCATGGTGTAATGGACATGTTCCGCGTGCCCAAATTCGCGGCATCCGTCTATGCCAGTCAGAGACCTCAATCAGCGGGAGCGGTATTGGTTCCCGTTACATATTGGTCGAGAGGAGAGAGAAGCATAGGAGGCGTCTTGCCGCTGATAATTCTGACCAACTGCGATATGATTGAGTTGCGCGTTGGCTCGGCTCCCGGTCAGCGGTTCAAACCGGACCGGGCCGGATTTCCATATTTGCCGAGACCACCTGTGGTTATCCGCAGCGGCGATTTTGGATCGTGGGGAATGCGCTGGGAGGATGCCGTTTTCACCGGTTACATTAACAACCAACCTGTTGCTGAGGTCAATATGGCGGCGGCACCGGTTGCGCACTACCTGGAACTTCGCGCCGATTCCGGTGATTTGTTATCGTCAGAAAAAGATGCCAAGCGTTTTGTTGTTCGCGCATTGGATCAAACCAAGGCGGTTATGCCATTTTTAACTGATCCAGTGCGCGTATTTGTCGAAGGTGCGGCGGTCTTGATCGGTCCAAACGAACTTGCATTGCGGGGTGGAACCGCTGCATTCTGGATCGAATCCACACGAGATGCAGGGACAATCAAAGTTCAAGTCAGTTCGCCGAGATTCCAAAGCGTGACCGCAGAATTGAGAGCTGTCGAAGAGGACAATGGCACTCGTCGAACGGTGGCGCTTGCAACAGCAGACAGGCATTAAGTTCAGATAAAGAACCAATGTCGGCGACTGATGCTCAGCTGACCAATTCCACGGGTCATTTTTTTGTATGATCCTCAGTGATTGGCAGTGTCCAGAATCTTTCGCACTTTCGATCATGCGACGGCGGCTCCGTTATATTGAAGTTTCATCTCGCGCAGCGGATCCATATTCATATACTTTCGCGTGCTCCACTGTTTGCCGGCGACGTGTTGTTCATTGACGCGATAATGAATGGATTGGTTGCGAGTCGCAATGCGAAGCAAAAACCAATCGCAGATTTCCTCCACGGGCCGATCCAGGACCGTTCCTATTCAAAACCGCATACCCAGTTGAAGAATCAAGGACCCAAAATCCGCTGCAGGAAGAAATCACCTTGCCAAACTTGGACCAGAGGACAATTTTTGGTTCAAGGTGATCGTTTCATTCACGCTTGTGCGAACCAGTCTATTGCCAGCGTCAGAAACACACCAAGCAATCCAAAGGCAATGCCATAACCGCAGGCATATTGCAGTTTGTCGTTCAAGTTTCCATCGCGTCGAGTTGCATTGCGCAGTCCAAGCCAAATGCCGAAGGCAACCCCTGCAATTGCAACCATCGGTTCATCATCCTTAATTGTGCTGCGAGAGGATTTACCTTTGCATATGGAGATTTCAAAGTGCCGCTTCAAGACGAAAGCCACATCAATCGCCATGCGTTGAATACGGAAGGCAGTAGTCTGCAATTGAAAAAATGACAGTTGCGGTTGATTTCTTTTATAGGCAAAGACCAGTAGCAAGCGAATGCTGCGCAGCTGAGATTTTGTCTGCTCCGGAGTGCGGAAATGGATCAGTCTTTCGAGTTGCCGGAAGGTTACATTCCTTCGGTGGACGAGCCCTTTATGAATCCGAGACAGATTGAGTTCTTTAAGCAGAAACTCCTGAAATGGAAGTTTGAAATACAGAATGATATGCGGTCCGCGGTTGTGGAACTGCAGCAGCTGGGTTCACCGCTTTCAGATTTTGGTGATCAGGCCAATGCAGAGTCAGATCGCCGATTGATGTTGCGCACCCGTGATCGTCAGAGGAAGCTTGTTGCGAAAATCGACAGTGCTTTGCATCGCATCAATTCAGGAGAATTTGGATACTGCGAGGATACCGGGCGGCCCATCTCACTGCGGCGCCTGATTGCGCGACCAATTGCAACGCTATGTTTAGAAGCGCAGGAAAAGCATGAGCGGAACGAAAAGGTCTTTCGCGAAGACTAGAGAACTCATTGCATAAGCTGCAGTCATGTCGAATCCAGACAAAGAGATTGTGGTTCTTGGCGCGGGCATTGCTGGCTTGGCGACAGCGGTTCTGTTGGCAAGATCGGGTAGGTGCGTCACGGTTTTCGAACAGCGCTCCAAGATCGGCGGCAGGGGCGCCGGCATCCAAATCACCTCGAATGGGACGAAAGTCATCAAAGCTCTGGGAATTTCACCGGACCTATCGACCGCGGTTTGCCGGTCCGCAGCGGTTTGCCGCGCCAAAGACGGAGGGGTATTGTTTGAACATCGCTTAGAACAATACGCAGAAAACGGCACGCCACACTTATTGCTGCATCGGCAGGATTTCTTGAAACATCTTTATGAATTGGCCGCGGCAGAAAAGATTGGGTTTATTTTCGGCAAAAGAGCTGTATCCGTGGATAACGCGTCGCATGCTGCAATTTGCCGGTTCAGCGACGGCTCGAAGCTTTCTGCGTCATACGTGATTGGAGCAGACGGCATATATTCAGCGGCACGCCGGTCGATATGCGGACCCCGGCGCATGTTCAGCGACTATATCGCATGGCGAGCTTTGGTTCCGCTTGATAAAATTCAAGGTCGCTTTGCCGGCAAGACAGTTAATCTGATTATCGGATCAGGCAGGCATGTTGTCTATTATCCACTGAAGGACCGGATGCTGATGAACGTGGTCGCAGTGGAACGGCTTAAGGCTCCTAAACCGATGCAGCCGCCGATGACGGTTCCGCCCGACAGCATGGGGAAGGCCTTCTCGGAATTCGGGGGGATGGTGTCCGAACTGATGAAGCTTTGCCAACACGTTTCTCTCTGGCATTTGCCAAGGCCAGACCTAGCTGAGAAATGGAGCAATGAGCGCAGTGTGATTATTGGGGATGCGTTGCATCCGATGCCGCCATTCCTTGCGCAGGGCGGAAATATGGCTCTCGAAGACGCATGGATTCTCAGCCGCGCGATCAATGAAACCCGTGATTTACCCGCCGCGCACGAGCGTTTCGAAAGAGAACGCAAACACAGAATCAAGCGGATATTGAAGGCTGTTGCCATACAGGGGCGGCTCTATCACATCTCGGGTTCGCCGTTCACGACTCTTCGCGACCGGTTTTTGAGTATCGGCTCCATTCTGGCGCCATCAGTGATTTCGCATACACTGAGATGGATATTCGATGCAGATGTTACCGCCGATCGAGCGCGGTGAATTGATTCAGGCGCGAAGCGTTACCCATATGGGCACGTGATCTGAGGGTTTGTTCCAATCACGGACATGTTCGTCAAGGTGGCAATTCTCGAGTCGGTCGGCGCATTGCGGTGTCAGAAGGAAGTGATCGATGCGAATACCATCGTTTCGTTCCCGAGCCCGCCTCTGAAAATCCCAGAAAGTATATAGAGAAGAACATTGATTGCAGGCGCGAAGTGCATCAATATAGCCCAAGTGGAGGATTTTTCTCCATGATCTCCGTGTTTCTAATCTGAACAATGCGTCATCCCGCCACTTTTCGGGATTTTCTGCATCCTCTGTTTGTGGAATGACGTTGAAATCTCCGGCTAGAAGCGAAGCCTCTTCAAGTTCCAAGATCTGTTCCGCACGATTGAACAACCGGTCCATCCAAGCCAATTTGTAGTCAAATTTCGGGCCGGGAGACGGATTTCCGTTTGGCAGATAAAGGCAGCAAACCCGAACCGTCTGTTCGCCGATTACGGTTGCTTCCATCCAACGCGCCTGTTCGTCGGATGCGTCGCCGGGCAGACCGCGAACAACATCCTCAAGTGGAAGCTTGGAAAGAATCGCGACACCATTGTAGCTCTTTTGTCCATGGGTTTCGACTACATAGCCCATGTCCTCAAATTCCCGACGAGGGAAATTGGCGTCGACCGTTTTGATTTCCTGCAGCAGCACGACATCCGGCTGGCATTCTTCCAGCCACTTGAGAAGCACGGGTAAGCGCACCCGGATGCCGTTTATGTTAAAGCTGGCGACTTTCATTCGGGCTGGGGAATTGCTTTCATTCAAATGGAAAAGCTCAGCGAGCAACCACAGGTCGATTTCGCGTTCGGATTTTGAATCACGAAGCGGGAACCGATGATTTCTTCAACGAAGTCAATTGTCGCGCTGTTAAGAAATGGCAGGGATACGCTGTCAATGAGCACGGATTGCCCCTCATGTTCCAGCACCATGTCGTCTTCGGCGGGATCATCAAATAGAATTTCATATTGGAAACCTGAACAGCCACCACCTTTAACAGCGATCCGAAGACACTTCTTTATATCGGATTCAGCGTTGATTTCGGCCAGTCGGGCGAATGCACGCTTTGAAACCTGCGGCGGAATGGTCATATCTACGAGTGTCTCCTTCAATCATGCCCATCTAAACACAATATAATGATTGACCATAGATACGGCAAGAATGCGAAAAGGGATGCGGTTTAAATCACAAAAGTCCGCTACGGGAATTCTGCAGCTCTGTGCACAAAGTCCTCGACGCGCGGCGGCGGTCTTTCATATACGCCAATTGGAGTGAATCCCGACACTGGGAACCGGGCATTGACAAATCCCCAGACAGTTTTCATTTTTGTTCCGCGCAAAAAATACTGAACCGATAATCAAAACCCTGATCGTTGGTGCTCCTTACCGGAAGAGTCGCAATGCCTCAGCAATCGAGCACGAGACATTCTGCACTCGCCAGATATGCGTGTATCCATCCCGAACCAAATTCCCGTCTGCACACCCATCCTGAGAGCCGACGGCGGCATCCCTTTCAGAGGGATTGCGACCGCATTGTCCATTCCTCTGCGTTTCGCGCTCTGATGCATAAGACCCAGGTGTTTGTTGCGCCCATCGGAGGACATTATCGGACTCGGCTAACCCACACGATCGAAGTTGCGAGGGTTGCGCGGGCGTTGGCGTCGTCACTTGGACTGAATTCGGATTTAGCGGAAGCAATCGCTTTAGCGCACGATCTGGGACATGCGCCGTTCGGGCATGTCGGAGAAACCGCGCTGAGTCGCCTTATGAATGGGTTTGGTGGATTTGAGCATAATGCGCAGGCAATCAGAATCGTGACATCCCTAGAGCGCAGCTATTTGGATTTTGATGGCCTAAATTTGACGTGGGAAACCCTTGAAGGCATCGCAAAACATAACGGTCCAGTCAGAGAACCGGTCCCTGAAGTGCTGGCCGTCTATAACAAGTCCCACAATCTTGAGCTTGAATCTTGGCCGTCTGCCGAGGCACAGGTAGCAGCAGTTGCCGACGATATCGCTTATAATTGCCACGATTTGCAGGACGGGTTGCGCGCTGGACTATTCACCAGCGACGAGCTTTCCAAGCTGCCGTTGATCGGTCCGATTTACCGTCTGCTGCGGCAAGAATACTCCGCTGTCAGCCCGGAGCGGATGGACAGCGAGGTTATGCGGCGTTTATTTGGAACTCTGACCGAAGATGCGGTTAATGAGTCACAAAGAAATTTTGACTCCTTCCGTCCGCTGACCGTCAGCGATATCCGTCGTGCCGAAATTGGTCTCATTCGGTTTTCGACGCAGACCAGCAGGAAAATCGTGTCAATTCGTGATTTTCTTTCGACCCGTATGTATCAGTCAATGAGTGTCAGGCAACAGTGCGACCAAGGCACATGCGCCATCAAGAAACTTTTTGGGCACTATATGGAAAATCCTTTGGAGCTGCCCGATGAGCGCAAAGCCGATGCCAGCCGAATGAATGGTCCTTTTTCTTTGGCGAGAGCAGTTGCCGACCATATTTCAGGGATGACTGATCGTATAGCGCTGGACGAATCAAGCCGGGTTTCCCAGCGCTAATAGCGTGAGATAACCGGTTACCTTATCTCAAGTTTGCCTACAAAACCCCGCTTGGTGCTGGAGACCCGAAGCAGCGTGATTCCTCGACAGCATCAACGTTATAATTTTTTCAATTCGGTGTGCCAAATACAGTGTCGGTTCTGAGGCGCGCCTTCTGACGCGGTTTGAGATCGGGAGCATCTGTTCGTGGAAACAGCGGACGGACGGAACACGCTCGTGGCGTTTGAACGAGCCCGTTGGCATAAGGCAAAGACACTCGTCATCCCGCCGGATTTGTCGCTGTTGCATCTGCCGCCATTCAGTTCGGAGCTGAACCGGATGGAAACCGCATTCCAGTGCCTGAACAACAGCTTTCTCGCTAACCACCGGGTGTTCGAATCGGAGGAACTCAAAGCCAACGTGAAAGGCGTTTGAGACGATTTCTCCCGGCAGTCCGAAATGTTTGGAGCGCTCTCACTTAGACAGTGGATGTCAATGAGAACTGAACAAGAGCTTGAAAAGCTCCAGCCCAAGGATTGATTTCTTGAATAGGCATTTCAGCAGACGAATGCCGACTCGGGCTGATCGACATGGCGCGTCTGCAACCGCACAGCGAAGCCGAGTTCGCCCGAATCCATGGCGTAGGAACTGCCAAGTTGGACCAGTTCGCCGAATTATTCCTCGCCGTGGTTGAAGCGGTTTTGCTTGTAAGCATCGCTGATCCTTAAAGGATAAACCGCGCGGAAGCGTCATGTGCGCCGGATTGAAACAAGAGCAGGATGCTGTCCGCGTGGAGAAGACGTCGTGCAAAGGAAAATGATATCTGCGAAATCCGCGATCGCAACAGTTGTGACCGGCACATTTCAGCGACCAAAATTCGCCATAAGCCGATAAATTCACCTGTGTTATGCCCTAGTATGCCAACATTGCTGACATGACGATTCAGTTTTTGCCAGCACCTTTTTTCCGATCATCTGCAAGAGTTTTCTGCTGACTTCAACTATACAGAACGGCAGTCTGTTCGGGTGGCGTATCAGCGGCATGCCGGCGTCATGCCGGTTTCTGAATCCATCCGGCAAAATTTGTAGGGAAAAATCGATATCGTTTGGAACTCAGCAGACCATTTTGTGTGCAATCGCCGAAATTCCAAGCGGGTGGTAGGTTAGCCTCATGGAGGCAAATTACTGAAAGTCGAATTTATTCGCACCATTCGAGCGATCATAACCGCTACGCCCGTTGCTGCCCGGTTTCGAAATGCACTGGAAGGCAGGGTTCCTTACCAAGTTTAGCGCGTGTACAGCACATACCTCGCGCCACAAAGTCAGGCGCGCACTACAACTGCAATGAGAGACAAGTTCACGAATAAACTATAAAAGACTTGAAATATCGGACACGCCCAAGGGGTTCGGAAAAAGTTAAGTGAGCTTGAGCCGACCGTTTGCTTTCTTTACTCGCATTGCCTTGAAGTGAACGATTGCTGTAGCGAGTGATTCGTGGACCATTCGAGTGTCTATCTAAACCCTCCGTGCGGAATAATTTATGGATATTTTTGAAGAATTCAGAATTCGGATACTGTCGGAGTTGGATAGTCTGGCCGAATCCGGTTGGATGCAAAAAGAATATATGCCGGCGAATATCTCTGTCGAACGACCGAAAATTGATTCGCATGGAGAGCTTGCGGCCAATGCCGCAATCGTGGCGGCTAAAGGGTCTGGTCGAAAGCCGCGTGAAATCGCCGATGCGCTTGCCCGTGCGCTGACCAACGATTCGCGCGTGAAATCGGTTGAGATCGCTGGTCCGGGATTTCTGAATATTCGGCTGCTGCCAAGCGTTTGGTTAGAGAATCTGCGCAAGGTCATCGCACAGGGCAAGAATTACGGCCGGTCAACCCACGGTGCGGACAAGACTGTGCTGCTTGAATTTGTTTCCGCCAATCCGACCGGTCCGCTACATGTCGGCCATGCGCGAGGCGCGGTTTTTGGTGATTCGCTTGGAAGGCTGCTCGAATTTGTCGGATTTGCGGTTACCCGGGAATACTATCTGAATGATGGCGGTGCCCAGGTGGATACACTCGCACGTTCGGTCTATCGCAGATATCTTGAGGTCAATGGCTTGCCCATGACTTTCGGCGAGGGAGAATATCGAGGCCAATACCTAATTGCAGTCGGAGAGTCTTTGAAGAAGATGTACGGCACCGGGTTGGTCGATAAGCCCGAATCAGAATGGCTGCCTACCATCCGGAACTTTGCCATCCAAGCCATGGTAGATTTGATTCATAGCGATCTTCAGCTGCTTGGAATCCAAATGGATGCGTTCTTCAGCGAAGTCTCATTGTATGAGAGCGGTCGGATTGAGCGGGCGATTTCAGAATTAGCGGCGCGTAATTTGATTTATGAAGGCACCCTGCCGCCGCCAAAGGGCGGCGATTCCACAGATTGGAAACCACGTCAGCAAACCTTGTTCCGCTCCACCGCTCACGGCGATGATGTTGATCGGCCGATTCAAAAATCCGATGGCACATGGACATATTTCGCTCCCGATATCGCCTATCACTACGACAAGGTGGAGCGCGGCTATGACGAACTGATCAACGTATTCGGCGCAGACCACAGCGGCTATGTCAAACGCATCCGCGCGGTTGTTTCCGCCTTTTCGGACGGTCAAATGCCGTTCGACATTAAACTCACGCAGCTGGTGCGGGTTAAGCGAGGCGGCGAAGCCCAAAAAATGTCGAAGCGCGCCGGAGAATTTGTGCAGCTTAGCGAAACCGTTGAGGCTGTCGGACCTGACGTCACGCGGTTTGTGATGCTTACGCGAAAGAATGACGCTCAGCTGGACTTTGATTTTGATAAGGTGCGGGAGCAGTCAAAAGAAAATCCTGTGTTCTATGTGCAATACGCGCATGCGCGAGTCTGCTCGGCAATTCGAAAGGTCAGGGAACTCGGTCTGAATGCGTCGGATGAAGATTTGCGTGAAGCCGATCTCACAAAACTAACCGATCCTCGCCAACTTGATCTGATCAGAAAAGTCGCCGAGTGGCCTCGTGTCGTTACCTATGCGGCTGCAAATCACGAACCTCACCGAATCGCTTTCTATCTGTCGGAAATCGCAGCAGATTTTCATGCTCTTTGGACACTCGGCAATCGAGAACCGCATATGCGCATTATTCAAGAAGCTGACCCAAATGGCACAATTGCAAGATTGGCGCTCGCGCGCGCCGTAGCGCTTGTCATTGCCTCAGGATTAGGTATTTTAGGCGTAAAACCGATGAATGAGATGCGGGGCTAACCGCACAATTCATGGAGCAGCCCGCCCGAGATACAGGGCGGAAAAGGGCAGGATAATGGCTTATTTGACGGCAGGAAAATCTGGCGGCTTTTGGAGGCGCCAGGCAGGTTACGTGGCACGAGGGGGCTTCAAGCTCATCGGATTCGCAATCTCTGTGATTTTGGCAGCAGGAATTGTGGTCTGGGGAAACGACGTTGTTTCGCAGGATGGACTCGAAATCCCGGTGATCAAACCATCAAGCGCAATGTGGAGAATACAGCCGGAAGATCCCGGCGGTCGGGTCGCTATGAACACCGGTTACACAGTCAATCGACTGTTAATCGATCAAAGCGAACCCCCTGATATCGAGAATGTGAAACTCGCTGCTCCGCCAGTTGAGCTGCTGGATGAAGATTTGTCAGCCCGTGAATTCGCCGCCAATCGCGTCGGGTCATCGACCAAACCCGACTCAAATGGCGACCAGCGGCCGGTGGGCGCAGTTTTGCCGCTCTTCGCTGAAAACAGCATGCAGGGAAGCGGCCAACAGATTGATCCGACTCAAATTCGCTCCGGTGAATTTCTTGTCCAGATTGGAGCATATGCCTCGAAAAGTGATGCGGAAAACCAGTGGAGAAGGACTCGGTTTTCCGTCCCAGACGATCTCGGTCAGCATGATTGGTTGGTGCAATACGCTAAATTCGGGGGCGACGAATTCTATCGGCTGCGGCTGCGCGGATTTCAAAATTGGGAAGACGCCTCCACGTTCTGTGACCGGTTGGCAGCACGGGGCATTGAATGCAGTCCGGTCGTGGCAGGCTAATGCAGGCTTCAGCCTGCATCTTCGGCTTTAAAGGCGAAAAGCTTACGGCCTCCGAAAGAAGTTTTTTTCGCGAAGCAAATCCTGTGGGCTACATATTGTTCACGCGAAACGGGGAGGAAAAAACCGGTCTGCGCAGACTGACTGATGAGTTGCGCAGCATTTCCGGGTCGAAGGTTCTGATATTGACAGATCACGAAGGTGGACGCGTTCAGCGCTTCAGAGGCGCGGAATGGCGCAGCTGGAAGCCGCCGCTGGACCAATGCAATGCGCTGCGGGAAGAGGATAGAAGCCGCGCGATGTGGCTGCGCAGTTTTTTAATCGCGTCGGAGCTGCATGATGTGGGAATTAACGTGAATTGTGTGCCTATCGGTGATGTTGCCGCGCCTTCTACTCATCCAATTCTGCGCAATCGATGTTATTCTGAGGATGCGGACCTAGTCGCCAAGATCGCTGCCGAAGTTGCGGAAGGAACTATCGCCGGCGGCGTGCTGCCGGTTTTGAAACACATTCCCGGCCATGGTCGGTTGGAGGCAGACAGTCACGAAGAGCTTCCTGTTACCGATGCCGATTTGGAAGAGCTCAGCGCACGAGACTTTGTCCCGTTCAAGGCCCTCAATCATTTGCCCTTGGGGATGACGGCCCACGTTCTTTACCGCAGCATTGACAAACAAAGACCCGCTACACAATCCAAGGCGGTGCTGGATATCGTTCGTTCCACTATCGGATTTGACGGCTTGCTGATGAGCGATGATCTGGCGATGTCGGCGCTATCGGGAACAATGTCCGAGCGTAGCAGGGAGTCATTTGCGGCCGGATGCGACGTTGTTCTTCATTGCAACGGCAACATGGAAGAAATGCAAATGATCGCAGCGGCATCCGGAAAATTAGCGGGAAAGGCGCTGGAACGCAGAGACCGTGCTTTAACGATGTTTGAGCAACCGGTGCGGAAACACATTGACGAACTCGAGATAGAATTCGCTGAATTGACCAGATGTTCCAAGATCCAATAATTGGAGAGTGCGCAGAGGCTGCTTGCATTCAGCGGGCGGACGTGAATGAGCTCATCATTGATGTTGACGGTTTTGAGGGACCGCTCGACCTTTTGCTGGAGCTCTCTCGCCGGCAAAAGGTTGATCTGAAGAAGATCTCCATTCTTAAATTGGCCGAGCAGTATGCAGAGTACATTCAGAATGCCAAATCTTTGAGAATCGGTTTGGCCGCCGATTACCTTGTTATGGCGGCGTGGCTGGCTCTTCTGAAATCACGGCTGCTGCTGCCCGAAGACAAAAAAACCGAAGAATCTGCGGAAGAGGCGGCTTCACGCCTGGCAATTCGGCTGCAGCGGCTTGATGCAATGCGATCAGCCGGGAAATCAATCTTTAGACGGAATCAGCTCGGCAAGGAATTTTTCCCGAGGGGTGCCACGGAAGAAGTCAAAATCGTGAGGCACTCGACAGTGTCCGCTAACGTGTTTGACCTTACGCAAGCCTATATGCGGATCAAAAGTCGGGAAGATTTTCGTCCGTTCTCGATGAACCGCGGCCCCGTATATTCAGTCGAAGTGGCAACCAGCAATCTTCGTCGCTTGCTCGGAGAATCTGTAGAGTGGGCAGAACTTATGAAGTTTCTGCCAGCGGATTGGCTAACAGACGGCCGAAGGGTTAGGTCGGCATTAGCCTCCACGTTTGCCGCCGCACTCGAGTTGGCGAAGCAAGGTCAGCTTGAGCTCATGCAAGAGAAACCGTTCGAGCCGATACAAATCAAAGGATTCGCGGCATAGATGTCTGACAGGTCCGAGACAGAAAGCCCCGTCGCTGAAATTCCAGAGGAGCTTCAAGAAGAAAGAATGCTTGAGGCCATACTGTTTGCATCCGCAGAACCGGTTTCGCTGGCAGAATTCCGGGCAAGAATTCAGATTGATTTCAATGTCAGATCGGCGCTGCAGCGTCTAATGAAGCATTATGAGGGCCGAGGGGTCAAAGTTGTAAGAGTCGGCGATGCATGGGCCATGCGCACTGCCGAGGATCTGTCATTTCTGATGAAGAAAGAGACACGGCGTCAGCGTCGTCTTTCTCAAGCGGCAATGGAAACGCTTGCGATCATAGCCTATCACCAGCCGACAACACGCGCGGAAATCGAAGAAATCCGCGGAGTTTCGATGTCCAAAGGTACGATCGACCAGTTGATTGAGTTGGAGTGGGTGAATTTCGGACAGCGCAGACAGTCTCCCGGCCGTCCGGTGACTTTTGTGACCACCAGACAGTTTCTGGACCATTTTGGGTTGGAGTCAGTGCGCGACCTGCCAGGCTTGAAGGAACTTCAAGACTCTGGTTTGCTGTTCAGCGAGCCGTCGGCGGAATAGCCTAAGGTCCGATGTTCTCATCGCTTTTGAAATGCTTCGATAGTCTTAAGCGCTGGCCTTGATAGTTTGATCCTGAAGCCACGCCGTAAAGGGTATCGGGAGCGGACGTCATCGATTCGACCTTCAGTCTCCCAACCTGCTGACCGTGCTCGAGCACAAAGGGCACTTCATGGCAGCGAACTTCAAGTACTGCGCGAGACAATTCGTTATCCTCGTCGCTGAATCCGAAACCAGGATCAAAAAATCCGGCGTAGTGAACTCTGAATTCTCCAACCATGGCAAGGTACGGCATCATTTCGGCTGCGAAATTCGGTGGCAGACATACAGTTTCTTTGCTGACGAGGATATAAAATGAAGCTGGATCCAAGACGATTCTGCCATTCTTCGCGTGAATTTTCTCCCAGAAATCAGCGACCGGGTATGCCCCGGTCCGATCGATATCGATGATCCCAGCATGCGGCTTCGCTTGGAAGCCGACGGTTTCACCATGTTGGAGATCAACAGAAAACCCCAGACCGCCGTCAATGATCGGCGAGCCGGACACGAAACACTCAACATCCTGCAGCACTTTGATTTCTTCGTCGTCGAGTGTTGGATTGCCGCGACGAAATCGGATCTGGTTTAAAGTTGAGCCTTCGCGAACCAAAATTGAAAACGAGCGTGGGCAGATTTCGGCGTAGAGCGGACCGTGGTATCCCGCTTCGATTCGATCAAATTCAGTGCCTCTGTCAGTGATCAGCCGGGTCAGTAAATCAAGGCGGCCGGTAGAGCTCTTTGCGTTCGCCGCTGCATGAATGTCGGTTGGAAGGCAAAGGCTCTCCTGAAGCGGAACGATGTATACGCATCCTCTCTCAAGCACAGCGTCGCGACTGAGATCAAAGGAGTGCATGCAGAATTCGGCGATCCGCTCCTTGACAGTATGGCTTTCACCGGCAAGAAACGAGGCGCGCACTCGGAAAGCTTGAGCGCCGAGACGCAGATCAAGACTCGCTGGCTGAAATTGATTGAAAGTCGGATTTCTTTCGGACCGGATAAATCCGTTCCGGACCATTTCGGACAACACCTGTCGCGGCAGGACACCGCATCGCATTTTGGTCACGTCGATCGCACCGAAATTTTCATGAGACATTTGGTCGGGCCAGCAAGATTTGAACTTGCGACCTCTCGCCCCCCAGACGAACGCGCTAACCGGACTGCGCTATGGCCCGACTCTCCTATAATATTTGATGTCGGGCAGCTATAGCAAGCCGGATGTGGAAATCACGGCTGAATTTCAATCTTCATCTGATTCAGCAATCGTTCAAGTCGATCATGTATTGATTTCAGATTTTCCGACTCGGTCATGGTTGACATCTTTCCGCCGTCATCGGCGGACACGATCGGCTTCGAAATTGATTCACCGCGGTCGGTGTTTGAATCCCGCGCCATATCCGAAAGGCTGAAATTGCTGCGCTCCGCGACAAAATTCACGCCATTCTGACTGATAATCTTCTGCACTCCCTTGAGCGTCAAACCATCGTCATTGACGAGAATCTTGATGCCCGCCAGCAGGGCCAGATCTTCCGGGCGATAGAGTCGGGTTTTGGTGCCGCGCCGCAGCGGCTGGACTTCATCGATCCGGTCTTCCCAGTGTCTCAGCACATGCTGTTTGATGCCAAGCAGTTTCTCGACTTCACCAATGGTCCGATATGCGGTTTTTGATTTCGCCATTGTTTGCTAAAGTTCAATTGGTTGGCAAAGCGTCGACTCGGTCCCTCAAAAAAGTCGATGGTTTGAATACCACCACCGAACGCGGTTTAATCAAAGCAAATTCTCCGGTTCGCGGGTTGCGTCCCGGTCTTTGCCCTTTCTTCCGTACGGTGAAGGTGCCGAATTTCGCGATCTTGACGCAATTTCCATCGGCAAGGGTTTCAATGAGCGTTTGCAGGATCGATTCTACCAAGTCTGCGCATTCATCTCGGGGCAGTCCCACATTTTCGTGTACGGCGGTTGCCAACTTCAACCGCGTTACCGTGCTTTGATTCAAATTCAGTCTTTCTGTTTAGGTGCCGGATCTCGCGACAAATTATGGTTTTGACGGTTTGTTTGCAAGCATTACCAGCGGATGACATTTGATCCCCAAGCCAAACCGCCTCCGATCGCGTTGGTTACGACCAACTTGCCGGGAACCAGCCGTCCGGTCGATTTAGCCATGTGCAGGGCGAGTGGAATCGAGGCAGCGGATGTATTCGCGTGTTTATTCACGGTTACAATGCAGCGTTTTTCTGGAACGCCAAGCTTTTCTGCTGTTGCGTTGATTATCCTGAGATTTGCCTGATGCGGAACCAAATAGTCGATGTCTTTCTTAGACATGTTAGCCTTTGCGAGTGCAAGGACCGTCGCATCATGGAGCTTTTTGACGGCGTGGCGGAAGACTTTTCGGCCATCCATGCGAACAACGCCCGATGATTGAGTGGTGGACACGCCGCCGTCAACATAAAGCAGGTCTCGATACCTCCCATCCGACGATATTTCGGTTGTCAGTATCCCGCGGTCTGTCGAGACGCCCTGTCCTTCCTGTGCCTCAAGCACCACGGCTCCGGCTCCGTCTCCAAAGAGTATGGCTGTGCTTCGATCTGACTTATCCAAGATGCGTGAAAAGGTTTCCGAGCCGATAACCAATGCGCGACGGGCCTGACCCTGCAAAACCAGCGCGTCAGCAACGGTCATTGCGTAGACAAACCCGGCGCAGACCGCCTGGACATCGAAGGCAAAACCCTTGGTGATTCCCAAGCCGGCTTGAACCGCTGTCGCCGACGAAGGAAAGGTATTGTCAGGAGTCGAAGTTGCCAAGACAATGAGATCGATGTCAGCGGGTTTGATTCCGGCATCCTCCAACGCCTCCTCCGCTGCGCGTATAGCGAGGTCGGATGTGGATTGTCCCTCAGCAGCGAAATGCCTTTGTTCAATTCCAGTGCGTTCTCTGATCCACGCGTCTGTTGTATCAAGAGTTTCTTCGAATACGCTGTTCGGGACACAGCGTTCCGGCAGATAATGCCCGACTCCACAAACCACAGATCTGGTTACCGCCATTCTTCAGCGTGTCTCTCTAGGCTGTTCATTGCACAAGTTATCAGAATCGGAACGGCTCGGCACACGATCCTGCACAAAATTTTCGGCACCTCCCGCCTGCGCTAGCCGGACAGCTAAATCAATCGCGGCTGCGACGCCAACCGAATCAGCGCCGCCGTGCGATTTGACCACGGTGCCATTCAATCCGAGAAACACGCCGCCGTTCACACGCCTTGGATCGATTCTGCGCTGCAGCCGTCGAAGAGAGGTCATTGCGAAAAGAGTGCCGATTCGAGAAAGCGGTGTGTGTCGGAATGCCTCCCGCATGAATTCTCCGATCAATTCAGCCGCGCCTTCCACGGATTTGAGCACTATGTTGCCCGTGAAACCGTCGGTTACGGTGACATCGACCTTGTCGGAAGGGATATCGCTGCCCTCCACAAACCCAACAAACTCAAAATTGCCGTGCTTTGCTTCTTCGGACAGCAGCTGGTGCGCGTCCTTTGTTTCCGGGCGACCTTTGTGGGCCTCGGTTCCGACGTTCAGCAGCCCGACCCGCGGCGTGGTGATGCCAAGTCCTGTGCGGGCATAGCCCGCGCCCAATGTTGCGAAGCCAAGCAGATCGCGGCTGTCGGCTTTGATATCAGCGCCGACATCCAACAAGACGCTGTAGCCGGTTGGATTCCTTGATGGCCAAAGACAGGCAATGGCAGGACGTTTGATTCGGGGAGCTTTTCCCAGCAGTAGCATCGAAATCGCCATCAAAGCGCCGGTATTGCCACAGGAAACGACGGCTTTAGCATCGTTTTGCCGCACGGCGTCAATGGCTGCCCACATTGATGACCCTTTGCCGCGCCGCAGAACATGGCTCGGTTTGGCATCCATGGTGACGACTTTATCCGCGTGGCGGATTTCGCAGCGGTCACGGAGTTTCCGGTTGAGTTTTTTCGTTAGCCAATCCCGGTCACCGTGAATCAGAAAGCGAATTCCCGGATGCAGCCGCGCGGCTCTGCTCATGCCAGCCAGAATGGCCTTCGGTCCCTTGTCGCCTCCCATGGCATCAATAGCGATGACGCTTGGCGCATCGATCAACGAACCCGCGTTTCTTTCGGGCGGCATTGGCTAAGTCTGTTTCACCGACGAATCAGATTTCTTCGTCAACGGGTTCCTCAGGCAGTATGAGGATCTGGCGATTCCGGTATGTTCCACAATGCACGCAGACGTGATGCCGAAGCTTAGGCTCTCCGCAATTGCTGCATTCAATCCAATTGGCGACCAACAGCGCGTCATGCGACCGGCGCTTGTTGCGACGAGCGGGCGTTACCTTGTTTTGCTGCACTGCCATTGATCTACCTCATACAGTCACGTTCACCAATGCTTTACCGCATTGTTTATCCTTCTGCATCAATAATTGCTGCTTCTCAAAATATCTTCAAGTGTTGGATTTGCAGGTTTGTGGGGATTATCGGTCAATATCGGTCCTCGCGAAGATTTTCTTTAAGTTTTTCCAAGACAGCGAATGGGTTGTCGCGGTTTTCATCCTCATATTCGCTGGTGCGCGAGGCAGGAGACGCATCGTTCAATACCGCTGATTCGGAACGCGGGTAATCGGAAACTTCGAGGAGCAGTGTTTCACGGGCAATGGCGAAGAGATCAATTTCATCTGTCAAGGCTTCCAAGCTATCGTCTTCGGGCATTTCAAAGTCTGCGGACGGCTTGAGCAGGTTATGGTCCGCAACATATCTGCGCCGCACTGTGGCATTGACAAGCGACTTGACAGGTTCCAACGAAACCACACAGCTCTGGAGTATGGTGGCGACCACTGTTCCATTCAGCTGCCATTCTTGCGGCGAAATGCATATTACCCGTCCGGAGAAACGCAGCTTAAGAATGTCGCCGAAATCCGTTTCCTCCGCCATAGACATGCGGGAGGACCGATCGGGAATGAACAGAAATCGATTGTTGTGTTGATCAGAGAGTTCGGTCAGAGCTAGTTTCGGCCCATCGTTCAAAATTGGGTCTCCGGCTGAAGTTGAATTTTATACGGGGCTAACAACGCTTTCCTGCGTTAATTTTGAATAGGCGATGTGGCATTTATCAAATTTTGCCGCGGAGTGTCGGTTGCAGCAGCTCTGCAGCAAAGGGGAATCTTGACGAGAGAATTCAGAGCGCATAAATTGCCGGGGTTTGAATGTCACAAGTGTGATGGGTCTGATTCAATGATGCGACACGCCATGCTGGCCTTGGTCATTGCGACTGCGGTCGCCTGTTCTCCGGTTACAAACCATTATGGCTATACTCCTCCGCAGAAGGACTTAGAGGCCCTCGAGATCGGTGTGGCAGATAAACTAGCTGTTCTGGAAGTGATTGGCCAGCCTGCCGTGACCAATACGAGATATGGAGATTCATGGTTTTATCTGTCCAATTCAATTTCTCAATCCGGTTTTTGGGAGCCGCAGGAGGTTGACCGCCAGGTTGTCGTAGTTTCATTCGACAATGCAGGATTGATGTCGAATGTTGAGGTGTTCGCGCTGGAAGATGGACGCGCTGTTGCCCTTTCGCGCCGTGTGACCGAAACCAATTTGGGTCAGCTCAACGTTATCCAGCAATTCCTGCGCGGGCTGGGTCGAATCGATCCGACAGGTGCGTTTGGCGAAGAATAACCCTGATATTTGGATTAGTCAGGCAGGTTTGGTTATGAATTCAAGAGCCACACCGTTGATGCAGTAGCGCAGCCCGGTCGGTGGAGGCCCGTCAGAGAACACATGCCCGAGATGTGCATCGCAGCGGTTGCAGACCACTTCGGTGCGTCTCCGAAACAGGCTGTTGTCTTCGCGTTCACCGACTGCGTTGCTGCTGATGGGCTGGTAAAATGAAGGCCAGCCGGTGCGGGAATCAAACTTGGCGGACGAATCAAACAGCTCGGTTCCGCAGCAGATGCATCGAAACACACCGTTTGATTTTGGAAAATTGTCATTGGTAAACGGACGTTCGGTGCCGGCGCGACGCGTCACCTTGAATTCCAGGTCTGACAGCATGCTGCGCCATTCGGCATCTGTCTTCTGGATCTTTTTATCGTTCATTTCGTTCTCCGCATTGTTGAAATCGGAAGGACGCTTTGGAAGCTTCGGCTCCAGTTCAGAAGCGGCTGCAGAATTTTTCAGCCTCCGGTGTGACTCATGTGGCGAGCCATGCGGCCCAATACATTTTGCCGCGAGTAATCAAAATCGTGCCCTTTGGGCTTTCTTGAAATAGCACTGCGAATCGCTTTGAAAAGAGGCCAGTCGTTGTCCGGATGTTCCCGCAGCACATGTCGAAGGTCGGCTCTGTCTTCCTGGCCGAGACACATGAAGAGTTCCCCGGTGCAGGTGAGGCGGACCCGATTGCAGCTCTCGCAGAAATTATGGCTTAACGGCGAGATGAACCCAATCCGCTGACCGGTTTCCTCGGCCACCACGTAGCGGGCTGGACCGCCTGTGGTGACGGGTAAGTTCTTCTGAGTTAATTTCTGGTCGAGAATGTTCTGCACATCGTCAACGGAGAGATAGCGAGCAAGGCGGTCTTGGCTGCTGATATCACCCATCGGCATCACCTCAATGAAGGTAATGTCCATGTCATGGCGCGCGCACCATTCCGTCAGAGCAAGGAACTCGTTGTCATTGAATCCCTTAAGCGCAACCGTATTGATCTTGACTTTCAGTCCGGCTTGCTGGGCCGAATGGATTCCCTGCAGAACCTGTTCCAGTCGCCCCCACCGGGTAATAGAGGCAAATTTTTCTGCATCCAGAGTGTCGAGAGATACGTTGATTCGCCGTATTCCGATAGCGAACAGTTCTTCGGCAAACCGGCTGAGCTGCGACCCATTGGTCGTTACAGTCAGTTCGTCGAGACCGTTGCCGATATGTCGAGAGATTGATCGCAGGAATTCGAGAATATTGCGCCGCACAAGGGGTTCTCCGCCGGTAATGCGGAGTTTTCTGATGCCAAGAGTAATGAAGGCAGAACATAGTCGATCCAGTTCTTCCAAAGTGAGCAAGTCCCGCTTTGGCAGAAAGGTCATGTTCTCCGACATGCAATATGTGCATCGAAAATCGCAGCGGTCTGTTACCGACAGGCGCAAATAGGTTATGTTCCGGTGAAACGGATCAACGAGATTTGGTGTGTCCAGCATGCGCTTACCGTGGAATAGGTCAGCCTATGAAGTTAATTTAGTGCGTGCTTCTTATTTGGGCAAGGTCAGCGCGGCATGTTGTTTGAAGAAACTCCGCGGTGCTTAATCGAGGACACCAGGATCCTCATGCGCAATGATTTCTTCAGACAGGTCTTACCGAAGATCGTTCAGCGGCATGTGCTGCGGTTGATTGGCGGCGTTCCACGGCAAAGCTATCTCCGGATCTGGTTTCTGACTCCGAACTCCGCATCTAGTAGTGATGATCGGCAATTTGGGCAGCATCTAGAAATCCACTGGCCAGAATTGCGGTTGGCAAATTGGCAGGAGAGGAGAGTGCTTTAGCTGCGCATTGACGGCATAACTACGGGTTCAACAGCAGGTTTGAATTTCAGCTGACCGATGCAGAGTCAGTCCGAGCAGCCCTGTCAGGTTCTGATCGCTTGCGTTTTCGGTTGCATTTTGCCGCTGAAATCACTAATCTAACACGCGTTTGGCGCCGAGGAACAAGCGATGTTCCGAGGCAGCATTCGGATATGTTCATTTTATGGGGTATACATGCTCGGCATTTCTGAAGAGATCATGCTTTTATTGCTTGAGGACGAAGACGGCAGATTTGTGCATGTTCCCGAACTTTCGGTCCGGTGTGTGCTTTCCGGCGCCGTTCTCAGCGAATTGGCGCTCATGAATAAGATCGACACCGATCTTGAAAAACTTGTCGTCATTGACGACCAGCCGGTCGGGGATGAGTTGCTTGACCCGGTCCTGAAAATGCTGGTCGATTCCGAAACAACGCGCGATGCGCGGTATTGGGTTGAGTATTGTGCCCGTGATGCGGACATGACGCGCCGCCGGGCCTTGGATAGGTTGTGCCAGCGTGGAATTCTTAATTGCAAAGACGACCGTTTTCTCTGGGTGTTTCGGTCGCGCAGATATCCGATAATTGATGGCAAGGTTGAGCGTGAAGTCAAGCATCGGATTATGTCGATTCTGTTCAGCCATGAAATTCCAGATCCCCGGGACATCGTCATTATCGGATTGGTGGATGCATGCGGAATCTTCAAACAGCTGCTTTCGCAGAAAGAGCACTGTCGTGCCCGCGAGAGAATCGATCAAATCCGGAAGATGGATTTGATCGGTCGGGCTGTTACGAATTCAGTCCGGGAAATCGAGGCCTCGCTGGCTTTGGCGCTTCACCCGCCATTTTAAAATCTGCGTTTCCAAAGTTGTGGATCGGCTGATCGAGCTGATTCAGAACCGGACCACTTATTTGTTGCCAAACATGCCAGGCCAGAACGGGCCTTCGTGTTTTCACCGCACAAAAACTGTTTGCTGGATCAAGTTTGCGCAAGCGAACGGCATGGATGCCGTCCCAATGCGCCAGTGTGAGCAGCACTCAAAAAAATTGAATTTTTGACTGTTTTTGGAATTTCATAAGCCGCTGCGCATAGTTTATGTGAACAGATATTCTTACGAAATGTTCAACGGTCTTTGAACGGCTGCGCAAATCAAAGGACACGCCAGATGAATTTTACCGAGTCGGTCATAACCTGTTTATCCAAATACGTCACCTTTTCGGGCCGGGCATCACGAAGTGAATATTGGTGGTTTATTTTTTTCTGCTCAATTTGCAGCGTGGCGCTGAATTTTATTTCTACGACACTCCAAACATTTTTTGTTCTGTTGGTTGTTCTGCCAATGCTTGCCGCCGCTTGCAGACGGCTTCACGATTCGGGCAAGTCGGGCTGGTGGCTGCTGTTCTATCTTGTGCCGTTAATTGGATGGATAGTGCTGTTGATTTTTTTGGTTCGTCCCTCAAAGGAAAGGATTGAAGTTCGCCCGCGCGAGAATGAAACCGCAGGCGAAGGAAATGAGCAAAGCGACTCGATTCGCAGGTTTCGCAAGCTGGATTAACGAGTTATCCGGTGCTTCGCGATGTGCGTGTAACCGGTTTATATCCTGCGTTCGCGAGGAAGCAGATCATTCGACAGTAACCGATTTAGCTAGATTGCGTGGCTGGTCGACGTCGGTTCCAAGATGCACAGCTGTATGGTAGGCGAGCAGCTGCATCGGCAGCGCGTAAAGGATCGGTGCAAGAATTGGGTCTATGGTTGGCATGACAATTGAGCGCCAGTTGCCTTCGCCAGCTGCCTTGATGCCCTTGTAATCCGATATCAGAAGAATTTTGCCTTTTCTTGCCTTGACCTCTTCAACTCCTCCCAGCGTTTTCTTGAATTGTTCATTTCGCGGAGCCAGAACAACGACCGGCATTTGATCATCCACCAATGCCAACGGACCGTGCTTCAATTCTCCGCCAGCCAATCCTTCCGCATGGATATAACTGATTTCTTTCAATTTAAGCGCGCCTTCGAGAGCCAGAGGGAACATCATGCCGCGTCCGACGAAAAGCGCGCTGCGGAACTTAGAAAGCTCCTGCGCTATTGCCTTTATGCCCTCATTGGCATTTAGAGCGGCGCTAGCTAACGCGGGAACCTTATGGAGCTCGCTGATAATTCTATCACAACGCGACTCATCAATATGGCCGCGTCTCAAGCCGACAATCGCCGCCAACACAGCAAGAGCGACCAGTTGGCAGGTAAAGGCTTTCGTTGACGCAACACCAATTTCCACACCGGCGTGGATGTGCACGGCGTCCTCTGCCTCTCGTCCGATTGTGCTGTTCGTGACATTCAAAACCGCAGCTGTTCTGCAACCGCCGTTCGCCGCATGCCGGAGTGCATTCAGTGTGTCGGCTGTTTCTCCGGATTGACTGACGAAAATTCCGACCGACTGCGCTTCGAACACCTTGCTCTGTCCGACATATTCGGATGCAACCGCCGAAGTGGCTGCAACTCCCGTGATTTCTTCGAACCAATAGCTGGCAACTTGGCAGGCGTAACTGGCCGTTCCGCACCCCACCAAGTCAACACGATTTGCGCGTTCAAGAGTCCGCAGCATTGACTCGGGAATCGCTTGCTGCCCGGCAGCGGATAGTTTGTCGATGGCAGAAGCAAGAACCGGGGGTTGCTCGAATATCTCCTTCGCCATGAAGTGCTTGTGTCCGTCTTTGCTCGCGGCAGTGGGATTTATAATCACCCTCTCCGACCGACGAGAGACGTTTTGGCCGCTTTGATCAACCAATTCAAGGTCATTGCGAGTGACACAGACAAAGTCACCGTCATTCAGATAGGTAACCTGTTCGGTGAGACCGGCTAATGCGAATACATCAGATGCGAGAAACATTTCTGATTGCCCGTGCCCAACAACAAGCGGTGAGCCTTGTCGGGCGGCTAAAAGGCAAGTTTCGTTTCCATCAAACATAAATACCAGCGCGAAAGCGCCTTGAAGTCGGCCAACCGTGTTCCAGGCGGCTTCGCGTGGGCTGTCCCCTCGATCAAGATTTAGTTGGCAAAGCTGAACAATCGTTTCGGTGTCCGTATCGGTGGTCGGCAAGATTCCGTGATCGGAGAGCTCGTCGCGGATTTCTCTGAAATTCTCGACGATTCCATTGTGGACCAATGCCACGGACTTTGCTTGGTGCGGATGTGCATTTTGCAGCGTAGCCGGACCATGTGTCGCCCAGCGGGTGTGGCCGATGCCGGTAAATCCGCGAATCGGATCCCTGACCAGCATATCGGAAAGCCTGGCAAGTTTACCGACCGCCCGCCGACGGCGCAGGACGCCGTTTTCCCGAGTGGCTACCCCGGCGCTGTCATAGCCGCGATAGGCCATGCGCCGCAGCGCCTCCAACAAAATTGGTGCAGCTTCATTTTCGCCAAGATAGCCGACTATTCCGCACATGAACTTAGAATTCCTTTTCGTTTGCCTGATCCGCTTGCCTTGGACGGCCAAAGAAGCGCAGCGCGAAGTCCTTGATTGTCGATTGTCGTGAACGGGAAATGCCAAGCGCTCCATTTGGAACGTCGTTTGTTATGACAGAACCCGCGGCCGTCATCGAATCATTTCCGACCGAAACAGGGGCAACAAGAATTGAGTCGGAACCGATAAACGCTCTATCTCCGATCCGCGTTTTATTCTTAGATTTCCCATCATAGTTGCAGATCACTGTGCCTGCTCCGACATTGACAAGATCCCCGACGTCAGCATCACCGATATATGTCAAATGCGAAGCTTTGGCATGGTCTCCGATCGTGGATGCCTTGACCTCAACGAAGTTTCCTATCTTCGCATGTTCTCCGATCGTGGATCCCGGTCGAATCCGAGCGAAAGGTCCAATGATTGCGTTTTCACCAATGGTGCAGTTCTCAAGATGGGAATGGGAACGTATCCTGGCGCCAGAATTCACAACCACACCCGGACCGAAGCAAACAAAGGGCTCAATGATTGTGTCCGGTGCAAGTCGCGTGTCGTAACTCAGATATACAGTCTCCGGTGAAACCAGCGTCACCCCATTGTCCATTGCGCGCTGCCGTGCTTTGCTCTGGAAGACGTTCTCCGCCGCGGCCAGGTCGCGGCGGTCATTGATACCCAGTGTTTCCGCTTCGGAACAGTCGACGGTTGCGCAGGTAAACCCCTTGCTGCGGGCGATGCCAACGATATCTGTCAGGTAGAATTCATCAGAAGCATTGTCTGAATCGACATCATCAATGAGCGAAAACAACAGCGATGCTTCAGCGGCAACAACCCCGCTGTTGCAGTAGGTGATCTTGCGCTCGTCTGGGTTCGCGTCCTTAAATTCAACGATGCGTTCAAGATTTTCATCGCTGTCGATGACAAGACGGCCATAATTCTTTGGTTCGGACGCGTGGAAACCGAGAATGGCGACATCTGCCGAGCCGCGGATCGCCTGCTGCATCTTTTGAATGGTCTCGGTGCGAAGGAAGGGAGTGTCACCGTAAAGAACAACAATCTGTCCACTGAACCCACCGAGCACCTGTTTCGCGGACGCAACTGCGTGGGCGGTTCCCTTTTGCCGGACTTGGCGGATCGTCCGGCAGGAGAAGCCGGCTTGCTTCAGCTCGCTTCGAATCTGCTCTTCACCTTGTCCTGTGATGATGTGGACGAGGTCCGGTCTTGCATCTTCGACTGTTTTGATAACATGCAAAATCATCGGAGCTCCGCCAATTTGATGCAATACTTTTGGCTGGGCAGACTTCATTCTCGTGCCGGAACCAGCGGCCAAGATTAGAACTGCGACCGGCATGACCTGGACCTTTCTCTTAATCGTTCATTCATAATGTTCGGTGCAGACGCGTTAGCAGATGCCGATTGAGTTACAATATATTGTGTTAGAAAATGAAGCGGGAATGAACAACACAGAATTGGCATAGGACGAATATGAGAAAAGTCGCAGCATTTGATTTGGATGGCACGCTCGCCGACACCAGTCGTGATTTGATCAACGCCGCGAATGCGACGCTTGGGCGTCATGGCGTTGACGGCCTGCTCGATCCCCTAACAGACCAGAATGTCGCATTCAAAGGCGGTCGAGCTATGCTGAAAGCCGGTCTGCACAAAGAACATGGGCTTCAATCGATAAGCGTCGACGAGTTGAGCGATTGGTACAGAGAGTTTTTGATCGACTACGAATCCTGCATTTCAGAACATACGGTTCTTTATCCTCATGTCGAAGAAGCAATGCGGACGCTCAGCGAAATGGGATGGGGACTTGGCGTTTGTACCAACAAACCGGAAAGATTGGCAAGAATTCTGCTCGCCGATCTCGGAATTTTGAGTTCATTTTCGTCTTTGATCGGAGCAGACACGCTGCCGGTTCGCAAGCCCAGACCGGAACCTTTGCTGCATGCGATCAGCGAGGCCGGCGGCATGCCGAAGCAAGCGGTCTTTGTCGGTGACACCGACACTGATTATCACACAGCGCGCGCAGCCGGTGTTTGTTCAATCCTCGTGACCTTCGGACCGTTTGGTGATGATGTGCGCGATATGGGGGCGGATGCGCTGCTTTCAGACTTCAGTCAACTTCCCGGCATTGCAACCGAACTCATTTCTTGCATTGTATGAGTGACAACGTGCAATCGGACCTCAAGTTGGATATGAATTTTTTGCTGAAAGGATGACGGTGCTCTCAATGTTTACAATTTACTTGAACAAATGACTTTATTAATGTATACATATAGAATAAAGATTGAAATAATATAATAATAAAAAGGTATATTCAGCGTTCCCCATGATTGTTGATTTCAATGCATGCCGAGGCGATGATTGGCTTTGAGAGAGGCGATGCTGTTTACAAGGTTTGCATTCCATGAAACTGACTGAACGCATTTCGACGCAGGACTTCGGAGTGCCGGAGCCGGAGATTTCGCATGTTTAACACATCTATGCGTTTTGACATTGGCGAGGGTCTGGAAGAGCTTAGGGATCTCGCCGGCCGATGGTCATCGCATCGGCTGAAGCCCTTAGCAGCTGCCATTGACGAATCAAATCTCTTTCCTGCTGAACTCTGGCAAGAAATGGGCGAACTCGGCCTGTTGGGTGTCACCGTCGAAGAGGATTATGGAGGAGCTGGACTTGGATATTTGGCACATGTGATCGTTGTGGAAGAAATCGCACGGGCCTCAGCGAGCGTGGCTTTGTCATATGGAGCGCATTCGAATCTGTGCGTGAATCAGATACGATTGAACGGCAGTGAAGAGCAGAGAAAAAAATACCTGCCGGGGTTGATATCCGGCAAACATGTCGGTGCGTTGGCTATGTCGGAGTCGGGCTCTGGTTCCGACGTGGTTTCGATGAAGCTTCGTGCGGAAAAGCGCAACGGCTACTATCGGTTGAACGGCTCCAAATATTGGATAACCAATGGCCCGGATGCCGACACCG
This sequence comes from Paracoccaceae bacterium, assembly GCA_965199765.1. Classification (GTDB taxonomy): domain Bacteria; phylum Pseudomonadota; class Alphaproteobacteria; order Rhodobacterales; family Rhodobacteraceae; genus JAPOXR01. The sequence goes on from CBDATC010000002.1 coordinate 47,110, forward strand.
TTGTTGTCTACGCAAAAACTGATCCCTCTGCGGGTTCGAAGGGCATCACGGCATTTATCATCGAAAAGGATATGGCCGGATATTCCGCCTCGCAGCATTTTTGCAAGTTGGGGATGCGCGGTTCAAATACCGCTGAATTGATCTTCGCGGATGTCGAAGTGCCGTTCGAAAATGTTCTCGGCGAAGAGGGGTGCGGTGCAGCTGTTTTAATGTCAGGGTTGGACTTTGAGCGGGTTGTGTTGGCAGGCATCGGACTTGGAATCATGGCATCCTGCATGGACGAAGTCATGCCATATATGCACAGTCGCAAGCAGTTCGGGAAGTCGATCGGCGAGTTTCAGCTCATGCAAGCAAAGGTTGCCGATATGTATACTGCCTTAAATTCGGCGCGCGCCTACGTCTATGAGGTCGCAAAGTCATGCGACCGCGGCGAAGTCACACGCCAAGATGCCGCCGCTTGTGTGCTATACACGTCTGAACAAGCCATGAAGCAAGCCCATCAAGCCGTTCAAGCGATGGGAGGTGCGGGATATGTAAGCGAATCTCCAGTCAGCCGAATTTTTCGAGACGCCAAGCTGATGGAAATCGGTGCGGGCACTTCGGAGATCCGACGCATGCTGATCGGTCGGGAATTGATGAAGCTCAGCGCATGATCGATTGCAAATATAAAGTCACTCATTGCGCCGCAGACGCTTGGCAGCATGATCGAACAGGTCGATGCCGGTAATCAAATCGAAAATCAGCCCCTCGTCGGAGGACTTCCAAGCAAACTCCAGAGAGCACGCATCCGCGCTGGAGATTGTTCAGAAGGCGGCAATCGCGGCCGCAGCGGGCGGCAGCGAAAAATCCCGAGCGAGACATACGGCCCGGGGGAAAATGCTGCCGCGGCATCGTATCGCGAATCTCTTGGATCCAGGCTCGCCATTTCTTGAAATCGGCGCACTGGCGGGCCATTGCCTTTACAAAGACGAAGAAGTGCCCTGCGGTGGGTTGATTACAGGCATCGGCCGCGTTCATGGCCGGGAGGTCATGGTTGTCTGCAATGACGCAACCGTCAAAGGCGGAACCTATTACCCGATATCAGTCAAAAAGCATCTGCGGGCGCAGGAAATCGCGAGTGAATGCCGCCTTCCATGCGTTTACTTGGTGGATTCGGGAGGAGCCAACCTGCCTCAGCAGGACGAAGTCTTTCCGGATCGGGAGCACTTTGGACGAATTTTCTACAATCAGGCGCGAATGTCTGCCGCTTGCATCGCTCAGATCGCAGTCGTTATGGGATCATGCACAGCAGGCGGCGCTTATGTTCCCGCCATGTCGGATGTTACGATCATCGTTCGAAATCAAGGGACGATTTTTTTGGCAGGTCCACCTTTGGTGAATGCTGCGACCGGCGAGGTTGTGACTGCAGAGGAGCTTGGGGGAGGGGATGTGCATACCGCTCGTTCCGGCGTTGCAGACTATTTGGCCGAGAATGATGCTCATGCTTTGCAAATTGCCCGTGATGCCGTTGCCTCCTTAGAATCAGGTTGCGCCGAGCGTTGCCGAATAACAGAATTTGAAGAGCCAGCCTATGACCCGAACGAAATCACCGGCATCGTCCCGTGTGACCTGCGCAAGCCGTACGATATTCGTGAAGTGATAGCCCGAGTCGTTGATGGGTCGCGATTCGATGAATTTAAAGCGCGGTTCGGTGAGACACTGGTAACAGGATTCGCGCAGATTCGGGGCATTCCGGTTGGAATTCTTGCAAATAACGGCGTGCTGTTCTCTGAAAGCGCGCTCAAGGGCGCCCACTTTGTGGAACTCTGTTCACAGCGCCGCATCCCTCTGGTGTTTTTGCAGAATATCACCGGGTTCATGGTTGGCAAAAAGGCAGAGCATGAAGGAATTGCGCGGCATGGGGCGAAGATGGTGACCGCCGTCGCGACGACAGAAGTTCCAAAAGTCACGATGATCATCGGCGGATCCTTCGGCGCCGGAAACTACGGTATGGCTGGCCGCGCCTATCAGCCCAGGTTTTTGTGGATGTGGCCGAATGCACGGATTTCTGTGATGGGAGGACAACAGGCGGCAGGTGTGCTGACAACCGTAAGGCGGCAAGCCGCCGAAAAATCCGGAAGAGTCCTCAGTTCAGAGGATGCGACCGAATTTGAAAACTCGATCATCGACCAATTTGAACGCCAAGCGCACCCGCTTTACGCGTCGGCGCGTTTGTGGGATGACGGAATCATTGATCCCGCCAAGAGCCGAAGTGTTCTGGCGCTGTCTCTTGCTGCCGCTTTGAATGCGCCGATTCCCGAAACCAAATTCGGTCTGTTCCGTATGTAGCCGGTTGACGCTTGATGGGCAGAACCGCGCAGTATTCAGTTTTCACTTCCGATTCGGATTCGGCGCTGTTCCGCAAACTGCTTGTCGCCAACCGCGGAGAAATCGCTGTGCGGATTATACGGACAGCCCGTAGGCTTGGGATTTTAACAGTTGCGGTTTATTCCGAAGTCGACAAAGATGCGCTGCATGTGCGTTCGGCAGATGAAGCCATTTGCATTGGCCCGCCGGAGGCAGTCGCGAGTTACCTCAATATCGAAAGAGTGGTCTCGGCTGCGGTTGAGAGCGGCGCATCCGCAATTCATCCCGGTTACGGATTCTTGTCAGAGAATCCAGAGTTCGCAGATGCCTGTGCAGAAGCTGGACTAATCTTCATCGGACCGCCTGCGTCGGCCATAAGAGCGATGGGACTTAAGAACTCCGCAAAGAGGCTGATGGAAGCAGCGGGTGTTCCGGTGGTTCCCGGCTATCACGGCAGGGATCAGAGCAGGACCCGTTTACAAAGCGAAGCGCAGAAAATCGGCTTTCCAGCCCTCATAAAGGCGGCCGCGGGCGGTGGCGGAAAAGGGATGCGAATCGCGCAGACCGCAGGTGAATTTTCGTCCCGACTCGCCGAGGCCAAGAGGGAATCCTATGCCGCATTCGGCAGCGACGACGTCATAATCGAGCGTCTGGTTCAGTGTCCGCGGCACATTGAAGTGCAGATTTTCGCCGACAGGCATGGCAAGGTCACTCATCTTTTCGAGCGCGATTGCACTCTGCAAAGGCGCTACCAAAAGGTAATCGAAGAATCGCCAGCTCCAGGCATTAGCGAGGAATTCCGTGCTGCGATCTGCAGCGCTGCGACCGATGGCGCGCAGGCGATCGGTTATATCGGCGCCGGAACCATGGAGTTCATCGCCGATGGATCCGACGGGCTTCATCCAAGCAGGTTTTGGTTCATGGAGATGAATACACGGCTGCAGGTCGAGCATCCGGTCACCGAGACTGTGCTGGGGATTGATCTGGTGGAATGGCAGATTCGTGCGGCCGCCGGACAGCCGCTCGATTCGTTTTGCCCGAACGAACTGCGGATTGCGGGATCTGCTGTCGAAGCTCGGATCTACGCGGAGAATCCAGCCAATCAATTTCTTCCAGCCGCTGGAAGGCTGACCCGCTTCGCAATGCCATCGGATGTTCGCGTCGATTCAGGAGTCGAGGCCGGCGACACCGTCAGTCCGTATTATGATCCGATGATTTGCAAATTCGTTGCACGGGGCGAAACGCGCGAGGAAGCAAGACAGGTTCTCGCCTCAGCTTTAGGTGAGGCGGAAATCCGTGGAATTCCATCGAATTTAGCGTTTTTACAGGATCTGATTGATACCGCTGAATTCATAAGCGCTCAGTTTGATACCGGAACCATTGCAAGAAAATACAACCTTGACGCAGCCGCGGCGGTCCCTTCCGCGACCGTATTGGCGTTGGCCGCAATCGGGATATTTGGCCTGCCGGGGCAAAATGCGAAGGAAATCGGCTTCGCGCTATGGCAGCCTTTGAACCGCACTTTGAATCTTGTTGCCGGTAACGAGGAAAAAGCTGTTGAGGTTACGGTTCATTCGAATGTCAGCCTGACCATTCGCTGCGCGAAGGAAACACTGTGCTGTCGATTTAGTGGCGGATGCTGGCGGATCAATGGCGAATCGATTGAAGGGCGTGTCATGAAGAAAGACAATTTTGTGCATGTCTTTCATGAAGGAATTTGGAGTTTTTCCGAAGCGGAATCTCAAGGGGCGGCGCATGTTGCACAATCAGGCGATGGAACGATTCGAGCGCCGATGCCAGCGGTTGTGCGCACCATTCATGTGCAGCCCGGAGATGTCGTTGACGATGGTCAAGTCTTGGTCACTATGGAAGCCATGAAGATGGAGCTGACGCTCTCTGCTCCATGCGGAGGTTTTGTAGACAAGGTGCATTTGTGCAAGGGAGCACAAGTGACGGATGGAGCTGAAATCATTTCGATAATTTCATCGGATGCGGATCGAACATGACCAGCCGAAACATGATCGAATTGGTTGAGGTTGGCCCGCGTGATGGGCTGCAGAATGAATCCAAGCTGATTTCGGCAGACCGGAAGGTTGACCTGATCAATGCGCTTTCGGTTTGTGGATTCCGCCGCATTGAGTGCGGCAGCTTCGTCAGTTCGAAACGCGTTCCGCAGATGGCGGACAGTCGGCATGTTTTCCAATCGATTCAGCGTTCTAGCCAAGTTAGTTACGCCGCGCTGATTCCAAACTTGCGAGGTTTGGACGCGGCGGTTGAAGCGGGAGTGGACGAAGTAGCCGTCTTTGCATCGGCTACGGAAGGGTTTGCCAGAGCAAACACCAATTCTTCCGTCGAAGAAAGCCTTGAAAGGATCAGCCGCGTTTGCAAAGCTTCCGAACTGCGCGGATTCCCGGTGCGCGGCTATATTTCTTGTGCGGTCGCTTGCCCCTTTGACGGCCCAACCAAACCGAAGCAGGTTGCGATGATTGCGGCTAGACTCAGTCAGCTGGGCTGCTATGAGATTTCGTTGGGAGATACGATCGGCGCCGGGCGAGCAGAGACGATCGGAGAGATGATACGCGCCGTTCTGCATGCGCTGCCGGCAGAGAAGCTTGCCGGTCATTTTCATGACACAGGCGGCAACGTGATTGAGAATATCCGAACCGCGATTGAGCTTGGTGTCCGAACCTTCGATACATCGATCGGAGGTCTGGGAGGCTGTCCGTTCGCACCCGGCGCACCCGGAAACGCTGATACATTGAAAGTGCACACCACCTTGACCGAACTCGGTTTTGCTACAGGACTGGATAAAGCGGCTTTGGTAAGCGCAACCGGCAAGGCAGCGGCACTGATTGGCGAATCATGACAAAGAACTCCGCAGCAGCGATCTTTGGAATTCGGTTTTGCGGCTGAGCTGGGTCTAACGCTCGTATGGCGAATGGAGAAAAAAATGCCTTTGGAAATGAATAGAGAGGTGTTCATCACCTGTGCGATAACGGGGGCGGGCAGCACTCAGGACAGAAGTCCGCATGTTCCAAGGTCACCGAAACAGATCGCTGAAAGCGCCATCGCCGCGGCAAAATCAGGTGCGGCGATCGTTCATTGTCATGTGCGCGACCCGCAAAGCGGAGCACCGTCAAGACGGGTCGAATACTACCGGGAGGTGACACAGCGGATTCGGGATGCGGACTGCGACGTTGTTTTGAATCTCACGGCAGGGATGGGAGGCGACCTAACTGTCGGTTCAGTCGAATCGCCGCTCCCGCTTGATGATGCAGGAACGGACATGGCGGGGGCTGGCGAGCGCTTGCGGCATGTGATCTCCTGCAATCCCGAACTCTGCACGCTGGACTGCGGCACAATGAATTTCGCCGAGGCGGACTATGTGATGATCAACACGCCGGGGATGTTGCGCGCGATGGGGCGGCTCATAACCGAATCTGGAGTGAAGCCAGAAATCGAAGCCTTTGAAACCGGTCATTTATGGCTTGCGAAACAGCTGGTGCGGGAGAACATTCTTGAAGCGCCGGCGCTGGTGCAGCTCTGCATGGGCATACCGTGGGGAGCGCCCGATGATCTGAACACATTTCTAGCGATGGTTAACAACGTTCCTGAGGACTGGACATTTTCGGCGTTCTCGCTTGGACGGCACCAAATGCCCTATGTCGCCGCTGCAGTTTTGGCAGGCGGAAATGTTCGCGTCGGTTTAGAGGACAATTTGTATTTGGAGCGTGGGGTGTTGGCGAAGAATTATCAGCTCGTTGAAAAGGCGGTCGGCATCGTCGAAGCATTGGGAGCACGAGTTATCGGACCAGCTAAAGTCAGAAAAAATCTTGGCCTGATCAAGCGCGACTTGGCGGCGGAGTAGAATCATGCAAACCCTCATGCTTGAGCGGCAACCATGGGGTGTCGCGACTGTGTCATTGAATCGGCCGGAAAAGCACAATGCGATTTCGGATGCGATGATCGCTGAACTTTCGCAAACTGCCGACGATTTGGCAGCTGATCAAAGTGTTCGCGTGATCGTTTTGACCGGGAATGGACGAACATTCTGTGCCGGTGCGGATATATCTTGGATGAAGGATAACATCGCTAAACAGACAGAAACCCGCCGCATCCATGCGCGGCGCCTGGCAGAGATGTTGAACAAGTGGTTTCGGATTCCCAAACCGGTCATTGGCCGCGTGCAGGGCAATGCTTTTGGCGGCGGAGTCGGCTTGGTTTCAGTATGTGATTCAGTGATTGCGGCACATTCGGCCGAATTTGCGCTCACCGAAGTGCGGCTTGGTCTGGTTCCCGCTACGATATCGCCGTATGTGGTCGCGAAAGTCGGCGTCTCGGCGGCAAAGCGTCTGTTCATGTCGGCGCAGCGCATTAACTGCAAAGCAGCGGTATCGCTTGGTCTTGTGCAGACCGCCGCAGCCGACGAGGAATTGGACGACTTTGTTCGGGACGAAGCCGAAATTTACCGAAACTGCGCCCCTGGGGCGGTCGCACAGGCAAAGGAGCTGGCGATCAGCTTAGGGCTTCGGATTGACGACCAGTTGATCGAGATGACTGCCGATCAATTGGTGAAATGCCTGCAGAGGCGGGAGGCGGCCGAAGGCATTCAAGCTTTTTTCGAATCAAGGCCGCCGGCTTGGGCCTTAGACTCAAACAAGCATCCCAATAAAGCATGATGCCGATGGTTTTCTGAATCCGCGAACGCAGCACGATATCAGCGTGCTATGCTGTGGGATCTATCTGATGATGTTTTCGTAGTGCGCCGAAACCCGGTCGGCTGTTTCCGAGATTGATTCCGCAATCGATTCGAGAACAAGATCGCTGCTTTGACCGCCGAAGAGTCTCTTTAGAACTCCCGCCGCATTGTCTTCAAGTCTGTCCCTTTCGACAGTCAGCAGCATGATTCCTTGTATATTTCTCCAAAACTGCAGGCTGTTATAGAGTTCCTCCGCGGTTTGGCTGTCGATTAAACCGAGTTCCCCGGATTTTTGAAATACGGTGCATGCATCGCGCAGCAGAATTGCTGCATGGCTGCTAGCGAATTTGAGTTGCAGAAATTGGGCGATGAATTCCAAATCCAGGATACCGCCTCGCCGAAATTTAATGGTCAGTTCGTTCGCCTCTTCGAGTTCGCCTCGGATACGCTGGCGCATTGAGCGTATATCTTGGGCCAGACTGGCTGCATCTCTTTCTTTGGTCAGAACTGATCGTATGATTGCGTTAAGCCGCTTCCTGAGTCCGACCTCGGCGTATATCACTCGAGCGCGGGTCAAGGCTTGATGTTCCCATGTCCATGCATCGTTGCGCTGATACGATTCGAACCGTTCAATGGAGCAAGCGATTGGTCCGGACTTGCCGCTCGGGCGCAACCTCATATCGACTTCATACAATTTTCCTTCAGCGGTTGGGGCCGTCACGCCATTCAAAAAACGTCGGCAGAGTTTAGCATAATATTGGGTCGGCGGATACGGACGGCGTCCGTCGGAAGCGGCCGCATCTGGTGCATGTGCATAGACAAATATCAAATCCAGATCAGACGACAATGTCATTTCTTGGCTGCCAAGGCGACCGCAGGCCAGCACCGCGAGTTGACCTCCATCAACCAAGCCGTGCACCTCAGCAAAATCCCGTTTGATTCGCTCGAGAAGCGAAATCAGACAGGTTTCCGCGATACCGGACAAAGGTTTCGCGGCGTCAGTTGGAGACAGATCGCCTCGAAGCATGTGAATGCCAATCTGGAACTTGCGGTTTCTGACCCATCGTCGTTGCGCGTCAAGCACCTCCTGCAGATCGGGTGTCTCTCCAGCCACCGTTACGATTTCATCGGCTAGATCTTCCGCCATTTGCCTGATCTTGAACTCGCGTTCGTAGAACAGGCGGACCAGCCCGCGCCGGGCCGCATCGGCGATCTCGGGTTCAATTTGGCCATCAGCCGTGGGATCAAGGCGGACAAAGTCGGAATGCAGAACTCCTTCGATAAGTCCAGGTTGCTGACTGATCCACTCAGCAAGACGCGGTGCGTTGCCCATGATGTCAGCCAATAGCGGGACAAGGCTTGCTTCCGCAGCAATCGACGAAAGCAGATTGAGGCTTCGAGACATCCGGCTCAGGAGATCTTGGAACCGACCGAATGTCTGGCTGGGATTCGCCGTTCCTGCGAATTCCCTGATCAGCGGACCGCTGATTTCTTTTAGTATCTCCCTCGCGCGTCCGGTGTGTGCGGCGCGAATGTTGCCGGCGATCCAGCTGCAGACAGCGTTGTAAATGGCTTCACCATCATCATAGCCCATCTTTTCAAGATTTTTTGTGGTGATATCGCGCGCCGCCGGATCCTGGAATTCAAGTATGAGCTCCTTGACATCATCATATGATGATTGCTCGAACATGCTGTTATAGTGTCTTTCAACAGTCTTCAGCTGCCTGATCAGCGCACTGCGGAAGGCCTCCATCGTTTCAAAGCCAAGAAAAATTGAGATATCGCTGATTCCCGCCGGATTATCCGGCAGACTGTGCGTTTGCTGGTCATCCACCATCTGAATTCGGTGTTCGACGGTTCGCAGGAATTGATAGGCGGTCTTGAGCTCTGTCGCCGCACTTACGCTTATGCGCCCGGAAACCGCCAGTGCTTCAAGCATATTCATGGTGCCCCGTCCGCGAAGCGCTCGGTTTTGGCCGCCCCAGATCAATTGCCGAGTTTGGGTTAAAAATTCGATTTCCCGGATTCCGCCCCGCCCTAGCTTGACATTGTGGCCTTCAACGGCAATATGCGCGCCACCCTTGTGCGCATTTATCCGTCGTTTCATCGCTTGGATGTCGCGCAGTGCCGGAAAATCCAGGTTGCGGCGCCAGACAAAGCCGCTGTTCGCGTCGAGAAACTCCTGTCCCGCTTCAAGGTCCCCGGCAACCGGCCGGGCTTTGATCATTGCCGCCCGTTCCCAAGTTTGCCCAAGCGTTTGGTAATAGCGTTGCGCCCGCTCGATCGAGATCGCAGGAGGAGTCGATCCGGGATCGGGCCGTAATCGCAAATCGGTTCGGAAGACGTATCCTTTGGCGGTACGTTTCGCCATGAGCGTGACAAGATTGCGGGCAAGACGCGAGAACATTCTTTGGTGTCTGCCGTTTTGGACGGCTTCGCACTGCTCATCAAATAGAATGATGACATCGACATCACTGGAAAAATTGAGTTCGCATGCGCCAAGCTTACCCATGCCCAGTACAACCAATCCAGAGCCTCGATGCGGCGCCGTCGGATCTGGCAAACTCGCTTGCCCGCGGTCGCTGGCCTCGCGCAGTAGATGACAGCAGCTGGCCTGCAGCGCCCCGGCTGCCAATTCCGTCAGCCATCCTGTGACCTGTAAAACCGGACAGTGCAGCCCAAAGTCCGCAACAGCGGCGGCGGTTGCGACGCGTGATTTTGCGACTCTCATTCTGGTCATGAAATCAGCGGTCGATTCCTTGCCGAGACGGCTGAAATCACAGACATCGCCGATAGAGTTTCTGCAGATTGCATCGGGACCCAACTCAATGAGTTCCTGTGCGAGGCTGGGATCATTAATCAGATTTTGACTCAGAAATTGGCTGTTGCCGAAAATGGCGCTGAGACAATTGCGCGCGATTTCCAAATTGGCCGCGCTCTCGGCAAATTCCGCCAAAGCCGCGTCCGCGCCCGAAAGGCAGCTTGATCTCCATTGATCCCAGCGGGCTTTCAGTGCCTCAGGATTGGCGGGGCGCGGAAACGATGCGGTGTTATCAAGCCAAACCTTTGCAATCTTTGTCATGCGCCACACCCCTGTGAATCACCAATTCGCTGTAAGCTCCGCAGCGGATTCTGCGGACCGCTTCGCGGTATCCGAAATTGGATGCCGGATTTTGACAAGATCCAGCTTATCGTGCTCTCGATTAACAACATACCGCATAAATTCGGTTATTGCAGAACCACAGGCACACTAAATTGCGGGCCTCGTCCAAGCCAGTCGATATATCCTTTGATTCGTCGCGATAGCGCAGCGCAAAATCCTGGTCGAAAGGGCGGAAACATCCGGACCCGCAAAACTTAAGACCGCCGAAGCGCGGCCTGCACACTGCTTCCCGACGCTGATGGACGATCTGTTAGGTCTCGCGCTGGAGCAAGTTCTGCTTCCGGGTGCAGCAACAGTCCACCTGACCATCCTACCGATCCGACCGCGGTCCAGAAACGCGCATTCGAGCTTCGGGGCGTCAAGACGGCTCCGAATGTTCCCATGAAGCCGACAGTTTGAACCAGCAGCGCTTCAGCGGAGGAACCGGAAAAATCTACACGGCATGCCTTTCCAACGCCGGTTTTAAATCGGTGATGGACCATCTAGCCAAAGACATGGTTGTGTTGTATGTCTGAATGAACGATTAAAGGTTTGGTCAGCGGTTGTGGACAAAGTCTGTTTTCGGCCTGTGAAAAACATTGTTTATCCGGATGGGTTTCTCTGGTTGCAGCCAGTGCTTTCCAAAGTCGGAATGCAGAAGCAGCCATGCGGAGCTATTGCATTTTCGCAGATGATGGACGAATCATCATTCATGTGTATGTGTAAAGAAGCGCGGTGGAACTCGCATAGTCTCCTCTTTTGATGCTAAGGTCAGTTTAAATCACCCAGTTCCTTCACTGTTTAGGTTATCGAATTGAACTAATGTGCGATAATCTGCATCGTAACTCAGCTGGTTATGCTGCGTTAACTGAATAATGAGCGACCTTTCCGGAGAATCTTTGCACGAAAGGCCTTTGCGTATTACCTTCTTAATAATTTAATCTTGCGGAGATTTAAATGCGAGACTGCTATCGTATATTGGTTGTGGATGATGAAATTGACGTCGAACCCCTAGTGCTTCAGCGTATGCGGCGAGAAATCAGACGCGGAGAGTATGAATTCTTATTTGCGCACAACGGTGTTGAAGCATTGGAAGTGCTCAATGAAGACGATGAGATTGATATTGTTCTTTCCGATATTAATATGCCGGAGATGGACGGGTTAACTCTCTTACAGCAGATTCCATCTGTTAACCCTAACATTCGTTCCGTGATCGTGTCGGCGTATGGAGATATGAAGAACATACGCTCGGCAATGAACCGCGGTGCCTTCGATTTCATCACCAAGCCAATTGATTTTGAAGACCTGCGCATAACCATTGATCGCACGGTGCAGCACCTGAAAATGTGGCGCGAGGCATTGCTTGCGCGCGACCGGCTGATTTCAATTCAGAATGAATTGGGACTGGCAAGCGAAATGCAGCAGTCGATTTTGCCCCGGGTGTTTCCAACCGGCGACAATTTCGAAATTTACGGTTCGATGGAGCCCGCTCGCGACGTTGGCGGCGATTTTTTCGATGCGATGAAGCTGACCGACCCTGAAATTGGGATCGCTATTGCCGATGTATCCGGCAAAGGTGTGGCGGCGGCGCTGTTCATGATGTCCAGTCGAACTCTGCTTAAGGGGTCCGCAATCGGAGCCATGGCGCCGACGGCTGTTCTTGAAGAAGTCAACAATCTGCTGGCTGAGGACAATGACGCCGGAATGTTCGTTACGGTCTGCTATGCGATATTCAATCCCGACACCGGCACGCTTGTTTATGCGAATGGCGGACACAACGCGCCTCTGGTGGTAAGAGCCAGCGGGGCAGTCCATTATCTGGATATGCCTTCGGGGATTGCACTTGGCGTGCTTCCTGATGCAAACATTGATCAAGCGACCGAGGAACTTGAGCCGGGAGACATTGTGCTGTTCTATACCGATGGGGTTACCGAAGCGATGAACGTCGACGGAGAACTTTATGGGGAAGACCGTTTGTTGAAATTTGCCGAGCAGCATATCGGCACCGACACTAAATCTCTTTGCGAAGCGGTTGTGAAGGCCGTGCACGAGTTCTCCGGAGATGAGCCGCAGTCGGATGACATCACCTGCGTCGCTCTCAAGCGGGTGGCTTGATCATGACTCAGGAACTTTCGATCAATGTCCAAGGCAGCGGCGATCAGTATGCACAGGTTGAAGCAGAGATCGACGCGTTCTCCAAAGTCTGCAGCTGGCCGCCTGATTTGGAGTTCACCATACGGCTTATTCTTGAGGAATTGGTTTTAAACGCTGTCCATTACGGCAATAGCGATATGTCATCCGATATTCGATTGGATATGCGCTCCGAATCCGATGCGGTCCATATTGTGCTGATGGACAACGGTCTAGAATTCAATCCGCTTGAGGATGCGAAGCCTCCGGATCTTGACAGCAGTGTGGAAGAACGTCCGGTCGGCGGTTTGGGCATTCACTTGGCTAAGACCATGGCGGATGAGATCGGATACGAACGCCGTGATGGATGGAATGTGGTCTCCATTCTTAAACGGAGATAAATCCAGTGCGATTACTTGTTCCGCTTTTGACTGCTGTCGGGCTATCCATTCTGGTTGGGACCAATGCCCTATCCCAGTCCAACGAATCATCGGTTCTAAAGCTAGGGCAGTCCGCCGCTTTCAGTGGACCAGCGGGAGAACTCGGCAAGGAATTGCGACTTGGTATCGAAGCCGCGTTATTCGAAGCAAATCAGCAGGGCGGAATTAATGGTAAGCGGGTCGTTCTTAGCCATCACGATGATGGATATGAACCCGTTCGCGCGATCAGAAACACACGCGCGCTGATCGAAGATGAAAGAGTTTTTGCACTGATCGGCGCGGTCGGCACACCGACGTCGCGCGCCGTGGTGCCGATTGCCGAAGAAGCAGGCGTTCCGTACGTGGCGCCGTTTACCGGTGCGCAGTTTCTGCGCAACACGGACCGATTCTCGTCGGTGGTGAACTTTCGGGCCTCTTACCGGCAGGAAATCGATGAAATGGTGGATCGGCTGATGGAAGACCGAGGCATTGATCGCATCGGCATTCTTTATCAGAACGATTCGTTTGGGCGCAGCGGCCATGAGAATTTAATTTCATCACTGAAGCGGTTCGACCTCGAGCCGACAGGAATCGGCACTTACGAACGTAACACAACGGCGGTGAAGACTGCCGTTCTTGATCTGATGCGGGCCAATCCGCAGGCTGTGATCATTGTCGGTGCCTATCAACCGGCCGCCGCCGCAATCTTATGGTCATACCAACTCGGTTTCGAACCCCTCTTTATCAATATTTCATTCGTCGGCAGCAGAGCGCTTGCCAAGCAGCTCGGGAAAAGCGGTTACGAAGTTTTTGTGACCCAAGTTGTGCCGGACTTCCGAAACACTGAATTGAGAGTTGCCCAGAGCTATTTGTCCGCACTGGAAGCGGTTTCGCCGGGTGCTGAACCTGGTTACAATTCATTTGAGGGATACATCGCCGCCAAGATGCTTCTCTCGGCGATATCCGATTGCAGCGAGCCGCTGACGCGGGATTGTGTCTTTGAGCAGTTCCGAAAGACCGAGTCGATGGATATCCACGGTTTGAGCCTGACATTTGGCCCTGGTGACAATCAGGGCTCTGAAGAGGTTTATCTGACGGCATTGAATTCAGACGGTCGATTCACGCCGGTTGAAACATTGAATGAGGATCCCCGCGAATGAGTTTAGCGAATAAATTCGTCAGGTCGCTGGATTCACGGCAGATAGCCTTTCGCATTTATTCCGCAGTGGGATCTGCGGCGTTGATCGCAATTCTTTTGATTGTGGTTACTTGGCAATCATTTGAACGAATCTCCGGATCACAGGATCTGGTGTATTCAATCGCACTGCCGGAGATGGTTGCCGTGGTCTCGCTATCCAGGGCAAGTTCAGATTTGTTTGCTGCCGTTCCCAAGCTTGCTGATGCAATGTCTTCTGATGAACTTAACGAGGTTTCTGCGGAAATCACACAGTTGAAAGATGACTTGGAGGCCGAGCTTGCCCGTCTTTTGATCTACGAGGAGACAGAAGACACGGAACCCATTTCTGATGGCATTGCGAATCTTAGCGCGAAAGCCGCTCTGATGGAAGCTTCGATGCTTAATCTTTTTGAGCTTCGAGACAGAATGACGGAATTTCGCGCTGACTTGGTGAACATAGAGACCCAACTGCGCCTCGGATTGATTCCCTTAATTGATGATCAGTATTTTTTCCTGTTGACTGGAAGGACCCAGCTTGATGCCCCGGCCGCTCAGAGAGAATCGCATTTCACGGAGTTCGAGGTTGATCTGTATCGTAATCTTTCCGTTCTGGAGCAACAGACCAACATAGCTTTGCAATTGTTATCGAGCAGCGCGATGATTTCCGATCCCGCTTTGCTGGATGTTCGATACGATCTGTTCGAGTCTGCCAGAGATTCGATTCAACGAAGCTTGAAAGCGATCAATCGACCGGCGATAACTTCAAATTTGAAACCAATGTTTGATCGCTTGTTTTCTTTGGGTCTGGATGACGGCAATGGCTTTGGACTGCGCAAGGCGGAACTCCGGCTTTTGGAATCACAGCAGCGGATTCTCACTGAAAGCCAACAGATTTCGTCGGTGTTGGTCAATGACGCTGAGCGGCTTGTCAATGTTGTCAATAAGAGAGCCACCGACACCGTCGAACGCACGGCAGCCCTGATTTCAACCAGCTGGTCGGCGATGGTGACCCTTGGCGTGCTGGGAGTGATCGGCGCCATGATCTATGCTTGGGTGTCGGTCGGCAGCTCGCTTATGCCCAGACTGCGTTATCTTTCTCAGCGCATGCGCCGCATGGGCGCGGGGCATCTTGACCAAGAAGTCGAAGTTAATGGAAATGATGAAATCGCCGAAATGGCCGCGGCCCTTGAAATCTTCCGAAAAAGCGCACTGGATGCCAGGCGGCTCAATGTGGTTGAAAAGCTGTCGCAGGATCTGCAGAGCAAGAACGACGAACTGCAGCGAGTGCTTGATCAATTGCAATCAGCCCAATCGCAAATTGTGCTGAAAGAAAAACTCGCCGCATTGGGAGAACTCACCGCCGGTGTTGCGCACGAGATCAAGAATCCGCTGAACTTTGTAAAGAATTTTTCCGAAGCGTCGAAAGAGCTGATCGAAGAGATGGATGAAATCATCAACGATCCGAAAATGGACGATGAGGAAAAGAAAGAAGAGATTATCAGTATCAGTGAATTGCTGATGGGTAATATCAACCGTGTTCTTGAGCATGGCGGACGTGCGGTTCGGATCGTAACTGACATGCTGCGAATGGGACGAGGCGGCGGTCAGGCTCAAGCGACTAACATCAACCAGCTGGTCGAGCAGCACACCAAGCTGGCCTACCATGGCGCGAGAGCGGCGAATAACGATCTTCAGCTAAAGCTTAATTATGAATTTTCACCGAATGTCGGTGAAATCTCCGTCGTTTCGCAGGATATCGGACGCGTCGTGCTGAATGTAGTGAGTAATTCATGCTATGCGACGCATGAAAAGCGAATGCGCGCGATTGAAGCGGCCGGAGAGAATCAAATGATCAGCTATATTCCGGCGCTTTCTGTCAAGACGTCCCGCGACGACCAGAATGTCCGGATCAGAATTCGTGACAATGGCGATGGAATACCCGATGAACTGCGGGAAAAAGTCTTCAACCCGTTTTTCACAACGAAGCCGACTGATCAGGGTACTGGGCTTGGATTGGCGATGTGCAGCGACATCATCAACAAGCACGGTGGATCCATAGACGTAGATTCACAGAAGGGCGAATACACCGAAATGACCATCACCATACCAGTCAGCGCAGGGAAGATATTAGCGGAGGCCGAAGCGCAGGAGAGCGATGAATAAATTCATTAAAGAATGCGGTCATTGATTGGGAGTTGTATCTGCTCGTTTTTGGTTCGCATGGACGTTCGGATTCTGCGGGTGATTTTCTTGATTCCCCGGCTGCCTTGTAAAGTCATCTCAAACTTCACAGTTTGTCCTTAAACTCTTCGGATTTCGCTTTGAAAAACCACGTCTGCTGTGCGGTGGATCAGCCGTGGAATTAGGCCGGGCACTCCATTGCACAAAGCAGGCACCGAGAATCCGATGCCGCAGCGCTTCGGCTTGCGGCATGAGAGCCTGTTTTTTTTGGGATCATGCAATTTCCAGCCACGTCCGGCGCTGATCAATCTTAGGCACGAAGAATTTCCGGCCGACTACTCTGAGGCTTCAGACTCCGTCTGACAACACCAAGACACCTGCCCGCAGAATATCCGCGTCAATACAAGCCAGCCAAGGTGACGAAATCACCCCCGGTCCATGATTATTTTTTCACCGATAAACGGGTTTGTATATCAGTGCGAGCATCAAATTCCGCCACGAGAATATTCAGCCGATGAGCATCACCCCAATGCGTTGACGGCTTCCACTCTCGTCGCATGGATCGGTATGATTTTATCGAACCCGCTGATCTTGAAGACTTCTTCAATCTGCAAAGAGAGTGAGCACAGCGCCAACTTGCCGCCTTTGGATGAAACAGATTTTGTCACCAACAATATTGCCCGCAATCCTGCGCTGCTGATGTAAGCAAGGTTTTCGAGATCAGCCACAACCGAACAACCGCCGTCGCCGATTTCGCTAGTCAGCATTTCTTCAAATTTAGCTGCATTGGTGCCGTCAAGTCGGCCTTCAAGGGCCACGATCAGTATATCACCCTCGCGGACAGCGTTAAGTTTCATTGACAATTTCTCCGATAGGGCTAGTGCGCCGCATAATTTTTGTTTTCCGAAAAGTATTATTACTTGGTGCTATTGTCAAAGGCAATACGGCCGTCTCTAATCCTTTCGGCCGGCGCCTCCGCAATTTAACCGTGAGGAATTGGGCTTGAGCGGTCGGCTTTCAAAATGCGGAAGCACGCATTTCGTAACCATCGCCGATATGATTTCAGTCCATTGAAGTTGGCCGGCTCGCTTGGTGATCAAGTCGTTGCGGATTTCGAGCAACACTGTCGGGACGCCTTTAAGCTCGCCATGCAGCGGAATTGGCACCTCGGCTGCATGATCAACTCTATAGGGTTGGTTATCGCCAACGACCAAGCCGGGAATTTGCCGAAGAAAGTTGAGGCAGGCTTGTCCAAGACCGACATGCATGTCGTATAACACTCCGCAATGCCATGGGCGGGGAGCTGGGCAGCTCTTAAGAACCGAGGTGTAGCTGTGGATGCAGAGCATCGCCTTCGGCCGATACCGTCGGATCAGGTGTGTCAGCGCTTTGTGAAACGGAAGATAATATTGGTTGATGCGGGCTTCGCGCTCGGTCTGCGATAAACCGCGGTTGCCAGGGACCATCGTTGTATCGCTGCAGGCGAGGATAAGCTCCGGGGACCAAACCGGGCGGTTCAAGTCTATCAATAGCCGTGAGTACGCACCAAGCAGAGTTGGTTGCCCAAGTTCCGAATGGACCCGCTTGGCAATTTCGGAGACACCGATATCCCAGCCAATGTGACGCAGCAAATCTTCGACCGGCAGTCCCAAAGTCCCAAGCGAATCCGGCAAACGGGCGCTGGCATGTTCACTGACGAGCAATAGCTCGGGTGGACGGGTTGGCGGCAGAATTGAATAGGGTTCTGTTTCAGTAATCATGCGCCCGGTTTTTTTTGATTCGATGGCATCAGCAGCGCATAGGGTTTCATGCGTGCGGATGGAAGCGATGAATCAGCGCGCAAACGCCAGTTGACCACGGCGGTGTTGATGTATAGTTCACGAACTAAGAAAAGAATGTCGGTGACGGTTCCCGGGGATTCATTTGGATACATTGCTCAGTGAATATCTGGCAGTCCTCATCTTTATAGGTGTTGCACTGGGATTTGGTTTGCTGCTGATGGCAGCCGGAGCGATAGCGTTATCCCGGCCGGATCCGGAAAAGCTGTCTGCCTACGAATGCGGGTTCAACGCGTTCGATGATTCCCATATGAAATTCGATGTAAGATTTTACCTTGTGGCGATCTTGTTCATTATTTTCGATTTGGAAGTGGCGTTCCTGTTTCCTTGGGCCGCGGCTTTCAAAGAGATCGGCCTATTCGGCTTTTGGTCCATGATGGTCTTTCTCGCGATTTTGACAGTTGGGTTTGTGTATGAGTGGAAGAAGGGAGCTCTGGAATGGGAATAAGTCCTGAGATTGACCGAAAGCCGGATTCCGCAGCAGCAACTCGCATTCATGCGGTGGGCGCCGAACTTCAGGACAAAGGTTATCTGCTGACATCCGTCGAGGATGTGGTGAATTGGGCACGTACTGGATCGCTTCACTGGATGACTTTTGGTCTCGCATGCTGTGCCGTTGAAATGATGCATACATCAATGCCGCGTTACGATCTTGAGAGATTCGGAACCGCCCCGCGCGCTTCGCCGCGTCAGTCCGATCTCATGATTGTCGCTGGAACGCTTACCAACAAGATGGCCCCGGCGCTGCGCAAAGTCTATGATCAAATGCCTGAACCGCGTTATGTGATTTCAATGGGGTCATGCGCAAACGGCGGAGGCTATTACCATTACAGCTACTCCGTAGTCCGTGGCTGCGATCGGATTGTTCCAGTGGATGTGTATGTGCCGGGTTGTCCGCCAACCGCAGAAGCTTTGCTTTATGGAATCCTGCAGCTTCAGCGCAAAATTCGGCGAACCGGAACGATTGCCCGCTGAATGGCTGTGATGACCCGTTTGGATTCGAATAGCCTTGCCCGTTACCTCAGCGAGCATCAGTCGGACGCGGCGCTGCAGGTCGATGTTCTCGGAGGAGAACTCGTTGCGAAGGTGATTGCATCCGGACTGCGGGATTTCGTCGGCTTCCTAAAACGCGACGATAACTGTCGATTTGCGACATTGGTCGACATAACGGCCATTGATTTTCCGGGACGTGAGAAGCGTTTCGATGTTGTCTACCATTTCTTGTCGATGCCGCTGAATCAGCGCATTCGCGTCAAGGTGGCTTTGCGGGAAGACAGTTCGATTCATTCAATTTCGAAGCTTTATTCCGCGGCTGATTGGTTTGAGCGCGAAGTCTTCGATATGTATGGTATTTTGTTTGATGATCATCCGGATTTGCGCCGGATTTTGACAGATTACGGCTTTCAGGGTCATCCGCTTCGTAAGGATTTTCCTCTCACCGGTTATCGCGAGGTTCGATATGACGAAGAGCTCAAACGCGTGGTTTACGAACCTGTAAAGCTGGTTCAGGAATACCGGAGTTTCGACTTTATGAGCCCTTGGGAAGGCGCCGATTACGTTTTGGATAATCCGGATTCGTCAAAATGAAAGCGATTCAGCGAAAGTGGCGCGTGGTCGGCAATCAGAATGCGGAACCAATCTGATGGCACCTCAGCAGGATGACCGGTTTCCGGACGAAAGCAAGATCCGTAACTTCAATATCAATTTCGGGCCGCAGCATCCTGCTGCGCACGGTGTCCTTCGATTGGTGCTGGAACTGGACGGCGAAGTGGTTTCGCGTTGCGATCCGCATATCGGGCTGCTGCACCGCGGCACGGAAAAGCTGATGGAAAGCCGCACCTATTTGCAGAACCTGCCCTATTTTGATCGGTTGGACTATGTGGCGCCGATGAATCAGGAGCATGCTTGGTGCTTGGCGATCGAAAGACTCACAGAAACCGAAATTCCGCGTCGAGCCTCGCTTATCCGGGTGCTCTATTCGGAAATCGGCCGAATTCTCAACCACCTGTTGAATGTGACGACGCAGGCGATGGATGTCGGGGCTTTGACGCCTCCCCTTTGGGGGTTCGAAGAGCGTGAAAAGCTGATGGTCTTCTATGAACGGGCCTGTGGCGCTCGTCTTCATGCCGCTTATTTCAGGCCGGGCGGAGTTCATCGGGATTTGCCGCCCGAACTGCTGAGCGATATCCGCGAGTGGTGCCGAACTTTTCCAGCGGTGCTGGATGATATCAACAATCTTTTGACCGAGAATCGGATATTCAAACAGCGCAATGTGGACATTGGAATTGTAACGCAGGATGATGCCGAACGGTGGGGTTTTTCTGGTGTAATGGTCCGCGGGTCGGGCATTGAATGGGACCTGCGGCGCTCACAACCCTATGAGTGCTATGACGAATTCGACTTTCTCATTCCGATCGGGAAGAATGGTGATTGCTATGATCGGTACCTTTGCCGAATCGCGGAAATGCGCGAGAGCATAAAAATCATCGAGCAGGCGATCGAGAAACTCGCGGTTGCGGATGGCGATGTTCTTGCACGCGGCAAAATCGCGCCGCCGACGCGAAGTGACATGAAAGCGTCAATGGAAGCGCTGATTCATCATTTCAAACTGTACACCGAAGGGTTTCATGTGCCCGAAGGTGAGGTATATGCGGCGGTTGAAGCGCCGAAGGGCGAGTTCGGTGTATATCTTGTCTCCGATGGAACGAATCGCCCCTATAAAGCCAAGCTGCGGGCTCCGGGGTTTCCGCATCTGCAGGCTATGGACCAACTTTGCAAGGGGCATTTGCTTGCCGATGTGTCAGCCGTTCTGGGATCGCTTGATGTGGTTTTTGGAGAGATTGACCGATGATCGGAATCCTTCACAGCGAGGGTGGGAGGAATTAGATGCGTCGACGCTTTCACCACACGCAGCCGGAAGCATTTGCCTTCACATCGGAGAATCTTGCTTGGGCGCGCGAGCAGGTTGAAAATTATCCGCCTGGACGTCAGGCTTCCGCAATAATTCCGATTCTTATGCGGGCGCAGGAACAGGAAGGATGGTTGTCTCGTCCGGCGGTGGAATTCACCGCGGATTTTCTGGGGATGCCGCGGATTCGGGCTTATGAAGTCGCGACGTTTTATTTCATGTTCCAGCTGCAGCCGGTTGGTTCGGTGGCTCATATACAGGTCTGCGGCACAACAACTTGCATGATCTGCGGCGCCGATGACCTCATTGCGCTGTGCAGGCAGCGGATTGCGTCCAACCCGCACGATCTTTCCGCCGACGGAAAATTCTCCTGGGAAGAGGTTGAATGTCTTGGAGCGTGCTGCAATGCGCCGATGGTTCAGATCGGTAAAGACTATTACGAAGATCTGACCGTTGATTCACTCAATGCTGTCGTTGATGCATTGGCGAATGGCGAAGTGCCGCTGCCGGGGTCCCAGTCTGGAAGGTTTTCATCAGAGCCGGCTTCCGGAGTGACCTCGCTCGAGGCCATGAAGGACGCTGGGATAACCCACAATGCCGCCGTGACGCTGGCGGTGAGCAAGGGTGATACGATTGCCCGCATTAGAGGGGCATAAGCGGTTGAAATGAATGAACGGCAAACGCCAGAACGCAGACGAATGATACAGGTCACCGCGATTGTGGTGACCGCGGCTGGATTGATCTGGATCGGCGGTTCGTGGCTCGGCGGGCAGCTGGGCTGGCCGCCGAGATATGCCTTTTTGCTGGACTTCGCTGCATTGGGGGCATTTGCATGGGTCATCGGTTCAATTGTTATGCTCCGAATGGGTCGCCAAAAAGAGAAGTGATGTTTTGCCGTGCTTGATGATCGAGATAGAATTTTCACCAACCTATACGGGCGTGATGAGTGCAGCCTCGCAGGTGCGCAGCGGCGGGGGCACTGGGATGGCACCGCCGCCTTAATCGCGGAAGGCGCGGATTGGATTATCGAGGAAGTCAAACAGAGCGGGCTGCGCGGCCGTGGCGGCGCTGGATTCCCGACCGGGATGAAATGGAGTTTCATGCCCAAAGAGGATGATGGCAGACCACGTTACCTGGTTGTTAACGCCGATGAATCCGAGCCGGGAACCTGCAAAGACCGGGAAATCATGCGGCATGACCCGCACACGCTGATTGAAGGCTGTTTGATTGCTGGATTCGCAATGGGCGCCGCTGCCGCTTACATTTATCTGCGCGGTGAATATGTGCGGGAAAGGGAATTGCTGCAGATAGCGGTCGATGAAGCGTATGAGGCCGGGCTGCTCGGAAAAAATGCTGCGGCTTCAGGCTGGGATTTTGATATATTCCTGCATCATGGCGCAGGCGCTTATATTTGCGGTGAAGAAACCGCGTTGCTTGAAAGCCTCGAAGGAAAGAAAGGCATGCCGCGCATGAAACCGCCTTTTCCAGCTGTTTCCGGACTGTATGGTTGCCCAACCACAGTGAATAATGTCGAGTCCATCGCCGTGGTGCCCACCATACTGCGCCGCGGCGCTTCGTGGTTCGCAGGCATAGGTCGACCACGCAACTCGGGCACAAAAATCTTTGCCATCAGCGGACATGTGAACTATCCCTGTGTGGTTGAGGAGGCCATGTCCATACCATTGCGCGAGCTGATTGACCGTCACTGCGGCGGCGTTCGCGGCGGGTGGAAGAACCTTAAGGCCGTCATTCCAGGTGGTTCATCGGTGCCGTGTCTGCCGAGTGGTCTTTGCGACAATGCATTGATGGATTTCGATTGGCTTGCAGAGCAGAAAAGCGGATTGGGCACCGCAGCGGTCATTGTGATGGATCAATCCACCGATATCATCCGGGCAATATGGCGGCTTTCAAAATTCTATAAGCATGAGAGCTGCGGGCAATGCACTCCCTGCCGCGAAGGCGCTGGTTGGATGATGCGGGTTATGGAAAGATTCATGACAGGTGATGCAGACATCAGCGAGATTGATTTGCTGTATGATATCTCAAAGCAGGTCGAGGGACATACCATTTGCGCGCTTGGTGATGCAGCCGCGTGGCCGATTCAGGGACTTATTCGGCATTTTCGCGGCGAAATTGAAGATCGCATCCGCGCAAGACAGCGTGCGATGTCTGCGGCAGCGGCATAACGGGCGAAGGATTTTGCAATGAATGGTCTCCGCGCCGTTGAAATCGACGGAACCAAAATCGAGGTCGATGCCGAATTGACGCTGCTTCAAGCGTGCGAGGAGGCTGGGATTGAGATTCCGCGTTTCTGTTACCACGAGCGTCTGAGTATCGCGGGCAACTGCCGCATGTGTTTGGTTGAAATCGTGGGCGGACCGCCCAAGCCAGCGGCGTCCTGCGCCATGCAAGTGAAAGATCTTCGGCCCGGGCCGGAAGGTGCGCCGCCGAAGCTTCGGACGAACAGCGCAATGGTCAAGAAGGCTCGTGAAGGGGTCATGGAATTCCTTCTCATCAACCATCCGCTGGATTGCCCGATCTGCGATCAAGGCGGCGAGTGCGACCTGCAAGACCAGGCGATGGCGTACGGAGTCGATTTCAGCCGTTATCGGGAGCCGAAGCGCGCCGTCGACGATTTGGATCTCGGTCCGCTGGTCGCCACATGCATGACACGCTGCATCTCCTGCACCCGCTGTGTGCGATTCACCACGGAAGTCGCGGGCATTACGCAAATGGGTCAGACCGGGCGCGGCGAAGACGCGGAAATCACCAGCTATTTGAATCAGTCCCTCAACTCGAACCTGCAAGGCAACATTATTGATTTGTGCCCGGTTGGCGCGCTGACCTCCAAACCATATGCATTCACCGCTAGACCATGGGAACTGAGGAAGACCGAGACCATTGATGTCATGGATGCGCTCGGCTCCAGCATTCGGGTGGACAGCAAGGGACGCGAAGTGATGCGAATCATTCCGTGCAATCACGATGATGTCAATGAAGAATGGATTAGCGATACCACTCGTTTTGCATGGGATGGGCTTCGCAATCAGAGGCTTGACCAACCATTTCTGAGGCGGAACGGACGCTATGAGCCGGTTGATTGGGATGATGCGCTCGCTGTCGCTGCCGAAAAGATGCGCACCGGAAAGCTGACCGGGCTTGCTGGCGATCTGGCTCCGGTCGAAGCGGTGTTTGCGCTGGGTCAGTTGATTGATTCGCTCGATGGCAGAAAAGAATGCCGGACCGATGGATCGGCTCTGCCGATCGGGCTCCGTGGCGGTTATGTCGGTAATGCCAGCATCGCGGATATTGACCGCGCCGATCAGATTGTGCTGTTCGGAACAAATCCAAAGTTGGAAGCGCCCGTTCTTAACGCGCGCATCCGCGCTGCTTGGATGAGAGGAGCGCGGGTTGAGTATTTTGGTCCGA
Organism: Paracoccaceae bacterium; assembly: GCA_965199765.1. Classification (GTDB taxonomy): domain Bacteria; phylum Pseudomonadota; class Alphaproteobacteria; order Rhodobacterales; family Rhodobacteraceae; genus JAPOXR01. The sequence goes on from CBDATC010000002.1 coordinate 71,379, forward strand.
AGACCGATCTCACTTACAGCTGCAGCTGGCATGGAGCGGATTTCGCCAGTTTTGATCGGTTTGCGGAATCGGGCTCGATCGGCAGCAGCACATTGATTATCGTTGGGCAGGCTGCGCTGCGCGGCAGCAACGGCGAAGCAGCTCTTGCGGCGGCGCTCAGCTGTGCCGCAGGCACGCTCGGAATGCTGGTGCTGCACACGGCTGCATCGCGCGTCGGAGCGATGGATGTCGGATTTGTGGCCGAGGGCGGCATGGAAGCCGCGCTTGATGACTCAGCGACCGTCTATAATCTGGGAGTTGATGAAGTCGATATCCCAGATGGACCGTTTGTCATTTATCAAGGCAGCCACGGTGACCGAGGCGCCCAGCGCGCTGATCTGATTCTGCCTGCCGCCGCCTACACGGAAGAAACGGGTATTTTCGTCAATACCGAAGGCCGGCCGCAATTGGCAGCAAAGGCAACCTTCCCGCCGGGCGAGGCAAAGGAAAACTGGGCGATCATCCGCGCGGTTTCCGGTGCAGCGGGCCGCGTTTTGCCTTATGATTCACTGCAAGAGCTTCGAAGGGAATTGTTTGATTTGCACGGGCACCTGATGAATTTTGATGTCGTCCCTGAAAACGGTTTTGTCTCACTGCCGAAGCAGCCATTTGCGGATGGGCAGGAAATTGGCGTTGCTGTTTCAGACTATTATTTGTCAAATCCCATCTTGAGGGCCTCTTCGGTTATGGCGCAGTTATCCGCTCAGACGACCGCAGGTGTTGTTGATGTCATTGCGGCCTGACCTCTTGTCGAAGACCCTTGGGCGAAGCTGGGGAGCGGAGTGCCGGTCATGAACGCGTTTCTTGAAACGGGTTTAGGCACATTCACCCTGATATTGGCGCAATGCGTTGTCATTGTCGCCTTCTTGATGATTTCGCTGCTGTTTCTGGTTTACGGAGACCGAAAGATCTGGGCGGCCGTTCAAATGCGGCGAGGACCAAACGTTGTTGGCGCTTTTGGACTGCTGCAGTCAGTGGCTGACGCACTCAAATACGTCGTGAAGGAAATCGTCATACCCGCGGGCGCTGACAGACCAGTGTTCTTGTTGGCGCCGCTGATTTCTTTTGTGCTTGCTCTCGTGGCATGGGCGGTCATTCCATTTGCTGACGGCTGGGTGCTCGCCAATCTCAATATCGGAATTTTGTTTGTCTTCGCCGCGTCGTCGCTTGAGGTGTACGGTGTCATCATGGGCGGCTGGGCATCAAACTCGAAATATGCCTTCCTTGGAGCGCTTCGTTCAGCGGCGCAGATGATTTCCTACGAAGTCTCCATAGGCTTCATCATTGTTGGAATCCTGATATCGACCGGATCACTGAATCTCAGCGAAATAGTCGCAGCGCAGGACGGAGCGGGTCATTTCTTTTCTTGGTACTGGCTGCCGCATCTTCCGATGGTCGTGCTGTTTTTTGTGTCGGCTCTGGCCGAAACCAACCGTCCGCCATTCGATCTGCCGGAGGCGGAATCCGAATTGGTTGCCGGTTATCAAGTCGAATACTCTTCCACACCATTTCTGCTGTTCATGGCCGGTGAATATATTGCTATCTTCTTGATGTGCGCGCTTATGTCGATTCTGTTTTTCGGCGGTTGGCTGTCGCCAATTCCGGGTCTGCCGGACGGCGCGCTGTGGATGATTGGCAAGATGATTTTCTTCTTTTTCTTGTTTGCCATGGTGAAGGCCATCGTTCCTCGCTATCGCTATGATCAATTGATGCGGCTTGGCTGGAAAGTTTTTCTCCCACTTTCATTGGGGTGGGTGGCGCTGACCGGATTATTTGTTCAATATGAGTTGTTCGGAGGATTTTATGTGCGCTGGGACGCGGGGAGCTGACTGATGCTAGGAAAGATCGATTTCTCAAGGGCGCTCCGCTATTTTCTGCTTTGGGACTTCGCCGCTGGAATGCGTTTGGGTCTGAAGTATTTTTTCCGGCCGAAATCGACGGTGAATTACCCGCATGAAAAGGGGCCGCTGTCGCCGCGCTTTCGCGGTGAACATGCTCTTCGGCGCTACCCAAACGGTGAAGAACGCTGCATTGCCTGCAAGTTATGCGAAGCCATCTGTCCGGCACAGGCCATCACCATCGACTCTGAGCCGCGCGAGGATGGGTCGCGGCGCACAACGCGGTACGACATTGATATGACCAAATGTATCTATTGCGGATTCTGCCAAGAGGCATGTCCGGTGGATGCGATTGTGGAAGGACCGAATTTCGAGTTTTCGGCAGAAACGCGGGAAGAGCTCTTTTACGACAAAGAAAAACTGCTCGCCAATGGCGACCGATGGGAAGCGGAAATAGCCGCGAACATTGAAATTGATGCACTTTATCGTTAAGTCCCGCGCGTTCACAGTGCCGCGTAGCAAGGACACTCGCCGATGACAGTCCAAGTGCTGGCATTTTATCTGTTTGCTCTTCTGGCGATACTGTCCGGGCTGTCGGTTGTTTTGGCTCGCAATCCGGTTCACGGCGTGCTTTGGCTTATCCTTTCTTTTTTGTCCGCCGCCGGTTTGTTCGTGCTCCAGGGGGCGGAATTTGTCGCCATGCTTATGGTGATTGTCTACGTCGGAGCAGTCGCAGTTCTTTTTCTGTTCGTGGTGATGATGCTGGACATTGATTTTGCCGCGTTCAGGGCATCGCTGACGCGCTATATGCCGCTCGGGCTGCTTATCGGAGCTGTGCTGCTCATGGTTTTAGGTCTTGAAATCGGGGATTGGAAGTTCGCTCCGCTGGCTTCGGAAATGCGGCAGTCACCGACGCCGCCGCTGACTGAAGCGCACAACACCGCGGCTTTGGGCCAGCTGATTTACACCGAATATGTTTTGTTGTTCCAGATTGCTGGATTGATCCTTCTGGTGGCGATGATCGGAGCGATAGTGCTGACGCACCGGCGCCGAAAGGGAGTGAAGCGGCAAGATGTGCTGACACAGATATATCGAGATCCCGGCCGCTCGGTTGAACTCAAAGACTTGGCTAGTAACCGCCGGAGCCGGGAATGATCGGTCTTGAACATTATCTGGTTGTCGCCGCCGTGCTGTTCGTCATCGGCGTTTTCGGCATATTTTTGAACCGAAAGAATGTGATCGTCATCCTGATGTCGATTGAATTGATGCTGCTGGCGGTTAATATCAATCTAGTCGCATTCGCGACGCATTTGTCCGATCTGACCGGCCAGGTTTTCACCCTTTTTGTGCTGACAGTCGCCGCGGCGGAAGCGGCGATCGGGCTGGCGATTCTTGTCTGTTTTCATCGCAACCGCGGTTCGATCGCAGTTGATGATGTCAGTTTGATGAAGGGCTGAGCCGCGATCCATGCCGACTGTGCTGACGATCATTCTCATTGCTCCGTTGCTTGGAGCGCTCGTTGCGGGTTTTGGTCATCGGTTGATCGGCGAGCGCACGGTGCTGTTGGTTTCCACTGCGCTGTTATTTGTGTCTGGTCTGTTAAGCTGGGCTGTTTTCTTCCTGCACGGGGGCGCGGTCGAAACGGTCACATTGCTGCGTTTCATTGACAGCGGTTCACTCACTTCCGACTGGTCTATACGGATTGATCGGCTGACGGCTGTGATGCTGGTGGTCGTCACAACGGTGTCATCGCTCGTTCACCTCTACAGTTTCGGCTATATGCATGCCGACCCGCAATGGAAGGAAAACGAGAGCTATAAGCCGCGTTTCTTCGCCTATCTTTCATTCTTCACATTTGCGATGCTGGCTTTGGTCACTTCGGACAATCTGCTGCAGTTGTTTTTCGGCTGGGAAGGCGTTGGCGTCGCTTCGTATCTGCTGATTGGCTTTTATTATCGCAAGCCGACGGCGAACGCTGCCGCCATTAAGGCGTTTATCGTGAACCGGATTGGGGATTTTGGGCTGGCGCTGGGAATTTTCGCCTTATTCATGCTGACCGATTCCATAAATTTCTCGGTTATTTTCGGTGCAGCGCCCCGGTTGGCGGAAACCGATATTCCATTCCTTTGGATGACACTGAATGCCGCGGAATTGACAGCTGTGCTGCTGTTTGTCGGTGCTTGCGGGAAGTCGGCTCAGCTTTTTCTCCACACTTGGCTGCCGGATGCCATGGAAGGCCCGACGCCGGTTTCCGCACTGATCCATGCAGCGACCATGGTTACAGCGGGAGTTTTTCTTGTTTGCCGGTTTTCACCGCTGTTCGAATTCGCTCCCACTGCGCTGCTCATCGTCACCGTCATCGGCGCGTCAACCGCATTTTTCGCGGCTACCGTCGGGCTTGTTCAGAACGACATCAAGCGCGTAATCGCTTACTCGACATGTTCGCAGCTCGGTTACATGTTCGCTGCAGCGGGCGTAGGCGTTTACCATGCTGCAATGTTTCATCTGTTCACGCATGCGTTCTTCAAAGCTCTTCTGTTTTTGGGAGCGGGCTCGGTGATTCACGCGATGCATCACGAACAGGATATGCGGAACTTCGGCGGATTGAGGACGCGGATTCCCTATACATTTTGGACGATGCTGATTGGCACGCTTGCGATCACCGGAGTGGGCATTCCGCTGACCCATATCGGTTTTGCCGGTTTTCTTTCGAAAGACGCCATTGTGGAATCGACATTCGCGGCCGGAAGCGCAGCGGGATCTTATGCGTTTTGGCTGCTGGTTGCCGCGGCGCTCATGACAAGCTTTTATTCTTGGCGGTTGATTTTTTTGACGTTCTTCGGGCAGCCAAGAGGCGATGCGCATGCATTTGAGCATGCACATGAATCGCCGTGGACGATGCTTGTGCCAATTGTCGCGCTGGCGGTTGGTTCGGTGTTTGCCGGAATGCTTTGGTACGATGTGTTTTTTGGCAAGGAAGCGCTGAAGTGGTTCGGTGAGGCGATTTTCGTCGGGGCGCATAATGATGTCTTGGATGCCGCCCATCACGCGCCGAAATGGGTCAAGGCTTCTCCGTTTGTGGTGATGCTTCTGGGATTTGGAATGGCTTGGCTATTTTATATCCACAGGCCTGACATTCCACCAAAATTGGCTGCGGCGCACCGGCCGCTTTACCTGTTCCTGCTGAACAAGTGGTACTTCGACGAAGTCTTCGAGTTTCTGTTTGTTCGTTCGGCCAAATGGACAGGCCGCGCATTATGGCGTCGCGGCGATCTCGGCATCATTGATGGAACCCTGCATGCAGTCGCGCTGCGGGCTGTGCCGCTTCTGACGCGAGCCGCGATGCGCTTTCAGTCCGGCATGGTCTTTCATTACGCCTTCGCCATGGTTGCAGGCGCGGCATTGCTGATCGCATTCGCTGCGGTGCTGGGAGGCGGCGGGTGAACCACCTTTTGTCGATTACATTGTTCACGCCGCTAGCGGCTGCGTTGATCATGCTGCTTTTTTTGCGCGGCAACGATTTGCAGGAACAGCGCAATGTCAAATGGCTTGCTCTGACGGCAACCACCGTCACGTTTTTGGTATCGGTGTTTGTGTTTTTGGAATTCGATCCCAAAAACCCAGCCTTTCAGCTGGTTGAGGATACGGCTTGGCTATTCGGCCTGCGGTACAAAGTTGGCGTCGACGGCATCAGCTTGCTCTTCGTCATGCTGACCACTTTCCTGATGCCTATCACGGTCCTGGCATGCTGGAACGTCCAGGACCGGGTCAAAGAGTTCATGGCGGCGTTTCTGGTATTGGAAACCTTCATGATCGGTGTCTTCGTTTCACTGGACCTGGTTCTTTTTTATTTGTTCTTTGAGGCGGGCTTGATCCCGATGTTTTTGATTATCGGAGTTTGGGGAGGCAAGGATCGCATATATGCGACCTTTAAATTCTTTTTGTACACGCTGCTGGGATCGATTGTCATGCTGATCGCCATGATCGGTCTGTGGCTGAGCGCGGGCACTTCCGATATCGAAGCGCTGCTGGCTCTTGATGTTCCCTTTGGAACTCTCAATCTCTTTGGATTCAGCATCACCGGCGGTCTCCAGACTATCATGTGGCTGGCGTTTTTCGCCTCCTTTGCAGTCAAGATGCCAATGTGGCCGGTGCACACTTGGCTGCCCGACGCTCACGTGCAGGCGCCGACAGGGGGGTCGGTGATACTTGCGGCCATTCTTCTGAAAATGGGCGGTTACGGATTTCTGCGTTTCAGTCTTCCGATGTTTCCGATCGCATCGGAAATCTTGGCTCCATTTGTGATGTGGCTCAGCGTCATTGCAATCATCTACACTTCGCTGGTGGCGATGATGCAAGAAGACATGAAAAAACTGATTGCCTATTCTTCGGTCGCGCATATGGGATTCGTAACACTAGGGATTTTCAGCGCGAACCGCCAAGGCCTCGACGGCGCGATATTTCAGATGCTTTCGCACGGATTCATTTCAGGCGCTTTGTTTTTGTGCGTCGGGGTGATCTACGACCGAATGCATACGCGGGGAATCGACGATTACGGCGGTTTGGTGGTTAGGATGCCGGTTTATGCGCTGGTGTTCATGCTGTTCACCTTAGCAAATGTCGGGCTTCCGGGAACCAGCGGGTTTGTAGGCGAGTTTCTAACATTGGCCGGGGCGTTTCAATACAGCAGCTGGGCGGCCTTCTTCGCTACAACAGGCGTCATTTTGTCGGCTGCCTACGCGCTATGGCTCTATAGGCGCGTTGTTTTAGGTGACTTGGTCAAGCGGTCGCTCATGGCGATTTCGGACATGGAAGCCAGAGAAGTGGCTGTTTTCGCTCCACTCATTTTTATGACGCTGCTGCTCGGAATTTATCCCAGCGTGGTTACGGATATCATCGGCGTGAGTGTTCAGCAGCTGGTCAATCAGGTTGCTGAAAGCCGCGCTTTGGCCGTTGGCGCCGGCGGCTACTGAGCAGAGTGATAGCGGTGCTGGCACAGAACATGGCCACGGTGCTGCCGGAGCTGGCTTTGGCCGGTTATTTGCTGGCGGCGTTGTTGTGGGGAGTCTATGTCCGGCAAGAGCGCGCCGCAGCGGTTTTAAATTTGACGACCGCATTGGTGTTCGCGGGTCTGGCGGTTTTGATCGCATTCGCGCCGAGCGAAACCGAAACGGCGTTCGGAGGTTCATTTACTGCAGACGCCTATGCGCGGTTCGCCAAAGTTTTGATTTTGGTGTCTTCTTCAATTCTTCTGCTGATCAGCCGTGATTATCTGGAGCGGCAGAAGCTTTTGAAGTTCGAGTTTCCGGTGCTGGCCGGATTCGCTGTTCTCGGCATGATGATCATGGTGTCGGCGAGTGGTTTGATGACGCTCTATATGGGCCTCGAACTTCAATCTCTGGCACTGTATGTTCTGGCGGCCTTTAATCGAAACAGCACCGCATCAACTGAAGCCGGTCTGAAGTATTTTGTGCTTGGAGCCTTGTCTTCTGGCTTGCTGCTGTTCGGAGCGTCCTTAGTCTACGGATACTCAGGCACAACCCTGTTCTCGGGAATTGACGCGGTCGTTCGTGCCGAAACGCTTTCGGTCGGGTTGTTGTATGGCTTGATTTTCATCGTTGTTGGTTTGGCGTTCAAGGTTTCCGCTGCTCCGTTTCACATGTGGGTTCCAGATGTGTATCAAGGCGCACCGACGCCAGTGACGGCATTTTTCGCAACCGCTCCCAAGGTGGCGGCGATTGTGCTGCTGACACGCATTTTGTTCGATGCCTTTGGTCATGCGGCTTCGGACTGGAGGCCGGTGATCGCCATTCTGGCAACGGCTTCAATGTATCTGGGAGCCATTGCGGCGATCGGGCAGCGGGATATCAAGCGTCTGATGGCCTATTCTTCCATTGCGCACATGGGCTTTGCGCTTATGGGTTTGGCGGCTGCGACGGAAAAAGGCGTGGCTTCGATGCTGGTTTACATGGCGATTTACGTCACCATGAATTTGGGCGCCTTCGCCTTTATCATGTCCATGCGCAGAGACGGGTATCCGGTGACTGAAATCGGATCGCTGAACATGTATTCCGAGCGCGCTCCCGCGCGTGCGCTTGCATTGCTGGTGCTGCTTTTTTCACTGGCCGGCATCGTGCCGATGGTCGGATTTTTTGGCAAATTCTATGTCTTCGTCGCAGCGGTTGAGGCGGATTTGATTTGGCTTGCCCTGGCAGGCGGCATAGCTTCGGTGATCGGAGCCTATTATTATCTGCGGATCGTATACTTCATGTATTTTGGTCAGCAGACAAAGCCGCTTGACACCTCCATGTCGACCATTGCCATCGCGGTGATGCTGATTGCGGCCATAGCCATGCTGGCGGGTGTCGTGAACCTATTTATGCTGGCTGAGATTGCCGAATTTGCCGCCAGTGCTTTGTTTCACTGAATGAATATCTGGCGGGACGGTCCCAGTCGGCGGATTCTTGACATCGTCGACAGCACCAACGCCGAGGCGAAGCGGTCCGCATCTGAGATAGAAATTCCAACTTGGATCCTGGCCCACCGCCAAACGGCGGGGGTTGGAAGAATGGGCAGGGCTTGGTCCTCGTTGCCAGGCAACCTGCACGCGACGCTGGCCTTGCCGCTGGAAGACTCGAAATCGGCTGCCTTGAGATCATTTTTGTCTGGGCTGGCGCTGCGCGACTGTTGCGTGGGACTTGCCGGCCGATCAGAGCAATTCAAGCTCAAATGGCCTAATGACCTGCTTCTCAATCGCGGCAAGCTTGCTGGCATTCTTCTAGAATGCCTCCCGCGGCCAGGCGGAGCTCTTCTGTTAATTGGATTTGGAGTGAATCTTGCGGATGCTCCGAACATTGTCGGGGCATCCGACGGCAAAAGACCGCGCCCGGTAAGTTTTGTGGGAGAAACAGGGATTTTGATCAATCCTTTGGATTTTCTTCGGAACCTGTCCCGCTCCTATGCAAAGCGCGAGCATCAGCTGCAGGAACAGGGATTTTCACCTCTGCGCGCAGCATGGATGTCATGTGCGGAAGGCTTGGGCGAGCATGTAACGGTTCAGTTGCCGGACCGCCGATTGCACGGCCTTTTTGAAACCATAGATGAAGTCGGAAATGCAATCATTGTTGAAGGCGGCAAGCGGACGCCGATCACAGCCGGAGAGATGATACCGACAGCAGGGGGTCCAGGTGCTGCTGGCTATTGATGCAGGAAATACCAACACCGTCTTCGCAGTGCTCGACGAAGGGGTTCTTGTGCAGCAATGGCGATGCGCCACAGACGATGGACGGACCGGTGACGAATACTTTGTTTGGCTGTCCACTTTGATGAAGCAAAGCGGAATTGGATCCATTGGTGGAGTGGTGATTGCGTCGGTTGTTCCGAATACGCTTTTCCACCTTAAATCGCTGTGTCGGCGCTATTTTGGATTGGAACCTCTCGTCATTGGCAGCTCGAATTGTCGACTTCCCGTTAAAGCCCGGGTTGATGAGGGCACGCATGTCGGTGCGGACCGGTTGGTGAATGCCGCTGCGGCATTTGATATCTATGGCGGCGATCTGATCGTCGTGGATTTTGGCACAGCGACCAATTTCGACGTCGTAGACACCGATGGCGCGTATATCGGCGGCGCGATCGCGCCTGGAGTCGAGCTGTCAGTGCGCGGTTTGCATGAAGCGGCAGCCGCATTGCCGCATGTTGAAGTCGCACGCCCGGAGCGGGTTGTCGGAGCGAACACCCGGGATTGTATGCACACAGGGATTTATTGGGGATATGTTGGTATGGTGGAGGGTATTTGCAGCCGCATCCGCCGGGAGCGAAATCGGACCATGCAAGTCATCGGCACAGGCGGACTCAGTGCGCTTTTTGGTCGGGAACCGTCGGTTTTTGACCATGTGAACGGTGATCTCACTGTTCGAGGCCTATCAATCGTATATGCTTTCAACACGGCAGATTGCAGTGACTAAGGATCGATTCGTCTACATGCCTCTCGGAGGCGCGGGTGAAATCGGAATGAATATGTATGTCTATGGGTGCGGTCCAAAGGGCAGAGAACAGTTCGTTCTGGTCGATGCTGGAGTGATGTTTCCTGACATGGAGACAAGCCCAGGAGTTGCTCTCATATTCCCTGACATCAATTGGCTTAAGAAGCACGCTGGGAGGATCAGGGGAATCTTTCTGACCCATGCCCATGAGGACCACATCGGAGCGATTCCTCAGGTGCTGCGCCATGTCCAAGCGCCTGTCTTTGCGCGCCGATTCACCGCCAAGATCATCAGCAAAAAGCTTGCAGAAGAAGAGATGCCGACCAGCGCGGTGCGGGTTGTGGAGAATCTTCATAGACCAATACAAATCGCACCATTCAAGATCAAATTTGTTCCGGTGCCGCATTCGATTCCCGAGGCCTCTGCGCTGTTCATCGAATCGCCGCTGGGCCGAGTGCTGCACACCGGCGACTTCAAATTCGATCAAAGCCCGATCAACGGCACCCCGTTTGACCAAGGGGCGTGGACTGCGTTTGGCGATACCGGGATTGACGCGATGATGTGCGATTCGACAAATGTGTTTGTCGACCGGCCTGGCCGATCAGAGTCGAGCATCTATCCGGCGATCACCGATTTGTTTGCTGAGGCAAAGGGCACGATTGCGGCGACCACATTTGCATCGAATGTCGAGCGGGTGCGTCAGTTGGCCATATTGGCGGGGAGTCACGGGCGCTCGGTGGTGCTTCTCGGCCGTGCCATGCATACAATGGTTGATGCGGCTCTCAAAACCCGCGTCATCGAAGACTTTCCGCCTTTCATTGAGCCGGAAGAGGCATTGACGATGCCGCGCAACAGAGTTTTGCTGCTGACCACCGGCAGCCAAGGGGAGCCGCGCTCGGCAACGTCGCATCTATCGAGAGGCAAATTCCGCGGCTTTCACTTGACCGCAGGCGATATTGTTTTGATTTCATCACGGACGATTCCCGGAAATGAACGAGCGGTTGCGCGGGTCGTTAACAGTTTTTCCGAAGCGGGTGTGAAAGTCATTGAGGATCACAACGAAATCTACCATGTGTCAGGTCACGCCAACCGTCATGATCTCAAAGTTCTGCAGGACTTGGTAAGGCCAAAGCTGGTGGTGCCGATGCATGGCGAACACAGGCATTTGGTAGAGCATGCGGAATTGGCTCGCTTGAACGGAATAAGAGCCGCAGTCGTGCCGAACGGTGCTTTGCTCAACATCATGAATGGCGAAATCATCAACGAGCGCGCTGGGGAAAACGGCCGGCTGTACAAGGACGGCAGCGGTCCGATTCAGGAAAACTGGGATGCGGTTCAGGAACGGTTGAATATGGCAAGATTCGGCGTCGTCGTGGTTTCCGCCGTTTTCGGGAGTCATTTCGCTGACGCTGTGATCGATGTGCGATGTATCGGATTGGGGTCAGATCCAGCCCGGCCTGCCGACAAGCTGATTGCTGAAGCAGTGGAAGATCACTTAAGCGGATTGGAAGAGCTGAACAGACTGTCCTTTGATAAAGTTGAGCGTGAGATCTCAATCGCGGCCCGAAGAGCGGCCATGCAGACAACCGGGAAAAAACCGCTGATCAGGGTGATGATGTGCAGACTTTGAAACTGTGATTTAAACGGCGGCGCGCCCGCCGAAATTTCGCTTCAAAAAGTTCGGAACATGGTCGCCCATTCCGACTACGGGAAGGTTCGACTGAGAATGATCCTGTCCTCCATTTGCGTCGGGATCGTTCGGCTCAACCGTGTCAGTTGATTTCAGCTTGGCTGAAGAAGGCTTCGCCCGCTTTCGCTTTTTGTGCGCTTTGGACTTGGGACCGGGCGGTTCATGATTCACTGACTCGGAATGGGATTGTGTTTCATCACGCTCGATTTTGCAGCCGGACAGTCTTTCTATCGCCGCCAGTTTCTTGGTTTGGAGAGGCGTTACAATGGTAACCGCGGCGCCTTGACGACCAGCTCTTCCCGTTCGTCCTATTCGGTGCACATAGTCTTCCGGGCTAACGGGAACATCGAAATTGAAGACGTGGCTGACATTCGGGATATCAAGCCCGCGCGCCGCGACATCGGACGCGATCAGAAATCGAATTGCGCCTTCTCGAAACCTTCTTAACACATCGAGCCGAACAGTCTGATCCAAGTCTCCGTGTATGGCCGCGCAATCGAATTTATGGGTTTTCATTGATTGGTAAAGAATATCAACATCCGATTTGCGGTTGCAGAAAATGATGCCGTTGGTGATTTCGTCGCTAAGCTCCGAAATCGCATGGCGCAGCACAGCGCGCTTTTCTTTGAATTCCTCTTTTTTCTTGCGGGGCGTGAACAACAAGGCGGTTTGCGCAATGTTGTCTGACACCGTCGACTGGCGAGTAACGGCAACGCGTTCCGGATTGGAAAGAAATTCATTGGTGATTCGTTCGATTTCCGGAGGCATCGTTGCGGAAAAGAAAAGTGTTTGACGGATGAAGGGCGTTAACCGGAAAATTTGTTCGATGTCGGGAATGAAGCCCATGTCAAGCATTCGGTCAGCTTCGTCCACGACCATGATTTCGACTCCCGATAACAGCAGTCGGCCGCGGTTAAAGTGATCGAGCAGTCGGCCGGGAGTTGCGATGAGCACGTCCACGCCGCGGTCGATCAGGGCAAGCTGTTCGGCAAAGGACACGCCGCCGATCAACAGGCCCATGCTGAGTTTGGAATTGGCGGCGTAGGTCTGAAAGCTTTCGGCCACTTGCATGGCGAGTTCGCGAGTTGGGGCCAAGACTAGCGAGCGGGGCATCCGGGCCCGTGCGCGCCCCTTGGATAGGGCTGCGATCATCGGCAGCACGAATGAGGCCGTTTTGCCGGTTCCGGTTTGCGCGATGCCCAGGATGTCGCGACCCTTAAGGGCAGGAGGGATCGCTTGCTCCTGAATCGGGGTGGGATGTTCATAGCCAGCAGCTTTGACCGCGGCCAGAAGTGTGGAATCAAATCCAAAATCGTCGAAATTCGTCATAAAATCTTTCTGTATCCGAAGCCTTCTTGCGCAATGCATTGCAAACGGTGCGGCTGCGGAGTTTTCATGCGCTGCATCTAGGATATCCGTACCAAAAGGTCAATGCATGCGGACTTTTTCCCACCCGTCTGTTTCTGCAAAATCACGCGGCCGATGATTGGCGAACCCGCATCGCCGATCCCAAATCGCATATCAGAACCAGTTGACCTTCTCCGATGTCCGGTTAATTTGCAGCGCGCTATATGAGGAGACGGAATCATGGATTTGGGAATCAAGGGAAAATGGGCAATCGTATGCGCATCATCAAAAGGATTGGGTCGCGGCTGCGCGGAAGCTTTGGCGGATGCAGGTGTCAATCTTGTGATGTGCGCGCGCGGCGCTGAAACTCTCGAAAGGGCTGCCGAAACAATCAGGGTGGACAGCGGCGTTGAGGTCAGGACCGCTGCCGTTGACATCACGACCGCAGAAGGGAGAGATGCGGTTTTGGCTCTTTGCAATGAGCCGGATATACTTGTGACGAATGCTGGCGGACCACCGCCGGGGTATTGGCAAGATTGGAACCGAGACGATTTTATCGCAGCTATCGATGCCAATATGCTGACCCCGATTGATCTAATGAAGCGAACGCTTCCGACAATGATGGAACGCGGATGGGGTCGTGTCGTCAATATCACTTCGATGGCGGTGCGGGCTCCGGTCGCAGTGCTGGGACTTTCTAATTGCGCGCGCTCCGGTCTTACCGGTTATGTTGCCGGAACGGCGCGTCAAGTGGCTCAGCATGGTGTGACAATCAACAACTTGCTGCCCGGTATCCATGACACTGACCGTGCTGTTGCGCTTGATGCCGGAGCAGCCGAGGCGCAGAGCAGCACGCCGGAAGCAATCCGAAAGGCTCGTGAAACAAGCATCCCGGCAAGACGCTATGGCACCGCTGTTGAATTCGGCGCGACCTGTGCGTTTCTTTGCTCAAAGCATGCTTCATATCTTGTCGGCCAAAACATCTTGCATGACGGTGGAACGGTCAATCTTACGATGTAGCCGCCGAAAGGTTCGATGGTCGATTACAATGCATGAAGAGGACAACAGTAAATTGAATGCAAAGCGACCGGCTGACCGATCGCCGTTCTGAGCAGGCTCATTGTTTGGTCGCGGGGAATCTGCGTTCCTGTCTCACCTTCAAGCGACGTTCCATTCGTTTCTGAGCTTCTTCAGTGCCGTCGTGCCAAGTGCCCATCCATTTGTCGAATGGCAGTGCTCCGTCAGCATAGTTGACCTCAAAGTATTTGTGATGGAGGTAGTGTGCAAAAGCATGCGTTGTGATGGCGCTGTGCTCGGCGGTTTCGACTTTGTCGAAGCCGATATGCCCGACGATCGCCCCCGTTGCGCTGAGTTGGAAGTGATACAGCAGCAGCAGCGGATGCGAAGGAATGATCAAGTGCAGCAGTGTTCCGGACCAATAGATCAAATGCTCCCCCGGATGCATCGAGAGTGATGACCACGGGGAAGGGTTCACCGCGTTGTGGTGCACCGAATGAATCCAGCGGTAAAGCGGCGGAAAATGAAGGAAACGGTGCGTAAAGTAAAAGTGGGTTTCGTGAAATAATGGCAGGACCAATGCTAAAATGATCAGCCCGATGAAATTGCTGCTGAAGTCGACCCAAAGACCGATGTTGTTCGCCCAGCACCACAAGAGCATACATTCATAAGCCGTGCAGATCGGCATTCCGCTGATGAAAGTTCTCAGCGCATTATCCATGTCCTGGCGGCTAAAGAGAAAGGTTTTTGACCGTCGGTCAGCGGGAAAGGCTGGATTATATTTGAACCGCGTTCTCTGACGGCGCCGGATATACAGGTGCAGTTCGAACGCGCCAAAGATCACCAAGGTGATCACGCTGTTTCTCAGAAAAATGAATAGAATCCAATCCAGTGAAAGCTGGGCCAGCTTGTCTGTCGAAGGGGTCAGGAAATTCCATACCAATAGAGCAATCACAAAGAAGGCGGCATTCCATGGCAGAAAGTAATCGGGCAACCAAAGAAGGACTTTCTTGGCGTTCCAAGGCCAATTGAGCAGCGGACCGCATTTTAATGGTTTGTTGGGCGTCCAATGGCCGCGCGGGTCGCGTTGTCCCCAGCGATTGTCATCCATTCTGTGCTCCTTGCGGCGGAAGCGCGTTTCAAAGATCGTCCACCACACCGCGATCCATCAGAAATTTCTCAGTCTGATCCATCGCCTGCTGCACACACATCCTCTCGATGTCAAGAACATCGGATTAAACCGAGATGGACTTGGTGTTGGCACACTGCAGATATGAATATTCCCTTCTTTCTGGAAGTGTCGAGACAAGACAAGACCGAGCAACTATGGGACAACTCTCCCTTCATCGCATCGAACATGAGGACACGCACTGAGATTAGGAGCCAGCGGAAAAACAAAGCTTCACAGAACATTAGGAACGGGTGTTGGCAGGAGTCGCGGTTGAACATTCACTTCAATTGAAAGGTGAATTCATCAATGCTAATATAATGTCGAGCAGTTTAATTGGACTATACAGCGAGATCGGCAGTGGCGGAAACCGCTCCAAGGCTTGAAATCAGCGATTTGTCCCGATGTCTCGGATCAAGATACGTGGTCTCTGACGTCGGTTTTTCCGTCGACACTGGTCAAGTGGTCTGCCTTCTGGGCCAGTCAGGCTGCGGCAAATCAACAATCCTGAGAATGATTGCCGGGGTTGATGAGCAGGATGCGGGTTGGGTGCGAATCGACGGGAAACTTGTTGCCGGCAACGGATTCAACGTGCCGCCGGAAAAGCGTTCGGTTGGTTTGATGTTTCAGGATTATGCGTTGTTTCCGCACCTCAGCGTCGCTGAGAATATCGCATTTGGCTTAGTCGGTGAACGGATGAACCGCCGCGCTCGAATCAAAGAACTGCTGGAGAAAATCGGTCTTTATTCCTTTAGAGACCAATTTCCGCACGAATTATCGGGAGGCGAACAGCAGCGGGTGGCGTTGGCAAGAGCTCTGGCCCCGCGCCCGCGCATTATGCTGCTTGACGAGCCGTTTTCGAGTTTCGATGACCGGCTTAGGGATGAGTTGCGTGAAGAAACTCTGGCGATTCTGCGCTCGGAAGGCGCAGCGGTACTGCTGGTGACGCATTTGCCGTCGGAAGCAATGCGGGTTGCGGACAAAATTGTTTTGATGCGTGAAGGCAGGATCGTGCAGCAGGGTACGCCGTTTGAGATTTACAACAGCCCGGCGGACCGAACGACAGCCGGATTCTTTTCTGATTTGAATGTCATCCATGGAGTGGTCGATGATGCGCGGGTAACAACCGTATTCGGCGAATTCGATGCGGCCGGATTGGTGGATGGGGCCGACGTGGAAATTGTCATTCGCCCGCAGCATGTGCGCATGGACTTCGACCGGGCCGGTCAGGGTCCGTCCCCGACCGTCAGCAACGGCGTCGCGGTGCGCGGCGTTGTGCTTCGGTCAACTTTTCTTGGTAATTCAAGCATGGTGGAGTTTGAAATCGACAGCAATGCGTTGACTATCAAGGCCGTTGTGCCAACCGTTTTCCTGCCCAAAAAAGGACATGCATTCTGGCTTAGTTTGGCTCGGGAAAAGTGCTTTCTCTTTCCCTGCACCGTTCAAAGCCGGGTATCGAATCCCTACACCACAGAAGCACACGCGCAGTGATTCCGGTTTGCGGCGGGGAAATCAATGCGAATTCGGTGCAGTCAACAAAACCCTTGGGCCCGTAGAGACTGTTTTGGATGGATAATGATCAGTCCCGGTTTCAAATGCTGTCATTTGGTTGCATTCTTTAGCAAAACGACTACATTGTGTTAACTGGAAATCGAAGTTTGGAGGGCGTTTTCCAATGTCTGTGCTGAGTGAAGTTCAGCGGCACTGGACGATAAATCCGCAATAGGCTGCATTAGGAGATAAAAATGCTCAATAACATTGGTTTGCCGGGACTTCTGCTTATCGTGATTGTCGTGCTTGTTTTGTTTGGACGAGGCAAAATCGCGTCGCTGATGGGTGAGGTTGGCAAAGGAATCTCTTCCTTCAAGAAAGGGGTGCACGAGGGCAAGAAAGAGCTGGAAGCGGCGACCGCCGAAGAAGCGCAAACCTTCAAGGCAGAAGAAGAAAAGACTGTTTCCTGATCCTGCCGGATAACATGAAATGTTTGATCTTGGCTGGACTGAACTCCTTCTGATCGGTGTTGTTGCCTTAATCGTCGTGGGGCCAAAGGATTTGCCTGGCATGTTCCGGGCACTTGGTAAATTCACAGCAAAAATGCGGGCAATGGCCCGCGAATTCCAGCGGGCAATGGACCAAGCGGCAGATGACAGCGGGGTCAACGAACTCGCCGCCGAGCTGAAAACAGCCGCCTCGGCAAAGAAACTCGGCTTAGACAGGCTGCAGGAATCGGCTCTGAAGTTCCAAAAGAACACACCGCAAAGCATCCTGAAAGATTCGGTGTTAGGTGAGAGGTCCAACAAAGAAGCGGCAAATGACGCGCCTCAGCCAGCCTCTGCTGACAAACCCAAAGCATCGCCTTCGCAGGAATTTGAGCCGTTTGTTCCCGATTCACCTGATGCCGAAGCAACCGGCGAAGCGACGACAAGCGTTCAGGAGTTGGCGAGTCCGGCTGGCGAAGATGAACCGGAATTGACCAAGGAAGCCGGCGACCTTCGGCAATGAGCGCAAAGGATCTGGACGATACCAAAGCACCGCTCGTCGAACATCTCGCCGAGCTTCGCAAGCGTCTAATCCATTGTGTGGTTGCGTTTGCAATCGGAATGGTGGTCTGCTTCGCGGTGTGGAATCCGATATTCAATTTTTTGACGCAGCCGATCTGCGATCAGCTGGAATCGCGCGGTCAGGATTGCTCCCTAATCCTGATCAAGCTGCAGGAAGGTTTTTTTGTCGCCATACGAATTTCTTTGATGGGTGGTTTGATTCTCGCGTTTCCTTACATAGCGAACCAGCTTTGGCGATTCGTGGCGCCGGGTCTATACCGCAGCGAGAAGAGTGCATTTCTGCCGTTCTTGCTGGCTTCGCCGATCATGTTTTTTCTTGGAGCTTCGTTTGCATTTTATATCGTCATACCTTTGGCCTTCGACTTTTTTCTCGGCTTTCAACAGCAGGCTGAGGCGCTGGCTGCCGGAGATGCAGCAACAGCGGGAGCATTCGCTGCGGATGCAGGCATCACCTTTCAAGGCTCTGTGGCCGAATACCTGTCTTTAACCATCAAATTCATCCTTGCTTTCGGGCTTTGCTTCCAGCTTCCGGTTCTTTTAACACTTTGCGGCCGGGCCGGGCTCGTATCGGCGAAAGGTTTGGGCCAGATGCGAAAATATGCGGTGGTGGGCATTCTGACCGTAGCCGCTGTCGTTACGCCTCCCGATGTCATCACTCAAGTGATTCTGTTCGTCGTGGTGTATGGTCTGTATGAAGTCTCCATTTGGCTGGTGCGCCGTGTTGAGAAAAAACAGCGCCGGCTGTTGAAGGAGCAGGGGCTGGATTTCGATGATGATGGCGCCGAAGACAACAATTTCGAAAAACAGGCAGACACATTGGCCACCAGCAATGGGCACGCGTCGGGTGTTGGACAAAAGTGAACGGATTCCGACCTCTTGAAAGAATTGCCGAAGCTCTTGAGAGGATCAACCCTCCGCCGCTGAACAACTCCGATCTGACGGCCGCATCCGCTTTTGTTTGGCAGGTTTCCCCCGAACGCCTGGAACCCGTGCATCAGGTCAATCGGGTTGATCTATCCTTGTTGGTGGGCATCGACCGAGCCCGAGACACGCTGATGAGGAACACGAGACGATTCGCCAAAGGAGGGATGGCCAACAATGCGCTGCTTTGGGGATCCAGAGGGATGGGAAAGTCCTCTTTGATCAAAGCCGTGCATGCCGAGGTCTCGAAAACCTTTGTCGATCTAAAGCTTATTGAACTGCAGAGAGAAGACCTCGCATCCGTAGGCAGGTTGATGTCAGTCCTGCGTTCAACCCGATTTCGGGCGATTGTCTTTTGTGATGATCTTTCATTTTCCCACGACGAGCATCATTACAAATCTCTAAAGGCGATGCTTGATGGCGGAATTGAGGGTCGGCCGGAGAATGTCGTGTTTTACGCGACATCGAACCGACGCCATCTCATGCCTAGAGATATGATCGAGAACGAACGTTCAACTGCAATTAGTCCTTCGGAAGCCATCGAAGAGAAAGTTTCGCTGTCAGACAGATTCGGGCTTTGGCTCGGATTTCATCCCTGCTCGCAGGACGACTATTTGGAGATGGTATATCGGTATTGCAAATCCGCTGGTCTGGTCTTCGATTTGGATGATCTCCGTTCCGGAGCCATTGAATGGCAAATGACCCGCGGCGCACGGTCGGGACGCGTTGCTTGGCAGTATTTTGTGCATTTGGCGGGAGCGCATGCAGAATAGCGCGGCACTGCCAAGTCAGCCTCTTCCGATAAAAGGCATGGCGCTTGCCATGATGGTCATGAATTGAATGTTTGTGTCAAGGGGCAATCGCGCCATGTAGGCGACCGCTTCCCCGCATCGTTCGACTTCAAAGACCGGTTCTGTTCTGATATCGCCTGAGGCTTGCGGCACACCGGTTTTGAACTTTGCCGCCAAAGCGGTATCAGCATTGCCAATGTCAATCTGCGAGCAGGCGATGTTGTGCGCGCGGCCATCAAGCGAAATGCATTTGGTTAGGCCGGATATCGCATGTTTGGATGCTGTGTACGGAGCTGAGTGCGGCCGCGGCGCGTAAGCTGAAACCGATCCGTTATTGATGATCCGTCCACCGATGGGAGATTGCGATTTCATCAGCCGCATTGCCGCGCGCGCACAAAGAAACGATCCGGTCAGATTGATGGAAATGCAGCGCTCCCATTCGCTGACCGCGAGTTCATCCATCGGTACCGCAGGGGTGCCGATGCCGGCGTTATTGAACAGGATATCAATTCTGCCGAAATCGGTTTTGACCGTATGGAACAATTTTTCGACTGCATCTTCGTTTGCAACATCGGCCGCTATCGCGCGAGCAGAGTCAGGCGGCATCACCGATGCTGTTTCGTTCAATCGATCAAGTCGGCGGCCGACGAGCGCCACCGAGAAACCATCTTGTGCAAGTGCAATGGATGCCGCCTTTCCGATACCGGAACCCGCACCGGTTACAACCGCCACTTTATGGTGGTTCATTTTCTTATCCGGCAAGTTAGACTCCTCGGGTCGACGAACGCTTCGAATTTCGGATCAAGAGATATAGGGGAGCGGATCAGTGCCTTTAGAGCCAATGCGCACTTCAAATCTAAGGAATTCTTTATTCCCGCCTGCAACCTTGCCCAAGGTGTCGCCCCGACTGACTCCGGTGCTTTTGGCAACACTGAGATCCGTGACGTTCCAATAGACAGTGTACACGCCGTCCGAGTGAGCGATCAGTATGATTGCGGTGTCGTCATTGAGACGGGATATATGCACCACGCTTCCGTCATTCGCTGCCAATACCGGACTCCCTTCAGGCGCAGCGATGTCTATGCCGTCGGAGTCGGCCGAATAGCCACGAATGATCTCGCCTTGGACAGGCATCAGGAACCGTGTGGTCGTTTCGTCGGTTTGGTATTGGGAAAATTGTGGTGATGCGGGCAATTTTTCATCTTCGACATCGGCGGGAAGAGGGTCGTTCGCTATAGGCGGCGCAGGAATCGTGTTGATCTCCTCAATGAATTTTATGACATCTGCGTGCAGATCGGATTGTTCGACCGTCGCGGCGCCAGTAGATGCGCCTGTGTCGCCTGCGGTTCCGTCCAGTGCGGACGCAGAGATCTCCGACAGTTCCCCAGCGCTTAAAGTGCCGGCGGTGTTGGGAATGCGAAGGATTCGATTTTCCTCAAGCACGGAGTCTGGAAATACGCCATTGAGTTCTGCAACAATCAGCGGGTCTACGCCATTTCGTTCAGCGATGCTTTGCGCGGTATCGCCGGACAACGCGGTTACGTATCGGAATTCGGATGGGATTGGTTGCGACACGGCTGCAGAAACGTCTTCCACATCACCTGGAACCGGTGTTGAAGTGTCAATTGGTTGCAAATTTTCAAGCGGGTTGCGGTAGCTTGGCGTTGTAATGTTGTCTCGTCTAAAGTCTGATACGCAGCCGGTTAGCGCAAGCGCAGCCAGCGCACAGGTCATGAGTTTGATCATCGGAGGAATGCCAAATCCGCGGTTTTCCGTATGACGCCAATTCGGATTATTCATCTTTTACACCCTCCAACAGCGGCACGAAACGGACATCTGCTATGTCTTCGTATTTGGTTTCCGAATCTTTTTTTTCAATCTTGTAAAGTTGCTGATCATGGGTGGTGCCAAGGGGAATCACCATGATTCCGCCTGTCTTGAGTTGGTTGAGCAGGACGGGAGGGACATCTTCCGATGCGGCGGTGACCAAGATTCGGTCAAATGGCGCAGCGGATGGAAGCCCGAAGCTCCCATCCGCATGAACAACGCTGACATTTTGTCTTTTGTATTTTTCGACAATCAACTTAAGTGCGGAGTCAGCCAAAGACCTGTATCTTTCCACAGTATAGACGTGTCTTGCCAGATGCGATAAGATCAACGCATGATAGCCAGACCCGGTTCCGACTTCCAAAATACGATGATGGGCTTTGATCTGTAGCAATTGGGTAGATAGAGCAACAACCTTGGGTTGACTGATTGTCTGTCCGGCGGTGATTGGCAGAGCAATATCTTCATAGGCGCGGCTGGCAAATGCTCCTGCCACAAAATCCTTGCGGTCAACCGATGCAAAAGCTTCCAGGATTTTTTCGGAAGTGATGCCGTCTCTGTAGAGTTTTTGAACCAGAATAGCGGTTTGTTCGTTTACAGCCTTCATGAAAGATGCTCGCTGAATGCGTCCAGAGTTTCGTAGGCGGTCATATCGGCCCGCATGGGTGTGATCGTTACAAAATTCTGGAGATTGGCTGATACGTCGGTTCCAGGTTTGGCCTCTATGTCCTGCGGCCCGGAGCGGACCCAAAGAAATCGGCGATGGCTGGGCGAGACCGCGGGTTCGAGTTGAAACTTGCCCGAATATCTGAATCCCTGCGGAACGGCTTTAATGCCGACGACATCCGCCGCCGCACAAGGTGGAAAATTAACGTTGTAAAACAGAGGGTAGACGTTTTCGTTTTCATCCTGAAATTGTAAAACCGCCTTGATTGCGTCCATCTGGAAGGCCTCTGCGGCTTCAAAGGGATTGCTGAGATTTCGGTTGTTGCGCCCGAAATACTGCGAAAGCGCAATGCCCGTCATTCCGTGCAGAGATGCTTCCATCGCTGCGCCAACCGTGCCGGAATAAACCGCGTTTTCGCCGGAATTGTTGCCTCGGTTGATTCCGGACAGCACCAGATCAGGTCGATTCGGAGACATGGCGTCATAAATTCCTGCCAAGACGCAGTCCGCAGGGGTGCCTTCAATTGAATAGCGGCGCGGCGCGGTCCGCGTGCTCATGAATGGACGGGCAAAGGAAACACAATGACCAGTGCCTGATTGTTCAGTCGCGGGAGCGACGGTCCATACTTCGCCCTCGGTTCCTGCCAATTGTTCGGCGGCGCGGTACAGAAGCTGCAGGCCCCAAGCGCCGATTCCATCATCGTTTGTTATCAGTATTCGCATCAAAAAACTTGATTAAGTCCGCTCACAGACGGAATAGTAATTAACAGAAGGCCATGGGTAAAGACCAGATTTATTGCTAGCGCAGCGGTTACGAAAACGAACCATCAGCATTCAGCACAGCGCGATTTGCGAGATAGGGCCTGAGCGACCGTGGAATGACGACGCTGCCGTCATCCCGCTGACCGTTTTCCAGAACGGCGATAAGTGCGCGCCCGACCGCCAGTCCAGAGCCATTTAAAGTGTGCACGAAGCGCGGTGAAGACCCGTCCGCTGGTCGAAATCGGGCATTCATGCGGCGTGCCTGAAAATCCCCGCATGTTGAAACCGAGCTGATTTCGCGGAATTTATTCTGTCCCGGCAGCCAGACTTCAATATCAAAGGTGCGGCGGGCGCTGAACCCCATATCGCCAGTGCAAAGGACAACAGTTCGATAGGGAAGGTTGAGCTTTTCCAGAATTGATTCCGCGCATCTTCGCATCCGGGTCTGTTCAATTTCGCTGTTTTCAGGGTGAGTTATCGAAACCATTTCGACTTTTTCGAACTGATGTTGTCTAAGCATGCCGGCGGTGTCTTTGCCGGCAGCGCCGGCTTCCGAGCGAAAGCACTGCGTGTGAGCGCAGTATCTGCGGGGAAGGTGCGATTCGTCGACAATCATCCCGTGAATCATGTTGGTTAGGGTGACTTCCGCTGTGGGAATCAGCCACTTTTGATTTGCCAAGCGGTAGGAGTCATCGCCGAACTTTGGCAGCTGCCCAGTGCCGAACATCATTTCATCTCGGACAATGACCGGAGTCCAAACCTCGGTCAGTCCATGATCCTGCACGAGCGTGTCGAGCATGAATTGCGCAAGCGCCCGGTGCAGACGCGCAACCGGACCAGTAAGCACGACGAATCGCGACCCGGAGATTTTCGCAGCGGTTTCAAAGTCCATGTCCCCGCGAACGGCTGAAATATTGAAGTGTTCGGCCGGTTCAAAGTCGAATTCCGGTAGGTCTCCGCATTGGCGGACTTCCAGATTGTCCGCTTCGCTTTTGCCGAAGGGAACGTCGGAATAGGGCAGATTAGGGAGTTGGCTGAGCAAGCCGTGAAGAGATTCGTCCGCAGCGTTCACCTCTCTTTCAAACGATGTCAGCCGTTCACGCGCTTCGGCGACAAGATTCCGCAATTTTGTGAACTCGTCGTTATTGCCTTTGGCTTTCTCCGCTCCGGCAGCGCGCGAAAGCGATTTTCGTTCCGCACGCAACGATTCGGCTTTCGCAGTGGCTGCGCGTCTAGCTGCATCCATTGCAAGCACATGTTTTGACTGGGCGGGAATGCCAAGCTTTTCAAGGCCTCGGTCGAATTCATCCGGATCCTCGCGGATGAGGCGAATGTCGTGCAAGTTGTGCGCCTTTCTCAAAATGAAGTTCTGAGTTTGAGTTAAAGCCTTGGCCGTTCAAACTCAATTCCATACGCCGGAATCGATCTCTTTGTTTATAACGCAGTTATCTTGCAATAAGATGTTTTGGCAGTTAGTTAGGCTGCGATTGCGGTTATGTCGAATTTTGAGGCACTGAATGATAGTAAACCCAGCATATGCGCAGGCTTCTGGCGGGCTCGGTGGATTCGGCAGTTTGGTGCCGTTGATTCTGATTTTTGTCATCATGTATTTTCTGCTGATCAGACCGCAGCAAAAAAAAGTGAAAGAGCACAAGGCCATGGTTGAAGCGTTGAAACGCGGTGACCAGGTTGTGACGCAAGGCGGAGTGATGGGAAAAATCTCGCGCGTCAAAGATGATAACGAAATCGAGGTCGAAATCGCCGAGGGCGTTCGCGTTCGGGTGGTTCGAAGCACAATTTCGCAGGTTGTAAGCAAAACCGAGCCGGTCGGCTGATGGAAATTACAGCCTCATTTACTTGACTAAAGCCTTTGTGAATTCCAGCGCTCGGCCGCCAAGAGGGCAGGGATAACGGATATGCTGCATTTTGCGTTATGGAAACGCACGGCAATTATCGGAGTTTGCCTGCTCGGGTTGTTATTGGCCCTTCCTAATGCCTTCTATTCGCGGGTCGAACTGTATAACGATGCCGCTGCCGCACAGGAGGCCGGGCGATCATTATCGTCCGAAGAACAGGATGCCTTGACGTCATGGTCAAGCTGGCTTCCGTCCGGGTTGGTAAATTTAGGTCTGGATCTGCGGGGCGGCGCGCATCTGCTTGCGGAAGTGCATCTCTCCGATGTTTACAAGGAGCGAATGGATGCGCTGTGGCCGGAGGTGCGCGGGGCTCTTCGTGAAATCAGAACCGAGATCGGCACGATCCGGAGACTGAACTCTCCGGGCGGGGAACTGCATGTTCGGATTTCGCAACCCGAGAACATTGACCGCGCTTTGGCAGCCGTTCGAGAACTTGCCCGGCCATTGGTAAGTCTAACCGGCGTTGGCGACAGCGACATCGAGGTCGTTTCCGATGGCGATGCGGTCATCATTACTTTGAGCGAAGAAGAACAGCAGGCGACTGATGATCGCACCATGCAGCAGTCGCTGGAGATAATTCGGCGGCGCGTGGATGAGGCGGGAACACGGGAACCGACAATCCAAAGGCAAGGCGCAGACCGTGTTGTGATCCAAGTGCCGGGTATCGGGTCGGCAGAGGAATTGAAGCAGCTGATCGGCCAAACCGCCAAGCTAACGTTTCAGCCGGTTGTGCGAATTGCAGGCAGCGCGGACGACAATCCGGGACCGGGTAACGAGATATTGCCTTCTTTGGATGAACCGGGTCGATTTTTTGTTCTGGAACAGATTGCAGTGGTTGGCGGTGAACAACTCACAGATGCCCAGCCGTCATTTGATCAGAACAATCTTCCTGCTGTCACCTTCAGGTTTAATCCGTCCGGGGCAAGAAAATTCGGCGATTACACAGCTGAAAATGTTGGATCGCCATTTGCCATCGTTTTGGATGGAGAGGTAATCTCGGCTCCGACGATTCGCGAGCATATCCCAGGCGGCAGCGGGATCATAACCGGCCGTTTTACGGTTGAGGAGTCCAATCGGCTGGCAATTCTGCTGCGTGCTGGGGCGTTACCGGCGGAAATGACATTTCTGGAAGAACGAACAGTTGGTCCGGAGCTTGGACAGGATTCGATCGACGCGGGACAGATCGCCTGCATCATTGCGTTTGCGGCAGTTCTCATTTTTATGTTCGCCGGTTATGGGCTTTTCGGCTTGTTCGCCAATGTGGCGCTGCTGGTTAATCTAGTGCTGATTTTTGGTGTGCTGTCATTGATCGGCGCGACGCTAACCCTGCCGGGGATTGCTGGGATTGTTTTGACGATTGGCATGGCTGTCGATGCCAATGTTCTGGTTTTCGAACGAATCCGCGAGGAGATTAAAACCGCGAAAGGTCCCGCTCTTGCAATCGAACGCGGCTATGAGAAAGCGCTCTCAGCAATTCTGGATGCGAATGTGACAACGCTGATCACGGCTGTGATATTGTTTGTGATCGGGGCGGGTCCGGTGCGTGGATTTTCGGTCACGCTGGGCATTGGCATCGTGACCTCGGTGTTCACGGCGATATTTCTTACCCGAATGCTGATTGTCATTTGGTTCTCGCAGCGGCGGCCACGAAAAATCAACATTTAGGTGATTGCGTGCGGTTAAAACTTGTTCCATCACAGACCAGCTGGAATTTTTTCCGGTTCTCGTTCCAGGCGATCACCGCCTCGTCGGTGCTGCTGATCGCTTCGGTTTTGCTTCTGCTGGTTGTCGGCTTGAATTTTGGCATTGATTTCCGCGGCGGAACCACGATTCGAACGATCAGCAGCCAGCCAATTGACATTGGCGAATACCGAGACAAGATTTCACCGCTCGACCTTGGCGATATAGTGATCACCGAAGTCTTCGATATTTCCTTTGGACCCGACGAGCATGTTGCCTCGATTCGAATTGAGGCCCAGGAAGGTGAAGAGTCGGTTGCGGTCGACACTGTATTGAAGCTGCAGAATGTCTTGCGGAGCATCGATCCCGAGATGCAGTTTCCGTTGATCGAGAGCGTAGGGCCAAAGGTATCCGGCGAGCTGATTCAAAAGGCGATTCTTGCCGTATTGGCTGCAATCGTAGCAGTCTTGTTTTATATTTGGATTCGCTTTGAATGGCAATTTGCGGTCGGAGCGGTTGCCGCGCTGGTCCATGATGTTTTGTTAACGATCGGAATTTTTTCCGCGCTGCAGATAAAATTTGATTTAGCGATAATCGCGGCATTGCTCACAATTGTCGGCTACTCTCTGAATGACACGGTGGTTTTGTTCGACCGGGTTCGCGAAAACCTGCGACGGCACAAAAAGCCTGATCTCATGGTCGTTCTTAATCTCTCCATCAATGAGACGCTGTCCCGAACGGTCATGACATCTGCAACGACTTTGCTTGCGCTTTTCGCATTGTTTGTTTTCGGCGGCGATGTCATCCGTCCGTTTGTTTTCGCCATGCTTTGGGGCGTCATTGTCGGAACCTATTCATCGGTCTTTGTCGCAACGAATATTCTGCTGCGCTTAGGGGTTAAACGGGACTGGTCTAAGCCACAAAAAGAGGCAGGAACGAAATTCTCTTCTGATGCCTGATGGTTGATTGGCTGCATTCGGCGTCATCCGCACTCGGATTTACAAACATCGGCGACTTCGCTTGGATCCTGTTCGGAACTGTTCTTGCGGGGTTGGTTAAGGGATTTGCGGGATTTGGAACCGCGATGGTGTTTCTGCCATTCGCCGGTGCAGTGCTTTCACCCATTGGGGCAATAACAGTTCTGATCATTATGGAGCTTATTGCCCCGATTCCGCTGATTCCCAGAACCGCTAAGGATTGTGATGCGGCGGATCTCGCGCGGTTGGGAACAGGTGTGCTCGCTGGACTCCCGGTCGGCGTATATGTTTTGACGCATCTGCCAGCGGAAGTTTTCCGCTATGCGGTGACGCTGCTGACACTTTTGATGTTGGTGGTCATCGTTTTGGGAGTGCGATTCCGAGGAGAACTGACACGATCGCTGGTCTATGGTTCCGGCGGCATCGGCGGCTTTATGGCGGGGGCAGTCGGTTTGCCGGGTCCTCCGGTCATTTTGGTTTATCTTGCCAGTCCGCTGCCTGCTGTGACTATCCGAGCCAATCTCTTTCTTTATCTCTTGATCGCGGATGTTCTATTGCTGTTAATCTTCGCAATTCAGGACATTTTGAGGCTACAGCCGGTATTGATTGGAGTCGCGGTTACCGCGGTGTATTTCGCTGGAATTGCAGCGGGTGCGAAAGCGTTTCGTCCAGAGAAAGAGAAGGAATACAGGATTGTGGCTTATCTGGTGATTGCCGGTTCTGCCATCGGCGGTTTGCCTCTGTTCGGCTAAAGGCCAGCCAAGAATGTTCCAACGCTGAAGTCAGACTACCTGATTCGGGTCCAAGTCTCGCGAATTTGGCCGCGTTCCATGGGCGGGATCGGATCAGATTCGAGCAGGTTAATGGCGACCAATTGATCGATGCTGACCTGTGCAGTTTAGAATGAATTACCGGAGAGACGCCATTTTTAAAACTTTTTCACCAACCGGTCAGCGCCCAGTATGCGACTGTCAAGAAAAATTCATAGGTCGGCTCCAAGAGCAGAGACACCTAATCTGAATTATTATGCCGGTCCTCCAGCAACTCAATCATTCTTCTGTGGAATCCCACCTTTTGAACAGAAATTCATAGTATGAAATTTATATTGAATTTTTGATAGATAGCAATGAAATCAAGTCAAAATTCAAATTATGTTCATTACAATTACAAGTATCGGAAACACCGAGATATTGGTATTGAACCGCAAAAGCCTATTGGCGTTCATTCAACACTCTCGGATCTGTGGGGATGGGGGTCGCAAATGGATCCGTCTATTCGGCTTCTGTGCAGACACCAGGTCTTACATCGAAACAGCCCGAAGGAGTTAGGTCATCGTTGCCCTTGCGGGATGGACTGACTTGACGCTGATAGGAGCGGGCGAACAGCATTTTCCTGCTTCGCATGAGGTCAACGTGCATAAAATGGTTTAGCATTTTTTAAGAGGATTCAATCCGAATTCAATTGTCTAACGAACCTTCAATATTGCAGTCGTGGAGCGGCAGTGCATTGCGGTTTTTCAGCGGTCGATATAATCAGATTTCCGAGGCTATTGGCTTGGCGATAAGATTCGCTGGAGAAAGCCCATCGGAATATGCAGATGATCAAACAGGAGTGTAAGTATGCCATTCGAATTACCAGACCTACCTTATTCTCATGACGCTCTTGCGGACTCGGGGATGTCAAAAGAAACTATGGAATTTCACCATTGTTTGCATCACAAGGCGTATGTCGACAACGGCAATAAACTGATTTCCGGCACCGAGTGGGAAGGCAAGTCTTTAGAAGACATCGTAACCGGCACCTATGATAGCGGAGCCGTGGCGCAGAACGGGATATTCAATAATGCATCGCAGCATTGGAATCATATGCAGTTCTGGCAAATGATGGGACCGGGATCAAACAGCATGCCGTCAGAGCTGCAATCGAGAATCACTGATTCTTTCGGCAGCATTGACGAATTTAAAGCGCAGTTTTGCGCAGCTGGTGTCGCGCAGTTCGGATCGGGCTGGTGCTGGCTTGTTGAAACCTCCGATGGCTCAGTGAAAGTCACAAAGACCGAGAATGGTGTAAACCCGCTCTGTTTCGGTCAGACGGCTCTGTTGGGCTGCGATGTCTGGGAACACTCTTATTACATCGATTTCCGCAACAAACGACCAGTCTATTTGGCAAATTTTCTGGACAAGCTTGTGAATTGGGAAAATGTAGCCTCCCGACTTTCCGGTTGAATTAACCGACAGACTTCGGCTCCGTCATAAGTACGGAGCCCTTGACCATGGAACTGGATGACCGCCTTAAGGGAATGGCGGCGATGGTTTTCGCTGGCCTAATCTGGGGCTTATCCCCTTTGTACTATCGAGCGGTCGATCATGTCGCAGCGATAGAGGTGGCAGCCCACAGGATTATTTGGTCATTTTTGATATTCGCTGCAATTCTTATCGTTCAAGGGCGTTTGGCAATGATGCTGAGTGCCTTCAGCGGCTCATGGAGCCAACTGCGCCAAACTGCTCTTGCCGCGGCGATGATTTCAGTCAATTGGGTCGTCTGGGTATTGGCTGTCCAGTTAGGCTTCACCACCGAAGCCAGTCTGGGGTACTTTATTTTTCCACTGTTCGCGGTGTTTTTGGGATCGGTGATTTTTCGCGAACAGCTCACTCGCCTTCAGTGGATTTCGGTTGCAATCGCTTCGGCCGGCGTCGTGATATTGTCGATTGGACTGAAGGCCGCGCCGTATATTGCGCTTGTACTTGCTGCCACCTTTGCAATGTATGGATTGATCAAGAAGAATTCTGCTTTGGAACCGGTTGCGTCGGTAGCGGCCGAAGCCTTGTTGCTTTCGCCCTTTGCATTGGTATGGCTGATTGGGGCCCACACGCTTGGTTGGTCCGAAATGAACTTGAAAGTCGCCGGCGCTTTCGGTTTGGATATTGAAACGACCCTGCTGCTGATATTCTCAGGAGCGATCACTGCCGGACCGCTCATTCTGTTATCGTTTGGTTTGAAGCGTCTGAGTTATGCGGAGGTTGGGTTGCTGCAATATGTGAACCCGTCTCTACAGTTCTGTGTTGCCGTTTTCATTTTTATGGAACCGTTCGGGTTGGTTCACCTGGTGTCGTTTTCCATGATCTGGATTGCATTGGCGCTTTATTCAATTCAGCTTGTGCGGTCTGCAAAATATGTTCGCAGCGAATCCACCGCCAATTCCGGTGACTCGACGGTTTCGAACAATTCAAGAGCGCATGGATCCGCGAATTGAAGGTCGACAATCTGTATCATTAGATCGATAAGCAGGTCCCACATGCCGTTTGAATTCACAACAATAATCGGTTTGTCATGTAATCCGAGCTGTTTCCAAGTGACACACTCGAAAAACTCGTCCAATGTCCCGAGGCCACCAGGAAGCGTAACGATCGCATCAGAATTCATAAACATGACTTTTTTGCGCTCGTGCATTGTTTCGGTGACGACCAAACTGTCAATTGCACTGCTGGCGACTTCCATGTCGATCAAGTGGCGGGGCATTGCGCCGAATACTTTGCCTCCGGCATCCAGTGCGGCCCGTGATGCGGCACGCATTAATCCCACATCGCCTGCACCATAGACCAGTCGCCAACCCTGTTCGGCAATCAAGCGTCCGAAACGCACGGCTGCATCGGCATACGCAACATCGGCTCCGTACCTTGAACCGCAAAACAGGCAAACGGAATGAGTTTTTTGAATCAATTCAACAGCTTACTTTTTGTGAGATGTTTGACTTAGCTTTTTTGAAAATAAGTGATAGCTACCAGTGTTGCAATATAACGATGCTGAGCGCGGAACGAGGAGTCCGAAATGCTGATTGACGGCGCTTCTAAGCAGACAGCGAACATTGCACTGCTGATCGGTGCGATTCTGCTAACGGGCGTAGCTTTGTTTTTTTTTACAGCCGCTGACGACGAGTCTGAAACCACGATCGAAGGTTCCGGTGAGATCAACTTGGGACCATCCGATGCCGAAGATCCGGAACCTGTCGTTCCGGACGCCGACAGTCAGGAAGCAGGCGGGCCGAGTAGCCAGGACAAGCGCACCGAGGATACAAGTTCAGATAATCAAGAGACTGCATCCAAACCTACTCAGCTTGATGCCGACAGCGATGCGCAAACTGCTGTTGATGCAACATCGAAGGCAGGAAAGGATGAAGGCCAAGTTGACCGTGCAAAACCTGAGACTCCGCTGGGGTCGGATCAAGAATCTGATTCACCGCACCAGACCCAGGATGAAGTCTTTGATGAATCATTAACAGACGCGTCTGCGGCTTCAACCAAGAATGGACAGGATTTGGATCAAGCAGCATTTATGGCGGACAAGGAAGGGGGAGATGCTTCTGATCAATTACTGTCAGGCTCGATTGGGGATCTGTCTGGCTCTGAGCAAGTTTCGGATCAGGAAGGCATGTCATCGGACGAAGCTGGGGATGGTGCCGCCCGTGAATCGTTGACGGATGTGCCTGCGGACCCGGCTGATTCCGGAGAGGTGCCGGATCAAGCAGCGGTTTCGCAGGATGGGTCCGAGGAGGATGCCTCAGGCGAATTGCAGACGGGCACGACTGGAGATCTGTCTGGCTCTGAGCAAGTTTCGGATCAGGAAGGCATGTCATCGGACGAAGCTGGGGATGGTGCCGCCCGTGAATCGTTGACGGATGTGCCTGCGGACCCGTCTGATGCCGGAGAAGTGTCGGATCAAGAAGCGGTTTCGCAGGATGAGACCGAGGAGGACGCTTCGGGCGAATTACAGACGGGCACGACCGGAGATCTGTCTGGCTCTGAGCAAGTTTCGGATCAGGAAGGCATGTCATCGGACGAAGCTGTGGATGGTAACACCCGAGAATCATTGACGGATGTGCCTGTGGATACGTCTGATTCCCGAGAGGTGTCGGATCAAGAAGCGGTTTCGCAGGATGAGACCGAGGAGGACGCTTCGGGCGAATTACAGACGGGCACGACCGGAGATCTGTCTGGCTCTGAGCAAGTTTCAGATCAGGAAGGCATGTCATCGGACGAAGCTGTGGATGGTGACACCCGAGAATCATTGACGGATGTGCCTGCGGATCCGTCTGATTCCCGAGAGGTGTCGGATCAAGAAGCGGTTTCGCAGGATGAGACCGAGGAGGACGCTTCGGGCGAATTACGGACAGACACGACCGGAGATCTGTCTGGTTCTGAGCAATTTTCGGATCAAGAAGGCATGTCGTCGGACAAATTTGGGGAAGATTCCACTGATGAATCATTGACCGATGCGAAAGACGATTCATCAAAGCTTTCCCAGCTAACGAAGCAATCTGAGTCGATGGACAAAGCAGCAGTAGAGGATTTGATTGTCTCCAACATGCGGTCGGAACAGCCCGAGCCCGGCCAATTCAAGAGCACCTCAGACAGCACGAGTAAGAGATCTGAGTCGAACATCTCGCTGGAAGCACAGCAATCAAATGAAGATACATCTCAGTCAGAGCTGGATGGATTGAGTGGCAGCACCGAGGACCAGAAGAATGAAAGTTCTTTGAACGAAACTCGATCTGATACCGATTCTAAGCCTCGGGTTGATTCTGATAATGAAGTCCAGACCGCTAATGCCGCCGAAATCAAAGCCAGTGCGGAACAAGATACAGTTAGCGGGCTCGGAATTCACGGCTCTGAAACCGTTCATGAAGACACAGCAGCGTTCCCTGTCGAAGGGTTGCGGACCCATGAAAGTGGCTTGTCTCAAACTGACCGCGCACAGCTTCCCGACACGCCGAATGACCCAAGCGAAAAGTCAGAAAATGAATTGATTTCAATCACGGCTGAAATTGAACATCAGAAGGACGAAGATGATTTGGAGCGGCTTGCAATCGTCTCTCGTGAACATGACCTTACTAAGAATGCGATTCCGTCTCAGCCATCCCAATCTCCAATCCCTGTCATCACACCTCAATTTGACCTTGTGAGAATTGACCAGAAAGGATTGGTAACCATAGCCGGAAAAGGGTCCCCTGCCGCCAACATTCAAGTTTTGGTGAACGGAGAGATAAAGCATGAGCAGCGCACCAACCGCAAAGGTGATTTTGCGATGCTGTTCTTAATAAAACTAACGGATGAACCAATTGAAATTGCCCTGCAAATGCTACTTGGAGATGGGCAAACAATTGATTCAAAAGAAACGGCTCTTCTTCTGCCCTCGGATATCAAACCAATCGGCAGCGCTGACG
The DNA here is from genome assembly GCA_965199765.1 of Paracoccaceae bacterium. Lineage (GTDB taxonomy): Bacteria > Pseudomonadota > Alphaproteobacteria > Rhodobacterales > Rhodobacteraceae > JAPOXR01. The sequence goes on from CBDATC010000002.1 coordinate 104,781, forward strand.
TTGCTTTACCGACTCTGGCAGGGAATGTGCAGTCTCAAACCAGTCCGATGGAGCTGCCAAGTCAACCGACCATCCTGCTGTCTTCTGCTGAGGGTCTAAGGCTTATGCAACCTCCTTTACCGATTCTTGATGAACAGCGATTGGTTGAAACCGTGACCTATAACGAACAAGGGGAAGCCGTGCTCGCCGGTCGCGCCACCGCATTGGACAAGGTTATTCGAATCTATATCAACAACGATTACGTTAAGGACGAATTGGTTCGTGAGGATCTGAACTGGTCGACAAAGCTTGAAGATGTTCAGCCGGGCCGCTACACGCTCCGCGTCGATGAGATATCGCCAGATGGCACTGTCGCGAACAGAGTTGAAATGCCATTCCAGAAGGAAGCGGAAGACTTTGTAAGGTCAGCAATGCTGGCTGCATTGGAAGCATCAACGGCTGAATTGGGTGTTGACACAACGCCCTTAACACAGTTGATCACAGTGCAGCGCGGTTATACGCTTTGGGGAATTTCGCGTAGCCGCTATGGTTTAGGTCGATTGTACGTCAATATATTTGATTTGAACAAGGATCTGATTAAGGATCCGAATCTGATCTATCCGGGGCAGGTTTTTAAAATTCCCGGAATCATTGACCTGTATGATCCAGAATTTGATCGCCCGTACCAACCGAATATCGCAGCCAACTAAATCCTATCCCAGCAATCCATGGTAACGCTGGCACGATGTCATTTTCCGTTCAGGCTGAACGTCGGTTAGATTGGGAAAGTAGTGTCTGCTGGAAAAGTCGATTCGACCGTTCTAAGCCTTACCGTGCATAGAATTTTCTGCTGTTTGTGGTTGCGAAGATTCAGAAGATATGGCATAAAAGTGGAAGATTCGCCCAGATATTGTGTCAAATAGGCGAATCTTCAACAAAAGGTAATGCCATGAGAACCACATTTGAGAAAAATCTTCAACTGTTTCATGTTCCGATCGAGGAACTTCAGATCAACGAGCAGTCGCGGGACGACATTCCCCGTCTGCTGAGCGGCCTGAAGGCGCTTTACTGCGACGAGCAGTCCCGTCACGCGGTTTTGGCTCACATGGAGGCGAAGCATTCGGAACGGGCCAGCCTTGAGAACGGCCGTCCGGGCATGAGTTTCTGGCAGGTTCTTGTGCTTGGCATTTTGAAGCAGGGGCTCAACTGCGACTTCGACCGTCTTGAGGAGATGTGCAGGCATGCCGAAATCCGGATCATGCTGCAGTGTCCGGATTATCATGATCAGTTCAAGTCTCCCCGGATCGCGTACAATCTGACGGAGCTTCTCGACGAGGATACGCTTCGGTTCGTCAACAATAAAATCATGCAGCTCGGTCACAGGATCGTGAAGCACCGCGGTCCGGTCGATGTGAAGGCGGATTCGTTTGTTGTGGAGACCGACGTCGAACATCCGGTCGACCACCGTCTGCTTTCCGAAGCGGTGGGCTGCGCGGTGCGCGAGACCGGCAGGCTGTGCGCCCGCAGGAACATCAAAGGCTGGCGGCAGCACAAGCATCTGAAGGCCAAGCTCGGGAACCGCTCCAGCCGGCTGGCGCGGCGGCTCCGCCGGACAAGCGTTGACAGCTCCGCGCAGGTCCGGGACCTGCTGGAGCAGTCCGCTTCGCTGATCAAGAGGGTGAGGGAGACTCTTCTTGATCTGCCGGAACCGGTTTTGGCCGCCGAGCGGCCGGCTGTCGGGGCGATCTGGAGATACTGCGCTATGGCGGCTAAGCTTTCGGGCCATGTCCGCACCCGCCTGATCGACGGAGACATGGTTCCGCACGGGGATAAGATCTTCTCGGTGCACGAGCCGCACACGAGGTGGATATCGAAGGGCAAGGCCGGTCGGCCGGTCGAACTCGGCGTGCCGGTCTCCATCGCGGTGGACCGGCTGGGCTACAAGCTGGACTGGGAGATCCAGTGGACCGGCGGCGACCGGGAAAGCATCATTCCTCTGGCCGAACGGATCCGCGCGCGGTTCGGGCGGATCGGCGTCTTCAGCCTGGACAAAGGGTATTGGTCGCCCGGCATCCTGGCGGCCCTTGGCGATATCGCCGAAATGCCGGTGATGAACAAAAAAGGCCGCCGCGGCAAAGCGGACCGGGAGCGGGAAGCCGCCCCCGGCTATGCCGAAGCGCGAAGGGCCCATTCCGCGGTCGAATCCGCGATCAACGAACTGGAGCATAAAGGCCTGGACCGGATCCTGTCCTACGGCGCGGACGGCTTCGCCCGCATGACCGGCCTTGCCGTCTGCGCCGCCAACATCCAGAAAATCGGAACCACGATCAACGCCTGGCGGTGCAAAGGCCGGGGCCCGCCGCCGCTTCCGGCCTGACGGCCCTCCCCTCCGCAGCGGAAATCACCGCCGCCCATTCGGGCCACAGGACAGGTGTGCGCGGAATCCGCCTCGACGCACTAAAACCGCCGGCAGACCCGTCGAAATGTCGGAAATCAGCCGGAAATCCAGCCGCGGAGACCCGAAAGCCGCCGCATCCAGTCTCCGTCAACCGCCGTTGAACTGTTCTAAAATGCAGAATCAGGGGGTTTTTAAACTGGCACGAAAGTAGTGTCCAGAATCGTTCGCACTTTCAGTCATGCGACGGCGGGTGATAACGTATAGAATCTTTCGCACATTTGCATTTGCCGGTGGTTCCTTTCAGAAAGAGAGGACCGACAATGGACAAGAAAGACGACAATCCGATGGGAAAAGTAGTTCACATCGATGAGGCGAGGATCAAGGATCACTTGGGTGAAATGGTCAGGGACGCGGTTGAGGTGACGCTGAACACGATGCTGGATGCCGAAGCCGATCGACTTTGCGGCGCGGCTCGATACGAACGAACCGAAGCGCGCAGGGACACCCGCGCGGGCGGTTATGACCGCAAGCTCCACACCAAGGCGGGCGAGGTCAGACTGAAGGTTCCGAAGCTTCGCCGCACAACCTTCGAGACAGCCGTCATTGAACGCTATCGCCGCCGTGAGAGCAGCGTCGAAGAAGCCATAATCGAGATGTATCCAGCAGGTGTTTCGACGCGCCGTGTCGAGGATGTCACCGAAGCTCTGTGGGACGTGAGAGTATCCCCTTCGACGGTGTCGAGCCTCAACAAGAAGATCTATGACAAGATCGAGGCCTGGCGCAATGCGCCGATCAAAGGCAGGCATCCATATGTCTATCTCGACGGTATCGTCATGAAGTGCAGCTGGGCGGGCGAAGTGCACAACTTATCGCTTCTGGTTGCCATCGGCGTGACCTCTGAAGGTTATCGGGAGGTGCTCGGCGTCTGCGAGGGGGCCAAGGAAGACAAATCAGGCTGGAGCGCTTTCCTGCGCCACCTGGTCGACCGCGGCCTGAAGGGCGTGGAACTGATCATCTCGGATGCTTGCCGGGGTTTGACCGAAAGCGCGGCGGAGTATTTGCCTGATGCGCGCTGGCAGCGCTGCACGGTGCATTTTTATCGCAATGTCTTCAGTCATGTGCCGAAAACCAAAGTGCGCAAGGTCGCGCGCATGCTCAAAGCGATCCATGCTCAGGAGAGCCGGGAAACAGCGGCCATGAAAGCCGAGGCTGTGGTTGCCGAACTGCGGGCCATGAGGCTGAACAAAGCGGCTGATCTGGTCGAAGGGAAGATCCGGGAGACCCTCGGCTATTACAGCTTCCCCGACAGCCATTGGCGCAAAATCAGGACGAACAATCCGCTGGAGCGGCTGATGAAGGAGATTCGAAGACGGACCAGGGTCGTCGGGGCCTTTCCCGATGGTCAATCCTGTCTTTGCCTGGCTGCGGCCAGGTTGAAACACATCGCCGGAACACAGTGGAGCACGCGAAAGTATATGGACATGGAGCCGCTGCGCGAGATGAACCTTCAATATAACGGAGCCGCCGTCGCATGACTGAAAGTGCGAAAGATTCTGGACACTACCCGGCGGGTTTCGCGATAACCTGAACGTGGGCCGAATCCGTGACCGTATCGCACGTCAGTAGGGAGACTTAACCGATGTCTGCCGTTGCATGCGCTTAATCACACGCATTTTCTGGCCTCTGGTCTTCCAGCGCACGGATTTGAGTAATTTCAGGTACAGCTTCCCATAGAAGTGTAGGATTACTGTTTTTTCGCAGAGATTTGTAAAGGTTAAGATCACGCGATACGCGGCTGTTCTTGCCCGTCGCAACCGCGGCTATGCCGCGAACCGCACGATATGCGCCTTTTTTTGCCCATATAGGAATCGCCAGCAGAGATGGCGTGATCACTAATGTCAGCAACGTCGCGGTTCCAAGCCCAAAGACAACAGCTGATGCCAGCTGCTTCCACCAGAGTGCTGCAGGCGTATCGACAGTATAGCCACCATCCACTACGTTGATGGCAAATCCGAAGACCATGGGCATCAAGCCGGTGATCGTTGTGATGGATGTCAGCATCACCGGCCGGATACGAAGCTCCGCGGTGCGAATGATCGCTTCAATCTTCGGCATGGTTTTCGAATATTCCTGATAAGTGTCAATCAGCACAATGTTATTGTTAACGACGATTCCTGCCAAAGCGACAACTCCAACGCCGCTCATTATGATTGAGAATGGCTGCTGCATGATGATTAACCCAAGCAACACGCCAACCGAGGATATGACCACAGCCAGCAAAACAAGAACTGCATTGTAGAAGCTGTTGAACTGCGCCAAAAGCACTGCGAACATCAGCCCCAGCGCACCCAAAAAAGCCTGAATAAGAAACTTCTCACTTTCCGCCTGCTCGGCTTGATCGCCAGTCCACTGCCAAGACACGCTGTTCGGCAGGTCCGCGTCGTTTTCCAACCAGTCAGATATCACCGCTATTCGCTCGTTCGGCGTGATCGGCTTGCCTTCACTGTTTGTTAACCCAAACTGCAGATCGGCTTTGATATCGATGTAACGAGTTTGGTCGAATCGAGAGATTTCACCGACTTTAGGAACCGGGACGCGCAAGACAAAATTCGAAAGCGGAACCAGTCCATTTGGTGTGCGCACTCTCAGCGAATCCAGCGTCGAAAGGTGTCTGTCCTCTTCTGGAAAACGAGCCCTCACATCGATCTCGCCGTCATAGGTCGGCACCCGAATGGAGCCAACTCGAATACCCCGTGTCACCATTTGAATCATGGCGCCAATCGTAGTGACATCGGTTTGGTAGCGCCCAGCCTCTTGCATATCGATATCGATTTTCCAGTCTATTCCCGGCAGCGGGCTGGTGTCCTCGACGAAGGTAAGAGCCGGCAGTTTGTCCATATACGAGCGGGTATGGCTGACGGCGTCTAAGAGCTCATCCCAGTTCGCTCCAGTGAACCGGAGGTGAATTGGCTTTCCTTGGCTCGGTCCGCCGTTTGAAGACTCCTGCACGTCAGCCTGTATTCCAGGGATGTTCTTTAGACGGTCTTCTATCAGCGCTTGAATATTGCGTGAATCAGCGGAGATCCCGCCGGCTTTCTGACGGTCTTCCCAGCGGTCGAATTCAATTTGGATGACTCCGATCGTATCAACAGGCTTCGATCCTCCCTCCGCCTCCTGAAGACCTCCGGCACCGGTGAAAGCAAAGACCGAGGAAATACCCTCTGTGCCTACGATGGCATTTTCAACGATCTTCACCAATGAATCTTTTTCTGCCAAGCTAAGATTTCCACGGGCGCGGACGAACACCTGTAGTTGCTCGGGTTCGGTATCGACAAAGAACTCGACCCCGTAATTGTTATCGCCGTAATATCTGAAGACCCCGACAACTGCGATGAAGGCGGCGACGACACACACAATCGGCATGATTGGGTTGCCGACAACAAATTGCATGATGTAGCCGAACAAAGAACGTTTTCCGGATCCCATCAGTTTGCGTCGGCGCTTCGGAATTCGGATGGAGCCGGTGACTATCGACAAAAAGAAGGCATTGACTGCGAACAGGATCACTCCTGGCAATGCGGCATAGGTAGAAGCCGTAGAACTCGTTCCGCTGAATATCCGAGATGGATTCAGCATGACTGCAGCCGCGAAGAGAAGCATTGCCAAGACGCAGAGAAGCAGTAGCAGTCGGACCAAAATATGCGTTCTCGCGAGCCCTTCGGATATGCGGCTTAGACTATTGCTGATCTGACCGGCAACACCACCGACCACCGGGAGGAAGATCAAAGCAACCACAAGAGATGCCGACAAAACAAAAATTATCGTAACCGGCAGAGTTGCCATGAATTGGCCGGCGAATCCGGGCCAGAACAGCATCGGCAAAAAAGCGCATAAAGTTGTGGCCGTGGATGACACGATTGGCCAAAACATCCGTTTCGAAGCATGCGCGAAAGCATCAAAAGGAGGTGATCCTTCCTTGATGCGCCGGTCGGCAAGCTCAACGATCACAATTGCGCTGTCAACAAGCATGCCGACAGCAAGTATAAGCCCGAACATTACAATGTTCGAGATTGAAACACCCATGATGGCCAACAGCATGAAGCAAATCACGAACGACGACGGAATTGCAAAGCCAACGAGAAGGGAGGAGCGAGATCCTAAAGTCGCCAAAACCACGATCATTACGAGCGCAACAGCCGTGAGCACGGAACTTTCGAGCTGAGTTACCATGTCCTTAACATTCGTGCTCTGATCTTGGGCGAAATCAATCCGCACCGCATTCTGAAGAGCCATGGGCCAGCTGTTCCGCTCCTCCTGAACGGTTTGCCGGACAAGAGCGGCTGTATCAATGACATTCTCGCCCAGCCGCTTTACCACTTGCATGGCGACGGTGGGTTCGGCGTTATGTCTGGCGAATCCGCTTCGATCTTCAAAAGTCATTCGGACTTCGGCAATATCACCGAGTTTTACCACTCGGTCGCCAACAACCTTGATCGGCAGGCTTTCGATATTGGTTAGATTGTCGAAAGCAGACGGAATGCGCACAGCAAATGCGCCTTGTTCGGTTTCAACTTCGCCTGCGGGAATAAGCCGGTTATTCCGTGTGAATACACTGATCAGCTCATCGGCAGAGATGTCGTATGCGTCCAGCTGCAGCGGTTTGATGATGACTTCAACCATTTGCGCGCGTCTGCCGGTGAACCCAACTTCAAGGATTGATGGCAGTGACTCGAGCCGGTCTTTGATGTCCTCCCCGATATCCAAAAGAACTCGTTCTTGCACATCGCCTGACAGAACCACAACAATGATAGGAAAGTCTGAAAAACTAAATTCATTGACAGTCGGTTCTTCTGCGCCTTCTGGGAATTCAGCTTGGGCACGACTGACCAGGTCACGGATATCGGCTAGCATTTCGGCCTTATCCAAACCAAATTCAAAATTTAAAGCGATTCCAGCATAACCCTCCGCTGCGGTTGAATACATTTCTTTGAGACCGTCGACCTGCGCTAACCGGGCTTCAAGGGGCAGGACAATGAGTCTTTCAGCGTCTTCGGGTGAGATTCCAGGAAACGGCACTGAGATGAAGAACGATGGAATCTCAATGTCGGGAGCACCGTCCTTTGGCAAAGTCACGTATGCGGTCACGCCAGATGTGATCGCGAGCGCGACGCAAGCGATGACCATTCGCCAGTGGTTGACCGCCCAATCAACAATTCTGATCAAAGTGCAATCTCTCCGAATGTAAGAGTGACGGGTGAGCCATCAATAACAAATTCTTGGCCGACAATGATCACATCGGCCACATCGGGCAGACCGGTCACCCAAACACCGTTTGCTGTTTCGCGCAGAATGTCAACCGCGAAAAATTTAGCCTTATTGTCAATGGCCGCTTTAACCCCCAAGATCCCTTCGTCATTCAAGGTTAGCGCAGATTGTGGGATCAGATGCGCGTTTTCTCGTTCAGTTGCAATGAATGCCTGAGCGGCCGCGCCGTCCCGAATGCTGAGATCTTTGTTATCGATAGTGATTTCGAGCTGAAATGTTCGTGTGGTCGGATCAGCCGAACGCGAGACAAAAGTTACGTTGCCAACCGCAGTTCGCCCTGAGAAAAACCGTATGAGGGATGTGTTGCCCACTTCGATACGCTCGACTTCGATCTCCGATGCGTAGCCGACAAATTTAATCGGGTCCAGTTGGACGATCCGAGCGCAAAGCGAACCGGGCTGCAGAAGAGAGCCAAGTTCTGCGGTGTCGGTTTCAAGCAATCCCTCAAATGGTGCGGTTTTGGTCAATCGGGAAATCGCGTCTTCAGCACGTTTATAGGCCGCCTCCGCGGACTGCAAAGCGGCAAGCGCCGAATTTCGACGGGTTTCAGATGCAAATCCGTCTTCCGCCAGCTGCGTTGCGGTTCGCTCGTTCAGGCGGGCTTCCTCAAGCCTTGCCCGTGCTTCGGCAAGGTTTGCTTCTGTTGGCCCGGGATCGGTTTGGCAAAGAGTCTGGCCCTTCTGAACAAAAGCGCCTTTTCGCAGCGGCTCGTTGATCACGATACCAGAAACCTGTGATCTGACTTCAACGAACCGCATTGCCTCGGTTTGACCCCGAATGGTAATCCCATTTTCAATTGGCGAGGCTTCAGAATTCATGGCAATTACACTGATTGGACGTTCAGCCGTTGATTCAGGTGCGCGTTGTTCAACCAGCTCCTGCACAGCTTCCGGCTGCGGACCATCAGTCTGTATTGCTGGACCTTCATCCGCGTTATTGCCGAACGTGCTGCGGGCAAACCCCAAAACGGTGTCACGTTCAATCACCAGGCCGTAGAGCGCAGCGGCAACAGCGACGGCAGTCAGTATTGAAACAATCCGCATGATGAAATTTAGTGCCTGAAAGAAGCTAACTTAGCCGTAAGTATAAGAATGAGTAACAGAGTACACAAGATAACGTAAATTTGCCTTACCAAAGGAAAGGAACACTTCCAATTGAACCCCATTCAGTTATCTGGCACCCATTTAAGAATGTGCTCAGCCAAAGCGACAACTTTGCCATTTTGGTTTTCAACAACAATTTCGGCGATCGACCGGCGTCTCCGCGCATCAATGGACTTGACTTTGTAGCGGACCGTAACGGTGTCACCGAAGAACACGGGAGCGGTAAACCGAATGCGGTCGTATCCGAGTGAAACCGGTGTTTCACCTGGACTGTCGCAGCAGCTGATCAACCGAGTTGCTGCGGTTGACATATATCCAATAATCAGGGCGCCGTGCGCGATTCTTTGGCCATAACGCGATTGCTGCATATATTGAGCATTGACATGGTTTGGAGCGAAGTCCCCCGAAATTCCGGCAAAGGCGTAGACATCCGACTCCGAGACGGTCTTGGCGAACGAAACCTCCGTTCCGACTTTCACATGGAATTCTGACACGTGTATCTTCTCCGATCAAAAAAACAGCGAATTATAGCGTAGTCGAAACGGTTTGACTCGCGCCAGAGTCCGCGGCCGCGAGAAGTGCCAGCGCGGTTTCCAAGGTTCGTGTTGCGTCTTGCACAGAGATTCTTGGCGACTGGTGTCCGAGCGCCACCTCTGCAAAGTGCTCAATCTGGTGAACATAAGAATCCACATAGTCAAAGTCCAAGTCAAACCGGTTGATCGTCTGTGTCCAGTCGCCGTTCCGCTTATTTTGCTTCCATATGGCGAGATTAGGAAATTCCAGCGATCCTTCCGTTCCAGCGATGTGCAAATAATTCTGACCGGAAGAGGGGCAGATGACATTCTCGCCGGTCGCGAATTCCCATCCCCAAGGCGAAATCACTCGGTCCGAAGCGGCAAATGTCCCTAGAACACCAGACTGAAAGCGAAGCGCGATCGCAGCTGCATCTTCTTTCTCGGTATGCTCGATCAAGTTTTCGGCAAAGGCTTGCACACTCGCAATGTCACCGAAAAGGTATCTGAGAAGATCGATTTCATGGGTCAAGTTTATCAGGACGGGGCCAGCAGCGCGTTCATTTCTCCATGCTTCAGAATAATATTCGGCGGGTTTGCGCACGCCCCAGAGCCCGGCAATCATTACAATTCGACCCAAAGCGCCGGACCGAATAATCTTGCGCGCGTTCATCACCAGAGGCTGAAATCGCCGCTGGTGACCGACGAGGACAGGTTTTCCAGCGGCTTTCGCAGCAGAATCAATTTTTGTTGCATCAGCGACCGTGGAGGAAACAGGCTTTTCCACCAACACGCTGAGGCCAGCCTCCAAGCTCTTCAGAACCGGTTGCAAATGGCAATCAGTCGGGGTTGCGACCACGATGCCGTCAAGATCGACCGAGTGAAGCAGCTGATCCAATGTTGCAGCGCAGGCGATTCCGTTTCGCCGCAAAGTTGCAACAATATCCGCATTGGTTTCGACAACTCCTGCTAATTCCACTTTCCCGCTATGCCGAATGGCAGAGATATGCCTCTGCCCAGCGGTTCCCGCACCAATGATAGCGACTCGGGCCCGCAAACCGAATTCACCTAAATCCGGCATCTGGCAGAGTGACAAAACATGGCTAGGTCTTGGCCGTTGGTCAAAAGAGAGGACTCCACAGCGGCAATTGATGGTCAGTTCGAACAAATCACAAGTTTGAGTATTTGCGACGAATTGCCAAATTTTGTTGCAGATTACAAAGACAAGTTACGATTGAAAATGGGCAGATGCCCCTCGGTTTGATCAGACGCGTCGATTGAGGCTTTTATTGTCGGTGGTGCGATGAATAAGCGTTTGCGGTTGTGTTGCCGGTTGATCCCTGGGATGCGGAGATTCACTTCGATTTTGTTGATTGGTTGAGGAAGGAAGCGCCGATGAGCGCGTGAAATGGAATCTTCAATGCTTTTTGGTGTTCCTGAGCCTACTGTGAGAGTTTAAATCGGATCAGTCCGTGTTTTCATGTTGTGCTGGACGCATGATTGCCGACACGGTTCTCATGCCGACGCTATTTGATCATGCGATTGGAATTTTGAATCATTGTAGTTTAGAAGCCGGTTAATTTTGGAGGTAAGTTTGGCCAACACAGATTCATTCATCGAGGAAGTCACCGAGGAAGTGCGCAGAGACCGCTTATTCGCCGCGTTTCGCAAATACGGCTGGATTGGCGTTGTCGCGATTCTGGCTGTTGTCGGCGCAGCGATTTTTCGAGAATGGAGCATTTCAGAGCGGGCATCAGCTGCACAGGCATTTGGGGATGGCGTTCTTTCAGGGTTATCCGCCGAAGATGCCGAACAGGCATTGACAGCGTTCAACGGACTGGAGACTAAGGGAGATCAGGCTGCTGTGGCTGGTTTCGCGAAGGCAGCGGCGCTCTTAGAAGATGGGCGTGCAAGCGATGCAGCCGGCGAACTTGCTGCCATCGCAGGCAACGAATCCATTTCCCGGGTGTACCGGGATATAGCGGTGCTGAAAGAAATATGGATTCTTGGGGACGAATTGAACAAAGCCGATGCTTTGGCGCGGCTTGCTCCGCTGGAGGTTCCGGGCGCGCCATTCCGTTTACTGGCGGCGGAAGCCAAGGCTTATGTTCACCTCAGGAATGGTGAAACCGCGGATGCCATAGAGACTCTGAAGAGCATAGAGCAAGATACACGCGTGCCGCCTGGACTGAGAAACAGAGTCTCGCAATTGCTGGCGATTTTGCAGCCGGGCGACGATGAAGAGTTATAGTGCATCTGTAGCTGAACGATTTGAACAAAAACCGGAGTGATCAGCCGTGTGGAAAGTAGCATGTATAACGTTGGCCTCGATTATCCTGCTGAGCGCATGCACGGAACGGGAAAAGACGCTTAAAGGTGAGCGTATAGATGTGCGGGTACCACTGGCGCTTTCTGTGGACAGAGTCTCTGACCCAGATGCTGAAACAATCACATATGCCGATTTAGCGCCGAAACTGAATGCGCCCCGAGGGATTCAGCTATCCCCGGTCCGATTCAATTCAGAATGGCCGCAATTGAATGGTGGATCAGCCCATACAATCCGGCATCCCGCGCTGTCGTTGCAGCCACAGCGGCTTTGGACACGGTCAATCGGATCCGGCAACAGTAAGAAGCAGCGCATATCGGCGTCGCCAGTCATCGGGGGAGGCTTTGTTTTTGCGTTGGATTCGCAGTCGAACCTGACCATTCACACAAAGGGCGGGGACTTTGTTCGCAAAATATCGCTGGTACCGACGTATGAAAGTGGCAGCGACGCTTCCAGCGGCGGTTTGGCCTATGACAATGGTTTCATTTTTGTGACGACCGGCTTTGGCGAATTGCGAGCGTACCGTCCAGAAAGCGGCGATTTGATTTGGATTCAGAAATTCGACGCGCCGGCGATTTTCGCACCGACTGTTGCAGACGATTTGGTTTTCGTCATCACGCAGGACAGCCAGGCATGGGGGATAGACCGGTTGAATGGCCGGTTGCGTTGGAATTGGCAAAGCCCGGACTCGCCTGCAAGCACGCCCGCGGGTTCGACCCCCGCCATCTGGGGCGATTCGGTCATTCTGCCGTTCCCATCCGGTGAAATCGTCATGGCTAACTACAAGACGGGAAGAGTGAATTGGCGTTCGACCGTAGGTGGCGCGAGAGGGGCCGCGGCTCGTTCCGTTCTACCATCGGTATCTGGAGCTCCGGTTATTAAAGACGGTGTGGTCTACGCGGCCAATCAAGCGGGTCGGATGAGTGCTTTTGATTTGGAGACCGGTTTGGAAATCTGGTCGGTTTCCGAAGGGTCGTACAGTCCGGTTTGGCCAGAAGCCGGCTCGGTGTTCTTGGTGTCCGATGCCGCCGAACTCATTCGGTTGGATGCGTCGAGCGGCGAACAGATATGGGCAAGCGCATTACCGTCGTATAAGAGCAGCTCCCCCAGACGGCGCAAGGCGGTGTTTGCCAATTTCGGCCCGGTTCTGGCAGGGGGAAGAATGCTCGTGGCGTCCAGTGACGGATTAATGCGGCATTATGATCCGGTAACCGGAAATCTGCTTGCGACATCTGAATTGCCCAGCGGCGCAGCCGCCGCGCCCATTGTCGCGGATGCTACTCTTTATGTGATTGATGATCGGGGCAATCTGACCGCTTTTCGATAGGTTGACGATTGAGAACTCGCCTTGCTGGCGCGGGTGAAGATATGGCGATCTCGCTGGCAATTGTTGGCAGACCGAATGTCGGAAAGTCCACACTGTTCAACCAACTGTTGGGAAAGCAGCTGGCGCTTGTCGATAACCGACCTGGCATAACCCGCGACTATCGTGAAGGCAGCATTGAATTCAGCGGTAAGACCATAAGGCTTATCGATACTGCCGGCATCGATTCAAAGCCTGATGCTGAGCTGGATATTGATATCCGGCAGATCACGGAGCAGGCGTTGGGATTGGCTGACGTCTTTCTGCTTTTGGTAGACGGGCGCACAGGTCTGATTCCCGCGGATCTCGAAACAGCGTCGCATTTACGGAAGCTTGGAAAGCCTGTTATTGTCGGAGTGAACAAGTGCGAAGGCCGGATCGACGAAACAGTTTTTGCGGACGCATTCGGACTAGGCTTCGGTGAACCGCACCAACTGTCAGCGGCGCACGGACTTGGATCTGCCGAGCTTTTAGATCGTGTGAAGCAATTGACGGCTGTCGTTACTCAGGAAGCAGACACTGAGGAAGGTGGCATCGGCTCGGATGAAGAGGTCATCAAACCAATACGGATCGCAGTTGTCGGTCGACCAAATTCCGGGAAGTCATCGCTAATCAATTCAATCGCCGGGACCGAAAGGCTGTTAACGGGAAAGCAGCCCGGAGTTACCCGAGACTCGATTTCCATTGATACGGTGTGGAACAACATTCCAGTGCGCATTCACGATACTGCCGGCATGAGAAAGCGGGCGAAAATCACCGACAAAATAGAAAAACTGTCAGTCGCAGACGGGCTGCGATCGGTTCGGTTTGCAGAAGTTGTTTTGGTTGTCATCGACGCTGAGATCCCATTTGAATCACAGGATCTGCGCATTGCCGATCTTTCCGAGCGAGAAGGCAGGGCTATTGTTGTAGTCGCGAACAAGTGGGACAAGGTTGTGTCAAGGAGGCGTTTACTGAGGGAATTGAGGCATAAGCTGAATGACCGCTTGCCCAACATCAAGGGCGCCCCGCTGGTGCCGGTCTCCGCGCTCACCGGTTATGGGCTGGACAGCTTGCAAGGCGAAATTGAGAAGACGTGGGTAAAGTGGAACAAGCGGGTGCCAACGGCTTCGCTGAATGAATGGTTAGCGGAAATGAAGGCGGTTCATCCACCACCCGCTCCCCAAGGACGGCGGATTCGTCTTCGCTATGTAACCCAGGTCAAGTCAAGACCGCCGACATTTGTCTTTATGTGTTCCAATCCAAAGATGCTCCCATCTGCCTATATCCGATATCTTAGAAATGGACTACGGCTGGAGTTCGGGCTGGAAGGAATTCCAATCCGTATTGTTCTGCGTTCTCAATCCGAGAAGAACCCATATGTTTGATTGTAGCTGCTCACCCATATTCTCTGCATTTGTGAACGGCAAATACAGCATCTAGACTGATTTAGCTGGATCACCTCTCATAATCGGGTTTGATTTTTCCTGCCGAATGATCGACGATCAAGTATTTTGTTTGGATGGTCATGAAGCATGGTTCACCGTGAAGTGGGGTCGATACGATGTTGACCGAAAATCGTTCGTGAGGTTGTTTTCATTGCCGGAAACCACCGTCTGGTTCCCGCCTTTACGGCAAACGTCGGCGCTTTGCTGCATGGTTCGGGAGCTCAAGCCGGTGATCCAATACATGATACAGGCAAAGATTACCGCTCTTTGCCGCACAAGCCAGTCAGCGCAAAACTTCACCTGCCTGGTTAACCCCGACATCTGCACTGTTCGGATCAGAAGAGAATTCAAAATCGTGCCGGAAGCCAGCCGATTCGACACCGCACAAAGTTAAACGGCACTTGATGTCCTGAGGGAATCTGCTTTTGATGCGACGCCGGAGCCTGCAATTTGTTTTTTGCGGAGATTAGCGGTGAGAATGCGCGCTTGACTGATCGGTTTCTCCAACTGACTCTTATCCTCTCCTGGATAGAAGCGCATTCGCAAGGCGGTATGCATAGGGACGGGTTGTAGAATGTGGACTTCAGGACCGGTGTTTTTTGTTTCGATTTTCCAGCTGCGAGCAAGCGCCATCTGAGCTGCCTTCGTACTGCCATAAGCGCCAAAGAACGCCCGTCCTGCCGACTGATCTTCAAAGAACACCGCCATGGCGCTATTGGACGACTTAAAGAGTGATGTGCAGCGGGATATAAGCTGCGCCGTCGCCAGAATATTCACGTTGATCGCTGAGACCAGATCAGCACGGTCGGAGTGGGCGGCGGGTGCCAGAGGCGGGGTGTGGATTGCTGCGTGCAGCCATGCGTCAAGACGACCCCACCGCTTATGAATCGAAGCACAGAATGCATCAATCTGATCGGGATGATTCAAGTCAACCACCGCAATGCTGGAATGCCCGCCTTGCGCTGCGATCCTGTTCTGCAGTTCTTCAAGCGCACCGACGGTGCGAGCGAGCAAAATCACATGTGTTTCCGGTCCAGCAAGTGTTTCCGCTAACGCGGCGCCAAGTCCCCGTGAGGAACCGGTGACCAGGAAGATTTTCCTTGTGCTTTCAGAGTTGACTTTGTCTGCTTGGATTTCAGTCATCTCTTGCTTCCGTCAAATTGACAACCCGCTATTTGAACTGCTGGGAATTAACGGGGTTTCGACCGGCACCGTGTCCGGCTGCGGACCTGCGGAGCAGATTGCCGTCACATTGTTATAAATAACCGAGAATCGGCTCCCAGCGTTCGACGGTATCAGCTCACGAATGCGCAGCTGCAGGTCGTACATCATTGCATTGCTGCGAGATTCGGAAACTACGCTGAAACTCTGCCCGCCGGAAAATATCGCATCATGAAGAATCAGCACGACCGCAATGACGAAAATTCCGCGAACCACACCGAATACCATGCCCATGCCTTGGTTTAAAATTCCCAGCCCGGTATGCGTTGTCATGCGGTTCAGTAGGGCCGTGACCGCTGAACAAATGATCAGGGCGGCGGCAAACACCAGAGTAAAGGCAACGATAATGGTGATTTCGCAGCTGCCTTCGAAATATGGGCCGACAACCGGCAGTTGGCCGACCAGCGGTGTTGCCTGCGGCGCCAAAAAATATGCAGCCACAGCAGAGACAATCCAACCAGCGATCGCCATAAACTCTCGGACCATTCCGCGGACATAGGCCAAATACGCTGAAATCAGCACGAATGCAGACGCTGCCAAGTCGAAAAAATTAAATTCGCCCATCGGACACTAGGTCTTGCTCTCAACCGTGGAAGCACTGCCGAACTCTGCGACGGCGGCAGCTAGATTTTGAAGTCTTTTTGCACTGATTTCATTATTTGACAAATTTTGTATGTCGTCGGGAAGGAAGATTCGTTCAAAACCAAGCTTTGCTGCCTCCTTTATGCGGGTTTCCGGCTGAGAAACCGGCCGCAAGGCTCCAGATAGACTGATTTCGCCGAACATAGCGGTGTTGGCAGGGAAAGGCTGGTTGTTCCGGGCCGAAATCAGAGCGGCCGCGACTGCCAAATCCGCAGCAGGTTCGGTGATGCGCAAACCGCCGGCGACGTTGAGATACACATCATGTCCGGCAAATTCCAGGTCGCATCGCGCCTCCAGCACAGCAAGGATCATAGCCATGCGACCGCTGTCCCATCCGATTGCACTGCGTCTTGGCGTGGAAAACGCAGACTGAGCGACCAAAGCCTGGATCTCGACCAGAAGCGGTCTAGTGCCTTCGACACCGGCGAAGACCACGGAACCGGGTGCAGGCTGATCGCGCTCCGATAAGAACAGCGAAGATGGATTATCGACGCCGTTCAGACCGCGCGAAGTCATCTCAAACACACCGATTTCATCCGCTGGTCCAAAACGGTTTTTAACGGATCTGAGTATCCGGAACTGATGTCCGCGATCCCCTTCGAAGTACAGAACCGTATCGACGAGATGTTCCACCACACGCGGGCCGGCAATCTGTCCTTCCTTGGTTACATGTCCGACGAGAAACGTCGCAGCTCCGCGCTGTTTGGCATACCGTACGATTTCGTGAGCCACTGCGCGCACCTGTGTCAAGGAACCGGGTGCGCTTTCGATGCGGTCAGACCACATGGTTTGAATCGAATCAATGACTATCAGGTCGGGTGTGTGTTTTTCCAAAGTCGCGAGTATGTCGCGGAGGTTAGTAGCAGCCGCAACCTGCACATCGGCGTCCGAGATGCCGAGTCTAGCAGCCCGCATTTTGATTTGTGCCTGCGCTTCTTCGCCGGAAACATAAAATACAGTCCCTTTATCCGAGAACGCTGCGGCAGCCTGCAGCAGCAGTGTGGATTTGCCGATGCCGGGGTCGCCTCCCACTAAGATCGCGGAAGCAGGAACAATTCCCCCACCGAGCACACGGTCGAGTTCAGACAGGTCGGTGGCGATGCGCTGTCGGGATTCCCCTTCGAATTTCAGGTCGGAAAAGGCAATCGGCGTTCCTTTGCTCGGATCGAGTGTTAACGAGGCCGGGCCGCTGGCGGAGTCAACAATTTTCTTGATCGTATCCCATTGATTGCAGGAATCGCAGCGTCCGGTCCATTTGGAATAGATCGCACCGCAATTTTCGCAACGATAGGAGCGGCTGGATTTAACCATGCACAAAATCCTGGTTGAGCGTCGAATGCGGTTTATCAGGAAAACGAACGCTGTGCGTCAAAAAGAAACCTGCATCGGACCTCTGGGCGAGCCGTTCACGAATTGCCGCAAATGATCATTGTCAGATGTCGAGAGTCCGTCAGATGCGCCCGACCAAATCAATTTACCGTTGTAGAGCAGCCCGGCCCGACTGGCGATTTTGCGGACGCTGTCCATGTCGTGGGTGATGGCGATCGCTGTCGCGCCGGTTTCCGTGACGATGCCGTGTATCAGTTCGTTAATGATCGCCGCGCGTATAGGATCCAGACCTGTGGTTGGCTCGTCGAAGAGTAGAAGTTCCGGATCGGCGGCGATGGCTCTGGCGAGCCCTGCCCGTTTTTTCATGCCACCTGATAGTTCCGATGGATATAGATCCGCTGTTTCAGCCGCGAGACCGACGCGTTTGAGTTTCTCAACCGCGATTGACTTTGCTGATTTTGGAGGCAGTTTCCGCGGACCGCGAAGCAGGCGAAACGCTACATTTTGCCAGACTGTCAGCGAGTCGAAGAGAGCGCCTTCTTGAAACAGCATACCCACCCGGCTGTACAAATCGTTGCCGGGTTCGCCGACTGCTTTGCCATCGACAAGTATTTCGCCCTTGTCGGGTTTGACAAGACCGAGCAGACATTTCATTGCTACTGATTTTCCGACCCCAGAACCGCCGATTAAGGCAAAACTCTCGCCGCGATTGACAGAAAATGACAATCCCTGCAGCACTCGGTTCTCCCCGAACGATTTCTCGACGTCTTTGAGTTCGATCAACGGCTTTGCTGCGGCAGCTTGTGTCATGTCGAAAAGAATGCTACGGTGAGCAAGTAATTGGAAGCGATGATCAAAGCCGAGGAATAGGCGACGGCGCTTGTCGTTGCCCGCCCTACGCCTTTGGCGCCTCTGCCGGACTGAATTCCACAATAACACCCGACCAAGGCGATAATCACACCGAATACCGCTGCTTTGATCAATCCGGAAGTGACATCAGCCCGCTCAAGAAACTGCAGGGTTGTTTGAATATAAGTTTCTGACTTGAAGTTCAGCCGGGTTGTGCCCACGAGATAGCCTCCCATAATGCCCAGCACATCGCCGATACCGGCAAGAATGGGTAAAACCAAACCGGCAGCCGCCACCCGAGGAGCCACAAGATACTTAATTGGGTTGGTGGAAAGCGTTACCAGCGCATCAAGCTGTTCGGTGACTTTCATCGTTGCGATTTCAGCAGCGATCGCCGATGCGGCACGGCCGGCAACCATCAAACCACATAGAACGGGTCCAAGTTCTCGAACCATCCCAATGGCAACTACAGAGGGCACAGCGGCTTCCGCATCGAAACGCGAGCCGCCGGCATAGATTTGCAAGGCAAGCGCAGCTCCTGCAAAGAGCGCGGTTAGACCGACCACCGGCAAGCTGAAAAAGCCGATTGCTAACAGCGCAGCAGCGAATTCCCGCAGATAGAAGGGCGGGAGCACGATATGTTTAAAGGACGCCGCCGCGAATATGGAAAATCGTCCGACTCCGATGCAAAGGCGAATGGTTGACCAGCCCAGCCATCGAAGCAATTCGTAAACTGAACGCATTATTAGTCAGAACCGCCGCGCAAACCGATGAATTCCCTCTGATAACGGGTTCCAAGACTGGTTAGAACCTCGTGACCGATTGTTAAGGCGGATTCAGCCAAATCGTCAACCGTTTGCTGTTCACAGATCAACTGAAGCGAAGACGGTGGAGTCGACAGTGCGGATATATCAGCGGTTATCAGGTCCATTGAAATCCGTCCAATGATAGGACACCGAATCCCGTCATGAAAGAGCGCTGCCCTTTTCCCGGCTATGCGATGGATACCGTCGGCATAGCCAACCGATACCGTTGCGACCATGCATTGCCGGTCGGCCACCCATGCGGCATTGTAACCGACCGCTTCACCCCTATTGACCAGCCGGATCTGGATCACTGGCAGTTCGAGTTGAATGGCTGGCCGACCTTCTGTGAAAGGCGCGCAGCCGTACAGACCGATTCCCGGCCGAACCAAATCAAAATGATAGTCCGGGCCGAGCAGAATTCCAGCGGTCGCTGCAAGCGAGCGAAGCGTTGACAAGCCATCGGTGATCTTCAAAAACGTATCGAGCTGCTGCTGATTAAGCGGGTGTTCGGGTTCATCGCCGCATGCAAGGTGGCTCATGACCAGGCAAAGTTCGGAGCTCAACCCAGAATTTCGGAGAGAAATAAACTCAGCGGGCTCCATACCCAAGCGGTTCATTCCTGTGTCGAGCTGGATAGCGAACGGCCGACTCGGGCAGTTCTCTTTGTGCAGATGGTATTGTGCGGCCGAGTTCAATGTAGGAATTAAATTAAATTCGTGCAGCAGTTTTGCATCGCCGGGCATATGACCGGACAGCACGAATATATTGGCGCTGTCCGACATGAATCTGCGCAAAACAGCACCTTCCTCTGCCAAGGCAACAAAAAAAGTGTTCACTCCGTGCTTCAGCAGCGCCGTTGCGATTTCGACGGCGCCGAGTCCATATCCGTTGGCTTTCAGCACTGCTCCGGTGTTCACATCAGAAGACGAGAGACTGTCCAAAGTCTTCCAATTCTCTGAGATTGCAGCGAGATCTATTTTTAATTTTGCGGATGCCATGCCACCTCTTCGCGCCTGGATTTGCGGCTATCAAAGACATATTCCTGTCCAAGTGCCACTGCTTTGGAATGCTCATTCCATCTGGGCAGGGGCATGATTCTCATATGACGCAGTTTTGCTTCTGAAATTATCCTGCGCCAAAAGCGTGAGTAAATCATTCGGCGATGATCAGCGGTTGATTATCATTCGCGGCTTGCTCCGCCGGCCCGCATTTTTTCTTGGCCCGCTCATTTTGCCTTCGGCATCAATCAGCGAGACAACACACTTGAACGCTTCTCGCCAACCGGCGCTTTCGATCACATCGATGTCTAATTCCCCAGAGTTCATGCGGATTTTCCGTCGATGGAGGAATGAACCACCGCCGCGCTTTCAGGCAGTTCATCCCGGGTCCGCGACTCGTTTATTGTCTCCGGGGAACGCTCTTCAGGGCAGCGCCCAGCCTCGGCGGGCAACCGTGTCAGAACGCTTATCGAAGGTTTTTTACCGCAGAACCGCACCAAGACATCCTCGCATTCTCGATCTTTCTGGCCGCTCATCAACGCCATGGACAAACCAGAGGCAGCCGGCGGCATATCGCTTTCGTTCAATCCGAGCCGATCTTCGACCGGAACAACCGGCTTCTCCCGGTTATTCGACAGGTTGTAGCGGGAACGATGGTAATCGACCGGACCGAACAGTGTCATCGCTCCTCCGGCTGAAGCTTCGGTCTTTCTGCGGATCCGGTTTTTGCCCTCCAACGTCGGCTCATGTTCGTCAAACCCCTCAAATGACCGGCTCAGCAGCGAACGGCACAAGCTGAAGTTCTCGTCCCACAGGGCGGTCTCGGCGCTCAGAAGATCAGCGCCAAACCCCTTCGCAAGATCGTCTTCTATACCACGATCACTCAACAATTTCTCAGCCTGATCCAATGCTTTTGGCAAACGCATCCGCGAGGTGTCAAAAACATCGGATTCGACCAAGATGGACTTGGTGTTGGCAAAGCGCTGATCGGGCTCCATGGCTGTCATCATTATGCACCTTGGTTCTCATTCGCAGGGGCCCCGCCGGCCCCTATCAAACTTTCACGTTCACAAATTCTGTTTGCCAGCCGGCGCGTCGAAACGCTGTCTCGCGAAAAAATTTGCGATGCACTGGATTTTTCACAAAACCAGCACCGGTTTCAAACCATAACTTAAACGACGTGCAAATTTCCGTTGAAAATGATGCGCATGGGAACAAAATCCCTTACCATGCTGTAACCGCTCCTTCTGAACGGTGCGGCTGCGCCCGATTTCCGAACACTGTGTAGGTTTCGTCAAAATCCAATTCTACGCTGCCGATCGGACCGTGTCGCTGTTTGCCGATGATCACCTCCGCCACTCTGTCGATCTGGTCCATTTTGTGCTGCCATTTGTGATGGTCGGCGTGCTTGGTTTTGGCTGGTTCTTTCCGTCGCTGGTAGTAAGCCTCTCGATAAACGAACATCACAACATCGGCATCCTGTTCAATCGAACCGGATTCCCGAAGGTCGGAAAGCTGCGGTCTTTTGTCTTCACGACCTTCTACGCTTCTTGACAGCTGGGCAACCGCGATCACCGGAATATTGAGTTCCTTTGCAATCGCCTTAAGCCCCTGCGAAACTTCGGATACCGCATTGACCCGATTTTCGCGGCTGTTGGTTGGCCGGACCAGCTGCAGATAGTCCACAACCAATAGGTGAAGATCTTGCATTTCCTTCAGGCGTCGGGCACGGGTCGCCAGCTGCGCAATGGTCAGAGCAGGGGTGTCGTCGATAAACAGCGGCACCGCCTGCAAGTCTTTGGCAGCTTTCACATATTTTGGGAAATCGTGGTTGTTGATTTCACCGCGACGAATTTTGTAAGCGGGAATCCTTGAGCGCTCTGCAAGAATTCTGCCTGCCAGTTGAACCGCTGACATCTCCAAAGAAAAGAATCCGACATGCCCGCCATCAATGCTGTCTTTGTCGCCCGCGACGCCATAGCGGTTATAGTTCTTGGCTACATTGAACGCGATATTGGTCGCAAGCGCGGTTTTTCCAATGGATGGTCTGCCAGCGACAATTATGAGATCGGACCGATGCAAGCCTCCCATGAGACGATCAAGATCAACGAACCCTGTCGCCAGTCCAGCAAGTCTGGAGGTCCGGCTCTTGGCGGTATGGGCAAGTTTCACCGCGTCGGTGGTCGCGCGGACAAATGACTGAAATCCCGTCCCCCGCTGACCGATTTCGTTCAGCTGAAACAGCTGAACTTCTATGTCCTGAATCAGATCTCCCACCGGTTTAGTGGCATCCATTTTGCATGACAGATCAATCAATTCGCGGCCCAGCGCCATCAATTGCCGCCTTCGGGACAGATCAAAGATTTCCTGCGCGAAATCTTTGCTTAAGTGAATTGAAATCGCTGCGTTCGCCAATCTGAACAGATAATCGATGCCACCCAGATCGGCGAGGCCGGGTATGTTGTCCACGAAAGATTTGAGAGTTACCGGCGAGGCAAATGACCTTCGAGTGATCCTTTCCGTGATCAGTTGGAAGAGATCTTGGTGCACGGGATCAAAGAAATGCGACGAATTGATGATTTCCGAAACCGGATCAAAGACATCATTGTTGGAAAGGATAGCGCCAAGCAGTGCTTGTTCCGCTTCCAAATTGCAGGGTTGACCAGTTTGATCGTCCGAATTTGACGAGTCGAGACTCGGCCTGCCGGGTCTGATTTGGGTTACGTTGTCCATTTTCGAATCCAGATTCTGTTCGGCACAATGTTCACGACCGAGGCGTGAAGTTGCAAAATGTATCTTGCGGTGCAAAAACTGTGGAAAACTCGATCACGTGTGCAATTCGATATTGGGTCACTATTAAGAATTCACATTCAATTCCTTAGATTATTCCAATTGCTTCGGCTCGGCTTCGTTCTAAGCTTTTGATAGCTGGCGAATTTGCATTCGCACCTATCCGGCGGCGTTTGGTCGGACAAATATCCGGGACAATTGAGAAACGATGGTCGCCACGCGAATTTCACAGAGACAATGGGCAGTTTCAACCGGCTGTTCCGCTGCACTCAGTTGTCGATGCGAGCCGCGTTTGGGATCTCATTATTGCCCGCCTGCATGCGCTGGATGGGTTGGCCAGTTGTTCGCACCAGCTGTTTGGCGTTGCCCGGCGCGGTTAACGCCGGGCGGTTCGTGTGTTATTGCTGTCAATTGAGGATGCCAGCTTCGCGGTAGTATCGCGCTGCGCCGGGATGCAGTTCGATCATGCCACGCTTAACGGCGGCGTATTCCGCGTCGAGAGCTTTAGCCCACGGGGCTTCGGAGGTGACTTCGTCGAGATTGTCCCAGAACGCTTTGGTCATCTTGTAGACGATCTCCTCGTCGAGGTCGGCGCGCACTCCAATTCCAACTGCGGTATTCATTGAGGTCACCGGGGTTTCATTGACCTGCCGCGCATAGCTTCCCGCCGGAACATCGTCCCGATAGCGGAAGCGGCCAAGAAACTTATCGACCGCTTCACCCTCTGCGCTTTCCGGGCCGAGAAAACGGATGTCCTCGGTTTCGGTGATTTGAATGAACTGACCGCACGGATCAAGACAGCCGTTCACATACACATCGACTTTACCGTCCAGAAACGCCTGAAAGCCGGTTTGCCAGTTCGCTTTGATCGCCTCGTAATCTTCGTTCGCCACCAACCCGGTCGTCGCTTCGACCCAGCCTTTCGCTGCGTTGTAGGCACCGCCGCCCACCGGCCCGAGAAAGACTGACGCGCCAGCGATGTCGTCCAGCACAGCTATGCCGGAATCGGCGCGCACCGCGAAGTGATATTGCCCATAGGGAAACCACATCAGAAGACGCAGATTCTCCGCCAAAGCGGGTGCTTCCGGCTGGTTGGCATACATCGCACGACCACCGGCCATCAGGTTGTACACCACAGGAGATGTCATCGACATATCCAGATTGCCCCGGGCGACCTCCATCATGTGAACGGTAGCTGCACCGCCTGCAGCAACCTCAACCTCAACATCGTCCAGATTGCTGCTCACAATGTTTGCAAAAGTCGCCATCGCGATTGCTTGGCTTAGCGACGGCGCGATAGTTGCCATCTTAAGCGCACTACTCGCATGTGCGCCGGATACCAAAGTTGCAGCCAAAAGCGCAGTTGTCAAAAACCGCTTCATCATCTGTTTGCTCCTTATTAAATCTGTAATCTTCGCAGCGTTCGAATTCGATTTCTTGATCAATGAGCTGCCGAACAAAAATCAACTCTTGTTGTGCAGTTCAATATAGCGAAGCTGAAATTATGCAAGCATGATGATTAAGCGGTGGGATTTATTGCGTTGAAGATAACGGGTCTTGAAATTCTGAATTTGCTGTCCGACGGACCGTGCCGGAATTGAAAGTGTCGTCGTGCAAGGTGACTTTCGACCTAATAAACCTTACGTTTTGCCAGAGCGTCTGTTCTGGTGTCTGAATGGTTGGAATGGGCATGTTGGCAAAATGGAGGATACCGCGCCATGGATTTAGGACTTGCAGGCAAGGTAGCGATCGTAACCGGCGCGGCATCGGGAATTGGACGCGCCGTTGCTGCGATGCTGGTAGCGGAAGGTGCGCAGACAGTTGGATTGGATCGTAGCAACGTTGAATTGAATGGCTGCGAAATGATGCAATTGGACCTAGGTGATGACAACGCGTGCCGGGTGGCAGTTGATGCGGTTTTGCGGACGCACGGGCAGATTTACGGGTTGGTCAACTGCGCTGGAAAAAACGATGTCGTTGGATTGCAAGCGGGACCGGAGCGATTCCGCATGTCGGTGAACAACAGTCTGACTCACTACTACACGCTTGCGAGTCTATGCCGAACTTCATTGATCGAATGCCGTGGAGCGATCGTCAATATCGCGTCCAAGACCGGATTGACCGGGCAGGGCGGCACATCAGGATACGCTGCTGCAAAAGCCGGGCAACTGGGATTGACAAGGGAGTGGGCAGTAGAACTGGCCCCGCACGGCGTTAGGGTCAACGCTGTGATTCCCGCGGAAGTTATGACGCCGATGTATGCCGAATGGCTGTCGAATTTTCCGGACAGCGAAGCGATGATGGCGGAAATCAAGAACTCGATTCCGCTCGGAAATCGAATGACAAAGCCGGAGGAAGTCGCTGCGATGGCGGTATTCCTTCTTTCGAAGCATTCGGCCCACACAACCGGTCAATGGCTTCACGTCGATGGTGGCTATACCCATCTTGATCGGCGGATGACACAGTCATCAGTCTGATTGCTTGGCTTGGTTTTCTTAGCCAAGGAACCGGCATTCTGCTCATCAAACAAGAATTGCAAATTTGAGCGCAAATTTGCCGCTGAATTCTGAGAGTGTTCCGAGCCGCAAGAAAATGCTGTGTCACCTGATGGTCGGTGCCATCGTTTTGCTGGTCCACCAGATGATGCGCACAAAACTCTGAGTTAGTTCCGTTGATCATCGCTTGCCAAGAGATCGGTCAAGATCCAAATAACAGAGCCCGAATTTCCTCCGACAATTCTACTTGATTGAATCGCGGAACCGAAGAGCTGTGACCCCTCTGCAGATCGACCTTGTCGATGGGTATTTCAATAGGCTTGATTGTTGTCCAGGCACAGCAGACGGTCGTCTGCTCGGACACCGAATTTCTTGGCGGATCCGAGGCGTAGGGCATCCGGGTCCAAATTATTCGACACCATGCAAGGGCGGAGAAACCAACTGACAGGAAATACGATCTGTTGACTGAACTCTGTGCGGTCAAGCATCAAAATTCGTTAACTATCAAGTGAAGGTGTTATGGTTTTTCGCCAATTCGAACAAGCGTTCGGTCGTGAATTTGTCAGTAATGAGCACGTCGATTGCACGTGTATTCAACGCTCCGAAGATCGCCTCCGACTTAGATTGTCCACCGGCAAGGGCGACTACTCGATTGATTTTCGCCAGTTCGCCCAATGACATGCCTATAACCCGCTCATCCAACGGCGTTCTCACCGGATGTCCATTGATGTCGAAAAACCGCAAGCTGATATCGCCGACTCCCCCAGCTTCCGCGACTTCAGCTAACTCACTCTCCGAGAAGACATTGCCGCTGCGCGCTAGCATGCGGGAAGGCTCTATGGCACCGATGCCCACGATTGAAAGAGTGATTTTGTGAAAAAGTTCGGTTGTTTCCCGTACAAACGGGTCGCTTACCAATACGAGCTTGGCTTCCCGCGATTGAGCGACCCCGGGTGTTATTAGCAGACGCGGTTCGCCACCGGTTAATTGCGCAAGACGCGTCGTTAATTGTGTTGCATGCGACTGCACCGACGGATTCCCCATTCCGCCAAGAGTTTGAACGACAAATTTGGCTTTGCGCGAACTCATCGGATGGACATTGTCCACCATTCTTAGAATTGTTTCACTCCAACTTGATACACCGATGACCTCTTCGGACTGCATTGTGACTTCAATGAAATGAGCGGCGGCTACCCCGATCCGAGCCATAATGGCTTCCTCTCGGTCTTCGTTGCAATCCAGCACAATTGCCTCTCGCAGACCGAAAACCTCTCTCAATCCGGACTCGAGCTCTGCGTATGTTCCGGGCGGCGCAACGATTGTCGTTCTAACGATCCCTTCTTTCTGCGCACGTTTCAACATCCGCGAAACGGTGGCTTGAGAAATGCTTAGGTGTTCAGCGATTTCAGCCTGTCGCCAACTCTGCACATGGTACATGTGGGCAATTCGCGTTATCAATCTGAGGTCATCAAGTCGCGTCAAGATTTTCTCCGCGTCAACGAGCCAGCGCCTGAATCTGATAGCGCTTCAATCGCAGCGCATCGAACGTGTGACTGCTTTAGACCAGCTAAAACGAACGGAATCGCGGGCGACGTCATCAAGCTTCGAATCAAATGTTCGTCCTCGACGGTCAAATTCGGCAATTTCAGCAAGTCCGGACCAGAATCCCACTTCAAGACCTGCCAGATAAGATGCACCCAGTGCAGATGCTTCCGAGCTCTCGCTCGTATAAACCGGATGATCTAGAAAGTCAGTTAACTTCTGCATAATGAACTCGTTGCGACTGGGTCCGCCATCTACAGAAAGCAATCCAATTCCGGTAGGGATTTCAGCTTTGATTATGTCGAACACATCACAGATCTGAAGTGCCATGCTTAGTGCGGCAGCGTGTGCGACATGGGCCGGACCCGCGCCAAAAGTCAGGCCAGAGATCAGCCCGCGCGCACTGGAGTTCCAGTGCGGCGATCCTAGGCCGACAAGCGCGGGAACCAAATTGACACCGAGCGTGCTGTCAACGGATTTAGCTAACTCCAATAATGCGTCGACGTTCTGAAGACCCAGCAGGTTCGCTGTCCAAGGGAGAATTGACGCGCAAACCAAAATGTTGCCTTCGAATGCAAATGTGGGATTTCCGCCAAGCTGCCAAGCGACGGTCGTCGTGATGCCTTTGGGTGGTTCGATGAATTTTTGAATTGTGGTCATTACAGAAGAACCAGTGCCCAACGTCACCTTGCTGTCTCCAAAATTGAATGCGCCGTGACCAAACAGCGCTCCATGCGAGTCACCGATCGCCGCTGCGACCGGAATGGCATTGGGAATTCCAGCGACGTTTTTGGTTAAACCAAAAACACCTGAACTATCACAAACCGTGGGCAGCAAAGACGGGTCGACACCAAAAAGGGAACACAGTTCCGTGTCCCATTCGCCCGATTGCAGATTATAGAGCTGTGTGCGTGCCGCGTTTGATGCGTCAGTAGCGTGCACTTCACCGCCTGTGAATTTCCATATCAACCAAGAATCCACAGTGCCGACACAAATATTGCCTGTTGCTTCGCTTTGGCAATAATTTTCCACCAGCCACTTAATTTTGGTTGCTGGGAACAATGGATCAAGCGGCAACCCGGTTTTGGCAATAACCGTTGCTTCATGCCCCTCAGCGATCAACGCGTCGCAGGCCGCCGCAGTGCGACGGCATTGCCAAATGATGACCGGACCAACCGGTTCTCCGCTCACTCGGTTCCAGGCAAGTATCGATTCTCTCTGGTTCGAAATTCCCAAGGCACGGATTTCGTTGGCGGGATGCCCCTTCAGGCAATTTCTTATCGCTGTAAGGACGCCTGACCAGATTTCGTTAGCGTCTTGCTGAACCCAGCCCGGCGCCGGGTGCTGCGTTCTGATCGGGCAGGCGCCGCTGGACAATACGCTTCCATCACCGGCAACCAATATAGACTTGACGTTGGTTGTGCCTTCGTCGATCGAAAGAATGGATCCGCGGGCCATATCAAGCCTTTTTGTTCAGCAGTTCAATTGCGCTTTCCGCGATGCCATCCGGCGACATTCCAAACTTGTCCAGAAGAAAATTCGCCGAACCGGTGGGGGCAAAAATTCCGGGCACACCTAACCGTTTCATCGGCACAGGCGCTTGTTCGACGACAATTTCAGCAACAGCGCTTCCTAATCCTCCGAAAATGGTGTGTTCTTCACAGGTTAAAATCGCACCGGTTTCCCAAGCGGCATCAGCGATCGCATTTTCGTCGATCGGGCGGACTGTGGACATATTCAAAACGCGCGCCTTTATCCCTCTCGAAGCCAGCTTCCAAGCTGCTGAAACCGCGCGGTGGGTAAGAGTTCCGTTGGCGATAATCGTCAAATCCCTGCCCTCGCGCAGCGTGTCGGCTTTGCCGAGTTGAAACTGATGTTCTCTTGGAAATAGGTCCGGCACCCCGATTCTGCTGATCCGCAGAAAGACGGGGCCAGTAAAAGAGGCTGCCCAACGCGTTGCCGCCGAGGTCTCAATTCGATCCGCGGGCGCCACAACCGCCACATTCGGGATTGCTCGAATCCAGGCAAAATCCTCTATGGAATGGTGCGTCGGTCCCAACACGCCATACGCCATGCCCGGGCTCATTCCACAGAGTTTAACGTTTGTGTTGGAGTAGGCGACGTCGGCTTTGATCTGCTCTAATGCCCGACCGGTCAAAAAACATGCCGCAGCGCAAACGAAAGGCAGCTTACCACCGTTCGCCAATCCTGCTCCTACGCCGACAAGATTCTGTTCGGCAATTCCGACATTGATTAACCGATCAGGCCATTTCTCTTTGAAGCTTCCGAGCTTACTCGACCCGACGGAATCATTGCATACGGCAACAATGTCCAAGTTCTGCGCAGCAATGGCTTCGAGTGTCGATGTAAAGGCATCGCGGCAGTCATGGAGCTCATCGGCGCATTGCTTGATGCTCACAAATCGAACCCCTCGGCATTTGCCTCAGCCTCGAGTTCGGCCAGCCCTGCTTCGGTTTGCTCGGCATTGGGCACTTTGTGATGCCAGGCGACATTGTCCGTCATAAACGAAATGCCTTGTCCCTTATTGGTGTGGGCTACAATGCATTTCGGTCGGCCAGCGACGACGGATTGCCGGGACAGGGCCTTGCGAATGGCTTCCACATCATGTCCGTTAATTTCTTCCACCGCCCAGCCGAATGTCTCGAGTTTAGGACGGAATGGAGCAATGTCGTTGGTCTCATCCAGTCTGGCGCCCTGCTGCAGACGGTTGTGGTCAATGACCACCGTCAAATTGTCCAGTTTGAAATGCGCCGCCGCCATAACGGCTTCCCAGTTCGACCCCTCCTGCATTTCACCGTCGCCCGTTACCACGAAGGTTCGCCAATCGGCATTATTGAGCTTCGCCGCTTTGGCCATGCCTACTCCGACGGGCAAACCATGCCCAAGCGGACCGGTATTCGTCTCGACTCCGGGCACTTTGGTGCGATCCGGGTGACCGTTGAGCCGCGAGTTCGGTTTAAGAAATGTTGAGATTTCATCTTTCGGAACAAATCCTCGTTCGGACAATGTGATGTACAGAGCGAGCGCTGTGTGTCCTTTGCTTAGGATCAGACGGTCTCGAAGCGGGTTCAACGGCGCATCGGGGTCCACGCGCAGGATATCGAAATACAGAACAGTAAGGATGTCGATGACCGACATTTCTCCGCCAATGTGTCCCGCGCCCGCTTCGAATACTGCGCGCAGATCGCGACGACGTATCCGGTTGGCGACGGATTTCAGTTCCGCTATGGCATTGCTCTTAAGCATAAACATTCAGCAGTCAATTTTTTTGCATATTGATACAAATTTGCTTCTATGTCAAGCTTGCTGTGCAAGGTCCTGACAGCGACGTTGATCATTAAATCTTGAGTATTTTTCCGAATATCTGAATCCTGAGCCCGGATTATATTGACTTGACACATTATTTCAATCAAAATATGTATGACCGATCATAGCGGCATAATTATTCTTGAGGGGAAGTTAGAGCATGGGCTTAGCTACTGCCGATGGGAAGAAAAAATTTCGGTTGAAAATCCCATTCTCGCTGGGCCGTGCCACCGGACCGATGGTAGGTCTGCTGTTGCTTTGCATGTTTCTTAGCATCGCGACGGATTCGTTTTTGTCGATCCGCAACTTTCTGAATATCCTGGACCAGATCACGGTCATCGGCATCATCGCAGTAGGAATGACCTTTGTCATCCTGATCGCCGGCATTGACCTTTCGGTAGGCTCGGTGATGGCGCTTGCAATGATGGTGCTGGGCTACCTTAATGTCGAAGCCGGTCTGCCAATGTACGTGGCTATTCCCGGAGGGCTTGCCGCCGCGGCTGCTGCCGGGCTCGTGTCGGGGTTGATTATCACTGAATTCAAAGTGCCGCCGTTCATAGCCACACTTGCGATGATGTCCATAGCTCGCGGGCTCGCCAATATGATAACGAATGGCTCGCAGATCATAGGCTTTCCGCCTTGGTTCAACATGGGCGCCATCATCCGGCATGGCGGTTTCCTTACAATGACCGTCGCCGTGATGCTGGCGGTTTTCGTGCTCGCAGTGCTTTATCAAACCTACCGAGTTGGCGGGCGGGCGCTCTACGCGATTGGGGGAAATCCGGAAGTGGCCCGCCTTGCCGGAATCAATGTGAAGCGCGCAACCATTATGGTTTACACCATGTGCGCGGCTCTTTCCGGGCTCGCCGGTGTCCTGCTTGCAGCCCGCCTGGACGCAGTTCAGCCGAGCATAGGGTTTGCCTACGAGCTCGATGCCATCGCTGCTGTGGTCATCGGTGGCACCAGCCTTTCCGGCGGCGTCGGCGGCGTCGGCGGGACAATCGTTGGAGTCCTGATAATCGGCGTGCTTCGAAACGGATTGAATCTTCTCAGCGTTTCGCCGTTTTTGCAGGCTGTGGTCATCGGCCTTGTCATAGTCCTCGCGGTGGCCGCGGAGACGTTCAAGTACAAAAGCATATGAGTTTCGGGGGCTCAGTCAGTTTTGCCCTCTTTCAGATAGTCCGATTTTTCCGGGCTTAATCGGGTCTAGCTTCATAGAAGCGGACCATTCAACAACGGAGGATAGAATCCATGAAAGGGTTTCTTAGATTCACGATTGCCGCTGCTGCGATGTGCATGGCGGCAGGGGCGGCATCCGCGCAAGGTGTCGGCATAAAGAAAATCGGTTTGGCGGTGCCTAACCTGCAGGCGGATTTTTTCAACCAAATCAAGCTCGGTGTCGAAGGCTACGCCGAAAAACTCGGTATCGAGGTCATTGTGGTTGATGCCAAGAACGACACCGCCACGCAAGTCAGCCAGGTGCAGGATTTGATTACCCAAGGCATCGACGCCTTCATCTACATTCCTGCCGGCGCGGCAGCGGCAGCGGTTCCAACCCGACTTGCGCGCGCAGAAGGTATTCCGGTCATCAATGTCGACCGCGAGCCGGAAGGCGCTCCTGGCGATACCGTGATCTACGGTGAGAACATCCTGTCTGCGTACCAGGTTTGCTCGCACATAATCGGCCTGGCCGGTGGCGAAGGCAAAATGGTCATCGTGCACGGTCAGAAGGGAACAACCCCGGAAGTTCAGCGCTTCGAAGGCTGTAAGCGCGCAATCGATGAAAACCCTGGCATTGAGCTCGTCGCCCAACAATGGAGCCAGATGTGGTCTCCGGACGAAGGATTTTCAATCGCGCAGAACATGTTGCAGGCACATCCCGATGTCAAAGTCATTTTCGGTCAAGCGGACGCACTCGCGATGGGCGCGGCGAAAGCGGTTGAAGTCGCCGGACTCGCCGACGAAGTGATTGTCGGAGGTTATGACGGAGATGTCGCCGCACTGGAATCGCTGGCTCGCTGCGACACGCCGTTTATCGTAACCGCAACTCAAAGCACGCAGGCAATGGGTGTTTTGGCGGTGAACTCGGCCATCGCGATCGGTCACGGCGCATCGGTTCCTGCCCGTCAGATTCCGAACGCGGTGCTGACGACCTGCGACAATGCCCAACAATTCGTCGAGAAACATCCGTAAAGCTGCGGGAATTCGCGTCGTTTCGATCAAGGCTGGCGCATGGCTTCCTTTGACGGTTCTCCAATTCTTTCCCTCCGCGGAATACGGAAATCCTTTGGGCCAACCGAAGTTCTGCACGGAATAGACATGGATGTTCATGCTGGGGAGGTCGTCGCGCTGCTCGGCGAAAACGGCGCGGGCAAGTCAACAGTTTCCAATATAATCTCCGGGGGCGTCCCTCCAAGTTCAGGTGAAATGACTTGGCAGGGCGCTCCCTTTTCACCTGCCAGCCCGCGAGAAGCAATTGATGCCGGCATCGGCATGATCCAACAGGAATTGGCGCTGCTACCGTATGTTTCGATTGCCGAAAATGTTTTTGTCGGCCGCTATCTCATGAGTGGAGGCCGTGTTGATCGAGCGGAAATGGAGCGGCGCGCCCAGATTGGGCTCCAGCGCCTGGGGCTTGAAATTTCCGCTAACCGAACAGTTGAAGGGCTTTCGACTGCCAACCAGCAATTGGTTGAAATCGCGAAGGCATTGACGTTGAATGCCAAGCTGCTCATCCTCGACGAACCTACGGCCGCTCTCGGCAGCGCCGAGACCGAACTATTGTTCAAACAAATTGAATCGCTCAAGTCAGACGGAGTGGGGATCATCTACATTTCGCACCGGCTTGAGGAAATCAAGCATATCGCTGATCGCATTGTTGTCCTTCGGGACGGTGAAAAGGTTCAGGAGTTCGACTCCGCCAACCTGCCGGTGAGGATTATCGTCGAGGCTATGGTAGGCCGAAGCATGGACCGGATGTTTCCATCTATTCCTGCTCCCGGTGGAAAGACGGTCTTGGAGGTCAGGGGACTTTCATCGGCGCGGGGATCCTTTACCGACGTTAACTTTGATGTCAAAGAAGGGGAAATCTTCGGTATAGCCGGTCTTGTTGGCGCCGGCCGGACCGATCTCGTGCGCGCTATCGCTGGCGCTGATCCAATCTCCGCGGGCACAATTCACATTGACGGGCGGGAAGTTACGCCCCGCAATCCTGGCGATGCGATAAAAAACGGCATAATTCTAGTGCCCGAAGACCGGAAATTGCAAGGTCTGGTTCTCATCCACAGCATTCAGGACAATATAGCCTATTCGAATTTTGAATCTGTGGGAGCGTCCGGATGGATCAGCGGTCGACTTGTTAAGAAATTTGCTGCGGAGAACATAAAAAAATTCGGAATTAAGGGCCAGGGCAACCAGTTCACCTACGAGATGTCAGGCGGCAATCAGCAGAAGGTTGTGCTGGCAAAATGGCTGGCACGCAACCCGCGTGTTGTTTTGCTTGATGAACCCACTCGTGGAATAGATGTCGGTGCGCGTTCGTCGATTTACGACCTTATCGTCGAACTAGCCGGGCAGGGAATCTCCGTGGTTGTCGTCAGCTCCGAACTCGAAGAAGTTATGGGTATATCGAATCGGATTATGGTCATGTCAGAAGGCATCCAAGCCGATATCTTAGACCGGGAAACAGCGAACGATATCCTCGTCATGGAATTGGCGACGGCGGGACATTCAAAGGCTATGCGTCAGCGACCGTTGAGCAAGCTGTCCAAGGTGAGCTGACGGCTGTCTATGTTTTTGATGTTCTGTTTTTGTAGCGCCAATCCAGCCGATGAATTCCAAGCTGTGGTCAGCAAATCAGAAGGTTCCTATGCTCTTGATGATGATTTTTTGAATTCAATCTTAAAAGTTGATGCCGCTCATCATGTTTGCAACGATGCTGCATATGAACGCGCCTCGTGAAAAATACGCAGTCGTGGGACCATAGTTCACTAATGCTCGCTGATGCACGTCCAGCCATGGACAACAGCGAGAGGATGGTGATGAGTAGTGGGAGTTTCCGCGGTTACGCAAGCCGTATATTTGGGGTTCATCAGCAGATTTATGGGAAATGAAAGGTGTGGGAGATGAATCGATTTTCTGGCAAAACCGTGGTGGTGACGGGTGGCAACAAAGGTATTGGATTTGCAATTGCCAAGCGATTTGCCGAGGAAGGCGCCAACCTTGTGCTCGCTTCCATCGAAGAGC
The DNA here is from genome assembly GCA_965199765.1 of Paracoccaceae bacterium. Lineage (GTDB taxonomy): Bacteria > Pseudomonadota > Alphaproteobacteria > Rhodobacterales > Rhodobacteraceae > JAPOXR01. The sequence goes on from CBDATC010000002.1 coordinate 139,458, forward strand.
AGGTGCGCGACTCTGCTTCTCAGCTTCGCGAAACCGGTGCCAGCGTGATTGGAATTCAATGCGATGTAGCAGACAAGACCGATGTACAAGCGCTCTATGACCAAACCGAGGAGGAATTTGGAAAGGTCGATATCTCTGTTCAAAACGCTGGAATTATTACGATCGCAAAGATCGAAGATCTTTCGGAGCAGATGTGGGATGCTACCTTGGATGTGAACACCAAGGGTGTTTTTCTATGCTGCCGAGAAGCAATTCTTCGGATGCGCAAGTCGGGAACTGGAGGCAAGCTTGTCAACACAGCTTCCGGTCAGGCGCGAGACGGGTTTATCTTCACTCCGCACTACGCTGCCTCGAAATTCGGGGTAATGGGAATGACGCAAAGTCTTGCCAAGGAAGTTGCGCTGGACGGCATCAACGTGAACGCAATCTGCCCGGGCATTATCAAGACCGATATGTGGGACTACAATGACCGCGTATGGGGCAAATTGCTGGGCGAATACGGCCCAGGAGAGTTGATGGAGGAATGGGTCCAGAAAATTCCGATGAAACGGGCTGGTGAGGGTCGGGATGTTGCCGGATTGGTTGCGTTTCTCGCAAGCGAGGATGCCGATTATATTACAGGTCAGACGATAAATGTCGACGGCGGGCTGATTATGTCCTGACCGCGGAAGATGCGGCGCATTTTGCTGAGAATACTGGATGAAGAGACCAATGACCGAAACGCCCCTTAATGCTCCAGCTTTATTTGACCTGTCCGGTCGCGTGGCCATTGTGACAGGCGCAGGCAGTGGAATCGGGCAGCGTATCGCTCTGGGACTCGCCCAATGCGGGGCTGATGTCGCGTGTTTGGACCGGCGCACCGACACCGGACTTTCGGAAACTTCGCGGATGATCAAATTGATCGGCCGCCGAGCAATCGAATTAAATTTCGATGTGACGGACCGCACCGCTCTTGAAGAGGCTGTAACCCGGACCGAAGACGAGATCGGCTCTTTGCAAATCGCAGTGAACGCGGCGGGAATCGCCAATGCCAACCCCGCCGAAGAGATGAGCGCCGAGCAATATCAGGACCTCATGGACATTAACCTGAAAGGCGTTTTCTTTTCGTGTCAGTCCGAAGCCAAGGCAATGCTTCAACATGGCAAGGGATCCATCATCAATATCGCTTCTATGTCCGGCGTGATCGTGAATCGAGGATTGACACAAGTTCACTACAATGCGTCAAAGGCCGGTGTGATTCACCTGACAAAGTCGATGGCGATGGAATGGGTTGATCGAGGAGTTCGAGTGAACTCGATCAGTCCGGGCTATACTGCAACACCCATGAACACCCGTCCGGAGATGATTCACCAAATCCGTGAGTTTGAGAATCAGACCCCGATGAAACGTATGGCAACTGTGGATGAGATGGTGGGGCCGGCGGTTTTTCTTGCGAGTGACGCATCGTCCTATTGCACTGGCGTTAATCTATTGGTTGACGGTGGATTTTGTTGCTGGTGAACACATACCGATAGGCGCACACTTCTTTGGGTTTCACCGATTTTGGGTGGTGTCCAGAATCTTTCGCACTTTCAATCAAGCGACGGCGACTCCGTTATGTTAAAGTTTCATCGCCCAGCGGATCCATATTCATTTGCTTTTACGTGTTCCAGTGTGTGCCGGCCACATGCTCGACGCGGTCGCTGACTTCGGACTTCCGCCGGTTAGCCTTGACCGTCCAGCTCGCGTTAGTGTCCTTCTGCCGCGCCTTGCGAGGTTCATTCTCCCTGATCTCCCCGGATTTGTTTCCCTCCTGCTTCTGCCGCTCGTCTTCCTTGGTGAAGCACAGCGTGGGAGCCTTCACCACTGTCGCATGAAGGATGTGCCCCTTGGAAGCGGTGAATCCGGCCCGGCTCAGCCGCTCGCGGAATGCCCAGATGGTTGTCTCGTCAGATGCGCCGTGCAGAGATTGGAGAATCAGAGCCTTGAACATCTTCGCCGCATCGCGGGGCGCCCGCCCTGCACAGACGGGGATATGTGGTTCAAAGGCCTTTTGAGCTCCTTTCGGAAAATCTCGAAATCAATCGCTCCGTCCAGCATCATACATGGCATATGCTAACCAGTGAACTTCTACGCACAAACCAAATAAATTTCAGCTAGTTTGGAGTGGAGTTAATAAAGGTGTCCAAGATTACAGCACATCAGCTTGGGAAGAATGCCCAGCCCGTTTCAGCTGCAAGCCTCGTCCAAACGATAAAATTCTGTCGCAGTCTTACCAAAAATCATTGATTGTTCGTCATCGCTCAATTCTTTGAGCAGAGTTATTGCCGCCTCAAGCCACTCTGAATATTCGGCGCGCAGACGACACACGGGCCAGTCCGAGCCCCACATTATTCGATTAGCTCCAAACATCTCCACGACGGTTTCCGCATAAGGTCGGAGTTGGCTGATCCGCCAATCCGCCGGTGCCTCGGTGACCAAACCCGATAATTTACAGTATGCGTTGGTCTCTTTGGCTATCCGCGAAATTCCTTTCTTCCACTCAGTGAAAGTTTCTTGCGAATGCTGAGCGATGCTTGGTTTCATACAGTGATTTATCACTGCTCTGAGGTCGGGGTGCATATTCAGCAGTGTGCAAAAGTTTTCAAGGTGGCACGGGAATCCCAGCGCATCAAAGGTCAAATCTTCTTCGATGATTGCCTGAAACGCCCATCTAATATCTTCACGCAACATCCAGTGTTCATCAGGTATATCCTGAATCATAGGACGCACGCCGGCAAACTTTGGATGAGCTGCAAGCCGGGACAAGATTTCCCTGTCATTTGAGTCTTCAAAATTTATCCAACCGACTACAGCTGCCACTCGGTCCGTAGAATCAGCGATGCCAAGCATATATTCAGTCTCATGCACGGTAGGCGCAGCCTGAATCAGAACCGTCCGTTCAACTTCATTTGCCATTAGTTCAGGACTCAGATCCGCAATGCTGTACAGGCGGGCCAAAATGGAATTATCCATCGGCATCCAGCCATAATCTCCGCGTGCGGGATTCCAAAAATGCTGATGCGCATCAATCACTGACACATTATCCTCCATATGTGGCACAGACTTTCAAAGTGATCGCAGCGGAAAAATTTCTCAATTTACCGCTGCATTGTATGACTTAGCTTGGCTGGTTTCAGAATAAGCAGCATCCGAACACATATCACCTCTGATGAAAGTTCTGCAGTTAAACTTCCATGAGTGTGCGCCCAAACGAGTGATTCAAGCTGCATTTTTCCATTCGAATAATTCAGTTGTTCGGTTGTTGATATGGCGGAATCTGATTGTCAGGATCTGTTTTGCCCCATAGACCGACCAGCGGCATCCGGTTTTGCTTTGACGGTCTTTGATCACGTTCCGGCATCCGCATTTGATCACCACCGTCCTACCCTCGACACACAATTTTGCGCTGAACAGACCAAAGAGCTGTTCGTATGCTCCGCATCATGCGGAATCAGAACTTCATTCGACACAATCTATCCGGCGGTCATGCTGTCCAAAACATTCGAAGTTTGATTGACTCGAACTGCGCCGCGTTGGCGGACCGGGTCTGTGAAAGGTTTGGATTCCCTGATTCCCCGGGGCGGTCTTCAACGGCCGAGCTGCCAAGCGGCTCTGTCGAAACTTGAGACGGACGGCTTGATCGCTCCCCTCCCGCTTCGAGAAAGCGGCAGGGGGCGCTGTGCATCCAGGGTTGCCTTTCCGGTCGGTGGTCCGGATCGCATTGCTTGAGCTGGTTTGCACCGAGGACGGCGAAAACCGCCGGATCGGCCAGAACCGGGGAAACTGATCGGTCGAGATCCGGAACTTCTGGTGCGGCGACGTCGCTTTCGACGAAGACGCATGCCTGACCCGAAAAATGCACGCGCCGCTCAATCACGCGGCCTGCGACAGCATCACGCCCCCGCTCACATTGCGGCGGAACTGCAAAGTCGCACGAACAAGGCGGACCTCTCCGCGTTCTGAAACACCCAGCCAAAGCGGTGTCCGGACATCCCGAACCAAGCGGAACAGGCTCGACCCGCGCGTAGAAACCGGAAAGCGCGTCTGAAACCAGCCGCAGGCCGATCGGCGAATGAAAGACCGGTCAACATTCTTCAAAAACAGCCAAGCCGGGCGAATTACGTGCCGAGGGTCAACCAGAATGTCTGGACATTATGTCAAGAATGGGGAAGTCCCGCCGGAGCATCGAATTTACTTGACTCGAAGCTGGAAATCCCTTTATGTGTTCTCACGACCGCGGCGCGGCGGTTCCGCCGCATGTAAATTGAAGCTGCGGTCATGAGGTGAATGCTGACGTTTCGTTAAAGAAAGGAAACAGACCATGAAAACCGTTGCGCAAATGACGGATCATTTGATCGAGAAGGCGGCTGCCAGCGAGCAGTTCAGGGCACAGCTGACCACAGACCCGAAAGGAATCGTTAAACAGGAGTTCGGAATCGACGTGCCCGATGAGGTCACCCTTCACGTGCACCAGGACGATTCCACCACCTATAACCTGGTGCTCCCGGCGAGCACTGAGATCAGCGAAGAGCAGCTGGCGCAGGTCTCCGGCGGTTACAACTTCATTAGATTGTAGTTCAAAAAGTTACTCAGGCGAGCCTTTTGCAAGACTCCTCGAAGATGCCGGTCTGCGGAGCTCCGGTCCGGCTGACAGCCGCCACGGCTCTTCTATTCGGCTTCTGGCCGTTTTCTAAGCGAGCGGGGGCGCCTTACTGAGACAGGAAGCTCTCCGGGGGCGGTGACCCAAGGGGGTGAAGCCGGTTCAGATGTTCATGCGCATCATCTGATCGGACGGCGGTTCTCGCTTAGGTTCGTGTCAGTAAACAACCCCCTGACTTTGCAACTGGAACGGTTTGGTGGCGATTGACGGAGACTGGACGCGGCGGATTCCGAGGCTGGATTTCCGGTCGAATCCGGGCATCCCTAGGAGTCTGTCGGCGTTTTTACATGCTTTGAGGCGGATTCCGCCCGCAACTGTCCGGTGGTCCAAATGAAAGGCCGTGATTTCCGCTGCGGAATTGCACCGATAATGGGCCGCGTTGAAGAAATCGGGTAAGCAAGCGAGATTTTTGACCGGGAAGACGGCGGTGAAGGAGTTGCGGATCCTGAATATCGTATGCTGCCAATGCAGTGCCTGGATACTAGAGTTCTTCTGATGAAAAACACGGCTCGTGAAACTTTCTTGGGCCACATGCAGCTTCCATGACCCTTGAAGCCATTGATATACATAGATTGCAAATTGAGCGGGAAGAATTGTAGGTTGCGGAAACACTAGTCTGCTGCCTTCAAGAGAAAAGAATCAGATTCATGCTGAAAGGAATCGACAATCGCCTCAATGCAAATGTGCTCTACGCGTTGCGAGCGATGGGGCATGGCGACCTAATCGTCATAACCGACACGAATTTTCCTGCTGACCAAGTGTCTCGGTCTACTGTGTTAGGTGAACTTCTCAAGATGGAAAATCTCACGACAGCCGAGGTTGTGAGCGCGATACTCTCTGTGCTCCCGCTGGATACGTTTGTTGACGATTTTGCCATGCGGATGGAGGTCGTCGGCAAGCCAATGCTTGTTCCAACTGTTCAATTAGAGGTTCAGAATGTGATCGATTCAGCAGAAGGAAGGTGTCGTCCGATGGTAGGCGTTGAACGGTTTGCCTTCTACGACATTGCGCGTTCTGCCTATGCGGTGGTGCAATCTGGCGAACGCCGGTTCTATGGCTGTGTTATGTTGAGAAAGGGTGTGATTCCTCCAGACTGCGCTTGAATCGCCGGAGAGCAATGTTCCGGTTTTAGGGGAGGTCGCCAACTCGTATGATTGAATTTGCTCTTTGGATGGAGCGGCAGCGCGCTTCAAATGTTCAGCAATTTTCAAAATTTGTCTTTATCAGGGACAGCGGCCTTGAGCTGGCAAGAGACCGGATGACATTACGGCACACCGCTCGGATTTAACAATGGAATGATTTCTTGGTCGAGCACGCGTTTGGTGACTGGACCAGGCCAACGCAGCAGGATGATGCCATTTTCATCAATAACGAAGGTTTCAGGAATTCCGTAAACACCCCAATCGATTGCGTTTCTGCCAGTGCTGTCTGCTCCGATTGTTGAGTAGGGATTGCCGAGTTCTTCAATGAATCCGAGCGCCTTTTCAGGCTGATCCTTATAGTTAACACCGATTATTGGAATTCCGGCTTGGGCAAGCGCCATTAAGTTTGGGTGTTCTGCCCGGCACGGAGCGCACCAGCTGGCCCAGAAATTTGCGAGTTTCACCACTGGCGCATCAAGATCGGATCTTTCAGGAATTCTGTCAGTCCCCAGTTGACTTAACGTCAGCGATGGCGCAGCCTTTCCCACAAGATTGGATGCAAGAAATCCGGAGTTATCGCGCTGTAATTCCGCCCAAAAAAACACAGCGGTCACCAGAAACAGAACCGCTGGCAATGTTGACAGCAAAATAGATCTAATCGTCATCAGACGAGCGCTTCAGCGCATGGAGCTGCCGCAGCGCAGACCGAGATTGGCTGATGGAGAGCAAAATGATCCCCGCCAAAAACACTATGGTCACGCCATAAGCAAGAAGTATCTGCGGCCAATATGCATCTGGATCGATCACTTACCCAACTCCAGAAGAACCGTGCTTCTGCGTCTCCAGATTTCTGTTCGTGTTCGATAGAGAATCAAGGTGACCGAGAGCAGAAAAAATCCTGCCAAACATACGAGCAGAGGGAGATAAAGGACATTGTGGATATTCGATTCGGTGTCCGCTGACAGGCTGGGATCTTGGTGTAGACCTTGTCGCCAAAACAGAAATGCATAGCGGGAGAGAAAGGCGAAGACGCCACCGAACAGGCACAGTGCAGCGGTAACATCTGCGGCGAGCTCGTGATTTTCCAGAGCAAGCCACAGCGCCATATACCCACCGTAGCAGAGAAGAAGAATGAAGAATGCTGTCAGGCGAGGATCCCAGGCCCAACCGGTGCCCCAGGTCACTTCTCCCCAGATCATGCCGGAAAGAAGCCCTATGCCACCCATAGCGGCGCCAACCGGAGCGGCCGCCTTGGCGAGCAGGGCAGAAATATGGTGCCGCCGAATAAACCAGATCAGCGACGCAACCAGCATTACGACCCATATGTTGATCGCGGCGAATACCGTTGGAACATGGACATAGATGATCTTTGATGTTGATCCCTGTTTTGCTTCGGGCGGCGTAAAATAGATTCCCCAAATCAATCCGATTGCGATCAGAGCCAACGACACGGCCCAGAGATACGGTACGACAGCGTTTGTTAACCGAACAAACTTGTTTGGATTGGCTAGCTCCCAGAATCGCTGAATTATGCGCACTGCTGTTTTCTTTCCGATTAATTGTCTCAGTTGATAGTTTCAGTCAGTGCCGCAAAGTTAGCTTGAGGACGAAGGCAGAGGCATAGGGCAGGGTGGCCGTGGTTACCAAAGAAATCGCAGCGAGCATTACTAGAGGAAATTCTGCATCCAAGTCACTGTAAATTCGGTTTGCGGCTGCGCTTCCGAAGACCAGCACCGGTACGCAGGACGGAACGACGATAACGGTCCGAAGAAACGAACTGCGCCGAAGCCCGAGCGTCAAGACTGCCCCGAAAATCCCAATGGCGCTGATCGCCGGTGCTCCGATCAAAAGTGTAAGGGCTGCTCCCAAACCTGATTCAATGGGCAGGCTGAAGAACATGCCGACAATGGGAGCCGCGGCGCAAAGTGGCAACCCGACCAAGAGCCAGTGAACGACCAGCTTCGAAAACACAATGGTTTCTATCGGGATGGGGGTAAGCAGCAGCCGCTCCAGAGTGCCGTCCGCGTAGTCCTCCGCCAGCAGGAATTCAAGTGCAAGCAAACAGGATAGCAAAGCTCCAATCCAGATGACGCCGGATGCCATGCGGAGATGGATCGCCGAATCCGGTCCAACACTAATTGGCGCAAGGAGCCCAAAAGCGGCATAAAATAGGAGAGCCAGCACAAACCCGTTGCCAGAACGGGCCGCGTAGCTGAGATCCTTCAAGATGAGCAGTTTCATAGGGTGCCAGCACTATCAATGGGGACAGGGTTTTGTCTGAGAAGCGAACGATATTCGCAAGTCTTGCATGCAAATGACGCGTGCGTCGATGCTATGATAATTCCCCCGGCAAAGCAATGCTGATCGGCTAAGGCTGAAAACTCAAGGCAAGCGTCTTGATCGAGGCCGGACGTCGGTTCATCCAAAAGCCAAATTTTTCTGCCTGACAAGATGGTTGTTGCGAGCGCAAGTTTTCTCCTCTGACCTGACGACAGGTGTTTCACCTGCCGCTGCACGAAGGCGCGTAGCCCGAAAATGTTTGAATTTGTGTCTTCAGCTTGATGACCGAACGCTTTGATCCAGAATCGCAGATTTTCAGATCCGGTCAGATGCGGCTTCAATCCGTTAAGATGTCCAAGGAAGACTGTTTCCTCTAATGGAATCGTCAGGGATCCTGAACTGATTTCTCCCAGTCCGGCCAAGCCTCGCAGCAGTGTTGACTTGCCGATTCCGTTTGGTCCGGTGAAAACCAAAAAGTCGCCGGATGCGGCTGAGAACGATATATGCTCCAGAACCAAACGGCCGCCGCGGCGAAACGCGAGACGATCAGCCTGGACTGACAGTGGCTTCACCCAATGCTCCCTTTGTGATTGGTTGATAAGTCGGAACGAACGCTTTCAAAGCTTATCGACTCAACTAAAGAATGGCTACATTGCATGATAAACCCATATCTTTCGCCGGAAGGGTCGTTCAGAAATTGCTCGGATTCAAGCAATCGCAGACCTGAGTGAAAAAATAAATGCTGGTCGCTTGCTTGACCAATTCTTGGCAGTGGTTGATAAGGCATATGATTAAAAATTCAGAAATCCACTATGGTTGTTGCAACAGGTTCACACTCCCGGTCAACGCGCAGGAAATTGCGCGTCGGCGATGAAACATACAGCTATTTTTCCTTAGCGGCGGCTCAAGAAAAAGGTTTGGGCGATTTTTCGCGGCTGCCGGCATCGCTTGCAGTCGTGTTGGAAAATCTGCTCCGATTCCGTGACGAATCAGTAATCAAGTCCGAAGATATCGCTGCATTTTCCGCTTGGTGCGAGAATGGTGGAAGGAATCCGGCGGAAATCGGATTTCGGCCCAGCCGCGTCCTTATGCAGGATTTGACCGGCGTCCCCGCGGTCGTCGATTTAGCAGCGATGCGGGACGGTCTTGCCTCTCTTGGTGGAGACCCTCGTAAAATCAATCCGCTTGTTCCCGTGGATTTGGTTGTCGACCATTCCGTCATGGTAGATGAATTCGGAACCCCAATGGCGTTCACGCGCAATGTGGAGCGTGAGTATCAGCGCAATTTGGAACGCTACCGATTCCTGAAATGGGGGCAGAGCGCTTTCGATAATTTCAGCGTAGTTCCACCGGGCACCGGTATATGTCACCAAGTGAATCTTGAATTTCTCAGCAATACAGTGCTCACGGACAAAGATCAGAATGGCGCAGCCGTTGCTTATCCCGATACATTGGTTGGCACTGACAGTCACACGACCATGGTCAACGGGCTCGCGGTTCTGGGCTGGGGAGTAGGCGGAATCGAAGCCGAAGCTGCCATGCTTGGACAGCCGATCTCAATGCTGATTCCTGAAGTGGTCGGATTCGAAGTCAGCGGCCAGCTCACAGACGGAACGACGGCGACAGATCTTGTGTTGAAAGTTGTGAAGATGCTGCGCGACCGGGGTGTTGTTGGAAAATTCGTCGAGTTTTTCGGCTCTGGCCTTGATGCGCTTTCGATCGCCGACCGTGCAACCATTGCAAATATGGCGCCAGAATATGGTGCAACCTGTGGATTTTTTCCGGTTGACCAAAGAACTCTGACCTATCTTTTGCAGACGGGCCGAACTGAAGACCGTGTTGCTTTGGTGGAAGCTTATGCAAAGTCAAATGGACTGTGGAGAGACAAAAATTATCGACCGGTCTATACCGACACGCTGCATCTTGATATGTCGACCGTGGTGCCAGCTGTTTCGGGACCTAAGCGACCGCAGGATCACACTAAACTGACTGATGCCGCTTCCTCGTTCGCCGGTGTCGTTGCTGAACGAAGAAAACAACAGAAGAAGGCGCGTGATTCGAAGAGTCTGCAGCCGGTCAAAGGTCAGGATTACAGACTTAAGGACGGCTCGATCGTGATTGCCTCGATCACGTCCTGCACCAATACCTCCAATCCGCATGTGATGCTCGGAGCCGGAATCTTGGCGCGAAAGGCCCGACAGCTTGGACTTACCCGAAAACCATGGGTAAAAACTTCGCTGGCCCCTGGCTCGAAGGTGGTGACTGAATATCTGGAAGCAGCCGGTCTGCAGGATGACCTTGACGCCCTTGGTTTTAATTTGGTCGGCTATGGCTGCACGACCTGCATAGGCAATTCCGGCCCGCTGCAACCGGAGATTTCTGAAGCGATTTCAGAAGGAGATCTTATCGCGGTATCGGTACTGTCGGGAAACCGCAATTTCGAAGGCCGCATCAGTCCAGATGTCCGAGCCAATTACCTAGCGTCTCCTCCACTCGTCGTGGCTTTTGCGTTGGCCGGAGATATGAATACTGACCTGACAAGTGAACCGCTGGGCCGGAATGAGGATGGCCGTGATGTCTACTTATCTGACATTTGGCCCTCTTCCGAAGAGATCGATGAACTGATTGAAAGGACGGTCACACGAGAAGCCTTTGTCAAAAAATATGCGGATGTGTTTACGGGTGATGAAAAATGGCTGTCGGTCGACTCTCCAGACAGTTTGACCTATCAATGGCCCTCAAACTCCACCTACGTGCGCAACCCGCCTTATTTCGAAGGCCTCACACAGGAGCCGCCGGGGGTATCCAATATTGAAGGCGCCCGTGTTTTGGCCGTTCTTGGCGATATGGTGACAACCGACCATATCTCGCCGGCCGGCGCGTTTCCGGCGAGTTCGCCAGCGGGCGTTTATCTGAGAGAGCGGCAGGTGACGCCACGGGAATTCAATTCCTACGGCTCCCGCCGCGGCAATCACGAAGTGATGATGCGCGGCACTTTCGCAAATATTCGTATTCGAAACGAGATGCTTGAAGGCGTGGAGGGCGGTTACACGAAAGGCCCAGACGGCGAGCAGATGTCGATCTACGATGCCGCGGTTGCCTACAAAGAACGTGGAATTCCGCTCGTCGTGGTCGGTGGGCGGCTGTACGGAACAGGTTCATCACGCGATTGGGCTGCCAAGGGCACAAGTCTGCTTGGCGTCAAAGCCGTGATCGCTGAAAGCTTTGAAAGAATTCATCGTTCTAATCTGGTTGGCATGGGGGTAATGCCGCTGGAATTCCCGAAAGACATTGGTCGTTTCGATCTCGCTCTAAATGGCGAAGAAACCTTCTCCATCACCGGATTCGAGGAGGGTTTCGAACCAAGAATGTCAGTCTCCTGCTCAATCTCGTACAGCGATGGCTCAACTCGAGAGCTTGACCTAATCTGCCGTGTCGATACCGGAGTTGAAGTAGACTATATGCGTCATGGAGGCGTTTTACACTACGTGCTGCGGAGTTTGGCCTAACCTGATGGAACCAATAAGCAAATAATTATTCGACAATTTAGCCAAAGGACTGGAATTCTAGGTGCGTTGCGGAGTGACACCGATGTTGACTAAGAAAATCATTTCCTGGAGTTTTTCACTCGTTCTTGCCGCGGCCGCGGTTCAGGCTCAGAACTTTGAATCAGCCAGCAACTTGCCGATCATCGTCGAACTTTACACATCACAGGGGTGCAGTTCCTGCCCGCCGGCCGATGAGTTTCTCGGTGAGCTGACGAAAGATAGCGATGTTTTGCCCTTGAGTTTTCATGTTGATTATTGGAACCGGCTTGGTTGGAGGGACACTTTCAGCAGCCCGGCATACACGAAGAGACAGCGTGATTACGCGCGGAGGGCTCGTCGGACGACGGTTTACACACCCCAGATGATAATTCACGGTGGCGAGCATGCAGTCGGCAGCGACCAAGATCATGTCAAAAAATTGATCAAAGAAGCCAAGAATGCGAATCAATCAACGGTCGAATTCAGTGGTTTCTCGATGCAGAACGGCAGCATGGCCGCGCATGAGAATTTTGGTTTCGTATGGGCGGCTGAAGGCGAATTGGGCGTCTTGATGCGGGATCTGCTGGAAAGTGATAATCTCGGTGTTGTGTACACAGGCGCGGAAGAAGACATCAATTCCCAGATCAGCAAGCTTTTCCAACACTACGGTTCAACAGATGGCTTGGAAATGCGCACCATGGGGGATGCGTGGGGGTCGCAATGGCACACCCTTGTTGATCCGGAATCCAAAGCGGAGGAACAAACCTTTGGCCAGCTCGGAGTGAATCAATCATTTGTCCATCTCACCAAGTCTCCCGTAGCTGGAGAGTGGGCAACTGCTACGGTGGGAGACGATTTTCGTTCGGGTTGGGATCAGACTGAAAGTCTGCTCTTCGTTCGATCCCTGAACAAACAGTTCAGCAAGGATTTTGGCGACAATATATTCGTCTCGGCGATCAAGTACAAAGCGGTCCCTGAAACCGTGACCATTCGCGCAGGAGAGAATCGTAACGAAGAAATCACCTATCACAATGTCGTAACCGGCTTGTCTGAGACCGTGGTGCATCAGTGGCCGATTGCTTTGATGGCAGATTCGAATTTATGCATCAGCGACGATGAGAGAAGTGTTGTGCTGCTGCAGGATGGTTACTCAGGGGTTGTCATTCGCGTCCTGCACAATCCCGGATTCTTGAAGAAGTGCAATTAACCTGGATCTCGGTCCCGACGATTTCGCGATGAGAATTAGGGATCGGCGAACGTCGATCTTCTGCGGTTATAAAGGTTCGCGCACACGGGTTTTGTACGCGGTTGGCAACCCAATGTGACAGGCTGAACCAAAGCTTCCGGTGTTCAGGATTTCGTCTGGAATTGTGTTTCGGTTGGTTCCGCAGCATGATTCCGATAAGATCCGCGTCGGGAACAGGTAGCGTGATGAGATCGTTTTGGTAACGGAAGTTGCGAGCGATGCAATAGAAATCGTTGGTGTCGTGAAGCGCTTCGACGCATTCACGGCTTTGAACGATGTATCTCTCACAATTCGCGACAACGAGTTTTTCACGCTGCTAGGCCCGTCAGGCTGTGGAAAAACAACGCTGCTTCGATTGATAGCAGGCTTCGAGACGGTTACATCAGGACAAATCCTGCTCTATGGCGAGGATATCGGTAAGCTTCCTCCAAACGAAAGGCCCGTAAACACGGTTTTTCAACATTACGCGCTGTTTCCCCACATGACGGTCCGCGAGAATATCGCATTCGGATTGAAGATGCGCGGGTATGGAGTTTCGGAAGTCGAAAAGCGAGTCAACTCCATGTTGAGTCTCGTTCATTTGACTGAACTAGCGGACAGAAAGCCTCATCAACTGTCAGGCGGGCAACAGCAGCGCGCCGCTCTCGCCCGGGCGATTGCCCCAAGTCCACGGGTTCTGTTGCTTGACGAACCGTTGTCTGCTCTTGATCTCAAATTGCGGCAGGCCATGCGTTTGGAACTCAAGCAATTGCAGCAGGAAACCAGAATCACATTTATTTTCGTGACGCATGACCAAGAAGAAGCACTCGCGATGTCAGACCGAATCGCGGTCATGTCACAGGGAAAAATCCAGCAGACCGGCACCGCGCGAGAAATATATGAGCGGCCAATTAACAGATTTGTCGCTGACTTTATTGGTGAAACCAACCTTTTGGAGGTTAGTCTGCAACACGAAGGCGATCAAATTGTGTATGTTCTGTCCAATGGAGTGCAATTAAATTGCAGCGGTCCGGCGCCAGCAGATGCCATTGGCGGCCGACGATATGTGCTTATTCGGCCCGAGCAGATCAAACTGGCCTCTCCGGATGCTAACGGATTGCCAGCGGTTGTTAGTCAGACCGTGTATCTGGGCACCGACACGCAATACATTGTGCGTCTGGATGGCAATTTGGATCTCACAGTCCGTGTTCAAAACGCGGAATCTGAGTCTGAACGGTTTGATCCGGGCAGTGTGGTATCTGTGCATATTGGTGCGGGCGCGACGCGCCTATTGCAGGACTGATGGCAGCGGGTATCGGCACAGGGCAGGCGGGTACGCAGACGTTCGCGCCGTTGCGATATTGGCTGCTAGCGCCGTCTTGGCTCATCATCGGTTTCTTCATGCTGGCGCCAGTTCTTGTCATGCTCTTGTTTTCGTTCTTAACGAAGGAATTCCGCGGCGGCGTGATTTGGGAATTCTCTCTGAGCGCGTACGATCAGTTTATTTTCGACCGCGGCCTGTTCGGCGATGAACCACCGCGCATTGAATGGACATATTTAACAATTTTCGCCCGTTCGGCTGCACAAGCGGTTGTAGCCACTATTTTTTGCTTGCTGATCGGGTTTCCCACAGCATTCTTTATTGCAACGCGAAGTTCGGCCAGCCGTTCCGCTTGGCTGTTTCTTGTGACTGTTCCGTATTGGGTCAATCTTCTGATCCGGACAATGTCGATGAAGTTTCTCATTCGCGACAACGGACCACTGAACGAATTTCTGCTGTTTACTGGAATAATCGATGAGCCGATCCAGCTGATCAATACTGATTTCGCGGTTCAGCTCGGTTTATTTTATTCATATCTGCCATTCATGGTGCTGCCCATCTACGCGGCAGTTGAGCGGTATAATTTCTCGCTGTCAGAAGCGGCTGCAGATCTGTACGCAGGACGCTGGACTATTCTTCGGCGGATTGTGCTTCCTGTAGTTAAACCGGGCATTGTTGCTGGCTGTATCCTGGTTTTTGTGCCGAGCCTTGGCGCGTTTCTCGCTCCGGACCTGCTCGGAGGCGCAAAGAACTTCATGATCGGGTCGCTGGTGGAAGAGCAATTTAAGGGCAATGCCGGAAATTGGCCGTTCGGTGCAGCCAGTGCGATGATTCTGCTGACCATCGTGCTGCTGGCTCTCATGATTTACGCACGTCAGCAGCGCAGGGCAAATGTGGCTTGATATGGCTGAACTCGGTTCTGTCCGCCGTTACCCCGGCTTTCACGCAATGACGCTTCTATGTCTGTTCATTCTTTATGTCCCACTCTTGGTTGTCATGGTATACAGCTTCAATGCTAGCCAGTCGGTAACGGTTTGGGGCGGATTCAGCTTTAAATGGTATGAAGATGTTTTCTACGGGTTGGAGTCCGCAAAGTTCAAAAAGGCTGCTTGGAATTCAGTGACCATCGCCGCGATTGCTGCAAGCGTTGCCACCGCAATCGCTACAGCCGCAGCCATTGGAATGACGAGGGGTGGGCACTTCAGACTAAAGCCAATCAGTTTTGGAATGATCAGCCTGCCGATCATGGTGCCTGAAATCGTCACGGCCGTCGCGACACTGGTTTTCTTCAGCGCAATCGGTTTTGTGCTTGGCTACAATTCGATTTTGGTGGCTCATATCGTTTTCTGCATTCCTTTCGCCTATCTGCCGATTGCCGCTCGGCTAGAAGGAATAGAAGGTGTTTATGAGGAGGCAGCGCAGGATCTGTATGCGAGCCGCGGTCAGGTTTTCCGACAGGTTCTGCTTCCATTGATGGCACCGGGTATTTTTGCCGGTTTCCTGCTGGCTTTCATCATTTCGCTTGACGACTTCATCATCACGAATTTTGTCAAAGGAGCTGGGGTAGAGACCTTGCCGACAGCGATTTTTGGGTCGGTCAAGTCTGGCATAAAACCAAACATTATGGCATTGTCGACGCTTATGCTGTTGGTATCTGTGCTGTTTGTAACACTCGCCTATGGTCTTGGCCAATTCCGGACAAAGAAGGCCAATGACAGATGACAGCAGCATCGAGAGAATTCGGAGGATACATATGAAAAAATTTGAAGCTGGGGTCAGCGCGCTTGCAATGGTGCTGCTCGCATCGGGTGCAGCGGCGCAGGAAAAACTCTCAATTTATCATTGGTTCGAGTATATTCCGCAGGAACTGCTGGATAAGTTTACCGCTGAAACCGGAATCGAGGTCACTATGGACACTTTCGATTCCAACGAAGCGATGCTGGCCACGCTTAAGGCCGGAAAGCTTGGTTCGTATGATGTGGCGGTTCCTGGAGACTATATGGTCGAGATCATGCTCAATGAAGGCATGTTGGACAGTATTGAGGATGGAGAACTAGCCAACAAGGGCAATATTCTGCCTCAGTGGCTGGATGTGCCGTTTGATCCTGGTCGGCGTTATTCAATTCCCTATCAATGGGGATCGACCAGTTTTTCTGTGAACCGAGATGTGTTTCAGGGTGACATTCGCACAACGGGCCTGATTTTTGAACCGCCTGCCGAACTGCAGGGCAGGATCAATATTTTGGATTCGCAAGGTGAAGTGATGCTCCTGGCCTCCATGCATTTGGGCATTCCTCAATGCACGACCGACAGAGATCAACTCAAGGCATTGGACGACTTGCTTCAGTCGGCCAAACAGCACTGGGCGTCATTTAATTCAGACGGAGCTAAGGATGTTTTGGTTTCCGGTGACGCAGCGGTTGGCATGATCTGGAACGGTTTTGCAGCCAAGGCTCGTGCTGAAGGCGCGAACATTGAATATTCATATCCACGTGAAGGGCTGATCGTGTGGATGGACAATGTTGTGTTATTGAAGGATGCGCCGAACCGTGAGAGCGCGATTAAGTTCATGGATTTTCTCCTGCTGCCTGAAAACGCGGCTGCGGTCACGAACTTCGCGCAATACAGCGCCGGTGTCGATGGTGTAACTGATCTTCTAGTCGACAGTCTCAAGTCACAGCCTGAATCAATACCTCCAGCGGATGCCCCGGCCGGGACCTTTATTCAGGTCTGCGATCAGGCAACCCAAGAGGTGTATGATGCGATCTGGACCCGCTTGAAGAAATGAGTAATTTGACCGGCGGCGGTTTGCCACCGCCGGTCTCACTGTTTCCCATGCGAGAATGAAAAGACCAAGTCGCTACGATATTCTCTTCGAACCGGTTCAAATCGGACCCGTAGTTGCCAAGAACCGCTTTTGTCAGGTGCCCCATTGCAACGGAATGGGGTATCGCGATCCGTCAGCTGTCGCCGCAATGCGCGGGGTCAAGGCCGAAGGCGGATGGGCGGTCGTCTGCACCGAACAGACTGAAATTCATCATTCGTCCGATATCAATCCGTTCATTGAACTGCGGATATGGGATGACCGCGATCTGCCGATGCTGACAAAGATGGCGGATGCGATTCACCATCACGGCGCATTGGCTGGCTTGGAGCTTGCCTATAACGGAGCAAACGGACCAAATCACTACGGTCGTGAAGTTCCGATGGCGCCTTCCGCCATGCCTGTTGCCAGCTTTTCCTATGATCCAGTGCAGGCGCGGGAAATGAGCAAATCCGATCTGAAGAACCTGCGGCGCTGGCATCGCAATGCGGCGCTGCGCGGCCGCCGGGCCGGATATGATCTGATTTATGTGTATGCAGGCCATGCTTTGGGGTTCTTTCATCATTTTCTGTCTCGCCGATACAATCAGCGAACCGACGAATACGGCGGTTCGCTTGAAAACAGAGTTCGCATTCTGAAGGAGATCCTTATCGACACCAAAGAGGCGGTCGGTGACACCTGTGCCGTGCCGTGCCGGATTTCACTTGATGAGTTGATGGGACCGGATGGGCTAGAGAAGTCGGAAACGGAAGACATGATTGGCATGATCGCCGAAATTCCTGATCTCTGGGACGTATGTCTGGCCGGATGGGAAAATGACAGTCAGACCTCTCGATTTGGTCCAGAAGGTCGGCAGGAGATGTATTTTGAAGGCATCAAGGCTCTCACCTCTAAGCCCGTTGTCGGTGTTGGCCGGTATACAACACCTGACCGAATGGCTTCGCTGGTCCGCTCCGGCAAGCTGGATCTGATCGGCTGCGCACGTCCGTCCATCGCAGACCCGTTTCTGCCGAAGAAGGTGGAAAAAGGATTGCACGATGAAATCCGCGAATGCATCGGCTGTAATATCTGCGTTTCAGGTGACTTTATCATGTCGCCGATTCGATGCACTCAAAATCCGTCTATGGGTGAAGAGTGGCGTCGAGGCTGGCACCCGGAATACATTCGTTCGAAGAGCAGCGACGACCCCGTTTTGATTGTGGGCGCAGGTCCGGCAGGGCTTGAAGCGGCGCAGATGCTTGGCAAGAGAGGCTATGCTATTTCTTTAGCCGAGGCCTCGCGCGAGGCAGGTGGCAGAGTGGCAAAGGAATCCAGGCTGCCGGGACTGTCAGCTTGGCGGCGCGTTGTCGACTACAGACTGCAACAGATTGACAATCTTTCAGAAGTGAACCTGTATTTTGAGTCCCGTTTGATAGCCGATGATGTGTTTGAATTGGGGATTTCCAGAGTTGCAGTGGCAACCGGTGCGACTTGGAAACGCGACGGAACCGGGCATCAATGGACGACACCGATTCCCGGTTCGCAATCAGAAACCATTTTGACGCCGGATGATATAATGGCCGGGGTGCGACCTGACGGAAAGTCGGCAGTGATCTGGGATGACGATCACTACTATATGGGAGGAGTTATTGCCGAACTGCTTGCCGATGAAGGTTACAATGTCACCCTTGCGACGGCTGCCGCCGAGGTCTCAAGCTGGACTCGGAATACGATGGAGCAGCACTTCGTCCAAAGGCGATTGATCGAAAAAGACGTGCACATCCAGCCAAATGTCACGGTAAAGCGGATTGAAGATGGCACGCTGATCACCGGCTGTGTGTTCACTGGCAGACCGGCTTCGATTGCCGCTGATGCCATTGTTTTGGTCACATCCCGTCAATCCAATGATTTGCTAATGCGGGAGCTTACAGCGCGACGCGAGGAGTGGGATGGAGCAAATCTGCAGCAGGTCACAGCCTTGGGCGATGCTTTAGCTCCAGCGACAATCGCACACGCTGTGTATTCTGGTCGAAAGTTCGCTGAAGAATTAGATGGCCCGACCAAGCCAGAAGACGAAGTCCCGTTTAAACGCGAACTTGCGGAACTGATCGAATGATTGCCGTCTGCCGCTAGCGGAATTCCACCTGATTTGGTTCTTCCGGACACGCCAAAACTCGGTTCCATTGCTGGATTCACACGTGGATGCCATATCATTCGTACTGTGCTGGATTGAATTTCCGGGCAGTGTCCAGAATCCTTCGCACTTTCCATCATGCAACGGCGGCTCCGTTATGCTGAAGTTTCATCTCGCGCGGCGAATTTCATCCCCTGATCGCAGAGGCCGGGCATAGCGGAAAATCTTCGGATTTCGCATGGGTCAGCGAAGGTTTTCGACCGCGTTCCGGATTCTGGCGCAGGCCGCCTCGAGGGTTTCGTCCGAAGCGGCGAAACTCAAGCGGAAGTATCCGGGGGCTCCGAATTCGCTTCCGGGAACCACGGAGACACCGGCGGAATGCAGCAAGTATCCGCAGAAATCGGCGTCGCTGCCGATTGGTTGTCCATCGGCATCCGTTTTTCCGAACAGCTTTCGGCATTCAACGAAGGAGTAGAACGCGCCTTCCGGTTTGCTCAGGGACAGCCCGTCGACCGCCGACAGCATTTTCGTGACCCTGTCCCGGCGTCTTTGGTATGCGGCATTGCACATTTCAATGAACCGCGCCGATTCTTCTTTCTCTGTGAGCGCGGCCAGGGCGGCGGCCTGGCTGACCGATGACGGGTTGGTTGTTGACTGGCTCTGCAGCTTGGTCATCGCCGAGATGAGGTCGGCCGGTCCGGCGGCGAATCCTATTCTCCATCCGGTCATGGCGTGCGATTTCGAAACCCCGTTCACCGTCAGCGTGCGGGAGGCCAGACCGGGAGCCGCTTCCGCGAAGGTCGAAAACCTTATGCCGTCGAAAATGATTTTCTCGTAGATGTCGTCGCACATGACCGAGATTCCGGGATGCCGCCGGAGGACTTCCGCCAGCCCGGCGTATTCCCGGGCCGAGTAGACGGCCCCGGTCGGATTGCAGGGCGAATTGAGCAGTATCCATCGGGTGCGGCGGGTGATGCGCTGTTCGGCCATGGCGGCGGTGATTTTGAAACCGGTGTCGGCGGCGCATGGGACGGGTATCGGCGTTCCGCCGGCGATTTTCACCATTTCGGGATAGCTGACCCAGGACGGGGTCGGGATGAGCACTTCGTCGCCCGGTTCGACGGTCGCCAGGATGGCGTTGAAGATCAGCTGTTTGGCGCCGGTTCCGGCGATCACGTTTTCCGGCCCGCAGGGGATCCGGTTTTCAGCTCGGAACTTTTCCGCCGCGGCTTCGCGCAGGGCCGGTGTTCCGGCGGCGGCGGTGTAGCGGGTCTGTCCGTCGGCGATCGCCCGCCTTGCCGCTTCGGCGATGTGTTCCGGCGTGGCGAAATCCGGCTCGCCGACATTCAGCTTCAGGATTTCCGCCCCCTGCATTTCCAGGCCGGCGGCCATGCGGGCGATTCTCGCGGTTCCCGACTCCCTGGACCGTGCGATGCGGCGGGCGATTTTCACGAGCGTCTCTCAGTCCGCCGTCCGGTTTCCGCCGGGCAGGGATGCGGGCAGTCCGCCGACGATTTCCGCCGTGCGGACGCTGACATGGACGATGCGCTTGATCGCCGGGATCAGGTCCTCGGGCCGGTCGAACCATCCGTTGGCGTCATTGACGATCCCGCTTTTTTTGTCGGTGGAGACTTTGTACCGGTCGATCAGCCAGCCGAGCGGGGTTTTGCCGTTCACCTCGTATGGTGCGCGGCTTCGGGGATTCCGGCAAGGCTGATGAAGTCGTTGACGATCAGGACGGATCTGTCCAGGTCCGGGCGCCTGCCGGAGAATTTCATGCCCTTCCGGGTCAATTGGAAATGATGCGGCTGCGGACCGCCGGTTCCCGAGAAGCGCAGCTCAAGCGGGAATTCCCCGCAGCTCCCATAGCCGGTGTGCAGCTCGGCCAGCCTGCGCCCCGCCTGCGCGAAGGCATGGAAATCCCCGGCCAGCGGAACCGCGGGCAGCTCCTTGGCGAGAGCGCTGCGGAACGCTTCCCTGAAATCCGGCGCGTGGAGAACGCCGTAGACGTAGTAGAAGACATCGTCTTTGGTGATCGATGGATCGCCGCAGCGCGACCGGAACAGAGCCAGGGCTTCGTCGGTGATGTTGTCGATGCGGACAAGGCCGGAACCGTCAGCGGTTTCCCGTTCGAGCGCCAGTCCGTCTTCCGCCGCCTCGGCGAACCGGTAGCGGGGAAAGCACTGGCCGAATGAAAGACAATGCAAATCGGGCAATCCGTCGACCATGAGCGCGGAAAACGGCTTGGTCGATCCGATTCCAGTCACGCAGATGGCCTGATTGACGGCGCCGTCGCGGGGGAAGATGCGGTGCTGCTGGTATCGCCTACTTATCAGTTTGAATTCCGCATAGCAGTTTGTTGGGACGAACGGCCGGTACTGGGCCGGTCGGATGTGTCGGGAATCGAATTCAACAGGCGTTTGCCGTTTCAGTGTCTGTCGGAGACCGTCTTCCCAATGCAGTCCGCGGCTGTGCCGGGCGGTCAATTCGGTCAGATCGGCCGGAGCTCCCGGGGTCCGCAGTTCGTTCAGCGCCGCCTTATAGCGCTCTATCGCTTTCCGGGCGTTGGCTTCGCAGGCGGCGCGCGAGAAATTATACAGATAGGCGTCCCGCGCGGTTGCGATTCCAAGCTGAACAGCTGGAACACCGCCGTCCCGTTCCGCTTTGCCTTCCGGCTTTGACTTCCTTTGAGCCCAGCGGCAGCAGCTGTTCGAACCCCTCTTCCCGCTTGTTGATCCAGCCGTGCCGGGCGGAAGGCTCGATCGTTTCCCAGCCGTCGAGTCCGGCGATTGATTTCGCCGCGGCGATTTTTTCGATCTTCTGCCCGCGCGTCAGATAATCGCCGATGTCGTGATAGAGGATCCGGCAGCCTTGATGCCGCGCGGCGGGGTTTTTGACCAGGAAGAAGACGCTGACGGGAGCTCGTGAACCGCTTCCGAAAACTTTGCCGCCTTCCTGTCTGGAGAGCTCTCCCGCTGTTCGCTGGTTCCCCCGCAGATTGACAACATGAACCGCGGTGAATTCCTCCGCCAGGCAGGCGCGGATGCCTGATTCGGCGTTGCCGTCGATCCAGGAGCCGTTGGTGACGAAGCCGACGATGCCGCTTTCGCCGATGCGGTCCGATGCCCAGCGGACCGCCATCTTGTAGCTGTCGTAAAGGGATTTCTTAAGACTTGTCCTTGATTTCCTCGCATAGGTTTCTTCGATGCGCCGCCGCAGCCTGCTGTATTTCGGGCCGGACTTTCCGACGTTCCAGGGCGGGTTGCCGACGATCACGTCGATGTCCGCATCCATCTGCTCGGTCCGCCGCCGCGAATTGTCCTCGAGCTGCCGGGCGATCATGTCTTCGGCTTCCTCGGTCATCTGGAAGGTGTCGGTCAGGCAGATTCTGCCGTACGGCTTCCGCTCGCCGGTCGCCGCCGCATAAGCCTCCTGTATGTTCACCGAGGCGATGTAGTAGGCGAGCAGCACGATCTCGTTGGCGTGGATCTCGGCTGGGTATTTCCGCCGCAAAGCCTCCGCGTCCAGCAGGCCCGGCTGCATCAGCCTGGCGATGAAGGTGCCCGTTCCGGTGAACGGATCCATGATGTGCACATTCTCATCGGCCATCGAGCGGCCGAACTCGGAACGCAGAATGTGCTGGACCGAGTGAAGCGTGAAGTCGACGATTTCGACCGGCGTGTAGACGATGCCCAGCGCCTTGCTGGTTTCGCTGAACGCGCTGCGGAAGAATTTGTCGTAGAGCTCGGAGATGATCTTCTGCCGCCCCGCCCCGTCGCCGGCGGCCGCTTCGACCCGTCTTTCCACCGACCGGTAGAACTCCCCGAGCGACTCGGTTTCGATATCGACCCGCGGCTTGATCACGTCAAGAAACGTCTCCAAAGCCCGGCCGACCGGGCTTTGATCGAGAAACTCCAACTGTCCCCCGCCGGGGGTTTCGTCCCGGTCTCTCTTGAACAGGGCCTCGAACACCGGCAGGGTGACCGTGTGCTGCGCCAGCATTTCGATCGCCTGCCCGCGGCTGATCGCCGGATTGATGTCGTCGCGCAGCTCCCGCAGCAGCTCCCCGAAGAGCTCGGCGGCCGCTTCGACATCCCCGTCCCGGTCGTCTCCGGGCGTGACCAGCGCGGTGATCCGGTCGATATGAGCCTGGGCGATCCGCGCCACGTCGCCGGCCCATTCCTCCCAGTATTTCCGGTTGCCGCATTTTTCGACGAGCTTGACGCCGATGGCTTTCAGCAGCGCCCGCCGCTGCCGCTCGTCCTCAGCCGGATCAACCGGCGGAACATCGGCTGCTGGGGTTTGGCCGTCCGCTGGATCGCCGCCGCTTCGGCGCGTATCCTGCGCGAGCTCCCGCCACTGCGACACGGTGATGATCGAAAGCCTGTTCGGCTCCTGTCCGGTCTCCATCAGATTGATCTGCGCGTCGAACCCCTCGTCGTGCGAGCGGATCGCGTTCACCATCTGCCAGACCTTTTTCCACTGTTCGCTGTGCGCGAAGATCCCCTCCGGATCCGCATTGTCCGGAACCACCACCGGCAGAATGACGTAGCCGCGCTGCTTCCCCTCCGCTTTGCGCATCACCCGTCCGACCGCCTGAACGACTTCGATCTGACTCTTGCGCGGCTGCATGAACAGCAGAGCGTCAAGCGCCGGCACGTCCACCCCTTCCGCCAGGCAGCGGGCGTTGGAAAGCACCCTGCATTCGCCTTCTTCCGGATTGTCCAGCCATGACAGCAGTCTTGCCCGGCTCTCGGCATGGAATGTGCCGTCCACATGTTCGGCGAGCGCGGCCGGCATCGCTCCGTCCGGCTCCATCCCGCCGATCATCTGCTTATAGGTTTCCGCGAAGCCGTTGAACCGTTCCTTGAACCGCTTCGATTCATTGATGCTGCCGCAGAACGCGATGGCCCGGCTCATCGGCTTCCGGTCCGTATCGGGGAACTTCTCGGAATCGATCTTGGCGAGAGCCCGCCAGCAGCCGAGCATCAGCCCGGCCTCCTCGAGCCGCGTCTGCCCGTCATCGGTCCGGCCGCTGCGCGCCAGAACCCCGGCGGCTGCCGAAGACGGAACGGTCAAAATGACGACATGGTAGTCGCTGAGCAGATTCCCGTCGAGCGCGGCATGGAAATCGAACTCGAAAAGCGTCTGTCCGAAAATCCGCCCGTCATCCATCGAGCAGAGGCTGACCGCGCGCTCCGGCGGCGCGTTCGCCGCCTTCCTCTTCGCCGACTCGGCCCAGACTTTCGCGGTGGCGGTCATGTAGAGCCGCCGGTCGGCCCCGACCGCGCTGTCATCATGGATCAGCGTGAATGCGGAAGGCGTATCCCGCCGGGAAATCCCGGCGGTCCGGTGGGCCTCGTCGCAGACCGCGAGATCGAACCGCGGCAAACCGTGCCGCTTCTGGGCTTCCTCGAGCACAGCGGCGGACTGATAGGTCGAAAAGACCACGGTCATGCCGTCGAATGGCGCCGATGCTCCTTCCGCGAGCCTGGCCGCATCGGTTGTGGCGGGCAAAGCCAGATCCGAAACCGGAATATCGGCCGTGTCGTCCTGGCGCAGCCTGCGGCCGGTCCTGGCGTCGGAGCAGACCGCGAACGGCCGCATCCCGCATTCCTTGTCACGGAACCAGGCATGGATGGTCTGCGACATCAAAGCAAGCGAGGGAACAAGATAAAGAACCCGCCCGCCGTTTCCGGCGATGCGTTCCGCCGCCCGGAGCGAGGTCAGGGTCTTGCCGGCCCCGCAGGCCATCAGAACCTTGCCGCGCGAGCCGGGATCGGCCAGCCCGTCCGTTATCGCCTGGACCGCATCCAGCTGATGCCGCCCCGGCTTCGGCGGAACCGTGGTGAATTC
This sequence comes from Paracoccaceae bacterium, assembly GCA_965199765.1. Lineage (GTDB taxonomy): Bacteria > Pseudomonadota > Alphaproteobacteria > Rhodobacterales > Rhodobacteraceae > JAPOXR01. Next base: position 164,427 of record CBDATC010000002.1, read on the forward strand.
CGCTTCGCCGGTGGCGAAATACCCGCCCCAGTCCAAATCTGAATCAATCAGAGCGCTCAGCCCCATATGCCGCACCAAAGGGTCGACCTCCGCCAGCCGCCGCATTGCGTTGGCGGACCATTCGCGCTCCGACGTCTCGATCAGAATGCGCTGGACGAATTCCGGCCGGTCGGAGGCCGCTATGAAACTGTCGATTTCCGACTGCGCGATGACCCCGCCGGCCCGTCTGAACTTGCACTGAATGGCGGCGAACTTCCCGCCGCTGTCCCTGACGCCGGCGACAAGATCAATGCCGCGGTCGTCCTTGTCCAGCCCCCGCTCGCCGGCCCAGTCGGCGTAAGGCCGGGGATCGGTCAGCTGCGTCGATTGAATCCGGTCGTTCGCAAGAAAGAAAATGCAAAGCCGCTCGAAGGCGGTTCCCACATGCCTGCTCTGCGCATCAGCGGCCTCCGCCCATTCGCCGAGCTTCGCCTTCAATGCATCGGCGCTGCCGAGACTTCGCTCCCGATCGTTCATCAAACTCTCCAAAAACCGCCGCCTTATGAACGCTGATTCCCGTTTGAGCAAGCATGATGATGCGGTCCGCGGATGCGGCTCGATCAAAAAGGAAGACGCTTACGCCCTGCGAAACCCCGATCAGCCATGACGGGGAATGGAAAAAAGCGCTCCACGCATTGAGAATTGCCGTCACCTGCAAGAGGCACGCCGCTTGCTGCAATCCACGTGATTATTCGTCTCCTGGGACGCCAAAACTCGGGGCAATTTCCGGATTAACAGCGCGGGCGACATAATCGTCCATTTGCGGTTCGTAGGATGTCCATAAGTCGCGAAGCCGCGCTATCGGATCATTTTCGTCCCAATCCACACGTAAGTCGACTAGTGACCATGCATAATCGGACGCAACAAGAAGCGCCGCGGAGTGAACGGGTCCCTGTTCGCCACCACCTTCGTGCAATCCGCTATCCAGCGCTGTCAGCAGACGTTCTGCCAAATGCAATCCGTCAGATGCCTCGAAAGTTTGAACCATCACATTAGGCAAAGTCGGCTGCTTCAAAAGATTTCCAGCAGCAACACAATCTTTGCCGCTGCTAACGCCGTTGATGCCTAATGTATTTTGGCCGCTGAAGATTGCTGTTTGCCCATTGCAATCGATTGCGGTGACTTGGCGATATTCGCTGTGCGGAGTGTGTTCGATCACTGACCGCAGCGCGTCTTCCGCGCTCATTCCCGACTGTATTTTATCCAGTGTGTCCGGTCCGATGGAAGGCAGTGTGACGTTTTGTGTCGAAACGGCTCCAACACCGGCACGAACCCACGGGCAGCGGCTGCCGACACAGATGGATGATGTGGTTATGGCGACGCCGACCATACCGCTTTTGGAACAGCGGCCCGAGATTGAAAACGTCATGACTTGCTGCCTTTCGAAGGAATAACGGCAGTAGCTTCGATTTCAACCACCCATTCAGGTCGGGCCAAGGCAGGCACTACTAAACCGGTTGAAACCGGATGAACCCCCTTGAGCCAGCGTCCCATCTCGCGATAGACCTGATCACGGTAGCGGATATCGGTCAGATAGACGACAATTCTGCATATGTCCTCCAAACAGCTGCCAGCTTCTTCAAGAAGCATTTTGATGTTCGACATAGTCTTTTGTGTCTGAAGCTCGGCATCCCCCGAATGCAGTGATTCTCGGGTGTCTAAATCCTGTGACACCTGACCCCGCAGAAAGACCGTCGTGCCTGTGGCAACAACTGCTTGGCACAGATCATTGTCGAGATTTTGCTCAGGATAGGTTTCCTTGGTGTTAAATTTTCGCAATCGAATATGCGACATCTTCTTCATCTCCTCAAACGCGAGCGGCAGATAGAGGCAAAATTCTCAGCGAGGCTGCTTAATTCAATTCCATGCCGCCGCGCCAGCACGAGTCGGCTTGCGAGAACTTCGTCTTTGATGGGGACAGTGACGACAGGATAACCGTCATAGGTTACGCTGGTAGCCGGCTTTGTCGCGAGAATGCTGAAACCAAGACCTCGGCCGACAAGACCTCGGACGGTTTCAAATGAAGTGGAGCGCAACCGCAGATTGGGTTTCAGCCCAGCAGCTCGAAACAAATTTAAGAAATATTGGCGGCTGGGCGGTGTCTCAAGCAGAACCATGGGAAGTTTAGTCAGTTCCGAAAGAGAAATCGAAGCGGCGGACGCCAATTCATGCTGCGCAGGCAGCAAAACATAGGGCGGCAGTTCGGCAAGCTCTTCATATTCGAAACCAGAATCGAGCTCTAGGTCATAGGTCAGAGCCAATTCACAAGACTCGCTTTGCAGGGCTGCGACAATCAGTCCTTGGTGACCTTCCGTCAACTGCAGTTCGGCCCCCGGGTGCAGCTCAAGAAAATGCGTGATGAGATCCGGAAGAAAGTAAGGCGCCAGAGAAAAGAAGCAGCCCAGCCGCAGCGCACCCTCTGCAGCATCGGTTGGTTGATTTGACAATCTTGTGTTCAAGGATGAAGGCGTTCCATAAGAACGATTCGCGTAAATAAGAGGCGCGTGCCCGCCGAGAATGAAGGTGTCGGCGACTTCACCGACGAAAACCACGTGACTGCCAACGCTGAAATGTTGCGAAAGTTCGCATTCAAACGCTACGAGGGGATCAATGACCCTCGGCACACGGCCGTCGGTCCATTCGGCACAGGAAAACTTATCGCGGCCAATCGGCTTTATTCGCCCGGCGAATGTGTCGGCAATGAATGACTGATCATCGCGCAGGACGTTTACGCAGAATACTTTGTTCGCAAGAATTGCATCGGAAGCTGGGCTGAGATGGTGGATGCATACGAGCAGAGTGGGGCGGGTGCTGTCGGCTGAAACCGATGACATCGCTGATACGGTTACACCGGCGCGACCCGCCGGTCCGTCCGTTGTGACCACATTCACAGTGTTAGCAGCATAGCTCATTCCAGCTACAAAGCGGTCCCGGTCGCTCATATGATTATCCGCTATCGTTGCTGTTGTGCCGCTCGAATCCTACGAGTCTTTATCTGTCACCGGGTACGGTTCGGAATCGAACCAACTGCCTTTTGGGATTCCTTCGGCAGCTTTATCGGACAGCTCCGCTGCTTGCTTTACGAAGTCAAGCGGACCGTCCCATCCGAAATTTCGGTAAACCGCGCCAAGATGGGCGAATGGCGGCGATTGAGCGAAGAGTTGAAACGTCAGCCTGTGACCGGCATAACCGGAATTAAGAAGGTCGCGAGCGAAAGCCAACAATTTGCGGCGGTCCTCAGCATGCCACTCATCGTTGATTGTATAGAATTTCTCCATCCATGGACCCGTCTCCGCATCATCGAAGCAAGCCTTGTCCGGCGTAACGCAGATCTGTCCGCCGCACAATTCGCGCGCGATGTGCATGACCTCGTGATATCGTGAGCAGGCATGCACACGACCGGTGTATAAAAGCGATTGGTTAGGCATGAGCAACCCACCGGGGCTCTTTTCTGCCAATGCGATGGCAGCGGTCAAATGCGCGTTGATGCCCTCTCGATAGACTGCGAGATGCGCCAACTTCTCCTGCACTGCGGGCTGTCTGTCCAATCCGGTCTGCCGGACGTTGAATAAAGCGGCTCCGATCATCATGTCCGCAAAGGCGAGATTGCGCTGCACAAACGCAAATGCCGAATATCTGTGCAGTGTAGCGCGGATGAACGCGGCGGCCCGGGTATGACGATAAAACAGAACGTCTTCCCACGGAATCAGCACATTGTCGAAGATCACAAGACTGTCGATCTCGTCGAATTTATTGGAAAGCGGGTAATCCTTTTCCGGCGCCCGGCCGGCAAAGCCAGTACGGCAAATCATTTTGATGCCAGGCGCCGACAGACGGCAAATAAAACCAACCGCATAATCGGAATAAGCGTCATTGCCCCAATTGGCGATGGTGGGCTTGGTGAATGCCTGGTTAGCGTAAGGAGCGGCGGTTTCAAACTTAGCGCCTCGGACAATTATTCCTTGGTCCGTCTCTTTGACGACATGCAAGAGCATGTCGGGATCCTGTTCTTGCGGTGGCTTTGAACGATCGCCTTTGGGATCGGTATTCGCGGATACATGGAATGGATCATCGCGAACCACTCGATCGATATGCTGCTTTATGTTTTTTGAAAACTGTGGATCCACTTCATTCAGCACATCCTGACCATCAAACAATGACCACATTTCTCCCACGGTTTCATCGCCGACTCGGGTCACGACACCGCCGATGTCTTTGAACACGACATTGGATGCTCGCCGTTTATCCCACCAATCCGATTGCTGGTATGGGAGCCGGAGTCCGATGGCGAAATCTTCGTTACCTTCGGCGTAGGTCATGACCGGATGGGAAATCGGGTCGTGCTGAAGATCGTAAATTCTCGCTCTTACATCAACCAACGGTTTCAACATAGGATGCGTGGGTACGTCATCCACTTTTTCACCGTTGATATAGACTTGGCGTCCGTCTCGGATGGAATCGATATATTGTTCACCGGTTCTGATCATGGCATTCTCATTGTTTGTGTTGCCCGCCTATACAGCGTTGCCTGACGGATAGCGACATTTTATCACATTATCCATTCAATGAGTTAAGCCAATTGGCCGCAAGTGAATAATCTTTTCAATTGCAGTTTCCGCAGCCTGGTAGATGGTTGAATGTTGTAATCGAATTTGGTTAGTGCCATGCAATGCATGACAATAGTGATCTATCTGTAGCTTGGAGCCAAAATGAGGAAAATTCTGCTGGGATTGGCGTTGCTTTTGCCTGCAGCCGTGTTTGCCGGCACCATTGAGGGCACTTACAAAACCGAAGACAAGGGGAATGGTCAGCTTCTCGTGGAGTTTCATCCGTGCAAGACCGATGCTGCGAAATCCTGCGCAACAATCATCGGCGCATTCAATGCGGAGGGGATGCAGGTTGAAGACTATAAGCATTCAGGCAGACAGATTGTCTTCGGCTTGGTTGACTTAAATGATGGGCGATATGCCCGCGGCAAGGTCTGGACGCCGGATACGGACAAGACCTACTCGCTTAAGATCAAAACACTCTCGGAGAACACATTGGAAATCAAAGGCTGCGTGGGAATCTTTTGTCGTGAGCAGATTTGGGTACAGGTCAACTGAAGAATATACCGGGTCTGAATAAGAGTTCGGAGTTCGGGAAACCCGTATTTTGAGTCCGACGCTGTCTGCGGCGGATTGAGGATACACCAGCGAAAATCTAGGAAAAGATGCCGTCAAACCTCCAATCTTCGTCGGTTACTAACGGCATCTTGATGACGATTGCCGGGATTTTTTTTGTCACTGCTATGGATGCAGTCGTCAAATCAATGTCCGGCACTTATCCGATACTGCAGTTGGTATGGGTGCGCTACGCGCTTCAAACACTCTTAACCTTTGCTTTGATCTGGCGGTATCTGCCGCAAGTGCTCCACACCAGACATCCGGTGCTGCAGGTGATCAGATCACTGTTCTTGTTTGGCGGCACTTTCTGCTTCTTCACCGGGTTTTCGAAAATTGAATTGGCGGCCGCGACCGCGATTTTGCAGACCGGTCCATTGTTCGTCGCCGTCGGCGCACATTTCGTGCTTGGCGAGCGTCTGGGCTTGCAGCGGATTTTGGGCGTTGTTCTCGGTCTGATTGGAACTTTGATAATCATCAGACCCGGCACGGATGTTTTTTCGATTTATTCGCTGTATCCTTTGGCGGGATCCATCGGTCTTTCGGGATACATGATCACGACCCGATTTTTGAGCCGAGACGAAGATGTTTGGACCAGTTTCTTTTATACCACTCTTTTCGGTGCGATAGCGGCAAGCGCGGTTGTGCCTTTTTTGTGGCATCCTCCCTCATTTTCAGACTTGCCGGCATTTGCTGCAATTGGCATTCTCGGCACGGCAGGTCAGTATATGTTCATTCGCGCGATATTTTCGGCGGAAGCCACAGTTATTGCGCCATTTACCTATGTTTCTCTGTTGTTTGCCACTCTGTATGGAATGTTGTTTTTTAATGAATTTCCCAGTTTGTGGACGGCGTTGGGCGCGGCCATCGTCGTAGCCTCAGGGTTGTATGTTTGGTATCGTGAGTCACGGCAGCGCAGGTTCTAGCGTCGCAATGGGTTTTTCTCTGGAAAAATTTGGACAACTCCGGAAGGATGTCACTGAGCGGTTGGTTGATGGATTTATCGGTATTTCGATCCAACTATTGGGGTTGCTGCCGTACAAAACCCGTGTGCGCACCGGAGGATTTTTTTCCCGATTCCTGCTAGCCGCATTCAGTGATTACAAAACGCGCATCGAATCCAATCTGGAGAAAATTCACCCAAAGTTAACAATGTCCGAAAAGTCCAAGCTGGTTGCCGGCGTGCTGGACAACGTCGGACGAATGTTTACCGAATACTATTCGGGAGATGCGTTCCACGAAACTGCGCGAAGCTCAAGCATTACAGGTCCTGGGATTGAAGAGCTGACTGACGCACACCGGTCGGGTCGGCCGGTGATTTTGGCAAGCGGTCATATCGGCAATCCAGAAGCCGGCCGGGCCGCGCTGATCGGTCTGCTTCGAGAATGGGTGGCCGAACGCCGGTTATGCGACTCACCCGAGAGACGCGAAACGATTGAGCAAGGTTGGCTGATCGGCGGAGTGTACCGACCAGCAAGCAATAGATATTTTGAGCAGCGGCACAGCCGGGCATTCAAGGAAATCGGACCGCCTGCGCTAACAAAAACCACAATCGGCATGCGTACGCTTGTATCGTATTTGCGGAGCGGCGGCTGGGTCATGATGCTTCACGATCAACACCACAGCGGTGGCCTTAATGTGCCGTTTCTGGGCTTGGAAGCACCGACAAGCCTTTCGATCACCAAGCTGGCGCTTAGACACAACGCATTATTGGTTCCATATTTCTGTCTTCGCGAACCCAATGGGATTGACTTTAGGGTGATCGTCGAAGAACCAATTGAGCATTCCACGGAAGATGCGATGATCAAAGAATTGACGGCTAGCCTGGAACGGATGGTGAATGTGTATCCTGAGCAGTGGTTCTGGATTCATCGGCGCTGGGGTTAACCGCGGCAAATCAGTCGCGCTCGACAGCGACAGCGGTCGCTTCACCCCCGCCAATGCAAATCGCTGCTATCCCGCGTCTAAGATTCAATTCCCGCAAAGCGTGCAGCAAAGTGACAAGAATCCGTGCGCCTGAGGCTCCAATCGGATGTCCCAACGCACAGGACCCGCCACGCAAATTGACCGTGCTGGAGCTCAATCGGAACTCACGCTGAAATGCCATGGACACCACCGCAAAAGCTTCGTTGACTTCCCACAAATCAACGTCAGACGCCCGCCAGCCCAGTGAATCAAGCAAAGTCTGTGCGGCGTGGATCGGTGCGATTGTGAACTGACTGGGAGCAAGAGCCGCAGAACTGTGACCGACAATACGAGCGAGCACTGGCAGGTTTCGCTTCCTGATGTGCGCTTCGCTGGCGAGAATCAAAGCTGCTGCACCATCGGAAATTGATGAGGAGTTCGCGGCAGTTACTGTGCCGTTTTCACGGAAAGCAGGTTTGAGGCGAGAAATTTTATCCGGCATTGCCCTAAGCGGCTGCTCATCCTCCGAAACTATCTTTGAAACCCGCCGAGAATTTGTCTTCACGGCCTGTATTTCTGAGTCAAACATGCCAGATTCGGCCGATTCGAGGGCGCGTCGCAGCGAAAGCTTCGCATAATCGTCCTGTTCATCGCGGGTAAATTGATACGACTGAGCGCAGTCCTCGGCGAATTCTCCCATCAGCCGTCCGCTTTCATAGGCGTCTTCAAGCCCGTCCAAAAACATGTGATCAACTGCCGCGGCATGACCCATACGGGCACCGCTGCGGAGTTTGGGCAGAAGATACGGCGCATTGGACATGCTCTCCATCCCACCTGCGACGGCAATGTCTGACCTGCCCAACTCAATGCTGTCTTGCGCGATCATCACGGATTTCATGCCCGAACCGCACATTTTGTTTATTGTTGTCGCTGGTACGCTGTTAGGAATACCGGCGCGGATGCTCGCCTGTCTGGCAGGCGCTTGGCCGAGGCCGGCCGCAAGCACGCAGCCCATATAAACTTCATCCACCGAATCGGGGGGAAGATTTGCAGCAAGCAAGCCGGCGCGAATGGCCGCCGCACCCAGTTCTGTGGCTGACATCTCCATGAACTGCCCTTGAAAACTCCCGATGGGAGTCCGCTTTGCGCTTGTTATGCAGACAGGTCGCATGAAGTTCTTTGGGCGAGCAGGTGCCGATCCATCACAGGCGGGCCAATAATCAATTCGTTAGAAGAGCTTTATAGGCCCACCTCGCTTATTTGGCAGGAGAGACCACCATACACATTTGGCGGCCTTCAAGCTTGGGAATGGCTTCGACTTTACCAATTTCGCTGATGTCTTCCGCCACTCTGTCGAGTAAACCGCGTCCAATATCCTGGTGCGCCATTTCACGACCGCGAAACCGCATGGTCACCTTCACTTTGTCGCCATTGCCCAGAAATTGTTCCATTTTCCTGAGCTTGACGTTGTAATCATGTGTATCGGTGTTTGGTCGGAACTTGACCTCTTTGATATCGATCGTCTTCTGTTTACGGCGAGCTTCTGCCTCTCGCTTCTGAAGCTGATACTTATGTCGGCCAAAATCTGTGATTTTGCACACCGGCGGTCGTGCCGTCGGTGAAATTTCCACCAGATCGAATCCGAATTTTTCTGCCAATTCTCGCCCTCGCTCCGGGGACATGATGCCCAAATTTTCTTTTTCCGGATCAGGTCCGATGACGCGAATTTCCGGAGCGGTGATACGCTCGTTTGCTCGGGGGCGAGTTTCCCGAGGCGGAGGCGCATTGTATGGTCTGCGAGGTATCTCTGTCTGTCCTTCTTACAAGATGCAATAGCCATATAATCCTTAAGTTTGCGAATTTCAACGACAAGCTGAAGACGCTGCGCACCATTATGATTTTAAAAAATTAGTCAATGTCTCTGACATGTTCAAAAACTGTCTTTTCGGTAACGATCGCCGCCACCAGTTCAACAATATCTTTTGAAGCGAGCGATTTCCATCTATCCGTTGGCCGGCAGCTGTGTGCGGAGGAGTTCTCTGACCGCCTCGGCACCGGTCTCAGAATTGCGTTCAGGATGGGTGGCAAAGAATTGATTGTTCATTTTCCGGTGTATTTTTGCAAAATTGCTGCTGTTCATGCTCACGATAATGCGCTTGCCAAGTTTGAACGCATCAATTGACATAGAGACCGTGAAATGGCGGCATGGAATAGTGCGCACCGATTGATCAGCTGCTTGAACGCGCTGGCTTCAACCCCATTCAACCTAGCGTAGTTTCGGATCCTCCGAGATCTTAAGCTTTGACGGAAGAACGATTTTTCTTTGATCGCGCTTTGGCGATTCCGTCCCTGCAGTCAATTCGAAAAAGATCAAAGATGGCGCCGCTGTGCGCTGCCGTACCGAAATCAAGAGCTCAAACTTCTACCAGTGGAACCGCAAATGGAACTGGTCTGACCCGTCAGCTCAACGAAAAGGTCGGAAAAGAGTGAAGAAAGTCTCATTATGTGCGCAGATCCGGTGGAATTGCTTCCATCGAAAGCTCTTCGATAACAGCATCAAGCGGCACGGTGGTCACGGATTTTGTGCCCAGTCGCCTTACACTGACGGTCTTACCTCTGACTTCCCGCTCGCCGACTGCCAGAATTATCGGAACTTTGGCCAGGGAGTGTTCGCGAACCTTGAAATTAATTTTCTCATTCCGACAGTCTGCCTCTGCCCGCACACCCGAACTCTGCAAAGCGTTGGTGACTTCGCGCGCATATTCATCGACCGAAGATACGATTGTCGCAACTGTCGCTTGACGGGGCGCCAACCAGAAGGGCAGGCGTCCCACATGGTTCTCAATCAGTATGCCGATGAAGCGCTCAAAGCTTCCAAGAATTGCTCGGTGCAGCATCACAGGGCGGTGTTTTTCTCCGTCCGGACCGACATAAGTCGCTCCCAGTCTTTCGGGAAGCACAAAATCAACCTGCAGGGTTCCGCACTGCCAGTCCCGGCCGATGGCGTCCGTAAGGACGAATTCCAGCTTTGGACCGTAAAATGCGCCTTCGCCGGGATTCAATTCATAGCTGCACCCAGCGGCATCAGCGGCAGTTTTGAGCGCTGTCTCTGCAAGGTCCCAAACGTCATCTGAACCAGCCCGTTCTTTCGGCCGATCAGAAAACTTGACGGCAAATTGCTCGAATCCCAAATCGGCGTAGATTTCGGACAGCATTCGAATGAATGAGGCGGTTTCGCTTTCAATCTGCGACTCAAGGCAAAAGATATGTGCGTCATCCTGCACAAATCCACGTACCCTCATCAATCCATGAAGCGCACCGGACGGTTCAAATCTGTTGCAGGAGCCGAACTCCGCCATTCGAAGCGGAAGGTCGCGGTAACTCTTTTGCCCCTGATTGTAGATTTGAACATGGCAAGGGCAATTCATCGGCTTCAACGCGTTAATCCGGGATGTCTCGCTGCGCTCCGCATCAACTTCCACTAGGAACATGTGCTCACGAAACTTTTCCCAGTGTCCGGATGCTTCCCATAGGGTCCGGTCGACCACCTGCGGCGTGTTAACCTCGACATATCCGTTCCGGGCTTGCTGCCTCGACATATAGTTTTGCAATTGCTTGTAGACTGTCCAGCCGTTCGGATGCCAAAACGCCATTCCCGGAGCTTCTTCTTGAAAGTGGAATAGCTTCATCTCTGCGCCGATGCGCCGGTGATCGCGAAGCCGCGCTTCTTCAATCAAACGCAGATGCTGTTTAAGATCTTTCCGGTTGCGGAAAGCGATGCCATAGATCCTCTGCAGCATTTGGTTTTGGGAATCACCACGCCAATACGCGCCGGCAATGCTGGTAAGTGAAAAGGCATCGGCTGGCACTTGTCCGGTGTGACGCAAATGCGGACCGCGGCACAGATCCTGCCAATCTCCATGCCAGTACATGCGTATTGGCTGGTCCTCACCGATTGCTTCAATCAGTTCGACCTTGTACGATTCACCGAGATTCCGATAGTATTCGATGGCGCGGCTTCGATCCCAAACCTCGGTTTTGACCGGATCCCGCTTGTTAATGATCTGTTTCATTCTCGCTTCGATGACTGCCAAATCGTCCGGAGTGAAGGACTCTTCCCGATCAAAATCGTAATACCAGCCATGTTCGATCACCGGACCGATCGTAACCTTGGTTTCGGGCCAAATCTCCTGCACCGCCCTAGCCATGATATGGGCGAGATCGTGACGAATGAGTTCCAAAGCCGATGATTCGTCGGCCATCGTATTGATTGAAATCGAACACTCGGAAGTGATCGGCCATTGCAGGTCCCAATGGACGCCGTCGATTAGCGCTGAAATCGCCTTTCTTTCGAGTGATGGTGCGATCCCCGCCGCGACTTCGGCAGCGGTGATTCCTTGTGGAAAGGACTGAGACCGACCGTCAGGAAATGTGAGAAGAATTGAAGAAGGCATGGCTTCACCTCGAATTTCGACGCCTACGAAACGCCCGGTTGCGGGGAGTTCCCAATGCATAAGCGTTCAGCGGTAGTCAATTGAAATCTTCAAAGGAAACCACCGACTTCCTTGCCTTGCAGCATTCCAACTGGTAGCAAAACCCAGTCAATGCGGAGTGAATGTGCCAACAATCTATCTCGACCACCTCGTTAAGCGTTATGCTGACGTGGAAGTTCTTCATGGGATTGAACTTGAGATGGAGGACAATGAATTCACTGTGCTTGTCGGTCCGTCCGGCTGTGGAAAATCGACCACATTGCGGTTGATTGCAGGGCTTGAGACAATCTCGGAAGGTGAAATATGGGTGGATGGCGAGCCAGTTGGCCATTTGGAGCCCAAAGACCGCAATCTCGCCATGGTTTTTCAAGATTACGCGCTCTATCCGCACATGAATGTCGCGCAAAACATTTCATTCGCCCTTCGCTTGGCGCGTCGACCGAAGGCTGAAGTCAACAAAAGAGTTCTTGAAGTTGCTGAAACCGTCGGCTTGTCGGAATTTCTTCATCGCAAACCTGGGGCGCTGTCAGGCGGTCAGCGCCAGCGGGTCGCAATGGCCCGCGCACTGGCCAAAAACAGTGCGATATTTTTGTTTGACGAGCCGCTTTCCAATCTTGATGCCAAGTTGCGCGGACAAATGCGCGCCGAACTGGCCATAATGAGTCAGCGGGTTAACAAGAATATGATCTATGTTACCCACGACCAGATTGAAGCCATGACGCTGGCCGACCGGATTGTGGTGATGCATGACGGTCATATTCAGCAGCAAGGCAGTCCGGAGATTCTGTTCAAACAGCCAGCAAACAAGTTCGTTGCCGGATTTCTCGGCACCCCGCCGATGAATTTTCTGGAAGGTGAAATCAACGAAAGAGACGGAAACATCCTGATCTGTGGGGATGGATTTTCACTTCGTTTAAACAGCGAAATGGCGAAGGTAGCCCTCGCTCACAGCCATAAGAAGCTGACCTTAGGAATTCGTCCGACGGATCTTAGCTTTGATCCAAACGCATCACCGGAAGAATCGCTGCTTCTGGATGTGTCGGTATCAGAATATGTGGGAGCTCATTCGGTTTTGTTATGCCAATGCGGCAGCGCGAAAGTGATGGTGGAACTTTTAGCGGAGACGCCGGTTGCGCTCGGTCAGACGCTAAAATTCGCGGTCAATGCAGAGCGCATCCATTTGTTCGACCGGCAGAGTGGAGGATCGCTCATATAAGTTTATTTTGTTTCAGAAGGAGGAAATCATGAAACAACTTAAGAGGACGCTCGTAAGTGCGGGCAGCATAGCCGTGCTCGCGGCCGGGACGGCGTTTGCCAACCCATATGCCGAATATGAAGGCACAACGCTGATTGTGAATTTTCCAGCTCACCCGCACTTCGATGCAGTGATGAAAATACTGCCTGAATTTACCAAGGAAACTGGCATTGAAGTGGAAGTTGACCAGCTTCCCTATCTCAAAATGCGCGAGCGGCAAACCTTGGAACTTGCGCAAGACGAAGGCGAATATGATCTGATCGCTTACGTGGTTTTTTCGAAGGCCGACTATGTTTACGCTGGCCAGCTTGAGAATCTGGCCAAATACTACATGAACCCTCAACTCACCGATCCGAATTATGACTCGGATGACTTGATCGACGGCTATGTCTACAACATTGGATTCGCCGGCGGGAAAAAGGGATACCTTGAGGGAAAAACCGGGTCGCTTTTTGGTATTCCCTATGGATCAGAAACCTCAATACTAGGATATCGCAAAGACGTTTTCGAAAAGCACGGACTTGAAGTGCCTGAAACCTATGACGAGATGCTTGAACTCGCCTGCAAGATTCCGGAACTCGAATCGGGTATGGGCGGCGTTGCTTCGCGGGCGGCGTCTGGACACCATGCCAGTCATGCTTTTCTGCTGCATCTCGCACCGCTCGGCGGCCGGATTTTTGACGACAGTTGGAATCCGATCGTAAATAACGAGGCCGGAGTGGCTGCGGCAAACGCGCTGAAAACGATTGTCGATTGCGGGCCGGAAGGGGCAACGAATTTTGGCTTTGGCGAAGCGCTCGGCAGTTTTCTGAATGGTGATACGGCCATGTTCTTGGATACGACAGTTGTTGCAGGGCAGATCAACGACCCAAAAAAATCCAATGTTGTTGGCAAAGTCGGTTGGGCGCTGCACCCAATGGGAGTCCGCCGCGGCAGCCAAACCGGCGGTTTCGGCATTGGCATTCCTTCGAACGCCGAGCAAAAAGAGGCGGCTTTCCTTTTGATGCAATGGCTGACTTCGAAGAAAGGCGACAAGCTGGTGGCTCTCGCAGGTGGAAATCCCTCGCGATTCTCAACGCATGCCGATCCAGAAGTGAACGCGAAATTTCCGCATATGGCGACTTTCGGCGAAGCGCTGCAGTTTGCCGACCCAGACTGGCGTCCCATCATTCCGGTTTGGGGTAAGATCAATGCTGATTTGGGCACGACATTGTCCAAGGTGCTGACAGAAAATCTAGACATCCAAACAGCGCTTGATGGTGTTGCCGAGCGCACCCGGGCTATCATGGAAGAGGCTGGGTATTACACTTGGAACTGATCACTTAAGCATTGGCGGGCTTCGGCCCGCCTCTTGCCAAGTTTCGCTAGCATGAGCGAGAGGATTCCAGATTCAGCAGCTAGGCCAGCGGCTGTCGGAAGTCATTCCGCGCGCCGCCGCACCGCGCTTGGAAATCGCTTGACGCCCTACCTATTCATGGCGCCGGCCACGGTGATTTTGGCGATCGCGCTTATCTACCCGCTTGGATACATGATCTGGGGAAGTTTTCGCGATTGGGATCCAAGTCAAACGATTGGCGAAGCAGAATTCGTTGGACTTAAGAACTACGTAACTCTCTGGCAGGATCCGAATTTCCATGAGAGTCTGAGTGTTACGCTGCGATTTGCTTTTTTTGTCGTTACCTTCGAGATGCTGATTGGCGTTGGCCTTGCTCTTTTGCTCGATCGCAGCATTCGAGGAATGTCGATTCTGAGAACGCTTTTCATCCTGCCAATGATGATTGCGCCCGTCGTGGTCGGATTGATGTGGCGTTATATGTATCATCCCACAGTCGGAACATTTAACCGGACACTCAAGTCGCTTGGACTGCCCCCTGCAGATTGGCTTGGTCAGCATGCGCTGACAAGCGTCATCGTCGCAGACATTTGGCAGTGGACACCCTTTATCTTCATACTTGCGCTGGCTGCCTTGCAGTCATTGCCGAGAAGTGCGCTTGAGGCGGCTCGAATCGATGGCGCGACACCATGGCAGGAGATCTGGCACATCAAGCTCCCACTGATGATGCCGGTTTTGATTGTAACCGGGCTGCTTCGTTTAATCGATGCGTTTAAGGTTCTTGAGGTCATACTCGTGATGACCGAGGGAGGACCGGGGTTGTCAACCGAGATTCTAGCGCTGCGGATCAGTCGAACCGCAACCGAGTTCCGGGAGCTGGGCGTCGCGGCAACGATGTCCAATTATCTTTTGCTTCTACTGCTGGCACTGACTCTGGCGATGTTCGCGATCACCCGCTGGCAGGAGGCCAAATCCCGCCGCATGCGCGTCGTTGTGGAAGAAGAGACATAATGGATCGCTCCGCCAAATCGCCCAATGCAGCATTTTTTGTGTTGATCGCTGTGCTGGTTTTCATGTCGGTTGGGCCGGTAGCTTTAATGTTTGTGAACAGCTTCAAACTAGATGTCGATATCATCAGCGGTGCTACCGGACTGTTCTTTCTGCCGACGATTCAGAATTATGAAACCGCTTTATGCGATATCTTGCCGTATGAACCGGACCACCTGGACTTTTGCGCACTCAAAATCGGTCGTTCCTTCATCAATTCGCTGATCATTGCCTTGATTTCCACTGCGCTGACTCTGATTATTGGGTGCATGGCCGCTTATGCGCTGGTGCGGTTCAAATTCATGGGCCGCGATACCGTCAGCTTAACCACGCTCATGGTTCGCATGGTTCCACCGGCTGTTTTGCTGGTGCCTGTGTTCGGCCTTTGGAACAACGAGTTCTGTTTTGACAAACAGGGTCTTATCGGCGGATTTATCAGAGATTTGGTCGGCGGCCGCGGTGATGTGTGTCTTGCTGGAACGCACACCGGCATCATCCTGATCTACATTGCGATGAACTTACCATTCGTCATCTGGATATTACAGAGTTTCATCGTACAGGTTCCCCGCAGTTTGGAAGAGGCGGCTCGAGTCGATGGAGCGGGACCTTTCCAAGTCTTTTTCCTCGTCGTTTTGCCCCTGATTAAACCGGGTCTTGCGGCTGCAGCGATATTCACATTTCGTATTGCATGGAACGAGTATTTGCTTGCTTCCGCATTGAGCGACAGAAACACCAAAACCGTGCCGATCCTGATTGTGAATAATATGAGCGAATTCAATGTGGAGTGGGGTGTTATCATGGCGACCGGCATGCTGCTTGCAATTCCACCGATTATCTTCACGCTTTTCGCGTCCCGGCAGATCATTACAGGAATGACGGCGGGAGCGGTCAAGGGTTGATGGATTGGCTGTTTCTACCAATTGATTCAACGCGCGCGCACGATGTCAGCACCGCAGTTTCATGGCATGCGCGGATGATGACCCTAGCATGGGGCGTGATTGCTCCGCTGGCGGTTCTAATCGCACGGTTCTTCAAGATTCTTCCCAAACAAAACTGGCCGGATGAGCTTGATTCTTTGGTTTGGTGGAGAAGCCACTGGATCGGACATAGCTGTGTTTTGGCGCTGTCGGCAGCGGGGTTAGCTCTGGTGGTTTCCGTCGACCCATTCGGAGGCGGATTGCATGAGCGTTTAGGTTATCTTTTGCTGCTGATTTTGGCAGTGCAGGTTTTGCTTGGCATCTTCCGCGGGTCCAAAGGCGGGCCGACTGCGCCGAATCGCGATGGCAGTTGGAGAGGTCATCATTACGATATGACCAGTTGGCGCCGCACGTTCGAAACAGTTCACAAAACGCTTGGGTATGTTGCGCTTGCGCTGGCAATTTCAGTGCTGTTTCTCGGTCTTTGGAAGGCAAATGCTCCAATTTGGATGTGGTTAACGTTTGGAATTTGGTGGTTTGGGCTTGTTTCCGCTTTCGTTCATATGCAGCGTCGCGGTATGGCGGTAGATACCTATCAGGCAATTTGGGGCGATGACCCCTCGCATCCCGGCAATCAAAGACCATCGCGAAACTGGGGAGCGCATCGGCCAAAGGACCGAAAAGGGGATGAGTCATGTTTGGAATGATTGAAGGAACCGGTTTCGAGACGATTGATGCCAGTTTCAATGATTGTCTGATCGGTCATGCGCGGGTGGAGCGCTTATGGACCGGAGCGCGCTGGTCGGAAGGGCCGGCTTGGTTTGCAGCAGGACGATATCTTGTTTGGTCCGATATACCCAACAACCGAATGCTGAGATTTGATGAAACCAATGGCGCTGTGTCAGTGTTTCGCCAGCCATCAAATTTTTCAAACGGAAATGCCGTGGACAGACAGGGACGGCTTGTTACATGCGAGCATCTCGCTCGCCGAGTAACCCGCACCGAACATGACGGTTCGATCACGGTATTGGCGGACCGATTTGAAGGAAAGCGGTTCAATTCACCAAACGATGTTACTGTAAAGGCAGATGGCTCGGTTTGGTTTACCGACCCATCTTACGGAATCATGGCGGATTATGAGGGAATGCGCGCCGAAAGCGAAATCAATGCCTGCCATGTGTATCGCATCGACGCAGATGGTGAAGTTGAAATTGCCGCCGATGACTATGTCAAGCCCAACGGGCTAGCATTTTCTCCCGATCAAAGCTTTTTGTATGTCGCCGATACCGGTGCTTCACACGATGTCAACGGACCCGCCCACATTCGCCGACACCGGGTGAGTTGCGATGGACGGCTGAGCGGGGGAGAAATTTTTGCAGTATGCAGTGCGGGCTTGTTCGACGGATTTCGAATCGATCGCGCAGGGCGGATTTGGACTTCTGCAGCGGATGGTGTGCATTGTCTCGACACAGAAGGAATTTTGATCGGAAAAATCAAAATCCCTGAATTTGTGGCTAATGTTTGTTTTGGCGGCGAGAGACTCAATCGGCTATTCATCTGCGGAACGACTTCGCTTTATTCGACATACTTAACTGTAAACGGTGTGTCGCCGATAGGCGGTTCCAATTGAAGACCGGAAAATTAAGAATCCAGCTCCATGCGCTTCGAATTCGCGTCAGCAATAATGCGTTAGGCTAAGCAGCGTCGTCGGACCGAATGCATTATCTGAAGTCGCTGTTTGGATTCGCACCGAAATTTTTGGAACGGTCTTGATCTTCTCTGCCCGTAACGCGGCAGAAATGTGTTGGATTTGCTTCGAATAATGGGGCAAGCCCAATTGGGGCATGATTGCTAATCAGGCAGTGCGCTATAATGAAGTGTCGTTCTTGTGTTTGGAATATCAGCGGAAAGCGAAGGAGCAGAAGGTGATACCAGAATATTTGGATTTGGACGGTGGACGGCGAATTGCCTATTTCCGAACAGTTGGCCGCGAACCGGGGCTTGTATTTCTTGGAGGTTTCAGCTCTGACATGGATGGAACCAAGGCGTTGTTCTTAGAGTCATGGGCAATGCGGCAGGGGCGTTCTTTTTTGCGATTCGACTATACCGGCCATGGACGATCCTCCGGCCGATTTGAAGATGGATGCATCAGCGAGTGGAGCGATGATGCGTTTGATACGATAGCAGCGCTAACCGAAGGTCCTCAGATTTTTGTGGGTTCGTCAATGGGGGGATGGATATCGTTACTGCTGGCCCGGCGGTGCCCGGACAGGTTTCATGGTTTGGTTGGAATTGCTGCGGCTCCGGATTTCACCGATAATTTCCGAAAAAATCGATTGACAAAGGAACAGCTTGAGAAAGTAGAACAATCTGGCGTCGTCCAGATCCCGTCCGATTATGAGGACCAGCCATTCACCATTACCAAAAAGCTGCTTGACGATGGAGAACAAAACTTTGTGTTGGAATCACCGCTGCATGCGTCATTTCCTGTCCGATTCCTTCAAGGCACTGCAGATGCCGATGTAGACCAGTCGACCGCGGTTCGTCTGCTTAACCACATTGAGGGACCAGATATTCAATTGTTACTTGTTAAGGATGCTGATCATCGATTTTCGGATCAGAGATGTTTGAATCTGCTTTTGCGAACGGTTGAGTTGCTCTGCGGTTACAAATGATGTCGTGCTGACTACAAGATCAATACCAACAGCACGATAGTCAGACCGACAAGTGCCAGCATCACTGCAGCGAGATTAATCTTGACAAGGGTATGAAGCCGATCACGCATTTCCGCATCTTCAAGTTTTGCTTTTCGAAACCGCTGCGCGGAAACCAAACAGAAGATGACGCCTGCAAGTCCTGCCACCGCCGCCAATATCCCGATGAATAGAATGAAAATCATTTGGTTTTTGCATCAGAGAAATTTGAATGGTTTACGATTGCCGAGTTTGACAGGTGGCGCAAGCGTTATTCGAAACATTCGTCGCAGGGATCGATTTTAGCGCTTTTTTACCAGCGAAATACTTCAGCCGCATAGCATCCGATGCGTTATAATCCAGAAGGCGAGAAGTCGTTAACAATGCCCGCGGACCAGCAAACTTTTGATTGCAACATTCTGGCACCGCTGAAATGGCAGAGACGGGACTCGGCTGCTGGAGCGTTTGTGAAATAGCGGCTTTGTTCACGAGGGGAACTCGGGCGGGTTATGTTCTAATGCGCAGATCAGATCTGCTTCTTCCAAAAAGCAGTCAATTCTGCAGATGTCGGCGACCGATTGTCTTTGCGCTTCGTCACCTTCGGTAAGTACTGACACCCCGCTCCGAGCTTGCTGGACGGTTGGGTCGAGCCTATATCGGAAATACCCGCGCCGTTCGGACTCGGCGCAGTAGCGGGAGCGACTGAAATGACGGAACGCAGTTCCATCCTTAAGGATCTGAAAGAATTCGCAATCACGAAGGACAGATATCTGACCAGCAATTTCGCCGGGCGGAAGACGGAGATCGCGCGGATATCAAACTGGATCCGAGATGTTCAAAATCGCCACCAAGACGGCGTGAACAAGCCCGCGGCCGGCGCAACTATGCTGATTCAAGGCGCACCGGGGGCCGGCAAAACCTCTTTGATCGACAAGCTTAAGCAAGACTGGATCGCGTCGGCCGAAGAAGAGATCAAATTTATGGATGGTTCGCCGAACCAGGGCAGGCTGCCGTCGACACCGGATGTCGTCAGCATCGACGCGGAGGCTTTGAATTCTCCCGAAACTCTGGAGGCCGATCTACGACGCGTCGATCAGCCCCAGAAGGCGGTACACCGGCTGGGCTCTGTTTTCAAAGGATTCCAGTTTCTGGGCTTCGGAGTTTCCTTCGATATTCCGGATAAGCTGGCTGAACAGGTTGTCCGCGATGCCTCACGCCCGCTTGTTCTTTTCATCGACGAGATCCAGAACGCGCGGACCACTGGGATGCCAGCCGATTTTCTGAACCGTATGCACAGCGGCAACACCGAGGCTCCGGTTATTCCGGTTTATGCGGGTCTAGCGCACTCGCCGGACGTTCTTATTGAGGCCGGTCTATCCCGCCTTTCGGACGGAGCTGTGATAAATCTTGGCCGCCTATCTGAGGAGGAGACCCGTGAGTCGGTGGACAAATTTTTTAATACACACGGGGTGATTGCAGCATCGGAAACGAAGGAACACTGGAAAGTGCTGATCTGGCGCGAGAGCTGCGGTTGGCCGCAGCATCTCCACAACACGCTGCGCTCAGTGGCCGAGGAGCTGATTTTAGTGCAGGACGGTGAACTTGAGAAGGTCGATCCGTTCGCCACGAGGCGGCGCTCGGCAGCGCGGCGCGCCGCTTATTACAGTGCACGGATCAGTGGGGAGCTAGAGGGGCCGGACGCTCTTCTCGGCAGGGTTTTGGAAGAGATCGGAGATGTCGGAGAGAAGAAGAACCGCTGCACCGCGCTGATCCGTTCTTTCAACCAGCCAGGCAACGAATATTGTTCGATTCCTAGAGGCATGGAAGCGGAAGACTTTTTAGATTTGATGATTGCCAAAGGTTTGCTGCAACAGGTGGACAAACCGTCGGATTTCTACCGCGTACCGATTCCCTCAATGCGAAACTGGTGTGTCGCGGCTGCTGCCGGACCGTTGCACACCGAAACGATGAAGGGTGACGCTGAGAGCATCCGCGACTGTCTGAAAGCAGGATACGATATTAACGCCCGCGACGCTCGCGGTAGGACCCCGCTGCACATCGCCGCCGAAGAGAACTGGCCGGAGATCGCGGAAATGCTGCTGGAGTTCGGCGCCGACCCGCAGGTACGAGATTACAGAAATCTGAACCCTGCCGCCGCCGCGGATCCGCTTTCTGACACCGCTCGGCTGCTGAAGAACCGATTATTGAAGTTGGATTCCGAAGAGCCAAACTAGCAGTACTCGCGGGAATACACCAGTAGCAGGTAACAGGCTGGGCGTATTCGAATTGGACCGACGATATGGTTGCCGCTTTACCCTCGATATCCGTTCGTTTAGCTGGATTCTTTGGAGTATCCATTTTTTGGTCGAGGTTTTTTGCTCAAAGCAGCTATGCCGCCGCCTCGATCACGGGAAAAAGAAAGCGTACTTTTGCTCAGTAGTCGGCGGCCTTCGATCCGGGGTTTCCTACTGACCGCCATCATCGCTCGCACCTCGGTCAGAGCACCGATTCGAATATATGCATAAAAGTTCAGATTCCTCCTGCTGAAAATTCCAACAATGTATCAACCTCTCTCACTTTCTTGGCCAACAGCGCACATGCGCGTCAATGGAAGAGTTTGCTGTGCTTCGTCAAAGACCGATTGATCGGCTGCTCACAAGAGAGTTCAAACAATTGGTTTCATAAGCTTTGTTGGCTAATACTTCGCATTGATACACAATAACTCATCCAGTCTCGTGCAGAAATCTACTTCCGAAAGAAAAGAAAAGGGCCGCTGGGCTGCAAGATATGCCGCCGCGATGGGCACCTCGATATCGATTGCATTGATCGTGGTTTTTCCAATCATTTCTGTGTTCATTCTTGCGCTGAGCCCTGGAACTGCTCCTTGGTTTTCATCCGCTGCAACGGTGTTGCCACGCTACTTTGCCAACACGCTGTTGCTTATGTTCGCAGTTGGTGGATTGGCCGGTTTTTTCGGAGTTTCCACCGCTTGGATAGTGACCATGTTCGAATTTCCTTTGCGGCGTTTAATGAGCTGGGCGCTTTTTCTGCCATTAGCAGTTCCGGCTTATGTCGGAGCCTATGCGCTGGTGGACTTTTTTGAATTCAGCGGCGCATTTCAGTCATTTTTGCGTTCGACCTTTGGCTGGACGCACGCAAGTGAATATGTCTTTCCAGAAATCCGGTCTCTCGGTGGTGCTGCAATCGTGCTGTCAGCCGCGCTTTATCCTTATGTTTATCTTCTGGCACGCGCGGCTTTGCGGGAGCAGTCGAGTGAAGTTCAGGACGTTGCCCGCACGTTGGGTGCCGGGAGTCTCGCCAGAGCGATCAGGGTTGGATTGCCAATGATTCGCCCCAGTATTGCAGCAGGTGTGGCGATTGTAATGATGGAGACTGCCAGCGATTTTGGTGTCGTCGAGTATTTTGCGGTCCAAACACTTACAACGGGAATTTTTTCGCTATGGCTTGAAGCTCGAAATATCGGAGCAGCAGCGCAACTGGCTTCACTTATACTGGTTCTAACGTTCGGTCTTACTGTGATCGAACGAACAAACCGAAGACGCAGACGTTATGCGGGCCTCGGAAGGCGAACCTCGGAATTCAGACGTATTCCGCTCCGCAGGGCCGGTGCTTTCGCCGCGTTCTTTTGGTGCGCGGTCCCTGTATCGATTGGATTTCTCTTACCTGCCAGCATCATTGCGTCACTCGCCTTTTCATCCATCGGGGCTTGGAGCGACGACAAGCTTTTAGGCGCGCTTATGAATACCTTTGTCACAAGTTCCGCGGCAGCAGCGGTGACTATGGTCGGGGCAATTGCAATTGTGTATTCAGCCCGGTTGTTGAAGTCTTCAATTCCACGGGTGATCGCCCCGATAACGATACTCGGTTATGCAACGCCGGGAGCGGTGCTCGGGTTGGGTTTGCTCATTCCTCTCGCCGCGTTTGATCACTTTCTGGCAGACTCGGTTTTAGCTGTTACCGGCCATGATCCGGGTTTGCTGCTCACAGGTTCGGCATTCGCGGTGACTTTTGCGTATTCGATCAGATTTTTTGCCATCGCACATGGTGCGGTTGAATCTGCGATGGACAGAGTATCGCCTTCTCTCAGAACTGTGGCGCGTTCACTTGGCAAATCGCCGATCGGTGCGCTGATCCATGTGTATCTGCCGTTGATGAAAGGCTCTCTGCTTACTGGGTTGCTGCTGGTTTTTGTGGATTGCACAAAGGAGTTGCCCGCCACGTTGCTGCTGCAGCCGTTTAACTTTAACACGCTTGCAACACGAATTTACGAGCGCGCGTCTTTGGAGAATCTAGCAGATGCATCCCCGGCGGCTATTCTTATTATGTTCGTTGGGTCATTCGGAGTTGTGTTGCTCGCCCGAACACAGCGTTGATGATCGAAACAGTTTTCTCAAATAGGCCGCTCAAAGCACGTTTAGAGATATCGCAATTTCAGCAGAGACAGGATTGACCATCGGGAAAGGCCCCGACGACCCCTGGTCCGTCTTCGAATTTCCCGGCATCAGCCGTTCCAGCGGATTGTTCGTCCTGATTTTGCGCCAATGACTGAAAGTGCGAAAGATTCTGGACACTACCAAAGATCGAGATCTGTAACTGCGCTTTGCTTTGATAGGATCATGAGAAAAGAAAGCAGTTGAAATTTTTTTAGCAAGCGGTAAATTTTGGGTGTGCCTCTATAGCTCAGCCGGTAGAGCATCTGATTTGTAATCAGGGGGTCGGGAGTTCGAGTCTCTCTGGAGGCACCAGCCTTACTATGGTTCGAAATCGAGATAGGTGTCCCGAGGTTTGGGATGATCTCGGATTCAAGCGCGTTTATCTGGCTGGCCGCCAGTGTCGTCATCTGTTAAATTTTCTCAAAATCCGATGTCGGATTTGGTCTAAAAAATCCTGACATTTCGCGTTTGCATAGCAACTTTCGGCCTTTGGAATCTCAAGCACTTAAAGTTGGTTTTTTTATCTGAAAATTTTGCGTCAATTCGTTTTCATCAAGGGAAATATGCAGCCCTTTGCAGAGGAATTTTCCATGCCAAACGATTGACTGCGAAAAAGATAGCGACGTTGATTAGGTTACCGTAAGACGGTGCGAATAGGCTGAATTCTCCCAAGGCTTTGCCGCCACCACTGTTTCAAACCGCTCAACCGCTCTTTGAATATCTTCAAATGAATTATACAACGGAGCAATTCCAAAGCGCAGAACATCCGGTTCTCTGAAGTCGCCGATAACCCCATTCTCAATAAGTGCCTGTACGATAGGGTATCCGTGGGGGTGTGAAAACGAAACATGACCGCCGCGCGCATCAGGATTGCGGGGTGAGATCAGCTTCAGCTGCGGACAGGCTTGCTGAAGGCGGTCTATAAACTCTTGGGAAAGTCGCATTGATTGAGCATGCACGTCCTGTATCGATGCGAATTGCCAAACATCCAAGGCAACATCCAATGCAATCAATCCTGATATTCCAGGTGTGCCTACGCGCATGCGCTGAACGGCAGGCGCAGGATGGTATTCCGGTGTAAACTGAAATGGCGCCGCGTGACCAAGCCAGCCTTGGATGGCTGTCTGCGCGGAATCAGCGAATTCGCTGGACACATAAATGAATGCGGGTGCACCAGGGCCGCCATTCAGGTATTTATACGTGCAGCCGACAGCGAAATCGGCTTCGCAATCCACGACATTGACCGGCACTGCGCCGGCGGAATGGGCCAAGTCCCATACCGTGAGCGCACCGACAGCGTGAGCCTTCGAAGTCAATGCTTTCATGTCGTGGCGACGGCTGGTGCGGTAGTCGATCTCAGTAAGCATCAAGACCGCAACATCGTCATCCAGAGCGCACTCAACAGATTCGGGCGCGACGGTTTTCAACCGGCGCTCATCGCCCATTAGACGAAGCAGTCCTTCCGCGATGTACAGGTCGGACGGAAAATTTCCTGTGTCTGAAAGGACTGTCTTTCTGTCCGGCCGCAAAGCAAGGGCCGCACTCAAAGCTTGAAAAAGTTTAATTGACAGTGTGTCGCCCGCGCTGACCGTGCCGTGAGGCGCACCGATCAAAGCGGAAAGGCGATTGCCCAACTTTGATGGCAGATCAATCCAGCCAGCCTGATTCCATCCGCGGATCAGGAGTTTGCCCCATTCGTCATGCAGGAATTTCTGAAGGCGGTCTGAAGCACCGCGTGGAAGCGGTCCAAGCGAATTTCCGTCCAAGTAAATGACATCGTCGGGCAATTCGAAGAATGCCCTTGTTTTTTCAAAGTCAGTCATGCTGTTATCCAAAGCCGTGTATCATAAGTGTCAGACTTGTCCCCCAGATATCGTGATGGTTTGCCCATTCATGCCTTCGGAGCCGGGAAGGCACAGCCAAAGAACCGCGGTTGCCACTTCGTCTGGATCAATCAACCGCTTGTCCCGATTCAGGCGGAGAATGGCATCGCGGGCTTCTTCCAAGGTTTTGCCCCTCTGATTCGATATCTCCGTAACCGCACGATCAAAAATCGCCGTTTCCACATAACCCGGGCAAATGGCATTCACCGTTATGCCGCTTCCCATCAGTTCCTCAGACAGCGCGCGGGTTAAACCGACCATTCCATGTTTTGAAACCGTGTATGCGGATGCGTGCTTCAGCCCTCGCAGTCCGGCGACTGACGCAATGCAGATGATTCGCCCCCAATTTTCTGATTCCATCGTTCGCAAAGACTCGCGGACCGAAAGAAATGCGCCATCGAGGTTGACACTGAGAGTGCGCCGCCAAAATTCAAAATTCATATCTTGGAATCTGCGCGATTCGGCAATTCCAGCATTTGCCACATGAATATGCACCGGGCCGCGGGCATTGACAGCTTTGCGGGTTGCATCTGTTATAGAACATTGATCAGCGACATCCATTTGCGTGTAATGCAGAGAATGCCTTTCAGCCGCGTCTTCCAGCCGCCTCCTATTCCGTCCGCAGATTGTCACAGCAGCGCCTGCTGAAGACAGACGGATGGCAATTGCAAGCCCAATTCCGCTTCCACCGCCTGTAATGAGCGCATGGCGTCCTCGTAAGGGTTTGTGGTCCATTTTTTCCTTTCTCCTGCGGATTGAGCGGTCGCTTGCGCATGGAAAACAGATATCAAGAAAACTGCAACTTGTTTAGAACGGGATCGGTTGGTAAGGGCTGACCTCGTCTGATCATTCATATATGCGGGAAGCGTTATCGTGCAAATTGGTGTCCCCTGCGAAGTATGGCCAAATGAAGCGAGAGTCGCAATCACACCCGATTCCGCTAAGAGACTGCAAAGACTCGGACATAGTTGTGTTGTCGAAGCGGGAGCCGGCAAATCGGCTGGGTTCACCGATGAGAAGTACAGCGAAGCGGGCGTTGAAGTCCTGCAAAGCGCCGAAAATGTCTGGCACACATCCGATGTCATTGCCAAAGTGCAGCCACCGACGATCGGTGAAATGGCGCTGTTGCAAAGCGGACAGACTCTGATTTCATTTTTTTGGCCCGCACAAAACAGCGAGCTTCTCAATTCTGCCAAGATACGCGGCGCGAACATTCTTGCCATGGATATGATTCCAAGAATTTCACGTGCGCAGAAGATGGATGCTTTGTCGTCGATGGCGAATATAGCGGGTTATCGTGCGGTGATTGAAGCCGGCAATCATTTCGGTCGATTTTTCACCGGTCAAATCACCGCGGCAGGGAAGGTTCCACCGGCCAACGTTCTTGTGATTGGCGCCGGCGTGGCTGGCTTATCGGCAATTGGCACCGCGGTATCGCTGGGAGCAATCGTGCGTGCTTTTGATGTGCGGCCAGAGGTTGCTGAACAAATTCAGTCGATGGGCGCTGAATTCCTGTTTCTGGACTTTGAGGAAAGCGGCAGCGGTGCCGGCGGGTATGCGAAACCATCTTCACCTGAATTCCGGTCCAAACAGCTTGCGTTGTTCCGCGGGCAGGCATCCGAAATCGATATTGTGATCACAACGGCGCTGATACCGGGTCGAGACGCGCCGAAACTCTGGCTGGCCGACATGGTGCAGGCCATGAAACCAGGTTCGGTGATTGTTGACCTCGCTGCCGAACGCGGCGGAAACTGTGATCTCACGGTAGCTGATCAGAAGGTCGTGACCGAAAATGGTGTTACCGTGATCGGATACACCGATTTTCCGAGCCGAATGGCTGCGCAGTCGTCCACGCTGTATAGTACTAATATTTTTCATATGCTTGCCGACCTGACGCCTGCAAAGGACGGTGTTTTGGTCCACAACATGGAAGATGATGTGATTCGCGGAGCAACCGCCGCGTTTCAGGGGGAAATCACTTTTCCGCCGCCGCCGCCGAAAACGTCAGCCATCGCAGCCCCTCCGCAGCCTTCTCGACCGGCAGAACTCACACCTGAACAGCAGCGGGCCGAAGAGGCAGTAAAATTTCGGCGCGTTACCAAGCAGCAAGCAGTCATGTTGGCCGGCGGTGCGGTTTTCACTTTCTTGCTTGGCATGGTCGCACCGCCGAGCTTTATGCAGCACTTTATCGTATTTGTGCTCAGCTGCTTTGTTGGATTCCAAGTTATCTGGAATGTCAATCACGCGTTACACACGCCACTGATGTCGGTGACCAACGCGATTTCAGGGATCATTATTTTGGGTGCCTTGCTGCAGATCGGTTCATCAAATTCTATCGTTCTATTGCTTGCCGCGATTTCTGTGCTGATTGCGAGCATCAACATTGTAGGTGGTTTTCTGGTAACCCGTCGAATGCTTGCGATGTTCCAGCGGAGTTAAGCCGTGTCAATTGAGTTATCGCAGGGGGCGCTGCTCGCGGTTTACCTATCCGCAGCTGTCTTGTTCATTCTGTCGTTAGGCGGACTTTCCAACCAAGAGAATGCAAAGCGCGCCATTTGGTATGGCATTGTTGGCATGGCTCTCGCAGTTGGCGCAACGATTTTTGAGCAGGACATCAGCAATGTTGGCGTTTTGGCGGCCATGATCGCAGTTGGCGCGGTGATTGGAACAATCGTTGCGCGACGTGTTGAGATGACAGGCATGCCGCAATTGGTGGCGGCTCTGCACTCTTTTGTAGGTCTGGCCGCAGTTTTTGTCGGTCTGAACGCCGAATTAGAACTGATGGATGTGACAACCGCTGCCTCCGGTTCGGAGTTTACGGGATTCGCTAAGAAACTAGCGGCAAAGTCCGCAGCTGAAATTTCCATTCTCAAAGTTGAAGTTCTGTTGGGGATTTTCATTGGAGCGGTGACTTTTACCGGGTCGATCGTTGCCTTTGGCAAACTGGCCGGCCGATTGAGCAGCAAGCCGATGAAACTTCCGGGAGGTCATTTCTGGAATGCCTCTGCCACTCTGGGCTGCGTGATACTCGGCGTCATGTATCTGGGCGGCGCGGAAATCTGGACAATCGTACTCGTGGCGATCGTCGCCGGTGCGGTGGGCTGGCATTTGATCTCGAGCATCGGCGGTGCTGATATGCCGGTCGTTGTATCGATGCTGAATTCGTACTCCGGCTGGGCTGCGGCTGCGATCGGGTTTACTCTTGGCAACGATCTCCTGATTGTAACCGGTGCTCTTGTTGGGTCATCAGGTGCGATACTATCCTACATCATGTGCCGTGCGATGAATCGGCGGTTTGTAAGTGTTATTCTCGGTGGTTTTGGTGGATCGGGCGAGCCCATCGCCGATATGTCGGGTGAACAGGTTGCGATCGACGCGGATGGAGTCGCAGTGGCGCTCACCGATGCGGACAGCATCATTCTGGTGCCGGGATACGGAATGGCGGTGGCGCAAGCGCAGGGGCCGGTCAGCGAACTGGTGCAACATTTGAGAAACGACGGAAAAGAAGTTCGCTTTGCTATTCACCCGGTGGCTGGAAGACTGCCAGGGCACATGAATGTGCTGCTTGCTGAAGCCAAAGTTCCATACGATATCGTTCTTGAAATGGATGAAATCAATGCCGACTTTGCATCAACCGATGTTGTGATCGTAATCGGTTCAAATGATATTGTGAATCCGGCTGCTCAGGAAGATCCGAATTCTCCGATCGCAGGCATGCCTGTTCTTGAAGTATGGAAAGCAAAGCAGGTCTTTGTCTCAAAGAGAGGGCAGGGGACCGGGTATTCCGGTATAGAAAACCCGCTGTTCTATCGCGAGAACACCCGCATGTTCTTTGGCGACGCCAAAGATTCAGTCCGACAGCTCCTTGGATTGCTCGATTAGCCACATTATTGATCAGCATCAGACTCCAGCGGCGAAATTTCTAGCAATCATCGACTTAGCTCCCCGACAGTTATGCTTGGATTGCGTGTTTTGTCAGAGAAAAACACAAGAGTTCCCCGGGCAATGCAGGCTGCAACGTCATCGGTCGCCAACACGTTTTCAAAGTCCGCCAACCGAGTGTATAACCCCAATGTGAAAGTCGATCCTTGGAATGTGCTCTATGGTCAATCTCAAAGAATCGCTGCGCGTGTCCATCCTGCAGATGAATTCTTCAAGCCGGCATCAACCAAACATTGAAGCCGTCAGCTCCGCTGCCCAGATCGCTGCGACCGAACGAGCGGAATTACTTGCCTTGCCCGAAGGGTCAGGGATGATGAATAGGGACCGGGAAGCTTCGGGCAAGCTTATCGCGACCGAAGAAAACGATGCTTTCATCAAGGCCTGCCGGAGCCTCGCTTCAGAACACGGACTTTGGATCCATCTGGGATCCACGCCCGTGGCAACCGCTGATGGACGACGCAAAAATCGAACCCTTCTCATTGATAATCTCGGCCAGGTGCGGGCACGCTATGATAAAATCCACCTTTTCGATGTGTTTTTGCCGGACCGCCCGCCGACCGGAGAATCAAAACGTTATGATGCCGGCAAAAGGGCAGTGGTCGTGGATACTCCATGGGGCGCATGGGGGCTTTCGATCTGCTATGATCTGCGCTTTCCGCATCTCTACCGCACCTATGCGCAGAGCGGAGCGGTGATTTTGTTCGTGCCTTCCGCTTTTACGGTTCCGACCGGTGAAGCACATTGGGAGACTCTTTTGAAAGCGCGGGCGATCGAAAACGGAGCATGGGTGATCGCCGCCGCGCAGGCAGGCGAACATGAAGATGGACGAACCACCTATGGACATTCGATGATCGTCTCGCCGTGGGGAACGATCAAGGCTGATCTTGGAGGAGATCAATCAAGGCAGATGACCATCGAGATAGATCTGGGCGAGGCCGACACCGCACGGGCGCGGATTCCATCCCTCGCCAATGAGAGACGCTATGAATTTCATCGGATCGATGCCCGAATCAATTAGAAGAGGAGATAATAATGCGTAAACTGACAGCAGCCATTTCCGGGATTTTGTGCCTCGCAGCAGCAGCGTTTGTCCAAGCGGACGAAAGAACTGAATTGAAAATCGCCGTCGACAATCTCTGGCCGACCATGGATCCGGTGATTGGAATCTCGACGACTGGGGCGAGGGTGCATTCGAATATTTTCGATACGCTAGTGCGCCGAAACCGCTGGGAGGACCCGGAAGGAAGAACTCTGGTTCCTTGGCTCGCAACAGATTGGGAAAGGAAGACGCCGAATATCTGGGTCATCCATCTGAGAGAAGATGTCCCGTTTCATGACGGCCACATCATGGACGCCGAAGATGTCGCATTCTCAATGTCGAAAGAAAGGCTGTGGGGTGAAAAACCACTCGCGCCTCGGGGAACGCGCTACGCGCGGGGAATCGTGCGGGTTGAGGCGACAGGTCCGCTCACCGTCGAAATCGAGACATCGACGCCTGATCCGAATTTTATCTTCCGACTCGTTACTCCGTTAGGCTTTGTTCTGCCCAAGCACAATTATGAAGAAGTTGGCACTGAAGCGTTCGGTCAAATGCCGATTGGCACCGGGCCGTACAAACTCGTGTCATTTGACCCCTCGGTGTCGGTAGAGGCTGTGGCGAACGATGCCTACTGGGCCGGAGACGTGCCTGCGTCTAAACTGATTTTTCAAATCGTCCCGGAATATTCGACCCGCTTCGCCGGTCTTGTCGCGGGTGAATTCGATGTCATCGTCAGCGTTCCGGCTGATCAGGCAGAGCAGGTTCGGAATGCCGAAGGTGTGCGGCTGATGGAAAAATCGATTGAGAATTACCCCATGTTCGCGTTCAATACGCTCAGCACAGAGCTTTTGCCTGACAATCCCTTGATGGATGCCAATCTGCGCAAAGCGATGGTGACGGCGGTGGATCGCGAGGGAATCGTTCAGGCGCTTTGGGGCGACAAGACTTTTGTGCCCGCACCGTTTAATTTTCCGGAATATGGGGACTATTTTGATCCCGACCGCAAAGCGCGACACAGTTACGATCCAGAGAAAGCGAAAGCCTATCTGGCTGAAACGGACTATGACGGACGACCGCTGATCTGGCATATCACCCGTGGATTCTACCCAAATTACGAAATCGCGGCGGAATTCATGGTCGAGCAATGGCGGGAAGTTGGCATCAATGTCGAAATCAAAATCGTCGATAACTTTTCCCTCGCTTACAAGCGTCCGTTCCACATGCTGAATATGTCGATGTCGAGCGAATTTTCCGGTGATCCATACCGGCCGCTTTGGATGGATTGGGGACCGTTGTCGAGCCGGACAAGAGCATCTCACAAAACCTGGATTCCGACCGAACGGTTCCTTGAGCTCGGCGAAAAATTTGAAACCGCGCAGGATTTCGAATCGCGAAACGCCGCTTATCTCGAACTCGTCGAAGAGTGGGAAAGTGTTACTCCGGGGATGTATCTTTGGCGCAATGTCGTGAGTTACGCGACCAGGGATGATCTCGACTGGGATCCCGGAAATTCAGCGGTGACGATATTCGACGCCAAGTATATGGATCCCTCCTGATCAAAATCTCAGCGACGGATCGATGACTGACGATCCGGCGATTCTGACATTCAGGAATCTCTCGGTCGCCCTACCTGAGTGGGGCGACCGGAAATTCGCGGTTCAGCGCGTCAATTTGGATATAAGGGCAGGGGAAACCCTTTGCTTGATCGGGGAGAGCGGGTCAGGCAAAACGGTTATGGCACAAGCGGCGATAGGCATGCTGCCAAAGGCTTTACCAGTGCGCGAGGGCAGCGTTTCCTT
Organism: Paracoccaceae bacterium; assembly: GCA_965199765.1. Classification (GTDB taxonomy): domain Bacteria; phylum Pseudomonadota; class Alphaproteobacteria; order Rhodobacterales; family Rhodobacteraceae; genus JAPOXR01. Next base: position 196,388 of record CBDATC010000002.1, read on the forward strand.
CGAAGGCGTGCCGTTGCCCGAGCAGCGAAGTCGAAGCTATGACGGCTTGCGCGGCAGAAAAATCGCGATGATCTTCCAAGATGCCGCCGCAAGCCTGGATCCGGTTCAGAAAATTGGCCGTCAGCTTGAAGAGATCCTGGCAGTGCACGGAGTGGCCCGCAGTGAACGCCGGGATTGGGTCATTCACAAGCTCATGGCGACACAGCTTGACGATCCGAACCGGATCTATCGTTCCTATCCCCATCAGCTCTCGGGCGGACAGGCGCAGCGGGTTGTAATCGCCGGTGCTCTGCTGTTTGATCCAAAGCTGTTGATCGCTGATGAGCCGACAACCGCGCTCGACGTTACGACACAGGCGGAAATTCTTGATCTCATCATGCGGCTGCAAGAGGAAAGCGGCGCATCGGTGCTGTTCATAACGCATGATTTCGGTGTGGTCACTAGGATCGCGGATCGGATAGCGGTTTTGAAAGATGGCGCAATCGTCGAAATTGGGTCGGCCGAGACTGTGCTGAATGCGCCTGCGCATCGCTACACTCGGCGCCTGCTGCATGCGGCGCGGATCGCTGCGCCTGAACGGACGGCAAACTCCGCCGAGCCGGTGCTTGAAGTTGAAAGACTGCATCTGACCTATCGGGTTGGTCCTATGTTCTCCCGACGCTCGGTTCAGGCTCTGCGCGGTGTTTCGCTCGGTCTTGACGCAGCTCAGACTTTGGCGATCGTCGGCGAGAGTGGGTCGGGAAAATCATCTCTAGCCCGTTGCATTCTGCGGCTCGAGGAAGCGAATGCGGGCAGCATAAAGTATCGGGGTGAGGAGATATCGACCAAGACCAGTGCGGAAATGCGACCACTGCGAAGAAGGATTCAGTTTGTCCAACAAGACCCTTACAGCGCACTGAATCCACGACACACCGTGCGTTCAGCGATCGCGGAAGGGCCGATCATTCATGGCACATCGAAATCGGAGGCCGAGGCGCGAGCGGATGAACTTATGGAAATCACCGGTCTTTCGGCAGCTTCAGGAAGTCGTTTCCCGCATGAATTTTCCGGCGGACAGCTGCAGCGGATCTGCATAGCGAGAGCATTGGCCCTAGAGCCCGAACTGCTTGTCGCCGACGAGGCGGTATCGGCTTTGGATGTTTCCATTCAGTCGCAGATTCTGGATTTGTTTCGGTCGCTGCAATCGAAATTCGGTTTCGCAATGATCTTTATCACGCATGATCTTCGGGTCGCCCGGTCGATCAGCGACAGGATATTGGTTATGCAGCATGGCGCAGTTGTCGAGAGCGGGCGATCTGTCGATGTGTTCGACGCCCCATCGCATCCCTATACCAAATCCCTGCTCGCCGCTGCGCCATGATCGCCTATATTGCAGAAAAGTTGTTTCGGTCGGCGATGACGCTGTTGATCGCCGTCTCGCTGGTTTTCATTTTCATTCGATTTTCCGGTGATCCGGCAGCCGCGCTTGCTCCACCGGACGCGCCTCAAGAAGTTATCGATCAATATGCCGAGGCTATGGGGCTGGATCAGCCGTTGTGGTGGCAATACATCAATTACATCTCGGGCCTTGCCAAAGGTAATTTCGGCTATTCGATTCATACCGGCAAGCCGGCACTGGAGCTTTTCTTGGAGCGACTTCCATCAACGTTGAGGCTTGGCGGAACCGCTCTCTTCATTGCACTCACAGCCGGAATTACTCTGGGTGTGGTTGCAGCGCTGAACAGAGGTCGGGCAGTTGACCGATGCGTGATGGCCCTGTCGGTCTTTGCGTTCGCGATGCCTAATTTTCTATTCGGATTGTGCGTCATACTCGTCGGCGCTCTGGTCTTTCATATCTATTTCGGTGGCGCCGAAGCGAGTGTGCTGCCGGCGGCTTTGACACTTGGACTTGCCGCTATGGGAAGCTTTGCACGTTTCTCACGGTCATCATTGCTCGAGACCATCAACGCACCATTCATGCGTGCCGCTGAGGCAAGAGGAATTCCACGCAGCCGCCGTCTCTGGGCACACGCCGCACCCAATGCCGCAATACCGCTGGTTACGCTGATTGGATTGTCGCTTGGGTCTCTGATCGCCGGCTCGGTTGTCACCGAACAGGTGTTCGGCTGGCCCGGTGTCGGTCAGCTTCTTGTTCGTTCGGTTGCGACGCGCGATATCGCTTCTGTGCAGTTCATTGTTCTGGCCATATCCTGCACCATGGTTCTAGCAAATCTTGCGGTGGATTTTCTGTATCTTGTTATTGATCCGCGGATCCGCGTTCGATGAGACAGGACACGTCCTTTCAGCTCAAAGAAACGCCTTTGGCGATCCGGTTTTCGCTCGCATTTATTGCTTTGTTTGTTTTGTTCGCTCTTTTCGGAGAAATGCTTTCGCCGCATGAATTCCGCGCCACTTCGCTCACGAATCGTCTTTTGCCGCCTGGCTCGCCGGATTATATTCTAGGGACCGATGCGCGCGGTCGGGATCTCTTTGTCCGATTGGCGGTTGGCGCCCAGATCACTTTGATCGTGGCTTTGGTCGGAACCGTCATTGGTGCAGTCGTCGGGTCGCTTCTGGGCATCTTCGCGGCGGCCAAGCGGGGAGCGGTTGAAAATGTCATCGTTGCAGCGATCGATGTGCAGGCCTCTCTTCCCATCATTGTCGTCGCTCTGTTCGTGCTGGCGATGTTTGACAACAGCTTTTTTCTATTTCTCATGCTTGTCGGTCTAACCGGATGGGAAGTGTATGCTCGTTTGATGAGAGGGGCCGCGTTATCGGTTAAGGAACGCGGCTATGTGACAGCGGCGCGTGCGCTTGGAGCTTCACCGGTCAGGATTTATCTTCGCCATATTCTGCCTAACATCCTCAATGTCGCACTGGTGCAATTCACGGTCAACCTTCCGCTTACGGTGCTATTGGAAACCGCTCTGAGTTTTCTCGGTCTTGGCGTTCAACCGCCACTGACCAGTCTTGGTCAGATCATGAGCGAGGGACGGGATCGGCTGCTGACAGCGTGGTGGCTGACGCTGTTTCCAGGCGCTGCGATTTTCCTGCTCGCACTCTCTGTCAGCATGTGCGGCGATTGGATCCGTGACCGACTCGACCCCATGCTGCGTTCAGAGGACTGAGCGCGGCACATCATTTAAGAAACAACTTCTTCAAGCTTAACCGCGTGAACACTGAACTTGATTCATGAGGTTCGGAATCGCCGAACAGAAGAAGATCCAGAAGTTGTTACGACTCAGCAAGAAGCTGTGATTGGCAACTTAACATCGTTCCGACCCATCGTGCTGGCACTGGATGCTTGATGAGCGAAAAGACCGATAGGTCAGCAATTATCCCAGAATGGCCGCCTGGCTTTCACGCTGTCGTCTTGGGAGTGGACAGCAAGAGTGTCTACCTGAAAACGGTGTTGTCGAAGTCTGATCTGAAGGCAGCCAGACATTCCTGCACCGCCTTACTGCTGCGGAAGGCCACGGTGGTGGTCTGTCTGATCCTGAGACTTGCAGTTGAGAACCGGATTACAAATGACCCCGGTCTCTCTCGGTGCGGATGCAGAAAAGAGTGCGTTATCGGCTGCGGATCCGCGGGTCGAGAGCATCCCGCAGTCCATCGCCCATGTAGTTGACCGACAGAACGGTCAACGAAATAGCGAGCCCAGGCCACAATACCCTTTCAGGATATTGCTGAATGTAGTCGGTGGAATCAAACAGAAGTCTACCCCATGTGGGAAAATCAGAAGGAAAACCAAGGCCAAGAAATGACAGTGCCGATTCGGTAATGATTGCATTTGCGATGCCAAGCGTCGATGAAACCATGATAGGCGACAGGACGTTGGGAAGAATATGGCGGGTTATCAATCTTCGCGAAGGCGTTCCGATGGAACGCGATGCCAAGACGAATTCCCGTTCCCTCAATGACAAGACATCTGCACGGACAATGCGGGCGGTTTGCATCCAGCTCGTAATGCCGATTCCAAAGACAATTAGGATGAATATTCCTGTTTCCGGTCCGAAATGCGCTCGAAGGGTATCACGAAAAAGCAAGATCATGACAAGAAGGAGAGGTAGCAGCGGAAGTGCAAGAAACAGATCAGTGACGCGCATAAGCGGGCCGTCGATTCGCCTAAAGAATCCTGCCAAAACGCCGACCGCAGTGCCAACAACCAGAGCGAGCAGCATTGCGGTAACGCCAACGGCGACCGAGGTGCGGCCGCCTGCGAATATTCGTGCCAGTGAATCGCGGCCCAGCTGGTCAGTTCCCAGCGGATGCGCAAAGGACGGGCCGGAATTGCGTGCGCGGATATCGATATATTGCGGATCAATGCTCCAGATTGACGGTCCTATGGTCACTGCCAGAAGCACGAAAGTAAAGAAACCGCATCCCGCCAGCGCACCCTTGTGCGCAATGAATTGAATCCAGACATCCCGCCAATAGGAGGTGGGGGGCGAAGCGAATGTCGATGTGTCAGTCATAGCGTATGCGCGGATCCAACATGCCGTAGATTAAGTCGGCGATTAAATTGAACAGAACGATCAAGACCGCGAAAATGAACGTGAGTGTTTGAACCATCGGCAAATCGCTGCCTTCGATAGCAATGATCAAGAGCTGGCCGAGGCCGTTAACCTTAAAGACCTGTTCGGTGATGATTGCACCCGCGAATACGGCCGGTATCCCGAGTGCGATCACGGTAACAACCGGAATCATGGAATTGCGCAATACGTGCAGGAGAACCACAACCCTTTCAGTCAGTCCTTTGGCTCGGGCAGTGCGGACATAGTCTTGGTTAAGGTTGTCAAGCATGGAAGCCCGCATGAATCGGCTGATTTGCGCGGCATTATAAAGGGCCAGAACCATGACCGGCATTATGAGCTGTTTAACCTGGTGAACAAAACTGCTCCAGCCTACGACTTTATGTGTTGTATCATAGATTGAAGGAAGCCAATTGAGATGCACCGAGAAGATGACAATCATCAGGACACCCGTAAAAAAGGTTGGAACAGAAAATCCAACCATTGAAACGAATGTTCCGACCTGATCGAACCAGCTGTATTGTCGATAAGCTGAAATTACGCCGATCGGGAGAGCGATCAAAACGCCGACCACATATGACAGCCCAACGACCCAAAGTGTCTGCGGAAGTCGCTGAACGACGATTTCAACCACGGGTGATCGGGTCTGCCAAGAAATCACGCGCTGTCGGTCGCCTGCCAAGTCCAGACCGGTTAGTTCCGATAAAAGGTGCAGCGGTTCACTGACAAAGAATTGATTAAGCCAAAGAAGGTAACGGACCAGTAGCGGCTCACCCAAACCTAGAGATTCTCGGATTTTCGCCTTGACATCAGGTGGAATGGTAAGGGGCAGCTGCGCTGTCGGGTCGCCAGGGGCGAGGTTTAGCACCAAAAAAATGATCAGGCTGATAGCGATCAGCGTTGGAATTGCAAAGAGAAGCCGCCTGATGGTGTAGGTGAACAATTGCTTCGTCGTACGTCAATACCGGTAGACTTGATCAAACAGTGCATAGCAAAGTCCGAGTTGCTGCCTTCCCATTAACAAACTGTCCTTGTTGCTTCCAGCAATTACCAGCGCAAGAATCTCGTTCAGTTGTTTTCGACAGACGAGCGCACAAAAGACAATACACGTATCCGAGTATCGGTTCAACCATTTTGACTTATTTGAATTGTATGTTTTTGCGGAGTGCTTTTCGTGATGCCAACACATGTGATCTGGCGAGGTATAATTCTCTCGTCGGTTTGAAAGAATGAATTACTGTGCCGATGCTCCGGCTATGAGCTATTCGATACCGGTGCCGTGAGTTGGTTCAAGAACAACCAAAACGTTGCTCGGTGCTGAGGAGAGCATGGTTCGCATCTATGTGTGTTAACGAATGCCATCCTGCCTAAAGACTTGCGTTTGGTGCCATCGCAGAAACTCTGGATTCGGATAGTCCCTTGCGTGTTCGGGCAGGAAGATCGGAGAGGAGTCGAAGTTGCGAAGAGCTGTGTCGTAGCCGATCCCGCCAAATTGTTTGGATACCGACAATTGCATATCCTCGGTCACCGTAAATGCGCCGAAATCAAACAGACTGTGATGCAGTGGACAGAGTGCAAGCCCATTTGGGATGGTGTTCGGGCCATTTTGGCTAAACCACTTTATGTGCGCAGCCTCCAAGGCAACCGCCTTTGATTTGAAGGAAATCGCTAGGCGGCATACTGCACACCGGTTGCCATAGGCATCGAGGACTTTTCCGGAGAATTGTGGATCGCGGCGCTTTATCCGTCTGAGAACATGAGAATCAAATTTAATGCCAACGGAAACCAAAATTTGATCGTGATAGGATACTGGAAAATGCTGAAAGAGCAGGGACTGTGCAACTTCAAGCGCCAAAACCGGGTTGTTTGTGAATGCGACCTGGACTTCGGGTGTGAATCCACCGTGTGCGAAGTCTCGTAGCCAAACGCGGCCCGGGTGCTTGTTTAGGTTATTGAGAGTTTCCGTTTCCGGCACTACCCAAACTCCATCGTTACGCATATGCCAAAACGGATAGCTCGGGTCCTTGCGGTGTGTCCCTGGAGGTCCGTATTCATACAGGAGGTTTTGCAATTCGGGTTCGGCGGCACGGAAAGAGACAAGTCTTTGGTACCCATTTAAACATCTTCCAATAGCCCACAGCGCGAGAAGCGGTTTGTGGGGCGCACGCTCATCGTGTCTTTTCCAGATGTTCAAATTTGAAAATTTCTGGACAATGCTATTCGACGAATCAAGGTTCATTGGCGGTGCAACTTTCTCCAAGGAACGGGTGATCTTTCAATCGGGTTTCAGTCGAAACTCTGTCAACTGCTACAGCACATGGACGATTAAATCCCGATAATCCATTCTTGTGAAGGAAGCGCTATCTTAATTTGTGTCTGTTCAAAAGTGCAATGTGAGGTTCAACGCATTGATACTCAGAAGAATTTCTGCTGTTCGTGTTTACGAAGAATTGGCGGATAATCTCCTAATGAGCAGCGGAATCACCGAGACAATTGCAAATCAGGTGAATCTTAACAATTCAGCGGAGCAGGAGGATCACATTTGAGCAAAACCTGCGACGTCATATCGGTATTCTTGCCAGTCAGCGATGTCAGCGATTGCGGCGGGGTCATTTCTGTGTTATCCAAAAAATCGGATCAAACTCACCTATGACTTTTGCATGACGCCCGCAGATACGATTCAGCTCTTTGTCATTGCTGCAAAATTGAGAATTCTGCGCAGATAGAGGCTGATGCGGTAAGCACGGAAGCACAGCATGCGATTAGGGATGCCTTTAGCTTCATTCGGACCGAACCACCGACAGTGAAGATATGAAGGGTGGAAAATAAGAACGTTATGGACGATGACGCCCTCAAAGCCGATGTAGCCTATCAGACGCAGATTCTTCAAGACGTTTCCCGGACATTTGCGCTGACCATCCCCCAATTGCCCTATCAGCTCCGAACAGCTGTGGGTAATGCTTATCTCCTCTGCCGCATCGCAGATACCATCGAAGACGAGTCCGCGCTCACCACCGGACAGAAACGTGAATTTTCCGAAGGATGGATCGGTTTGGTCGAAGGCCGCGGACAGGAAGAGGAGTTCGTCTCGGAACTCAGCCCGCTTCTGATCGGTTCTACAACGGCAGCAGAACGTGACCTCATCATTAACATTAACCGTATCATTCGGATCCTAGACAGCCTTTCGGCTCCGCAGAGAAAAGCGCTGGAACGATGCGTGAAGATCATGTCGAGCGGAATGGTGGAATTCCAGGAAGTTGCCAGCTTGGAAGGGCTGTCTGATTTAAAGCATCTCGAACGATATTGCTACTTTGTCGCGGGCGTCGTCGGAGAAATGCTCACGGAATTATTCTGTGATTATTCCAGCGAAATCGATGCGCGACGCAGCGAACTCTTCGCTCTCGCCGTGTCTTTTGGGCAGGGCCTCCAGATGACTAATATACTTAAAGATATCTGGGATGATCGGGAACGGGGTTCATGCTGGCTGCCACGAAGTGAATTCCAATCGGTTGGTTTTAAGCTAAGTACCCTCGCACCCGGTCAAGCCGATCCCTGTTTTGTCCAAGGTCTGAACAAAATGATCGGCATCGCCCGCCTGCGTCTCAAAGAGGCCTTTGACTATGTTCTGCTTGTTCCAGCTCATGAGACCGGAATTAGGCGATTCTGTCTGTGGTCGCTCGGTATGGCGCTGCTGACTTTGCGCCGGGTCTATTTCAATCCCGGCTTTGGAAGTGGCCAAGAGGTAAAAATCTCCCGGCGGAGCGTTAAGGCGGTGATTGCCATCTCAAATACTGCAGCGCGCTACGACACGGCACTAAGGCTCTTGCATATGAGCTTGAGCCGTCAGCTTCCTGCAATCCCCAAAACAGCAAGCCGCGCAGTCTGAGACCTCTTTCGGCTTTCAACCGCGAAGCCCGGAGCAGTCAAAGCCAATCCGCAGAAAGTTTGCCCTTCGTATCAGACAATCATGTCTCTGCCTGGCTGCGGCCAGATTGAAACACGTCGCCGGCACACAGTGGAGCACGAGAAAATATATGAATATGGATCCGCTGCGCGAAATGAATCTTCGACATAACGGAGCCGTCAGCACATGATGGAAAGTCCGAAAAATTCTGGCAAATACCGTATAATTTTGTAGTATGTTCTCAGTTTGAGTGTTTGTTTTTTGAGAGGCTGGCTGGGGCAACAACCAAAGTCCTCCTGTCGCGCACCGCCAGCCAAACACTGGTTAACCGAGCATCCAATGGGTTGCAATATATTTCACAACACAAAAGAAGGGTGTTGTTGCAATTCCAGACGGTGCTTCAGTTCGAATAGTGGGAAGAGTGGTTGGCTACAAGACAGGACTGGTGCAATTGAGCAGCCGCAGACATTGAACTTGGCTGCTTAAATTTTTAGCCTCTGCTGTTCAGTGCGCGGGCATCTCAGAGGAAATCCGGGCCACCGCGGCCCGGACCGTTAATTGTAAGGATTGGTTACTTGATCCGATACCAATCGGCGGCATTCCAGAGTTCAGAATCCCAAGTGTTGAGATTGACTCCGCCAAGGGTTTTGGAGTGGGCTGAAACACGGCCGCGATGGATCAATGGAAGCATGACATAATCCTGCATCAGGATATCGTTCATTTCCTTAGTCAGCCTTGCTCTTTCGGCCGGATCGCCGGTGACGGAGAGCTCATTAAGTTTCGCATCGTATTCCTCGCTGCAGAAGCGAATGATATTTTCGCCTTGCCATTGGGTCTCCGGTCGCGGCTCGTATCCACAACGCCATCTTCCGAGATAGACTTCCGCATCCGCGCCGTCGAAATTGTTGGTAAACATTTCAATGTCAGCAAAGAATTTTTGGAAGGTATCTGGGCTTCCTGGATCACCTCCGAAGAACACGGAGGCACTGATGTTACGGAGTTCGGCCTCGACACCAATCTCTGCCCACCATTGCTTGATCAGTGCTTGAAAGTCTTGACGCACAGCATTGGTCGATGTCTGATAGAGTACCGACAGACGCTGACCGTCCTTTTCGCGCACGCCGTCGGCGCCGGGGATCCATCCGGCTTCGTCAAGCAATGCGCGGGCCGCTTCAATGTCCTGAACCAAACATGCATCGTTGGCAGTGGAAACAAGATGTGGAGGATTGGCGACAATGTTGCATGTTGGTCGGCCAGTCTGTCCATAACCGATTTCATTCAGAAGCACTCGGTCGATGGCTAGCGAAAGCGCTTTTCGCACCTTGAAGTCGGTTAAGAATGGATGCGGGTGCGCAAGGGTCGCACGCTCGTCGCCCAATTCCGGATTCGGGTCTGACAGATTGATCATGATTCTTTCAACAGAAGTGCCGAATGCCGCTACGATTTTCCCTTTGCCGGCGGCTTCCATATCTTCGAGGACGTCAGGAGCAAGCTGTAGATTCCAAGCATAGTCGAATTCACCGGTTTCCAATACTGAACGCCCGGCTGCCGCTGCGTCTCCGCCGCCCTTAAAGGTCAGGGTTGCGAACGCCGGTTTGTTTGGATCCCGATAGTTCGGATTGGCTTCCATTGAAATCACATCGTTTGGTCGAAAGTCCGTGACTACAAATGGACCCGTGCCGATCGGATAAAAGTTCTCCTGTGTGCAATTCTGCGCGTCTGCACCCATGCAATCGGCAAATTGCGCCTTTTGCAGGATCGGAACCGAGTTTCCTGCGAATACGTTGTAAGGATAGGGTTTTGAAACGGTAAACGTAACCTTAACAGTGTAATCGTCCAGAGCCTCAATTGATTTGATATCGTCAAAATTGTTGAGCTGTGCACATCCGCCCTCCGGATGCCTGCAATACTCTGTCGTGAATACAACATCCTCCGAAGTGAATGGTGTCCCATCGGACCACACGATGTCGTCGCGCAGTTTCCAAGTGATCGTTGTCAAATCATTTGAAACTCCGCCATTATCGATGGTCGGAACCTCTTTAGCCAGCCACGGCACCAAGACGCCCCTGTCGTCGTAACGGGCCAGAGGCTCAATGACTAGAGACGCTGCTTCTAGGTCCTTTGTTCCCCCTGAAAGATAGGGATTGAGGATAGAGGGAGCTTGCCAATAAATGATATTGACATGTCCGTCCGCTCCCCTTTCGGCAAATGCAGCCGATGAGATCGTTGCCGCAGCAACAGTTGCCAAAATGAGTTTCATTGTGATCTCCTTTCAATTTTGGCGGTGGTGATGCGCCCAGAATTTAGGGCTGCACCGAGAGATGGATATGACAGGCCGCGAATCGACCTGGTTCGATTTCAATCAAAGGCGGTGTTTCCCTCCGGCACCGGTCAAAGGCTTTTGGACAACGCGTTCTGAACACGCATCCGCTGGGCGGATTTGCGGGTGAAGGAACGTCACCTTCAAGCACAATGTGCTGCCGACTTCTTTCTGCAACTGGATCTGCCTCCGGAACGGCGGACATCAGCGCTTCGGTATAAGGATGGCGAGGTTCGTCGTACAACTGCTGTCTTGGCGCAAGCTCAACAATGGTGCCAAGATACATGACTGCGACCCGGTCGGCGATATGACGCACCATTCCGAGATCGTGACTGATAAAAAGATAGGTTAGTTGATGGATATTCTGAAGTTCTTCCAGCAGATTAACCACCTGTGCTTGAATAGACACATCCAATGCAGCAATCGGCTCATCGCAGATAATCAGCTTTGGATTCAAGGCGAGCGCCCGTGCAATTCCGATGCGCTGGCGCTGACCGCCTGAAAACTCATGTGGATAACGATCCGCCCATTCGCGATTCAGCCCAACCGCGTCCATCAATTCATAGACCCGTTCATCGCGTTTGCGCCTCGATAAGCGCAGATGCTCGATCAAGGGCTCCGCGATAATCCCGGCAACCGTCATGCGCGGATTCAGACTGGCTTGCGGGTCTTGAAAAATCATCTGCATCTGCGGACGCATTTTATGCAGCTCAACTTCGCTGGCAGTTGCCACATTTTTTCCATCAACATGAATTGTGCCGCTGGTTATCGGCGCAAGACGCAGGATCGCTCTCCCTGCGCTTGATTTGCCGCACCCAGACTCGCCGACGAGTCCCAAAGTTTCACCGACTTTGATATCAAATGACACATTATCGACAGCCTTTACATCGCCGACCTTACGACGAAGCACGCCGGCCGAAATTGGAAAGTGCACCTTTAACCCGCGTACTTTCACAAGAAGTGCGTTTTCAGTCCTGGATTCATTCATGAGGCATTTAGGTTTGCTGCTGCATTAAGAAACATGATGCTGCATGGGAACGCGAATGCCGCACCATTTCAGGAGCTTCTCGCTTACATCGATCAAGAGCGAAATCGCAGCGCGGCCAAAAGGAACAAGTTTCGGGAATAGAATTCAATGTCGGTGCTTGGCCAGCTATCGTCTGCAGCCGCTGGGCCCTCTTGCCCCGAATTGAAGGAACAGTTCCCAACAGAGCTCGGGTATAGGGGTGCTGCGAATTGCTAAACAATTCTTCCACTGGAGCTTGTTCGACAATCTTGCCACCATACATAACTAGAACCCGGTTTGCAATACTGGCGATAACTCCGAGATCATGCGTAATCCAGATAATCGACATCCCCAACTGGTTTTGAAGCCGCTGGATCAATTCGAGGATTTGGGCCTGGATTGTAACGTCGAGTGCGGTTGTCGGTTCATCCGCGATCAGCAGAACCGGATCGCAAGCTAAAGCGATCGCAATCATCACCCGTTGCCGCATGCCACCGGAAAATTGATGCGGGAAATCGCCGAGCCGACGATGCGGATCTGGAATTCCGACCAATTCCAGCAGATCAGCCGCTCTTTTCTTTGCCGCTCGCCTGGACATTCCCAAATGGCGCCGCAGCGGTTCGGCCACTTGGAAGCCAACCGTGAAAACCGGATTGAGCGAAGTCATTGGGTCTTGAAAAATAAACCCTATCTTGCCGCCGCGGATTTCCCGGAGTTCATTAGGTGAAGCCGTCAACAGATCGCGGTCGTTGAACAATGCCCGTCCCGAGCGGATTTCGGCGGGAGGGGTTGGTAACAGACCAAGAAATGAAAGCATGGTCACGGATTTTCCTGATCCGGACTCTCCAACAACCCCAAGTAATTCCCCGCTTTTGACCGAAAAGCTCACTGAGTTGACCGCATGTATGACGGATTTCCGCGTATGGAACACGGTATGCAGGTCTTCGATTTTCAGCACGAAATCATTTGGGGTCCCGTTCAATTCAGCAACTCCTAATCTTGCGTCGGGAAGTTCTGACGCTTGCAGCATGAAGTCTGCCAGGTTGATCGAGCTCCGCAAAATCCGACCATAACTTAAAACGGTTCCTGCGAGTGGCTTCGAAGTTCGGCACGAGCAACTTGTCGCCGATGAACGGCATCCGGTCCATCTGCCAGGCGCAGTGTCCTTAAGTGCAGCCACTGCCGCGCAAGCGGAGTATCTTGGCTAATTCCAGCGGCACCGAACATTTGAATTGCCTGATCGGTGATATCCAAAGCGACAGTAGGGGCCTGTGTTTTGATCATGCTGATCCACGGCGCCGCGGCCCTTGGGGTGCTGTGGTCCATATGCCAAGCAGCTTTCAGACAAAGCAGCCGAGTGGACTCGATTTGAATGCGCGCATCGGCAATGATGTCGTAATTTGCACCGAGCTTGGCCAGCGGTTTGCCGAAGGCCTGACGATCAATCGAACGCCGGCAAAGCAAATTCAGCGCCTTTTCAGCTTGGCCGATCGCACGCATGCAATGGTGAATCCGTCCGGGCCCCAGCCGACCTTGCGCAATCTCAAACCCATAGCCTTCGCCCAACATGATCGATTCGCGGGGCACTCGCACATCCTTAAATTCAATATGCATATGACCATGCGGAGCGTCGTCGCTGCCGTAAATTGTCATAGGCCTTAAAACCGTGATGCCATCAGCATCTGCCGGCACGAGGACAATTGAGTGGCGACGGTGCCTCGGGCCTTCATGCGCAGTCCGTACCATGACGATATACAGACTGCATCGTGGATCACCGGCGCCGGTTGCCCACCACTTCTGACCATTCAGCACGAATTCGTCACCATCAGAGGTGCAGCTCATCGCTAAGTTGGTTGCATCGGATGATGCCGCGTCGGGCTCCGTCATCAAATAAGCGGAGCGGATTTCTCCGTTCATTAACGGCCGAAGCCATTGCTCGCGCATCGCCTGTGTGCCGTACCGGATTAGAACTTCCATGTTTCCGGTATCGGGCGCGTTGCAGTTGAAGACTTCGGGCGCCAAGTAGGATTGCCCCATTTCTTCAGCAAAATAAGCATATTCAACCGTCGTCAGATTCGGACCGTCAATCGCTTTGCTATTCCATAAATTGAAAAGGCCGCGGCTCCGCGCTTGATCTTTGAGATCGCCGAGTATTGATAACTGCCGCTTGGTAAAGGTCCACCGGTCAACTTTTGGAACTTCCTCCAAGAATTCTTCATCAAGCGGCACGATCTCGTCAGTGATCATGGTCTTGACTGAATCCAAAAGGTCTTTTGCTCGGTCAGACAGGCTAAAATTCATGGGAAAATCTAAAAATCAGCTAGTCTTTCTGACCATATGCAATCGCTCCAAAAGACGTTACATTAAGTTCGTTCATTTTTCAATTAAATTATTCCGGCAGGTCATAGTGCTGTCGGTGCGCAAACAATTTTGGACCACGTTTCTGGAGCGAATGGTGGCAATCCGGATTAATTCGACTGCTCACGCGTTCGGCAGCTGGAGGAATTTGTCCAACTTAGCAGCAGCCGTTCTCCGCGGAAGGCGGTCATGCCAGCACAGTGGCTGAATTCTTGTGCGGCCACTTAAAGTGTCCCGTTCAGTTAGCTCAGCGTGCCAAACCTTTATCTGCTGCGCTTTATGCTTTTTAATTGATGGGGATAGAATCGTCGCATACTTTCAAGTCAAAAGACTGGTGGTTACTTCTTAGAAGAATTCGACACTGGCATGCGAGAGCGAAGCAGTTTTGCGGAAACGGAAAGAGGCTCGGCAATATCTGCCGGGGACTGCCCTCTTCCGTCCAGAGCTGCTGGGTTTGCCCCAGCATCCAGCAGCATCTTCGCAATCTCTGGCCAGTTCTCTTAATCGGCAATGTGTAGCGGTGTTCGTCCGTTCATTCGGACACAATGACTCGGCTGCATTGATGTACTATTGCCGATTCGATGAGAATTGGTATTCGAAATTATCTTCCAGAGACGCTTGACTGGCTTAGGGCGGTACTTCCGTCGTGTCCGGTGGTGCGGATAATGCCTGTATAAGCTTGAGACTGGCGTCCGACAAGAACGGAGCGGCGGTGATCATCTTGAGTTTGAGTGGAAGTTCATAAGGGTGGAATAGGACTGGAAGGCAGGTATTGTCGGAAATTAGAGCCTAAAGTAAGCTTGTTGTCGCGCATTGATTAGTATCCGCTGCGGAATTTCGACGCGGTGATTCGCTTGAAACCCGGTTCTATGTAACGCTCATGCTATCAACCTGAATTTATTGAAAAGTGTTTGTTTGATGACCGCGGTTTTTTTTGCGAGTAATTATGAATTGTAATGCGTCTGTTGAAAGCTAAGAACGACGGAATATGCACTGTGCCTCATGCTCAAGAAAAAGGGCTACCCTCCGCGCATGAGTCCGACTGCCGCGTCTGCTGTAGCGATTTTGCGGGCGATTACCGAGTGCGGCACCTTATGCAGCAGGGATTTGGCGGTATAGTTGAAGCACACAAGTTTAAGTGAAATGTTCGACCGAACAGCGGACTGTACAGTGGGACTGCATGAAATTTAACAGGTTGCAATTTACGGATATTGCCCAGAATGCAGGGTTGATTTTAATTTCATGAATGATCTAGCCGTTACCGCTTCGCGCATCGAATTGTTTCTTCGTAAAGTTTTACCCGGTTGTGCCATCTCTGAGATCCAACAGTTCAAGACCGGACAATCAAATCCAACCTATCTGCTGCATTCTAACCGTGGTCTGCTTGTGCTTCGTGCCAAACCGCCGGGTAACCTGCTTCCGTCTGCACACCTCGTTGATCGTGAATACCGCATTATGCGCGGATTGCAGGACACGATCGTGCCAGTCCCACAGATGATTGCTCTTGCCAACGATGACAACTCGCCGATCGGAAGAGCGTTCTTCATTATGCAATATGTGGATGGCGAAATTTTTTTCGACCCGGCGCTTCCCAGCCTCGGACTCGATGAGAGAAGAACCGTTTACGCCCAGATGAATAGCGTTCTGGCGGCGTTGCATAGTCTCAATCCTGAGAAAATCGGGCTTGGAGACTTCGGTAAGCCGGGCAACTATTTTAGTCGGCAAACCTACATTTGGAAACGACAATATCTGAAAAGCCGACGCGAACCCAACGAATTAATGGATCGCCTGATCGACTGGCTTGAAAAAAACATGTTGGATGTGGACGAGAAGCCGACACTGGTTCACGGCGATTTCCGCATCGATAACATCATTTTCTCCAAGTCGGACCGGACCGCGCTCGCGATCCTGGACTGGGAATTGTCAACATTAGGCCACCCGTTTGCCGATCTCGCATATCAGTGCGCCCAGTGGCTAATGCCATATGACGGTCCGCTAAAGGGGCTGGCTGGTTTGAACCGGGCATCGCTGGGCTTGCCCAGCGAAGAAGAATATGTCCATGATTACTGCCGTCGTCGCTCAATTGGATTTCCAGAAGACTGGAAGTTTTGCCTTGTGTTCGGACTCTTTCGTCTCGCAGCGATTTTGGAAGGGGTTGCTAGGCGTGCTGCAGATGGCAATGCTGCAAACCCAGAAATGGCTGTGGCTTACGGGCGCTCGGTGCCGCATCTTGCTGAAACAGCTCTCAGCATTGCAGATTCGTGATGACCGACCAGTCTGTTTCGGAAGTGATTTCGCAAGGGATTGACCAGCGAATGATCAAAAATCAAGCGGTTAATGCGCTTGCTAGTGTCTGCCGGAGAGTCGATTCAGCCGTTCAAAGCCTAACGGCTCATAGAATTTTCTGTTGTTTGAGCCACTTTCAAAATCAGGCCGAGCGTCCGGGTTTCTGAGGGAAAACGCTGAAATCGAGGGGGTGCGGAGCCGCAATGGCGGTTCCCGCTTCCCCGATTCCGGGGAATGCAAGTGGACACGCGGTGGTTTTTTCCCGTTCCGGATTTTGCAACAGCGTTCGATGCTCGGAATGCTGTCGGACATTTGCGCCTGCGCTTCAGGAGAAGTTGCGCTAAAGACCCGCGCTTGCGATATGGAAGTCATCGGCGGCTTCCGCGGTGGCGAGGGAATTCAGGTGCGGGAAGAGAAAGAAAGAATCAGCGCTCTGGAAAAGGAGAACGCCGAACTCAGAGCCAGGCTCGAAACGTTTGAACCAAAGCCGGACCCGCAAGCGGTTGAGGATGCGGAGAAGCGGCTTGCGGCGCTGCCTGCGGTGAAAGGGGCCTCATTCGCCGCGTTTGAAACCGGTGTCCGCTACAAAGGTCGCCCTGATCTCATGGTCGCCTATCTTGATCCGGGCACAACAGTCGCCGGGCTTGTCACCAGTTCGGCGACCGCGGCCGCGCCTGTATTGGACTGCAGGCGAAAGATCGCCGCATTGAGCGTGAGCGGATGTCCTCACGGGATAGGGCTGGTGGTCAATGCGGGGAACGCGAACGCATTCACCGGCGAAGCCGGCATGAAAACGGTGACGGAAATCTCGCGGGCGGCGGCGGACAGTCTGAATATTCCGGCGGAGTGCGTTCTTACAGCGTCAACAGGGGTCATCGGCGAGCCGCTCAAGTCAGACCCGATCCATAAAGCCCTGGCAAAGGCCAGCCGCGGCGAACTTTCCCCCAGCCGTCTGGATGAAGCGGCCCGCGCCATCCTGACCACGGACACCTACCCCAAATGCGCATTTGTCCAAACCGAAATCGGCCATGGCCGGGAACAGGTGAACATTGTTGGAATTGCAAAGGGCTCCGGCATGATATGCCCGGATATGGCGACGATGCTGGCCTTCGTCTTCACGGACGCGAAGATCCAATACCGCCTCCTGAGCCGGATCGCCTCCGGCGCGAATGAAACGTCGTTCAATTCGATCACGGTTGATGGCGACACGTCAACGAACGACACATTGATCATCGCTGCGACCGGACGGTCCGAAGCCCCGGAAATCGAAGCCGGCGGCATCGACGCGCAGCGGTTCGAGCGCGGGATGCGAACGGTGCTGTCGTCTCTGGCCCGCCAGATTCTGCGCGATGGCGAAGGCGCCACGAAACTTGTTGGAATCCACGTGGAGGGGGCGGCATCGAAACCGGACGCGGTATCGGCGGCTGAATCCGTTGCCAATTCGCCTCTGGTCAAAACGGCGGTCGCCGGAGAGGATCCCAATTGGGGAAGGGTTGTCATGGCGCTCGGGAAATCAGGCGCTGAATTCAATCAGGAGAAGCTGGCCATTCGCTTTGGCGGCCATATGGTCGCGGAGCATGGCGGCGTTTCAAAGCATTTTTCGGAAGCGGCAGTGGCGGAATACATGACCGGAAGCGATATCGACATTCGCATTGATTTAGGCAACGGCGCGGAATCGGCCTCGGTCCACACATGCGATTTCACCCACGGCTACATCATGATCAATGCGGACTACCGCACGTGAAAATCATTCTGGCGGCGGCCGTTGCGCTGATTGACAGGGACAACCGCGTGCTCCTGGCGAAACGCCGGAGACAGCGCTGCTCCGGGAACTGGACGAAGAACTTTCGATCGGAACATGGGACAGCTGCCTGGCGCCTCTGACCTTCGCCAGTTACAGCCATGGCGGATTCCATCTCTTGATGACCCTGTTCGCCTGCCGAAAGTGGATAGTGTCCAGAATCTTTCGCACTTTCAGTCATGCGACGGCGGCTCCGATATATTGAAGGTTCATCTCACGCAGCGGCTCCATGTCCATATACTTTCGCGTGCTCCACTGTGTTCCGGCGACGTGTTTCAACCTGGCCGCAGCCAAGAAGAGACAGGATTGTCCCGGTCTTGCAGAAAAAGTTGAAGTTTTTGCCTAAAATCGCGAATTCGATCCTGAATTCTGGAAGAAACCGCCATCGCTGATATGAATGTCGGCAGACGAAGTCAGCTTTCGAGATATCAAATTTGGTTCGTATCAAATCCGATAGAACTTGGCCGCAGTTTCGCGAAAGACACTATTGTGAAATTCGACTGGAATGAGTTCTTCATAGGCCTTGACGGTTTTTGAATAACTGGCCTGCAGAAGATCGACAGGAAAATTTGATCCGAACATGCAGCGCTCGGGACCAAATGCTTCAAGACTGGGTAATACAAGCGGCGCTATGTCCTCAATTTCCCAGCCATGGTAGAACATGCCTAATCCAGACAGCTTGCATACAACATTCGGCAGCATTGCAATTTGCTCGAGTCCTTTGCGCCAAGTCGCTATACCGCTTGCACTTTGATCATAGGGCGATCCAACATGACAGAGAGCAACTTGCAGTTCCGGAATTTCACCAAAAAACTTCGCCGCCGCTGGCATCAGTCTTGGAACAAGCTGCAGATCAAACGAATATCCCATGGAGGCAGCCAATCTGAGGCCTCGTTTGAAATGATCATTGCCGATTAATGCGTTGACCTGGCTGCTTTTGTCTTCTTCAGGTGATCGTCCGACGATCTGCCGCACACCCCGGACCGTCGGCAAGTGTTGCAGCTCTGCCAGCTGTTCGCCCGCATCGTCGGCTGCCAAGTCGCAGAATGCCACTTGTGCGGCTGGCCACCCTGGATTCTGCTCGGCGACGCTTTGCACCCATATAGCCTCCTGCAACGGGGAGGCCGCACCAACTTGAATATGCACAGAAGCGCCGAATCCGCTCAGTTCCGCGTCGCGTCTGAACTCGTAAACCAGATAATTCCTTTGAATCTTTGTTGGATCGCCAAAAAATCTTCTTTCTCCATGTGCCATGAGCCAAGGATACCGCACGGCATCAAGATCCCAGAGGTGATGATGCGCATCAATGCGAGGAGATGAATCTGTGACATCTTTTGTCATACCGAAGATGCGGTTGAATTGGGTCGGCGGCGGTTAACACTCGCAGGTCGGCCGGAAAGATTCAGCTGAGACCGGATTCTTGGCTGTCGGGCGACTACCTTGCCTTTGGATACAACGATCAGGCGGGTCGGCCGCAGGCGAATTGCTTCCACCGGGTCTGCCGCATCAAGCACAACAAAGCTCGCTTCGTTGCCGACGGAAAGTCCGAAATCGGTCAAATTCATAATTTCTGCGTTTTCGGTCGTAACCATTTCAAAGCAATGACGCATATCGTTCCAACTGGTCATCTGCGCGAGATGCAGACCCATATGCGCAACGTCCAGCATATCCGCCGCTCCGAGAGAATACCAGGGATCAAGCACGCAGTCTTGGCCCCAGCCAACCCGGATCCCATGTTGAATCATCTCCGGCACGCGAGTTAATCCTCGACGCTTCGGATACGTGTCATGCTGCCCCTGCACGATAATATTCACCAAAGGATTGGAAATCGCCGATACCCCAGCTTCCGCAATCAATGGCAGCAGTTTCGACACAAAGTAATTGTCCATCGAATGCATCGATGTAAGGTGCGAGCCGGCAACCCGTCCCGTTAGTCCATGCCGCAGAGTTTCACGTGCCAAATGTTCGATGTGACGGGACATGGGATCATCCGTCTCATCGCAATGCATATCCACCATCAGGCCCCGGTCAGCTGCTATTGCACATAGCTCTGAAACCGAATCGTGCCCCTCTTTCATTGTCCGTTCGAAATGAGGGATCCCACCTACAACCTCAACCCCAAGGTCCAGGGCTCGAACAAGATTTTCGCGCGCTCCCGGGCTGCGGTACAATCCGTCCTGTGGAAAAGCAACGAGCTGCAAATGCATATAAGGTTTGACTATTGCTTGGACCTCTTTGAGAGCCTCGACCGCGAGCAGCCGGTCGTCACACACATCCACATGCGTGCGGATTGCCAGCAGCCCCATCGAGACAGCCCAGTCGCAATAGGTCAAGGCGCGTTCCTTGATCGCATCATGCGTAAGAAGTGGCTTGAGTTCGCCCCAAAGCTGAATGCCCTCAAGCAGCGTACCTGAATGATTAACTCTCGGAATACCCTGTGAAAGAGTCGCATCCAAGTGAAAATGAGGATCAACAAATGGCGGCGATATCAAACAATCCTCATATCTCTCGGTCTGAACAGCCTCGCCATCAATGCGCGGCTCAATCGCAGCGATTTTACCTCCCGATACGGCTATATCGGCAGATGTTCCTTCCGGCAGGCGCGTTCCCTGAATCAACAGATCGAAAGGCATGGACTCACTCCTGAGTTGTGAAAATTCCGGAGAATGGCCGGGAAGAATTGACCTTGGCAGTAAATCTGAAGTTGCGCATATCCAATTCCCGCGCAGCGGTGAGCTCTCGGGCGCTTTCGGATATCCGTTCATTATAAGCTGAAATCGGGGCGATTGAACAGCCGGAATGCCGCATATAGGAGTAAACTCCAAAGTCAGCGGCGCCGAATGTCCCGTCGCGAAGCCGGTTTAGTGCGTTCTGAAGCGTGGGATTGAAATGCCACTGCGCTGATGTCGTGATCCCTTCTGTTTCCGAGATTTCGCGGCTGTAGAAACTGCCGATGACCGGCGTGCCGCTCTTATGTGCAGCCTCGGCGGTCCCAACCGCATCCGAATAAATCACATCAGCCCCATTGGTGATTTGAGCGAATGCGAGTTCACCGGCTTTGCCCGGGTCATGCCAGCTTTCTATGAATTCAACCGAGATCTGGATATCCGGCCGGAAATCATGAACGCCGTCGATGAAGGCGTTGATCAGTCGATTCGACGCCGGAAAATCATAACGGCCAACGATCCCGATTTTAGCCCGTTGAGTGAGCGAACCACCGATGATGCCTGTGAGATACGACGCATCTTGTATGTAGCTGTCAAATACAGAAAAATTGGGAAAACGGCTATCGGGCTGGAAGGACGATCCCATCAGGAATGCTTTGTTCGGAAAATCGCGGGCAATCAACCGCGCATCTTCTTCGTGGGAAAAGGCATCACCGATGATGAGATCAATCTCGCTTTCAGCAAAACGGCGCAGGATCTGGTCGTAGTCGGCTGCTTCTACATTCTCGGCGAAGACATAATTGATTTCACCGCGCACGACATATTCCAGAGCAGCGACGTGGATCCGTTCAATCCATTGCTGTGTTACCGGTACGGTGTAGATCCCTCCGACTTTGATCGCGCCGGTGGATTGTCCCGATGCAAAGCTGGGCCAAAGTGAACCCACAGCGGCCATTGCCGCTGAGGACTGCAATAGCCGTCGGCGATCGGTGTTCAATTCTACGCGCCTCGCTGCCCGTCGTTCGTGACTTCGCTCTTTGCGGTGAACAATAAGGTTCTTTTGATTCTAACACAATTTGGAAGTGCCTCCGGCCAGCACGGTTCGACTCGTAATTCCATTGTTGCCGTTCTGCGCCTCAGCCTTCTGCGAACACGCTTGACGAGAGCTCTGAGTGTTGGCAGTGAGACTTCAGCAGAGCAAGTTAGGGATGACAGCATGGGTGAAATCTATTCGCCGTTGGAAATGTTAGACCGACTTGTTTCCTTTCCAACAGTTTCCGACCGGTCAAACCTAGAACTTGTTCATTGGGTCAAAGACTATCTTGCAGGCCACGGGGTCTCCGCACTGCTTGATCACAATGAGGACGGCACGAAGGCTAGCCTTTTTGCATCCGTCGGACCGGATACTGCCGGCGGAATCGTTCTCTCGGGGCACACGGATGTTGTGCCAGTCACAGGTCAAAACTGGAGCACCGACCCTTGGCGCAGCACTGTAAAAGATAACAAGGTTTTTGCCAGAGGCGCTTGTGACATGAAAGGATTTTGCGCCGTTGTGCTCGCAGCTGTTCCACAGATGGTCGCAGCCGACCTTAATCGTCCAGTGCAGATCGCCCTCACACGCGATGAGGAAATCGGGTGCCTCGGCGCTCCGCCTCTCATTAATTATGTTCGCGGCAAGGTTCCGCCGGCCTCGATTGCCATCGTGGGTGAACCAACGATGATGAAAGTCGTTACCTCTCACAAAGGTGGCAGTGGGTTATCTGTCAATGTAAGGGGAGTCGAGGTGCATTCCTCGATCCTGCACAAAGGTGTTTCGGCTATCATGATCGCTGCCCGTTTAGTTGATTGGGCCAATCGAATGAATGCCGAAAACATGGCAAGTCCCGCTTCGGAACTTGCGCAGATGTTCGACCCGCCTTGGACCTCTCTGCATGTCGGAAAGATCGTCGGCGGCACGGCACAGAATATCACGGCCAAAGACTGTTCGTTTGGACTGGAATTCCGCTGCGTTCCTGGAGAATCCGACGACGACTGGAAAAGACGCTTCAGAGAATTCGCTGCGGAAGTCGAGCGTGAAATGAAAGAGATCAGCCCCCAGGCGGGAATAGATATTAATCCGTGGTACGGTGTTCCGCCTCTGCGGCCCGAGGAGCACGGAAAGGCAGAAGAACTCTCTCGAAGACTGACCGGCGACAACGACAGTCATGCCGTATCGTATGGCACCGAAGCTGGACAGTTTCAAGAAGGCGGCTATTCGGCGGTCGTATGCGGCCCCGGCCATATTGATCAGGCGCACCAAGCCGACGAATATGTATCATTGAGCCAGTTGGAGGCCTGCCGCGCCTTTGTAACCGGCGTTATTCGCGAACTTTCAAATTAGGAGATACGATGGCCGTTCGTAATCGATTTGCCGAGCTTCAGTCTGAAATCACAGAATGGCGGCAAGACATTCACCAGCATCCCGAACTTATGTTTGACACACACCGCACCTCCCGCAAGGTCGCCGAATTGCTCAAAGAATTCGGATGTGATTCGGTAGAAACCGGCATCGGACGCACTGGCGTCGTCGGTGTCATCCACGGTCAATCAACACAATCGGGAAAAGTTGTCGGGCTGCGCGCAGATATGGACGCGTTGCCGATTCATGAAGCCACAGGTCTTGACTATTCATCACGCAATGAGGGCAAGATGCATGCCTGCGGGCACGATGGTCATACTTCGATGCTGCTCGGCGCTGCCAAATATCTTGCGGAAACACGGAATTTTGACGGAACCGCAGTGGTAATCTTTCAACCTGCAGAAGAAGGCGGGGGCGGCGGCAAAGAGATGATCGAAGACGGAATGATGGATCGCTTCGACATCCAGGAAGTGTACGGCATGCACAACATGCCGGGAATGTCTCCTGGCAAATTCGCCATCCGGCCTGGTCCGTTTTTTGCTGCTGCGGACACCTTCACAATCACAGTCAATGGCATTGGCGGACATGGAGCGAGACCGCATGCCGCGGTCGATCCGACGCTTGCGGCAAGTCATATCGTCGTTTCGCTTCAATCGGTTGTTTCACGCAATGTTGATCCGCTTAAATCCGCGGTCATCTCAGTTTGCTCCTTCCAAACCGATACCGACGCTAACAATGTCATTCCCCAAAGCGCACTGCTGCGCGGCACCATCAGGTCCTTTGACCCCGAAATCCGCGAACTGCTTTTCCGGCGCATTGAAGAAATCGCCGACATGACGGCCAAGTCTTTTGGTGCGAAGGCCGAATGTATCATCACAACCGGTTATCCAGTCATGGTGAATTCAGAGGCGGAAACCGCGTTTGCAGCCGCTGCGGCACGGCGTGTCACTGGGTCGGAAACCAACGAAGCTGTAATGTTAATGGGAGCCGAGGATTTTTCTTTTATGCTGAACGAGCGCCCCGGCGCTTACATTTTGACAGGCAATGGAGATTCTGCGCCATTGCACCATCCAGAGTATAACTTTTGCGATGAAGCGATTCCGGCGGGATGTTCTTGGTGGGTTGAAATCGCAGAAGGAAGAATGCCCGCGCAGCGACAACCGTAATTTCCAATTTTGGAATACTCGGGCGAGTGAACACACGCATCCTCGCCGTTTGCCGCCAAGTCGCAATCTTTGGATTGGGTGTCATTGTTTTGCTCATTCTGCCGCAGGTTTTTCCGGCACGCGCTGAACAAGTCGCTGCCTAGACCCGATGAGGCGGCGCGGATCGGTGCACTATGGATGACGGGTTTAATGGCGCAATTGGCCTATCGACGGGACAAATTTATCGCGATTGCCATGTTCTAGGATTTTTTGGGACAAAGAACCGGTCGAATGTTAACTCTTTCCATTCTGCTGTTGGGTCTCGCAGTGCTCATCGTAGCTCTATTGCAGGCGGACCGTCATATCACGGTAGTGTCCAGAATCTTTCGCACTTTCTGTCATGCGACGGCGGCTCCACTATGTTGAAGTTTCATCTCGCGGAGGTGTGAAAACCGTCAGGATGCTTGTCAATGCGACCGATTATGACATCATACAGAGCAGCTGGCCGCGAATGGGACGAGCGGCGGTGCCGCGGGGTATGGGATCAGCGAGCGCAGCAGTGTGTCATGTATCGGTAAGGCGAGACCGAAGTTCGCTCAGTTTGATATCCCCCGGATCCCTGTTTATCCAATTGACGCCTCGCTCACCCTGAAAACCGACGGCGTGTTAAGCAAGGTTAAGACCGCACAGAGAATCAAGCCTCAGGCATCCGTCTGTCCGCGGTTCGCACACCGACCAAATTATCATTGGAGCACTCGATATCTCCGCAGCAGTGCAGACCGATGAACCATCGGTATAGGTCAGCTGCAGCACCAGCAATCGCTCGGCACCCGCAGCCACAATCTGCTGCACCGCTTAATTGACTGCATCTTTGTCGCAAAGCAGGGTTTGCGAACCGTCAGTTTTGCATCTGCCTTCATCCAAAGGCGCCATGATTCGAGTGAGTTTCGACTTCGTGATTTTGATGTTGAAGGTCGTGCGGCCGAGTGGAAGAACGCCAACCGTCGGAGGTGTTTCACAATGACCCATTCAAATACTCACCGATTTCTCCGCGGTAGGGAAAGCTAGACCGAGACTCGATGCGGGAACAGCAGACGGCGGCGGCGGCGTTGGCAAACTGAATCGCATCGTCTTCATTCGCGCCTTCAGCAAGACGCAAAGCGAACGCGCCGTGCCAAACATCTCCCGCTCCCAGGGTGTTCTTGGCTTCAATGACATGAGCTGGAATCTGATCCAAGCGGCCATGACTCATGCGGAACACACCGTTCTCGCCATCAGTCGCGCATAGCCAGTTTGTACGGACTGAGGCCAATGCTTTCAATGCTTCGGGAATGGTAGACTCTCCGGTGAGTGCAAGAATGCCTTGCCGCGAAAAGGCAAGATGGGTTGCCTGCCAAAGATGCTCGGGAAAACTGCCTCGCTCCACGTCAATGACAACGGGCACGTCGTAGCGTCGGGCCTGCGAGATCGAATGCTCGATGCCTTGGGACCAGTTACAGTCGGTCAGGAACGCGTCCGCATAAGGAATGTCACTCAACCAGTCGACCTCGTCCGGCAATCCCGCACCGGCATAGCTCAACACCTGTCGTTCTCCGACCTCGTTGACAATAACCGAAGAGAGCGGTGAACGGGCATCGGTTGTTCTCGTGACAAATTTTGTTCCGACGCCTTCCTGCTGCAAATCGGCCAGAATCAGATCGCCGATCAGATCGGTTCCCAACCGGCAACCAAGATCAGCGTCGCCGCCAAGCCGCTGTATCGCTACGGCTGCATTCGCACCGATGCCGCCACCGGAAATTTCGCAGCTTAAGGAGCGATGTTTCAAACCACCCTGCGGAAAATTCTGCACAAATTGCACGAAATCAATGACTGCCACACCACAAACAAAAACTGATGCCATGTATACTCCCGACGAACCTCCGGAAGCATCCGACAAAACACAATGCTATTTGGGCTGCAACCGGAAACTGACCCGTCGTCTGAGTTGCAATCCAGACCATCATTGGTTTAGCGGACAGCGCATGGCCAGCTCTCTATTGATGCGACTTACCGGGGTGTCTGCCTCCATCGGTGCAGATACGCTATATTCGGACGTTTCGCTGAACATTCACAAAGGTGACCGGCTTGCCCTCGTAGGCCGCAATGGCGCGGGTAAGTCGACACTCGCAGCGCAAATTGCCGGGCGGCGGGAATTGGGTAGCGGCGAACGCTGGGTCAGCGGAGGTGTTTCGATCAGCTATCTTGAGCAGAATCCTGACATCAGCGGCTATCCCACACTTGGAGACCTTGTTTCTGCCAAACTTGGCAAGAAACCCATTCAAAGGGCGCAGAGCGTCGCGCGCGGGTTGAATTTTTCCCCCGGCACCAAATCATCGGAGGCGTCCGGCGGCGAAATCAGACGGGCAGCGTTAGCATCCCTCTTAGTGGACCTGCCCGATCTTTTGATACTGGATGAGCCGACAAACCATCTGGATATTCAGGCAATTGTTTGGATGGAAGGATTTCTTCAAGAGTGCAAATCGGCGATTCTGTTGATTAGCCATGATCGCGCAATGCTCCGCGCGTTGTCTGATCGAACCATTTGGATTGATCGAGGCGCTCTTCGGCAAAGCAATCGGGGGTTTTCGTCATTTGAAGATTGGAGGGACGAAATATTTGAACAGGAGGTTCAACGCCGTCATAAGCTGGACAGAAAAATCAAAGCGGAGACCAAGTGGTCAATTGAAGGCATAAGCGCTCGAAGAAAGCGCAACCAGGGACGGTTGCACAAACTGCAGGAGCTGCGTGCGGAACAGCGGGCGATGCCGGAACGAAAGCAGTTCGGTTCGATCGAATTTGCCGAAGACATCACACAAAGTCGAATCATCGCCGAAGCGAAATCAGTCTCCAAGAGTTATGGCGATCATACAATCGTCAATCGCTTTTCGCTTTTGCTGAGGCGGGGCGAACGAATTGCATTTGTCGGGCCAAATGGATGCGGAAAATCGACGTTGTTAAGTTTGCTGGCCCGGCAGCTGCAGCCCGATTCAGGAAAGGTGACGCACCGCATCAACACAAAGCCCGCAACATTTTTTCAAACTCGCTGCCGAGCAAGCGACACGATGACTGTGCGGGATTATCTCGTCGGGAGAGGCGTTAATTCAAGAGACCGGCCGGATCGAATTTTTGTTGGCAATCGAAGCCGCCATGTCACATCATATCTGCGGGATTTTTTGTTTTCTGAAAGTCAAATCAATTCACCGCTGGATTCGCTGTCCGGTGGTGAAAGGGTTCGTCTGGAATTGTCCAGAATCATGGCCCGGGAAAGCAACTTATTGATTCTCGATGAACCGACCAATGATTTGGATCTGGAAACGCTTGATTTGTTGCATGAACTGATCAGCGAGTATTCGGGCGCGGTGCTTCTCGCATCGCATGACCGAGATTTTCTCAACCGGGTGGCCACGGCAACGGTGGTGTTTGAAGGGGTTGGAAAGTGGGTAACTTATGCGGGCGGCTGGTCCGATTCTCAAGCCGGAAAGGCTATTTTGAAAGAAGCTGCACCGACCAACAAAAAAGCGAAAAAAGTGCGGAAAACGGCAATCCAGCGGAAGTCCGCAAAGAAGGGATTGAGCTTTACCGAGTCTTTCAGGCTGCGGGAGATTGAGAAAACTCTTCCGACGCAGGAATTGGTAATCGCTGAACTTGCTGCGAAGGTGGCTGACCTAACGGAAAAAAGCGCGGAGATATCCGAGCTGAACAAGGTTTGCCGAAAGCTTGCGGAGGCACAAAAGACCCTCGAACAGATCGAGGAGGAATGGATCGCGCTGGTCGACAAATCGGAAAGCGTGTGAACAGACGAACAGCGGGGCTTTAGTGAATTGAATCAATTGGAATTTGTGCCAGAACACCAACGCGTATTTCACAGATTCAGGTCGTGCACAAATTGTGCATTCTCTTGAATGAAACTCAGCCGTTCCTCCGACTTTCGCCCCATCAAGCGTGAAACAGTCTCGTCGGTTTCGCCGGTGTCGCCGTCGTCGATCGCAACCCGAATTAAACGGCGGGTTTCTGGATTCATGGTCGTGCTTTTGAGGTCCTTGGCATCCATTTCGCCCAGTCCCTTGAACCGCGATACGTCAATCCGACCAGTCCCTCCTAGACCGGCTTCCAACAAACGGTTTTTTTCAGCTTCATCCATCGCATACATCCGGTTGCTGCCTTGGGTAAGCCGAAAGAGGGGAGGACAGGCCAAATACAGATGATTCTGTTTGATCAGCTCGGGCATTTGCGAGAAAAAGAAAGTCATTAACAGAGTAGAGATATGAGCTCCGTCAACATCGGCGTCTGTCATAATGATGATTTTCTCGTAGCGGAGATCATTCGCATCGAACAACTTGCCGCACCGGGTGCCCAAGGCAAGGCATATGTCCGAAATCTCATTGTTGCTGTGCATTTTAGATGAAGCTGCGCCCAGCACGTTGAGCAATTTTCCTCGCAGAGGCAGCAATGCCTGTTTGGCTCGGTCTCGCGCCATTTTTGCTGACCCGCCGGCCGAGTCGCCTTCAACTATGAACAGCTCGGTGCTCCGACGGTCGGACTGCGAACAATCGACCAGCTTACCCGGCAGCCGCAGTTTTTTGGTTGCGGATTTGCGCGCGGTGTCCTTTTCGGCACGCCGCTTTATGCGTTCGTCTGCCCGAGCAATGAAATGTTCGAGAATGGACCCCGCTGACTTGGGGTCGCCGGCCAACCAGTTGTCGAACCGATCTCGAACCGAGTTTTCGACAAGCCGCTGTGCTGCGACGGTGGCAAGCTTATTCTTGGTTTGCCCGACAAATTCCGGATCACTGATAAAGCAGGAAACCAAGGCACACCCATCGGATTGAATGTCGTCGCGTGTGACGATCGAAGTGCGCTTATTCGAAACAAAGTCACCATAGGCTCTCAGGCCTTTCAAAATGGCGGCCCAGAAACCGCTTTCGTGCGGTCCGCCATCTGTTGTCGGCACCGTGTTGCAATATGAGCGCATGAAACCATCACGAAATGGTGTCCAGTTCAATGCCCACTCGACGTATCCCAAAGTGTTATCTCCGAACCTTTCGCTGAAATCGACCCTCCCAGCGAACGGCTCTTCTACAAAAACTTCGGCTCCATTGGTTTTTTCGTTCAGGAATTCTTTCAAACCGCCGGGAAAGTGAAAACAAGCGGTGGCTGGCACATTCGGTTCGACAACGTCAGATTTCCAATTGATAACCACTCCCGAAAACAAATAGGCCTTTGATCGGATCATGCGCAAAACCCGCAGCGGCTTCAGTTTCGCGTCCTTGCCGAAAATTTGGTTGTCTGGACGGAAGGTGACACTTGTGCCGCGGCGATTGGCAATGCTCCCGGTCTGTCGCAGTGCACTGATCGGAATGCCCCGTGAATACTCTTGTTCGTAACGCTGTTTGTTTCTGACAACTTCAATTCTCAGAAATTCAGACAGAGCATTGACCACCGATACGCCAACTCCGTGCAGTCCTCCCGCTGTTTGATAGGCTTTTGAAGAAAACTTGCCACCGGCATGGAGCGTGCAGAGGATCACTTCCATGGCAGAGCGATCAGGAAATTTGGGATGAGGGTCCACAGGAATGCCGCGTCCATTGTCTCTTACGGTCACCGAATAATCTTCGTGAAATTCGATATCTATACGAGTGGCATGTCCGGCGACCGCTTCATCCATCGCATTGTCGACAACTTCTGAAACCAGATGATGCATCGCTGTGCCGTCGGTGCCGCCAACATACATACCAGGCCGCTTACGCACCGGTTCCAGACCTTCAAGCACCTCAATGACCGATGCGTTATATTCGTGAGGCTGCTCCGCCTCGGCAGTCGAGAATAGATCTTCCATTTTTGGACTTAGCTCGATTTTTCTTTTTTACAATCTTACTCAGTCTTGTGGAATTGCTGCAACCAAAAAGTTGGTTGCTGGCAAAATCACACAATATATTGTGGTAAATTCGGCATACAGACACTGTGGAAAGATAATCCAGAACAGGTTCCGTACGCCGGTGACAAAAACGGGCACGTCTGCAAGCTGTGTTATGGCGCGCGCCGCCGCCTTTAACATGCAACACTGCAACGGAGGTTCGATGAATTCACCGAACGATCCGTGCAATAGAACTTTGATTCTGGCAGAGGCGAGAAAGTGACGCGGTTCTGCGATGAATGGCATCCTAAAAACGACCTGAAGCTGATTGAATTTAACCGCTGGCTGACACGTGCTGGTGGTCGCATTTGTATGATTCGAAGTGCATATCCCAAACTGCGCCGCCAGATATGGTCGACGCTGATTTTTGCCCTGCCGATTATCGGCAGCAATTTAGCGCAGTCTGCCAAGCATCTGACCGATACGGTGATGCTTGGGCGTTATGGGGTTGACGAACTCGCGGCGGGGGTTTTGGCGGGCGTCATTTTCATGATCACCTTCATCGTTGGATCGGGGTTTGCGCAGGCCGCTATTCCCATGGCGGCCGAAGCGCGCGGCGCCGGATTGACTTGGAAAGTGAGGCGCGTGATCAGAATGAGCTTCTGGCTGTCTTGCGCATATGGTTTGATTTTAGTTCCGCCGCTTTTTCAAACCGAGCGATTTTTGCTCTTGCTGGGTCAGCAGGAGGATATCGCCCGTCTTGCCGGCGATTACATGGATATCGCTCTATGGGGGATTTTTCCAGCGTTATCGGTGATGGTGCTGAAAAGCTTTTTTGTAGCTTTAGCAATGCCGCGTTTAATCCTTTGGGCAACAGTTTTCGGCGCATTGTTGAATATTCCGGCAAACTACGCATTTATTTT
The DNA here is from genome assembly GCA_965199765.1 of Paracoccaceae bacterium. Taxonomy (GTDB): domain Bacteria; phylum Pseudomonadota; class Alphaproteobacteria; order Rhodobacterales; family Rhodobacteraceae; genus JAPOXR01. The sequence goes on from CBDATC010000002.1 coordinate 227,599, forward strand.
CGGCAATTGGGGCGCTCCCGAATTGGGCATCCAGGGGGCCGCGGTGGCAACGGTTGCAGCGCACTCAGCCGGGCTGCTGATTTTGTTGGTTTTTTCGTTCACCAACGCAAATTGCCGCAGCTATTCGTTGTATTCAAGATTTTGGCGGCCGGAATGGCAGACTCTTCTTGCGGTTTTCCGAATCGGCTGGCCAATCAGCATTACACTGATCGCCGAAACCGGATTATTTGCGGTCTGTTCAATCATGATGGGTTGGATCAGCACCGAAGCGCTTGCGGCACATGGTATCGCGCTTGAAGCGGCAGCGTTTGTTTTCATGATGTATCTTGGGGTCTCGATCGCCGTCACCACGCAAGTCGGCTTCACTGTTGGTCAGCGCGACCGCGATGCCATTGTGCTGATGATCCAAGCGGCCACGGCCGTGACGTTCATATTAGCGATAATGGTTGTTGTTGTGTTTGTTTCCATTCCAGAGTTGATTGTATCGGCATTTCTTGACGAATCCGCCGAAAAGGCCGCGGTTGTTCTATCGATTGGCATCACCCTCATGTATCTGGGCGCTGCCTTTCAGATCGGCGACGCTCTGCAAGTTGTCGCGCTCGGAATCCTTCGCGGTTTCAGTGATACAAAAGTGCCGATGCTGATTGCCGCGTTCAGTTATGCGGTTGTTGGCGCGCCGATCAGTTATCTGCTCGGTTTCATAGCAGGGTGGGGAAGTGTTGGCGTTTGGTGCGGATTCATCATTGGGCTGGGAATGGCCGCGCTGCTCTTGTTTCTGCGGATCAGGATTTTATTGAGCCAATTGGACTTTTGATTCGCTCGAATGCCGACAGGCTTGAATGCATCATGCCGGCTTGATGCATTCTTCCGCATTGCATCGATCGTTTCAAGCCAGGCCAGCGGAGCAGCCCCGCCATGATTTCAACCCGTTCCCATCAGCTTGGCATCGAAAGGATATTGCGTAAGATTTTCGTAACCGGTCTCAGTGATCAGCACTTGGTCTTCGAGCTTTATTGAAAAATCACCGCCCACGGCGCCGACAAGGGCTTCGACACACAGGACCATGCCGGGTTCAAGAACATAATCAAACGCGCCAGGCACAAATTTGTCGGGATAATTGATGTGCGGCCATTCATCGCAAAGCCCAACTCCATGCATTTTGCATCCGTATTTCAGCTGCTGAAATTGTTCATCAAGAGTATGTCCGCCAAAGGTCAGTTCCTGAAAACTAACTCCTGGCTTCAAGAGCTGCATGTTCGTCATGATATGCTCATGCGCATGCTGCATGGCATAGATCATGTCGCTTCGCGGCTTTTGATCACCAACCCACCATGTTCGCGAAATGTCGATACAGATGCCGTAGGGGCCGATCAAGTCGGTATCGAACGCGAGTATCTCGTTATTTTGAAGCGTTCGCTGTCCGCATTCTTGAAACCATGGATTGGTTCGAGGACCGGTCGAGAGCAAACGGGTTTCGATCCATTCTCCACCGCGCCGGATGTTTTCGTAGTGCAGCACCGCCCAGATTTCATCTTCGCTAAGCCCTGGCGCAACCGCGGATTCCATAAGAGCCACCGAAGTTTCCGTGGCATGGTTTGCACAGCGCATCGCCAGAATCTCGTCAGGTCCCTTAACAGAACGGGCCTTTTCCGTGACCTCCTCGCCCTCTTTGACTTCCAAACGAAGCCTCCGCAGCGCATCAAGGCCATGGGGCATGATCTTGTCGACAGCCAAGCGGCGATTCGCGCCGACCCGTTCCCGCATCACGCTGTCGACATCGGCGGCAAATTCCTCTGCGCGCTGTTCTCCTTGATCGCCGGTTACAAAATAAAATAGCGATGCTCCGTGCCTGATTTCCCTGACATGGGGGTTGAACTCGGCCAAAAACGGCGAATTCTTGTATTCGAACAGCACCATGTGGCCATCGGCGCAAAGCAGCAGCGCCCGGAATGGGTTGTGAGTATTCCACAGCTGCATATTGGTTGCATCCGTTGCGTACCGGATGTTCAATGGATCAAACAGCAGGATCGCACCATAGTCCCGGTCAATCAGGTGATCAGTCAGCCGCCTCCAACGGAATTCGCGCATCGCCGGAATGTTCGGCGCTGCGAGTCCGGCCGCTTCCCATTCATCCCGGGCCAGAATTGTTGGACCGATCTCCACCCGATCATCGTCATTTGGAGTTTTATCATTCAGCAATCGACCTTTGCTCGGATCGATCTTACGGACTTGGTGTCGGAAGCTGTCCATTGATTCGCTCTTACCCACTTGCAGACCTTTAGGTCTCCTTTAACAGACCGTGCGCAACTAATCTTTAAAACTGTTCGCAAATCGGCCATTTGATACCAAAATGCCGTATCATAGAGGAGTTTGTTTGCCTAACATTAGGAGTGCGCCGCGTAGTGGTTTCAAACAAACTTAGCAGCCATGGCCTCGTTGTCCGCTTACGCGCGGAGCATCATTGCATGGCGGGCAAACCCGACCGTTTCTCCGCTTCAGTTACGTAGGGCAGGAAACCAAACGCTTGTTGATCGAACAACTGCTTTGAACCGATTTACGGGAGCCGGATCTCTCTGATCTATGAACAATTCAAGGCTGATGCAACGAAGGAATGCTATTGGATGCGGTCAGAAAATCCGAATCTAGGCCCAGCGAATGCCAATAGAAAAAAGGGCCTTAGAGGCCCTTTTGTCTAGCAATGGAAACTGGCTTATGCCGAATAATACATCTCGTATTCAACCGGATGCGGCGTGTGCTCAAAGGCGTAAATCTCTTCCCATTTGAGTTCACAGTAGGCATCGATTTGTTCGCGTGTGAAGACATCTCCGGCGAGCAGAAAGTCCATGTCGTCCTGCAGCGAATCAACGGCTTCGCGAAGCGAAGAGCAAACGGTCGGTATTCCTTCCAGTTCATCCGGCGGAAGGTCATACAGGTTTTTGTCCATGGCGTCACCTGGGTCGATTTTGTTTCGAATGCCATCGAGACCGGCCATCATTAATGCCGAAAAGCACAGATAGGGATTTGCAAGCGGATCAGGGAACCGGGCTTCGACGCGCTTGGCCTTTGGATTCTCTGTCCAAGGAATGCGCACGCAGCCTGAACGGTTGCGGGCAGAGTAGGCGCGAAGAACCGGCGCTTCAAAACCCGGAATCAAACGCTTGTAAGAGTTTGTCGTTGGATTGGTTAAGGCGTTCAGCGCCTTGGCATGCCGGAGCACACCGCCGATGAACCAAAGACCTTCATCGCTCAGATCGGCATATTTGTTGCCGGCGAAGACAGGGGATCCTCCCTTCCAAATCGACATGTTGACATGCATGCCGGTGCCGTTGTCGCCCGCGATGGGTTTGGGCATGAAGGTTGCCGATTTGCCGTAGGCGTGCGCGACATTCTGCACAACATATTTGTACTTTTGCAGCTGGTCGCCTTGGTCAGTGAGCGAAGAAAATATTAAACCAAGCTCATGCTGACAGGATGCCACCTCGTGGTGGTGCTTGTCGACTTTCATGCCCATCATTTTCATTGTGGACAGCATTTCCGAACGAATATCCTGACCAGCGTCAACTGGATTGACAGGGAAGTAGCCGCCTTTGACACGAGGACGGAAACCGCTGTTCCCGGTGGAATACTCTGCATCGGTATTCCATGCGGCGTCCATGGAATCGACCTGATATGACACCTTATTCATCGTTGTGGAAAAACGAACATCGTCGAAAATAAAAAATTCCGCTTCCGGCCCGAAATAGGCCACATCGCCGATCCCGGTCGACGTTAAGAATGCTTCTGCCTTTTCGGCTGTGCTTCGGGGGTCGCGCGAATACGGCTCGCCTGTGTCAGGTTCGACGATAGAACAGTGCAGACAGGCCGTTTTTTCCGCATAGAACGGATCAATGTAGAAAGATGCGGGATCGGGCATCATCTTCATGTCGGACACTTCAATGGATTTCCAGCCTGCAACTGACGAACCGTCGAACATCAGACCTTCTTCAAAGAAATCTTCATCCACCTGGTCAACCATCATGGTAATGTGCTGAAGCTTGCCGCGCGGATCCGTTAGTCTGAGATCCACATAAGCAGCTTCTTCATCCGCAATCTGCTTAAGTACATCATTAACATCTGCCATGGTTATTCCTTTCTCAATGGCGTTTGATGCGTAATTGGGGCGGTAACCGGCCCGGATTACAGCGCGTCGTCGTCGGTTTCACCGGTCCGTATGCGGATGGCCTGTTCGACGGTCGACACGAAAATCTTGCCGTCTCCGATCTTGTCTGTGCGGGCGCTTTCCTGAATCGCTTCAAGAGCACCGTCGACCTGATCATCTGCAACAACAAGCTCAAGTTTTAACTTTGGTAGAAAATCAACGACATACTCCGCGCCACGGTACAACTCGGTATGTCCCTTTTGCCGCCCAAATCCTTTGACCTCTACGACCGAAAGTCCTTGAACGCCGTTTTCTTGCAAAGCCTCTTTGACCTCATCAAGCTTAAATGGTTTGATGATGGCCTCGATCTTTTTCATCGGAGTTTCTCCTTATGCCCGCGCTCGTGCGAATGTATCTTGTGCTTATTCGTCGCAGAAGCAATCAATTCCCGTGGCAGATCATCGATTGAGGCCAAGCCGCAGCTGAATTTGCACAAAATTTGTGCAATTTGCACAAGAAAACAGCAAGTCAGGGGAATAGCGGATTGCAAATTATTTTGACGGCGCAGGAAATGCGTTTGGTGGAGCAGGCGGCGATTTCATCGGGAAGAATTTCGTCCTATGAACTCATGGAACTCGCCGGAAAAAAGGCGGCATCAGAAATTCACCGGGCGTTCGATGAAGACCGTTCAGTGGCTAAGCGGGCGCATATTTTGTGCGGGCCTGGCAACAACGGCGGCGACGGCTTTATCGCGGCAGCAGCTCTGAAGCAGCTTGGCTGGAAAATCGATGTTTGGGCGATGGGGTCGCCTAATCGCATGTCAGCCGACGCGTTAAGCGCCCGCTCGGCCTGCGAAGCCATCCAACGGGTCCGATCATTGGCCAGCATATCCGAAGCGGACCTGACCGACGGCGGAGTTGTCGTGGACGCGATTTTCGGCGTCGGTCTCTCACGTCCGGTGCAGGGTCCGGCGGCTAGGGCGCTTCGATTAGCAGAATCCGGGGGGCCTCTTGTCGCGATAGACATTCTGTCAGGGCTCAATTCCGACAACGGCCAGCATTCTGTGGAAGGTCTGGTGAATCCGAAGCCAGCTTCCATGACGGTATCATTTGAGTGCGCAAAGCGGGGGCACTTTACAGGTGCGGGAGAACGCTTGTCCGGTAGAGTATGTATTGTGTCTTTAGGGTTGGCCGAAGAGTGCCAAAGTCTTGTGGAGGGCGGAGCGGGTCTGCGTCTGTGGTCGAAATGCGCACTGCCGCGGGAAAGGCTCGATAAGCGGGAATCGCAGCACAAATACAATCACGGGCATGCCTTAATCCTGTCAGGTTCTAAGAATCGAGGTGGCGCGGCGCGCCTTGCTGCGCGCGCGGCGCTGAGAATCGGAGCAGGGCTGGTTACGATTGGAGCGCGGAGCGATGCCTTGGCTGAACATGCTGCGCAGCTGAATGCCGTCATGCTTGATGAAGTCAATACTCCGGAGGATTTGCGCACTGTTTTGACAAATCGAAAAATCAACACACTTTGCGTCGGTCCCGGATTTGGCACAGACGAGGATGCAAGACGATTGATCCTGGCTTGCCTGACAACCCGAATGGGCATTGTCGTGGACGCCGACGCCTTGACGGCATTTGAAGCTGCACCCGATAAACTGTTCAATTCGCTGCACTGTAATGCCGTTCTTACACCGCATAGCGGAGAGTTCAGCCGTTTGTTCCCAGACTCGATAGATGGTGATGATTTTGATTCAAAAGTGTCCGCTGTCCGCAAAGCTTCCCTACGCGCGCGTTCGACTGTTCTCCTGAAGGGCGCACATACGCTGATCGCCGATTCCCAGGGAAGAATCGCGATGGTTGCCTCTTCCGGCGGTCAGTCGGCTGCATGGTTGGCTACAGCGGGAAGCGGCGATGTGCTTTCCGGCATGATCTGCGGACTGATGGCGCGCGGGTTAGAAGCGGCAACGGCCGCAGGAGTGGCTGCATGGCTGCACGCCGAAACGGCAAGGCGATGCGGCCCGGGCATGATTTCGGAAGATTTGCCGGAAAACTTACCAGAAGTCTTGCAAGATGTGTTAGTTTGATTGAAGAGGCTCGCGCGGGATTTAGTCTCGAAGACTCCAGCGTGTGTGCGGCTGGAGCGCGGCGTGAGTGCAATAAGGCGCACGATGTGAATGGTACTGCGGGCGTGGCGGAATCGGTAGACGCACCAGATTTAGGATCTGGCGCCGGCAGGCGTGGGGGTTCAAGTCCCTCCGCCCGCACCAAATCAAGCAGAAAGAAGTGTTTTCATGGATTTTGTTGAAATTCTGAATGAGGGGCTGACCCGGCAGTATCGATTTTCTATGGCAAGAAATGAAATCGACGATTTAATCGAAGAAAAAGTTGATGAACTGCAAACGAAAATTTCGCGACCGGGTTTTCGGCAGGGGAAAGTGCCTAAAAAGATAATCAGAGCGCAGGCTTTAGGGGAGATGCGCAGTGATGCGATCAAGAATGCCTTCGAGGAACGTGTGCGGAAGCATTTTCAAGAGACTGGTGATCGTTCCGTGGGGCGGCCAACGTTCGAAGATTTGGTGGATGAGACGGCAGAAGGCGGGTTTAGCTGCGTGGTTTCTTATGAACTGATGCCGATGACTCCAGACATCGATTTCTCTGAAATCGAGGTCAGGAAACCGGTTGCCAGCGACCTTGAAGACCAAGTTCAAAAAATGCTTGAACATTTCGCATTGATCCGTGGAAGTTTCGAAGAGACCGAGGACGGTTATTCCGCTCGGATGGGAGACAAAGTCGTCTATGACTGGAACTCTGCCATCGAAGATCAACCGCACAAAAACAGTGAACACAAAGACGCGGAAATCGTGCTGGGTGGGCCCAAGAGCGAGTCTTTGATTGGTGGTTTGTTAATGCGTGCGAAAGTGGGAGATGTGATCTCCTCAACAATGACTCTTGCCAACGATTCCCAGGTTTATGGGGACGCTGCCGGTCGAATTGCCAATGTCGAATTCACTGTTAAGAAAATTTATCGGGCCGTACCAAAAGAAATCAACGAACAAATGGCTTCCGAACTCGGATTTACCGATTTGAGCGAGTGGCGGGATGCGGTGGGCAATATGGAGCTTGAAAGATTTCGACGAGAATCCAAAGGAGTTGTCAAGATCAGGCTGTTTGACGAATTGGAAAAGCGTCTAGATTTTGACCTTCCACCGCACGCCCTTGAAGCAGAAACGCAATCGGTCTTCGATGCGCTAAACGTAGATAAACGGGAAACTGCCTCTACCGACGATGATTCAAGTGCAGCAGACGAAGACCAACAGCAGCTGTGGCAGGATGCCAAAGCCATTGCAGACCGCAGAATGCGGATAGGGTTTTTGATCGGTGATATCGCCCGAAAGCAGAATTTCGTTGAATGTTCTGATTCAGAATTGATAAGTCATGCCATTGTGAATCTATGGCCGTCACTTACAGAGGCGGAAATTCAGGAGAATTTGGTTAAGAATAAGCAGCTGTATACGCACGTTTGGAATGATCTGATCGAACATCGAGCCACTGATTTTATATTGGCATTGACGAAGATCATCGATGAACCGATCACCTTTAATGAGTTGCGGAAACTCACATCAGATCAAAACACGAATGATGTGAAGTCTGAGACCTCGGAAGTCGCGTCGCAGAATGATACAGAGCAGGTTGCCGGGCAATGAGAGATCCAATTGAATTCCATATGAATACTCTTGTTCCCTACGTCATTGAGCAGACATCAAGGGGAGAGCGCAGCTATGATATTTTTTCGCGGCTTTTGAAAGAGCGGATTATCTTCGTGTCCGGAGCGGTCAACGACGCTATGGCGACGCTGGTCGTTGCGCAGCTCTTGTTTTTGGAATCAGAAAGTCCAAAAAAAGAAATCTCGATGTATATCAACAGCCCGGGCGGCATCGTAACTTCCGGCCTGTCGATATACGACACCATGCAGTATGTGACACCGCCGGTGTCGACGCTCGTGGTAGGGCAGGCCGCATCGATGGGTTCGCTGCTTCTGTCAGCGGGAGCTAAAGATCTCCGCTTTTCGCTTCCCCACAGCCGTATCATGCTCCATCAGCCGAGCGGGGGATTTCAAGGCCAAGCAGCTGACATTTCTATCCATGCGAGGGAAATTCTCAATCTGAATGAGCGATTAAACGCAATCTACGCCAAACATACCGGTCAGCCTGAAGACAGTGTCGCCGCCGCGCTCGACCGGGACAACTTCATGTCGCCGCAAGAAGCTTTGGATTGGGGTCTGATTGACAGAATCGTCGATCGGCGTTCAGTTGGAACCGGATGAGGCCAAGTCGGACGATCAGGAGCCACAGGGACAAAGAAGACAAGTGCAGTGTTTGTTATTGATACGGAATTTTTGTAATTTACGGTTTTGGCGATGCTTCGATATCACGAATGAGACCGCGAGCGAGCAGGTTATGCGAAAAATATGACGAAACCGAAAGATAACAGCAACGGCTTGTATTGCTCGTTCTGCGGCAAAGACCCGAACGAGGTCAAAAAGCTGGTTGCGGGACCGCAGGTATATATCTGCGACGAGTGTATTGAACTCTGCATGGATATCGTCCGCGATGCAGCCAAAGATGACGCCAAAAAAACGCGTGCTGAATCGGCAAGCCCGCGGGAAATCCGCCGCGTTCTCGATGAATATGTTATCGGACAGGATTATGCAAAAAAGGTCTTAAGTGTAGCTGTATACAATCACTACAAGCGGCTGAAAGCGACGGGCCGATCAGGCGATATCGAGCTCGAAAAGTCCAACATTCTATTGATTGGACCAACGGGCAGTGGGAAGACACTGCTTGCCCAGACGCTGGCGAGAATTCTCGATGTCCCATTCACAATGGCTGATGCAACGACCTTGACCGAGGCCGGCTATGTTGGCGAAGATGTCGAAAACATAATTCTCAAGCTTCTGCAGGCATCGGATTACAATGTCGAAAGGGCACAGCTCGGAATCGTGTATATCGATGAAGTCGACAAAATCACGCGCAAGGCCGAAAACCTCTCGATCACCCGAGATGTCAGCGGGGAAGGTGTCCAGCAGGCTCTGCTCAAAATCATGGAAGGCACAGTCGCCTCGGTACCGCCGCAGGGCGGTCGGAAACACCCGCAGCAGGAATTTCTGCAGGTTGATACGACAAACATCCTGTTTATCTGCGGAGGAGCGTTCGCCGGATTGGAAAAAATAATTGCGCAGAGGGGAATGCGCTCGTCCATTGGATTCGGAGCGGATGTTGTAAGCGGTGATGACCGGGATCTCGCAGAAATCTATGAGATGCTTGAGCCCGAAGATTTACTGCAATACGGGCTGATTCCAGAGTTCATCGGGCGGCTCCCGGTGATCGCCACATTGCAGCGCTTGAATGAAGAAGCGCTGGTCCAGATTCTGACTGAACCCAAAAACGCGTTGATTAAGCAATACAAGCGCTTGTTTGAGATCGATGATGTCAAATTGACCTTTACCAAGGATGCGATCGCTGCCATCGCCAAACGGGCGATCGCCCGCAATACCGGTGCCCGCAGTCTTCGTTCAATCCTTGAAGACATATTGCTGGATGCTATGTATGATTTACCGAGAAGCGACTCGGTCGTGGAGATCGTTGTGAATGAAGAGATGGTGAATTCCGCCGCTACACCTCTTCTGATTTACTCGGAGCAAGGCGAACCAACTGCAAAGGCCTCATAATCTAGTAAAGAGATCGATGGCTCAGTCTAAACAAGTGATCCGATGATTGTATATGGCAGGCGCGCATGAATTTTCTCAAGCGGTTTTTGACGTGGTGGAATTCACAAACGCTGGGAACACAGCTCTTTACAAGGCGTTTTGGACAGTATGTCGGAAATGATGCCGAGGGTAATGCATTCTACCAAAACACCGATGGCAGCCGTCGCTGGGTGATCTATAACGGCGAAATGGAGGCTAGCCGGGTTTCTCCGGAATGGCATGGCTGGCTGCACTACACTTACAATGATCCGCCAACTGAACAGCCGTTGCGACGAAAGCCGTGGGAGACGCCGCATCTACCGAATTTGACCGGCACGCCGGACGCGTATGTTCCAAGCGGCTCGCTTCGATCCTCTGAGCCGCTTGTCCGGAGCGATTACGTCGCATGGGATCCAAACGCATCCGCTGACTCCGGTCGTGCACAGTGACCGAAAACCGATTTGAAGCTTTCGTTGGTCTGGTCGTTCTGTTTCTGTCAGCAGGGTTTCTATACTTTCTGCTGCAGCAGGATGAAATTTTAAGCGTTGTAGGCGGGTACGAAATTTCGGCCAAATTTAGTTCGGCTCAAGGACTTTCTGTGGGCGCGGATGTGCGTCTTGCCGGAATCAAGGTTGGTTCAGTCAGCGGGATGGCGCTGGACAGTCAAGACTATCTTGCTTTGGTTCGACTTGAAATCCAGCAGGATGTTGTGATTCCCCTGGACAGTTACGCAGTGATCACGACAGACAGTCTGCTCGGCGGACATTTTGTCGAGCTTGTTCCCGGCGGCGCAATTGAAATGTTAGCCGCGGGGGATATCATTGAAGATACCCAAGGCTATGTCAGTTTGACCGAGCTGCTGACCAATATCTTCTTTGAACGTTGAATTGGCTGGCGTTACCGATTTTGGCTTTCTTTGCGGGAGCTGCAAGCGCACAAAGCCCCGTTCTTGATACAGATATTGAAGGCGAAGAACCGGCTGAAGAACTCGCATTGGACGGAGCGGTCGCGCATCTGCGGGGCCTTGATACGATCAGCGGCACCGTCAGCGATCTTTTTGTCCCGGTTGGCGGTTCGGCAAAATTCGGACGCCTCACCGTCTCTGTTTCCAAATGCCGTTACTTTCCGGAAAATCCGTCAACACAGTCCTACGCATATGTAACCATCTTGGCTGAACCGAATCCGCAGGCGATATTCGAAGCATGGATGATCGCTTCGGCCCCCGCACTGTCAGCGGTTGAGCATCATCGCTATGACATTTGGCTGATTCGCTGCAGTGCCGCAGCTGAATCCGCTTCGAACGGCTGAGAGCTGAACCTAACATTCAGATGCTGAGCGTAGTACGAAAGCAGCATAAATTCCTTATGCGGCAATTTTAAGGCGCCGAAGCGCATCAGGTGCGGGGTGGCATACTGATTGTCCAGCAACGGAAGTCTGTACGTTTTCATATGGCAGACAAGGTGCAGAAGTGCGATCTGCGATGCGGACGGCGTTTCCGAAAACATGCTCTCGCCGGCAAAAAGCCCACCGATCGCCAACCCGTATAGTCCACCGACCAGCTTGGTGTTTTGCCAAATTTCGATAGAGTGCGCGTGCCCGGCCTCATGCATGCGTTCAAATGATCGGATGATTTTTTTGTTGATCCATGTCTCTGGACGGTTGGCGCATCGGCGAATGACCGATCCAAAGTCTGAATTCAGCGTGGCGTAAAACCCGCCGCACCGAATCCGTCGCCGCAGACGTCTCGGCACGCGAAACAGACACGGCAGCAAGACACAGCGAATGGCTGGCCGAGTCCATATTACATCTTCCGGGTCCTTCGGCGAATCCAGCAGAAAAAACCCATGAGAGAAACCCGCAAGAATTTCCTGCTCTGAAATGACTTCTTCCGACGGTGCGCGTCGCATAAGAATCATTCGCTCCAATCAGCATGTTGAAGCCATTGCTCAAGCCAATGGATGTCGTACGCTCCCGAGCGGATATCGCTTTCTTTAAGCAGTTTCTGAAACAGCGGAACAGTTGTGCTGACTCCATCTACAATGAGTTCATCCAAAGCCTGCCCGAGTTTGGCGAGCGCTGAAGATCGGTCAGTGGAGTGAACAATGACTTTTCCGATCAGGCTGTCATACCACGGCGGAATCTGATAGCCTGTGTAGATTCCTGTATCCATGCGAATGCCGGGACCGCCAGGCGCGTGAAAAGCGGTGACCCGACCAGGACTCGGTGTGAAATCCGGCAGAGCCTCTGCATTTATGCGTGCTTCTATGGAATGACCGCGAATGAGCAGATCGGACTGTTCAATGCTCAAGGGCAATCCAGCTGCGACACGGATCTGTTCCCGAACAATGTCGACGCCGAAGACCGCCTCTGTAACCGGATGTTCAACCTGCAGACGGGTGTTCATCTCTATGAAATAAAACTCTCCATCGGCGTAGAGAAATTCTATGGTTCCCGCACCGGAATAGCAAAGCTTGGAAACCGCGTCAGCGCAGCGGGTTCCGATCATCTGCCGGTGATCGTTTGAAATGGTTGGGGCCGGGGCTTCTTCCATAATTTTCTGATGGCGACGCTGCAGCGAACAATCGCGTTCACCAAGATGCACGGCATTGCCCCGACCATCGCCGATAACCTGCACTTCAATGTGACGCGGTTGTTGCAGGTATTTTTCGATATAAACTTCGTCATTGTCAAAGGCGGCTAACGCTTCGCCTCGCGCCGCCAGAAACGCCGATTCGATCTCCTTCGCTGTGGAAGCGATCCGCATTCCTCGGCCGCCTCCGCCTCCGGCAGCCTTTATGATGACAGGATACCCAATATCTGATGCGGATTTTATCGCGTCGTCCAGTGTGGAGATTCCACCCTCCGAGCCGGGAACGCATGGCACATTAAGCCGGCTCATTGTTTTTTTGGCAGCGATCTTGTCACCCATCGTTTGAACATGGTCGGCCGACGGACCGATGAACGTAATGTCGTGATCTTCCAAAATCTGTGCAAATTCTGAATTCTCGGACAAAAAACCATACCCGGGGTGGACCGCGTCAGCACCAGTCACATCGCAGGCGGACATGATAGCTGGAAAGGAGAGATAACTTGCCGAGGAAGACGGTGGCCCGATGCAAATAGATTCGTCAGCCATTCGGGCGTGCATGGAATTAGCATCGGCGGTTGAATGCACCGCCACAGATGGAATTCCGAGTTCCTTGCAGGCTCTTATCACCCGCAGAGCGATCTCTCCCCGGTTTGCTACTAATATTTTCGAGAACATGAACAATTCCTTGTTATCGATACCGCACAGTCACTTCGACAAGCGTCCGCGCCTCACCGATTTCGGGACAGAAACGCCATTTGCTTCTCGTGGTGCGGAAGACGAGATGGTCCTCAGCTCGTTTCGAACCGCGGTCTCTCACGAAATTACGACAAGCGGAGATCCGAATTCCACAATCGACGAGTTTTCGACAAGAATTCGTCTAACCGTGCCGCTTCGCGGCGAGGGAATATGGTTCATCGTTTTCATTGCCTCAACAATAAGGAGAGTATCTCCTTCAACCACCTGCTGTCCGATCATGACAAAGGGCGGCGCGTCAGGCTCCGGCTGCAAATAAACCGTCCCGACCATCGGCGAAGTGACTGCATCAGGCAGATTGGCAACCGCGGTTTCAGTGGATGGGGGAGTTTCGCTTGCTGGTTCTTCCACGCTGGTTGAAGCGACCGGCGGCTGAGGCCCAGGCATCGGTGCAGTCTGCAGCGGCTGCATCGCCATACGAATCTTAACCGTACCGGCACTATTGTGCTTTCGCAGATATTCGATCTCGCCGAGTTTATTCTTGACGAGGACTTCAGCCAGAGCTTCGGCGAGTTCGATGTCGGTTTGGGCGTCTGATTGTGGCATTGCGGCGGGCCCCTGTTAATTCAGCATTTTGATGACATTAGAAAAAGGCGAGTTCAATTTAAGCTGTTTCGTTCGGCTTCCACCAAATTCCGCATGTCAGCCAATTCCATGTGTCCAGGGATCAAAGTTGTTCCCACCAAAAAGGCCGGCGTTCCTTCGATCCCGAGCTCTTGGGCAAGCAAATAGTTTTCTTGGATTTTTGCGATGAGTTCTTCGGACGAGGTGGCTAGCATCAATTGTTCGGCATCTATCCCCGCTATTGATGCGACCCGGGCAACGACTCTGTCATCAACTTCGGCGGTTTCAGTGAACAAATAATCGTTAACAGACTTATAAGCTTCATTGCCGGCTAGCTGAAGCACAGCCATGGCAAGCAAAGCGGATGTCACCGAGTTTTCGCCAAGAATTGGAAACTCTTTAACGATGAAGCGAATATTTCCGTCAGATTCCAACAATTCAGCAACTTGCGGATGTGCCTTTCTGCAGTAACCGCACCGATAGTCAATGAATTCGACAATATCCAAATCGCCGTCGGGATTTCCGCCTACATATGAAAAGGGGTCATTATAAAGGACCTCATAGTTTCGAGCGATTGCCTCCGATAAATTCGCAGATGCTTCCAACTCCTGCATGGCCTCATAAGCCTCGGCCATTTCGTACAAAATTCCTGGATTTGAAAGCAGGTAGTTCCGGATTTCATCATGTAGAATCTGTTGTCCTGCGGGAGTGATGTCCGCCAGGTCATGAGCGGTCACCGCAATGGCGCTGAAGGCACAGACAGCACCGGCGAATGCCATGCTTCTTGTCAACCCTTTCCAAGTGGAGCGCCGCGCTGGGCGCATCGGAACGTGGTTTGGGAGAAATTCAAAACGCGCGCTTTGCCGACTGCTTTGCATCTCGTGTCCTTTCATTGAATTTCGCTGGTATTTTCTTGTTGATAGTTATCCGACCACCAACCGACCCGCTTGGGAGAAGCTTCATCCTCTGCATTGTTTTCGCTGGCGGGTGCCGGCGAAGTTTTTGTCGAATCGGAACTCGCTCTGGGGTCGGCATTTGATTCTACGGAGCGGGACGCTTCTTCAATCTTGACTGCGGGTTGCGGAGCATCCTGAGAATCGGTTCGTTCATCCGACCGTTTTTTTGCGCGATTTGTTGACGGACGGGACTTTCCGGTGGATGGCGTTGCATTATCTGCAGATGTCTTTGCGTTGCTTTTCTCTGGGATTGCAGCGTTGCCTTCCTGCAAGTCTGCGGATGTTGATTTTTTGCGGGACCGCCGTCGATTTCTCCGTTTGGGCTTAGAAGAATCCGGATTCGCTTCGGGACTGTCATTTTGACTGTGCGCCGCCGTTTCTTCATTTCGTTCATGCGTCTGGTTTTTTTTGCCGCTCTGCTTCGTTTCGTTCAGGCGTCGATTAGCATTCCCGCGCGATACCCGGCGACGGCGCTTTCTCGGCGGCTCGGATCGTTTATCCGATTGTTCGTGTTCCAATCGACCGAGTCGGAACGGTGTTTCAATATCAATGACGTTTTCACTTTCTTCACCTGAACTGTCCTTAACCGTCCGCTTACGGCGAATTTCAAGATCTTGTTCACGTAATACAGCCGCACCTTCGACAAACACGGAGACTTTGTGTTTGGCTTCGATGTTGATGATGGCGGAACGCTTTTTGTTGAGCAAGAAATTCGCAATCTTGTAAGGCACGAGCGCCTCGATGGTTTGGTCCTCGCCCTTTGCCGCTTCCACCTCGATTCTTCGGAGCACATCAATCGCCAGGACTTCGTCGGTCCGCTGGTATCCCAGACCTTCACAATAAGGGCAATTCTCCGTCGCCATTTCCATTATGTCGGTTTTGAGCCGCTGGCGGCTCATTTCAAGCAGACCGAAATTCGTGATTCTTCCAAACTGGATTCTTGCCCGGTCATCCTTCGTGCAGTCTCGAAACCGCTTTAGAACGGTCGCATTGTTTTTGCTTTCTTCCATGTCGATGAAGTCAATGACGATCAACCCGCCCAAATCCCGAAGTTTGAGTTGGTCCGCGATGACCTCTGCGGCTTCCAGATTGGTTTGCAGGGCAGTCTGTTCGAGTGTTCCGTGTTGTGTGGCTTTGCCGGAATTCACGTCGATTGAGATCAGAGCTTCGGTAACAGCGATGACGATGTGTCCGCCGGAAGGAAGCGCAGCTGTTGGTCTCAACAGACCGCTCAGCTGTTGTTCAACCCCATAATGCGTGAATATCGGTTCTGGACCGGTGTGCTGTTTAACCTTTTTCGCATGCGAGGGCATGATCATTTTCATAAAGTCTTTGGCTGCCCGATAGCCGTCGCTACCTTGCACCATGACGGCATCCATGCCTTTCAAATAGTCGTCTCGAATGGCCCGGCGGACGAGACTGCCTTCTTCGTAGATCTTAGCTGGAGCGATTGAATTCAGCGTGAGTGCCCGGATTTCGTTCCACTGCCGGATAAGAAACTCGTAGTCGCGGCGGATTTCCTGTTTGGTTCGGTTCGCACCGGCGGTCCGGATGATTAAACCGACATCGGCGGGTACTTCGATATCGGATGCGATATCCTTCAATTTTCGCCGATCGGCCTCATTCGTGATCTTCTTGCTGATGCCGCCGCCCCGATTGCTGTTCGGCATCAAAACACAGTAGCGGCCGGCGAGGCTGATATAAGTCGTCAATGCGGCGCCTTTGTTGCCGCGTTCCTCTTTCGTCACCTGCACAAGCAGGATTTGGTTTTGACGGATGACCTCCTGAATTCGATATGATCGTTGCGAAGCGCGATTTTTGCGCGGTTTCTGTCGATTTCTCTGCTTCTTCGCCGCGCTTTCGGTTGAAGAGTTGTCGGCTGTGGATTGAGATTCGCCGGCCATCTTCTCCGGAGCTTCCAGCAGGTCTGGTGTTTCTGGAGAATTCTGGTCCGCGTCGAGCGGCTTGGACTTTGCGTCGCCGGTTTCGGTCTCAAGTTTTGATTCGTCTGAATCGACGCGGTCGGCTGACTGAATGCCTTGTTCGTTTTGGCCGCGGCGATTATGAGTCTGATCCGCAACCGGGATATGGTAATAGTCGGGATGAATTTCCGGGAATGCGAGAAAGCCGTGTCGATTTCCGCCATATTCGAGAAACACGGCTTGCAGAGCGGCCTCAATTCTAACTACACGCGCCAGATAGATGCTGCCGACACCTTGCTTTCTAGCGGTGGATTCAAATTCAAAGCCAATGATTTTTCCGTCATCTACGGATACTACGCGTGTTTCCTCGGGATACACCGCGTCAATAAGTAGTCGTTGTGCCATTTTGTGCTTTCGCGCCTGTGGCTGAAGAGCGCGGCAAGATATTGCGCCGGAGCCCAGGCTCTAATTTTGAGAGCCAGGATCATTTTGCCGCACACCACGTCTGACTTTATTCGGTCATGCATCTGAAAGGTCAAAACGGCTTTCCTGCCCTCAAGGTTAATCTGTTGCCCTGCGCCGCAGAGCAGCCTGCTAGTCCGCGTCCGGCTGATCTTCTTGTGGACGTCAGAAGGGTCTTCCGCTTTCGTCCTTGCCTATATTGGCTGCCAGCAGCCAAACGTGAACCAATAATTCTAGTTCATGGCGCGGCGCGAAATGCGCGACACACCATTCTGTGCTTGTTCCATAGCACATTTTGCTTTAAGTTTCAAAAAAATTTACGAGATGACAAAATGCTTGGCTGTCAAGGCTGGAGCAATAGATTCAAGCGGGCAGTTGGCGTTGTGGCATGTGAGTGGGGCTGGATGCTGTTTGATACGCGCCGAATGGCAAACACAGCGACATATTACACATGAATTCGAAAGAAAAAGACGAAATCGGGCGAAATCTAATTTTCAAGACTTGGATTAAATTCCTTCAGCGCCGAATGTTGATCCTGCCAAAGACTGTTCTTCGCTTTTCTGCGGTGGTTTTCAGTTGGATATGTGTCGCTCTGATTGCCGGTGCGCTGCTGCTTGACGTATCGATTTGGTTGTTTGCCCGCGATTTGCCCAACCACGATCAGCTGGCAAATCACGAACCTCCGATCATAAGCCGGATATTCTCCATTGAAGGGCGGTTGATCGACGAATTCGCCAAAGAACGGCGTTTGTTCAGTCCGATTGACGAGATTCCACTGCTGGTGCGCGACGCTTTTATCTCGGCAGAGGATAAGAATTTCTTCCTGCATCAGGGATATGATCCCATCGGCATGATCAAGGCGCTGGTCCAAGCACTGGATGGTTCGCGCCTACGAGGTGCGTCAACGATCACCCAGCAGGTGATGAAGAATTTTCTTCTTTCAAGCGACCGCTCCGTCGAACGCAAAATCCAAGAAATTATTCTGGCCTATCGTCTTGAACAGTCTCTCTCGAAGGACAAAATTCTAGAGCTTTATTTGAATGAGATATTTCTAGGTCAAAACTCTTATGGAGTAACGGCAGCGGCGCAAACTTATTTCAATAAGCCGCTGAGTGAGGTTTCGATCGAGGAAGCGGCGTATTTGGCAGCGTTGCCCAAAGCCCCCTCAAACTATCACCCAATCCGCGAAAAAAATGCGGCAGTGGCTCGCCGCAACTTTGTTATCGCTGAAATGATTGATAACGGCACAATCTCCAAAGAGGCGGGTGAACAAGCGAAAGCCAGCCCGTTTAGAACTGTGATGAGCGGTGATTTTGAATCGTTCAGATCGAAATTGCCTCAGCGCAGTTACTTTACCGACGAAATCAGGCGCCAGCTTTCGGGCACGTTCGGAGAAGAAGAATTTTTTACCGGCGGTCTGACGATTCGGGCGACGATAGATCAAGACCTGCAGATGGCGGCCGGAACGGCTCTGCGGGAGGGATTGGAACGCTATGATCGAACACGTGCCGGAGTTTGGCGAGGAACTGGATTATCGATTGATGAAAGTCGCTTGAGCGACGAATCCAAGTGGCGCGCCGACCTGGCTTCTCTTGTGCTTCCCCGCGACATAAAAGGGTGGCAGCGGGCCGTTGTGCTGAACTTCATCGAAGGAGGTGCAACCATCGGTGTTGAAGGACTGCCAGCGGGGCAGACTGCGTTTGTGCCGGACAGCGATGTTGCTTGGGTGAAACTGGCAAACGGCGGAACCGCCGACGCTGTCGAAGATATCCTAAAAGCGGGCGATGTTGTGTTTGCAGCGCATCTTGAAGTCGGAACCGATGCGTGGACGCTGAAACAGATTCCGGCAGTGCAGGGTGCATTCATGGCCATGGATGCGAATTCCGGTCGGGTTCTGGCGATGCAGGGTGGTTTTTCCTATGCGCAGTCGGTCTTCAATCGGGCCACGCAGGCCGAACGGCAGCCGGGCTCTGCATTTAAACCGTTTGTCTACGCTGCCGCTCTTGATTCCGGATACACGCCTGCGACGATAATCATTGACGCGCCGATCGAGGTCGAAACTCCTGAAGGCGTTTGGTCGCCAAAGAATTCCAGTGAAAGATTTTATGGACCCGTGACACTTCGCACCGGTATTGAAATGTCGCGGAATCTGATGACCGTCCGGCTGGCGCGCGACATTGGCATGGAAAACGTTGTCGATTACGCGCTGGATCTCGGGATTTATGAACATATGGACCCGTTTCTCGCCAACGCGCTCGGTGCACAGGAAACAACGCTTTTCAACATGGTCGCGGCGTATGCCATGTTCGCCAATGGGGGAGAGCGACTTGTGCCCACTTTGGTCGACCGGGTGCAGGATCGTTGGGGAAAGACCGTATATCAACATGATGACCGCCTATGCCTTGATTGCAAGGTTCCGGAATTAGTGCAAGGCACCGTTCCACAGCTGCTTAGTCATAGACCGCAGGTCATTGATTCCATAACGGCCTTTCAGTTGACTTCGATGATGGAGGGCGTTGTGCAGCAAGGCACAGCAAGACTGACCGTTAATCCGGGCGTGCCAGTTGCAGGGAAGACCGGCACGACCAACGAGTCACGCGACGCTTGGTTCATAGGATATACTCCGGACATCGTCGCCGGTTGTTATATTGGATTTGATACACCCAGAACACTTGGCCGACGTGCTTATGGAAGCAATCTTTGTGGCCCGGTCTTCAACGAATTTATCAAAGCGGCGGTGGAGAAATACGGTTTCTCTGAGTTTCCGGCGCCGCAGGGCGGAATCTTCATGCCCATCGACAGAGTTACCGGCGAGCTGATTTCAGCGGAAACTGCAGCCGCCGAACCACAGCGTGCGGTCATTGAGTATTTTCGTCTCGGCACTGAGCCTAGGCAAGGGACGACTCAAGTGGTTGATGGAGGTTTTGCTATGGCATCGGACCTTGGACTCTTCGATCCCAAAGCCGAAGAACAGGAGACCGCGCAGGCTGATAATCAAATAGTTCCCGATAACATAGACCGGGGATCATTGGGATCTATATCTTCCGGTGGTCTTTATTGAAATCAATGTAGAGGTTGGTACAAGCCAAAAGGATTCCGAAATTGCCGCATTCACACCTGGTTCAAGACGCTCGCCGCTGAAATTCGCAACTCGGATTTACGCTTTGCCATTTGCGATCCTGTGAGGTTCTATCGGATGACCAGTGGTTGTGACAGGCCTCCTCGAAGCTTAGCCGCTTCTTGCGTGGCCGAAGCTGGGTAGTGCCAGATCCTTTCGCACTTTCAATCATTCGACGGCGGTTCCGTTATGTTGAATTTTCATCTCGCGCAGCGGATCCATGTTCATGTACTTTCACGTGTTTCACCTGTGCCTCGTCGCCTCTCGGGTGAAAGAAATTCAGTGATGTATGCACGTGCCTCATTAACTCTAGATCGATTTCTGGCCGGCAACTTCAGATCCTCAAATTTGTGGCGAGTTGCGACGAAGCGGAGGAATTCTTTTTGAAGTGTGCGAGGCAGGACTTGGGAAATGAGGGTAAACTTAATGTAATGCATACGAGACGCAATAGCGGTTGATTGTGATTCCTCACTAGCTTCCACTCGTTATCAGGAAGATTAGAAGTGACGGTTGGATGCAATCTTCAACCAAAAGGAAGTTTTTGTGATTGTCAGTGTGGGATCAGACACAAGCAGACGAAATCAGTAACGCACCCTGCACCGAATTGCTTTGGAGGGATTTTGAAAATAATCAGTTGCCTGCGCAATCTCTGTTTCTCAAAATCCCCCCTTCAAAATTCAGCGCGGCCAGTCATAAATCTAGCTGATGTCCAGATCCTGCAAATCTGGGCGATGTTTGACGCAAACCGAACTATTGAGCGGGCGGATCAGCAGTTCCGAACCAAGCGCCGATGAAAGCGCCTTCAGCTCCTGATGTCTCGGTCCAAGCGGCGGCAGCGGTGCCTGCTGCCAACCTCGGGTCACCATCATCAGTTGGGATGTTGGAGAATTGTCCGCCCCATGAACCGGTTGTTGAAGGCGTAGGTATGTCGTTGCGCAAGACTACAATGTTATCACCTACAAAACTGCCATTGCCCGTGATGTCGGTTGGTTTCAATGTGAGCTTGTAAGGTTGAGTGCCCTTTATGGTTTGACCATCTTTGGTAAAGGCCACTACATAGACACCGTTGGCACACCCCATACAACCAGATATCATATTTGAATTGAAATTGGCCGTAAGGCTTACGTCAGTAGAAAATTCGCCTGCCTGATCGGGAATGCTACCGGTTCCCTCATAAACAAACAGTCCCGCGGCATTTCCGCGATAGGCAGCGGTTCCACTTGTAGGTAAATCGGGTGAATCAGTAGAAATTTCAGGCCCATCAATGAAAGCGCCGAATTCTGCGTCGCTCAATTCCAAATCCTCGTCACTTGCAATAAATTCAGAGATATTCCCTTCAATGTGCATCCAGTATCCACCCGCCAAAAAATCGTTGTGATCACGGCTATTCCAGTTCGTATAAATTCCAGCCAGCGACAGACTATCGTCTTCTAAGTGAAGGACAGCATCACCTTGAAAAGTGTATCCCGGTAAGACTCGCGTTAGTTCTTCGCTTCCAACAATTTTGTTCAGAATTAATGTGCTGCCGTCTTCCCGTGTTATTGTCACGGATGGATTATCGCCGTCGAACTCGGCACTTGCTGTATCCGAAGTTATGTCGTTCTGACCTGCATTTGTCGATTGCGTGACGCTGCCGAATTTAGGAGAGTGACTTGCAACTTGTTTTGATCTTTCCTGCAACTCACTGGGATTCCCCGATATGATTTGATAGGATTCACTTAGAGGTTGATTTTCTTCCGTACCGGATGCGGGGGGGGGGTATTTTCAATGGAAGAGCCACCTCCGCATGCTGCTAAGCCTCCCAGATAAGCGAACAAAAATATAAGTCTGCGTACTTGTTTCATATCCAACTCCAAATTTCCACAGTTGAATCCCCATCCGGGGAAAGGCTGCTCGGTCTAACCGACATCTTCTACCTTATCCCACGCCAAAAATCAAAAAAATATGGTCCAAACTCGGTGATCTGCTTGCAGATTCCATTTTCATCTGGCGAGGGCAATAGAGGAAGTATGACAGCATACGGCTAATTTCGCATGTTTGGGAAAAATCAAGAACCTCCAGAGGTGGAACCGATGTCACGCATGCTCAAGCGGCTTCGTCTATGGGCAGGGAACTGAATGCAGTGAAGCGATCTGCGAACAAACTGAGAGATGCGCTATTGATATAAATGCGCCGAAACAGCTATCGAGGTTGTCGGCATTTATCTTCAGAGATAGAGCATTGGAGATATCTTCCCAGTGTTGAAGTCGGGCTGCCCGAGCGAGTTTCTGTGTTGTGAACCCAACTCACAGCGCATGGACTATCGCGGTTAATGCCGCAATTGCGCGGCGTGTCATGAGCTCGATGCACCTCAATCAACATGCGCCTGGCTTCGGGACCGGCAATGGCTTTCACCGACAGCGCACTGAACCGCATGCGGAACAACGCGGTCATGCATGAACCTGCGCCATCCCAATAGTTGCGAAGCTTGGAGGATATTTCAAGCGAAAGCATGACCGGTGTCCCGGCGACGAGATCACCTGGATCGGTCAACCAAGCTTGACCAACGTCGCTTTGAGCCACAAAGCGGGACGAAAGGCCGCAGCGTAAGCCGAATGCAAAGCCGGTTTTGAAATTGGTCGAAAAGCCGGTATAGAAGCAGGCCACAAAGCTGGAGAGCA
This sequence comes from Paracoccaceae bacterium, assembly GCA_965199765.1. GTDB lineage: Bacteria > Pseudomonadota > Alphaproteobacteria > Rhodobacterales > Rhodobacteraceae > JAPOXR01. The sequence goes on from CBDATC010000002.1 coordinate 250,501, forward strand.
GCAAACCACAGGCACCCATTAATCAGCCCTTGTCAAACGGATATTTGGCAGCTCGGCAGCGCTGACCACAACAACTGAAGAGAACGGAAATGCTGACAGTTGCCGAACTCATGGCGCGAACGCTGGCTGCAAACCGAATGAACACTGTGTTTTGTCTTCCCGGTTATCAGCTCGATCCGTTCATGGATGCAATGTACGATTTAAGGGAAACCGTTCGAGTTGTGCACACAAGACATGAGCAAGGGGCAGCCTACATGGCGCTGGGCGCATTTGCAGCGACCAACAAACCTCAGCTGTATTGTGTGGTCGCTGGGCCAGGCTTTCTGAACACAACCGCGGCACTGTCGACTGCACTGGCAGTGAACGCTCGTATCCTCGCAATGATCGGTGAAATCCCGCTTGCAGGTCGTGGGAAAGGGCTTGGATTACTGCATGAAATTCCAAATGCGGCAGGCATTCTCGCTTCATTAACAAAACATGCGGAATCACTTGAATCCGGATCCAAGGCGAAGCAGGTTCTGACCGACACTTGGCGATCTCTATCGACTGGGCCTCCTGGACCGGTAGGCCTCAGTGTTCCTACCGACATTTGGAAGGAAAAGACCGCTGAACTCGACGCTTCAGTTTTTTCCCGTACTCCTTCGCATGCCATCAATGAGGAGAAGGTGGAAAGAGCCGCTAGTATGATTTTGTGTTCAAAATCGCCGCTTATTGTCGTCGGCGGCGGAGCACAGGACTGCTCCGAGGACGTAAAACGGCTTTCTGAAGCGATTAAAGCACCGGTCGTTGCGTTTCGTAGTGGGCAAGGAGTTTTGCCGGCTGAAAGTGAAAACGCGATTTCCATGCCCGTTGCGCATGAGCTTTGGCCTCAGGTTGATCTGGTTGTCGGGCTGGGAACCCGGCTGCGCCAGCTTTCCATGTGGGGACACGACCGCAAACTGAAGTCAGTTCATATCACATTGAACGCAGATGAACTGGGGCGGGTTGACATTCCAACAGTCGGAATATGTGGGGATCTGGTTCAGGCTTTGCCTTTAATTCTCTCAGCTCTTGAAGGAAAGGAATCACCGAATTCCGATTGGGCGGACACAGTTCAGAGCGTAAAGGATCGAATTAATCGAAAAGTTCATGAAAGACTCAAAGCCCAGCTGGACTGGCTGCGAGCAATTCGAAGCGAGCTTCCGCCCGATGGCATTTTGGTGGATGAAATCACACAGATGGGCTACGTCTCCCGACTTGCTTATCCAGTGCACAAGCCACGTACATTTATCACATCCGGCTACCAAGGCACCCTGGGGTATGGATATGCCACGGCGCTCGGTGCTGCAATTTCAAGGCCTGATGTGCCAGTAGTGAACTTTTGCGGTGACGGGGGTGCTTTGTATGCTTTGAATGAAATCTCAACTGCCGTACATCATAAGATTAATCTCACGACTGTGATCTTTGTGGATGGCCATTTCGGCAATGTTCGCACCTATCAGCGCAACTACTACCAAGGACGCTTCATAGCAACAGAATTAAGCAATCCGGATTTCGTCAAATATGCTGAATCATTTGGCGCACAGGGACTGCGGGCGCAAACGCCGCAAGAACTCCGGCTTCGACTGCGGGAGGGAATGGCACATGCCGGCCCGACATTAATTGAAATTCCCGTTGATGAATTCAACAGCCCCTGGGAGTTCATTCTGTTGCCTAAAAACCGAGGTCCGGACGCTGGAAAGCTGGCTTTGGTTTGACAGAAACCGCTGGGCCGCATATTGCATCGTCTCATCCAATTGCGGCGTTTGACGACACACGCTGCTGCAATGAACAGTCGCTGAATTTACTGGAAATGGCCCCGCAGCGATATCTGCGGAAGCTGCCAAGTTAACTTGAAACCTGGATCAGGCAAATGCGCTCAGAAACATTGGCGGTGGTAGAGGCCATCCAAAAATCCCTTTCACTGGTCCGTCTCAGACTAAATCGGCCGGAGACAGAGAAACGTATCAAAGAACTGAATGATGTTTCCGAGGACCCCAGCATTTGGAATGATCCTCAGCGCGCCCGCAAACTCATGCAGGAACGTCAGCGTCTTGTGGAATCTTTGGAGTCTTATGACAGTTTTGCTCGGAAATTGGATGATGCCATGGAGCTTTTGGAGCTCGCTGAAATGGAAGAGGACGACAAAGTCGTTGAAGAAGCCGAAGGGTTGCTCCACAACTTGATGAAGGTCGCGGAGACGAAGGAAATCGACGCGCTTCTAAGTGGGGAGGCGGATGGCAACGATGCATTTGTGGAAATCAATGCCGGGGCTGGAGGAACAGAATCCTGTGATTGGGCCGCTATGCTGTCCAGAATGTATGAGAAATGGGCGCAGCGGCGCGGATATGGACATGAATTGATTTCTTTGAACCGCGATGCAGAAGCCGGGCTAAAGTCGGTGACTCATCGATTCACAGGGGAAAATGCATATGGCTGGCTAAAGACCGAGTCCGGCGTTCATCGTCTGGTTCGGAATTCGCCTTTCGACAGCAACTCCAGACGTCACACTTCCTTCAGTTCGGTTTGGGTCTATCCTGCGGTTGACGAAAGCATAGAAATCGAAATCAATCCCGCTGAATTAAGGGTCGATACCTTCCGTGCATCCGGAGCGGGGGGCCAGCATGTGAACAAGACTGATTCGGCGGTCCGCATGACGCATACCCCAACCGGAATTGTCGTCACTTCATCCGAAAAGTCGCAGCATCAAAACCGATCGATTTGCATGAATGCTCTGCGTTCGCGGCTGTATGAACTGGAACTGCGCAAGCGAACGGAAAAAATTCAGGCGCTGCACAGTCAAAAGAGCGACGCGGGATGGGGCAGTCAAATTCGTTCGTATGTGCTGACGCCCTACCAAATGGTGAAAGATCTGCGAACCAGTGTTGAGACCTCCGACACACAGGGAGTGCTGGACGGCAATCTAGACGAATTTATGGCATCTGTTTTAGCGCATAATGTATCGGGTATGTCCCGATCGGAAGCGGAAGCTTTGTAAGCTAACACTGCCCGCCGCATTTGGCGGGCAGCTAATGGGATCGAAATCAGCAATTGATCCCGTATTGCTCAGATCACTCAAGCGAGTGCTTTTCGCCCAGCTTGCTGCGGCGGCTGTTTGAGCGGGGGATTGACCGCGCGCCGCTGACCTTGGTTGGACGCGGCAGATGGTCCCTTTGCAAGAGGATTTTCCTGCCGTTTCACTGAGCCTTCGAAGTGGGCGCCAGCTTCAATGGCAATTGTCTCGTGCACGATATCGCCTTTCACTCGCGCACCATTGTTCAATCGGACCTTGTTGCCGCGGATTTCACCTTTAATGCGGCCATTAACCACGACTTCCTCCGCCGAAATCTGACCTTCGATGACCGCATTTTCACCGACTTGGATTAGCTTGGCTTTGAGGTTGCCTTCCACACGTCCTTCAATCATCACTTCCCGTTCGGAAATCAAATTGCCTTTGACGCTTAGGTCGGCTGAAAGAACCGAAGGACTTTGCTTCCTTTCGGGCCGCGGTATCTGCCCGCGCGCGATTCGAGGATCATCCCCTGGTTTCGCGTCACGTTGCTGGGGTGCTGCTGTCTGTTCTGGTGTGCTCTTGCTAGAAAACATATTCGTCTGCCTTGATGTATTTGATGGGGTCGACTGCCTTGCCGCTGACAAGGACTTCGTAATGAAGGTGTGATCCCGTTGACTGGCCTGTCGAGCCCATATCTGCGATCACTTGGTTTCGCGAGACGCTTTGCCCCTTCTTCACGTGGATTTTCGAAAGGTGGGCATACAGTGTTTTGTGCCCGGTTGGATGCCGGACGATTACTGTTTTTCCATAATTGGCCTTTCTTCCGACAAATTCTACGATGCCGTTGCCTGTGACATGAATAGGTGTTCTCAGAGGCGCAGCAAAATCAGCACCGCTGTGGAACTGGCGATTGCCGGTAATTGGGTGGGTTCTCATGCCAAACGCGCTCGTATATCGGTTGCTTTGCTTTACAGGATGTCCGATTGGCATTGCCAAATGCGCCAATCTGTAGAGATTCATCGTTTCAATTTCCGCTGCCAATTCATCGATCAATCCGACGCTGAATATAGGAACCGAATCACTTTCGGATAAACCAAAAGTCAGATTCGGCGAATCGGCACCGCCAGCCCCTGAATATATCGACGCCATCAGTTTTGACAATTCATCTGCATCAAAACCCAAGCGATCGAACTGTTTCTCTAATCCTTCGGTCGCGAACCTCACCGACTGGATGAGAGAGGTTAGCGCTCTCTCTGTCTTAAGCTGCTGCTCGTTCATTTGTCGGAGGCGATCGGAATTAACGGCCCTTTGTTTCTGAAGCTCTTCTTGAGCATCATTCAGATCAATCAATGCTGTTTCGAGCGCATTCAAATATAGTTCCGAACTGTCATTGGATTTAGCCGTGGTGGAATTGGGATCAGGAACAGCTGTGCCCGAAGACGCTTGCTGCAGAGTGCCGTGCAATTCTTCTAGAGAAACAGCAAGCTGAAGATTTCTTTTGAGAGTCTCATCAGCCAAACGTTTGTAGGATTCTGCTTGATCCCGCATTGATGCGATAGTGCTGACATATTGTTGCAGCTTACTCGAAGCCATCACGTCTATCGTCGAGTCGACCTGAGCACCTGAGTCGCGGAAAGAAAGAGCCAGCTGGTTTGTGAGAGACGCCGTGGTTGCGACACTGAGCCAGCAGAACACGCTAATTGCTACAAATACACCAAGGATCTGACTGCCCGCGCTCAGCCGAAAAGACTGGGTTTCGCCAGAAGACCTTATAACGATTTCTCGGGTTGGAAGCAGGCGTTCGAGCCAGTTTATCCGAGAATGAGTTTGCCTGTTCTGCTGCCTCACTTATTCAATCAAACGGTTACTGCTCAATTTCGATGTTTATGGAGTTCTCTTAACTCAAATTGGACAGACAAGCAAGCATTCCGTAAACTAGAGACGGCGTGCCGAATTGCAGCGGGTTCACGCTGGAATCCTGAGGTCTGCAAAAGTTGTCATTTCAGTTTGCACGTCGGTCGGAATTTAGAAATGGAACACAGACAGTTACTTCTTTCCGCGAAGCCGTCTCTTTTTTTCGACCAGCCAATTTGAATTGCAGCACATCAAGGATCGCAAAAAATAAGCACGAATCCTGACAAGCCTCCGTATCGAGTGGGACGAAAGCCGTGGATATGGCGCATCCTGGGTGCGATTTTCACTGCGATCGTCATTTCGACGATTTTTGCGGTTGGGATGTTGGCAGCGCTGCAGATAAAAGTCCCGCAATTCGCACATCAGATGATCGAAGAGCGAATCGAATCCAATTCCTTTGGCGGCACCATTCAGATCAGTGATATCTTCCTGTCTCTGAACATTGCAAATTTCAGACCGGTGCTGCGCATTGCGGAGACTTCGATCAGCAGTTCCAAATTCATCGGCCAAATCACTCTGTCTGATCTCAATCTTGAATTGGAGCTGCTGCCAGCGCTTTCCCAACGAATCGAAATCACTTCGGCCCGAGCGGCCCGAGCTGATATTACCGCAAACGTGGAAGACAGCTTGCTGACTGCATTGAATCAGCCGTCCCCGCACAGCGAAAACAGCCCAACATCGTTATTTGTCGATCTCCAGCAGTTGGAAACCGCTGTGCAAAGTTTGTCCGACGCTTTTGTCGTCAACGATTTCAATGCGCTGCTTCAGATCGATTCGACCGGTGAAACCGTGCGGTTGGCCGGAGGCCAGATCGCTCTAAGCAAGGCGGCGACCGGACTGGAAATTGATGCTCGCGCTGCTTGGCAGCTCTCAGATTTTCAGGATGCGGCCATAACCTTTCGAATGCGTTCGCTAGGCAAAGCAAGCGGGGCTGTTGCGTCTGTTTCGATTTCTGGAGCGAGGCTCTCGGATCTATCTGCGCTGATCAGCTTGCCCGAGTACTTCAACGACATTGATCCCGTTCTGGAAGCGGAAGTCGATCTGTTCACCGACAATGAAGGAAAATTCAAAGAGGCGGCGGGCAGAATTCAATTTGGTGGTATGGAATTCACTGTCCCAGGCACAAATGAACGAAGCGTCATCAATTCGATTGACACTCGGGTGCGCTACAGCTTCGCGTTGAATCAACTTCGCTTGGACTCGATTCACATCAAGAGCGAGCTTGGGCAAATGCACGCCGAAGGTCAGGTGGACATCGAAGAGTCAACTGAGCACGGAACTGTTGCCGAAGGATATTTAGAGATTATCAAAGCCGATTCCATCGGCTTGCCGATTTTAGAAGACCCGGTGTCTGGAGTGACCGGGGCTATGCAGTTTCGTCTGTCTTTGGCGGCGGCGCGTCTTGATATAGCAGAATTGACGCTCAACGTTGCGGAATCGCGCACCGCGCTCAGCGGATACTTGGAAAACTCGATCGAGGGCTGGAGTGCGAGTATTGAATTTCAAACCGACACTTTGTCTCGGGATTCGCTGATCAGGCTTTGGCCGCTCAGCGTCACTCCGCGTGCACGAACCTGGATGAAGGAGCGCGTAAAATCAGGCCGGGTATTCAGTGGCAATGGCGGGCTGCGGTTGATTCCCGGTCAGCCGCCGCGCGTGAATTTCGGATTCCAATTTGCGGATGCGGTCCTTGAGTTTATTAAGGGATTTCCACCTGCTTTCAAGCTGTCGGGATACGGTGTCTTGGATGACCAGCGCTTGTCGATTCACGCAAATAATGCGCTTGTTTTTGATCAGGATCACAACACAGCGGATATCTCCGGAATAGAGTTTCTATTCCCCGATATTCTTGATGATGCCGCTGCTTTACAATTGAAGATTCCATTTAATGCATCGGCAGCTGATGCTCTGCACCTGCTGGATCATGAACCGCTAAGCCTATTGTCGAAAGGAGGCATTCCAACCTATATCGCAGAGGGAAATGCGATGGGAGTGGCTGAAATCAACATTCCATTGAAGCGGAAGGATTCTCTTGAACCTATTGATTTTAAAGTATTTTTAACTGTATCCGATTTTAAGTCCAAAGCCATTGCGAATATAGCTTCAATTGTCTCGGATGAAGTAGCCATTCGTGCAGACAATCATGGCATAGCAGTAGAAGGCCGGGGAAAGGTCAATGGCATTCCGGCATATGGTCAATGGACACGGGAATTCGGAAGCAGCACGGTTACGAACAGTCTGCTAACCGGACAGATCGAACTTTCTGATGAGTTTGCCGAGGCATTTTCAATTCCGCTGCCAGAACAGACAATCAACGGCAAAGCAGAGGCTGAATTTTTTGTAACGTTCGGAGGTGATCAGGAGCCGGGATTCGGCATTGTGGCGGATGCTGAGAATCTGGAGCTTTCGATTCCTGAAATCGGCCTGAACAAGCAGGCTGGGACGCCATTCAATATCGTTATGGAAGGGCGAATGTCCCAGCCGATTGTTATCAATCGCATTGAATTATCAGGAGCTGGCTTAAACGTTGAAGGCTCAATCAATCTCCGGCAGGACGGAATGCTTGATCACGCGGAGTTTTCCAAAGCTGAATTCAATGATTGGTTGAAAGCAGCAGTTACGATTCCGACCGATGACCGTTTCGCCGCGATCGTGACAGGCGGCACAGTGGATTTGGCGAATGCTTCAGCGATCGGTGTGCAAAGAAAACAGGCAGGCCGATTGGACAAGCCGATTCTAGTAAAACTCGACCGCGTGATTCTCACGCCGACAATCTGGCTTTCTGAGGTCGAAGGCACTTTGCTGCTGCAAGAGGAAATCGTTGGGGAATTCATCGGCAAAGTCAACGGGAAAGAAAACGTCGAGCTTTCGTTGATCGTCAGGGGATCTCAGGCGGCCTTGGAATTTCGTTCAACAGATGCAGGCCGTGTGCTCCGTGCAGCAGGACTTGCGGGAAACTTCGTTGGAGGTAGCGTGAGCATTGTCGTTGTTCCAAATGCTGCGGAACAAACCGTTGGCGTCAGAGTATCGGCGAAGGATGTCCGCGTTCTCGACATGCCGGTGTTCAGCGAATTGCTGAGCATGGCAAGCATCGTTGGTCTATTTGAAAGGCTTGGTGGCGAAGGCACGCGTTTTTCTCTGATTGAAGTTGCCATGACCATCGATGGCGATACAATCCGTTTCGACAGAGCGTATGCAACCGGATCGTCTATCGGGTTAACGTTAGAAGGTGAAATTGACCGGGCGAACGAAACGGTTGATCTCAAAGGAGTGATTTCACCAATAAACTTAATTAATCAGTTCCTGAGCGAAACACCGCTCAACGAGATCGGATTCGGCGATGGTAAAGGACTTGGAGCCATTTCCTACACGCTTCAAGGTCCGATCGATGATCCGGTTTCCAGCACCAATCCGCTGAATCTGATTACTTTGGGCGCGATTATTCGGTTTTTCACACCAATTTTGTAATGATTGCATGCACCTCACCGAATTTGATTTCACGCTTCCAGAGGATCTGATTGCGCTTCGGCCGATGCGACCTCGCAGGTCTGCCCGGCTGCTCGTGTCCGATGGTTCCTGTTTGCTAGATCGTCGCGTGAGCGATCTTCCAACGATTCTCCGGCCCGGCGACAGACTGATCTTCAACGACACGAGAGTTTTGCCTGCATTCCTGAAAGGCATCAGATACCGGGAAAGCGTGGAAAATTGCGGAGCAGCGGTCACTGCTAACCTTGACAAACCTGTTTCAGAAGGGGTGTGGACAGCGCTTGTGAAACCGGCCAAGAAGCTGCGAGACGGAGACCATATCGATTTTGGGATTAACCTGACTGCGGTCGCAAAGGCGCGGCATGGAGCGTTTCACATTTTGGATTTTGCCTGCTCGAACGACGAGTTGCTGCAAAAAATCTCGTCCGTCGGCGCAATGCCTCTGCCACCATATATCAGTGCCAAGCGCAGGACAGACGAAGCGGATATCGAAGCTTATCAAACAATTTTCGCCGACGAACCTGGCGCAGTGGCGGCTCCGACGGCAGCGTTGCATTTTGACACCGTGTTGCTGCAGGAACTGGCAGACAAAGGAATCAAAACCACTCTGACAACTCTTCATGTCGGAGCAGGGACATTCCTGCCGATTCGCACTGAGCTGATCGAAGATCACCGGATGCATTCCGAGCGCGGCGAGATATCAGAGAAGGCCGCAGAACAGATCAATCAGACGCTGGCCGAAGGGCAGCGGGCAATTGCCGTTGGCACGACAGCGCTGCGCTTGCTTGAAACCGCGGCGCAGTTTGGAAGAGTTAAGCCTTGGAAAGGCCAAACTGACATTTACATTCGGCCGGGTTTTCAGTTTCAGATTGTTTCAGGGCTGGTTACAAATTTTCATTTGCCAAAGTCCTCCCTGCTTGTGCTAGTGGCCGCGCTGGTGGGTCTTGAACGGATGCGCCAAATTTACCGGCACGCTGTGTCCAACCGCTACCGATTCTATTCCTATGGAGACAGTTCGCTCCTTCTTCGCTGAACCCGCCTCAGAACCGAGTGCGCTTCGGACGGCCTTATCTCCAATAGGTTCGATCATCAGCTGAGGTTTTTGCACTAATGTTGACAGTCATTAGAAGCACTTGGGCTCTTCAAATCGGGATTCTGATGCTCATGATGGGTAACGGAATGCACGGTACATTGCTTGGTGTCCGCGGCGCGACAGAGTTTGGTTCGACTACGACCATGGCGTGGATCATGTCCGGTTATTTTGTCGGGTTTCTAGGCGGTTCAAAGCTGGCTCCAAAATTGATTCGCAGAGTTGGCCATGTCCGGGTTTTTGCTGCGTTGGGCTCGTTGATTTCGGCGGCGCTCATCCTGTTCGCTGCCATACCCAATGCATTGGTTTGGATGGCGCTGCGCGTCATCATCGGCTTTTGTTTTTCAGGCGTTTATGTAGTGGCCGAGAGTTGGTTAAACGACAAGTCGACCAACGAAACACGCGGCAAGGTTCTCTCGGTCTATATCATTGTGCAGATGATCGGAATTGTTGCAGCGCAAGGTGTTTTGAATTTCGGGGATCCCAACGGTTATTTCCTTTTTGTCATTGCGTCGGTCCTTGTCTCGGTATCATTCGCCCCGATTCTTCTTTCGGTTTCACCGGCCCCGATTTTTGAAGCGACGTCACCAATGTCAATCCGTGAATTGATAAGAAACAGCCCTTTGGGTGCGTTCGGATCGTTGTGTCTCGGTGCGCTGTTTTCGGCGCTCTGGGGCATGTCATCGGTGTACGGAACGAATGCGGGGCTCAGTCTCGGCGAGATCTCACTGTTTGTCGCGTTCATTTATATTGGCGGCATGTTATGCCAATATCCGGTTGGATGGCTTTCAGACCGTCTAGACAGACGGAAGCTGATTGCCGGTTTGTCGTTGATTTGCGCTGTTGTTACCGGTGCCGTAACGATGTTTGCACAGCATTTTTATTTGCTTTTAGCCGTTGCTTTTGTTATGGGCGGCATGACGAACCCGCTCTATTCGCTGATCATCGCCTATACGAATGATTTCTTGAAAATCGAAGATATGGCGGCAGGCGCGGGCTGTTTAATTTTCATTAACGGCGCCGGTGCAATATTCGGTCCTTTGGCGGTCGGTGTGCTTATGGGTGAATTCGGTCCAAACGGATTCTATCTGTTTATTTGCATGATCACGATTTTACTGGCGGTGTTCGCATTGTATCGAATGACCGTTCGCTCAGCCGCGCCAATTGATCAGCTCGCGACATTCACACCCGTGAGTCAAGGATCGACTCCGGTGGCTGTCGACATGGTGCAAGAATGGGCAATTGATCAGCAAGAGGGTGACTTGGATAGCGATAACGATCAGCCAACCACTTGATGTTGTGGATTCAATTCAATAAATTCGGGCATTATCACAGCATCTTGGAAACGAGGCGAAATTGTGTCTGGCGGCAATGCGAGAAAGGGAAATGCGCACAGATTTTAAGTCGGCCTTCGTGCGTCCTCTTGCCAATCCACGGCAATACTCGGCGCTTGTGCTGAACGCAGATTTCCGCCCGCTTTCCTATTGCCCGCTGTCGCTGTGGCCGTGGCAGATTGCCCTGAAGGCTTCGCTTTGCAACCGCGTTTATGTGCTCTCAGAATACGATAAATACGTGCGTTCCCCGTCCCGTCGTTTTCGTCTGCCGTCGGTGGTCGCGCTGCACGACTTTGTTCGCCATCAATCAATGCCTGCGTTCACTCGGTTCCATTTGTTTTTGCGGGACGAGTTTTTATGCCAATATTGCGGATCAAACAGTGAATTGACCTTCGACCATGTGGTTCCCCGGTCGCGCGGTGGTCGCACGACATGGACCAATGTTGTAACGGCCTGCACCCGATGCAATTTGAACAAAGGTGCTCGAATCCTTGCTGAATCTGGAATGACGCTCCGTCGAGAACCGGTTCAGCCATCATCTGAGCGGCTGATGAATATCGGCCGCAAATTTCCGCCAGATTATTTGCACAAAAGCTGGATGGATTTTCTTTATTGGGACGTTGAGTTGGAGGCTTAATCCTGCAGGACTCTGCTTCTGGTCAGCAGAAGACGCAGTTGTTTCACAGTTTCTGTGCACAGGCGGGTAGAGGCTTGCATGTGTTTGACGTCGGTAATGCCGTGTACTCCGGCACAAAAATCATCTTGCGAAAATTTCTCGGGAATCCGACCTGACCAAGAGGGAGGTCATTATTCATGGGACTGATCTTAAGCGTCGCGAACGAATGCGGTCTTTCGACGGTTGTGGATGGAATTCTTCGTCAGGATTGCCCAGATAACGCACAGCGCAGCCGAAGCGAGCCCGTTCCAAACTGCCATTGATAGACCTAGAAATCTCCAGGCGATTTCATCACATCGAACAACGGAGACCGGGCTAGCAAAATCCAATAGACTTTCACGGTCCAGCGCAGAATCAGAGCCGACTTCACAAGTTGCCAAGCCGCTCCACCAGCCTTGTTCAACGCCGGCATGAAATCCAGCGGTCAGCGTGCCTGCAAAGAAGGTCAAAGCGGCAAGTGCGGCGACGGCAGGATGTCGCGTTGCAACAAAAATCATAGCTAGCACAACCGCGACAGCATGAGGCCAGCGCTGCCAAATGCACAATGCGCAAGGCTTCAGCCCTCCGAGATGCTCGAACCCGAATGCAGCAATCAGCAGAATGGCCGGTCCTGAAACGCCAATCCACAAGAGCAATTTCGAATTTACCATAGCTGTGACCCCATCAATAGCATCGCTGCATTTGGAAGTGCCAAACCCGCTGTTGTGAACATCGAACTTGAAAAGCGAGTTTGAGTGGAATCTGCAAGTTTGCAAACAAGCAGCATAGTTAGATTGTATGGTAAGCCGCGAACAAAACAGCGCGCGGGACCATCGGCGCTTCGCGAGGAGCGCTGTGCTCCTGACGTGACAGTGAAAATCATGAACGGAACTTGGTTGATTCCGGTGACCAGGACGGTCCAGGCGCCAAAGCGCATATTGCAGCTTGCTCGCTGACGCATCGAGAATTTGCTTTCGAATAGATTGAAAATCGGCGGGATTATCTGATTCATTGCCATGGCGCCATTCGTTTAATCTGCAAGCCCACCGAACACAGAGCCGTCGGGCAAATTGCAGCAATCGTGAGCCTCTTGGATAAACAACGCAAAACCATCGGCGCCAGCATAGCATTTTATACAATCGGGAAACCCGAATTTTCAAGAAATCGTGAAGCCATAAAATATGAGCAACCCATGCCGAGAGAATCTAATGCAAAAAGTCCAAATGTGAAGATAGGGGGGCAATGAAACACAAGATAATCCAAAAGTTATCTCCATTGACGAACGCTGCGCATTTGATCGATCCGATGCAGAGCGGCAAAGCGGACGGGGCGAAAACGAAAAGCCTTGATGTACCTGCTTCTTTTTTTGCGCGCGCATTCCGGCATGTTAAAGATTCAGTTTGCAGAAAGTGAGTCACCCGATAATGCTCTTAGCCGTCTTCAGGCAAACGCTGGGATTTGCTGCTATTCGGCCGGTTTCGCGCTTTGTCCTGCTCCTTAATTCAGAGAATTTAAAATATAAAAGTTATTTTTAAATACTTTTAATGTACAAATAAAATACTCTGCACAAACCATCATCGGCGCGACCGTATTCACTTGTCCGAATGCGTTTGTGGTCACTATAGCAGCCGTTGCCGGATTTTTGCTGCCCGGTGCATCGCTCTATTTCTTAGAATCGCACGCACTGTTCATTCAGGGCGTTCCACCTTCAGTCGTTTTCGGTCAATTGTATTTTTTCGACGCGTGGCACCGCATTTTTTCTATCGACAATTCAATTTTTGTTTGGCTTGCTTTGCTGTCGACTGGGTACTGGCTGCGACGCGACTGGCTGAATGTAGCTGCAGCGTCAGCACTACTCCATATTTTGACGGATTTTCCGCTGCGCCACGATGATGGCCGTGCGCATTTCTGGCCCATCAGCGACTGGGTGTTCGAAAGACCGGTCAATTCCTGGAATCCTGCCCATTACGGCGACATCATCGCACCGCTTGAGGAGGTTTTTTGCGGTGATTTGTGTGTGGTTCTGTGGTGCAGATTCAAGGGCTGGTTGGCACACATACTGACTTTGTCAGCGGCAGTCATTCAAGTTTTGCCAGCAGCCGGGAACTTTAGAGCTAAGATGGTTTGCATCTTGGAATTTTGAAGCCACATCGGTAAGCGACCGCAGTCGACATGGCGGAAATTGTCATTGCAAAAGATTACGAAATTTTGGATTGGATTGACGAAACCATGCATTTGAGTTTATGAAACGTGCGCTGGCCCGAGTGGCGGAATTGGTAGACGCAGAGGACTCAAAATCCTCCGACCCTAGGTTGTGCGAGTTCGAGTCTCGCCTCGGGCACCACGCGCAAGCATACAAAAGAGCGTCGCATGCGGCGTGATCACCGATCGGCGCATGGCCGTAATTGATGCATAGACTTTCCCCGAATTCAACTCAGAATCACAATGTAGAGCGAGCCAGGATACGCTTTGTCAGCGTGGTCTCTCGATCACGCCTTTTAAATTTTGTTGCTTTTCAACTAACTCTAAAGCAGCTACTTGCGGTCTCTGCTATCCTTGCCATATCAGTTTCTGCTTCCGCTGCTGGTCACGCGTTAATCGCCGTGGCTTCAAACTTTGCTTTGGCAGCCGAAGAACTCGAGAAAAAATTTGAGGCCTCGCATTCGCATGAAATCGACATCGCAACGGGTTCCACTGGTCGATTGTATGCGCAGATAAAAAATGGCGCTCCGTTTGATGTATTTCTGGCAGCCGACGAGATGCGTCCTGCTTTGCTTGACGAGCAAGGCGCAATCGTGAACGGATCGCGCTTTACCTATGCGATAGGCAGACTGCTGCTTTGGAGCCGAATTCCACTGGCATCAAAGCAGCGCGGACTGAACGTTCTGTTGGATCCCGATGTCAGAATGCTCGCACTGCCCAACCCGGAGCTTGCGCCATTTGGCGCAGCGGCGATGGAGATCCTTGCAAGAGACGGAATCGCACAACAGATCAATAAAAAATTGGTCTTTGCGGAAAATGTCGGCCAGTCTTTCGCCTTTGTGGCGACGGGCAATGTGAATCTGGGATTCGTGTCTGGTTCCTATCTCGCCGCTGCAACGAAAGTTTCGCCTGATGGTTGGACTTGGCTAGTTCCTGAGAATTTACACCGTCCTATTCGTCAGGATGCGGTCTTGCTTCTTCGCGCTGCAGAAAATCCGGCGGCAATCGCATTTCATAGTTTTTTGAAAGAAGAGGAGGCACAACTGATAATCACGCAATTTGGATATGGGCTGCCTTAGTTCAATGCTTGGTTTAGGATCAGTATGGATCACTATGAAGCTCGCATGCGCATCGACCGCCATTTTGCTGCTTTTGTCAACGCCTTTGGCTTGGTGGCTCGCTACAACACGTTCCCGCGCCAAGCCGTTTTTTGAGGCTGTGACAGCGCTTCCATTGGTGCTGCCGCCGACGGTGTTCGGGTTCTACCTACTGATTCTTTTCAATCCAAATGCGCCTGTGGGACGATTTTGGCTGACCGTCACTGGAGACACATTGGCGTTTTCCTTCGCGGGAATACTTGTAGCCACGGTGTTGCATTCACTGCCATTCGTTGTCCAACCGCTGCAAAACTCTTTTGAAGGAGTTGGCAGAAAATCTTTGGAGGCCGCATCGGTGCTCGGAGCACGTCCGATGGATGCGTTCTTCTCGGTTGCCGTGCCCCTGGCGAAGCGCGGATATTTGACCGCGGCTGTTCTTGGATTTGCGCACTCGGTGGGTGAATTCGGTGTGATTTTGATGGTCGGAGGCAATATACCCGACCAAACCCGCGTAATCTCAATTGATATCTATACGAGCGTCGAAACTCTGAATTATGAACGCGCGCACATGCTTTCTCTTGGTACGCTGGCCTTTGCTTTAACGGCCCTGTTCCTGCTCTATGCAATCAATCGAAAGGGGCACCGTGAAGGGCAAGGTTGACGGGTTGGCGCTGTCCGTAGAGATCGGTTTCGCCGAATTCTCTCTCTCAATATCCGAAGAGTTTGCGATCGGGCAAACCACGTCGCTCTTTGGACCGAGCGGCGCCGGTAAGAGCACTCTTCTTCGAATCATTGCCGGACTTGAAACGCAAAGCAGAGGAACTGTCCGGTTTGGCGGCGAGATTTGGCAAGACAGCGCCTCCAAAATTCATTTGCCTCCGCATGAGCGAAACGCAGTGTTGGTATTTCAGGACAGCCGTCTGTTTGACCATATGAATGTAGTCTCCAACCTTGGGTTCGGTGAGCACCGAAAGCGCGGCCGCCAGGGGCCGCAAAGAAAAGAGATTGTGGATGCTTTGGATCTCGGATCATTGCAGACCCGTAGTGTCGCTTCGCTTTCCGGTGGTGAAAGGCAGCGAGTCGCTCTTGGCCGCGCACTGCTCGCAGCTCCCCGTCTGTTGCTGCTTGATGAGCCGTTGAATGCCGTCGATAACGTACAGAAAATATTGATTCTCGGCCGACTGAAGGCTTTGCTTAAACAACACGATATTCCAACGATCATAGTGTCGCATTCATATGAAGAACTGAGTAGGATCAGCGCTTCGTCGCTTGAGATCAACCAAGGACGAATCGTATCGAGACGCCTGCCTGATTTAACCGATGAATTCCAAGTAATACATGCGTGTGTAGCAGCGGTGCACGAAGATCGCACGGCAACGGTTATGGTTGGAACTGATCGGATATTGGCGCAGTTCGACACAGATCCAAAGGTGGGAGATAAGGTGTTGCTCGAAATTAATGCAACCAGTTTGGCTTTAGCGCACAGTCAGCAGCACGGGGTTATTTCTGCAGGTCAATTGAAGGTTTCGCTCATCGATGTCAGCTGTCGTAAACCAGATCATGTATATTGTCTGACACTGCGCTCAGCGGGTGGGGAGCTTATGCTGCAGTGTGCTCCTTCGCTTCCACCGGATGGGTTGTTGAAAAGAGGAAGGCAGCTATATGCGGTATTGACTCGTCCAGCGCGCATCATTTGCAGCACGTGATTATGCATCATAACATTGCTGGAAACTAATGTGCTGGAGCTCCGTGTCTCAAGGCTCGGATTGATAAGTAAGTGAAACGGGTTTCATATTGACCGTTTCAAATCACTGCTTTAGTCATAGCACAAGGCGGAAGGACTGTCCGTCGCTGTTCATGCAAATCGAATAAGGCGAACAAATCGTCTGTACGGCTTGCGGAGCAGAAAGCCCTGTTCTTTAGGATGGGGAGCAGTCGCTGGAAGGTGTGCGGACGTGGCGGAAAGGTAGACGCGGCAGACTTATTGATTGAGTGCCCTCCGGGAAACCGGCGGTGTAGAACCGTTCAAATTCGGGGAAGGCTCTGGCAGTTTGCCGTGCGGATCCCGAGCCAAGCCCGGACCTTCCGGGAAGGTGTAGAGACTAGACGGACGGCGCCTAAGGCCATCAGGCTAGGGTGAAGGGATAGTCCAGACCACGAACGCGATCTGCGGCGGCGAAAGCCGAAGTGGTATGAAAATCTGCTTCTCGAACGGGAGTGCGGGTTCGAGTCCCGCCGTCCGCACCAACCGGTTTTTATGTGTTCGAAACCCCTCTAACACCTTGAATAGAATAGATAGTGTCTGCCGGAAGAGTCGATTCCGCCGTTCAAAGCCGTGCTGTCCATAGAATTTTCTGCTGTTTGTGATTGCGACGATTGGTAGTGTCCGGAATCGTTCGCAATTTCGATCATGCGTCGGCGGCTCCGTTTTGTCGAAGCTTCATCTCGCTCTGTGGATCCATGTTCATATACTTTCGCGTGCTCCACTGCGTGCCGGCGACGTGTTTCAACCTGGCCGCAGCCAGGCAGAGACCGGATTGACCATCGGAAAAGGCCCCGACGACTAGGCGGCGCGGGAAAGCGTCCCAGCCTGATTTGTCTTCCCTGGCTCCCCCGCAGATGCCGCGCGCCTCCCGAAAGCCTTCAGAGGTCACGCCGATGGCAGCCATTAAACACCGGCGGTCATTCAGTTTTCGTGATGCAATAACTCGAACTAAACTCAAGTCTGCCTTTGGTTGCTTTGCCAGCGTTGCCAGTCTTCCGGTGTGTCGAGATCAATCAGTGCGCGCTGTTCAGGTAGATCAATGACTTGAACAAAAGACTGGTGCTCATCCACGATCGAACGTGCTCCTTTATCGCCCGAAAGATTCCAAATTTCTTCAAAATAATCCCTAGCAAACAACACAGGATTTCCCAACACCCCCGATTGGCTGGCTGCAATGATCGCTAGTGGCTGGAACTCGCAGATCATAGCATTGATATCTTCGGATGATACCATCGGCATGTCGGCGAGGAGTATGATCACGCCAGCAGCATCGCGGGCGCAAGCGGCAATTCCACTGCGTATTGACCCCGCAATGCCTTCCGATGATGCCGAGGAAAAAATTATGCGGACAGGCAAATCCCGAATGCAGGATGCTCGCTCGTTTTGACCGATTGCAAGCACAACAGCCGTCGACCTCGCGTGCGACCGAATCGCACTCAGCACCGTCCGCCGAAGCAGGGAAATACCATCGATAGTTTTGGTAAGCTTGTCTGTGCCCCTCATGCGGTGCGATCTTCCGGCCGCCAAAACTATTGCGTCAATCAACACCGACCTTTTTTGCTCCAGTCCGAAAAATGCATACCTTTAACCACGCATAATCGCACCATCTGGATCATACAGAGGAGTTTCCAAGAGTTTGGCAGCGCGCATTTCACCAAGAATTTCAATTTCGGCGTTGAATTCCGTGTCAATGAAGTCGACCGGCACGAAGGCCAATGCAATCGACTTATCGACAGTATGCGAGTAGCCTCCTGATGTGCAAAAGCCTTCGACCTTGCCATTGATCCAGAGAGGTTCATAGCCGAAAACGTCGGCATCGTTGGCATCCACTTCAAATGCGCAAATTTTTCGACCGGGACCGGAGGAGCGCTCTGACTCCGCGGCCGCTCGACCGATAAAGTCCTCATTTTTTTTCCAGGAAATGAAACGGTCAATCCCGGTTTCCGCGGGAGTGTAATCGGGTGAATACTCGCGCAGCCAGGAGCCGAAGAATTTATCCAATCTGAGAGACATCATGGCGCGCATACCGAAGGGTGTGAGGCCAAAGTCCTTTCCAGCTTCGTCAAGCGTGTCGAAGATTGCCCTAACCGATGCGGCATCTGCATAGATTTCGTATCCAAGGCCGCCAGTGAAACTCAGCCTTTGAACCAAGGCGCTGCCGACACCAACCTCCATTTCGCGTGCGTCCATGAACTTTAGCGACTTAGCCGAGCTTTCCGCTCCCGTCGCGCGTTCCAGCAATTCCAGAGCGCGCGGGCCAGCGATCTGAAAACCGCAAACCCGATCAGATATGTTTTCGATATAAACGCCTTGACTCGGAAGATGATCAAGGAACCATCGCATGTGAAAGGCTTGGGATGCATAGGAAGCGGTGAGCCGGAATTCGTTGTTGCTAAGACAGGTTACCGTGAAGTCTCCGAATATCCGTCCCTTCGGAGATAACATTGGCGTCAAACTCACCCGTCCGGGGGAGGGAATGCGTCCAGCGAATATCTTGTTGAGCCAATCGCGGGAACCGCTTCCGGAAACGCGGTACTTGCCAAAGTTCTGGATCTCATTGATGCCCACTGCATTGCGGACGGCATGAACTTCTCTTCGAGTTGCATCCCAAGAATTGGAGCGTCGAAAGGAAGGAATTTCGTAGAGCGGCTCCCCGGCATCGGCAAAATAATTCACAACCTCGGTGCCGAATTGCACCCCGAATACGGCTCGCTTCGACTTCCACACATCATACATAGGTGAAACTCGATAGGGTCGTGCGGCGGGCAGCTCTTCGTTCGGGTAAACCACCGAGAATCGCCGACGATAGAATTCTACAACTTTGGGCAACGTATAGGACGGATTGATCCAAGGGCCAAACCGCGCGACGTCCAACGCAAATGTATCGCGTTCAGGTTCTCCCTCAACCATCCATTGCGCAAGCGTAAGTCCAACGCCCCCGCCTTGCGAAAATCCTGCCATGACACCGCAGGCAGCCCAGTAGTTCCGCAACCCGGGAACCGGTCCAACCAGTGGATTTCCATCCGATGCAAATGTGAACGGACCGTTGATAATGCGCTTAACCCCCGCGCGTTCAAGCACCGGGTAACGGAAATACGCATGGTCGATGGATTTCGATATCCGATCCAAATCATCAGCCAAAAGTTCATGCCCGAAGTCACTGGGTGTTTCGCCCACCGCCCAAGGTTTGCAATTCTGTTCATAAAATCCGATGCAAAGGCCCTTGCCTTCCTGGCGCAGATAGTTCTCCCCGGCTGGATCAACCACATGTGGATACTCGCTTTCGGCATCCGCGAATTCCGCTAGTTTTTCTGTAACTATGTATTGGTGCTCCATGGGGTGAAGCGGCAGGTAAATTCCCGCCATCCTGCCCACTTCGCGGGCCCAGAGTCCGGCAGCATTCACCACATGTTCAGCATGAATCGTACCATTCCGAGTTACAACCGACCAACTGCCATCGTTCAATTGATTCGTTTCCAGCACCGGGTTGTGGGTTATGATTTCAGCCCCTGCCAGCGTGGCAGCTTTGGCGTAAGCATAGGTTGTGCCGGAGGGATCCAGGTGACCGTCAAGTTGATCGAACAACCCACCGATAACTCCTTCTAGATTGGTCAAGGGCGCAATTTTCGCGATTTCGGATGGTGTAACCAAAAAAGTTTCCAATCCCATGAATCTGTGCTTGGCGCGCTCGGCCTTGAACATGTCCAGCCGTTCTGGGGTTTCCGCCAAGGTCAGCCCGCCGACATGGTGAAGCCCGCACGACATGCCGGTCAGCTCTTCCAACTCCCGGTAAAGCCGAATGGTATAACCTTGCAGCGCGGCCATGTTGGTATCACCATTGATGGTGTGAAATCCGCCAGCGGCATGCCAGGTTGATCCAGAGGTTAGTTCAGATCTTTCGACCAACATGATATCACTCCAGCCATACTTGGTTAGGTGATAAAGCACGGAACAGCCGACGACTCCGCCGCCGATGACACAGACTTGAACGTGGTCTTTCATGCTGTCAAACTCCGATTAGTTTTTTGACCGATCTTAAAAAATTTCGCTATCGCTCTGGGATTAAGCCCTTCGGACTGTATCGCATGATCAGCAGCAGAATCACTCCCATGGTGAAGAATCGCATATGCGCCGCCGAGTTAAGCAAGTGAATCCGAACAGGCGATTGTGGGTCAAGCCAAGACGTGCAGAAGTCAACCAGAAAGAGACCGATCGGCTCAACTTGGATCCAAAAATACCAAACGAGCAACCCGCCGAGGATCGCCCCCCAATTGTTGCCGGAGCCGCCAACAATGACCATCACCCATATAAGAAACGTGAAGCGAAGGGGCTGGTAAGTCGCCGGGGTGAGTTGTCCGTCCAGTGTCGTTGTGATGGCGCCGGCAATTCCACAGACCGCCGACCCGAGAATGAATACCTGTAGATGGCGCCATTTGACATCTTTGCCCATCGCTTCGGCGGAACGCTCATTGTCTCGAATAGCGCGCATCATTCTCCCCCAGGGCGAATTCAGAGCATTTTGGCAAAGGAGAAAAACCGCGGCCAAAACCGCGGCAATTAGACCTGTGTAGCATAGCTTCACAAAAATCGATGACGCCTCAACATGGCTCACTCCTAGACTTTCGGCGAAAGTTTGAAACCATGGTGTTTTTTGTAAGTTGACCTCGTAGGGCACAGGACGCGGCAGACCGATGACATTTTTCACTCCGCGTGTGAGCCAATCTTCGTGTTTCAGGACTGCAATAATGACTTCGGCTGTTCCTAAAGTGGCGATGGCCAGATAATCGGAGCGCAGACCCAGCGCGACCTTTCCAATGAGGTATGCCGCGCCAGCCGCCAGCAAACCACCGAAGGGCCAAGCCAGCAATACCGGCAAACTTAAGCCGCCTAGGAACCCGGTGCTAGCCGGGTTCACTTGTTCAATCGCTTGGACCGCCGGATCGAATAACCAGCGGTAAAGCACAAACCCGATCAGCAATTCTGTGATCAGAACGACTACGCGAAGCCTGCCCGGAACCATTCGTTTCCATAACAAAATAGCTCCAGCAATCGTTGCCGCTCCCGCCATTAGCGCAGCGATCACGCGCACGCCGCCCGCGCTCCATGCTTCGCCGACCGTCGGAGCGGAAGTGATGACCACCGCTAACCCACCTAGGGCGACAAATCCGGTGATTCCAATGTTGAAAAGACCGGCATAACCCCACTGGATGTTGACGCCGAGTGCCATAATTGCGGAAATCAGTCCGAAATTGAGAATAGCCAGCGCAAGATTCCAGCTCTGAAACACGCCAACTGATAGAATGAGAACTGCGCATAACACGAAATACAGTTTCTCCCGGCGGGTCATAGAACACGCCCTCGGATTATTCCCGTCGGTCGGATCAGCAGCACAATGACCAGTATGGCAAAGGAAACGGCAAACTTATAGTCAGTCGACAGGAGTTGAACCAATCCGTCAGGCATCCATTCAGTAGGAAGCAGGTGTCCAAGGACGCGTTTAAAGGCGTATGTCAAAACAATTTCTGAAAAGGAAACAACGTAGCCGCCAATCACCGCTCCAACCGGATTTCCCATGCCGCCGACTACGGCCGCTGCAAATATCGGAAGCAAAATCTGAAAATAAGTGAATGGCTTGAATGTCTTATCCAAGCCGTACAGCGTGCCGGAAACCGCGGCTAGCACCGCGGTCATAATCCAGCAAACCATGACAACCCGATTTGGATTAATTCCGGACAACAGGGCCAGATCTTCGTTATCGGAATAAGCGCGCATAGCCTTTCCTGTGCGCGTGCGGCTCAGAAACCAAAACAGAAAGGCCATGCAAAGAAACGCAGTTACGATTGTGATTCCCTGTGTTGTTTTGAAAGCAAGACCTTCCTGTAGCCCCGTGAGGGTCTTGAACTCGCGTGCTGAAATGATGAACCGTTCGCCGTCCGTGAAGCGTTGTTCAGAAGGTCCGATAATCAGACGCACAAGGCCGTTGAGAACCAACATGACGCCGAAAGACAGGGTAACGAACGTCACCGTCGGGGCATGCGCATTGCGGAAATGGCGATAAATTGAGCGATCAATCACAAGCACAAGCAGCACAGTGCCAAGCGAGGCGGCGGGTAAAGCGATCAGCGCAGTCGGAAGCGGTCCAAGTCCGATGCCTAATGATTGAAGCAACCATGTTCCCAAGACAGCAAGCATGGCTCCGAAAGCCATCGTATCGCCGTGAGCGAAATTTGCGAATCTGAGAATGCCGTAAACCAGTGTCACACCCAAGGCGCCAAGAGCTAAGGTGCTTCCGTAAGATACCGCGGGCACGAACACATAGTTTGCAAAAACAACAATGGCGTCCAGCATACCAAAGACTCTTGTTCAGCCGCCGAGGAATGATCGACGGACTTCGTCGTTCGCAAGCAGCGCTTTGCCCGTGTCCGTGAAACGGCAGCTGCCCTGCACAAGAACAAATCCCACATCAGCGATTTCCAGAGCGTGCTTGGCATTTTGCTCGACCAGCAGCACTGAAATCCCAGTTTGAACAATGTCGATAATCCGATCCATCACCTCATCCATGACAACAGGTGACACCCCGGCTGTTGGTTCATCGAGCATCAGAAATTTCGGTCGCGTCATAAGTGCTCGGCCCAAAGCGACTTGCTGACGCTGTCCACCAGACAATTCTCCAGCCGACTGTCCGCGACGTTCCTCTAAGATTGGAAACAGGTCGAAGACTTGTTGCATGGAATCTGTGAAATCGTCCTGTCTGAGGAATGCTCCCATTTCAAGATTTTCTTCGACCGTCAGCGTCGCAAAAATATTGTGCGTTTGAGGAACAAACGCCATGCCAAGAGCGACGCGTGCCTGGGGTGTCAGCTTTGTGACATCCTGCCCGTCGAATTGAACCGATCCTGATGACAATTCGATCATGCCGAACAAAGCCTTCATCGCCGTCGACTTGCCAGCCCCGTTTGGACCAACGATGACCGCGATCTCCCCGGGTTCAATGGACATTGAAAGATCGTGAACGATATCGACTCCGCCATAACCGCCGCTAATCGAAGTCGCTTGCAACAAACTCATGACATCACTCTATCGCCCGTCAGCTCGCCGATGTCGCTCTTGCGATTCACGGAATCACATGGGTGCACTTTGCAGCGCTACGCCCAAGATAGGCTTCGATGACTTGTTCGTTGCATCGGATGTCATCGGCGGAACCTTCTGCAAGAACTCTTCCTTCGGCGAGAACGATGACCGGATCGCATAGGCGTGAAATAAAGGAAAAATCGTGCTCAATCATACAGATTGTGTAATTGCGCTCCCTGTTGAGTCGGAGGATGGCATCGCCAATGGTGTTGAGCAGTGTTCGATTGACCCCTGCACCGACTTCGTCGATGAAGACCAGTGAAGCATCAACCATCATTGTCCGTCCGAGTTCCAGAAGTTTTTTTTGACCGCCTGATAAATTGCCCGCTGACTCGTCGGCAAGATGGGAGAGCGTAAGAAATTCCATTACGTCTCCGGCGCGGCAATAGATTTCAGCTTCCTGCTTGGCAATCTGTTCACGACGGAACCAGCAATTCCAAAGTGTTTCTCCAATCTGATCACCTGGCACCATCATGAGATTTTCCCGGACGGTCAGCGAACGAAATTCATGGGGGATCTGAAAGGTGCGGAGAAATCCGCGCGCGTACAGTTCGTGCGGGGTCAGACCGGTGATATCTTGTCCATCGAGCAGAATCTTTCCGGAAGTTGGCGGAGTTGCTCCAGCGACAACATCAAACAATGTTGTTTTTCCGGCCCCGTTTGGACCGATCAACCCGGTAATCGAGCCCTTGGCAACTTCCAACGAAACGCCGTCCAATGCGGTGAATCCGCCGAACTGCTTACGAAGATTGTGAATTGCAATCATTCAAGAGCTCTTAGCTCTTGCGGCAAAAGCCAACGCAATCGAGCTTGGCTGACGGGAGCGGCCGAGGTCGCTCCCGATTTTGTGAACTGTGATCAACGGTAGTTGACAATCACAAATTCGCCGTTCTGAATTTCATATTCCGCGAAACGTCCTGCGGACTCTCCGGGTCCAATCAATTCGACATCCGACGCACCTTGGTAATCGATGTCGACGCCTTCGCGAATGAGAGCGATGGCTTTGCCGAGTTCACCTGTTTTGATAATCTCACCAGGTGCGTTCGCAACACGCGTTACATGGTCCTTATAGACATTGCTGTCGGTAGATGATGCGGATTGCATCGCAAGCATGATCAGCGCAGCGGCGTCGTACGCCTCGCCAGCGTACGGGGATTTTGCATCAAAACCCTGCTCGGTTCCCATGGCCATCAGCCAATCGGAGCCATCGCTGTCAGTACCCGGCGCCTGGCCAAACGAACCGTTCAATTCGCTGCCAAGCTTGTCAGTGATGCTATCGCCAATCATTCCATCGGGAAACACAAATGTATCGAAGGCGCCTGTGTCGAGCGACCCCTGCACGATGCCGAAACCGCCCTGATCGATGTAACCGATGACAACAAGAGCTTCACCGCCAGCCGCTGCCAGTGCGCCGACCTCAGCGGAATAATCGCCTTTGCCATCTTCGTGCGATGCAACGATCGTCACAGTCCCACCGCCCGCTTCAAAGGCAGTGTTGAAGCTGTCAGCCAATCCTTTGCCGTAGTCGTTGTTTGTATAGGTCACGGCAACATTCGAAAATCCGCGTGCGTGAACAACTTCGGCCAGAGCCTCGCCGCCGCGCGCGTCCGAAGGGGCTGTCCTGAAAAACAAACCGTCATCTTCGGCAGTGGACAGCGCCGGAGATGTAGCCGACGGAGAAATCATCACGATACCATTGGGCCGCGCGACATTTTGTAGGATTGCACCGGTCACGCCGGAGCAGTCTCCACCGACAATTCCATGAACCCGGTCCACGGTGACCACTCTTTCAGCTGCCGCTGAAGCCACCGCGGAATCGACGCATGTTGTATCACCGCGCACGGATATCACCATGTGTCCGTCTAATATACCGCCGCTTTCGTTGACCTCAGCCATCGCGGTTTCCGCACCCCAGGCGATTGTGGGAGTTAGAGTTTCGATGGGTCCGGTGTAACCCAACAACACTCCGATTTTCACTTCATGCCCGTCGGCGTAAGCAGAGGTAGCTGCCGCTGCCGTCAGGGCGAGTGTAACAAAGGTCTTTTTCATTCTAAATTCTCTCTCGCTTTTTTCGGGATCTGCATTGTGCCAATTAGATTAGCACAGATCGATTTCGAAGCGCAAAATAGTGTCCCGGCAGCGATTTGTCATCAAGTTCTGCGAATTTACCTTTCGGCGCTGTTTACCGAACTTGACGAAGGCGCTTTGTGCTTTGATAACGCAAGTCAAGAAAAATTTGTCGAAATCGACAAACAGAAGTGGGAGGCGAGGACTTGAAAAAACAGTACCGCGCGGTTGTGATTGGTGGAGGTGTGGTGGGATCATCAGTGCTCTACCATTTGGCCAAATTCGGCTGGACCGATGTTTGTCTGTTGGAAAGATCGGTTCTTACCGCCGGGTCGTCCTGGCACGCGGCCGGAGGCGTGCATGCGCTAAATGCGGATCCGAACATGGCTGCGCTTCAGGCTTATACGATTGATCTCCTCGCGGAGGTGGAGAAAGAGGCCGGTCAATCCATCGGGTTGCATATGACAGGCGGCATTACCGTTGCGTCGGCTCCTTCCCGCTGGGAATGGCTGAAATCGGCATACCGTGTTTTTCAAACCGTAGGCATCGACGATTGTCATCTCGTTACACCCGAAGAGATCAAAGAACGTTGTCCGATTATGAATGTCGAAGGAGTTATCGGCGGGCTCTGGGCGGACCGGGAAGGGTATGTGGATACGACCGGCACAGTGCAGGCCTACGCATCGGCTGCAAAAAAACGCGGGGCGGATATCATAGAGCATAATCGGGTGACTGAACTGCGGCAACGCTCCGATAACACGTGGGACGTGATCACGGAGAAGGGTGCGATTCACGCCGAACATGTGGTCAATGCAGCAGGTCTTTGGGCGAAGCAGGTCGGACGCATGGCTGGTGTGGAATTGCCGATTTCGCCTTTGCAGCACCACTATTTCGTCACTGAAACCATTCCGGAGGTCGCGGAATTGGACTTTGAAGTTCCGATGACCGTTGATCTCGAGGGCTTCACCTATATGCGACAGGATCAAAAGGGTGTTCTCGTCGGGATCTATGAATTGAATCACAAGCATTGGAATATTGATGGTGCGCCGTGGAATTTTGGAATTGAACTGATTGAAGAAGAATTGGACCGAATTTCCGACGAGCTCGATATGGCCTTTCGCCGCTATCCAGCGCTTGAAAATGTTGGAATTAAAACCTGGGTGAACGGCGCTTTCACTTTCTCTCCGGATGGCAATCCGCTTGTCGGTCCGGTGCGAGGACTGAGAAATTACTGGCTGGCCTGTGGCGTGATGGCTGGCTTTCTGCAGGGCGGTGGTGTGGGTAAATCACTTGCCGAGTGGATGATTCACGGCGAAACCGAAACCGATTCTTGGTCGATGGACATCGCTCGCTACGGAAGTTTCGCTTCAAACCGGGAGTATATTCGCCAGACGACTGGACAGTTCTATTCTCGGCGGTTTGTGATGACCTACCCGAATGAGCAGCTGTGGGCGGGGCGTCCATTGAAGAAATCCCCGGCCTACCAAGCGATGAAGCAAAACGGAGCGCGATTCGGCGAGAGTTGGGGGCTTGAACTTCCGATTTACTTTGCCCCAAAGGACTTTGATGAAACGCCGACGCTGAAACGGTCGAACGCGTTTAATTTGGTTGGCGACGAATGCAGAGCGGCACGAAACAACGCGGGTCTGCTGGACATTTCAGGTTATTCGCGGTTCCGCGTTTCAGGGCCGAAGGCAGCGGTTTGGCTTGACCGAATCATGGCTGGTCGTTTACCCAAGGAAAACCGCTGCCGGCTTTCACCAATGCTCGCGCCGAGCGGGCGGCTCCGGGGAGACTTGATGCTGTTGAATTGGGGTGGTGACGATTGGTGGATTATGGGAAGCTACTACCTCCGCGAATGGCATATGCGCTGGCTCGATGAACATTTGTCAGATGGGGTTTCAGTCGAGGATATTTCAGACAACACCGTCGGATTCGCGATTGTCGGGCCAAAGTCTCGTGACGTTCTGGCTCAGCTGACCCATCAAGATGTATCAAGCGAAGCATTCCCGTTCATGAGTGTTTGTTCAATGGATGTTGGATTGATTCGCTGCAAAGTCGCTAGAGTGAGCGTTTCGGGTGAACTGGGATTCGAAGTCAACTGTGCGTCTTCCGAACATGAAACGCTTTATCATGCCATGCACGCAGCGTGCCGAGAGGCCGGCGGAAGAGATATTGGATTCAATGCGTTGCTTTCTCTGCGTCTTGAGAAGAGCATTGGCATTTGGAACGCGGAATTCATGCAGGCCTATACGCCCGCAGAAACGGGTATGGATCGTTGGATCGAATTCGACAAAGCCGAATTTGTTGGCCGAGATGCGGCAGTCGCCGAACGAGACCAAGGTCCCGCGAGAAGGATTGTCACCCTGCAGGTAGAAGCCGACGACGCTGATGCGACTGGATACGAACCGATATGGATGGAGAATCAGCGTGTTGGTTTTGTGACATCCGGTGGATATGGGCATACGATCAACAAGAGTCTGGCGATGGCTTTGGTTTCTGCCGAGTGCGCAGCAGAGGGCACGGATTTGACTTGTCATATCGTTGGAGAAGAACGAGCAGTCCGTGTCATTGCTCCTTCGCCGCATGATCCGACCGGATCAAGAATGCGGAGTTGAATTTCCACATGAGATAAAATCGGGGTGCCTGATGCTGCACATTATGCATAGAGTTCTCTTTACGGCGCTGATTTCTGCTGGTCTGGCGGCTGGTCCTAGTTTCGCCGAGGTATATTCAGTAGGGGGCAAAGAGATTGTGGTCGAGAGAATGGCCTCTCGTTTGGATTCGCCTTGGGGCATTGCATTTTTGCCCAACTGCGCATTTTTGGTAACCGAGCGTGGAGGCAACCTCATCCATGTGGACGACCGCGGAAAAAAGCAAACCATCAATGGCGTGCCCGAAGTGGTGGCAAGGGGCCAGGGAGGTTTGTTGGATATTGAAACGGCAAAGGATTTTGAAACGTCCCGCGAAGTCTTCCTTACCTATTCGGTTAAGCAGGGACGAGGCTTAGGAACCGCGCTTGCGGTTGCGCGACTTTCGGTCGATGGTTTTGCTCTTGAGGAAGTCAGGCAGATTTTTCAAATGCAGCCGGAACACCGGAGTTCCAGACATTTTGGATCGCGGGTTGTCGAGGCTCCGGACGGTTCGCTCTTTGTGACTTTGGGCGACCGCGGTGATCGCGGTAGCGCCCAGGAATTATCCTCACATAATGGTTCGATTGTTCGTTTGCTGAGGAATGGAACAGTTCCCGAAGACAATCCGTTCATCGATGTAATCGGTGTGCTGCCAGAGATTTGGTCATTTGGACATCGAAACCCTCAAGGCGCGTCTTTCGATAGCCAAGGCAGGCTGTGGATATCGGAACACGGAGCTCGCGGTGGCGATGAGGTCAATCTGATTGAACGCGGAAAAAATTATGGTTGGCCTGTGATTTCGTACGGTGTTCATTACACCGGACACAAAATCGGTGAAGGGACGGCAAAAGAAGGGCTTGAACAGCCACAATTTTATTGGGATCCGTCAATCGCTCCATCAGGAATGATTGTTTATTCAGGCAAGCTCTGGCCCGAGTGGAAGGATCAGCTGTTCGTGGGTTCGCTGAAGTTTGATTACATTGCAAGGTTGGCTTGGGATGGCGAGCTTCGTGAAGCCGAGCAGATCGACTTTCCGGAAACGAAGCGCGTTCGGGATGTTCAAGAAGCACCGGATGGGTCGATTTGGTTTATTTCAGAAGACCGGAGAGCGGTTTACCGAATAACGCCAGCTGTCTCCGACTCTGCTGAGACAAGTTGCACCCGATAAACACCTGTCGACGAGCCAACAATCAAGCTTACGCATTGTAGAATCTTTAGAGGTTATCCCCAGCATGTCGGAAGCCCGATACAATAAGGTGAAAAATAGAGCCTCTTGCAAAATTACTCGATGATGCCGGATTTTGGAGCTCCGGTCCGGCTGTCGGCCGCCGCCCGGCCCTGATGACTGGCTTGGAGGGTCGGGATTCGTCCTAATTCGCCGTGCTGGAGGCGGTTTGGCAACTTTTTTCGGCTTCCGGCTTTTTTCGAAGCGAGCGGGAGCGCCTTCCTGAGACAGGAAGCTCTCCGGGGGCGGTGGCCCAGGTGAAGCCGGTTCAGATGTTCATGCGCATCATTTGATCGGTCAGCAGGGCGATCACGCCGAACATCAGATGACAGAAAACTTTCCTATAGCCGCGTACCCGGACATGCTTCGCCCCGAACTGGTCCTTGAGGCGGCCGAAGAAGCGCTCCACCGTCGAGCGTTCCCGCATGCGCGCCGTTTCAGCCGGCACATGACGCGCGGCGCGGTCGGCCCGCCGCCGGCTGTGAAGCTCTGCCTTGAACTCCCGGTTCCGCCGTGGGTTCGGCTCGATCAGAGGAACATGGCCGAGGCGGAGAGAGCATTCGCGGATTTCCCCGGCGTCATAAGCGCTGTCCATGAGATCGCAGAGACTGTCCGCCCGTTCGGCCGACATCGCCGCCAGGGGCAGAGCCGCCTGGCTGTCGTGCAGCGAGGCCGATGTGAGAAGGCAGCTGACCGGGATGCCGCCGTCGGCGACATCGGCATGGAGCTTGTATCCCTTCCGGAAATTGCGGCAGCCCTCGCTGTCCTTCTTCATGTTCTATTCTGGTTATCCGAAGCGCCGTTGATATGGTCATCCTCTTCATGTGATAGTCAAAAAAAGACAAAACTTAAAAGATATTTAATTAGAACACATCACAAAACACTTTCTATTTAAGTTCTTGTTTATCTGCTTTCCTGAAATAGCATTAAATGCTAGAAATTTATTTCAACGGACTGTAATAGCGTCTAGCTTCAAATCCTTGATTGGGAGACTTGTTCAATGGTTCAGACGTGGACGGCATCGGGTTGGCGAACAAAACCTCGTATACAGATGCCCGAATATCCAGATGCTGGGCAGTTGAAGCATGTTGAACAACAGCTTTCGGCACTTCCGCCTCTTGTTTTCGCAGGGGAAGTTCGAAAACTTCAAAGGAAGATAGCTCTCGTATCCGAAGGAAAGGCATTCCTCTTGCAGGGCGGAGACTGCGCCGAGAGCTTCACTGAATTCAACGCCGACTCGATTCGCGACACGTTTAAGGTTTTGCTGCAGATGGCGGTCGTGTTGACCTACAGTGCAAAATGCCCGATTGTGAAAGTCGGACGAATGGCGGGCCAGTTTGCGAAACCCCGCTCATCGGCGGTCGAAATCCAAAGCGGGGTGGAATTGCCCAGCTATCGAGGCGATATCATAAATCGAATCGAATTCAGTTCGGAGGCGCGCGTTCCTGATCCGGAGAGGATGCTTGAAGCTTACCGACAATCCGCGGCAAGTCTCAATCTTTTGAGAGCGTTTAGTCAAGGTGGATACGCGGACATTCGGCGGATGCACTCATGGACGCTTGGCTTCACCGAATCCGGCAATTCACAAAAATACCGTGATTTGGCAGCCCGCATAACCGACGCATTGGATTTTATGGAGGCGGCCGGAGTGACCGGAGAACGTGTGTCGGACCTAAGGAGAGTTGACTTCTACACCAGTCACGAAGCGCTGTTGCTTGAATACGAAGAAGCGCTTTGCCGAATTGATTCCACTACTGGCAAACCCGTAGCAGGATCCGGCCACTTGATCTGGATCGGGGATCGCACACGGCAGCCGGATGGCGCGCATGTCGAATTCTGCCGGGGCGTGCAGAATCCAATTGGCATCAAATGCGGACCTTCGATGTCAACGGATGATTTGTGTCATATGCTTGACAGACTGAACCCAACGGACGAATCGGGGAAAATCCTGCTGATTTGTCGGTTTGGGGCTGGAAAGGTCCAGGAACATTTGCCGAAGCTGATCCGAGCGGTCGGGAGGCATGGAACCAAAGTCGCATGGTGCTGTGATCCGATGCACGGTAACACCGTTAAATCTTCGACCGGGTATAAAACAAGGCGTTTTGAAAGCGTTCTACAGGAGGTTCGGGAATATTTTTCCGTGCATGAAGGTGAGCGCACGTATCCTGGCGGAGTTCATTTTGAAATGACCGGTAAGGACGTCACTGAATGCACTGGCGGCATCAGCGCGGTTTCAGATCAAGATCTGAGCGACCGATATCACACAGCGTGCGATCCGCGCTTGAATTCTTCGCAATCACTGGAATTGGCGTTTCTAGTAGCACATGAACTGGCAAGGCTGAGGGACGCGAGACCAATGGCATAATGCGTCTTCCGGTCAGACGGCAAATTCCCTGCCGGCACGGGAATGAACCGATAGAATAAAATCTTGAACGGTTTTTTGGATTCAAGATCGAATGGTGCTTACGGCTGCATGGTATCGACTGAACAAATCTGCCGCTGTCCAAGATCTTCAGGTCAGCATTATTCGCTCGTCGCCAAACCGGAACGCACACTGCGCTCGCAGTGAACTGCAAGCTGCTTTCGGTTCTCGAATTCCGCAACCTTTACAACCTTATGAAAAATCACATCGACTGCACCGTTCCGATCAACAGAAAGCACTTTGAATAAGCTCTCTCCAAATCCCATCTTTCCCCAATATCCATAGAATGCTGGATCTTGATCGGGTTCTGATCGATAACGGATTGTAACCGGCTGCACATGCAGTGTCCGTCGTAATTCATCGCAAAACATTGCAGCGAACAGTGTGGGCTTGAAGTCCAAAACCCGCAGCCCGTCGGTGCTTGTGCCTTCCGGAAAAAACAAAAGTTTTTCGCCCGATGAAAGCCGTTTTGCGAACTCATCCCGCTGCCGAAGCGCCATCCGAGGATTTCGTTCGACGAACACGGTGCCGGTGACCTTTGCCAAAATCCCGATGCCGGTCCAATCCGCTACCTCGCTTTTGGCTACAAAGGTAATGCGCTGCGTCGCATTGTAAACGAAGATGTCCAGCCAGGACACATGGTTTGCGACAACCGCACCGTGCCCTCGAATTGGAGCGCCGATGACATTCAGCCGTAAACCGATAATTCTGAGCACCGTGATGCACACAATACGAGTTATTGCGGGTGTGATCGGCCGTCCCCATGGCCACTCGAAAAGACGGACCACCAAAAACACCGCCAGCAAGCCATAAATTACCACGGCCATCAACAACCAGCGCCGCAGAAACCTGACGTAATGGGGTATCCTGTACTGCTGTGGCTCCGGCTGAAAATCCGGATCCCATGTGCTCACTTCGTGCCCCGGTACTTTCTGTAGCGCACGCGGTGGCTTTCGGACATATTCTCGGTATCAACAATCAAACAAACGTCCGTCGTATTAAATTCAAAGTCGAAGAATGTCCCATCGCCAACAACACCGCCAAGCCGCAGATAAGACTTAATGAGTGGGGGAATAGCCTTAAGCGCTTCGCCGACGTTAACCTGATCGCACGGCAGGCGCATGACTGGGTCAGTGCTCTGAGGGAGAGCCGTTACACGGATAGGTTCGGGCGCTAAATGGCTGCAGTGCAAATGGGAAATTGGATTGCTCAACGCCTTTGCATCCGTGCCATGGAAGCTGGCCACGCCGAACATAATTTCAATATTGTGATCGATGACGTAGTCCGCCAACCCGTTCCACATGCTGAACATGGCTGTGCTGCCGCGGATATCCGGGTGAGTGCAGGATCGACCCAGTTCAACCAGGGACCGACCTGATTCTGTAAGCTTCGACAAATCAAATTCGCTTCGAGAATAAAATCCGCACTTAGTTGATTTAGCGATATCGTCCCGCAGCAGCCGGTAAACGCCGAGGACATGATCGAGGTTTTTTGGGTCCTTGGAGCGGTTCACAAGAATCAAATGATCAAAATATTCATCAAACTTGTCGGTTTCCAAACGTCTGTCGTGATCGACACCTTTGCCGCTGGCTCCCAGTTCTTCGACAAACACCTGGTACCGCAAACGCTGTGACGCCAACAGATCCTGCTCTGTTTCAACAAGACGAACAAGGAAATTATTTACCACGACTCTTTCCCGCGAATTTGGCAGAATGTCTCAGCCACTGGGATTGATGCATGTGCATCAGCGCTGCATGAAGTTCGGGTTGGCGGACACTCGGCACAGGTTATCCAAGGCAGTTCGGAAACGGTTTGGGCTGCGGGATATGATTTATCTGAGCCGCTGTTCCGCCTCATGAAATTTAGACTTGCGCAGTATCGCATCTGCTCAAATTCCAGCGTGTTGACAAGCGTTGTTAGCCTATCAGCCTCCGTTTTGTGTCCATTCTTCGAGCAGGACATGATTGCCGTCAACGACAACTTTTCCAACATTTTCAAAATTCAATGTGATTTTTTCCTGTGCGATGGACTGTATCTGTCCACAACCCCAACTTGGCTTAACGGGGTTTATAACCAACATTCCGGGTTCGAGCGAAGCATTCAGATCAAGCATAATCACTCTTCCGCCGAGTTTATTTTTCTCAAGCCGTGACGATAGCGCTTGATATTGGAGCGATAATGCGCGGATGCCTCGGTAAATTTCTTGACCTCTTCTGCAGTCAATCTACGTGCAAGGCGTGCCGGAGAACCGACCACAAGCGAGTAGGGCGGAAAGGATTTTCTCTCCGTTACCAATGCACAGGCTCCCACAACCGAATGATCGCCGATTTGGGCGCCGTTCAGAATCGTCGCTCCCATGCCGACAAGGCTGTCGCGACATATCGTGCAACCATGCAAAGTCGCGCGATGACCGATCGTGCAGTTCGCTTCGATTTTCAGAGGAAATCCCATGTCGGTATGCAGCATGCAAGCTTCCTGAATATTTGAGCCGCGCCCAATTTGGATTGGTTCGTTATCGCCTCTCAACGTGGCTCCAAACCAAATCGAAACATCGCTCGCGATCAAGACATTTCCGATCAGATTCGCGTCAGGAGCGATCCAGTAGGAACCTTCTTCCGGGAATCGAGGTTTGAGACCGTCAAGTTCAAAAACATTCATTTGTACCGGTCCTGATATTCATCAATGAGTTTTTCCACGAATTGTGACAATTGCGTGCTGCGGCTCCTGCGCATTCTTTCCACTAACACGATTTGCTGTATCTTCTGACAGACGTTTTCTATGCAGTTATTGATCAAGACATAGTCGTATTGTGTCCAGTGCTGAATCTCGTCCTTGGCTTGAACCATCCGTCGTTCGACTGACTTTTCCGAATCCTTGCCGCGAGTGTGAAGGCGACGCTTGAGCTCTTTAATTGAAGGAGGCAGTATAAAGATCGAAACCGCGTTTTCGGCGAACATAGAATTTTTAATTTGAAGTCCGCCTTGCCAATCAATATCGAAAACCACGTCCCGTGATCTTTTGATAGCCGATTCAATGGGTTCACGCGGCGAACCATAGAGATTTCCAAATACTTCTGCATATTCGAGAAAGGCGTCCTGCCCCACCATCTCGTCGAATTCACTGTTTGAACAGAAGTGGTACTCTCGGCCGCTCTTTTCCCCTTTGCGCGGCTGCCGGGTTGTCATTGAAACCGAAAATTCGATTGTGGGATCCCAAGCTGTGAGCTTTCGCGCGAGTGTTGTCTTTCCGGCCCCAGACGGCGAAGAGAGAATAATCAACAGTCCTTTTCGTCGGTTACCGTCCATTTTTGCCTTTCGTTAATTCAGCAGCACACGCCTGGTTACGATCTGTTGTATAAAATTTATGCCTTATATACAAAATATTGCTGGTATTGAAGCCTTATCAACAGCAAAGCAAACACCATCGCCCAGCCCCTGCGCAGCTCCATGACGCACCGTTAACTGCGACAGTAGTGTCATTGAAGGCCTGTGCTGAGCGCAGCCATGGCCGACTGCGGACATTCTGCTTCCCAGAGCTCAGATCCTATCAACAGGAAATCCGCCGACTCGGCCAGCCTTGCAGCATTTTGAGCGTCGATCCCTTGTTCCGCAACTGAAGGCACGAGGATAAATTTTCTCCACCAATCGAACAATCGCGGCAACGCGATTTCGGTGTCAACAGGTTCAAACGCGCGAACCGGACCAAATGCCACATAATCCGCTCCAGCTTCCCCGGCTTCCATGCCGACATGGCGCGTGGCGCCGCAGAATGCGCCGACAATGGCTTCCTTTCCCAGCGCTGAGCGCGCGGCGCGAACCCGCCGCGCTCCGTCCCGCAGGTGAACGCCGTGCAGACCTAGAGTGTCTACGAGATCAATTCGATCATTGACGACGATGGAAATGTCCCGGTCATCTACAATCCGCAACAGCATGTCAGCTGCCCGCTTAAATTCGTCAATATGGTCTGTTTCCAATTCCAATCGGAGATTGGCTATTTCAAAGTCATCAATAACCGAGGAAATTTTCGAGGCGGACTGATCTTCTGTGAATCGTTTCGGTGTGGCAAGGCAGATTCTACACGTCGTTGCTTGGGTGTCATCGATGATCATAGTTGCACGCCCCACGAATTAAGAAATCCGAGCCAGCGGATCTCGCTGCCTAAACCAAAGTTTGTATCAGCATAATGCATTGGATATAAAGTTGCTGAAAACATCACATCGATATGTCCGCTGTACCAAGTGTCCGGATACAAAGGATATATAAAATGAACAATAATAAAATATCCTGCTTAAGTACCGACAAGCGTTGGCCTATTCTCACGAGAGCGACAACGCCATTGACCAGAAATTACGGTCGCTGACAGGCATAACTGTCTTTGGACCGATTTGATTCGTTCAACCCTATTGTTCAATTGCGCGACTGGATCTTGCGCTAAATTGACAAAAGGCGTGATTGTGTGGGTAGAGAATATTGTCTTCGCTGATTATTCTGAATGGTTGTAGCCACGCGCCGAGTCGATGCCAGAATCCGAAAACCCAGACCCCCCAACGATTGTGCTCGTCAGGCCTCAGCTAGGTGAGAACATCGGAGCTGCAGCGAGGGGAATGCTCAATTTCGGTGTCCATGGGCTCCGAATCGTAGAGCCGCGAGACGGTTGGCCCAATCAAGCAGCAATTGCCATGGCCAGCGGTGCGGGACGGATACTCGAGCAGGCTCAGATTTTTTCGGATGTCCCATCAGCGGTCGCGGACATGAATATTGTGCTCGCAACAACCGCCAGACGTCGTGACTTATGCAAGCCTGTTCTTATGCCTGATCAGGCAATGGCCGAGGTTCGAAGCCACTGCTTTAACGGTCAGCGGGTAGCCATTATGTTTGGGCCCGAACGCACAGGACTGGAAAATTCAGAACTTGTAATTGCCAACGCGATTATCGAGGTCCCGGTGAATCCTACCTTCCGTTCGATAAATCTCGCGCAATGCGTATTGCTGATTTGCTATGAGTGGATGCAATGCGCTAATGCTGAAGTCGCCGTTGACAGATCGGTTTCCGCCCCGGCCAACCTGGAAGAAAAGAAGCGATTTGTCGATCTGCTGATCCATGATTTGGAACAGGCCGGACACTTCTGGCCCCCTAATAAGGCGAACGGAATGATATTGAATATACGCAACCTGATAATGCGCTTGGAGTTGAGCGGAGCGGAACTGAAATCCTTGCATGGAGTGAGACGCACACTAACTCGGTACGCCCCCGATGGTGTGACACATACCAACTCACAGAATCAGAATGATGATTGATGGCCGCTAATCGAAAAATATTTGAGGAGGTTGAAGACAGTTCGGCCATAAGGACTTCCAGCGCTTCGGTTGCGCCCAAGACCGCTCGTGATCACACACGGTCTATTCGGCTCTGGCTCGCAGCGCTGTTGGCGTGCGTGATAGCGACTGTAGTGGTCGGAGGATTAACGCGCTTAACCGATTCAGGTCTGTCGATCACCGAATGGAATGTCGTATCGGGGATTATGCCTCCAACCAACCCGGATTCATGGCTCACCGAGTTCGAGAAATACAAGCAGATACCGGAATTCAAACTGCAGAATCCCGCAATGACCCTTGCAGAGTTTCAATATATCTATTGGTGGGAATGGGGTCACAGACAGCTGGGGCGCCTTGTGGGTCTCGTTTGGTTCATTGGTTTTGTTTGGTTCGCATCTCACAAGGCCATGCCTTCGCGCCAACTCAAGAGGATTGTTGGGATTGGCGTTCTGATTGGAATTCAAGGCGTAGTCGGATGGTGGATGGTCACCAGCGGTCTTACAGGCAATGTCCTTGATGTCACTCCGTATCGGCTTGCGATACATTTGGGGCTGGCTTTCGCGGTGGTTGGGCTTGTTCTGTGGGAAATCATGATTCTTGGACGGCCTGGACATGAATTGCTGCAGGCAAGACGGCATCGTGAGGTTCGGCTGGAGGGTTGGGCGACTGCTGTGATTGCATTGACTGTAATTCAGGTTCTTGCCGGCGCCCTCGTCGCAGGCAATGACGCCGGTCAAGCGTTTCCAAGCTGGCCGACCATGAACGGCGAACTTCTGCCCAACGGCAGTTTCGAATACAGACCGATATTATCAAATTTTGCTTATAATCCAGCGCTGACGGTTTTCAACCACCGGTTGTTGGGATATATATTGCTGGTCGGGGTGTTAGCTGCCTGGTGGCTGAGTCGAACAAGCGCCCGCTTGAGAATTCGGAATTGGTTTGCGGCACTGTTGGCTCTCACGGTTGGACAGGTGGCGCTGGGAATCGTCGCATCAATATATGCAGCGGCGCCACCGGTTGCCATTATCCATCAGTTTGGCGCTGTCCTGCTGTTCTGCGCTGCCGTTCGCACGAGATTTGTCTGCCGATATCCGGCGATGACAATTCGCAAATGATCGGGCAACGCTAATTCTGACAAGGAATAAATGGCAAGCAACCAAAAGCCTGCATACAGCTGTTTGCTGCCTCCAATCCGGCTAACCCACTGATTCAATGCAGATTAACTTTTGGAGAATACCATGAAGCCAATCAACGATCTTATTAAATTCAACAAAGTAACCGCATCATTGAATCAGATTCTCGGGATTCTGCAGTGGGATCAGGAAACTTTTATGCCGGACGGTTCCGGCACGCAGCGCGCAGATCAGCTCAAAGCATTGACGGCGATTGTTCACGAACGAATGGTATCCGAGGAACTTGGTGATCTGCTCAACGGCGCCAGCCAGTTTGCCGAAAGTCACGATCTCAACCAAAATTACATCGCCATGCTGAACAATCTGGCGAAAGACCGGCGTCGCGCCGTCGCTGTGCCGGTTGAACTTGCCGCCGAAATTGCCCGCGTAACCTCGCTCGCAATCAAAACATGGCGAGAAGCGAGGTCCAATGAAGACATACAGACATTCTTGCCATGCTTAGCCGAGGTTGTTGCATTGAAGAGAGAGGAAGCGGCGGCAGTGTCGGGAGACGTGTCCGGTTATCAGTCTTTGCTGAGTGAATATGAACCTGACATGACGACTGATATGCTTGATCAATTGTTCGGCGCACTGCGAAATGCGCTGACACCGCTTCTTGATAAAGTAATGAGGATGCAAACTCCTCCACCTCAATTCAGCTGCTTGTTTCCTCGCAAACAGCAGCTCAGGCTCGCTCGCGAACTCGCTGGAAAGTTCGGATATGACTGGAATGTTGGTCGGTTGGATGTTTCAACTCATCCATTCACGTCGGGTGAGGGTCTTGATGTCCGGATCACAACCAGGGTTGATACAGGCGATCCGTTCAACTGCATCTACTCAACCATTCACGAGGCCGGGCACGGAACATACGAGCAGAATATCGACAGCAGCTTTGCTCTAACTCCAATCGGTTCAGCGGCATCGTATGGCGTTCATGAAAGTCAGTCGCGGTTTTTCGAGAATCAGATCGGTCGATCCCGCGCATTCAGCAGTTGGCTGTTTGAGCGCATCCGTTCAGAATTCGGTGCAATCGGCATTGATGAAGCCGACGGCTTTTATCGTCGAGTCAATTTCGTCAAGCGCGGATATATCCGTACGGAAGCCGACGAGATTCAGTACAATCTCCACATCATGCTGCGCTATGATCTCGAGCGGGATTTGATTTCAGGTGCGTTGGAAGCCGAGCATATGGAAGAGGCATGGAACACACGATTCAAGGCGGATTTTGGTTTTTCTGTTGATAAGCCGTCCAATGGTCTGCTGCAGGATATTCATTGGGCAGCTGGACTTTTCGGGTATTTTCCAACCTACACGCTCGGTAACATCTATGCGGCTATTCTGAATGAAAAGCTTCTGCTGGACGTGCCTGGTCTTGAACAGTCGCTCTATTCAGGCGACCCCATGCCTGCGGTGCAGTGGATGCACGAAAATGTTCAAAGGCATGGCTCGGTCAGAAAGTCGGCGGCGGCGATCCGTCATGCCGTGGGGCAGGACCTTTCAGCCAAGCCGTTGATCAGCTACCTGCAGGACAAGTTTTTATCAATGCATGGATATTCCGGCAGTTAACGCTGAATCATCCAGCGAGTCGGAAAAACCCCGACTTTTGAAGCGAGGTTTAGTCACTGCTGCCAATCGGGTGGACGCTTATCCAAAAACGCAGCGATTCCTTCCTGGGTGTCACGAAAGAGCATGTTTTCAACCATTACTTGGCCGGTGTAGGCATAAGCCTGCTCGATCGACATCTGCAACTGCGCATAGAATGCCTGTTTGCCAATCTTGACAGCCGCTCCCAGTTTCCCAGCCACGGTTTCAGCAATCGCCGCTGTTTCGGCTGCTAAGTCATCGGCATCAAATATCCGGTTGATCAGCCCGAGCCGCTGCGCTTCGTCGGCATCCAGAAATCCGCCGGTTGTTAACATTTCTATCACGCGTTTGCGGGGAAGGTTACGAGACAGAGCTACCATTGGGGTAGAGCAGAACAATCCGATATTCACGCCATTGACACCAAATCTTGCGTTTTGTGAGGCCATAGCCATGTCGCAGGTGGCGACGAGCTGGCATCCGGCAGCCGCTGCCACACCGTGCACCTCGGCGATAACCGGCTGCGGCAGATTCAAAATTGTCTGCATCATGTTCGAACAGGAATTAAAGACATCCTGAAAATATCCGCGGCCGCCGTCGCTGGCCTGACGCCTTTCGGTCAGTTCCCTGAGATCATGCCCGGCGCAAAAGGCCTTTCCGTTCGCGCGCAGAACAATGCATCGAACCGATTGATCGTTCGAAATCGCATCGAATTTGCTTTGCAAAGATTCAAGCATGCCTTCCGAAAGGACATTCAAACGGTTCGGATCATTCAATGTCAGTGTTGAAACACCACCGCTGTCGGTTCTGAGGACCAACTTCATGACACGGAGCCTCCCTGTGAAGTCAATACTCAAAATCCATTGAACTGGGAGCTTGTCAAGTTTCATCGGCTGCGTCAATGATCCATTGTTGAAGCCGCAAGCGGGAATCGCCAATGACGATCAATGAACTTCAGAAATTTTTACAACAAGAATTTCCTCAGGTGGCCGATCAACTCACCATCGAGTCGGTAACCGGGTCAAGCAGCAGAATCCGATGCAGAACAATGGATGCGAACCTGCGTCCAGGCGGAACGGTAGCCGGTCCGACTTTGTTCATGGCCGCCGACGTTGCGATGTATTTGGTCGTGTTGATGGCGGTTGGTTTCAAACCTCTGGCCGTGACCACCAACTGTTCAATTGATTTCATGCGTAAACCCGCGAAACGCGATATCATAGCGGAGGCTCGGCTGCTGAAACTCGGTCGCAGACTGACGGTCGGTGATGTGTTTCTTTATTCGGACGGGCAGTCAGATCCGGTTGCCCGCGCCAGCCTGACTTACGCCATTCCAAGCTAGAAAATGACGAGATACGGATAGTGGGGTATTATAATACAACAACATATAATCCAACAAAAACAAAGCGCTACCGAAGAAACTCGTTGACACATGAGGAAATCGTGCTAAGGAAGCCGCTTCAACGCAATGCCGAATATACGGTTCGGGACAGGAGAATCAGCGATGCAGACTTATTCGGCTAAACCTTCTGAAATCGAAAAGAGCTGGATAATCATAGACGCTGAAG
Organism: Paracoccaceae bacterium; assembly: GCA_965199765.1. Classification (GTDB taxonomy): domain Bacteria; phylum Pseudomonadota; class Alphaproteobacteria; order Rhodobacterales; family Rhodobacteraceae; genus JAPOXR01. The sequence goes on from CBDATC010000002.1 coordinate 292,185, forward strand.
GCGTGGTGCTCGGACGGCTAGCCGCTTTTGTCGCCAATCGACTGCGCGGCAAACATAAGCCCATTTTCACGCCTCATTTGGATTGTGGAGACAATGTTATCATAGTCAATGCGGATAAGGTGCAGCTGACCGGACGCAAGCGAAAGCAAAAAACCTACTATTGGCACACCGGATATCCCGGCGGAATCAAGTCGAAGACAGCTGACAAGATCCTTGAAGGCAAGCATCCCGAACGCATTGTTATGAAAGCCGTGCAGAGAATGCTGCCCAGCAACCGACTTTCAAGACGCTTGTTGACTAACCTGCGGGTTTATGCGGGGCCGAATCATCCTCATCAAGCGCAACAGCCTCAGCCCTTGGATGTCGCGTCATTCAACAAAAAGAACACCCGGAGCATGAAACAATGAATGAGACATTGAAATCGCTAGGCGACCTTCAGGATGCGGTTGCCGAACCCACAGCTCAGGATGTGGAAGCGATGCCCGTTCGCCAAACAGTGCGTGACAAGCTGAACCGTTCTTATGCCACCGGAAAGCGAAAGAACGCGGTTGCGCGCGTTTGGATCAAGGCAGGCACGGGCCGAATTGTTGTGAATGGCAAAGATGTCTCGACTTATTTCGCGCGCCCAGTGCTGCAGATGATTCTCCGGCGGCCGTTCCAGATCGTGAATGTGGAAAATCAGTTTGACGTGATGGCCACGGTTAAAGGAGGTGGGCTGTCCGGCCAGGCCGGTGCGGTGAAGCATGGGATTTCAAAGGCTCTCCAGCTGTACGAGCCGGCTTTCCGGCCAGCATTGAAGCAAGCCGGATTTCTAACGCGGGATTCGCGGGTTGTTGAGCGAAAGAAATACGGAAAGCGAAAGGCTCGCCGCAGCTTCCAATTTTCGAAGCGGTGATTTGGGAAAGAATGCAGACCGCTTCAATCTGTGCATCGGCCCGCTCAGGTTAGGCGCACAGGCAGAATAGAAAAGCGAATCCGGCTCTGGATTCGTTTTGACACAACTGAAGTCAAGAAGAGCAAAACATGCCGGTGGGCATCTTCGATTCCGGCCTTGGCGGGCTGACAGTCTATGATGCAGTGTCGAAAGAGCTGCCGGAAATTTCATTCTGCTATTTCGGCGACAACCGGAATGCACCTTATGGAACGCGCAGCCAAGACGAAATCTTCCGGCTTACCTGCAATGCAATTGAATGCCTGTGGGAATCCGGGTGTGAACTCGTTATCCTTGCCTGCAATACCGCATCGGCTGCGGCGCTCAGGCGCATTCAAGAAGAGTGGTTGCCAAGCAACAAGCGCGTTCTAGGTGTTTCTGTGCCTATGATTGAAAAGCTGACTGAACGCGATTGGGGTCAAAATTCCCCACCGCAACGTGTTAAAGTCGAAAGGATTGCACTCTTTGCAACGCCGGCAACCGTTGCATCTCGAGCGTTTCAACGAGAACTGGCTTTTCGAGCGATCGGCGTGGATGTCGAATCTCAAGCCTGCGCCGGACTGGTCGATGCGATTGAAGACGGAGACTTCCTATTGGCTGAAGCCATCGCAAGGGGGCACGTCGAAGCTCTGTTGCGCAAAATGCCGATGCCCCAGGCGGCTGTTCTCGGATGCACACACTATCCTTTTGTCGTCGACGTGTTTCGCGACGCCCTTGGCGATATACCGATTTACGATCAACCGAAGCTTGTCGCCGACAGCCTGGCCGATTATTTGTCACGGCACCCGCGCTTCAGAGATTACACCGGACCGACGCGATTCCTGACCACCGGAGATCCAGCGTCGATTTCCGCCAAAGCAACGCGCTTCCTTCGACGAAGCGTTCAGTTCACATCCGCTCACGATTTCACAGGATCAGTTCACAATGAGTAGAGTAGCGATCATCGGCGCAAGCGGATACACTGGGGCAGAGCTGATCAGAATCATTGCCGGACATCCCAATCTCTCGCTGGCGGCGCTTGCGGCTGACAAAAATGCTGGAAAGTCGGTTGCCGAAGTTTATCCGGGCTTTCGCCATTTGGGTCTCCCGGTTCTGCAGCAAACCGATGACATCGATTTTGATGCGGTTGATCTTGTTTTCTGCGCCTTGCCGCATGGCACGAGTCATCGCGTTATTCGTTCGCTGACCGATCGCTGCAAAGTTGTTGATCTTTCGGCCGACTTTCGAATCAAGGATCCGGAAATCTACAAGAAATGGTATGGAATTCCGCATTCTGCTCCTGAATTGCTGCAAGACGCGGTCTATGGTCTCACAGAATTTTATCGTGATGACATTACGAAGGCTCGGTTGGTTGCGTGCACAGGTTGCAACGCCGCGACAGGCCTTTACGCTCTGCTGCCTTTGATGCAGGATGCCGCGGTTACTCAGAGCGAATTGATCATTGATTTGAAGACAGGAGTTTCGGGCGCTGGCCGTTCGCCGAAGGTCGGAACTTTACACGCGGAAGTCTCCGAGGGATTTCAGGCTTACAGTGTCGCCAGTCACCGTCACTTGGCTGAATTCGATCAAGAGTTGAGTCGAGCCGCTGGAAAACCAATCCGCGTGACGTTTGTGCCTCATCTATTGCCGCAAAACCGAGGCATTTTGGCGACCGTATATGTTAACGGCGATGCCCAAAAGATTTATGAGAGCATTGCCGATTGCTATTCACACGAACACTTTATTATTGTGCTGCCCTTTGGGGAACACCCTTCGACCCGCCATGTCCGCGGATCAAACTATGCGCATATTGGGGTCGTTGCCGACCGAACCGGCAATCGCGTCATGATTTTTGTGACGCTGGATAATTTGACCAAGGGATCTTCGGGACAGGCGGTGCAGAACGCAAATCTCATGCTTGGCTTGTCGGAAACACAAGGTCTTGAGTTTCCCGCACTGGTTCCTTGACAATGATTGGCCTGAAAAAGCGGCGCAGAATTCAACTGGTGATTCTCGCGTCATTCATGCTGATTTTTGCCGCCTCGCTCATTGGCTACGGGTTCAGGGATGGAATTTCTTACTTTCACCTTCCTTCTGAAGTTCTCGCTCAGCCGCCTGCGCCCGGGGAATCGTTTCGGCTCGGCGGTTTGGTCGGAGCCGAATCAGTCCTTTATGATGAAGACGGTGTTCATTTTGCTATCACCGATGGCGATGCCTCTGTCCCAGTGCTGTATTCGGGAATTCTTCCCGACCTATTCGCCGAAAAGCAGGGTGTTGTCGCGCTTGGGCATTACAGAGATGGTAGATTTGTTGCCATCGAAGTCTTAGCAAAACATGACGAAACCTACATGCCTGCTGAAGTTGCGGATGCGTTGAAAGACCGCGGGCTTTTCCGGCCCGCGGGCCAATGACTTATTCGAGACTATGACATACCCTTTGGTTTATCAGGCCATTGCGAAGGTTGATGCTTCGAAAAGATTCAAGGGTAGGTTGGGCAAATGACTGCCGAAATCGGCCATTTCGCGCTCGTATTGGCTATGCTGGTCGCGGTCTGCCAATCGGTATTGCCATGGCTTGGCGCGCGGAGCATGTGGGTTGGCTGGATGCATCTTGCTGTGCCGGCCGCTATTGCTCAGTTTGCCCTGACTGCCGTCTCATTCGCAGTGTTGACGGTTGCTTTCGTGACGTCGGATTTCTCTGTTGCTTTGGTGGCAAAGAATTCTCACTCGGCCAAACCGCTGATCTACAAATTATCCGGAGTCTGGGGCAACCACGAAGGTTCGATGCTGCTTTGGCTGCTTATTTTGACCCTCTTCGGAATGTTGGTTGCATGTTTCGGGAAATCGCTTCCCATCAAGCTGAAGACGTTGGTTCTTTCAGTCCAGTCTCTGATCTCCACCGCATTTTTTGCTTTTGTCCTGTTCACCTCCAACCCATTTTCCCGTCTTTTTTCACCGCCTTTTGAAGGACAGGGGCTCAATCCTCTGCTGCAGGATCCGGGTTTGGCATTTCATCCGCCTTTTTTGTATTTGGGTTACGTCGGATTATCTGTGTCCTTCAGTTTCGCAATAGCAGCGCTGATCACCGTCAGAGCCGATGCCGCTTGGGCACGATGGGTTCGGCCTTGGACGCTTGCCTCTTGGATGTTTCTGACCGTGGGAATCGCCATGGGATCGTGGTGGGCCTACTATGAGTTGGGTTGGGGTGGCTGGTGGTTTTGGGATCCGGTGGAAAACGCCTCATTCATGCCCTGGCTGTTTGCCACGGCCTTATTGCATTCCGCCGCCGTCGCAGAAAAAAGAGAATGTCTGAAGAGTTGGACGATTCTTCTGGCAATTCTTGCCTTCTCGTTTTCGCTTATCGGCACGTTTCTCGTCCGTTCGGGCATCATCACGTCAGTTCATGCTTTCACGACGGACCCGGGCAGAGGCTTGTTTATCCTCGCTATTCTAGTCGTTTTTTCCGGAGGCGCACTTGCTCTCTATGCGTGGCGTTCTGCTGCTTTTGTGCCGCAGGGGGCATTTGGGCTTGTGAGCCGGGAAGCCGCGCTCATTGCTAACAATGTGCTGTTGGTGGTTGCGGCATTGGTCGTGTTCTTCGGCACTTTCTGGCCTTTGGTCGCCGAGATGCTGTTTCAGCGCAGCGTTTCAGTTGGACCGCCATTTTTCAATGTGACCTTCACGCCATTCATGGTTGCGCTGGCCTTAATCTTACCAGTTGGGGCTGCAATGGCATGGAAGCGGGGATCAGCGGCTTTTGTTTTGCGTCGCATGCGGTTTGCGCTTCTCGGTGCAGTGCTGACTGGCTTGGCGGCATACGGATTTCAAACGGACGGCGGGTTGATCGGACCAATCGGATTGGCGTTGGCGACATGGCTCATTCTTGGATCAATCAGCGATTTATTCGCCCGCGCAGCTGGTCGGCGGATAAAGTTGCGCACCTTACCGGTACGCTTCATCGGATTACCGGGCGCGGAGTGGGGCAAGTGCCTAGCTCACGCAGGACTTGGAGTAACCGTAGCTGGTATTTCGGCGATCACCGCATGGGAGACCGAAGACATTCGCCGTATCGGAATCGGCGACTGGTACACAGTCGGCGGCTACACGCTTGTACTCGAAAACGTCGGCGAACAGTTTGGACCGAATTACCAGTCAATGCGCGGCGAATTGCTGCTGCTCAGCGATGGAATTCCGCAGAGCCGACTCTTTCCGGAACGCCGATATTACCCAGCAGCCGGCACGAGCACAACCGAGGCCGCAATTGACATGGGGTTTTGGCGAGACGTTTATGTTGTGTTAGACACGCAGCGGAACGGTGATCAATTTACTGTCAAGACTTATGTCAAACCGCTTGCCAATTGGATTTGGCTGGGGGCACTGATCATGGGGGCAGCGGGAATTCTGAGTCTGGTCGACCGGCGTTACCGAACGGACCCGGTATCAAAAAGACAAGGATTGTTTTCGGCTTGAAGTCATGCGAATCTTGATTGTCATCGGATTCTTTCTGGTTTCTGCATCCCAGCTTGGCGGGGTAGAACCGCACGAGATCCTGCCACAGCCGCATCTGGAAGAACGCGCGCGTGAAATCTCCAAAAATCTTCGTTGTATGGTATGCCAAAATGAATCGATTGATGAGTCGAATGCACCGCTGGCGGGTGATATTCGTATTTTGGTTCGTGAGTTTGTTTCCGAGGGCAGGGATGATGCCAGCATCTATGCGCATCTTATCGAGCGATATGGCGAAACCATATTATTGCGGCCTCGATTCAACGGCAGCAACATTTTGGTCTATGCAGCTGGACCGATTCTCCTGATTTTCGGGCTCTTCTGTGCGGGGGTCTATGTGGCGAATCGGCGTAAGCATCAAAGCCGAGAAATCGAACCGCTTAGCGAAGAAGAACAGGACCGATTGGAGCAGTTGATTTTTCAGGATGGAAGCAGGTCTGAACCAAAATTTCGAATCAAACAGGACAGAGGTTGACACGGTGGAATACGAGACGATTAGATTTGAAGCGCATGACCGGATTGTTGTGCTGACGTTAAACCGCCCAGAAGTTATGAACGCTTTGAACACCGTTATGCGCGCGGAAATTGCAGACGCTGTGACGAACGCACCCAAGCATGGCAGGGTTCTTGTGATAATTGGGGAAGGGCGGGCATTCTGTTCTGGCCAAGATCTTGGTGATCGCGTTGATCTCGCCGATGCCAATCTTGAGAGAACGCTGCGAGACGAGTATTTTCCGATGTTGACGGCAATCAGCAATCTTGAAATTCCGACGATTTCAGCCGTCAACGGAGCTGCCGCCGGTGCCGGCGCTAATCTTGCGTTGGCAGCCGATGTGGTCATCGCGACGGAGAGCGCATATTTTATGCAGGCATTTGCCAAGATCGGCCTTGTACCCGACGCAGGTGGAACTTGGGTGCTTCCGCGCGCGGTTGGATTGGCAAAGGCGATGGGAGCATCGCTGTTTGCAGAGCGCATTTCAGCATTCGATGCTGATCGGTCGGGAATGATTTGGGCGGCCGTTCCAGATGAAGATTTTGATGCCTATTGGCGAGATCGGGCAGCGCAGCTCGCGAATGGTCCGACCGCGGCCTATAAGCGAATAAAGACGATCATCCGCTCCAGTTTTGAAAACAGCTACGAAGATCAAATTGTGCTGGAAGCCAAACTGCAGGGAGAGGCGGGCAAAACACGGGATTTCCGTGAAGGCGTTCTGTCGTTTGTCGAAAAGCGGCTGCCAGTCTTTGAAGGTCGCTGAAGCAAGCGTTCAGTTCTCCGAATCATTTTTTATTGGCTTTGAAGTTTCGTGTAAACCGCCTTCACCGCTCTAGATTTTTCACTTGGGTTTCAGAGAAAATGCCTAAGTGAAACTCCGTTTGGGAATGTCGCTGCACATTGATGCTTTGCGGCATTCCAGCTGAATAAATTCAATTGAGCTTCCATCAAAGCCGGTGCCGCGTGACTGGTCAGACCACAGTATTTCCAACTTGGCGGCTGTCAGATAATCCTTTAGCTCCGTGATATTGTACCGACAATAGAGGCGGCCGATTCTGTCCCGGATCACACCGGTACCGCCATGAATGCCGCAATAAAATACTCCACCGGGCTTCAGAGAACGCGCCAGAATTCGCACGGTATCGGAAAATGCGTTCCGCGGGACGTGTTGCAATGATGCATTGGCCCAAATTCCATCGAATTCGCTGTTCCAGCGCATCTCTTCGAACCGCATGTGAACCGCGTCGACACCGGGTCGACAGTTGGCTTCGTCAACCATAGCGCGGGATGCGTCAATCGCCGTTACCTTGAACCCATCATTAACCAGACGCTCTGAATCCCAACCGCTCCCGCATCCTGCATCAAGAACCGAAGCCCCTCTGTTCAATCCAGCACAGAATCTTCGTAATGATTTAACGGGATTGTTCTTGCTTGACCAAGCTGCGTAATCCGCGGCGTTTTGGTTGTAGAATTGAATTGTCTGTTCGTCGTGTTTCACTGGAGTGCTCTTATCAATCGCACTGAGGTGAATTCCTCTAACTCGTGTCTGCCGGAAAAGTCGATTCTAGCGTTTAATGCCTGACCGTGCATAGAATTGTCTGTTGTTTGTGATTGCGAAGATACGGAAGATACGACGAAAAAACTGAAGGTTCGCCCAGATATTGCGTCAAAAAGGTGAATCTTCAACTAGAATGATGCCATGAGAGCCACATTCGAGAAAAATCTGCAACTGTTTCATGTTCCGATCGAGGAACCTCCGATCAACGAGAGGTCGCGGGACGACATTCCCCGTCTGCCGAGCGGCCTAAAAGCTCTTTACTGCGGCGAAAAGTTCCGTCAGGCGGTTGTGGCTCACTTGGAGGCAAAGCATTCGGAACGGGCCAGCCTTGAGAACGACCGCCCGAGAATAGGTTTTCGGCAGGTTCCTGCGCCCGGCATTTTGAAGCGGGGGCTGAACCGCGGCTTTGACCGTCTTGATAAATTGCGCAGGCATTCAAATATCCGGGTCATGCAGCTCGGTCACAGGATCGTGAAGCGCAGCGGTCCGCTTCGCTGATGAAGAAGGTGCGGGAAACTCTTCTTGATCCGCCGGAACCGGTTTTGGCCGCCGAACAGACGGCTGTCAGGGCGATCCAGTGGACCAGCGCAACCGCGAAAGCATCATTTCTCTGGCCGAACAGCTTCGCGCGGGATCCGCTTCAATGCATGAAAAACGCCGGCAGACCCGTCGGAACGTCCGGAATCAGCCGGAAACCCTAAAACCGCCGCGTCCAGTCTCCGTCAAACGCCACCGAACTGTCCCAGATTGCAGAATCAGGAGGGTGTTTTAACTGACACTAGCTCAAGCTGAAGCTTGACCGGGTGGCGATGTTCGATCAATGCTGCGCGGCAAATTGAAAACGATATTCTCTTCTGTAGTGGTGACGGTTGATATGGTTGCGGAAAACCTGTCGGCAAGAGCGGCAATAATTTCATTCACCAAGCTTTCCGGTGCGGAAGCTCCGGCGGTAACTCCGATGGCTGAAGCGTTGGCCAAGGGTGCCCAATCAATCTCATCGGCACCTTGAGTCAATTGTGCAGACTTACACCCGGCTTGCAAGCCGACCTCCACCAGCCGACTTGAATTCGATGAATGCGGGGCACCCGCGACAATCAGCGCGTCGATACGAGGGGCGATCGCTTTTACGGCTTGCTGTCTGTTGGTCGCGGCGTAACAAATGTCGTCTTTTTTGGGACCCTTTATCTTTGGAAATCGAACACGAAGCGCTGCGATGATATCTGCGGTGTCGTCATGGCCTAGCGTGGTCTGGGTTATGAATGCGAGATGATTTGGATCCCGCGGCTCTAAAGTCTGCACGTCTTCGACGGTTTCTACCAACAACGCGTCTTGCGCATTGACATGGCCTAAAGTGCCGATTGTTTCTGGATGGTTTTTGTGGCCGATCATGACAACCTGCCGATTTGCGGCGACATGGTGTTTGGCTTCATTGTGTACTTTTGAAACCAGCGGACAAACCGCGTCGATAAAGTGCAGGTTGCGGGACTTTGCCTCTTCGATCACGGATCGAGGGACGCCATGCGCTGAAAAAATCACCGGTCTGTCATCCGGGCATTCGTGGAGTTCATCAACAAAAATGGCGCCCTTTTCGTGCAAGGCGTTCACAACCTGCCGATTATGCACGATTTCATGACGGACATAGACGGGCGGTCCCCATTGTTCGAGCGTTTGTTCGACAATTTTGATTGCTCGTTCAACTCCTGCGCAAAACCCTCTGGGCGCAGCAACGAGAATCTCTATCGGGAGTTTGTTCCTACCGGTTTCTTGTTTATCAGTACTCATTGCTGCATCTCGCTCTTTCATGATTGCCTTGTCCGCACACTGAACACTATCCGCGTTGGGCGAGGACCCGTGCCCAAGTTCGTGTGCCTTTCCGAAAACTCTCTAGATCGTATTTTTCATTTGGTGAATGGATTCGGTCATCGTCATTACCAAATCCAGCCAAAATAGAATCCATGGATAGAATCGATTTGAAGTGACCGGCGATCGGAATGGATCCACCGCTTCCGGCGAACACCGCATCGTTTTGCCACTCCTGTGATAGAGCCGACTTCACCGTTTCAAACAATCTGTGATTCGTCGGAAATTGACTGGCGCACGCGGCTCCGTGTCCTTTGAACTCTACCGAGCAGTCTTTGGGAATCATTGACCGCACATATGTGCGGAAGCGCTTTCTTATTTCCAGCGGGTCCTGACCGTTAACCAAGCGGAAGCTCACCTTCGCGCCTGCCTCGGATGGCAGAACGGTCTTGAAGCCCTCGCCGCTGTATCCACTCCATAGGCCATTGATTTCGCATGTCGGACGTGACCAAATCATTTCAAGCGGGGACCGGTCGCGTTCGCCCGCAGGTTCGGAAAGTCCTACCGAGGCTAGGAAATCTTTGCTGGAGAAATTAAGCCCGTCCCACTGATCGCGCAGCTCATCGGAAATCTCCGCCACGCCATCATAAAATCCGGGAACCGTTATTCGGCCGTTTTCATCGTGCAGGTGTGACAAAATCCGCGCCAAAACGCGGCCGGGATTCATCGCCAAGCCTCCGAACATTCCGGAATGAAGATCCTGATTGGGACCGGTAATCGTGATTTCTTCGCCAAGGAGTCCGCGCAGCATCGTGATGACCGCTGGAGTCTGCCGGTCGAAAAGACCTGTGTCGCAAATGAAAGCGATATCAGCGCTCAGCTCATCTTTATTGGCTTCCAAGAATGGAATGAGGGAAGGCGATCCTGATTCTTCCTCGCCCTCAAACAAAAATAAAATGTTGTGTGGAACCTGACCGGTGATTTTTTTCCAAGCGCGGCAGGCTTCTATGAAGGTCATCAACTGGCCTTTGTCATCGCTTGCGCCGCGCGCTCTAAGGACTTTACCGTATGTGCGGTTTTCTATTTTTGGTTCAAAAGGATTGTGTTCCCACAACTCCCATGGATCCACCGGCTGAACATCGTAATGACCGTAGAACAATTGCCTGCGGCCATCCGCCGGTCCATGCGCAACAACCATTGGATGTCCTGACGTCACGCGCTTAGATGCTTCGAATCCAATGTTTGCAAGCTCTGCTGTCAACCAATCCGCCGCGCGTTCGCAATCGGCTTTGTAGGCTGGATCTGTTGAAATCGAAGGAATTTTCAAGAACTCTATCAGCCGATCAACAGCTTCGCCTTGTGCTCTGTCAATTTCATCCAACACACCCTGCAATGACAACGCACACTCCTTCATCTTTTTGCTAAAGCTATTTTTTGTTCAATGGCACTTCATACCAGTGCTGACTCGGAATGTCACCCGGTCAGTTTGTGCAACCGAAACTGCGAGAAATCGGCCCCGCCCCGCCCTTGACACACAATCGATCCCGCGGCGATGCTGTTGAAGGCATTCGAAGGTTGATTGCCTCGAACCCGGATTCGAACCCCAACGAGAGCGGGTCGAACGCGCGGTCGCAATCAAGCCGGTGATCATCCGCCGCCTGAACACAAGATAATCTGGCGGGGTTAGACTGCACTCGCAAACCACGCCCGATTCTGCGGGATGCCGCTGAGGGCGGGAGAACCAAGCATCATCAAACAGATGCCGCGTCCAAACAAAATTAAGGGTGAAGGTTAGGTTGCGCCTCGGCGGAGTTCGTATATGCCGGGCTCAGCCAGCAGTCTGCAAAGGGTCCAGCAGACTTCAGCCAATTGCTACTGGTTTTCTGCTCTGGTCAAATGATTTTTTCAGTCGATTGAATCCATCCACCGCCAAGAACCCTATCGCCTTCCGGCGCGTAAAACACACACGCCTGGCCTGGCGATATACCTTCCTCTGGTTCAGCCAAAACAACTTCTGCCTTATCTCCGCTCAAAGCCCGAATTGTTGACTCTCTAGGCGGTCGGGTCGAGCGCACTTTCACCCGCATCTCCCAGCAGCAATCTTCATCAAATGGCTCGTCACCCAGCCAATTCACGCCATCAATATGTATCTTTATCGTCGCGAGGGCGCTCTTAGGTCCGACGACGACCTGCCGGGTATCCGGGTCGAGCTTCACGACATACAGGGGTTCCTTGAGACCTCCGATGGCCAGACCGCGTCGTTGGCCAACCGTGTAGTGGATAATTCCCTGGTGCGTTCCAAGCGTGCTGCCGTCAATTCCGACGATTTCACCGGGTTCCGCGGCATCTGGACGCAGTTTCTTGATGACATCCGCATAATTTCCGTTTGGAACGAAACAGATGTCTTGACTGTCTGGTTTATCCGCTACGGTTAACCCGTATCGGCGCGCAAGATCACGAGTTTCCATCTTTGATGTCATCGAACCCAACGGAAACCGAAGGTATTTCAATTGTTCAGCGGTTGTCGAGAAGAGGAAATAGGACTGATCGCGTTGCCTGTCCTTGGCTCGATGCAATTCGGGACCGAACCGTCCATTGATGCGGCGGATATAATGCCCCGTGGCCATACAATCGCCATCCAGATCCTGGGCTGTTTCGAGCAGTTCCTTAAACTTTACACGCTCATTGCACCGAATGCATGGAATCGGTGTGGCCCCTGCCAGATAGCTGTCAGCAAATTCGTCAATTACGGCGTCACGGAAAAGCGACTCATAATCAAGAACATAGTGGGGGAAGCCGAATTCAGATGCGATTCTTCGCGCGTCATGAATATCTCGGCCGGCACAACAGGCTCCCTTTTTGGCAAGCGCATCGCCGTGGTCGTACAGCTGAAGCGTGATGCCGACCACATCGTATCCCAGCTCTGCCAGCATCGCGGCAACAACTGAACTGTCCACACCACCAGACATGGCGACAATCACCCGCGTATCGCAGGGTTCTTTGGCAAAGCCCAGTGAATTCAATTCCACTCCGGCCGTGTGCTCCGGTTTGGCCAAGTTTCTTTCCTGCAAATTTGGTCGGGTCCCAGTCATAGCCGCAATATAGGGTCTGGCAACCCAATTTTACAGCCAACATCCATTACAAATTAATCGCTCTTGGATCGATTGCAGTGCAGGAAATTCTGATATGCTTAGCGTTCGACGACACAGAAACGTTCATTCTCTAAATGCTTTGAATCGGCGTTGCTGAATGCCTATGAATTGCCGGCAGTGTTATCGTTGAATAAATGGCCAGCGCAGCATGATGGAAGCTCCTGGACGAGCATGATGAAGAATTCGAGGTGATTCAGCATGTCAGATACGAAGAATATCGTGGCTGAGGAGCTCACCGAAACTCAAGCTGAGGAACTCGTCGTTGAATTGGCGAATCGAATTAATTGCGCGAACAAAGCCTATTTTGGTGAAGACAATCCGTTGATGAGCGACGGCGAATATGATGATCTCAAGCGTTTGTTGGGAAAAATTGAAAACCGATTTCCTAAACTCAAATCAGCTTCCAGTCCGACCGGAAGAGTTGGTGCGCCTCCATCTGATGGATTTAGGAAGGCTACGCATGCGCAGCAGATGCTATCATTGGATAATGCATTTTCTCCGCAAGACATTGAAGAATTCGCCGCACGTGTCCGGCGATTTTTGGGATCGTCTGCTGATGAGCCAATCGAATTCACCGCAGAACCCAAAATTGACGGCCTTTCTGTCTCCTTAACCTATGAAAATGGTGAATTGAAACAAGCGGCAACCAGAGGCGATGGCGCCGTTGGTGAAATCGTCACGGCGAACGCTTTAACCATTTCGGATATTCCGCAAACCATAGGAGATGCGCCGGATTTCATGGAAGTGCGAGGAGAAGTCTATATGGCGCATGTGGATTTCTCGGCTTTGAATGAATCTTTGAGGGAAGCGACGGAAAAAGATAAAAAGGTGAGGACCTTCGCCAATCCGCGAAATGCCGCAGCTGGATCACTCCGGCAATTGAACAGCGAAGTCACTCGTTCGCGCCCGCTTCGTTTCTTTGCGCATGGTTGGGGCAAGCTGTCTTCACCTCTTGCCGCCGACCAGCTCACAGCGATCAATCGACTTGCCTCTATGGGTTTTTCAGTGAATCCACACATAACCTTGTGTACGGAAATCAGACAGATGATCAGCGCCTTTGACGAGATCGAAGAAAAGCGTCCTTCGCTGGGATATGATACCGACGGCGTCGTCTACAAAATCAACAACATTTCTCTCCAATTTCGGCTAGGCAACAGTTCAACGGCGCCTCGATGGGCAATCGCAGCGAAATTTCCTGCTGAAACAGCTTGGACAGAACTGAATGCGATAGAAATTCAAGTTGGGAGAACAGGTGCGCTTTCACCGGTGGCTCGGCTTAAGCCGATTAACGTGGGAGGTGTCGTTGTCTCAAACGCTACTCTGCACAATGAAGACTACATCAAAGGAATCGGCGCCGACGGCAATCCAATCAGAGATGGGAAAGATCTGCGTGTAGGAGATTGGGTAAAGGTTTATCGGGCGGGGGACGTGATCCCGAAGGTTTCGGATGTTGACTTGTCCAAGAGAGCTGAAGAATCGGAACCGTACCAGTTTCCGGAAACTTGTCCTGTATGCGGAGCCGCTGCTGTCCGTCCGGATGGAGATGCTGTCCGGCGTTGCGCCGGAGAATTCACCTGCGAAGCACAGCAGCTTGAAAAGCTGCGGCATATTGTTTCGCGTCCGGCGCTTAATATTGAAGGTTTGGGTCCAAAAATCCTTGAGCAGTTCTTTGAAGAAGGCCTTCTCAAGGAACCATCTGATATTTTTAAGCTCAAAGACAGTCTGGAAGCTAAAGGGATCAATCTCGCAGAGCGCCCGCTATGGGGCGAGAAGTCGGTGTCGAACCTTTTCAATGAAATTGAGTCCAAAAGAGCGGTGCCATTCGCGCGACTCCTGTTTGGATTGGGCATACGGCATGTCGGGGAAGTGGTGGCCGAGCGCATCGCCCTCTATTACGGTGATTGGAAGACATTTGAGGCAGCGATCATTCAAGCCGCCGAACGGGAGAGTTCTGCTTGGATTGAATTACAATCTATCGAAGGGATTGGTCAGCGAATTGCCGAAGATTTGATTTCGGCGTTCCATAATGACGCAGCGTTTGCGGCCATCAATCGGTTGATCGAACAACTGGAAATCATTCCTGTTGAAGAGCAAATGGAAAGCAGCAGCGCATTGATGGGAAAGATGATCGTCTTCACTGGCGCTTTGGAACGAATGACACGCGCAGAAGCCAAATCCCGTGCTCAGGCGCTGGGTGCGAAAATCTCCGGAACAGTGTCCGCCAGGACCGACATTGTGGTTGCTGGGGACAAAGCGGGTTCCAAGGCGCGCCAGGCGGCAGATTTGGGCATTCAGATTCTAAATGAAGCCGAATGGATTGAAATGCTGGATTCTGAAGGAAATTCGTTGTTCACATGATACAATTTCAGTAGACGCCTGATACGAGCTAAAGCACCCGCTCAGCATTGTGCCATCTATCGATCGGAAAACGACAATTCCGGTAGATTTTGACGATTTTGCGATTCGGCTTTATCGAACGCTGAAAGCGTTGCTTCGAGCGCCAGCAAAATTGATGCGTGCCGATTCTTGAAATCCTTCGCGGGCCTTAGGACATGAAGATCTTCAAACGGCGCAGAAGGGGGAGGCGCATCCTCCGTCAGCATGCCCTCCAATTCGGCCAACGCCTTGGCTATGATTTCCCGACTGCAGCCGATCACATTAGCACCGACAACTGAGGCGGCGGCTTGACCAAGAGCGCACGCTTTAACATTCTGCGCAAAGGCCGCGACGATGCCATCCCTAATAACAATTTCGACAGATACGGTGGAACCGCAAAGTGGCGAACGAACCTTTGACTTTGTCTGCGGATCTTCAAGCGGCTCGGTCAGCGGAATTTCAGCGGCAAGCGCTAAAATCCGCGGTGAATACAGCTTGATGAGGTCTCCGTCATCGCTCATCTCTTGATCTCATGAAATTGGTTCTGAAGACAATTTAAGTAAGGATTAGAAAATTGCAAAAAATTACTTGGAATAATTGCAAGGCAATGCTTCGATTCACTTCCGATGGATTGATTCCGGTCATCGTTCAGGATGCTTCTGACAACACGGTATTGATGATGGCTTGGATGAACGCAACCGCATTGCGGCGAACGCTGGAATCATCTCAAATGACCTACTGGTCGCGTTCCCGCCAGTGCTATTGGGTTAAAGGAGAAACCAGCGGCAACCGACAAACTCTAGTGCATATGAGTGCGGATTGCGATGGCGATTGCCTACTCGCAAAGGTCAACCAAATTGGCCCAGCCTGTCACACCGGCAAGCGAAGTTGTTTCTTTGAAACCATGTTTGTTACAACTTCTTCTTCTGATTGAAATCCCCGCTTCGACTTCTTGGTATTGTTTTGTCAAAGAAAGGAAGAAAGCGCAGGCAGTCGACCGGGAAGTGTTGCTGTTTGCAAAAAAAATGCTGTTGTCCGGGTCGGAACGTTCTCGGTGCAGCGGGCGGTAAACCAACTTCAAAGCCTAGAAATAGAATCGCTGCCTCTCACATGCTCACCCCGGACCAAAGCCGGATACAACTCCGAGCGCACCTCTTCGGCACTCTCAATGCCGCTGAAAATAATAGCGGAATCCTCGACGACAAAATCAACCCGATGCAGCCCCGTGTTTGCTGGAACAGGCTTATCGCTCGCCTGCAAATCGTCTGCGGCGGCTCCCGCTCAGATTCAAATTTGCCAAAACAGTGTGTTCGAAGCTGGACTCACAGTCCAACCATACGTCTGATATCACACGGCGTGAGACCGGATTCTCGAAGAGACCGAAGAGTGGTCGAACGATTGCGCTTAGCCAGCCTGAAACCGTCTTTATCCCGGATCAATCGATGATGGCTCCAAACCGGTGGCTTTAAGCCAAGCAACTGCTGCAGCAATCGATGCAATGGAGTTGCTCCGAACAAGTCTTCACCTCTGGTGACCCGTGTGATTTTTTGTTCCGCATCATCGACTACGACTGACAAATGATAGGAAGTTCCTATGTCCTTCCTTGCCAGAACAAAGTCTCCGTGCTGGTGCAGAAGATGATCGATATTGAGTTGAATGAATCGAGACTGCAGCGGGCTGACCTCAACAAAACCGAGCTGCCCCACGCGGTCGTTGCCTCCGAGAGCTTCGATTGCCTTACGCATATCCAACCGAATAGCCTCGCCCGGCTGTAACGTTCTGATGTGCCGCCCGCGGCAGGTTCCAGGATAAACGCTTGGCCCTTCAAAATCGGTTTGATCAGCGAAAGCGACTTCTTGCGGAGCAGATAACGCATTCCGGATATCCTTCCGCGTGCATCCGCATGGAAAGCAAACGCCTTGTTCTATGAGGCGGTCAAGTGCTTCAGTATAAGCAGGCTGCCTTTGTGATTGCCGCATGACGGGTTTCGGCCATTCCAAGCCAAGCCAGGTTAAGTCTTCAAATATCGCTTGGATATAAAATTCTCGGCATCGAGCTATGTCGATATCGTCGATCCTTAGGAGGAATTCGCCATGTTTGGAACGAACCGAGTCCCAGTTGGTCAGGGCAGAAAATGCATGCCCAAGATGCAGCAAACCGGTTGGTGAGGGGGCAAACCGGTCCCGTAGCATCTACTGCTTCCGCAGAATGTATACCGTCGAAGACATTCCAATACCGGGAAGATGGGCTCCGTGCTCTTTGAAAAGCAAGTGAGCTGCTGCTGTGTCAACATATTCAAAGACACGGTTCTCGAACACTGGATCCTGTAACGTGTGTTCGTTGAACGAAAATGTAAGCGTTCCACCTTTAGGCAGCGCCCTGATTAGATCGTCCATCAATCCGATTGGCGCCGCGCCAACACTGATTACTCCAATCGCGGTGATATGTTGATATTCACCTTCAGTAAATTGCACAGGGTTCTCAAAGTCGGAACACCAGAGATTTCGGTAGATGTTTTTTTGGCGGGCGACCTCCAGCATGCGTTCGGAAAGGTCGCATCCATCAATGTTTTTGAATCCCGCTTCGGCCAAAGCTTCTCCTGACATTCCAGTTCCGCAGCCAAAATCAAGAACCGGGCTGAACAGGTTGTCAATTGCTCCCGCAAGCGCTTCGGCACAGCGTTTGGGGGTGGCATATCCGTTCTTTTTAATCTCCTCATCGTATGTGACCGACCAGTCATCATACAAAGCCACCATATCTTCGTGCGAATTGACTCTATAAACATCATCAAGAAAGCGTTTCTTCTTCACATCGTGCTCCTCGCTGCTCCATGCTAGTCATTCGGCGCGTGTGAAATGCCGGCATTCTCTTCATTCTCCGACGATTGACCAACCTCCTCCGATTCATTTTGGGTGTCATCCGCATCGTCCTCCGGCTCCGATATCCGAGCAACAGCAACAATCTCCGCATCCTCGGCGAGATTGAAAATGCGCACGCCCTGTGCGGTTCTGCTCAAAAACGAAATATCCGACACATTACAGCGGATGGTTTGCCCTGCGTTGGTTGCAAGCATGATTTGGTCATCCTCTTCAACCAACAGAAAGGCGACGATCTTTCCTTCGCGAATCGCTTTTACGCCCTTTCCGATTCTGCCCCGTGCAGGAAAGTCGTGGGCTGACGAAACTTTTCCTTTGCCTGCGCTTGAAATCGTAAGCAGCAGCTGCTCGTGGTCGCGCATCGATTGGAATTCAATTGGAGTGATGTATTCACCTTCATCCACAAAGAATTGGGTGGTATCAGGTTCGTCAGGCTCGTCTTGCTGAAGCCTCCGTGAACGCAAATAGGCCTGACGCATCTGGGGTGTCGTTTCATAGGAATCAATGACTTCCATCGCTACGACCCGATCTTCCCCTTGCAGCTTCATGCACTTTACACCGGTGGATCGACGACTTGCAAAAACCCGGGTTCGCGACGCGGAAAACCGCAACACGCGTCCGTTATTGCTAGCCAGCAGGATGTCATCCTTATCTGTGCATATGCGCGCGTTAACGAGGGTCACTCCTTCGGGAAGCCGCATGACGATTTTTCCGTTTGACCTCACATTGGCAAAATCACTGAATTGATTGCGTCGAACACAGCCATCGGATGTTGCAAAAACAATTTGTTTGCTATCCCAAGTGCTCTCGTCCACATCAATCGGCGTCACAACGGCAATCGATGCTCCCTGTGCGACCGGCAGCAGATTCACAATGGCCTTGCCTTTGGCATTCCGGCCCGAATTGGGAATCTTCCATGCCTTCAATTTGTAGGCCATCCCGTCGGTTGAAAAGAAGAGTAATGCGTCATGAGTGTTGACAACAAATTGTGATGTCACAAAGTCCTCTTCTTTTGTCGTCATGCCGCTAAGTCCCTTGCCGCCGCGCCGTTGGGACCGAAAATTAGACAATGCAGTGCGCTTTATGTATCCGCCGCTTGTGATGGTGATGACAACATTTTCAGGTTCGATGAGATCCTCATCGTCGACTTCTTCCATAAAATCAGTGATCTGAGTTCGACGCGGCACAGCGAACTCTTCCTTGACCGCGATAAGTTCATTGGAGATTATCGAACGAATGCGTTCTCCGGAGCTTAGAATATCCAGACAATCTTTGATCTTGATGGAAAGCGTCTGCAACTCATCGGTGTTTTCCTTTATCCCCATAGCCGTAAGCCGCTGAAGGCGAAGTTCCAGAATCGCGCGTGTCTGCGCATCGGAAAGTCTATAGATTCCGGTTTCACTGATCTGGTGGCGCGGGTCGTCAATCAACCGGATGTAATCGGCGATCTGCTCGGCTGGCCATTCGCGTTCCTTAAGACGGTTTCTAGCAACTGCCGGTTCCGGCGATGTCCGAATAATGCTGACAACTTCATCGATGTTGGAAACGGCCACAGCGAGTCCACACAAAAGATGGCTGCGTTCGCGGGCCCGTCGCAGTTCATCAGCGGTGCGCCGGGTAACAATCTGCTCGCGAAACTGCAAAAACGCCTGTAGAAATCCAGCGAGATCAAGCACCTCGGGACGCCCGCCATTCAATGCCAGCATCAGACAATTGAACGAAGATTCCATTTGTGTGAAACGCCAAAGCTGATTGAGCACGATTTCAGGTGTTGCATCGCGCTTGAGCTCAATTACAACCCTGACGCCATTCCGGTCGGACTCGTCTCGAACATGTGAAATTCCTTCAACTTTTTTGTCGCGAACCACCTGAGCAATGCGTTCGACCATTGTGGCTTTGTTGACTTGGTAGGGGATCTCTTCGACGATGATCGCGAAGCGGTCTTGTCGAATTTCTTCGATTTTGGTTTTGGCGCGGATCACGATGCCGCCGCGCCCTGACACATAGGTTTTTTTGGCGCTGAGCTTTCCTTGTATCACCCCTCCGGTCGGAAAATCCGGAGCTGGCACAAACTGCATAAGCTGTTCGATTGAAATGTCCGGGTTTTTGATCATGGCCAGTGTTGCGTCGATCACCTCGCCGAGATTGTGAGGCGGAATGTTTGTCGCCATGCCAACAGCGATTCCGCTTCCGCCATTCACAAGTATGTTGGGGAACCGCGCGGGCAGGACTGACGGCTCTCGGTCCCGGCCATCGTAATTGTCCTGAAAATCCACCGTGTTGCGGTCGATATCGGCCAGCAGCCATCGCGCCGCTTTTGCCATTCGAACTTCTGTGTATCGCATCGCCGCCGGATTGTCGCCGTCCATAGAACCGAAGTTCCCTTGGCCATCCAACAGCGGCAATGACATCGAAAAGTCCTGCGCCAACCGCACCAGGGCATCGTAAATGGCGCTGTCGCCGTGCGGGTGATACTTGCCCATGACATCGCCAACTGGGCGGGCGGATTTTCGGTATGGTTTGTCGAATGTGTTGCCGGTTTCATTCATGGAATGCATGATGCGGCGATGGACCGGCTTAAGACCGTCGCGCAGGTCTGGAATCGCGCGTGATACTATGACGCTCATCGCGTAGTCGAGATAGGCGGATTGCATCTCGTCCACGATGGATATGACGGGTCCCTTATAGGAGGGTTCCGCTGAATCCTCGCCGCCGTTCCCCGACGGTCCGGTAGGTATGTTTTCCAATTAAATCTCAGCCTCAAATTCATCAAAATTTGTGGCGAAATCCATATATCATCACAAATTCAGTGTAAATCAACAGCGACCATTTACGGGGTTCCGTCGGAGAAAATGCCGCATTTGCCGGTCGGCAAATCGTGCGCATCCCCAAAACACTCGCTGCCGCATCTCCTGGACGCATCTGACTTTTCGGTGCGATTTGACGTTTTGATTTCAGTTGTGATGCACAGGCAAATCCAATTGCGCGGCACCTCAATCAGGGACCGAGGTTCAAGACGCGATCGGCATTGTTTTTTTCCTGATGAGGAGTTCCGTTTTGCAAACTCGAAAAAATCAAATCCAAGAGCAATAGGATCTAGAACGGAACGTCGTCGTCCAGATCGTCCGATTGAGGCAGCGGCTCCCGACTTGCTTTGTGTGCGTAAGCGCCGCTTGATCGGCCATCACCATACTTTTGGCTGGATTGGGTCGCGCTGGCGCTGCCTCCAAAATCCGACGATTGTTGGTAGCTGCCTTCACCGCTGTCTTCCCGACCGCTCAGCATAACCAATTGGCCCTGATAGGGCCGCAGTACGACTTCAGTCATAAACCGTTCTTGCCCGGATGGATCTTGCCACCTGCGGGTTTCAAGTTTTCCTTCCAAATAGACTCTTTGTCCGCGCTGCAGATACTGCTCGGCAACGCGCACAATCGGTTCACTGAATACGACTACCCTGTGCCATTGGGTGCGTTCTCTATTCTCACCGGTCGCACGGTCTTTCCACCGCTCTGATGTCGCAACGCTGAAGTTGCAAACCTTGTTTCCGGAATCAAATGTTCTGATCTCAGGATCAGCACCAAGATTTCCGATCAGAATGACTTTATTGACCGAACCCGACATGAACCGCACTCTCTTTGAACCGCCTTAACCTTAGCGTCAGCAGATCACAGATTGCCGCAAAAATTGCAAGTGAATTTAGCCACAATCATCCAACTGATGCGTTTCAAACGCCGAAACCTAACTCAAAGGGCTATCGACAAGACATAGAGCTCTTGCATTGGTTCCTTTGTCAAATTCGGCGTTCGTTCAAAAATTCGCTGTTGGATCTGGATCTGTAATTGTCATGCAATCATTGGCATTGCGGATCATTTCTAAGTGCCTTGGCCGTGATCGGCAGAGCGATTTGCGGCTGAGACCGCATTGCGTTTGTGGGATGCCTGAATTAACAGAAAGCCGTGCAAAGTGGGGCTGTCCGTATGTCGGAGCTTAAGGCAATCAGCGTGCGGGGGGCTCGCGAGCATAACCTGCGATCAGTGGACGTGGATATACCGCGGAACAAATTGGTCGTGCTCACAGGACTCAGCGGATCAGGAAAATCATCGCTGGCGATGGATACGATCTACGCCGAAGGACAGCGCCGGTACGTGGAAAGCCTTTCAGTCTATGCCCGGCAATTTTTGAATGTCATGGAGAAGCCGGAAGTTGACCACATCGCCGGTTTGTCACCTGCCATCGCGATTGAACAAAAGACCACTTCACGGAATCCGCGCTCAACAGTTGGAACCATTACCGAAATCTACGACTATTTGCGCCTTCTATTCGCCCGTGCCGGGACTCCGTTTTCACCAGCTACCGGGCTGCCGATTGTCGCACAGCAGGTTTCAGATATGGTTGACAGGCTGCTGAGCTATCCCGACGGCACACGCATGATATTGCTGGCTCCTGTTGTTCGTGACCGCAAAGGTGAATACCGCAAGGAATTGATGGAATTTCGAAAGCGCGGATTCCAGCGTGTTCGCATCGATGGTGAAGTCCATGAACTCGACGAAATCCCACGGCTCAAAAAGACATATCGCCACAACATTGAGCTTGTGGTCGACCGGATAATCCTGCGGCGCAACATGCAGCAGCGGCTGGCTGACTCTCTGCGAACCGCACTGGATCAGGCAGATGGCATTGCAATGGCTGAGATCATCCAAAATGAGACCGGGAACGAAGTCATCACGTTTTCTGAAAACTTTTCCTGTCCGGTATCAGGCTTTACAATCGCCGAAATCGAACCGCGCCTGTTTTCTTTCAATGCGCCTTTCGGTGCCTGTCCTGCGTGCGATGGACTGGGTCGCGAGCTCTTCTTTGATCTTGATCTTATCGTCCCGGACCCGGAGGCTAGACTCGGTGAAGGCGCAATCGCGCCGTGGAATACCACGTCGGTATATCAGGCAAATGCCGTTTCCTCGTTAGCCGCGCATTATGGTTTTCGCACTGATTCAATATGGAAGGATCTCCCAGATGCGATTCAGCAAGTGATCCTGTATGGGTCGAATGACGAATTGATCGATTTCACATTTGTTGACGGCAGCAGAAGTTATAAAGTCAAACGAAAATACGAGGGTGTTATTCCCAATCTCGAGCGCCGCTACCGTGAAACCGAGTCGCAGTTGGCAAGAGAATTCCTGGAGCGGTTTCAAAGCAATCGCGAGTGCCGGGCCTGTGACGGATTTCGCCTGAAGCCCGAGGCCTTGGCTGTCAAAATCAATCAGGCGCACATCGGTGAAGTGAGTCGATTGACAGTGCAGCATGCGCTGAATTGGGCTAAATCAGCTTCGGACCATTTGTCGGTGCAAAAGCAGCAGATCGCGACCCCGATACTCAAAGAAATTACCGAAAGGCTGGAATTCCTTGTCAATGTTGGACTCGAATATCTGACCTTGGCACGAACCTCCGGCACATTGTCCGGCGGCGAAAGCCAGCGGATCCGATTGGCAAGTCAGATTGGCGCCGGTCTCACTGGAGTTCTCTATGTTTTGGATGAACCATCAATCGGACTTCATCAGCGCGACAACAAGCGGCTGCTGGCAACGCTCTGCGATCTGCGTGATCAGGGAAACACTGTCATTGTGGTTGAGCATGATGAAGAGGCCATTCGTGAAGCCGATCACTTGATCGACATCGGGCCGGGGGCAGGCATCAACGGCGGTCGAATCATCGCCGAAGGCAAGCCGGCTGAGATAGAAGCCAATCCAAAGTCTCTGACAGGACAATATCTAAGCGGAAAAAGAAGCATACCATTCGCACCGGAACGGAGAATCGGCAATGGCAAATCGCTGCGGGTAATCGGCGCCCACGCCAATAACCTCAGATCCATTACTGTTGACTTTCCTTTGGGCAAATTCATCTGTGTCACCGGTGTGTCCGGCAGCGGAAAATCCACGCTTATCCTCGATACGCTCTATCAGCATGCCCAAGCCGAACTGAACGCCTCGAGAAAACCGCCCCGAAACTGTGAATCGGTGATCGGTTTGCAGCATGTCAAAAAGGTGATTGATATTGATCAACGGCCCATCGGAAGGACTCCACGATCCAATCCCGCAACCTACACAGACGCGTTCACGCCAATACGCAACTGGTTTGTAGATCTTCCAGCGTCAAGGGCGCGCGGCTATAAGCCCGGCCGATTTTCCTTCAATGTCAAGGGCGGTCGTTGTGAAGCCTGCCAGGGCGACGGTGTCATCAAGATAGCGATGCATTTCCTGCCAGATATCTATGTGACCTGTGAGAGCTGCGGCGGCTCCCGCTATAATCGGGAAACGCTGGAGGTCAAATTCAAGGAAAAGTCGATTGCAGACGTATTGGACATGACTGTCGACGAGGCCGCAGCGCTCTTCGCAGCCGTGCCCGCCGTGCACGACAAGCTAAAGACCCTTCAACAGGTCGGACTTGGATACATCAAACTCGGACAGTCTGCGACAACGCTTTCGGGTGGCGAGGCGCAGCGAATTAAGCTTTCAAAGGAATTATCGAAAAGATCACGGGGAGACACGCTCTACATTTTGGACGAACCAACGACTGGATTGCACTTCGAAGACATCAAAAGGCTCCTTGAAGTTTTGCACCGCCTTATCAAACTCGGCAACACCGTGATCGTCATCGAACATAATCTGGATGTCATCAAAACCGCCGACTGGATTATCGATATGGGGCCGGAGGGCGGTGAGGGCGGCGGTACAGTTGTCGCCCAAGGCGCACCTGAAGACATTGTAATGGCATCGGCAAGCCATACCGGACGATTCTTGAAGCCGCTGCTAACGCCCCCACTGTCGTTGGCGAGCTGAATTCTCAATCCGAGATTTTCTGAAATTTCTGAATGATTGCCGAAAAATCCAAACCAGATCCGCCCTCATGCTGAACAAACGCCTCGTAGATCTCCATTGCGCATCGTCCGATCGGTGTTGACGCGCCGGTAGTTTGAGCGGCTTGCTGGGATAGGCGCAGGTCCTTGAGCATCAGATCAGATGCGAAACCCGGCCTGTACTCGTTGTCGGAGGGAGATTCCGGCCCAACGGCTGGTGCAGGGCAATATGCGTTCATGCTCCAGCTGTATCCCGAAGACGTTGACACCACTTCAAACATTTTCTTTCTGTCCAAACCAAGATGATCGGCCAATCCAAAAGCTTCGCAGGTGACGATCATGGTAGCGCCGAGTATCATGTTATTGCAGATTTTCGCCGCCTGTCCGGACCCAGCCGCGCCGCAATGCACAGAGCGGCCTCCCATGACGGCAAACAATGGCTCAACGGAGGTGAAGGCCGCATCCGCTCCGCCTGCCATGAAAGTGAGTGTGCCTTTCTCCGCTCCGATGACGCCACCTGACACCGGAGCGTCAACGAATTCAATTCCGTGCTTCCGCGCTTCTTTGGCGACCGCCAGCGTGTTTTCAATATCAATGGTGGAGCAATCCAACAAAATTGAGGCATTCCTCATTTTAGACAAAATTGCTTTTGCAATTGACCGCACCGCTCCGCCATCCGGCAGCATGGTGATTACAACATCCTGGTCGAAAGCGGCGTCTTCCGCCGAAGCTCCGGGAGTAAGCGGCGCAGGGCAGGGCACGGCAATATCAAATCCTGTAACTGCATGTCCCGCCTCCGCAAGGTTGTTTGCCATCGGCGCACCCATGTTGCCGAGACCGATAAATCCAACTTTCATTTCCGCCCTTCCCTCAGCTTGAGTCCGTTTCCATTGTTCTTCGCAGTTTGCCGCAGGGTCATTGCCAAACCAATTCCGCTTCACCGAGAGGCGCAAGCATCCTGTCGACTTCGGCATCTGTTACATCTGCCACGCTTGAATGACGCCAAACCGGTCGATTATCCTTATCGACAATCCTAGCGCGGATTCCTTCCAAAAAATCCGCATGCTCGAGCGATCTGTGCACATACCGGTACTCTAAGCTCAAAGCATGACGCAGCGTTGGCAGCGATCTTTGCTGCCTGATCATCTTCAACGTGCAGGCCATGGACAACGGCGAATTCTGATGCATGGGTTTGAGACAGCGTTCAGCAAAGTCGCCTCCATCCCGTTCAAGCGCATCCATAATCTCAGGCAGAGAGGACTGAGCGAAGAGTCTGCAGGCAATTCCTTGCAGTTCCTGCAACTCGCCTTGCGGCGGGGATTCCGCCGCAGCATTAACGGGTTTACTGCTTCCGGTGGTGCAGATCTCACGCTTGAGATCCGGCCAATGGCATTCAGGAACAAAATAATCTGCGAATCCGACGAAGATTGCATCATGCGCGTTCATGCGCCACCCGGTTAATCCCAAACATTCGCCCAATCTGCTTGGACTCAGCGCCAATAGAAGCGATCCACCGACATCGGGCACCAGCCCGATACTGCATTCCGGCATGGCGACTTTACTGGTTTTACCAACAATGCGATGGGATCCATGGCAGCCGATCCCAACGCCGCCGCCCATCGTAAACCCTTGGAGGAAGCTGATAATCGGCTTGGGGTAGCTGCCGATCGCTGCGTTCAGACAATACTCGTCCCGCCAGTATTTTTGACCGTACGCGAAGTTTCCAGCCATTCCGCAGCGGTACATCTCCGCTATGTCGCCTCCAGCGCAAAATGCACGTTCTCCCAGCGCATCGAGCAGAATAACCCGAATGTCTGGATCGGACTTCCAGCTTGCCAGTGCATCCGCAATGGTCAAGCACATCGGGTAGGTCAGGGCGTTCAGAGCATCGGGACGCTGCAGCGTGATGCAGCCGGCATGCTGCTGTTTTCGAATGACAATATCGGACATCAGCCGTCAGCTGAGAATAATCGGCGTGCGATGATCAGTCTCATCACCTCATTGGTGCCTTCCAGAATCTGGTGAACGCGCAGATCGCGCACCGTTTTTTCGATGCCGAAATCAGCCAGATAGCCGTAGCCTCCATGCAACTGAAGACATTCGTTCGCAACTTTGAAGCCAGTGTCTGTGACCAACCGCTTTGCCATTGCGCAAATGGCAGTCGCATCGGGCTCTCTTCGGTCCAGCTTCCAGGCGGCTTGCCACAAAAGCGTTCGAGCGGCCTGCAATTCTGTTGCCAAATCCGCTACGCGAAACTGCAGCGCTTGAAACTCAGACAAAGTTTTTCCGAAGGCTCTGCGCTCCTGCAAATACGCGATTGTTTGATCCAATGCGGCTTGGGCGCCGCCGAGTGAACAAGAGGCGATGTTCAGCCGACCGCTATCCAAACCAGCCATCGCATAGCGAAACCCTTTCCCTTCCTGACCTAGCAGGCACTCAGAGGGCACAATGCAGTCATCCATCTGAACCTGGCGCGTGGGTTGCGAACGCCAACCCATTTTGTCTTCGAGCCCTCCAAAGGAAAGACCCGGAGTATCGGATTCAACGAAAAGCGCTGAGATTCCTTTGGGAGTTTGGTCGCCGGTCCGGCACATAACGATGTATGCATCAGAGTAACCGCCGCCGGATATGAAAGCCTTCGTCCCATTCAATCGCCAGCCGATGTTGGTTTGGGTTGCCCGGGTTTTCAGCGCTGCCGCATCTGAACCTGAACTTGGCTCTGAAAGACAGTAGGACAAGACTTTGCGCATAGTGACAAAGTCGGAAAACACTCTTTGCTTCAACTCATCGGACCCGAAATTGTCCAACATCCATACACACATATTGTGGATTGATAAGAATGCGGCAACAGAAGGGCAGGAACGAGCGAGAGCTTCAAAAATCAGCGAAGCATCTAATCTCGACAGTCCCGAACCGCCCGATGAGTCACTCGCATTGATTGCGCCCAGCCCAAGTTCGCCCGCTTCGATCCACAGATCGCGGGGGATGGTTCCGTCTACTTCCCATTGTCGGGCAAACGGAGCGATTTTTTCTTCTCCAAACGCCCGCGCCATTTCCGCAATGGCTGTTTGTTCTTCCGAAAGCGAAAAATCCATCGATATTCGACCGGGGCAGACCGAAAACCGCTACAGGCTCAATCTAGGACTGGGAAGTTCAAAATGGCGCCTTCTTTGATGCCGGAAGGCCAGCGCGAAGTGACTGTTTTTGTGCGTGTATAAAATCGGAATGCGTCCGGCCCGTGCTGATTAAGGTCACCGAACGCCGATTTCTTCCAACCGCCGAATGTATGATACGCCAGCGGCACGGGAATCGGCACATTGATGCCAACCATGCCAACATTGATGCGATCCGCGAAATCCCGTGCGGTGTCTCCATCCCGGGTGAATATGGCCGTTCCATTTCCATATTCGTGATCCATCGCAAGACCGATGGCCTCTTCGTACGAACTCGCCCGCACCGTCGACAAAACCGGTCCGAAAATCTCAGTCTTGTAAATGTCCATATCCTTTGTGACTTTGTCGAAGAGATGAGGTCCCACAAAAAAACCGTTTTCATATCCCTGTAGGTTGAATCCCCTCCCATCGACCGCTAACTCCGCGCCCTGCCGCACTCCTGACTCAACCAGATCATGCACGCGTTGTTTGGCATCCGCGGTGATGAGCGGGCCATAGTCCAAATCTTCTCCAGCGGTGTAGGGTCCGACCTTTAGACCTTCAACTCTTGGAATTAACCGGTCGATCAGCGCATCGGCGGTCTTCTCGCCAACTGGAACCGCCACTGAGACCGCCATGCACCGCTCGCCAGCTGCGCCGTAACCCGAGCCGATTAACGCGTCGGCCGCCTGATCCAGATCAGCATCCGGCATGACAATCATATGATTCTTGGCGCCGCCGAAACATTGGACACGCTTGCCGTTAGCAGAACCCTGTGAAAAAATATACTGTGCGATAGGTGTGGAGCCAACAAAAGCGACCGCGCCGATTTCGGGATGCTGAAGAATTGCATCCACAGCGACCTTGTCACCGTTTACAACCTGCAGGAGACCCTCCGGCAACCCTGCTTCCATCATGAGTTCCGCCAGCATGATCGGAACACTTGGGTCGCGTTCCGACGGTTTCAAAATGAAGGCGTTTCCACAAGCGATAGCCGGTGCGAATTTCCACATTGGAATCATGGCAGGGAAATTGAATGGCGTTATTCCAGCGACAACACCGACGGGTTGCCGCATCGAGTACATGTCAATTCCGACCCCGGCGCTGTTTGTGAATTCACCTTTGAGGAGATGTGGAGCACCGATGCAGAATTCTGCAACGTCAAGTCCTCGCAGAATATCACCTCGAGCGTCAGGCAGCGTCTTGCCGTGTTCACGGGATAGAACTTCCGCCAGCTTGTCCATGTCTCTATGCAGAAGCCGTACAAATTCCATCAACACACGGGCCCGTTTTTGTGGATTCGTATTAGCCCAACCCGGTTGAGCCTTCAGGCTCCCTTGAACTGCTGCGTCGAGTTCCATTGCCGAGGCAAACGGAACACGCGCCTGAATTTCGCCGGTAGCAGGATTAAAGACATCTCCGAATCTACCGGATTGACCCGCTGCGAGCTTTCCGTTCACAAAGTGGCTGAGTTCCTGCATGTTATGCGCTCCCGAACACTGTCTGGCTCAAAATTCAAAGCCGTTTACTACCAACACCGGCAATTTAGAGCAATTTAATTCTAATATGACTGGACAACTGAGGACATTGATTCAGCGTCCGCTAAAATCCAAGCCCGTCATTTTGCAAGCGTTCAGCTTGAACGGACGATGATTGAGTATGATTCACTCATCAGATTGATAACTGGCAAATTCGCAAAATTCAAACTGCTAGAATTGACGAATCCGAAGCTGGATTTTGGATGGAAAAACAGACCAAGTTCCACCATCTTCGGCAAACACGGTAGAATGGAAGCATGACGCGGGAGCGGCGGTAAGCAGCTTTCCGGACAGCCATCGCGGACCATTGAGCGCCTTGATGCCACTTTATTCGCAATCCTCCTCGATTTATTAGAGTGCATCGCCCGATCAGGCAGCCACCCTGCGGATTGTTTAAATTTCCTTGAGGGAATCCATGATAAAACTCCAAGAAAGAGCCCAGCATCTATGTGAGTCCACTCCCTTACGAGTTGTTGTGCTGTCAAATATCATTTTCAACGCCATCCTCCTGGGATTCGAAACCTCGGATTCGATCATGGCCTCCTTCGGCTCCGTGGTTCAGACTCTCAATACAATTTGCCTGGCTCTATTCGCTGTCGAATTGACGCTTAAACTGTTTGCCTATCAAGCGCGGTTCTTTAGGGACGGTTGGAATTGTTTTGACTTCATTGTCGTCACCGCCGCCTTCATGCCTGCATTTGATGGAATTGCCGTCCTGCGGGTGTTGCGCATCCTGCTGGTGCTGCGCATCACTTCAGTATTTCCAGCATTGCGGCGGGTGGTCGAGAGTCTGATTCGCTCGCTGCCGGGAATTTTGTCGGTTTTGGTTTTGCTCGCAATTATATTTTTTATTAGTTCAGTCTTTGCTACGTCGATTTATAAAGAAAATTTTCCTCAATGGTTCGGGTCATTGGGTGAAAGCGCGTTTACTCTCTTTCAAATCATGACTCTGGAAGCATGGTCCTTTGAAATTGTGCGCCCAGTGTCAGAGCTTCACCCATTCGCCTGGGTTTTCTTCATTGCCTTTATCCTGGCTACGAGCTTCGCTGTGCTAAACCTCATTGTGGGTCTTATCGTCAATTCATTTCAAGTGACGCATTTTAATGAAGAAATGAAGCGAGATGACGCCCAGCACGCCGAATTGCTTGCACGCATCGATGCCTTGGAAGCGCTAATCAGAGAAAACCGCAGACTATGAAGCTGTCGACGGTTCAACCGGTGTCCGCGAGTGTCGACGTGATCTGGACTTCATCATGAAGAGCGCGGTGCACCGGGCATTTTTCAGCAAACGCCAAAGGCCCACTGCGCTGCTCCGCATTCAATTGCCCTTTCAAAGGCAGTGCCCAGAATCTTTCGCACTTTCAGTCATGCGACGGCGGCTCCGTTATGTCGAAGTTTCATCTCGCGCATCGGATCCAATTTCATATGCTTTCGCGTGCTCCACTGTGTGCCGGCGACGTGTTTCAACCTGGCCGCATCCAGGAAGAGACAGGATTGACCATCGGGAAAGACCCCAGCGTCCCCTGGATCTTCTCTTCGACCGGATCAGCCGCCTTGTTCAACCCCATGGAACGCAGTCCGGCAACCACAGCCCCGGTTTTCCCGACCGCCGTTTCTCGGTATTTTTGCCTCATAGCCGGATTCGATCATACCTCCAGCCCACGCTGAAGTGGAGTGATAACGAAATAAATTTCACTTTTTGAAAAATCTATTGCTTTTTGTTGACGGGATGCATTGCGTTCCACTATAAATTTGCCATGCAACAAAATACGCATATTGAAATTTATTGCGTAGATGAAGCTATACTGGAACTCGATGTCCCGAACGATGGGCGGGCAAATAATGGAGGAAACCAATGTGCTCTTTGAAACTAAACCGCGTTTTTACGATTGCAGCTCTTGCTGGCAGCGTTGCGGCAACCGCCTCAGCCGAAGGAATTATGTGCGAACCGGGTGAAACATATTTTATGAACGTCATGGTCTCGGGCCATCCCTATTGGGTGCCGGTGTATCAAGGATTCAAACAAGCCGCCGATGCTTTTGGGTGCGAAACCGTTTTCTCTGGCACACCAGATTATGATATCACCAAACAAATCGCATCATTCGAGCAAGATCTGGTGAAGTCTCCCGCAGGCGTCCTGCTGCATCCTATGCAGTCGGATCCGTTCATCGAGCCGATCAACCGTGCGATTGACAGCGGCATCGAAGTCGTGACCTTTGCTGCCGACAGTCCGAATTCAAACCGTACCTCCTATATCACATCCGACAATCTGGCGGAGGCCAAGTTCGCCGCCGAGGAGATTGTCAAACAAGTGGGAGATAGCGCGGAATACGCGGTGTTGGAAAATCCCGGCCAATCCAACCATGATCTGCGCGTGACGGCTTTGATCGCCTATATGGAGGAGAATTATCCAAACATGACACTGGTCGGCCGTCAGGCGAGCAATCAGGACAGCAACGCCGCTTACCGCGCTACGGCGTCGATCATTCAAGCAAATCCCAATATCGCCGCGATGTGGATCCCCGAAGCAGGCTCGGCCGAAGGTGCGGTGGCTGCCAAACTCGAGGCGAATTCGAACATGCTGATCATGCATGCGGATGTGACGCCCACGACGTTGGAACATATCAAGGCGGGTAATATCCACATGTCGTTGAATCCAAATCAGGGTGTGCAAGGGTTTATGGGTTTTATCGCGGTGCATCTAGCCAACCGGTCAGAGCTTTTCGATCCGTTCAACGACTGGAAGACTTCGGGATTCAATCCGGTTCAGATCCCGTTTATGGATAATGGCTTTGCTGTGATCACTAAGGAGAACGCAGACAGCTTTGATCTGAACGTCTATATGGAAGGTCGCGATCCGAACTGATCGCCTAGAAATCCACTGCGCTGCTCCGTCGATCAGGCGGGGCGGCGCTTCCTGATTTAAAGAGGCCGAAAGAAACCGTTCCATGCGGCATGACCTGATCCTCAGAATCTCGAAGCTCAGCAAATCCTTCGGACCGGTGAAAGCGTTGCGTAACGTTGATTTTGAACTGCGCAGGGGAGAAATCCATGCGATCGCCGGCGAAAACGGTGCTGGAAAATCGACTTTGATGAATGTGATCGACGGGATTTTGCAGCCGGATAGCGGCGAAATCATTCTTGATGGCAATCCGGTCTCGATAAATTCACCGTCGATGGCGCAGCAAATGGGCATCGGTTTTGTTCATCAGGAGATCGCGCTGTGCCCGGATGTATCGGTGGCCGAGAACATTTTTATGGCCAAGACGAACATCAGCAAGGCGTGGCTGATGGATTACAAGAAGCTCGAGCGGGAAGCCAAAAAAGTGTTTCGGCAGCTCAGCAACATTGATCCGTCGGTCTTGGTTCGGGATTTATCGATTTCAAACCAGCAGCTGGTCGAAATCGCCAAAGCGCTCACTCTGGATTGCCGAATTCTGATCCTCGATGAGCCGACAGCCGCGCTGACCCAAAGCGAAGCTCAAACCCTGTTCGGAATCATGCGCGATCTAGCGGATCGGGAAATTTCGATTATTTTCATCTCACACCGAATGCTCGAGATTTTCGACAATTGCGACCGTGTCTCGGTGTTTCGCGATGGACAGCGTATCGTCACAAGCGCGGTATCAGAAATGGAACCAAGCGATGTGGTCAAGGCCATGGTCGGACGGGTGATCGACAATCTGTATCCCGCGAAACGCACCGAGGCCGAAATATCAGACGAGATAATCCTCGATGTTCGAAACCTGACCGAGGCGAAGCGGTTCCAAAACGTGTCCTTTACACTGCGTAAAGGTGAGATTCTGGGCATCGCTGGACTGATCGGCGCCGGACGCAGTGAAATTGCCAAGGGCGTCTGTAAACTCGAAGGTGATGTGACCGGCGAGGTTTGGCTTCACGGAGAACAGCTGAATCTGCTGAGTTACCAGGACAGCATAGCGAACGGGGTAGTGTATCTATCGGAGGACCGCAAAGGAGATGGGGTTTTCTTGGACTTGCCGATCTCAGCCAACGTGTCGGCCTTAAAGCTTGAACAGGTTGCCAATGCCATCGGTCTGATTCAGTCTGACGCGGAAGAGATCCAAGCCGAACAGATCGGCCGCAAGCTGAACCTGAAGTATGGAGCGCTCTCGCACCCGGTTTCGTCTCTTTCCGGCGGCAATCAACAGAAGGTGGCATTGGCCAAAATGCTGTCCGTTAGCCCCCGACTGATCTTTCTCGACGAACCGACCCGAGGAGTCGATGTAGGCGCGAAGTCCGAAATTCACCGTATTCTGCGCGAGCTGGCAAGGAACGGCGTCGGAATCATCATCATCTCCTCGGAGATGCCCGAATTGATCGGTGTCTGCGACCGGGTGGTGGTGGTGCGCGAGGGACGGGTCAGCGGTGAGCTATCAGGCGAGGAGCTGACGGAAGAAAACATTATGCACCTGGCTTCAGTCATGGCGGCAGCCGCATGAATATAGAGAACAAACCGGTGGAGCTGCCGCGTCCCGAACTCGACAAAATCGAAGGCGCGCAGCCGATCATTCGGCTGTTCAGAATGCGGGAAACCGGTCTGATCGTGATTATCCTGGCACTGATCGTGGTTATGTCTTTCGCATCGCCGTACTTTCTGACTTGGGCCAATATGCGTGCCATGTCCATGGCTTTCGCAGTGGATGGCCTTTTGGTGGTCGGAATGACCATTCTGCTGATTTCCGGCGGTATAGATCTATCGGTGGGTTCGGTTACCGCATTCGCGATGGTGATCGCCGGCTGGCTATTCCTCCGCGGGTTCGATCCATGGGCTGCATCAGCCATATCCATCGCGATCTGCAGCGGTATCGGCGCATGCATGGGTTTTTTCGTAACCCGGGTAGGGCTGCATCATTTCATCGTATCGCTGGCCTTTATGGTCATCGCGCGCGGCGCGTGTCTGCTGTTCACCGGCGGACGTCCCTTGGGACTCTATACCTTACCTCCCGAATTTAAATTCATCGGACAGGGGTCGATCGGACCGATTCCGGTCGTTGTCATCATCTTTCTGGTCTTCGTGATCATCTTTGATTTCATGCTGCGCAGAACAACGATGTTCCGTAAAGTGTATTATACAGGCAGCAACGAAAAGGCCGCTGCTTATTCGGGCATACGCACCAAGAAAGTCATCTTTCTGACCACGACGCTGTGTTCTACGCTCTGCGGAGTCGCAGGAATCATTTACATGGCCCGGTTCGGTTCGGCTCAGCCAACCTTCGGCTTAGGACTTGAACTGACGATCATCGCTGCGGCAGTGATCGGAGGCGCTAGCCTGAATGGCGGTTCCGGTTCGATACTCGGAGCCATCCTCGGCGTGATCTTGTTATCTCTTGTATCAAGTTCGCTGGCTTTGCTGGATGTGTCTGTCTACTGGCAGGATATTATTCGCGGTTCAATCCTTTTAAGCGCGGTGACCATAGATCACTACCTCAGCAAGAAACGAAGATAAAAGTGACAAAATCTACTGAGAACCATGAGCTGTTGAGGCAGATCCACAAAGTGTTGGTTCTGCACTTTATCGAACATCGGAGACAATCAGAGATCGCCAAACAGCTTAATTTGTCAACCTCGAAGGTTAATCGCTTGATCACCCAGGGTCGCAAACTAGGCATGGTGTCGATCGATATTGAATGTCCTTTTCCGAGTTTGATGGATCTAGAGCATGATCTGGTCTCGGCAACAGGATTGACCGATGCGGTGGTAACTCCCTCGGTATCCGGCCGCTTGCAAACAGCTTTGCAACAGGTCGGTCGGGCGGCTGCAAACCGTTTGGTGGAAACGCTGCGCGATGGCGATGTCATCGCAATAACCGGCGGCAAAGCCGTCAGTGCAGTCGTTGAGAACCTGAATCCCAAGCGTTCATTCGATGTGACCGTTGTGCCTCTGACCGGCGGTGTCCAAGGAAAATTCTTCACCGATGTTAATCATCTTGCCACGCGCATGGCCGAGCGGTTGAACGGCAAGACTCTTCTGATGCACGCGCCTCTCTTTGCCGAAAGTCGGGAAAAGCGGGATATGCTGATGGAAGTCTCTTCGATTCGCGAGGTGCTGGATCTAGCGCGCACGGCGAATGTGGCGCTTGTGGGAATCGGTTCGATCGAGTCTAGAGCGTCCAGTTATTACGATCTGCACCCAACGCCTGACGCAGAGCGCGAAATGTTAATTCGTTCAGGGATTGCTGCCGAATTTTTGGCCTATCTCATCGATTGCGACGGCAAGGTATCGGATAATGCGCTGAATTCCCGCTTAGTGGCAGTGCCGCCCGCAAGCCTTCCGCGATGCGCACGCGTGATCGGTGTCGCTGCTGGAGCGCAAAAGATTTTGCCGATCAACGCGGTATTGAAGGGGAAATTACTGAAATCGCTGATTACAGACGAAGACACCGCTAAAGCGGTGCTGGAACAAATGAAAGGTGAACGGAATGCCGCTCGATTTGCTGACACGCGAGATCGGATCATCTCGGATCAAAGCTTCGGCCATCGGTCTGGGAACTTGGGCCATCGGCGGATGGATGTGGGGCGGTACGAATGAATCGCGCTCGATCTCGGCAATTCAGGCGTCTTTAGATGCAGGGGTGACTTTGATCGATACCGCTCCCGCTTACGGACAGGGGTTGGCCGAAGAAATCGTCGGAAAGGCGCTAAAGGGCCGACGGGATCAAGTGACGCTCGTGACCAAATGCGGGCTTGTTTGGCATACGCAAAAGGGCGAACACTTCTTCGACTATGAAGGTAAGCCGGTTCATCGTTACTTGGGCAAGGACACGATCATCTACGAGGTGGAGCAAAGCCTGAACCGGCTGGGCACCGACTATATCGACCTATACATCACGCATTGGCAGGACCCCACAACCCCAATCGACGAGACGATGCAGGTGCTGGAGACTCTGAAGAAACAGGGAAAGATACGTTCCATCGGAGCCAGCAACGCATCTGTAGATGACATCAGCGCCTATATCGCGGCTGGTCAGCTGGACGCTGTCCAAGAAGAGTATTCCATGGTCAAACGCGATATCGAACAGAGCCTGCTTCCGGTATGCCGCGACAACGGTGTGTCGACGCTGAGCTATTCATCGCTGGCTCTGGGATTGCTGACAGGCAAAATCGGTTCTGACAGGGCATTCACCGGTGACGATCACCGGAGGGAAAATCCACGCTTTTCGATGGATAACCGCCGGAAGGCTGCGGCGCTGCTGACGGCTATCAACCCGATCGCCGAAGCCCACAACGCAACCATGCCGCAGATTGTAATCGCTTGGACAATCCAGCAGCCTGGGATCACATTTGCTCTTTGCGGTGCGCGCGACGCGGCGCAAGCCATTGAAAATGCCGGTGCGGGCCGTCTGAGTCTGACACCCGGAGAAATCGCGGAGATCGACCGGCAAGTCAAAAAGCATCTTTACGATCTGGACGCATAATCCAGATCAAAAACTGAAATTAATCGCGCCAACACGCCGGTTGGCGAACAGGAGAGGTATGTCCGATCAGCGAATCCAGCAGCTGAGGCAATTGCAGGACGACGGTGCTTTCGATGTCGTCGTCGTCGGCGCTGGCGTGAATGGAATAGGCGTATTTCATGATCTGGCGCTGCAGGGGTTGCGGGTTTTATTGATCGAGCGAAATGATTTCTGCTCAGGCTGCAGCGCAGCACCGTCACGCATGATCCATGGTGGATTGCGGTACCTCGAAAACCGTGAATTCGACCTCGTGCGTGAATCTGTGCGGGAAAGGGACGCGCTGTTGCTGAACGCTCCCCATTTTGTGCGCCCGCTGCCGACTGTCATACCAATCACCTCTATGTTCTCGGGAATGTTCAATGCAGCGGCCGGGTTATGGGGCTGGCAAGGAAAGCCATCCAGCCGAGGGGCGGTTCCCATCAAGCTGGGTTTGTCTCTGTATGACTGGATCTCCAGAAAACGCAGGATTCTGCCTCGCCATCGTTTTAACAGCGGAGCGCGGACACATAGGATCTGGCCGGAGCTGACATCCAGCGCAATGTGCTCGGCGGTTTATTTTGATGCCCAGATCAAACATCCGGAACGGTTGTGCATTGAATTGATCCGCGATGCCAAGAAAACGTCTCCTGTATCGATTGCGTTAAATTATGCGGAGATGCTTCGCGATGACGACGGTTTTGTTGTGACTGACCGGCGCGGTTCGGAAACCTGCACGGTCTTGCCCAAAGTCATCGTGAATGCCACAGGAGCTTGGTTAGACGATACAGTTCGGCTGTTGGGCTACGAAGTCGATTTTAGGATGGTTTCTGGTACCAAGGGTTCGCATCTGGTACTCGATAATCCAGCGCTATTCGATGCGCTTGGCGGCCATTTGATCTATTTTGAGAATGTTGACGGAAGAGTGTGTATCGTATGTCCCTATCAGGGACGGGTGCTTGCAGGCGCCACCGATATCCGGGTTGATTCCGCATCCCGCATGCGTTGCGAACCGGAAGAGCTGGACTATATCCTCGACGCGTTGCGGATCGTGTTTCCGAATCTGACGCTCAAGGCCGATCAGGTGCTCTTCAGCTTCAGCGGAATCCGGCCGCTTTCCAACAGCGACCTAAATTTCACAGGACGCATATCGCGCGGGCATGTCACGCGGCGGATTGAGGGGCCGGTTCCGCAATTTTGCATGGTAGGCGGCAAATGGACGACATTCCGCGCCTTCGCGGAACAGACCAGTGACAAGGTCTTGGCTGAACTCGGCAAGACACGGCGGGTCTCCACGCTCGCTAAACCGATCGGCGGAGGAGCGAATTATCCAAATGATCCCAGCGAATTGAAGAAGCGTTTGACGGACCGCTACCGGCTTTCAACCAGCAGAGCCATGCATCTTGTCGATCATTACGGCAGCCATGCGGATGAGATCGCTCTCTTCTGCCAATCCGTTCAAGATGCTCCATTGACAGAAGGGAGCAATTTTTCCGAAGGCGAAATCACCTGGCTTCTAAGGAAAGAATTCGTCGAGACGTTGTCGGACATCGTGCTGCGCCGAACGTCCTTGGCGATCTCAGGGCAGATTTCCATGGCATCGCTGGATCGCCTTAACGCGGTTTTCGCTGAAGAGCGGAAGTTGAATGCCGATGAAATCAGGAGCCAACGAGAAGAACTGATACAAGAATTAGATAAATTTCATGGTGTTACGCCGGAAATTTTAGCTGCCAGAAACTAAGGAACGGAGATAAGATGCATAGATCCCCAAAAGCCCGGATGAACCGGATGTTCAGGAATGGCAGATGTCTGGATGTCGCCATTGACCATGGTGTGTGCAACGAGCCCAGCTTCATGGCCGGTCTCGAAGATATGCCTAAGGTTATGAACATGCTGATCAAGGCAGGACCTGATGCGATTCAATGCGCCTATGGCCAAGCTGACTTGCTGCAAAACCGGCCGGAAAAAGACAAACCCGCTTTGGTTATGCGGATCGATATGGGCAATCCCTATAACGATCAGCGTCATCGGGTGATGTGGTCGATGTTTCAAAATGCCGACGAGCCGATCATCGGCGCACTTGAAATGGATGCAGCGGCGGTTGTGGTAAACCTGTTCATGTTGCCTGATGAACCGGAATTGTTCCGTCAATGCGTCGAAAATATTAGCCGCGTGCGTGCGACCTGCCAGACTTACGGCATGCCGCTGATGATTGAACCGCTGGTGATGTTGCCGAACAACGTGCGAGGTGGATATCAGGTAGACGGCAATGCCGAAAAAATTGTGACGCTGGTCCGGCTGGCCTCGGAAATGGGAGCGGACATTATCAAAGCGGATCCAACAGAGAACCCGGACGATTTTCATCGTGTGGTTGAAGCCGCCCGAATTCCTGTTTTAGTTCGTGGCGGCGGCAAAGAGGACCTTAAAACCGTGCTGATGAAATCAGCCGCTCTCATGGCGCAAGGTGCGCGGGGGATGGTTTATGGTCGGAATGTCTATCAGCATGACAACCCGAAGGCGGTCGTTGCGGCATTGATGGCAATGATCCATTGCGACGCCAGCGGGGAAGAAGCATGGGACATTTACAATCGTGGATGAAGTCGGAAGATATTTTCTCGGCTTGGATGCTGGCAACAC
The DNA here is from genome assembly GCA_965199765.1 of Paracoccaceae bacterium. Classification (GTDB taxonomy): domain Bacteria; phylum Pseudomonadota; class Alphaproteobacteria; order Rhodobacterales; family Rhodobacteraceae; genus JAPOXR01. The sequence goes on from CBDATC010000002.1 coordinate 331,482, forward strand.
AATCATCAAAGCGGTTCTGTTCGATCTGGAAGGCGTCCAGGTCGCCTCTTGCGCGGCAGAGAGCCACTCCTTGACCCCTGCGCCGCACTGTTTCGAACGGTGCTTGGAGCAGCTTTGGCGCGACACCGCGACAGTCATTGGTGAATGCATCGCAAAAGCGCGCATCCGACCGTGCCAAATCGCCGCAGTCGGATGTGCAGGACATGGCAATGGGTTATATCTGCTGGATCGGGACGGCAACCCTGTGATCGGAATTCAGTCGCTGGATACCCGCGCATCGGACCTGGCAGCTGAATTGAATGCGGCGCATGGCGGAGAATTTCATCGGATCTGTCTGCAGAAACCCTGGCCGTCCCAAACCCCCACTTTGCTGGCTTGGATCAAACGCAATCAGCCCGAATGTTATGAGAAGGCGGAGGCGCTGCTGCTGTGCAAAGATTTCATCAACTTTAAGCTCACAGGTGAACGAACCAGCGAGATATCGGATATGTCCGGCTGCGGTCTGACCAGGATGCCGATTTGCGCTTATGACGATGAATTGCTGGCTCTTTATGGGTTGGAGGATGCGGCAGGTCTTTTGCCCCGGCTGATCAATCCCAGCGAAATCGCAGGGACGGTCACCGCCGAAGCGGCGGAACACACAGGATTGACCCGGGACACGCCAGTGATCGGCGGGTTTTTTGATGTCGTGGCCAGCGCCACGGGATCGGGTGTCAGAAACCCGGGCGAAGCTTCGATAATCACAGGAACATGGGGAATCAATCAGGTGTTTTCTTGCGAGCCCGTGATCGATCCGTCAGTTTTCATGGTATCATCTTTTGGTTCCAGACATTTTACCAACATTGAAGCCAGTGCGACTTCGGCGGCAAATCTCGAATGGTATGTGCGCGAAATTGTTGAACGCAGTGGGCATTGCGATGATCCCTTCGGGTACTGCAATATGCAGGTCGGAAAGACGATCCCAGAAAAAGACGCCCCGTATTTTCATCCATTTCTTTATGGTTCTGGGGAGGAGGCGAATGACCGTGCTGGGTTTTATGGGTTAGCCGGATGGCACAAAGAAGGCCATATGTTGCGCGCCTTGTTCGAAGGTGTAATGTTCGAACACCGTCGGCACATTGCTGTTCTGCAGAAGTCCGGTCTGTCTTTTGATTGCGCTGTATTGTCTGGAGGCGGATCGCGCAGCCCGCATTGGCCTCAAATGTTCGCCGATTGCCTGGGTGTGACGATCATGGTGTCGGAAACCCGCGAGACCGGAGCACTGGGTGCGGCCATCGGTGCGGCGTGCGCTGTCGGCGAAGTCGATAGCTATGACGAAGGAATCGCTCGTATGACGCGCACTAATTTGTTGTTCGAACCTGATAGCTCTATGTTTGATTATTACAATGAACGTTATGATAACTATTTGGAATTGACTCGAATCATGCGTGATTTTTGGAGGCATGCGGAAGGCAGCCACGAAAAGATATGAAAGCGAAGCAAGACGCCGACCGCCTTGATGGCGAATATGATTATGTCATTGTCGGCGCCGGAACGTCTGGCTGTGTTTTAGCGAACCGCTTGACGGAACACCATGAAACCCGTGTTTTGCTTCTGGAGGCCGGAAAGACGGACAATTACCGCTGGGTCCATATTCCGATAGGCTATCTCTATTGCATCGGCAATCCGCGCACGGACTGGATGATGAAAACCGCTCCTGAAGAGGGGCTGAATGGCCGATCATTAGTATATCCGCGCGGCAAGCTGCTAGGCGGCTGCACATCAGTCAACGGCATGATTTATATGCGCGGCCAAGCAGCGGATTATGATCATTGGCGGCAGATGGGAAATTCCGGCTGGGGCTGGGATGACGTTTTGCCGTACTTTTTGAAGTCGGAAGACCATCATGCAGGCGACGGCCCTATGCATCGGGGCGGCGGAGAATGGAAGGTGCAGCGGCAACGACTGAACTGGGAAATTCTGAATGCCGTGCAGGACGGCGCTAAGGAATTAGGCATTTTCCCACGCGATGATTTCAATGACGGCAACAATGAAGGGTCCGGTTTCTTCGAAGTCAATCAGAATAAAGGTGTGCGTTGGAGCACGGCGAAAGGATTTTTGCGTCCAGCCATGAAACGTCCGAACCTGCGGACGATCACAGAAGCAGTCGTGGACCGGCTGATCCTTGATGGAAAATCCGTGCGCGGCGTATACTTTCGTCGTAAGGGTCAGCTATTGAATGCCATCGTCAGAGGCGAGGTTCTATTGGCAGCCGGCGCAATCAATTCCCCAAAAGTGCTTGAGCTGTCGGGCATTGGCCAAGGTGCTATTCTGAGTAAACACGGAATTGACGTGCAGCATGAAATGGCCGGTGTCGGCGAAAACCTCCAAGATCACCTCCAGATTCGAACGGTTTTTCGAGTGAAGGGCGCGAAAACGCTGAACATGATGGCGAACAGCCTGTGGGGCAAGGTGAGAATCGCGCTGCAATATGGTTTGACCCGATCAGGACCTATGTCGATGGCCCCCAGCCAATTAGGCATGTTCACAAAATCGGATCCAGCACGTGAAACGCCCGATTTGGAATATCATGTACAGCCCTTATCGACGGATCGTTTGGGTGATCCTCTGCATGCCTTTCCGGCGATCACCGTCTCGGTTTGCAATCTGCGGCCCGAGAGCAGGGGACACTGTCATATCGCATCGACAGACAGCGATGTTCAACCGGTCATTCAACTGAACTACCTGACAGCCATGCATGACCGCATGGTGGCAGCGGCATCAGTTACGCAAGCGCGGAGATTGATGGCAGCGCAGGCCCTGAAGCCCTATCGCCCAGAGGAGATTCTGCCGGGACCGACCGTGGAGAACAAAACTGATCTGATTCGTGCTGTCGGCGATATCGCCACCACAATTTTTCATCCGGTGGGCACTTGCAAGATGGGGCAGGACGATTCTGCAGTCGTTAATTCGCATCTTTGCGTGCGCGGCCTGCAGGGTTTGCGTGTGATTGATGCTTCGATCATGCCGCGCATCACGTCCGGCAACACCGCTTCTCCCGTTATCATGATCGCGGAAAAAGGCGCCGATCTTGTCAGGCAAACGATGAAAGTCAGGAAGACGTCTACTTAGTGCCAGTTTAAAATCCCCCTGATTCTGCATTTTGGAACAGTTCAACGGCGGTTGACAGAGACCGGACGCGGCGGCTTTCGGGGTAGTGTCCAGAATCTTTCGCACTTTCAGTCATACGACGGCGGCTCCCCGAACTTCCCGTAAATTCGGCGTACGGCTGCACATTGCTGTCCCAGAGCTCGTTTCGAGTGTCATCTGTTGTTCGTAGCAGCAAGAGATCATGTGCTTTTTGCCCGGTCTACCGAGCGGTCGGACGACTGACAGCTCTGTTTCCCAAGTCCGATTATCGTTGTGTCCGGATTCATTATCACATGCCGGATACTGTTAATGTCGGCGGATCACAAAACGATCTGCCAATCACACCAAAGCGAAGTGTCCGGAAAAGCGACAAAAAAGCCAAAAACAGCGCCATTGACACTCGCATAATCTGGAGACCGGGAATTGCCTGTATGGCAGGTGAATTGGCTTCAAATTTCGGGAAAAAATGTTACCTTCACCCAGCCGAACTTTGGTCGGTGCGTTTTTTCCGCAGGTTTTTATTTTCCACCAAAGTGAAACTATAGTCTTTGGAACAATGCATCAGCCTTCTTGAAAGGAGTTCAAAACAATGCTTGTCAGTCAAATTCTCGCAGCTAAAGGCAATCAAACCGTTCATACGATCAGTCCCGCTTCCAGCGTTGCCGAAGCCGCTAGCACACTTTCGTCGCTCCGTGTTGGCGCCCTTGTTGCTTCAGTCGAAGGAAAATCAGCCGACGGAATGATCTCTGAACGTGATATCGTCAGGGAAATTGGTCGGACGGGTAGTTCAGCTCTGAAGCAGACTGTTGCTGATATCATGAGTTCGGAAGTGATTTGCTGCAAGCCAAGCGATACTGCTGATGCCGTCTTGGAAACCATGACCATCGGTAGGTTCCGACATGTCCCAGTCTTGCTGAACGACGAAATCGTTGGGTTAATTTCGATAGGGGATGTTGTGAAGGCAAGACTGGACGAATTGAGTCTGGAACGTGAGGCTTTGGAAGGAATGATTACGGGATACTGATCTTCAGGACAAAGCACTAAAAATTTACACAGAGATTTGGAAGCGAAGTTCCTGCTTTTTTTTTGAAGTCTAGAAGATGAATTGCCATGGGGCGCGTTCTTTCCTTGGCGGTCGACAGAAAAGTACTACTATATTCAAGAAAGCAAAGACTCAAAAACACAAATTGAACGCATTTTGTGGTTTGGTCGGATAAAATATCCTCTATGTTGTGATTATAACAATTGTCACATGAAGAGGATGACCAAGTCAGCTGCGCTGCAAATAACCAGAACCGACCGCAGCGCGGAAGAATTTAGACGATTGACTGCAAATGCAAGCAGTATGATAAGCGGCGTCGCAATCGAGAGGTCGCGACGGCGCTGGAAGGCAAAGAGACAAGGAAAAAAACCGTGGATCTCGCCGGTGTCGGTGCGCAGACGCTGCGGGACTGGGCCGGCAGATACAACAAAGAGGGCGTGGCTGGGCTGGCGGCGAAGCAGCGAGGCAATCCGCTGGAGCGGCTGATGAAGGAAATTCGAAGACGGACCAGGGTCGTCGGGGCCTTTCCCGATGGTCAATCCTGTCTCTGCCTGGCTGCGGCCAGGTTGAAACACATCGCCGGCACGCAGTGGAGCACGCGAAAGTATATGGACATGGAGCCGCTGCGCGAGATGAACCTTCAACATATGACTGAAAGTGCGAAAGATTCTGGACATTACCAATCGAAAAAGTCGAACCCAGGGTGAACGGCGATCAAGACGACTTCAACCGGCAGCCCGAAAGGATCGGAGTGCTCGCGCTCTGAAAATGGGCGTCAATGAGAACTGAACAAAAATCTGAAAAAGCTCCAGGCCAATGACTGCTTTCTTGGAGGTATCAGGCGCCAGTTGCGCTGAGTGGAGTTCGAATTGAAAGATGAACACAAACGCGCCAAACCAGCGCTTGATGCAACCGTCAAAATCCCTTGAATTGGTCTAACTGCTATGCACAGTCTTGACGAGCCAGAACTGGAAGTTTATCCGCAGCTTGAAGGGAGGTATTGGAGTCTTTCTCTGCCATGCGCAGTTATTGCGCATCATAGGAAGTTAGCCATGCCAATAATGTCAGACGGAAAGCTTTAGATCCAGAACCCTCGAGCAGGAAAGAATGATCCATGCGCTTGAAATCAATGTCTATCTCGCTGGTATTTCGGCTTTGCTGACGAGGTCGGGTTAGGAATCCGGTGCAGACCGCATGTCTGAAGACTGCATGAGTAGCGGTGAATCCGTGTACAATGTTACGACCTAGCCTTCAGATTGATTGCCAGAAGTATATCCTAAGCCGTTGTTATCAATGATAAAAAGACACATGCAGACCAAGTCGAATTTGCATCGTTCCACAGAGGATGCACGCCAATGAAAACTGGACTCTATCCCGGCACTTTCGATCCCGTAACCTTTGGCCATATTGACGTGTTTCGCCGCGCAGCGGCATTGGTGGACCATTTGGTTGTCGGCGTGGCGGTCAATCGGGATAAATCACCGCTGTTCGAGTTAGAAGAACGCGTTTCTATGGTCGAAAAGGCCGCTTCAATGTTGGATTGCGAACTTGGACTGATCGTAACCGCACATCCTTTTGAGAACCTGTTGATTGACTGCGCCAAGGAAGTCGGTGCAGGCATCATCATTCGAGGATTAAGAGCCGTTTCGGATTTTGAGTATGAATTCCAGATGGTCGGCATGAACCGCGCACTGGACTCAAGCATTGAAACGGTGTTTCTGATGGCGGACGCGCGTTCTCAATCCATCTCTTCCAAGCTGGTTAAAGAGATTTTTTGGCTCGGGGGCCCGGTTGATAAATTTGTGCCGGACTATGTGCGCGAAGCCCTGCGAACCAAACTATAGAGAAGTGGCTCAGATCAGACGTTCCGGCGCTGTTTGATAAATTCAACAATCAGCCAGCGCCACAATTCTCCGTTGCCACCGTAAACACACAAAGGAATAAACAATGAATAAGACAATTCTTGCAGCCGCTCTCTCAGTTGGTCTCGCAGGTCACGGCAATGCAGCCGATGATGACAACATACTGGTTATTGAAGTCGGCGGAGTGGCGACCGGCACAATAGAAATAGAGCTGCTGCCGGAAGTCGCGCCGCAGCACGTGGCGCGAATTAAGCAGCTTGCCCTTGAAGGCGCTTATGACAACATTGTCTTCCACCGCGTGATCGAAGGATTTATGGCACAGACGGGAGATGTTCAGTTTGGGTCCAAAAACGGCGAGAACCTGTCCTCCGCAGGAATGGGAGGGTCCGAATACCCAGACCTGCCAGCTGAGTTCTCTGATATTCCGTACGAAAAGGGTACTGTCGGCATGGCGCGCGCCGCACCGCCGAACAGCGCGAATTCGCAATTCTTTATAATGTTCGCGGACGCACCGTTTCTTAACGGTCAATACACCGTTTTTGGAAAAGTCATTTCCGGTAACGAAGTGGTTGATGCGATCAAAAAAGGCAATGCGAATGCCAACGGACTTGTTACCGACCCTGACTATATGGTGAGTGTGAAACTGAAGTCCGATCTGTAGACCGCGGCGAAAGCAGAATTATTAGTGAAATATACCGATGAAAACGAACATATACTGTGGCATTGCCTTCGCGGCCCTCATTTCTGCGGGCGGCGCGGTGCAGGCTTCGAATATCCCTGCCGGTTGGTTGGCCGAATGGCCGCTGACCGATTTCAGCACCTTGCTTGTGGCCCCTGAAGAGATTCTGTCGGGAGGGCCGCCAAAAGACGGAATACCGGCGATTGATGATCCTGTTCTGATCTCGGTCGCCGAGAAGGCCGGTTTAAGCGAGCGCGAGCCGGTTATTGCTGTCAGCTTGATGGGTGAAATGCGCGCTTACCCGGTGCGTTATTTGCTGTGGCATGAAATCGTAAATGATCAGATTGCCGACATTCCAATTGCAGTCACATATTGCCCGCTTTGTAATTCAGGGGTCGTGTTCGACCGTCGAATCAACGATTCCGTGCGATCATTTGGTGTTTCCGGCAAACTGCGTCATTCAGATATGATCATGTACGATCGGGAAACCGAAAGCTGGTGGCAGCAAGCGGTTGGGGAGGGTATCGCAGGAACGCATGCCGGCGATTTGCTATCGGTTATTCCTGCGCTTACTGTCAGCTGGGGGGAATATGTGACAATGGCCGGAGATGATGGACTTGTCATGTCGCAACCGAATTATGCCAGACCGTATGGATCGAACCCCTATGTTGGCTATGACACGTCTGTCCAACCATTCCTTTATTTTGGCGAGAATCCTCCGCACAACTTTCCTCCGCTGGCTCGTATCGTGCGGGTTGGAAATCAGGCATGGCCTTTGGAACGGCTGAGAACGGAAGTTTCGTTCAGTGAAGAAGGATACCGGTTCTCTTGGAACAGCGGCCAGGCATCGCCTCTGGATACACAGAATGTTGCCGATGGAAGGGAAATCGGAACGGTGAGGGTCGTAAGCGCCGCGACCGGTGAGCTGGTTGCGCATGATGTGATGTTCGCGTTTGCATTCCATGCCTTCTTTCCGGAAGGCGATTGGAAGCTTGGAAATTAACTCCAAGCATCGATGCCTAGCGAATCAGCCGAATAGCCGCGTGTCGCTTTCGACCGGCTGTTAAGACCATAGGCTCCAAAAGCATCGACTCTTTGAGCCGTAGAGATGCATCGGTTACAGCGTTTCCATTCGCTTTCACCGCCCCGCCGGCAATCAATCTACGGGCAGCCTTACCGGATTCCGCTAATCCTGACTGCACAAGAAGCTGAGTGATTGGCAAGCCGTCCACCAGATCCGTGGATTTGATATCCAATGTCGGCAACGCTTCGCCGGTCTTGCCGCGTTCATACACGGCGGACGCCGTGTTGCTTGCCTCAAGAGCTGCCTGTTTTCCGTGCGCGAGTTCAGTCGCTTTGTCGGCAAGGACTCTTTTCGCTTCATTGATTTCCGAATCCTGAAGGCCACCAAGCCGATTAATCTCATCAAGTTCCAGTTCGGTAAACAATTTCAGGAATTTCTGAACGTCCGCATCATCGGTGTTCCGCCAGAATTGCCAAAAATCGAATGGAGACCGCATATCCGAATTCAGCCAGACCGCGCCATCTGCGGTCTTCCCCATTTTTGCACCGCTGGCGGTTGTCAAAAGCGGAGACGTCAAGCCATATGTCTGAGTCCCCTCGACCCGCCGGATAAGGTCCACACCGTTGACGATGTTTCCCCACTGGTCCGAGCCACCCATCTGCAGAATGCAGTTCCAGTCGCGATTTAAGACCAGAAAATCATAAGACTGCAGAATCATATAATTGAATTCAAGAAACGACAGAGACTGCTCTCGATCCAGCCGGGACTTGACCGAGTCGAATGCAAGCATTCGGTTGACTGAAAAATGTCGTCCGATTTCACGGAGGAATGTCAGATAATTCAGCGAATCAAGCCACGCCGCATTGTCAAGAATCACAGCATCGGTCGGCCCATCTCCAAACGTAATGTAATTTTCGAAGATTCGACGAATACCTGCGATGTTGGCGCTGATTTGTTCAGACGTGAGCAGTGGACGCTCAGTCGGTCGGAACGACGGATCTCCAACTTTCGTCGTGCCGCCTCCCATAAGAATGATCGGCTTGTTTCCAGTTTTTTGAAACCAGCGCAGCATCATAATCTGAATCAGACTGCCGACATGCAGCGAATTTGCGGTTGCATCAAATCCAATATAGGCAGCGACCGGACCAGCCAGAAGGGCTTCATCAAGATCGTCGATGTCAGTACAATCGTCGAGAAACCCGCGTTCCTGCATGGTCATCAAAAACCGTGATTTGGGGTGCGAAGTCATTGTCGCCTATCCTAGCTCAATTCGGGCATAACTAGCGAAGTTCTCTGGAAATGGGAAACACCGACAATTCTTCACCGCAATGGTGTATCGGCTGCATGTCCGGCACTTCTCTGGATGGGGTGGACGCAGCTGCCATATTGACTGACGGCCAGAATATTTTCGATTTCGGTGCAACCGAATATCACCGCTACTCGAAGCAAGAGCAAGAAATTCTGCGTTCAGCGCTTGGATGTTGGCAAGGCGATTCATCAGTCGCCGAGGCAGAGCAGATTGTCACACAGGCGCATATCAAAATTCTCAACCGTTTCAGCTGTGATGCGGTGGCAGGCGTGCACGGACAGACGCTGGCGCACGATCCGTCGAAAAGACGGACGCATCAAACGGTTGATGCGGGTCGGATTGCCCGGGAAACAAATCGGACAGTGGTCTGGGATTTTCGAACCGCAGATATGGAAGCTTCAGGGCAGGGGGCTCCATTGGCGCCCTTCTATCATCACGCGTTGGCGCGACATTTAAAGCTGAACGCGCCAATTGTCTTTCTGAATCTAGGCGGAGTCGGCAATCTAACTTGGGCAGACCCATCAGCGCCAGTGCCAGAACGTTCATCTGCATTGCTAGCCTTCGATACTGGTCCCGCAAACGGCCCTATCAACGATTTGACATACTCCAGAACCAAGAAGCCATATGATCAGGACGGTCTTCTTGCCGCAGCTGGACAGGTTAAACACAAAGTCGTGACCGACTTCCTCAAACATTCATATTTTCTTGACCCGCCTCCAAAGTCGCTTGATCGAAACGAATTCACTGCATTGCTTGATGCGGTCGGCGCACTTTCAACCAAAGATGCGGCGGCGACACTCACCGCCTGCGCGGCAGAGTCTGTTGCTTTGGCTATCCAGCGGATGCGCAAGAGATCGGAATTAGTTGCAGTGTGTGGGGGAGGGCGTCGAAATCCAGTGCTCATGAAGATGCTGGCCAATAGGCTGCCGCAGAAAATTGTTGCTGTTGAAGAACTTGGTTTGAACGGCGATATGCTTGAAGCCCAGGCCTTTGGATTTCTTTCAGCCAGAGTGCTTCGCGGACTGCCCACCTCCAGCCCGACGACCACCGGTTGTGTCCGCCCAACATGTGGCGGGCAAATCAGCGTTCCGGCCAGACTTTGATAGCTTGCACCGACAAACACCTGCGCCGCTTAGCTTTCGAATGCGGAGAATTCCGCGCGGCCTCTATACACCGCGCGATCGCCAAGAGTTTCTTCGATTCGCAAAAGCTGGTTGTATTTGGCAGTTCTGTCTGAACGAGATAAGGAACCCGTCTTGATCTGCCCGGCATTCGTGGCAACTGCCAAGTCAGAGATCGTTGTGTCTTCGGTTTCACCGGATCGGTGGGAGATTATTGTCGTGAACCCGGCCCTCTTTGCCATGGCGATGGTATCCATTGTTTCGCTTAACGTGCCGATTTGATTTAACTTTATGAGAATGGAGTTGCCGCAGCCATCTTGGATACCCTGCGCCAATCGGGTTTGGCTTGTCACAAACAGGTCATCACCCACCAGCTGGCATCGATTTCCTATAGCTTGCGTTACCAATTGCCAGCCGGCCCAATCATCCTCCGCCATCCCGTCTTCAATAGAAATGATTGGAAATGTTCGGGTGAGCTCACTGAGATACTCATTGGTTTGCTCAGCTGATCGCTGCGCTCCTTCCCCGGCGAAAGAATAGATGCCGTTCTGAAAATATTCTGTTGCTGCGCAGTCCAGCGCAAACAGAATGTCCTCGCCGGTTATATATCCTGCTGCGCTCACGGCCTTTTCGAGAATGCCCAGAGCTTCTTTGGCATTGGTAAGTCGTGGTGCGAATCCACCTTCGTCTCCGACATTCGTCGAATGCCCCATCTCGGAAAGCTTGGCCTTCAACGCTTGGAAGACTTCCGTGCCCATACGCAATGCTTCGGAAAACCGGTTCGCTGAAACGGGGGCGATCATGAATTCCTGAAAGTCCAAGCTGTTGTCAGCGTGGACGCCTCCATTGATCACATTCATGAGAGGCACGGGCAAAACACAGGATTCGTCGCCTCCGATGGACTGAAACAACGGCAGTCGTTCGGCCGCGGCAGTTGCTTTGGCATAGGCAAGCGAAACACCCAGAATTGCGTTGGCGCCAAGGAGCGACTTGTTCTTTGTGCCGTCCAATTCAATCATTCGTTCGTCGATTTGAGTTTGCTGTCCGATTGGACTGCCTTTCAAGGCTGGACTGATCCGTTCCGTTATAGATCGAATGGCCTTCAGTACTCCTTTGCCGCCGTAGCGATCTTTGTCGCCGTCTCGAAGCTCAACCGCCTCGTGTGCACCGGTAGAAGCGCCTGATGGCACGGAAGCGATGCTGCGGATACCGCATTCCAAATGCATCTCGACTTCAATGGTGGGGTTCCCGCGGCTGTCGAGAATTTCTCGGGCTGAAATGGATGAAATTCGGCTCATTACAATTTTACTCATTTGATTCAGAGTTAATTCGAACGCCGAATAGTTCCATTCGATGTCCACAAAGTTCAAATCCGAGCTCCCGCGCAACCTCCTTTTGCAGCTCTTCGATTTCCTTGTTCACAAATTCGATAACTTCGCCGGATTCGATATCGATCAGGTGATCGTGATGCTTGCGTCCGGCATTTTCGTAGCGTGCCAGTCCGTCACCAAAATCGTGTTTTTCAACCAGCCCGATCTCTTCCAAGAGATTCAGTGTTCGATAAACCGTAGCAATCGAGATGTTCGGGTCGATCTTTGAGGCTTGCGCATGCAGTTCAGCTACGCTGGGATGATCCGAAGCCTCCAAAACCCGCACAACCGCTCTTCGTTGACCGGTTATCCGGATCCCAGAAGATTCACACCGTTTAAGTAAACTATTAGGCATGTTTTCTCTTACTCTACGAGTCAGAAATTAAAAAGGCTGGAAAAATTTTTTGCGGTTTGTGTTTAAGACATTTTGACATACTGATCGCAATCACATGTTATTACGCAGTCTCTGGGCTGAGCAAGGCGAAGCCGCGCTGCTTCAGCGATTAGCTTGATCAAACGATACTCTGTTGCTTCGCATTGAATTCGCTTATTGAGTCGGCGATGAAACCGAGGGACACAATCGATGCTTCAGGTGCAGTTGCATTGATTGCTTTTTCTTTTCTCCTTGGATTCAATCAAATCGCGATCAAATTCACCAATGAAGGTCTGCAGCCGGTTTTTTGGGCCGGGCTAAGGTCTGTGATCGCGGCGATCTGTGTTGTGTGCTGGATTCGTTTGAGAGACCAACGCCTTCAGCTGACGGTTGAGACGGTGCCGGCCGGTCTGATTTCCGGGCTTATTTTTTCTGCTGAGTTCCTTTTTCTGTTTCTAGCGCTGGACTTTACGACAGTGGTGCGGGTTTCGGTGATATTTTATGCGATGCCGGTTTGGCTGGCGATTGCCGCGCATTTCTTCATTCCCAACGAAAAATTGTCTGCATCCAAAACTGTCGGCCTCTGTCTGTCGATGGCTGGTGTTTCCTGGGCGATCTTCAGCCGAACAGGGGATTTGACAGAAGGGAGCATTATAGGAGATTTGTTTGCTTTGGCAGCCTCCATGGCATGGGCGGGAATTCCTCTCAGCACACGGCTAACCAAGCTTCGGAAAATCGAACCTGAATCGCAGCTGTTTTGGCATGTCATTGTTTCTGCGCCCGTTCTGCTTATCATATCCCCTGTCTTCGGACCGGCAATCCGGGACTTTCAGCCTCTCCACACCTTTGCGCTGGCGTTTCAGGCTGTGGTTGTCGTAGCGGGCGGCTTCATGTTGTGGTTGCATCTTTTGCGGCGATATCCAGCAAGCAATGTCGCGAGTTTCAGCTTCTTGACGCCGATATCGGGAGTGCTTTTGGGTTGGATGCTGTTAGGTGAAGAGGTCGGAAAGGATTTGGTCATCGCCTTGATTTTGGTTTCCATAGGTCTTGTGCTGATCAACCGAGTTCCAAAACAATCCTAAGGATTTTCGGTTGCTATCTTCACCATGACATGCTCGGAATGCGCGAAATTAATCGGGACGTTCACATCAACTTCAATTGACGGTGCCACTTTCAACAGTCGGGCCCGCGCACCCGGGGTTTCAAGTCCGGCCGGAACCAGCTGAACGATGACAAATGCCGGAATGAAAGTCCACCGTTCAGATCAAAGGAAAATTCCAGATGGTCGTTGAAGACCGCCTGAACAAAAGCCGAAACCGATGGAGGGCCAACGGAGCAGACCGGATTCTGAATATCGGATGCTGCCGGCGCTGCACCTGAAAACCAGAGCTGCCACAATGAAAAATCAAAGCCCGAAAAACTTTTTTGAGCCACACTCTTTTCCTCTTATCAGCGATGCGGCCGGATCGCTCGGCGACCGACATGAACAGTTCGTCATAGCAGTCGAGCATTCGGGTCTGGAGCAGCAGATCCGGGTGAGGTTTGCCCGTGGTTTTCTTCCTAAAGCGGTCTTCGGTTCGCCTGCGACCCAGACTCTGATCGATCGTCTGCATCATGACCGGGTATTGCGGCAGCTGCGCGGCTGGCCGCACCGCTGTGAAGATCCCTCCAAAGCGCCGAGCGCGTCCGCGCAAAGTCAGGACGAACAATCCGCTGGAACGGTTGATGAAGGAAATTCGAAGACGGACCAGGGTCGCTGGGGCCTTTCCCGATGGTCAATCCTGTTTCTGCCCGGCTGCGGCCAGGTTGAAACACGTCGCCGGCACACAGTGGAGCACGCGAAAGCATATGAATATGGAGCCGCTGCGCGAGATGAAACTTCAACATAACAGAGCCGCCGTCGCATGATCGAAAGTGCGAAGGATCTGGACACGACCTGATCGCCCTGCCGACCGATAAGATGATGCGGATGAACATCTGAACCGACTTCACCCCCTTGGGTCACCGCCCCTAGGAGAGCTTCCTGTATCAGGAAGGCGCTCCCGCTCACCTCGAAACATGCTACTAGCAACCGAAAAAACGGCGCCGGCTCAGTTACGGCAGGTCTGAGCGAACCCAGTCCCTCCAGGCCCGTGATCAGGGCCCGCGGCGACGAGCCGACAGCCGGACCGGGGCTCCGCGGGCTGGCAGTGTCGAGGAAATTTCAAAGGATGCAACGGATTAAGTTTTGTTTTTCTCCGTCTGAAATCAATGGACTGACCTTTAAGTGCCGCAGAAAGTTCTCTGAACACGTTCCGCTGGCTGCGGTGGCTTCCTGAATTCATCAAACTCTTTCCGATCTTCATATGGATAGGAAAGCGCTTCATTCAGCCGAAAGAATCGACCGAAGTCACCGTTCACAGCCTCGGTTATGCAATGCTCGATCTGATGATTTCTTGGAATGATTGCTGGATTGGCCTCCCGCATCACCGCAGTACATTGCCTGTGTGTCCGCGAACCAGCATCAAGGCGAGATCTCCAGCGAGTCAGCCAACCGCGAATTTCATCGGTCGAACCGAACAATTCTAGAAATTCATTGTCATCGCCGCTCGGAACTGCACAATTCGCCAATGTGCGAAAACCGATTGTGAAATCAATCGACTGTTCCTGGAACAGTGTCAGAAGGCTGTCCAATAGCTCGAGTTCACCTTCAGTGGTCCTGTCAAATCCGATTTTCCGGCCCATGAACTCCGCCCAGCTGCCGCTGAATTCGTCGCGAAACCGGTTCACTTCCTCCGTAGCCAATGTGGTTGCTTCGTTAACATCGTCGCTGATCATCGGAAGCAGGGCGGTGGCAAACTGCGCCAGATTCCAAAGTCCGATATCGGGTTGATTGGCGTAAGCGTATCGGCCGGCAATATCGATTGAGCTGAAGACTTTGGAATTCGTAAACTCATCAAGGAAAGCGCATGGGCCAAAATCGATCGTTTCGCAGGCGATCGACATGTTGTCGGTATTCATAACGCCATGAATGAAGCCGACGCTCATCCATTGTGCGATCAGCCGCGCCTGCCCAGCGACAACTGAACGCAGAACCGAGAGAGCAGGATTTTTTTCTCCATGCGCTGCAGGGTAAAGCCTGTTAATCACGTATCCGAGCAAACTTCTGAGAGCATCGGTGTCATTGCGGGCATAGAAATACTGAAAGGTCCCGACTCGAATCAAACTCCGGGCAACCCGAGTCAAAACCGCACCGGGCAAAGCGGTCTCACGATAGACCGGCTCACCGGTTGTCACCGCGGCTAATGCCCGCGTTGTCGGAATTCCCAAAGCGTGCATGGCTTCACTGACCAAATACTCCCTAAGAACCGGTCCAAGCCAAGCGCGTCCGTCCGCACGACGGGAATATGGGGTTGGTCCTGACCCTTTAAGCTGAACATCTTGTCGAATACCCGAGCGGTCGACAATTTCTCCCAGAAGGATCGCTCGCCCATCGCCCAGCTGCGGCACCCAATTGCCAAACTGATGACCGGCATACACCATAGCCAAGGGGTCCGCTCCAGCCGGAACCCGGTTGCCGGAAAGTATATTCGCACCCTCCGTGGTATCCAGCTGCCGAGGATTCAATAAGAGATCTTTTGCCAAACGGTCGTTTATGGCGACTATCTTCGGTTGCCTTACAGGAACAGGCGGCAGCTTCGCATAAAATTCGCAAGGGAGTTCGGCGAAGCTGTTATTGAATGAAAACCCAATTTCGTCTTCAAATTGTAAAACCGGACCATTCATAACGCGCCGATTCTATTTGTGATCAGTTCAAAATACCGATCCGCATCAAGCTCATTAATGAAAAGAGCGTTAGCGGCGCGATCAGTCACATGCCACCAATCCACCACTGTCATTCCTCGTGTCAGATGTGATTCTGTCTCGATTTCAACATTAACCTTCCGGCCGCTGAACAACTCCGGCTGAAGCAAATAAGCGATGACACAAGGGTCGTGCAGCGGGGCTCCGCCTTGACCGTATTTTTCGATATCAAAGCGTTCAAAAAATGCGGTGAGATCCGCGACTGCGTTACCGACTGAGTTCTCTAGATCCCGGAAGGCCTGGATACGCGCTGGCGTCGTGAGTGCCTTATGCGTGACATCAAGAGGCAGAATCGTGATCGGACATCCGCTTGCCAACACAATCTGTGCCGCCTCTGGGTCGACATAGATATTGAATTCGGCGGCCGGTGTTATGTTTCCGCCTTCAAAATAGGCACCGCCCATCAAAACGATTTCTCCTATTCGCTCCGCCAAGCTCGGCTCACGCAAAAGAGCGGTTGCTAGATTTGTCAGCGGCCCCAGTGGGCACAGTGTTACGCTTCCAGCTGGTTCATCCATTAAGGTATGAACGATAAAGTCCACAGCATGCATCGCTTGCAGGGGCATCATTGGAGCAGGCAGTGTCGGCCCGTCCAAACCTGTTTTGCCATGCACCTCTTCCGCTGTTACCAGTTCGCGATGGATTGGCCGGTCGCAACCAGAAAAAATTTTGATCTCCGGACGGCCGCCCAATTCGCAGATCATTCGCGCGTTTCGTTCGGTCAGGTGCAGCGGGACATTTCCTGCAACCGCAGTGATGCCGAGTATTTCAAGTTCAGGGCTTCCGAGTGCGGTTAGAATCGCGACTGCATCGTCTTGCCCTGGATCTGTGTCGATAATGATTCGCTGCTGTTCCTGCATCTTCAGTCTCCGTGCCGCTGTTTGCAGGAACGAATTTCACGAAAGCCTGCGCGGTTGCTTATAGCGAAAATAATCCGCTATGTCTTGTTGCAGCCGCGCTCGTTTGTTCGGCTCAGCGATCATAGTCCAGTTCTTGGACAAGCATCAGAGCGTCCGGCCGCAGCGCCGCGATGTCGGCAAGATCAAGCGAATCGGACATCAACTCTCCCCAAGATCGCACCAAATCGGATAATGCTATTCCAGGACCCACAGGATACTCGTGATTAACCGCGGCATAAATTTTCTGCGCTTCCTCCGATACTAGGAATTCCATCAGCTTAAGTGCATTTTCTTTATTGGGAGCCGCTGCAGTCATCGCCATTCCTGATACGTTGACGTGCGTGCCGCCGCCCTCGAACACCGGAAATTCGATTCGAACAGCGTTTGCCCATTGCTGCTGCTCTTCATCCGCAAGCATCTTGCCCATATAGTATGTGTTTCCAATCGCAATATCACATTCGCCAGCCCAAACGGCTTTGACTTGAGCGCGATCATTAGCCTGTGGTTTGCGGGCCAGATTGTCGCGAAGTCCGGTCAGCCATTCTCGGGCTGCATCCTCGCCATACCGCAGAATCATCGAAGAGAATAACGCTAGGTTGTAGGGATGGGTGCCTGACCGCGTACAAATGCGGCCTTTCCATTTGGGTGATGCAAAATCTTCGTAAGTGGTGATTTCGCCATCAGCCACACGTTCCTTTGAAGCATACGCGACCCGCGCTCGAAGCGTAAGGGCATACCAGCTTCCGTCTATTGCCCGGAATTCCTCGGGAATTGCATCAGTGAGCACCTGCGATTGAACGGGTTGAGTCACACCAGATTCGACCAGTGCATGAAGTCGGGAAATATCCACTGTCATCACTAAATCAGCTGGTGAACGGTTTCCTTCCGCCTGCAGCCGTTCGATCATGCCTTTGTTAAGAAACACCACATTGACGTTAATTCCTGTCTGAGCCGTAAACGCTTCAAAGAGCGGTTCGACCAACTCAGGCTGTCGATAAGAATACACGTTCACTTCCGTGGCCGATGTTGACAAGGGAAGCATCACGCTCAACGCGCAAGCAGTGGCTACAATGAGAGTATTTCGCATAATCTGAAACTCCTTATTATCCGACTAATTTAGTCAGATAATAACCCTGTTCAAATTGTCAAGCCTTTTCCGACTAAATTACTTGGCTTTTCGCTTTGCGCCAGTAAGTGTCCAATGTCGCCTGTTCAGCGGTCGAGATCTCAATTTCGTCCTCCCCCAGGGATTTTTCCATGAACCGAAATCTCATTTCGAATTTTTCGGTCGCCTTTCGCAGCGCGGATTCGGCATCAATGCCAAGGTGCCTTGAATAATTCACCATCGAAAACAGAAGATCACCAAACTCCTCAGCAACTGCATCATCGTCTTTGGAAATAATGGCTGCTCTCAATTCACCCGCTTCCTCCGTCACTTTGTCAAGCACGCTGTCAGCCCGATCCCAATCGAAACCGACACGCGCAGCCCGCTTCTGCAGCTTGGTCGAGCGCATCAAAGCTGGAAGCGCCAACGCAACGCCATCTAGCACGCCAGCGGTTCCCCGCTCTTTGGCTTTTTCAGCTTCCCAATTTTTCACCTGCTGCTTAGAATCTGTTTGTTCCGCATCTCCGAACACATGCGGGTGACGTCTGACCATCTTGTCAGAGATGGCGCGGACCACGTCGTGAAAGTCAAACAAACCGCGTTCCGCTGCGATTTGGCAATGGTAAACAGACTGCAGAAGCAGATCACCAAGTTCCGATTCAAGCCCGGGCCAGTCTTGCTGATTGATTGCGTCATTGACCTCATAGGCTTCTTCAAGAGTGTAGGGGGCAATGGTGTTGAAATCCTGCTCGATATCCCATTTGCAGCCGGTTTCCGGATCTCTTAGCCGACGCATGATTTCCAGGAGCCGTGAAATATCTCCGGACGCTCCTGTGCACAGCTCTTGGCTTGCCGCACGGTCTTTCGCGTTCATTCAAGATGCTCCCACTGATAGCTGCCTATCAATTCGCCAGCGCATTAAGGTGGCGAAGACATTTCTTGTTAATTTCTGGACCAGATCATGCGGTGCTTGGAATGTTGGATGATTTGGCAGGCGAATCGAGGAAACGGCCTGACAATCCCTAATGCAGAAATCTCAGCCAGCAGTGATTTTGATCACAGGCTCCATTCTTTCCAGCTGGGCGTCAGCCAAATGGCATTTGATAAAGTGTCCGTCTGCAAGCGTCTTTTGTTCAGGAACTTTGGTTTCGCACAAATTGTCCGGCACTTCCGATTTCCAGCGACAGCGGGTTTGGAACGGGCAGCCAGAAGGTGGATTCATCGCCGATGGTATGTCGCCTTCAAGCACGATGTGCTGCTTTTCAACATGCGTATCGGCAATTGGCACAGCGGAAAGCAATGCTTCGGTATATGGATGATAGGGCGGCGCGAAGACCTGGTCGGTCGAGCCGAGCTCGACGACATGGCCGAGATACATCACCATGACCCGGTCCGACAGGTAGCGCACGATTGAAAGATCATGCGAAATGAACAGCAGGGTTGTTTTTTCTTTGGACTGGATTTCCATCAGCAAATCGGTAACCGCCGCTTGCACTGAGACATCCAGCGCCGATACCGGTTCGTCAGCGACTACGATTCTGGCGCTGCCCGCAAAAGCCCGGGCGATGCCAACCCTTTGCTTTTGACCGCCTGAAAGTTGCCGCGGCATCCGATTTGCAAACGCTCGGGGCAGCTTTACCAGATCGAGCAATTCAAGCATGCGCTGCTGGCGGGCATCTTCCGAATCGCCGACACCGAACACTTCGAGCGCACGGGTGATCTGGCGACCGACTGACATGCTCGGATTGAGCGTGTCAAATGGGTTCTGAAAGACCATCTGAACCGACGCCACCGTACCGGTTTCCCGGTTTTCGATTGGGACCGCTTGCACAGGCTTGCCGTTGAGTTCGATCGTTCCGTCGGTTGCCGTTTCCAATCCCATTAAGACTTTCGCAAATGTTGACTTTCCACATCCGGATTCGCCGACGATCGCCAGCGTTTCTGACTCGCGCGCCTCAAAACTCAGCGTTTCATTGGCCTTCACGACTCGCTGCTCGCCGCCGCCGAACAAAGCGTTGGCGGACACATGATAGTATTTTTTGAGATCGTCGATTTTTAGAACAACCTCACCGATCTCGTTCGATTGAGATCCTTCCTTTAAAACCGGCGGTGTATTCCAATTGATCTCATCAAACTTCAGACATCTTGATTCATGCCGCTCGCCACCTTCAACCGAACGCATTGGAATCTCCGTGGCATCACAGCGGCCCGGCTCGAAATAATCACAGCGCGGGCCAAAATTGCATCCGGGCGGGCGTTCGTGCGGCAACGGGAAATTTCCCGGAATCGCGACCAAGGGCCTGGCATTCTTGTCGGCGCCCGGCAACGGAATCGAACGGAACAGAGCCTGCGTATAGGGATGGTGCATCTTGTCGAACACATCGCCGATTTTACCGGTTTCCACGGCTTCTCCGGAATACATGACACACAAACGATCGCAGACTTCCAGCACCAGACCCAAATTGTGTGAAATGAACAGCATGGAGGTGCCGTATTTCACGCCAAGATCTTTGACCAACTCCACGATTCCTGCCTCAACCGTGACGTCAAGAGCGGTTGTAGGCTCATCAAGGATCAGCAGGGACGGTTTAGACATCAAAGCCATTGCAATCACGATGCGCTGCTGTTGCCCGCCGGATAACTGATGCGGATAACTGTCGAGCATGCGCTCCGGATCGGGCAGCCGGACATCGGTAACGACCTGCAGCGCCAAATCGTATGCAGCCTGTTTTGATGCTCCGTCATGAATGATCGGAACCTCCATTAGCTGCTTGCCGATGCGCATTGCCGGATTCAATGAAGCCATCGGCTCTTGATAAATCATGGCGATTTCATTGCCGCGGATGTCGCGCAGTTCATCGGATGATAACTCGCTGAGGTCGTGTCCTTTGAATTTAATCGAACCTCCGACAATCTTTCCGTTAACCCCAAGGTCCTGCATCACACCCAGAGCGACGGTCGACTTGCCGCAGCCCGATTCGCCGACCAGACCCATGGCTTCTCCAGGCTGCACAACGCAGGAAAAATCCATAACCGCTGGAATTTCAAACAGACGGGTGAAAAATGAAATCGAAAGACGGTCGATCTCCAGGATCGGACCATCATATTCCCACTTACTCATCGAAAATCTCTGCTTTCTGCGACCGTGTCATTCGCGCTAATCTTTCAGCGATTCTTCGCGCAGCCCGTCGGCCAATAAATTAAGCCCCAGCACCAGACTCATCAAGGCGAACGCGGGAGGCAGGGCAGGGTGCGGATACACGGTCAGAAGTTTCCGCCCATCATTGATTGTGGACCCCCAGTCCGGGCTTTCCGGGCTAACTCCTAGACCGAAGAAGCCAAGGGTTCCGAGAAGGATGGTGGTATAGCCGATTCTCAGGCAAAAATCGACAATTAACGGTCCGCGGGCATTGGGAAGAATTTCCCAAAGCATGATGTACCAAGGACCTTCGCCACGGGTCTGAGCCGCCGCGACATAGTCCCGTGTCTGAATGTCGAGTGTAATTCCGCGCACAATGCGGAAGACTGTCGGCGAATTCACGAAGACCACAGAAACAAATACGTTGAGCAGATTGGGATCCATGCCGAAGAATCTCAGCGGGTCAGCGTTAAAAGCCAGCCCGGAATATGCCCAAAGGCCGAGAAGGATCGTGATGCCAATCAACATCCCGCGTTTCGCCGGCTGCATGAAATACCGGGAGTTCCAGAGCACCAAAAAGAATATGATTGGAAACATAAATAATACTGCAGCCAGTATATTCGGAATTGACGTGGTCCAAGTGTTTCCAAGCCAAAGCGGAATTTCGGTGCCGGCTTTCCTGATCTCTGGCGTAACCAATAGATAGAACAGCAGAATCACCGGGAATGCCAATACGAGATTGGCGACAAACGACAAAATGGTGTCCAACCGACCGCCAAAATATCCGGCCGGCAGTCCAAGCGTGATGCCGACCATAAACGCAAACGCCGTCGCCGCCGGAGCGATGCTCATGACTTGCTGCGCGCCTACGACCATGCGCGAAAACACATCGCGTCCGAGGTTGTCTCCTCCCAACAGATAGACCATGGTTTCGGAATCAGGAACAAAAGTACCTGGCACTTTGTTCTTCATGGCTGCAATTTGCGCAAGCGGATCAAAAGTTGCGATGGACGGGATGATTGTCGCACCGCCGATCTGGATTCCGTTTGCCATGAAGGCGGTGAACAGCCAAAACATGACAATAAAGAAGCCGCACATTCCGATGATGCTGTCAAACAGCTTTCCATAGAGCGCAAGGCGGCGTTTGTATCGTAAGGAAAGTGCGAACACGATGGCTAACGCGATCCAAACGGGCAGAAACTGATAAAGAATCTGTCCCAGAATTGGTCCCCAAGATAACGGTTCCATAATCAGCCTCCTTAGGAAATCCGGATCCGGGGATTAAGGAAAACATAGCCGATGTCTGAAATCAGCTGAGTTACGAGAACGACAGCCACGGCCGCAATCGAACAGCTAATCAGCATTTCGATGTCGTTATTTCCCGCCGCTTGAACCAATGTCCAGCCGAAACCCTTATAGTTGAATAGTGTTTCAACAATGACGACGCCTGTCAGCAGCCACGGAAACTGCAGCATGATAACAGTGAACGGAGCGATAAGAGCATTCCTGAGCGCATGTTTCAGCACAATTTCGTGAAATGCAACGCCCTTGAGACGGGCCGTTCGGATGTATTGTGCCGTCATCACTTCGGCCATTGAAGCGCGAGTCATTCTTGCGATGTATCCCATGCCATAAAGTGCCATGGTCATGACCGGCAGTGTGAAGTTGTCAAACGAAACACCATCGTTCATCGCGCTCGCCGCCGATCCCTTGAACCATTTGAGACCGACGATCGATGAAGCGAATACCACCACAAAAACAACACCGGAAATGTATTCGGGAGTCGCCGTTGTGATGATGGCAAAGGTGGAAAGCGACCTGTCAGTGCGGGACCCCTCGCGCATACCCGCGAGCACGCCAATGACCAAGGCCATCGGAACCATGACAACCATGACCCAAAACATGAGAACGCCGCTTGCTGCAAGCCGTTTCCATATGATATTGTTGACTTCGTCCTTGCCAACTGTCGAATAGCCGAGATCACCCTGTAAAAGACCACAGAAACGTGGAATTTCTTCCGCCGTCATACCGGTTTCTTTGCAGCGTCCGCGGACGTAGCCATCACTTTCAACGATTGTCCAGCCCGGCCAAACTCCAAGCCACTCGCCGTAGCGTCTGAAAATCGAGCCGCCATAACCGTTATTGTCCAACCAGCGCGCGACTTCAATGTCGGTCATTCGCTGGTTGCCTTCGTATTTCGCGACTTTTTCGAGATTCGGGTAAAGATTAGTCAGAAAGAAGACCACAAAAGTCAGAACCAGAGTGGTCAAGGCCATCACGCCCAGTCGTTTGAGCAAAAACAATCCCATTAAAATTCCGTTCTGTTCTGACTTGTTAATAGTTCACGGCAGCGCAGTTTTAGCGCTGCCGGGTAGTGCGTTAACAGAAACAGGTTCCGAAAACTCAATTCTAGCAATATGGAATTAAGCCCAGCCAATCTTATACAGATGAATCTCGAAAGTCGGATGCATTTCTGCATTCATGAGGCCTTGCTTATAGTGACGATACAGCGAACGCCAGTAGGGCTGAACGATAAAGCCTTCTTCCTGCATGATCTCTTGAAGTCGCTTCATAATGGCGCGCCGGCTATCGACGTCAGCGATTGACAGCGCATTTTTGAGTCCGGCGTCGAATTCCGCATTGGCCATGCCAGTTTCATTCCACGCTTCACCAGTGCGATAAGCAAGTGCAAGAACTTGAACTCCGAGCGGCCGGTGGTTCCAGTTCGTGGACGAATACGGGTACTTTGCCCAGTCGTTCCAGAAAGTTGAACCCGGCAGGATCGTGCGCTTTACATTGATGCCCGCGTCGCGGAGCTGTGCAGCAACCGAGTCGGTCGTATTTCGGCGCCAATCGTCATCAATCGAGATCAGTTCGTGCTCATAGTCCGCCATGCCGGCTTCTTCGAGCAATGCCATAGCCCCTTCGGGGTCGCGACTAATCGGCGGAAGATCAGCATATTCGGGATGCAACGGAGCCACATGGTGATTTTCAGCCACTTCGCCGCGGTCATTGAATCCAAGTGACAAACACGTCGCATTGTCAACGGCCATGGTCAAAGCTCGGCGCACCCGTTTGTCGGCATACGGTTTCATTTCATCGATTACCGCATCTTGGTTGGTGCGGACAACGATCGTCGCTGCTGTCACAATATCCGACTCAACCCAGCCAGCCCCAGTGAAGATGTCGATGAATTCGCCAACTGTTTCATATGTCATATCAAATTCGTCGGCATCGGCGCCGGCAAACCATGAAGCGGGGTCGGTGCCGTAATCCACGAATTCGATCCGATCAAGATAAGCGCCTTCGCCCCACCAAACATGGTCTTCGTTTCGGACAAGAGCTCCCCTGATTCCGACTTCCAGCGACTCGGGAAGGTACGGACCGGTACCAATGGGATTGGCGAGCATATCATCGTCAGGCTTAAAGCCTCTGTGCACGATGGCTGCCGGATAATCTGCCATTCCTGGAATAATTGAAATATCCGGCGCAGGTAGCGAGAGCTTAACGGTGTGGTCGTCGATGACTTGGATAGCCCCGGCGACCGCTTGTTTTGTGCTTGGATCAATCAGTGTGTCCATACGGCCAGCCATTGAATTTCCATCAACGGTCTTGTCACACCAACGGGTTATATTGAAAGCAACGTCTTCTGCTGTGAAGTCATCGCCATTGTTCCACTTCACCCCTTTGCGAACGTGAAGGATGTATTCTGTTGCGTCCTCATTGACTTCCCAAGATTCAAGCAGTTTCGGCTCAAACGTGAAATCACGCGTATATTCGACAAGATATTCCAGCCAGCCGCGCGCAAAGTTCGCGATCTGCGACCAATCGTAGGTGCGCGGATCTTTCAAGCCGCGAACTTCTGTCTGCAGCCTCAGTGTCCCGCCCATCTTAGGGGTCATGGCTGCCGCAGGTGTCGGATTTAAGCCGACAAGTGCGTAGGCTCCAGTCGTTGTCAACCCGAGCGCACTGGCGCGGCCAAGGAATTCGCGCCGACTGAGTTTGCCTTGCTTGAATTCTTCGGCGAACAATAGCGCACCTTCATGGACGGGCTTGTTATTGATTGTGTCGTAGCTCATGCCTTTCCCTCGCTTAGTTTCACTACAGATGGAGTTGGGTTAAACAATCCAATGAATCCATGCCCGTTAATTTGGCCGACTTGCATTCGATTGAGCCGTCTAGACCGCAAGACCCAATCTCTTGGGACCGCTCCAAATTGACACTAGCATATCAAATTGGAGAGTTCAAATGGGTTGCCAGCTGCAGACAGCACCTATCCTCACCGGTGAAATCTATAACCTGACACATCACCGACACTTTGGCTTGATCTAAGGGTTATCCACAAAGAGCGGCGGCGGTTCGCGTGATATCGAAACCAAGACAATGGCACCGCATTCCGACCAATTCGTCGTGGCAGAACACAGATCTTGGGCGGATGGTATTCATCCAAAGATGCATATGCGATGTTCGCGGCCAAGAAAACGCGATCAGAGCCCGGGGCTAAAACCCCGCCGTAGTTAGAAACGGCAAAGGGAGGAGTCATGGCGACCTACAGGAGTTTTCTGACGGTCCTGCTATAAGTGCGGAAGCAAAGTTGAGCGGAGATCGTAATCGACGCACAGAAAGCCATTGAACCTGACTTGGCAGAGCTTTAGGCCGCGTGTCAGGGGTTTCCAACCTTCTCCAGCAGTCACAGTTCTGAAACTCACTGGGCGAATGCCAAAACCGCCGGATAATGCAGCTTTGTCGAAGGAAATTGCCAATGTCGTCTGATCAAGCCGGGTTGAGATTGTGCCGTTGGTTCATCCAATTCTGCTGATCTACCGACAGATTGTCACGCTCTGCCAATCCTTCATATATCGGCGGAACCAGGTCCTTTGTCGTTTTGCGTATTGCTTGGTAGCGGTCAGGACTTCGGCGAGTGCTACGGTTTTTGTTTTGCGATTTTGCAGCAAAGCGATGAATTCCGCCGCGCCTATGGCCTTCGACGATGGGTGATCTGGAGACCAGCCCGTCAATGCCGCTCGGCATTCGTTGAGCACACCTAGCTTAAGCATGCGGCGCAACCGGAATTCCGCTTGTTTCGCAGTCTGTGCGGCATCGGGATCGAGCAACAACGCATGGCATTTCGCTAACGGGAGAAGCGGAGGTGCGGTTTTTTGGTGCCATGCGGCCAACCCAATTCCAGTGCTTTTGAATACTTCCCAGGCCCGAAGCACACGTGCAGGGTTACGATGATCAATCGAACGAAAGGTTTGTGGGTCATCGGTTTGCAGATTCGCAAGAAGCTTTTCTGGACCAGACTTTGCCAGCAGACGCTGTCCTTCGGCCCGAATGTTTGAATCGATTTGAGGAATAGGTGCAAGACCTTCGGTCAATGCCTTGAAATACAGCCCGGTTCCCCCGACGATAACAGCAAGTCTTCGCTTCTCCCGCAGCACTTCGCCGACTTCGTGAAGCCAATCGCCAACTGAATAGGCTTGATCATGAGCCACATGCCCATAAAGATAGTGCGGAAGAACAAGTTCATCCTCCTCGCTTGGCCGTGCTGTCAGGATGCGCCAACAGGAATACACTTGCATTGAGTCGGCATTGATAACAATGCCACGATTGGCTTTTGCAATTAAAAGTGCAAGTGCAGACTTTCCTGAAGCTGTTGGACCTGTTATCAAAACCGCGCTTTTGTCACACAATTTGTTCGGCAGCCTGAAGTCGCTAATCTGAATTTCTTGATGCATGAACCATAACGATTGTGAGAAATTACTCGTAATCAAAGAAGGCGGCGTTTCTTGCAAGAACTTCGACATAGTGCGTCGCGATAATTCATACGCATGAAATCCATGGACTACATTCTACACTTGCCACAATAAATTCCACAGAACGTCCTGCTACAGATGGTCTGGGAGTTGCAGTTCGTCAGCCTTTGTGAGCATCTGTGAAGCCATAGCTTCCGTTTTGCTTTGAAAATTCTTTTATTCTTCAATTAATGTAGTTATTTAGTTGATATAAAATTTTATCATTGAATTCGCATCAGGGGTATGGTTGGAATTCCAATTGAAAGATAAAGCGGAAATTAGAATTGCACGCTCATTGATGTTGTGCTTTCACGCCTTAGAAAGGCATTGCGCTGTGCGAATGGCAAAAAACTAGGAATGTAACGGTCGTGGAATCAAACGCAACACTGAAATTCAAGCGAGTTATGGTAAAACTTTCCGGAGAGGCTTTGATGGGTGAGCAGGGATTCGGGCTGCACCCGCCGACAGTTGAACAAATTGCCCGTGATCTTAAACAGATTCATGATCTTGGAGCTGAAGTCTGTGTTGTCATCGGCGGTGGAAATATTTTCCGAGGTTTGCAGGGTGTGGCTCAAGGTCTCGAGCGGTCAACCGCCGACCATATGGGAATGCTGGCGACGGTGATGAACGCGCTGGCGATGCAGTCGTCGCTGGAAGGGCGCGGAATGGAAACCAGAGTGCTTTCGGCAATTCCAATGAATGAAATCTGTGAACCCTTTATTCTGCGCAGGGCGCAGCGTCACCTGCGGAGAAACCGTATCTGCATATTCGCTGGCGGAACAGGCAACCCGTTTTTCACGACCGATACAGCGGCCGCTCTGAGAGCATCTGAAATGAAATGTGATGTGATTTTCAAGGCGACTAAGGTCGATGGAATTTACACCGACGATCCGGTTGCAAATGCAGAAGCAGAGCGATTCGACACTATTTCTTTTTCCGAAGCTTTGGAGCGAAATCTGAAAATCATGGACGCGGCAGCCATCACGATTGCGCGCAGCGCCAACATACCGATTATTGTATTTTCGGTCATCCAAGAAGGCAATTTGGCAGAGATTCTGCTCGGCCAAGGAGTCTATACAACCATCCAGTGAACCCGGTATAGCTCATGTCTGGTTGCAGAGGAGCGAAGACTAAAGTGACTGAAGACGACTTTGAACTCGATACAGACGACATCCAACGCCGGATGAAAGGTGCGTTGAATGTGTTGCGTCAAGATTTTGCTTCTCTGCGCACGGGCCGGGCATCGGCTGTGATGGTCGAATCGATCCCGGTTTCCGCTTATGGCAGCAAAATGCCCCTGAATCAGTGCGCAACCATAAATATTCCGGAACCCAGATTGATTTCGATCAGCGTATGGGACCGCAGCCTAACCGAGGCGGTTGTCAAGGCCATCCAAGAATCCGGCCTCGGAATACAGCCGGTGTCCGAAGGAACGGTTATTCGTTTACCTATTCCAGAACTTAATGAAGAAAGACGCTTAGAGCTTACCAAGACCGCGGCCAAACAGGCGGAAAACATCCGGGTGGCGATACGAAATGTAAGGCGGGACGGTATGGAACAACTCCGCAAGGCCAAAGCGGACGGCGTAAGCGAGGATGAAATTAAGCTGTGGTCTGATGATTTGCAGGAAATGACCGACACCGCAATCGCTGATGTTGATCGCGCACTGGAGACCAAACGCCAAGAGATCATGGCTGTTTGAATCAGCTCGCGGGGTCCAGAATTCGTATGTGCGCCGAGGCCCCATCGAAAGATAGACCGAGCCACATCGCCATCATCATGGATGGCAATGGCCGGTGGGCGGAGCAGCGTAATCTTCCGCGCATTGAAGGCCATCGAGTCGGTGTGGAAAGACTGCGAGAAATCGTAACGGCCTGCCTGCGGTTAAGGGTGCGCCATTTGACCGTTTTCGCGTTTTCGACCGAAAATTGGCGGCGAACTCCTGAGGAAGTCAAAGGACTTATGACACTCCTGGCGGTGCATTCAGCCTCTGAGTCCAGCGAACTGATTGAAAAAGGCGTCCGTGTCGTTTTTATCGGTGATCGGAGCGAACTGGCTAAAGACCTTGTAAAAAAACTAACCGATCTTGAAGAACGCACGCGTCATTGTGCACGACTGACGCTGACCGTGGCGGTGAATTATGGCGGACGCGCCGAACTGACCTGTGTCATCAAACGCCTGGCAACCAAGGCGGAGACCGGCGAGTTGCAGCCCTCGGATATCAGCGAGGACGTTGTGCGCGAACATACTTACACAGCTGGTTTGCCCGACCCTGATCTGATCATCCGGACCTCAGGGGAAATGCGGCTGTCAAATTTTCTCCTGTGGCAAGCCGCGTATGCCGAACTCGAGTTTGTGGAAACTCTCTGGCCGGACTTCACTCCCGATCACTTACGAGAGATACTCAACCGGTTTCTGTTGCGAAACCGACGATTCGGTGCGGAATCAACCTGATGAAGAACGAAAGGGGCATTCCCGGCGGTCTCACTCAGCGCCTCATAACCAGCATCGGGCTTATTGGAATTGTAATTTCGGCAGCACTGCTGGGGGACTTGGCATTTTCCTTGATTTGTTCAGCTGCCGCAGGACTCATGATTTGGGAAGTCGGACGCCTGTCGTCCGAAGAGCTGAACAAGTTTCGCTCAATTGCAATTGCGACCGCTGGAGGCGCTGTGGCATTTGCCGCGGCTGCATTGGGATGGCTCCATCAAACAGATTTAGCTGCATGGCACGCACCGATATTCGGCTTCGCCGTCTGTTTAGCCCTGAAATCCGGCCGAATTCGATTTTTTACCGCGACTACGCTGATTTTGCTGGCCGCACAAACTTTAACCGCCACTATGCGTTCAGAGCCGATGGTGGTTTTGTGGCTGGTTGCGGCAGTCGTTGCCACAGATGTTGGCGGTTACTTTGGCGGGAAGGCGTTTAAAGGTCCAAAACTTGCAAAGACAATCAGTCCAAACAAGCGATGGTCAGGAATTTTTGCTGGATGGGCAGGTGCTATTGTTGTTGGTGTTCTCTTGGGACAATGGCTTGAAGGGTACGTTGTTTTGGCTAGTGTGTTCGTCTCCGCGGCTTCGCAGGTTGGTGATTTATCCGAAAGTGCGCTAAAGCGCGCTGCCGGACGAAAGGACAGCTCAGCGCTGCTTCCTGGACACGGCGGATTTTGTGATCGTTTTGATGGTTTGACCGCTGGCAGCTGCGCCTATTGGATGTTGACGCAATTCGACGTATGGATTCCTTAGAAAATAACAAGATATATTGTGCAGTTGTTTGATTTTAAAGAATGTTATTTGTTTGACCACCCGTTCGTTGCGATAAAGAATCGGGTGAGTCTGGTCCAGCGAACAATCCAATAATGCGAACGGTGGCAAGATGAGCATTTCACAGCTGATGACTTTGATGGGGGGCCTTCCATTGACGATCATAGCCTTTCTTACCGCAGTCAGCATCATCGTCTTTGTCCACGAGGCCGGCCACTACTTTGCAGCGCGGCTGTCTGGTATCCGTGTTCTCGTGTTTTCGGTTGGGTTCGGCAAACCGCTGATTATGCGAACAGACCGCTTGGGAACCGTCTGGCAAATCGCCGTATTTCCGCTGGGGGGATATGTGCGCTTCGCAGAGCCGGAGGATGCCGAATCAAACGCGAAAAAAAGCGATGACCAAAAATGCGGCCCGATTGCGCTGGAAGATGCCAGCTTACTCAAGCGAGCATTCACCGTGGCTGCGGGTCCTGTGGCCAACTTTATCTTTGCAATTGCCGTGTTCGCGGTTGGCGTTATGACCACTGGCCTAATCCGCGAGGAAGTCATTGTCGACCAGGTGATTGCGCTTCCTGGTGCACCTTTCGGCTTCGAAAGCGGGGATAGAATCATCGAGCTGAACGGCAATAAAATTTCTGATCAAGCAGAGTTTTTTCGAATTGCATCCGAGATTGAATTGGAATCTCCCTTTATTTACTCGGTGGAACGTGAAGGAATCATACGCGATTTAAGCGGGCCGCATCCGCTGCTGCCAGTTATTGCATCCGTGCGTCCTTCTTCGGCGGCGGCCGATAGCGGGATCAAGGCTGGAGACTTAATCCTGGCAATCGACGGTCGGCTGATTGATCGCTTCTCGCAATTGGCTGCAGCGGTGCAAAATTCGAAAGGTCAAGAGCTTACCCTCTTAATTTGGCGGGCCGGAGAAACGTTGGAGATTCAAGTGGCCGGACGCTTTGAAGACGTGCAGATAACCGATGGTTCCTTCGAAACGCGGCTTTTGATCGGAACCGCTGCAGGGACTTTCTTCCAGCCGGCTACCAAAACCCCGGGTTTGCTGAACGCGATTCAAATCGGAACGACCCAGACCGCTGCTGTGTTGAAATCGACAGTTTATGGTTTGGCTTCAATGGTGCGCGGCCAAATCAGCAGCTGCAACGTCCAAGGACCGATCGGCATCGCGCGGCTGACAGCAGGTGCTGCCGAACAGGGTCTTTCAACATTCGTGAGACTGATCGGATTTTTGTCGATTGCGATCGGATTTATAAATCTGTTACCCATTCCAGGTCTTGATGGGGGTCATTTGGCATTCCACGCGTTCGAGGCCGTAGCGGGTAGGCCAGCGCCTGATTCCGTTGTCCGCGTAGCATCGGTCATCGGAGTTATGCTGATTGTCTTGCTGCTGACATTCGGCTTATTCAACGACCTTACTTGCTGAACCGATCAACCAACCACCGATTCCGCATTTATAATTCACTACTAAGCCCACAAACCGGACCACTACTAGGGACGTCGGTGGCTGACGGTGAAAAAGAACGACAAAAAAGCGATCCATGCTCAGGAGAGCCGGGAAACAGCTGCCGGGAAAGCCGAGGCTGTGGTTGCCGAACTGCGCGCCATGAGGCTGAACAAAGCGGCTGATCTGGTCTAAGGGAAGATCCGGGAGACGCTCGGCTGTTACAGCTTCCCCGCCAGTCATTGGTGCAAAGTCGGGACGAACAATCCGCTGGAACGGCTGATGAAGGAATTTCGAAGACGGACCAGGGTCGTCGGGGCCTTTCCCGATGGTCGATCATGTCTCTGCTTGGCTGCGGCCAGGTTGAAACACGTCGCCGGCACGCAGTGGACCGCGCGAAAGTATATGAACATGGAGTCGCTGCGCGAGATGAAACTTCAACATAACGGAGCCGCCGTCGCATGACTGAAAGTGCGAAGGATTCTGGACACTACCAGATAGCAAGCTTTGCTGCGCGAGACCGTAGCTTTACGCATACTTGCTGCCAGTGGCTGTGTGCAGGAAGGAATCCTCCCAAGAAACGGCATCGGCTGACGCGGACCGATTAACCAGTCGTCGCACAGTGCCAGCGGCACATCAGTTTCTGTGCTTCAAACGGGAAGAACTGACTTGCAGTGTTACCTCTTGTGCGCAATCCGATAAGCTGGCCGGTCAGCACGTTGACAGATGAATGCATAGATCATAAGGCGTGCGACAGAAGGGAATTTGGAAGGGACCATGCGGATTCGTGGCCACTTGCTTGCGCTGAAGTCAATCTTCAGAGCATTAAGCGTCTTTATCGTGCTATCGGTTGTATTGACGACCGCTGGCACACACGCGGCTGACGCGCAAACGTACAGCTACAACGAAATTGTCGTTGAAGGGAATGCTAGAATCGACGCGGCGAGCATTCTGAGATTTGCCGAATTACCGGCCTCGGGGTCGGTATCAGCGGCTGAAATCAATTCTGCTTATCGACGTATCGCAGATACCTCGTTGTTCGAAAATCTGGAAATCATACCAGAAGGCAACCGTCTGTTTATTTCAGTCGTCGAATACCCGATTATCAACGAAATTTCGATAGAGGGCAACAGACGCATAACTGACCAAGTTTTGCAAACTGCTGTGAAGTCGACCGTCCGGCGGGTGTATGTGCCATCGCAAGCCGAAGAGGATGCAGCCGCCATTGCCGAAATTTACCGTGTGCAGGGGCGGTTCGCAGCCATCGTCACTCCGAAAATAATACGTCGAACCGATAATCGCGTTGATTTGGTTTTCGAGGTGGTTGAAGGCCGGGTCATTGAAACCGAAAGAATCAGCTTCGTAGGAAACCGCGAATTTTCCGGCTTCCGTCTGCGCCGTGAACTGGCATCGAAGCAGGCAGGTCTGCTTAGGCCATTCGTGAAGACCGACACCTATGTGTCCGAGAGAATTGAGCAGGACAGAGAGGAGTTAACCAACTTCTATTTCAACCGAGGCTATGTGGATTTTGAAATTCTTTCTGTTTCCGCCGAGATAGCAGCGGAAAGGGATGCATTCTTCGTAACCTTCACTGTGCGGGAAGGCCAACAGTACCGGTATGGCGAGATCACCGCTTCAACAGAAATCGAGGGGGTCGACACTCCGGAATATCTCCGCGAATTCCGTGGAAAATCCGGGGATATCTATTCGCCGAAATTCATCGACGACGCCATAGAGCGAATGGAGCATTTGGCGTCTAGTCGAAACGAGCAATTCGTGTTTGTCGAACCACAATTCAAGCGCAATATCGAAACACAGACGCTAGATGTGAATTTTCGAATCTACCGCGGTCCGCGGAATTTTATTGAGCGAATCGATATCACCGGCAACACAACCACCTACGACCGGGTGATCCGGCGCGAGTTCAGGGTCGCTGAAGGAGATCCGTTCAACCCCCGGGAAATTTCTGAAGCCACAGACCGCATCAGGGCATTGCAGTTCTTCAGTTCGGTCACCGTCGACACCGAGCCGGGATCAACACCGGATCAAGCGGTTGTCAAAGTGAATGTGGAAGAAAGTCCCACCGGTGCATTGAGTTTTGGCGCAACATGGGCACAGGATGCGGGATTTGCTGGCAAGGTATCGCTTTCTGAACGCAATCTGCTCGGACGCGGCCAATTGCTGTCTTTTGCATTGGAGACCGGTAAGAATGCTTCCTATACACTGACTTTCGTCGAACCTCGTTTTCTGGACCGCGATGTCTCGCTTCAGCTCCGGACTTCGCTCTTGACAACCCGTGGTCTTGGTAATCGGTTTACAACCGAACAATGGCTGCTAACAGGTGCCGTCGGTTTTCCGATTTCAGAAACCGGACGGCTGACGCTTGGTGTTGGCTATAACACATTCGAGTTTGATCGGTTTTTCTCCCTTTCCCATATCCTCGCGCAAGACTTCGAAAGAGGAAAGGGTGATCGGGTCTTTTTGGATTACCTGCTGGATTTTGACACGCGCCGCGCCGGGTTTGACACTGTCAACGGTTATAAGGTTTCATTGTCTCAATCTTTTGCTTTCGGTCTTGATGACGATACGAAAGTCATTACGACCAACGTGTCATTCGGAGCGCAGCGCGCTTTGTTTAATGAATTGGTCACCGTTACCGGCGTTCTTGAGGGCGGTGTTGTTCATGACCTTGACGACCGAACTCGCATTCGTGACCGAGTGCGGGCAAATTCCAATCTGATTCGAGGATTTGAAAGCAATGGCATCGGTCCACGGGACTTCATCGTCAGCGAAATTATGAAAAATGAAATCGTCCGATTGTACACAGATCCTCTTGGCGGCAATTACTTTGCAGCATTACGATTGGAGAGCCGGTTTCCGATTGGTTTGCCAGAAGAAATCGGAATAGAAGGCGGTGTTTTCTTTGACGCTGGTTCGGTCTGGGGATTGGATGAAGTAGAGTGCTCTAACCATGGGTTCCCAACGGATTCTGAGCAGTATCTTTTGAATCAAGACAAGGCGCGTGACGCCTGTGTGGTTGATGATGGATTCAATCTCCGAACAACGGTAGGCATATCCATGTTTTGGGATACCTTTTTGGGACCGCTTCGGATGAATCTGTCACGTCCAGTGCGTTTTGAAAGTTACGACAGGACGCAGACATTTGATCTTACGGTTGCGACACAGTTTTAAGGCACTCATCGCATCGATAGTGCTGGCATTTTCTATTGCCGGGCCTCTATCCGCGCAGGACCGCGAAGAAGTGGGCATCTTCAGCGGTTCGAACCTGCGTGGTGCAGTTTCAAGCAAAGGACATTTTGCGATTGTCGACATCAAAAGAATTATTCAAGAGTCTAAACAAGGCTTAGAGATCCGCTTGCAAACCGAAACAGCGTTCAATGAATTGCAGATTGAAACCGATTGCTACGATGATCTGTCTTTATTGGAAGAGAATCGTCTGTCGGTAGAAAAGGCCAAACTGACCCTAATCGATTTTGACGTCAGGAGATCGGAGTTCAATAAAAAAATCAATGAACGCCGCGACAGTCAGGACGGCAAGGGGAAGAAGATCGAGAATTGGAAACGGCTCCAACAAGAAGAACTGATTGCGTTGATTGGAGCGGCCAGCGAAATACTGGCGAAGAAGTATGGTTTGGGAATCATCGTACATTCCGATTATGTGATTTGGGCAGATAAAACCTTTGATATTTCATCCCAAATTGTTGATCAGGTTAACGCAATAGAGCGCAGCCAAAGCATTCAGAGCGCAGTGGAGTTTGCGGAGATATCAGTCGATGACTGCCAGATGGAATTGAATGACGCGCGCTTGGGACAGGATATTGAATGAACCAAGAATCAGAAACAAGCAGCGTAGACTTAGACCACGGGATGATCCTGCGGATGATCCCGCACCGCTATCCTTTTCTGATGGTGGACAAAGTAACCCGTGTTTTATCCGGCGAGAGTGCCGTTGGAATCAAAAATGTGACCATCAATGAGCCGCACTTTCTAGGACATTTTCCTGGCAATCCGGTCATGCCCGGCGTCGCAATTGTTGAAGCGATGGCGCAAACGGCAGCGGTTTTGGTCAATTATACTTTGGATATGATCGACCGGAAAATCGGAATTTATCTGTTGGCGGTTGACAACGCGCGTTTTCGGCGCATGGTTGTGCCAGGCGATGTGTTGGAATTGCATGTCGCCGTCCAGCGCAGCCGGGGCAAGGTTTGGAAATTCCGGGGTGAGGGGAGGGTTGGCAGTCGGTTAGCCGCAGAAGCCTCCATTACCGCACTTTGGGAATCAAAAGATAACTAACTCTAAAGTCCATGGCCATTTCACCAACGGCACAAATTCATCCGACGGCAGTGATTGAAGATGGCGCCCGCATCGGCGGCAGTTGCCAGATCGGTCCCTACAGCTTGATCGGTTCCAACGTAACGCTTCGACAAGGTGTGACAATCAAATCGCATGCAGTGGTTACCGGGCAGACTGAAATCGGCGAAGACTCAACTGTTTTTTCATTCGCCTGCGTTGGAGAAATTCCGCAGGATCTCAAATTCAAAGGCGAAGAAACCGAACTGCGGATCGGTAAGCGCAACCGTATACGAGAAGGCGCAACCCTCAATCGCGGGACACGCGGGGGAGGCGGACTGACTCTGGTCGGAGACGATTGCCTGTTCATGACAGGAGCGCATGTCGGCCACGACTGCCGAGTCGGGGATCGAGTCGTGATGGCAAACCAAGCGGCATTGGGAGGTCACTGTGTCATTGGCAGCGATGTGATCATCGGCGGTCTATCAGGAATCCATCAATTCGTCAGGGTGGGAAATGGGGCAATTATCGGCGCGGTTTGCATAGTTCGTCATGATGTGATCCCGCATGGGCAAGTGCAGGGACCTGGATCTCAGCTGCACGGATTAAACCTGATCGGCTTGCGACGGCGCAATGAAGATAGAACCGCGATTGCTGATCTGCAGGCGGCCTATCGACAACTAGCGGAGTCAAATCAGCCGTTCGCAGACGCTGTTTATTCGATTGGATCTAACGGATTGCGCAGCACGCTGATTGACGATTTGGTAACGTTTGTGAATGCAGGCGCATCCCGTTCGTATTTGCTGCCCACCACAAGGAACGGCCAGAAGGATGGCAGCTGAAAAAACCGTTGTCATTGCCGGCAACGGCTTGCTGCCATCTCTTGTCATCAATCGCCTGCAGGACCAGAGCACGGCGGTGAGCATCTTGGCACTGCCCGGATTCGACACACAACCGGTCAGCGACAGCGAGTGCCGTGAGCTGAGCCTGGAGAATTTCGCAGACGATCTTCAGCGACTCAAAGATCAACAATATTCGCGTGTTGTGTTTGCCGGCAGTGTCATGCGGCCAAAGCAGACGATGGGTGGGGGTCGATCCGCATGCGCGGTTGGCAGCCGATTCAACATTCTCGGAGGCGACGACCAAGTCTTGCGTTCGATCGTGGAGTTCGTTGAATCACTGGGTTTTGAGGTCATTGGCCCGCATCAAATCGTGCCGGAATTGTTAGCGGCGCCAGGCATACTGACGAATCATTCCCCGTCACCGGAAGACCGACTCGATACGATGCGGGCCGCGGAACTTGTCCATGCTCTGGGGAAGGCTGATGCGGGACAAGCAGCGGTTGTTGTCTGTCGGTTGTGTGTTGCGCTGGAGACCGTTTCCGGCACAGACCGAATGCTTGAAT
This sequence comes from Paracoccaceae bacterium, assembly GCA_965199765.1. Lineage (GTDB taxonomy): Bacteria > Pseudomonadota > Alphaproteobacteria > Rhodobacterales > Rhodobacteraceae > JAPOXR01. The sequence continues at coordinate 368,604 of CBDATC010000002.1, forward strand.
TCGCGGCGCAATCCATCGATGCGGTCAATCCAAAACCCGGTTCTGTCAGCGGCGTTCTCTACAAAGCGCCCAAACCAAATCAGGATCTACGCGTTGATATGCCGGTGATCGGATTGGAAACCGTGCGGTTGGCGAATGAAGCGGGACTTGCTGGAATCGCTGTCGAAGCGGGTGGAGTGCTCATATTGGAACCGCACAAAACGATTGCGGAAGCTGACAAAGTTGGGCTTTTTGTTTGGGCGAGGCCTCCGAAACATCAATGACCAGCCGTTTCTTTCTGTTGGCCGGTGAAGAATCTGGAGACCAGCTTGGCGCAGCGCTGATGTCCGGCCTGCAGACGGTATGCGATACACCGCAATTCTGCGGAGTTGGCGGGCCAGCAATGCAACAACGCGGTTTGGATTCTCTCTTTGACTATTCCGAACTCTCGGTTACTGGCCTGGCCGAGGTGTTGCCGCGACTGCCGAGCCTTCTCGCCCGCATTCGCGAGACTGTTGACGCTGTGGTTGAACAAAGACCAACGGTGCTGATAACGATTGACAGCCCCGACTTCACAATGCGCGTTGCCCGGCAGGTCAGATCCACTCTTCCCGAATCAACCATTATTCATTTCGTTTCACCGACAATTTGGGCGTGGCGGCCACGGCGCGCCAAAATGCTGCGCGAGGTTTTTGACCACATTCTCGTCCTATTCCCTTTTGAACCAGATGTTTTGGCGGAGGCGGGGATAAAATCAACTTTTGTTGGACATCCTGCCGCGTTTGCCTGTCAACCGACCGCGGACGAAGCCAAGTTGCTGCGAAGGGACTTGGAAATCGGAATGGATGAGCCGATTCTCACGGTTCTACCCGGTTCCAGAACCAACGAAGTCAAAAGACTTTGCCCGGTCTTTGGCGATGTGATTGCCCGTTTCCAGCAGCAGAACCCGAATTATTGTGTTGTTGTTCTTGCTGCAGATTCGGTCAAAGACCTTGTTCAATCCATCTGTCGGAATTGGTGCGCCGATGTTCAAATCGTTAGCCGCCAAAACTCCGGCTCACTCGATTCGGAGCGCCTGAAATTTGTATTGTTTTCTGAATCCAATCTGGCCTTAGCTGCTTCTGGGACTGTAACGCTGGAACTTGCGGCAATGGAAACGCCAATGGTTGTCGCCTATGATGTCCACTTGATGTCCCGTCTGATCCTTGGCAGACTGCTTCGCATCGAAACGGTTACACTTGTTAATCTCGTGTCGCAGTCCAAAGCAGTGCCGGAATTGCTCGGAAAGGAATGTCGCCCGGAGCTGATATACGCCCAGCTGCAGCGGTTGCAGGACAATCAGGCGGAGCGAGAGCAGCAACTGACAATGTGCCGCAAGGCTACGGAGCTTCTGCGCAGTGGAGTCGACCAACCCGGAATCACCGCAGCGAAGGCAGTCCTTGAGACGCTGCGATTCAATTCAAAGTAAGACGCCCAAATGAAAAAAATATCACGTATGGATAACTGCGCCGGGACAAAAAAAGCGGACCATGCCCGAAAAGTCACTAAACACGAGGCCGACCCGCGCGGCCTCATTTTCGAGGCCTATCATATCGATGGCATCGCAAGCGAAGACTGCCGCGCGATTTTTTTTGATTGGGCGCTTGGAACGAACGATGACGCCGACCTGCCGACCTTGGCTCTCAATTTGCTTACTCACTACGCGCCGATTTTTCCGAACCATCCAATGACTGCGGTGCTCTCGGAGTGTCAGCGCAAGCCTTCCGGTCCACGTTGGAGTCGGCGGCGGCGTCAGCGATCCAAGAGAGAAACATAGTCGCGCGGACGGTGTCCAACATACATTTGGCGCGGCCTGCCGATTTTCATGGATGGGTCGGCAATCATTTCTTTCCATTGCGAAATCCAGCCAACCGTACGGGAAAGCGCAAAGATCGGTGTGAACATTGCAGTCGGAAATCCAATCGCATCAAGGATGATTCCAGAATAGAAATCCACGTTTGGATAGAGACGGCGGGTTTGAAAGTACTCGTCCTCAAGGGCGATGCGCTCAAGCTCCTGCGCCACCTGCAGAGTCGGTCTTGACTCGGTGTCGACGACACTCAGTATTTCGTCCGCCGACTCTTTCATAATGCGAGCCCTTGGGTCAAAGTTCTTGTAAATTCGGTGTCCAAAACCCATCAGCCGGAAATTGTCGTCCGGGTCTTTAGCCCGCTTAATGAATTCCGGTATTCTGTCAGGAGATCCGATCTCGCGCAGCATCAGCAGACAGGCTTCATTGGCGCCACCATGCGCAGGACCCCAAAGACAGGCGATTCCAGCGGCAATACAGGCAAACGGATTCGCACCGGATGAACCGGCCAACCTTACGGTAGAGGTCGACGCATTCTGTTCATGATCTGCATGAAGTATGAAAATCCGATCCAAGGCTCTGCTGAGAGCCTTCGGCGCTTTGTACCTTTCAGCTGGCACTTTGAAGCACATGCGCAGGAAATTCGCGGCGTATCCCAAGTCATTCTTTGGATAAATGAACGGCTGTCCGATCGAGTATTTGTATGCCATCGCGACAATCGTCGGCAGCTTCGCGATCATCCGAATCGAGGCGATTTCCCGCTGCAGGGGATCCGAAATATCGATCGAATCATGATAAAAGGCAGACATTGCCCCCATAACTCCGGTGATGATCGCCATCGGATGGGCATCTCTTCTAAATCCCCGATAGAAATAGTTCATCTGGTCATGCACCATGGTGTGATGGGTTACACGGTAGCTAAAATCATCCATCTGTGAACGATCTGGAAGTTCTCCGTACAGAAGCAAGTAACAGACCTCGAGAAATGAAGAGCTCTCGGCCAATTCCGGAACCGGGTAACCCCGATAAAGGAGCTTGCCCGCTTCGCCATCGATGAATGTGATTTTGGACTCGCACGACGCTGTCGAAGTAAATCCAGGATCAAAGGTAAAGAAACCAGTGTCGCGATAAAGTGCGCGGATATCGATCACATCGGGCCCGCAGGAGGGAGAATAAATCGGCATAGAATAGGTATTGTCGCCGATCGTCAGCGTGGCATCTCTTTTTGATTCCAACTTTTATCCCCTTTCAAAGTCTTTGCAGGAAACGCCTGATACGTAGTTTTGTTGCCTGCCTCTGCAGCGTCCGCAGGGGTGCCATCACGTTACGAACAGCGGATGTTCGCATCACAGAATGCAGCCATGGGGACAAAGCATTACTTATTCTTTAGCTGGATAAAGTGCAACGACAACAAAGCAAATGGGGGTCGGCATCTCGCCCGGTCCGCCAATTGATCAAGAAAGGAGTTTTAATTCCAAAGCTGGATTCAATCCGAATGAAGCAAAGACCGAATTCAGACCGATGAACAGGTTTGCTTTTTGGAAACCGAAGCAGGCAAAGTTCAATACTGTTAGCGAAGTCGCGCAATGAACTTGGCAAACCGCGAATGCCGCTTTGAGTGAGTTAGGTTGAAATTGACGGTTCAGCAACAGAGCCCGCTGAGTTTCGCAGAGCATCATTTATCCGTCCCAGCGACTCGCTTCTGCCTAAAACCAACATGACATCAATGACGCCGGGGGAGAAGGATTGACCGGTCAGCGCCGCGCGGGCAGGCTGGGCGATTTTGCCGAAACCCACCTCCTCCCGCGCGCAGGCGAATTCAATAGCCGCGCGCAGTGCATCTTCTGACCAATCGGTCATTTGCAGATCGGCTGCGAAGCGGGCAAGCAATGCCGATTCAGACTCGCCGAGGAGTTTTTTGGCCTTTTCGTCGATTTTGATTGGCCGTATTGCCCAAATGAACTGCAGCTGATTTTCCAATTCCTTCAGTGTTTTGGCGCGGATTTTCGCCGCCGGCATAGCCCGCAAAACCTTTGATAGCATCGCATGATCCAGCTTCGATCTGCCCGCGCCTGTTCGATATGCCGTCAATTGACGCGCAAGATCCTCATCAGCGGTTCGAGCCAAATGCTGCTTTGACAGATTTTCCAGCTTCCGGCGGTCAAGGCGAGCCGCTGAACGACGCAGCCCGCTGAGATCGAACCATAAAATAGCTTGTTCAGTTGAAAAAAATTCGTCGTTGCCGTGACTCCAGCCCAGTCGTGCAAGATAGTTTCTGACAGCCGCGGCGGGGAACCCCTGACTGCTGTAAGCATCAAGTCCAGGATCACCGGATCGTTTCGAAAGTTTGCGTCCTTGCTCATCCAATATCAGCGGCACATGCGCGAATACCGGAGGCATCCAACCGAACGCGGAGTAGACATTCAGTTGGCGTGCGGTGTTTGGAAGGTGGTCGTCGCCTCGAATTACGTGCGAAACTTTCATTTCGCGGTCATCAACAACAACAGCGAAGTTGTAGGTTGGGGTGCCGTCAGAACGGAGAATGATCATATCGTCCAAAGTCTCATTCTTCCATGTGAGCTGACCGTAGACGACATCATTGACCACTGTTTCTCCAGAACGAGGCGTCGCCAATCGGACACTGAATGGGCGGTCTGGATGCTCGGTTTCCGGGACATTGCGCCAGGGACTTTCAAACAATTCCGGGCGCTGCTGACGCTTTGCGGCAGCTTTAGACTCTGCAATCTCCTCTACGGATGAGAAACATCGGTATGCTTTGCCTGCCGCCACCAGCGATTCGGCGGCCTGCCGGTGTATGTCTTGACGCGAAAACTGACTTACCGCTTCGCCGTCCCAATCCAATCCAAGCCAAGCCAGTCCTTCAATAATGGCGCGGCTTGCATCAGCGGTTGATCTGACTCGGTCCGTGTCTTCGATTCGCAGCAGGAACCTACCGCCGCGCGATCGTGCAAACAGCCAATTGAAAAGCGCCGTTCGCGCACCCCCGACATGAAGATCGCCTGTCGGAGAGGGCGCGAACCGCGTTACCACGCTGGAACAATTCAATTTCAGAACTCGGCGTTGGAGTCAGAACGGCATCAATATTTGCGAAGTAGCCCGACAAGTTTGCCTTGAACGGCTATTTCGTCAGACTGAAACACCCGTGTCTCGAACTCTTTATTCGCCGCTTCAAGCGCAATCACATTGCCCCCGGTGCGCAGCCGCTTAAGCGTCGCCTCTTGACCGCGGATTAATGCAACAATGATTTCACCGCTGTCGGCAGTCGACTGCCTCCGGATAATCGCAGTGTCTTGGTGATGAATGCCGGCATCGATCATCGAGTCGCCAACAACAGTCAATGCGAAATGCTCTCCGATTCCTGATACCATATGCGGGGGCACACCGATGTCGCCTTCCTTGGTGCTGATGGCTTCAATCGGTGAGCCAGCGGCGATTCGTCCCATCAATGGAATCGACAAGTCGCCCATTGACTCAACCGCAGGCCAATCCGCTTCTTTACGCTTCGGTGTTCCGGCGCCAACCGCCACAGGTGGCGCTTTCCCGTATTTGGCAGGGAGTTTGACAACCTCGATCGCACGGGCGCGATTTTCCATTCGTTCGATAAATCCTCGTTCCTCCAATGATTTGATCAGTCGATGAATTCCCGATTTTGACTTAAGCTTCAACTCTTCCTTCATTTCATCGTAAGAAGGCGGATAACCATCTTCCCTGATTCGTTTTTCGATGAACTCTAAGAGGCTGAGTTGACGACGTGTTAGCATGACATGTTCCTTTCGATATGTTCGATCTTCCCTGTTTAAATCGCAGTTCTAAAGGTGTTCGTGTTCTGTGTCAACTAAAATTTGGAAATTTTATGTAATCGACATTATCACCTTCCATTCGCGCAGGATCGCCGGGAGGCCGAATCACCAGAACTTCCGCATTTGCAAGCACAGTGAGCAGCGAGCTGTCCTGTTGCTTGAACACGTGCAAAGCGGTGCTGTCCCGCCCTTTGTCGGTCCAACATGCGCGCATAAAGTGTTCGCGGGATCCATTTGGTCCGATTGCCGATTGAAGTTGGGCAGAATGGCGCTGTCTGCGATGCCGGCCGAGTCCCAGCATCGCATTGACCGCAGGAAGAACAAAAACGAGGCAGCAGACGAGTGCGGAAACCGGATTGCCAGGCAGACCGATGATCGGCTTATCAAAGAGCTTGCCAGCCAAAAGCGGCTTTCCGGGACGCACGGAAACCTTGTGGAACGAAAGCTCCATTCCCAGTGATATCGCCGCCGGCAGGACAAGATCCCGGTCTCCAACCGATGCGCCGCCGAGTGTGACAACCATATCCGCATCCGCCGCAAGCCTAAGCGCCGACACCAAATCATTCTCGGTATCGCGTGCGATCGGCATAAGTCGCGGCTTTGCCCCGGCAGCAGTCAGAATCGCTGCCAGTCCATATCCGCTGGATGCCACGATTTCATCCGCGCCAAGCACAGCTCCCGGCATGCGCAGCTCGTCACCTGTCGGGATGATCGCGATGTCCGGCTTTCTGACTACTGAAACTTCTGCGACGTTCATCGCTGCGATCAATGCCGCAGTGGATGGCGATATGCGCTGATGAGAATCAATTTGCGATCCGGCTTCAAAGTCTCCACCCGCCGGGCGGATAAAGCGGTTTTGCTCTGCATTGTCCGCCATCCGCAGACGATTGCAGGAAAGGTGCGCGTCTTCCTGAATAATAATCCTATCGGCTCCGTCCGGAACTGGCGCTCCGGTAAAAATACGGACAGCTTCTCCTTGCAGAATTGGTGCTTTGAAAGCTTTGCCCGCCGCTGATTCTCCAATGATTCTGAGTGGAATGCCCCGCACAATATCCTGATGGCGAACCGCATAGCCATCCATCGCCGATGACGGGAACGGGGGCTGGTCGCGCTCGGCAACAACAGCTTCGGCCAGCACACGGTCAAAGGCGGCGATTAAGGGGATTGATTCGGTATCGGAAATCTGCGGCGTCAGTTCAAATATCCGCGAAAGCGCCTCGTCAGACGAAATCATGCGCGGCCCTCGAATCGACCGCTCTTGCCTCCATCCTTGTAAACCAATCGAATATCGGTGATTTCGAGTGTTCGGTCCAGCGACTTAACCATATCATAAACGGTAAGAGCGGCCGCGGAAACGCTCGTCAACGCCTCCATTTCAACCCCGGTGCGCCCAAGGGTTGATACAGTCGCTTGAATTTCCACACAGGGCGGATCATCCAACGTGTTTAAACTGACGTCGATTCCAGTTATCGGAAGCGGATGGCAGAGCGGTATCAAGTCCGATGTGCGTTTGGCTCCAGTAATGCCGGCAATCTGCGCGACTGCCAAGACATCGCCCTTCCGGCCTCTGTTTTCACGAATATGGCGCAAAGTTGCAGCGTTCATTCGCACGGTTCCCTTTGCTACCGCTGTCCGCTTTGTGATGTCTTTTTCGGAGATATTGACCATACGCGCATCACCGGCACTGTCGAAATGTGTGAATTTGCTCATTAAGACTATGATGGTGTTTGTTCAGTGGTCAGAAGCTTTCGGACCGTATGTTCTGTATCCGCTGAACGCATAAGCATTTCACCGATGAGGAAGCAGCGAATCCCGGCCTCAGCCAATCGGTCAAGGTCCGTTCGATTCCGCAACCCGGATTCCGCAACAACCGTAATCTCATCCGGAACGTCCGGCATCAGCGACAAGGTCGTCTCAATCGAGACTTCGAAGGTCTTCAGATTGCGGTTGTTGATTCCTACGAGCAAGGGATCAAGGCGCAATGCACGGTCAAGCTCTTGCCGATCATGCACCTCTATAAGGGAGTCCATGCCGAGTTCATGCGACGCTGCCTGAAGTTCATTCGCCAGCGCGTCATCGACCATCGCCATGATTATCAAAATGCAGTCGGCTCCATAAGCGCGCGCTTCCACCACTTGATAAGGGTCTAACATGAATTCCTTGCGAAGCGTCGGTAATGAGGTGGCGGCCGAAACGGCGCCAAGATGCTCCAACGTTCCTTGAAAACTCGGGCCATCGGTCAAAACCGAAACACAGGCAGCACCGCCTTTTTCGTAAGCTCTTGCAGTCCGAACGGGATCAAAATCTTCGGCAATCAAACCTTTTGAAGGGCTGGCCTTTTTGACTTCAGCGATCAGCCCGTAACCGTCGTACGAAGCAGCACGCAGCGTATGCAAAAATCCTCTTGGCGACGGTCTGTCGCGAATCGCTTCCGTCAATTTGCTTTCCGGCCGAAGAGCCCGGCGCTCTCGGATTTCCGTCCGCTTGTAGCCCGCGATGCGATCCAAAATATTGTTCACGCAGCTGCATCTCCGGTAATCCTGATCAACCGATTCAGACAATCACGCGCTTTGCCGCTGTCAATGCTGTGGCGACCCATTTCAACACCTTGGTGCAAGGAACCGGCGGCTTCCGCGATTACCAGAGCGGCAGCGGCGTTCAGCAGAACCGCATCACGGTAGGGCGACTGCGCCCCATCCAGCAATTCCTGTAAGGCCGCTGCATTTTCTCGCGGGCTCGCACCGCGAATGGTCTCGAATTTGTGGGTGGGCAAACCGGCGTTGATGGGCTCGATGGTTAAGTTTTGAATCGAGCCGTTTTTGAGAATCACCACATCGGTTGGCCCTGATATCGAAATCTCGTCCGTACCGTCATGGCCATGAACGATCCATGCATGCTTTGACCCAAGCCTGTCTAAAGTTTCAGCCATTGGTTTAAGCAAGCTAGGAGAAAAAGCGCCCGAAAGCTGCCGTGAAACTCCAGCGGGGTTGGTTAGTGGTCCCAGAATATTAAAGATTGTCCGCGTCCCAAGCTCTTGACGGGCAGGCATGCAATGACGCATCGCTGGATGGTGCATTGGCGCCATCATGAAACCGATACCGGCTTCTTTAATCGCGGTTTCAACGGTCTCCGACCCGACCTCAATTGTCACGCCAAGGCAGGAGAGCACGTCCGCTGCTCCGGATTTCGATGAAAGGTTGCGGTTGCCGTGCTTTGCGACGGGGATGCCAGCCCCGGCGACAACCAATGCCGTGGCGGTTGAAATATTAAGTGTGCCTTTGCCATCTCCACCGGTCCCGACAATGTCGATCGCATTGGCTGGAGCGTGGACGGATTTGCATTTGGACCGCATGACCGCGGCAGCGGCCGCATACTCGTCCACAGTCTCGCCCCTTGTGCGCAAGGCGATCAGAAATCCGCCGATCTGAGCCGGCGTGGCTAATCCTTCCATTATAATTTCAAAGGCGCTCTCCGCTTCACTGGCAGATAGCGGTCGTTCGACCGATGCAGCGATAAGGGTTTTGAGATCGTTGCTCATGGCACATCCTATACAGTATTCAAAAACTGTCCGAGAATTTCTTTGCCGTATTGTGTTTTGATGCTCTCCGGATGAAACTGCATTCCGATGATCGGCAATTGGCTGTGCTTCAATCCCATAATGACGCCATCATCTGACCACGCCGTTGTTTCAAGCATTGGCGGCATGGAATCCGGTTCCACAACAAGCGAATGATAGCGTGTGGCGGCAAAAGGCGAGGGGAGCCCTTGCATCGGCGTCACTCCTTTGTGATGGATCTGCCTAACCTTGCCATGCACGATTTCTTCGCACTGGACGATCCTTCCTCCGAAAGCCTGGGCAATCGACTGATGGCCCAAACACACACCAAGCAGGGGAGTTTGGGTGTCCGCCGCGCGTTTCACGACTTCAAGGCAAATGCCGGCCTGGTCCGGACCGCACGGACCTGGCGAGAGGACGATGGCCTTGGGCTGCAACGCGAATGCCTCATCGCATGTGACGGAGTCGTTTCTCCTCACATCCGTTTCCGCGCCAAGTTCACCAAGATACTGGACAAGATTGAATGTGAAGCTGTCGTAGTTGTCGATCAATAGAATCATGGAACAGCCGTTGCGCGGCTAAGCCGCCTTAATCTCCGAAAACATGGCGGCGTCTTCAGCCGCTTGCAGCAAGGCCAGCGATTTATCGACGGTTTCTGTCCATTCGACTTCGGGTTCGCTGTCGTGAACGATCCCGCCACCCGCTTGAACGTAGAGTTCACCGTCCTTCAGCACCGCTGTGCGAAGGGCTATGCACATATCCATGTCTCCATTCACCGAAAAGTATCCCACCCCACCTGCATAAACACCGCGCTTTTCTTGCTCCAGCTCGTCGATGATTTCCATGGCGCGGACTTTTGGCGCACCGGATACGGTTCCAGCGGGGAGACCCGCGAGCAGAGCTGACAATGCATCATGTTCATCATCAAGTTCCCCGACCACATTAGAAACGATGTGCATAACGTGCGAGTATTTTTCAATCACAAACATTTCTGTCGGCTTAACAGAGCCGGTGCGGGAAACCCGACCGACATCGTTGCGGCCAAGGTCAAGCAGCATCAAATGCTCCGCTCTTTCTTTCTCGTCGGCGAGCAGCTCTTCGGCAAACCGGCTGTCTTGAGCAGGTGTTTTTCCGCGTGGCCGCGTTCCGGCGATCGGTCTGATGGTCACCTCTCTGCCGAAAACCCGAACAAGTATCTCTGGGCTTGCTCCAATGACCTGAAAATCGCCGAAATTGAAGAAAAACATGAATGGAGACGGGTTGGTTCGTCTCAACGCACGATAAAACGCCAATGGAGGGAGTTCGAATTTTTGTTTCCATCGCTGGCTTGGAACAACCTGAAATACATCACCGTTACGGATATAGTCTTTGGCGCGTTCAACAATGCGCAGATAATCCTCTTTCGTGGTGTTCGACTTGGCTTCGAAGGTTGATGCAGCCATGCCAAGACCGCGTGTCTGCACGGTCGATCGGGTTTCCAATGTCTCTATTGCGTTTTTCACACGCCCCGCCGCTTTCGAATATGCGTCCTCTGCGCAAAGTCCACTGTCAGCCCACGCGGCGCTGACAACAATCACCTCGCCTTTAACGCCGTCAAGCACCGCGACAACGGTTGGCCGGATGAGCAACGCGTCGGGGATGCCCAATGGGTCGATATGGGAGTGGGGAAGATCCTCTACTAACCGAACCATGTCGTAACCGAGATAGCCGAACAATCCAGCGGCGCCTGCCGGTAGTCCATCGGGTAGTTCAATGCGGCTGCGTTTGATCAGCCGTCTGAGCGATACAAATGCGGCCTCGCTGTCCGGTTCAAACTCTGCGTCGCTCAGCAGAGCGTTTTTGCTAACCTCGGATTTCCCATCATGACAACGCCAGATGATATCGGGTTCCATTCCGATGATCGAATACCGACCGCGGATTTCACCTCCGGTTACCGATTCAAGAATAAAGCTGTTTTTTCCCGCTGCCGCCAGCTTCATGATGAGCGAAACCGGTGTGTCCAGATCTGCGGCTAAGCGCGAATAGACAACTTGGTTCCGACCATTTTGATACCGATCCGTGAATTCAGAATATGAGGGGAGTATTGCCATTGTGGTTGTTCACGGAAGCTGCGCGTGCACGGCGTTGATAATGCTTTGATCAAGAAACAGACCATACTCGCGTTGCATAAAGTCACCGAACAGCGAAAAAAGATCCCCACCGGCGCTATTGGAAAACTGGTCTCGAATACCTGAAGCGGTTTCTTCGACTTCATCGGAATTTGGGTCGGGAGAAGCCTCGGACTGAATAAAGACAACGCCCCAATCCGAACCGCTTCCGAACGCTGCCGCCTCTTTAACTGAATGTTCGAATACGGCATCCGCCAAGCCTTCCGGCGCTCCAGCGGATACTCCGCCTCGCCGAAGTTCCGGAGCGCTCACCGGGGTTAACGCTAATTCTTCAAAACTTTTGCCATTCATCAGCTCGGCTGCCGCGGTCTTAGCCGCTCCTTCTGCCATTTCACCCTCAATTTGGCGTTTCCAAGCCTCTTCAACCGAGTCCCGCACTTCTGCAAACGGCTTAACCTCCGGTGGCTTGATGTCATCAAGCCGAATCGCAAAAACGCCTCCGTTCGGCAATTCGAGCAGTTCCGGGAAATCACCTTCATTGGCGCGTGCCGCAGCTTCACGAAATGCATTGAACGCCGCGATGCCGACGACGTGATCATCATTGAACTCCACCGTTCCCAACTCCATGATCGATTCTGCTGCTAGCTGTTCAATATCGGCGCCGTCAGCGAGCAGATCTTCAAGACCGGATCTCGCATTATCAATCACTGAGCGCGCCTCTTCTTCAGCAAGTTCACTCGCCAATCGCGCGCGCGCCTCTTCAAATGAAGTCGATTGAGCGGCAAGGACCGCGTTGATCCGGAACAAAGCCGGGCCCAAACTTGACTCGACCGGTCCCACGATTTCGATTTCTTCGACCCCAAACACGGCATCGGCTGAAGCGGCGCTCAAACCGCTGTAGGCGACTGGACCCAGTGCAATATCTGCAAGATTGATGCCGCGCTCGGCAACGGCTTCGTCAAAGCTAATCTCTCCAGCATCTAACCTGCGTTTTGCATCTTCGGCGGCGATCAAATCGCTGAATACCAAACGGTCAACATCACGCCGCTCCGGAATGTTGAACTGACCGCTGCGCTCTTCATAAAGGGCTCTGATGTCCGCTTCGGCAACTGCATCCGTGTCTGCGGCAAGAGCGGCGGTTATCCATGCATAAGTGATTGACCGGGTTTCAGGGCGGGTAAACTCCTCTGGGTTGTCGCTGTAATATTTCTGAAGGTCCTCTTCGCCCGGTTCGGGCATGGCTTCAGTGAGGGAATTGATATCGATTTGGGCCCAAGTGGCTTCACGCTCAGTCAAAAAATGTGAAATCAAGCGACCGACGAATTCATCAGGAGTCGCGACTCCATCCTGAACGGTCGTGGCCAACAGGCTGCGCGCCTGCTGTTTGCGCACATTGTTATCAAATTCGGTCGCCGTCAAACCGCTGCGTTCAAGTGCGAAATCATACGCTTCTGAACTGAAATTGCCGTTAATGTCCTGAAATTGCCGCGTTTGGGTCAATTGCCGGAGCACGGTCTCGTCACCAACCGACAGACCGATTTCTGTTGCGGCATTGTCTATGGTTGCTTGGAAAACCAAACCCTCCAGCGCTCGCTGGTTAAGTCCGTACGCGATTGCCTGACTAGGCTGCAGGCTCTGGCCGGTCAGGCGAGCGAATGAGTTGATCTCATTCTGCAGTGACTGAAGGTAGTCGTCTATTGTGATCTCTTGGTCGCCAACGGAACCAACAGATTGGGCTGAGCTGGAAAAACTGCCGATACCGAATCCTGCAAGGCCCAGTATCAGCAAACCAATCAGCACATAAACGAAGATCTTGCTGCCTGTGGACTGCATTGCGTTTGCCATGGATCACCCGGAAATTAAAGGAAATCGGAATGAATGCTTCTAGGCATTGCATTTGTTATTTTCAAGGAAATTGGGCGACAAACTCAGTCAAGGCGCCTTCAGCCATCAAATTGGGCCAAGCGCGTAAAAAACTCCCGGATCTCTTTGCCGGATATATTCGCAAACGCCAATCGAAGCTGTCTATCGGCCCGACCGGCCGCGTTGATCGCGCCCGCCGGAGCAAACAACTCTCCGGGAAGAGCCAGAATGCCGATTTCGGTCAGCATCCTTTTCACCACTTCGCGGCTGGGCATATCGAACGGATGCTCAACATACGCGAAAAATCCGCCGCAGCCGAGCAATTTCCAACCGTCTGCCGCGCGAAATCCATTTATCATCTTAAGTCGTCGATCAAGAATGGTTTGACGCTGCTGCTCGACCCAGCCCGATAGAGACCGAATTCCGGCAAGCGCAGCCAATTGTCCGATTTGGCTGGCACAAATCGTCACCGTGTCAAGGAATTTTTCGACTTCTCTGAGCAGCTCGTTGGAAGTTATAATTGATCCGATGCGATGCCCGGTCAGGCGGTAGGCCTTCGAAAAGGAATAAAGCTGGATAAGTGTCCTGTCCCAGCTTGATCGCTGAAAAAGGGTGTGTGGTTTTCCATCAACTGTACAAAAATCCCGGTAAGTTTCATCAAGAATCAGATGGATGCCATGTTCACGCGCCAGATGATAGAAGGCCAAGAGCACATCGTTTGGATATTCCGCGCCTGTCGGGTTGTTGGGCGTAATGAGCGTGATCGCCTTAACCCGGTGGTCCAGCAGCCGCTTAGCGGATTCAATGTCAGGAATCAGTTGACTGTCGCAGTTCAGAATGCGCGCTTCGATCCCCATCATATCAAGCCACATTTTATGGTTGAAGTACCAAGGAGAGACGATCATGACCGCATCTCCAGTTTTTGCTAAAGCTGACACTGCAGCTGTGAAGGCTTGATTGCATCCTGAAGTGACCGCGACCTGCCCAGGGTCAATGCTGGCTCCATATGATTTGCTCCAGCAATTCGCGATTTCTTCTCGGAGCTCGCTGTTGCCAAGAACAGGGCCATAAAGGTGGGATGCTGTTTCGTTCAGCACGGCTTGCGCCATCACCATCCTTAAGCTTTTGGGCGGGGGCAACATCGGAGCGGCTTGCGTCAGATTAAGCAGTTCGAATCCGGGATTTCGCTTTGTTTCGGTCAATAATCGCTGCGCCTCCATTATTGGAGGAGGCGTAGTCGCGGCGATCAGCGGATTACACATGCGACCAAGTCTTTCATTGCGATGGCGCTAAAGCAGATTCGGCAGCCACAAAACAATCCCGGGAAATGCGATGAGAGTGACTATCGTCACAACATCGGCCGCGAAGAAAGGGGTTGCTCCCCGGAATACATCCTGAGCCGATATGCGTATGCCCGCATCTTGGCTTACACCGGCGACAACAAAACAGTTCAACCCTATTGGCGGCGTGATCAAACACAGTTCGGCCATCTTCACAACGATTATGCCAAACCAAATCCCGCATTCTTCAGCTGTCATGCCAAAACTGGAAGCTTCCCTTGTGACGTCTGGACCTCCGTTCAACGCAATGACCGCAGGGAACGCGACCGGCAACGTCAGGATCAACATGCCGATTGCATCCATGAACATGCCAAGCACGACATAAAACAGAAGAATCAGACTAAGGGTGATCAAAGGACTCTGTTCCAATCCGCTGATCCAACCGGCAAATGAATTTGGCAGATCGGCAAAGCCAAGATACCGAACGTAGATAAGTACGCCCCAAATCATAGTGAATATCATGACGGTGAGCTTGGCTGCTTCCGTCAGCGCGCCTTTCAGCTGCTGCCAGCGCATACCTTGCCAAAGCGCCATAAGAAGCACAACGAAAACGCCGAGAGCACCCGCTTCGGTCGGGGTCGCCCAACCGAAATATATGGAATAAATGATGATACCAATGACGATTAGGATCGGAGTGGTGCCCGGTAGACTCCGCAACTTTTGTTTAAGGGAATAACCGCCGACAGGAGGGCCCAGATCGCGGCGAAACTTTGCTAACCCAACGATGAGCGCTCCGTAAATCAAAGCCGAAACCGCTCCAGGGATAAAACCGGCCAAAAGAAGCTTGCTAACCGAGGTCTCAACAATAATCGCGTAGATGACCAGTATTGCGGATGGGGGAATCAACGATGCAAGGGTTCCTCCTGCGGCCACAACCCCAGCTGCGAAACGCCGGTCATAATTCAATCGCAGCATTTCTGGGATGGCAATGCGGGCGAATACCGCGGATGTAGCCACTGAAGCACCCGACACCGCTGCGAATCCTGCTGTGGCAAAAACCGTTGCAACCCCGAGGCCACCCGGCAGCCACCCAACCCATCTCTTTGCGGCTTCGAACAAATAACGGGTCAGTCCGGCGAAATATGCGAGATAACCGATTAGAATGAAGGTTGGAATCAAAGACAACGCATAACTTGTGGATTTTGAATGTGGAATCTGACCGGTCAGCTTCAACGCTGTGATCAACCCACGATCAAAGCCCTGCTTTTGCATGAAAAATAAACTAAGGCCGAAAAATCCGATAAAGGCCGTTGCGAAAGCCACTCGCACACCGATTATGACCAACACAAACAGAAGAACGGTCAGCCAAATCGCAACGTCAAAAGTATCGACGCCCGCAAGGAGCGCTTTCACGTCAACTCCCATCAATGGCTTCCGATTCACTAGTGGCTTGCTCTGCCGCGCTGCGCGGAACTGGAACTGCGACGGGATTGTTATCTTTACGATAGAGTGCGCGGCCATACCCCCAGATTTGCAAGGATAACCGGATCCACAGCAGGGATAATGCCAGAGGAACGATCAGTTTGGCCGGCCAAAGCGGAAGATTAATGTCGATGGAGCTGTCACGGCTCCATGAAGGCACGGAAAAATCAAAGCTGCGCAGAAAGTGAAACCATGTTCCGTAAATCAAAGCGGAGGTGACAAGAAACATGAACAGGACCGACAATAATTCAGCAAACCATAGGAAGCGTCCTCTAATCCGCTGCACAACGATGTCCATGCGGACATGACCTCCTTCGCGCTGGCAATACGCGAGACCCGCAAAAGCAAACACCGCCATCGACTGTTCTACCCAGTCAATGAAGCCGGGCAGAGGGGCATTGAAGAACTTTCTACCGAGAATATTTGCCGTGGCAAGCAGCACAAGAGCGAAAATCACAGCACCGCTGGCTAAATTTAGGCTGGATTCAACACGAAGTAGTCCGCGATCGAACCGCGACAGCGAAGAATTGTCGGTTTTGATAGCAGAAAAAGCCATTGTGCAAGCACATAGAGATATGCCGGGCAGTTAAAGCCCGGCACGCATCACAACGACTCAGCGCATTGAAGCCAGAGTTGTCATGATCAAATCATATAGCTCTTGCGCCGGCAGGCCTTGTTCGGACATTTTGGCGATCCAAGCTTCGCGGATTGGATCCGCGGCGGCATTCCGAAACTTCTCGATTTCGGTGTCGGCAAGACGGACGCGCTTCACATTCTTGTCCTGAAGTATCTGTTCCCATTGTGCGAGCAGAGCACCGTAGTTTTCCAAATAATGCTGGATCGCACCATCAATTGATTCATCCAACGCGGTGCGGTGCTCATCGCTAAGCGCATTGTAGGCGTCAACATTAACGACAATCGGACAATTCACCGTTCCCGGGTTCAGATTCTCGGTCCACCAATCAGCAAGATCTATGGTTTTGAAGGATAAGTGCGCGTGCTGAGCGAAGGCAACCGTGTCGACAAGGTCGTTTTCCATCGCCTGTTGTGCCTCGTTCGCTGTCACAGATGTTGCGACCGCACCGACCGCTTCAAAAGCGTCTCCCAGTCCACCGGTCGCGCGAACACGCATCCCTTCGAATTCGCTGAGCTCATCACGCGGTTCTCCGGTGCCAACGATATTATATTGCGGCATTGGGGAGGCCATCAGCAGTTTTGCATTCCAGCGCCCGAGATCAGCCTCGGTTGCCGGGTGGCGATAAACGGCATGGCTGACTGCGACTTCTTCTTCCAGAGTTGCCACACCAAGAAACGGCAGTTCCAATACTGTTAGCGTCGGATTCTTATCCGGGTGATATCCAGCACAGATTTGCGCCATTTCAAATGCACCAATGGAAATTCCATCTAGATTTTCGCGGTTCTTCGATAATCCTCCGTAGGACAAGTTCAATGTAAACTCGCCTCCGGTCTTGTCAGCGACCAGTTCCGCAAGCTTTTCGACATGTTCAGTGAACGCGCGACGCTTACCCCAAAGTGAAACATTCCATTCCACTGCGGCCGCTTCGAATGCAAATGCGCAGGTTGTAATCGCGGCAATGGTTCCAACCAATTTACTTTTAATCATATCTTCCTCGCTTTGGCCCATAGAATTCTGACAAATAGACCAATTTTGGCGAGTCAGCTAACATTTTTTTGGTTTGGTAATGTTGCTCTGATAAGCTTGCTATTGAGTCGTGTTCTGAATGATCGCTGCCCGATGAACGGCTATGATTTTGGCTTTCAATGCATTTGTGAAATCTTACCATTTGCAGAAAATCACTTCTTGCCAGCTGTGGTTGATGGGAAATTGAAACATTGCAATTGCCGGTCTTGACACTTACAATATTTGAGATGGAGAGGTGCCGGAGCGGTCGAACGGGGCGGTCTCGAAAACCGTTGTGCCTTCACGGGCACCCAGGGTTCGAATCCCTGTCTCTCCGCCACCTTGGCACAGAACCCGAAACGCCGATAGCCGCCGGTTTTTCTCTGCTTGCAGCCTGCTCTTTGATCCGATAATGCGCAGTTCGCTTTCGCCAACCTCGACGCGCTGCGCCAGTGCGCAAAGGTGGTCGCGGCGATAGCCACCGACTTTCAGCCTGATCTTCTCTTGTACGGCGGTAGAGAATCTCTCGATCATCTGCGAGGTTATGGTGGGAGGATAATCACTGTCTCTGCGGGCTTCGGCGCGGATTGCTTCTGAGCGGGGCCAGGTCCCGGAGGTCCTTGAGATGAGCAACCCCGGTCTCTATCGCCTCCTAAAGACGGGCGAGATTTCGACTTTGACCTGCACGCCTTGTGTTGAGACGATCAGCTTGAGAACAGCGCCTGATGCGTTTCATGGCAGCATTGATCCCTGCCAGCACCTGCGCCCGCATGCAGAGGCAAAAATGTAAGATCGATACCGACCGACAGGCGCGGCAGACCGCGCATGAAAAAATTGATGGCGGATCCGCCCTTGAGCGCAACGCACTCTTCCTCCGCCACGCGTGGCAGGATCTGCATCAGGAGTTGAACCTGGCGCTGATATTGCGCGTCAATGGGCATCGATATCCTTCGGCACCGTAATCAGATAATCCGGTTCAAGGCGACCGCCTTTGACCAGCACACGCTTGCCGCGACCAAATTCCACGGCCGTCTTGTCGAGCCGTTTGAGCCAGCTGTGCCTGTGGCGATCTGCAAAGAAGAAAAACAGGCGTTTGACCTTCACGCTATTGCACTTCACGAGCAGCTTCTGGAGGCGGCGAGGACTGAAATTGACTGCACCTTCCATCAGCTTGTCAGCTAGATGAAAACTATCGTGCCGGGGCAGTTCGTCCAGCATTTCCAGATAGGCGCGCTCCGGGCGTGACAGTACTAAGGTCCAGTCCCACTGGCCCCAGGCCACAGATGTCAGGCCCCGCCTCTGTAGCGGTTCGAAACTGCGGCGGTCCTCGCTTCGGTGGAGTCGGGCAAGATTGGTGGGATTGTGTGCGCGCGGCTCATCCCGGAATAGCCTGGCACTATTTCGATAGACAAAGCGTTGCGGCAAGTCCAGCCTGGCGAGCCAGGATGGGGGGTTGTCGGGACCATAGAGACAGACAGTATGAACATCGAGCGCGAGATAGTGAGCGTAGCCCTGCAATTCCAGCGCCGTGCGCCCGCCGATAACAAGAGGCTTGCCAAGCAGGGTCTGAAGCGAGATCACCACTTGCTGCCAGCCAAGCCTTCCGCGCGGGCGCCGGTAGAGGCTGCGCACGGGCTGTTCAAGCCAGCCGGCCTTGACATAATAGGCCCTCAGATTGCTGGCAATGCCTTGTTGCTCCAGCCAAGCGCTGTCGACGAGCAAACCTTCGGGTAACTCCTTCTCAAGCAGGTATAGATAGGATCTTTTAGGCTCAGTCATACTGAGTATTTTGGCAAACATGCAAACCACCCGCAAGTTTACATTCTGCGCTTATAGATCAATTTTATTGAGCAAATCTCATAGATTGTAAACCACGAAGAGAGCGCCTACCAAGTGGCAAGTGAATGGTTTTTAAACCATGAGGGCATCTCAGGCCGCAACTTCGCGGGGCTGGCGCTCTGCAGGACCGGGTTGAAGCGCGTGTAAGAAATAAGCGGCCCACTGCGCGTGGGCGGCGGCTTGGAAGATCACGCGCTTGTCATTCTTGAGGATTTTGAACCAGCTCCGAATATACGCGGCATCGCCGGTGCGCGGTTCCGTTATCAATTCAAGATCGGCGCACAGGAAGGCGGCCCCAAGTTCAGACACACGCTCTTCACGGGCATAGCTTTCATCGCCCCAGCCCTTGTGTCAGAAATCGCGGTCCAGGCGGCTCACGTGCTTCGTCCAGTGGACAGATTCATGCGCGAGGGTTGGCAGGGGTTTGAGAAGAACCGCGCCGGCTTTCACAAATTTGTCACATTTTCATCGTTTTACCATCACATCCTCAGTCTATCGAAAAGGCGGTTAGCGATTGCGTTACACACAACCGAAAGGAAAATTTATGTTGTTATCAATGAATATCGTCCGGTATGGCAGTGCCGTGGTCTTCGCCACGACCATTGGCGCGCTTTCTGCGTCTGCCCGGGACCAAATTCAGGTAGTCGGTTCATCGACCGTGTTCCCATATATGCAGGCTGTCGCTGAACAGTTTGCGAATATGACAGGTGCCGCATCACCCATTGTTGAATCGACTGGCACTGGTGGAGGCATGAAGCTGTTTTGCGCCGGAATCGGCGAAGGACACCCAGACCTCACCGGAGCTTCTCGTGCGATGAAAGCTTCCGAGTACGAGCTTTGCCAGACCAACGGTGTCACTGAAATCACCGAGGCGTTGATTGGGTATGATGGTTTGTCGATCGCCATATCTCGTCAGAATAAAAACAATTGGAATTTGTCGCTTGCCGACATCTATCTCGCTTTGGCCGCCAAAGTGCCTGTGGATGACGTTTGGGTGGAGAATCCCTACCAGCTCTGGTCCGAAGTTAATTCTAATCTGCCCAATACACCGATCCTTGCTTATGGTCCTCCACCAACCAGCGGGACAAGAGACGCATTTGTTGAGCTCGCCATGCACGTCGGTTGTAAGAAACTGCAATACGTCACGGATAGGGGACTAGGCGCCGACAAAAATTGGGTCAAGGAAAACTGCAGCCGGATGCGCCAGGACGGCCCGTTTGTGGAAGCTGGCGAGAACGATAATCTCATTGTGCAGCGTCTGAACGCTGATCCGAATGCGGTCGGTATTTTTGGGTATTCATTTCTCTTTGAAAACATCGATACGCTGAAGCCGGTCATGATCAATGGCGTAACACCTGATGCTGCGACGATTGGAGACGGATCATACCCGATTTCGCGCCCGCTGTATTTTTATGTGAAAAACGCTCACCGGGGTGTCATTCCCAATTTGCAGGAATTCATCGAAGAATATATGTCGGAGGATGCCTTGGCCCAGGATGGATATCTGGCTGACCGTGGCTTGGTCGCTCTGCCGGACGACGAACGTTCGGCACTGCAAAATGGTGTGATTTCTGGTGCAATGATGGACGCAAAGTAACTTCGCAAACTGAAACCGCGGCGCGGTGCCGATAGGCGCCGCGCACTTTCATTCTGGACAACGGCATGATTACAGCCGCCTTCGTGCTGCTTCTCATTTTGGTTATGGCATCCTATGCGGTGAATCTCACTGCCGCGAGAAATATCCGGCGGGGTGGTAAACATCTGCATTCGGTGGCTTTCTACCATGGTTTTTTTGCCATGTTGCATGTTGGATTGCCGGTCCTTTGCGTGCTCTTAATCTGGCTTCTGCTGCAAAATCCGATCATTGAACTCATCGTTGTTCGAGCACTTCCTGAAAGTCTAATGTCCAGCCTTGATATCGGACAGCAGCAATTGCTTCTCGCTGAAATCAAATCTGTCGCCTCCGGCCGGATTTTCGGTGAACCCGCCGCTGAGGTCGTTGATGCGGCCGGCCGGTTGAACCGATTGAATGATATGGCGACGCTTGCGATGGTCCCGGCTGTTCTCGTGCTGTCGTTCGGACTTGCTGCCAGTGCGCGACGCCATGTCGCAGCGGATTTCCGGGCGCGCCAAGCCACTGAAAAAATCATCCACATGATAATGGTCGCTTGCGCCGTCGTTGCAGTGTTCACAACGGTTGGAATAATTGCCTCGCTACTTATTGAATCTATTCGGTTTTTTTCATTAGTTCCGTTCACAGAATTTCTTTTTGGCCTCAATTGGGAACCACAGATTCCAATGCGCGACGACCAGGTTGCTGCCGAAGGTGCATTTGGTTGGATTCCAGTGCTGACAGGAACGTTGCTGATCACAGCGATAGCGATCTGCATTGCCGTTCCGGTCGGATTGTTGTCAGCAATCTACTTGAATGAGTTTGCAACACGATCATTGCACGCGGTGGTAAAGCCAATGCTCGAAATTCTCGCCGGTGTTCCCACCATTGTCTATGGCTTCTTCGCTATTTTGATCGTTGCGCCTGCCATCCGGACACTCGGGACCTCGCTTGGCTTGGATGTAGCGCCCAACACGGCAATGGCAGCCGGCGGTGTAATGGGCATAATGTTGATTCCATTCATATCATCCTTTGCCGATGATGCGATTGCGGCGGTGCCGCAGGCTCTGCGTGATGGCTCGCTCGCTCTTGGAGCAACACGGGCGGAGACCATGTTGAAAGTCCTGTTTCCGGCCGCTCTGCCAGGAATCGCCGGAGGAATTCTGCTCGCAGTCAGCCGCGCTATCGGTGAAACCATGATTGTTGTGATGGCGGCGGGTTTGATCGCTAAACTCACATTGAACCCGCTGGACAGCGTGACCACAGTCACGGTTCAGATTGTTACTCTATTGATCGGGGACACTTCGTTCGACAATCCAAAGACACTGGCAGCCTTCGCGCTTGGCTTGATGCTGTTTCTTGTGACGTTGAGCATCAATATCTTCGCGCTGCGCATTGTTCGAAAATACCGCGAGGTGTACGAGTAAAGGTAATGACTGGCACAATTCCATGTAGCGAAAACGCATCCCGAATCGTGACCCAGAGCCTGCCTCGGCGAAGACGAACGCAGCTGTTTCTGAAAACGCTCGGCGCTTGCGCGATCGCGTTCGCCTTTCTAATGCTCATCGTCCTGATCGGCTCTCTGCTGCTTTCAGGTTATCGTGCGTTTACACAGACGCATGTGGAAATCGACGTTTATATAAATCCAGATTTCGTCACTGAGGAAAAGCTCCCGCGTGGAAATTTCCGGACATTGCTGCAGGATTCGCTGATCGCAGCGTTCCCGGAAGTGACTTCACGAAGCGAACAAAGGCAATTGTTCAAGCTGCTCAGCAATAATGCGCAGTTCGCGCTACGCGACCAATTGATAAGTGATCCGTCGCGGATCGGCCGTTCAATTGTGTTTCGGACCCCGGTGTCTGATCCCTATGATCAGCTCAATAAAGGGTTGATTGACCACAGTACACCAGAGGAACACCGCAGACTCAATGATGCTCAGATCGCGTGGTTTGACAAGTTGAAAGAGCAGGGGGCGGTGTCCGCTCCGTTCAACCTCGCGCTGTTCACGAATCCGGATAGCCGATTTCCTGAAATTGCCGGCCTCAAGGGTGCATTGATCGGGTCCTTCTGGGCTCTCTTGGTGTGCTTCGCACTTTCGTTTCCTGTAGGTGTCGGCGCCGCGATTTATCTGGAGGAATTCGCACCGCGCAATCGAGTCAGCGATTTCATTGAGGTGAACATCAACAATCTTGCTGCCGTACCATCGGTTGTTTTTGGACTATTGGCCCTTGCAGTCTTCATTGGCTGGTTCGGTTTGCCGCGATCCGCGCCTTTCGTCGGGGGCATGACGCTTGCACTGATGACGATGCCAACGGTCATCATCGCTACGCGAGCTGCCCTAAAGTCCGTTCCCGGCAGCATCCGTGAAGCAGCGCTTGGAATCGGCGCATCCAAGCAACAAGTTGTTTTTGGCCATGTTCTTCCATTGGCTATGCCAGGAATTCTAACCGGCACCATAATCGGTCTGGCACAGGCGCTCGGCGAAACTGCGCCGCTTCTTCTGATCGGAATGAATGCGTTTATTACATCAGCGCCGACAGGACCGTTTGACAGTTCGACAGCTTTGCCGACCCAGATCTTTATCTGGGCGGACAGCCCGGAACGCGGTTTCGTCAGCAGAACATCAGCCGCAATCCTTGTGTTGCTGGGCTTTCTGATCGCCATGAACAGCCTTGCCATCTTCTTGCGCAGTCGTTTCGAACGCAAGTGGTGAATAGAAACTTAAATGAAATAAAAGTCGAATATCGGTTGCGTTTGAAACCCCGACGATACAGATTTTCGCTGTTTCCGAACCACACAACTCGATATCGGTATTGTATGCTCGACCGCCGTGAAAATTGGAATTTGAAAATCCGGTGGGTAAGAACATCGCTTCTATGGCAGGCGCCAATTCAAGGCTATTCTGTATAGAAACGGAAGCGATATCCCATCGCATATTGAATTTGGAACGAATGAGCTTACGCGTGATATGAAACGTGCCTCGGTTTCTGAGATGAGCAGATGCGCTGCATTCAATGGAGTCACACTGGCGCCGCGTTAACTAATTTCTTAAATCAACCTGCATATTCCTTGGATTTCAATTACATTGAGCTTGACAGCTATTGGCAAGCAGGTCATAGAGCGCAGCCTTAGCTGGTCTTCGAGCGACATAGACCAGTGGATATGTGTGCAGGATACGAGCTGATGGTTAACGAATTGACTGAGGCGGACACCCCGGAAGACGCTGTCGAAAGCACCATTGCAGATACCGGTGGTGAAGAACAAGCCGTGGATGTCGAAACCGCTGATAGTGCGGTTAAAACGAAGTCCGACACCGCTGATGCAAGTGTCAAGGACGATTCGACAGTTGAAGAAACAAGCGAAGACGACATTTCTGAAATCACCGCCGTAATGCGGTATGGCGGGAAGCAGTATTCGGTGCAGTCCGGCCAAGAAATTGAACTGCTGAGCGATAAGGATCTTCAAGGCGAGGAATTTGAGGTCGCGGACATACTGATTGCCTTCGGCGACCAGACAGTTATTGGCAACCCGGTGATTGACGGGGCCTATGCCCGCCTAAGCTGCAATACCCCGCTGAAATCGACCAAAGGAATCAACTTTAAGCGTCGGAGGAGAAAAAGTTCTTCAAAGCGGACTAAAGGGTTCAAGATTAGCCATGCAAAATGCCGGGTTGACACGATTTACGTGCCGGGGCTGAGCTAGACCCTTCGAACAATAGACAGAAAAGAATGGAAATTTAGACATGGCTCACAAGAAAGCCGGCGGATCATCACGCAACGGCCGTGATTCGGCGGGACGGCGACTCGGTGTCAAAAAATACGGTGGACAGCCAGTGCAGCCAGGCAACATCATCGTCCGTCAGCGCGGCAACAAATTCTGGCCGGGCGAGGGCACCGGCATGGGTAAAGATCATACCATCTTTGCGGTTGCAGAAGGAACCGTGACCTTCTCCAAAGGGTTTCGCAAGAGAAACTATATTTCTGTTTCACCTGCCACATAACCGAATTCGCGGCTTGCAGCGCAACAAAGCGGGGTATTCATCGCGTTCGATCTGTGCTGCGGATTGTTGAATCGCACCGCAAATGACGGAACAGCCATGCGATTTTTGGATTTGGCCAAAATCCACATTCGTTCCGGAGCGGGAGGCTCCGGTTCGACGGGTTTTAGGCGTGAGAAGTTTGTTGAATTCGGAGGTCCTGACGGCGGTGACGGCGGCGATGGCGGCGATGTCTACGCCCAGGCTGTCCCAAATCTGAATACCCTGATTGATTTTCGATATCGGCGCAATGTCTCTGCTGGTAACGGACAATCGGGAAAGGGCAAACAAAGAACCGGCGCCTCCGGAAAAGACGTGGTTCTCAAAGTGCCGATTGGAACCGAAATTTTAGACGAATGCCAAAGCGCCGTCATCTGCGACCTCACACATTCCGGTCAGCGGGAATTACTGGCAAAAGGGGGTAAGGGCGGATTCGGCAACAGACGATTTGTTTCGTCAACCAATCAATCTCCGCGAATTGCAAACTCGGGTCAAGCCGGAACCGAACTGACAATCTGGCTGCGTCTGAAACTGTTCGCCGATATCGGTTTGCTGGGGCTGCCCAATGCAGGCAAGTCAACATTGTTGGCGGCCGTTACCAATGCGCTGCCAAAAATCGCAGATTATCCATTCACCACGCTTCATCCCGTTTTGGGAGTGCTGAATGTGAACGGCGGGGAACTGGTGCTTGCTGATATACCCGGCTTGATCGAAGGAGCGCATGAAGGACGCGGGATTGGCGATCGATTTTTGGGACATATCGAACGGTGTGCTGTTCTGCTGCACTTGGTTGATGCGACATCAGATAACATTATTGATGATTATCATACGGTTATAGAGGAAATCTCAAATTATGGACATGGTCTGGCTGAGAAGACCAGGCTGACCGCGTTAAGCAAAATCGACGCGGTGTCCAGCGCGGATCTCAGAAAAAAAGAGCGGATGCTGCAGCGTCATGCTGGTAACGAAATTTTTTCGATTTCCGCATTTTCGCGGTCCGGATTGAGTGACTGTCTTCAAAGAACCGCCGCTTTAGTCCCTTCATCCAAATCCACCTGCCGAACAAAATCAACATGGACGCCTTAAGTTGGCAAGGGACGCCGAGAATCAACATGAACGGCAACCTTCGTGTTGGTTTCTTTCGGGAACACAGTTGGATGCCGCTGTTCCAAATAACCCTGTGATGATGAGTGCGAGTTGCCCGCGGCGAATTTCACGAGTACCCAGCTCATTTCTGGGCAGGTGACGGGGGATCAACGGATGCCGGAAAAATCATCTTCTGCCACTAAACTCACCGTTGCCAAGAATGATCGAATTGTTATCAAGATCGGGTCTGCATTGCTTGTAGACCACGCGAGCGGGCAGATCAGAACCGGTTGGTTGAAAGCGCTGGCAAACGACATCAACTCATTGAAAGAGCGCGGAGCTCTTCCTTTGATTGTCTCATCCGGCTCCATCGCGTTGGGACGAAGCGTGCTTGGCTTCGGAACAGAGCCGCTGGCTCTGGAGCAGAGCCAAGCTGCCGCGGCCGTTGGTCAAATTCGGCTGGCACAAGCCTACGAAGAAGTCTTAGCTCTGCACGGGCTTGTTGCGGCACAGATTCTATTGACACTGGATGACAGCTCCAACCGCAGACGTTACCTCAATTCCAGAGCGACCTTTGCAAACCTGTTATCACAAAGTGTGGTTCCGGTCGTGAACGAAAACGATACCGTTGCGACGGACGAGATTCGATTTGGAGACAACGACCGATTGGCCGCGCAGGTTGCAGCGATGACGAATTCGAGCTGCATGATTCTGCTTTCGGATATTGACGGACTTTATGAGAGCAATCCGCGCTTGGATCCGGCGGCGAAGCACATTCCAGTGATTAAGCGCATAACACCGGAGACTGAAGCAATGGCGAGTGATTCGCAATCCGTGATTTCACGCGGGGGCATGCGCACCAAGCTGATAGCTGCAAAAACAGCAGTCAATGCCGGCTGCACAACTGTGATTGCCGATGGCACAAAGGAACATGCGCTCGCTGGACTGCTTGAAGGCGCCAGATTCACTCGAATCCTGCCGCAGGGCGACCCGCAATCAGCGCGTAAAGATTGGATCGGATCAATGAATCCAAAAGGCCGCCTGCAGGTTGATCGTGGCGCGTTCGAAGCTCTGAAGCGCGGAAAATCACTGTTGCCCGCCGGGGTTACCTGTGTTTCAGGTGACTTTGATAGAGGAGATCCAATTGAAATTGCCAGAGCCGGTGCGGTGGTCGGCATTGGACTCTCACGATATAACAGTGCGGAGGCGGCCCGGATCTGCGGCAAAAAATCCTTCGAAATTGCCCAGATTCTCGGATATCCGGCAAGGGCGGCGCTGGTTCACAGAGATGATATGGCCAATTTGAACTTTTCTTCTGCGCAATTCAGATAAGCGAATTGCGCTCCACCCCTGTGAAAGACAGATGAACTCGGAAAAAATTGATGTCTGATATCGCAAAAACTATCAGGTCATTGGGAAAGAATGCTTCTGTTGCGGCGCGTGTCTTGGCAACCGCGTCCAGCGAACGAAAATCTTTTTCTCTGCGCAATATGGCAGAAGCAATAAATAAACGCAGTGAGGAAATTCTTGCTGCAAATGCTAAAGACTTGGAAGCGGGAAGGGCAAAAGGTCTGTCCAATGCCATGATCGACCGGTTGCGGCTCGATGCCGACCGCTTGAGCGGTGTTCGCGGATCACTGCTGAATATCGCGCAAATGAACGATCCCGTGGGCGCGGTGCTGGCTGAATGGGAACGGCCAAACGGCTTGAAAATCAAACGTGTTCGAACACCGCTTGGCGTTATCGGCATCATTTATGAATCACGTCCCAATGTGACTGTGGATGCAGGCGCGCTTTGTCTTAAATCCGGCAATGCAGCGATATTGCGCGGCGGATCAGACAGTTGGCATTCTTCGAACGCGCTGCATTCAGCCCTTGTGGACGGGCTCAAAGCTGCAGAACTACCGGAGACTGCTATCCAGCGGGTGCCGACCACAGACCGGTCTGCCGTCGGGGATTTGCTGCGGATGAATGAATACATCGATGTTATTGTTCCGCGCGGCGGCAAAGGTTTAGTGGCCAGAGTGCAGGACGAAGCACGGGTGCCTGTATTCGCACACCTCGAAGGCATATGCCATGTTTATGTGGACCGGGACGCTGATCTCGACAAAGCGCGTCGTGTCGTGTTGAACGCAAAAACACGCAGGACCGGCATTTGCGGCGCAGCCGAATGCCTGCTGATTGACCGCGGTTTTTTCAACCAGAAGGGCGCCCCCTTCATCACGGATCTGATCGAAGCGGGAGTTGAAGTCAGAGGTGAAGGAGAACTGGCAGAAATCAATGGAACGGTCGCCTCATCGGAGAACGACTTCGGAACAGAATTTTTGGACATGATCATCGCCGCGCGGTTGGTCGAAGGCGTAGACGGCGCAATTGCTCATATCCAGAAATTCGGCTCCCAGCATACAGATGCTATCATAACCGAAAGCGACGCAGCCGCTGAAAAGTTCTTTCAGCAATTGAACTCGGCAATTCTCATGCGAAACGCATCAACGCAATTTGCGGACGGCGGTGAATTCGGAATGGGCGCTGAAATCGGCATCGCCACTGGAAAAATCCATGCGCGCGGTCCTGTCGGCGCAGAACAACTCACCAGCTTCAAATACATTGTGGAAGGAGATGGCACGGTCCGTCCGTAACGCTTTGTTACCAGCTCCTCGTTCGTCCGCAATCGATATGAACAAAGTTTGAGCTCTTGTATTTTCCGACGCCTCCTGCGTCGCATTGGCGGGCAGCAGAGGCAATCTGGTCGACCGAGCGTGTGCGCATTTGAATATCGGCTGCCATTCCCTTGATGTGGAGAGACTTTCGAGCCACACCACCGGAATTCCGGACGAGCGCGTCATTGGTTCTTTGGGTCCGGTATCCTGAAACGAGATTGAAGGGTTCGGAGGAATCAAGCAGCATCTGTGTTGCCGAAAGATTGTCGATATTGGCTCGCACCATCGGAAACATTTCGTCAGCACGCAAATCACGCATAAAATGGTTAATTGCGGTAAAAGCTTCCTCGAGATACTCGCCGTCTATCCAATAGACCATGTCCAGATATTCGCTGGATTTGCTGTTTGTCATCCGTAAACGCCGGTAGGAAGCGTGCGCATTGTTCGCTGCGATCACCGGCATTCCCAATCCGGCTAATGCCGTCAATCCGGCAACAAAACCCCGCCTGGACAGGTCGCTGGGTTTTTTGGCCGCTGCGTTACGAGATGGGCCAAAAAAAGAACAGGGTAAGCTTCGATCTCCGCCGGATCGATTCTCAATCAATTTGGATTTCTCCCAATAGCCTCAACCTTGCTCGATCCGCGCTGGTTACATGACTTGATGCAAGTTCGCAATACCAAAGTCAAACGGAGTTATTATTCTTGTAATTAATGCCGAAATGCACCACATTGGTTTTGTCCCATAGAAGGAGAATCTAGCCTTTGCGGAGGTCGCGCACCATGTTCAGAGCGATAATCCGAAATATCGCATTGGCGACTTTAATCCAACCAGCTGCTAATGCCGCGCTGGCATTTGACTTTCATTTTCCGATCGACCGGCTGCAGCAGATGGCCGAATTGTCCGCTCATCCCGAGCTTCATGCTGCATACCGGGCCATTGGCTATGCGCCGATCTGGACGGACCGGGATGACAAGAGCGAAGCAAGGCTTCTCGCGCTCTTGAATTTAATTGAATCAGCGCCGAGCCATGGGCTTCCCAGCAATGAAGCTGATCGCAATCGTCTTTTGTCTCTGATCGAACCAGGCGTGTCGCTGCTCAAAGACACGCAGGCCGAAGTGGAAATCAGCCGGATTTTCATACGGGCTGCGACCAATCTTCATTCAGGCGTTGTAAACCCAGGCTCGATCGGCAAGGGAATATCGCGAAAGCGCCGCGAAGTTGACATTGATACCTTATTCGCCGGAATCACCAGCCCAGATCCTGCGGGTTTTCTGCGAGGTCTGGCACCCGCCACGGATCAGTATTTAAACCTTCGCCGCGAACTTCGAAGGCTGGACGACGTCATCAATCAAGACGGCTGGGGAGAGCAAATCAGCTCTGATCAAGTGCGGCCGGGAGATGTCTCGCCTGCGGTCGTGCAGCTGCGCAACAGGCTCATTCGAATGGGGTATGCGAACCGGACTTCGAACAGCGAATATGGCAGCGGTCTTCGCTTTGCTGTGCAGCGATTTCAAAAAGCCCATGGGCTGAAATCAACCGGAATTGCAGACAAACCCACCATTTCGGCGATCAATATCGAGCCTGAAATCCGACGCCAACAGGTTGTTGCGGCGCTTGAGCGCGAGCGATGGCTGAACACACCTCTGGGCGAAAAGCACATTCGGGTGAATATCCCCGACTTTCAAGCCGAAGTCATCAGCGATAACCGATCGATTTATACGACACGTGTCATTGTCGGTCAAAGCGAAGACAAACTGCAAACCCCGGAATTCTCCGACGTCATGACCCACATGACGATCAATCCGACATGGTATATTCCGCGTTCAATTACGCTGGAGGAATATTTGCCGCAGCTTCAAGAAGACCCTGAGGTCGAACCGCTGCTTCAGATTTTCGACAGCTCCGGACAGATCATCCGCCGGAGCGCGATCAATTTCCAAGACTACACGGCGAATACGTTTCCTTATGATATGAAACAGCCGCCCGGACCATCCAACGCGCTGGGCAATGTGAAGTTCATGTTTCCCAATCTGTTCAGTGTCTATATGCACGACACTCCTGCCCGAAGCTTATTTGAACGCCAGCGGCGCAACTTCAGCCACGGCTGCATTCGAGTGCACAAGGCCCATGAATTCGCTCATTTTCTGTTGGCAGAACAATATGATGAGCCAGAGCTGATTTACGACACCATCCTGGACGCGGGGCAGGAGACAACCCTTGATCTGGTGCAGCCGCTGCCGGTTCACATCACGTATCGAACCGCCTTTGTGGACCATGACGGCCGTATGAATTATCGGGACGATATCTATGGTCGCGACGCTGCAATTTATGGTGCTGTCGCCATGAAAGGAACGGTGGTTAACTGACCTAATGATCGGTCCGAATTCAAACCGTTAGGACTTTTCCCTCTTTGGCAGCGTTCACCGATATGTTGCGGAAACCACTTCGTAGCCGACTGGTTTCCGGTCGTCATCCGCTAATTGACTGCAATGCGCGGTCATTGTCAAAGTGGAGTGATGCTGGCGCTGGAACACAATTTGCCTGATGCTCGTCAGATTGTGAGTCATGACCTGAATTTGTGATCACAACACCAACACCGAAACCGTTCCAAACCATCGCGAAACCATTTAGAGAGGTCAGCGAGCAAAGGGCAATTCAGGCGCCACTGCGGCGAAGAAAGGAAATCAATGAATACCCGCTTATGGCGCGTGCAGTGCTAACAGCGAACTTTATGGCGTGATCCAGTGTTGCGTTCCATAAGAGAAATTTCTCAGGTCCTCAACGTGCGACCGTTGGGAAATCCGGAAATCCTGGTTGACGGCATCGCCGAACCTTCACAAGCATCGCCGACAGATTTGGCGCTGGCTATGTATCCGTCCTACTCCGATTGCCTTAAGTCCGGCCGTGCCGTGGCAGCACTTGTTTGGTCAGATGCAGATATCAACGAATTGGGATTGCAGGCTTGCATACCTGTGGCGATGCCACGCTATGCGCTAGCCAAGGTCAGCGCGCTGTTCGCTCAGGAAAAACCAGTTCCTTCTATCCATGCGCTGGCTTCGGTCGACCCGAGCGCGACGATTGGCGAAAATGTTTCAATCGGTGCATTCAGTTATATCGGCGAGGGCGCTTCGATCGGCAGCGGTTCGGTAATCGGACCGAATTGCACAATCGGTGCGAACGCTTGCATCGGTCCCGATGCAACAATCGCTGCAGGTGTTAGAATCGGCAGAAACATAATAATCGGAAGCCGCTTTATCGCGCACGAAAATGCAGTGATCGGAAGCGACGGATTTTCTTTCGCGGCGGCTGAGAGCGGCGCTGTGGAGCAGGTGCGTGCAAATCTGCATGGTGAAGTCACCGCCAGGCAAACCCGGCAATGCAAGATTCATTCACTGGGCACCGTTCGAATCGGCGATGACGTTGAAATCGGGGCAGGAACCGCTATCGACCGTGGAACAGTATCGGCAACGGAAATCGGCGACGGCACCAAGATCGATAACCAGGTGCATATTGCTCACAATGTTAAAGTCGGTCGTGATTGCCTGATCTGTGGTTTGGTCGGCATCGCTGGATCAGCTGACATCGGCGATCGGGTGGTATTGGCTGGCATGTCCGGGGTATCCGACCACGTGCAGATCGGCGATGATGTTGTCGCAGCCGGTTCAGCCAAAATCTATACCCGTGTTAAGCCTGGAACCGCTGTGATGGGCTCGCCAGCGACTGAAATGGACAAGAATATTGGCTTGCTTAAATTGATTCGAAGACTGCCCCGATTATTCAGACGGGTTTCAAAGGTAGAAAATCAAGTTTTAAAATTGTCCAAAACCGAATAAGGACAAATCCTCAAACGGAGAGGCTGTAGATGGCGGAAAGCGTTGCCGACCAGGTCATTGAAATTATCGCCGCGCAAACCGAACAGGAAGCTGAATCGGTGCTGCCCACCGCTAACTTGTCAGATCTCGGCATCGACTCGCTTGGTGTGGTCGAAGCGATATTCGCGATTGAAGAGCGTTTTGGCGTCGAGGTGCCGTTCGATGCGAATAATCCAGATACCGCCGAATTCGATGTTTCCACTGTCGGCGGAATGATTATGGCCGTTGAGACGATCATAGAACGACAAACCAGCTGATCGCTGATGCGACGGGTTGTCATCACCGGCCAGGGAACGGTCAATTCTTTAGGTTACTCAGCGGCAGAGACCTATCGCGGATTTCGGGAAGGCGTCTGCGGCATTGGTCCTTTGCAGATCCGTGATGTCGACAGGCTGACGATTAAGATTGGCGGACAGGTTCGAGGGTTTGTTCCGGAGGAGTATTTTGATCGCTCGCAGATCGCCCTCTACGACCGATTCACGCAATTTGCGATGATCGCCGCATGCGAAGCCGTTCAACAGTCCGGTATAACTTTCGAAGGTGAGCTAGCGATGCGTTCCGGGGTGGTGTTGGGGACAGCCGGAGGCGGGTTGAACACTTGGGACAACAGCTACCGAGACGTTTATAAGCTCGAAAAAAATAGGGTGCATCCATTCGTTGTTCCCAAGCTCATGAATAATGCCGCTGCCAGTCATATTTCCATGCAATTCAATCTTCGTGGACCAAGCTTTTCGGTTTCCACCGCTTGCTCATCGTCCAATCATGCAATCGGATTAGGCTTTCAATCCATTCGCGCCGGAATGGCAAACGCCGTTTTGGCAGGCGGTTCCGAAAGCATGCTTTGCTTCGGCGGGATCAAGGCTTGGGAAGGTCTTCGTGTGATGTCACAGGATGCATGCCGACCATTTTCCGCCGGCCGAAGCGGCATGGTTCAAGGTGAAGGGGCCGCGGTATTTGTGCTTGAGGAGTATGAACACGCAAGAATCCGGGGCGCACCGATCTTGGCCGAAATCGTTGGTTTTGCCATGACTTCGGACGCAAGCGATATCGTCAATCCGTCCGCGGAAGGAGCAGCCAGAGCCATCCGGGGCGCATTGAAGGATGCGGCAATGTCAACCGACGAAGTCGGTTACATAAATGCTCACGGCACCGGCACAGCGGCCAATGACAGAACGGAATGCAAGGCGATCCGGGCGGTGTTCGGCGCAGAAGCCGATAACCTTATGCTTTCATCGACGAAGTCAATGCACGGCCATATCATTGGCGGCACAGGCGCAGTCGAACTGCTAGCCTGTGTGCTGGCTTTGACAGAAGGGGTTATACCGCCAACGATCGGTTATCTTGAACTGGATCCGGAATGCGATTTGGATGTTGTGCCAAACCAAGCGCGGGAGCGCCGTGTCAGCGCGACGCTGTCAAATGCCTTCGCATTCGGTGGACTCAACGCCGTTCTCGCGCTCAGATCAATCTAGCTGGTTGGTCCCCTTTCAAAGAGCATCATATGCTTTGGTGAAACCAATCAACGAAATTTGAAGTTCAACCCGTCGGTCGGCGGTGATGCCGACATACACCGACATTTCCATTTCACGACCATTCTTCATCCGCTGCACATCTTCGGGCGTCAATCCGATTCTAGCGACACATCCGTCATTTATGCAGATCGTATATTGGTAGCGACGTTCCAGACTGCTGTCGACCTTCAGCGATACGCCTTCGGCAAGCGAGACACCTAAAGGAACCACTATCGCAGCACCCGCCTCGAAGACGGCATCATCATCCACCTTAAAAATATCAATGATCGCGACCCGCGCGCTCTGTTCATTTTGCACAATTTGCTGAATTATGCAGCTATCCGTGCCTTCATCGGTTTTGACGCATGTCAGCGTCCAATCGTCGAATTCAGTCAGTTCCGGTTCTACGATAACTTCGCCGCCGCTTAGGGGTAGAGCTTCGGTTGCTTCGGTTGAACTATCCTGGATTTGCGCGATTGCCGGCGACGCCATCATGCTCAGTGCCGCGGCGATGCCTGCAAGTTTCTTCATATGACCTCTCCAACTGTTTTCCGCGACCAGCAAATTCAGTTGCACGGATGCGCAGCAATTAACCGTTAATGATATCAAGCGCAACTTTCGCAAATGAATATCATCGTTTCGTGAGCCGGATTCTGGTGATTCGATTCGCCTTTCTTTCCAGCACCTCAAAGGTAAAGCCGTGATAGGTGAAAACTTGGGCAACATCGGGAATGATTTGTGCTTCGTACAGCAGCATCCCCGCAATCGTCGTCGCCGAATCTTCCGGCAGCCGCAAATCAAATTCACGATTGAGGTCACGGATTGGCATCGCGCCATCGACAACCAGACTTCCCTTTTCAACTTGCGGTGTTTCGATTTCGACCCCTTTGTTATGCTCTTCGGTGATATCGCCGACGATTTCGGCAAGGATATCTTCAAGCGTGAGAACGCCTTGCAGAGCTCCGTATTCGTCAACAACCAACGCGAAACGTGTTCTTTGGTGACGGAACTGCCTAAGCTGATCATCAAGAGTTGTCGTCTCGGGAACGAAATACGGCTTTGCCAGAATCCCGGTATCCTCATCGAATATATCGGCTTCGGAGAGCCGCCGGTCCTGTTCAGCGGATTTCACCGCCAAAGCCAGCGCATCTTTGGTATGAAGGATTCCAGCAATTTCCTCGGATCCGGGCCTATTGACAGGCAGGCGTGAAAAATGTGTTGCCGAACACACGGCGATCACATCATCAAGGCTGGTATCCAGGCTGATCATCTCGATCTCGGACCGATGGCGCATAACCTCCCGAACATATAATTCACCAAGATCCAGTGCACCGAGCACGCGATCGCGGTATTCCTTTTGAATTTCGCCAGTGGAGTGTCCGAGTGCGATCGTGCCTGCGATTTCCTCACGAACGGCCTCTGCGCTTTGGCTTTGTTTATTTGCTCCGAACAACCGCAAGAGCGCCTCTGCGGAGACGCGGAATACGGAAACAATCGGGTGGAACAGGAAAACAATTCCGCTGATCGGCAGGGAAACTCTGCGAGATGCTCGTTCTGGGTGCAGTATCGAGTAGGTTTTCGGCAGCAATTCGGCAAAGAATAGAATCAGCAATGTCATCACCAGCGTTGCCAAGGCAACACCTGAGTCTCCGAACAAACGCGTGAAGAGGCTGGTTGCCAGCGCGGCTGCAAGAATGTTGACCAGATTGTTTCCAAGTAAAACAGCGCCGATCAACCGCTCACGGTTGTTGGTAATCGCAAGAGCTCGTCCAGCGGCGCGATCTCCTTTGTCCGCCTGTGAGCGTAGTTTGCCGCGCGAGGCGGAAGTCAATGCTGTTTCAGAACCTGAGAAGAAAGCTGAAAGGCAAATAAGCAGCGAAATCATCCCAACAGCGATCCAAAACGCTGAATCAAATACGGGAGCCGCAGCAATTGGCCATGTCTGATCGATTTCAGCGGAATTCATTTTCTGCCTGCTGTTGTGAAATGTTCTGGTTCGGCGGCTGTGCAGCCGGTTGTCCGCACCGGGTTGTCTGGATACCGGGTCAAAGGATGGTGCTGTTCGACAAACACTTGCAGCCGTTCCTGTACGACATGGGTATAGATTTCAGTTGTTGCAATGTCCGCATGTCCCAGCAAAACCTGAATTGACCGCAAATCTGCTCCGTTTTCGAGCAGGTGGGTGGCCACTGCGTGGCGAAGAACATGCGGGGTGACTTGCTTTGGGTTGATGTCTGCCTCAGCAGCGATTTGCTTAATCAGACCATAAACCCGATGTCGGGTAAGGTGCCCGGTTCTCCCTCTCGAAGGAAACAAGTGCTTTGACGGGCTTGTGCCTCTCTTTCGGTTGCGTTCCTCGGCGGCATCTCTTGCTGACAGCCAGCGCGTCAGCGCGTTTTTCGCCGGATCGGTCAGAGGAAGCAATCGTTCTTTTCCTCCTTTGCCCTGCACCAGCACCAAGCTCGGGGAACCACGCACTGCAGAGACCGGCAGCGCGGCGAGTTCGCTGACCCGCATTCCCGTCGCATAAAACAATTCCATCAGACAGCCATTACGCGCCTTTTCGTGCTCCGACTTGCCAAAGACATGCGCTGCTTCGAGCAAGCGGGCAATTTCTTCAGTGGACAAGGTCGTTGGCAAGGTGCGACTCTGCTTCGGATTGCTGATGGCTTGCGTGGGAAGGTCGTTTCGCCAACCTTCTTCATTGGCAAATCCGAACAAACGTCGAATCGCCGACAAGTGGCGTGATCTTGTCGAGGCTGCCAATCCTGCTTTGGCTAGGTGCTGCAGATAGTCTTCGATATCAGAGCGTGTGGCTGTGCTGAAATCCGTGCTGCGGAGCTTCAGAAAACCGGTGAATTTTAAAAGGTCCTGGCGGTAGGCAAGGCATGTGTTCAAGGATGCTGACCGTTCAGCTCGAGCTGCCTCAATAAACGCGTCAATCCAACCAGCTGAATTCAATTTCAAGGCCAAAATCTGCATATGCAGCTCAATCGGGGCACGGGGGGACGCTGGCTCTTGTCGGCACCCGCATCAATTTCTAACATGCTCACGCTATCTTGTTCTCAACGCGAAGGCTCGATCTCCGCTTTGGCAAAAGGCTCCGTATGATAAATTCTATAATCCGAGACTCACGAAATTCGTTTGGGTTCAGTTTGTGCCGATAGAAACCGGTTCAATAATCGGATCCTCAAGCGAATCGGGCTTCATAATGAAGGAATATCCAACCAAACCGGCAAATGCGACAGCTAAAAGCAAAATCAACACCCGAATTGTGCGCCACATTATCTTTTCTCCATTACTTTGCTCAAACTCCTCGTGGAGAACTATATGGTTATCTGAGGAGGATTCCAGCAGTCAGCGATCATACTGATCTAACGCTGAAACCCGACTCAGCGGCAGCAGCCGCGCGAATGGGCTGCGTCTCGGCGAATCTATCGTTCAAAATGCATAATTTTCAGAACATATGATGCGCCATATAAACCATGCCGGTCAACAAACATTTCTTCTATTTTATCGGTTGCTGGGATAAAATGTTAGCGCTGCATGAAGTCAATGAAATTTGGAGCATAACCGAAGGAGACGGCAATTGACTGCCGGTGAAACGGCAGGATCAAAGTTTCGATTGGCAAACCAACCCAATTTTGATGGATTTCATAACTTGGTTTTGGTTACATCGGAGGCCCGACGGTTTTGACAGACATTCTCGCGCTGGCCGTCGATTCGAACCTGTTGCGAACCGCAGTTGCCTCACATTCGGATAGGGCGTACGAACACTGCTCAATGTGGCTGTAAATGAACTTTGAACTTTATACTTTGAACAAAACACTTGTTTTTGTTGGCATGATGGGATGCGGAAAATCCACAGTCGCGAAAGGCGTTGCCAAGCGGCTTGGTGTGGCGTTCGCGGATACCGACACAGAAATCGAGCGATCTGAATCAATGACGATCACTGAGATATTCGCTGAATACGGAGAGGACCGCTTCAGAGAAGCTGAAACCGCCGCCATCAAGAAGTGGATCCAAGGTTCGCCTCGCTGCCTGTCCGTCGGGGGCGGGGCCTATCTGAACGACACAAATCGAAATATTATTGAGCGGAATGCCGTTTCAATTTGGCTAAAGGCCGATATTGATGTCCTTTGGACTCGAGTTAGGGGCAAATCGACAAGGCCGCTTCTTCAATCCGTTAATCCGTATTGCACGCTTGCACGGCTGGCAGCGGAGCGCGAACCTTATTATGAAAAGGCGCAGCTCTGCGTTCATTCGGACAACCGCGTTTCTCCTGCGCGGACAATAGAGCGTGTTCTGCAGACCTTGCAGCAGACCCTGCCAAACCTGATGATTTTAAAATCGAAAGACTGATATGGCATCGCACATCGTTCGGGTTT
Organism: Paracoccaceae bacterium; assembly: GCA_965199765.1. GTDB lineage: Bacteria > Pseudomonadota > Alphaproteobacteria > Rhodobacterales > Rhodobacteraceae > JAPOXR01. Next base: position 407,189 of record CBDATC010000002.1, read on the forward strand.
CCCTTGGTCAGCGGAGCTACGATATACTGATTGGCGCCGGATTGCTGGAACAGTCCGGGTCGGCGATTAAAAGGGTATTGCAGCGTCCTCGGGTTGCGATCGTGGCCGACGCACGGGTCGCAAAGCTCCACCTTCCGTCATTGATCGGACCTCTCTCGAATGCCGGAGTTGACTGTGTGGTAAAACAGCTTCCCGGTGGGGAAACCACCAAGTCATGGGAAGTTCTCCGATCCACCGTAGAGTGGATGTTATCGATGCAAATTGAACGCGGCGATACAGTGGTTGCTTTCGGCGGCGGTGTCGTCGGCGACCTTGCCGGCTTTGCGGCAGCGATCCTTAGGCGAGGGGTCGACTGCATACAGATTCCAACTACCCTTCTTGCACAGGTCGACAGCGCCGTGGGCGGAAAAACCGGAATCAATTCAAAGGCTGGAAAAAACCTGATCGGCGCATTTCATCAGCCAAGACTTGTGCTCGCAGACATCGACCTGCTCCGCACCCTGCCGAAGCGGGATTTTATAGCTGGCGTCGGTGAGGTCGCAAAATACGGTCTTATCAGTGACCACGTTTTTTTTGAATGGCTCGAGCAGACCGGCAGGCGCTTCAACACAGACAACACAAAAGCTTTGACGCAGGCGGTCCAGCGATCATGTGAAATCAAGGCGTCCTTGGTGGAAACAGATGAAACCGAGCACGGCACCCGTTCGCTGTTGAATTTAGGTCATACCTTCGGCCACGCACTGGAAACTGCAACGGGCTATTCAAGTCGGATGCTACACGGAGAGGCGGTTGCGATCGGATGTTGTTTGGCATTTGACACCTCAGAAAGACTCGGACTTTGCAGCTCTGCTGACAATCGGCGGGTTGCTCAATATTTTCAGTCAATGGGGATGAAGACACGGATTTCCGAGATCGAAGGGCCGGTCCCTTCGCCGCATGATTTGCTTCGATTGATGGGGCAGGACAAGAAAGTGATCGATGGAAAGTTAAGATTTGTGTTGGCGAACGGCATTGGCAAAGCATTTGTCTCGGAAAAAGACGTAACCGACTGTGTCGCAGAGTCCCTTGCTGCCTCGCATCGAGACCAAAGCTGAAATGCTTTGGACAAGTTGTTGATAGAAAACATGGATGCCGGCAACCCAGCGCCTTGAACGAAGTCGCGGAAATTCACACGGGCTTTGTGGAATTTTTCTGTTTGCGCTTGACGACCGCCGACCAATTGACCTTTAAATGTAAGTTGCAAAATGGTGGTGTCCAGTATCTTTCGCACTTTCCATCGGCTTGTCGTCTTTTCCGTCCATTGCCGGCCCTCTCTGTCTGAAAGGAAACCATCAGAAAAAGCGAATGTGCGAAAGATTCTATACGTTAGTCGAAGGTCATATGTATATTAAGTTTGTATAATATTGCTATTTTTTATTAATGAAATTAAGCTTTTATTTGTCTACAGAAAAAAATGAACTAGAAATCGAAGCTGATGGCCGGGGGTATGATGATTGCCTCATAGCCAATCATTAAAATGCTATTTCCGACTGCAGGATGCTCCACCAAGCACACAAAACTGCGCACAGCTTGGATGGTTTAAGAAAACCGTCGCTTCGGCGTCCTTCAGACTCGGACCATAATCAAATTCCGAATCATACGGCATGAGCGTACACGCCACGACAGTCGGATGACGTGCCCCTTTGCGCTTTACGACCATTCGAGATGATGCGCACATTATATCTTCCGGCCGCTTGTTCAGAATGCTCCAGCAATCCGTGGTGATTTCCGGCACTTCGACTTCAGGCGAGATTTCGGGAAACAACACCAGCTGTATGGGATCAAATGCATCAATCTCATAATTGCGGGTCCTGAACAGCTCAGCAAATCCAACCCGCGCTTCTTCTTCAGATTCACTCCAAATGGAGCGAGCGGCAACAAACATGCGAATGCCGTTGTAGTGGAGCCAATCCATGCCCTTTATGCTGACCGCAAACGATCCTTTTCCACGTTCAATGTCATGCAAGCGATCGTTGTGATGGTCTAATGAAATTCTAATTGTCAATTTGCCGGGCCAATTCTGTTCGATTTCCAAGAGGCCCGCTTGCACTCCCGGCCGCATCATCGGCCGCATGGCATTAGAAAGCACAAGCACTTCATAACCCGCCTCAAGGCTGCGTTTAAGCATCTCAATAATCTGCGGATTCATGAACGGTTCTCCGCCTGTGAAGGCAATTTCTTGAACCGGCCAATTGCGGTCAGTGAGCTGATTCAAGTAATCGCTGACTTCGTCTGCCGTCAGATAGACCAACGCGTCATTCTTCGGAGAGCTATTGATGTAACAGTTTTGGCATTCAATGTTGCAGAGGGTTCCAGTGTTGAACCAAAGCGTTGTCGGATCTTTGAAACTAACGCTGGCCCGCTTCGATCCGTCTGCGGTGATCCGCGGATCCTCAAATTTGGCCAGACTCCGCTCCGCCGCACTTCCGCCGGCACACGACTGGGTTACTACTGCAATTTTGTGCATTTCGATAAGACCACCACTCACATATTTTTGGGGTCTGAGACCCGCACTGCCGCTTACATAAAAACACAGAAAACTCAAAGTGCAATTTTTTTCAGCACCAGTTGGCGGCTTGGCGTTTCTGCGAAAATTGGGATACTGGCAATTCCGCTTTTAAGCCCCGGAAACAAATTCGTGTACCAGATAATTCCTGTTCAACCTTTCGATATGATGGTCTTCGGAGCAACCGGTGACCTATCCAAGCGGGAGATCATCCCAGCGCTGTTCAATGCCTTTAAGCTCGGACAGGTGCCCGAGGAGTTTCGTCTTGCCGGCGTCTCGCGAACCGCGATGTCGGATGAGGCATTCCGTGAATTTGCAAAACATGCAATCCATCAGTCGGGAACCGGTCACCTGGATGATGCAGAACTTCTTAACCGATTTGTTGAACGCCTATGCTTTTTTCCGGCGGATGTCAGCTGTGAGAGCGACTGGTCTCGGTTAGCGGCATGGCCAGATCGCTCTAAAATCTGCTGCTACTATCTGTCTGTCAGCCCGTCGATATTCGAACCGATTATCGATGGAATCGGCAGATCCGGCATGGCGCATGAAGCCTCGCGTGTTGTCGTCGAAAAACCCTTTGGCCGAGATCTTGAGTCCGCCAGACAACTGAATTCGATTTTAACCCGCACTTTTGCCGAGTCCCAGATTTACCGCATAGATCACTACTTGGGAAAGGAAACCGTGCAAAACCTCATGGCTCTGCGATTCGCCAACATGCTGTTTGAGCCGCTTTGGAATTCGCAGCATATCGAGCATGTCCAGATAACCGTGGCGGAATCTGTAGGAATCAAAGGACGGCAAGCTTATTTCGACTCGGTTGGCGCAATGCGCGATATGGTGCAAAACCACTTGATGCAGTTGCTCTGTTTGATTGCGATGGAGCCCCCGCATGCCTTTTCACCTGATGCCGTTCGAGATGAAAAAGTTAAAGTAATCAGGGCTTTAGATAAAGTATCTTCGGAAGAAATTGTCAGAGGGCAATATGGAAGATGGAATGATTGCGACAGCTATCTCGCCGATTCGGGAGTCGAATTCAGCGATACGGAAAGCTATATCGCGCTCCGATGCAGGATAAGAAACTGGCGTTGGGCAGGAACGCCGTTTTATATCCGCACGGGCAAAAGGCTGAAGACACGCATGTCGGAAATCGCAGTGGTATTCAGGCAGCCGCCTCATCTGATATTTGAACAGCTTGGACAGCTCAGCAACAATGTGCTCGCGATTCGTCTGCAGCCGAATGAAGGCATCAATCTGCAAGTAACCATAAAGGAACCGGGTCCTGGCGGGATGCGGTTGCTTGATGTGCCGTTGGACATGAGCTTCGCGGAATCTCTCGGCCCGAAGGCGGATTCTCTGACCAATGCCTATGAACGGCTCATCATGGACGTGATTCGGAAAAATCAAACATTGTTTATGCGGAACGATGAAGTCGAAGCCGCTTGGGAATGGACAGATGCCGTCATCAACAGCTGGCAACGGGTCGGCAGAAGACCGGAAATCTATTCGCCCGGAAGCGAGGGGCCGATTTCCGCCGGATCACTCATGGGGTATGGGCTCCAATGGCGGTCAATCCAATCATGAGGTTGATCCAATACTCCAGCAGACGCGTCTGGACAGAACAGACCGCACAATTGATCGCAGCCGCCATCGACAGAACCAGTGCAATCAAAGGTAATCCAGTTGTGATTGCAGCGGGCGGATCAACACCTGCAAAAATCTATGCTGCACTCGGGAAACAGCCGCTGGACTGGAGCAAGGTAACGATCCTTCCATCAGACGAGAGATGGGTGGCAAGGACGTCTGAACGATCCAACTTTGCGATGATAAGCGCTGCGTTTTCTGACAAACCAGCTTCAGCGGCAAAACTGATTAGGTTCTATTCCGCCGGTTTAACCGCAGAGGAAGGCGCGGTTAAGGTTCAAGAGCAGATCCAGTCTATTCTGCCAGCCGATATCTGCCTTCTGGGAATGGGCGAGGACATGCATACAGCCTCGCTCTTTCCGAATGCCCCAGAGCTGGAAATCGCTCTTTCGGCCTCCGCCCCGCTCGCTACAGCATGCGTAATGCCATCCACAGGCGAAGAACGTGTTACGCTGACCGCGCCAGCACTAAAATCATCGCGTGTGGTTATGCTCCTGATTTCTGGCAAGAAAAAGCTTACAGCGTTGAAACGCGCCATCAGCATCAATGATCCTGTGAAAGCGCCTGTTGCTCATTTCATTGAAAATGCAACGGTCCATTTTGTGGAATAGATCATGTTGAATTGGGATGCGGTTTCTAACCATTCAGAGAGGCTTCGGGGCACTCGGATAACAGATTTGTTTGAACAAAATTCCGACCGTGCCGAAGCATTTTCGGTGCAAGTGGGAGACTTGCTGTTCGATTACTCAAAGACACTGCTCGATCAACAGGCGCTCTTTGCCTTAAAAACGCTTGCTGACGAAGCGGAACTGTTTCAGCTCCGCGATGAAATGTTCTCCGGCAAGAGGATCAACATTTCCGAAGACCGTGCGGTACTGCACACAGCATTGCGCAGCCGGGCCGATTCCTGCGTGCTCTTAGATGGTCAAAATGTGGTTCCGCTGGTCCACAGGACACTTCAACGGATGGCCAGGTTCGCCTCTGGAGTGCGTGCGGGAACAATTCGCGCGGCGTCCGGTTGTTCTTTCACAGATGTTATCAATATCGGCATTGGCGGCTCTGACCTCGGGCCTGCGATGGCCTGTGATGCGCTGCGGCCATATTCTGATGGACCCGCTGCGCATTTCCTATCGAATATAGACGGTGCGCAGGCGACGGAATTGCTTCGTCGTCTAAATCCAGAGTCCACCCTTGTCATTGTCGTATCAAAGACATTCACGACAATCGAAACGATGACCAATGCTAAAACCGTGCGTGACTGGATGGTGCAGAAATGCGGGAACGAGGCACCGATGAACCAGTTCTCCGCTGTTTCTTCGGCTATCGAAAGATGCGTTGAATTTGGACTGGCAAAGGAACGCGTATTCGGCTTCGGCGATTGGGTAGGGGGCAGATACTCGGTTTGGGGACCGGTCGGGTTGGCTTTAATGACGGCGTTGGGCGAATCGCGATTTCACGAGTTCTTGGCAGGCGCCCGCGAGATTGACGAAAATTTCCAAACCGCGTCCGTCTCTGAAAATTTGCCGCTGCTCCATGGCTTGATTGGAATTTGGCACAACCAAATCTGCGGATATCCAACCCGGGCTGTCCTGCCCTATGATCACCGTCTGCGCCGCATGCCCGCCTATCTGCAGCAACTGATAATGGAGTCGAACGGCAAATCGGTTACCCGGTCGGGGCGCGCTTTTGAACACCCTTCTTCAGCGGTTGTTTGGGGGGAGCCTGGCACCAATGGCCAACATGCATTCTATCAAGCCTTACATCAGGGGAATCAGATCATTCCCTGCGAATTTTTGGTTGCAGCGGTGAGTCACGAACCGGAACTTCAGCATCATCATGACTTGCTGGTCGCCAATTGCATCGCTCAGTCAGAAGCGCTTATGCAAGGACGTCAATTCAAGCCAGACTCAGGCAGCGGCAAATCGACGAAAAACGATCTTGCCGCACACCGGTCCTGTCCAGGTAACCGGCCATCAACAACTCTGATCTATCCCCGGCTTACGCCGTTCGTGCTTGGCCAGATCATCGCTCTTTACGAGCACAGCGTATTTGTTGAGGGGGCTGTGCTGGGCATCAACAGTTTTGATCAGTGGGGGGTGGAGCTGGGAAAGGAAATCGCCGGACAGATTCTTCCCAAAATTATCCGCGACAATCAGCCTGCTGCTGCAAATCCTTCCACGAGATTGCTTCTGGAATTTATTTCGGCTGCCAGGCGCGGTTCAAAATCTGCCATCTGAAACATCTGATGCAGGGCACGCACGAACAGAAGGACAATGTCGTTCGCATTCCGATCTGAGACGGCAACCGCAACCGTTTGCTTTTTTCTCAGCCGAAGCGCGATAAAATCGACATGATGACATCCCGGTGTGCGGTGTTATGCACTTGTCCAATCATCAAGCGGAGCCTAGTCTTACAATGATATTGATCTAAAATTGGTCAATCCTTGTGGAACATCACCTTCGCCGTCTGCGACGTGTCCCGCTGGTTCCATTCGCTTCGCCCGACCGATTGAACGATCGAGCGTCTAAGGTCACGACCTTTGCTAATTCCGGGAAGGGATCAGTTGAATGCGGCAGCGCATTCGCGTTGACGAAGTGCTCTTGAAAGCGCGGTTCGACCGCGGTTTCGATTTTCTCGATTCGACCGACAATTCTTTCAATATCTTGTCGTGCGGAAACACTGCACAGCGCCATTCTGGCCCCAGTGCCCGCCGCATTTCCGGCTGAAACCACCTGTTCCAGCGCACAGTCCGGAATCAGTCCCAGCACCATGGCATGATACGCCGAAATATGTGAACCAAAGGCTCCGGCCAGCACGACACGGTCCACCTTGTCGTTTCCGAATTCGTCCATCAGCAACCGTGCTCCGGCGTATAGCGCTGACTTTGCCAACTGCACCGCGCGAACATCCGACTGGGTTATGCAGATCACCGGGCCTCCGTCGATGGAACCGTCATATAAAAGAAACGAAAAGGTTCGGCCTTCCGAGACCATTCGTGCAGTGTTGGCCTGCGTCGGCGACCCAATCAATCCCGACGCATCCACGATGCCGCAGATTCGCATCTCGGCAATGGCTTCGATAATTCCAGAACCGCAGATCCCAGAAACTCCCGTCGCCGCTGTTTGCTCGGCAAATCCTGCTTGATTGGACCAAAGGTCGCACCCGATCACTTTGAATCTCGGTTCTTTGCTATCCGGGTCAATGCGGACCCGTTCGATCGCACCGATCGTTGCCCTCTGGCCCGAAGAAATCTGCGCTCCCTCGAAAGCCGGGCCCGTCGGTGATGAACAGGCCAGCACTCTTGACTTGTCGCCAAATACAATTTCCGCGTTGGTCCCGACATCCACGGCCAGCACCCGTTCGCTCGAATTGTGCGGCTGTTCAGCAAGAACCACTGCAGCGCAGTCCGCCCCAACATGGCCGGCGATGCAAGGAAGAAAATAAATCTGCGCCGCCTCGGGCAGAGAGTCGAGCTGCAAAGACCGGGCATCTGTCGAAAACGCGTTCGCAGTGGCGAGCGCGAACGGCGCTTGTCCCAATTCAACCGGGTCAATGCCCAAAATCAAATGATGCATAACCGGATTGCAAACAATCACCGTTTCTAAGATCTGTTCAATATCGCGTTCAACATCCTCCGCCAGGAAGCGGATCAATTCATTGAGCGTTTCGCGCACAGCCCTTGTCATCTCGGCGCTGCCGCCTGGATTCAACATGGCATAGGAAACTCGACTCATCAGATCTTCGCCAAAGCGGATCTGCGGGTTCATCTTTGAAGCGGACCCAATAACCTTTCCATCGCTTAGGCTGCAAAGATGAGCGGCAATCGTTGTTGATCCGAGATCGATTGCCAGCCCGTAAAGTTCATCGTCAAAGAAGCCCGGCCATAGCCCGGTCAATTTGGTCCGGCCATTGCTGCCGCGGTGGAGCGCGGCGGTTGCTTTCCATTCGCCTCGGCGGAGAATCGGCTGCAATCGCTGAAGCACTGAAATGTCTATCTCCACGGAATGGATGTCCCATTGCGCCGCCAACGCGCTTTGAACTCTTTCAAAGTCTCCGGAAGGATGATGCATATCGGGTTCTTCGACGGTGATGTAACGGAGTCTGGTCGCCGGATCCATGGCGACAGGCCTTTCATCCGCCGACTTTCTTATAACCTGCTTATGAACTTGTGACTCGAGAGGAACATCGATAACGTTATCGCCCATAATCCGAGCCTGGCATCCAAGCCGTCTTCCGGATTTTAAACCGCGAACGCGGTCATACCTCTCTTCGACATGATTCCAAGCTGAAAGCGAATCTTCTCCGGAGGTTATTCCGTGTTTGGGAAAGGAACCGAAAGACGGTTCCACCTGACACCGTGAGCAGATTCCCCGGCCGCCGCAGACACTGTCCAAATCAACCCCAAGAGTCCGGGCTGCCTGCAGAACGGGTGTGCCTCGAGTGAATCGTCCCCGCTTGCCTGACGGCGTGAAGACGACCAGCGGCTCACACTCATTCATCGCCCGCATCCCGAATCAGCGGCGGCGGCGGCTTCTTGCGCGTACGCGAATCTGCGCTGAACCATCTTCTGCCTTCGGCTTGTAATTTTTTATCCAGACCGCACCGTGCGGATCATGATTCATCAATAGATTTGCAGCTCTGATCGCAGCCATTTCCTGTGGCCGAATCGGATTCATGATCGCAGAAGTCATCCCAGCGGATATCGCCATCGGTAGAAAAGAAGCGTTGATCGCATGCCGCTCCGGAAGTCCGAACGATATGTTCGAAGCGCCGCAGGTCGAATTGACATCGAGCTCTTCCCGAAGTCGCCGGACAAGCGCGAATACTTGGCGCCCCGCCGTTGACATCGCTCCGACCGGCATCACCAAAGGATCAACAACAACATCGCAAGCAGGAATACCATGGTCTGCGGCCCGATGAACAATTTTTTTTGCGACTTCGAATCTAACATCCGGGTCTTCTGAAATTCCTGCATCGTCATTTGAAATGGCAACAACGGGAACATTGAATTTTTTGACCAGCGGCAGGATGGTTTCCAGACGCTCTTCTTCGCCGGTGACAGAATTCAAAAGCGGCCGGCCTTCGCAGGCTTCCAATCCCGCCTTCAAAGCATCGGGAACTGAACTGTCGATGCATAAAGGCACATCGACGGTGCTCTGAACAAGCCGAATAAGGCGGTCCATCAAAGGGGGCTCGGTTTCGTTCGGATTTGGATTCGAATTGTAGACAACACCCGCATTGACATCGAGCATTGTGGCACCGCATTCCACTTGTCTCAATGCATCACTGACGACGGTGCCGAATTCTCCCGCTTCCAATTCAATTGCCAAGGCTTTTCTGCCCGTCGGATTGATTCGTTCGCCAATCACACAAAACGGTTCCTCAAATCCAATTATCGCACTCTTGCTCTTCGACTCAACGACCGTCTGTGTCATAGATCCACCCCACTACCAATTGTTCCAGCTGAATATTTTCTGCCCCAGTCTGCTCCCGCGCGAATACCTCCGAGAGGAAAAACGTGAACACCGGCAATGTTGGGCAGGGGATTTTCTGCAAGAGCTGATGCAATTTGGCTTACAAGTTCTGTTGGTTCGAATGGGGCGAGCAATTTGGAGATATCCGCCGCACGTCTATGAAGAACGCGAAGAGAGGGGCCGACTCCGCATGCAAGAGCATATTTGATTAAAGTCTGCAGCTTTGCCGGGCCTGCGATGCCGATATTGATCGGCAGCGTGACGCCAGCGGCATGGATTCGCGAAGCCCAGCGCAGCACCGGTGAAGATTCAAACAGGAACTGCGTGGTGATTTCCATTTCGGCATCGCTTTGCCGGGAATAATTCTGCTTTTCCAGCAGGGCTGCGTCGGAATTCAAATGTCCGCCCGTTGGATCAATATCCTTGCTGCCTTCTGGATGCCCTGCGACGTGCAGACGCTTGAAGCCGGCGCGGTCGAACAACCCGGTCCTCAGCAACTGGATTGATGAGTGGAACTCGCCGATTGGCTTGTCCATCCCACCCGCCAACAGCAGTGCTTGATGAATGCCAGCTTCGCTCTGATATCGGTTGATGAGCGCTTCCAAGTCTCTCCGGCAGCTGATTGCCCTCGCAGTGATGTGCGGCATCACTTCGAAACCTTCAGCGGCGATCCGTTTGGCCGCACCAACCATTTCATCGATTGGCGTGCCCTCGATATGCGCAATATAAACCCGCGTTCCCAGCGGAAGAATTGCCCTGAAGTCTTCAACTCTCTGCGCGGTCCGAGGCATGACTTCGATTGAAAATCCATCAACCAATGCGTTCACGCCGCTCATGGTCTTCGCAGAGGGCTCAAACTTCATATTTTTGATTCCAATTGATCGGAAAGCGGAAATTGATTTTCATGTCTCACTCCCATCCGTTAGCTTCGATCAGCGCTTTTAATTTTGCTTGGTCAAACTGAGCTTCAATTCGCTCCGCCTCCGACTCGGCCAGTTGCCGTGGCTCACCGTTCCGCTGAATTGGATCAGATTTTCTCCACTCGGCTAAGTATGCATCCGTATCTCTCGCTCCAACGCGCATCGCACAGCGGTCTATTGCCTGTTCGAATCGTTCGGAAAGCTGAACTTTTGCGGCGCGCCGTCCCTTGCCAACAATGACTTGGGCGGGAATGTCACGCCAATACACAATCGTTAGGTCCGGCATCGAATGAACCTCCCTCCGTTCCAGTTGAAGCCCTCTACCGCTTTCCGATAGAAGAAGTGAGAGTTATTTTAATTGGAACGGAATTTTTTTGGTATCACCCACACCTTTGAATTCCACTGTTCTGAAGTGGCCGATGCGTGCCATCGGGATCCGTGTCAAGTTAGTTTGTGAATGGAACAATACGGTTGCGCAAAAAACCGGGATCAGGACGCGGCGAACGTGAGCTGCGCACGCGGGTAAAGACCGCAAAGGGGCGCTCAGCCAGCTCCGCCAAATGGCTTGATCGGCAGCTTAACGATCCTTATGTGCACCGGGCAAGACGGGAAGGCTGGCGCGGCAGAGCCGCTTTCAAGCTGTTGGAAATCGACGACCGCTATAATTTCCTGAAGCCGGGCGCGGTCGTATTGGATCTTGGCTGCGCGCCGGGCGGTTGGTGTCAGGTCGCCGCGCAAAGAGTGAACGCATTGAAATCACGCCAAACCGCACGCGTCGGGCGGGTCTTCGGAGTTGACGTTAATGAAACCGAACCGGTTGAAGGAGCGGAAATCCGCATTATGGATGTGCAGAGTCCGAATGCCGCCGACCAGTTGTTGAATTGGCTTCAGACGCCAGCCGATGTGGTTTTGTCGGATATGGCGGCGCCTTCCATTGGCCACAAAAAAACCGATTATCTGCGTACGGCCGCTCTTGCCGAAGCTGCCGCGGATGTTGCTTGCCGCCTTCTGTCGCCCGGCGGTGTCTTCATCGCCAAAATGCTGGGCAGCGGCGCCGATTCAGCGCTTCAAGCACGCCTGAAGCAATCGTTTCGCCAAACAAGGCACTGCAAGCCGCCTGCGAGCCGCAGCAGCAGTTCCGAATCTTATCTATTTGCCTCGGGATTTCGTTTGTCGACTGCCACAGCAGTTGAATTCCTCCAAGCCCATCACATATTCGATGGGCAGGAACTTTGAAGAGAAAGGAATGCAAAGTGGCTAAAACCGCCAAGGCCAGAGTCGGTGCATTTGAAGTTTTTGTTTTGTATGATGGTTACAAGGTGTTCAATAACGAAATATATCCGACGGTCCCGGAAGAGCGCATTTCCGAGTTGCTCTCGGCTGCCGGCAAAACGGAAATCTTGACCAATTTCTCCGCGGTTCTGCTCCGCTCATCCGACCGATGTGTCCTAATCGATGCAGGCGCACGAGAGCATTTTGGACCGACCGGTGGAATCTTTCCAGAATCGCTTGCTGAAACGGATGTCTCTCCCGATGAAATTCAAACGGTATTCGTAACGCATCTCCATCCCGACCATGTCGGCGGCATGACGCGTGTTGACAACTCGGCGGTATTCCGGAACGCGGAATTGGTTGTAACTGAAACCGAGTATAATTTTTGGACCGATGACAACAGGTTTTCGGACGCTGATGAGATGAAGCAAGCTTGGCGGCAAATCGGATTGGACACGCTATCCGCCTATCAGGATCGAATCAGAACGGTGCGAGCCGAAGAAGATATCGTACCCGGAGTATCGGTTGTGGAAATTCCCGGCCACACCCCCGGCCATGCCGGTGTCCGCGTAGAATCAGACGGGCAGTGCTATATTCATACCGCGGATGTCCTTCATGCCCAGGATCTGCAGCTTGCCGAACCCGGTGTTTCAGCGATATTCGATATGGACAGCGATAAGGCTGCGAAGTCGCGAAAAAACATGCTGGATATGATCGCACATGATCAGATACTGTTTTCCGGTTCGCATTTCCTAAACTGCTTTTTGGGACATCTTGAGACCCGTGCCGGTGGATATCGACTTTCGGAGGCTTGAATGCCGTGATTCTGCCAGCATAATCAGCGGATCTGAGTGCGCAGTGTGATTCGTTTACAGATCACTTTGCGAACGAATTAATTTCTTATGTTGTTCAAAATGCATGGGATCTAAATCAGCAGCTAACTCCTAACCCTCTGTTTTTCTTATGAATTTATAATTTTTCTAGCCACAGAACTTTTTGTTTGAATAATTCTTTTTATGTTCTTATACTAGGTTCCAGAACACAGAAGGAACACTGCGCAGAATTTTCAAATGGCGAGTGTAAGATATAGAAGGGAATGTGCAAATGGCCGGACAAATCGTCAATCTGGGAAAGCAGGCAATGGATAAACAGAAAGCCTTGGAAACGGCACTCGGACAGATCGAACGCAGCTTTGGCAAGGGCTCGATCATGCGTCTTGGTCAAGACAAAGCGGTTATCGACGTAGAATCGATTTCAACCGGATCTCTTGGACTAGACATTGCACTTGGCATCGGAGGACTGCCGAAAGGACGCGTCGTCGAGGTTTATGGACCTGAATCATCGGGAAAGACCACATTGACTCTGCATGTTGTGGCAGAGGAACAGAATGCTGGCGGGATTTGCGCATTTGTTGATGCCGAACACGCGCTTGATCCGGGATATGCAAAGAAACTTGGAGTCGACTTGGACGAGCTGCTGATCTCGCAGCCTGACACTGGCGAACAGGCGCTGGAAATCACCGACACGCTTGTCCGTTCCGGAGCAGTGTCTCTTGTGGTTGTCGACTCGGTGGCGGCTCTGACGCCAAAGGCTGAACTTGAAGGAGATATGGGAGACTCGCAGGTCGGAACACAAGCCCGCTTGATGAGCCAAGCGATGCGAAAACTCACAGGTTCGATCAGCCGGTCGAACTGCATGGTGATCTTCATAAATCAGATTCGGATGAAAATTGGCGTTATGTTCGGCTCTCCGGAAACCACAACTGGCGGAAATGCTCTGAAATTCTATTCCTCGGTACGGCTTGATATCCGGCGAATCGGCGCCATCAAGCACCGCGACGAAATCATCGGCAACACAACACGGGTTAAAATCGTCAAGAATAAGATGGCGCCTCCGTTCAAACTCGCCGAGTTCGATATCCTCTACGGGTCTGGGATCTCCAAGTGCGGTGAATTGATTGATCTTGGCATCAAGGCGGGACTCGTCGAAAAATCGGGGTCATGGTACTCATATGGAGACGAAAGAATCGGGCAAGGCCGGTTGAACGCTATCTCGTTTCTTGAAGAAAATTCGCATGTTGCCAATGAAATTGAAACCAAAATCCGTGATTCTCACGGACTTGGTGAAGATGCCGATCAGGCAGAAGACACAGAATCCAGCCAGAAAGCCGGTTGAGCTGAACATCTCGCTATTGCAAAACCGTCGACTCCGGCCGGCGGTTTTGATTTGAGTCTTCGCCAGATAATGTTCAGTGATGAAAGCGTGAATCGCACTCCGTATTTGGACGGCGTTGTTCGCGGTCGTTCGCTGCCATTGGTGCATCGGTGGGAAAATTCTCTCGTCATCGGAAGAGACCATTAAGATTGTTTTGATGCTTGATTTGGCATCCGGCCCGTGCGCTTGAGCCGCATATTCACCATTCCGACTGCATTCGGTTCAATCTTCAGCCTCCGGATTCGGGAAAGTCGCAGACAGCGAACCTTTTTTTGACGGCAAGGCTGAAGGTTATACATCGACGGGCAATTGCGCTGTTGCAAGGAGTTGCAGGTGAAGGCGGGGAAACGAAGATGCGCTGCTCTGAGCAAACGTTGCTTTGCCTTCATTCGCCAAAGAGAATACAGAGCCGGATGGGCTGAATGCCGCTGAACCGAAAAACTCCGATGACAGCGCATCGACCTGCTGCGCCAAGGGTTCGGCATCGAAAAGGGGGGTGCGGACGATGAAAGCTGACACCGCAAGAGTTCGGTGAATTGCTTATGCGTCAAAGCAGAATGGAACGGCGATTCCTGCCGAATTTGCTGTCAGACCGGCAAAGCGGGGGTTCCCCAACCGCAAGGGGTCGGCACCGCACTGTGAAGGCGGCCATTTGAAAAAGAAGGCGTTTTGAAGAAAGTATTCTCACTGTTAGTGTTGTCGTTTTGAATTCGATAAGAAGGAGATGCAGGCCATGTCGGGCCTGAATGAAATCCGTTCAAATTTTTTGAACTATTTTGAAGATACCGGTCATACCGTCGTTGACAGCTCGCCATTGCTGCCGCGGAACGATCCGACATTGATGTTTGTCAATTCGGGAATGGTGCAGTTTAAGAATGTGTTCACTGGATTGGAACCGCGCGACTATGTCCGTGCGGCGACCAGTCAGAAGTGTGTCAGGGCAGGCGGCAAACATAATGATCTCGACAATGTCGGCTACACGGCGCGGCACCACACTTTTTTTGAGATGCTTGGTAATTTTTCCTTTGGAGACTACTTCAAAGAACAGGCGATATATTATTGCTGGGATCTGATAACCAAGGGATTTGGCATTGATCCCAAACGCTTGCTTTGCACGATTTATCACGAAGATGAAGAATCTTACGGTTTATGGAAAAAAATCGCTGGATTTTCCGATGACCGCATAATTCGCATTCCGACTTCCGACAATTTCTGGTCGATGGGACCTATTGGACCGTGCGGTCCCTGCTCCGAGCTATTTTACGATTACGGAGATGACATACCCGGCGGGCCGCCTGGCAGCGCAGATGAGGATGGTGATAGGTTTGTTGAAATCTGGAATCTTGTCTTCATGCAGTATGAGCAGTTTGAAGACGGAAGTCGGGTGGAGCTGCCCAACAAATCCATCGATACCGGCATGGGACTGGAACGCATCGGAGCGCTGCTGCAGGGTGTGAGGGACAACTATAAGACCGATCTCATCCGATCACTGATTGAAACGGTTGCGAACATAACATCGACCGATCCCGATGGACCGAATCAAGTTCACCATCGTGTTATCGCCGATCATATCCGGTCTTCCGCTTTTTTGGTCGCAGAAGGTGTAATGCCGTCCAAAGACGGCCGCGGTTATGTCTTACGACGGATTATGCGGCGGGCTATGCGTCACGCACAGCTTCTTGGAGCCGATGAACCGATTCTGCACCGTCTGGTTCCTGATCTGGTTTCGCTTATGGGTGCGGCATTTCCCGAGTTAGCGCGGATGCAGTCGACAATCGCTTTCACATTGCATGATGAGGAGGTTCGGTTTCGCCGCACGCTTGGCCGGGGATTGGGGATATTGGAAGCCGAACTTGCAAAGCTGCATGAAGATGCTCAGCTGCCCGGAGAAACAGCCTTCAAACTTTATGACACATATGGATTTCCGCTTGATCTGACACAAGACGCTGTGAGGGAAACCGGACGAACCGTCGATGTGCCGAAGTTTGAATCGGAAATGCGGAAGCAGCGAGAACGCGCGCGAGCCTCTTGGAGGGGAACGGGCGACAGCACAGAAAGTTCAATCTGGTTTGAATTGCGGGACGAGTTTGGTGCAACAGAGTTTCTCGGATACAAAACGGATAAATCCGACGGTCAGATTCTGGCTATCGTCAGCGGGGGAAAACGTGTGGAATCCGCTGTTTCCGGCCAAGAAGTTCAAGTCATCGTGAACCAAACCCCGTTTTACGCTGAATCGGGCGGGCAGGTCGGCGATCATGGACGTCTGACAACTTCCCACGCCGTCATTGAAATCATCGAAACAAAGCGGAGGGCAGATGTTATCGTGCATTCGGGGACGATTGTGAAGGGTCACATCACTCCGTCGGATGTTGCGACGTTATCGGTGAACAATCCTCGACGGCGGAAAATCAAAATGAACCACTCGGCGACGCATTTGATGCATCAAGCGTTGCGTAATGTTCTAGGCGACCATGTCGCTCAGCAAGGCTCATTGAACGATGCGAATAGACTGCGGTTTGATTTTTCCCATCATTCAGCTTTGACACTGGAACAACTTCGGCAGGTCGAGGTCGAGGTTAACGCGCAGATCCGCACAAATTCTCCTGTTGTCACACGAATCATGACCCCGGAAGATGCTCAAAATACCGGAGCGCTCGCCCTGTTTGGAGAAAAATATGGCGATGAAGTGCGTGTTGTTTCGATGGGCATTGCCGATGGCGCGGGCAAAGGGCCTGACGGCAACTCATACTCGGTGGAGCTTTGCGGTGGAACACATGTGGATCACACCGGCAGGATCGGTTTGTTTGTGACCACGGGCGAAGGAGCTTCTTCAGCCGGGATTCGGCGTATCGATGCGCTCACTGGAGAGGATGCATTCAACTATCTGGTGACCCATGATCAAATATTGGCGCAGATTTCGTTGCTTCTGAAAAGTCCAGCGCAGGATGCCGTCGGAAGAGTTGAAGCGTTGCTGAACGAACGAAAGACGCTTGCAAGCGAAAATGAGCAGCTTCGAAAGAAGCTGGCGCTCGGCGCCACCGCGACTGCTGTTGCTAATTCATGCAGCAAGATCGGCGGAATCGAGTTTTTGGGTAAGGTTGTCGGCGAAATTCCCGGTCGTGATCTTCCCGCCTTGATCGACAGCCACAAAGAAATAATGACATCGGGAATCGTTGCTTTGGTTTCGACCGCCAACAACAAGGCCGCAGTCGCTGTCGGTGTGACACCAAACTTGACAGAACGGGTTTCGGCTGTGGATATCGTCCGAAAAATGACACCGGTTTTAGGTGGAAAGGGCGGCGGCGGCAGGTCTGACCTGGCTCAGGGAGGCGGGCCGGATATTGCAGGTGCTCACGATGCGTTGACCGCAGCCAAAGAAGCAATCAAAGGAGTTTAATATGAGTGCTTACTGGATCGCGCATGTCGATGTGAACGATGCTGAAACCTATTCCAAATACGCTGAAGTGGCTACCCAGGCGATTGCAGAACATGGCGGAAAATTTTTGGCGCGGGGTGGACGATTTAAATCCATGGAAGGCGATGCGAAAGAGCGCAATGTCATCGTGGAATTTGATTCTGTTGAAGATGCTGTAGCCTGCTACAACTCAGCGACCTATGCCAAAGCGCTGGATTTTGCCCGGGCTTCATCCAAAAGAGATTTGCTCATCGTCGAAGGCGTTTAAATCTACCCCGGATTCGGCAGTGTCATTGCGGGTTCCTGAAATGTTACGCGAGCGGCTTTGATTCCTATTATTTAAGCAAAATCATCCTGATCACCCAGACGCGTTATGCGCCCTCCGTTCCAGCGTTCCTGGAACAGGGCGGAGATATTTGCGCTGCGTGTTCGGTTTATTGCCCGCTTTTACATGCGCGGCTTGGTGGACTGAATCAGCGAGAGCGCTTCAGAACACAAAGACCGTGTTCAACGAGCAGACTTTCCCGCTGGTCAGTCTCGAACCATAGCGGTTTTTCTCTTCACCCGATTTCGGCATGAAGGCGGCTTTCCACCTTGTCCAGAAATCCTTGCGTTGTTAACCAATCTTGATCAGAACCGACGAGCAAAGCCAAATCTTTGGTCATATGTCCGGATTCAACGGTCGCAATGACGATGCGTTCGAGTTGCTCGGCAAAGTCGGCAAGTTGAGTGTTGGCGTCAAGTTTTGCCCGATGTTTGAGGCCGCCCGTCCAAGCAAATATTGACGCGATTGAGTTGGTTGATGTGCTCTTTCCTTCCTGATGCTGGCGAAAATGCCGCGTAACCGTGCCGTGTGCGGCTTCAGACTCGACAATTTTGCCATCCGGTGTCATCAGCTTCGATGTCATTAATCCAAGAGAGCCAAACCCCTGCGCCACGGTGTCTGATTGAACATCGCCGTCGTAATTTTTGCACGCCCACACGAATCCTCCGCTCCATTTCAGCGCAGCGGCAACCATGTCGTCAATCAGGCGGTGTTCATAGGTAATGCCCGCTTCAGCGAATGCTTCAGCAAATTCTTGATCAAACACTTCTTGAAATAAATCTTTGAAGCGTCCGTCGTAAGCCTTCAAGATTGTGTTCTTAGTCGATAGGTAAACCGGCCAGCCCAGCGTCAGGCCGAAATTGAGCGAGGCGCGCGCAAAGTCGCGTATTGACTGGTCTAGATTGTACATTGCCAAAACAACGCCGCCGGACGGAGCGTCAAAAACTTCGCGCTCAATGATCTGGCCATCCGAGCCTTCAAATCTAAGGCTCAGCTTGCCATCGCTTGGAAAGACAAAATCCGTGGCGCGGTATTGATCTCCGAATGCGTGACGGCCAATGACTATTGGCTTTGTCCAACCCGGAACAAGACGGGGCACATTGTTGCAGATAATCGGTGCCCTGAAGACGACGCCGCCTAAAATATTACGGATTGTGCCGTTCGGCGACCGCCACATTTTCTTAAGTCCAAATTCTTCAACCCGGGCTTCATCCGGAGTGATCGTCGCGCACTTCACACCAACGCCGACTTCGCGGATTCGATTTGCAGCATCAATGGTTATCTGATCATTTGTGCGGTCACGCTCTTGGATGCTCAGATCATAGTAGAGCAGTTCAACATCAAGGAATGGAAGGATGAGCTTCTTCTTAATTTCATCCCAGATTATTCGTGTCATTTCATCGCCGTCGATTTCGACAATCGGCGCATCAACCTTGATTTTGCTCATTACAGACCTCATTTATTGCCGGATAGGAGGCGTCTAGCGCATGCAAAGCAATATTTCTATATCCTTGTATTGGATTGACATTGAGGCCGAACCTAATGGACTAGGCTTGCGATACGATTTGCACATTGGCCGCAGACTGAGTTTTAATTCTTGAAGATTGATCAGACAACGAAACCTCGGCACCCTGAAAAGGTCAACAAGCCGGCGACGGACCGGATTCGGAAGCCGTCTTGGATCCGGGTTAAAGCGCCGATGTCCGAAGGATACCGACGCACACGCGACATTGTGAAATCTCATCAGCTGCACACCGTGTGTGAAGAAGCAGCATGCCCAAATGTCGGGGAATGCTGGGACTTGGGACACGCTACCTTTATGATTTTGGGCGATGTCTGCACACGCGGATGTTCATTCTGCAATGTGGCAACCGGCAAACCTGAAGCGGTTGATCTGTTCGAACCATCGCGGGTTGCCTCCGCAGTCGCCAAACTTGGCCTTCGGCATGTTGTGGTGACCAGCGTTGACCGGGACGATCTTGAAGACGGGGGCGCTGAACAGTTTGTGCGCACAATTCGAGCAATCCGCCGTAAGTCGCCTCAAACAACTATAGAGATTTTAACTCCCGACTTTTTGAATTGTCCGGCCGAAGCCGTTGAATCAGTGGTGAAAGCAAGGCCTGATGTGTTCAATCACAATTTGGAAACCGTCCCGTCCCTCTATCCTTCTATACGGCCTGGCGCACGGTATTTCGTTTCGCTGCGGCTGTTGCAGAATGTTAAAGAGCTTGATCCCGGCATGTTCACTAAATCCGGCATCATGGTTGGACTTGGCGAAGACCGGTCGTCGGTGCTTCAGATTATGGATGATTTAAGATCTGCTAACGTGGATTTTCTGACGATCGGCCAATATCTCCAGCCCACGCCCCATCACCATCCGGTCGAAAGATTCGTTCCGCCCACCGAATTCGATTCTTATAAGTCGGCGGCATTGGGCAAAGGGTTTTTGATTGTATCAGCAAGTCCTCTGACACGGTCCAGCTATCACGCCGATGAAGATTTCCTGCATTTGCAGCAAGAGCGGCGACGGCGCGCTGCGGAATGATTAATGAAGGAGGCAGATGAGAGGCGAAGGAGCAGCAAAAGAGGATCGGTACTCGGGATGCGGCTTTGTCTTCGGTGCGGTGCGCCAATAGCTGATCCCAATTCAAAACATGGCATTTGGAACAACCGAGCCTCTACAATTCAGGTCCTGCTAAATTGGATTTCCCAACTGCGGCCGCGGTTTCGTCTAGTTTTACTGTTAATCTCATGAATGAAATTGCCTGCGATTATATTCCGAATGATCACTTTATCAGCTTTGCGACAATACGCAGACCAGATTTTCCAATAGGCTTCTGATGCGAAAACACAGAGAACAGAGGCATATGCCGTACACGTCGCGCCAAATGTATGACTTGGTCGCGGACATCGAATCCTACCCGAAATTCATCCCTTGGTGCGCAGCCGTGCACATTCATTCAAGACACTCTTCCGAGCGGGGCCAAATTGTCGTCGCGGATCTTGTGGCTTCCTTTCAAGCCTTTCGTGAAACCATGAGATCACGTGTTAAACTGGCCGACGACCACTCTGCGATTGATGTTTCATACTTAAAGGGACCTCTGAAGCACTTTCACAGCACTTGGAGATTCTATAACCGGCCGGACGGATCGTCAGACGTTGAGTTTGAAGTCGAGTTCGAATTCAGGTCGCGTATAATCGAGAAATTGGTTGGTATTGTATTTGGTCGTGCCATGGAGACCATCGTTGCCGCTTTTGAAAAGCGCGCCCGCGAAATTTACGGTGATGCCATTTGACCTAGGATCAGTAATCGGAAGAAAAATTCAGAACGCGGAAAGCCAAATTGTTAAGGACACCTCTACTAACTCTACTCTAAATCAGCTGAAATTAATTTGGCTTATGCGTGGAAAATCATTGGCAGGTATATTCGTATGATGCTGGACGATGAGTTTCTTTGGATCGAAAGCTGGCGGATGGATTTCTTCCGCTGAGAAGAGTGGTAGTGTCCAGAATCTTTCGCACTTTCAGTCATGCGACGGCGGCTCCGTTATATTGAAGGTTCATCTCGCGCAGCGGCTCCATGTCCATATACTTTCGCGTGCTCCACTGTGTGCCGGCGATGTGTTTCAACCTGGCCGCAGCCAGGCAAAGACAGGATTGACCATCGGGAAAGGCCCCAACGACCCTGGTCCGTCTTCGAATTTCCTTCATCAGCCGTTCCAGCGGATTGTTCGTCCTGATTTTGCGCCAATGGCTGTCGGGGAAGCTGTAATAGCCGAGGGTCTCCCGGATCTTCCCTTCGACCACGATGCGGTCAAGCATTCCGTCTCCGAGTTCGTTCGGGGCATCGTTCACACGAATGGAATCGAGTCCTTTTGGTCCATGTTCAAGCGCGGCTACAAGGGATTCTACCACAAGATGAGCCATAAGCACCTTGACCGTTACGTCAAGGAGTACGAGCACCGTCACAACATCCGCGAAATGGATACGCTCGACCAGATGGGCGAAATCGTTTCTCGGACACAAGGCCGGCGGCTCAAGTATGCGGAGTTAGTGGCATGACCTTGCGGGCTGTCGACCTGTTTTGCGGCTGCGGCGGTCTGAGCGCCGGATTGATCGAGTCCGGCATCGATGTGGTGGCCGCTTACGATCATTGGGAGCCGGCACTATCCACCTATCGGCGCAACATCGGAGACCATGTCAATCGGCTTGACCTTTCCGACGTGGAATTGACCTATGAGACAATCCGCGAACATGCCCCGGACCTGATCGCCGGTGGCCCGCCCTGCCAGGACTTTTCGACTGCTGGAAAGCGCATCGAAGCGGGCAGGGCGAATCTCACGATTGCATTCGGCGAGATAATCGAAGCCTGCGGCGTGCCGTTTTTCCTGATGGAAAACGTCCCGCAAGTACGCCTGAGCAAAACTTGGCAACTAACGCGGGAACGCCTGAAAGCCTCTGGTTACGACATAGCCGAAACTGTGCTCGATGCGAGCAAGTGCGGCGTGCCGCAAGCTCGCAAGCGCTTTTTCGCATTCGGCGCATTGCGCCGTTCTGCGATGGACTTCCTCGAATCAATCGCCGACCGCATCGCCGACGAAGCCTTGACGGTCAAAGCATATCTGCGCGACGAAATCGACATAGAGCATTATTACCGACACCCGCGAAACTACTCCCGCCGCTCGGTTTTTTCTGTGCATGAACCGTCGCCGACCGTGCGCGGCGTAAACCGGCCCGTCCCGCCCGGATACAAGGGCAACCATCTGGACAGCGTATCGCCCGCTACCGTTCGCCCGCTGACAACGCGAGAGCGCAGCCGGATTCAGACATTTCCAAGACGCTGGAGATGGAATGCCGGAGACCGCAACGCCAATGCTGAGACTCAAATAGGCAACGCCGTGCCCGTCGCGCTGGGCCGATTCGTAGGCTGCGGGGTTGTCGATGCCGTCTAGTCGCTCACCCGAACCATCCCTGTACGGAATTTCAAGCGATAATTCGAGTCGCAGCGGCAAGCATCTGTGGGGCAAGAATCAGTTCAACTCCACGTTTCCGCTCTCCCTCTGTCTTTATATGCGAGATCAGGGCATCGGCCCGGTTGCCGTCGTTCATGGCAAAGACGGTATCGCTGCACAAACCGACAAGTGGAAAATGGCCGAAGTCATCGGAGATCGGAAAGATTCGCCCTACTACCACTTCGAGAGGAGTTTCGAGCCGTATGCAGCCTACTCGCGAAACGACACGGACCACATTGACATCGTTGTATCTATCCATGACCGGCACTTTCAACCGCTGGAAGTGAAGCTGACGGTTGTGCCGGACAAAGGCACGTCGAATCTCCCAGAAGCGAATTGGGCGCCGGAAATGGTCATGCGCCCGGTCAGTTCCGCTCACGCCATGATGGGCATTGCGCGCCAACTGCGAGGCCAGGATGAGGCATTGCGGCTTGAAGCGACCCGCTTCCTGCGGGCTGCCTACAACCGCATAACGTCATGGGACAATTCGGCGGAGATAGTCCAGCATGAATCGAGTTTGTCCGATGCGCTCTCAGCCGTGCTTGATTTGTCACGCGGTCTGCAATCACCGTTTCTTGTTCAACCGATCTGGCGAACGGAAGGACAGTCATTGAAGCTGAAAAATCAGTGCTTCGACGTTTTTGTCTGGTCTGATCTTGCGGTCATGGCGATACCGCTGCAAGAGCATCGGAAGTCCAGCGGTAGCGGCGTGACCCGATGGCTGCGCGAGATTGCCCGGCATGTCCGCAGCCTGTACGACGTTCTGCAAACGGGCGACTTCGACTATAACGGAATCTACAAGGGAATGCCGCACGACGGGCAGACGGATAAATCTTTCGCCCTACCCGGTCGAAAAAGCATGGAATACCTGCGCCATGAGAGACTGCAACAGCCTGTGCTCCAAAGCTCAGTCTTGAGCGTATTGGTGGGAGACGGCGGCGCCGACGCATTGAAACCGGAGCGCAGATTCGATGCGGTTGTTAAAACCCATATGGTCTAACCGGGAGAATCAGGCAATAAGCAACAGAAAACAATGTCGCAGAGTCAAAATCCCCCCGCCTTGCGAGATCACGGTCAAGCCGCCCGACTGGCAGCCGAGTACAAAGGAATTGAACGAAAAACACGATATGCCGGATCTTGGTGACAAACAAATTCGCGAAACGTTTTTCCGTCCCTTCAAAGTCACCGAAAAGAGAGCTTGAAAACGATGGCGGCTATTTTTGTATGTAATCCCCGGCGGAAATCCAATGTCGGAGTCCGCGCCGAGCGTGTGTTCGCCCACCAGAAGCGCTCCGGCATGCGCAAGGTCCGGACCGTCGGACTTCAGAGAGCGAAGGCCCGCATCATGATGGATAATCTTGTGTTCAACATAAGCCGCTGCATCTTTCTCGTGAAATCCAAAGCCGCAGGCTGAATCCGTCCAAAATCCGCATAAGGGACACTAATCAGCCAGAGAAGCACCGGTTCAGGCCAAAAAAAACCGCTGATTTGAGCTAAATTCGATGAAATCCGAAGGAATTTGGATTTTCACAAAAAGTTAATTCCAGAAAATTGAAATTCAAATCAAACAATCGGGCGAAGCCGACCGAAATCTGGCGATGATAGAGGTGTCCATTACGCAATAACGACCAGCATTTGCGCTATGAAGCCCCTCCAATCAAGCGCAGCAAGAACTCAATGTTCTTGGTTTCCTTTCTGTGAACAGGATCAACCGCCAAACTTTTGAAACCTTCCACTCACATACGTCAGCACAACTCTTTCCAATTCGCCCATCCTTTCGCCTTCAAAAAAATGGCCGCATTTTTCGATCAACTGATGCTCGACACTGATTCCTTCTTGATTTTGCAGCTTTTGCACCAGAGCAAGGATCGTGTCAGGCGTGGCGACTTCATCATCTGATCCGTTTACGATCATTCCCGACGCGGGACATGGCGCCAAAAAGGAAAAATCAAACTTATCGGCGGGTGGTGCGACTGAAATGAAACCGGTTATTTCGGGCCGACGCATCAATAACTGCATTCCGATCCATGCCCCGTAGGAAAATCCCGCGACCCAGCAATGCTTAGTGGTTGGGTTCCGCGCCTGCAGATAATCCAATGCCGAAGCTGCGTCAGAAAGTTCGCCGATACCATCGTCGAGAGCTTCGGACCGTCCTTGGCTGCGTCCAACTCCGCGAAAATTGAATCGCAATGCAGCAAACCCCAAACGGTGAAAGCAGTGGTAGAGTTTGTACACCACACGGTTATTCATCGTGCCGCCATAAGCGGGATGCGGATGAAGCAACAAGGCTACAGGAGCATCGCCGCCGGCTTGCCCATCATAGCGTCCCTCGAGACGGCCTTGCGGTCCAGAAAAGATGATTTCGGGCATGGCCAAAGCCTCTTAACAAATTATTGACCCGAGCAAGTTGTCTTGACCGGCGCCGAGACACAAATTAGAATAAACCACTATCGACATACGGGTCCGTTTTGGAATGCTTGGTTCTAGATTAGCGCCGAGGACTCGTCAAATCAGCGGCGGAGCCCATGAAACTCAGCACTAAAGGCCGGTACGCGGTGATTGCACTCGCTGATTTAGCACTGTCGCAGAAAAACGCGCCGGTAGCCCTGAACGTTATTGCCGACCGGCAAAACATATCCGGCGCCTATCTTGAACAGTTGTTCGTGAAGTTGCGGCGCGCCGGGCTTATAAGGTCGGTGAGGGGACCGAACGGAGGATACACCCTTGCCAAAACGGCCGACCTGATAAAGTTAACCGATATACTTGCTGCTGTCGACGAAGACATCGATGTCACAACTTTTGGTTCGAATTTCAGTGGCCCCATTTCAGGCACCAAGGCACAGTCATTGTCCAATCGACTTTGGGAGAGTCTTTCAGCGCAGGTCTATGTGTTTATGCATCAAATTTGTTTGGCAGATGTCACGGACAACAAACTGGCCCCATGTCCAGCTGTGCCGCATTTACTCAGTGTGGTAGATGAATAACGATGTCCCGCGTGTATCTTGACTGGAATGCGTCTGCACCGATCAGCAGAGCGGTAAAACACGCTATGCTGGAGGCGATGCACGAAACCGGAAACCCCTCATCGATTCATGCGGAAGGCCGAAGAGCCCGAAGCCTGATCGACTCAGCGCGCCAAGATGTGGCGACGCTGTGCGGTGTTTCTCCTGATCGGATTGTCTTCACCTCGGGTGCAACCGAAGCAGCAAGGCTTATATTGTCTCGAAAGTGTCTGCTATCAGCTCCGATTGAACATTCTGCTGTGCTGGCTTGGACCAAGTCGGTGCTTCCGTTAGACCACAAAGGAAGTGTAAAAGTTGCCGACCCTTCTTTGTCTGTCCTTCAGCTTGCAAACAGTGAAACCGGCATCATTCAAGATCTGCCGAACGGCATTCATGTAACCGACGCAACGCAAGGGGTGGGCAAGATTGCTGTCGCAGAGCAACTAAAGAAGGCCGATTTCGGGTTTTTCTCATCCCACAAAATCGGGGGGCCGAAAGGTGTCGGCGCAATAATGCTCGGACCTGATATTGAATTGCCGGATCGCGGTGGCGGGCAAGAGTTCGGGCGGCGATCTGGAACTGAAAATCTCTATGGCATTGCTGGATTTGGCACAGCATCCCGCGCCGCGGCCAAACAGCTCTCCGAGGGCGTCTGGGAGCGTGTAAGACAGTTGCGGGATAATCTTGAGTGTGATTTGCGCAACGAGGTGAAAGACATCGAAGTGGTCGGTTGTTCGGCGCAGCGATTGCCCAACACGTCATGCTTCGTCGTGCATGGCTGGAAGGCGGAAACTCTGGTCATACAACTTGATCTTCAAGGTATCGCAGTTTCCTCCGGTTCTGCCTGCACTTCAGGAAAGGTCGGATCAAGCGGTGTGCTAGAAGCGATGGGTTATTCATATGCCGAGGCTGGATCGGCAATCCGTGTTTCCATCGGACCTTCCACAACAACCGAAGAAATTCAACACTTTATACGGGTTTTTTCAAAGCTTTGCCGAACAGCAACCCGAAGGCGGAAAAAGAGCCGCATAACCATATCCGACCAAACCGTCGCAGCGTAGGAAACTAAAAAATGTCCGAAATTGGCAGCCTTGCCGTAAGGGAAGGCGTTGACCGTGAAACCGTAGAGACCTTGGCAGCCATGGAAGGAAATTACCGTCATGGCTGGGAAACCGATATTGAAATGGAATTTGCGCCCAAGGGTCTTAACGAAGACATCGTGCGGATGATTTCCGAAAAGAACAAAGAACCGGACTGGCTGACGGAGTGGCGGCTGACTGCCTTTGAACGCTGGAAGGGGATGGACGAACCCGATTGGGCAATGGTCAATTATCCTCCCATCGACTATCAGAACCAATATTTCTATGCCAAACCCAAGAGTATGATTGAGCGGCCGAAATCATTGGATGAAGTCGATCCCAAGCTATTGGAAACCTACGAAAAACTTGGAATCCCACTTCGCGAGCAAATGGTCTTGGCCGGTGTGGAAGGCGCGGACAAAACGCCAGGTGATGCGCGGCGTGTCGCTGTTGATGCAGTTTTCGACTCGGTTTCAGTCGGAACGACGTTTCAAGAGGAGCTGCGGAAAGAAGGTGTGATTTTCTGTTCCATTTCAGAAGCCGTGCAGAACCATCCTGATCTGATCAAGAAACACCTTGGTTCAGTCGTTCCGATAACGGACAACTATTTTGCGACTCTGAATTCCGCTGTCTTCACCGACGGATCGTTCGTTTACGTTCCGCCGGGAGTCCGCTGCCCGATGGAACTGTCCACATATTTTCGCATCAATGCAAAAGACACCGGTCAATTTGAGAGGACGCTGATCATTGCCGATAAAGGTTCCTATGTCAGCTATTTGGAAGGCTGCACCGCACCGCAGCGTGACACGGCGCAGCTGCACGCTGCAGTCGTGGAGCTTGTTGCGTTGGAAGACGCGGAAATCAAGTACTCGACCGTGCAAAACTGGTTTCCGGGAGATGAGAACGGCAAGGGCGGCATTTATAATTTTGTTACCAAACGCGCAGATTGCCGCGGTGACCGTTCAAAGGTGATGTGGACGCAGGTGGAGACCGGCTCTGCCGTGACTTGGAAATACCCATCCTGCATTCTGCGCGGTGCTGAAAGCCACGGCGAGTTTTATTCGATCGCAATCACCAACAATTGCCAGCAGGCAGATACTGGAACCAAAATGGTGCACTTGGGACGCAACACACGCTCCCGCATTGTTTCTAAAGGAATTTCCGCCGGCACAGCGCAAAACACCTACCGCGGACTGGTTTCGGTGCATCCGAAGGCCTCGCAGTGTCGAAACTATACACAATGCGACAGTTTGCTGATCGGCGATAAGTGCGGAGCGCACACTGTGCCCTATATTGAATTGCGCAATAGCACGTCGCGAGTTGAACACGAAGCCACCACATCAAAAGTGGATGAAGATCAACTGTTCTATTGCCGTCAGCGCGGCATGGATGAAGAGCAAGCCGTAGCCTTGGTAATTAATGGGTTTTGTCGTGAAGTGCTGCAGGCTCTGCCAATGGAATTCGCTATGGAAGCACAGCAGCTGGTGGCAATTTCCTTGGAAGGCTCGGTCGGCTGACGATATTGCCCGATATGATTTTCCGCTGAAGCGGGATGCATTGAAAGCGGATGGGCAACACGCTCGGTTTTCCACTTATGCGGATGCATGTGCACGCAAATGAATTGACAGCATTTGCGTGCCGCGATTGTTCCGGGCGGGGCGATGCCATGTTGGGCGGAGGCATCGTCAATCTTGAAGCCTGAGTTCGGCGGCGCGTGCCGGCAGAACAATTGCAATGGGATTCCCATAAACAAAAACCCACGAATCGATGATGTTGAACGCATGGTGTTCGGAAGTTGATGGATTGAGTCTGAAACGCGGCTGCCAAAAATTCGTGTTCCGTGAAGTCACAGCATTTCGCGGAGCTATTATAATCACAAAAGCAATAACCATATCGAGGTTCTATGGCGCACGCTTTGCAACTCTCGTCTGCTTGCTTTCTTCAAGATCGTGCTTTGTCATGCCTGTATGCGATGGAGTGCATTCTCTCTTCGACGACAATCGAAAACCTATGCTCTAAGACTGCTGATAATCGTTGGGTAGAAGATGGCGAAGAGCCCACCAAATTCTATCGCTGATCACGCAGAGCGCATCGGTTGGCATAAGATCAAGGGCAGGGCGGTATTCTGTTGCACGAAAAATCTGTCTTTGCCTGGCTGCGGCCAGGTTGAAACACATCGCCGGCACGCAGTGGAGCACGCGAAAGTATATGGACATGGAGCCGCTGCGCGAGATGAAACTTCAACATAACGGAGCCGCCGTCGCATGACTTAAAGTGCGAAAGATTCTGGACACTACCCTCAACCAACATCACCTCGTTAAATTCGTGCAATTGGTGACTAAGCTGCTTCGGGCGAGGCGGCAAATGTCGCAGAACGACTGAATTCCTTGGCTGTAGGAAAACCGAATGGAAAGCAAATTCTGCACTAGAATCCAAATTTACCAAGCACATCTCTCAACCATCGGTTCGCCGTCAACACCCTTGATGAGGCACTGTTTTCCTTAGCCAGGAAGGTGCGGATCTATGCTGGGAAAGCTGTGTGAGCGGCCTTCCGATTTCGACCTTTTCGAGGTCGAACAGAGCGGGCATTTGATGCCGCGAAGACCTCACCACAACAACGTGCTTGCGTTTGAGCTATGCTTCCGATAAAAATGAATGATTATCAGTGGCCAAATAATCTGGACGAATCCAGCGACGGGTTGGCTTGCGGAATGCAGGCTAACCGCGGCACTCGGATTCGTTAGTTATGAGTAATTGTGAGTATACGACTTTGAAATATGAAATGTCATTAGAGTTACAGCCTGCGGTGAATGGACACCACAGAAGCCGGTTTCGTGCCTTGTCGGCGCAGAATCTTGATTTCATAGCTGAACGCTCAGGAATCGGCGACGAAGATTTGTTTTCGATGCGAGTTGTCAGCAGTGTATTTCCCTTCCGAACCAACCCATACGTTATCGAACATCTGATTGACTGGGATCGGATTCCCGAGGATCCGATTTTCCAACTAGTCTTCCCTCAGAGGGGTATGCTGGAGGAGGAGGACTTCCAATGCATCGCGGACCTCATGACCCGCGGTGCCTCGAAAGCGGAAATCAGAAAGGAAGCCACTGTAATTCGTGCACGTTTAAATCCCCACCCGGCAGGCCAAATGGAAATGAACATTCCCGGCGGTTCTGACGGTGACTTCGAGGGTTTGCAGCACAAATATCGGGAAACGGTGCTGTTTTTTCCGAGCCAAGGGCAAACCTGCCATGCGTTTTGCACCTTCTGTTTCCGCTGGGCCCAGTTCGTCGGCGACAAGACCCTACGAATCTCCTCGCTTGATGCCAGTAGCCTGCACCGCTACCTCGCAAACCACCCTGAAGTGACGGATCTGCTGATCACAGGCGGCGATCCTATGATCATGAAGACGCGCGTGATGGCTCGCTATCTGCGGCCCCTGATAGATGATCCCGATTTAGCTCATATCCGCAACGTCAGAATCGGAACCAAGGCACTCACTTTTTGGCCTCATCGGTTCGTTAACGATGGGGATGCCGACGACCTGCTGCGGCTTCTAAGCGATGTTGTGAAATCCGGTCGGCACGTGGCCTTGATGGCACATTTCAACCACTGGCAGGAGATGCGCACCGAAATCGTGCGCGAAGCGATTCAGCGCATACGCGATACCGGAGCCGTCATTCGCAGCCAAGGACCGCTGCTCGACAACATCAACAATGATCCGGATGTCTGGGCACGCATGTGGAGCGAACAGGTCGGTGTCGGAATCACACCTTACTATATGTTTGTGGAACGTGACACCGGCGCGAAGAATTACTTCGAAGTGCCGCTGGTCCGTTGCTGGAAAGTCTATAGGGAAGCGGTTCGGCAGGTGTCAGGGCTCGCCCGCACCGTGCGCGGACCCAGCATGAGCGCAACACCGGGAAAAGTCGAGATTCTAGGTGTGCAGCGCGTCGGCGGAGAGCGTGTTTTCGTGCTGCGCTTCTTGCAGGGACGTGATTCAAACTGGGTCGGTCGACCATTTTTCGCAGAGTTCGATCCAAAGGCGAACTGGCTTGATGACTTGAACCCGGCATTCGGAGAAAACGCATTCTTCTTTGAGGATGGCGGTGAAATCATGGATGACAGCGAATTCGGTATATGAACCTGACTTCACCGGCATGAATCATGAGGTTGGAACCTCGATGGAATTCGGTATTGTCCAAAATCTTTCGCACTTTCGTTCGTATCGAGCCGCGCCGCAAAGTTGATCAGCTTCGGCATCCAACATCGTGTTAAGCGTCGCCTCAACCGCACCCCTGACCATTACACCTGGGTGATCTGATCTTTGATCCTCGCCTCATTGATGTGAATTACTTTTCCCATCGGCTTGTCGGCTTTCTCGTCCATTGCCGGTCCTCTCTGACTGAAAGGAACCACCAGCAAAAGCAAATGTGCGAAAGATTCTGTATGTTATCGCGAGGGGTAGAGTAGTCCTAAAAACGACTTGGATCCGATGGAAGTTCCTTATCCGGAGAGAAGCATCAATCAATGAGGTCGCAATATCAAATACAATGCTGATTTTTGTCGATGGGCCAGATTTTCCGGGTTAAATTTTTGTATGGTCCGGACGCCGGATCGCTCGGGTAAATTCCGTTGACAGCGGCATAAAGAATCAGCGGCGAAATGGCGGAAAAAGCCTCATGGAAGTGATTGGTGGATTTGACCACCAGCAATGATTTGGAGATCGGATCTATATCAAGATTTAAGAACACACCGTGATGGAAAACCTGGCTGCGGACCGAATTAAGAATGATGTCGATGCCATCAAGTTTAACACGCGCACAGTCGCCGAGCTGCACCACGCTGCCGCAGAACTCTTGGCTGGCATTGCGGAGGATTCGTTTCACGGTGATTTCGGCATCAATCGGTTCGCCGCCCGCCGGTGACATCTTGCCGCCGAAACGCAGATGAAAGCGCGCTCCCTCGCCGGCGGCAATACAGGTCTGCACGGCGATCGGATCCCAGATCGTAGCCAAGGCTGCATTGTCAAGTCGCCGCCTTATCATTTCACGCAAGATCTGGGTCGAGTCTCCAGGAACGCCGCCGCCTGGATTGTCCCAAACATCCGCGATCACGACCGGACCGGAGGATGCTGCCATCGCCAGATCAAGTGCTTTTTCCGGTGCAAGATATTCTGAACGGGTGGTTCCCCGCAAAGCATATAGTTCAAGTCCAAGCCGCTTAGCGAGGGCATCGCCCTTTTCCTTTGCGTTATCAGTGATCACAATGACCCGGGTTCCGAGGTCGGGCACATCTCCGGCAAGAAACCCATGAATTATCGATATTGAAAGAATGTCATCGGCGTTTTCCAGAGCCTTCAGGCGATCAATGAAGCTTCGCATCGGCTCTCGGCTGGTCGGATAGATGTCAATCATCCGACAGTCAAAAACAGAGATAACCGGTGAAAGACTGCCGTTCGCAGTTCCATGCGCCAACTCAACCAGATTTTCTGCAGTTTCGACAAAGTCCGTGTGTGGAAATTCTTTGAATACGGTTATCAGGTCGGCATTTTTGACCCTGCGCTCGGTCAAGTGACTATGAGGATCGAACGAGACACCGATAACCGTGTTGGGTCCGGTTAGGTTTCTGACTTTTTCGATCAGCTCACCTTCGCAATCAAAGCAATCATTGGCCACCATGGCACCGTGCAGTCCAAGCAGTACAATGTCGACCGGCATGGCCGCACACAGTTCGCGAAGCAGTCTGTCCCGAAGAAACTCCCAGGAACGCTGATTAACCATACCTCCGGGTTCAGCCCATGTCGCGGTTCCTTCGATCAAGCTCCATCCAAAGGCCGCAGCCCGGGCACGGGCTGCCGGATAGATTGCGCTGCACAGGGTTGGGGTGACCGGATGCTGGCCTGGAGGGGCAAAAAAGCTGTTCTCAAAATCTCTAAGGTCGGTTCGTAATGGAGAAAAAGTGTTTGTCTCCGTCGCGATGGATCCAAGAAACACCCGATTTTCGCTAATCATGTCACCTTCCCGGGAACAGCGGCAAGTAGCGTTCGGGTATAGTCATGCCGAGGTTGTTCAAAAATCTGGATTCGTTCGCCATATTCCACAATTCTTCCCTTAAGCATCACTGCGACTTGATCGCAGATATGCCGGATGACGCCCAAATCGTGGCTAATGAACAGCATCGAGATACCGCTTTGGCGCTGAAGCCGTTTGATTAGGTTCAGTGTCTGCGCTTGGATGGATACATCCAACGATGACACAGGTTCGTCCGCGATGATCAGGCGCGGGGTTAAAATCATTGCGCGGGCGATCGAGATACGCTGCCGCTGACCGCCCGAAAATTCATGTGGATAACGGCGCATGAGCAATGGATCGATGCCCACCTGTTCAAGCATGGCACCGATCAGCTTTCGCGCGTCGGACCGGTTTGCGGCAAGGCGATGGATACGCAGAGGCTCAGCGAGAATCTGCTCTATGCGCAATCTTGGATTGAGCGATGCGAACGGATCCTGAAAAATCATTTGGATTTCCCGTCGAAAAGGCCGGAACGCATCACGCTTTATCCTTAGAATATCAGTCCCGTCGAACAGAACCTCGCCGGAAGTGAAGGGTTCCAAGCGTGTGAGAGTGCGTCCGATGGTGGATTTACCGGATCCGCTTTCGCCCACGAGCCCGAGAGCCTCACCTCGCCGGATTTCGAAGGTAACTCCATCGACGGCTTTAATAAGTTTTCTTTGGCGAAACGGAAACTTCGCTCCCAGCGTGAAATGCGTCTTTAAATCTCGAACCGCAAGCAGAGGCTGGTTCATGACGATCTACCTTGCGGAAAATGGCATCGGACAAGGTGGTTGCATGCCACCGTTGTGATCTCCGGGTCGGTTGTCCGGCACGGTTCATCCGCGTATGGGCAGCGCGGATGGAATGCACATCCATCGATCACTTCATCGATTCTCGGCACACGACCGGAAATTGCATCAAGCCACTCCACATCGCGGTTGGCGGGTGGAATAGAGCCAAAAAGTCCGAGTGTGTAGGGATGGTTCATGTTTTGAAAGAGCTGCGCTGTTTCGGACTGCTCAACGAGCTTTCCGCGATACATTACGGCAACCCGGTCACAGATTTCCGCGATAACACCCAAATCATGGGATATCAGAATGATGGCAGTGCCGGCGCGCTCTTGTAAATCACGTAAAAGATTCAGAATTTCTTTCTGAACTGTTACGTCAAGCGCTGTCGTCGGTTCGTCCGCGATGAGCATTTTCGGGTCGCAAGCGAGCGCGATGGCAATCATAACCCGCTGCCGCTGACCACCGGAGAGCTGATGCGGGTAAAAATTGATTCTGACGGTCGGTTCTTCGATCCGTACGAGGTCGAGCAGTTCGATCGATTGGTTCCAAGCTTCCCGTCTCGACAGAGGGCAATGCTGTAGAATCATCTCAGCCAACTGATCGCCGATTCGATAAACCGGATTCAAACTGGTCATCGGCTCTTGGAAAATCATGGACATCCGACTGCCCATGACGGTGCGCCGTTCACGAGGAGAAAGCGAAAAAAGATCCAAACCGTCAAAGCGAATGGAACCGCCTGTCACCCGAATCGGGGTTCCGTCAAGCAAGCCCATGATCGCCAGTGACGCTAGACTCTTGCCGCTGCCGCTCTCGCCGACAATACCAAGCGTTTCGTGTTCATGAACCTCAAATGAGATGTCGTGGACCACAGGATGCAACCGACCCTCGACGGAAACGGCGACCTCTAGATTCAAAACTTCTAGAAGTGCCAATTTTCAAACCCCTGCAATGTCGTTCTTGAAACGTGGATCCATCTGATCGCGCATCGCATCACCCACAAGATTCATGGAAAACACCGACAGGATGATCAGCAATCCGGGAAAAATCAAAAGCCATGGCGCACGGGTAATATAAATGCGCTCTTCGCTCAGCATGTTTCCCCAACTCGGTATCTCGGGCGGCAATCCAAGCCCAAGAAAGTCCAACGCCGCTGCTTGCAGTTGAGCGAATGCGAAGATGAAACTCGCTTGAACCAGCAATGGCGATAAGAGATTCGGCAGTGTGTGCCGGAATAGGATAGAAGCGTGGCCTGCACCTGAACAGACAGCAGCGTCAATGAACACCTCTTGTTTCAGTTTCAGCGTCATACCAAACAATATGCGGGCCGTGGTGGTGGCGTATACGATACCGATCACCAAAATTGTATTGAACAGACTGCGCTCCAGGAGCGACATCAGTGTTAATGCCAAAAGCAGAGCGGGAAACGCCATCAAAACGTCAACAAGCCGCATGAGGATGTGACCGAGTCTCACAAAATATGCTGAAAGCATGCCGATCAGACCGCCGAAGAGTAGGGCGATCATTACACTGCCGAAGCCGATTGCCAATGCCATGCGCGCTCCAAAAACAGCGCGTGAGAATGAGTCCCGGCCAAAATGATCAGTGCCGAAAAGAGAGGTCAATCCGGGTTCCGAAAGACGAATGGATGGGTTGAATTCCAAAGGGTCAAAAGGCGCGATCACGGGAGCGGCGGCGGCAGCGATACAGATGATCAAGAGCCAGGTCATGCCCGCGCCTGCCAAGGGACGCGCGCGAAAGATTGTAAGCGCGTAGCGGATAGCGGTCACTTTAGAGATACTCTGGGATCCAGCCATGCATAGGCAAGGTCCACTAGGAGATTGATAACGACATAAAACAGAACAATGATTAAGATTACGCCCTGAATCACCGGATAGTCTCGTCTAAGGATAGATTGCACGACCAAGCGTCCAATGCCCGGAAGAGAAAATACCGTCTCCGTCACCACAGCTTCACTGACAAGGGCCGCAAAAGTGAAGCCAAAGGCGGCGGCAACTGCAATCAGCGCATTTCGGAAAATATGTTTCAATGCCACGCGTGCTGGATGCAGTCCCTTGGCGCGGGCGGTCCGCACATGATCTTCTCTGGCGGCATCCAGCATGGATGCACGAATAAGCCTGACGATAAGTGCGGCATTAGGTGCGGCAAGGGTCAAACTCGGAAGAACAAGATAACGCAGATTGGCCGCGCCTCCGTCGTCCGAGAGCGAAGGAAAGCCAGAAGATGGAAACCAGCCCAGACCGACCGCGAAAATAAGAATTAAATAGAGGCCAAGCCAAAAGGTCGGCACGGATGCCAAGAACATGGCGACGGCAGAAGTGAACTGATCAATCCAAGAGCCATGACGGGAAGCCGATATGATGCCGATCGGAATACCGAACAGGACAATCCAGAACATCGTCATCATCGCAAGCAGAATCGAAGTCTCGGCGCCTCGGCCAATCACAGACAGAACCGGTTCACGAAAAAATACCGACGTTCCGAGGTCGCCCTGCAAAACATTGCCAAACCAGATTGTGTATTGTTTCCAAAGCGGCTCGGCCAAACCAAGCTCGCGTGCGAGCTGAGCGATCTCCTCCGGAGTTGCTGTATCTCCGAGCAAAATTGACGCCGGATCACCTGGAATGACGTGAATGAACAAAAAGACTAGAATCGAGGCGGTGAGCAATGTCGGAATAAGGGTCAGGATTCTGTGCAATGCGTATGCGAACATCAATTGCTCCCGAACCTTTGCTCTTGAACGCCCTCCCCGTGAAAATCCGACGGGGAGGGCCAACACGGATGTCTCTATTTGGAGACATTCCAGAAATGCGGCCAAATGAGAGTGGCCTCGCCAAGTCCTTTCAAGGCAGGAGAGGCGATATTGTAGGTATATATATCTCCTGTCTTCATGGTCGGCACCTGTTCATAAATCAGCGCCTGTAATTTCGCCCAGATCGCTTGTCGTTCTGCCGGATCAGAATTTGAGGTGAAACGGGACTTCAACTCCGATTTTTCGGCGGTGGCCCACCATCCTGGGTAGTTGTCATTCATAACAGAAATCAGGATTGGATCGGGCACGAAACCATGATGGGTAAAAAACAGATCCCACTGGTCGGGTTGTGCCCGCTTTGCGATGAGCGTAGCCCAGTCATACACCTGCAGGTCGATGTTGAAACCGGCATTGGCCAGCTGTTTGGTGTAGATGACAGCTGTGTCATAATGAAACGGATAGTTGGTGGAGACCATGAATTTGATTGGTTCGCCATCATAACCCGCTTCCGCTGCCATGGCTTGGGCCGCGGCGGAATCGCCCATACTGAAATGCTCGGTCCCGGCATCGGAAAACCAGACATTGCCTTCAGGCAAGAATGAACCGTTGGCTCGCCAAAGTCCTTCTGGACCGATTGCGACCTGCAGCGCTGGTGTCTTATCGAGCGCAGTCTGGATCGCGCGGCGCAGTGCGAAATTATCCATCAACGGTCCGTCCTTCGAGTTCATGAAGACTAAGCCGAAGATCGGTCCGCCATTCAATATGGTTGCAACCGACGGGTCCGCTTCCAGCTCGGCATACAAATCGCCTGGTATGCTTTCCGCATAATCATAGTCTCCCGCTTTGAGACCAGCCACCCGTGCACCGACATCGGGCACTGGAACGAATTGCAGCACATCGAACACTGCTTCCCGGCTTCCACCATAACCGTCCGGTTCTCCAGCGGGCGAGGCATAGTTTTCAAATCTTACCAATTCGACATGCCGGTTCGGTTCCCACTCTTGGAATCTGTACGGTCCAGTGCCGATATATTCCTCCGGCGCAATCGGCTCTTTGCCTTTGCCCTCGACGACCGAAGCAGGATAAATCGCCGGGCCGCCATTGATAAACGCCAAGAGATTCTTCCAAGGTCCGAAGGGTTGCGTCAGCTTAATCGTGATTTCATAGTCTCCGGTCGCCTCCACACTTTCGACATTTGCGAATAAAAGGCCGCCGCGCGCTCCGAATTCACCCCATCGGTTCAGGGATGCCAACACATCCGCGGAGGTCATCTCCTGATTATTGTGGAACATCACGCCTTGGCGGAGCGCTATCGTGATCGTCTTGCCGTCCTCTGATACGGTCTCGCCGGAAGAAAGCAAGCCAACCGGCGAGTTTGAAGCATCGAAAGTATACAGCCCTTCGAAAATATGATGCGCGATTGTTGTGGCTAAATCCGAGGTCAGAACCTGCTGATCAAGACTGGGCGGTTCTCCGACCGTCGCATAACGGAATACGCCGTCTGCGCTTGCCATTCCGGCAAGCATGGCCATGATGGCTGCTGTCGCTGCCGACTTAGGCCAAATTTTGAGCTTCATTTTTTGTCTCCTGAATCATTGACGCAAAAAGCGCTATTTCGTAAGTTTATTACTTAAAATCTTTATCCACTGCAAGACAAAATCTGCAAATATAGGTAAAATTTGCGCAAACATTAGCAAATGACAGAAAAAATGAGCTTGAACTGCTCCAGCTTTTGAATTAGGATGTAATAAAGATACACAGGCAGAGGGCAGGGGTTATGAATGCAGAGATTACAAGATTCGGGATGGCGGACAACGCCGCGGGTGGTATGAGGCGTCCGTTTGCAAGGGCGGTCCGCGCCGGGGACTTTGTGTTCGTTTCCGGGCAGGTGCCCGCGCGGGACGGAGAAATCATCCCTGGAGGGATCGTCGAGCAAACCGAATTGGTCATAGAGAATATTGCCGTCATCCTTGCCGAAGCAAACTGCGGACTTGAACATGTGGTTAAGGCAAATGTCTGGCTGGACGATCCTAGGGATTTCACTAGTTTCAATGCGGTTTTCGCGCGGCGTTTTTCGGCTGATCCGCCTGCTCGCTCGACGGTGCAATCCAAGCTCATGGTGGACGCGAAAATTGAAATGGATGTCATCGCCTACAAACCTGGACCAAGGAAAACGGATCAAAAGGAATGAACAAGGTTGTTGATGTCATATCGCGGCTGCGAAAGTGCGATGGTTCATTCCCCAGAGGCGAGCAGCTCGTCGCGGATTTTGTTTTGGCAAATCTTGAGGACGCGCCAAAGTTCACCCAAAACAAAATCGCCGATCAATCGAAGGTATCGGTAGCCACTGTGAATCGGTTTTGCCGGACATTGGGTTTTGATGGATTCCGTGATTTTCATATCGCCTTGTCGCAGAGTGTTGCTATTTCTTTGCAATATCTGGGCGGTCCGTCTTCCCCGGATTCTGAAACGGATCAGCTGGTGGGGCAGGTCTTCGGAGCGCTTGTCGACACACTGACGCTCGCCCGCTCGCAGCTTGACCACGGGGCTCTCGAAAAGGCGATTGTAAAATTATCGCAGGCTGAACGCATATCTTTCATCGGCGTCGGTGGGGGATCATCAAATGTTGCGCGCGAAGGCGCCAACAGGTTTTTCCGGCTTGGAATTTTCGCCGAAGCCTATTCCGACGGTTACTTTCAAAGGATGCTCGCCTCCACTCTTTCAGAGGGTGACATTATCTTTGCGATTTCGGCGAGCGGTCAACCGGCCGAGCTTTTGGATAGCGTAGCGATCGCACGCCAATATGGAGCGGTCTCGATTTCTCTGACCAAAGCGAACTCCGCTTTAGCGCGCGCGACCGAAATCGCGATCGAAATCGACATTCCGGAGGATCAAGACATCTATAAGCCATCTGCATCCCGTCTGGTTTTCGCCGCGATCATCGATGTTCTCGCCGCTGGGACAGCGCGCCAATGTCCAGAGAAGGTGAAGGAATATCTGCGGCGAATCCGCACTTCGCTGATTTCGCTGTCGGACGATTCAGACCCCAAACCCGTAGGCGATTGACGATCGGGTAAATTGAACTAAAGGAAATTCTGTGCCGTATCGGGTCGCGATGACAGTAAAGCCAATATTCACTAACAGCGCATAATCTCTGCGGTCCCGTAGAGACATTATAACCGGAATGCCCGCAGATAGGTATTGCATTGCTCATTCATATTTTTTTGGTAATATATTGATTTTTCACCAAAATCTGTTTGGCAATGATGGGCCTGCTGTAGGATAATCTAAAGCGGCGCAATTTAACGACATGCTTCCCTTCGACAATCCAGAAGCGACTCAAACTGGTGGGGTCCGCGCACTTCTTTCGATAACAGCGGCGCAGGTTCGGTCTGCATTGTCAATCCGCCGCATTCCTTGAGACACTCATCGAACCATAGAGTCGGCTGTCCCGGATGATTGTCCTTTGAACGTCAAGTGCTGTTGTTGTTGTCCGGTCGAAATGCCGACGAGCAGCGAAGAATTCTGACGCGATGGCGTTCGCTGAATTCTCTGATCACCTTTTCGGTCGTAGCGTCGGACACCGCGAACAACATCGTGTTTCCCTGCCGGGTAGCATCACTAATGCGGCGTTTGACCTAGCCGACCTCCAAGAATGTGAACTGGAATTGCGGGCTTTCAACGCACCATTGACCTTCAGCGTGAAACCTCTATAGCTGCTTTGGAATTTGATGCTAGCCCGAATTAATTGGCTCATGACTTTAAAGATAGAGAACAAACAAATGCAGAATCCTGTCGTCAGCATCGGCGCAATTGATGGTTTTGATATGACGCGTGGAGACTCGCAGCGGTTTGGGGCGGTAGTCAAACAGGTCAGCCCGTTGCTCGGATTAGTTGGTTTAGGCTGCATGCATGTCACGGTTCAACCGGGGAGGCGGGCATTTCCTTTCCATAACCATTTGGGAAACGATGAAATGTTCGTGATCTTGTCGGGTTCCGGCACGTATCGATTCGGCAATGACGAGCACCCGGTGGCGTCGGGGGACGTATGCGGAGCGCCGAAAGGTGGACCAGACAAAGCTCATCAATTGATAAATACAGGGGATGAGCCGCTCACATACCTTGGAATTTCAACCAACAATGATCCCGACGTTGTCGAATACCCGGACAGTGGAAAATTTGCGGCTTTCGCGATAAAGCCAGGAACGAATTTTAAGAAAGCGCATCTGAAATATATTGGCCGCAAGGAAAACAGTCTCGATTACTTCGATGGCGAAACCTTGTAATTTGAAGCCTGATACACATTTCAGTGAAATCACAGAGTTGCAGTAGCAAGACGCAGAACGATTCGAAGGCGGAACGACAATTGGTCTTTGCGTTCTAAGGCCTGGTTTGAAAGGAATTCAATGCTTTCCATCAAAAATTTGCATGCGAGGTTCGATGAAGAGCAAAAGCCGATTCTGAACGGAGTTAATCTTGAGGTGAATGCCGGAGAGGTGCATGCGCTCATGGGGCCGAACGGCTCGGGCAAATCCACGCTCGCCTATATTTTGGCTGGCCGCGATGATTATGAAGTCACTGAGGGCACGGTAGTGATGGAAGACGTCGACCTGCTCGAATTAGAACCCGAAGAGCGGGCCGCGCACGGCTTGTTTTTGGCTTTCCAATACCCGGTGGAAATTGCCGGCGTTGGCAATATGAACTTTCTCCGAACGGCGCTGAATGCCCAGCGTCGGTCAAGAGGCGAGGCAGAAATATCAAGCGCACAGTTTCTGCGCCTGGCCCGAAAAAATGCCCAAGAACTAGGGATAGGCAGCGATTTGATGAGCCGGCCTGTCAATTTCGGCTTTTCAGGCGGTGAAAAAAAACGAAATGAAATCATGCAGATGGCTATGTTGCAGCCGCGTGTTTGTATCCTTGACGAAACCGATTCGGGATTGGATGTCGATGCTATGCGACAGGTCGCTGCTGGTGTGAATGGCCTTCGTTCAGCCGACCGATCCATTTTGATGATCACGCATTACCAACGGCTGCTGAATCACATAAAACCCGACCATGTTCATATCATGTATAACGGCCGCATTATTCAGTCGGGCGGGCCGGATCTTGCAATGCATGTAGAGGAGAATGGCTATCGCGAACTAACCCGCGAGGCAGCATAATGGATTTGGCGGAAGGTGCACTCAACTCGCTGAAGGCAGACTTGCGGCCCGCGAATTGGTCAGCTGACAGTTGGCATGGCGCCGGAACGAAGCGCGCGGAAAACCTGTTGAATCTTGATGGCCTTCCGCAGCGCATAGATGAGTATTGGAAGTACTCAGATCCCCGCGATTTTATTGACCCTGCCGACCAAGCGGCGGAGTCGCCGGTCTGTACCGATGCATTGATTGCAAACTCCCACCAAATTTACTCTGAACAGGGCTCAATCAAGCTTCTAAATCAAACGGTACAGAGTTTGCTCCAAGCCAGCGAATGCGATCTGCACGTAACAAGCCTGCGGCAAGCCGATTCCGCGAACAGCGACCGCAATTTACCGAACGGTGAATTGCTGACAGATGCTTGGCAATTCTATCCACGAGGATTAGCCGCTGCTGCATTTGCTATGGCTGGCGACGGGTTGCTGATCGAATGCAAGGGCAAACCAGCACTGCCGCTGGAACTGCGCCATAATCCTGGACTTGACTATCCCAAGGCCATGTTTCGGCACAGCATCAGGGTTGCTTCGGGGGGACATCTGCAGCTGATCGAATCTGGAATTGCAGCGCCTTGGTCCAATTCAGTGATTGAGATTGAATTGGAAGATGACGCATCGTGCCAATACATCCGCATTTTTGGAGACGCGCCTCGGGCAAAGGCATCAAATTCGGTATTTGTTAATGTTGGAGAACGGTCAAGTTTCAATATGTTTACCTTGACCGGACAATCCCGCTGGACACGCAGCGAGTGTGTTGTCACTCTCAGCGGTGACGAGTCAGAAGCCTCGCTGTCCGGCGCTGCGCTGGGAATGGGTTCATTTCACAATGATGACACTGTTCTTGTGGTTCACAAGGGGCAAAATTGCAGAAGCCGCCAAGTCTTCAAGAAAGTGCTGCTTGAGAAAGCGAAGGGGGTTTTTCAGGGAAAAATCCTTGTCAGGCCGAATGCGCAAAAGACCGATGGATATCAAATAAGCCAAGGACTTCTTCTTAATCAAAGCGCCGAATTCCTGGTAAAGCCAGAATTGGAAATCTATGCCGACGATGTAGCCTGTTCGCATGGTTCAACATCTGGAGGGGCAGATGAAAAATCGATGTTTTATCTGCGCTCGCGCGGAATAAAGCGTTCCGAAGCACAGCAAATGCTGGCTCTCGCATTCTTGGCGGATGCGATCAATGAAGTTTCGAACTCTGAACTGAGGGCGCCATTGCATTCGCTGGCAAGTCGGTGGTTTCCCCGAGTCGAGCTGGATGTCGGTCATTAGTGATATACTGAACGGATATCTCCGTCCGCGCAGCACGGTGCGGCGACGGTTGGGGACAACGGTCAATGAAGGACAGGCTTTTGGTTATTTGGTAACAGCCTGCCTGCTCCTGTTCGTCGCTCAGCTGCCAGAAGTGGTTCGCAGCCACGTGTTGTCAAGAAGTGATCTGCCTTTGGCTGGGATAGCGGCTGGGCGTCTCATCGGCATTGCGGTTTTTGCGCCAATTCTATTCTACTGCGTTGCGGGATTGACTGCTGCGGGTATGAGGATTTTTTCCCTGCCGATTACTTGGCATCATTCCCGTGTTTCTCTTTTTTGGGCATTGCTGGCAACGGTGCCGGCGGCTGCTTGTCTCGGACTACTGCGAGGACTGATGGATTGGCAGCCCGCACTGTTGAGTGCTTCTGTAACCGTTGGTTTGATCTTTTTGTTTTTTTGGATAATCGGGCTTATTGAAGCATTAGCGGCTAAAGTGATCTAACCGATGCGATTTACAGCGAGCTGCGCTTGCCGATGCTGATTAACGAAACGGAATAGTGCGGTTCACGAGAGCCAGATGACAGCAGTTTTCTTAGAATTGGTCAAGATTTCAATACTTGATCCGAAGAGGGGCGGCCGAATAGTGCTGAGCTATGATCTGTCGCAGGTGACCATCGGTCAGTTCGCCGCATTGGTTGTAGTCTTAAGCGTAATAGTGCTGAATCTGTCGTTGCTGACGATGGGACCGGTCGAACTCAGTCCGTTTGTCGTAGTATTCGGACAGATTCTTGCTTTGGGTGTCCTGATTCTGGCGACCTTTCTCGTTGGCCGATTGTTCGGAGGAACCGGAAATCTGGAACAGACCGTTGTACTGATTTGCTGGCTCCAGCTGGTTATGCTTCTTTTGCAATTTCTTCAGATAGCGCTGTCAGCAGTTCTGCCTTTCAGCGAACTGCCACTGCTGCTTGGAATGAGTATCGAAGACGCCATAACCGTCATTAGCCTGTTTCTCTTTTTTTGGCTCTATGCGAACTTCGTAACGGTCCTTCATGGTTTTCACTCGGCCATGAAAGTGTTTGTTGGGACGATTCTAACTATTTTTGCGTTCGCGATCGGACTGTTCAGTCTGCTCACCGCCGTTGTATTGACCTGAGTTATAGTGATGTACGATGTCGAAGCGGTGCGGAAGGATTTTCCAATTCTTTCGCGCGAGGTCAATGGAGTTGGCTTAGTTTACTTGGACAGCGCGGCGTCTGCTCAAAAGCCGAGACCTGTTCTTGAAGCGATTTCGAAGGCTTATGGAGAAGAATACGCTAATGTTCATCGCGGTTTGCATTTTCTGTCCAATTTAGCGACTGACAAATACGAGGCGGTCCGCAGCAAAATCAGAGCTTTTGTCAACGCATCGTACGACGACGAAATCGTATTCACCACGGGCAGCACTGACAGCATCAATTTGGCTGCATACAGCTGGGCGATGCCTAGGTTCGAACGTGGTGATGAAATTATCCTGTCAGTCATGGAACACCATGCGAATATCGTGCCTTGGCATTTCCTGCGCGAACGCAGCGGTGTGAAGCTGGTCTGGGTAGAGATCGATCAAAGCGGAGCTTTGGATCCGCAAAGCATAGTAGATGCAATAAC
This sequence comes from Paracoccaceae bacterium, assembly GCA_965199765.1. Taxonomy (GTDB): domain Bacteria; phylum Pseudomonadota; class Alphaproteobacteria; order Rhodobacterales; family Rhodobacteraceae; genus JAPOXR01. The sequence continues at coordinate 451,788 of CBDATC010000002.1, forward strand.
CCCGGCGACCAAGCTGATAGCAGTCAGTCAGATGTCGAATGTCCTTGGCACACGGGTCGATATCAAAACCATTGCAGAGCAGGCGCAGAGTAGGGAAATTCCTGTTCTCGTTGACGGATCTCAGTCAACGGTTCACGGACCGATTGACGTGCTGGACCTTGGCATTGATTTCTTTGCTTTCACTGGACACAAGCTCTACGGCCCCTCTGCTTCAGGCGCACTGTATGCTAAACGGCCTCGCCTTCGTGAAATGCGACCATTCCGTGGTGGCGGAGATATGATCAGGGATGTGCAGAGAGATAACATATTGTACGCGGATCCCCCACTGAAAATGGAGGCTGGCACCCCTCCAATTGTTCCAATTATCGGTCTTGGCGCAGCGATAGATTATCTGTCCGAAATCGGCATGGAAAATATTTCCAGGCATGAGCAGGACATTGCAGACTATGCTTCGCACGTTTTCAGCCAGGAGAATTGGATCCAGCTGCACGGGTCGGCTCCCGGCAAAGGTGCGATTTTTTCTTTCACTTTGGATTGCCCAGCTCACGCGCATGACATCTCCACAGTCTTGGATCAACAAGGCATCGCTGTGCGGGCCGGGCATCATTGCGCCCAGCCTCTCATGAAAGTTCTTGGAGTTACCGCGACTTGCCGAGCATCGTTCGGGATGTACAGCACAAAGGCTGAAGTTGATAAACTTATGGATGGCCTTCGTGTTTGCGTTGATTTATTTTCGTAGACTCAACAAAAACAGCAACATTGGTCAAAAAAAGCCGCATCGGGGTCGACCGGCGCAACAGCGGCGGCGATGTCTGGGCCCGCACCACGCATCAGCCGGCGGACAACCGGGAGTTTTCGAAAAAGAACCGCTTCCTTGCGCGGGATCACCCGACCGAAACCAAAGAACAGGGGCAGTGTCCAGTATCTTTCGCACTTTCCATCATGCGACGGCGGCTCCGTTATATTGAAGGTTCATCTCGCGCAGCGGATAGAATTACATAGAATATCCGTTCTTCGGTCGCATTTGCTCGAATGAATTCAACGTGAGACCTGCGCCCAATGTAAGTCGCATTGACGCGCCACGGGCCAGTCGCCCGGCGTGGTATTCCGAAAGATGTCTTCCATCATGCATCTCTAATGTGCAGTCCGCGGCCATTAATTTGACCATCAGTCCGGAAAGTGTCAAATGAGCATCCCGAAACCGCCGGCAGTGCCGGCCACACACAACCGAAAGGTCGTGCGCTTGCAGCAATACATCATTAATCTTCGACACTAGGCGAGCCGAACATTTGATCCGCACTCACGAAGCCTCGCGGATCAGAGCAACGCGTTCGGTAAAAACCATCACAATATTCCGTGATTTTAAGAGGCGCGATAATCAGAAAACCATGAAAGCCGCACACACACACTTAAATTGCGGGCGTAAAATTTTGGATCCAATTCGTAGTTCGGTACGAAACTCAGTACAAAGACCAGCAACAAACCCGTCAGTGATGCCAGCGCGTCAGAAGATTGCTGTTGTCGGCGGCGGTATCTCCGGATTGGCATCCGCTTATCTGTTGTCAGACCGATTTGATGTGACGGTATACGAAAGCGGGCCGAGTTTCGGCGGCCATGCCCGCACCGCTCTTGCAGGTACCGAGGAGCGGCAGCCGGTGGATATGGGCTTCATTGTATTTAATTTTGTGACTTATCCTCATTTCACACGAATGCTGCAGGATCTCGCTGTGCCTTACGAACGGAGCGAGATGAGCTTCGGTGTAACCATCGGAAATGGAAGGATCGAGTACGGTCTGCAGACGTTGAATTCAATTTTCGCCCAGACTTCAAATACGCTGCGTCCGGGATTTCTCCGCATGTTGCGAGATATCGTCCGATTTGGCAGGGAGGCGGATGCGCTGGTACTTTGTGATCAAGCGACCATCGGCGATATGATGCGCACTCTAAAGCTCGGAACCTGGTTTCGAGAGTATTACCTTTTACCGATCTGTGGGGCGATCTGGTCGACACCGGTTCGCCAAATCGATCGATTTCCCGCCCGTGCGTTGATCCGGTTTTTTCAAAACCACGCCCTGTTCAGCACTACGCGGCGACACCAATGGTTTACCATTTCCGGCGGAAGCCAACAATATGTGCGTCGTTTGACAAGGGTCCTGCGGAACAGGGGCGTCATGCTGCGCCCGAAAACACCTGTCAATTCCGTTTCCAGGCAGGCCGGGCAAATTAAGCTCTGCGCACAAGGAGAACCGGAGCGCAGTTTCGATCAGGCGGTGTTCGCTTGCCATGCGGATCAAACGCTCAGGCTGCTCAACGATCCGTCCCGCGATGAGTCCCGCGCGCTGTCCAAAATACACTTTCGGCCAAACCGCGCCGTTCTTCATCGCGACACCGGGCAAATGCCGCGGCGCCGGGCATGCTGGTCTAGCTGGGTCTACCGTTCTGACGGAAATCCAGACGGTCGATCCATCGGTGTTACCTATTGGATGAACCGGCTGCAGAATATACCGGAGCGAAATCCGCTATTTGTGTCGATCAACCCGCAGGACGACATACCAGACGAGTTGATATATGAAAGCGTGGAGTTCTCGCATCCTGTTTTTGACAGCGCGGCTCTTGAAGCTCAAAGCGAAATCAGAAGGATGCAAGGGCAGAAAAATTGCTGGTTTGCGGGCGCTTGGCTGCGTAACGGATTTCACGAGGATGGATTCAACAGTGCAGTGCGCATCTCTCGTCAGATCAACCGTGCAGCCGTATGACCGCGCCGCCCGAGCATGTCCGTAGCGAGACAATGCATGCGCGGCTTGGCGCGGTCGAAAACGTTTTTCGTTACGGCGTGGATTATCTGTTGATTGATCCGGAACATTTGCAAGGTCCGCTGTTATTTTCAAGAAACCGGTTTAATCTTATGGCGGTTCATGACCGCGACCATGGCGGTCCGCGTGGCAAAGGGACCGGTGCGATTTGGGCGGACCGGATATTGCGTCAAGCGGGCCTGCGCGAGCCATTCAAATTGCTGCTGCTGACGCAGCCCTCCTTTCTCGGCTACGTTTTCAATCCGGTCAGTTTCTGGCTCGCTTTCAAAGGACAGGCACTGATCGCCGCTGTCGCCGAAGTTGATAATACCTTTGGAGACAGACACTGCTATTTGTGCCATCTTCCCGGATTTTCACCTCTTTTGCCCGATCGGATCGTCAAAGCACGCAAGCAAATGCATGTATCGCCCTTTCAGGCTGTCGCGGGCGATTATCGCTTTCAATTCAACATCACACCGAATTCCGTTTCGATCGTGATCCGCTATTGTGATGAGCAGAACGGTGTCATAGCAACGCTTACGGGCGGGCGCCGCCCTTTGAGCAACCGCTCGATCATGACCGCCAGCATCCGCCGCCCGCTGGGATCTCTCAGAACGATCATCCTTATCCACTGGCAGGCTATGCGGTTGTATTTAAAGAGAGCAAAGTTCTTTCCCCGGCCGAAACCACCAATGCATGAGGTCACCAAATGTTATTCATCACAAGACGCCTGAAAACCCGCTATCTGGATGCCTGCCAACGCATCCGGAAGGGCAGTTTGACGGTGCGCACACCGGAGGGCGATGTGCATCACTTCAGTGGCGGCGAGGGGCCTCAGGCTGAGATTATCGTTCGCGATTGGCGGGTCATCACCGCTGTGGCAACGCGCGGCGATGTCGGTTTCGGCGAAGCTTATGTCGACGGTTTGTGGGATACCAACTCGATCGAAAACGCGATGCAGCTCGTAATTGTCAATGCAGCGGAAATGAAACTCCAAAGACCGGATCGGCTCAACGCGTTGAAATTCCTATGCATCGACAGAATCCTTAGGATCAATACGCAGAAAGGGTCGAAGCGAAACATTCGAACCCATTATGATGTCGGCAACGAATTTTATCAGCTCTGGCTGGATCGTTCGATGACCTATTCTTCGGCTTTGTTCGACGGTGCCGACGAAGATCTCGAAATGGCGCAGCGCCGTAAGCACCGGCGAATTCTTGATGTCCTTGCGGACGGCGAGTCCATCCTGGATATAGGGTGTGGATGGGGAAGTTTTGCCGAATGCGCCGCACAGTGCGGACGACGCGTGACAGGGCTGACGATTTCGCCGAGTCAGAAAGGCTATGCGGATGCGCGGCTTGACGGAAGAGCCGATATTCGCCTGCTAGACTACCGAAACTCAAGCGGTCGCTACGACAATGTGGTTTCGATCGAGATGATCGAAGCGGTCGGCGAGCGGTACTGGCCCGCTTATTTCTCAACGGTCAAGCAGCGTCTATCAGACGCTGGCAGAGCGGTCATTCAAGTGATTACAGTGCCCGATGACCGTTTCGAGCGCTATAAAAGAAAATCGGATTTTTTCCGCCAGCACACATTTCCTGGCGGAATGCTGCTATCGCATGCAAAAATACGCTCAGAGGCGGAACGCGCTGGCTTGAAGATTGATGAGGTATTCTCTTTCGGCGAGGATTATGCGCGGACCTGCCGAATGTGGCTGGATAGGCTCAATGATAAGCGCCCGGAGATCAAATCGCTCGGCTATCGCGAGCGGTTCCTGCGCAGTTGGCAATATTATCTTGCAACGAGTGCCGCTGCCTTTGCGACCAAAAACACTGATGTCTCGCAAGTGCGATTTGTCCACGCTTAGCACCGCCGCCGCATTGATGAGAAACGCAAATATAGGGTTTTTTTCGTTTTTCCTCGCGGCAGCGGGACTGCCCCTTTATATCCATCTTCCGATCTTTGTGACGCAGAAGCTCGGAATTGGTTTGGCGACTCTCTCGTTAATCCTCGTCGGCATGCGGCTCCTGGATTGCTTGCAGGACCCTGTTATCGGATGGATGGTTGATCGCTGGCCACGTCAGCGCAGCCGTCTCGCCGCTCTCTCGCTGGCGGGCATGAGCACTGGGTTTTTGATGTTATTCGCCTTCGCTCCAACATCAAACACCGAAGCCTGGCTGGTGATGGCGCTGATATTGTTGTTTTCTTTTCATAGTTTGGGGACGATCCTGTTTTATGGTCAGTCTGTCGCTTTGTCATCGGATTCCTCGCGCCGTTCGTTGATGCGGATGGCGACATTTAGAGAATTCGGTATGCTTGCCGGAATCATCGCGGCAGCCATTGCGCCTTTAATCTTCGAACGGTTTGCTCCGCCAGGCGGCGAATACGCGTATTTCGGAGTGTCTCTTGCGATAGTCGGTCTGATTGCACTGATCATAACGCCGCCGATATGGCGATCAGAGGCCTCTTCCGTCGCCAGTCTTTCGAATGCCTTGATGAAGAAATCCGGCGCGTTCCGGCTTCTTTTCGTCGCTTTGCTGAACAGTTTACCGGTCGCACTGACCTCGACGCTGTTTTTGTTTTTTGTTGAAGACCAGCTCAACCTGCCGGAGTTGGCAGGGCCATTCTTGGTCCTGTTTTTTGCAGCGGCCGGCTTTTCGGTCCCGATCTGGTCAAAGCTCTCGGCTGTGTTCGAGATCCGAAGGCTTCTAGCTGCAGCGATGTCGCTTTCCATTTTGAGCTTTGCCGGAACCGCAGTGCTGCCACCTGGCGCAGCTCTTGAATTCGCTGTTATTTGCATCGCGTCGGGTGCAGCCCTAGGCGCCGATATGATCATTCTCCCCGTCCTGTTCGCCGGTGCTCTTGACCGGGTTGGAGCACGGGCAGGCCAAGCATTCGGTCTGTGGATGTTTGTCAATAAGGCGACCTTCGCCGCTGCAGCCGTTTTGGCGCTTCCGGCGCTCAGCGCGGCTGGCTTCGAGTCCGGATCCGAGAATTCTCGCTCCGCTATGCAGACCCTTGTCATATTCTATTCTGTCATTCCCTGCCTCCTAAAGATCGCAGCTGTTTACGCTGTGTTGAGGCTTCCAAATCAGGTAACCGACGCATGAAGATATTAGTGATTGCAGTTCTGATTCTTGTCACCTTAATTTTATGGCGTCCGGGCTTTAATTTCAGGGCGCAGAAACCAGCCGACTATGCCTCGACCGAACCTCGGATGGATTTAAAAAAACATCTCTCTGGCCCAATGGTAGCCGAGGGGGTGGTGTTCGGTCCGAAGGGCCGTGTTTCAGCCCGCTTTGCTGGAGAGCTCGAAGGAATCTGGGAAGGGGACAGTGGATCGCTGATCGAACATTACACCTATTCGGACGGTCGAAAGCACAATCGCAGCATGCGGATTCAGTTAAGCGGCAACGGGCGGTACACGCTTACAGCCGACGACTTGATCGGCGAAGGAGAGGGCAGTTACAGCGGGATCAGCGCACAATCGCTTTATCGTCTGCGGCTGCCCGAAGAAGTCGGCGGCCACGTTTTGAATGTAACAGACTGGCTCTATCTTGCCGGGAATGACACCATCATGAATCGAATTCAAATGCGGAAATTCGGGATTACTGTCGCGGAGGTTGTGATTTCCATTCGTCCGCGACCGGCAAATTGATGCACAACGGAAAAGTATACTGGATCATCGGAGCGAGCGAGGGGCTGGGCCGGGAAATTTCCTATGCCCTGTACCGGTGCGGAGCGAAACTTGTCCTTTCGGCCAGAAATGCTGACCGGCTTGCTGATCTCGCAGAGGAATTGCCGGGAAGCCGCTACGTCGCATTGGATGTGCGCGACCCGGATGCCGTTCGAAAAGGCGCGCTTGAGGCTGGCGATATCGATGGGGTTGTCTATTGCGCTGGAGAGTATTTTCCCCTTTCGGCCCGTGCTTGGACGCCCGACGAGGCCGAAGCGATGTGCGATGTCAATTTTATGGGAACGGTCAGGGTGCTCGGACAAACTGTTCCGGGTTTTGTAAGGCGGAATGCGGGCCATTTAGTGATCATCGGCTCACTCGCCGGCCTCAGCGCGATGCCAAATGTCATCGGTTATGGCTCAAGCAAGGCCGGACTGCGCCATTTGGCCAAATGTCTGCACATAGATCTGATGGGCACGGGGATTAAGGTTCAGCTTATCAATCCGGGGTTCATCACCACTCGTCTGACTGCGAAGAATACATTCAAGATGCCGTTGATCATGACTGCAGAAGCCGCTGCCGAACGTGTTCTCAGGGCCATGCGTTCCAACCGGTTCGAGACGAATTTTCCGCGCAGCCTCTCATTGCTGGTCAAGGCGTCTGGATTGCTGCCACACCGCTTTGTGTGGCGTAAGACTGTTCTCAGTCGCCGAAGGACCAAAGAGTGACCTCAATTTAAGCTTCAGCATTAGGCCTCAGCAGGGTCAAAGCCGTCCAAAGGACCAGATATCAAATCGCACCGCAAGATTTTCATATCCACAGAAGTTGGAAAATCGGTTCGGCATCTGAACTAAATGCTAGCAAACCAAGGATTAAATCCATCAGATTAAATGGTTCTCAACAAATAAAAGCTTGACCAAGTCGCTATCTTTAAACCAATATGGTCGATGAACTGATCGTCAAAACAGGGGTACGACATCATGAATGCACCTAAACTAGTAGCCGCTGCTATCGGAGTTTCGGTTTTAGCGTCAGCCGGTCTGGCGCAGACAAACATATCGATTGCAACAGCCTATCAAGACACCAATTTCCATACCCAGAACATTGCGCAGTTCGCTTCCGATGTAGAGGAGATGACCAATGGCGAGGTGACTTTCACCCTGCACACCGGTGCGTCTTTGTTGAAAATGCCAGAAATCATGCGCGGCGTTCAAACCGGCCAAGTGCAGGCAGGCGAAATTCTGCTTTCGGCTTACGGTCAAGAAAGCCCGTTTTTTGAGGTCGACGGAATTCCTTTTTTGTCGCAAGGACAAATGACCGCTTGGCAGGTTTATGAATTGACCCTTCCGCATATTGCGGCGCGGCTGGAAGAGAAGGGTCTTATGCCGCTCTTCTCGGTGCCATGGCCGGGCCAAGGTCTTTACTCGCAGAAAGAGATCACGTCGACAGCGGATTACGAGGGCGTTAAATTTCGCGCATACAATGCATTGACTGCACGATTTGCGGAATTGATGGGCGCTGTTCCCACCACGGTGCAATCAGCGGAAGTGCCGCAAGCCTTTGCTACGGGGGTTGTCAGCGCAATGATTACTTCTGCAGCGACCGGTAACTACACCAAAGCTTGGGACTTCACCACGCACTATTATGATGTGAATGCGATGAACAACAAAAATATGGTCATCATGAACATGGATGCTTTCAACGGATTGTCCGAAGATCATCAGGCTGCAATCCTGGCCGCAGCGGCCAAAGCTGAAACGCGTGGCTGGATCACATCGAATGCCGTTCAGGCGGAACTCACCGCGAATCTTGCGGCCAATGGAATGATCGTCGAAGCGCCCAACGATAATCTGATGGCGCAACTTGAAGCCATCGGCGCAACCATGGTTCAGGAATGGCTGGAAAAAGCAGGCGATGATGGCGCGGCGTTCTATGAGGAGTACCAAGCGCTAGAATAACCTATTGCCATTTTTTCATATCAACGTCTTTTGGCAGCGATGTTCAGGTCCCGTGCGAAGGTTTTTGGATGCTCTCTATCTGAGCGCGGCTTTACTGGGAGCATTGTTCATCGCTGCCATCGGTGCTCTCATCTGCATTCAAGTGATCGGACGCCAAATGGGCGTTCAGGTCAAAGGCGCTGATGATCTGACAGCATGGAGCGTAGTAGCTGCTGGCTTTCTGCCATTGGCCTACACCTTCCGCAACGGACGCCATATCCGGGTCACGCTGATCATTGAGAAAGCGGGGCGATTCAAAACCCACATGGAATACACGGTTTTGGGAGGTGGGGCGTTCTTGACCGGATATCTGACCTATTCTTCGATTGACATGGTGTGGGATTCAATCCGGTTCGGCGATATGACACAGGGCCTCATCAACATCCCGCTTTGGATTCCTCAAATTTCTATTCCGATCGGCGCGTTGCTGTTGTCCATCGCACTTCTTGATGACCTCGTGAGTCTGTTATGGGGCAAAATGCCGAGCTATGTACTGGCGGCAGAAAACACCGATCCTTCGGCTGCGCATCCGGATTGAGCCAGCAAACATGTCTCCAGAGACAGCCCACATCGCTCTGACAATTCTCTTCTTCCTGTTCCTGTTCTTGGGATCAGGCATGTGGATAGCCCTGTCTTTGCTAGGGGTTGGATGGATTGGGTTAACACTGTTCACTTCGGTGCCGGTGGAAAAATCTTTGGCTACCTCGATTTGGCAAACCAATGCCAGTTGGTCCCTGGCAGCGCTGCCTCTCTTCATCTGGATGGGAGAGATACTGTTTAGAGCCAAATTGTCGGAAACTCTGTTTCGTGGTCTGACACCTTGGCTGGGCTGGCTGCCCGGACGGCTTCTGCATGTAAATGTAATGGGCAGCGGCTTTTTTGCGGCTGTGTGCGGCTCCTCAGCAGCGACCTGCGCAACCGTGGGACGCATGTCACTTCCAGAACTGCAGCGCCTGGGCTATGACCGCACACTGTCCATTGGGAGCCTCGCGGGTTCTGCGACACTGGGTCTGTTGATTCCCCCATCAATTATCATGATCGTCTATGGTGTGGCGGCCGATGTGTCGATCGTGAGACTTTTTTTGGCGGGCGTCTTTCCAGGGATCATGATCATGGCCCTCTTTTCGGGCTACATCGTTGTCCGCGCCTGGCTCTCGAAAGCGGTTGTGCCCGAAGTAGAGGAGCGTTCGTCCTTTTCCGAAAAGCTGCGTCGTTCCAAAGGATTGCTGCCAATCATGCTGCTGATTGCGGCGGTGATCGCCTCGATCTATGGCGGGATTGCGACGGCAACGGAAGCAGCCGCGGGCGGAGTCATCGGTTCCCTGGTCCTATCAGCATCGTTCCGCGCACTGAACCTGCGCATGCTGACCGATAGTCTGATGAATGCAACGCAGCTTTCCTGCATGATCTTCCTAATTCTGTCTGGCGCGGCCTTTTTGACCACTTCATTCGCCTATCTTGGCATCCCTGCCGCGGTGGCGGGCTGGGTTGCCGGAATGGAGCTGCACCCATATATTCTTATGCTCGCGCTGTGCATTCTCTATATTATCCTGGGCTGCTTCATCGAGGGAATTTCGATGATTGTTCTCACGACTGCAGTGGTTCTGCCCTTGGTTTCGCAAGCCGGATTCGACTTGTTGTGGTTCGGAATTTTTGTGATCATCGTGGTTGAAGCGGCACAGATCACACCGCCTCTCGGATTCAATCTATTCGTGATCCAAGGCCTAACCGGACACAGCATTTTTCGCGTGGCACGCGCCGCGCTGCCCTTTTTCTTTCTGTTAATTGCAGGCGCAGCCATTATCACGGTGTTTCCGCAAATCGCGTTGTGGCTACCGTCCACCATGGACAGATGAGTACGCAATGACGCGCATTTTTCGGAACAGCTCCATGAACAAAGCCATTGAAGTCGAATTCACTAACGGCGGCCGATTTTCTACTTCGCCCCGCATCAGCGATTTCGATCCATCGCGAATTATCAATCCCACGCTTTGCGGTCGCTCAGGCAAGAAGCCGCTGACAGTTGTCAATCCGTCTGGCTGTTTCGCGGAATGGGTTTCAAATCCAAAGCAGCTGCCAGCGGCAATGAGACAACCAATAAGTTTGTTGAATTCGGTCGATTGATTGAGTCGCCTGAGGATCAGAAGAACCGGTTTGCGAGGCTGACAGTGCATGAATCCATAGGGAAACGGCGGATATATTCTTAATGTATTCATTTTTCGGTTTCATGAAAATTCGATCTTCCAGTCAGTTGATGCGGTCGACCTTGTTTCAGCTCGGCGCTGCGGGTTTTTGACCAATGCATGAACGAAATTCTGATCACGACCGCCGTCCATGGAAACCGAATATTTTGAAGCTGCCGAGCAAAAAACGATCATGACTGGTCAAACTCACGTGACATTTTACATTGGGCGATCTGGAGTATGTCAACATGAATGATGCAGGGTCACAAAAGCGGGTCGGGATCGATATCGGCGGCACCTTCACAGATGTCGCGTTGGAATGTTTCGATTCGAGATATACGACCAAACTGCTGACGACGCTGGACAATCCCGTAGATGCTTGCATGGACGGCTTATCACGGGTTGTTGCCGAAGCCGGCATCGCTCCAAGCGACATTGAGGTCATCGTGCATGGAACCACACTGGCCACGAACGCAGTGATTGAACGCAAGGGCGCTGTGACCTCCATGATCACGACACAAGGTTTCCGAGATGTGATTGAAATCGGGACAGAAGGTCGCCCAGAGCAATATGATGTCAACATCCTTAAGCCAGAGCCTTTGGTCCCTCGGCGGCGGCGATTTGCAGTATCCGAGCGCTTAAATAGTGCGGGCGAAACCCTGCGCCCGCTGGACACGGCTGAACTCGAAGCGCTCTTGCCTGCTATGGATCAGGCGGGGACAGAAGCACTTGCGATCTGCTTTCTTCATTCCTACGTAAATCCTGCTCATGAACAGGCCGCACGGGATTTCTTCATGGCCAAGCGGCCTAGCTGGCTCGTTTCGATTTCGTCTGATATCTCACCTGAGTTTCGCGAGTTCGAGCGGTTCTCAACCACGTGCGCGAACGCCTATATTCAACCTCGCGTATCGAAATACCTCGTCGAATTTGAAACCCGTTTGCGCGCAGATGGCTATGGCTGCGAGATGCTGATGATGCTTTCAAGCGGCGGATTAACCACCATACAGACGGCGCGGGATGTGCCGGTTCGCTTGATCGAATCCGGTCCGGCGGGCGGTGCTATTTTTGCCAGTCATGTGGCCCGAATGCTTTGTATCGACAAGGCCATATCTTTTGATATGGGCGGCACCACCGCAAAGATCTGTCTGATTGACGATTTCAAAGCACAATCCAGTCGGCGTTTCGAAGTGGCGCGGGTCTATCGGTTCCGAAAAGACAGCGGTCTGCCTCTGCGCATTCCGGTAATCGATATGGTTGAAATTGGCGCGGGCGGCGGCTCGATTGCCCATATCGATACTTTAGGACGGCTTGCCGTCGGCCCGGAAAGCGCGGGATCAATGCCCGGTCCCGCCTGCTATGGACGTGGCGGCACACAACCGACGGTGACCGATGCCAACCTGACGCTGGGTCGCATCGATCCTGTCGGTTTCGCGGGCGGTTCAATGGAATTGGATGTGTCAGCTGCACATAAGGCGATGGTGCAGCATGTCGCTGAACCTCTAGCAGTGAAGCCGATCGCAGCTGCCTATGGCGTGACCGAAATGGTCTGTGAGAACATGGCAAGCGCTGCCCGCGTTCACGCCATCGAAAGTGGAAAGAACGCGGATGATCGCACATTGATCGCCTTTGGCGGGGCTGCGCCACTGCATGTCTGCCAGATGGCTGAAAAACTCGGTATTGACAGGATTATCATCCCAGCCAATGCCGGAGTGGGATCCGCAGTTGGGTTTCTGCGTGCTCCGATCTCTTATGAGGTTGTGCAAACGCATTATCAGCAGCTTGATTCCTTCGACGAAACCGCAGTGAATGACGCTTTGAACGCGATGGAAGCACAGGCAACGGCTCGTGTGCGCTTGGGAGCACAGGAAGGCGCCTCGCTCGTCGTATACCGCGTCGCTCATATGCGCTATCACGGTCAGGGGCATGAAATCGCGGTTACCTTGCCGGACGGAATACTCGGGCCGGATGCCGCCAAGATCCTGCAAGATATTTTTAACGCGGAATACAGCGTTGTATTCGGTCGAAACATCGGCGGTATCGCGGCCGGCGAAATCGTCAGCCTCGCAGTGACGGTCACGACCGCACCGCATCCGGATGTGGCGACCAGCAGTTCCGAGGGTCCGGACTGCGTCGAAAAAAAATCGCGCACGGCGTTTGACAGCGCGACCGAGACTGAGCAGGTGTTTGCCATTGTGCCTCGGGACAGTTTGGCGTCTTTGGGCATTGTCGCAGGTCCGGCCATCATCACCGAAAGGGAAACCTCTATTGTGGTTTCGTCTGTCTTTGAGGCTCGCGCATTGGGCGATGGGAACATCGAACTGCTGCGCAACGCCAAACGCGCTTTGGCCAAGGAGGTGTGAGAGCAAAATGAAAGAGCTTGAACTTCTGCGCAAGCAGCTGATCTGGAGCCGCCTGATCTCGGCCATCGAAGAGCAGGCGCAAACCGTTATCCGAACTGCCTTCAGCCAATCTGTGCGCGAATGCGGCGACCTCTCAGCCGGGGTGTTCAATCGACGCGGCGACATGGTGGCGCAAGCGGTGACCGGTACGCCTGGTCATGTCAATGCGATGGCGATCTGCGTGAAGCACTTCATCGAGAAGTTTCCGGTCGACGAAATGAAGCCAGGTGACGTTTTCTGCACCAATGACCCTTGGCTTTCGGTAGGACATTACCATGATGTCACTGTCGTAACACCTGCCTTCTACAACGGCCGGGTCGTAGGTCTGCTCGCCAATACCTGCCACATCGTGGATATGGGAGGGCGGGGCTTTGGTCCTGACAGCCGCCAGGTTTACGAGGAAGGAATTAATATCCCGATCATGCATCTGGCGCGTAAAGGCGTAGTCAATGAAGATCTAATGGGTATCCTGCGCACAAATGTGCGCAACGCGGGAGACATGGAAGGCGACTTCTATGCCATGATGACATGCAATGACGAAGGAGGACGCCGTCTGATTGGAATACTCGAAGAGTTCGGGCTTGATGACATAGAAGAAGTCGGAGATTACATTATCCGCCAATCGCATGACTCGATTAGAAATGCCGTACGTAACCTGCCGGATGGTGTTTACGAAAACGAAACCGAACTTGATGGATTCAGCGAGCCCATTCGCCTCAAAGCGCGGATGACGATTTGCGGCGATCAGATTAGTGTCGACTATAGCGGAACATCCGACGCAAGCCTTTTCGGAATCAACGTCGTGATGAATTTCTGCATTGCTTACACCGTATTCGGCGTCAATTGCATTGTCGGCCATGATGTCCCGTGCAATGCGGGTTCGATCAATGTTGTGAAAGTAACCGCGCCTGTAGGCTCGATCCTCAATGTTGAGCGGCCCATGCCGGTGTCCGCCCGCCATGTGATCGGGCAAATGCTGCCTGACTTGGTTTTTGGTTGCCTAGCACAGGCCGCTCCTGAAAAGGTTCCGGCTGAAGGAGCGGGCGCGATGTGGAATCCGATGTTCCGAGGAGGCAGAACCGCGGTGGATCCCAAGGCTGCCGCCTTGTCTCCCACAATGACTGAAGACTTTGATGTCATCACCTTCAACACCGGAGGCACAGGAGGTCGCCCTACGCTGGATGGGATGTCCACGACCGCATTTCCCTCGGGCGTGCGCACGCCTCCGGTCGAAGCGATTGAAGCTCAATATCCATTGCTCATCTGGCGCAAGGAATTCCGCGAAGGCTCTTGCGGGGCAGGCGAATTCCGCGGCGGCCTGGGTCAAGTGCTTGAATTTGGTTGCGAAAACGGTGCGCCGTTCAGTGTTGCTGCCATGTTCGACCGGACATGGCAGGCCCCGCAGGGACGCCATGGCGGAATGGATGGAGCACCCGGCATTGTGCGCACCGACACCGGCGAATTGCTGAAAAGCAAAGGGCGGCAGACCATCTCCTACGATCGAAAACTGGTGCTGGAATTGCCCGGTGGCGGCGGTTTTGGCGACCCAAAAGCCCGCGACCCAGAACGCGTGCGGCAAGACGTGCTGGACGATCTGATCACGGTGAAGTCTGCCTTTGACGATTATGGGGTTGTCCTGACCCATGACTTGCGGGTCGATATGGCCGCGACACGAGCGCAGCGTTCTCAGATGGAGCAGTCCAAATGAACCTGAAACCCTTTCTTTATCTTGACAACTGGCACGAGGCGCAGCCGGAAACACGCTTTGACCGAGCCCTTGCTGCCATTGGACTTAACATCGACCGCTACCAAACAAACATTGGCGAATTTCCAGAACATTTCGAATTTTGCGGCGTCTATGTCAGTCCTAGCTTTGACGGTGCATATGATGATTTGCCATGGGTTCACAAGCTGCATGAACTGCTGTGCTCTCTTGCGCAACAGAAGATACCAATGATCGGACTGTGTTTCGGGTGCCAAGTTTTGGCCTCGGCCTTAGTCTCCCGCGATATGGTATTTAAACGCGCTGCTCATGAAGGTGGTCGAGACGCGATAACCTTGACCGCCGCAGCGCGAAACGACAGTTTGTGTCAAAATCTTCCGAATGATTTTGAGGTTTTTCACTGGCATGGCGACGAAGTGCGATCCGATCATCAGCAGATCATTGTGCTGGCAGAAGGCCCCGGTTGCCGCAATCAAATTTGGCGATGGTCCGAAGGCCCGGTTTGGGGAATTCAACCGCATCCGGAAATGAACGGTGGCGAATTGCATTGCTGGATCGAACAGAACCGGTCGCGTTTTGAAGCGATGGGTCATGATGTTGACAGCTATCTGTCCCAGTGCTTCTCCTCGGATTCAGGGTATGCGATCTTGGAGCGGTTTCTTGCGCATGTTACGCGACCCGAACTGGCTATGGTTTCATGTGCTGCTTGAAACCAAATTTTGCCTCGAACACCGGCAACTGAATTGGGGATCACACCCGCTGGAGAACGCTCTTCATCTGATATGATGTGAAAACAGCAAACTCTGCCAGCCGCATAGTCCGTATCAGCAAAAAAAACCCTGATTCTGCAATCTGGAACGGTTCGGTGGCGACTGACAGAGACTGGACGCGGCGGGTTTCGGGTTTCGGCAGTGTCCAGAATCTTTCGCACTTTCAGTCATGCGACGGCGGCTCCGTTATGTTGAAGGTTCATCTCGCGCAGCGGTTCCATGTCCATATACTTTCGCGTGCTCCACTGCGTGCCGGCGACGTGTTTCAACTTAGGCGCGGCCAGGCAGAGGCATGATCTCGATAACGCTTCAAACAAGCAGTAAGTTTGTGTATGCTGCAAAAACAATGGGCACCCGTAGCTCAGCTGGATAGAGCGCCGCCCTCCGAAGGCGGAGGCCAGAGGTTCGAATCCTCTCGGGTGCGCCATTTTATCATTTAAAATCAATACGTTAGAAATATCTACTCCCTGGAAAACAGTGCTTACGTGGCAATTTTTCGGAAGCAAGTGGCTCACGCCGGCGCGCTTAGGCCGGTAGTGTCCAGAATCTTTCGCACTTTCAGTCATGCGACGGCGGCTCCGTTATATTGAAGGTTCATCTCGCGCAGCGGCTCCATGTCCATATACTTTCGCGTGCTCCACTGCGTGCCGGCGATGTGTTTCAACCTGGCCGCAGCCAGGCAGAGACAGGATTGACCATCGGGAAAGGCCCCGACGACCCTGGTCCGTCTTCGGATTTCCTTCATCAGCCGCTCCAGCGGATTGTTCGTCCTGATTTTGCGCCAATGGCTGTCGGGGAAGCTGTAACAGCCGAGGGTCTCCCGGATCTTCCCTTCGACCAGATCAGCCGCTTTGTTCAGCCTCATGGAACACAGTCCGGCAACCACAGCGCGACAACACATCTGACGGATGCGCCCCCGCGAGCGAGGAATTTATCAAGGCGCATGTCCGGCGTCTTGAAGCCATGCGCAAGGCCGTCGTGCCGGTTGCGCGGCAGGCTAACGGTTCCTAAATCATATCACCGGGTCTTCTCGATCACGGAGCGTCTTACGAAATTGAGACCACACGATCCAGGCCGATCCGTCTGGAAATGGCCTCCCGCGTCATTCTTCAGACCATGCGCACTGCTATCGGTTCGATATGGCTTGATACGCGCTTTTGCGACCATGACGTTAACGCTGACGCGCGAGGTTTTGGCGAGGCTAAACCGGCGCAATATGGAGGCGGCAAAGCCTGTCGCACAAAGACTTGAACAGAAATTCACGCCTGCGCCGAGTTCGGGGCAACCGGATTTTATGGACGCTTGGCAATAGTCTCGGCGTTGACGGCTGATAGTGCGTGAAATTTACATCATTAAAGCCAAAAATTGATGTTAATACATTAAATATAACGCATTAACGATATATTATCTTGAATGAGCGTTAATGCATGATATATGCTGCTTTAGAATAAAAATATACTGTTTGTGAGTGATATATGGCGCATAAAATTAATTTCGACTTTGCCTCCAGTGAAGCCATTGAGAATGCGCTCAGCGAAAGGATCGACGAGATTCGGCTGAAACGTAATATCACGCAAAGCCGTCTCGCACGTGAGGCTGGCGTCTCACGCAGCACCATCACCCGCCTCGCTCAGGAGGGAAAAGGCATCTCCCTAGATAGTTTCATCCGTGTCCTCAAAGCGCTGCAACTGGCAGACAATTTGGGAACTCTTTTGCCCGACCCCGGATTGAGTCCGCTCGAAGAACTGGAAAGAAGCAGTCAGCCATCCCGGCAACGCGCCCGCGTCAGGAAACGGGATCAGAAGAATTGGACTTGGGAAGATCAGGGGCGGGATGACGGAGAACCTTCATGACCACCGCCAGTGTTGAACTGTGGGGAAACCGCATTGGCGCCGTGACATGGGTGGAGGACCGCGGGATCGGCATCTTTCAGTTTACCCCGGAATTCGGAGCAAGCGGCATTGAGATTTCCCCCTTACAAATGCCGTGGCGGGAAACGCCTTACGAATTTCCGAGCCTGCGCAGAGAGACATTCAGGGGACTCCCTGGCATGCTGGCCGACAGTCTGCCGGACAAATTCGGCAACGCCCTGATCAATGTCTGGCTGGCAAACCAAGGCCGTCCCGAAGCGAGTTTCAATCCGGTTGAGCGGCTTTGCTATACCGGGGCACGCGGTATGGGCGCGCTGGAATACAAACCGGCGATTACAGGCTCTCCAACAAAAGCGCGCAAAGTCGAAGTGGACCGGCTTGTTGACTTGTCGAACCGGATTTTCAGTGACCGGGAAAACCTCGCCGGTCACTTAACCGGCAAGGAAGATGCGCGGGACATTGAAGACATATTGCGCGTCGGAACTTCCGCCGGCGGCGCAAGAGCAAAGGCGATCCTTGCATGGAATGAAGAGACCGGTGAATTCAAGTCCGGACAGGTCAAGACGGACAAAGGCTACACCCATTGGCTAATGAAGTTCGACGGCGTGGACGACAACAAGGACAAGGAACTTGCCGACCCGAAGGGATTTGGGCGCATCGAATATGCCTATCATCTGATGGCGGAAAAAGCCGGCATCATCATGATGCCGTGCCGTCTGCACGAGGAAGGCGGACGGGGCCATTTCATGACCAAACGCTTTGACCGCACCGACGCGGGAGACAAGCTGCACTATCAGTCTTTGTGCGCCTTACAGCATTTCGATTTCAACATGGCGGGCGCTTATTCCTATGAGCAGGCGCTTCTGACCATAAAATCCCTGCACCTTCCGATTGAGGATATTGAACAACAGGTGCGCCGCACGCTGTTCAACATCATTGCGCGCAATCAGGATGATCACGTCAAGAATATCGGGTTCGTCATGGACAAAGAGGGTGAATGGCGACTCTCGCCGGCCTTTGACGTTACCTACAGCTACAACCCGCAAGGATCCTGGACGTGTCAGCATCAAATGAGTCTGGGTGGCAAACGCGATAGATTTGATTTGAAGGATCTTGTCGCATTTGGCGAATTTGCCGGACTGAAAGCGCGCAAGATGAAGACCATCATCGCTGAGATCATTGACGTGGTGAAGCAGTGGGCCGGGTTTGCTAATCACGCTAAGGTTCATGATGAGCATGTTGTTCAAATCCAGCGCACACTCCGCAACACTGAATTTGATGGAAATTGAGTTTTGCGGCTCTGTTTTCCTGTAATCGACGCCTGCTTGCTTCATTCATATTCAGAATTTTCGAGGTGAGGTAACTCAATTGATCCTCTAAATCGCAAGCATGAATTTATCTTACGCATTTCTAATGCCCGCCCGGACTAAGGAAATGATGATGCATCCACGGGCTTGGCAGCCAAAGTCAGATGGAATGGTCAGAATTGAAACGCACCCTGGTTTCCGCCTCTGGCCAGCGGGTAGAGGAGGGACGGCTTCTGAAACAAACACCCACAGACAAACGAATCAAAATAAAGTTATACCGAGGATTCCGGATGCGTTCTCTGCTGTGCACACTCAAACCCCTTGAGCCTGCCGAACTGCCTGCGTTTGTGAAATTGTTCTCGAGACCCATGACATCCGAATTCGGATTTGGTATGCAAGCTGAGCTGAAGAGTTTTTATCATCCGAATAATGTGCCAATTGGCTCTTACGACGCTAGATCTGCTGCTTGATCCGCAAAGCCCACCAACTTTAGCCGGTACGGCCCGATTTCAGCAATCTGCAAAACTCGACCGATTTATTGATTTAAAACTCTCTAATTTGCCAGCTTTATGAGCAAAAATTCCCCAATTTCCTTATCGGGCGCTGGGGCGGTATTGAATGGGCTGCCGCAGCCGGTCCTTATCATTGACTGGAGCCGATACATCGTATTCTCAAACAAAGCCGCTACCGCATTCTTCGATTCTGATCTGACCGGTCAATTGGTGCACGCGGTGCTTAGACAGCCGGAGGCATTGCGCTGCATAGATGAGGCACAGAACTCGTTGAGATCGACCCACGGTCGGGTCACACTGTCAACAAATGACATTGACACAGCCTTCCGTATGAACGCCGTACCGATCGATTCCAGCGGAGAAGAGCACGGCGTGATCGTGATATCTCTCACAGACGTAAGCAGAGTCGATGAGGCAGAAGAAATAAGGCGTCAATTTGTGGCCAATGTCAGCCATGAGCTGAAAACACCTTTGACGACACTGACCGGATTTATCGAAACACTCAAAAAGTTGAATGCCGACGAGCGGGAAACGCGCATGCGGTTTCTTGAAATCATGCAAGAGGAAGCTGAACGCATGAATCGACTGATTGAGGATTTGCTTTCTCTTTCGCGGGTTGAATCACTTGAACGGGTGCGACCGAAAATTGTTGTGGATCTTGCCGAAGTTCTAAAATCGTCCATTCGTCAGTTGAATTTCATGTCAGATGAACAAAACACCGATATTTCTTTATGCGCGGAGGATATCGATATGCGTGTCTTTGGTGACCAGGACCAGTTGGCGCAGGTCTTTTTCAATCTCCTCGAGAACGCGCTCAAATACGGAGGGCAGGGGGGCGTGGTGCATGTTTCCTGTTGCTCCCATGCGGATTTTGATGATTTTGCAGGACCGGCTGTATCCATCGCGATAACCGACGAAGGCGAAGGGATTGAAGCTGTGCACCTTCCTCGCTTAACCGAACGGTTTTATCGTGTGGACGGACACCGTTCCCGAGAAGTCGGAGGAACCGGCTTAGGGTTGGCGATCGTCAAGCACATTGTGCATCGACACCGTGGCCGCCTCAAAATTAAGAGTAAACTCGGAATGGGCAGTGAATTCACCGTCACACTGCCAGCCATCGGTAAGGATGAACCGCACGAGAGAATTGATTACACAAGATTGTCATAATTCTGTTAAACGCCTGAATCGAAGTTCCTTTAACTTCATGTGGCATACAGTGTTCAGATTACAAGCAGGGCCGCGCAACAAGCGATGCTCGGATACGCGATCGGAAATGGAATTCACGAGAATCATGGATAAGATCGAACCAGATCTCAGTGTGAAGCTTTCATCAAAGGACATTAGCGTGTTTTACAGTGACACTCAGGCTTTGTTTGATGTGTCTCTGGATATTCCCGATACGATGGTAACGGCGCTGATCGGGCCTTCGGGATGCGGCAAATCAACCTATCTGCGCTGTTTGAACCGGATGAACGATACGATCGAACATTGCCGAATAGAAGGGAGCATTCTGCTCGATGGTGTCGATATACACGGCCGGGACGTGGATCCGGTGCAATTGCGCGCCAGGGTGGGCATGGTGTTTCAAAAGCCAAATCCATTTCCCAAATCGGTTTTTGACAATGTGGCATATGGTCCTCGCATTCATGGCTTGGCAGAAACTAAAGCTGATCTTGAGGAAACCGTGGAGTTGTCGCTCCGCAAAGCCGCCCTTTGGGACGAAGTCAAGGACAGGCTGGATGCGCCGGGCACAGGCTTGTCCGGCGGACAACAGCAGAGGCTGTGCATTGCACGGGCGATCGCCACTCAACCGGAATTACTGCTTATGGATGAGCCATGCTCAGCGCTGGATCCGATCGCCACCTCGCAGATCGAAGACCTGATCGGGCAGCTGCGGGAAGCATTTTCGGTGGTTATTGTCACTCATTCAATGCAACAGGCTGCTCGTGTTAGCCAAAAAACCGCATTCTTTCATCTTGGCCGTTTGGTCGAAGAAAACGATACGGAATCGATGTTCACGAATCCAATGGACGAAAGGACCGAAAGCTACATCACGGGGCGGATTGGCTGACCGAAATGAATTACGACTCCAAACATATCAATTCGGCGTTTGATGAAGATCTCGATCGTCTTCTCACTCAGGTTATGACGCTGGGAGGGCTGGTTGAAGATTCGATTCAGCAGTCCACACAAGCCTTGTTGACAAGGGACAATGAACTCGCCGAGCAGGTTATTCAAAGCGATGCGCGAATCGATATGCTGCACGAAGACATCCACATGGCCGCAGTCAACATTATCGCTTTGCGCCAGCCACAGGCACGCGACCTGCGAATGGTCATCGCCGTCATGCGGATTTCAACAATCCTAGAGAGAGTAGGCGACTGCTCAAAAAATACTGCCAAGCGCACTTCGGCGATTGTCCAGACTCCACCACTGGGCAGCGCTGTCGGGTCGGTCGGCCGATTGGCGAAAGCGAGCCTGATTCTGCTGAAAGATTCGCTGGACGCATTCATTCAACTTGATGAACGCAAGGCGCGGGATGTCATCCGTCGCGATCATGAAATTGATCAGATGTATAGCAGTCTGTTTCGGGAATTCCTGACCTATATGCTGGAGTTTCCCAACACGATAACTTCGGCAATGCATTTTCTGTTCATTACGAAGAATATCGAGCGGATCGGCGATCATGCCACCGGTGTTTCCGAACAAACGATTTATTTTATCACCGGACTATTGCCGGAAGGCGAACGCAAAAAGAGCGATGATGCAGCATATTTTTTGTCGCCGGATGCATCGGATAACGAAAGGACTGCTTCATAGTGGCCTCCCACAATCCGCTCGTCCTCATTGTTGAAGACGACAGAGCACAGCGGGAATTGCTCACCTATAACATCGAAACAGCGGGTTTCTCTGTTTTGGCGGCATCCAATGGAGATGAGGCGCTGGCGCTCATTGAAGAGCATCTTCCGGATTTGATTGTGCTGGATTGGATGATTCCGGGCATCAGTGGTCTGACATTGTGCAAAATGATTAAGAGCAGATCAGAACTTGGGCATCTACCGGTTCTGATGCTGTCAGCGCGCACTGAAGAAGAGGATCGGGTTCACGGTCTGGATGCCGGTTCTGATGACTATTTGGTTAAACCGTTTTCGATTTCAGAACTGATTGCGCGTATTCGGGCGCTGCTGCGCCGTACCCGACCGTCAGCTAGCGGGAAAAAGCTGACCTATGACGGAATTGAACTTGATCCGACCCAGCATCGTGTCTATCGCGGAGGCAATCCAATCACGCTCAGGCCTACAGAATACCGCATTCTTGCCACATTGATGGAATCACCAGGACGTGTTTGGTCTCGACAGCAATTGTTGGACCGGGTTTGGGGCCGCAACATTTTTGTCGAAGACAGAACTGTCGATGTGCATGTCGGCAGGCTGCGCAAAGCGCTCTGTGAAAACGGCGAGACCGATCCGTTACGAACTGTTCGCGGGGTGGGGTATTCACTTGGATAAAAACTTAAACAGAATCTGACACCGTGTTAAGTCGGAATAACTCGAAACCCGAACTTTCTTAGACTGGAAGATTTGATGTCGGTTCCCGGCGGTTTAGTTTAAATAAGTAATTATTTCATGGGATTATTGGTTAAATCTAACAGATGGTGAAAGACAGATCCGTCCATTTTCAGCTTCAGCGCAGGGGTTGAATGTCTGCGCTCAATGAAGATAGTCGGGACGCGTATCTTCGGTCCAACAGCGGATTTTGGGGTGCGCTGACTAAGCGCATAATTGTCCGATAATATATATTATGTTAAATAACAGATCCAAAGAGACCGTGTTTCCATGTGAACATGGCCATAAGCTGATTTCGAAGCTAACACAAACTGCACAGATAAAGGATAATCCATGAGATCAGTGCTCATAGCCAACGGACCGAACCTGAACCTGCTCGGATCCAGAGAAAATCAAATCTACGGACCCCGCTCCCTTGAGACCATTGAAGCCAGCTGCCGCAAGGCGGCGGCGGCTATGGAGCTGACAATCGAATTCATGCAATCAAACCATGAAGGCGAATTGGTGGACATCATTCAATCAGCAGGAACCAAACACGCCGGCATCATCATCAATCCCGCCGCGTACACCCATACCTCAATCGCCATCCATGATGCGCTGCGAGCAGTTGCTTTGCCTGTGATCGAAATTCACCTTACAAATATTCATAGGCGCGAATCATTCAGATTGCACTCTTATGTGTCTCCGGTCGCTGATGGCGTCATCTGCGGTTTGGGAGCCCAAGGCTATTTGCTGGCCCTCACCGCCATGGCGGATCTCATCAACAATCAAAACATGACTGCGTGAATTCGGCGCAGTCGATCAGTTCTGATCTTCACCGACTTTCATGAACACAAATCCCGTCACCGCTATACCGGCATCCTTCGCGGCTTGCGCAACCGTCATGTCCGGATTGATCACAAACTTTTGATTCAGCAAGGTTTCAGTTGCAAAAAATTTGCGCATTCCACCATCAACGATCTTCTCGATGATTGCCGGCGGTTTACCGCTCGACTTCGCAATTTCGACCAAAACCATTCTTTCCCGTTCCACGCGCTCGGCGGGAGCGTCATCTTCTGAAAGCGAAATCGGATTTGTTGCCGCAACATGCATGGCGATTTGACGTCCGATACCGTTATCCTCACCGTCAAACGCAACCAAAACACCGATTTTGCCAACCCCTTCCTCGGCGCGGTTGTGCACATAGCTGGCTATCGTACTGCCCTGGATTTTCTGAAAGCGGCGAATGACCATATTCTCGCCCAGCGCGGCAACCATCGCTGAGAGATGGCCCTGCACGGTGCCTCCTTCAAGCGGAGCCTCCATCAATTCACCCAGACTGTCGACGCTCAAAGCGGCATTCGCAACCTTGCGGACAAATCCGCAAAATTCACTGTTTCGGGCGACGAAATCCGTTTCGGAATTCACTTCAACCGCCACACCGGTTTGACCGGCAACTGAAACGCAGATCTGACCTTCGCCAGTTGCTCTGCCTGACTTTTTTGCAGCTTTTGCCATGCCTTTCGTGCGCAGCCAATCAACTGCGGCGTCCATCTCGCCGCCGGTCTCGACCAGCGCTTTTTTCGCGTCCAAAATCCCAGCGCCCGTCATTGCGCGAAGTTCTTTCACCATCGCTGCCGACACACTCATTTTCGTCTCCTCGGAATAAACAGGTTGTTCAAGTTCAGTGTTAAAGCCCCGCACGAATCATCGGCAAATCCGATAGCGGACAATCCGCGCAGGTCTTTATTGATTATTGCGAAGTCTGTGATGCCGGTTGCGGTTCTTCGACCGGATCACTCTCGCGCTCGTCGGTATCTTTCTCCGCGGAATCAGCGGGATTGGAGTCCAACGCCGAGGCTTCATCCGCAGCTGCTGTTATCGCTGAGGAATCCTCTGCTGTGGATTCGCTATCCAATCCTGCGGATCTCAACTCGACAGAAGGACCTTCGGCATTCTCGCCTATATCCTCTCCGCGTCCGCTTGCCTCCAGCTGAAGCCCCTCCAACACCGCCTGCGCCACTAAATTGCAATAGACTTTGATCGCGCGATGGGCATCGTCGTTTCCGGGAATCATGTGATCGATACCGTTTGGTGAGCAATTCGTGTCAACGATGGCCACCACTGGAATTCCGAGTTTGTTGGCTTCCGCAACTGCAATGGCTTCTTTCCTGACATCAATGACAAACAGCATGTCAGGAACGCCCTTCATCTTGCGTATTCCGCCAAGCGAAGCCTGAAGCTTTGCCTGTTCGCGGCGCATGCCCAGCAGTTCCTTCTTGGTCAGACCTTCGACACCGAGTTCCAATTTCTTGTCGATTGAGTTCAAACGCTGGATCGAATTCGAAACAGTTTTCCAATTGGTCAGCATGCCGCCAAGCCATCTTTGATTAATATAATACTGCGCGCACCTTTCGGCGGCTTCCTTGATATTCGTCTGCGCCTGCCTCTTTGTGCCAACAAACAATATGCTGCCGTCTTTGCTTACGGTTTCGGCAATTCTTTGCAGCGCCGCATCCATCATGGTTACTGTCTGCGTTAGGTCGATGATATGGATTCCATTCCGCTTGCTGTGGATGTACGGTGCCATAAGCGGGTTCCAGCGGTGTGATTGATGCCCAAAATGGACCCCCGCTTCAATGAGCTGACGCAGTGTGAATTCTGGCTGAGCCATGTGTGCTTCCTTTCCGGTTTGCGCCTTGGCGAGACAACAGATGTTAAATCCAACCGGAGGACCAGCCGCATATCTCTGCGATCAAGCCCAACATCCCGCCTGTGAATTGAGTGCCGACTGATATATGCTTAGCAAATTTCCGTCAAGGCAATACCTGCAAGAGAGATATGAAACAGTCGAATCGAAAGCACGGATTCTTTGCGATCGGTGCTGCAAATTTGGACTATATCGGCAAGGCTTCGTCAACGATGGAAATCGGAGCGGATTCCCCTGGATTCATTCAGCGCCGTCAAGGCGGTGTGGCGCTGAATCTCGCCGTTGCCGCAGCACAGCTTGGCTTTTCTTCAAACTTGATCTCGGCGGTTGGACTCGATGCAGACGGCATTCATCTTCTTGAATCGCTCAAACGATACGGCGTTGAAACGCAGGGAGTGCTCAAAAACGCAAATGCTGCAACTGATCGTTACGTTGCGATTGAAGACAACGATAATCTGATTGCCGCGATAGCCGATTGCCGCTGCCTTTTGCAGTCAGAAAACGCCATGCTCTCCATGGCATCGTCGCTCTTGAAACAGTGCAGAACAACACATGGTGCCGGAACCATTGCGATCGATGGCAATTTGTCGGCTGGCTTTGTCGAGGAATTTCTCGACCTCTTCCAAATGCCAAATGGAACGCTAGCATATGTCGCCGCCTCCTCTGAAAAAGTCAGCACGGCTGTCTGCTTTCGAGAGCATCCCAATTCCATGCTATATCTCAACCGTCTTGAAGCGGAATCACTGTGCGGTCAAAAATTCAACAGCTCGAAAGCCGCCGCCGCTGCGCTGATTGAATCTGGATTCGCAGCGGCTGTGGTCACCAACTCCGGACAGGCTGCCTCACATGCAGAGAAACACCTATTGCTTACAATCGAACCGGATGGACCTCCGCCATGCGGCAGAACAGGTATCGGAGACCGGTTTGCCGCGGCGCACATCAGAGCGCGTCATCTTCAATACAACACCGAAGAAGCTCTAAGGTTCGCTCACCGATTCGCTGTGCTTCAAACGGAAAATCAAACAAATGTATGAACAACTAATACGTCTGTCCGACGAACTGCGCTCGGCTTTCGACAACAATAGGCCGGTTGTGGCATTGGAATCGTCTTTTTTGGCGCACGGACTCCCCTTCCCTGTTAACATCGAAACCGCTATTGGCGCTGAACGCAGAATTCGCGACGCTGGAGCCATTCCCGCCATGATTGCGGTGCTGAATGGAAAAATCGCCATTGGCCTTTCAAAGCATGAAATCGAATCATTAGGAAGCGGAGAGCCTGTTGCAAAAGTCGGACGAGCAGACCTCCCACTTGCTTTAGCAGCCGCCGAAAACGCCGCGACCACAGTTTCTTCGACAATGATCTGCGCCTCATATGCCGGCATCGATGTATTTGCTACGGGAGGAATTGGCGGTGTCCACAGAAATTTTGAACAAACATTTGATATTTCACAAGATTTGAACGAGCTTGCAACCACATCCATGATCGTTGTGGCATCAGGCGCCAAGTCTGTTCTGGATATTCCAAAGACGCTTGAACACATGGAAACTCTGGGGATTACGATTGCCGTCCGAGATCAAGATGCTTTTCCGGCGTTTTGGTCGCGCGATTCCGGACTTCCCTCCCCGAACCGTCTGGACGAACCAGCGCAAATCGCATCGACGCTGGTTTTTCGTCGGCAACTTAATATCGCGGGAGCGGTTTTCGCGGCTAATCCAATCCCGGTAGAGGATGAAGTCCCGCCTTCACGGATCGCTCCTTGGATTGACGCCGCGCTATGTGAAGCGGATGAACGCGGAATCACCGGCAAAGAAGCAACGCCTTTTCTTCTTGAATCGATCGCGCGGCAATCCGAAGGCGCCACAGTGCAGGCAAACAAAGCGCTGATTCTGAATAATGCTGAATTTGCCGCGGAAATTGCCGACTGTCTGTGCCGGCAAAAAACATTGCATGAGCATTCAGCGGTTTAGTGTTTTGTCCAACTTACATATGTTACAGTTGCAGAGAAACTTCGCCGCGGCCAATATCTGCCCGTGGCTAATTTGTCGAAAGCCAAGCAGCGATGGGAATTCTTGCAGCGTTAAGAGCTAATTTTCTAACAGGTCTGGTGGTCGTCGCACCGGTCGGTTTAACGATTTACATTGTATGGACGGCGATCGGAATCATCGATTCCTGGGTATTGCCGCTCATTCCCGATCGATACCAACCCGCCACTTTTTTCGGCGTTCACATTCATGGCGCCGGTTTAATCGTATTCGTTTTCTTCACAGTCTCTATTGGATACATTGCAAAAGGCTTGCTCGGTCGCTGGCTGCTTGGGCGAGGTGAAATGCTCGTTGCGCGAATGCCGATTGTGCGTTCGGTTTATCGCGGATTGAAGCAAATCGCGGAGGCGGTGGTCGACCAATCGGCTAGTTCCTTTGATAAGGTCTGTCTTGTGCAGTATCCACGCAACGGCATATGGGCGATTGCGTTCTATTCAAATGATGCGAAAGCGGAGGTGCGGCATCATCTTGGCGGTCATGGCAAAGTGATTAGTGTTTTTTTGCCAACGACACCCAATCCGACTTCAGGATTTTTGCTGTTCGTGCCGGAAGAAGACGTGCGGTATCTGGAAATGTCTGTGGAAGATGCTGCAAAGTTGGTTATATCGGCAGGCGTGGTTTACCCAGACCCGCCAACATTGCCTTCGGATCAGCCGCGCATAGAAACTTCCCGTAACAAGGTCTGAACGCGGAAACGCGGATCACTGCATAATTTCTTTCTAAAACAAGCTATTCAGCAAAATATCTAAAGCCATTGCATGTTTTGGAAACTCCCCGCGATCAAGGACTGAGTCAACAAGCTTCAGCTTGTCCCGATGCCGCTTTCAAACGGGTTCCGGCAGCAGGGGCTGGAGCCTAGCAACGCAAGGCACCAGCGGGATCAGTGTTTTTCGTTCGCATATGAGGAAAAAGCCGCACAGGTCCTTTCCTGCGGTCAAATCCGGACAGACCGCTTTGCGTGTTGCTTATGCCAGCCACATCATCGCTGCATGGGTCAAACGCTGCATCGATTCATTTCTGTTCCTCATACCACCAAACATCCGGCTGAAATCCGAGCCAATCACCATAAATCGGCAATCTTTCTGGGAAGTTCAGCTCTTTGCGGTGGGCAATCCGCGAGTGATCTGCATACCAGACCGGGATGACGTAGCGGCCGGTCGTCAGCAGTCGGTCCAATGCCCGAACGGCAGCGATGAATTCGTCTCGGCTTCTGGCCATCAAAATCTCATCGATCATTGATTCAACCGCCTGGCTGTTGATCCCCATCCAATTCCGGGTGCCTGGATCTTTGACGCCGTCGCTGCCCCAATAGAGCCGCTGCTCGTTGCCAGGACTCAAAGACATGCCGCGACGGTACCAAGCCATATCGAAATCGTAACTGTCTGTCCGCTCCTTATATTGCGCGCTGTCAATCATCGTCAGCCGCGCATCGATACCCAACTGCTTCAACGCTTCGATATAAATCTCCGCGATTGATAACGTTTCCGAAGCGCCTTGCGCTAATAAGATTTCGAAGGAAAACTTTTGGTTTTCTTGGTTGCGCAGCTCCCCACTCGAATTGATGACCCACCCGGCTTCTTCGAGCAGCGCAAACGCCTTTCGAATGTTGCTCCGATTGCGCAGCGAACCGTCGGAGACCGGAAGAGCGTAACCTTCCAGCGCACCCGGGAGAAGTTCATCGCGGTGCTTTTCAAGCAGGGATTTGACCAGTCCGGTTGCCGGGCCGGGATGCATTCCGAGAACCGAATTTGAAAAATATGAAGCGATACGCGGCTGAAGTCCGTCATTGAGCGTCGTGTTTATGAACTCAAAATTGAAAGCATGTATGAGTGCTTCTCGAACGCGCCAATCTTTGAATAAATTCTGCCGGGTATTGAATACAAATCCACGGATGCCGGATGGCCTTTGGTGCGGAATGATTGATTTGACAACATCGCCTTGCTTGACTGCCGGGAAGTCGTACTCCGTGCTCCACTTCGCAGCGTTCCACTCCCTGTGGGTGTCGATTTCTCCAGCCTTGAAAGCCTCAAACACTATTCCGCCATCACCGTAATATTCATAGCGAAGCTCATCGATATTGTGGCGTCCGCGATTGAATCCAAGTTCATTGCCCCAGTAATCGGGGTTACGGCGAAACACCAATTTCCGACCGGTTTCAAAACTCTCCAGAACATATGGACCGGATCCGATCGGGACTTCAATTGAACTGTCGCCGAACTCTCGCCCTTCCCAATCAGCCTTTCGCAGAATTGGCCGCAGCCCGAGAATCAATGGCAGTTCACGGTCAATAGCTTTGAAGTTGAAACGGACTGACCGGGGGCCGGTCACTTCAACTGAATCGATTTTTGACCAAGCGGTTCGGTAGCGCGGATGTCCTTCGGTTCCGAGGGTTTCAAATGACCACACCACATCTTCGACGGTCACCGGCGAGCCATTGGAGAACCGAGCTTCCGGCCGCAATGTGTATTCCACCCAATTTCTGTCGTCATTCGTTTCCACTGATTCTGCAAGCAGACCGTAAAGTGTGAATGGCTCGTCCCAGTTACGCCCCATCAGCGGTTCGTAAACGAGGTAACGGATTGTCGATGGAGCCCGCCCCTTGATGATGAAAGGGTTCAATGAATCGAAAGATCCCGACTGACCAAAAACAATCCGACCGCCTTGCGGTGCGTGCGGATTGGCATAAGGAAGCGAATTGTAGCCCACCTCCAGCGCCGGTTTCCCATACATTGCTATAGCATGCATCGGTTCTGCCTCAGCTGAGACAGTATGCATAACTGCTGCGATCAAAAGGACCGCTTTGGCGGTCGTCAGTTTCGAACTTAGTAACATTTAGGTGACATCCGTTGGGAAAGATAAGGTTTTTGCTATCTCAAATCAGAAGCGACTTGGCAATGAGAATTTCTAGTCCTAAATAAACCTCACTGCTCGATAGGTTTCTTGCCTGTATGAAACCTGCCTCATAATTCAACGCCCGCCTCGCGCGGGCGTTTTTTTGACTGTTGCTCACACCATTTCAAAAAATTAATGAAAAATCAACGGGTTGCAACCCAAGGCAGCCATTTTATTTTCTTTAGTTTAGTTTAGCTAAACTATTACTTAACTAAATTTTGAAGCGATTTTTTCTAGACGTTCGGCCGATATATGTCTCGATTTGTCGGGAGGTTAGGATTCGGGCGGAATAAGTTAGCCTGCCGCGCCATCGGCGCTCGATAACATTTCAAACGCAGGCCTTGCTGATATGGAGTCCGAAACGCTGAAGGGCAGCGAATATCGGAAATTGCGAACTTCAGTGAAACTGATGCCTGGGCGTCACAAAAAAACCGCTCTTCACTCATGAGTCGACCGCACCCCAAACTCAAAGACCGCTCGCAGTCGATCTCTTCAGCGTTGCCGCCCCGTCCAATAAATTCGCCGCGTCTTTTTTGTGATTTGCATCGCAGCCAATTCGATAACGCGTTCCAACCGACGAGCGGAAATACAGCTCTCTCGCTGCCCATGGTTTGTGGCAGGCGCCTCACAACAGTCCATGGCAGTTGTCCAGAATCTTTCGCGCTTTCGATCATGCGACGGCGCTCGTTTCCATCCCGCCGTTTCTCGCACCTTATGTGTAAGGAACGACTTGAACCCCAGGAATGCGACCTCCTGCTCAGTGTTTCCGATCACTGGCGGTCCGCTCACAATTTTGTCCACGTATTCGACATTTGAAGCAATGCGCATGCAAAACTCGGAGAACCGACGCATCGGCGCTGGAATTCCGCGCATTGGATCGGCTGTATCCTTCGACCTTGTCTTCTTGAGTTTCAGTCATCTTGCCACCCGTCCTCAGTAGTTTGAAACTTGGTCAACCCTTAAACTCAGCGGTTACAGGCTCATCAGGTCGAGCGCCTTCGCAAAGACAGAGATGACAATCGCTTGGACGTTTTCAAAGGTTTTGCCGAATTTGCTTCGATCAGAGATGTAGGATTTTCATCCGCCAACAGACCGGCACCGCTTTCACTGTTTGAGAAACACGGGGTGTTCTTGTCAACTGCAGTGCAAGACAATAAATTTTGCTTCAGACGCTTTGAGCGCTTTCGCAGCACTGACATTGACCACTGGCTGCAGGCATTCCTAAGCGCACCGATTCGTGACTCCAGCAAGCTGAAAAGCGGATGATTAAACTTAAGATTTATTCTGATCCTGTCTGCCCTTGGTGCTATATCGGCAAGGCCCGCTTGGACTCCGCGCTGCGCACCACCGGATTTGATCAGTTT
Source organism: Paracoccaceae bacterium (assembly GCA_965199765.1). Taxonomy (GTDB): domain Bacteria; phylum Pseudomonadota; class Alphaproteobacteria; order Rhodobacterales; family Rhodobacteraceae; genus JAPOXR01. Next base: position 483,572 of record CBDATC010000002.1, read on the forward strand.
AAAGTGTCTTGGGCGCCGTTTCAGCTTAACCCGCAAATGCCGCAATCAGGAATGAACCGGACTGATTATCTGCGTCACAAATTCAACGGAGATAAGGGTGCGGCGCGGGCCTACCGTCCAGTGCATGATGCGGCAGCAGAATGCGGCCTGCACATACGTCTTGATCGGATAAAGATCATGCCCAACTCACTCAACGCGCACCGGCTTATTCGCTGGGCCGAGATCGATGGTCAGGATGTCTCGAAAACTGTCGCAGCATTGTTTGAAGCATTCTTTGTAGAGGGCAGAAATATAGGAGATGAAAAAGTGCTTCTGGATATCGCAGAAGCATGTGGCGGCAATCGAAAGCAAACAATGATCCGGCTTGGCAGCGACGATGCAAAAGCCTACGTCACCGCTTCGGACCGTCAGACAAGATCTGCCAATGTTACCGGCGTGCCGCTGTTTGTGATCGCTGACCAGTTCAAGGTCTATGGTGCGCAGCCGATTAACGTTTGGATGAAGTTAATTGATCAATTGCAAAATCACACCGCCTCCATGTGAATCCCGCGATTCCCAGACCAGGAAACTTCACCGTCTTCAGCCTCTTTGACGCTGTTGCTGTCCCCTCGGATCTTCCCAGGCCTGATTCCGTTGCATTAGTCGCCAAGCCAAAAGCGCGTTCGCTCATATCTCAAAGGATCTATTCAAATCGATGCCCTAATCCGATCATGCGCTGCAGCGGTGCGAAAGCATATAGATTTGTTAGAACTGTGATTCAGAAGCTGTAAGAAAAGTCGGTGATACAGGTCGGCTCAATTGGCGAGACGCGCGATCTCCTTTACAATCCCTTTGAGGCCATCCAGACGCTCGCTCTCGTTTTCCCACTTGCGCCGAACGATGAGTTTATTGCCTTTGACTTTTGCCCCATCTTTCTGATCGGTGATGAAACTCAAGAGTCCGGTGGGATTGTTGAATGTATCGTTCAAAAATTCGATGGCTGCGCCTTCCTTACCCGCATCCAGCCGGGAAATTCCTGCCTGCTTGCAAAGCTGCTTAATTGCAATGATCCTGAGCAGCGTGTGGGTTTCGTTCGGAAGCTTACCGAATCGATCCACAAGTTCGGCTGCAAATGCCGTGATTTCAAGTGAGTCCCTCAACAGCCCCATTCGTCGGTAAAGACCAAGACGAATAGACAGGTCCTCCACATAAATCTCAGGAATATATGCCGCGATTCCAAGATTGATTTGCGGCGCCCAGCTGCTCTGCTCGACCGGGTGCGCTTCACCACTCGACTTTAATTCGTTGACCGCTGCCTCCAACATTTGGTGATACAGTTCAACACCCACTTCCCTGACATGCCCCTTCTGCGCCTCGCCGAGCAGGTTTCCGCTTCCGCGCATATCCAAATCACGGGCAGCTAAACTGAAACCGGCGCCAAGAGAATCAAGATTGCTGATAACCTGCAGACGTTGATGCGCATTGTCGGTCATTCGGACTTTGGGCATGTAGGTGATGTAAGCGTAGGCACGCACCGCAGAACGGCCGACCCGTCCGCGAATCTGATAGAGCTGCGCCAAACCGAATCTGTTCGCTGACATGATTATAATTGTGTTGGCGCTGGGGATATCAAGCCCGGCCGCGATAATCGTCGTGGACACAAGAACATTCCGACTTCCATTGTAGAATAGACCGGTGCGCTTCTCCATTTCGGAACTCGGCATCTGCCCATGAGCGACGACAAACGTAACTTCTGGAACCTGTTGCTGCAGAAATTCTCTGACAAAATCCAGATCCTTCACGCGCGGCACAACGATGAAACTCTGTCCGCCGCGATAGAACTCATGCAAAAGCGCAGTTCGCACCGTGACTGGATCAAACTCCGCGACATAAGTGCGAATCGACAGCCGATTGACCGGCGGAGTGGCGATAATCGACAATTCGCGCACACCCGACAAAGCCAGCTGCATGGTTCTGGGGATCGGCGTCGCGGTCATCGAAAGGACATGAGTGGTCCCACGTATTTTTTTGAGGTGCTCTTTTTGCACAACACCAAAGCTTTGCTCTTCATCGATGATCAGCAGCCCAAGTGATTTGAAACCGATTGATTTCGCCAACAATGCATGCGTACCGATGACAATGTCGCACGTGCCTGCCTTCAGCATCTTTCGGGTTGCTGCAGCCTCATTGGTTGAAGATAGTCGCGACAACTGCTTGATTATAATAGGAAACCCGGCAAAGCGGTCACGAAATGAATTAAAGTGTTGATTGACCAGCAGCGTTGTTGGAGCGACTAGAGCAACTTGGTGTCCGGCCAAGGCAGTGATGAATGCCGCACGCATTGCGACTTCGGTTTTTCCGAATCCAACATCGCCGCAGATCAAACGATCCATGGGAATTCCCGACGCCAAATCCGCCAAAACGTCTGCTATGGCTTGTACTTGGTCTTCTGTCTCCATATGCTGAAAACGAGAAATAAATGATTCCCAACCCAACCCGTCGGGGATCAGAATCGGCGCCCGTTGCACCGAGCGCTTCGCGGCGATTTTAATCAGTTCGTCGGCGATATCCTTCAGTCTATTCTTAATGCGAGCCTTGCGTTGTTGCCAATGCGCAGCCCCGAGTCTGTCAAGCTGCGCCTCATTCGAGCCGAACTTTGTCAACAAATCAATATTGATGACCGGCAGATACAAACGCGTGTTTCCGGCATATTCTAATGCCAAGCAATCATGCGGAGCTCCAACGACAATGGTTTGCAATCCAAGATAACGACCAATGCCGTGCTCTTCGTGCACGACAAGATCACCAGCCGAAAATGCATCGGTTTCCGCGAGCAAGACTTCCGATGATCGTCGCCGCAACGGCCTGTGCGTTATGCTCGCACCGAACACATCCTGCTCGGATACGACAGCAAAGTCCGGCGCTGTAAATCCGTGATCAATATTTAGGACCGCCAAATCAATGGAATCCGGCAGTGATCCAACATCATCGAAGGAACAGATGTCGGAAATGCTCAGACCCGCGTCCTGAAGCATTGAAGCTAACCCCTGTCGCGATCCCTCAGTCAAACAAGCTAAAATGACTGGCTTTGATTTCCGAAGCTCGCGGATGTGGTCGGCCAGGCTTTCCGTAAGCGATGAAGCAGCGGAGACGCGCTCAGCCGCAAAATCATGACCAGCCCGACCACCCGCATCGATACACGCATAACCGGTTGGTAATCGCTGCGGAACAAAAGTTTGGACAGGCATTGAATTCAACCTAGCGCTGATTTCATCCGGGCTGGCATAAAGACATTCGGGATTAACCGGAGGATAGGCGTCAGAATAGGCTGGTCCCGGCTGCATTTGCGCTTGCCGATTGCTGTAAAGCTGATTAACCGATTCCCACCGATCGGTGATCCTTCGCGATACCCGATGGTCTAAACAGATCTGGGCTCCGGGAAGGAAATCGAAAATCAACTCCAACCGTTCCTGCAAAAATGGCAGCCAATGTTCCAATCCTTGCACGGTCTGGCCATTTGATACTGCGGCGTAAAGAGCCTGGTCATCGCGAGGAATGCCGAAGACAGAACGGTAGGAATGCCGGAATCTCTTGATCGTATCCGTATCAAGCGTGAATTCAGACCCTAGTCCGATTCGGACATCTTGCAGCCGATTAACCGTGAGCTGCGATTCGGGGTCGAAGCAGCGAATTCCATCGATCTGATCGCCAAAGAAATCGATGCGCACCGGTATCGATTCACCGGCAGGAAAGACATCGACAATTCCTCCGCGAACCGAATACTCTCCCGCTTGATAAACTTTTGAAGCGCGTTCGTATCCTGTCTGATTTAGAAAGTCGGTCAGTTTTTCCAATGCGCATTGTTCGCCGACATTGATTTTAATCGAACGTTTCTGAACAAACTGTCGGGAAGGCACACGCTGCAAAATAGCATTGACCGTCGTTAAGACAATCCTCGAACGCGCTTTCGGCTGATCCGCGAGCTGCGCAAGCGTGTCCATTCGCATTGCAATAACATCTCGGTTGGGAGAAATTCGGCTGTAAGGGGGACAATCCCATGCGGGAAATTCCAACAATTCGGTATCAGGCGCGAAGAACTTAATCGCATCGCGGGTCACAGCCATTTGCCGGTCATCAACGGAAACATGCAGAATCGGAGTGCTCGACTCCTTGATTTTCTGCACCATAAGGAGAGCATCGTAACCGTTCGGCGCACCCGAAACTTGCAGGTGCCGATTTAACATTGGCACTTCATTCATGCGATTGCGCCTTTTTTTGTAATTCAGCTGCTCGCGTGGCTCAAAGCCACTGGTCTGTCTGTTTGACAGAATTACTGTGGTCACAAATTACTGTCACAATCGTCAAAATTCTAGTAGGAATTGCACAGATTGGTTCCAACAATCATCGAAACCAACCGACATTCTTGAAAATTGTGAATTGCAAGCTTGTGATTAACTACGAGATAATCACTGTATGATATTGTTTTAACTAATATTAATGCCAAGTGCCTGATCAGCGCAGCGGCACTCTTGTGAATTTCATGTCTTCAAAATTTTTGCTAATCCCATAAGTGCTGAAATCACTTGGTATTCTTATGCAACAAACACCTCTGTCGTTTCCAGCGCATCGGGCGAGACGCCTTAGAGCGCGCGAAACAATCCGCCGGCTGGTCTGCGAGAATCGGTTGCACGCATCCGATCTGATTTGGCCGGTTTTCGTTCGGGAAGGCAAAAATGTGCGTGAGCCGATCCAAGCGATGCCCGGCGTCAAGAGAATGTCCATTGATCATGCGGTGGAAGCTGCCAAAAGGGCCGCAGGGATGGGAATATCAACAATAGCGATCTTTCCCCTCGTCGAAGCCGGCAAAAAAACTCCCGGCTGCGAAGAAGCTTGGAATCCCATGAATTTGGCGAATCGTTCGGCAGCCGCAATCCGCGACGCTGTTAACGACATCGAAATTATGCTGGATGTCGCGTTAGACCCCTATAATTCGGATGGGCACGATGGACTCTACTGCCGCGGCGAAATTCTGAATGATGAAACGCTGGTTTGTCTGGAGAAGCAGGCGCTCAGCCATGCACAGGCAGGCGCGACGATTCTTGGTCCTTCGGACATGATGGATGGACGGATCGGCCGCATTCGCAGCGCGCTTGAGACCAATGGTTTCAAAAACACCATTCTGATGTCCTACTCCGCGAAATTCGCATCTTCATTTTATGGTCCGTTTCGGGATGCGGTTATGTCAGGCGAATTCCTCAAAGGCGACAAAGCGACCTATCAGATCGATCCCGGGAATTCTGATGAGGCTGTTCGGATGGCTCAGCGGGATATAGCGGAAGGAGCCGACGCCGTCATGGTCAAGCCGGGTCTGCCGTATCTGGACCTTTGTTATCGAATCAGTTCACTCTGCAAAGTCCCTACGTTCGCCTATCAGGTCTCAGGCGAATATGCGATGATACAAGCAGCAGCCTCAAGCGGAGCGTTTGCGCTGGAAAAAGCTGTGCTGGAAAGTCTTCTGGCATTCAAACGGGCGGGATGTGCTGGAATATTGAGCTACTTCGCACCATTCGCGGCACAACTGCTCGCAGAAAATTAAGAGCAGAGCAGTCAATTCGGCGCCACCGGGCAAATTCATTAGTCACAATTTTGGAACGGGATGACAAGACTCATCGATTCTGGTATGGCATCAGCAAAAAGCAAAATGTCATCGAGCAAAGAGAAACAAAAATGAAAAGTATGAACCGACGTCGCTTCGTCACGGCTTCCGCCGGTGCCTGTCTCTTTCCGGCTGCGGTCCAAGCAGCGGAATTAAATAGTCGGCGGCGCGAAAAAATCGACCAGATGGCCAATTCGTCCATCTATTACATGATCCAGCAATTCCCGGACACGCAAGACTTGATTGAGAACGCCCCGGGGCTGCTAATGGTCCCTGTCATGACCCGAGGCGCATTGCTGATCGGTGGCGCGGTCGGTGACGGTGTGCTCCGCGTGCATGGCGAAACCGTCGCGTATTACAGCGCCTTGCAATTGAATGTCGGACTTCAACTGAGCGCACAGCAATATTCACAAGCCGTATTCTTCCTGAATGAAGACGCATTGCGGCGATTCCGGGCTTCGCAAGGTTGGAAATTCGGCGCCGGCATGCGTTATGCTGTGGTTTCTGATGTGCAAGGGTTGTCAATGGACTCGTTAACATCGCAGGTGGATGTCGCCGGTCTGACTTTCGGCGAGTCTGGATTGCATATCGGCGCGACTGTCGAAGGGACCAAATTCGCCATTCTTTCAGATTAATGCTGTCGCCTCGACTGAATATTCAGCCTAAGGCGCGCAACCGCTGAATCAAGCTGGATGTGTCCCAGCGTCCCCCGCCGAGCTTCTGGACGTCCTTATAAAATTGGTCGACCAAAGCCGTTATCGGCAGACTGACGCCGAACTCATCCGCCGCATCCAAACATATGCCTAAATCTTTACGCATCCAATCGACGGCAAATCCAAAATCGAAAGATCCGTCCAGCATGGTTTCGTAGCGATTGTTCATTTGCCAGGATCCAGCGGCGCCCTTGCTGATCACCGAAACCACGTCCTTCCCGTCGAGACCAGCCTTTTCAGCAAAATGCAGACCCTCGGAAAGCCCTTGCACCAGACCTGCAATGCAAATCTGATTGACCATCTTGGCAAGCTGGCCAGAGCCGGAATTTCCCAGGCGCCGGCAAATTCTTGCGTAGCAATCCATGATCGGCTCCGCGCGGGCATACGGCTCCACCCGGCCTCCGCACATAATCGAAAGAATTCCTCCTTCAGCGCCAGCCTGTCCACCGGAAACAGGAGCATCCACAAAGTCGAACCCCGCCGCCTCGGCTTCGGCGCACAATTCCCGGGTAACGGAAGCCGAAACCGTGGTGTGGTCAACAAACACCGTTCCTTTCTGCATTCCCTCAAACGCACCGTTCGTTCCGTTGCATACTTCCCGCAAATCATCGTCGTTGCCAACACACGCAAATACAAAATCGGAGCCTCTCGCCGCCTCTGCCGGGGTGGGAGCGGATTTGCCATCATGTTCGGCAACCCAATTCTCGGCACGGGACGCTGTCCGATTATAAACGGTAACGCTGTGCCCGGCAGCGGCCAAATGGCCGGCCATTGGGTATCCCATCACACCAATTCCGATAAAGCTCACATTTGCCATCAGGATGCTCCGAAGTTAAATCGCTGTCGCTTCTCTAATCCAATCTTTCCGGATATTCCATCCAAATCCAATCGTGTGAACCAATGCACCTAATGTTGAAATGGCTCATAAGCGCGCTGATCATCTTGAGCGGCATCGTAGTGCTGGGTTCGATCGTCATCTACGTGCTTCTGAGAGGATCGCTTCCTGATTATTCCTCGGTGCACCGTGTTAAGGGCATTGTTGGTCCTGTCGAGATCGTCCGCGACAATTTCGCTATTCCGCACATATTCGGCGATACGGACAAAGATGTTTTTTTTGGCCTTGGATTCGCTCATGCGCAGGATCGGCTCTGGCAAATGTCTCTTCTCCGGCGGACTGCATATGGAAGGCTTTCCGAGGTGTTCGGAACGGTTACGTTGCGAACCGACCGGTTTATGAGAATGCTCGACATACATAAGCTGTCGGTGGATGCCCTCAAATTCCAGGATGAGGATACGCGGGCAGCGCTCGATGCTTATTCCAAGGGCGTCAATGCCTGGATGCAAATTGTTGCTGAAAGCACGCTGAACAGCGGCGCACCCGAGTTCTTGCTGTTTGATGAAGGCATGCGACCGTGGGAACCGTTCGACAGCATCGCGATTCTAAATCTCCAAGCATTGGACCTCACAGGCCATGCGCTTGAGGAAGCGCGCCGAATGCGGGCAGCTGCAAAGCTTGAACCGGATCGCCTTGCCGATCTGATGCCATTCATACCCGGAAGCGGCATCGCCGTACCTTACACTCTTGATGTGAACTCCGAATCTTCATCTGTAGCGCCGGAGAACCATTTCCCATCATTCTCGCGCTCCGGACTCAAAGGCGCTTCCAATGTATGGGCAGCGGCTCCCGCCAGGACCGCAAGTCAGGCCACTTTATTCGCCAACGATCCCCATCTTGCCTTCAGCGCTCCGTCGATCTGGATGCTTGCGCGACTGGAACTCTCATCCGGGGGGGTTATCGGGGCAACGATACCAGGATCACCGATTGTTCCAATCGGCCGATCCGCTCAGATTGCTTGGGGTATCACCATTTCATATTTGGATGATCAAGATCTGTATTTTGAGCAGCTCGATCCCGAAAGCGACGACCGTTATTTAACCCCGACCGGCAACAAGGAATTCGGTCGCCGGATCGATATTATTAAAATCAAGGATCAGCCGCCTGAGCAACTGGAACTCAGACGGACGGAGAATGGTCCCGTGATTTCGAACGAGTATTTCGGACTCAGTCAAATCATCCCACGCGACCATGTTGCGACGCTTGCCTTTACCCTGCTGGATCCGCAGAACACATCGATGACCGCCGGGCTGCGATTGATGAAAGCGCAAACCGTAGACGAAGCCCTGGAAGCGGGTCGGCTGCACCGGGCCCCCTCCCTGAATTTGCTGATTGCCGACCGGAATGAAATCGCCATGCAGGTGATTGGAGCCGCGCCGAGGCGGCATATCTTCCACGATACCAAGGGTATACTGCCCTCTGAGGGCAGGAAGCTATGGAATCGCTGGCAGGGCGAGTTGAAATACGAAGAACTGCCGCGTTTCAGAAATCCAACTGACGGCCTATTGGCCAACACCAACAACAAAACTGTTGATCGGGAATTTCCGTATCATCTGACCCAATCTTGGGGAGATATCCATCGTTACATGCGGCTTGAGCAGCTGTTGGCTGCACAAGAAGTCCATTCTCGCAATAGTTTTGCGTCAATTCAATTGGATACGGTCTCTAATGCGGCGATTACCCTGGTTCCGCTGCTTGCCAGAAATTTATGGCATACGACCGGTGCGGCAGGACAAACTGTCGTTAATAAAGCACGGAATGCCGCTCTTGATCTACTTTCCGACTGGGACGGAGATATGGATGCCCATCAAGCTGAGCCATTGATTTATGCAGCTTGGGTGGCAGCCGTGCAGCGATTGCTGATTCAAGACGAGTTGGGAAATCTGACTTCAGAATTTCGAAAGCCGGATCCGGTTTTCATAGAGCGTGTTTTCAAGAATATCGACGGAGCGGCTGTTTGGTGTGATATTATTCAAACCGAAGTGGTCGAAAACTGCGATGATATCGCGCTCATTGCACTTGACGAAGCCGTGTCGCAGCTGCTCGACAGCTATGGTTCTGATTTAGCGTCGTGGCAATGGGGCGATGCTCACATGGCCATACATGATAATCCAGTCTTGACCTCAAACAGTCTTTTGTCGTGGCTATTCGACATTCGGCAGCCTGTGTCTGGAGGAGACCATACGCTGAACAACGGGGCGATGGCCACAAGTGGCGAAAATCCCTTCGCTGGATTACACGGGCCGGGATATCGGGGCATCTATGATTTCTCTGAACCCGATTCCTCACAGTTTGTAATTGCGACTGGACAAAGCGGTCACCCGCTTTCTCAGCATTTTGATGATCTCAGCCAACTCTGGAGATCAGGACAATATGCCGTGATGTCGCTTGACCCCGCCTACTCGCGGGCCAATGCAGTTGGGATCACCACGCTGGAGCCGGTTTCCCCGTGAATGAAACGGAGAAGCGTTGGTCAGCTGTCTTCTGACTCTGGGCGCTCCAACGAAATCGGATCAACCGGCACAATTGTCGAAATGGCATGCTTATAGACCAATTGCGAGTGTTTCTCGCGGCGAAGCAGCACACAGTAATTGTCGAATGACTGCACATGGCCCGACAACTTGACGCCGTTTCCTAAAAACATCGTTACCGGTGCGCGCGATCTGCGGAGAACATTAAGAAAGGCGTCTTGCAAACTTGATCGTTCGACGGCCATGGCACTGCTCCCCTGTTGGCTGCCTCTGCCATACCTTATCAAAAAAAAACCAAAAAAGTCAAGATGTCATTTCCCGATCAAGCTGAATTATTGCATTCGTAATGGAGCGGAAGTTCGTGTTTCTTTGCCTCACGCAAATGAGAGAAAATTTGCACGCATTGGATATTGCCGATTGGTTTGAAGATACGAACAATCCGCGGTTTGGATGTGTGGTCCCGTAAACCATTGTATAACAACCGCTCAAAATCGAGCATCACGCATTCGGTGTGCGATGATGCTTTGTGCACACTGACACACCCTTCTCACTGGTGTCGATCAATCATCCTCATCGATTTTGGAATGTTGTGGACAATCAAATTCGGTTCGCAGGCGACTCTGGCCCGCAGCCTGCGCCGAAATCCATTTGGATAGGATTCGAAAGAGCAATGATGGGCATGCCGACAGACTGATGTGAAACATGCTGAACTCTCGCAGATTGGTTCTCGGCTGCCGCTGGAATGCAAGCTGCATGAACGGGTTTGTTTATCTGCAGCGTCGATCTTCGAGTGTTTGCGACCGAACCATTGTCACTGTCTCTTCCAAAGATCAGGATTGAAAACCGAAATCAATGCAAGCAATTCCAATCTTCCGATGACCATCGCCGTGCACAGCAATAACTTTGTCGGCACTGACTGATCAAGCAGGTTAATATTTTCGCCAAGCACAGCAGGAACAAGCGGGCCAGTCGTCGTTAAAGCAGCGGTGGCCAGCACTGTGGCTTCCTCGAACCCAAAGCCCATTAACGTCAAACCCAAAGAAACCAAAGCCAGCAGCAGAACGAACAGCATGACGAAAACGCCGGCTAGCAAGGCGGCATTGCCTTTACCTGAGCCAGCTGACAACGTCTGCTGCGAAATCAACGAAGGAAAGGTCACACGACCTATCTCAGAAGAAACAAGGCGAATGATCTCGACAACGCGCAGCAGTTTAATCCCACCAGCCGTTGTTGCAACGCCACCGCCGATGATCGCCGCGCCCAAAGTTGAGAGTTTCAAAAACCCGGGGGGCTGCCACTCTATGGCTGCGCTCCAGTAGATTGACTTAAAGCCGGTTGTTGTCAGGAACGACACCGTCGTGAACGCTGTTCCCCACATGCTGCGACCCAGCTCCCAAAACTGTGCCCATGATCGAATGGCGGCGACTTCGTACCGATGAAACAGCAAGAGCAAAACCACCGAAGTCAAAATCAGTAAAAATGCAAGACCGAATTCCGAATCAAAGCCCAAATCACGTGGTTTGAAACCCCACCGCAAAGATCCAACCAACATTCCGGATAAAGCGGCAAGCAAAGCCACTAAAACAAAGGCTTCTCCTACCACGCTGCTTGCCGCGGTCGCATACCCGCTTTCCGCTGAAATGCCGCTGGTAGACAATGTTGACATTGCCGCAATCAACGCATCGATCGGGCTGCTGCCTGCGCCAATCAGAAGCAGACACAACACGGCGGTCATCCCCGCATAAATCGCAATAACAAACCATCTGCGCACACCGGGACGCAGCTTGCTGCCGGAAATCGTAACACGTTCCGTCAAAGACCATCGGTTGGCCGACCCCGTGAGTTCAAACCCGCCGACCTGCAGTGGCGCCAGTATTTCTACGGCAGTCAGCCAGATCAATAGCCCGCCGAGCCATGAAACCTCAGCCCGCCATAAGTTCAAACTCGCGCTTAGCGTTTCAAAATCACCGGCAAAGGACCCATCCTGACCGGCAATCACAATCCCTGCGCCGTTAGGATAAAACGACTGCAAAATTGTCAGACCGGTTGTGGTAAAGCAGGAGACCATCTCGAAATAGGAATCAAACAGACCGGCGGATGGCAAAATCGAGTAGACCGGAACCGCGGCCACAGCAGGAAGCAAAACGAATACCGCGATCAGCTCAATCAGCCTTCTTCCCGGAGAGGCTCGCGAACTGATCTGCGTAAGAGCGAGTCCAGCCATGAAGGCAAAAACCGCCGTCAACAGACCCTGATAAAAAAATTTCTGCGCGGTTTCGTGATCGTTCTGTGTTAAACAAAAAACCGCAGGTCCCCACATGGCAAGGCCTGAAATCAATATGCATGCGGGAAGAAGCGAAAGCTTATTCAGCAGCGGACTCCGAATTCAGTAGACCCAGTAATTCTGGAACATCCTCTCTCAGCGCGAAAAAAGCAACACAATCCCCTTGCACCAATCGAAATTCGGGTTCAGCAATGAAAATCCTACCTTTGCGTTTGATGGCTGCAACCCTGACATTTTCCGGCAGATCAGCATTGCGAATGCGTTTTCCCAAGAATCGGGTGTTCGCAGACACGGTGTGTTTAATCAGCTCAGCGGCGCCATCAGCCATCACCTCGACACCATCAATGGCGTTGCGTCGAATTCTCGGTAATATCGCTGATACAGCCACTGATTTTGGATCAACCGATACATCGATATGCAGCGTCGAGGCGACCGGATCTAAAAATCGATCATTGACCAAACATACGGCGACTAAACCCGCATAATGCTGCTTGCCTTGGCTTGCCGCGACAAGATTCGTCTTGTCGTCAGCGGTAACAGCAACCAGCGCGTCCGCGGATGATATGCTTGCCTCCTCAAGCATTTCCTTGCTCAATCCATTGCCGTGCAACACAACCGTTCTGGATAGCATTCTTGCCGCATTTTCGGCCTGCGAACGTTGTGCTTCAATGATCACTACACTGCTTTTCTTCCGTTGGCTGAACTTTTCTGCGATCAATGTGCCGACTTTACCCGCGCCAATGAGCACGATGCGACGGCACCGCTGAATCTTGAGACCAAACAGACCAACGGTGCGAACAAAATCTTGGCGCGACACACAGACAAAAACAACATCCTCTTCCTGCAGCATATCGTCTGCCAGCGCGACACCCAGCCGGTCTTTACGGTTGAACCCGACAACAACAGCATCCAAGTCATCGAACAATTCACTCAGCTGTCTCAGCGGTGTTTCCAGCAGTCCGCAGTCTTCGTTAAGGCGCATGCCAATAAGCACCGCGCCTTCCGGTTCGCTTTCACCTGCTCTCCCATGGGATGCAGTCCCGAACACGGCGCGGTGTTCCAAAAGAGACGGCGCTTCCAGCCTTTGACAGATGTATTCCGCGACTTTTTCTTCAGGTGTGATGACTGCGTCCACCGGTCCTGCCGGGAAACTGGAGCTGCGTTGAACCAGATCTGACAGGCCGCGTTCACTTAAGCGCGCCATAGTGAAGGCTCTTGAGCCCAACCCGCGCGCGATTAGGCATGTCACCAAATTGCTGCTGTCCGACGAAGTTGCCGCGATGATGACATCGGCGGATTCCGCCTCGGCGCCTTCGATAATTCTACGGTCGTTAACATCGCCGACTGATCCTGAAATCCCGTATCGCTCGCAAAGAGAGCGCACCTTTTCCGACTCACGATCAATGACTGTGAGCTCGCACTCCTCTTGTGCAAGATACCGGCAGAACTGACTGCCGACTTCGCCTCCGCCGCATACAATGACTTTCATATCATGCGCCTGTCCTGCCGGAGGTTCAACAATTTGAACGCTACATCACCCGTCGACTGACCAGAGATTTGGTTTCAACTTCAAGCCCCTTGAGTTTGCGATGCAAGGCAGACCGCTCCATGCCGATATTTTTCGCCGCGTCCGAGATATTGCCGCCGCAGAGATTGATCTGCGAAATAAGATATTGTCTTTCGAATTCGTTTCTGGCTTCGCGCAGTTTCATTTTGAGGTATTTTTCGGCGCCTGTTTGTCTTGATCCCGCATTTGACCCAGAAGTTTTTCTTCGAATGTCATCGGCTGTTATCGGCTTCGATGGATCTCCTGAAAGCACCAGCCTCTCGACAAATCCACGCAGCTCCACCGCGCTACTGGACCAGTTCATCGTTTTCAGCACGTTAATCGCATCGCTGGAAAATGCTCTGTTCGGCAAACCGTGCTGCTTCAAAAAACAATCGGCGAAATGCTGGGTTAATTCGGGTATATCGTCTCTTCGCATATTCAAAGGCGGGATCGTAATCGACACGACATTAAGCCGATCAAAGAGATCTCTGCTGAACAATTTATCTTCCACGTAACGGGATATATCATGAGACGTTCCAGAAACCACGCGACAGTCAAGACCCCAGACAACGCCTCCTCCTTTGCGTTCATACCGGTTTCTTACAAGAGCTCTGACCAGTTTTGACTGAATGGCAGCAGGTAGACTGCAGACTTCATTGAAGTAAATCGTTCCACCCTGCGCCTGTTCCAGTAATCCCAGGATGTGGTATCCGTCTTTCGAGGATTTACCAAACAACTGTTCCTCCAACAAATCCTCACAAGGTGATTGGCAATTCGCAACGACAAAAGGCTTGTCCCGCCGCTGCTCGCTCTTTTCATGCAATACTCTAGCGCAATGCTGCTTTCCGGTCCCAATTGCTCCGAGCAGCATAACCCTGCAATTTTTGTTCGCTTGATGCTCGAGACAATCCCACAGTTTTCTTGAGGCGACAGAAGCGCGGACGAATTCAGTCTGCTCGTTAAAATTAGCGGCCTTATACTGACGATTTTCCCGTGCCAGCCGGCCGAATTCCGTGGCCCGCCTGATAATTTCCCAAAGATACTCCAATACAATCGGTTTTTGAGCGAAACCCCATGCACCAACCCGCATTGCCTTGACCCCGATGTCTATATTGTATGCGGAGAGCACAACCACTGGCAGGTCCGGATGAAGCGCGCGCAACTGTTCAATCAGCCAAATCCCATCTTTGCCTTCGCGGGACGGCAGCCCGATATCAACAATTGCGACATCCGGCGGACCGCTTTCGTTAATGTGTTCCAAACATCCATCAGCATCAACAGAGGAACGAACTGTACAAATATTTTTTCTGACAAAAAACCGCTCAAGACTCCCCAAGAGCGACTCATTGTCGTCAACGAGCAAAATATTATATCCCAAGTCTTCGCTCATGATAACTGCCCCAGTACTTTTGATTTTTCCCGCTCATAATTCAACGGAGGTTTCAACCAAGTTCTAACTGCCATAGATTTAGCTGCCATATCCAAAATTTGTTTCCAGGATTTTGAAATTTTAGTTTTCACCGCTACAACAAAGACAAATCTTAGAGTCGAGTAAAACCTAGACAGCGCACGTCCGAAGATTTGGCATCGTCTGACTTGGTAAAACTTCCATTTGCTCACATTTTGCTCAGGAATTACTTTGATTCCAACTTTATTGTTGACAGTGCGGCTTTCACCATTCAGCCATTTTTTTGCACTGGCTTCAGTTTTCCAGCAAAAACTTTTAGCGGCTTTTAACATTGCGATTTACTCCCTAACAGCCTGCTCTGAACTTGTTATTATTTTACTGACGGAAATCGTGATTCTGCATTCACCAAACTCAGCAATACTCAATCGACCGTCTGACCAATGTCAATGGATTCTCCAGCTCTCTCATTATGATTAATTCATGATCAGCATATCGAATTATTCATTTTATCCTTTTTGACCGACGGGCGCGTTGTCGTTCATATTTTTGCTGCTTATCAAGAGCGATTCCCCGACGACGGTCTCCCCCGCCAGTCAACCAGATTCCGTTTTAGGTTTAATAATTTCCCAATGACATGCCGAGACCACCGGACTTTGCAACAATTCCCATGCGCTACCCGAACTGCATTGATCCGCAATTCAATATTCTGTCCAGAAACCACAGCCACTGGCGGGTCCGGATCAAGCGTCCGTAATTTGCTGAGCAGCCAAAGTCCATCTTCGTTTTTGGGCGGGCTGCTTTCATGTCTGTGATTCAATCCAGTATCGTCATGGTCGCAAAACTGGAATGCACACTGCTTTCCGATGAAATATCGCCTGAAACTATCCAGGAGTGGAGCGTGTTCGTCAACTAGCAAGATGTTAAATCCATCAAATTTGCTCACGCTGAATTCTCCGTTGGAATTGATTGGTCTTGTTCACTAATCCTGGGAAGTTGTATGATCGCAGCAACTCCTTTATGAGAATTATTAGGAAACGCTTCAGCTGGCCCTATTTCAAACGCACCCTTGTGAAGTGTCACAATCATATTGACCAATTTCAGTCCAAGACCGCGCTTTGCGCCTCGCTTGATTTGGTCCGGCTGGCGTTTGCCCTTTCGATTCGAAGGCATTGCCGCTATTCCTACACCATTGTCGGCGACTCGGACCTCCACAGCCGTCGCTAGTTTTTTGACTGAGACCTCAATCCGCCCGCGAAAACTGCTATCGGTTTTTTGTTCGTCTGTGCGCTGACTAATTGCTTGCTCGGCGTTCGTTATAATATTTTTGACCGCAACACCGATTCGGTATTCGTCAATTTCAGCAAAAATCTCCTTTGAGGCATCACTGACGAATTCAATTTCGACATTTGGAAACCTTCTATTTTCAGATTTCGTAATCTGATAAATTAAATTAACGATACCCTTGCGCTCTAATTTGGAAAAGACCAACTGCCCGTCCGGCCTAGTGGCGAAAAATTCCGCCACTTCCTTAATAGCGTCCAAATTTTCGTCAATACTGTCGATACTGTCAATTTCACTTTCGAACTGCTGCCTCCTTGCATGGGATTCGATTAGCGTTTCTTTGAGCCATCCCCAGCTTTCCGTAATTACTTGCAGCGGTGATCGGAATTCGTGAACTACAGTTTTTGCGATATCAAGTTCTGCTTTTCCTCTTTCGACTTCAGTCAGAGACGTTACATCGTCGAACGAAATGACCAAACCCCGCTCTCCGGGCTTACTATGCCACTTTGCTATTTTGACCTGCAGCTGCTTGCGGCCGTTTGCACTGACAACTTCGATCTTCTGCCCTTCAGCAGCGACATCACCTGAATTGGTCTGAGCGATCAGATTCGCGAATTCAGGCACGATCTCAAGAAAGAAATCGTCTTCTTCACTGAAGTCCTTAAGTCGGTCTGGCAGAATTCTCTTAGCTGATTCATTGACAAATCTGACGCGTGCGGAATTATCCAGCACGATGACGCCCGCCGATACGGTGAGCAGCACGCTTTTCAATTCCTGGCGTTGCTCAAGCAGCTTTTTAACCATGCTTACCCAGCTGTTCCGAAGCTTCGAAACCTCATCGTTAAGCGATGATTCTCTTAGGTCCGGCAGTTGGACTTCATCATCATCCCTCGCCAAAGCAAGTTTGTCGGCAAAATTCACGAGTTCTTCAATCGGCTGTGAGATGTCGCTTGCGGTGCGGGCCGCTTGTCGAAAGAGAATGTATAAAAACAAAAACAAAACGACAAAGTAAACCATGGACCATTGCAACACCGCCACCGAGATGCCGCGTGCCAGCAAGTCCGCTTGCGGATCCTCCAATGCCAGTTCCACGACATTTTTGGTGATTGGCACTTTCGCGTACAAGTATGCGAAAGTAGGAGCATCAAGCGCATAGATAATATAGAGTGAATCTCCTCCCTCTCGCCAATAAACCGCTATTCGATATTCGTCTTCATTGAACTGGGTTTCCTTGGCAAGACTCAGCTTTGGACAATCTTCTTCGTCATTTTCGAGAAAACAAAACGGAGTGGCTGAACCCAAAACTTCGCTGGTGTCCGCACAGACACCGTCGCCCTCCTCCCACAGCGGACTTTCGGCAAATTTGATCAGTTTGCTGAAGATTTCGGGTTGTGGCACGTCGCAGTCAAACGCGTAAGAACTGTTTCCACGGGTAAGTAAGCGGCCATTGGCGTTGACAATGAAAACGGTCTCCTGCTCCTTTTCTAATTCTTCCTGCTGTTCATGAAAGGCCTTACGCACAATGCCGTCATCGAATAGCCTCGCGGCCAGCGCCTCCGGCTCCTGTGCTGTGATCTGAGCGGCCCTCAACCACTTCTTTAGATTGTTGGAAAGGCCATTCCCTAACGGTTTAATCCACTGCAACTGAGCATTGATTTGTTCATCGACATACCCTTCTGATGCATTTATCGCCGTTTCAGTTTCCTTGTCGATTTCATCTGCAATGAAATCTTTTAGAAATATTAGGACTATCACCGTGCCAATGGACATCGCTATCGCTGGAATCATGACCACCAGCGCGACCAAACGCAGCAAACGCAGACTCAGTGGATTGCTCACACCCGACACCGAATGCGATTTTAGTTTCCGACGGTGCATCTGATAAGCGGCAAATGCCAAAAAACCGAAACCCAGAAACAGCGCGATAAACAGGAGCGCGAATAAACGATTTGTGATTGCGTCTGTTTCGAAATATTCTTGCAATTCGATCATCGTTGCAGAAGCAGCGGCCACCGCAATCAACAAATAGAACAGCATACTCCAATTGCGGACCCGCTTTTGCAGACTGTCGCTCGGTTCTCTGAACAAACGGTGTAGCCTGCTCATTGCCCTCTGGTCTCTTTCATCGATTCCGGGATGTATTTCGACAGCGGGTGATGAATTGGGTTGAACAGTTGACTTCTTCATCGAAATTTTTCCGCGCTCATCCTGGAGTCGCAAATGTCCATTTCCTGAAGCCGTTTACGCAAGGTGTTGCGGTTGATTCCCAAAAGTTCAGCGCACTTGGAATGATTACCGCTGACTGAATTAAGCGCGGCAGAAAGAAGAGGCTTCTGAACTTCGCGCATAATGCGCGCATACAAACCCGGAGGAGGAAGACGGTCTCCATATCTCGAAAAATACTGCTGTATTTCGTCGTGCAACCGGTCAGAAAACACCCTGCCAGCCGCTTCACCGCCAGCCGAGTCGATCTGCGGATTCAACCTGAGTGAAATCGCAACATCATTCCATGTCATCTCAGCTGCGGAATTCGTCAATGAGGTCTGAGTGACAGCGTTCTTCAATTCGCGCACATTCCCGGGCCAGCCATATCCAGCGATATCAGCGGGAAGTTGACTGCCCAAATGACAGGGATTTAACGTTGTGTGCTTCTCGCGCAAGAACGCCTCGGCCAGCAATGGAATGTCTTCGATGCGCCTACGCAGCGGAGGAACCTCGATCAATACGCCGCACAAACGGAAATACAGATCGCTGCGGAATTCGACCGACTGCATCGCTGCACTCAATTCTATTTGTGTTGTGCTGAGAAGCCGCGGAGCGCAGCGATCCAGACGATCCAGCTCCTTGATCAGATTGCTTTGACCGCCGGCTGAAAATTCTTCAACCTGTTCGACCACCACGGTACCGTCTCTCGCATTGGTGAGCAATCTTTCCAAAACGGTTGGATCTTCCGCCTGCAAAGGATCAATTACAACAAATGGTCGTCGTCGTCGTTCGCTGCAGGAATGCACCACATGCGCGATCAAAGATTTTCCTGTTCCAGTTTCGCCGATAATCTGCATGGACAGATCGGAATTCATAGTCTTGGCTAGAAGCTGATACATCGTCTGCATCGCTGGCGCTCTGCCGATGATCGGCAATTCTTCTTCAAAAACCGTTTGCGGCTCGGCGGCTTTCCGCCGTTTGTTATTTCTGAGCGCCGACCGCACACGCCCCAAGAGTTCGGGCAGATCAAATGGCTTTGGCAGATATGCGTATGCATCTGCCTCCTCTGCCTTTATCGCTGTCATGATTGTATTCTGAGCAGAAATCACAATCACCGGAAGTCTTGGATTTAACCTCTTTAGATTCGTCAGATTTTCAATCCCGTCGCCATCTGGCATGATGACATCGGTTATAACCAAATCCCCCTTCTCCTCGCAGACCCATCTGGTCAAGGTCGATAGGTTCGCCGTTGCGTGCACACGGCAACCGGCCCCGGTCAGCGCCCGTGACAAAACTTTTCGCACCGCCGCGTCGTCGTCTGCGACCAAGATTGTTCCATCCATCAGCGGCTCACTGTGTTTTCTGAAGCAACAGGCAACGAAACCCGGAACGTGGTTTGCCCGGGCCGCGAGTCAAATGAGACCCAACCACCGATGTCTGCCAAAATGGATGAAACCAAAGCCAAGCCAAGTCCCGTGCCGTTGCGTTTTCCGCTGACAAAAGGCGCAAACGCATGCTGCGCGACTTCTGGACTCACGCCCGGTCCATTGTCGATCACTTCCACATGGACCGGCAAAGACCGTCCTTCCCCCGAATGATTGCGCACACGCAGAAATCGGTCGTACCGAGTCCGAATGCGAATGAGTCCCCCGTCCTCTCCCAGAGCTTCGCTTGCATTCTGCAGGAGGTTTAAAAAAACTTGGAGAAGTCGGTCTCCGTTGGCACAAACTTCTGGCAGTGATGGATCATACTCGGTTTCGATGCAAGTTCCAGATGCAAAGCCCACCGAAGCAAGGCGCGAGGCGCGATCCAGCAGCGTGTGCACATTAATGGCAATGCAGTTCCAGCCTTCCATCTGACCAAATTGATCGACCTGCTCCAAAAGCGTGCGTATCCGATAAGCCTCTTCTACGATCAATTCTGCGAGTTCCAGGTCTTCAGGCTCAAGCTTCATCGCTAGCAACTGCGCAGCTCCGACTATACCGGATAACGGATTTCTGATTTCGTGACGCAGCATATCCGCCAAACCGACTGCAGACCGCGCGGCAGCATTGGCACTCTTGCCAGGATAGAATTTACCTTCGATTTCCCGAGAGCGGACACAGACCAGCAAATTGTCGGGAAGCTCCTGAATTGGCGCGATATGCATGCTGGCCAAAAATCTGTCGCGGCTGGGACCTTTAATCACCAAGTCGTCAACCAGCACCGGCGACTGGCGCACTCGTACTTGCTCGAGTGTTTCATTCAGCGTAGCGTTGTCAGTGAGTTCACTGACGCGCTGACCGGACAACTGGCGCGCCGAGCAATTGAACAAGCTTTCCGCCGCTGGGTTGACATGAACAACACAGTCGGCTTTATCAACTGCTAATGTGGCAATAGGGAGTGAAGCCCAAATCGATGCCTTTACGCCACTGTTGCCTCTGCCCGCGGCAAAAACACCGCTCTTGCTAGAGTTGTATTCCAATTGGTTGAACCGCTGCACTGCTTTTTGTTTGTCCAACGCGGATATCGAACATGCCTGTACCCTGTGATCCGCTATGCTTTTACACGGACAATAATTGCTATGTTACTAATGTGCAACAAGTTACTGCAGCACTAGAATTCATCCGCGGCACGCCCATCCAAGCTTAAGATTCGCATGACTGAAACCAACAGCACAAAAATGAAAGTTGGCGCAGTGATTGTTGCCGCAGGCAGCGGCACGCGAGCGGGTTTTGATCCTCCCAAGCAATTTCAGGAACTGTGCGGAATTCCTGTGCTGGTTCGAACGAGCAACATTTTTATTCGGCATCCCCGTATCGAAACAACGGTGTTGGTTATCTGTCAGGATCACGATTGCTATTATCAATCAATTGTCGCCCCTCATCTTGGCAGAAAGGTTTTGACAGCATTTGGAGGCGCAACGCGGTCCGCTTCTGTGTTTCGCGGTCTCTGCAAGCTGGAGTCCGAAGGAGTGACGCATGTTTTGATTCACGATGCTGTGCGACCATTCGTTTCACCGCAACTCATCGATCTTGTGATTTCAGCTCTCCTTGAGAACGATGCGGTCGTACCGGGATTGGAAGTCTCGGATGCGCTTTGGAAAGGCGACCAACAAAATGTGCGGAATCCAGTGGCAAGAGACGGCCTTTTTCGCATACAGACGCCGCAAGGATTCCGACTGGCTTCTATACTCGAAGCCTATCGGTCGAATGAAGAAGCGGCGGCGGATGATGCTGCTATCGCAGCTGCGGCGAACGTTCCTGTCCATTTGGTTCGAGGATGTCCGTTCAACACGAAACTGACCCGACGCGAAGATTTTGCAGAGCAGAGTAAAATGGCTTGCAATGTACCAACAGTAAGAACCGGTCTTGGATATGACGTCCATGCCTTTGCTCCCGGCAGCCAGATTATTCTGTGCGGTGAGGTGTTGCCGTTCGACCGTTCGCTGGCTGGCCACTCCGATGCCGATGTGGCGTCGCATGCCATTGCCGATGCAGTTTACGGCGCTTTGGCAGAAGGCGACATAGGACGCTGGTTTCCGCCTACCGACAGCCGCTGGAAGGATGCAAATTCGATGATTTTTTTGCAGCATGCATCCAGTATCGCAGCAGACCGCGGATTTGTGATCGCCTCGATTGACTGCACAATCGTCTGTGAGGAACCAAAAATCGCACCGCATGCGGATGCTATGCGACGCAATGTTGCAAATGCTCTCGGCGTTGATTTCGATTGCGTTAGCGTGAAGGCGACCACATCCGAAGGAATAGGCTTTACCGGCCGCCGCGAAGGTATCTCAGCATGCTGCTCAGCGATGCTTATCGCGAAATGAAACGTTTGATCTCAACGGGATTTGGCATCGGTCATGTGCCAGTGGCACCTGGCACATTTGCATCCGCGGCTGCGCTGGTGGCGGCAATGCTTGTTTACCATGCCGGCGGATTGGCCGCCATTTCGGCAGCAACGCTAATCGCTGCGCTTCTTGGATTGTGGTCAATTTCGGCTGAATCGGCAAAACAGGACCCGCCTTCTGTTGTTATTGATGAGGTTGCCGGGCAATGGGTGGCGGTTCTGCCGGTCGCGGTTTTTCTGCACTTTGGATTTTTTGAATTTACGCAGCTTGGTTCCATGTTTCTTTGGATCGCGTCATTTTTGCTGTTCAGGACATTTGACATAATGAAGCCGTGGCTGATCGGCAGAGTTGACCGGCGGGGCGGACGCTGGGATGTGATGATTGATGATCTGCTCGCCGGCGCGTTTGCAGCCATAGCGGTTTTCATACTCGGATTTGCCGGGATTCTACTGCAGTGAAGGCTGCGGTCGAGAGTTTGCTGGATCTCTGCCGCAATAAAAATCTGCGCTTGGCAACAGCGGAAAGCTGCACCGGCGGCATGCTGGCAGCGGCAATCACAGCGATTGCGGGAAGTTCGGACGTATTCGAGCGTGGATATGTTACCTATAGTAACCGTTCTAAGCGTGAGCTTCTCGGCGTCCCGTCATCCATGCTTCTGCAGCATGGAGCGGTATCAGAACCCGTTGCCATCGCGATGGCTGAGGGCACACTATTGCGGTCTAAAGTTGATTTCGCGGTTTCGATCACCGGTATCGCGGGACCCGGCAGCGCCGAACATAAGCCTGAAGGCCAGGTCTGCTTTGCTCTTGCGACAAAAATTGCGCCTGCCATTGCTGAAACAGTGCAATTCGGCGCTGTCGGCCGAAGCCAAGTGCGATCGAATTCAGTGCTGCACGCAGTAAAGCTGCTCTGTGTGGCTGCACAGGATATTTATTGATATTTTGTTGTGAAACTATATTGAGTTGAAGCTGGTAACGCTCTGGAATAATATGGCGCTTTCTGGTATTTTAGCGCAGCAGCAATAATCGCAGGTTCTAAAACTAAGAGCATAGCAGCCCAAAGGAGTGAGCAATGAACGGAGCTGACACCGCTTGGATGATAGTGGCCACCGCACTGGTGCTCCTAATGACATTGCCTGGCCTGGCGCTGTTTTATGGCGGGTTGGTGCGCTCAAGAAATGTCTTAAGTGTTTTCACTCAATGCTATGCCATTGCCTGTCTAATGAGCGTGTTGTGGCTGGCCTTCGGCTATTCCATCGCTTTCGGCAGCAGCGGCTCGGGAGTCTGGGGCGGATTCGACAAGGTCTTTCTGCTCGGGATCACTCCTGAAACCAATGCGGGAAATTTGCCTGAGCTATTGTTTTTTGCATTCCAGATGACGTTTGCGATTATAACGCCTGCCCTGATCGTTGGCGCCTATGTCGAACGCATCGGATTTGGCTTTGTACTGGCGATGTCGGGTCTTTGGATGCTGCTGTGCTATGCGCCGGTCGTTCATTGGATCTGGGGAGGCGGATTCCTCGCCGATGGCGGAATTTTCGGCGAAACCGGTGTCAAGGACTTTGCCGGCGGCATCGTTGTGCACGAAACCGCGGGTATCGCAGCATTGGTGATCGCTTACTTTCTTGGACCGAGAAAGGACAAAAACAAACCTCCGCACAATCCCGGATATGTGATGATTGGCGCCGCCCTGCTTTGGGTTGGCTGGTTTGGTTTCAATGGCGGTTCGCAGCTTGCCGCTGACGGCGGTGCCGCATCGGCGCTTACCGTCACCCACATATCAGCAGCCACGGCTTCCCTGACTTGGATTCTCTACGAGAAAATCAAGTATGGTAAAGCGTCGTTGGTTGGCATGGTAACGGGAACCATTGCTGGTCTTGCTTCAATAACCCCGGCATCCGGGTTTGTCGGACCGATTGAAGCTCTCCTGATCGGCGCCATCGCCGGCATACTGTGTCAGCTTGCAGTCGGCTTCATCAAAACCACGCTGAAGATTGACGATACGCTTGATGTATTTGCGGTGCATGGTGTCGGTGGGATTTTTGGCACGCTCATGATTGCGTTGCTGGTTGCTGACGCGAGCTGGATAGCACAGGTGGGCTCTGTATTGATCACAGGTGTGTTCATTATCGCTGTCACCACCGTTCTGGTGAAGATTATCGCGCTCGTGCTGCCTCTGCGGGTTTCACAAGATGACGAAGCGAGCGGACTTGACCTGGCCGCGCACGGTGAACGCGCCTACGAATTTACATCATAGAGCATCTTAGATGCTAAGGGCCGACCTCACTGATGAGGTCGGTCGTTTTGTAACCAAATTTGGTATGGAATCCGTACTGGATCCTTTCCCAAGATACAGTTCAGCACTGCAGCTACAGCTGTATCTCAGTAAAAGTTTGTTATTTTCAGTGTCGTTGTTTGCTCAAAATCGGACGTGATCTTCAAACCCCATCGGTGTTCGAATCGATGATCAGTCTTCA
Organism: Paracoccaceae bacterium; assembly: GCA_965199765.1. Lineage (GTDB taxonomy): Bacteria > Pseudomonadota > Alphaproteobacteria > Rhodobacterales > Rhodobacteraceae > JAPOXR01. The sequence continues at coordinate 508,321 of CBDATC010000002.1, forward strand.
TTAGCATCGTCAAAATCATTATATCCCATGCCCCGAACATGGGGTTCTCTGTGCAGAAGGTGCCGCCATTCGGACAGCAACTCGAAATCCCAACCTAAAGCCTCCGCTACGGCTTGATCCCAATCGCGGCGAACCTCGCACTCTCCGTCACGGAATTGCGGTACCCCAATGTTGCGGGTCCGCTCCCAGCATTCCAGAAGAACGGTCCTGATCTCAGTCTTCCGTACGTCGGGAATCCGCACTTCCTTCACCGCCAAAGGTCTATAGATTGGGAAATGTGGAGATCGGCCTGCGATTCGCATGAACTGAATCCGTCCTGCTGTTGAATTGAGAAAAACTGCGGCTGCTTTTGCCTCGTTAGAACTCAATTCGCCAATCGGCATATATGCGACACCGACATATTTCTGATCAGACGAAACTGCGGTCAGCCTTGCCGTGGATGGATCCTGTCCTGCGGTAACCAACAGGTTGCCGGCTTTTTCGAGTATTTTCTGAGCCGCGTCCTCGGCGTTGGTATAATCCTTTGCAGTCCAAAACTCGTCGGGACAAGCCTCAATTCGCAACTGACCGTCCGCGCCCTTGGACTTTAGAATCGGAAAGCGAAACGCTTCCCCGCCTGAAGACGGTTGGAATTGCACCAATAGAGACTGGTCGGTTCTTGTCGGGGGGCAATTCCAACCGTCTTCAGGCGGGGAAGGTTCACGTCTTCAGCGATTTTCGCTGCAGCTTCGGCTAGAACAGGCGACCGGAACATAACCGGTGTCCAGTCTCCCGCATTGATCCGCGCAGCCGGCCATTCGGACACCTCGCCCCATCCATTCGGAATCGTTCCTTGTCGAAGTCCGCGCACGCAACCGTGAAGCTCGTCGACCTGGGTTTCATTCTTCGGCAGCCGGTCCAGAGCGATGAATCGCGTCGGCGGCCGTTCTCCTTGAAGCCTTCTGGCGACGATCATGCTTTCACCGATGTTTGTATGCTGGCTGAGATTGATGTTACCGGGCCGGTGACTTGACAACACTGTGTCAATATGGAAGGCCTTTGAAAGAAAACTCCGTTCTTCGGCCCCTGAGGGGCCTGTCAGGGCGACGGTTGGGTTGATCATCGCCAAAACGCCATTTTCCCTGTCGAGGCATTTTTCTGCCAGGGCCACAAAACTCGGTGCGACCGAGTTTTGATTGATGAACGCGGCCATATCGGGACTGTCCGCGATCACGCCGCGCAGGAAAGAGTCCATCCGCGCCCGCATCTCTTGCCTTACAGTTTGAGGAAATTTCTCCGCCATTTTCACCCGGTTGCTGAACGGCGGATTCATGATGACGATGCCGGTGTTCTTCAGCGCGCTCACCGCATCCTCCAATTCGACTGGGACCTCCTCCATCGAAAGCCGTTCCGACGCGATGCCGGGATCGTCAAAACCAAGCTCGCCCTCTCTGGGAAACACCGCTTTCTGACCGAGAAGCTCAAGCGTGCCGATGCCGACCTGTTCCGGGTTGTCTCTGTCTGGTCCGTACGGCATCAGATGAAGCCCCATTTTCCTGTACCGGATATCCCGGTTGCCGGCTGTCAGCTGCGCCGCCGCCAGCTGAAGCGAGACCGGATTGATGTCCAAGCCGGAGATCGCGTCCTCCACCGCCAGTTTCTGCAACTCCGCCAGCCTCGGTTCATTGGATCCGACCGACGCGGCGCGACGCTTCATTTCCGTCAGCGCAGCCGCCAACAAGGTTCCCGACCCGCAGGCCGGATCGAGAACCTTCAGATTTTTCCAGGTTTCCGCATTCGACCAGTTATGTTCGCCCGAAGCGTCCAGCGCCAAACGAGCGCAAAGGGAAGCCGATGGCGGACGGGTGAAAAAAGCTCCGTCGGATGCCTGTGCTCCCATCACCTTGTTGAACAGCGGTCCGGCATGGTCGGATCCCAGATCCGCGTAGGATTCGGCGATGCGCTCCGCCTCAACCGCTATATGCCGCAAAGCCCGTTCCAAACCGCCGAGTCTTCCCGTGTCCTCAATCGCTTCGGTGACCTCAAGGGCGGGATTGATGATCGGTCTGAAGTCATACCGAACGATTTTATTCCATTGCCTGGTGATCGCCTTGAACACGTCCGGTCTGGCCTTCATCTCGGACATATCCGACACCCCGGACAGCCACTGTCCTTTGGCGATGCGCTGATGAAGCATGGCGGCGTTCATCAGAAGCAAGGCAGCGATAGTGCATCCGTCGGCCTGCTTCGCCCGCTGTTTTTTGTCCAGGCGGTCCAATCCAAAGTGGAGGTCCAGTTCGCTGTCCAAACTGTCTTCCTTCAAATGACGGGCGGCTTCCGAAACAATTTCCTCCAAGAGATTGAAATCTCGCTCGACCCGATTGCCGCGAAGACCGGATTTCGCCAGAAGATTGGCGTGAATCTTATCCAGCTCGTGCTCCTCGCTGACCTGATTGAACATCCGTTGCCCGAACGGCGGTCTTTTGGGGGGCTTCGGCCGGGGAACGATTTTCCGGCCTTTGCCTCTGTTGATCATCTCCCTGGCGTGTTTCTTGCTTTTCCCGACATTGAACTGTCCGATTGAATCGTTACGGCCGGGGTTCTCCCGAGCTGCCGCGTCCTCGCGGATTTCGGTCGATCCGTCCTGGTTAACCTTGCCGGTCATGATACTGGAAGGAGCAGGAAGCGGCTTTCCTTCCGGGGGATCGGTCTCCGCCGCTTCATAAACCGGATTCACTTCGCTCAGCGGCCGAAAACGCTCGGACAGCGGTCCGCCTTTCAGCGCCGCCTTCATATCTTCATGCAGCTCCCGCTCCGCGCCGAAATGGCAGCGATAAACGATCCTGTCCCCTTTTCTCGCCAGCCCGACCATCGTGGAAACCCTTTCCGGCGCGGCCGGCACATGAATTTCCATCAGCTTCGACAATTCGGTTTCGATCCTTCCGTCATGGGAACGCAGCGCACGAAGAATCTGACCAAGCTCGCTCCATCCATCTTTCTCATTTGCATTCGCCAGCCAATTCTCGGCGTTTTGATCGGGCGGAATGAGAATCGGAACAATGATGTAACCGAGTTTCTTGCCTTTGGAGAGACGCATGGCACGTCCGACCGCCTGAATGACGTCGATCGGGCTTTTCCTAGGCTCCAGAAAAGCCACTGATCCCAAAGACGGTGCGTCGGTCCCTTCACCAAAAATTCCGACATTCAGGATGGCGTAAGGACTTTCCGCTGTTGCTGCGCCAAGCTTGGCTTTGGCATGGTCGCGCCTGCTGACGCTGCTTGATGCGTCAAGATGCTTGAACGAGCATTCCGCCGCCGCGCTTCCGGTCAGATATTCAACCCGCTTGGACACCCAATTCCGCACCGGCTCGGATCCGAGAAATTCCGTCATGTCCTTCGAACGGCGCACCGTGTTCAGAAAGGCTATGCAGGAGCGAATACCAACCCCCCCCCCAATCCGCCGCCCATTACCAAGGCCATCACCAGACCGCCCAGAAGGGTGGCGGTGGTCGGAGCGTTGCGCTTTCCAACAAACTTGTTCGCCATTTCATTGGCGACACTAAAAGATTCCTGATCGTTCACGCCAAGCGCGATTATCCGGTAATCGGTCAGCCATTCGTTCTTGACCGCTTCGGTGTAGCTGCGCCGGTAAAGCTCCACTCCGAAAACCGATTCATCGTCCATGCTGCGCACTGCATAATCGGTTTTCCCGGCTCTGCTGCCCGCCCGGTTTTCATAAACTCTCGGTGTCGCCGTCTGATAAACGCGGTGTTTCACCGGAAACCGCGCATCGTCATGACAAACGGTGAAGTCCCTCAGCCGCGCAGCCGCGTCGGGTTTCGCCGCCTTTTTCAGCCCTGCCGTCCGGTGGGCTTCGTCAGCGATCAGGACATCAGCCTCCCACCCGGCCTGCAGCAGCGCTTCTCCGATCCGGTGACTGGATTGGTATGTCCCGAAAATGACATTCAATGCGGATAAGGATGAAACACTGTCCGCTACCGGATTCCCCGCTGCAACAGATTTCCGGTCATTCTTGATCCAGACCGCGATCTCACGCGGATCTGTGGTCACCATCCCCTTGATCTCCGAAGCGCTAACATAGCCCGTATCCGCCGTCGGATCAGACAGCCGGCTCTGCGCATCCTCAGTTCGGAAAAACCCGGCCGTCTTGTCGGAACAAACCGAAATCGTCCGCAACCGGCGTTCGGCATTCTGAAGAAATTCCCGACGCAGCTGCGCCACAAGCGCGATGGAGGGACAAAGAACAACCGCAAGCCCGTCCTCTTCGGTAAGCTCCTCCACAATCCTCAGCGCGATTCGGGTCTTGCCAGTGCCGCAGGGAAGAACAATTCTGCCACGTGCCCTGCCCTTCGGCAATCCACCGGATTCGGCTTCAACATTGGCCCGGAGACCGTTAACAGCCCTGTTGACAGCTTCATCCTGCATCGATGAACGCGTCTGGATGACCTCGCCGTCATCATTCGCCCCACGCTCCTCATAACAAGGGCTCCAGTCCGAAAGCTGCTGCTGAATGTCCTTGAGAATGTGCACCTGGCGAATCGGATTTTCCTTCGGAACCGAATCCAACGCATTCTTCGCCAGATCAACCTCGCCGTGAGTCACAACCCAGCGTTCCTTCCACTCCCTGCCGGAAGACAGGCTGGAAAAACTGTCGATCTCTTTCTTGGTGATCGGATTGCCAGCGCCCCGGTCATCCAACTGACGGGATTTGCACTGGATGGCGACCAGCCCGCCATCGCCGCGGCGCCGGCCAACAGCATCAATGCCAAGATCCCTAGAACTCTTGAAATCCTCACTCAACTTGGTCCAGTTGCTCCATGACCAGCATTCCTCTATGTCCCAGTCGGGGATCAAAGACGCTACTTCAATGGTCAGATCCTCAAGCCATTTTCCGTCCGTCGGAGCTGCCTTGCCCATCGCGTTGCAGCGCCGGATTTTCTCGGCAGCGTCCTGAAGAATCGTCGAATTCAAACTCATGCTCATAACCTGATCCTTTGCCGCTGACGCCCTTTCAGCACGGTTTCACGTAAGCTACTGTCGGGGCACCGGCCATCCCAATCAAGTTCCTAAAGCAAAAAGTTCTGATTTTTTTGTTGGCTGTGATGTTCAGTTTCGAGATTTTTTTTTGGTAAAATTTGCCGAGAACCTGTACAAAACTATTATAAAGTTTGAATCCGCAATTATACGATTCACCCGATTCTCAGACGTAACATTCACCGACAACTGCAGCGAACGCAATATCCGATTTGCCAAAGTGAAGAAAACTCGAGCTGCTTAAGATCACCGAAATGCGCAGACGCGTACTGCAGAATTTCAAACTATCTTAAGTCTATTGGCTAAATTACGAGGTCAATCCTTGATCACCAAGTCGCCTTGAACATAAAAGCTTCCGATTTCTTTTTGACCTAATGCAGTCAATTCATGCACAAGCATCCGAGCACTTACACAAAATTTACCTTCGACCCGAACAAATCCGAACCGACAATTCCATTTTTCAAGCCAAGTAAATTCTAAACGAATGAATCCGGCATCGCCGCCTTTTTCTTCAGAATAAATTCTTGGAGACTTTCATCCACTGCCGGATCCATGCTTGGCTTCTGGTAGTTTTTTAGCAGTGTCTTAACCCGCTCAGATGCCAGTGCCATGGTGTCCTTTGCTCCCTCTTCTTGCCAAGTTTCAAAGGGTTTGTAATCAAGAACTTCGGTGCGCCAGAATGCAGATTCGAAGTTCCTCTGCGTATGAGCGCATCCCAAATAATGCCCTCCGGGGCCGACTTCACGGATCGCATCCATTGCCTGACCGTTTTCCCCAATATCCACTCCCGCAGCTATTCGATGCAGCAGTCCTAACTGGTCGGCATCCATGACAAATTTTTCATAGGAGCTTACTAAGCCTCCTTCGAGCCAACCACAGGCATGCAGCGCAAAATTCACTCCGCCAACCAGAGCGGCATTGAGTGTGTTCGCTGATTCATAGGCCGCTTGAGCGTCCGGCAACTTGGATCCACACAAGCCGCCCCCGGATCGGAATGGAAGTTTCATACGACGTGCGAGCTGCCCTGCTCCATAGAGTATCTGGCTCGCTTCGGGCGTTCCGAAGGTAGGCGCGCCAGAATTCATATCTATGGAGGTGACGAATGCTCCAAATATCACGGGTGCGCCCGGTCGAACCAGCTGACTGTAAGCCACCCCTGCGAGCACTTCCGCGAAAACCTGGGTCAATGTCCCAACAACTGCAACCGGAGCCATGGCTCCTCCAACGATGAACGGAGACACGATGCTAGCTTGATTGGAGCGGGCATAGACTTCCAAAGCTCCCATCATCACCCCATCAAAAGTCAATGGCGAATTGATATTGATGAGCGATGTTATCACTGTGTTGCTTTCGACAAAGCTCTCGCCAAAGAGCAGCTTGGCCATATCCACAGAATCCTGCGCCCGCGAAGGTTCGGTCACCGATCCCATAAAGGGCTTATCGGACAACGACATATGCGCATAAAGCATGTCGAGATGGCGTTTGTTCACAGGCACATCAGTGGGCTCACACACAGTGCCGCCGGAATGATGAAGCCACTTGGACATATATCCCAGCTTTACGAAGTTACGAAAATCTTCAATCGTTGCGTAGCGGCGGCCAAAGTCGGCGCAGCGGACAAAGGGCGGACCGTAAACCGGTGCCAAAACCAAATCTTTTCCGCCAATCAGAACAGATCGCTCTGGGTTGCGTGCGTGCTGAATGAACGATTCAGGCGCTGTCTTGCACAATTTCCGTGCCAATCCGACCGGGATACGGACTCTCTCGCCGGAAACATCAGCACCGGCATCCCGCCAGAGGTCTAGTGCATAAGGATTGTCGGAAAACTCAACTCCGATTTCTTCAAGCACTTTTTCCGCATTGTGTTCAATGATTTCAATTGCCTCGGCAGTCAAAATTTCAAAATTCGGAATCCGCCTCTTTATCGGTGGTGGCGCTTCAATGCGAAGTTGCGTGCGCTCACTACGGCGGGCGGCTCCTCCGCCCCGCCTTGAACGTTTAGGCTTTTCTGCTGAGTTAGTAGGCATGTCCTGTCTCGCCCCATTCCTTGACATTACGTCCCCTTACTTGTCGCATATCTCGAATTCACGCTTGCTAAATGCGCCCACTGGCTTAGATTCCGACCTACAAGTGCCTTTTGGTTTCTTTGCGTATTTTGGACACCCCGCACACAAATTGCATCGAGTCTTGTTTTGCTTGATCGCAACTAATTCACGAAACTGCAAAAATGAATGTCAGCCGAATATAACATGTCTCATTCTTCCCCCGAAACGCTTTTAATCATTGATTTTGGCAGTCAAGTCAGCCAGCTGATCGCACGTCGACTTCGCGAAGCCAACATTTACTGTGAAATTCACCCCTTCCATGAAGTGTCGCTGGATTTCATTCAAAACCAGCTGCAGCCTAAGGCAGTTATTCTTTCTGGCGGTCCTTGCAGCGTTACCGAACCCAATCATCCAGTACCCCCCAAAGATCTTTACAGTTTGGGAATCCCGGTTCTTGGTATCTGCTATGGTCAACAGGTCATGATACATCAGCTCAAAGGCCGCGTGGAACCCGGTCAAGGCAGGGAATTCGGTCGAGCCAATGTCACGGCTTCTCCAGGTTCAACTTGTGCGCTTTTTTCAGGTCTATTCGAACACGGCGCAGAGGAAGTATGGATGTCGCACGGAGACCGCGTTGTCGAACTCGCTGATGGATTTGAAGTCGTGGCATACTCGTCTGGTGCACCGATGGCCGCTATCGCCGATGCCACCCGCCATCTCTACGGTGTGCAGTTTCATCCGGAAGTTCGGCACACGCCTAATGGCGCGCGGATTCTGCAGAATTTCACTCGGATCGCTGGATTCAAAGCCGATTGGACCGTGGCATCCATCCGCGATCTAGCGGTTCAAAGTATTAAAGATCAGATTGGTGATTCGCACGTCATCTGCGGTTTATCAGGCGGAGTTGACTCAGCAGTCACAGCAGCGCTTATCCATCGTGCTGCACCTCAGCAACTGATATGCGTGTTTGTTGATCACGGCTTACTGCGCGAAGGCGAGGCCGAAGAAGTCGCTTCGATGTTCCGGAAAGCATTCAATATTCCTCTTCAACCTGTCAATGAATCCAAGAGGTTTCTGGCTGCGCTGGAAGGCGTTCGCGAACCGGAGGAAAAGCGGAAAATCATCGGAAAATTATTTGTGGAAGTGTTTGAAGAGCAAGCACGCCTTGCTAAAGGCGCCACTTTCCTAGCGCAAGGGACCCTCTATCCCGATGTGATTGAATCGGTTAGCGCAAGCGGTGGCCCTTCAGCAACCATCAAATCGCACCACAATGTCGGCGGTCTGCCTGATAGGCTGGGTTTGAAACTTGTAGAGCCGCTTCGTGAACTCTTCAAAGACGAAGTTCGCGCATTGGGAAGAGAACTTGGCCTGCCAGAAACATTTGTTAAACGGCATCCATTTCCTGGGCCCGGTTTGGCGATCCGCTGTCCCGGCGAGATTACAAAGGAAAAACTCTCTATCCTCAGAAAGGCCGATTCAGTTTATCTTGACCAGATTAAATTATACGGGCTCTATGACAATATCTGGCAGGCTTATGCTGCGCTTCTACCTGTGCGCACTGTCGGAGTAATGGGAGATGATCGGACATATGAGTATGCGTGCAGCCTCCGAGCGGTCACTAGCGAAGACGGGATGACGGCGGACTACTTTCGTTTCAATCACGAATTTCTTGCAGAGACAGCTGGCCGAATTGTCAATGAAGTTCAAGGCATTAACCGCGTATTCTATGATATCACCTCAAAGCCGCCTGGAACAATAGAATTGGAATGACTGCCGAGCAAACGCACGGGTTGAGTCAGCCAGCGCCGCACACCCGCGAACCAAATGCTTGTTGAACGCGCGCGGACAATTCGTGCTGCCCTTTGGATGGTCGGCACCATTGTGTCATTTTCGGTGCTGGCCATCGCAGCGCGAGAGGCCGGAGCCAAGCATGACACCTTTGAGATCATGACGTACCGCTCATTGACCGGTGTGATTTTGATCGTGCTGTTTGCGGCCGCAACCCGTACAGCACAGCAGCTTCGCTTCAAACAGATTCGTCTCCATTTCCTGCGCAACACCTTCCATTTTGCTGCAACCAACTTGTGGCTCTTTGCTGTTACTGTCATTCCTCTGGCACAGGTTTTCGCATTCGAGTTTTCAACTCCGCTATGGATCGCCGTATTGGCGCCATTCATTCTTGCTGAAAAACTTTCTCGAAGTCGAATCGTGGCAACTGTGTTTGGGTTCATCGGCATACTGATCATTGTTCGACCAGGCATTGTAGAACTTTCGCCGGGAGTGGCGGCAGCGGTTCTATGCGCAGTCGGATTTGCCGCTTCGGCGATTGTCACTAGCCTGCTGGTGCGAACCGAAAGTGTGACCTCGATTTTGTTTTGGATGTGTGTAATTCAATCCGTTTACAGCATAATCTGCTCAGGCATCGACGGCAGCATCACGCTGCCGACTGCCGAAACGCTGTTGCCTCTCCTATTGGTGTCTATCTGCGGTTTGACCGCGCATCTTTGTTTAACCTTTGCACTCAAACTTGCTCCGGCAACGGTTGTAATGCCAATTGACTTTGCTCGGTTGCCCGCCATCGCAATCGTTGGATGGCTCGTCTATAGTGAATCGGTTGACCTATTCATGGTGATCGGTTCCTCCATCATTCTCTGTGCAAATTATGCGAACATTCAATTGGCAACTAAATCAAATAACTAAAAGGTCTTTTTAAAAATCATTGTGAGATAAACTGGCGTTATTTGAAGTTGGAAGCTGAAGACCGGAAACTCCATAGACTGCTTTAGCTTCTTTGATCGAGCATTGATTTGGGAACAGGCTTTAATGCTTCAAAATCTTTTCGCAGATCCGCTTCTGTGAACTTATTCTAGGTGTGTTTTTGGTCCCGTTGAATAATTTTCGTCTCTTGTAGACCCTTATCATCGCCTCCAACACTAGGATCTATTTTGGTCTTCGTTCCTAACGCGTTTTGTGCAAACTTATAAGACAGCTGTTAACTCAGCTATTTGGTCGATACATCGGTTAAACGGAGCAGCCGTCGCAAGATCGAAAGTGCGAAAGATTCTGGACAATACCAAGACCCGGTATACCCGAAACCGTGCAATATCGTCATTTGCAAAGCAACGACCTATATCGCTTAAAGCGTTTTACTCAGCTATCATTTGGAAAATATCGAAGGGTCGTTTATTGCGGCAAGGATGCAAAAGCTGCTCTACAACAACGCTAAACAATGGAAAGACTCGCAACAGCGCCGTCTTCTTTTTCTTGGCATGTCGGGCGTTGGCAAAACTCACCTATCGCAAATGCTCCGTGATGCCGGTGGCTGGTTCCACTACTCTGTCGATTATCGCATCGGCACGCGTTACATGGGTGAATACATCGTTGACAATTTCAAGCGGGAAGCCATGCGCAACCCGTTTCTCGCCGATCTGCTGAAATCCGACTCGATCTACATTGGCTCTAACATCGCCTTTGGCAATCTCGATCCCCTTTCCACCTATCTTGGAAAACCAGGAAACCGGAGCTTGGGAGGTCTGAGCCTCCACGAATACAAACGCCGCCTGCACCAGCATCGGTTGGCGGAAAAATCAGCTCTCCTTGATACCCATTATTTCATTCAACGGGCTAAGGACCTCTACAACTACGACAACTTCGTTTGCGATTCAGGAGGATCAATCTGCGAAGTAGTTGACCCCCACTCAAAAGATGATCCCGTCCTGCGGTCGCTCAGCCAAAATTTGCTGCTTGTTTGGATTCGTGCCCAACCTGACCACGCAGACAGTCTCTTGGAGAGATTTTGCGCCTCTCCCAAACCGATGTACTATCGACCTGAATTTCTTGACCAGCATTGGACTTCGTTTATCGCTAAACATAATTGCAGCGAAGAAGATGTGGATCCCGACGCTTTTGCACGATTCATCTACGAAATCGCGCTGCAGGCTCGCCAGCCGCTTTACGCAGCCATTGCTCAAAATTGGGGAATCGCGGTCGACGCAAGCCTTTTGGCTACTGCCAAAACCGAAGCGGATATCACAGATATTATTGCCGAAACTCTAGAGCATCGGTAAGCAACCGAGACATTAGTAGTCAATCCATGCCCATCAATATTCCAAAGGACCTACCAGCCTACGGCATTCTTCAGGATGAAGGCGTAATGGTCATGGACGAATCCGTGGCGCTTCGTCAGGATATCCGACCGCTTGAAATCGGCATCCTCAATCTGATGCCCAAGAAAATTGAAACCGAAACGCAGTTTGCCCGGGTGATTGCCTCAACGCCTCTGCAGATCAATCTTTCCCTTATCAGACCGAGCGAACATCGCACCAAGACAACTTCCGCGAACCATATGGAGGAATTCTACGACCCGTTCAATGCGATCCGCGACCGAAAATTCGACGGGCTGATTGTTACGGGAGCGCCAATAGAACATCTTGATTTCGAACAGGTCACCTATTGGGATGAAATGACAGAGATCATTGAGTGGACCCAGACAAATGTTCACTTCGTCTTCGGCGTATGCTGGGGGGCAATGGCAATGCTTTGGCATTGGCACGGCATTGAAAAGCGCATGCTGAACAAAAAGGCGTTCGGCTGCTACCGGCACAAAAATCTATGTCCGTCCTCTCCGTATCTGCGGGGATTTTCTGATGACTTTGTGATTCCTGTCAGCCGTTGGACTGAAGTTCACCGCGATCAAGTCGCGGCGAATCAAGGACTGAAGGTCTTACTTGACTCCGACGACGTCGGCCCCTGTCTTATCGAGGACAAAGAGCACAGAGCACTCCATATCTTCAACCACTTTGAATATGACAGCGGCACTCTCGACGCCGAGTATAAGCGAGATTTATCGACGGATTCGCCGATCGAGATGCCGGTGAACTACTACCCAAATAATGACATGGAGCATGCACCGCGCAATCGCTGGCGCAGTCATGGGCACTTGCTGTACGGAAATTGGATTAATGAAATCTACCAAAGCGTGCCGTTCGAAATGAACCAAATCGGCGCAGTCTGACAAGGAAGTCTGGCTTGGCACGACGGGGTTATCACCACGGAAATCTAAAGCAGGAGCTCGTTAATGCGGCTCTGAAGCTGATCGAAGAGAAGGGTCCGCTCGCCTTCACCATCGCTGAAGCGGCAAAGCTGGCCGGTGTGTCCGTCGCCGCACCTTACCGGCATTTTGGTTCCAGAGATGAATTGCTTGCGGAAGCGGCTCATCAAGGATTTTCAATCTTCGCCGACCTCATGGAATTCGCATACAACGAAGGCAAACCCTCAGTCCTGACGGCGTTTGAAAACACCGGCCGCGCTTACCTTACCTTCGCCCGAAAGCACCCCGGCTATTACAGCGCGATGTTTGAAGCCGGAATTCCGTTCAATAGCTCCCCCGAATTGGCACATGCCGCCTTTCGTGCAAAGTCCGTGGTTGAAAAAGCGTCTCAGCGCCTAGTGGCGCATCTGCCTCCAGAGAAAATGCCGCCGCCAAACATGATCAGCGATCACATCTGGGCAATGAGCCACGGCATTGTCGAATTGTTTACCCGAGGCGCACGCGGCACCCGCTCACCTTATTCCCCGGAGGATCTGCTCGAATCCGGACTGGGCATCTATCTGCGCGGCCTTGGGATCGTAGAAGCGGACAAATAAAAAAAAATTTGTTCCTCCCCTTGAAACCACGATTGCAATACTCAGTTAAAGAGTGTTAATGTAATTAACATTAACATTGGTTGGCTGTCTGCTGAACGCATTCTCGCAGGCGGCTCGAATAAGGGTCGACCCTTTGGACACCGGCGGCGCCGCGGTCATGGCGTCAAAGAGCGGGGAAATCTTACCACCCCGCCGCTGAAATTGGAGAGACTTAGAATGAACTCGGTAACTTGCTGGCCAAATTCCATAGTCAGTTGGATCGATTCGCAAGGCAAACTTGCATGGATCGCGATCATGGTCATTGGATTTATAGTGGCTTGGCCTCTCGGCCTCCTAATCCTTTTCTATCTCATCTGGAGTAAAAGAATGTTCAACGGTGATAAGTCTGTAAGTAAAGCGCTCGGAAGAAGATACCGCTTTCGGCCATCAGGAAACGCCGCATTTGACAACTATAAGGAACAGACATTGCAACGCCTGGAAGACGAACAGGCGGCATTTGAAAGCTTTATGAAACGATTGCGCGAAGCTAAAGACAAAGCGGAGTTCGACCAGTTTTTGGATGAACGATCACGCGACAACGGAAACACTGCTTAATTCAGCTCGCTTCTTCCTCTCCGACCCCGTTGGCCTTCAACGGGGTCTTTTTGTTTGGCGCGGCCAAAGGGACTTTCCCATTCTTGAAAAGAAGTCCAAACATTCTGGTTAACCCCGGGCGCGGGTTTCGACCGGCTTGGCTGTTTTGCGGGAATTTCAGCCGGATTTTCAGTCGCCGTTCGGCCTGCGACTGGCTTCAGGCGCGCTTTCCAATTCATTTGCGCACGGACCGGGCCTGTTCCGCCTGGTTCGGGATGTTCGGACACCCCTATAGCCGGGGCCTTTCCTGATGTTCAATCCTGTCTCTGCCTGGCTGCGGCCAGGTTGAAACACGTCGCCGGCACACACAGTGGAGCACGCGAAAGCATATGAATATGGAGCCGCTGCGCGAGATGAACCTTCAATATAACGGAGCCGCCGTCGCATGACTGAAAGTGCGAAAGATTCTGGACACTACCCTTTTCCGGCACCCCCGGTCTTTGGCGACGGAAGTGATACCGTTTGCCGTCTCGACGTTTTTCTTGCCGGATTTCACTTCCTCGGGTTCGCGCACGGCGCGGGAAATCTGCACGAAATGCAGATAGTTGCTCAGGCCGGGTAACGGCGTCATAACTTTGATGCCGCTCAGTTCGATGCGCCCATTCGCTTCGTCGCAGTCATCTTGAAACGCACGGAAGCGGCCAGCAAACATCCTGAAACCCAGATAATGACGCCGTACCACGGTTTCGTCCCAGCGGCACCGCTCTCCTAAGACCGTGCAAGACGAATCTTGATGCCGGAAACGCGGAAATCCGACGGAGCGCTCAGGCATATTCCCCAATCAGCTCTCATGCCCCCGACAACAGGCGGCAAACAGGAAAGCCGGAAAAAATTCAGCCATGCAGCGTCCGGACTATCCGGAGCTTTGGGTTAGCGCGGGAAAATCCTGCGCGGATAACAAGCTTTCTTGCCGCAGCTACTTTATATTGCTAATGTTCCGCAGGTTCGGAACCATGCCTATGTTGGAACGGCAATCAAAACTGCTATCGTTTTTTCTTTCTCCATCTGAATCCTGCTCCTACCTGCCGGGACGGGTTGAGCGCAAAATGTTCACGGTCGCGAATCGCGCCGACATCTCAGCAGTGTATAACAGTCTTGCAAAGCAAGGATTTCGCCGTTCCGGCTGCTCACTTTACAAACCGGCCTGCGCACACTGCTCAGCCTGTCTTTCGGTCAGAATCAACGTCCGAGATTTCAAGCCATCAACCAGCCAGAAACGAATTCTCAGGAAAAACTCTGGACTCAAACGGAAAATTGTGCCGGCTGTCGCTGACGAGCAGCAGTTCAAATTATTCCGAAAATATCTGAACGCGCGCCACTGCGGCGGTTCTATGTCCAAAATGACCGCCGATGACTATGCAGCTTGGGTGGATGAATCCCTGCCGCGCACAAGACTGGTCTTGTATTTTGAGGACAATTCTTCTTTGCCAAGAAAAGACCAACTCGCTGCATGCTGCATCACCGATTTTTTGGATGACAGCGCCTCAATGGTCTACTCCTTTTTTGATCCGGACCGCGCCGCCGTTTCGCTTGGCACATTCATGATTCTTGATCATGTGCGCATCGCTACGCTTTGCCTGCCAAAACTCAATTATGTGAATTTAGGATACTGGATCCCAACTAGTCGGCGCATGGCCTACAAATCTCAGTTTTCGGCGTTGGAAATTTTACACAATTCTGAATGGATACCGATTGGGAACCCAGCCGACTACACGCCAGATTATTTCCCGCCTCTCGCTAATCGGCCATAAGGTTCGGCACCAGCGTTACGATTTCCGGAACGAGCCAAAGCAGCGCCAACCCGCCAACCTGCAGCAATACAAACGGCGCTACACCTCGGTAAATGTGCCCCGTCGTGACTTCCGGCGGCGCAACGCCGCGAAGATAGAACAATGCAAATCCGAAAGGCGGGGTCAGAAAGGACGTCTGAAGATTGACTGCGATCATGATGGTAACCCAAGCAGGATCGAATGTTCCGCCATAGATCACCGGTCCCACAATCGGCACGACGATGTAAATAATCTCTAAGAAATCAAGCACAAATCCCAAAATGAACAGCATGATCATGACCATCAGGAACACCGTCCATTCCTGATCAAAACTGCGAAGAAAGTCTTGGATGTAATGCTCTCCGCCGAACGAAATCACCACCAGATTGAGCAGTTGCGATCCAATCAAAATCGTGAAAACCATTGACGTTACTTTGGCAGTCTCTCGAACAACCGCCGTCAAAATCTTGCCGTTGAACAAAATCCAAAGTGAATAGAACAGCCCGACCATCGCTGTTGTGTAGGCGGCTTGCGCAACCAAGAATGCAACCCAATTGTCGAATCCGATACCGTCAACCGTAATTCGAAGGTCAAAGTTCAAACCTGCCAGAATCATAATCACAATGGCGAAGCTAGCGATAATTACCAACTTGCCGCTTCGGCCCTGCTCCTGCAGATTGCGGTATGCAGCAAGCATGATTGCGCCTGCCGCGCCCAGCGCTGCCGCCGGCGTGGGATTCGTAATGCCTCCCAGTATTGATCCCAAAACCGCGACGATCAAAACCAGCGGCGGAAAGACAACACGCACCAATTCGTTCTTGGCCAAAGTTTGCGCAGCATTCCAGCAGCCGTAGCCGGTTAAAGCCAACGGAAGCCCAAGCATAACAATCAGCAGACCTGAAGAGGTTAATGGAGTGATGAACAGCAAGTCGATCAAAACCGCGAGCCCGACACCCGCTCCACCAATCAACAACGGCCTTGCATCGGCTAATAGCGATACTCCCCGCGCCGCCGCCAGCACCAATGCAAGCAATAGGAATGATACGACAACACCAATAGATAGCGGCGCAGCGCTTTCAAGCTGAGTCCTTCGCGATTCGTCACGTTCGGCTTCTGTGAGTTCTCGGCGCGGTGAATCCTGCCCAGAAGCCATGATCTCCGCCTGCGTTTGAACCGACCGATCCCATTTTTCTTGGCCGTGCAAAGCAATCATCGATGACTTGCATTGATCAGACACATTCGTTCTGAGCTCGGCAGATTGACCGATTTGCGTATAAC
The DNA here is from genome assembly GCA_965199765.1 of Paracoccaceae bacterium. GTDB lineage: Bacteria > Pseudomonadota > Alphaproteobacteria > Rhodobacterales > Rhodobacteraceae > JAPOXR01. The sequence continues at coordinate 524,726 of CBDATC010000002.1, forward strand.
GTTCGTCAATAATGCTTCGGCTGCCGACCAGCCCGACTTGAGCTGCCAAAACCACAATCGCGATCAACGACAAAGGAACGCCCAGAAGCCAGATTACCCGATGCATGAGCGAGACTCGTTCCCCAGGTTCTCCGATCGCCGGAACAGGAGGCGCTTTCGTTGGGTTCAGAAGCGCATAACCGAACGCAATCAGAGCATAGAGAAGGGCCAGCATCAGTCCTGGCAAGATTGCGGCCTGAAACAGTGTTCCTACCGATACCACTGCCGCCTTGCCGAGATAGGTCAGTGCATCTTTGCAGCCAGCTGCGATAGCACGAGTTTCCTGCGCTGTTGAATAAATGTCGGCCGCGAGAGTTCCTAACAAAACAATGACAATCGAAGGTGGAATGATCTGACCGAGCGTCCCCGATGCAGCGATGACACCGGTCGCCAATTCCGGCGAGTACCGATTCCGGAGCATCGTAGGAAGGGACAGTAAACCCATGGTAACGACAGTGGCGCCAACGATCCCGGTTGATGCCGCCAAAAGTGCGCCGACGACAACGACCGATACCGCTAAACCGCCTGGCAAAGGTCCGAAGACTCTCGCCATCGTCGTCAAGAGATCATTCGCAATGCGGGAACGTTCAAGCGTTATGCCCATCAGGACAAACATGAGCACTGCGAGAAGGGTTTCGATTGACTGGCCTGCCAGCACCCGCTCATTTATTCGATTGACAATGAACGACACCCGGCGGTCTAATGCTTCTTCCCAACCTCCGGGAAACACAGGAGTCTCGATAACGGGTAAATCCGGGTATCGAAATAAAGATATATCAATCCGGGCGACACCGTCTGCCTGCAAAGCGGCATATTCTGCGCTGGATGTATCTACAGCTTGGTGGATAAGCAATCCGGCGTTGTCAAGAGCGGCAATTAAACCAAACGAAATGACAGCCGCGCCGCCGATCGCAAATCCCACTGGGAAACCAGACAAAATTCCGCTGAACAGACAGAGAAAGACCACAATCAGACCGATTTCGATCCCGTCGAGTCCTAGCATCCGTCACCTCTTCCAGCTGGAATCACGTCGTATTTCCAACGGTTGTCTGATCCAAACGATCCAAATCCAAATACTTGCCCTCGGACTTAGGCCCTTCACGATATTCTAGAAGTGATCGGTAGAAGAACGCGATGGCTTGCAGGAAAATCAAGGCGGTGAATGCAACCAGCAGGACCTTAAAGAGAAAATACGCATCAAATCCGTTACCGGCAAAACCGATCGTTTCGACATTCCAGCGCACTGCTCGAGCCTTCAATAGCAACCTCTCGAGTGAGTCCGACGCTGACGGTTTGGGAACAATCAAATGGCGCCACATAAAGAACCAAGCATACAGCCATATCAAAATCATAGCGGGAATCATGAAAAACAAAGCCCCTGCCATATCGATGATTTTCTTGGCCCGATAAGAAACTCGCGCGTAAATCAAGTCGACTCTGACATGCCCACCCTGAATAAATGTGTATCCGCAGCAGAGACACACAACCATCGAATTATAGAGTTTGAGTTCGTCGCCATACCAACTGAGATCCTTGGTGAACGCATAACCGAAAGGCGAGATAGAGATTTCAGAGACGCGAAAAATACGCTGAAGCGCAATGACCATGACCTGCTGCACAACCATGAACAACCCTGCCCATGCGAAAATGCGACCTATCCAATTTCCGATGAACTCAAAAACGCGGACAGTCCCCCACATCACGCGTTTTTTCCACAGACCAAGTCCGGTTAAGATAAAAAAAGCTACCAGCATAACAAACAGAAACTCAATGGACGCACCATAATAAATGAAGCGCATAAGTGCCTGTTTGTCGGACCAATTGAGCCACAATTCCGGATTCAGGAGAGCATAGACGAAATGATATGGCGCCAATGCAATATTGACAAAAAACGCCAATAGCGTGTCAATCATGGTGAGACTACAAAAAACACGCTGCACGGACCTGTCGGTCCGCCTTGATGAACGGCTTTCCCCGTTTGAGGGGAAAGCCGAATGGTGCGTTTTCTGTGATCAAAAGATCGCTGTGCGAGTGCGCTGACGCGCAAATTCACCGGATGACTTGTCATGCCACTCGTAAGAGGTCAGCATTGATGAAATGTGACTATCATATATCGCCGCAAATAAAGGATCGTCGCGGTTTTCATCCAAAACTTTCTTTGATGCCGCGCCGAACGCATCCCAGACAGAATCTGGGAATACATTTACCTCGACTCCCGACGCGATAAGCCGCTGCAACGCCGTAGAGTTTTGGGACAAAAATAATGCCAGAGTCCACTCATTTGCATGTGCTGCGACAGATTCTATGACTCCCTGCTGCGACGGTGTCAGCGATTCGAATACTTCCCGGTTCACCGCCAGCGACAGGGCCGCGCCCGGCTCATGGAATCCAGCAGTGTAGTAAATCTTGGTGATTTCGTGAAATCCTGCCATTTCATCAGCCCAAGGACCAATCCACTCGGTCCCATCAATTGATTTCGACGCCAGGGCTTGATACACTTCTCCGCCGGGAATATTCTGCACCGAAGCACCGAGTTCGCCTAAAGCCACACCACCTAGGCCCGGCATTCTGAATTTCAATCCTTTGAAATCATCGGGTGAGTTAATTCTCTTGTTAAACCATCCGCCAGACTGCGCACCGGTATTTCCAGCGATGAATGACTTCAGACCAAAGATCTGGCCCAGCTGATCGTGGAGTTCATGCCCTCCGCCATGATAATACCAAACTCTGATTTCTTCAGCTGTCATTCCGAATGGCACGCATGTGAAGAATGCATAAGCTGGATGCTGTCCAATAAAGTAATAGTCAGGCGCGTGATATATGTCGGCTTGGCCCGATGTTACGGCATCGAAACACTCAAGCGGACCAACAAGTTCCCCAGCCGCTTTGAGGTCAACCGTAACTTGTCCGTCGGTCAGCGTGGTGATTTTATCGGCGCAGAACTGCGCACTGTCGTGCACACCAGCAAAGCCGCGCGGCCAGCTGGTTACCATTGTCAAAGTTCTTTTGTTCTGTGCGATTGCAGGTGCTGCCAAACCCGTAGCGGCAATCCCTCCTAGGGCTGCTGTTGAAAGAAAAGCACGTCGCTTCATTATTATTACTCCGAATTATACGCCAGTTTCTGGCTAAATCGACACGGATTTAAACTACAATATCTAGCAATAATCAAGTCAATTGATGCAAAGGCAACCAAGCTACTAACTGATCTTCAATTGTTTGGTGGGCCTCAGCTTCTCCTTTCTCGACCTGAGCCTCACGGCAAAGACGTCTGTTTTACAGCTGCCCGTGTGTTTTTGAGGTGGAAAATCCATCTTGATCAGCAATTTGCGTCCGACCGGTTCAATTGTCACTTTATACAATCTGTCGACACTGATGAAATGGCTGAGGACGACTGGTAGCTCCCAGAATCTTTCGCACTTTCGATCATGCGAAGGCGGCACCGTTATGTTGAAGTTTCATCTCGCGCAGCGGATCCATATTCCTATAATTTCGCCTGCTCCACTGTGTGCCGGCGACGTGTTTAAACCTGGCCGCATCCAGGCAGAGACGGGATTGACCATCGGGAAAGACCCAGGGACCTTGGTCTGTCTTCGAATTTCCTTCATCAGCCGTTCCAGCTAATTGTTCGTACTAACTTTACGCCAATGGCGGCAGGAAGCGATACGCTGCGCACTTCGGTTCGTTCATATCGAGCCGCGCCGCAAAGTTGATCAGCTTCGGCATCCAACAGTGTGTTCAGCGTCTCCTCAACCGCGCCCCTGACCATTTCACCCAGGTGATCCTTGATCCTCGCCTCATTGATGCGAATTGTGTCTCCAATCGGCTTATCGTCTTTCTCGTCCATTGTCGGTTCTCTCTGTCTGAAAGGAACCGCCGGCAAAAGCGAATGTTCGAAAGATTCTATATGCTATCGGATTAACCGGAAGCTGCTTTAAAGCGCACTTATGTAAAAGCAGGGAAACCTTTACCGAGCAGAGAAGAATGACAAAAAATACCTGCAGGGCAAAAATTAGAGCATTGCCTAGGCTCGAATTTTCTTGACGCCGCATGAGTTCATACTGACACAACACCTCAAAAACAACGGATTAACTCGCTTTCGTTGTTGTTTGACGATTCGTGGGTAATTGAAAGATCCGTTGTCTGACTTCGTGCGCAAAATAATTCTGCGGGTCGGTCAACAAAAACTGTTTGATGAGTGCCAGTGTTCAACCACGGAGCTGGAAGATAGTGGTTTCGTGTAAGCGATTAATTAGATTCTTCTCAATTTCCCTTAAGACATTCCTAACCCGGGTTTGCAAGGCGTGTTCAACTTTGCATTCGGCAGCTTGTTCCGCATCGCTGGCGGAGACTATGCATTGATCCAAAGCCAGATATACATCGGCCAAGGTGATCTCCTCGGAAGATTTTGCAAGCCTCCATCCGCCGGCATGACCCTTGGCAGAGGTGAGAATCCCAGCTTCCCGCAGTCGACCCAATACTCGTCGAACCACGACTGGATTGGTTCCCGCATGATCCGCAATGTCAGCAGACGTCTGTACGCGGCCAGGATCCTCAGCCATATGGCTCAGAGTATGCAAAGCAAGAGACAGTCGACTATTTCGTTTCATGCTTAGTCCTTGTTGCCTAAGAAGCGTATAATAGTTTCGGTTGCATTTGTCTAGTAACTATGGTAGTTACGTTACGAGATGAAACTGCTGCGGAGTTCACTATGTCCAATGCCCGTCTTCCTGTGACGGTTCTTTCCGGATTTTTAGGTGCTGGGAAAACCACACTGCTAAACCAAATTCTTAACAACCGTGAAGGCCGTCGGGTTGCAGTGATCGTGAACGATATGTCCGAGGTCAATATAGACGCGGATCTCGTGCGGGCTGAAACCGAGCTTAGCCGAACGGATGAAACCTTGGTCGAGATGTCGAATGGCTGCATATGCTGCACGCTTCGCGATGACTTGCTGAATGAAGTGCGCCGCCTTGCCGCTGAAAAGCGCTTCGATTACCTGTTGATTGAGTCAACCGGCATATCCGAACCCTTGCCCGTCGCGGCAACCTTCGACTTTCGCGATGAAAACGGCAATAGCCTGTCCGATGTGGCTCGGCTTGATACGATGGTCACCGTGGTCGATGCAGCAAATCTGCTTAATGATTTTTCATCGCATGATTTCCTCCGCGACCGGGGCGAAACCATGGGTGAGGAAGACGAACGCACGCTTGTTCATCTGCTGACCGACCAGATCGAATTCGCCGATGTCGTGATACTGAACAAAGTCGATGTTGCAGGGCCGGAAAAAGTCGATGCGGCCCGAAAGATCATCCGAAGCTTGAATGCGGACGCCGAAATAATCGAGACTAATCAATCGGCTGTGGCAAGCGAGAAGATCCTCGACACCGGACTTTTCGACTTCGAGCAGGCGCACGAACACCCGATGTGGGCAAAGGAGCTTTACGGTTTTGCCGATCACGTGCCTGAGACCGAGGAATACGGAGTGACTTCACATATCTATCGGGCACGGCTTCCCTTCGTGCCGGGAAGCATTCATCAACTCCTCAACAGTCATCTGCCAGGAGTGATCCGCGCAAAGGGACACTTTTGGATATCGACACGACCTGATTGGGTGGTTGAATTCTCGCTCGCCGGTGCGTTGTCCAGCATCAGACCGCTCGGCAACTGGTGGGCCTCGGTGCCGGAAGAGCTGAGACCTACCCATGACGACGCCAAAGCCTACATGCACGATCATTGGCGAGAGCCATGGGGCGACCGGCGCCAAGAGATTGTCTTTATCGGCACGGGCATCGACTGGCCAACCCTGAAAGCGCGATTGGACGAGTGTCTTGTGCCCGATGCCAGTGCCGCAGGTATTAGTAGATTGCCCGTTTACCCAGATCCTTTCCCGATTTGGGGACAGACGGACAAGGCTGCATGACTTTCGTCAAGATGGCCGTGAAAGACGAAGCTTCGGGCGTGGGCTTCGCGGATAAGCCGGCGTCACTCAATTTGATTCAACAGCCATGGTGCGCAGCCGCTATTTTGCGGCGCCAAGTCCCGCCCGATATCCAGACTTGGCTGGATGACCTTGACCCTGAACTTTTGCCGCGGGGCCGCGTTATATTGCCTTCCGATGCAGTGGCCGCTGGTGTTCAACATCTCTGTGACCTGTCGGGTTTGCCTGACGGACACGAACGAAATTGGCTTCAGGACGATATCATTTCGTTGGCCGACATGTTCGCCGGTTTGATGTCCGCCGAGTTTCTGCGGTTGCGAATGGAAGCTGTAACCAACAACGCCTGTCGCAAATTCCATATCGATTCAATCGTTGCTCGATTAATCTGCACCTATCGCGGAACCGGGACGCAGTATGGGATTTCCATAGATGGTAAAGATCCGGATCAGGTGTTCACCGTGAAAACCGGAGCACCAATTCTGCTTCGCGGAAAACTCTGGCCGGAACGACCGAAGTCCGGGCTTTTGCATCGCTCGCCGCCGATCGAAGAAACTGGAGAAACCCGGCTCTTGTTAGTTTTGGACCCGGTGTTTGATCCGGAAGACGAAGCATAACGTACGACCAAGGTTCAAATAGCAGTGTCTTGACGATCAAATAGTCGCGTTCAAAAGCCAGCCGGTCCCATCAAGGCTTCGGTCGCTTAATGCTGAGCTGTCTTCGTATCCGCACCGATGTCGCACAACCAGGCAAGAGGTTGCGAAAGTCCTTGTTTCCTCGATTCAAACAGAATCCGGTCTCTCTTAGATTCCCTCCGTTGATTCACAATCTACCAATTGAGAAAGTCCATTGGCTGGACCGAATCGCTCATGTCTTCAATCATCTGTTGAAATTCTGCTGAATCGGTTTGTTGATCGAAATAGCGCCAGCGTGTCGTCTGATTTTCTCAATACAAGCTTCATCAATTGACTGGTTCCATATGAACATGAGAAGCTCGGAGAAAGATCAGTGAAACTATGGCAAGGTTCAGTCCAAAGCGACAATTGAGTTCTCGTATATGTGCGGTTCACTTGGAGTCTATCTGGGGCAGCGCCGATTGAGTTTCATATGCGTTTGGCACACGGAATTTCCCCACTGAATTTGGCAATTTTGTGAACACTTCCTCCAAATTTGCATCTATTCAAAAGTTTCGACGGCTACTTCGGTTGCTCGCATTCAAACCTATGCTGTAAATTGCATTGGAAATCATTGACGCTTCCCACTGCAAAACCTATTTTTGTGGGTCAAACTTAAGCTAGCGATAAATTTCAATATGTCTCAGACTCTCACAGCGACTCGCATCGCTGAACCACATCACCATGAAAGCGAGCTGATGAGCGGTGCCCAGATTGTGGTGAGGGCATTACAGGATCAAGGCGTAGAAATTGTATTCGGCTATCCCGGCGGCGCGATTCTGCCAATTTATGACAGTCTGCCACAGGGCTCGAATATCATTCATCATGTGCTGGTGCGCCATGAACAGGGAGCCGTTCACGCGGCTGAAGGCTATGCCAAGGCAACCGGCAAACCGGGCGTGGTCTTCGTCACATCCGGCCCTGGCGTTACCAATTCGGTCACCGGTCTCGTCGATGCGAAAATGGATTCGGTTCCCATCATCATACTCTGCGGACAAGTCCCCTCCCATCTCATCGGAACCGACGCATTCCAAGAAGCCGATTCCGTTGGAATCACAAGACCGTGCACCAAATATAATTGGCTTGTTAAGGACCCGAACGAAATTGCCGATGTCGTGCACTCAGCCTTCCATATCGCTACTAGCGGCAGACCCGGGCCGGTGCTGATTGACATCCCCAAAGATGTTCAGATCGCACTCGGCCAATATAAATCTCCCGACCAGTCCCACAAGGCCAAAAGCAGACCGAGGATTGACCCAGACGCCAATCAGATCGCTAACGTTGTGGAATGGATGGAAACGGCTGAAAGGCCAATCTTTTACACAGGTGGCGGTGTCGTCAATTCTGGGAACAAAGCCTCTGCCCTATTGACTAAACTTGTCGATGCCACCGGATTTCCGGTTACCTCCACATTGATGGGTTTGGGAAGCTATCCCGCATCGGGCCCGAATTGGCTCAACATGCTGGGCATGCACGGAAGCTACGAAGCCAACCTGGCGATGCATGGCTGCGACCTGATGATCAATGTCGGAGCCCGCTTCGATGATCGGATCACTGGAAACGTTGCCGATTTCAGCCCTGAATCACGTAAAGTGCATATCGATATCGATCCGTCATCGATCAATAAAACCATAAGCGTTGATATCGGGATCGTGGGCGATGCCGCGCGAGCGCTTGAAGCGCTTACCGCAATTTGGACCGAACGAGGCAGCCGAACGAATAAGCCGGCCCTTGAACGGTGGTGGCGGCAGATCAACGAGTGGCGGTCTCATGATTGCTTTGGCTATGAACCAGACGCTGACAGGATCAAACCGCAATATGCCTTGGAACGTCTGGAAGCCTTGACCAAGGGCTATGACCGATATGTGACAACCGAAGTCGGCCAGCACCAAATGTGGGCGGCACAATTCATGAAATTCGACGAGCCGCGCCGCTGGCAAACTTCTGGCGGATTAGGCACGATGGGTTATGGAGTGCCCTCCTCTCTCGGCATGCAGATGGCGCATCCGGGCGCCTTGGTTATCAATGTCGCAGGCGAGGCAAGCTGGTTGATGAATATGCAGGAAATGTGCACGGCAATCCAAGAAAACGCACCGATCAAGCAATTTATCATTAATAATCATTTCCTTGGAATGGTTCGCCAATGGCAAGAACTGCAGCATGACGGAAATTATAGCCAATCCTGGTGCAGTTCGCTGCCGGACTTTGTTAAACTCGCGGAATCTTTCGGCTGCAAGGGCATCAAGGCTTCCCGGCCTGACGAGCTGGACGACGCAATCCAGGAAATGCTGGACTATAACGGGCCAGTGATATTCGATTGCCGCGTCATACGGGAGGAAAACTGCTTCCCCATGATTCCAGCTGGTCAGCCGCACAATAAAATGCTGCTTGGCCCACCGGTAGATGGCGTTCGCGGAAGTGTCGTGTCTATGAACGTCTGAAAGCGGTGCGAAGCAAGCCATGAATCTGCAGTTTAAGAAAGGCTCTTCAAAGAAGTCTGCGTACGAATTGCGCAAAACCCGAACTTCCAAGATTGAGCCCCACACCTTGTCAATCCTTGTCGATAATGAGGCTGGGGTGTTGGCGAGAATCATTGGCCTTTTCTCCGGTCGAGGCTATAACATTGAAAGCTTGACCGTGAGCGAAATCGATCACACCGGCCATCTATCGCGAATTACAATTGTCAGCTGGGCTTCAGAACGGGTGATTCGACAGATTCGCGCCTTGGTCGAACGCGAAATTCCGGTTTACGAAGTATGCGATCTCACCAAAGACGGGCCATCAATTGAACGAGAGCTGGCCCTGCATTCGGTATTCGCAATAGGTGAAAATCGACAGAAAGTACTCGCGGCTGCCAAAGAATTCAGCGCGCGGCTGCTGCCGAATTCCGAATCAGATGCCCTGATTCTTGAGCAGACCGGCACACCGAAGCAAATCGACGAACTATTCGACAAACTCCGGTTGCTTGGCCAAGAAGAAGTCGTGCGAACCGGGGTCGTCGGCATGAGGCTTGACAGCGGAAAAGGTCAAGCAACAACCGAGCCTCAGTGACCTCATCAGCTCCTCGCTGATCCGTGTTTGCGGCAGCTGACGTCAGCTGCAACCGGTTGTCGCACCACAGGTCATGCAGTGCATGCATGTTCCGCTGCGAACCAGCGTGTAATTTCCGCATGCGCTGCAAGGATCTCCTTCATAGCCCCTGATTTTCGCTGATTTGATGCGGCTGTCGAGCAGCAGTTCGGCCTCGCCTGCGTCCGTCAGTTCAGTTCGCGCATCCATCCGCGGCTCTTCGTCTGATGATGGTATGCGACTTTCGGCTTCTAACCCGGCCAGCGGGATGCGGTTACGAAAGTATCCGGCCGATGCAGCTTGCTTAACAACTTCCTTTATCGTTTCCTCGGACATTTTTGTTTCGCCCGCGCCGTCTTGTTCTTCGACACCGGCTCCCAAGTCATCAAATCGAACTTCTTCCGGCTGCACATGCGCCAAGTCTCGCCGATCCAAATAGCTGATCGCAAGCTCGCGAAAAACATAGTCGATTATCGACATCGCATTCTTGATCGAGTCATTTCCAACAACCGTCCCGGACGGTTCAAACCGGGTGAATGTGAACGCATTAACGAAAGTTTCCAGCGGCACGCCGTGCTGCAAACCAATCGAGACTGCGATGGCGAAATTGTTCATCATGGCGCGGAACCCTGCGCCTTCCTTATGCATATCAATGAAGATTTCGCCGAGCGAACCGTCCTGATACTCGCCGGTCCGAAGGTAAACTTTGTGGCCGCCGACTATGGCTTTCTGCGTGTATCCTTTCCTGCGCTGCGGCAATTTAGCACGAATGCTTTGTCCAGCCATGCTTTGCGGCTCTGGCTTGGCAATTTCGACACGCTGTTCGTTTTGAGAGTCGTCGACCGCATCTTCCTCCGCTGATTCTGCTAATGATGCCGACAAAGGTTGACTCAGTTTACATCCATCACGGTACAGCGCCAGCGCCTTGATGCCAAGTTTCCAAGCTTTTTCATAGGCTGCCTTGCAATCACCGATCGAGGCGTTGGCCGGCATATTGACCGTCTTGGAGATCGCGCCGGAAATAAAACTCTGCGCCGCCGCCATCATCTCAATGTGACTTTCACTGCTGAGACTTCTTGTTCCCTTCAGCCCGCATGCGGATGCGCAATCAAACACAGGCAGATCCGCTTCTCGGATGTATGGAGCGCCTTCCAGTGTCATCGCGCCACAGACATACTCATTCGCCTCCTCGATTTCCTGATCCGAAAAACCCAAGTATTTGAGAAGACTGAAAGAATAGTCGTTCATCTGGTCTTTGGTTATACCCAGTGTCCTGGTGCAGAATTCTTCGCCAACCGTCATCGGCGTTACAGCGTGCGTAATGTGGAATGCAGGCTGCGCCTGGTGTTCGATGCGACTGATTTCCGCTTCACCGAATCCAAGCTTTTCCAATGATTCTGGATTGATGTGGGGGGCGCCTTGGAACGAAGCATGCCCAACCGCATAATCGATGATGGAATCAATTTGGGTCTGTGTATAACCGAGGGCTTTCAGTGCGCTCGGAACAGAGCGGTTGATGATTTTGAAGTTTCCTCCGCCGGCCAGCTTCTTAGACTTCACCAATGCAAAATCCGGTTCGATCCCTGTGGTGTCGCAATTCATGACCAGTCCTATGGTGCCGGTCGGCGCAATGCAGGTGGTCTGAGCATTTCTGAATCCATGCTGCTTCCCATCGGCAAGCGCACGGTCCCATGCTTTGCGGGCCAAAATGGGCAGATCTTCGTCTGGACAGTCTTCGGCTTGCAGCGGAACCGGCAATATCGAAAGCTGACGATAGCCGGATTTTGCGCCGTAAGTCGCTTGGCGATGATTGCTGATTACGCGCAGCATATCGTGCGAATTGTCCCGATATCCCGGAAAGGGTTCCAGCTCGGACGCCATTTCAGCGGAAACGGCGTAAGCCTCACCCGCCATGAGGGAGGTGATTGCTGCGCACATTGCCCTTCCTTGATCCGAATCGTACGCAATCCCCATCGTCATCAGCAAACCGCCTATGTTTGCGTATCCTAGTCCAAGCGTTCGATAGTCATAGGAAAGTTTAGCAATGTCGCGCGATGGAAACTGAGCCATCGACACCGAGATTTCCAAACTAACGGTAAGCAACCTGGTTGCATGAATGAATTCCGTGCTTGCAAATTTTTCGTCCCGATAGAAAGCGAGCAGGTTCAATGACGCCAAATTGCAAGCGGTATTGTCCAGAAACATGTACTCCGAGCATGGGTTGGAGCCTCTAATCTGCCCACCTTTGGGGCAAGTGTGCCAACTGTTGATCGTATCATGAAACTGAACACCGGGATCTGCGCATGCCCAAGCGGCGTGCCCGATTTCCTCCCAAAGATGCCGTGCCGAAACCTGCTTTGCCACTTTGCCGTCGGTGCGGCGTTTCAAACTCCATAATTCGCCGCCCTGCACAGCCTCGAGAAATGCATCCGTCACTCTTACTGAATTGTTGGAATTCTGGCCCGATACCGAAGTGTAGGCTTCTGACTCCCATTCAGTATTGTAGGTGTCGAACGGCATATCGGTGTAGCCCTGCTTCGCATATTGCAGCACCCGGTTGACGTAGCTTTCCGGCACATTCGCGCGGCGTGCGCTAATGATCGCTCTTTGCAAGGCTTTGTTCTTGGTTGGATCATAGGCCTCTTCGCCAAGCCCTTCCCACAGATTAACGGCTTCAAACAGTTTGCTCAGTGCTTTCTTGGTCGCCAGCGAGCCCGCTACCAGTGAAGCGACCTTCTGTTCTTCCTTGGCCTTCCAAGTAATGAATTCTTCGATATCCGGATGGTCGATATCACAGATGACCATTTTCGCTGCGCGTCGGGTGGTTCCGCCGCTCTTGATCGCTCCCGCCGCTCGGTCGCCGATCTTCAAGAAACTCATGAGGCCGCTGGATTTTCCGCCGCTTGCCAGAGGTTCGTCGCTTCCACGCACGTTTGAAAAATTGGTACCGGTTCCGGAACCGAATTTGAACAGCCTCGCCTCTCGCTGCCAAAGATCCATAATGCCGCCTTCATTGACCAGATCATCGTCAATCGCCTGAATAAAGCAGGCATGTGGCTGCGGCCGAAGATAGGAACTGTTAGACTTTACGGGCTTTCCGGTCTTTGGCTCCACGTAGTAATGGCCCTGCCCTGAACCATCAATTCCGTAAGCCCAGTGCAGGCCGGTATTGAACCATTGCGGCGAGTTTGGGGCGGCCTTTTGGGTTGCCAGAATATGCCGAATTTCATCGTAGTAGGCACGCGCATCTTCTTCTTTGGTGAAGTAGCCGCCTTTCCAGCCCCAATACGTCCATGCGCCAGCGATTCGGTCAAAAACCTGACGGGCGGATGTTTCAGATCCAAATCTTTCATCTTCGGGAAGCATTTCAAGTGCAGTCGTGTCAGGTTCTGACCGCCAGAGAAACCGGGGAACTCCTCTTTCGTTGACTCGTCTCAGCTTGGCTGGAACTCCCGCTTTACGAAAGTATTTCTGTGCCAAAACATCTGCTGCTACTTGGCTCCAGGATTTTGGCACTTCCAACTGCTCAAGGCAGAACACGATTGATCCGTCGGTGTTCCGAATCTCGGACCGCGTGTTAACAAACTCAATGCCGCCATATCCGCCACCGACCTCGGTCGTGAAGATCCTCCTGACTTTCATAACTACCCTGTTCTCCCGATTTTTTGCTGCCTCAAAGCGTCAATAAAATTAACTCAAACAAACTATGGTCCTAACCAATTTAACTTTTTTAAGATTGGTGAAGACTGTAAAAAGAAGAAACAATATATTGTGGAAAAATTACTTTGCAACACAATTTTTGCCTATGTGTGACTTGAAAAAGTTACTTAGTGGACAATTTTTTTTGTTCGAAGAGTTCAGTTGTCCGGTTGTTGAGATGGCAGCGCTTGATAGCCAGAATCTGGTTTGCTCCATTGACCGGCCAGCGGCATCCGCTTCGATCGCGCCCGATCCGATGGGCAGGACTTGTTTCCGCTATTGGTCATAGCGCATCCGGTTGAGGCTGGACTTGAAACGCCGGACACGGTCGGCGGTTTTTCCGCTGATTTCGACCGAGGTTTCGAGCTCGGCGACGACTTTGGACGCTGCGCCTTCGAGGAGCATTGTCCTGAGTCTAGCGAAATTTTCTTTCCGTTCCGCATCGTCGGCATCCCTCGATGAAAATCGGAAACCTCATCGCCCATGGCGAAAGGCCCGCTCTCGACGGCTGTATTCCTGAGACCGGCCGGATTTTCCCTCACTGCCATTTTGCCTGCAGCTCCGCTGCTCTGATTCGCCGGTTCGCAAGACACCGCCTGGTTTGTTCTGCCGGAGACAAAGAACAATGCGCCGAAGCCGACAAGACCGCGCACTTCTGCAAGAAACAAAATCCCGTTGCCGAACCACGCTTCTCAAATCCTTGATTCCACTCGGACCCGCATCCTGACGATGCCGTGAAGGCCCCCATGTCGGTGATACGAACTTGCAAGCGAACTTTGTCCCGCGCCTGAGAATGCTCAGGGCAACCGAAACTGCATGGATCATCCAGCGGGCGGCGCAGTTGAGATAGAACTGAAGCCCTTCGCCCGAATTCTCGTAAAATTCCAAAAACACATGCCGTCCGGCGAGCTCCTGATGGAACCACACCCCTGTCTGGTCGTCCATGCCGAAATCCCAGAATGTGTTGAAGGGAGTGAGCGGCTTGAACGGGAAATCCCCGACTTCCCCCCCCCGCTGGTTCAGGCTGTAGATGCCGTCCTCGAACCACGGGGAAGAAATGCATCTTGTAGTCTTCGGCCCCGTGCGGGCGCCTTTCCAGCGCCATGGCCAAGATCTTCTGGCATTTGGCGTAAAAGTCTCCTTCTATGCCCTCGGCTGTGGATTCGATGAAGCAAAGCTGTTTCGGCGCCAACGTGTTTAGCCGCCGTCACATGACTGAAAGTGCAAAAGTTTCTGGACACTACCAAAGAATCGGCGAGAGAACGAGTTCGTTAGCAAAAACTTTGCAGCCCATCCGGTCTTGATGACCAGAGGGTCGGCAGGACCTGCGTCACGAAACGAATCGACTGTTTAATCCCGAAATCGGTCTGCGCTGTATGAAGGCAATTCAATTTTCGCAGGAAAATGGTCGGGGCGATTGGATTCGAACCAACGGCCTACGGCTCCCAAAGCCGTCGCGCTACCAGACTGCGCTACGCCCCGCTGACTGTATACCTATCAGCTTTATGCTGAATTTCAATGGTTCAAAAACCTGCTTTGCACGTCCAGACGACGTCAGACCCTTCAAAGGCCGGATGACGGATTTCCGTGCCCGTCTCAATACCGAATTGTTCTGACAGGCCACCATTGATTTCAAGTACCGCAAAGACGTTTTGGCCTCCATGAAAATTCACTGTGCTAAACGGTTCAGCATTGCGATTCAAAGATACCAGCTGACCGGTTTTGTCAAAAAACAACATATCAAGTGGAATAAAAGTGTTCTTCATCCAAAAAGAAACCGGCTGCGGCTTACCAAATAGAAAAAGCATGCCATGCCGTCGCGGCAGATGCTCACGGTGCATTAAACCCCGCGAACGGGATTTTGGTGTGTCCGCAATCTCAACAGCAAAGCGAGCCGTTCCCCAATCACCGCGCAGATCAACTCGGTCAGGCCGACAGTCAGCTTGAGCTGTTATAGCCAAGGCACCCAACAATATCGCTCCGCAAACAGCGAGCAGCTTTCGATTCATGCGCAAAATGCTGTCACTAATTCGGCGTTAACTTACTTCTTTGTTCCGGTCGAATCCCCACCAGGCGCTTACATGACAGATTCCCAAGGGACGATTTCGGCTACGACTTTACCGCGGGATCCGGATTGAATCCTTACAGCGACCGCTTCGCCTGTTTGAATGTCCGTTAAGCTGCTTTGGCGCAAAACTTCGATGTGCAGAAAGACATCTTCGACACTGCGAAAGGTGTTTACAAAACCAAATCCACGCATCTTGTCGAACCATTTCACACGCGCAGGTTCGTACGCTTCTTCGACCGAAACTGGTGTAACCTTCTGTTCGCCAGCGCCGCAGACTCCATTCGATGGGTCTGGAGGTTCAATGGAAATCACCTCGACTGCCTGTCGCCCGCGCTGCGAATCACGAACTGCCATTTCAACAATTGACCCATCTAAGACTGATGTTCGACCAAACTCGCGCAGAACATTGATGTGAAGCATTACGTCCGGACCGGGTTCATCGGAAGCAACAAACCCGTATCCTTTAGCCGTGCTAAACCACTTTACACGACCACGTATAGTTTTCTGAATAATTCCTTCTCTCCCTTTGACGTGCCGCGACATTCTGCTCCTATAACAGCGTCAGCACATTGGATCGGATTCTAAGGTGCAAATCATTGTAAATCAACATCGTTATCACTAGCTGGCCAAAGGCTAGGGCGAAAGGCGTACAATCGTCCATCCGCCAGAGAAGCTGGACCTGCGCCACAAAAACCGGTCATGCAGCCTGTGAAGCCCATTGCACCAAAATTCAATCTCTGTCGGGCGCAGCCGAAACCCGCCCCAATAGGGTGGACGGCTCGGATCTTCTCCATGGGTTAGCCTCGCTTGCCGGAGCCGGTTTTCAAGCATATCCCTAGACTGAAGGACACTTGATTGCCGTGATGCCCAAGCCCCCAAGCGGCTTTCAACCGACCTTGTGCGAAAATACTCGTCCGATACGCTGTCCTTTGTCTGCTCAACAGAACCTCGTGCGCGGATCTGACGGCGCAAGGACTTCCAATGCAATACGATTGCCGCCTTTCGAGTGGCATTGATTTCCTGAGCTTTCGCACTATCGAAATTGGTAAAAAAAATCAGACCATCCGAACATATTGCCTTCAATAGAACCATTCGGACATTGGGAAGTCCCGAAGCGTCCACTGTTGCGAGAGCTGCGGCTTCGGGATCGTTAAGTTCAACTTGAGCGGCTTCCGCCATCCATCGATTTGCGATCTCAAACGGATCATCACCGCTGAAACATCCAGTTCGATCTGTCATTCGAATTCCTCTGTTCCCGGACAACGGCGCGCTATTGAAGAGTCTGCGACTTTTGCCTAAATAGCAGCCGAATTCAATTGTGAAAGGTGTGCGTCGATGTCAGCGGCATTGATGGCAGGAAAGCGCGGCTTGATTATGGGAGTCGCAAACGAAAAGTCGATCGCTTGGGGCATTGCTCAGGCCTGTGCGACTCACGGAGCTGAACTTGCTTTTTCGTATCAAGGCGAACCTTTTCGTAAACGTGTTCAGCCGCTCGCTGAATCAATCGGCAGTTCAATTGTCCTTGAATGCGATGTCAGCAGCCCTTCGAGCATGGACGCGTTGTTTGCTGAACTGCAATCGAGATGGGGAAATCTGGATTTTGTGGTGCACGCAATCGGTTTTTCCGACAAAAACGAACTGCGCGGCCGGTACGTCGACACCTCCCCGGAGAATTTTCGCCTCTCGCTTGATATCTCGGCCTATTCATTCACTGCGGTTGCGCAGCGAGCTGAAAAAATAATGGCCAATGGCGGGTCACTGCTGACCCTCACCTATTACGGATCAGAAAAGGTCATGCCCCACTACAATGTCATGGGCATCGCCAAGGCCGCGTTGGAGACTTCGGTCCGATATTTGGCTGCCGATCTTGGACCGCAGAAAATTCGAGTCAATGCGATCTCGGCAGGAACAATCAAAACTCTTGCGTCATCCGGAATCGGAGATTTCCGCTATATTTTGAAGTGGAACGAACTGAATTCGCCATTGCGCCGAAATGTATCCCAAAGCGAAGTCGGCAACAGCGCATTGTATCTGCTTTCAGAATTGAGCTCAGGTGTTACGGGTGAGATTCTTCATGTCGATTCTGGTTATCATGTGGTAGGAATGAAACGCGCCGATGCTCCCGATATCGACGTTGTAACCGGACGAAAGACACCATGATTCAGCCTCTGCCACATGAAAAAGGCTTCACGGTCAGTTGGGATCAATTCCACCGCGATGCGCGGGCTCTGGCCTGGCGCCTTGAAAGCGCTCAAACTCCAGACAAACAATGGAAGAAAATCATTGCAATCACACGCGGCGGTTTGGTGCCGGCCATGATTGTCGCAAGGGAACTTGATCTCCGGATCGTCGATTCCATTTCAATCCATTCATATGACAACCAAGAACAATCCGAACCACGAATCATTAAGCGCGCGCAGCTCGGTGACTCGTCCGATACACTGATTATCGACGATCTGGTGGATAGCGGCCGCACTTTGGCTCTGGTGCGCGAATCCTACCGGCAAGCGCATTATGGAACAGTCTACGCCAAGCCTAAGGGACGACCGTTCGTCGACACCTATATCACTGAAGTGAGTCAAGACACGTGGATCTATTTCCCTTGGGATACCGCGCTGCAATATGTTGGTCCGTACAAGGAACAGCCAATTTGATTGCAGCGGGTCCGGCACCCGCCGGTCCACATTTCAAGCAGCTTAGCTATCCATAACGCGAATGACATTGTTCAGCCGTCCAATGAAATGATTGCACGCTACTCTCGCCCGGAAATGGCAGCTGTCTGGGCTGAAGAAAATCGATTCGGCACCATGCTGCGGATTGAACAACTCGCGTGCGCGGCGATGGCTGAACTCGGCATAATTCCGTTGGAATGCGCGGAAGCGATCGCAAGGCTGAAACCGCAGGATGTATCGCCTGGCGAAATCGCAGAAATTGAGTTGAAGACACGCCACGAAACCGTGGCTTTTCTCGAATGCGTCGAACGACAAATCGGGGCAGAAAAAGCTCGGTTTCTACATTGGGGAATGACATCCTCTGACGTGCTGGACACCTGCTTCAGTCTGCAGCTTAAATCCGCCTCGGACATCTTGCTTTCGGAATTGAACCAATTGAGCTCCGCCTTGAAAGAGCGGGCTTTCGAATACAAGCATACGCTTTGTGTTGGCCGAACCCATGGAATTCATGCCCAACCCATCACGTTCGGCCTCAAACTGGCGTCAGCTTATGCAGAGGTTCGCCGCGGCCATCACCGATTGAGCCGTGCCAAAGAAGAGATTTCAGTTGGTATGGTTTCTGGCCCGGTGGGAACTTATTCCGGACTCGGCCCTGCTGTCGAACAAGCCGTCTGCGCCGAACTCGGCTTGCGCAGCGAAACCGTCTCCACGCAGATTGTTCCGCGGGACCGACACGCGTATTTTTTCTCTGTGCTTGCCGGCATAGCGTCCACAATTGAAAGAATCGCAACAGAGCTGCGACATCTGCAGAGAACCGAGGTCGGTGAAGTGGAAGAGCTGTTCGGCAAACAGCAGACAGGATCCTCGGCCATGCCTCATAAGAGAAATCCGATATTGTCGGAAAATGTCTGTGGTTTGGCTCGTCTAGTGCGATCTGCTGCGATGCCGGCATTCGAGAACGTCGCTCTTTGGCATGAAAGGGACATGTCGCATTCTTCGGTCGAGCGAATAATCGCGCCGAACACGACTCAGCTCCTGGATTTTGCACTCAATAGAATGACTGGAATCATTCGCTGCATGCGCGTTAGTTCTGAAAGGATGGCTGACAACGCCCAAATGACTGCCGGCGCCTGCTTGTCACATCGCGTTTTGTCGGATTTAGTTGCACAAGGGGCGGTGCGCAGTGAAGCCCATAGTCTTGTTAGAACTATCACCGAGCGCGCCATTGAAGAAAAAATTACATTCCAAGACGCGTTGAGTTCCGACATTACAATTGCAAAATTCCTCTCTCGGGAACATCTTCAACGGATTTTTGACCAAAAGCATTCTCTGACTCACGTCGACACGATATTCGAACGCGTGTTCAGCACTTAGCGCTGCGCTGGGTTATGCGTTTCAATCAGAAAACATATCAGGATTGGCACAGCTGATTCGAGAAATCAGAATTCAACCGACTTCGCCGGCATCAGAACACTGTTCACGCCATGCTTATACCAGTGATCGATCCCGTCCTCGCTGTAGCTTTATCTTCGGAATCCGAAGCTTAGATTTTGTGTGCTGCATTCTCAGATTGAAGCGGCTCGGGTCCACCGCTCATGGTTCTCTTTGCTGAAAGAAATCAATTTCACGCCAGAACTCGCTCTCCAAATTCATGAACACTCTGCCGTGCCGTGAACAATGCCCTATCAAATTGGAATATGAATTTTGGTCGAACAGCGCCGCATCGGCGTTGGTAAACCTAAAGCAAAATATCGTCTGTAGGTCAGCGAATCGCCCTGAATTCAGCCGTTTTCACTGCGTCTCAGACAACCTGCACTCGTGTTGTCGCCAGGCACTTAAAATTTTCAGCTTTCCGCCAGAATCTGCTGCTTGGCTTGGTCCAGCGAAATTTCCATCTGCTCGCGAATCTCCTCGTCTCCGGCGATCCCGCTGAGATCGGCCGCTATCTTTCGAAAGACATCTTCCCGTCCGGCTTCTTCAAAATCAGCTCTGATCACTGACGTGACGTATTTCGCTGATTCCTCTCCCTGCAATTTCAGCTTCTCCGCTGCCCAGGCCCCAAGCATTCGATTAGCCCGCGCATCAATCTTGAATCGCAGTGCCTCGTCATGCGCAAACCTTTTTTCAAATGCATCCCTGCGATCATCGAATTGTGACATCAAGAGTGTCTCCGTATGACTTCAATAAAGGCTTATATGGGAGTCTAACAGAAATTTCGCAACCTGCGCCCCCAAGATTCCAAATCATGCTTCTGATCCTCTATTCCCTACGGGCGCAAATCCTCTGTATCGAACGGAAATTTAGCGCTTCAAAGAATTTGACGAAAAGATTTGTCATTCACAGTTGAGCAAAAACTTATTGCAGCGTCTCTGAAGCAAGTTGGCAAATCCTGAACAACCTCTTTTGCCTCATTGCGCTGGACTGTGCGAACAACCCAAAAACAATGATATCTTTCGCACCATTGTGATTGTAGGCTATTTTGTTCTGCAATTCAAATCCGCTCTTCGTCGTGCTTAATTGTTAGATATTTTTATTATAGTGTTGATTTATATTATTTATTTTTTTGGTGAGTCTTCAACAAAATACCTGCAATCCTAAAGCAAACGGCGGAAATTCCATTGTGCGTCGAACAACGATTTTGGATAAGGCAGTGATTGGAAACAAATAATTTTCGACCCGGGCAAAACTTCGGTCTTCGCTCTAAGCCTCGCGCATTGGTAGCGGATGCCTTCCGAAGTCAGAATCCAACGATCATGAATTGCCCCTTCCACCGGTTGGCGCGGAAGCGAAATGCGGCGCTTGAGTGCGGAAGAGGAGTGGTTCCTGTGATCACCTTGACCACAATAGTCAGCTTACAATTGGTTGCTCTATCCCCTTTGGTTTTAACCCGACCTGGATAAGATGCTCGAACCAGTTTTGGATTTTCACGAGGCCAGCCGCAGAAGCGATCGAATTGAGCATTCGCTGTAATCGATGCGAAAAAAAGTCAACGAACGTTCATGCCGTCAGCCGGACCGGAGCTCCAAAAGCCGGCATCGTCGAGGAATTTTGCAAGAGGCTCAGATATCTCAAGTATCAGAAATTGCCTGAGAAAACCGTATAACGCCAAGTAATTCACCTGTGCTTTCGGTCTGATGAAGACCAGCAAAGGCGACGCCCGGCGCTGGTTCAATCTAGCAGCGTAACGGATTCCGCCAAAGCGGAACCATAGTCCGCAAAGCCGCGACGACCCGACCCAATCAAGACTGCTCGAGACTCTGACTGAGGGAGGTAGGAAAGCGTTGGGGAAGTTGATCAAACCTCTCAAACAAAAAAACAGAAGAAATCGTCCAGCCATATACTATCGGTTCGACAAAATTTTGACTTAGTTTGTCAAACGGACAGAAGAACCGATCCAACCCGTAACGCCTTCATATCCTTCAACCGCAATTCAAGGGGTGGCGCTGATCCAGCATCGGATTTCTTGCCAGATTCCGCGATTTCGGCTAATTCCTGCGGCTGTTCAGTCGTTGATTTGGTCCGGATTTAAAACAACACAAATGCCGCGCAGAAGATTAATCCACCAAGGTGAAACCAAATCGCTTTACGAAGGCGATCTTGGAGATACCTATGTTCTACACTTTCGGGACGACCCTACTTCCGACCAAGCCAACTGCCACGCCCCCCTAGAAGGCAAAGGCGTTCTCAACAACCGTATCTCTGAATGTATGATGTCACGGTTGGGTAAATTCGGAATCGCTACTCACTTTATGCAGGCCTTGAATATGCGCGAGCAACTGATACGCTCCGCCGATGTTCTGCCGTTCAAGATTCGAATCAGTAACTTTGCCTGCGAAAAAATGCGAAAGCGTCTTGGTCTTGGCAACAATGAGATTCTGCCGCGCCCACTGATTGAATTTTATCTGAAGGATGAGTCGCTTGATTTCCCGCTTATTACTGAGGACCAGCTCACAGCTTTCGGCTGGGCATCGCACCGTGACCTTGATGAGATTCTGCCGCTAGCTGCCAGAACGAATGATTTTCTTGCCGGTATGCTGTCCGCAATCGGTTTCACACTTGCCGAATTAACGCTTGAAGTGGGACGGATCTGGGAAGATGACCTTTGCAAGATGGTTGTGATCGATGAACTCAGTCCAGACGTCTTCGAGCTTTGGGACGACAAAAGTCAAGCGCGCTTTCGCTTTGGGTCCCCAATCAATGATGAGGCCAAACACAACAAAGTTCAGACCGAACTCGCAAAACGGTTGGGTATACTGACTGAAATCAGCCGTCCGCTATTGAAACCGCGATTGACAAACTAAGGCCCGCCGGCGCCTTGCCTCCGGCCTGAAGCCCAGCAAAGTATTTTTGCGCACCTATTTGGCATGAGGCAACCTTAAACCAGACAATTCGGTTGCCAGATCGCCATAACCGGTGTGCCTGCGAATATATTCCAAACCGAGACGGGCCGCGCTGTCTCTGGCTTTGTTGTCGAGCTCTGCATCATCCGATTGAGCCAAATAAATCAATCGGTCGTAATTTCCGAAATACATATCCCTGAGTTCCGGATGCCGGTCGAGACCCAAGGGCTTCCATACAAATGAGTCAAACTGCCGCACCAAAAAATCAGTAAGATAAAACGCGGTGGTTTCGTCCTCCGCGCGGCTGGAAAATCTATCAACGCCGTCAAAAAATGCATAGCAATGCGGTCCTCTCACGATCCGCACGCCAAGTTCGTCGCACTTAGCCCGCAGCAAGCCGCCTGTTCCGCAATCCGCATAAACAACAAAGATCTCCGCATAATCGGGTCGATGCTTAAGCACGGCGTCTTCCACAGCCTGTGGAATGCGTTCCGGGTAAAGATGGAGCTGTGCCGGCAGACACGTCAAAGACAGATGATTCCAGCCATTGGCATCGATCAACTCAAGAATTTCCTTCGCGAGCGCACCGCAGGCAATCAACAAAATCTTCTGCTTCTGGGCAGCCGCGTCCTGTCTCGACTTTTCACCTGGGATCAAGTTTTGAACCGGTTGTCCTTTCTTAACCAGCCGCAAGCACATTATGTTTGCGCGCCATGAAGTCTTTGGCGGTTTCGACAGCTACGGCCGCATCACGGCAATAAGCGTCCGCGCCAATGGCCTTGCTGAATTCCTCATTCAGCGGCGCACCGCCGACCAAAACCACGTAATCGTCCCGCCACCCGAGTTCGACTAAACGATCAATCACAACTTTCATGTAAGGCATTGTGGTGGTCAGCAGGGCCGACATGCCTAATATATCGGGTTTTTCTGATTCCAAGGCGCCAATATAATTCTCGACAGGATTGTTGATGCCGAGATCGACAACTTCAAATCCCGCGCCTTCCATCATCATGGAAACAAGATTCTTTCCAATGTCGTGGATGTCGCCTTTGACGGTTCCGATCACCATCTTGCCCATACGCGGAGCGCCGGTTTCCGCCAGCAGCGGCTTCAGAATGAACATCCCGGCCTTCATTGCGTTTGCAGCAAGCAACACCTCGGGCACGAACAATATGCCATCGCGGAAATCGATACCGACAATTCGCATACCTTCCACCAAGGCTACCGTAAGGACTTTGTAGGGCTGCCAGCCTCGATCCAGAAGGATGTGAACCCCTTCTTCAATTTCTTCTTTCAGCCCGTCATACAAGTCATCGTGCATCTGCAGCACAAGCTCATCATCGGGTAATTCAGACAATACAATGTCGTCTTCGGGTTCATCTGTCATGGTCTTTCCACCCTGTTCGCGCGAAAACTATTTCTGAAATTCCGCTTGATTCGGTTTCAAACGCATCAATAGACGAAATCCCTTCCTGTCAAGAACCAGATTGAGAGCCGGTGCGCGAACGGCCTCTTCGATTTCGTTTTTTTCCCGACGATGAACGGTGGGACGGCGGACCGATGCGGCTGACAATTTCTTCCATAGTGGGTGAATTCCCCTTGGAGGTTGTCTCAAGCCTTTCACGCATAAAACGGAGATGCTCCGCCGTCGTTCCACAGCACCCACCGATTATCGAAGCCCCGGCGTCCCTTGCCAGTTCGGCATAGTCCGCCATCTGCTGCGGTGTGCCATCATAGTGGAATTCATCCGACACAAATTTTGGAATGCCCGCATTTCCCTTTGCTACAATATGACAACCAGTCCCCACCGCTGACAGTTCCAAAATGGTACGCACAAGATCGGCTGGTCCGATCCCACAGTTGGCGCCGATGCCAAACGGCTTACCGGGCGCCGACGGAATGTAGACGGCCAGGTCCGACGCTGAAATCCCCATCATCGTTAATCCTGAACTGTCGAAACTCATACATCCGCACCAAGGCATATCTTCCATGACAGCCGCCGCCGCCGCCGCCGAAAGCTCGCGAATATCCGACATCGTTTCGATCCAGATGATGTCTGCTCCTCCGGCCTTTAAACCAACAATCTGTTCTTGAAACAGACTTCGAGCGCTGTCATGAGTAAGCGGGCCAAATGGTTCCATGAGTTCACCCGTCGGTCCGACAGAGCCTCCGACAAAAACGGTCCCGGATGCCGCATCCGCTGCATTGCGTGCAATCTCTGCGGAAATCCGTGCCAGTCCACAGCACCTTTTTTCAATGCTATGGAGTTTCAGCCGTGCCGGATTGCAGCCAAAGCTGTTAGTCAAAACTAATTCCGCACCTGCTTGGATTGCATCTCGGGCGAGCGCTTCAATGACCTTTGGCTGGGTTTCATTCCACAATTCCGGTGCTTCACCCGCCTCCAGACCGGCTGAGAATAGATTTGTGCCCATCGCTCCATCAGCCAGCAGCCAACCCCGCTGTGAAATCACCGCGTCTATCCTGCTCAGCGGGTCAGACACATCATCCGCCAAGCCTGTGTCAGTTAGATCAGCCATTCCTCAGGCTCCAGAATTACCTTCGTCCAAGATGCCGACAATTGTCTGAATGCGCTTTACCATCGCAGTCAAACCATTTGAACGCTGAGCCGTTAAGTGCCCGCGCAAACCCAGTCGGCGGAGTTCCGCCTCGGCATTAACGCATGCGACCTCGTTCAAAGGCAATCCAGCATACAGTGATCGCAGCACCGCAATAAGGCCGCGTACGATCAAAGCATCACTGTCGCCTTGGAAATAGAAGATCTTTGAACCAGACTTCTGCTTGATTTCCGGCACAATCCAAACTTGGCTGGCACAGCCCTCAACCTTGGTAGCCGCTGTTCGCAATTCATCGGGTAGCGGTGGCATCTCTTTCGCCAGATCTAGAATATAACGATACCGCTCCTGCCAATCGTCCAGGTAGGTGAAATCCTCTGCGATTGCCTCAAAGGCGTCTGATGCCATTTCGCTGGCCTCCAACGGCTGTTCGATAGTGTTCGCCTGTTACGTGTGTTGCAATAAACAAAGACGCGGTGCCTCTCTGATTTTTTAGTTCCAACGGTGTCGGATACCTGTATATAGGGTTTGATGAGTAATTGGTGAGAATAAGGACAAAGCGAATGTATCGTTCTCTTGCACTGTGCGCCCTTTTTGCAGTTACGGCTTGTTCGGGTGTGAATATGGACGCCGTTAATCCCATGAATTGGTTTGATCGCGGATCTTCGGAACAAACCGCAGCGCCAGAGCCCTTAGAGGTCGTTGATGCCCGTGAATTTGTCCCGCAAGTCATTGAAGCATCACCACAACCAATTTCGAATGGAATAATTCTGTTGGCAAAAGGCGTTACGCCGACTTCAGGATACTGGGATCCCGCATTGGTGCCGACCAATAACGAACAACCGGTGGACGGCATTCTGACTTACGAATTCCGAGTTGCCAGTCCTGCATTGGCGGATGGGGAAACGACAGCTGAATCCACTGAACTTCAGGCTGCCCGCACGATCACAGGCGACAAACTCGAGGGCGTTTCTACGATTCGTGTGGTTTCAGCTACGAATTACATGGAAGTTCCCCTTACACTCTGACTTCCCTTACCTTCCCGTTGGAAAGCGTAAGAGCTAGATTACCCTGAAGCAGCTGTAGCGCGTCGTCGCCAAACACCGGACCTCGCCAGCCGTGCAGCGGCTTTGCCGCTGTGCTTCCCGCTCCGATTTCTTCCAAGTCCTGTGTTGTCGCGATCAATCGTTCAGCAACTCCCAGTTTTTCAGATCTTTGGCTGAGCAATACGCGCAGCAAGTCTGTTGTGGACTTTTGCGCCTTTTGCGTTTGCGGTCGGCTGGGCAACGATAAGTCCTTTTCCCGATCGGCTGCCCGCCTCAGTGCTGACAAAAGGTCTTTGGCAATTTGACGCGACTTCATGGAGTTAGGCAAAAATCTTGATTTAGCGAGCTGATTCTGAGTTGTCGGTCGGCTTCCGGCCAATTCCACCAGAGCTTCGTCCCTGATGATCCAATTCCGTGGTAGATTCCGCCTCTGGGCTTGAATTTCCCGGTACTTCGCAAGCTCACATAACGCGGCCTGAAAACTTGGCGAACCGCTTTTGCTCCTTTTTATGCGGCGCCAAGCGTCATCAGGATCGGTTTCGTAAGTGCTTCGCTCGGTCAGGTGCTTGGTCTCTTCATCAATCCAAGTCATGCGACCGTTCTTCATGAGCTGCGAACTCAACTTTTTGTACACCTCGCGCAAATGATCAACATCCGACGCGGCGTATTCCAACTGGCGCGCAGTTAGCGGCCGCAGCGACCAATCGCTGATTTTGGACGAATGATTGATTGAATTCCCACAAACCTTGCGAACCAAGGTTTCATATCCGACATGTTCTCGAAAGCCGCATGCCATGGCCGCTATCTGCGTATCGAAAATTGGCGTCGGCAACACATCCAGCATTTGCAAGAATATCTCCAGGTCTTGGCGTGCGGAATGCAAAACCTTTACAACGCGTTCATCATTAAACAGATCGATCAATGGTTCGAGACTGAGTTTCGGAGAGAGCGTGTCAAAAAGCGCGATGCTATCGGAATCGGAAGCAGGAATGGCCATTTGCAGAACGCAAATCTGTGAGTAGTAGGTTTTCTCGCGCAGGAATTCCGTATCCATGGTTACAAACGGAAAGGTCCGGGCGCGGTCGCAGAAACCGCTCAGAGAATCCGTTGTTTGGTGCAGTTTGTACATGCGGATGTCCTTGCAGAATAACTTCGCCAAACGTTCCGATTAGCGATCGGTTCGTGCATCTGGCAAGGCGCGCATGCTACATTCCAGCGGTTCTGCGGACAAGACAGGAACTTGTCACCGGCACTTTGCATGATGTAGGCAAACCCCGAAAACAAGGGAGTGTGTTGATTGCGTGCACTTATTCAGCGTGTAACCCATGCAAAGGTGTCTGTTGAAGGAACATTGGTCGGCAGCATTTGTGAAGGCATGGTTGTCTTTGTATGCGCTATGCGCGGCGATAGCTCGGAAAAGGTTTCAACCTTTGCCCGCAAAATTGCAAATCTTAGGATTTTTCGTGATGACGCGGGCAAAATGAACCGCTCGCTTTTGTCAGTCCAAGGCTCTGCTCTGATCATCAGCCAATTTACACTCGCAGCCGACACTTCACGCGGAAATCGACCGGGATTTTCTGAAGCGGCTCCACCTGACATTGGTGAACAGCTCTATCGGGAATTCGTCGCCGCCATGACTTCATATGGCACAGTTCAAACCGGGATTTTCGGGGCTGATATGCGCGTCGATTTGTGCAACGACGGTCCGGTTACGATCTATCTTGACATTTAGCTTGGACTTGCGTCGAGTTCCAGGTTCTGCAGCTGCTCATTCAAATTTCATAAGCTGCAGTTCAAATGCTTTCGACACATGCGCAGCTTAAAAGTAACAGACGTAATCCATCTGCGCGCATTCTGAATTCTTGCTGAAACCAACAAACCGATTCACAAAGAGTTGGAAGTCGTTCGAGGATTCCACCCTGTCCAGCATAGACATGCCTTCGAGAGGTCACATCGGCAGGTTGGCCTAACGAAACCGAATCGTACGAATTTCAACTTGTGATGGTCAAAGAAAGCGGATCTGAGGTGATTGCCCGTGAGCGGTGGACTTTCTTTGTCATGGCGTCTCTATTGCAGCCACTTGAAGCGGATCCATATCTAACGGGGATTCGGGACAACTGAACTTGGTTGAAGAAAATCCTGCCGCAGAATCGTTCTCGAGCGCCGCTTGAGCGTCTTCAGAACTAATTTAATGGGGTGAGCTTTCGACAAGGATCAGCATTCACCCGCAGTTATTCGTCAATGAATTTGTCGATATGTCGAGACTGGGAGGATAAGATGCAGTCTGCATCCCCACCATGCGTCCCATGCTGCCCACCGACCAAGTAGGTTCGAAGCTTTCCAGGCCGGACAAACTGTCATAAACACTGAATTTTAACTATTCGACCTCCACGAAAAAGACGCGTCCGACTGTTCTCACAGTTACACAAAAAATGGAATGTCGTTATCGGATTCCAATCCGTAAATTCGCGCCGCCCGCAGTCTGCCAATTGCGGCTACTGCCACGAACACTTCAGTAAAGTCTGCACTATCATCAACGGCACCGCCGACAGGTCCCGCGAACGAGCAATCGGTCCAAAGCTAAATTCGGATGGAGAATATTACCTGCTAAAACAACAGTTAGGTGCCAAAATGTTATTTCTCAGAGTGAGTTACTGAAGTTTTACAAATTTGAGATTTTGTCTTTTCGGCAACTTTCCATACCGACCGAACTGGCTGGCTCCGGCGGCAGGATTCGAACCTGCGACCAATTGATTAACAGTCAACTGCTCTACCGCTGAGCTACGCCGGAAAGACGCGGTCAATTAGCAAATACTCCCTGAAGCAGCAAGTCCTATTTTCGGTTTAGGATTTTGAATTTTGCTCTAAATCCTTCTTCTCCCTCGGATTTCACAATGCCGCGCTCTTGCAAATCCAAGAAATGAGCAAAGACATTGCGAGCGGCTGCAGGCATAATTTCAGGCTGGATATCGTAAATCTCTCCAGCCACTTCAGATGCGGTCATTGCGTTCCTTTTCAATGTCTCAATGATTTGGCCTTCGCGCTCCCTGCGATGATTGATCAAAAACTGCAACATGTCCTGAGGATTCGAAATCCGATCGCCATGACCTGGCAGATAGATGGATTCCGACCGACCAATCAAACGTTCCAAGGAACGCATATAATCAGTCATGCTCCCCTGCGGAGGCGAAACCACACTCGTAGACCAGCCCATCACATGGTCACCTGAAAACAAAACACCTGAGTCCGGAAAAGAAAAGCAGATGTGGCCACGGAAGTGTCCAGGAGTCCAAAGCGCTTGGAGAGTCCAGCCATCTCCTGTAATGACCGCACCTTCGCCGATATAGTCATCAGCCTGAAACCGGTTATCAACTCCTTCTCGGTCATTGAAAGCATTTACCGTGGCTTCATGTGAAGGCACCGAAAAACGATGGGCGAGCACATTCGCCCCTGTCTCCGCAGCAAGCTTCGGCGCCAGCATGCTGTGATCGGAATGATTGTGCGTGATCAAGATCCAGTCAATCGCACCTGGGTCAGGCACTGAACCCAGTATCGCTTGAAGGTGCTGTGCATCATCCGGTCCCGGATCAATAACAGCCATACCCTTGGATTGTCCGACGATGTAGGTATTGGTTCCAGTGAACGTCATCGCCGATGGATTCCGCGCAATGATGCGTCTGACGTTCGGCGCCACGCAAATAGCCTGACCGTAGTCAGGGACAAAATCACGCGATAATCGAGTCGACCTTTCGCTCATCCTTGCCTCGCTTTAACGAAACCAATAGATTAAATTACATGCACATCAGCAATCGATGCACGACGATTTTGCGAGTAATTCGCGTTAACGCAATGTTGGTCTATCTAAAGGCGCTGATGCCCAAGGGTCTGCGAGGCCGCGCCGTCGTGATCCTGCTTTTCCCTGTCATCATGATACAACTGGTCGTGGCAGCTGTGTTCATTCAAAAACACCACGATCTTGTCACGCGCCAGATGGTATCAAACGTCGAACCCCAAATCCGGCTTGTGCTTGCACGAATCAATTCCGCTTCAGATATAGAAGACGCAATTGATCGAATTACCCCGATTACCGTGCCCGGAAATCTCCAAGTGACGATTCATGCGGACACGTTGGACGAACAGACCGACAAGCGTCTGTTCTACGATTTTTCGGGCAAAATCGTGGTGGACACTCTCAAAGAGTCGGTGCAGAGCATCCGCTCTATTGATCTTCTGTCCAACGATGGAAAATCCGTGCGGATACTCGCCGGAACGCCGCTGGGACAAACCGAAATCGTGCTCAGCCGGCTCAGCGTATCTCCTTCAAATCCGCATCAGCTTCTTGTCTTGATGTTCGTGACCGGCATTGTTCTGACCGCGTTGGCTTACGCGTTCCTGCGAAACCAGCTGAAACCCATCATTCGCCTTGCCGCTGCTTCAAAGGCATTCGGCAGAGGTCAAACCATTCAAATCAACGAGTCGGGCGCTACCGAAGTTCGAGAGGCAACACGGGCATTCCTGGATATGAGGAAACGCATTGAAAGCCACATTCAACAGCGAACCCAAATGCTGTCTGACATAAGCCACGATCTCAAAACCCCGTTGACAAGACTCAGAACCGGCTTGGAATTACTGGATGAAACCCCGGACACCAAAGAGTTGATCAATGACGTCAAACTCATGACGTCAATGGTGCAGGAATTTGTCGACTTCAGCAAAGACGCCAAGCGCGAGGACTTTTGTGTGATTTGCATTGGCCAACTCATTGACGCCATCCGTCGCGATTCTCAGTTGCCCAGAAATGTGCTGAACATCGTTGTTGACAACACAATTCAAGCAGACCGGGAAGCTGAAATTCGACCGCTTGCAATCCGTCGGGCGGTGCAGAATCTCGTTCAGAATGCATATAAGTTTGCTGACGAAACCAAGCTGACCATCTCAGCGGCCGACCAAGCGCTGATATTTTGTGTAGAAGATAACGGTCCGGGCATTCCCGAGGACAAATTCGACGAAGCGCTGCGGCCTTTCGCGCGTCTCGACCCGTCCCGGAATCTCAGTCAAGCAGACGGTGTCGGACTTGGTTTGGCCATTACCGAAGACATCGCCAATCGACATGGCGGGTCGCTTCAACTTGGATCAAGCCAAGAATTGGGAGGACTGCGAGCGACCCTAACGATTTCCGTTTCCAAACCGCCGTCTGAGAACGAAAGGTGGGAGGAATTGGTAGGCCCGGAGGGATTCGAACCCCCAACCAAAGCGTTATGAGCGCTCTGCTCTGACCATTGAGCTACGGGCCCTCAAGCGAAGTTACAGATACGCGGCGATGGCGACGGGGTCAACTATCTGTAGGTTCGCCGGGTTCCTATCCAATAATTTCCAAGTCGGAAAAGAAAAAGGCAATCTCCACTGCTGCAGTGTCAGGACCGTCGGATCCGTGAACTGAATTTTCCGTCAACGAAACCGCAAAGGTTTTTCTAATGGTGCCCTCTCTTGCATCTGCAGGATTCGTCGCGCCCATGACATCCCGGTGCAAGGCAACGGCATTATCCGCTTCAAGAACCTGAACCACAACCGGTGCAGAAGTCATGAATTCGCACAATTCACTATAGAAAGGCCGATCCTTATGCACCGCATAAAATAACTCTGCCTGCCCGGGCGTGAGTTGTATGCGTTTCTGGGCGATTATTCGAAGCCCGGCCGATTCCAACATCGCATTGATCTGTCCGGTCAAGTTCCGCCGAGTCGCATCAGGTTTAATTATCGAAAGCGTTCGTTCAGTCACACCGCATCCTCTGAATCTTCAATCCGGCCTAACACCGTCGAGTGCGGGCAATATCACGGTCTTGCGCATATGCAAGCCTTCTGTGCACCCCACCGGGTAAATCCAAAAACCATCGGTTCAGCTATTTTGCGAGAAGTGGGATGTTTCCCGGTTCGCACGAAAAATGGATGCCGGTGTCAGTTTCGGAACGCTGAAGAGACTGGAGACTTGATAAAACCGCCGGACCAGCATGGACCGAAATTGGCTGGCAGCAGAAGCGCCGCACCTCAATCAACACAGTTAATCTTGCAAGGCCAAATACAATCCCGGCCAACAGCGGTCTGCAGCGCTTGGTTCGAATTCTGATATATTCACCACATAGTGGCGCTTATTCTCTTCCATGCCGAGCCCTTGCAATGCAAGGGCTTCAGCAAGCGGATTTCAAAATTTCAGGCGGTAACGCTTCTTGGTCGAGACCTCTCGATTGGCAAAACCAGATAGCGGGTTCTGCCTCCGATATTCACCCGCAACACCACGGTTTTGTGCCCCGAGTCGCGCGCATCCTCTATTGAATCGCGGAGTACATCGACAGACTTCAATGGCGTGAGATTGATTGCCGTAATCACATCGCCAGACCGGATCCCCTTGATTTCTGCGGCCGAATCCGGCTGGACCGCCAGAACAAGAAGTCCGATTCCATTCTCGCCCTGATTGGCGATTTTTCTGTCGCTGCTGAACTGCAAACCGAGTATATTTTGCTCGTCCGACTCCGTATCCCTTTGCGCTGCGGATTGGGTGTCGAGTCCTTTTGCTTCTTCGCCGCCGCTCAGAATCACCTTTATGACGAGTTCTTCAGTACCACGCAAAACGTTTATTTCGGTTTCAGTGCCAGACCCCGCATCGGCCACCATTCGGATAAATGACCGGCTGTCTTTGACGTGCTCTCTTTGAAACCGGACAATCACATCTCCAGATCTGAGCCCGGCTTCACGACCAGGACCTTCCAGAACGTCGGTGATCAATGCTCCGGCGCTCTGCGTGAGATTCAGCGCATCGGAGATTTCGGTTGTGACATCCTGGAGTCGGACTCCGAGCCACCCTTGTTTGGTCTTTCCATGTTCGATGAGCTGGTTGACGATGTTGGACACATCATTCGATGAAATCGAGAATCCCAAGCCCGAAAAACCATCGTCGCGTGAACGAGGACTCAGATGCTGAGTGTGGACTGACACGAGATTTCCGTCTCTGTCGAAAACCGGCGCTATCGAATCCGCATAATTCGACGGATCATTTTCGCAAATTAACGCGGTGGTCCAGTTCCAACAATTTTGCTCGTAGCGTGGCGACTCGTCGCCGAAGAGATACTCATTATTATCAAGGTTGGAACATATTAAATATGGCATTTGTTCTTTAAGTGAAATACAGTCATATCCAAATTCACTCCAACTGGGCGTTGCCGCTGAAGGAAAATTCATCGAAACAGCAGCATCTGCATCAGCCGAGCAGAAACCGATCTGATCGCAGCTCTTGACCCCCGGCAAATTGAGCGCCAAATTTACCTTCGGCATGCGGGTCAGTGACCGCAAAATGAACCACGTGCCATCGATGCTTCTTCCGCCGAATGCCAAGACTCCTTCAAACACGGAAAGAGTGCCCAGATCAGGCGAATGGCCGAACATCAGGACACGTTCACCGGCTCTAACGGCTTCGCTGTCTCCAAATCTAACTGCAGTTAAGCCGTCTGCTTCGACTTTAAGCAGTGCGATTCCAGTCCTGGCATCAGAGCCAACGGTCCGTGCGTCCAGCTTCCTGCCATCGAACAGTTCCACCTGCACGGATTCACTGTTTTCCACCAACTCCAGTGAGCTGACGACAAAACCCTCCGAATGCACGATAAACCCAGTGCCGATTTTTGTGCTATATCGTGCCGAAATTTGATCAAATACTGGCATCATACAGCTTTTTTTCCCTATGCAGTCATAAAAATATGTCATCCCATCGTGCTCAATCAAATCGTCATCGAACTCTATGATTCCCAATTCCAAATCTAAATCAAAAATCCCTGGAACCTCTTCTTTCTCGCTCGTGCTGCGTGTGACAGAAATCTTGACAACCGACGGACGAAGCTCTTCGACAAAATCAACGATTGAAAAATCGTGACTTTGGTGCGCTGCTGCTGGACCACTGAAATACGCGGCTGACGTGACCAATGCTGATATGGCAACGACGAAACAAACCGTTCCGTCGAATACACGCCCTGGGTGCGAAACATTCAGCATTTCTATCTCCTCTTGCTGTTATCGCATCTCGTCAATGCTGATGATCTGATCGGGATGCTGATATGTATCTAATCAGGTAAGATATACGCTGCAACCCATTGATTCAAATAAGAATTTCTTAATGATACCGTATAGACTCTTTCGCACTTTCCATCATGCGGCGGCGGCTCCGTTATGTTGAAGTTTCATCTCGCGCGGCGGATCCAAATTCATTTGCTTTCGTTTGATCCACTGAATGCCGGCGACGTGTTTCAACCTGGCCGCAGCCAGGTGGAGACAGGATTGACCATCGGGAAAGGCCCCATCGACCCTGGTCCGTCTTCGAATTTCCTTCATCAGCCGTTCCAGCGGATTGTTCATCCCGACTTTGCGCCGATGGCTGTCGGGGAAGCTGTAACAGCTGAGCGTCTTCTGGATCTTCTCTTCGTCCGGATCAGCCGCCTTGTTCAACCTCTAGGAACGCAGTCCGGCAACCACAGCCCCGGCTTTTCCCGCAGCTGTTTCCCAGCCTTGGTAACCAAGGATAATTTGCGCAACGCACTTCTTGGCCAGAGCCGCCTTTTCCGATTCTCAAGCGTCCATCGAAGACGACTTTATTACGCTGACACCATAAATCAGACAGATGCAGCTGTCGCATTCTTCTCCGCGACCTTACTCCAGCGGCCGCCGATTTCCTGCCAATACTGAACATACAAACCGGCCTTTGCCATCTTGGACCAGAGGCTGCGAGCCGAATCAAGTTCATCGGACCGGTCACCACAGAATACAAGTGAAATCCGTCGCCAGTGATCCGTTTCGGCAGGTGCCAGCTCCGCACCGTCAAACATAAAGAGGAATTCAGCACCATTCAAACGTGTTGGCTGCAAAGAAAGCAAAATCGGCTGTTCGGAAGCGAATGGCTTGCCCGCCACGCCGTGCGGCAAAAAGTCATCTTTTGGTGAGATCCACAAATCACTATCCATCTTTGCCAATGCGGATTCGTTTCCCGCTAGAAGCAAGACTTTCCAGCCTGCTGCTAATGACTTCTGCAGCAATCTTCGCATGACCCGAAACAACCGCTCTTGATTGGTGTGATAAAAAAAGATCTCGGTCACTCCGTCTCCCACTCCGAGCAAATCATTCGGTTTAGTGAAGCAACCCCCCATCCGGTTGCCCCCTTGGGCGCAAATGCCGAAGCTTTCTCCAGCGACGCTACGCCTGCGATGTCCAGATGCATCCAAGGAATGCCGGGTTTTATGAATTTTTGCAGGAATTGAGCGGCCGTAACGGCCCCAGCATATCGGCCGCCCACATTCTTAAAGTCGGCAATGCGCGAATCCAGCATCTCGTCATAGGCCTGGCCCAAAGGCATGCGCCAAACACTTTCACCCTCCTTCATGGCCGCGGCATGAAATTTCTTCCACAATGCGGCGTCATTCGAAAAAGCTCCTGCCATCTCGTGTCCGAGACTGACAATTATCGCTCCGGTCAGCGTTGCCAAATCAATTATGGCCGCCGGTTTGAACTGCTCCTGCGCGTACCAAAGCAAATCGGCGAGCACCAATCTGCCTTCGGCATCGGTATTGATGACCTCAACCGTGCTGCCCTTCAGTGTGCGCACCACATCCCCCGGACGCTGGGAGGTGCCGTCCGGCATATTCTCGACCAAACCGACAATACCCGTGACACTGGCCGTTGATTTCCGCCGCGCTAAAGTGCGCATAACCCCAGCGACAACCCCCGCCCCAGCCATGTCCATTGTCATCTGTTCCATCCTGGCAGCGGGCTTCATCGAAATTCCGCCAGTATCGAAAACAACACCTTTGCCGACGAGTGCCAGACGTCTGGCGGATCCACCATTCCAATGCATAACAGCCACACGGGACATACTGGACGACCCCTGTCCAACTGCAAGCAGCGCCCGCATTCCCATGGCTTGCAATTCAACTTCGTCTAAAATTTTTACCTCGACGCCCAGGTCGCGAAGACCTGTGATCCGCGAAGCGAACTCATCCGTCGTCAATACATTGGCGGGTTCGTTGACCAGATCACGGGTCCAGTGCACGCCTTCGGCGACCGCGCTGAGC
Source organism: Paracoccaceae bacterium (assembly GCA_965199765.1). GTDB lineage: Bacteria > Pseudomonadota > Alphaproteobacteria > Rhodobacterales > Rhodobacteraceae > JAPOXR01. The sequence goes on from CBDATC010000002.1 coordinate 560,944, forward strand.
TTCGCATACCTAGATTCCGAATCTCTTCGTCTCGGCACAAAGAACGTAAATTCCTTCGAAGGCTGATCGTCTGCTTTCTGCTCCTTGTGCCGTCGAAAGCGATAACTCCGCAATGAGGCTCCAAATGCAATGTTGTCGATTCCATTGACATCCGCACCAATCACCCAACAATTTGATGATCTGGTCATTTTCGCAATGGTCGCTCCCGCTTTCCGGGCTGTGGCTGCATCCGGTTTCTTCGGCAGCTTCAAAATAAGAATTGCCGCGCCGCTAATGCCGGCAGGAAAAGCCATGCGTATGGCGTTTCCATTTTCCAATTTGTCAAATTCCGGACTTTCAACACAGCGTTGGACCGCGCTATGGCACGCCGCATCAATTCGCTTCGCCGATTTAAACAACTTGCCATGCGGTTTAGCGAAAACAACAACTTCCCCGGTCAACAGATGCTCCGATACGTCGGTTAAGTCCTCAAATTTAATGGCGGCATGATCTGACACTGCTACAACTACTCCCTAAATCAGCGGCCGATGATTGACGCTGGGTGTTGGCATGATGTCTTGACGCTACACTTCCCAAGGACAATTTGCTAGATGCCTATTCTGAGCAAGAGGGATTTAAGGGCAGAATTCATTGGCAAGATATGACGCCTTCGTGATCGAACGGTTATTGCTCGTGTTTGGCCTTATATTAGGCGTGCTCGTCGCGCTAAACTGGATCAATCTGGCGATCCGCGGATTCTCGGATTTTCTTGCAGACGCTCAATCAATCGGTATTTTTTTTCAATACGCGCTGTATGTGCTGCCGAACTCGATTTATCGGACACTGGCCTTGGCCGCCTTTGCCGCATCCGTCTATGTGGCCTACAGAATGTATGCAGACCAGGAAATGTCGGTCCTGCATGCCGCTGGAGTTACCCCTGCCCGGCTGATGATGCCGTTCGTCATGTTCGGCGTGCTGTCAATGGTGTTGACATCGGTACTGGTGCACGAAGTCGTTCCGGACAGCCGCGCTAGCGAAGCGGGTCTCCGGGTGCGCGTCCAATCAGACATATCGCAGATCCGCATCAGAACCGGGAAGTTTCTGTTTCCTATGGACCGTGCCGCGGTATTTGCCGAGGATGTGACGGAAGCTGGACAATCGAAGAATTTATTCATTCACTACGTTACGAAGGAAAGAAACGAGGTCACATACTTCGCCGAGAACGCTGAACTCAGCCGCAGCGGCGAAGACACACTTCTCAATCTCAATTCGGGGCATATCCAGATTTGGGAGTACAATACCAAACAGATCAGAAGTTTAAACTTCGATTCCATAAGATTTAACTTGTCTGAGCTCAGCCGAGAAAGAGTATTCGTTCCCCTGCGCATACAGATGCAGAATACCGTAAGGCTGATGAAACAGCTCTATGGCAACAATGCCGTAGAAGACCACTTGGAACAGCAGATCAAGATCGAAGTCTATCGACGCATCGCCTTGGCTTTAGCGGCGGCCCTTTTTCCAATTCTCGGCGCCGCAGCGCTTGTGGCCGGAAACGCGCGCGGACAGAAAACTCTTCCCGTTGCTTTGGCGTTTATCGCAGTCATTGTTTTGTACCTGTTGGCAGAGGCAATTCGCGATAAGGCCCGCGCGGGCAGCTTCCCTCCCGAAACACTCTTCGCTCCAGCTGCAATTGCCACGGTTATGTCGCTTATATTGGTGGCGTCAGCGATGTCTTTCTCTAAACCCGTCAACAAAAAAAGAGGATAGTATCTTGATTATTGGTCTTTATTTGACCCGTAAGTATCTGTTGGCGCTGTTCGTGATTTCGATGTCCATCCTGTCGCTGATCTTCCTTATCGAATTCGAAACACAATTTTCCACTTTGTCCGATCAGGATGTGACTTTCGGTCAAACAGCTAAACTGGCGCTGCTGATCACACCGCAAAAAATGGAAAAATTTTTGCCCGCCATATTCGCGTTTTCAGCATTGTGGATGTCCATCCGGCTGGGTGTTCTCAATGAAATCACCGTGATCCGCTCATCTGGCATGGCAGGAATGTTTGCCCTGCTCGCCCCGACGGTCATGGCGTTCATTATCGGGGTTTTGCTTACTGGTCTGATCACTCCCGCGGGTGCGCTGATGGCCAAGAGGCAAAACCAAATCATCAGCGCCATGCTTGGAGAAAAGAACCAGGTCTTTTTGGAAAGCAGCGGCTTCTTCTGGTTTCGTCAGGTTTTGGAAGGCCGCCAGACAATGGTGCGGGCTTCCAAAACTAATAGAGGCATGACCTATGAGGATATCCATGTGTTCATGTTCGATGAAAACGGGCATCTGAGTGAACGAATTTATGCCAAAGCCGCTACTCTGTTCGACGATCTGAATGACAGCAGCGTCGAGCTGCGCATCGGATACAGTTTTGAATCAGAATCTTCCCCCGGACTCTGCCTGTACGACTATCGGATCTGGCAGGTCAAAAGCAACGCGACCGAACCTGCAGCAAATGCATCAGCGGTGCCGGTGGCCTGCTTTGAAATGGAGCTGACCGCGCAGGAGATCAGAGACAGTTTGGACCCGCCTCAGCTTATTCCATTCTGGCAGCTTTCATCACAGATCGCCAGCTTAGATCTTTCGGGTTTTTCTTCCACCGCGCACCGGGTGTTCATGCATGGACAATTGGCAAAGCCGCTTCTGCTTGCTGCCATGGTGCTCATCGGCAGTGCTTTGACATTGCGGCATACACACACTTTGAATCTATTTTCCGCAACACTCGCCACCACCCTTTGCACACTTTTGATTGTTTTTGTACATGATTTTGCCAGAATATTGGGAGAGGCTGAGACCATTCCTGCTGCTGCAGCGGCTTGGACCACACCGGTGGCGGCAGCGTTGCTGGCAATCGGTACGCTGTCATATCTTGAAGGAAAATAGTTGCGGATACTGGTACTCGCAATTCTGGGGGGAATGTTGATGTTCGGCGCCGCTATTGCCGACGAGCGAGCTACCATCCTTGCCGACAAGATCAGTTTCAGCGAACAGAAAAATCAGCTCACAGCCGTCGGCAGCGTAGAAGTTTATTTTCAAGACAAGCTGCTGCAGACAGACAGCATCACCTACACAAGCGGTGTGATCACCGCGGAAGGCCCACTCACGCTGACCGATTCCACAGGAAGCATCCTGCTTGCCAATTATGCGCTGCTCGACACCGAATTCAAGAGCGGTGTCTTAGAAGGAGTAGAGATGCTGCTCGACGGCAGGTTCCATATCGTCGGTGAATCTTTGGAAATTGAAAAGGGACGCTATGTTCTTGTGCGGGGTGCTCAAGCGACAACCTGCCAAACTTGTCAACCTGATCAATCCCCACCATGGCACTTCCGTGCCAGAACGATTGTTCATGATCGGGTTGCCAAGAAATTGTACCTGCGCAATGCACAATTCGTTCTCGGTGATATTCCTCTCCTGAATATTCCGTCCATCAGCCTTCCCGATCCGACTGTCCAACGAACCAGCGGTTTTCTTTTACCTAAAGTGCGCTATTCGGATACAAATGGATTAACGGTCGGCATACCATATTTTCGTGTTCTCGAAGATCATTCCGATTTCACACTAACCCCTAACCTGAACAATAGGTCAAAACATTATTTGGGGTTTGAAGCACGCCAGCGATTTACGGATGGCTGGATTGATCTGAGAGGATCCTTCGGTTCGGGACATGATCATGAGAAGAGTTTGCGCGGTCACCTCGAAGCTGAAGGTGAATGGAAAATCGGATCAGGCTATGAATTGTCATTTTTCGGCATCAAGCCATCGGATCCCAGCTATCTTAATGCATTTGGCATCTTATCGGACAACTCCCTGTGGAGTCGCGCATCGGTGACTCGACGGACAAAATCGAGCTTTTTCGAAGGCGAAAGCATTTGGGTGCAGCATTTGGATAGCCAAGTGGCGGGCATGAATCATTCGCATCGCATTAATCAAATCAACTGGCGCGGCCGCCGTCAGATTCAGGGTTTGGGCGGAACTGCCGGACTTTCCGTCGGCGCATTATGGTTTGACAGGATTGACAACCGCGTTGGTCAGCCCAACAATATCGAACGCATCTCGACAACTGCGGACTGGACAAGGCAATGGATCGCAGGAAACGGTTTGTCGATTGTCGCCGAGGCTCGGGTCACTGTTGCAAGCTACGCTGTTGATCCCAGCACAACACTCTATCAAACCCGAACGACCAAAACCTCAAACACCGCCTCACTCGACCTCAGTTGGCCACTGATAAGAAGCTACGAAAATGGACGGGATCTCTTGGAGCCATTTATGCAAATGGTTCGGACAAAGGACGACTCCACACCGTTGGTCCCGAATGAAGACAGCGTATTCGTTGAGTTTGATGAAACGAATCTCCGGTCTATTGACAGGCTGTCAGGCGACGACCGCAATGAGGACGGTCTGCGTGTGAACGCCGGCTTGAAGCTCACAAGACAAGTTTTTGATTCCTATGATGCCGAACTGCTGATCGGACGAGTGTTCAGAACAAAGGCGACAAACCAGTTCAACGAGGCAACCGGCCTCTCCGGCCGACATTCGGATTTCGTGGCCTCGGCCGATCTTGAATTTCACAACGGCGTCGGACTGCGGCAAAGTTTGGTTGCCGATGCCGATCTGGATGTCTCGAAATCGACCTCTTCAATTTCAATTGATCGTAAGGACTTCGGACTCCAGCTGGGTTATAGCACGCTTATTGAAGATACAGCCGAAGGCATGACCGGCGATTCCGAATCTATAATCGCCGCCGTTGAAATGCGGCTGAACGAGGGATGGTCGCTCGTGTCGAACTTGGAATATGATTTTGATAGGATCACCGGCAGTTCGGTTGGGATTGGAATCAAATATTCTCAAAATTGTCTTGATTTTGCGGCAGCGATCGAACATGAACTGTCGACGGCAGCGACACCGCAGTCAAACAACAAATTGAGTCTTTCCCTGTCGCTTGGCGGATTTCGTTCTGCCGGTCCATCCGCCTCATCCGCAACAGCTGCCTGTCCAGGCTGACTTTTGGAGCATATCTCATCATGATTTTCAGATACATTACTGCTATCGCAGCATTCTGTATGTTCACACTTGGCGGCGAATCCCAGGCTAATCCTTTCCAGACCGCGATAACTGTGAACGGAATCGGAATCAGCAATTACGAAATCGAGCAGCGGACACAGCTCCTTCGAGCGCTCGGCAACAGGGGATCGCAGCGAAAACAGGCAGAGGAAGCGCTGATTTCCGAGATCCTTTATAATCAGGAGGCCAAACGCAGAGAGATTACGGTCTCTGATATCGAAATCGAGGCCGGGATGACGGAGTATGCGGCTCGCGCCAACCTCTCAACGGATCAGTTTTTGCGAGAAGTCGGCAAATTCGGCGTCAATTCAGAGAGCTTTCGCTCATTCATCAGCGCAGGAGTCGCATGGCGCAAAACCATAAATGAAAGCTTTCGTGGAGTTGCGGAGGACGTTAATCTGACCGAAGTTGAAAAGGCGTTCGCGTTCCTGCCTCGACAGACGGTAACTTCGGTGCGCCTGTCGGAAATCGCTCTTTCGCTCCGGCCCGCGGCGGCCGACCAAAGCAGGGAAATCGCTGCGCAGATATCCAGCTCAGTCAAATCGGCGAGAGAGTTCGCTGAAGTCGCTAGATCGCTCTCGATTGCAACCAGCCGAGATGATGGCGGCGCAATCGGCTGGGTTTCGCTGGTGCGTCTGCCCGCCGCCGTCCGATCCGCAATCGAAAGAACGCCGATCGGGCAAATTACGCAGCCCATTGCCTCCAACAACGCATTATTTGTTTTCTTCAAACACGAACAAAGAGAAGTAGAAAGCTCCGGCGTGCCGATAGCCCTTACCTATTCGGTTTTGAGAATTCCAAGCCAAGGCGGCGGTGCCGCGCGGGAACAGGCAAGCCAGCTGCGCGCCAAAGTTGACTCGTGTCCCGACCTTCGCTCCGAGGCGCGGCGGTATCCGCGGGGTTCCTATATCACAAACACTGTTTCAGCGACTGAAGACAGCGGCCGCTACAGCTTGGAATTGGCAAAACTTGATAATGGAGAGCTCGCCGTGCTGCCGATTGAAGGAACCGATGCGGTCGAATTGCTCATGCTTTGTGAAAGAAAGGCGAGTTTCGATGGCGAGACAGCCCGCAGCCTCTTGGATCAGCGGCGCAACAGGGCCCTTGAGGACAACGCCAGAATATTGCTCGGGAAACTTCGCGGCACAGCGCATATCACCTATCACTGATCATGAACCCGGTTGCGCTGACAATCGGGGAACCGGCCGGGGTCGGTTTGGAGCTGGCGTTGTCAGCTTGGGAGAAACTGCAGGACAAATACACGTTCTTCCTGATTGCCGACCGAAGACAAATCTCTCACAGCGCATCGGACATTCCGGTATACGAGATTTCCTCGCCAGACGAGGCAAAAGCGGCGATTTCCCGCGGACTGCCTCTGCTGCATTTTGAATTTCCCCGCATCGTGGATCCCGGTCAAGCTGCGCTGGAGAACGCAAATGCCGTTGTGCAAGTGATTAAGTTGGCGGTCGAACTGGTCCAAGCTGGTAAAGCGAGCGCCATCTGCACCAATCCGGTTAATAAGTTTATTCTGCGAAGCGGAACGGATTTCTCGTTTCCTGGCCAAACCGAACTCCTTCAATGCCTTTGCGGAACGGGCCAGGCGGTCATGCTGCTGGCATCGCCTATGCTCAAAGTGGTTCCATTAACGACACATTTGCCCCTTAAAGGCGCAGCGAGCCAAGTGACCGTTGAACGGATTGCAGCAACCGCGAAAACACTGCACCGTGCGCTCCAACAAGATTTCGCCATCGAACATCCAAGAATTTCGATATGCGGTCTTAATCCGCATGCGGGCGAATTCGGCGAATTTGGTCAAGAGGAGCAGACCACGATTGGTCCGGCTGCCGACAAGCTCCGCGCCGAAGGACTTGACATATCAGGCCCCCACCCTGCTGATAGCTTGTTTCACGCAGAAGCCCGGCGGACCTATGATGCGGCCTTATGCATGTATCATGATCAAGCTCTCATTCCGCTCAAGGCTCTGGATTTCTGGGGATCGGTGAATGTGACAATTGGATTGCCGATTATTCGCACATCGCCCGATCACGGCACAGCGTTTGAAATCGCCGGCAAAGGCGTGGCGCGGGCAGACAGCCTGATACGCGCACTGGTCCTTGCAACCGAGATCGCGCATAACCGGAATTCGCTGTGACATCGTCGCCGAGTTTGCCGCCGCTGCGCGACGTTATCGCCAAACACAAGCTGTCCGCCAAAAAATCACTTGGCCAAAATTTTGTGCTGGATTCCAATCTTAATGCAAAAATCGCTCGCCTAGCCGGCCCCTTGGCAGGACACGATGTGCTGGAAGTCGGACCCGGGCCCGGTGGATTGACGCGGAGTTTGATTGAGCACGGCGCACGGCGCGTCGTCGCGATCGAAAAGGATCACCGATTTATTCCGGCACTGAATGAAATAGCGTCAGTGATGCCCCAACTGAAAATTATTCATGGTGATGCGCTTACGCATCCCGCGGAATCAATTTTGCGCGAGCCTGTGCGCATCGTCGGTAATCTTCCGTTCAACATCGCCACCTTGCTGTTATGCCATTGGTTGGAGTCAAAGGATTGGCCGCCGTTTTGGAAAAGCCTGACATTGATGTTTCAGCGTGAAACCGCCGAACGAATCGTAGCCGCAAACGCGACATCTGCTTACGGACGCCTTTCGATTTTATCGCAATGGCGAACGACGGCGACGATTTTGGGCACGGTGCCCGCGTCAGCTTTTGTTCCGCGGCCAAAAATTGCTGCTGCGATTGTTCGCATCGAACCCAAAGCCAAGGCCCGGTCGGATGTTTCCGTGAAAGAACTGAGCAGAATTACCCGTTTGGCATTTAGTCACCGGCGTAAGATGGTCAAAACAAACCTAAAGCGCAGTTTCACAAATTACGCCGAGGCGATGGCAGAATTGGAAATCAATCCTTCTGCGCGGCCAGAACAAATCACCGTAGAACAATATTGTTGTTTGGCGCGCCGCCTCGATTCACGTCCGGCCAACCAGCCGAACTTATAAATTTCGTATCCGCATTATCATCTGTGGGTTGTCCCAACCTTAGGAAACGGGGCTTTTTTCATCATTTAATAGACAGAGCTCGTCAGGATTCGCTAGCGCTTGCTTTCCTCCACTTTTAACGGCTTCGCCATTGACGATTTGCGAAACATGTTGAGGAGATGGTTGCTCCCGCCTTGGAGTCTGCGCTTTCTGCGCAGTCAAAAGGCGCCGGTAGTGTTCGGCGTGCTGAAGACAACTAATCGCTGTCACCCTGTCGCCTGATAACTCTGCATCTTGCGCCAGTGTTTCATATTTGTCGATGATTTGCTGTGGGTTTCCACGGACTTTGCCCTCTGGGCCGGAACTGTCAAAAACCCGATTGACGATGCTTCCGTTGAGTCTTCCCCGACCCTTGTTACGGGATCGGTTGCTGTTTGATTGTCGCATTACACCTCTGAATTTAGTTTGCAAATGGCTTGCCCAACCGATGCCTTCTCAGTTGGAAACCGGTTCAAATTGATTGCCCGAAACTCTCAGCTCTCTCTTTGGAAGGACTCCACTGACTCCGGAACTGATCTGCCGACCGCAAACTTCTGCTCTGCTTAGAAAGCAGCTGCAATTGCATACTAACTTGCGTTTATTTAGCAGCATAAAACCTGCTGGCGACCAAATATGGACAATGGAATCTGTGCGTTGTGCTGATTCTGATGCGAGTAATAATATTTTTTTTATGTCTATTTGTAGCGAATGATAATTAATTTGATCAAATTGTTGCAGTTGCGATACAATGTGGTTCCCAGTGGCCAAAACACAACTGAATGAAAAAAACCGGGAAATTTAACTCGGTTTTCGGCCCGCGCCAAAGACGATCGCGCGAGTTCGCCCATCAAAATCATTTAGAAGCTGTTCAATGGTGAACCCCGATGCTTCGAAGATTTTCTCCACCCGCCCAGACTGACCTGCGCCGACTTCGACGATAACGCTGCCGTTCTGGCTCAGGACTGGTCGCACAGCATCTGCAATCTCCTGATAAGCGGCGGTGCCATCGCCGCCGGTCGTAAGCGCCTCTCGCGGCTCAAAGTCCCGAATTTCCGGCTGCAACCTCCTGTATTCGTCCGCCGATACATAAGGCGGATTGCTCAGAATTACATCAAATTGGCCTTTGATTCCTGTGCACCAGCTTGCCCGCTGGAATTCAGCTCTGTCACCGAGACGAAGCCGCTTGGCATTGTTCCGTGCGACACGGATCGCCGCCTCGCTGATGTCCGTTCCGATGCCAGTGGTTTCCAAACAGTGCTGCAGCACCGAGAGCAGCAAACAACCGCTTCCCGTGCCCAAATCAAGCAATCTCCGCGGCCGCCTTTCTATTGTCGCGGTTACTAGGATTTCCGACTCTGGCCGCGGATCAAGCACCGCCGAATTGATCAAGAACTCGCTGCTGTAAAACCATCTTCGACCGGTGATCTGCGCCACCGGACGCCTCAGCTGACGCTGCCGGACATAGGTTTCAAACGATGCCAGCGTGTCGACGTCAAGAACGTCGCTTGGCGCGGGGCCGGACGACAGACCTTGCGGCTCAACTGCAAAGCGCATCAGCCTCCACGCGTCGACTTCAGGCGATTCCACGCCCGCCGCTGCTAAACGCTGCACGGCGTCCGCGATCGCAGAAGATATTGGAACGCTCATGCCTCCGGGCCCGCAAGTCGCCGCGCTTGATCGAATTCGATCAACGCATCGACCACCTTATCGATATCTCCGTTCAGAAACTGTTCGAGATTATAAAGTGTCATATTGACCCGATGGTCTGTTACCCGCTGTTCCGGAAAATTATAAGTTCGAATCCGCTCGGACCTGTCGCCGGATCCTACCTGCGACTTTCGCGCCTCGGCTCGTGAATCGACGGCTTCGCTCCGCTGTAATTCATAGAGGCGGGCCCGAAGCAGGTTCATGGCCGCTGCCCGATTGCGGTGTTGTGATTTTTCCGACGATGTCACCACAATTCCGGACTTTAGGTGCGTTATGCGAACCGCCGAGTCGGTTTTGTTGACATGCTGACCCCCGGCGCCGCTGGCGCGCATCGTATCAATGCGGATATCATCTTTTGAAATTTTGATTTCCACTTCGTCAGGCTCAGGAAGCACCGCAACAGTTGCGGCGGAAGTGTGGATGCGTCCGCTGGCCTCGGTTGCCGGAACCCGCTGCACACGATGAACACCAGCCTCGAATCGAAGCCGCGCAAACACGCCTGCGCCCTTTATTGCCGCCAAAACCTCCTTGTAGCCACCCGATGTTGATGGACTCATGCTGAGTTCGGAAAACTTCCAGTCATTGCGGAATGCGTATTGCCGATAAAGTTTTAATAAGTCGCCCGCGAACAAGGCGGCTTCATCGCCTCCGGTCCCGGCTCTAATTTCAATAATCGCGGATTTTTTCGCGTCAATGTCCTTGGGCAGAAGAGCAAGCTTCATCTTACCCTCCAAATCAGTCAATTCGGCGCGGAGCTGGGGAAGCTCCTCTGCTGCGAGCAGTTCCATTTCTGGATCATTCATCCAAGACTCGGCAACGCCGACTTCCGAATGAACGCGCATATAATCTTTGGCGATCTCCGCCACATCATGGAGTGAATGATACTCCTTGCCCAGAGCTGGATTTTTCTGCCCGTCGACAGTGTTGAGCAGCTGCCCTAAATCAGCGTAGCGCTTTAGAATGCCCTTTATCTTTTCGATCGGAATCATCGGTTAACTTTGCTCTGGCCGCGCAGATTTTCTTTGTTCCATGAGAATTTCTGACAGCTTGTTTGCACTATTCGCAGAATTTTGTAGGCTGCACGCATGCGAACTTTGACAACTCTGATTTTCGCGATCGTGCTTTCCGCATCTGCCAGCGCAGATCCGACGCAGGAATCCAAACGGGTGGACTGTTATTGCACCGACGCCACCGGAGGTCGTGTTGAGCTGGGGGAGTCAGTATGCCTCTTCGTCAATGGCCGTCATTTTGTCGCGTTATGTGATATGTCTCTAAACAATCCCGCTTGGCGGGACACCGGAGTTGATTGCGTCCTTTCAAATCGAATGCAAATTGACCGAGGTTCAGACATCGAATTCATTGTTTGACGAGGTCTGGTTCAGACTCTTTGCTTTGTCTTCCACCAATGCGACAATATGTTCAATCATCGAGTCGTTTGCAAGTTTGTGAGCTGTGACACCCGACACATAAACCATCCCTGCGTCTTTTCCTCCGCCGGTGAATCCAAAATCGGTCAGCAGCGCTTCGCCCGGTCCGTTGACAACACATCCGATTATCGAAAGGGTGATCGGCTCTCGGATGTGCGCTAGCCGTTCTTCCAATAGGGCAACCGTTGAAATCACATCGAAACCCTGTCTTGCGCAGCTCGGGCAAGCGACAATGTTGACGCCTCGGTACCTAAGACCAAGTGACTTCAGAATTTCAAATCCGACTCTGACCTCTTCAACCGGATCAGCGGACAGGCTGACCCGGATTGTGTCGCCGACGCCTTCCCATAGCAGCATACCCAATCCGAGCGCGGACTTAACTGTTCCAGGGCGCTGGCTGCCCGCTTCGGTTATTCCAAGATGAATGGGGGCATCCGTCAGTTCAGCGAGTCGGCGGTATGCAGTGACTGCCATAAATATATCGGATGCTTTACAGCTGATTTTGTAGTCCTGAAAATCATTCTCCTCCAATACACTGATATGCCGCAATCCGGATTCGACCATCGCATCCGGACAAGGCTCTCTATGCTTTTCCAAGAGAGACCGTTCCAAGCTGCCGGCATTCACACCAATTCGAATGGAGCAGCCATGTTCCTTTGCTGCTGAAACCACTTCCCTAACCCGTTGGTCCGAGCCGATGTTTCCTGGATTGATTCGAAGACAAGCAGCACCCGCCGCTGCAGCTTCGATAGCCCTTTGGTAGTGGAAATGAATGTCTGCGACGATAGGAATCGGACTGTCGCCAACAATGGATTTCAGGGCCGACGAAGATGCCTTATCGGGAACCGAAACACGGATGATATCAGCTCCGGCTTCGGCGCATTCGTGAATCTGACGGACCGTCGCCGCGACATCTGTGGTTGGCGTATTTGTCATGGTTTGAACAGAAATCGGGGCATCGCCGCCGACTGCAACCGGTCCGACATAAACTCTGCGCGAGCGGCGTCTGACGATATTTCGCCAAGGTCTGATGGGATTGTGTTCCATATTGAAACCTAACAAACAAACATAAGCTATTCGAAGGTCTGTGAAATCTGCACGTGGTTTTGAATTTCCTGCGGGATTTCATCTGATTCGACTCTGGCAAACCGGTCAACAATGGCAGCAGCCGATAAGTCAACGTTCTTTATCACCGATATGCCAAGACCCGCCGGTCCGTAAATTTCACCTCCGACAACGAAATACAGCGCACCAGGGTTTCCGGCCCGCAGGAGAAGCGGCTCATTCGAGCGCGGAACAGAGAACTCTGCCCCAGCTGGCAGCACCCGTTCCTGCAAAACCGTATCATCCGCCCGCTTTATTCTCACCCATACCGGGCTGGCCGGAAGCAGGAGCACTTCATTTGGGTCCCCGGCAACAGCCAGCTGAATGTCTGATGCATTGTCAACAGAATACTGGTCACCAGCAGTGGACACTTCAATTTCCAGCGCGCGCTCGCCAATTGCTTCCACACTTTCAGCCATTGGTTCTGCCGCCGCCAAACCCGTCTCCATCGATACGACCGCTGTCGTGTCAGGCGACGAATTATTGCGATTGGAAAAAACCCCGTTTTCGCCTGGCAGAAATTCTTTCATTGTCTTTCGATTGCCAAGTGAAGCGGTTTCCAGAATTTGAATTTCGGAAAATTGCCAAGCATCCGATACGGCGGTTTCAGCAACAATGTCATTACTCTGAAGATTTAAGCCAGCGTTTTCTGTACTGGTCTGCATCGCGCTATCAATTTCGCTGTACACCGTCCACCCGACATAGCCGACGCCAACGAATAGGAAAACCACCAGCATCGATGAAGTCAAAGCTTGTATTGATTGTTTGGTCAGCCACGTATTGCTCGGCTCAGCAATCAACTCTTCACGTTGAATCCGCTTTCTGAAGCGCTTCGACTTCGGAACAGATTTTTGTTCGCTACGGGGCTTCGGCTTTCCCGACAGGTTAACCGGCAGAGCTTCAAATCCTGATTCTCTGCAAAATCTGCGAAAGGCGTCGTCCGGGTCCATGCCAAGATATTTTGCATAGCTCCGCACATGCCCCGGGACAATCCACTTGATCTCAAACCCATCAGGGTCACATACCTCTATGCAATGAATGAGCCTTGCACGTATGTTGATCTCCTTCTCCACATCGAGAAGAGACTTTCCCATCGAGGCGCGCCGCCCACGCATTTCATCGCCGAGCAGGACTGAATAATCGTCAAAGCCACGCAGCAATGCGCCAGTTTCTGCTGTTTCGACTACCGTCATAGGATTGTCTTCGGCGCGAAGTCGCCCTCTACTCCGCTCTTAGTGCGTAATATATATTTAGCATCTGACACCGGTTTTGCCAAGTCCACCGAGATGAATTTTGCATCATGCAGCGATTCCGCAGAAGATTCAGTCACTTTTCAGCCGAAACTAGAAGTTTGCTGCTCTGTCGCACGAAAATGTCGGAAGAGGCATTGCGACATGCTGGAACTGCTGCTGGTTCGCATTCAAATTGACATAGGTTAACTCTCGGTGGTCCTGCATAACATTAAACGCTGGCAATTTGAAGCCCAGCCTGAGAAAAGCAACGCTGCCAAAAAAAAGCATGAAGCAGATGATCTCGGCGAAGACCACTGACTTGAGGCAAACCGCTTCGACCTGTGATGGTTTGGTTTACATTCCTGACTTCCGTGCCCAATCGCAGCGCGGTTGATCTGGATCATTTGAGAATTAGCCGATATTGAACAAACTAAACCGTGACTCGTGCGAATTGCGCTGATCTCACTCTGGTCTTTCATGGTTAATTCCGAGAACATCAGACAACTTCTTTAAAATCTTGGTGTGGCGCTCGGGCCATCCGCTCCCCCGAGCCAGCCATACTCCTATGTCCTGATCGGTTTCTTCCATCAGGAGTTCGAGTTCCTTAATCTGCTTGATCGTCGAGATATTTTCCATGCAAAGATAGTTTGTAAAAATAAAACAGAGTTCCAAGGTTCCGCGGTGCCGAGCCCGCACGTTAAGTCGCTTGAGTCTAATCTCAAGCGAAAGACCGGAATCGCGCATAAGATCACCGAGTATCAATTGGCAATGCGACGCTGCTTTTGATTTCCTGCATTGAAAGCAGGGCGGTCACGTTGAAAATCTTCACCCGAGAAATCAGCGTTTGATAAAACTCGTCATACGCCCGGGCATTGGCGACGCGCACCTTTAGAATGTAGTCTATGTCCCCGGCAAGCCGATGCGCTTCCAGCACTTCAGGTCGATCAAGCAACGCTCTCAAAAATTGCTCCTGCCAGTTCGCATCATGCTCTGAAGTGCGCACAAGCACGAAGAAGCAGGCCTCAAATCCCAGTTTCTCAGGGTCGACAACGCACACAGGCGCTCCAATCACTCCAGCGTTCCGCATTTTCTGGATTCGTGCCCAAACCGGCGTTTTGGATGAACCGACTTTCGTTGCGATCGCTTCTAAAGACTGACCCGCGTCTTTTTGAAGCTCCGCTAAAATCCTTCTGTTCAAACGATCTAATCGCATCGTGACCTCACAAAAATTTTATGGATACCGCAAACCGTCTAAAAAACCGAATAAAGTAGAAATTTATTCTAATCCATACAAAATTTAATTCATATAAAAGAAAAAAATCCCACACAGCGCACCCGCTTGCTTGCTTAATGCGCATGTTCAATTCGGTAATCAAACTGTTTACATCATCGCAATAACAATTTAACGTTGAATTCATTCCAGAAATGGTTTTCTTTCACGAAATTCGGAGAAATATGATGAACGCAAAATCCCTTGCAATCGCGGGCGCGGTCGCTACCGCATTCGCAGCGCATGCGCTTCCGGTCGCAGCGGCCGAAAACGAAAAATGCTATGGCGTCTCGCTTGCCGGTGAGAATGATTGTGCTGCCGGGCCGGGCACAACCTGCTCGGGCACTTCAACGGTTGACTATCAAGGCAACGCTTGGACGCTCGTCCCAGCCGGCACTTGCGAATCCATGGAACTGCCGGACGACCGCATGGGTTCGCTCACACCGCTCGAACGGGATCTTCCTTCCTAAGGCAAGTCACGAACGGGATGCGGCATCCGCGGATAAAGTTCTTTTGACACGTCGGAAGCAAGATGACTGAAACACGCGAATCCGAATTCGCGCGGATGCCGCAGCAGCGTCTGCCTCCGCTTCCGGGGGTAGGCTATAAGGCACAGCATTTTGCCGCTATCAAGGATCAGCCCGGCAGCGTCGCTTGGCTTGAAATTCACGCGGAAAACTACATGGGTAACGGCGGCAGGCCAATTGCCCAGCTGCGTAATCTGCGCGAATCCTTTCCAATTTCCTGTCATGGGGTCGGCCTGTCGATCGGCGGCGAAGAGCCACTCGACGCGGAGCATTTGCAGCGACTGAAAACATTGGTTGAGTGGCTCAATCCCGCAGCATTCTCCGAGCATTTGGCTTGGTCTACTCATGAAGGCGTGTATTTTAATGACCTTCTGCCTCTTCCCTACACTGAAAAGACCTTATCAAGGGTATGCGCACACATAGACCAGGTGCAGGACAAGCTTTCCCGGCAAATGCTGCTGGAAAATCCGTCGAACTACCTTGAATTTTCGGAAAGCAGTATCAGCGAGACAGAATTTATCGCAGAAGTCTCGCGCCGAACAGGATGCGGCCTTCTGCTGGACATCAATAACGTTCATATCTCGTCGGTAAACCGAGGATGGGATGCGCGAGCTTACATTAATGATTTTCCACTGGAAAAGGTTGGAGAATTTCACCTCGGAGGACACATTGGCGAGCTTGACGAATTCGGCAACGAACTATTGATCGACAATCACGGCACGGAAATTCATGACCCTGTTTGGGAACTGTTTGAATACACAATCGAACGGGGTGGACCGAAGCCAACATTGATCGAATGGGACAACGACGTGCCTGACTGGACGGTGCTTGCCGCTGAAGCGGAGCGTGCCGCGGCATATCTGTCGGCCGGTGCCAAGAAAGCTGCATGACCGTTACTCAGAACCGCTTTGTCAAAGCGCTGCGCGATCCTGACATAGCTGTTCCATCGGGATTGAAGATCGGACATCGGCCAGCCGGACGAAGATTTTCCGTGTATCGCAACAATGTCGTTGTGAGTCTGACGGAAGCGCTCAATGTCACGTTTCCGGTGATTCGGAAATTGGTCGGCAACGCGTTTTTTGCCGCGATGGCACGGGTGTATGTGCAACAGCATCCGCCCCGTTCGCAACTGCTGATGCGGTTTGGCGACCGGATGCCGGAATTCTTGCTGTCGTTTCCTCCCGTTCAAGGATTGCCCTATTTGGCTGATGTTGCAAGATTGGAACTCGCTCTTCGAACTTCATATCACGAGAGCGACACAAATCCGATTGAGGCGGCGGCGATTGCAGATCTGACCGGAACAGACATTCTCTCCGCACGTCTTGAGCTAGCGGCATCCCTGAGAATGCTCCGTTCCGATTTTCCAGTCTTCAGCATCTGGCTTGCCAATGCGCGCAGCGGACCGAAACCGCAATTCAATCCGGAAAATGTCCTGGTGCTTCGACGGGAATTCGACCCAGAGCCCACAGCGGTTACACTTGGCCAATTCGATTTCGTGGCGGCTCTCTTGGACGGGAAGACACTTTTGGAAGCATCAAATGCCGCTCAATCGGTCGAGCCGGATTTTGAAATTGACGGTATTCTCAGCCGCTTGCTTTCCCACAATGCCATCATCGGTATTCGCTTGTCAGAAACAGCTGAGTCTGACAAGAATACGCCAGACTGCCGAAATTCGATATGAACCGGGGGACTAGATGATCACGCTTTTCAACAGAATCGAACGGATTTTTGCCTGTATCGAACACATTTTATCGCCGTGGTTTTGGCCATCGCTGGCCCGCTTGCTATTCGCGGCTGTGCTGCTGGTCTATTATTGGAAATCCGCCCTCACGAAATTCGATGGACTCTTTTCTCCCAGTCTGGGCGCTTATGCGCAGATTTTTCCGAAATCGATGGAAGCGGTCGGTTTTGATCCCTCGCAGCTTTCTGTGCTTCACACCTTGGTGGTTCTGGCTGGCTCGTATGCGGAAGTGATATTGCCTTTGCTGGTTTTGATCGGTCTTTTGACCCGGCTTGCCGCGCTCGGGATGATTGGATTTGTTGTTGTGCAAAGCGTCGTTGATGTTGTTGGGCACGGATTGGCCGCCTCTGATATCGGAACGTGGTTCGACAACATGCCCGGATCACTGATAATGGATCAGCGCGCGCTCTGGATTTTCCTGCTGTTGGTCATTGTGCTCAAGGGAGCAGGTCCAATTTCAGTCGACCGGTTTTTAACCCGCTAATCGGACGGCCTATCCGGAATCAAACGCCAATGGATTTCCCAACGCTGATTTTGCTATGATTTATATGTGCCGCTGCGTTGAGCTCGTGTGATATTGCAAAGTCGATCGGCTTCGGCATCCCGCAGCGTGTTCAGTGTTTCCTCAACCGCACCCCTGACCATTTCACCTGCATGATCCTTGATCCTCGCCTCTTTGATGTGAACTACTTTTCCCATCGGATTGTCGTCTTTCTTGTCCATTGTCGGTCCTCTCTGTCTGAAAGGAACCACCGGCTAAAGCGAATGTGCGAAAGATTCTATACGTTATCCCCGCCTTTAACTTTCGGGTTGATCAGACCCAAAGCATAAGAGATTCGCCGGCGCATCATGCGAATTTCCGCGAGTTGGATAACTTTTGGCCGTGCAATTCGCGAATTTTCTCGGCATCCGATGGCCTGGGTCGAATAAGCTATCATCCTACGGAAACCGTTCAGTGAATTCGCGCCATTCACGTGGTGACATCCCTGAATCCTCTTTGGAAACCGATTCGCCTCTCAGCCTGCGCCGAATGCACTCAAGCTCGGCCGAAGAAAGATCCGCGCCATTCGATTCATAATCTTCGAATGCTTTCCAAGCCATAGGCACCCATAAGCGGATTAATTCGCCGATAGCTTCTGCATACGCGCGGATCTCGAATTGGGCATGCGCGTCGGCGCGCAGAGAAACAAATCGCAACAGGTTATGAAGATCGATTTTCCAATACCATTGCGTATAAATGTTTGCTGGCAAGGTCATGCGCGCGAGTTCACGCGCAAGTCCGGTTTTCCCGTCTTCTGAAAGCATGGCCTGATAATTCGCATAAGCGTTCGCGCATCCCTCTTTCAGAATCGCGAGCACGCCTGCGGCTTCCTCCGGATTAAGAATTTGCCCCCTGCCCTGTGCATTGGAACCGGACTGCGCTGCCAAATGCTCCGGTTTTGGAATGTAGAATTCCTGGTCCAAAACCGAGTAGCGGGCCGAATACTCGTTCACATTCGCGGTTCGATGACGAATCCATTGACGTGCGACGAACAGGGGCAGTTTCACATGCAGCTTGATTTCACACATTTCGAACGGCGTTGTGTGCCGGTGGCGCATGAGGTAGCGGATTAGACCCTCGTCTCCCCGAGCCAGTTTCGTCCCCGTTCCATAGGACACACGGGCCGCTTGGACGATTGAAGTGTCATTTCCAAGATAGTCGACCACGCGCACAAAACCATGATCCAGAACCGGCTGCGCCTCATAAAGGACAGACTCGAGCCCTTCGCTGACCACGCGCCGCGATTGGTTCACCGTGGCCCGCTGATGTTCGATTTGCTTTTGCTGTTCGCTGGTGATGGACAAGAAAACCTCATATGATCTGTGGTCAGCGCTTCATTCAATGATTGAGTTCAATTGGCAAGCAGGCAGGAAACCGCGAAGCGCAAACCCTTTTATTGCCGACTTTACGACGTACTGCTAGCAGCAATTCAGAATTGAAACGATCACAAGCGACTCACTTTACCCACGGGAGCTGTAAATGGGAATCAAATACCTCCACACCATGGTACGCGTTCTGGACCTTGAAAAATCCATCGCGTTTTACAAACTTCTTGGACTGGAAGAAATCCGCCGAAATGATAACGAATCAGGACGCTTCACATTGATATTTCTGGCCCCGCCGAATCAACATGAATGTCCGGTCGAACTCACCTACAATTGGGATGGAGATGACGGTCTTCCGTCAGATAGTCGGCATTTCGGCCACCTCGCTTATGCTGTGGACAACATCTACGCGATCTGCCAGCTGCTTCAAGAGAACGGCGTGGTCATCAACCGGCCGCCGCGCGACGGTCATATGGCGTTCGTTCGCTCGCCTGACAATGTCTCGATTGAACTGCTGCAGAGCGGCCAACCGCTTCCGCCTCAAGAGCCTTGGGCCAGCATGCCAAATACCGGAATATGGTAAGCGAGCGTGCTCAGCTTCTCCACACATTTTCGTTTTTGGATTTGACTGTGCCGAAAATATCTTGACGAAATTTGGATATGTTGCTATATGGTTTGCAGTTCCTTTGGGAAATATGGCGATAAAGGCGCGCGGAATAAACGGATCGGACCCGGGGGCGGTACCCGGCGGCTCCACCAGATCTTTGTCATTGGAGAAGACTTCGGGGCCGAAATAGGATCGACGAACGCGTAAAGGCGTCAGCTTTCGCTCGGTGAGGAACCACCGTTATCGGTCCGATTTGCACAATTGCCAATGACAATCGTGCTCCGCTAAGGATGGCTGCGTAAGCAGTCCGCTTTCAGCGGAACTTTTAGCCCGGCACCCTAGCACGTGTCGGCGGGGCTGCAGGCGCCTGGCAACAGAAGCCTGCATTTGTTTTCCCACCAAGCCCTGATTAGTTGTAATGGCACCCCGTGCATCATCGGAATTGGAGAGTCGAAAATGCCAGCGATCAATTACGGCGAGATCATGGTGCAGGCACTCAGACATGCCGTGCGCGATGTGTTGTCCTTTGTTGAGAAAAACGGCCTGCCGGAAGCCAATCACTTCGTGATTGATTTCGCTACCGATCATCCGGGAGTGGAACTGCCGCCCCGGCTGAAACAAGAGCATCCTGAGACCATGCGCATCATCTTGCAGAACTGGTTCGAGAATCTGCGTGTCGGCGATGCCGGTTTCTGGGTAACGCTCAGCTTCAACGAAGTTCCCGAATCGATATATATTCCTCATGTCGCGATGCTGCGTTTCAGTGATCCGGACGCCGGCGTGAATTTCAGTTTTCCCCATCACACGCAATCACTGCATCTGGCGAACCAAGACCCGCTGACAGAAGAATCCATGCCCGACGATGACGTTGCGACACCGAAAACCGCTGAACAGCAGACCTCGGACAATGTTGTGAGTCTGGACCGCTTCCGGAAAAGCCAAGCGGCTGGCGATCAATAATTCCGCTGTCCGAAAGAGAGAAAACGAAATGAAGGAAACCCGTACGGAAAACGATGGCTTCGGCCCAATTGAAGTCCCGCGAGACCGGTATTGGGGAGCGCAAACCCAGAGGTCGCTGCAAAATTTCCCGATCGGCTGGGAGTGCCAACCCGTTGCAATCATTCGCGCGCTCGGTTTCATCAAGCAGGCGGCCGCGTTAACCAATTTGGATTTTGACCTTCTTGAACCAACAATCGGCGAGACGGTCGCCGCCAGCGCGGCGGAAGTTGCATCCGGTCGGTTTGATAAGCATTTTCCGCTGGTCGTCTGGCAAACCGGATCAGGCACGCAATCCAACATGAATGCAAACGAAGTGATTGCGAACCGGGCCATTGAACGTCTCGGAGGTGTGATCGGTTCGCGGCATCCGGTTCACCCGAACGATCACGTCAATCGCAGCCAGTCATCAAACGATACGTTTCCGACGGCCATGCACGTCGCAACCGCAATCACCGCCCGGGATGCTCTGCTTCCAAGCCTTCAGATGCTATTGCAAGCTCTTGAGCAAAAGGAATCAGAATTCTCCAAAATCATCAAAATCGGCAGGACCCATACACAAGACGCCACGCCCTTGACACTCGGACAGGAATTCTCCGGCTACCGCCGGCAGATCGAACTTGGAATCGCGCGGGTGAATTCGGCGCTCGGGAATATTTATCCATTGGCGCAGGGAGGGACCGCCGTGGGAACCGGGCTGAACACCAAGACCGGTTGGGATGTGGCGGTTGCGGCGAAAATCGCCGAGCTAACCAAACTCCCTTTCATCACCGCGCAGAACAAATTCGAGGCTCTGGCGGCGAACGATGCCATGGTTGAAATGTCCGGCGCACTCAAAACCATTGCCGCATCCCTCTTTAAAATCGCTAACGACATTCGGTTCCTCGCTTCGGGGCCTCGATGCGGTCTCGGCGAGCTCAAACTGCCTGAGAATGAACCAGGATCTTCTATAATGCCCGGCAAAGTGAACCCGACGCAAACCGAAGCCCTAACCCAGGTCTGCGTTCACGTTATGGGGAACGATGCCGCAGTCGGTTTCGCAGGCAGCCAAGGACATTTCGAATTGAACGTCTTCAAACCAATGATCGCATACAATGTGCTGCAATCCATGCAGCTTCTCGGAGATGCTGCATCGGCATTCACCCAAAACTGTGTGCAAGGCATCCAAGCTGATGAAGACCGCATCGCAAAACACATGCATGCATCGCTGATGCTGGTGACCGCGCTTGCGCCGGAGATCGGATACGACAACGCTGCAAAGGTGGCCAAGGAAGCGCATCGCAAAGCGTCAACGCTCAAAGAAGAAGCGGTCCGGCTGGGATTCGTGGACGAAATTACGTTTGATCGGGTCGTCAGACCTGACCGCATGATCGGTCCTAAACCGTAGTCTAACCGCGTTTGCAGGATCTCGTAAATTGCAGCATGAGGGCTTCAACCGGTGTTCTTGTCCTGCGAAACTTCGTTGATATCGGCATGCCTCGGCATCCAAAAAGGGAGAAATAACCATGCCTGATTTCCCGTCAGCAGCCCGCGTCGTCATCATTGGAGGCGGAGCGGTTGGAACCTCGTCGCTCTACCATCTTGCCAAGGCAGGATGGACCGATTGCGTGCTGCTGGAAAAAAACGAGTTGACCGCCGGATCGACTTGGCACGCTGCCGGCAACGTGCCAACCTTTTCATCCAGCTGGGCAATCATGAATATGCAGCGTTATTCGACCGAGCTCTACCGCGGTCTCGGCGATGCCGTCGATTATCCGATTAACTATCATGTGACCGGCTCGATTCGTCTCGCGCATTCAAATGAAAGAATGCAGGAATTCCAGCGCGCAGCCGGCATGGGCCGATATCAGGGAATGAATATTGAAATCATCCAAGTGAATGAGATCAAAAACCGCTATCCCTTTATTGAAACACACGATCTGACCGGGGCGCTGTTCGACCCGTTTGACGGAGACATCGACCCGGCGCAGCTCACCCAGGCGCTGGCCAAAGGCGCGCGCGATCTCGGATGCCGCATCTTCAGGCACACTCCCGTGACCGGCATATCTCGGCGGAACGGAGAATGGATCGTCCAGACAAAACGCGGAGAAATCCGCTGTGAAACCGTTGTGAACGCAGCGGGCTACTATGCGCAGCGTGTCGGCGAAATGTTCAAACCCTTCGGCGGCAGAACAGTTCCAATGGCCACAATGAGCCACCAATATCTCTTAACCGACGAAATTCCCGAGTTGGCCCAATGGACCGAGCAAGAATCCCGCAAACTGCCTTTACTGCGTGATGTTGATGTTTCGTATTATCTAAGACAAGAGAAGAATGGTCTCAATCTCGGGCCGTATGAACGCAATTGCCGGGCGCATTGGGTGCATCCTGACGATCCGCTGCCAAACGATTTTTCATTCCAGCTTTTTGCAGATGATCTGGACCGGCTTGACGACTATGTTGAAGACGCGATGGCGCGCGTTCCCCTTTTGGCGGAGGCCGGAATATCCAAAATCATCAATGGTCCGATTCCCTATGCGCCCGACGGCCTTCCGCTGATCGGTCCGATGCCAGGCGTCAAAAATGCGTTCGAGGCCTGCGTCTTCACTTTCGGTGTCGCCCAAGCGGGCGGAGCAGGAAAAGTTCTCGCCGAGTGGGTTACAGAAGGCTGCACGGAATGGGACATGTGGTCCTGTGATCCGCGCCGATACACCGACTATACCGATGCCGACTATTGTCGGGTTAAGGCTATGGAAACCTACGGTCACGAATATGCCATGCACTTTCCTTGGTATGAATGGCCTGCCGGGCGCAACCGCAAGCTTTCCTCCCTGAACGACCGGATTTTAGCGCTCGGTGGCCAAATGGGCGCCTACAATGGCTGGGAGCGGGCAAACTGGTTCGCGAAGGATGGTGATGACACTTCCGAGTCCGCTGCATTCACATGGAGCCGAAAGGGACCGTGGGAACCACGCGTTAGTGAGGAATGTCTGGCGGTCGCCAATGATGTCGGTGTTCTGGATCTCCCGGGATTCGCCCGATTCAATCTCAAAGGGCCAGGAGCCTCTGAATGGCTGCTGAGCAGGATTGCCGGAATCCTGCCGAGAATCGGCCGGATGAATCTAGCATATTTTCCGGATAAGCGTGGTCGGGTGCTAACGGAAATGACAATCTTTCGACACGCGGAAGATTCTTTCACGCTGATCACAGCGAGCCCTGCTCAATGGCATGATGGAGAGATGCTGCGTTATGCATTGCCAAGCGATGGTTCGCTGTCGCTCACAGATCATACGTCCGATTATTCCACGCTGGTCGTCACCGGACCGCGGTCTCGGCAACTCATGACCGAGATTGCCAAAGCCGACTTTGAGCTGCCTTGGCTCAGCCTCCAGCCTGCAGTTGTCGCCGGGAAAAACGCTACGCTTGCCCGTGTGAGCTATGCCGGTGAACTTGGCTGGGAAATTCATGCCGCGGCAGAACTTATGCCGGAAATCTATGATTCAATTCTGGAAGCGGGCGCCAAACCCTTCGGAATGTGGGCTTTGAATTCGCTTCGACTCGAAAAGAGTTACCGCGCTTGGAAGGGTGACCTTTCCACAGACTATTCGATTTTGGAGAGCGGGCTTGAGAAATTTACCCGCTTAACTAAACCGCAGGACTTTCCTGGAAAAGCCGCTCTGCTTTCCGAAAAGCAAAGAGGAAGTTCCAAAAGATTCGTGTGCATGGTCGTTGATGCCGGGGAATGCGACGCTCCCTATATGTCGACGATTTGGCATGATGGAACAGTTGTCGGCGAAACGACATCCGGAGGATGGGGCTTCAGAATCGATCAATCCATCGCGCTCGGCTTCGTGCGCACCGATCTTGCCGAACCCGGCTTGGAAGTCGAAATCGAGATCTATGGAGAAAGAAGACCTGCGATCATTCAAGCGGATCAACCTCTCTGGGATCCGCAGAACGCCCGGTTGAGGGCCTGAACGTCTTGAAGTCAGGAATCTCCAGAATGACCAACTTGTCAGCTAAGGCCCGTGTCATCGTCATCGGCGGAGGAGTCATCGGCTGTTCGGTAGCCTACCACCTTGCCAAGCTCGGCTGGAAAGACATTGTGCTGCTCGAAAGAAAAAAACTGACCTGCGGAACGACTTGGCACGCCGCCGGGCTGATCGCTCAGCTGCGGGCCACGGCAAACATGACACGCCTGGCGAAATATTCGCAGGAACTTTACGGACAGCTTGAACATGAAACCGGTGTGTCAACCGGATTCATGCGCACCGGTTCAATAACGGTCGCTCTGACGAATGAACGGCGTGAAGAACTCTGGCGTTCCGCTTCCATGGCGCGCGCATTCGGCGTGGAAATCGAAGAAGTCTCCGCTTCGGACATCGCAGCCATGTACCCCTACCTGCAAACCGAAGATGTCGTTGCCGGCGTCTACCTGCCGAAGGACGGGCAAGGCGATCCTGCAAATATTGCCCAAGCCTTGGCCAAGGGAGCGCGTCAGCGCGGTGTGACGATAGTAGAAGGCGCAAAAGTTGTCGGCTTAGAGCGCAGTGATACGCGGATTAATGCGCTGCGCTGCGAATTTCAGGGACAAAGCCATACAATAGAGACCGAGCACGTTGTCAATTGCGCGGGAATGTGGGCAAGAGAAGTTGGAAAGCTCGCCGGTGTGAATGTGCCGCTTCATGCGTGTGAACATTTTTACATGGTGACCGAACCCATCCAGGGATTAACGCGGCTGCCAGTGCTGCGTGTTCCCGACGAGTGCGCCTATTACAAAGAAGACGCCGGCAAATTCTTGGTCGGAGCTTTTGAGCAGCACGCCAAACCATGGGGGATGGATGGCATCCCCGAATCATTTGAGTTCGACCAGCTGCCGGAAGACCTTGATCAATTCGAACCGATTCTGGAAAAAGCCGTGCAGCGCATACCGGTTTTGGAAACCGCGGGAGTTCAAACCTTCTTCAACGGACCGGAGAGCTTCACACCCGATAATGCTTATCTTCTCGGCCCTGACCATAGAATCGAAAATTTCTTTGTCGCAGCCGGTTTCAATTCGGTCGGAATTCAATCGGCGGGCGGCGCGGGCATGGCCCTCGCACAATGGATGCATGATGGAGAAAAGCCTTTTGATCTCGGCGATGTCGACATTGCGCGCATGCAGCCCTTTCAGAGCAACCGCAGCTACCTGTTCGAGCGATCGAAGGAATCACTTGGACTGCTCTATGCCGATCATTTTCCGTACCGCCAAAAGGAAACAGCGCGGGGGGTGCTTCGCTCGCCGTTCCACTCTCAATTTCTTGAACATGGCGCGGTCATGGGTGAAACCGCCGGATGGGAACGGGCCAACTGGTTCGCTTCGAGCGAACAGGAGCGCGAATACCGCTATAGCTGGGGGCCGCAGAATTGGTTCCTGAACTGGCAGGATGAACATCTTGCCATTCGCACAAATGTCGGCGTGTACGATATGTCGAGCTTCGGAAAAATTCTCGTCAATGGCAGAGACAGCGAGAGCTTGCTGAATACCGTCTGCGGAGCCAATTTATCCGTCGATCCTCAACGCATTGTCTATACGCAATTTTTGAATCGGAACGGCGGCATCGAAGCCGATGTGACTGTCGCCCGCCTTTCCGAGCACAGTTATCTGATCGTAACCCCTGCTGCGACCCGCCACGCCGATCACGCATGGCTTCGCCGCAACATCGGAGAAAGCGATGTCTGGCTGACTGATGTGACGGCCGGCGAAGCCGTGCTCGCTGTGATGGGACCCAACTCGCGCGCGCTGCTGTCTTCCGTCTCGCCCGATGATTTCAGCAATGAAGCCTTTCCGTTCGGACAATTCCGGCAAATCGAAATCGGAATGGGATTGGCCCGCGCGCATCGACTTTCTTATGTCGGAGAATTGGGTTGGGAAATTTACATCTCCGCTGAAATGGCTGGACATGTCTTTGAAACGCTGTTTGCCGCCGGACAGAATTTAAACCTGAAACTCTGCGGAATGCATATGATGGACAGCTGCCGAAGCGAGAAAGGATTCCGTCACTTCGGGCATGACATCACTTGTGAAGATCATGTTCTCGAAGCTGGTCTCGGCTTTGCGGTCGATACCGCCAAGGACCATTTCATCGGACGCGAAGCGGTCCTTAGAAAAAAAGAGCTTGGCCTTGAACGCAGGCTGCTGCAATTTCTGCTCAATGACAGCAGTCAAATGCTCTATCATCATGAGCCGATCATTCGTGATGGCGAGATCGTCGGCTATCTGTCATCGGGCAGTTACGGTCACCATTTGGGAGCGGCTGTGGGCTTGGGTTATGTGCCGTGCAAGCATGAATCACCGGCGCAGATATTGGCGTCATCCTACGAAATCGAAGTTGCTGGGCAGCGAATTCCAGCGAAAGCTTCGATCAGACCGCTCTACGATCCGCGGGCTGAACGGACGAAAGCGTAATGATGCGGCCAAGAAAACGTTCGCTGACCCTTTGCGGACATCGAACGAGTGTCTCGCTGGAGGATCCGTTCTGGGAGGGTTTCCAAAAGATCGCTGCCGAGCGAAATCGTTCAATCAACAATCTCGCCGCAGAGATTGACAATGCAATCAGCGAAGCCGACTGCAGTTTGGCGTCGGCGATCAGGCTCTATGTTCTTGACTACTGGGAAAAGCGGGCCCGATCTCTAAACCGCTGAATTTTCCGTGCGGTCATCCCACCAACCCTAATAGGGGGAATGTTTCCAATAACCAGTACGACAGGGTTGCGAATTGGCCGCTGACCAACAGCAG
Organism: Paracoccaceae bacterium; assembly: GCA_965199765.1. Lineage (GTDB taxonomy): Bacteria > Pseudomonadota > Alphaproteobacteria > Rhodobacterales > Rhodobacteraceae > JAPOXR01. Next base: position 588,291 of record CBDATC010000002.1, read on the forward strand.
CCCGACACCTAACAGCAGGACGCCGATTCCGCGTTCGATCAGCTTAAGGTGCGGCTTGAGCCGCTTCATATATCGCATTGATCGCTCAACAAAAGCCGCTGCGAGAATGAACGGAATTCCGAGCCCGGCTGCGTAAGCAGCGAGCAAAGCGGTTCCCTGCCCAACCGAAGCTTCCTGCGCGGCCAAAGACAACACTGCTCCAAGAACCGGTCCGATGCATGGCGTCCAGCCAAAGGCGAATGCCAATCCGAGCACAAATGCGCCGAAAACATCTCCGCCGCGCTTTTCCGTTTTGATTCGGACTTCCCTGTTCAGAATCGGAATCGGAAAGATATGCAGAAAATGCAGTCCAAACACGATGATAACCGCTCCGGCTATTTGTCCAAACAGCACTTGATTGGTCAAAAAGAATGAACCGAAGGACGAAGCTGCAAATCCGAGAAGCAAAAAGACCACCGAAAGTCCGAGCACAAAACTCACGGCCGTCAGAACCGCTTCCCCTCTCCGCGCGCCTCCGGAAAATTCAGAAAACGACATTCCGCCGACATAGGCAAGAAAAGCCGGAACGATCGGCAAAACGCAAGGCGACACGAAACTGATCACGCCGGCGGTGAGCGCGATGAACAATCCAAGCGTTAGGCTGGCGTCAAAAAGATCGATTCCAAACATGGATCCAACCTGCTATGTGCTTCCTGCTGTTGCCGTTGAAACAGAATCGGCATAGATGCGCCGAACCTCTAACCATATGTATGTTCTGCGGTGAAATTTGAAAAGTTGGATGCCACCGGGCTTCTGTGCCCTTTGCCGGTCTTGCGAATCATCAAACGGATGCGCGGACTCAGCCCGGGGGACCGGCTGCGTGTGACCGCGGATGATCCGGCGTCGGCGATTGATATCCCGCACTACTGCAGAGAACACGGTCAGAAGCTCGTAAGCCAATCGGCTTCTGGCCAGCGGCTGATCTTCGAGATCGAAAAATCGTGAAAGACAATCAGTTCGCTGGCACCGGAGTTCTTATCGATTTAACAGCAATCGACTTGCGCAACTCTTCCCGTCGCAGCATCGCGGCACGGTAATTTTCTTCCCATACCGGACCAAACCCGCGGATTACCAGCGGTAACCGTGCAAGTTCCAGCGCGGCATCAGCATTCCAAATACTGGGATCGTCGCGCAGCATCTTCATGTCAGCCTCATACATCCTGATCCATTGACGCTGCTGTTTTCGCTCTGCGGAATATCCGAAAACATCCAGCGGGGTGCCGCGAAGCGACTTTAGTTTGGCGAGAATTTTGAAAGCATGCCGCATCCAGCTGCCGAATTCGCGTTTACGAGGACGGCCGTTGGAACCAATGCCTGAAAATATAGGCGGCGCCAAATGATAGGTCATAGAGAAACCGTCTTCGAATTCCCGATTTGCGAATTCAGCGGTTTTCAGATGCAGTCTTGCGACCTCGTATTCATCTTTGACCGCTAAGACTTTGTGATAGCCCAAAGCCACCGCTTCCCGCAATGCGTCCGATGGGAAGCTCCGCACAAATTCTTCGTAGCGCTCCGCCAATTTTCGGTTGCTGTGTTGTGCAAGATGTTCTTTTCGGACTTCAAAGGGAGATTGCTCACAATCCTGCGCATTTGGTTCGTTTGCTGGATCGATCTCGGCCGGTTCCGCGACCGCCGCCCAGCGGCCAAACTCGAACGCCTTCAAATTCGAATCGGGGGAGGCGCCGTTGAGTTTGATCGCTTCTCGAATCGAAGCTGCGCTGATTGGAATGCTGCCACGTTGCCATGCGGCGCCCAGCAGAAGCATGTTCGAATAAATTGAATCTCCGAGCAGCCGCTTTGCAAGCGAAGATGCATTGAAAATGGCGACTCCTTCTGCACCGAGCTCCGCTTCGATGCGCTGTTTCAGCCGCTCAAACGGCAGTTCAAATTCGGCGGAGCGGGTAAAATCACCGGTCATGATTTCTTGTGAATTCACCACAGCCCGGGTCCTGCCGGTCTTCAGTAAGGCGAGCGAATCGCTTCCCGCTGCAACAACCAAGTCACCTCCGATAACACAATCGGCTTCCGCATCGGCGATCCGAATGGCCGAAATATCTTCCGGGGATGCGGCGATTCGGCAATGGATATGAACGGCGCCGCCTTTCTGGGCCAATCCAGCCATTTCGATCATGCCGACCCCTTTGCCATCCAGAAATCCCGCCATGGAAAGCACAGCGCCGATTGTCACCAAACCGGTTCCGCCAACTCCTGAAATCACAATGTTGAACGTCTTGTCGATGCTGGGCATCACAGGATCCGGCAAGCTTGGTATGGCCAGATCATCGACAGTTTTCTTCCGGACCATTGCTCCGTTCAAAGTTACGAAAGACGGGCAAAATCCCTCTATGCAACTGAAATCCTTATTGCAGCTGGATTGATCAATCGCGCGTTTGCGACCGAACGGCGTATCAATCGGGATAATTGAAACACAATTTGATTGTATGCCGCAATCGCCGCACCCTTCACAGACCTCGCTGTTGATAAAAATGCGTTTGTCCGGGTCAGGAAACCGGCCGCGTTTGCGCCGGCGCCGCTTTTCCGCCGCGCAGGTCTGGACGTAGACAATGGCCGTTACTCCTTCAATCTCACGAAACCGCCGTTGCACAGAGTCAAGCTGAGCGCGCTCGTGATATTCGGCACTTGCCGGAAATTCAGAAAAATCCACGTTTTCCTTTTTGTCATAAACGACCGCGATTCGATTGACTCCAATCGCTTCCAGCTCACGGGTGATCTTTGCTGCGTCAAGCCCGCCGTCGTTCTTCTGACCGCCGGTCATTGCGACGGCATCATTGAACAGCAGCTTAAAGGTTATGTTTGTATTGGAAGCGACAGCTGCCCGCACAGCCATGATTCCCGAATGGTTGTATGTCCCGTCTCCAAGATTCTGAAAGACGTGGCTGCGTTTCGAAAACAGCGATTCACCGATCCAATTGGCCCCCTCTCCTCCCATGTGCGTAAAGCCAACGGTTTCCCGATCCATCCATTGCGCCATGAAATGGCACCCAATTCCCGCATAGGCGCGCGAACCCGTGGGCACCTTGGTTGATAGGTTGTGAGGACAGCCGGAGCAAAAGTACGGCCTGCGCTTCGCGATACTCTCGAAGTTGCTGTTCGATGCGTTGCGCTTCAATGTGTTCAAACTCGCTTCAATGCGTTCGGTTCCGCGTTCTTCTTCGATCAATATTTGACCAATTTCTTCGGCGATGGCCATCGGTTCCAGCGCATAGTGGGTTTGGAACAGCTGCTCCCCCTTCGCTTTTTGCTGGCCATATAAGCGTCTTCCTCGCAAATCTCGGATGAGGACCTCTCTGATCAGCGACTCGATGAGTTTGCGCTTTTCTTCAACCACAATGATCAACTTCAAGCCATCAGCCCAATCGGCGAAGCTGCGCTGATCCAGCGGCCAAGTCATGCCGACTTTGTAGGCCGTCAAACCCAGTCGCGCCGCCTCGGCATCATCGATGCCCAACAGATCAAATGCGTGCCGCAGATCAAGCCAGTTTTTTCCAGCGGCCACGAATCCGATTGTAGCCCCCGGTTTGCCGAATACCCGCTGGTCAATTCCATTGACGCGCGAAAACTCGACCGCCGCGTCAAGCCGAAATCGAATGAGTCGCTCTTCCTGTGCGACCGGTGTGTCAATCAGCCGAATGTTCAAACCGTGGGGCGGCATCTCGAATTCGGGAGCGATCAATTGCATCCTGCCAGCTTGACCGTCAACAACCGCCGTGGATTCAATGGTTTCTTTAACACATTTCAATCCGACCCAGTTTCCGGAAAATCGTGACAATGCGAATCCGAAAATGCCAAAATCCAGAATTTCCTGCACACCCGCTGGCGAAAGAACCGGCATATGGGCATTCATGAGCGCTAAATCTGACTGGTGCGCCGTTGTTGAACTCTCGCAGGTGTGGTCGTCGCCAAAGGCCGCCAGCACACCGCCGAACCTCGATGCGCCCGCCAAATTCGCATGTTTGAAGACATCTCCCGACCGATCAACGCCTGGTCCCTTGCCGTACCACAGTCCGAAAACACCGTCGTGGAGGCCTTCGCCGCGCAGTTCGGCCTGTTGCGTGCCCCAAAGCGCGGTTGCTGCCAGATCTTCATTCAAACCGGCCTGAAACACGATCGAAGCTGACGTCAGCTCCTCTTTCGCGCGATCCATCTGAAAATCAACCGCACCCAGCGGCGAACCTCGGTAGCCGGTTACAAACCCTGCTGTGTCAAGCCCTTGCTGCCGGTCCCGATGGGACTGCATCAGCATAAGCCGCACCAAAGCCTGTGTTCCGTTCAAGACAACCGGCGAACAACCGAGATCGAAGCGGTCAGAAAGCCGAACCCTGTCTTCGATCACAATTTACCCCGAATTGATGCCTGATGCGCGTTACCGATAACCTAAAATATTGACAAATGAAAGCTATGGTGCGAATGGCGGCACTTCGTTTGCGCAATGACAAACATTGCCAAGAGCAAAGAACCAACCTTGCACTGTTCGGGAGACTCCTTTGGACTGGGATAAACTCCGGGTGTTTCATGCTGTGGCCAAAGAAGGCAATCTCACAAGGGCTGGAGATGCGCTGCATCTCAGTCAGTCCGCCGTCAGCCGCCACATCAGCGCACTTGAAGACAATTTAGCCGCCACTTTATTCCACCGTCATGCCAGGGGGTTGATTCCCACCGAACAGGGCGAACTTCTCTATGATGCGACCACTGCCATGGCGAAGCGGCTGGAAGCAGCAACCGCCCGCATTCGCGACGCGACGGATGAAACTTTCGGAGAATTGCGGGTGACGACGTCGGTAGGATTCGGCACGTTGTGGCTTGCTCCCAGACTTGCCGCTCTCTACGAAAAGCATCCCTATCTCAAAATCGATTTGATTCTCGATGAGCGGGTGTTGGATCTGCCGATGCGGGAAGCCGATTTCGCGATCCGCATGAAAGAACCTTCGCAGGCGGAACTTGTTCGGCGAAAACTCATGTCATCCACAATGCAGCTTTTCACGAGCAAACGGTATCTTGACCAGCAATCAACACCAAAGGATCTCAATGATATCGAAAGACACAGATTGATCTGTCCCAACAGTTCAACCGAAGCCAATAGCGCCAGTGCTCAGTTCGTTGGCCATTTGCTGGAGTACAACGCTTTTTCATACCTGAATGTTAACAACTACTACGGCGTGCTGCAGGCCGTGCTGCACGGTTTGGGAATCGGCGTGCTTCCAAGCTATCTGAAAGAGCACGTTCCCGAATTGATTCAGGTGCTGCCGGAGGTCCAGTCTGCGGAGATTCCCGTCTATCTCGCCTACCCATTCGAGCTTAGAAACTCCAAGCGCATTCATGCATTCAGGAATTTTGTGCTTGAAGAATCGGTGCGACAGGGTCGAAAGCCGGAAACTCAGCGATAGACTCCGCTCCTATGCCGGCAGCGGTGGATTCGACCCCATGCGGCACACATCAGTTCGGACGGGATTCCAAATCCTGCTGCCGGCGGAAAACCAACCGACGAGCATCGCAGCGAGCATCACCTCATGAATCCGGATTGAGAAAGCAAACCGTCACCATATTCCGCGATACGAGAATCGCGTTCCATACCGTTCACAATCTTGCACAACACCGCCCGAGCACATAAATGTACGGGCAGGCAAAGGAGTGCTGCAAATGCCAATCCAGGCTGCTGAGCTCAAAAAGCTGATTCAGGATGCTTTTCCTGATGCCGAAGTGACAATCACAGATCTCGCCGGCGATGGAAATCACTATGCGGCTGAAGTGGTTGACGCTAGTTTCAAGGGCATGAACCGAGTACAGCAGCAAAGAGCCGTTTACGCGTCTCTAAAAGATAAAATGAGCGGGCCGAGCGGTGAATTGCATGCGCTTGCCCTCACGACGAAGGTGAAGGAGTAAGCAATGACGCAGGATATCCACCAGCAAATCCAAAACACAGTGGACAACCATGAAGTCGTGCTCTTCATGAAGGGGACGAAGTTGGCGCCTCAATGCGGGTTTTCTTCGCGTGTCGCAGGTGTCCTCAATTTCATTGGCGTCGAATTTGAAGACGTGAATGTTCTTGAGGATATGGATCTGCGCGAAGGAATTAAACAGTTTTCCGATTGGCCGACGATCCCGCAGCTCTACGTCAAAGGCGAATTTATTGGCGGGTGCGATATCGTTGTCGAAATGACGATATCGGGCGAACTTGACGAACTGCTGGACCAGAAATCCGTATCATACAACAAGGACGCCGCTTCGCGTATTCGTGACCACAACACCTAGCCGCAGCGAAACCGATCTCATGCACCGCAGATCCGATGGCATAGGGCATCGATCCAAGTCCCGGTGCATTCGACTGGAAGTTTGACAATTCTGTTCGCTTGCAAGGCAAATTAGCTGGTATGTCCGCTGCCGCAAGCCGATTCGGGCTTTCGTTCGGTTTGCAGGGCCTCGTCAAGTCTGTCGGCTAATGATTCGGTGATTCGGGCGAATTTTTCCAGAGCTTCATACGCTTCCGGCTCCAAAACCGGTATCTCAACCGTCTCCGCGGGTTTAGCCGCTTTCTCCTGTAGACGCTGAATTTTCTTCTCCGCCTCGTAAACCGCTTGCCGCTGTTCGAGCAGCTGATTGGCAACATTCAAACCGGCAATTGCCAAATTCTCCGCGGGTGACACCGTGGCGCTTCCCCGCTCGATTCCCGCGTTCAAAATCTCCTGCAAAACCTCTGCCGCTTTCACGACCGCTTCAAAATCCTTGTATTCCACCGCGACGTCAATTTTTCGTCCCAAAGTCTTGATCTGAATCTCAGGCATCTGTCTCTTCCTTCAGCAGCGGTTTCAAATCGCTGAGAATATTCTCGAGTTCGTTGACCTCCGCCATGCGGCGGCTCTGAAGTTGCTTAAGTTTCTTGGATTCGGAATGAAGTCGGCGACTATCCTCCTTTAAGGCTTTGATCTGATTTTCCTGATCTTTGATTTGGGCGCGCGCCGAAGCGAGCTGACTGGTCAGAAGTTCGATTTCTGCAATCGCGGCCCGATTATAGTTGTCCAGCCGATTCGCCATGCGGCGGCATGCGATCTCTGCCCGCTGGACCAATTTTCGAGTCGATTCGTCCATCTCGCTCACCAATTGCCCTTTAACGCTCGCATTATGCTTAACAGTTTGTTGTCCTGCAATGACCGCTCGTTCAAATTTATCCTGATTTGCTTGCTTTTGGCCTCACTTCGGTAAATATCCACACCCGCAGGAGCAAGAGGATGCACAGTGAACAACTATATTGAAGCTACGATGCCCCGGGAACATTGGCTGCGTGCCAGCGCGGTGCGAGCTTTGGCAATGGATTGTGTCCAAAATGCCAATTCCGGACACCCCGGAATGCCGATGGGAATGGCAGATGTTGCCTCTGTTCTTTTCGAAAAACACCTGAAATTCGATGCCTCCGAGCCTCACTGGCCAGATCGTGATCGATTCGTCCTGTCCGCCGGGCATGGTTCAATGCTGATATACGCGTTGCTGCATTTGACCGGCTACACCGACTTCACTCTGGAACAGCTCAAAAATTTTCGGCAGCTCGGATCGCTGACACCGGGCCATCCGGAATTCGGCCACGGAGGAGGAATCGAGACAACCACCGGGCCTCTTGGTCAGGGACTCGCCAATGCCGTAGGCATGGCCATCGCCGAGGAATCTTTGCGCAGCCGTTTCGGCAAAGACATTGTCAATCACCGGACTTATGTTCTTGCAGGCGATGGCTGTCTGATGGAAGGCATCAGCCACGAAGCCTGCGCACTCGCCGGCAAGCTCAATCTTTCCCAGCTCACCCTCCTTTTTGACGACAATCAGATCACCATTGACGGCCGTGTTAGCCTTTCCGACAAAACTGATCAATTGGCGCGTTTCGAGTCTTATGGCTGGAAGACAATCGAATGCGATGGTCACGACCCGCGGGCCATAGACGCGGCCCTGCAATCGGCCAACGATTTTTCAGAACCGACGCTGATCGCATGCCGCACTGTGATCGGCTACGGATCCCCGAAGAAGCAAGGAACCGAATCAGCGCACGGCAGTCCGTTGGGCGAAGAAGAAATCTCAGCCGCAAAATCCTTTTATGGCTGGCCATACGGTCCGTTCGAGGTACCCACGGTCATCCATGAAGAGTGGTTGGATATCGGAAGACGAGGACGCTCCGAGCGAGCCGCATGGCAGCAGCGGTTGGATAAATTGCCGCAAAAGCAAAGACAGTTGTTCAAACGAATGCTCAGCGGGGAACCGCCAAGGAAATTGACCACCGCCGTCAATGCGTTGAAACGGCAGATTTCTGCCACAGTTCCGAACATCGCAACACGAAAATCATCGGAACTCGTGCTGGAACAGATCAATCCGCTCCTGCCGGAGATGGTAGGCGGTTCCGCTGATCTAACCGGGTCCAACAACACCAAAACAAAGGACCTCGGAATCTTCTCTGAAGCTGACCGGACCGGACGATACATTCATTACGGGGTTCGTGAGCATGCCATGGCCGCTGCCATGAACGGCATGGCGTTACACCGGGGCATTCGGCCTTATGGCGGAACCTTTTTGTGTTTTGCCGATTATGCCCGTCCCTCCATGCGACTCTCTGCTCTGATGGGAATTCCGGTTACCTTTGTCATGACGCATGATTCCATCGGGCTTGGAGAAGACGGTCCGACCCATCAGCCGGTTGAACAGCTGGCCATGCTGCGCGCCACTCCGAATCTGCGGGTGTTTCGGCCATGCGACACGATTGAAACCGCCGAAAGTTGGGAAATCGCCGTATCGTCACAGAACACCCCGACGGTCATCGCGTTGTCGCGCCAATCCATGCCAACCGTCCGCAAAAGCCATAAACGAAGAAACATGTGCAGCTACGGCGCCTACATTCTGGCCGACTCGATCGCGCCTCGTCGTGTGGTATTGTTGGCAACAGGATCGGAAGTGGCGATTGCGCTTGATGCACAGAAACTATTGGAAGCGGAGGGAATCGGAACTCGAGTGATATCAATGCCGTGCTGGGAATTGTTTGCCGAGCAGGACACGGCATATCGGCGGCGTGTCCTTCCGCGAACCGCGGTCCGCGTGGGAATTGAAGCCGGTGTTCGCCAGGGATGGGACAGATGGCTGTGCGGCGAACTCGGTCGGGAAAACAAAGCCGCGTTTGTCGGCATGCGGTCATTCGGAGCTTCGGCGCCGGCATCGGAGCTCTTCGAGCATTTTGGAATCTCCTCTTCGGTTGTCGCCGACAAGGCAAAGGAACTGCTCTGAGCAAACCGGTTGTGATGTTTGAACAGTTAGCCGACTCGGCTGCCCTTCAGAACATTTAAGCCCTTGGCATAATGGCCAATTCTCTTGATCAATGATTTGAAATGGAAGGACGGGATTGATCATGCCTGCATCTGTTGGGATAAACGGCTTTGGAAGAATCGGACGAAATGTTCTTCGGGCGATCGCCGAATCCAATCGAACTGATATAAAAGTTATCGCGGTAAACGATCTTGCTCCGGTTGCCCATCTTGCCCATCTGCTGGAATTCGATTCAGTGCATGGCAGATTTCCGGGCACAATCAAAACCGGCAATGACTTTATCGATATCGGCACCGGGGCGATTCGAATATCATCGGTCCGCGAGCCCGAAGAATTGCCATGGAATGATGTAAGCGTCGCGATGGAATGCACTGGCCGGTTTACGCAGAGAAGCGCAGCGGCAAAGCACTTGGATAATGGTTCGCAGCGTGTGCTGGTATCGGCACCGGCCACCGATGCTGACAAGACGATCGTGTTTGGAGTCAATCACCAAAGTCTGTCCGCTGAAGATCAAGTGGTTTCCAATGCCTCCTGCACGACGAATTGTTTGGCGCCGGTTGCCAAGGTTTTGAATGACGCTGTTGGCATCGAACGGGGATTCATGACGACGATTCACAGCTATACCGGCGACCAGCCAACCCTGGATGCTGTCCACCAGGATCTATATCGGGCACGAAGCGCCGCATTATCCATGATTCCGACTTCCACCGGCGCTGCGCGCGCGGTCGGCTTGGTCCTCCCGGAACTCTCTGGCCGTTTGGACGGCGTTGCAATCCGCGTGCCGACGCCAAATGTTTCCGTCGTCGATCTGGCATTTGTCGCATCCCATGAAACATCGCCCGCGGAAATCAACGAGCATATCGCGGAAGCAGCCGGAGGTCGGCTCAAGGGGATACTCGGCTACACCGAACGGCAAAATGTTTCGGTTGACTTCAATCACGACCCTCACTCATCGGTGCTTCACTGCGATCAAACCAAGGTGCTCGACGGCACCTTCTGCCGTGTGCTGAGCTGGTATGACAATGAATGGGGGTTCTCGAATAGAATGTGCGATGTCGCGGCAGTCATGGCGGCGTTGTGACACGATCAAGCGCCGGATCGGCGCCGTCTGAGCGAAGATGGAAGTCCTTAAGCGAACTGGCGCCGAAAAATCAGCGAGTGCTGACCCGCGTTGACTTCAATGTTCCGATCGCGCACGGTCGCATCACCGATGCGACAAGGATCGAGCGCACCGCACCGACGATTGAGTTCCTGCTCGAAAGACATAATGTTCCGATATTGATGACTCATCTTGGACGGCCTGAATCCTCGGCCGATCGAGAATTCAGCGTTTCCCAGCTGGCACCCGCGATAAAATCTATTTTCGGCGCAGATGTCATCGTCAGCTCCTCGGTATCAGGCGCAGCGGCAATGAAAGCGGTGCAGCAGGCGAAACCAAATCAACTGGTCCTCTTGGAAAACCTGCGCTTCGATGCCAGAGAAATAAAAAATGATCCTGGTTTCGCCGCTGAATTGGCATCGCTGGGAAGTGTGTATTGCAACGACGCGTTCTCGGTCTTGCATCGTTCCCATTCTTCAGTCGACGCGCTGGCCGGTCTATTGCCAAGCTGCGCCGGCATGAATCTCGAAAGAGAGCTGAATGCGCTTGAATCGGCGCTCGGAAACCCTGCCCGCCCATTGACGGCTGTTGTTGGCGGAGCCAAGATATCGACCAAAATAAATCTGCTTGAAAACTTGCTTCGCAAAGTTGATGCGCTGATCATCGGCGGAGCCATGGCGAACACCTTTCTTTTGGCGCAGGGGCATTCGGTAGGAACGTCTTTGGCAGAACCGGAACTGGTGGCGACCGCTTTGTCGATCTTGGATCAATCCCGGAAAGCCGGATGCGAACTTGTGCTGCCCATAGACATCGTCGTCGCCGGTGCGTTTCGCTCAGGTGTCGAACACATCACGGTATCGTCGGATGCCTGTCCCGCCGACATGATGATTCTCGATATCGGACACCATTCCATCCAGCGAATCCAAACTCTGATTTCGAATTCCCGGACACTCATATGGAACGGTCCGTTCGGCGCATTCGAAGTTCCTCCCTTCGATCAGGCCACCAATGTCCTGGCGCGATTTGCCGCTGAAAAAACCAGACTGGGAGAATTGTATTCGGTTGCCGGCGGCGGCGATACGACCGCCGCCCTTAAGCACGCCGGATCTTCCGAAGACTTCACCTATGTTTCGACTGCCGGAGGAGCGTTTCTGGAATGGCTGGAAGGCGGCGAGCTTGCAGGAATTGCCGCACTTTGCAATTAAGTTTTGAATATTGACAAAAGCGTTTCACAATTTCAATCAAGCCTGCCAAAAGACAATCAAAAAAATGAGTCGTTCTTGAGCGTTTGGTCAAAATATTGGTTCAGCATCCGGGCGGCATTCACGGTCGTTTGGCTGGGTATTGTCACATTAGGGTGTGCTTTCTTTTCCTACATTGCGGTGCAGGGAGAATACGGCGTCTTCAAGAGAGTGCAAATCAACAGCCGAGCGGCTGAGCTGGAACAAGAACTGGCTTCGGTGAATGCCGAAGTTGAAGTCATGAAAATAAAGACCAAAGGACTATCGCCCGAAAGCTTGGATCTTGACCTGCTCGATGAACGCGCGCGCAAGGTGCTCGGACTAGTGCGCACCGACGAAATCGTCATCAATTGATGCTGTGCGGTCGCCGGTATTAGTCTCTTTCCGGTTGCCGAATCAGCGTCTCATCCTTGTGCCGCGCGCGGCAATTGAATTTCCTGGTTTCAGAATACGCTCTATGTTGACCTCAGCAAACTGCAATGTTGGATGAAGGTCTAAAGCGCAGCACTGGAATTTTTGCCGAAGTTACATTAAGTCACCCCCCGGGAGACGACCGCAGAATTGGCTGGCTGAAGAATTGGAAGGTCGAAGTATGGCTGCAAAGAAGGGCGCGAAGACCGCGGATGTGACGAAGGAGGAGCTGCTTGGCTATTATCGTTCCATGCTGCTCATTCGACGATTTGAAGAAAGATGCGGTCAGCTTTACGGAATGGGAAAAATCGGCGGGTTCTGCCATCTTTATATCGGCCAGGAAGCCGTTGTCACCGGACTCGAAGCCTCTACCCAGGAAGGCGACAAGCGCATCACCGCCTACCGGGACCACGGACATATGCTCGCCTGCGGAATGCATCCGGATGGTGTGATGGCTGAACTGACCGGCCGGGCCGGCGGCTACTCGAAAGGCAAAGGCGGTTCGATGCATATGTTCAGCGTCGAACGGCACTTTTACGGCGGACACGGAATCGTCGGCGCACAGGTGCCGATCGGCGCGGGATTAGCGTTTTCTGACAAATACAAAGGCAACAACAACATTACCTTCACCTATTTCGGTGATGGAGCTGCCAATCAAGGCCAGATCTATGAAACCTTCAACATGGCATCGCTATGGAAGCTGCCGGTCGTGTTTATCATTGAAAACAACCGGTATGCGATGGGAACTTCGACAGGACGCTCCTCCGCGACTCCGGAATTCCATACCCGCGGCGAGGCATTTGCGATTCCAGGTGAAAAGGTGGACGGAATGGACGTGATTGCCATGCGGGATGCGGGACTAAAGGCCGCCGGCCACTGTCGGCAAGGCAAAGGTCCATATATTCTGGAGGCCCAGACCTACCGATACCGCGGACATTCGATGTCTGACCCGGCTAAATACCGAACCCGTGAAGAGGTTCAGAACATTCGGCAGCATCACGATCCCATAACCAATGTGCGCGAACGACTTCTGCAATTCAAGGATATGGACGAAGCCAAAATCAAAACCGTTGACAATGAGATCCGCGCAATCGTCGACAAATCCGCCAAAGTCGCGACCGACAGCCCTGAACCTGCGGAAAGCGAACTATGGACGGACGTCTATGTCTGACAAAAACAGAAAAACGAACCAGGACAGCGTGATGGAGAACAACCGATGAAGTCAAAACTGCTGATGCCCGCGCTGTCTCCAACCATGGAAACCGGAACCGTGGCGCGCTGGTTTGTGGAAGTCGGCGATAAAGTTTCAAGTGGCGCAATACTCGCTGAAATCGAAACCGATAAAGCAACAATGGAATTCGAATCGATTGATGACGGCGAGATCGTCGAACTGCTCGTGCCGTCAGGAGCGGAATCAATTGCGGTCAACACGCCAATCGCAGTGATCGAAGTCGAGGGCCGGGACGAAATCGAAACCGAAGAAACCGCGCCATCCGTTTCAGTTCCCAGCCCATCCCCGTCAATTCCGGCTGAATCGACGGCCGCGCCTCCGGTCCGCATAGAAGAGGAAATCGAATACACCGGCGACACCAAGACGATGTCGGTCAGGGAAGCCTTGCGGGCTGCAATGGCAGAAGAAATGCGCCGCGAAGAAACTGTGTTTCTCATGGGTGAGGAAGTCGGCGAATATCAGGGAGCATACAAGGTATCGCAGGGGCTGCTTGAAGAGTTTGGCAGCAGACGGGTGGTTGACACTCCCATCACCGAGCATGGATTCACTGGCATTGGAGTCGGCGCGGCGTTCGGCGGACTCCGCCCCATCGTGGAATTCATGACATTCAATTTTGCAATGCAGGCAATGGACCACCTGATCAACTCAGCGGCCAAAACACTTTACATGTCCGGCGGCCAGCTTGGCTGTCCCATCGTTTTTCGCGGACCAAATGGAGCCGCCGCACGTGTCGCAGCGCAACACAGCCAGGATTTCGCGGCGTGGTATGCGCAAGTTCCTGGGCTGAAAGTCATTCAGCCCTTTTCGGCATTCGATGCGAAGGGCCTGCTGAAGTCGGCTATTCGCGATCCGAATCCGGTCGTGTTCCTGGAAAATGAAATTTTGTACAGCAGAGAATTCGAGGTTCCCGTTTCCGATGAATTCCTGGTTCCCATAGGCAAAGCCAAAATCTTCCGAGAGGGAACGGATGTTACGCTCGTGTCTTTTGGCATCGGCATGTCACACACCTTGAGCGCCGCCGATGCGCTTTTGCAGCTCGGCATCAGCGCTGAGGTCATAGATTTGAGAACTTTAAGACCTATGGATACCGAGACGGTGATCAATTCGGTCAAGAAAACCAACCGCTGCGTCACAATTGAAGAAGGCTGGCCGGTCTGTTCGATCGGAAGTTATGTCAGTTCGGTGCTGATGCAGCAGGCGTTTGATTGGCTCGATGCCCCGGTTATCAACTGCACCGGCAAAGACGTGCCAATGCCATATGCAGCAAATCTTGAAAAATTGGCATTGATATCACCGGAAGAAATTGTGGAAGCGGCGAAGACCGTGACTTACCGCTAGGAGTCGAAGATGTCGACCACTATCCTGATGCCTGCGCTCTCTCCGACCATGGAGGAAGGCACCCTCGCCAAGTGGCATGTTTCAGAAGGCAGCGCAGTCGAACCCGGTGATTTGTTGGCGGATATCGAAACCGACAAGGCCGTGATCGAATTCGAAGCTGTTGATCCGGGAGTGATCGGCAAGCTGTTGATAACAGAAGGAAGCCCGCCGGTCAGCGTCAATTCCCCGATCGCTGTCCTGCTGGACGAAGGCGAGTCCCTTCCAGACGACGTGGAGACCCTGATTGCATCGCCCGATGATTCCGAATCGAGTGTTCAGCATCTTGAAGCGAATTCCCGGCACACTGAAGCAAACGCGGGAAAATCCGAACAACAGGATGATAGAGTTTTTCCTTCCGCCCCTCCCGACCAAATTTCACCTTCGACCGTAAACAAGAATCATAGCCCGCGCATATTCGCCTCCCCTCTGGCGCGGCGGTTAGCAGCGCAGAACCAAATCGACTTGAATGCATTGCAGGGGTCGGGTCCACATGGTCGAATCATAAAATCCGACATTGAAGAAGCGCTCGAAAGAGGCATCTCCAAACCCGCGCCCGCGCCGATTGCCCCGCCAAGCGGCACACCGGATACCGCGCAGTTTTATGTCGGTCGCCAATACAAAGAAGTCCAGCTTGATGGCATGCGGCGCACGGTTGCCGCCCGCTTAACCGAAGCGAGTCAAACCATCCCGCATTTCTATTTGCGACGGGACATAGAAATAGACTCTTTGCTCGCCGTGCGACAGGAAGCGAACGGCATTCTGGCGGCGGATAACGAAAAACTATCGATTAATGATTTCATTATCCGCGCGTGCGCACTCGCGCTGCAAAAAGTCCCTGAAGCCAATACTGTTTGGGCGGGAGACCGCATGTTTCAGATGGAAGCTTCTGATGTGGCGGTGGCGGTTGCAATCGAAGGCGGATTGTTCACACCGGTTTTGCGCGATGCCGAGACTAAATCGGTTCGCGAACTGTCAATGGAAATGAAGGATTTGGCAAAGCGCGCTCATAGCCGCAAGCTGATGCCGCAGGACTATACCGGCGGCTCGTTTTCCATATCAAATCTGGGAATGTTCGGGATCAAGAATTTCGACGCGGTGATCAATCCTCCGCACAGCTCCATCCTTGCTGTGGGAACGACCGAACGCAAGCCAACCGAGGCACAAGACGGAGGGCTGCGGTTTGTGACCGCGATGTCTGTTACCCTGTCCTGCGATCACCGGGTGATTGATGGCGCGGCCGGCGCTAAATTCCTATCCGCGATCGCCGACTACCTGGAAAAACCGGTTTCCATGCTCGTGTGATCAGCATCGGCGGGCTGAAAATCAGGCAGACGGGTGAAAATACTGATCCATTGTATCCGACGGCTGATCGCAGCCTGATTCGCCGACGATGCGTGCCGGCACTCCCGCTACAGTTTTGCACGGCGGCACATCATGAAGAACAACGGAGCCGGCAGCCACACGGGAGCACTTTCCCACCGTGATATTGCCAAGAATTATCGCGCCGGCTCCCAGCAGCACTCCGTTATGAACTTTGGGGTGGCGATCGCCCGCCTCTTTTCCGGTGCCGCCGAGGGTAACTGAGTGCAGCATGGAAACATTGTCTCCCACTTCGGCGGTCTCGCCGATGACAATCGCATGCGCGTGATCGATCAATATTCCGCAGCCCAAGGTTGAGCGCGGATGGATATCAACGCCGAAAACCTCGGAAATCCGCATCTGCACGTGGTAAGCGAGATCCCGCCGGTCGGCTTGCCAAAGCCAATGAGCCACCCGGTAGCCCTGCAATGCCTGAAATCCTTTAAAATACAGAATCGGCTGAACAAAGGTTTGGCAGGCTGGATCGCGATCAAAAACAGCGATCACGTCAGCCCGGGCCGACTGACCGATTGAATGATCCGACTCATGCGCTTCAAGAGCAATATCGCGCAGATGATCAGCATTTATTTCGCTGGAAGCCAGTTTGAGAGCGAATCTGCTCGCCAGCGCATGCTCGAAGGATTGGTGATTCAGGATCCTCGTTTCTATCATTTCAGCAAGTGATGATTCCCGTGCCGTGATTTCAGCTGCTTCGATTCGAACCCGTTCCCAAACCCGATCTGTTTTATCTGAATGCAGCGCTTCTGATTCCATCGATTCCGACTCCATCCTCCAATTATTTTCTTAACACACTCAATTTCGCTGCTTTACCGAACCTGATTTATGCCACGACACCTTGCAACGCGCTGCACCGCCTCTCTGAACAGCCGATCAATTGCTGCTTGCCGACTCTGCTTCAATGCGTCTCCAAGCTCTGACATTTTTGCGATGCTCGTTGTAGGTCTTGGCGAAAGCATGGCCGCCGGTGCCATTGGCAACAAAATACATATAGTCTGATTCCACAGGATTCAGAGCCGCGCGGATCGCTTCCCGACCCGGGTTCGCAATCGGAGACGGCGGCAGACCACTATGCAAATAGGTATTGAAGGGCGTGTCCCGCTGCAGTTCGCTCTGCCGAAGTCCCCGTCCAAGAGGTGCTTCACCGCCGGTTATTCCATAAATGACAACTGGGTCACTCTGCAGCCGCATTCCAATCCGCAGACGGTTGGCAAATACTGAAGACACCAACCCTCTTTCATTCGCCTGAGCGGTTTCTTTTTCGATGATCGAGGCCAAGATCAGCGTTTCCTCTGGACTGTTCACCGGAGCGTCTTGCGAAATTTTTTCCCACTCTTCTTCAAGAATTTCCATTTGCCGCGACTCCATCAGTGCCAGAAGATCGGATCGGTCAGCTCCTCTTATCACTGGATAAGTGTCGGGCGCCAATGTCCCTTCCTTGGGAATATCGCCGGGGTCTCCTTTCAGAAATTCTGCGGTCAGCAGCGCTTGCACAATCTGCCAAGAAGTCAGTCCTTCAGGCACTGCAACCCTATAGGCGACAGCGTTTTTTTGATTAACAACGTCAAGATAGACTTGCGGGATTTCGTCCTCCCGTCCAAAAACCGCAATCTGGTTATAACTTTCCTTACCCGCAGGCCTTTCCTCAAGCCGTGTCACCGGATTGCGGTTCTTCGCCTGCAGCGTCACGCGGAATCTCTCGCTTGCCGCCGTCGGATCGGTGATGACGCTTAGTATTTGATCCATTGAAGCGCCTGCGGCAATTTCGAAGGTGCCAAAGCGAATCTTTTCCTCTCTGCCCGTTCTTTTTGCACCTTCCCGGAAAATCAAACTCGCAGGAATAAGTCCCGAATCTTGAACCATCCCCTGTTCTTGCAAAAGCCCTGCAACCCGATAAGCGCCCGCGCCGCGGGGAATTTCAAAATAGACAGGTTCGGTGAGAGGACCATCCGCATAAAATTGATCGCGCGCTGATTGCAAAACCACCATGGCTGCCAACAATACAACCGCCGCAAGGCCTACCGCGGCTAAGAGGAGAACCCGCACTCTCATAGCTGGGGTTTGGCGAATATAATCGACGCGTTCGAACCACCGAATCCAAACGAATTAGACATGGCGAAATTCACATCCCGCGACTTTGATTGATTTGGCGCTAAATCGAACCGTGCGTCAACGACTGGATTTTCAAGATTGATTGTCGGCGGGGCAACCTGATCACGAATTGCCAAGACACAAAAAATCGCTTCGATGGCTCCAGCGGCGCCAAGGAGATGACCGGTCGCTGATTTGGTCGACGAAATCGTCGCATTGGATGCGGCTTCATCGAGCAAACGGCCGATCGCCGTGATTTCAATGGGATCAGCCATAGTCGATGTGCCGTGTGCGTTAATGTAGGAAATCTCACTGGGTTCGATTCCGGCCCGTCGTACAGCGGCACGCATGGCCCTGAAACCGCCATCGCCATCCTGTGCCGGGGCTGTGATATGATAAGCATCGCCTGACATCCCGAATCCGAAGAATTCGGCATAAATGCGGGCTCCTCTCGCGAGCGCGTGACCGCGTTCCTCAAGTACCACAACTCCCGCGCCGTCGCCCATCACAAATCCATCCCGGTCTTTGTCAAACGGACGGCTGGCTCGCTGCGGCTCCTCCCGCCAACCCGTTGAAAGAGCTTTGCATGCATTAAACCCGGCAATGCCAATTTTCGAAATTGCACTTTCCGAACCACCTGCCACCATGACGTCGGCATCGCCGTAAGCGATCAGCCGCGCCGCATCGCCGATCGCATGAGCTCCAGTGGCGCATGCCGTCACAACCGAATGATTCGGACCTTTGAATTTATGGCGGATTGAAACCTGTCCCGATGCAAGATTGATAAGGCAGCCTGGAATGAAAAACGGTGAGACTCGACGCGGACCACGCTCGTTAAGCAGCAGCGCGGTTTCCGCAATTGACGATAACCCGCCGATTCCAGAACCGATCATGACACCGGTGCGATTCTGCG
The DNA here is from genome assembly GCA_965199765.1 of Paracoccaceae bacterium. Taxonomy (GTDB): domain Bacteria; phylum Pseudomonadota; class Alphaproteobacteria; order Rhodobacterales; family Rhodobacteraceae; genus JAPOXR01. The sequence goes on from CBDATC010000002.1 coordinate 607,379, forward strand.
CCTCTTCATCCTCAGGAAACCAATCGGCATCTTTGACAGCCTGGTCGGCCGCTGCAATCGCATAAAGTATGAAATCATCGATTTTGCGCTGCTCCCTCGGCGGCAGCCATTCATCCGGACGAAAGTCTTCCGCACCTTCTCCGCGAGGAACCTCGCAGGCGTAGTGGGTGGCCAAATCGGATGCATCAAAGCTGCTGATCGTTGCAGCTCCCGAGGCGCCTTCGAGCAGTCGGCTCCACGTTGCTTCGACACCACAGGCGAGCGGAGACACCATACCCATTCCTGTCACCACAACCCTGCGCATTGAATTTACTCCATTACAGACCGAGGCTCGACGCCACACACAGAATCATTTTTTTGCCCGCTCCGCCAATTGCAGGCTAGTTCAGCGGTTATATGAATCGACTTGAGAGATGGAACTAAACCAAGCGCGCTGCCTCAAGTGCATCTTCCAGCTCTAACGACTTGTTGTAGAGCGATGATCCAACAAGCGCGCCTGTTACATTCGGAATCTGCTTCAATCTCTCGATATCGCTCAGGGACGTGACCATGCCGCTGGCTATACAGGGTGTCCGCGTTTGCGCGGAAAGAGAGCTCAGCAGTTCCAGGCTGCTTTCTGCAAAGTCGACGCTGGCATCAACATCGGTTACCAAGAACGCCGCCAGCGGATCTTGCGCGAATGCTTGGATCAAAGCATGCGAGGTGATTGCGCTCGGCTCTTTCCATCCATGGATCATGACATTGCCCTTCCACACATCAACCGCAACCACAATCTGGTCAGGATAAAGTTTGGCCGCTGTCTTGACGATGTCGGGGCTCAATACGGCAAGCGTTCCGACGACGATTCGGCCCACGCCCAGTTCAATCCACTCATTGATTTTCTCAAGCGATCTAAAACCGCCGCCAACTTGAACCGGCAAACTGCATTGTCGAATAATCTCCAGTTTGAGATCGCTGTTTTGATCATCGCCCGAAAGAGAATCGACATCGGTCAAATGCAGCCATTCGGCGCCTTTGGCGGCGAATTCGCAGGCCTTCGCAACAGCGTCGACATGCCACACCATCGGTTCATCGGTTCGGCCACGGTGGAGACTGACGCATCGGCCCTTCTCGATTTCCATGCTCGGATAGATGATCATCTCTTAAACTCAGTTTATGGCTTAGCAGGTCCGATTGCCAAAATCCCAAAACCGGAACAGTCCCGCTGATTCATGCGACCGATGATCGCCTAACCGTATGACTGACCTTGCATCTGCCGCGCTCATGATCGGCAGCGAAGGAAAATCCGATTCGACGCTGCCAAGAAAACCGCGCAGAACCTATGCAGTGAAGAAGGTTCAAGAATTTTCGGAAACGTACTTCACCGCATCTCCGAAAGTGTTGATTATTTCCGCGTCTTCGTCTTTGATTTCTATTCCGAATTCTTCTTCGAAAGCCATCACAAGTTCGACAGTATCCAAGCTATCCGCTCCCAAGTCCCCGATAAAGGACGCGCCTTCCACAACTTTTTCTTCGTTTACACCGAGGTGCTCGACAACTATTTTCTTTACGCGCTCTTCTATGTCGCTCATTTCAGTTCCTCTAAACTCCGCGGGCGCTCCGCATTTTTTTCGCACGCTCCTGCGAGCGCGATCAATATCAATCTTTGCAGGCTTTTTCTGGTGCAGGCATACAACAATCTTCCGCTGCACCGGACCAAAGCTTGCGGCATACTATATCATGTCGTTGAGAAATTCTGCAATCAATAATTCCAAGGGACCGTCAAAAAACACCCCTAATACATCGCCATCCCGCCATTCACATGCAGAGTCGAACCGGTGACGTAAGAGGCTTCCTCAGAAGCCAAAAACAGTATAGCCGCCGCCACCTCTTCGGATGTTCCAATGCGTCCAACAGGAATCCGCGCCTTGATCGAGGCAACGGATTGTTCAGGCATTTTGTCAGTCATTGCCGTTTCTATCATGCCGGGCGCGACCGCATTCACTGTAATCCCTCTGCTGGCCACTTCCGCCGCAAGCGATTTTGTTACCGCGGTCAATGCAGCCTTCGATGCGGTGTAATTCGTCTGACCTGGATTTCCGGTTGCAGCGACCACCGAAGTCACATTGATTATGCGACCCCATCGGGCTTTCATCATGTTACGCAGCACGCTTTTGGACAGCACAGCCGCAGAGGTGAGATTGACCTTAAGCACAGAGTTCCAGTCATCGTCGCGAAGCCTCATAAACAAGCCGTCGCGCGTAACGCCAGCGCAGTTCACCAGAATCGCGATATTGCCCGTTAATTCGGCTGCGCGGGCCGCTAGCCCAGCAACGGCTTCTTCATCCGCAAGATCGCATTCAAGCGGAAAAAAATTTTCTCCGAGTTCGGATGCAAGACTTTCGAGCGCGTCTTGGCGACGTCCTGTTCCAACCACAGCGGCACCCTGACGGTGCAGCGCTTGCGCTGCCGCTTTGCCGATTCCTCCCGTAACACCCGTAACGAGCGCTGCTTTACCGATTAAATCAAACATCCCGAGTCTCCAAGAGTCTTACGAAATCCTGAATTTGCTTTGGCTTACCGCATTGCGAACATGAGATCTTCGGCGATGTTCGGCGAACCATGCCCGAAAGCGCGGTTCCTGCACCGACCTCAAGAGCTTGGCTGACACCATTGTCTGCCATCCAAAGAATGGATTCCCGCCACCTCACTCTTCCAGTTACCTGCTGCACAAGAAGCTGTCGCACCGTCTCAGCTGCAGTGGGACAAGCGGTTACATTGGCGATCACCGTTCGGTTCGGAGGACGAATCTTCACTTCGCTCAGCACCGATTCCATTCGAGCGGCTGCAGTTTCCATAAGGCTGCAATGAAACGGCGCCGATGTCGGCAGCTTTACTGCCCGCCTTGCTCCATTCGCGGATGCTATTCTGATCGCCAATTCAACGGGAGCAACTTCACCGGATACAACAACTTGTTTCGGATCATTGTCATTCGCCACTTCGCAGACGCCTTCAGCGGATGCTTGGCGAGCGATATCCTCGACCGCATTGATCGGAAGCCCCAGCAGCGCGGCCATTGCGCCCTCGCCAACCGGCACTGCCGTTTGCATCGCTCTACCCCGTTCCCGAAGAAGACATGCGGTTTCAGCGAGGGTAAAGCAGCCAGCTGCGCACAGAGCGGTGTATTCGCCCAAACTGTGACCTGCGAAAAACGACACTGAATCGAGATCGAATCCCTCTTCGGCCAACGCGCGGAAAACCGCTATGGAAGTCGCCATCAAAGCTGGTTGTGCATTGACAGTTAGATTGAGAAGTTCCTGGTCTCCTTCCCAAATCAAAGCGGATAGGTGTTCTCCCAAAGCTTCGTCCACTTCCGCAAACACCTGCCGCGCTGCCGGATAAACATCGGCCACGTCTTTTCCCATACCCACAGTCTGGGCGCCCTGACCCGGGAACAGCATTACCAGCGCCATGGTTTTCTCCTGCTCGAATTTGTCCTTTTCTTAACGGGGACATGTTGAATCGTCCATAAGCGATCACGGTTTACGGCGCGTGCACGGATTTAAGCGATACGAGTGTCAATCAGCCTTTCGGCGAATCAGGAGTTGCAGCTGAATGCAATAATTTGTCTTGCTAATCCGCATTTTTGTTATATAAGGCTCTCGCTTTCGCGCAACTATCGAAACGAGCGCCTCTCGTGCATGGCCGCGAAAGTCCAATGGCCATGCTTTGAAGCGTTGAACAGGACACAGCGATGTCACTTTATGAGCACGTGCTGATCGCGCGCCAAGATCTCTCTAACACCCAAGCTGAACAGCTGACCGATGAATTCGTAACGGTACTGACCGAAAATGGCGGCAGTCTTGTCGGAAAAGAAAGCTGGGGCCTTCAAAGAATGGCTTACCGAATCAAGCGAAATCGCAAAGGTCATTATGTTCTCCTCAAGACCGACGCGCCTTCCGAGGCGGTCAAGGAAATGGAACGGCTGATGCGCATTCACGAGGATATTCTGAGGGTTTTGACAATCCGAGTGAAAGAACATTCCGACAAGCCATCGCCGATGGTTCAGAGACGCGAAGAAGCGTCCGACCGGCGCCGCTGAGTCTCGGCAACAAAACAGGAGATCAACCGATGGTTAGAAGAACCTTCTTTCGCCGCAAGAAAGTCTGCCCATTCTCCGGGCAAAACGCTCCGGATATCGACTACAAAGATGTGAAGCTGCTGCAGCGATATATTTCCGAACGCGGAAAGATCGTGCCGAGCCGAATATCAGCTGTATCATCCCGCAAGCAGAGAGAGCTCGCCAACGCCATCAAGCGGGCCCGGTTTCTTGCTTTGCTCCCCTATACATTAAGGTAGGAGAACCACTGTGGAAATTATCCTGCTCGAACGCGTGCCTAAACTTGGGCAAATGGGCGATATTGTCGATGTCAAAAATGGCTATGCCCGAAACTTCCTGCTCCCGCAGGGCAAAGCTCTTCGATCTTCGGAAGCGAATAAAGCGATATTCGAAGAAAGACGGGCTGACCTCGAAGCCAGAGATTTGGAAGTGAAGAGTGAAGCGAGCAAGATTTCGGAAAAAATCGTGGGACGATCTTACGTTGTCATTCGATCAGCATCGGACGCAGGTTCGCTTTATGGATCGGTAACAACACGCGACATCGCCGAAGTCGCAAGCGAAGAAGGCTTGTCACTCGATCGGCAGCAGATTGAGATGGCCAGACCCATAAAAACCCTTGGATTGCATGATGTCCAAGTCGTGCTGCATCCGGAGGTCATCGTTACAATTGAAGTCAATGTGGCAAGGACTGAGGAAGAAGCGGCCTTGCAAGCAAAAGAGCCTGAAGTCCAAGATCAGGGTGACGAAAAGGAGGATATACAGTCCTCCGCAGAAGATGATGCGACTGAATCCTCAGCCTAAAGAAAATCGCGCCCATCAGTCCTACGAGTTTATGCAATGCGGCTCGGATTTCTAAAAGATCGGCATTCCCGTTTGGGGTAATCGGGGACCGTTCATCCATACTCTGCCATCGATTTTGACGTGCTATTTTCGATTCCACGAGATGCCTGCGTTTGAATTTGTGTGCTGAAGACGCTTGACCAGCTGCGGGAGCGGAGTCTGTCATGGGTCGGCGAATCTTGCTCGTTTCTGGTTCACCAATTCTGCAAGCGCTAGAACCTGCGCACCCCGAAAAAGCGGAATCGACGATCCGGAATACCGACGATCCGGAAGCTACTCATTCCTGTTTTCTCAATAATCTCCGCAAAGTGCCAGTGCATTCTACTAAAGCCAAGTAACAACGCACAGCGGGATGAGGAAAATCAGCGCCGATCGTCAGACTTCAATCACAGAATCGGCGTATTCGGCGTCAGAGTCGCGCATGGAGTGATCAACAATATTCCAAGTTGGCGGTGTCGGAAAAAATCGTGACTGTCGCGCGGGCATTTTTGCCTAGCGCCCTGCGCTAAAGCGGCGGACTTTGATTCCTCGTTGCTCTAAACGCCCCCGCACTGTGGATGCGATAGCAACCGCTTCCGGTGTATCGCCGTGCACGCAGACCGTGTGCGCATTCACTGGAACCTTGACGCCGTTCCGCGAGGTGAGCGCCCCGGATTCGACGGTGCGAAGAATGTTGTCGGCACATAACTCTGGATCGTGGATCATTGCTCCCGGTTCGCTGCGCGACACAAGCGTGCCGTCATCGTTATAGGCGCGATCAGCGAAAATTTCTCCAGCATAGGGAACTTCAAGCTCTTGAGCCGCTCTTTCGAGGCACGTCGCCGCGATCGCGATAATCGCCAGACCTAAATCTGCTTCTTTGACCGCGCTGACAACGGTTCTGGCTAAACGCATATCTCGGCTGGCCATATTCGCCAGCGCACCATGCATCTTAACGTGGCGCACGTTTGATTTCTCGGCTTTTGCAATCGCATGAATTGCGCCGATCTGGTAGATCACCATTGCTTTCAGCTCATCTTCGCCGATGCCGAAAACTTCACGCCTTCCAAATCCGACAAGATCATTGAAGCCAGGATGTGCGCCAATGCCAACATTTTTTTCAATGCAGGTCCGAACGGTCATCCGCATTTGCAATGGATCACCCGCATGAAAACCGCAGGCGACATTGGCTGACGTCACAACGGAAAGAACTTCCGCATCGTTTCCCATTTTCCATGGGCCAAAACTCTCGCCGAGATCAGCGTTGAGATCAATCTCCATCCTGTTCATCTCCTTTCACAACACCCGCGATCAAAGAATAAGCGAGCAAATCTTTTATTTCCGATGGATTTCGCACGGCTGGCACCAGCTTTCGCTTTAACTCCGCAACTCTTATCCGATACTGCTTCAAAGCAGCCACCGCTTCATCACGACCGACCAATTCCATTCGAAATACCGTGCCGGTTTGCATCTGCGCCAACTTGTGAAGGTCGGTCGAAATCACCGTTGCTATGCGCGGATATCCTCCGATCGGCTGACTGTCGGCAAGAAGCACGGCCGCCACCCCATCGGCAGCCACCTGAATATCTCCCGGCACAATCGCGTCAGAGGCCAGCGTTGTGCCGAGCTCCGCATTAAAGGCGCCAGCCGAACTCGCTAACCGTATACCCACCCGGTTGCGCTCGGATGTAACTCTAAACTCCGATTCGGTCAGCACACAAAAATCGTCGTCAGAGAACAAATGCGACTGTGCGCCCTTCATGATGCGAATGACCCGCTCGGAAAAATATTCCGGACGGGGCAGTGTAAGTCCTTTGGCGCGGATTCCTTGCTTGACACTGTCCAACCATTCGCCAGCCTGAGGAACACGGCCTAAGTCGGCTTGCTCGTGCGCGGATCGTGATCCCAGAACCCGTTGACTCTCGATTCCTGAAGCCAAATGCAGATAGCTGTATATGCCATCGATGCTAGAGCCGAGTTCCAATTCATCCCCGTCTTGCAATTGAATGACCTGCCGCCAAGGTCTGAAATGCCCATTCACCGAGACAGACATTTCCGCGCCTGTGCAGGCGACGCTCAAGCTGCCTTCGCATTGAAACCGTCCACCGTTCATCGTCATCTCCAAGGCGGCAGCATCATGAGAATTGGACAACAGCGCCTGGCCTTCCGCCAAAGCGAATGGGTCCATTGCACCACCTTGGGTTACACCGAACCGGCGATAACCAATTCTGCCACCGTCTTGAATTGATGCGCCCGGCGATAGGCGCGCAATCCTAAGTCTGCTCATTCGAAAACTCGTCCCAAAGCGCCCGATGGTCAAAGAGCTCAGCTTCTTCTGCGCTGATTGCGGTAAACCGAACCCTATCGCCCGGAGAAAATAGGAACGGTTTCTTATGCTCCGGCGAAAAAGTGGGGAGCGGCGTTTTTCCGATGGAACGCCAACCGGTTGGGATCGGCGTCGCAGGCAATACCGTCTGCCGATTCGCGACTAAAATCGAACCGGCGGGCACAGGTCGCCCATAGGATTGCCGTCGTGGAACCGCGAATTCGGGTGATAATTCGGCGATGTAAGCAAGACCGGGTGAAAATCCCAAGCACAACACGGTCAGTTCCTGCGAGACATGCAGTTCGATTGCCTGTTCCGGCGAAACCTGCATGAGCGAAGCGACCTCATCCAAATCCGGACCCTGTGAACCACCGTAAACCACCGGAATCTCCCAAAGTCGGCCGCCCTTGGCCAATGTCTGTCCGTACCAGTCTCGTTCATTCAAACGGCGGCGGCACCACAATTCAAGCTCATTCGGCTGAAGCGCCAATGGATCGAAACATATCAACACCGACTTCAGTGTCGGAGCCGTCTCAACCACCCCGTTCGGCGCATCGCGAATCGCACTGTCAAATGCCAGCGCAGCCTGACTGACCCGACTGGAGACTTCGGAGCCGAACTCAACCAAAATCGCTTGATCTCCAGCAGGATTGATTCGTGGAAATTCCGTGCCGCTTGCTGTCATGTCCGCTCCGAATCCTGCTGCCGTTGCCGATTATCGAAATCGCTCATCAACCCTGCGTGACTCCGACCAGTCTGTTCAACCCATCAGTGATCGACTTCGAACCTGTTCCAAAGCAAATCAAAGGCCGGGCATCAAGGTAAATTGGTTGCCTTGTCTATCACAATACCCTTACAATTATGTGCACCTGCGCTATAGCGAACTTTACTCCGCGCGGTGAAATAATAGCGATGAGACAGGCAAAAACATGAATGAATTATACGCACCCGATGCAGAACTCGCTGCTCAGGCTCACATCAATGCCGAGCAGTACTCCAAAATCTACGCCAAGTCGATCAAAGACCCGGAAGACTTTTGGTCGCATGCGGCGAAAAGGCTGGATTGGATACACGAATTCAACAAAGTCAAATCGGTCAACTTTAACTATCCCGATGTATCAATAAAGTGGTTCGAAGACGGATCGCTGAATGTGGCTGCGAATTGCATTGACCGGCATCTTGAAAAACGCGGCGATCAAACTGCGATCATCTGGGAACCGGATGATCCGAAGGCCCCTGCTCAACACATTACCTACACACAATTGCACGCGAACACCTGCCGCATGGCGAATGTTCTAACCCAGCTCGGTGTTGCGGCAGGCGACCGGGTCATAATTTATCTGCCGATGATACCGGAAGCGGCTTACGCGATGCTTGCTTGCGCGAGGATCGGAGCCATCCACTCCGTTGTTTTTGCAGGTTTCAGTTCAGAGGCGCTGGCCAACAGGATCGATGCCTGCGAAGCGAAGCTGGTTATCACGGCCGACTGGGCGCCCAGAGGCGGACGCTTGACACCTCTCAAAGACAATGCCGATGCTGCAGTCAGCACCTGCTGCACGGATGTTCAGATGCTGGTGGTCCGACGAACCGGCGAGAATGTTGCATGGAATGAGAGTCGCGACCATGACTACTCACAGCTGTCGAAATCAGTGTCCGATGCGTGTCCATACCACGAGATGAATGCCGAAGACCCATTATTCATACTTTATACTTCGGGATCTACTGGTAAGCCGAAAGGCGTGGTTCACAGCTGTGGCGGATATCTGGTCTATGCCGCTCTCACGCATGAAATCGTTTTCGACTACCGCGACGGTGATATCTTTTGGTGCACCGCCGATGTAGGCTGGGTCACAGGCCATAGCTACATCGTTTACGGCCCGCTGGCGAACGGAGCAACGACGCTGATGTTTGAGGGCTTGCCAACCTACCCCGACAGTTCACGCTTCTGGCAAATCTGCGAAAAACACAAAGTCAACCAATTCTACACAGCGCCGACTGCAATTCGCGCTTTGCTTGGAAAAGGAGATGGATGGGTCAACAAATGCGATCTCACATCGCTGAAAGTCCTTGGCACTGTCGGTGAACCCATTAACCCGGAAGCATGGAAATGGTACCATGCGGTTGTTGGCCAAGAACGTTGTCCGATCGTGGACACTTGGTGGCAAACCGAAACCGGCGGTCACTTAATCACCCCCCTGCCCGGCGCCACAACCACAAAACCCGGATCCGCCACGACTCCCTTCTTCGGAATTTCACCGGTCATACTCGACCCGGCATCGGGCGAAGAGCTCACGGACACGGAAGCGGAAGGAGTCCTATGCATCAAAGACAGCTGGCCAGGTCAAATGCGCACTGTCTATGGCGACCACCAGCGATTCATGGAAACTTACTTCCAGCAATACCCCGGCTACTACTTCTCCGGAGACGGGTGCCGCCGAGACAGCGATGGCTACTATTGGATCACCGGCCGGGTCGACGACGTGCTGAACGTGTCCGGGCACCGCATGGGCACCGCGGAAATCGAAAGCGCTCTCGTTGCTCATCCACAAGTCGCAGAAGCCGCGGTCGTTGGCTGCCCGCATGAAATCAAAGGGCAGGGAATTTATGCTTACGTCACTCTCATGCAGAATGTGGAACCGACCGAGGAACTCAGAGCCGCACTTGCTCAATGGGTTCGCAAGGAAATCGGACCGATAGCCAAGCCAGATCATATTCAATGGGCGCCGGACTTGCCCAAAACACGCTCTGGAAAGATTATGCGCCGGATTCTCCGAAAAATCGCTGAAAACGATTTTGGAGCATTAGGAGACACCTCAACCCTGGCTGAACCCGCGGTCGTCGATGAATTAATCGTAAACCGCAAGATTCGCTAGCATAACCCGGCGCGGCAAAACTCGACATCGTTCGGTCCGCATGAGCAAACGACCCGTCATTATCGCACCATCCGTCCTCAGCGCCGATTTTTCGGCGTTGGGGGAGGAATGCAAAGCCGTGGAAACCGCAGGCTGTGACTGGGTGCACATCGATGTCATGGATGGCCATTTCGTACCCAGCATTACATTCGGAGCAACAATGTGCGCCGCTTTGCGCAGACACATCGCAACTCTGATGGATGTGCACTTAATGGTCGCGCCGGTAGAACACTTGCTGCAGCAATTCGTTCAGGCGGGCGCAGACAACATCACGGTCCATGCCGAAGCCGGACCTCACCTGCACCGCACATTACAGACGGTGCGCTCGCTCGGATGCGGCGCCGGTGTCGCGCTCAATCCCGCGACTCCCGCATCGGCTATCGATAATGTCGTGGATATGATAGATCTCATTTGCGTCATGACGGTAAACCCTGGGCAGGGCGGACAAACCTTTATTGAAAGTCAGCTGACCAAAATCCGTAAGCTGCGGCAAACCATCGGAAACCGCAAAATCGACTTGATGGTTGATGGCGGTATCAACGCCGATACAATTAAACCAGCCGCCGCAGCCGGTGCAAATGTGTTTGTGGCCGGTAATTCGGTATTCGGTGATCGCAATTCGAGTTATTCGCAATCGATAGCCGCGCTTCGCAATGCCGCTGAGCTGTCACAGTGAATCACGCGCCGGCATATAAAGCATCAATTGAATTAGCACAGATGGAGTTAAAGTGATGGCTGCAAGACCACCAATTTGCGAGTTCGGCTGGAAGGCGCCTGATTTCTCATTGCCTTCAACAGAAGGACAGATGATTACTCTGGAGTCGGCCTCCGGACCCAATGGTTGTTTGATTATGTTCATCTGCAACCATTGCCCGTTCGTCGTCTCGGTCGTGGACCGAATAGCAGCGGAAGCCAAGGCCTTGCAGGAAATCGGTGTCGGAGTGGCGGCGATTTGCTCCAATGATGCAGATGCTTATCCGGATGATTCGTTTCCCCGCATGGTTGAATTCGCCAAGAACGCGGAATTCTCCTTTCCGTATCTTCACGACGAAGACCAATCAGCCGCTCATGCGTATGGCGCGGCGTGCACTCCTGATTTTTTTGGGTTCAATTCCGAATTCGAACTCAATTACCGCGGACGTCTTGACTCCGCGGGACGAAACCCAAGCGATTCTTCGACTGTCAGAGAACTGTGGCTAGCAATGAAACAAGTTGCCGAGACCGGGTCCGGGCCAGCGATACAAACGCCCTCCATGGGATGCTCCATCAAGTGGAAGAATGCCGCTTAGTTTGCAAGGCGCATAGAGAGGGCCAAGTCAAGCGAATTACAGATTGCTGATTTATGCGTCGCCGCGCATCACAATCGTCACCTAGAGATCAAAAAGGCGGTTAGTCGGTCAGCAAACCGTCATGGTCAGATTTGCGGTCAAACAAATCGCCAATCAACGCAGTAGAACAGCATCAGCCTGTTCAGCACGGTTGGCGCCGTCGCGTGGTATGTTTTCGGGCAATGCCGACTGCAGAGCATGCACGGCGGCGTTCAGATCTTCACATGGATAAACGCCCAACCCTTGCAGCTGCCGCGTTACATCGACCGGAAGGCTTGTATTGCTGTTTTCCGGAATCTGGTTCAGTCGGCCGCCAATCAAGACCGGTATGTCCAGCTCATTATCCCGCATCGCACTCAGCAAGGCTTTGGTGAAACTGAGAGCGACACCGTTATAGGTGCTGACAGCGATCGCGTTCACCTCTTTGCGGCATGCGATTTCAACGATTTTATCCGGGTCATTCGAAACGCCGCCATCGACCAGCTCGATTTCCGCGCCGCTGAAAATCGAATCGACCAGCGCTTTCCCATGCTCGTGAACATCAGTTGTAGCCGACAGAATTCGCAAGCCCTTCCGACCCAAATTTCTTAGGTCATCGCCCTTGGCGGAATTCAAAAAGCCGCGGGCTGTTTCTTCAATGTGAATATAGGTCGATGCCGGAACAACCGGAATGCGGCGGTGAGGATGGTCGGTGCGCCGCTTACCAATGCCGAAAAGGCTCTCGATCCGCCGACCGCCGAGCCGACGCAAACACAAAAGCAGTTCGAACGGATCATCGCAATCAATGCCCGCATCGGCGCATGCGGACAGCAAACCCCGAGCAAATGCCTGTCCACCCTCGACCAGCCTGTCAGCCGTTTGGTCGATGATCTGAAAATCAAGGACCGGCAAATACCCCTCAGCGAGTTCTGTCAACCTATGAAGATACAGCTGGGCATCGATCACTTCCTCTGCATCTGGAATGCGGATGTTTTCGGTTACCGGAACCGGATTAATCGCATGCCCCGTGGGCAGAGTTTTCTGGGCTGCAATATCACACAGCAGATATGAGGCCAAAGCAGCGTAATTCTCAGCGCTGTTTCCTTGATAAAGAACCGTTGCGCCGTAAATCTGAGAACCGGGAACATCATCGCAAATCCGAGCAAGCGCCCGCTGAAAAGCGATCCGGGTCATAGGCTCGCTGAAGTGATGACCGTAGCAAACGGTGTATTTCGCTCCAACGAGATCAGAGATGATATGTTTTTCCACCAGCGCCATACCCAGCGCACTGACCAAGTCTTCAAATACCGCTGCAAAACCGTCATCAAGATTAGAATGCACTAAAATCTCAGCGGGCTGCGCCGCGATCAGACCCAGGGCCTTGACCGTGCATGCAGTGGTTTCGATGTCATCATCATAATATGGCAAGCGAAAGGTGAAATACTGCCCAAGATTGCCGATTGTCGTCGCGCCCGCCGCAATCGCTGCGCATGTGTTTTCCAGCGCGGCGGGAAAACCGAGCATGAAATCTCCGAAATGCATGGCCGAAGGCACCGCATCGGTCAGTCGCTGGAAATCCTCCGGTCCATTCAACAGCACGCCGGTTCCGCTCATTTTGCGTTCACGTATGGATTTTGGAAATCCCATAGACCAATCAAGACAGAGTCCGATCCGATCAACCCGGGCGCCGCGTTCGGCGCACCGGCCATAGACGGCTTTCAATACCGCGTCGGTCCGGTCTATATCACGCAAGCCCAGATGCGCATGCTGCATGATCCGGCCTTCCGACTGCAGCCGACGCTTATACTCCGCCTCGCAGCGAACTCCGAACGTTCTTTGGAACTGGCCGGTGCCAAGCTGCCAGTCAGAACTAAGGCTGCGGCCCGCGGCCAACAGCTCAGCACCGGTCGGAAGGTTGGACTCGGGAATTATGGTTTGGCGATCAAACATCGGCTTTGCATCTGAAATAGCCGCATGTTTTGCGCTCGGCTTTACAATCGTTGGGCTGCACGCACCATTCGACGGTGGAACAGTCCCGCTAATGGGCTAAAATCTGGCTCAGAAACAGCTTCGTCCGATCATTCTGCGGATTGTCGAAGAAATCATCGGGATCGTTTTCCTCGACGATCTGACCCTGATCCATGAAAATCACGCGGTCAGCCACTTTCCGGGCAAACCCCATTTCATGGGTGACGCAAAGCATCGTCATTCCGTCCCGCGCAAGTTCAGTCATCGTGTCGAGCACCTCGCTGATCATCTCCGGATCCAAAGCGGAGGTGGGCTCGTCGAACAGCATGATTTCCGGCCGCATGCACAGCGCGCGCGCGATGGCCACGCGCTGCTGCTGCCCGCCTGATAATTCACCGGGAAACTTGTCTGCCTGGTCAGGAATCTTCACCTTTTCCAAAAATTCGCGCGCAGTGGCCTCCGCTTCAGTCTGAGAGATTTTGCGAACCAGTCTCGGAGCCAGAGTGCAGTTTTCCAAAACCGTCAAATGCGGAAACAGATTGAAATGCTGAAACACCATCCCAACTTCACGCCGGATTTCATCAATGCTGTGCAGGTCATCGTTCAATTCCGTGCCGAGAACGCGAATGATGCCTTGCTGATGTTCTTCAAGCCGGTTGATACAGCGGATCAAGGTCGATTTGCCGGAACCTGACGGCCCGCAGATCACAATCTTTTCACCCTTCGCGACACTCAATGTCACGTCGTTGAGCGCGTGAAATTCTCCATAGTATTTCTGCAGCTTTTCGATTTCGACCGCGATATCAGAAGATTGATCATTCATTTTTTTTATCCGTTTTAGTGCGCACTGACGCGCAGACGGCGTTCAAGGAAAGCGCCGTATCGTGATAGACTGAAGACGAAGACGAAGAAAATCAACGCAATGAAAACATAAACCTCGACATAGGCGAACGACCACTCGCCAGTGCCGTAAGCGGCGTTCCCCGACGCCAGAATGTCAAACAACCCGATAATGACGACCAGCGACGTTTCCTTAAAGGTGATCACGAACTGGTTGATTGTCGGTGGCAGCGCATTTCTGAATGCCTGCGGCAGGATGATGCGCGAAATCCGATGCCAATAGCCGAGCCCCAAAGCCTTCGCGGCTTCCTCCTGTCCCGACGGTAGAGCTTGAATTCCGCTGCGCAGGATTTCAGCTTGGTAGGCTGCGAAAAACAGCGCGAAACCGACGATCACGCGCCATATTTTGTCACCTTGCAGAATATCCGGCAAGGCCAGAGGAAGGACAACCGCAAAGGCAAAAAGGATGGTTACCAATGGCAGCGAGCGGACACCATCAATGATGATGCCGGTCGTTCGGGCAATCATCGGCAATTCGGATCTGCGCATTAGCGCGAAACAGATTGACAGCGGCATGCCTATGACTGCAACAGCAGAAAATATGAACACATTCAGCGACAGCCCGCCCCATTGTTCCGGAAAGACCGGCGTCAGACCGAACACGCCTCCGCGCATGAGGATATAAAAAGCGGCAAAACCCGCAATCCATAGCGCGGTCAAACGCTTCGCGTTCCAGAAAACCGGGAAGCAGGACAAAATCACGACAGCCAGAATTGCCAAGCATGCCATGGCGGAACGAAAATGCTCCTCATGCGGGAAAACGCCAAACAGAATCAAACGCCAGCGAACATCGACTACCGCCCAGCATGCCCCTTTGATTCCGCGGCAGACATCGGACGTGCCATCGGGACTGGTCCAGACGGCATGAATTATTCCCCATTGCAACAAGGACCATATCACGTAGAGAATCAAGGCGAGGCCTGCTGCTGTCAGCAGCCCGTCACGCCAGTTCGAGATGGCTCGGCGGTAAATTCGCACGGGCAGATTCGCCGGCAGATGCACATTAAGGGATGCCATGATCAAGTCCTCAGCTGCGAGCCTTTGAGAGCAAGGGCTTCGTTCACCTTGTTAAGCGAATAGGACATGGTGTTGTTCATGATAATGAAGCCAATCATCAAAAGCAGAATGATCTCCATTGTCTGTCCGCTTTGCGTGATCGAGATCGACGAAACCATAAAGAAGTCGCTGAACCCGACTGCAATGCCAAGCGTGGTCGCTTTGAACAGCCAGACATAGATGTTGATCAGGGTTGGCAGCACGGCCCGAAACGCCAACGGCAATCGAATGCGGAAGAAAACCTGCAGTTGACTCAGCCCCAGCGCCTCACCGGCCTCTCCCTGTCCTCTGCCCACCGAGTTAAAGCCGGCGCGGAAAATCTCACAGATATAGGCGCCGCCATAAACCGATATCGCGATTATAAGAGCGAGAAGCTCTGGCGAAACCCGAATGCCTTCGCGATGGTTCAACCCCTTGAGAAACGGCAATGACACGAATGAAGTGTCCGGGATCCGGCCAATGAACAGCAGAATGATCGCAATCGCGGCGGACACGCTCAGCAGCAGCCGGCTGTTGCGCCTGCGAACACTATATTCAACGTTGGCGAATCGGCGCGAAGTGCGGTACCAAAAGCATACAATCGCGCTTATCACCACAAGCGCCAGCGCGATCACGGCGTAACTCGCATGCACATTCAGACCGGGCACATAGATGCCTCTGGATGAGACGAACGCCATGTCCAGAAACGAATAGGCTTGTTTAGGCCGCGGCAAATGGGTGCAGACTGCATACCAAAACAAAGCCTGAAGAATAATCGGAATATTCCGAAATACCTCGACATAGGTCGTGCCGACGATATTCAGCACCTCGTTGCGGGAAATCCGCATCGATGCGACGAACAGACCGATGATATTGGCAAGGCTCAGACTGATCACGCCCAGCATCAGCGTATTCAAAATACCGGCGACGAACATCCGGCCATAGGTGTCGCTGGGCGTGAATTCAATGATTGATGAGCCGATGGCGAAACCCGTTGAACGATCCAAGAAGCCGAATCCCGAGGTAATCCCCTGCTCTTCCATCGTTCGAATCGCCGTAAATGCCAGCGCAAGCAGGATAAAGATCAAAGTCGAGACAAATCCAACTTGGATCAGAAGGTTACGAGTTTTTCTGTTTGAAAGCACCGGCATAAATCCCCTCCGCCGCTATGCCGCTAAATTTTTTGCGGTGACCTGGCACAGGTCACCGCAACGAGTTTATCAGACGGATCAGTCCATTACGAGCGAATAAATGATTCCACCATCTCGCAGCAGGCCGTTCACGCCGCGGGCCAATCCGTAGGGTGAGCCGGCGCCAACGTTACGCTCCCACATCTCGCCGTAATTTCCGTGCAGCTTGATGACGTTATACGCCCAATCATCGCTCAGTCCCAGACGCTCGCCTACTCCGGGCGTTGCGCCCAGCAGTTTTGCAATTCCCGGCGTGGGTGGGTTTGCTCGAATGTCATCAACATTTTCGCTGGTGATGCCGTTTTCTTCCGCCATGATCACAGCAGACAGAAACCAGTTTGCCAAGTCAACCCATTCGTCATCGCCCTGACGCATAGCGAAGGCAAGCGGTTCGGCCGAAAGAACGTCCGGCAGGATCACATGTGCGCCTGGATCATCGGCTTCGGTTGCGCGCAACACTGCGAGCTGCAGATCCCAATCCGAATAGGCGTCGCATCGGCCCGAGAGATAACTGGCCTTGGCTTCTTCCACTTTTTCAAAAGCAACGATTTCAACTTCATATCCGTTGGCGGTCGCGTGGTCCGCAACGTTCCGCTCAATGGTTGTTCCAGCGGGCAAACAAACAGAACCACCATCCAAGTCCGCTGCGACCTCTGCGCCGTTTTCGGCATGGGTGATCAGCGCGATCGGCGCCATCATGTAGACGCGCGAATACTGCAGATTCACGTCGGTGTCTCGTCCCATCGTCCAGCCGGTGGATTTAATGATGATATCCAAATCGCCTGACTGGATGCCGGGGAATCGCTGTGCCCAGCTTGTCGGCGCGATTTTGAGATGTCCCTCATCCGTGCCGAAAATGGCTGTTGCCAGCCCCTTGCACAAGTTGATATCGAAGCCGCGCCAGTTACCCTCATCGTCAAGCTCCGCCATTCCGGGATACGAGCCGTTGTGGCCTGTGCAAATCAAGCTGCCGCGCTCTTGAACCGTTTTCAGCGTATCACCCGCCGCGGCGTAAACCGCGCCCCCCGCGAATATAGCCGCAATAGAGCATGCAGCTGCTTTTCCAAATTTCATAGTCATCTGAACGAACCTCTCTGTTCCGTTTGCATATGATCGGCGCAAACGCACCAAGGACATCATAATGCATGGACAGTGTCGACATCAAGTATTTTTTATTTCAAATTCAGTTTAAGCCTGCAGCCTGCTCCTGCAGCCCCGTTGCTGTCTGCATTTGATCACTCAGCCCGGCATCAGAAATTCGAACTGAGCGCCGATCTTGACCGTGTCGCAGCTTTCTCTGAAACGCGGGCATCAAGACTGAATTAACACATGCATCGAAAACATTTCGGAAGCCGGCGAGAGTGGGTTACCGAGCGGTTCAACGGCTTGCTAAATGTGGAAACCGCTTATGCCAATGACAACACCCGCAACTGAAAGGTGTCCCCAAGTGATGTGAGAAGAACTCTCGGTTGACGGAGCCGCGCCGGACGCATAATCGCGCTGTGTGCGCCAAATTCTGTAACAGTCAGGACATTCCCGATGCTGCAGTTCCAAAAAATTATAGACACTTTACCGCAATGAAAAAATCGTTTTTCTGCGTTGATTCGCACACCTGCGGAATGCCCGCTCGTCTCATCGTCGGCGGCGCCCCTTCTTTGGAAGGGAAAGGAATCGACGAGAAATGGCAGCACTTCAAAGGTGAATATGATTGGGTCCGAACATCGCTCATGTTCGAACCGCGCGGGCATGACGCGATGTCCGGCGCAATACTCTATGCGTCCAACAAACCCGAATGCGATACCGCCGTCATTTTCATCGAAACCAGCGGCAGCCTGCCCATGTGCGGACACGGCACGATCGGCGCCGTAACTTGCATCATTGAAGAGGGGCTGCTGATCCCGAAGACACCGGGCCTGCTCGTGTTGGAAACGCCTGCCGGCATTGTCCGCGCGAAGTACGAACTGCTTGGCCGCAAAGTCACCAAAGTCTCGCTGCTGAATGTCGACAGTTTTCTGCTCCGCACGGATATCGATGTCGAATGCCCGGGATTTGGGCGGCTGAAAGTCGATATCGCATATGGCGGAAATTTTTATGGCATTATCGAGCCGCAGCCGGGATATGAGGGATTAGCTCGATTGCACCCGGACATCATTATGAATCGCAGCGCCGAGATCCGCAGACAATTGAATGCCGCTGCGGATGTCCGGCATCCGCTGAACAAATTCATTTCAGGCATCAGCCACATTCAATGGACCGACCCCTTTGTTCCGGCGCAATCCGGATTTCCCGCCTATTGCAAAAACGTGGTTTTCTTCGGCGAACGTGGAATCGACAGATCTCCCTGCGGCACCGGAACATCCGCGAGAATGGCGCAATTGGCGGCCAAGGGTCAATTGGAGCTTGGCGCTCGATTCGTGCATGAGAGTATTGTCGGCGGCCGGTTCGAAGGATCGGTGCAGGTCGGTGAAATCATTGGCGACATGCCAACTGTCAAACCGACCGTTTCGGGTACCGCCCATGTCACCGGCATCAACACGATTTTCGTCGATGACGAAGATCCGTTTTGCCGTGGTTTCAGCCTCTACTGATCATGGTCGTTGCATCCGCAGAAAAATCCTGCGCGGTTCCAAGGTCGATATCCGCAGCCACGATTCTGTTGAATGCGTAGGTTTGAAATTCGTTGTTGAACAGCCGTGCATGATTCCGCCCTAGCCGCTCGGCTTCGATACGGTCCCTGTCTATGATCGCTCGGGTGATTGCCGGATGCTCTTCGGTAAGATTTCTGCCGCTCTTTTCGAGCCTGTATCGGAAATACATATGCAGCGTTCTAATTCCTTCATCGAGGAGTTGTGAATAAAACGACTCGAAATAGGGATTTTTCGCCGCCTTGGCGATTGCTAGGTGATAGCTTCGGTTCCATTCGGCCAGGCCCGACAAATCGCTGGACGCGCTTGCTTGGTCACATTTCTTTTCGGCGCGGATTATGTGCTTGATGTCTTCGTCGGTTCTGAAGATCGCAGCGCTGCGATTGATGACCCTGTGAAACAGTTCCAGGGCTTCAAGATAAGCGGGCAGCCTCTGCAAATCCAAAGGCGCGACTACAGTGACCTTATTGACCAATGAAACGACCAGCCCGTCTGCCGCCAGTTTAATGAGCGCTTCGCGGACTGGGGAGCGGGAAACAGCATATTCCGAAGAGAGACTCTTTTCATCCAAAGGATAGTTAGGCTCAAGATCCAAGGTCAGGATCCGCTCCCGCAGACTGTTGTAAACAAATGCCTGCGCTGAACCTTTAGCATGTCTCTTCAGCTTCGACATGGGCATCGCGCCAATCAATTAGCCATCGGCAGAGAACGCGCTGAGGGCGGCTTCAAGCCGCTCTCTTTGATCCGCAGTCAGGGTTTGCTGCGGGCGGCGGCATTCTCCGATATCCAGACCCACCGCGTTTGCGGCCGCTTTCACACCGGGATTGTAACTGACAGTCCAGAAATACATGCACAATGGCAGCAGTTTCCGCCACAGCTCCTTCATGCCTTCGATATCCCCTTGGTTGTTAAACTCAACCAATTTCGCAGCCTCCTTGGGGAACGCGTTCGCTCCTCCCCAGAAAACGCCGCCGGCGCCGGCGACAAGCGCCTCGAATTGAAGAAAATCCGCGCCGCAGAATACGGACCCCGAGTCAATCTGCAGCAATTGCCTCATCCTAAGCATATCGCCGGTGCTGTCTTTGATCGCGACAATATTTTCGATCTTAAGAAGCTCGCGATAAAAATCCGGTGTGATGTCGAACCCCGAATAAACAGGGATGTTGTACACCATGATCGGCAGACTGACCGAATCAGCGACATCCTTGAAGAATTCCATGACTCCATCCGCTGCCGGGCCTTCAAAATATGGCGGAAGCAACAACAGCAGATCTGAGCCGGCGCTTTCCGCATGCCGGGCCATCTCGATAGCCTCTTCCGTGCGCGTCGACGATGCATGAACCTGGACCATAGCGCGTCCCGCGATGTGTTTGACGGCAATTTCCGCCAAATGCCTTCGTTCGGCGATGCTTAGAAACGGAAACTCGCCGGTTCCACCTGCGACACAGATGATTTTTGCTCCGGCATCAATGACCCGATCGATATGGGAAAGGAATCGGGTATCATCCAATCCTGAACCGTCTTCTGAAAAAACGGAGCAGACAGGAACACATAATCCGCCGAGTGCCGTCATCGGTCATTCTCCTCATCTGGTTTTTCCACCTGTCGAATTCCATACAGGTTGTCGACACATTGTATGACAAAAACAGTGGCTGCTGCAACAAAAATTACGGTGTTGCCGAGGTAGATGCCAACCGGTATTCGTGATCGATGATCGCTTGCTTTAGCTGAAATATCTGTATACCATGTGCGTGCACAGTGTCGACCCAATATCAGGAAATCCGATGAGGTTCAAAGGAATATACACGCCGATCATCACGCCGTTTTCGCCGGACGGCAGTATTGACTGGGCCGGTTTCGCCGAAGTCATCGAACGCCAAATCGAGAATGGCGTCGCAGGTCTGGCGGTCGGCGGTTCGACAGGAGAATTTTATGCTTTGAGCCCCGAGGAGCGGGTGGAGCAGTTCAAGTTCGCCAGCCAGCAAATCAATGGCCGGGTGGAATTCATGGCCGGGGTCAATGATATCCGCCGGTCCGTGGGCCTCGAGATCGCGAAAGCGGCAAAGCATGCCGGCGCCCAGTCGCTTTTGATCGCCGCCCCGCCATATTCTCTTCCGTCCGAGCAAGAGCTTGCCCATCATGTGCTGGAATATGAGAAGGCGACCGGTCTCTCGATTATGCTTTACAACTATCCGGGGCGAACGGGTGTTGAAATGGGACCCGAATTTCTTGAGCTGGTTTCAAAGAATTCCAATGTTCGGGGGATTAAGGAGTCCAGCGGAGATTACAGCCGCCTGCCCTTTCTTTACCGCGAATATCCGGAGATCGAATTGATAATCGGAGGCGAAGAACAGGTTCTTGAATTCGCTGCCTGGGGGTCAAGGGCCTGGGTTTGCGCCACGGCCAACATCTTCCCCTCCGAATGCGTGCGGTTTCTCGACCTGTTGGCCGAGCAAAAGGATTTCGACAAAGCCCGCCGGGTAATGGCGGCGTTCATGCCGCTAATGGAAACTCTCGAACAAGGCGGAAAATTTCTCCAATGCGTGAAGCTCGGCTGCGAACTTCAGGGCCAGCCCGGTGGCATCACGCGCCCACCGCTGCTGCCGATGGACAGCCAGCTGACCCGAAACTTCACCGCGACCATCACCAAAACGCGGGAAGGTGTTAATGCAATCCTGAATGAAGAGGAGTGACCTGTGTCCGATCTGCTGACCAAACAAGAATATGAAGCGATAGCGAAGACTCTGTCCTTTCCGTCCCAGCCCTACGTGGGCGGAGCCTATGTCGAGGCCAAGTCGGGTAACTGGATGAATACCGTCAATCCGGCGACCGGATCCAATCTAGCCCAGGTCGCGGCCTGCGACGCCTCGGACGTCGATGCGGCTGTATCGGTCGCTAGATCCGCATTCGACTCTGGCGCATGGTCACGCATGCATCCGTCGGATCGCAAGGGTATCTTGCTGAAGCTGACACAACTCATCGCAGAAAACCAAGAAGAACTCGCCGTGCTGGAAAGCTTGGAAAGCGGTAAACCGATCGCCGAATGCATGCTCACCGATATCCCGGAAACCATCACGGCGATCAGTTGGCATGCGGAGGCCGCGGATAAAATCTACGATCAGATGTCGCCTGCGAATGCCGACGGCATCGGCATGATCGTCCGCGAACCGCTGGGCGTTGTCGGATGCGTCCTGCCATGGAACTTTCCTATCATGATGATGGCATGGAAAATCGGTCCGGCTCTCGCTGCCGGAAATTCGATTATCGTAAAGCCTGCCGAGCAGACATCGATGACCGCGCTGCGTCTGGCGGAACTGGCAACCGAAGCGGGAATGCCCGACGGCGTAGTGAACGTCCTGCCGGGTCTTGGACCCGATGTCGGCGAGCCGATGGGACGGCATGAAGGCATTGAGGCGATTTCATTCACCGGTTCAACCGAGGTCGGCCGTCTGTTTCTGCGCTTCTCGTCTGAAACCAACCTCAAAAAAATTATTCTCGAATGCGGCGGAAAAAATCCGGCGATCGTTCTGTCGGACGCCGGCAATCTCGACGCCATTGCCGAAAACGCCGCCTTCTCGGCGCTCTGGAACATGGGGCAGAACTGCACGGCCAACTCGCGGCTTATTGTGCATAAAGACGTTAAGGATGCTCTGATCGAGAAAATCCTGAGCAAATTCGACGATTGGAAAACCGGCGATCCGCTTGACCCGGACAATCAGCTCGGCGCCATCATTTCACGCGAGCAATATGACAAGATTCTCAACTATATCGAACTGGGAAGGACGGAAGGCGCGAATCTGATTCGCGGCGGAAACGCGCTCAATCCTGAAGTCGGACTTTTTGTCGAACCAACGGTCTTCGACAATGTCACGGCGGATATGACGATCGCCAAGGAAGAGATCTTCGGCCCTGTTCTCGGCATCATGGTCGTTGAATCGGATCAGGAGGCCATCAAAGTGGCCAATGACACCTCGTACGGGCTGCAGGCATCGCTGTTCACCTCTGATGTGACCAAAGCCTTGCGTTACAGCCGGGAAATCCAAGCCGGTACGGTCTCGGTCAACTGCTACGGCGAAGGCGATATCACCACACCGTTCGGTGGCTACAAGCAATCAGGTTTCGGCGGGCGCGATAATTCGCTCATGGCGCATGACCAATATTGCGAAGTCAAAACGATCTGGATCGATATTTCAAACGACCCCGAATAACCGCTTGACACAGCGAAACTGAAACGCCGCCTGATCAGGCGGCGTTTTTGCATAGGCGGAGCCACCGCCGCTAAGACAATTCCGCCGTGCCCCATGTGTCCGAAAGGTGGAATCCAGTCGGAAACGGATCATCCGGATCAAGCCCGATCTGGCTGAGTCCGTACACCCAGCACCGCCCTGAGATTCGATTGCGCACGGCAGGGAGTTTTCCACTCGCATCCGTGCCGCGGAATTCAACGGTGAACTCGCTGCCAATGATCGAGCGCGACACGATATTATCACCTGGTTTTGCAAACCCGGTGGACCAGCGCAGCGCTATGGCCGCGTTTGTACCGGTTCCGCAGGGAGACCGGTCTACGCGTCCAGGCTTCAATACTGCGCAAGTCCTTAGGCCGCCATCGGGTTCATCATCATAAAACATAACATAAGCTAAACCGTTCAATGGCGGTGTTTCGGGGTGAATAACCGGCGCTTCCTTTGAAATCAGATCATGCAGCTCGACTCCGGCATCAGCCAGCGCGCGTGCGTTCTTCGGGACGATCTTCAGACCAACTTGGTCGATATGCACCAGACCGAAAAACACTCCTCCAAAACATATGTCAAAGGTCAGATCGCCCCAAGCAGGCGTAACAGTCCTTTGGGCTTTTCTCAGCAAAAATGCGGGTGGCATGTCAAGAGTGACGCTTATAACCTTCCCTCCGCGGCACTGAGCGACCGCAATCACCGGTCCGGCAGCTGTATCCAGTACAATCTGGGTTTCTCCTTCGGTCATCGGTTTCATCCCGGTTTCCAAAAGAGCGGTAACCGCGCACATCGCATTTGATCCCGACATGGCATGGGCTTTGTCCGGCTGCAGAACGATAAATCCAATATCGGCGCTACTGATCGTTGGCGGCGTAAGCAGGACAACAGAACCGGCGGGACCCGAGCGCGGTTCGGAACATAATAACCGTCTGATCGAGTCGTCGACCTCATTGATATAACGCAGCTTTTCCGCCATCGAGAATCCCGGAATGTCCAAGACTCCACCTACGATCACGCGGCCGATCTCGCCTGCGCAATGCACATCGATCGTCTGCAATGTCCGCACCCAGCGCATGTGTTCACCCTTCCTTGGTCTAGCCGAAACGCTGTATGGAATATGGCGAAATATCCAAGCCCGGCGACTCTCCCGCGATGAGGTCGGAGACGATCCTTCCGGTCACCGCGGCTTGCGTCAGTCCGAGGTGGCCATGGCCGAATGCATGCAATACCCGCTTGCTACCGGTTGACGGGCCGATCACGGGAAGACTATCAGGTGTCGCCGGTCGGTGCCCCATCCATTTGTCTCCTTCCTCGCAGGATAAGTCAGGCAAGAACCGACGGGCAAGGGCCAGCAGCGCGTCCGATCGCTTGTAATTCGCCGGGGCGTTCAGTCCCGCGAACTCGGCTGCTCCCCCGATGCGCAATCCGATCGACAAGGGAGATGCAACAAATTTTTCTTCGGCAAAGATAATTTGGTGGTGCAGTGTGCAGCCTGGATCGGCGATTGTCGTATTGTATCCACGCTCGCTCTCCAGGAGCACCTTATCGCCAAGACCAGCGGTCAGCTCAGCCGACCAAGCGCCCGCTGCGTTCACCACATAATCGGCATCGAGCGCGGCCCCGCTATCAAGATGCGCGCGTATCTTTTCGGTTTCTATTGAGAATTTTTTCACGCGCGCATGTTCAAAGACCACACCCCGCGCGAACAGATAAGCGCGCAAACGATCCACAAGAGCTTTCGGATCGTCGATGTGCGACCAATCCGGTGCATAAATCGCGAAAGTCTTCTTTCCGCACAATGCTGGCTCCATCTCACGCAGCTGTTCGGTTTCCACCTCATTGAACCGCACGCCGCGCGCGCGCTTCATATCCCAGTCGGCCATTTCGCGAATATAGTTTTTCCGTGAATTATATGCGGTCAGGCATCCGACACGATGAACCGAATCACGGTAATTCAGAGCGTCCCAAATCGGAGCGTAATCCACGTAGACCCGATCATTCAGTGCGGCAAGTGCGCGCGAAATCTCTTCAACGCGCGAGGCCGTCGAGGCCTTAAGAAAGGCAAACATCCACGGCAGCAGTTTGGGGGCATGGTCAGGCTTGATAAACAATGGGCCAAGCGGATTCAGCAGCCATCCCGGCACTTTCTTCCAAATTCCGGGAAAGCCGGCGGGAAGACATTCGGTAACCCCAATCCCGGCAGCGTTGCCGAAAGAGGCTTTGTCGCCCTCGGGTGCGGGATCGACGACCGCAACGCTGTGGTTTTTGGCCTGCAGAAAGAATGCCGTCGACAAACCGACAATGCCAGCTCCGGCCACCACGATCTTCATTCGTTTCGTTCTTTCTCTTCAATAGCCGTCTTCAAATACTCCTGCGCGGCGTCTGTGGATAGCGCGAAAGTCTATTTTTGCGACACTGCGACTTTCTTCCGTCAATGCACCAGAACCGGAACAGCAATCAAGATTGCCCGACCGTTTCGACCGATTCGGATCGGTAAATGAGGGATTCCGTAATGCCGCCATTCCTCCTGTGAACATCTGATTTCAGACGAGGATGAACGGACAGGTCGGTGTGCAGCTTATCAGGCGGCATTTACGACTGCTGCAGGCCCGCCGCGACCTCGGCATAAAGCGCTGCATTCCCACCGGCGGCTGTCGTGTCAATGCACACATGACGCTCAATGCGCAGGCGTTCTGTAAAGTCCTTGGCTGCGATCAGCGGAATCAACGGTCCGGTCCGGGAGGCCAGCGCGTTCCTTGCAAGACGCAAATCCTCTCTATCGCTCCACAAGACAACCGCATCAAAATTTTCGAGCACTCTCAGCGATTCTCTGTTCAGCATTCCACTGCAGGACAATTCTCCCGACGCGCCGTCAGCAATGCACACCGCTGCGCACCCAGCGCCAACCGCCATCGCCGCCTGCTCAGCGGCATCATCCGCAGTCGGGCCTAAACACAAGACTGTACCGCACGGGAAAAATTTCAAATGATTGGTTTCACCGGTTGGACCTGGCAGGTCCAGGAGTTGAAATTCCTCCTTTACGTTTGACCGCGCTCGGTCGAGCAATGTCTGCACACGCTTTGCATCAACTGTATCTCCAGCGGGTCTTCCATTATATTGCGGCGCTGCGCGCCGAAACGCGTCAATGAATTTCGGCCCGCCTGCTTTCGGCCCGGTTCCCGATAGCCTTTCTCCGCCAAATGGCTGCGAGCCGACAACTGCGCCGATCTGGTTGCGGTTGATGTAGATATTGCCGACTTTCAGGTCGCTGGCCTCGGCAATGCGCGCATCGATGCGGGAATGCAGTCCGAAGGTTAGACCGTAATCGCTTTCATTGATGGCTTCGATAATCTTGGAAAAATCCTTCTCGGCATATCTTGCCAAATGCAGAACAGGCCCGAAAATCTCCTCCTGCAAATCCTCGATGCCCGCTGCGCTGATAACCGCCGGCCCCACAAAATACCCCTCGCTTGGAGCATCGCATTGCTTAAGAAGCCGACCCTGTCGACGCGCGCTTTCAACATAAGCTGAAATCCTATCCCGCGCCGTCTTATCAATTAATGGGCCGACATCGGTTTCGATATTCCACGGATCGCCGATGCTCAGCTGATCCATCGCACCAAACAGCATTTCTTTGATTTGGTCGAACACTTCATCCTGAACGTAGAGGATCCTTATCGCCGAGCAGCGTTGTCCGGCTGAACGAAACGCCGAGGCGATCACATCCATAACCACCTGCTCCGGTAAAGCCGTGCTGTCGGCAATCATTGCATTAAGGCCGCCGGTTTCTGCCACCAACCGCGCCGTCGGCTCAAGCGAAGCCGCCATTTCCCGGTCAATGAGCGACGCGGTTTCAGTCGATCCGGTGAATGCCACGGCAGCGACTCTCGGGTCGGAAACAAGCATTTTGCCAACTTTCGGTCCCATACCCGGTAGCAGTTGGACAACGTTATCCGGAACACCGGCCTCGTGCATCAGCGCAACAGCGGCATTCGCGATAATTGATGTCTGCGGCGCCGGCTTCGCCAACACACAATTGCCAGCTGACAAAGCGCCGGCTATCTGACCAGTGAAAATCGCGAGTGGAAAATTCCATGGAGAAATACAGGCGACCACGCCAACCGGCTCTTGGTTTTCAGATTCATCCGCCTGCACAGCGTAATAGCGCAGAAAATCCACTGCCTCGCGTATCTCCGCTGTCGCATCATCAAGCGTCTTTCCTGATTCTCTGCAGAGCAGTGCAACAAACTCTCCAGCCCGTTCTTCAAAAAGCTCCGAAATCCGAGTCAGAATATTCCCCCTTTCTTTCCCCGAAGCTGAATTCCATGCCGTGGCCCGCACCAGGGCATTTTGGACATCTGCTTCGGTCGATTCACGACGATATCCGACCACATCGGACAGATCGGCGGGATTCATGATTGTAACGGTGGTCTCATCTGCCTCTTGACTCCGCCCGGTCGGTCCCGGCCATTGCGTGGTGCGATAGCTCGAGCGGCGATGGTCCAGATTCTGAAGAACCTCCGGATTGTGAAGATCCCAACCTTTTGAGTTCAGCCGCTTTGCCCCGAACAAATGTCTGGGATTTCGCACCGGCTGTGAATTTGAATTTCTCTCAGCCGTCAGCTTTTCGAACGGATCGGCGGCGACCTCGGAAACAGCGCACCGAGGATCTGCAATTTGATTTACAAAGGATGTGTTGGCGCCGTTTTCGAGCATTCGACGCGCCAGATAGGGCAGCAGTTCACGATGTCTGCCAATCGGCGCGTAAATCCGGCAAAGCCTGTTTTTCCTTTCCAGAATCTCAGCATACAATGCCTCTCCCATACCATGCACCCGCTGGAATTCGAACGGTGTATCATTGTCTGTCATGGCGAGGATCGCCGCCACTGTGTGGGCATTGTGACTTGCAAATTGCGGGTAAATCCGATCTGTCATGCCAAGAAGCTTTTTTGCACAGCACAGATATGAAACATCTGTTGACGACTTTCGTGTGAACACCGGAAAGTCTGCCAAACCTTCCACCTGCGCCCGTTTAATCTCTGAATCCCAGTAAGCCCCCTTCACCAATCTAATCATGATCTTGCGATCAAGGGCGCCCGCCAGCTCATACAAATAATCCAAAACCGACGGAGCGGCTTTTCCGTAGGCTTGCACGACAATCCCGAACCCATTCCATCCCTGCAATTCCGGGTCGCGCAGCACTCTTTCAATGAGTTCGAGCGACAGCTCCAGCCTATCCGCCTCTTCGGCGTCGACGTTAACTCCAATATTCGCGGATTTTGCCATCCGGGCGAGGATGGTGACTTTTTCGACCAATTCCGATATCACTCGGTCCCGCTGGGTTAACTCGTAACGTGGATGCAAGGCCGACAACTTGATTGAAATTCCGGGGTTTCGGCGGAAATCCGTATCGAGACATCTCGGCTGCAAAGACTTGACCGCATTCTTATAGTCATCGAAATACCGACTTGCTTCCGCCTCGGTCAATGCTGCTTCGCCGAGCATATCATAAGAATAAGCATAGCCCTGCCGCTCCATGCTTGCTGATTTTTTGATTGCCTGCTCAATTGTCGACGCATGCACGAACCGATTGCCAGCGAACTTGGCTGCGCAACGGACACAGAACCGGACAATCGGCATCGCTGCCGAATTCAATACGCGACGTGGCGCCGAAGCTGAGGATGAATGCGGAGAAAGGCAATACGCGGTCAATGCAAGAGACAGCTTGACCGCTTTCACCAACGCTGGTGTCTTTGGATTGCGGTTGCCTCCCCAGTCAATTGAACCCAGCTTGTCCCGTATCAGCCGGTTAACCGTCTCGGTATCCGGAACCCGCATCAATGCCTCAATCAGCCGAAGCAGAGACAGCCCGGCGGAAGAGGACAATCCAAACTCGACCAATAGCGAGTCGGTCAGATTTGTTCGCCGCGAACCGCGAATGCACTGAACCAGCGCTGATGCGTCTCGGACCGCTGCGTCACGCACATCTTGGCAAATTGGATGCTCAGCCATCAGAGCATCCAGGACCAAATCTTCGTCAGAAAGCTTTGCTTCGGTTATTCGAAGCAAACTGCTTCGGCTTTGTTCAGTCATGCCCTAATGCCATTTCAAGCGACGGCTCCTGCGAATTTTCGACGCAAACAGCCTCTCGATTTATTGCTGTGCTGCGAATTCTATGCCGGATCCGTGGAAGAGCGGCCCCAATTTCCGCCATTGGCGGTTTCGATCTCAATCATATCCCCAGTCTCTACCACCAGATCACTGACAAACGAATGGCGTTCTTCGTTTCCGTTGCTGCGGATGACCCGCAGTTGATTAGTGCCGCCGTTCTCTCCGCCGACCAAACCCCAGACAGGAATATGGTGTCGGCTGTATCCTGCTGAAACGACCGCTCGGTTGCGCATCTGGTAACCGATGCTCAATCCGCCGCCGCCACAATGAAGTCCGCCGTCAGCATTTCGCTCATGCAGTTTCTTCCAAGCCACTTCATACCCATAGCGGGCTTCAGCAATTTCCACTGGGCAATTGAATGTCTCGCCGTGACTCGCCGAAAACATGCAATCCAACCCGTCCCTTTCGCACGTCGCTCCCCATCCGCCCATTTGTGGCTCAACCATCGTGTATCGACGGTTGGTATCCGGGTGCCGACCGGCGATCACCGTTCCGCAGATCGATCCGAAATGCCCGGCCGGGAGCCGCTCCGGCAAAGCTTCGGCCAGACATCGCCAAAGCATGTCATACAAGCGGATGCGTGTTTCAAAGTAGTATCCATGCGGGGCCGTTCCGACGGCGTGAAAAATCGACCGCTTCCGGGTCAGCACTCTCAGCGGGCGGAAAGACCCCTCGTTGGTTTCAAACTCCGGATCTGTCATGGCTTTGAAAATCATCTGCGCGGAAATCACCGCTCCATCGCGGCTGGTATTGTATGGGCTGGCAAGCTGGTCGGGATTATCGCGCAGGTCCACAACGAATTCGTTCTCCGTGACGTCTATCGCCGCTGACCAAATATCCCCGTTATCCTGTTCTGCACGGATTGTGTATTTCCTCTTTGGCAGCGTCGCCAAACCTTTGCGCGCTCTTGCTTCGCCCTGCTTGAATGCCTCCTGCAGAGCGACGCGGAATGCTCGGATTCCATAGACCTCTGCAAGACGGGTCAATCTGCGACCGGCTAAACGTCCGGCCGCGATCTGAGACCACAGATCACCCAAAGCGAATTCCGGCAATCGCGAGTTCGCGGCGATGATGTCAAACATTCCCTCAATGCGGCGTCCCTTTTCGAACAACCGTACTGCTGGAAGCCGCAGCCCTTCCTGGTGGATTTCCGATGCTTTCGTCGACATCGAGCCGGGAGTGAGGCCTCCAACATCGCTCCAATGAGCGATTGAAGCGGCCCAAGCGATCCGCCTGCCGTCATGGAATACCGGAACGGCGATCACGACATCGCTGAGATGGGTGACACCTCCAAAATTTGGATCGTTCACGATAAACACATCGCCTTCGAATATCCTTCCGCTGGATGCGATTATGCGCCGCACAGCCTTATCAAGCACACCGACAAAAGTCGGTATGCCGGCGCCGGAACTGGCAAGATTGCCGTCTGAATCGGTAATGCCAGTGCCAACATCGAGCACTTCGTGGATGATTGGACTCATTGCGGTCTTCCGCAGAGCGGAGAACATTTCTTCCGATGCCGAGGAAATTCCGGCTTGAATGACCGCCGTTGTAAAGGGATCAATTCCCTGCTCGTTGAATTGGGTTTGCATCGCTAAGGCACCGACGGATTCTGTGTGATGTCACGAAGCCTCGACAACGATTCGATTGCCGAACACATCGCTGTCTCCGATCACACCAAATCTCTCGACTTCTTCGTCGGGAGGGGGCTCGCACGACCATTTGCGGCTTGGCTTCAGGCCGCAGCTTTGCTTGAGATCAGCAGCGTATTCCGCCCTTTTCAATGCGGCGATCGAAGGATCAACCACCGGAACGCCCAGCATCTCCGATAGCACTTCTGCGAATCCGATTTCCAGTGTGCATCCAAGGATTATCGATTCAGCATAATCCTCTTCAACAGCTTTACGTCCAGCTTCAATCAGCAGTTTTTCTGTCCGCGCATGATCGGTCTGAAAGTCATTCACCCCCAGCTCCACATGATAAAACCCGCTCAGCCGCTCTCCCATTCCGTTGTCACGCACCGTCGAGTTCATTTGATGCACCCACTTTCGCCGTCCAACGATGATTCCGAATCTGTTGCTGAGACTCGCTGCAATCTCCAAAGACGAAGAACATGGCGCGGTGACGATCATTTCACCGGAAACCTCCCGAGCATCATGCAGCGCCGTATCGTAGAAGCAGCCGATCGCCAGAGCATCAAACCTCTCCCTGCCAGCTGCTCTCGCCGCTCTCACGATTCCAGAAGTCACAATGGCCTCATATGAGCGGAACTCGATATGTTTGAACCCCCCATCGCTGGCCTTCAATGACGTCACATGCACTTCTGTTCCCGGATTTTTGTGATCTCTGGCCATGTCGGCAAAGACTTGGTCATAATCCGGCGTTCCAACCGGATTCAAATACATGATCTTCAGAGGTCTCGACATTGTCTTCTCCTTATCTGGCTTCAAACCTCCACTCCAAAAACTTCCTTCGCTCTTTCGGGCGAACAAACTCCGTTTCTGACGTCTTCCCGCACCAAGTCAGCGTCCCGGTCCTTTGGGCTTCCGATACCGCCGCCGCTGCCGGTATAGACCCGGATGACATCGTCTTTCGTGGTCGCAAGCCCTGAAATCGCTGCAAAACTCCGGCGTTCGCCCTTCGCTGGAATGAATTCAATATAGTTGGGCGATCCATCATTGCCGCCATCCAATCCCCAGGCAGGAAACTTCGAGCGGGTGTAACCGGCGGTTAAAAATCCACTTTCTGACCGAACACGGTAATCCATGATGATGCCTCGGCCTCCCGACAACCGGCCTTCCCCGCCAGGGCTTGTGTTCAACGCCATTTGATCAACCAGCAATCCGTTGCGAGCCTCGTTGATCTCTGCCGGACAATTGTATGTTTCACCGTGGAATCCACAGAACATCGCGGTGTTCCCGTCACCGGAGAAACTTGCCCCCCAGCCTCCAAGCTGAGGCTCGATCACTGTGTATTGTCGGCCCGTATCGGGATGAATTCCTCCGATGAATGTGCCGCATACGGAAGCGAAATGTCCAGCCGCCAGTCTTTCTGGCATGTGTTTGGCGAGACAGCGCCACATAATATCATAAACCCGCAGCTCGATTTCATAATAATATCCGAGCGGAGCGGGTTCCTGGGCCTGAAAGACCGAGCCTGCTCGGGTCAGCAGTTCAATCGGTCTGAATGACCCGGCGTTTGCAGGCGAATAGGGATCCGTGAGCGACTTGAAAATCATCTGCGCGGCTATCATCACGCCGTCGCGGCTGGTATTGAGAGGTCCGTCCATTTGATCAGGATTTTCGCGTAAGTCGACTTGAAACTTATCCGGTTCAATAGTGATCTTAACGTTATAAATCTGACCGTTGTCCTGCTCCTCCGACAATTCAAATGTCCCGGAAGGCAGTTTGGCCAAAGCTCTCAGCGATGTCTGTTCTCCGTGATCCATGAAAGACTCAATCGCAGCGGCAAATGTATCCGCACCGTATTTTTCTGCCAGCGCTTCCAACCGCCTCGCGCCAACACGCACGGATGCGACCGCCGCCCATACATCGCCCTCAAGCACATCCGGCATTCGCGAATTCACTTTGATCACTTGCATCAGCGACTCGATCAGTCGGCCCTTCGTGATGATCTTCACTGCCGGAAGACGCAGGCCCTCTTGAAAAATTGATGTGGCTTCGCCGGTCAACGAACCTGGCGCCATACCGCCCACATCGGA
Organism: Paracoccaceae bacterium; assembly: GCA_965199765.1. Taxonomy (GTDB): domain Bacteria; phylum Pseudomonadota; class Alphaproteobacteria; order Rhodobacterales; family Rhodobacteraceae; genus JAPOXR01. Next base: position 640,704 of record CBDATC010000002.1, read on the forward strand.
ATTGTGCGCAATGTTCGCACACCATGCAATCAATCGGTCACCGGAATAGACCGGCATCATCACCACGATGTCGTTCAAGTGGGTAACGCCACCGTAATAGGGATCGTTGGTGACGAATACATCGCCTGGTTCAATCTGGGATTCGACATCGAATTTATGGAGTATCACCTTGACTGATTTATCGAGCACGCCGATGAAGGCAGGTATTCCAGCGCCTGACGTGGCGAGTTCTCCGTTCGGATCCGTAATCCCGGTTCCCATATCCAGAACTTCGTAGATGATGGAACTCATTGCCGTTCTGCGCATGGCGGCGAACATCTCATCGGCAGCCGCCTGAAGCGAATTCTGAATAATTTCAAGGGTAATTGGATCGTGTTTCGACGTGTTCATTGCTCAAATTCCGATCTTGATTTCATGGGGGAGCCGGAGCGGGAAAACCTGCGGCTCGGCAGTTTCCAAGCGGGCGCCCTGGATATTGCGGCGGCCTGACCGACACCGGTGATTTTCGTCGTTCGCCACGGCTTCAACTCAAAGTGAGATGGGTATTGCCATACCCGTCGATTTCAACCGAGTTACCGGGGTGAACGACAATTGTAGAACCTGAATGTTCAATAACCGCCGGTCCGGCAAAGCGCATGCCGCTTTCCAGCTTGCGGCCATCAAAGATATCGGTGGGATGCGTTCCTTCGAGCGCGTAATCCACATCGCGCGTCTCCTTGAACGCGACTTTGACATCGTTCGAAGTCGGCGCCTGAGGTTTGATTTCGAGACGGCCGAGTGAAATCTTAGCGGTCAAATGTATGCCCACCATTTCTACCGGCGCCTTTAAACGATAGGTGTATTCGCGTTCGTACGCCGCTTCGAATCGTTCTCTGATCTCGACAATTCCTGCAGCTGTAACCGGGTTTTCTCCAAGCTCCACCTCGGTCGTGTGTTCCTGATTTTGGTATCTGAACTTTCCGAATCGTCTGAACTCCAGTTTATCGGGATCAGCCTTCTCCTCAGCGAACTGCGCGCGCGCCGCTGATTCTGTCTCCTTCAGCAGATCTTCAATTTCGCCCGCCCGCGTTTCGGTTAGATCGATCAGTTTTGTCGAAATATAATCCCGACGCAGATCCGACATCGTCATACCCCAAGCTGAAAACACCTCGGCATTGGCCGGCACTATGACCTTCCGCATACCCAGCTCCTGCGCAAGCGCAACGGCATGCATGCCGCCGCCGCCGCCGAATGCCACGAGCGTAAAGTCGCGGGGATCAAATCCCCGGTTGAGGGAAACCAGCTTTAGGGCGTTGACCATGTTGTTGTTGGCGATTCGAACAATTCCTCTGGCAGCCTCGTCATCGCTGACCCCTGATTTTTCTGCAACGGAATGTATGGCTGTTCGCGCGGCTTCCATGTCAGCGTCCAATTCTCCGCCGCAAAAGAATCTGCTGTTGATCCTGCCAAGCCACAGATTGGCATCCGTAGTCGTCGCGTGAACACCGCCTTTTCCATACGCAGCCGGACCGGGATCAGCGCCTGCCGACTGCGGACCGACATGCAGCTTTCCAAAATCGTCGACCCAAGCGATCGACCCGCCGCCATTACCGATTTCAACCAAATCCACGACCGGCACCATCACCGGATAACCAGCGGATTTTCTGTTTCTTTCAATCCAATAATCGGTGACAATCTTAATATTGCCATTTTCAATCAGCGAGCACTTTGCTGTCGTTCCGCCGATATCCAAGGCGATCAGATTTTCCTCGCCAATGAGCCTGCCCAGTTCCGCGGCCCCCCAAATGCCGGATGAAGGTCCGGATTCGATCATGGTAATCGGTGTGCGCGATGCCGCATCAAGTGAACCGATTCCACAGTTCGACTGCATGACATACGTGCTGCCCTGACAGCCTCGCTCCTCCAGCGCCTCTTTAAGCCTGACCAGATATCGCTCCGCCACCGGTTGAACATATGCCGAAAGCACCGTCGTGTTCGTACGCTCATATTCCCGCCATTCACGCGCAATGCTATGCGAGGAAACCACCGGAACCTCTGGCCAAATCCGTCGGATTTCCGCTTCAGCGGCCTGTTCGTGGACCGGGTTGGCATAGGAGTGCAGAAAACAAACCGCGACAGCCTGAACCCCATCATTCCTAAAATCTTCCAATATGCCGACCAGCGGAGACAGATCGAGCGGCCGCAGCTCTTCGCCCCGATAACTCATGCGTCCCGGCAACTCGCGCCGAAGATAACGCGGAACGAATGGCGACGGCTTGACGTAATGCAAATTAAAGAAATCCGGACGGTTGCCGCGCGCGATTTCAAGCGTGTCGCGAAACCCCTCGGTTGCGATCAGCCCTACCTTGACCCCCTTACGCTCGGTCAGCGCGTTAATCACAACCGTCGTGCCGTGCGAAAGCGAGTCCACGTTCGAAAGATCAATGCCGGCCTTATCCACCGCATCCATCATGCCGCGCTCATAGTTCGGAGGCGTTGTGGACGCCTTTGCCGTGGTTACGCTCAGCGCACCGGTTTCCGGATCAAAAGCAAATTGAACCAAGTCCGTAAATGTTCCGCCGACATCAGTCGACACCCGAGAAAAAACCTTTCCCATCAAGCGCCTCCGCAATTTAATTGAGATTGTGCCAAAAGAAAGCAGGCGACACCGGGCAGCTTGAGATCCGCGGCCGCTGCAGCTTTATCCGGTCCGTACATTCCTTCGGCATCAAGACAATTGATAGTCCCGATCAATCGATCGGATACAACAACCGGCAAATTTATGATTGCACCGCATCCCAGTGATGCGATCAGGGCGTGATCGTGAAACACCTCGGCAATCTCGCACAGACTATTGGCCCTGAAGACCTCATGCCTGTCAATGACGGTTTGTGACCAACGACCGTCCGGAATCGGTTTGCGGCCGGATACCGGATACGCGTCCGGGTTGCTGGAATAAAATCTGCACCCCTCGCTGGTAGCTGTATCGAAGGCCATCAGAGTGAACAGCTTCGTTCCAATATGCGAGGAAGCCAGCCGCGCCAATGATTCGCAGGCGATATTCAGACCGTCAGCCGTAGCCGCCAAAGCCTCCATCCAATCGCTGTCTTTCATTTTCATTCGACACCCATGCGCAGCATCTCACGCAATTCATGCTCCGCATCAGACACCACCGGCGCTGCGGCAATGAGACTGCGGGTGCAGGAATGCCTTGGATTAACAAAGAGATCTTCGGTCATGCCGAGTTCAACGAGTCTGCCGTTGTTCAAGACCGCGACGCGGTTCGCCACATTGCGCACAACCGCGAGATCATGTGTGATGAACACATAGGTCAGATCAAATTTCGTCCCCAGCCCATTCAATAGTCGAAGCACGCGGGATTGCACGATCACGTCAAGTGCCGAAGTCGGTTCATCCAGAACCACGAGTTCGGAGTTGCAGGCCAGTGCGCGCGCGATCGCCACGCGCTGACGCTGTCCGCCGGAAAGTGAAGCAGGCGACCGCTTCGCCAGTTCTGGGGCCAATCCCACTTCTTGAAGCAGCTCGGCCACCCGATTCTGACGCGAATCCGGGTTTCCGATGTTGTGCACATCGAGGGCCAGTCTGAGAGAGGAGCCAATTGCCCGCTTTGGATTGAGAGATGACAGCGGGTTCTGCTGCACCAATTGAATCTTTCGCCTATGCCTCAGTTTCCGTTTCGACGGCAGGGGTTCGCCCTCCAGACGTATCTCGCCTGAGGTTGGCGGCAGCACACCGAGAATCAGATTGGCAATCGTGCTTTTGCCCGACCCTGACTCACCGACCAACGCCAAGCACTCGCCTCGCATGACGTCCAGTGAGAGTTCGGACACCGCCTCGACTTTCCGCGTTCCCAACCAAAATGTCTTGGAGAGATCTTCGATTTCCAGCAGCGGTCTTGTCATGACAAAACCTCGCGTGCGCCATGCACGACACATGGAGCTAAAAAGTCTTCAGAAAATTCAACAATGTCCGGGAGCCCTTCCGCGGTGATTCTCGGCACCGCCGCCAGCAGAGCGCGTGTGTAGGGATGCCGCGGCTCCGAGAAAACTTCGCGCGTGCTTCCGCTTTCGACAATTCTCCCTCGATAAATCACATAAATCCAATCAGAGAATTCCCGCACAACACCCAGATTGTGGGAAATAAAAAGAACAGCCGCACCGCGGTCTTCAACCAGCCCGCGCATCAATCTCAATGTCTGATCCTGCACGGTAACATCCAGCGCCGTACCCGGTTCATCCGCGATCAGCAGTGCAGGCTGGTTGACCAGCGCCATGGCGATCATAACGCGTTGATTCATCCCACCTGAAAGTTGAAATGAAAAGGAGGACAGCACCCGCTCCGGCTCGGTTATCGAGACTTCGCGGAGGTAGTCCGCTGCCTTAAGGCGCACTTCGCTCCTGCTGATTGAGCTGTCCGACCGCCGAAAAACTTCACGGAACAGATCCTCAATGCGAAAATATGGATTGAGCGATGAAACAGGGTCCTGGAAAATCATCGACATGCGTGTTCCCCGAAGGCCACGTCTTTCGGCTGCTGTCAATTCCGCAAGATCCTGTCCCTCAAACAGAATCCGTCCTTTCATCTGCACATTGCTTTGAGACTGCAGAAGACCCAACACTGCGCGTGCAGTCACCGATTTGCCGGATCCCGATTCTCCCACGAGAGCCACTCGTTCTTCCGGCGCTATCGTCAGCGAGACATCGTGCAAGACTTCCGACAACCCAGCGTAGCTGCGAAAGGAAAGCGAAAGATTCTGTATTTTCAGGGTTTCGCGGATCATAGGCCGGGGCTCAGAATTTCGCGAAGCGCGTCGCCGAGCAGGTTAAAGCCAAAAACCGCAACCAAAATCGCAAGGCCGGGAAACACTGTCAGCCACCAAGAATCGGGTAGATATCGCGCTCCTTCCGCCACCATTGAACCAAGATCCGGAGTGGGTGGCTGAACACCAAGACCCAGGAACGACAGCGATGAAGCGATCAGGATGACGAATCCGAGATCCAATGTCATCTTGGTTACAATCGCAGGGACGCAATTCGGCAGAATCTCTCGGAACATGATGTGCGCTTTCGACGCTCCGATGATTTCCGCTGCAAGGACATATCCCTCTTCCCGCTCAGCCAGCGTCAAGTTGAACACCAAGCGCGAATACCAAGGCCACCACATGACCGTCACCGCGATCATGCCATTGACCAAAGTCGGTTCAAGCACGCCCATTATGGACATCGCCAATACCAGCGGTGGAATTGACAGAAAAACATCCGTTATTCGCATGAGGACAAAGCGGGTCCAGCCGCTGAGATACCCTGCGGCGAGACCAACCGCCACACCGACAGGAACCGCCAGAATGAGAACGACCGCGCCGAGCAGAAGCGACAATCTGTAGGCATAGAGAATACGGCTGAACAAATCCCGTCCCACCAAATCAGTGCCCATGATGTTCGGCCAATGAGGAGGATTGTTGAAATTAGTAAAATCCACGACCGTGCCGCGATGCTCCGGAAATGGCGCGATGAAGTCGGCAAACACCGCAGAAAGGACAACCAAAGCAATCAGCCCTACTCCGACAGCCGAAAGCGGCCGCGACAGAATTATGAAAATGATCCGTTTCATATCTTGTCGCGGGAATGGCGAATGCGAGGATTGGTGAAGGCGATCAGCAAATCAACGATCAGATTTGCGATCAAAAATGCCGCCGAGACGATCAGCACCGTGCCGACAATCGCGTTCAAGTCTTTCCGAAGGATAACCGCGACTCCGTAGCGGGACAAGCCAGGCCATGCGAATATCGCTTCGACTAGGAACGCATTCCCCAGCATGGCGGCGAAATCAAGACCGATAATCGTCAAAGACGGGATCAAAGCTGGCTTGAACGCAAATTTACGCGCGATCCTCCATTCGGGAAATCCATAGGACCGAGCCATCTCAATATATGGCCGCTCGTAAGTTTCCACCATATTTGCACGGGTCAGCCGCGCAGCTTGCCCGATGCCTGAAAGCGCCAGAGCAAACGCAGGAAGGGCAATGTGCCAAAGCGCATCAAAAAACGCTGCGATGTTGTTGGCAAGCAGCGAGTCAATGATCAGGAATCCGGTTGCGTGGGGCACCTCGAAAGCCACATTGATTCTGCCGGCGATTGGAAAGAGCGGTAAATAAAACGCGAAGAGCAGCATTAAAATCACCGCCCAGACGAAACTCGGAGCAGACACCCCCAGCAGTGAAATCACACGAACAAGATTATCCAAAAACCTGCCTTCGTGCTTCGCGGCCACCATACCGAGCGGCAGACCGATGCAAATCATCAGGAAACCTGCCGCGAAAATCAGCTCTAAAGTGGCCGGCAGAAACAGCGCTATATCCTGCGTCACCGGCCGGTTGGTATAGAGCGAAGTTCCTAGCTCGCCGCGGCTGAGATTTTCCAGAAAATGGCCGTATTGCTGCCAAACCGGCTCATTCAGCTTCAGCTCCTGACGCAGCCTTTCGACCTGCTCGACCGTCGCGTTGGGTCCGAGAGCGATGCGGGCCGGATCACCAGGGATAACCCGGGCGATTATGAAAATCAGCATGGACACGCCGATGAGCACAAGTAATGAAAGCGCGAGCCGGGTGGCTAAAAGTTTCAGTACCGCCGTCATTGTCCATACACTGATCAAGAATGATCCGACACGCTGTATGCGCGTCGGATCAGGGTTGGTTTAATTGATTTCCATTAAACGGAAGGAAAAGCCTATCGCATCGAGACCAAACGCTTTGGCTGGGTCCGAGAGTGCGGGCACGCTGATGTTCGGGCGAGCAACAAACAACGACTGTCTGTCAAACCCGTAGATTGATGGCGCAATCGACAGCAAGCGCGCGTTCAATGCGGAATAGGCAGCCTCGCGCTCCGAATCAGTTGCACCGGTCCGACCAGCTTCCAGCAATCGATCAACTTCGGGATCGTTCAGATGTTCCGGCGACTGCCATGTTCCCGCTTTGCTGGAATGGTACATGCCATACAGCAGCGTATCCGGATCACCCGTAACCGCAGAGACGAAGATTTGGGAAATGTTCGGCGTGTTTTGCGGATCTTCAACCATAGCGGCGAACGCAGCCCAGGGAACCTTCTTTATCGTCGAAGCGATACCGACTTCAGCCAAATTCGCTTGAAGCAAAAGAGCCAGTCGCTCTTCCAGAGGAACTTCCGCTATCCATGTGATTTCAACGGAAATGGAGGCAGTGTCATGCCGACACAGAACCAGATGTTCCTTTGCTGCTTCAATATCCCGCTGCAGATTTTGACCGGCGGGATTCGCACCAAACATTCCAGCGGTGATGGCGCCCGTAGCCGCTGTTCCTTCCGAAACGGAATCGGTCACGGCAATCAGTTTCAGAACCGATTCGTAGTCGAACGCATTGGCAATCGCCAGTCGGCAGTGTGGGTCGTCAAGCGGCTCTTTGGTTGTGTTCATTTTGAAATAAAACGAACCAGTTCCACCTTCGGTCAACAGTTGATTGCCATCATCGGCCAATGCCCGCTTGACCTCGGGCGGCAGCCATTGGGACGAGATATCGTGCTCGCCTTGCGCGATCAATGTTCTGACCGTCGCCGCCTCGAGTCCGTAACGAAGACGCACCGTGTCGGGAGCGTTTTCCGGGATGCCGAGAAAATAAGCATCATTCTTGCTCATCACGGTTTCTTGCTGAGGGTTATGCGAAACTACTTTGTAGGCACCCGTGCCTCCGCCGTGTTCGCTCAGATAAGCCTGGCCCCAATCGTCCATTTCACCAACAAGCTGCTTGTCGACGATCGGAAGTCGGACCAGCGACGACACGAATGGCGCGTACGGTTCCGAAAGTGTGAACCGCACTGTGTGCGTGTTGATCGCTTCAACTTTCTCAACATTGCCGAAGAGAAACGACAGGCCTTGGCCAAGGGCTGTCATCCGATCAAACGAATACACCACATCGTCTGCCGTCATCGGATTTCCGCTATGAAATAAAACATCCTCCCTCAGTTTGAATGTGTATTCTTGTCCTGTCCCTTCCCAGCTCTCCGCCAAGTGAGGCACATGCCCCGGCCCTCCCTGCCGCGGCAGGACAAGCGTGTCATAAACATTGAACATCAAAATCGAGTCGGCATAGTCGGAGGCCTTTCCGGGGTCGAGTTCCCCGACGGCCACCTCATCGAGACGCAGCACCGTTTCGGCGCTGGCCGCAAGTGCCGCACAGGACATCAAGGCACTTGCCAGAGCAAGTTTCAAAATCCTAACCATCTCATTCACTCCTTACTTGGTTCGAGCGGGTTGGACCCGCGTTTTTCACTCGGAGCGGAGTCTTGGGCTGCTTCTTCCGCCTGCTTGTCGCCAAAAATATCCATTGTGACGACAATCAAGATACTCGCGACCTCCGAAGTGTGGTTCCAAATCGCGTGACTTTGATTGGACCGGAAATGAATCGTGTCGCCTTCGTTCATCACGATCGCTCTCTTATCCAGTTCCACTGTCACTGATCCGGAGATGACAAAATACAGCTCCTCCCCTTCATGCCGGGTTGGTTCGCTGCGTTGACCAGGCTGCTTATGCAGGATCACCGCATCCAACTTGTGTCCAGCAAATCCCGATGAAATTCTCTCATACCGCACGACCCGCTCATCCAACGCGAAATCGCTTCGGCGATCAGCGCGCGTGGTCAAGAATTGACCGCCAGGCATTGCGAAAAAATCGGCAAAGTCCGACTTCAGCACTCTGACGATGGCAGCTAACGACGAAAGCGAAGGAGATGTGAGGTTTCTCTCCAACTGAGAAATAAAGCCAACCGACAGGTTTGAACCGTCGGCGACTTCTTGGAGCGTCAACCCTAATTCACGTCTGCGTTTGCGAAGATTTCCACCAAGCGTATCCAACGTCTCGTCAACCGACCTTGCAGTCTGGCTCTTTGCCATTTCTTCCATCTCTCTCAACCCAATACGCTCCGAGCGTTAATCTCCGGCAAATTCTCTGTCAATGATTTTTTTAGCATAAGTAAAAAACTTGCCCTCCCAAACAGACGAATCCTGTCTGGCTCTGCCTGCCCACTATCGAACGACCGCTATTTAGCCATGCGTGGAGCGCTGAAGATTTCCCAACCCACTTTCGATAACAGATGCGGCTGGAATTCCGGGAATCTGTCGGTCAGCGCAACACCAAAGCCATGAGTTCAGACGCACTCGGACCACTTGAAAACGAATGGGAACCGGTTGTGGTCAACAACCAGCTTTCGGAGACGAATGCCGGCGGCCGCTGGACACCAAGCCTCGGTTCGACCAGCAGATCGCCGACCGGATGATTCGCCGGGATGTCTTTCCGCTTCGATTTCAACCCGGAGAACTCCGCTAGCATCCTGTCCACCTCCGATCTGTGCGTTGCCCGGATAGAGGGAATTTGAGCTGCGCGGACATGGCACGCGGACTTCTGTGGCCGTTTCGCTGTCTTCCATCCGCTTCATCGACGGCTCTTGACCGGAGATTGACCATCATCCCGCAAAAGTCGCCGACGCGGCAGGTTCTCTTTCTGGTTGGAGATTTCCGCCATTCCGACAATCAAACGCCTGCAGGACGAAAGCTCAAACCTTTTTGGAATTAACTTCGGGTGGCAGACACTTGGCACCGCTGCAGCGGTGCGATAATCACGCGCAGCGAGTTTCGTGATGAAGTCGTTTAACGGTTTCGTGAAATTCAGAGCAGGAATTTACAAGTTTTTGATCAAGGAATCTTAACCTTCATGCCCGATGCCAAACACCTCAAGACTGTGGAGCAAAGGCTGCTTTGGCTCTCGCACTGGATGATCCACTATGCCAATCATATCCGTCCTAAAACGGACGGAATCAAAGTGGGAGGTCATCAGGCCAGTTCCGCTTCAATGGTCTCGATTCTCGCAACCTTGTATTTTTCAACGCTGCGTCCCGAAGATCGGGTCGCTGTCAAACCGCACGCATCGCCGATTTTTCATGCGGCGCAGTATCTGATGGGAAATCAGACACGCGAAAATTTAGAAAATTTCCGCGGCTATGGCGGAGCGCAAAGCTATCCTTCGCGCACCAAGGATATCGATGATGTCGATTTTTCAACCGGGTCTGTCGGTCTCGGGGTGGCAATCACTTCATTCGCCTCGCTCATCCAAGACTACATCACCGCAAAAGACTGGGGAAGCGACGCGCCGATGGGCAGAATGGTCGCGCTGGTGGGAGATGCAGAACTTGATGAAGGCAATATCTATGAGGCTCTGCAGGAAGGATGGAAGAACGACCTACGCAATGTGTGGTGGATCATCGATTACAACAGACAATCTCTCGACGGCATCGTTCGCGAGGGACTTTTTGAACGCGTCGAGAAGGTTTTCGATGCATTCGGATGGGATGTGGTCCGGATTAAGCACGGCGTTCTCCAACGGGCGGCATTCTCGGAACCCGGCGGCGACAAACTTCGCGATTGGATCGATGCATGCCCCAATCAGGAGTATTCAGCTCTGACCTTCATGGGAGGCTCCGTTTGGCGCGAGAGGCTGATGAATGATCTGGGAGACCAAGGAGATGTCTCGGCCTTGATCGACCGCCGCAGCGATGACGCGCTCGCTAAGCTGATGGAAAATCTCGGCGGCAATTGCGTGGAAACCTTATCAGAAGTTTTCTCCGGCATCGATCACAACCGTCCAACATGCTTTCTCGCCTACACAGTGAAGGGCTGGGGCACCGCGATCGCTGGTCACAAAGACAACCACGGCGGTCTGATGAACAAGACTCAGTTCGCTGCTTGGCAGGCGCATATGGGTATTGGCGAAGGCGAAGAGTGGGAACGTTTTGCCCAAGTGGAGAATGTTTCCGAGTTCAAAAAATTTCTCGCCGACTCACCGTTTTTCGCCGCTGGCCCGCGCCGTCTCTCGGATATCAAAATCGACGTGCCCGCAATTAAGACAAACAGTGGAAGGGCTGTGTCCAGCCAAGCGGCATTCGGCCAAATCCTCGATAATCTCGCGAAGGGCGGGACTGAACTCGCAGCCCGCATCGTCACCGCTTCACCCGACGTAACCGGCACCACAAGCCTCGGCTCTTGGGTCAATCGCCGCAAGCTCTTCGCCCGCTCCGAACAAGCGGACGCCTTTATCGAACATCGCATTCCTTCGACCGCGAAGTGGGCATTTGCGCCCGAGGGGCAACATGTCGAACTCGGCATAGCCGAAATGAATCTATTTCTTTTTCTTGCGGCCGCTGGTCTGTCGCACTCGCTGTTTGGCAAACGCCTGATTCCGATCGGAACCGTGTATGACCCCTTTGTCTGCCGAGGCTTGGACGCGCTCAATTACGCCTGTTACCAGGATGCGAGATTTATCATCGTCGGAACTCCGTCAGGGGTCACGCTCGCACCGGAAGGAGGTGCGCACCAATCCGTCGGCACGCCATTGATTGGCATGAGTCAAGACGGTCTGGCAGCATTTGAGCCGGCCTACGCCGATGAGCTCGCAGTGATCTTGGAATGGGCTTTTGACTATATTCAGCGCGACGGCGAAGGCGAACCTGATGAGCGGACATGGCTGCGCGATGAGACCGGGGGAAGCGTCTATCTGCGTCTCACCACCAACCCGATCGAACAGATCAGACAGTGCCAAGACGACTCGTTCCGTCAAGGGACCGTCGACGGAGCTTACTGGCTGCGCCGTCCCGGTCCCAACTGCGAGATTGTGATCGCATATCAAGGTGCGGTCGCGCCGGAAGCCTTACGGGCCGCAGGTTATATCGGCGAAAGCCGTAAAGATGTCGGCGTGCTGGCTGTGACCTCGGCAGACAGGCTCAATGCAGGCTGGACAGCGGCTCAGCGCGCCCGCGCGCGGGGAACAACTTCCGCGAGATCACATATTGAGAAGCTATTCGAAACGCTGCCGCCGCATTGCCGCATCGTAACGGTGATCGACGGTCACCCGGCGACATTGGCATGGCTCGGCGGTGTATCCGGCAATCAGACGATTTCCCTTGGAGTCGAGCATTTTGGGCAAACGGGAAGCATCCAAGATCTATACAGACATTTTGGGATTGACGCCGCTTCCATAGCAGAAAAGGCGCAGGGCTTGACCGCCGGCCGGCGGAACTGGGTCAGGTCCCTTCATCTGAACTGACAATTCTGGATCGATATGGTTGCAGTTCAAATCGAATCGGCAATCTGGAAAACCACACCAATGCTCATCGCTGACCGCTGAATTTCAATTTACCTTGGTTCCGTGTCAGCAAACACTGTGCGCCAAATCCGCGAATTTAAACTCCATCCCATACATGTTCCGCTGTTTGCACGACGAGTTCGAGTTTCCGCCATTGCTCATCGTGAGACAGCTTATTGCCCTCTTCGGTCGACGCGAAACCACATTGCGGCGCGATCCCCAACTGCTCGATTTCAGCGAACCGGGTCGCCATTTCAATTTTCCGCTGGACGGCATCCAAGTCCTCAAGCTGACCGGATTTCGTCGTGATGAACCCTGCCATGACGCGCTGTTTCCCTTTTGCCAGCAGACGTAGCGGTTCCAGCCCGCCCGCTCTGTCCGTATCATATTCCATGAAGAAAATGTCGACGCCTGTTTTGTTGAAAACAGCATCGGCCGCAGGATCATATCCTCCCTCAGCAGCGTGGGCTGACTGGAAATTACCGCGGCACAAATGCATGGCGATCGTGAGGTCGTCCGGTCTGCCGCCAATGGCCTCGTTCATCATCCACGCATAACGGTCGATTAACCAGTCAGGATCTTGACCCAAATCTGACTTCGCCTTGCGGTGTAACGGGTCGCAAAGATAGGCAAAGAAAATATCATCCATCTGCAAATAGCGGCATCCCGCGTTATAGAAAGCGCCTACCGCTTTCTTGTAAGTCGCAGCGATGTCGGCAAACAGAATGTCTGTGTCCTGATATTCAGGCGGCGCAATGTCATTGGGGTCCACCCGAAAATGACAACAACTCGGCCCGGGGATTGAAATTTTCGGCATCACTCTTGAGTTCCTAGCCACAAACTGAAAATGCTCAAGCATCGGATGGTCGTCAGGGAAATCGAGCTTCCCGCTGATAACGGGAAAGATTGGACGAAGCTTAATTCCCGAAAACTGCACGCCTTCGTCCCGTTGAATAAGGTCAAGCCCAGTCAGCATTCCCATAAAATCATAGTGCCAAAATGACCTCCGGAATTCACCGTCGGTAACAGCCTTTAAGCCAATGTCTTGCTGACGGTTAATCACTTCGACAATCGCTTGGTCTTCCGCTTCCCGCAATTCAGCGTTTTTTGCCGGGTCTGTATCGCCAGCGCGCAGTGCAGCGACAACCGACGGTCTGAGCAGGCTTCCGACATGATCGGCGCGAAACGGCGGTGAATCATCGTTCATTTCGTATCCTTCCCTCAATTTGTATTGCGAGACGATAAATCACATTGAATGAATTGCAACCTGTGCGGCGATGACGCAAGACACGGCGACGATCGGATCATTGTCGCTGAGAGGGAATATGAGAGTAAAGGTGGCTATCATCGGTGGCGGGCCCTCCGGGCTGCTGTTGGCGCGCAAGCTTTCATTAGCGGGAATCGAATGCGCTGTTATTGAGCGAAGAAGCCGCGAATATGTGCTTTCGCGAATCAGAGCCGGTGTTCTTGAAGAGGGAACCGCTGATCAACTCAGGCGAGCGAATGTCGGTGAACGCATGGATTCAGACGGTTTAATTCACAGCGGCTGCAATTTCTCCGACGGCACCGACAGCTTCCATATCGATTTTCGGGCATTGTCCGGAAAAACCGTTATGGTTTACGGCCAGACCGAGGTTACACGTGATCTTTACGATGCGCTGGACACAAGCGGTGTGCGCGTGTTTCATAACGCGGAAAATCTTGAAATCTCGGAGTTGGAGACTTCAACACCGAAACTCACATGGCTAACCGAAGGAAAAGTCAAACAGCTTGACTGCGATTTTGTTGCTGGATGCGACGGCTTCCATGGATACAGCAGATCATGCATTCCAAAAAATCAACGCCGCGAATATGAAAAATCCTACCCCTTTGGATGGCTTGGCATTCTCTCCGAAACACCGCCCGTCAGCAATGAGCTGATCTACTCGCGAAGCCCGCGGGGTTTTGCCCTCGCCTCAATGCGCACCCCGGAATTATCTCGCTATTACATTCAAGTTGCTTCCGACACAGATCCTGCTGACTGGACGGACACACAATTCTGGAATGAACTCACATTACGCCTGCCCGATGCGGCCGCCGAGACGCTTGTGACAGGACCTTCCATCGAAAAATCAGTGGCTCCGCTGCGTAGTTTTGTCTGCGAGCCGATGAGCTGGGGTCGGCTGTTTCTATGCGGCGACGCAGCGCATATTGTGCCGCCGACTGGTGCCAAAGGTTTGAATCTGGCAGCGTCTGATGTGCATTATCTCTTCGCTTCACTGCGGAAATTCTACCATGATAGGAGCCGTGAGCAATTAAAGACTTATTCACAGCGCGCCCTGACAAGAGTTTGGAAATCCATGAGATTCAGCTGGTGGATGACAAACATGCTGCACAATTTTCCGAACCGGGAACCGTTCGACACGCGCATCCAGGACAGCGAATTCAGCTTTATCAGAGACTCCAAAGCCGGACAACGCGCACTCGCGGAGAACTACACCGGTCTGCCCTACTGAAATTTCAGCCGCTGAGAAACTTCGGCAGCCAGAGTGTCAGGGCCGGAAACGCGATGATAACACAAACGCGAAGGATTTCTGCGGCAAAAAACGGTGCGACTCCTTTGAAGGTTTCCAGCATCGGCACATCCTTCGCTAAAGCTGAGATAATGAACACATTCAATCCCACAGGTGGGGTAATCAACCCCAGTTCGACCACGATCAGAGCAAGAATTCCAAACCAGATGCTCAGATCGGCCGTGCTCATGCCGAATCCCGATCCTTCCGCTCCTTGATAAATCCCGCCATTGATTTCCAACAGGACTGGCCAGAAAAAGGGGACGACCAGCAGAATCATGGAGAGACTGTCCATAATGCAGCCAAGCAAGATCAACGCGATCAGCAGAATCACCAGAACAAAAAAAGGCGATATTCCAGCTTGACCGATCCATTCCGCTGTTGCCTGCGGCAGTCCGGCGCGGGACATGAATATCTTCATGAGTTCCGCGCCAAGCACGATAAGGTAGATCATGCCGGTTGCGCTGGCTGTTTCCTTCAGCGCCTCAATCAGCTTCTTGCTGTTGATCTCAGCGCGGACCGCACCATACGTTAAAACGAGAATCACTCCGATGGCGGCTGCCGGGGTCGGATTGTAAAATCCGGCATAAATCCCACCAAGCACCAAACCGAAAATTACCAGCACTGGTAAAACACCCAGCGTTGCCGAGAAAAACTCCGCACGGTCCTTTGCTCCACCACGTGGACCAGCCTCTGGCTTTAAAATTACGTATATCGCAATTGTCGCCAAGAATAGGATAACGGCCATAATTCCGGGAATTAAAGCGGCTGCGAACATTGTCACAATGTTTGCTTCGACGATGATGGCATAGATGATCAGAACGACCGAAGGCGGGATCAGAATACCGAGAACACCTCCGGCGGCCAGAGAACCAGTCGCAAGCGGGCCAGAATAGCGGTATTTCCGCAGTTCTGGCAACGCGACCCGTCCCATCGTGCTGGCGGTGGCCAGCGACGAACCGCAGACAGCTCCGAACCCTGCGCAAGCAGCAATTGCGGCCATGGCCGTTCCACCCCTTAACCATCCCAGCCATGCATTCGCTGCCCTGAACAGAGCCTGGGAAAGTCCGGATTTGGCTGCCAACGCGCCCATGAGCAAAAACATTGGAATGACCGAAAGGCTGTAGATTGAAAATACCCCGTAAGGCAGTGTCTTCAGTTGGTTCAACACAGGCATCGGACCATTTATCCACATGATTCCAAGGCCGCCAACCATGATCATGGCGTATGCGACAGGCATGCGTATGGCGATTAATGCCACCAAGCATACGAGACCAACTATTCCTAAAGTGATGGGATCCATTATGTGGTTCCCGCGTTCAAAAGAGCTCTGAAGCCTTCGAGGCAGGTAACCAGCGCAGCTGGAACGAGCAGCACAAGTGAAAAAATTGAAGGGATATAGGCCCACCAGATTGGGATCTGCAGAATAGCGGTGGTATATCCGTAATGCCGCTGGCTCAGCATGCCAGCGGACATCCGCCAAATTAGCAGAAGCGCGAAGGCGACAGCGACAAGGGAAGCGGCAAACTTAAAGAAGGCAATCCATCGCGGAGACACCTTTGCCGTAAAGATGTCCGCGGTGACATTCGCACCGATAATCTGACAATACGGAAGAAAACTGAATGCGGCCACCGCGACCCCGATTTCGGTGAGTTCGAAATCCCCTGGAAACGGTTTCCAAAATATGCCGCCCAAGATTGATGTGACATTGATGAGAATAACGGCCAGGAGAACGCATCCGCCCGATACAGCCCAAATTGTGACCGTGAATTCGATCGCGCCGGGTAAACCGGCGCGCTCGCATTCTTCTTCGCTGTTACTGAGCAATCGAGGAATTTTCGGCTATCAGTTTCCGCGCTTTCTCCACCATTGCTTTGCCATCGATGCCCTTGGCGCTGACTTCGTCAATCCAACGCTGCACGACCGGAGCGAGCACTGATCTGAAGGCATCTGTTTCGGCCTCGCTCAGAACGACATGCTCATTACCCGAGTCAACGGCGATCTTAATTCCGAAGTCATCCGCAGCTGTCCAGATTCTTCCGACCTCTGCCCACCAATCACGTCCAGACGCATCCTTAAAGGCCTTCTGGATGTCCGCAGGCAGACTGTCCCAGCGCGCCTTGTTCATGGAAACTTGGAAGGTCGTTGTGCCGAACCGGGTCTGATCATGTCCTTCAATCTGATACTGCGTGTTCTCTTGAATCTTTAGAGGAGGAATAATTTCCCAAGGAATGAATGCGCCATCGACCACGCCTTTCTGCAACGCGCCGGGTAAATCCGGCACCGGCATTGAAACCGCGCTAGCGCCGAGCGCTTCGATTATCCAAGCTCCGGTGCGTGTTGGAATCCGCATCGTCAGCCCTTCGAAATCCTTCGGAGAGCGAACCAGTTTTTCGCGCATATGAACGGCTTGTCCGGCATGGACATGCAGGAACATGACTTCGACGCCTTCGTATTCCTGCCTTAGGTCGCTTTCAAACATATCATACAATGTGAGATTGGCAGCGACAGCATCATTGACAAAGACAAAGGGCAACTCCAACACTTCTGTTCGCGGGAAAAGTCCCGGAGTGTAGCCGTTAACCGTCCATACGATATCGACGACACCGTCACGCGCCTGACTGATCAACTCCGGCGGACGACCTCCCAGCGTCATCGCTGGAAAAATCTCGATTTTAACTTGGCCACCGGAATTGGCTTCCACCTGCCGAGCCCACGGCTCAAGCATTTGGGTCTGCGCCGGCGCCTTCGCGCTAAGAAGATGGTGCAGCTTGAATGTGTACTCCTGCGCGGATGCGGCTGACGTTAACGCAATCGCCGTTAAAGCCGACAGACCCACTGCAACACTTCGTTTGAGCTCCATTGCAATTCTCCCTGAACTGAATTGTTAGGCATGCTTCGGTTTCACAACTTCGATATTGCGTCAAGTCAAAATCAGCGCTGCCGCACCTTGCGTCCAGACTTCGAAGGACGCTCGGCGACCATGCCTAGGGCTGCGCTAATCCGTACGGTTCGTCGATAACTTCCGATGTATGAAGTCAAAATCTGCCTTGTCAGAGCAAAGCATGCCAATCCCAAACTCATTCGGACGTCAAGAAATTTGAGCCGCGAAAATTTGGAATAAATCACCCTGCGCCCGAAACGGCCGCAGGGTTCTGTTCGAATTCATTGAATCCAAATTCAATGATAAAAAGCTAAAGTCTCACTTCATGAGAAATCGCAGCATTCCTTCGTTAAAACTTTCAACCTGCTGCCAAAGTGCGAAGTGGCTTGAGTTATCGATCAGCCAAAGCTCTGCACCGGGGATGGTTTCGGCAAGCATCCTAGTGTGGTTTTCATCGATTGCTTCCTCGTAAACGCCTGCCGCGATTGTGACCGGAATGGAAATCGACCGCAGCTCGTCTTCGGTGATCGGTGTCCAGCCGCCCCAGAGTGCGAAAACCTTTTGCGAGAATGCCTCGAAGTTACTCGGGTCCGCAGCGGTCTTCGCATAGGTGCCGGAAGCCAACACCACATAATCATGAACGAGCGTGTCGTTGAAGACCGAGGGCCGCAGGCCGGCGACATCGGAATTTCCGCCCAAACCCAACAGCTTTGAGATCGTTCCGGGATGGTGGATCGCCATAATGAATCCAATAATTGCCCCATCGCTCCATCCGATCACAGGGACATCTGCGACTCCGAGTTCGGTTAATACAGCCGCGACATCTCGAGCGAACATGTGATAGTCGTAAGCCTCGTCGACATCGCTCGATCTGCCATGACCGCGTGTGTCCATGGCAATGACTTTATAATTTTCCGCCAGAGCTGGAATCTGGCCTCCGAAATTCTCGATCGACCCAAGGCCGCCATGGAGCAGCAAGACAGGGTCTGAATTCTCGTCGCCAAAAATCTTGACATGGATATCAACCCCATTGACAGGAACGGTCATGGATTGGTCCGCTTCTGGAAGCGGCAAAGGCGGTGTCAGGGCCCGCCACCCGTCGGCACTGTATTTTGCGCTTGCTTGTGTTTCGTTCATGGCAAATCAGGAATCAGCACCAAAGGACATTGCTGCACCAGCGATCATCGCGGCAGCGGCTACATTCAAAATCTGTCGTCTTTTCATGTTTCACTCCTTCGAAACTAATCATTATCGACTATCAACATTTTCCTCAAAAAAACAACATAATTCTCAAACGCGGAGCAGGCCCCAATTCGGGCTGTGTTTTTCATTGCGGCAACTCTAGTTTTTAGGTGCTGCGCCGGCAGCATCCGATATCCAGGATTTGTATTGTTCCGTTGGCTGTCCATCGGTTTCGGTTTTTGTGTTCAGTCGGCGGTCTTGCCGTCTTCGGCGCATTGTTCCTTGTCTTCGGCAGAACATACCGGGCGGCCGTCAGCCCGAACGGAGCTCCGAAATCCGGAATCGTCGAGGAATGTTGCAAAAGGCTCAAGAGAAATTCAAAACAGACAATCGGGCTAACCCAGTCGAAATCAGGCGATGACAGAGGTGTCCCGTTATTCCAGAGCGATTGCTGTTGAGGTTACCAAAAACACAGCAAATCCTACCGACAATGCGAAAACTCCGCGTTTGAAGTTCTTTCCATTTCTCCTTAGCTGTAATTTGCGCCGGCGTCAGTTTCACAACCCAGATCTCGCTTCAATCCGTATACCGACTCACCTTAACCTCGAATCCTCTTTCCTCCGGTTCATCGTCGACAATCTCAGCGGGAAAGCCAGGTGTCAGAACGTCCGCTTCAATCTGTTCTTCCAACCGTCGAATCACGTTTGGCGACCATTCCCTCGAACCGAACCGGTTTTCCGCGTCGCGAAAAATATCCAGCAGCAGCGGAGCCAGCTCCAATCCAATGCCTGCTCTTTCAGCCATGGCATTAAAAAGAGAAAGATCTTTGACGACCAAATCCATTGTAAAACTAATATCTCTGCTCCCGTTTAGAATCACCTGCCCTTCGGTCTCATGCACGAACGAGTTGCCCGAGGAAATCCGGATGGCTTCAAACGCTGTGTTCAAATCAAGACCCAACTGCTTTGCAGTCGCTAAAGCCTCGCAAATGCTTAACAGATTGGCAGTTGCCAGATAATTCGTCAAAACTTTAAGCTGGGATGCCGTTCCGAGCCCACCGGTATGCAGAATGCGGCGACCCATCTTGGTTAGCAGCGGCAAAATTCGTTCAAAAACCGATCGCTCGCAACCAGCGAAGATCGATATGTTTCCGGTTGCAGCTCGGTGGCAGCCCCCGGAAACCGGACAGTCGGCAGCGAAAGCGCCGCAAGCGGCGAACCGCTTGGCAAACCGCTTCACCTCGTTCTCGTCAGTCGTGCTCATCTCACACCAGATCTTGTCGGGGCTGAAGCCTGCGAGAAGTCCATTCTCACTTGCTACGACATGTCTGCTGGCCGCTGGACTTGGAAGACAGGTGATCACCACCTCACACTTTTCGGAAATTGCGGCCGGGCTCGATCCACATGCTGCACCCAGATCCACCATTTCACTGACCTTTCGGTCGTCAAGATCGTGCACCGTCAGGTCCACACCGTTGCGCAATAGACTCCCTGCGAGCTTCCCGCCGACATTTCCCAAGCCGATAAATCCAACTTTCAATTTAGCTTCCTCCTCTGAATGTTGTTGTGTGATCTGAATGTTGTGTGAAAGGAACAAAAGTCACCAACCGCCCGAACTGCTTCACAGAACGCAGTTTAACGAGAATTCCGCACAGCTGTCTCACGCCGTCAAAGACTTCTTCCGCTGAACGGCTTCATTGACAACCGCAATGCTGTGGTTACGAAAATTCACCTTACTTGTTGTCTTCGAAGAACTAATCCAATATTGGCACTGATATTATACGGCGCTGAATCTGCGCTGCTTGTTAGATCACCTAACACAACCAGGAGACAGAGAAATATGAAATCGATTAAATTGAGTATCGCGGCGGCGGCTGTGCTGGGCGGCTCAGCTGGAGCGGCGTCAGCAATAGATCTGACTGTGATTTCATGGGGAGGAGCTTATTCCGTTTCGCAGATCAATGCGTACCACGAACCATATATGGCTGCGAATCCGGATGTAAATTTTATCTATGATGAAAGCGCCTACGAGGCTGTCGCTAAATTGCGGGCGATGGACGAAGCCAACAATCTCACATGGGACTTAGTTGACGTTATCATATCCGACGCAATTCGCCTGTGCGACGAAGGCTTGGTTGAGGTAATCGATGTTGACGAAATTTTGGCGCCGGCTCCTGACGGAACGCCCGCAAGTACGGATTTCGAACCTTATCTTGTCTCTGAATGTTTCATTCCAGAGATCGTTTATTCTACAACTTTCGCTTACCGCACCGATGTAGACGAGTGGGAAGGTCGCACTCCAGAAAGCGCCTGCGCCGTTTTCGATCTCGAGAATTTCCCCGGCCAAAGAGCACTTGAGAAACGCCCGATCAATAACTTGGAATGGGCGCTGTATTGCGACGGTGTCGCACTGAACGAAGTGTATGATGTGCTTTCTGAGGATGGAGGCATTGATCGAGCGCTGGCGAAACTCGACACGATCAAAGACAGTGTGATTTGGTGGAGCTCGGGCGCGGATACGCCACAACTCCTGGCAGATGGCGAAATCGTCTTGGGATCCACATACAACGGCCGGCTCTTTAACTTGATCGAAGAAATCGGCGCCCCCGTTGCAATGCTATGGGATGCGCAAGCGTTCGACTTCAGCGGCTGGGTTATTCCTACCGGACTTTCGGAAGAACGCAAACAAGCCGTGGTGGATTTTTTGAGATTCGCCACCGATACCCAGAGATTAGCGGACCAAGCGAAGTACATCCCTTATGGCCCGGCGCGAGCTTCTTCCCAGCCACTCGTCAGCACGCATGCCGAACTCGGCATCGACATGCTTCCGCACATGCCGACGGCTCCAGACAACACGCAGAATGTTTTGATATATGACTATCTTTGGTGGGCAGACTACCGCGATGACGTCGATCAGAAATTCCAAGCTTGGCTGGCGCAATAACTGACCGAAGGCAATTCGATGAGGGACGTAAATCGTCCCTCGTTATCAACAAGCACGAATTCAGATACCATCCAGTCGTTCTGAATCCGGTGCGCTGACGCTGAAATGAATCCATTGGACAATGAAAGCGGCCGGCGGACAATCAGACTCCATTAAGTTCGGATCGGTTTCATGATGGCATCACAGCCGGAAGCCATCACCGCCGCCGAACTTCGCCGCCGGCTAAGGCGATCACTGCGGTGGCAAAAAACACGCGCGCTGCTGCTGATCGCGCCTCTCTTGATCTTTGTCCTCGTGACGTTTGTCGCACCTATTGCCGATATGCTGTTCCGATCAGTCGAAAACAGCATTGTCGAGAGCACTCTTCCGCGAACCGTGTCTGCCCTCGAACGCTGGGAACCAGCAATTCAGACGACACCTGATGAGGATGTCTATCGGGGTCTCTTCGTCGATCTAAGCATTGCGGTCAAACTGAGAATACACGCACGCATCGGGTCGAGACTGAATTACGAAGGTGCAGGAATCGCATCCGTTTTTCGCAGAGTGGGAAGGGGAATAAGGCAATTCGACACTGACTCCTTCAGAGAATATTTTGTTGAAATTGAGCCCGCATGGGCAAGCGGCACGACCTTGCAGATGCTTTTTGCCGACTCTCGCACCGCTTCGCTGCTGCCAGAATCGAGCAGCGCGTTCCAATCTTGGTTAGACCATTTTGCGCGATCGACAGAAGAGCAGCCGGAAAATTTTGTGTATGTGGCGCTCGCAAAGGAACTTGAATCCACTGAGGCCAGCGTGATTGCCAGCCTCAGCGGTCCGCAGACCGATGCGCTCAAGGAAGCAGCCGCAGGTATCGGTGAACTGCGGTCAGCCTCGCTCAAGCAGGCATTCGTTGCATTTGACGACGCATGGAGTGATTCTGACCTGTTGCGTACTATCAAGCTTTTTTCTCCTCGACTTACAGAAGGGTACTTTCTGAATGCCGTTGATCTGAAGAAAGGATTCGATGGGCCGGAATTGCGCGATGCAGAAGAACGGCTTCACGTGGTGATTTTCGGTCGAACCATGTTCATGTCGGTCACCATTACATTAGTTTGTATTCTGCTGGGCTACCCAATCGCATACTTCATGGCCCATCTGCCGCTTCGCAAAGCCAATCTGTTTCTGATACTCGTGTTGCTGCCATTTTGGACTTCACTCTTGGTGCGCACATCAGCTTGGAAAGTTCTGTTACAGCAGCAGGGAGTGATCAATGACATATTGGTTTCGATTCGGCTCGTCGACGACAGTGCCCGTCTCGTTATGATCAACAACCAATTCGGCACCATTGTGGCCATGTCGCACATCCTTTTGCCCTTCATGATTTTGCCTCTCTATTCAGTCATGAAGACGATCTCTCCATCTTATGTGCGAGCCGCGAAATCGCTTGGAGCCACACCCTTCACCGCATTTTGGCGGGTTTATTTTCCGCAGTCATTGGCCGGCATCGGCGCCGGTTCCGTGCTCGTGTTCATATTGGCGATCGGGTACTACATTACACCGGAGCTCGTAGGCGGCATCAAGGGCACTTTCATCTCAAACCGTATTGCTTACCATATCTCTTCCTCATTGAATTGGGGTCTTGCGGCAGCGCTCGGGACGCTTCTTCTCATTGCTGTCTTGCTGCTCTATTGGATCTATGACCGGATTGTCGGCATCGACAAAGTGAAGCTTGGATAGTTCGATGGCCGACTTTCCTCCATACACCACTGCCGTTGATAAAGCTTGGCATTACGGTTTTCGGGTCATCTGCGGGCTTGTTTTCTTTTTCCTAATGTTTCCGATCCTGGTCATTCTTCCGCTCAGCTTCAACGCCGGAGAGTACTTCACATTCACACCTGAAATGCTGCGGCTTGATCCGGCTGGATTCTCTCTCAGGCATTACGAAGATTTTTTCTTTAATCCTGATTGGCGTGTTGCAACCTATAATTCATTCCGAATCGCTCCCCTCGCGACACTCTTGGCAGTCACGTTCGGGACGCTTGCAGCCATTGGTCTGAGCCAAAGCCATGTGCCTTTTCGGCGGGCAATCATGGCGATTCTGATTTCACCGATGATCGTGCCGCTGATCATATCCGCGGCAGGCATGTATTTTTTCTATTCTCGGGTAGGACTGCAAGGCACCTATATCGGTGTGGTGCTGGCGCATGCGGCTTTGGGCATTCCCTTCGTCATTATCACAGTCACCGCAACGCTTACCGGCTTCGATAAGAGTCTCACAAGGGCTTCGGCCAGTTTGGGTGCTGGCCCCGTAAGGACGTTTTTTAAAGTGCAGATGCCGCTGATTCTTCCCGGTGTGATTTCCGGTGCTTTATTCGCATTCATCACTTCGTTCGATGAAGTGGTGGTCGTGCTTTTTGTCGGTTCAGCCAGCCTCAAAACCATGCCATGGGAAATGTTCAACGGGCTGCGCGAACAGATCAGCCCGACGATTCTTGCAGTGGCAACAGTGCTGGTGCTGCTATCAATTCTGCTATTAACAACGGTCGAATTGCTCCGCCGCCGGTCCGAGAAGCTGCGAGGCGTCAGCGCGGGGTAACACGATATACCTCCCTACCCAAGAAGCCAAAGCCAAGCCGAAGCCGTGAAAATCGAGAATAGCGTGGCGAACAACACAGAACTGGCCGTCACCCGCTGTGCGCGAGAATATAAAGTGGCGAAAATATAAGCGTTGATTCCTGGCGCCATAGCAGATGTGATGACCGCGCTGCGGACAAAATCCTGGTTAATTGCAAACACTTCGCTGGCAAAAAGCCATGCAACGAATGGATGCAGACCGAGCGAAAGAGCGCAAATATAAGCTATGAGCTTCATATCGCCTTCCGGTCGATACTGAACAAGAATTCCGCCCAGACCGACCAGAGCTACTGGAAGCGCGCTTTGCGCAATCATTTCCAATGCTTCACCGACCAAAACAGGCAACGGTATGTTCAGAACATTAAACACAAACCCGGCGAATATTCCGAGCATGATCGCGTTTCGGAACATCCCGGCTAGCACCGCCCGTGCTGTTGCCAGGAAACCCGTGGTTTGCGAGCGAATCAATTCCATTGCCGAAATGCCTACAAGGTAGCAAAACGGCGCATGCATTGAGACAAGCGCGTACGTTCCATCCAATGCGGCTCCACCATAGGCTCTTCCGACGATCGAAAGACCGAGCAGCACGGTGTTTCCGAACAGTGCGGCAAATCCGACAACAACCGCATCTTCCCAATCCCTATGAAACAAGAATCGGGCACCAAGCAGCCCACAGGTAAAGCTTGCCAGCGAACCTACATAAAATGCGGTTACGAACCTGATCTCGAATCCTTGTCTGAGGTTCATGTCGGAGATCGCGTAAAACAGCATGCAAGGTATCGCAAAGCGTTGAGCGAACTTCATCAGCCCCTCGACCGCGCTCTGTGAAAGCATGCGCGTCCAAACCGCCGCGTATCCAGCGCCGATAAGCAAAAACACCGGCACGGTGACCTCAAGAAGTAAAATCAAGGCTAAAGCTCGTAGTGGATTTCCAACCCATCATATGCTGGCACAACATTTTCCGGTGTTTGCTCAAGAACAGTCCGATAATCCAAATCGACGTGCATATTAGTAAGAATCGCCCGTTTAGGAGCGGCGCGCGCAATCCAGTCGAGTGTCTGCTCAAGATGAGTATGCGAAGGATGCGGCTCATAACGCAGCGCGTCGACTATCCAACAATCCAAGTCTTCGAGATGTGTCCACGCATCTGGACTTATGACCGACACATCGGGCAGATAAGCTAGCTGACAGATTCTGAAACCGTTGCTGATGATCTTCCCATGCTGCACCGGGAATGGAACGATGGTCAGGGGACCGGCTTCGCCGTGTATGCAAACTGGGCCTTCAAGCCGATTCATCTCCAAGATCGGCGGATAATAGCTGCCTTCGGGCTGAATGAAGGCATAACTGAAGCGTCTCATCAATTCACCCTGCGTCGCTTTATCCGCCCAGACGGGCAGTCTTTCGCCGCGGTTATGAAAAATCATCCGAAAATCATCCAAGCCATTCACATGATCGGCATGCGCATGGGTGTAAACCACTCCATCCAAGTCTCCAACATCGGCATCAAGAAGCTGCTGTCGAAGATCAGGGGACGAATCAATGAGAACGCGGGTTGCCTTTTCTCCGTCGAGCAATTGAATCAACAAAGAACATCGGGTCCGCCGGTTGCGGGGATTTTGACTGTCGCACGCTCCCCATTTATTGCCCAAACGAGGAACACCTCCGGAAGAACCGCAGCCAAGAATTCTGAAGAGTAAAGTCGCCATCAACTATCTGCCTGACGTGCCGCCTTATGAAACAGACGGTCGAAGTTTGCGGTTGTCTGCTCGGCGAACTGTTCGTGACTCAGACCAAAAAGCGCGGCTCCCACACTTGCAACTTCTGTTACATAGGAAGGCTCATTGCGCTTTCCCCGAAATGGCGGAGGGGCCAAGTATGGAGCATCTGTTTCAACTAATATCCTGTTGATGGGCACCGCAGTGAAAATTTCCCTCAGAGCGCTTGCATTGGGGAATGTGACAATTCCGGACATCGAAAGATAGAAGCCAAGTTCCAGCGCAGACCGCGCCAATTCCGCACCTGACGAATAACAATGCATAACACAGCGGAATTCGCCGTTTCGAAATTCGGACTTCAAAATTTCTGCCATAGCCATATCGGCGTTTCGGGAATGAATGATCAGCGGCAGGTCTAACTGCCGAGCAGCTTCAATGTGCAAAAGCAGACTCTTTTTCTGCATATCCGCGGTGGAGCGGGTGTAGTGAAAATCCAATCCGGATTCTCCTACTGCGATGAATTTAGAGTGCTTCGATAAATTCAACAGCTGCTCCAGCGAAACCAGCGGATCACTTGCAGCACGGTGCGGATGCGTGCCTGCGGCAAAAAACACGCCATCGTACCTGGCAGCGATTTCCGCGACGGCAGCGACACTGCCCAAGGACGTGCAGATTGTCACCATACGCCGCACGCCT
Organism: Paracoccaceae bacterium; assembly: GCA_965199765.1. Lineage (GTDB taxonomy): Bacteria > Pseudomonadota > Alphaproteobacteria > Rhodobacterales > Rhodobacteraceae > JAPOXR01. The sequence goes on from CBDATC010000002.1 coordinate 667,450, forward strand.
TTGTCTCTCGCTCTTTCAACAACATCGCTTAAATCATCGCAGAAATCCGGAAAATCCAAGTGGCAATGACTGTCAACCAATTCAGGAAATTCAGCCATAAGCAATTACGCCAGTTGCCTCTTTTGCAGAACTGTCAATCGCCAGCAGCATGTCAAGCACTACTGAAACAGGATCAAGATTGCCTTCCTTGGAAATCCGCTCTCTTTCAGCTAGCTCGGCACTCAGTTCTGCCCAAATTTGCGCTGCATTGCGACCGCTGGTCAAACTAGTAAAGCACTTTTGCTCGCCCGGAACCGCTTCCTGCAATGGTCCCCCTGCCGCAGACTTGGCAAGTCTCGACACCAAACGCAGAATCGCATCAATCACCGATGTGTATTTGTCGTCGGCTGAGCGAACACCGCACTCTGTCGCCATCTTGAGCGCTTGGCTGCGTGATATATCCGGAGCGGTTGCCATGATTTCGATCAGCCTCCGATAACTGACCAGCCCGCCGCTGATCTGCAACCGCAACGCTTCACCAGGCGAACCCCCGCTAAGCATGGCAAGAGCTGATCTTTCAGCAGCCTTCGACAGTCCTGCTTCTTCAAGCGCATTCTGCAAATCCGCAAAGTCCAACGGCACGCAATTCAGTTTAGTGCATCGGCTTCGCACCGTTGGCAAGAGCCCGTTTGGTGAATGACTCACCAAAAAAAGGTATGAATTTGGAGGTGGTTCCTCAAGGAGCTTCAGCAGAGCGTTGGCAGCATTTGAATTCATGTCGTCGGCTGAATCAATGATTGCAATGAGTGGAAGTCCATCTGCCGAAGACAGAGCAAAAAAATTACCGAGCGAGCGGATATCTTCAACTCCAATGTTCTTGAACACCCGTCCAGTCTTCGGATCATAACCTCGTCGAACAATTGTCAGTGCGGATTCTGTAAGTACTTCAATTCGTCTGACAATCGGATGATCAGGCGGAACATTCAGCCCGTCGATTGGTGGCAAATCACTCGCATTGCCAACTCTGGCATTGTGTTCAGCTGCCAGCATAGCCTTCGCCGCTCTCCACGCCAAAGTTGCTTTTCCCACTCCTCGCATTCCGCTAAACAGCCAAGCATGATGCAAACGGCCACTTCTCCAGGCTTCTAGAAACCTTCTTTCTGCTGCGGATTGGCCAAACAGTTGTCTTGTAAACCGGGGATGTGGAGCATCCCCTACCCTGTCCGACTCGAAAAACTCCGGCGTTTTCAAGAGAACTGCCTTAACGTCTCTGTCAAAATTTCTTCAGCGATGTCTTCTGGACAAGCATCACCGTCAACCAATCGACACCGGGCAGCGTTGGATTGTCCTAAAGCACGGAAACTTTGTCGCAGCCCTTCTAATTTTGTGCCATAAGATTCGAGTCTCGCATCACCGCCGCTCCTCGCATGCACGCGGGCAAGCGCCGTTTCAACCGGAACATCAACGATGAAAGTGAGATCGGCTTCTTTTCCAATCATCAGACCGTGCAACTCGTCTGTGAGTTTCCGCAGTTCTTGATCGGCGAGGCCCTGATAGACTCGAGTCGAATCAACAAACCGATCCGATACCACAAATTGACCCTGCTTCAGCGCAGGAAAAATAAAGGTTTCGAGATGGTGCCTCCGGGCAGCGGTAAACAGCAGAATTTCGGTCTTGCGCGACCAGCGGCGGTGCGCTTTATCCGAAGCGAGAATTTCACGAAACATGTCGCCATCTTCGCCGCCGCCGGGTTCAAAGGTAGCAACGGCCTTCAATCCACGCGAGCATAGGCCTTTAACGAGAAGCATTGTCTGCAGTGATTTCCCTGCTCCATCAATGCCTTCAATTGTGATGAAGCCACCAGCTTTCTCCATCAGAGATCGAACAACCGGCCAAACGACCTATCGAACAGCTTCAAAACAGCAGTCAAAAGACGCACACCAAAACCGCCGCGTTCAATATCGTTGGCTGCAACCAATGGTACATTGGATGCAGCATCTGCACCTGAAATGATTACTCTTAGGGTGCCGAGCTGCTCTCCTTTTGCGACCGGGGCCTCAACAATGTCCTCAAAAATTGCTTCAGCTGAAATTTCCTGCTTCGAGGAGGCGCTGACGAGGATTTTGGCCGCACTTGGCACTGTCACGGCAACCTGCCGTTCAACTCCCATCCAGACCGGAACTGACAAAACCGTATCGCCTGGTTCGAACAGTGTCTGTTCATTGAATTGAAAAAAATACCAATTTACAATCTTCTCAGCCTCCGTCTCGCGAATACTTCGGCTCTTCAATCCTGTGACAACAAAAATCACTCGCCGGTTGTCCCGCACAACTGAGCCGACAATACCGTAGCCAGCAGCCTGCGTATAACCAGTTTTCAGACCATCTGCTCCGAAATCCAGCTTGAGCAATGGATTGCGATTGCGTCTGTTTTCGGGAACGCGGTTGTCAAACGCGAACTCCTTTTCGGCAAAGTAACCGTATAAGTCTGGAAAATCCGTGATCAGGCGGCTGGAGAGTGTAGCGAGGTCACGTGCTGACATCAGGTGGTTCGGATCCGGCCAGCCGTTTGAATTGGTGAAATTGGAATTGGTCAATCCGATTTCCAACGCGCGGGCATTCGTTAATCGCGCAAATCCAGCTTCGGTTCCGTCCGGAGACAACGCTTCGGCAAGAACCGCACTTGCATCATTGCCTGACAGCACAATTACTCCACGTAACAAGTCTTCCACGCTAATGCGTTCTCCAGACTTCAGAAACATGGACGAACCCCTGTACTTCACGGCTTCTGGGGAAACCCGAAGTTTCGAATCAAGCCCCAATCGACCGGCGGCAAGGGCCTCAAATGTCATGTAGACGGTCATGAGTTTGGACATTGACGCCGGCGGCTGCAGCTGGTCCGCATTTTTTTCGGCTAACACCATGCCGGAATTATGATCAACAATGATAAGAGAGCGGCCGCTGGTTTCAAAAGCTACGGCGGACAACGACAGCAGACTGACAGCCGCTGACATGAAAAGAAGCGTGATTGGTTTCATTGCTATAAATCTACCTCTATGTCGGTGTTATTTGCAATGGTGGATTACTTTGCAATCAAAACTTAAACTTTGCCAGTGAATCTTCGTCAATTGAATTTTTTCATCAATGCGTTAATGGATGCGGATAGGAGGAGGGGTGACAGAGTGGTCGAATGTACCGGTCTTGAAAACCGGCGTGGGGGAAACTCCACCGTGGGTTCGAATCCCACCCCCTCCGCCACCTTGGTACAGAGCCGGGCACGCCAATTGGCGCCGGGACTTTGTCATTTGTGACACTCAGTGTTGTCAGCAGTCCGGACCTCGATCCGATGATGCGGACTTCGCTTTCCCCAACTTCGATACGCTGACCGGCTTAGCTGGAGCGCCGCCAACATCCAGAAAATCGGAACCACGATCAACGGCTGGCGGAGCAAAGGCCGGGAACCGGGCATTGTCAAGTCTCTGTTAATCGTCACCGAACTGTTCCAGATTGCAGAATCAGGGGTTTTTATTGACACCTGCTTTTGCCATTGCAGGGGTCACAATTTCAATCCTTGTATCGACCACCATTATTCCCCTTAAAAACAATGGGTTACCCGATACGCAAAAACGAGCATCCGCTCACATGCGCGCTGTGTCCGCACCATGTCCGCACCGATTTTGGTATTAACTGAATTATCCAGGAAAGCCCGGCGACGGTCAGTTTGGTTGGAGAGAGTCTTTTTTGACGTGCAAGCCGCACCTCCGGGCCGACCGATGGCCTTGAACGCGCAGCAAGGATTCTGCACCAATCTTCCAAGGCTTGCGCTGCCGGTTATGCCACACAACTAACGAAATCACCAAATTTTGTTAGTTGGAGTTATTTTACTCGCACACGTGAAAGCAGGATCAGGTCGCAAGAAACGCGCATTAGAAACGCACGTCGCTCCACAGGGTGCTGACCGGCAGGGCGAAGCAATTGTCACCGAAGCTTAATCGCTCCTCCCCCAAATAGAAGACAATCCCAACACAGGGCCGCGCTTGCCCCGGCCCTTCGCTTGCAAACCATTTCAGGTGTTTGAAGTCACGGGTCGCAACCGTTGCTGAAGCCTTCACCTCAACACCGACCAGTGTTTCGCCAGCGTCGATCAGAATATCAATCTCGCGCTTGTCGGGGCTGCGCCAGTGATAGAAGCGCACATCTTCTTTCTGCAATGGTGCGGCACGAAGCAGTTCATTGAACACATAGCTTTCAAGCACACCGCCGAACGCTTCAGGATGCGCTCCAATATCAAACCCGTTTTCTTTGAACCGTCGTAGTGCGCAGACGATGCCGCTATCCACGAAATGATATTTGGCATTCTTGATTTCGCGCTTACCCTCACCCGAAGTCCACGCGCCAAGTTTCACAATCATCGACAGGCGGATCAGCACATCAAGATATTGTTCCACGGTATCTCGCTGGATATGCAAGAGCTTGCACAATTGCGCAATATTGATCTCCTGTGCGGTTCGGGCTGCCATCTGATCAATCAGGCGGCGGAGCGCATCGGTCTTCCGAACACGCAAAATGTCAGCAACATCGCGATCCACAACAGCATCCACATAGTCGCGATACTGGCGCTGACGGAATCGCAGGTCCAGATCACGCATTTCCGGAAGCCCGCCACGCAAGATTTGGTCTACATAGTCGCGCCGTAAAACCGGAGGTGCACTCAATTGTGACAGGTCGGGAGCCTTCTGAAGCGACCAGTCGATAAGGCGAGACGCAGGGCTCCGAACACATTCAGCAGCGGTCAATGGCCAGAGCTTCAATGTACGCATGCGTCCAGCTAGTGAGTCCGCAACATTTGCCGTGGTGAACACATTTGCGGAACCAGTCAGAACAAACTGGCCTTTTCGGCGGTTCACATCCACAACGCGTTTGATCGCAAGGGACAGATCGGTCGAGCGTTGCGCCTCGTCAATAATAAGCGGCGCGTCATCAAGATCAGCCGTTAAACTGGCAAGCTGGCCTACCGGGTCTGCATTGATCGCAGCTAATGTGGCGGCGTCATCAAGCGTAATGAACTTACCGGCCTCGAAAAGATCTCGAACCAGCGTTGTCTTTCCAGCCTGGCGCGGACCGATCAGGTTCACCACTCGTGAGCCTTCCAGCGCATCCCGTAATTCCGGAATCAAATGCCTTTGCAGAAAATCATCTTGATCGACCATAGGTACTTTTTCGCTCTCCTCCAAATCGCCATTACACCTTACACGAAAATACCATTACACCCTACACAAAAATCATGATTGAAACCTTCTCACGCCCGATGGCTTTCACTGCATCCACCTCAATGATCACCCTAACCGCCATACTTATGGCAAATATGGATCTATATTTGAGGCAGACCGGTTGCTCCCGAATGGCACAGCTGAAGGTATGCGCTTTTCGGTAATTGATTCTACGCCAGTCACCGCAACTCACGTAACTTTACGGAGCTATTCACAACTATAGCTAGTGTCTGCTGGAAAAGTCGATTCTGCCGTTCTAAGCCTTACCGTGCATAGAATTTTCTGCTGTTCGTGGTTGCGAAGATTCGGAGGATACGGCGTAAAAGAGGAAGATTCGCCCAGATATTGTGTCAAATAGGCGAATCTTCAACTCTGGATGATGTCATGAGAACCACATTTGAGAAAAATCTTCAACTGTTTCATGTTCCGATCGAGGAGCTTCAGATCAACGAGCAGTCGCGGGACGACATTCCCCGTCTGCTGAGCGGCCTGAAGGCGCTTTACTGCGACGAGCAGTCCCGTCAGGCGGTTTTGGCTCACATGGAGGCGAAGCATTCGGAACGGGCCAGCCTTGAGAACGGCCGTCCGGGCATGAGTTTCTGGCAGGTTCTTGTGCTTGGCATTTTGAAGCAGGGGCTCAACTGCGACTTCGACCGTCTTGAGGAGATGTGCAAACATTGCGAAATCCGGATCATGCTGCAGTGTCCGGATTATCATGATCAGTTCAAGTCTCCCCGGATCGCGTACAATCTGACGGAGCTTCTCGACGAGGATACGCTTCGGTTCGTCAACAATAAAATCATGCAGCTCGGTCACAGGATCGTGAAGCACCGCGGTCCGGTCGATGTGAAGGCGGATTCGTTTGTTGTGGAGACCGACGTCGAACATCCGGTCGACCACCGTCTGCTTTCCGAAGCGGTGGGCTGCGCGGCTTGACCGACGCCACCAGCCGTTTGGTCAATCTGGCTGTTTCCTTCTCCATCTCACTCTCCAGTTTTATCCGTCTTGTGTCCGCACCATGTCCGCACATTGACCTCAACTCAGCGCAAACTTGGGCAAGCGTAAACTCAAATTGCAAGTTTACAGCACATTGTTTCACATGTAGGTTTTCAAACTTGCGCAAGCTTCCACAACGTTGCACAAAATGCCAATTTCAATCCTGACATAAGCAAACGTCTTTCAGATGACTGACCGAGCGACGACTTGGATCGTGCCACATCTCCGGAGTTTCTGTCGCTGGCTGCCGATGACTGTAAACAGAGCATTTCCCAAGCAAAGCGATGTGCGAAAGAACTGATCAGGACCGAGGACCTCCCTGATAAAAGCGTGGCGTAAGTGTTGCCTTCGCCCATCAGTATCTTCCTCATCATCAATAGTCATTTTCGCCTCAAATGATTATGACTGTTTATTGGACAAAATCTTGATTAAATGTGCCACATTTTTCGGACTCGCGCATGTCCGAAAAATGTGGCATATTTCGGACATGATCAATGATAACCCGCATCGAACTTTTCCCAAGCGTGTCGCAGACCGGATTGCAGTCGAACCTTGGAAGGTTTGGACTCCGGGAGATTTTGTTGATCTCGGTCCGCGCCAAGTGGTTGACAAGGTGCTTCAGCGCATGGTCAATTCAGGCGAACTTCGACGCATTGAACGCGGTCTTTATGACAAACCGACATTCAACAAGCTGACGGGCAAACAGTCGATACCAGACTATCGAGCGGTCATTGAAGCTGTCGCTCGGCGTGACAAGGCCCGGTTCATTGTCGATTGTATAACGGCGGCCAATACATTGGGACTGACAAATGCGGTCCCGGCAAAGATCGAAGTCCTTGTTGACGCTCGTTTGAAGCCAATCGAACTTGGCAACCAGAAAATTGTCTTTAAGCATGCTGCACCCAGTCGGCTGTACTGGGCCGGGCGCCCGGGGATGTATCTGGTACAGGCTCTGCATTGGATTCATGACGCGACACAAAGCAATGTCGAGCACTCCAGGCTGGACCGTATCATTCGAAAGCTCCTGGCCGATTCAGAGAGCGGTTCTCAGCTCATCGAGGACTTGCGCTCCGGCTTGTCAGCCATGCCGATCTGGATGCAGGACATTCTGCGCAAGCCAATCGCCTCCGCCGACACTGTCTTGAAGAAATGAGCAGGGAAGCATTCATCGAAAACATTCGTACCGATCCTGCTGACCGTGCAGACCTCTTTCTGACGACGGCTCAGCGTTTGGGCACACCGCTTATCAATGTCGAGAAGGATTTTTGGGGGTGCTGGACGCTCAACACGCTCTATCTTTGTCTTCCTGAAAATGGCCCGCGTCTTCTTTTCAAAGGCGGCACGTCCTTGTCAAAAGCATATGGTCTGATTAACCGGTTCTCGGAAGACATTGATATTACAGTCTTCCGTGACGACCTTGGTCATCCAAGCAGCACCGAAGAAATCGTGGCGCTATCCAACAAGAAAAGATAGGCCGCTCTGGAAGAAATTGCAGCCGATTGCAGCCATTATATCACGACCGATCTTCACGCCGCAGTGGCTGAATTTCTCAATGCTGACACACAGGGGCAAGGTCGCGTGGAGATCGATGAAAAAGATGCAAGTCATCAGACTCTGCTTGTCTGGTACCCTCGGGTCGAAACAACCGAAACAGAATATGTTCAGGCCGCTGTTAAAATTGAATCAGGCGCGAAATCCGCACTCGCTCGATATTGGCCGCATTGACACCTGCCGGGGTTTGGGGACATGCAACAGCCATCTGCTGTACCTGTTCCACAGCGTCAATCGAATGCTGATTGTCGATCGTCTCCGCACCTTGGGATACAGCTTTGAGATCAAATAGCCCCAAGGTATGCTAGGCCGCGGTAACCGCCAAACCAACCTGGAGAAACCCGCAGTGCTTCGTATCTTCGCCAAGAGCATCAAAACCTTCGGCCTCCGAAAAATCACTGAAATTGAGTGTGTTGGCATCGTTGATGGTCAGCACTGCCGGTTCTTTACGGCAACGTTCCGCTGTCCCCTTGAAATGAGTTCCTAGAATTTGATTCATCTTCATTCGTTAGTCCGGACGCAGCCGATGCGCAATCTTCCGCCTCACCGACCGGGCAAAATCGACGACTTTGCACCAAACCCCAGTCTAGTGCCTCTGCATTCGGAACCAACACCATAGCAGATCCGCGATTACCTCACCACCAACCCTACTGCCAAGATTGCCTGGCAGCTGTGTCTGCGGAATGTTACGCTGCGTATTCTGCTAAACTAAAACACTAGGCGTCAAGAGCGCGGCAATCGCGCGGCATCCAGCCAATTTCTACCGTCTCACCTTCTTTCAGCCTTTTCTGGTGCGTCGTATTCCGTGCTTTGACAATGAAATTTTCGCTCTCAGCGACATTCAAACGAGTCCGGTATACATCCCCCATATAGATGAACTCAAGAACCTCTGCAGAAAGAGTATGGGCTTTATCGGGCAACCTGCTGCAATCTGTTTCCACTCTTTCAGGACGTATCGAAACGCGTGTCCGCTGACCAACCTCCGACACATTGACCGGCACCGCTTCAATGGTATCGCCGCTGTCAAGTCGGATCGATGCCTTGCCATCGCTCAGGGATTCAACAACACCCATCAACGTGTTGTTCTCGCCGATGAACTGTGCCACGAAGCTGTTTTCAGGTGCTTCGTAGAGTTGGTCTGGTGATGCGAGCTGTTGAATAACTCCATCATTGAAGACCGCAACACGATCCGACATTGTCAACGCTTCTGTCTGATCGTGCGTGACATACACCACTGTCACTCCAAGCCGTTCATGCAAGTGCTTGATTTCAAATTGCATGTGCTCTCGCAGTTGCTTGTCCAATGCACCGAGAGGCTCGTCCATCAAGACCAATTCCGGCTCGAAAACCAACGCTCGCGCCAATGCGACTCGCTGCTGCTGTCCGCCTGAAAGCTGCCCAGGACGCCTTCCTTCAAAACCTTGCATCTGAACCATTTCCAAAGCACGGCGAACCTTGGCCGTTCGGTCTTCTTTGCTCAACCCACGCACTTCTAAAGGAAAGGAAAGATTTTCCGCCACAGACATATGGGGAAATAACGCATAATTTTGAAACACCATGCCGATTCCGCGCTTATGGGGTGGGATGTTGTTAATCGGCTTGTCGCCGAGCAGAATTTCACCGTGCGTAGCCGTCTCAAAACCAGCCAACATCAAAAGGCATGTCGTTTTGCCCGAACCGGAAGGACCAAGCAGCGTCAAAAACTCTCCGCGCGATATCGAAAGATTCAAATCCTTTACGACAAGGATTTCGCCGTCATAGCTCTTTTGAACACCCTCGAACCGAACAAATCCTCTGTCCTGATCAGAATTTGCCAACCCCGCACCTCTCACAATCGCTGCTATCCGCAGACCCGTCAACCGATCATATTTCGCCGTCGGAACGGTTCACGCTTCGGAACCTGCCGATCTCAAGCTAAAATCAGCCAACTCCATCCCGACAGGTTTACGGGATAGTACGACCGAAAAGACTCGAAGTGCTCAATATTTCCTTTTTGGTACAATGGCTTGTAGCGTTCGTCAAGTTGGAATGTAGTACATTTTGTAGGTTAGTTTGACGTGTAATTTCGGTTGGGATTGCTACTCTGCTTGCCGATGTTTAAGTGCGCCTAATTGAATTGGCCCCGGTTAACCGGGAAAATTACGAATCTGACTCTCATCAAGCCATCCCTATGCGACTAATTCTGTTTTGGTCTCGCCGGGCGACGGGCAAAAAAGCACAATCCGCAGTGTCTTTTGAGCTCTGGTTAAACACAAATATGCCAACCAAAGGGACCGCTCGATCTGCCCATATGTGCCTTCGCCAGCAACAGCTAGCGTGAAGAGTTTGGCAAAGCTGTACTATAGTGTCAGTAAAAAAATTCTCCTGATTCTGCATTTTGGAACAGTTCTGAGGCGATTGACGAAGACTGGACGCGGTCGGGGAACTGAATGACGAGATCGACGCTTCGCTCGACGATGGCTTCTAACAAGTTTATGTGGCTGGGGCATAAACTTGTTAGAAGCCTGCCCGACCTATTCGATAGCCGGTTTTTTTGGAGCCTATGACCAGGAAAGGCGGAGGGTGTGCAATACGTGCTCCTGCAACGTCTTTGGCATATCAAGCTCATTTGCCGTTTGATGCCATGTCGAAAACGCATCAACGGTTTGTTCAAGGACAATTTTTTCCCGGTTGCGCGGCAGCCTGGCAAATTTTGAAAGATGCTTCAGGTCTTTGACGGTAAAGTCGCTTGTTTTGTTGTTGATGCTCAACTGGTGGAATCTTGTGAAATCGCTTCCTTCGGCGTGACAAAGATCATAGGCAGGCGTGATGTCCCAATTACCCTGGCGATCCATCATGAAGCCAAAGTTTTTCACATGGTCATCCTGATTGCACCCGACCACATTGAAAACCACACGGCGAAACTGCTCTTCAATCGCACTCTGCGGCATGTCCAACTCACGCATTGTTGTGAAGAGCTGCTCATAAGAATAAGCGCCGCTTTCATAATAATCAAAATGCGCGGCGGCGGCGAAGGTCTGAACAAATTTCTTACCGCCTTGTTCATCGCGATCAAAGCGTCTTGTCATGAAATGATTACGGCCATTCTCGCTGAATATGCGGCTATCCATCATGTCAATACCACAGGCTTTTGCCATAAGGTGATAGCTATATTCCAAGAGGCCGTAGCCAGACGGGTCAGCCACACCCCAATCCCCGCTGAAGGCAACGCCGTCAAATTTAATCAGCCAATATTCATAATTGGGTGGCAGGTCTAACTGCCCTGAACGAACTTCTGCTGTGTCCGGGTTATAGGCAATAACAGCTTTCGCCCGAGCACCGCCCGCGGATGTTCCAACACCGAGAATGTCCAGTAAGGCGGTTTCATCCTTGCCGGATGTAAGTTTGGTGTTGAGTGTTTCTCTGTCTGCAAAGGCCATTGACGCAAGTTCAATAAGTTCACGGATTTCAAGGCGTTTATCTTTCGTCGTTTCAGTTTCGATGAAAGGCTCAAATTCCAGTGCGCCCATCCCACGCGTTCCAGTGTAACAGAGGCGATCCACAGCGTTGAACTCCGTTCGCTTCCGTCCGGTTTGGTTGAGCCAAACATCTATAAGTTTGTTGCCATATTTGTCGGGCAGACTGTCGGCAATCATGCCCGGCAGTCCATGAAATGATCTGGGGTGCAGTCCTTCAAACTGATAAATGTGACCTTTGCGAACTGGCATATGTATCGGAGCAGGTTCTATGCTGAAGTCCACAAAGTCCGGATCATATTCAAATCGTGCATACCGTTCGGCGTGATCCATTGAGACATATCCGATGATGGTGCCCCATAATTTGACAATCGCTGCACTCATCGGGCTTCATCTCCCCAGACGATACCGGATGAGGAAGTCAGCTTTTTGTGCTTTCGAGATTTTCCGGCGAGCGCTTCCACCATCGGAGAATTGAATGTTTCCGGCAGGAGCGCATCAAGGGCGGCGACCCGGTCCAACGCCTTTAGAATTTTCAGCCACGTTTCAAACTGGCTGTCCTGTCCGCCTTCAATTCGGCGAAGTGTAGCAACGCCTATGCCAGCTTCCATTGCAAATTCGGTTTGAGAGTAACCTTGAGCCTTGCGTATCCTTGCAAGACGCTTTGCAAATTCCTTGAGGATTTCATCTTCTGGCACAAATTTGGTAAGCTTCATCATATCACCTGCGATAGCTTTTGGTGCATTTTATCGAATTTCATATCATATATGATAGCATTTTACCTTGTCAATCATTTAGAAACTTTTACGAGATTGACACGCAAAGAAAGGCCGAAAGATAAACTGCCGTGACCAATCTGGCGACATGATCGCCAGAAATCCTTAGATTTTCACCTGAGTTCCCACTGCTCCGCACTACGAGACGCCCCGAAGATCACCAGAGCACTGCGCACATCCCGTTCTACCGAGTTTCAGCCTATACCAACTGATTTCATTCAGATTTCCACCCGCTTTCCGGACTATACGGAGTGCCTGATCGTGCGCAATCTGACTTCGCAAATTACGAGGTCACGTCATGACACCCCAAGGTATTTTTTGCAGTCATATTCTCGCAGTGCTGTCCACAATAGCCGGGGGGGTTGTGGATTGCCACAGGGTGGGTAGCGGAACAGTTTGACTATGATCCCTATCTTGACCCGGCCTAGTTCAGCATCTTTGACACTCCCATCTATTGGGTAGTGTCCAGAATCTTTCGCACTTTCAGTCATGCGACGGCGGCTCCGTTATGTTGAAGTTTCATCGTGCGCAGCGGCTCCATGTTCATATACTTTCGCGTGCTCCACTGCGTGCCGGCGACGTGTTTCAACCTAGCCGCAGCCAGGTAGAGACCGGATCAATGAAATTGTCGATAAGCATGGCGGTATATTCAGCGCCGCGACACATCCGGCGGAAGCGCCGGGCCTTTCTCTACCGACAAGGCGTTCTGAAAGATGTAGGCGAGACTGTCACCGACAAGACGCTTGCTGCCCTTGAAAGACGCGACCGTGAAGATGCAGCGAAGATGTTGGCGCACAAACACGGCAAACAGTTTGCGCAGTCCCCGCAATCGGGCCGGATCAATGGCACCTATGTCGAACGCCTCGACCGGCCCAGCGGCTGCTATGCCGTCATCGAACGCGCCAAGGATTTTTCTCTCGTGCTGTGGCGCGCGGTCATGGACCGAAGTTTGGGCAAACAGATCAGCAGCATGATCCGGGGGGCGTCAGATTGCTTGGACGCTAACCAAAGGGCGGCGGATTGAATGACGCAACTAACGCAACACTTGCAATATTCGCAATATATGCTAAATAGGAGGCGAAAGGAGCCTGTTATGAGCCAGATCAAGAAAGTCGCCGTCAGCACGCCCTGGGATAACCTTCTGAGTCAGGTTGATGATCTGACCAGCGCAAAACCCGAAGCAGTCAGGCAACTGCTTGCTGACCTTGTGTTGCCTCGGATAGATCGCATCCGCCTATTCGCTTCGCAAGCCGGTGCGCGTGAAGTGGTCAGAGAGATTGCTGTTCCTGCCGTTAAGACAGATCGCGACGCGTTGACGCGAAAGGGATTGCGAAAAATCGACGATACTGAAATCACTGTCGCCCTAACCTTGAAAGAGGACGGTACTATCAGCCTTGGCGTTGAAAGCGAACCAGCTCTGGTGGGGCAAGATTTGTCTGTGCTAGAAAACATCACCTATACTGACGACGAGGTAGTCGATTTTGCTGATCCTGAAACGGATGATTTTATTTCTGCTCAGGAAATTGCCGATGAACTTGGCGTGGCTAAAACGACAATTACCCGACGCATCAAGAACAATAAGCTGCTTGGCTATCAGGGCTTCAAGCGCGACTGGCTCATCCCCCGCGCACAATTCAAAGGTGGGAATGTGGTGCCGGGCGTTGCTGAAATGATCGCCCTGTTTGATAATGAACATCGGGAGACCTGGTTTTTTCTATCATCAAAATTTTTCTATGGCGATGACAATCCATGTCCGATTGACCGGTTAAGAGCGCTCAAACGCAATGACAAGGCAGGGTTTGAGGCCTGTCTTGTTGAACTTGAATCCGTGAAAAGCAGCCATGACCACGGAGATCACTTTTGAATGCGGCCGGCCTTAATGCGCTGCGCCGCAATTCAAAACAGGCCAAACAGATTGAAAGCCTGTTATCAGGCTTACAGACCGTAAGACCGATAACTAATTTTGTGCGCGTCATGGGAACCACATTGGCCACAAAGAACACCGTTCCGGTTGGAACAAAGTCGGCCCAGTTGAGTGCCGGAACAGGACCAAGCCGTTTCAGTCCGGTCAATGCGGGAAAGACCAAACGGCCAAAATTCAAAATCCTCTATGGCGCGGCTGATCTGGCGACCGCCTCTTATGAAGCCATCATCCGTGACCGGTTCGATCTTGACCCAGTGCGCCTATTAACGAAAGCGGATTACCGGACGAAATGTGCGGTGAATGTCTCGACACAAACCGGTCAAACATTGACGCTGCTCGATCTGACTAGCGGCAATGCAATTCGCTCAGGCGTGCCGACAGATGTGATCCGCTATTCCAATCACACGTACGGTCAACACTTCTCGGAATTTGTCTATCGCCAGATGCCGTATATTGACGGCTTTCTCTATTCCAGCCGGTTTACAAATATCGCCTGTGTGGGCGTTTACTGGCGCGCGGTTCCCAAACTAATTGCCGGGCCTAAACCGCTTGTTCTAACCAAGCCCATCCTCAACGCCGTTCTTGGCCCTTGGAATATCGCCGTTATCTGACGAGAGTTATACGGATGAGTAATTTTCAAAGCGACGGTTCAATTAGCAACGCCCACGTTGGTCGTGAGTTTGAAGCCCGCGCACAGCGCATTCTCGCCCAACATGGCATATTGCTGAATCAAAACTACAAGACTCCATGTAGCCTAGGAAACAATAAGAAGATGCACACATTTGATCTTGGATCGGATGAGCCTCCTATAATTGTAAAGTGCAAGTCTCAGACATGGACGGCTGGAGATAAGGTGCCAAGTCCGCTCCAGCACGGAGAATCAGGACGAATCCCGACCCTCCAAGCCCGTGATCAAAGCCAAGGCGGCGACCGTCAGCCGGACAGGAGATCCAAAAGCCGGCATCGTCGAGGAATTTTGCAAAAGGCTCAAGCTATTGCCGTTCCCAAAGTTGAGATTTCGGAATGGATTTTGGCGGCTTTCATGCCCTTCATACTTCCAGTATCCACGGAATAGCTTGCGCAGGTTTCCAAGGTCGCGATCTAGGCTATTTCCTGACAGGGGACGGCTTCCATCGGTCGGTCGCAGACGGTCAGACCACCAATTTTAGAACTTACGGGCATAGTCTCGATTGATCTTGTGCATCGGAAAGTCATCCACCACCTGCACGAAGTTGCTGACGGCTCGTTTTTTCGCCTTGCGCCAAGACTGAACTTGCGTCTCCGACTTACCGATCTGGTCTGACACAGCAATCTCAGAGAACTGTATTTCGAGGGCTTGCGAGATTTTTATGTCTGGTGGCGATACCGTGCCAAGTTCTGCATCCGCTTCCGATTTATCAGGCGCATTGCGAACCGGGATTGCGCTCAATCTGTCCAAAATGTCGGCTACATCTTCCTGTGCCGCGATTTCTTGAACGGGCGTATACATGAACCCCTTCGCCATCGTCCGTTGTCTGGCGGCTTGATACTCGTGTATCGCGCGACGGGTTTGCTTACTCACCGAGTTAGTGCCTGTTAACCCCTGACCGCTGATGAAAACTGTCGCCCAAAACTGTTCGTCTGCCTCTACAAGCGCGTCCCTTCGCGCACGCGCAACTTCCAATGAATCTGTTTTAAGTGACTTTCGGATTATGCCGCGCGGATCGAAATCCGCATATTCGAACGGCACACGGCGCACATAGTGCCATCTATTTCTGCGCCGGTACAGGTGTTGATTCAGGTCTCTCATGACCGCCATAATGTACCTCGATTTGTTACACAAAATCGAAGGTGATTACGGGGTCTAGTGACCTACAGGGTGATAAATTCAGTAATTACAATAACTTAAAAAGTCTGCTTTCTGAATTTATGGTGCGGCCGAGATGTGGTGATCGACGGAACGGACGGCAAAGTGGCCTATGGCAATATCGGCCCAAGCGACCGGCTGGTGGATTTTGAAAAAGGCACGATCATTACTGCTCATCCCGCATCGCATACACCCCGTCCATCAGACATCAGGATCAATGAAATTGCCGATAACCATGGCGGTATCTACAGTGCCGCGACACATCTGGCGGAAGCGCCGAGCGCAAACGAGGAATATATCAAAGCCCATATCCGTCGTCTTGAAGCGATGCGAAAGGCGGGCGTCTCAGTGGTGCGGAATCAAGCATCAAATAGACTTCGTCAACTGAAAACGAACCCAAGATCCGAACACCGGCAAGCCCCTGATTACCCATCACAATCAGACTTCAAATATCATCAGGACCGTAAGGAACCAAAGCACCCTCGCAATCTGTTATCGTAGGAATATTGCCCATCTTCCAACCGATATCGCACGGCAAGCCACACAATTGGAAAGCCAGCCTTGCGGCTGAACTTTGTTTACCTTCGGAAGTGTTGCGAGGACCCGAATCAACTTGCTCAGATTATACGGCGGACAAGCCGCCGTGATCGCGGCGCAGAGTTTGGAATCCCGCTCTCCCCCTGCCTTCCCCGGAAACATGCGTTTTTTGGGGTATGGTGTGGATTGCAGACACTGGGGAACTGATCGGAAGACGGACGCACGACAAGCCACGGTTGTTTTTCTTAAAACGGTATGAAGTCATCATCATCATCTAAATTTTCACACTCATCGGGAATCTGAATCTCATCATCGTAGGAATGTTTGAAAGACTGACACACGGCAAGCGACGGGAATTGAATGGCCAAGGACGGACACATGACAAGGAACCAAAAATGAGCATCAACAGCGTCATAATTCTCATAAATTTGTCTATTCTCATAACCGGCATCATCATGATTTTTCAAAATAGCGGTATCAAAAGCCATCTCAAAACACCTAAATTCAATAGCCTTTCAGACCACACCCGAAACCAGACCGCAACCTCTAAAATTTGAGCCTCTTGCAAAATTGGACCGCGCACCTGGTTTTCTGCGAAAAAACGCTGAAATCGAGGGGTGCGGGGTTGTAGGGAATCGGCCATCCGTGGAATCTTGCAACCTGCACAACCACAAAATAACGGAGGTGTGGCCGATATCCTTGCAGGAGAGTATAAATGATCGCTGGGGGTATTTTTAAGAGGAACTTTTTCGTTTTCTTTGCGATGAGCCCGCGCCGCTCGGCGACGGCCATGAAAAGCTCGTCATAGCGATCGAGCACTCCAGGCTGGAGCATCAGACCCGGTTCACCGGCCGCAGGCCCGGCCGGACGCGCAAAGGCGGGGAGGTGAAGAAACCGCTCACCCGGCTGCAGCGTCAGCAAAGGATGGCGCTGGAAGAGATGATCGGGGATCTTCCCTCGGCCTGCGGCTTCGGCGTCAAGAAGGACAGCAGGGGCTGCCGCAATTTCCGGAAGGGATACAAGCTCCATGCCGATGCCGCCAGACGGCGGTATCCCGGTCAGCTGCCTTCTCACATCGGCCTCGCCGCATGACAGCCAGGCGGCTCTGCCCCGGGCGGCGATGCCGGCCGAACGGGCCGACAGTCTCTGCGATCTCATGGACAGCGCTTATGACGCCGGGGAAATCCGCGAATGCTCTCTCCGCCTCGGCCATGTTCCCCTGATCGAGCCGAACCCGCGGCGGAACCGGGAGTTCAAGGCGGAGCTTCACAGCCGGCGGCGGACCGACCGCGCCGCGCGTCATGTGCCGGCCGAAACGGCGCGCATGCGGGAACGCTCGACGGTGGAGCGCTTCTTCGGCCGCCTCAAGGACCAGTTCGGGGCGATAGCATGTCCGGGTGCGCGGCTATAGGAAAGTGTTCTGTCATCTGATGTTCGGCGTGATCGCCCTGCTGACCGATCAGATGATGCGCATGAACATCTGAACCGGCTTCACCCCCTTGGGCCACCGCCCCCGGAGAGCTTCCTGTCTCAGGAAGGCGCTCCCGCTCGCTTCGAAAAAGCCGGAATCCGAAAAAAAGGGCCAAGCCGGCTCCAGCAAGGCGAATCAGGACGAATCCCGACCCTCCAAGCCTGTGATCAGGGCCAAGGCGGCAGCCCTTAGCCGGACCGGAGCTCCAAAATCCGGCATCGTCAAGGAATTCTGCAAGAGGCTCAATCGAAAAAACATGAGATCACCGATGAAGAAGTGCTTAGTCTTTTCCATTTATCGCTGTCGCGTAAATTGAAACATCGGCAGCGCTCATGCCAAGCTGACGCGCTGTGTTTTGCCATCCGTTTAGCGCGGCGGACACCTCGCCGATTATTGCCTCGGCGCGTTGGGTATTGAGTGCAAAGAATGGCGCAGTGCGCAAGGCCAGGTCAAGATCAGCATCAGGCCCTGCTTCTGAAATCCATGTGGTTAGTTCACGAGCCTTTTCGGCAATCGGTACAGGGTTTAAATCATAGGCTGGCGATAGGCGCCATTTGTCGTCGTGATCATAAAGGAAGCCATGATTGCGCAAATGATCATCCAGATTGCCGATCAACACGCCGAATACAATGCGCCGCCATAGCTCGTGCAAATCCTCAGTCGGTTCACTTGAATACATCCTAATCGCTTCAGCAATGTCGGTATAGGTTGCTTCATCCCCATCATTCAGTCCCAACAAACTCATTGCCGACAAGAAAGGAATGCGTTGGCCATTATCGCGGTCAAACCGGGTGATGAGAGCCACTGGCCGTCCAGCCACATCTTCTATTCTGGCCATTGCAGCATTTATTCCAGCCTTTCTGGCCAGTATCATGGCGAGCACTTCCCCATGTGGGATGCTGCGGTCATCGTCCTGCTTTGGAAACTTGGCAATGGCAAGGCTGCCATCTGCGTCAGCGACGGCTGATTTTGGACGCGCGCCCCCTAACGGTGAGCCTTTATTTAAAAGCAAATTCAAATCTTCAGCCGTCTCTGTATTCGTTTGCACGGCATCAGCGGCATTGATCAATGCCGGTAACTGAATCAGAGGCGGCACACGATAATGACCGATATCATGGTCAAATGTGTCTTCCCCTTCGCGTTTATATCGCAAAGCGCCAATTCGAGTTTGATCTGTGATCGCTAAAAGATAATCAATTTCTGACAGGGTACGATCATCACCAGCTTTGCGGAACGCCCGTTTGATGAGTTGCTGACCCCAGCGATCAGGCGCTGTGTCTCGCAAGGCGCCGGGTAATGCCGACTTCTCCGATCTGGTATAAATCTGCTGATCGGCTAATGCCAGGTTGGCAGGATCAAGCGCAAAGGCTTCTGGATAGTCGAGCCATTCATCAGCATATTCAAAAACCGAACTCTGGCCTCTTCGTTTGGCAACATAGCGACACCGGCCAACAAGATGCGTGCTGCCTGCATGGTCGATATAGATTTCGAGCGCATCGGTCATTGTCTCGTTCTCTTCCGACTGCGTGGCTGTACCTTTTGCGGCAAGCGATCTTCCTCGATGTCCAGCCCCAAACTATCTTTGCTGCGATCCGCAGCTTCACCGAGACCTTCGACCAAACCCAATATGGACAGTACAGTGGCGTAAACGCCCATGGATACAGATGGGTCGCCTTTCTCGACTTTCGCCAGCGTGCCACGGCTGATAAAAGCGCGTTCTGCCATTGAAACAGTAGAAATTCGCCGTTTTTTGCGCGCGACAACAATGTCTTCGCCCAGTTTTACGAGGGCGGCGCGAGCGGCTTTTGGCATTGTTTGGGTCGCACGAGTTTTCATGGTTATGTCTTATATTTTGAGCAATTAAATATCTAGTTGTTCAATATATAGAACAAAGTATGTTAAAAGTCCATAAATTTGCAAATCGTGAGCGTTTACAGTGTGTCTTGTCTTTGGGGTCTGCTGAATCGTCGATTTCCTGTACTTTCACCTCAAAAGATCACGCTTCCGGCCCATTAACAGCGCCTATCGCCTCTACAGTAGCAGCCAACACCAATTTGAGCTGCATTTCGGCCCAAACTCGCTGATTTCATTAAAATTTCTGCCCGCTTTCCTCACTAGTGTCAGTAAAAAAACCCCTTGATTCCGCAATCCGGAACAGTTCGTCTGCCTCTGCAAGCGCGTCCCGTCGCGCACGCGCAACTTCCAATGACTCTGCTTTAAGTGACTTTCGGATCATGCCGCGCGGATCGAAATCTGCATATTCGGACGGCACGCGGCGCACATAGTGCCATCCATTTACGCACCGGTGCAGGTGTTGGTTCAGGCCATTCATAACCGCCATAATGCACCTCGATTTGTTACACAAAATCGAAGGTGATTACGGGGTCTAGTGACCTACAGGGTGATAAATTCAGCAATTACAATAACTTAAAAAGTTTGCTTTCTGAATTTATGGTGCGGTCGAGAAGACTCGAACTTCCACGGGATACTATCCCACAGCGACCTCAACGCTGCGCGTCTACCACTTCCGCCACGACCGCTTTGCACACTCACAAGCACATCTATACTCAGACGAAACAAACATGTGAAGCGTCCAATTCAACATTTTTCCTCGCGTTGACTTGAATTCCAACGATTCTCAGCACTAATGACGCCGCTAGGCGGCTAGGAGTTAAAGTTGGTCGAGTGGATCACCTCCAGTGAACCCGTACCGTATTTGGATTCACTGAATTGGATGGAACAGCGAGTATCCGCAATCTCAATCGGCGAAGCGGATGAAGCGATTTGGCTGCTTGAACACCCATCGATTTACACCGCTGGCACTAGTGCTGGACTTCATGAAATATCAGATTCGCCGCCCTTCCCTCTTTACCGAGTCGGCCGGGGTGGAAAAATCACCTATCATGGCCCTGGACAGCGCGTAATCTACATTCTGCTGAATCTAAACAAACGGCAACGCGATCTTCGCCGTTTCGTCGGAGCAATCGAAGCATGGATCATCGCTGCCCTCGCGGAATTCAACATTGAAGGTTTCCCCGCAAAAGGCCGAACAGGAGTCTGGCTGCACCGTGATGCGGCTTGCCTTGCCCAAGAGGCAAAAATCGCCGCAATAGGAATACGAATGCGCCGATGGGTCAGCTTTCACGGGGCCTCGGTTAACGTTAACCCGGATCTTGGTCATTACGCACCGATTGTGCCTTGCGGAATTCGTGAACATGGCGTGACAAGTTTGGCCCAAATTGGCAGCACGGCTACCATGGCGGACCTTGATGCGGCGCTGAAAAAACACTTCAATTCGTTTTTTTGTTGAAGGAATTATGCCGGAAACGAAATTCAGAGACGGAACATCAGCAATTTGTTGAGAATTCAATGATCTTCGCATAAGGTGTGAGGAGTCCGCACCGGGCAGCCTGAATGAGTTGCGGGAAGTACTTTAGGAAAGAGGGGCAGAATGGCTGAAATCACTGCGCATGTCAGCGACCATCAAGATGAACATGACCATAAAGTCGGCTTTTTCACACGATGGTTTATGTCAACGAATCACAAAGACATAGGCATCCTTTACATAGTTACAGCAGCAGTCGTCGGGTTCATCTCCGTCCTTTTCACCGTCTATATGCGCATGGAGCTGATGGAGCCTGGCGTGCAATATATGTGCCTTGAGGGCGCTAGCGTCGTTGCCACCGAATCAGCCAACTGTACTCCGAACGGTCATCTGTGGAATGTGCTGATCACCGCGCACGGAGTCCTGATGATGTTTTTTGTCGTAATCCCGGCCCTGTTCGGCGGATTCGGCAACTATTTCATGCCTTTGATGATTGGAGCGCCGGATATGGCGTTTCCGCGCTTAAACAATCTCAGCTATTGGATGTTCGTCGCTGGCTCGTCTCTGGCTGTGGCGTCGGTTTTGGCCCCTGGCGGCAATGGACTGACCGGAACAGGTGTCGGCTGGGTTCTATACGCCCCCCTTTCGACCCGCGAAGCCGGCATGTCGATGGATCTCGCGATTTTTGCCGTGCACGTGTCGGGCGCGTCTTCGATTCTCGGCGCTGTCAACATGATCACAACCTTCCTGAATATGCGCGCGCCTGGCATGACACTGCATAAAGTTCCTCTTTTCGCTTGGTCGATATTCATCACCGGCTGGCTGATACTGCTGGCTCTTCCAGTCCTAGCAGGCGCAATCACAATGCTGCTGACCGACCGAAATTTCGGCACGACGTTTTTTGAACCTTCCGGAGGAGGAGACCCGGTCCTCTATCAACACCTGCTTTGGTTTTTCGGGCATCCAGAAGTTTACATCATCATCGTTCCCGGCTTCGGCATCATCTCGCATGTCATTTCAACATTCTCGAAAAAACCAATCTTTGGGTATTTGCCGATGGTGTATGCGATGGTTGCGATCGGCGCCTTGGGCTTCGTCGTGTGGGCGCACCACATGTACACGGTCGGGATGAGCTTGACACAACAGTCCTATTTCATGCTTGCAACTATGGTGATTGCGGTCCCGACGGGAATCAAGATCTTTTCGTGGATTGCAACGATGTGGGGTGGATCGGTTGAATTCAAAACACCAATGCTGTGGGCGTTCGGCTTCTTGTTTCTTTTTACAGTCGGAGGCGTCACCGGTATCGTGCTAGCTCAGCCTGGGTTAGACCGGGCGTATCACGATACATACTATGTTGTGGCCCACTTCCACTATGTGATGTCGCTCGGTGCCGTGTTCTGTATCTTTGCCGGGATATACTACTGGATCGGCAAAATGAGCGGCCGTCAATATCCCGAATGGGCAGGCAAGCTGCATTTCTGGATGATGTTCATCGGGTCAAACCTGACATTCTTCCCTCAGCATTTCCTCGGACGGCAAGGAATGCCGCGTCGCTACATTGATTACCCGGAAGCCTTTGCATTCTGGAACGAAATCTCATCCTACGGGGCATTTCTTTCTTTCGCTTCTTTCATCCTATTCATCGGCATTGTCGCCTATACCTTGCTGGCCGGGAAGAAAGTCGAAGATCCTGCCTACTGGGGCGCGCATGCGGACACCATGGAGTGGCTTCACTCCAACCCACCGCCGCACCACACTTACGAGACTCTGCCGACACCAGACGTCTGGCAGCGGCAAATGCACCACTGACGCAATTCGAAGAAGGGGGCGCAAACCACAAATCGGATAGCTCGGCGAATCAGTCTGCGCCGAGCTTCAAGACTTGTGTGAGTTTATGAACAGTCGCGCTAGCATACAGTTCGCGGCCAACAAAAACTCTGGCGCAGTTCTAGAATTGCCGTCGATTATGCAAGTGCGTCAGATATAGCCATGAGGTGATTGCACCAAATGCCCATGATCAGGCAGTTTGGATAGTTGTCTACCCACAATTTCGTGCACTCGCCGAATATCTATCCTGCCATTATGCCGCCGCTTCAATTCATCAATCACCCGCCCCTTATGCCTGATGCTGCTCGAACGGGTATCCTTAATAACGCGTTCAACGGCTTTCTCAATTTCTTCGCGACTCAGCGGCTGCGGCAAAAGTCCTCCGAGTATATTGAGTTCTTCCCGTTTGGCATCGGCAAGCTCAAGCTGTCCAAGTTCTTCGAAATTGACAGCGCATTCTTCCCGTTGTTTGATCATCGAACGGATAGTGCGGCGGATTTCTTCATCCGACACCCCCCGTGCCTCACCATCCTCTCGGGCTGCATTATCCCTGTCCTCGATTGCTATCTTAATCAGACGAAGCAACGAAATCCGGGTTTTGTCTTTACTCGCTTCCGCAACTCTTAGCTGTTCTTCGATTAATTCTCGCATTGGCGTCGCGCAATTTCCCCGATTGTCCCCCAAGCTGCGCTTCTACAAAAAATCTGGACCATTGCAATTGTTGGATGCAGAAACAGATTCGCGACCTTACCTGAAACCAAGTCAGATGACGACTTAAACCGCATTCAACAGCTGAAAGTTAAATTTACTGATTTGCTTAGCGCAACCTGTGTGTCAGCATAGCACCGAAATCTAGGAACGCAACGAATTTCAGAAAAATCGTGCTTTCTTCTGCGATTCAGACTATCCCATGGATCCTGATTCGGGACATTTCGCCGCCAACAACCTAATTTCTGCAAATTTACCAAATCCACTGGTCAAAACCGCAGGACTGCAAAGACACGGTGCCCGATTCCTGGAATTCAGCTCGAATGATCATCTTCCAGATTCAATTGAGTTGATCCAATGCACTATTGGGTTGTAGCAAGATCTTGGATGGTGCAGACGGCGGCGATGATTAATACATATAATTCTGACAGTGGAAACAACCCTACCGGATGCATCATTCTTGCAGACGGAACGCGCTTTCTCGGCAGTGGATTCGGCGCGGTCGGCTGCGCTGTGGGGGAAGTCTGCTTCAATACATCAATGACCGGCTATCAGGAAATCTCGACAGACCCATCCTATGCCGGACAGATAGTGACATTCACATTTCCTCACATTGGCAATGTCGGCGCAACTCCCGAAGATTGTGAAGCTCGTTCTCCCGCCGCCTTGGCGATTGTCGTCAAATGGCGCCCCACAGAGCAGTCCAATTGGCGCGCTACCGAAAATCTATCTCAATGGATGGAACAGAACCAATTGATCGGTGTCGGATCTATCGATACCCGGCGGTTAACACGGGCAATCCGCAGCGGTGGCATGCCACACGCTGCGATCGCCTTTAATCCTGATGGCCGGTTCGACTTTGATGCGATGCGAAAACAGGCCAACGATTTCGGCGGGCTGGATGGTCTGGACCTCGCCAAGGACGTAACCTGCAGCGAGGAATTTGATTGGGATGGAAGCCGCTGGGAATGGCCTGCTGGATATCAAAGCCATAAGGAATCTGATCTGCGCGTCGCCGCGATTGACTTTGGCGCCAAAGAAAACATCATGCGCTGTCTGACTGACACTAATGCGTCCGTTCGCGTATTTCCCGCAACCGCAACGGCAAGGGAAATTCGGGCTTGGAGACCCGATGGCTTGTTCTTGTCGAACGGGCCCGGAGATCCGGCTGCGACGGGAGAATACGCGCTTCCGTTGATCCAAGAGATTGTCGACAAAACGGATATCCCTGTGTTTGGCATTTGTTTGGGGCATCAACTGCTTGCGCTCGCGCTTGGCGCAAACACAGTGAAAATGAAACACGGTCACCACGGAGCAAACCACCCGGTTAAAGACTTGGAAACCGGAAAGGTGGAAATCACATCAATGAATCATGGGTTCATGGTTGATCGCTCAAAGCTGCCCCCCTCGTTAATCGAAACACACATATCGCTGTTTGACGGGACAAATTGCGGTATTCGCCTAAGAAACCGGGAGGCGTTTTCAGTGCAATTTCATCCTGAGGCAAGCCCGGGACCTCAGGACAGCTTCTATTTGTTTGAACGTTTTTCTGCCGCTATGCATCGCTACCGCTCGCTCCGGTTGGCGGCGAAGATTCCGCCGCTTTGAAAGTATTGGCGGTCATTGACCGCTCAAATCAGACGATCCGGCGGATCGCCTCCGCTTCACCCCATTCACCGCCAGCCTGCTTGGAATAACCGAAAATCGCCGCGTTTCTGAATGCAGGAATCTGCTTCTGATGCGCAGGCGACGGACAGTGGCCGGAGGGGTCAATCAATTTTTTTCCTGATCAACCAGCTTGCCTGCCTTAATCCACGGCATCATTGCCCGCAGCTTTTCTCCCACTTCTTCAATTTGATGACCATCGTTCATCCGACGTGTCGCCTTGAATGACGGTTGACCAACCGAACATTCCTGCATCCACTGGGAGGTGAAACGACCGCTTTGAATGTCCTTAAGGATCGAACGCATCCGCGCTTTGGTCTCGTCATATGGAAGTATTCTAGGACCGGATACGTATTCGCCATACTCAGCGGTATTGGAAATCGAATAGTTCATATTCGCAATCCCGCCTTCATAAATCAGGTCCACGATCAATTTAACCTCATGAAGGCACTCAAAATACGCCATTTCGGGAGCGTATCCGGCTTCAACCAAAGTCTCAAAACCACATCGTATGAGCTCAACCATACCGCCGCATAACACAGCCTGTTCTCCGAAGAGATCAGTCTCGCACTCTTCCTTGAAATCAGTCTCAATGATTCCCGACCGACCGCCGCCGATCGCCGAACAATAAGATAACGCCACTTCTAAAGCCCGGCCGGTGGCATCGCGGTCAACCGCGACCAAGCACGGAACACCGCCGCCCTTCAAATACTCTCCCCGAACCGTGTGCCCGGGGCCTTTCGGCGCAATCATCACAACATCAACTCCGGGCTTGGGATCAATAAGCTTGAAGTGAATGTTCAACCCATGCGCAAAGGCAACTGCGGCTCCATCCCGCAGATTATCATGAACATGATCCTTGTAAGTTTGTGCCTGAAGCTCATCAGGCATCGTGAACATGATCAGATCGCACCACGCAGCGGCTTCGGCGACTCCTTTGACCTCCAGCCCTGCGGCTTCAGCCTTTGCTGCCGATGGCGAACCCGCACGCAGTGCCACGGCAACGTTTTTTGCTCCGGAATCTTTAAGGTTCAGCGCGTGAGCATGTCCCTGCGACCCGTAGCCTAAAATCGCGATTTTCAGATCTTTGATAAGATTTACGTCGCAATCCGTATCGTAATAGACTCGCATGTATTTCTCCAAATTGTGCGTAGCGAAGGGCGTTTTACCGCAATTATCCCAGAATTAAACCCGCTGCTGCATAAGGAATGGCAAATTCTTGCCCATTCCCGCGTGCATCAATCTGTTCCGAAGCGGTGGAAATTCGTGGATCATCGAAAGTCCGTAACGTCTGAGCATTGTTGGAATGCGCTCTTCCGCCAGCGATGCCCGGTTCAGCGCCGTCACACCGAGCACCCTAGCAGCCATTTGCGAAAAACGCGCTTTTTCATACGAAGCCAGCCAATCTCGACTTCCGAAATCGCCAGGAAATTTTTGGGCAAGATCCAGCAATGCTTTGATGTCTGCCAATGTCATGTTTAAACCTTGCGCACCGATCGGCGGAAGGACGTGCGCCGCCTCGCCAATCAGCGCCAACCGCGCTCCGGTAAGCCGATTCGCGATTTGGCTCAGGGCAGGCCATGATTGGACACGACCAACAAGCTTCAGCCTTCCAAAAAGCCCGGACGAGCGCTCATTCATCGACGCTTCAAATTCACTGGCTGACAAAGCCGCCAATTTTTCCGCCTTAACCGCTTCCTCCATCCATACAACCGCTGCTGCCGCTTGGTTATTGATGTCGTCAATCGGAACCAGCGTGAATGGACCGCCTGATGAATGAATTTCCAATGTGACATTGTTGTGCGGAGCATCGAGAAAAACATCAAAACTTAATGAGGTTTGACCAAAGCTCAGTCGCCGAACGCCAATTCCCGCCCCCTGCCTGACTTTCGATTCACGGCCATCGGCTGCCACGAGAAGCTTGGCTTTGCATGATCTGCCGTCTGATAGAAAAACGATTATTTCATTCAACCGCGGTAAAGCCGACTTAACGGCTGTGCCTGCCATAATCTGAACATTCGGCAGTTGATCGCAAATCGCGCGCAGCGCGGTTTCCACCCTATGGTTTGCAATTGAATATCCGAAAACAAGTTCATCAATCATGTCTGATCGAAATTCAAAAACCCGGGTTGGCTGATTCGCAAAATTTCCGGTCTCGGCGATACGCATGACGCTCAGCGGAGTTGCCGCATCCTGCAAGCTATCCCAAATCCCTGCCGCTTTCAGAACCAACATTGATGGTCCGAAAAATGCAGTGGTTCGATTGTCAAAGGCGGTCTTGGATTCACGCAAACGGATATCAGTGCACAGCACATTTGCTCCTAGCCGCCCGAACGCTGCGGTGGCTATCAGCCCGGAGAGACCTCCTCCAGCAACTAAAATGTCCAAATTCGATGACATCCGGCCTCCCGGCAATTCAAAAATTCTCCACTCGACGACTAAAATAACGGCCGTTGCTGCCTTTGACGATCAAATAAGCGAACAACGCTTGAACAACTGCGACGACAGCAAAGGGATCTATTCGCCAAGCGAAGGAACCTGAAATCCTTCGATAACTTCCGTGCATTCAACGTTTTTGAAAATATGCGCGGATTGGCTCAATATCGCAGAGAGGCGTTCACTGAAGACAATACCGATTGATACTCTGATTTCAATCCACATCACACGGGGGTCTCACTGACTACGCACAACGACTGATTGCCTCGATGATGCCGTCAACAAGCTCTGTCAATTCAGGGTCTTCATGTCCCTCCAACAAAATCCGAACAACCGGTTCCGTGCCGGATTGGCGGACAAACAGTCGTCCTTTGCCATTTATGCACTGCTGCGCCTTGGTCATTGCCTGCTTGTAGCGCTCCGATTCGAGAGGATTTGCGTCTGAACGAATAGGCACATTGATCTGAGTCTGAGGGATTGGTTCAAACACATGCGCAATTTCACTGGCCGGTTTCTCCGACTCAACGAGCGCCGCCAGGAATTGCAGACTCGAAACCAATCCATCTCCGGTCGTCGTGTAGTCTGTCATCACAATGTGACCGGACTGCTCTCCGCCCAAATTAAACCCGCCTGCCCGCATGGCCGAAATCACATGCCGGTCGCCAACCCGGGTCCGCTGCATTTTTATACCTTGCGACTGAAGATAGGTTTCCATGCTTAAGTTGGACATTACAGTCGATACCAAGGTGTTTTTCTTGAGCCGTTTTGCTGCAGACCAGCGCTGCGCCAGAAATGCCAAAATCTGATCGCCATTGACAACTTTTCCGCAATTGTCGACAACGACCAGCCTGTCTGCATCGCCGTCCAAGCAGATTCCGACATCGGCGCGCGTCTCTAAGACCTTCCGCGCCGCGCGGTCGGGATGCATTGAACCGCATTCAGCGTTAATGTTGAAGCCATTAGGGTCGACCCCGATTGGAACAACCTCCGCTCCAAGCTCCCAGAGCACATCCGGTGCCGCACGGTATCCGGCTCCGTTGGCGCAATCAACGACGACCCTCAGTCCGTTCAATCGCAGATGCTTCGGAAATGTCGTCTTTACGAATTCAACATATCGGCCCAATCCGTGATCGATTCTCTTGGCACGTCCGATATGTTGGGACGAAACCAATTCGAAGGATCCATTGCGCAGCAGATCTTCGATTTCCTTCTCAGCCGAATCTGCTAATTTATGCCCGTCAGGACCAAAAAACTTTATGCCATTGTCAGCAAACTGGTTGTGCGAAGCTGTAATCATCACTCCTAAGTCAGCTCGCATCGACCTCGTCAACAAGCCGACGGCCGGTGTGGGAACCGGCCCAAGCAACAGGACATTCATACCCATTGCGGTCAATCCGGCAGTGAGCGCATTTTCCAACATATATCCTGATCGACGGGTATCTTTCCCGATAACCACGCGGTGTTCGTTTGTCGTGTTTCGACGAAAATATCGCCCAGCCGCCATCCCAACCCTTAGAGCGCAGTCAGCCGTCATCGGAGGAGAATTTGATTGGCCGCGAATTCCGTCGGTGCCAAAACGGATGGCGTTTTTGTTGTGCATTTTCGGTCTCAGAACAGTCGGGCAGGCCTAGATTAGATCAAAGGGAAGCATTTCGCACTGCTGCGAAGCAAAGGGCAAGAAATATACTGGTCAAATTGCACTTATTTGTTGTCGCGGTAGAAAATATGACGACCAATATGCGCAGTCTTATACATTGAACTGGTCCAAAATGGATTCACATCCACTGTATGGAAATGCGTGGCGCCACCGGTCACATGGATGGCTTGGCCACGCATGATTGAATGGGCAAGATCAAGTATCTGCGCATAGGCCTCGTCTTCTCGAATGATCTCCGCCAAACCATCGCAATTGTAAGAAAACTGGCAATTGTGCAATTGTCCAACACCTTGCTCGATAACATCGCAAACCGTATCAGGAAAACGATCGGACGCCACACGGTTCAAAATGGTTTCTCCGACCGCGTACCAGCCGATTTCGTTTTCGCCGCGTGCTTCAAAATACATCGCTTCCGCTAAGCAGTTGATCTGCGTCTGCAAGTTGTTGCGCCGCAGCGGCTGCATGAGATTCTTAAATTCCTCCGACGTGATTTTTGCTTCGCTTACGTGCGCGGAACGCCGCAAAGGACGCGCAAGCGCTGCAAATCTCGTTGCGTCGTGATCAATAATGGTTTCAATAAATTCTCTGCTTGGCGATGTCGTCAGCTGTCCGATTTCGTGTCTCATGACGTTACAAACCGGTTCAGAAAAACGATCTGAATCATCGTGTTTCAAATTGGTTTTCTCAAACGCGTGGAAACCGGTCACTGGTTCACCGGGCGACGCGGAATTCACCGCTTCCGGCGGACAGTCGATTTTCCGCGGTGACTGTTCGCGCTGTAATGGGCGAACAAAATTCTTAAACTCCGCATGGGTGATTCTGGCGGTTTTTTCCCACTCGGGACGTCGCATAGGAAGGATAGGTTTCACCGCCCCTTCAGCGCCATGATCAATAAACGTCTTTTGGGGTTCTTGGCCTGGCGGTTCCGTCAGTTGTCCGATGTCATGTTCGACAATGCCGCAATCCAGACTAGCGTAGCGATCATCGGACTTTGTAACCGCATTCAAATCAACCGCTGATTCACCGAGCGCTGCGGGATTCATCGCTTCCAGCAGACAGTCGAGCGGCTGTAGCGCCAATGTGCGCCGCAGTGGACGTTCAAAATTTCTGAATTCCGCAAAGGTGATTTGGGCGGTGCTTTCTTGCGCGGGACGCCGCAATGGAATGATGAATGACGCAACCCCCGTAGTATCATGCAATTCAAGTGCCGCGTGATGTTCCAAGTTCTGCAATATCGTTAACTGCGCGAAACCTTCTTCTTCGACTTGCTGACCGGCGGAAATTTCTTGGCTTCCCTCCAATGATTCCGTTTGAACCAACAACCGTCGAAGCGGTCGTTTGAAGGAGATGTCAAAGGGTTCTGTTTCGGAAGTTGCGCTTTCTGCGGATGAATCGGGCTTCTTTACCTCCTGCTGGCCATCCGTCGAATTATGCTGCACACCTTCGTGAACATCAATTTGCTCGGCATCAACGGATTCAACCGTCATTATCGCAGCGGCCGCGGCGAACAGCGGTCCAAAAACCAGCTTGGTTGAAATACCGAAAGCTAAATCTTTCAAATCAGACATTATCCAACCTGCATCGGCATTGCATGGAGAAGAAGGATACCGCTGATTCGTTACTCTATCGCTCAAAAGATACAACCATATTGTGTTTGTCTATCGCTAGTTTGCGGCGAATGGCCGTACCCGATGCCGTTGAGTGTAGTCAACAGGTATGAAATTCAGAATTCATCCAATTTGGTCAATTAAGCCCGATGCGAAATTCCTCGGCCACCTAACCGGCGAGCGGATCGAGCGCGCGGTCACCAACAAAGCGGTGATTGTCTGACGCCTCGACGAATTGACGATGCTCGGCCACGAAACGCCGGAATTGCCCGGAGAGATTTTCTTCTCCGAGATGGCGATAAACGCAATCAAAGACTTTGCCGCATAGCAAAAGCTTCCCGAACCCAGCGATCTCGGAAACCTGGTTCGAACCATGGCGATACTCGGGGATACCTCGGCCGCAAATTCGACCCTCCGCCTAGAAACAAGATAATCTGGCGGGGTTACACCGCACTCGCAAACTACGCCCAATGCTGCGGGATGCCGCTGAGATTGAAAGAACAAAGCATCATCTATCAGATGCTGCATTCAAACAAAAAATGATGGGTGAAGGACAAGCAGCGACCGGTGATCCGGAACTGCCGTTCCGGTCTTGAATGCTCGACCGCTTTGATGAACTGTTCATGGCGGTTGCCGAGCGGTCCGGCCGCATCCCCTCGATTGCAGCGTTTTCTCTCAGAAACCCGGGCGCGCAGCCTATTTTTGAATGAGACTCCTGTTATTTGGATCAATGACAGGCTATCGCATGTTGCGCGGCAGCAAGTCGGGCGATGGGCACCCGGAATGGTGAGCATGAAACATAGTCGAAACCTATGTCGCCGCAAAACCGGATGCTCTCTGGATCGCCGCCATGTTCACCACATATCGACAACTCCAAGCTGCCATTTGCTTTGCGCCCCCGGAGGGCCGCAGTCTGGAGCAATTCGCCCACACCCTCTTGATCCAGAGTGCGAAACGGGTCGCTGGGAAATATTCCCCTGTTAATGTAAGCGCCAATGAATCTTTGCGCATCGTCTCGGCTTAACCCAAATGCCATCTGCGTCAAATCGTTGGTGCCGAAACTCAGAAAATCGGTATTTTTTGCTAAATCGCCTGCGCGCAATGCCGCTCTTGGAGTTTCCACCATGACACCGAGTCTGTAATGGAAATCTACGCCGCTTTCCTGTCTGACCCGGTCGGCTATCCTTTCAACATGCCCGCGCACAACTTCAACCTCCCGATTTGCTGAAACCAATGGGATCATGATCTCTGGATGCGGGTCCAGCCCCTCTCCCCGCACTGCGACAGCGGCTGAAAAAATCGCTCGTGCTTGAGTCTCATATATTTCAGGTCTGATTATTCCGACACGAACCCCTCGCATTCCGAGCATTGGGTTAAACTCTCTCAGCTCCTCGGCGCGTTGACGGACAGCATCAATGTCCTGTCCAAACGCTTCAGCCAGCGTCTCCATCTCGTGTTCGCTGCTGGGCAAGAATTCGTGCAGCGGAGGGTCAAACAATCGGATGCATGCCGGCCTGTTTCCCATAACACGCAGCAGATTTGTCAAATCAGCAGTCTGCATCTGAACCAATTTCGACAGCACATCCTTGCGACGCTCATTAGATTTTTCAAAGAGCATCCGCCGCATTACTGCGAGCTGCGTATCTTCAAAAAACATATGCTCTGTGCGGCATAGACCAATCCCGTCCGCTTTGAATTTCAGAGCCGCCTCCACTTCTTCGACCGTGTCGGCGTTAGCTCGAACCTTAAGAACACGGAATTCATCGGCCCAAGCCAAATAAGTCTCAAAATATTCATCAAACTTGGGCTCAACGAGTTCGACCTGACCTTCAAACACTTCACCTGTCGCGCCATCAACAGTGATGCTGTCGCCCTCACTGAACTTTAACCCTCCCTGCACATGCAAAACTGTTTTGGTTCTCTCCGCTGAAATCAGAATTTCACTTGCGCCAACAACGCACGGAACACCCAGCTGCCGAGCTACCACCGCCGCGTGACTTGTGGACCCGCCGCGCCCTGTGAGCACGCCTTGAGCGATATGCATGCCGCGAAAATCCTCAGGCCCGGTTTCAGCTCGGACCAAGATGCAACGTTCACCAGAGGCTACAAATCTCTCTGCGGCTTTCGACGAAAACGCGATGACGCCTGCCGCCGCTCCGGGGCTTGCTGGGATACCCCTCGTTACCAGTTTATTGACCGAGTTAGGCTTGACCTGCGGATGCAGCGTCTTGGCAAGGCTTCGGGCAGGCACCCGCTGCAAGGCTTCGCCTTTAGATATTACCCCATCTTTTTGCAGATCCACCGCGATTCGAATGGCAGCGGCGACAGAACGGCGTGCAGGAACAGCATCAAGCAACCAAATTTTTTTGTTGGCGTAAGCGAACTCAATCCGCTGAGGATCCTGTAACTTTATTGTGAGGTCATTAGACAGATCATTGAGCTTTTCCTCTTGGTCCGGCAACAATTCTCGACTGGGATCACTCCCGCCGCCTATGATCTGACCGTCTTTTGAATAGACACTGAGGCTGCCCATCGGCTGAGGTCGTCCGGTGTTCTCGTCAACACTGGTGAAACTACCATGTGCGGCAATATCCCCGCCAAATGCAAAAACCATGCTCTGAAATATCAGACCAAGCCCAAATTCGTCATCACCTTGGCGTAAAGGCCCGATGTTCGACTTATTCCATCGGCGATACATTTCAACACACACATTGAATAACTGCTCTTCTCTGCTTTCGGGAAACTCGTCTCCCGAACATGTCCGGTAGCGCGCTTTCAGAGTGTGCAGCCGCTCAATCGGGCAGTCAGTCGCGGCAAAAACCAAATCAAACGGTTCGGGTTCCAATTTTTTCACTTCAATAGCGTAGCTGCGGACAAATTCAGCATAAATCGAATGCGCGGCCTGCTCGCCGATCTCATCGGCCATTAAAGCGGCGCTTTCGCTGTTCAATCCAACATTCAGCGAAGCCCCCACCCTCGCAATGATTTCTCTGCTCGGACTTGCTCGGACTGCAATCAATTCGTTTGAGTCAAATTGCGAAAGAACTTCCGAAGGCCAAGAATTTCGAGTCTTCGTCAATTGCCGAACGGAATCAATCGACATGCCGATAGATTTCGGCACGGGAAACCCAAACGAAAGCAGCCGGTGCAAGCGTTCAGCACGCCATCCGTATTCCTTTCTAGTCAAATCGGCTCCTGTTCCGATGACCCTTAACTCAATCGGGTTGTTCACGCCTCGCCCCACTTGCCGGAATTTCTGCACTGCAGCATAATCTGTTCATCTCCGCAAGCCAAATGCAGCACCACTGCATCGACAGCCTGTTTAGAATTATTGTTCGATCTTTGAAAAGTCGGCAATAGAATGCGCAAGCATCCTAACGTTGGCAACCAGAGCCAGTCGATTAAGCCTGAGTGCCTTATGCTCGACATTGACGTGAACCTGTTCAAAAAAACGGTCAATTGGCTGGGATAATTCGGCGATCGCTCGCATTGCGGCTTGCAGATCCTCCGACGCCGAAGCGGCGCCAATGGTTTCGGCTGCGGCATCCAATGCGGATTTCAAATGCTTCTCCGCCTCACTTTCCAATAAGCTTTGGTCAACTGTTTTGTTGGATCCCCCGACTGAACCAAATTCGGCATTGAGTATATTGTTCGCGCGGCGGTATCCGTGCAGCAACCGTTCACCCGCCTCGGTTTCAAGGATTGCGCCAAGAGCTTCAGCCCGCTGGATCAACAGCACCAGATCGTCAGCATCGGGCATGGCTGCGCTGGCAATGATGATGTCATGTCTGAATCCGTGCGTTCGCAGATGAACGGCTAGCCTCTCATGAATGAATTCAAGCGCTGAAAGGGTTACTTCCCGGCAATCTTGGCTGCGAACTCCCTTAGCGGAAACCGCGGTGTTCGCGTGCAGATCACAGGCGGCGGACAGCAAAGGCTTTAATCGCAGCCGAATCCGGTTTTCACTCACCAGCCGAATGATGCCAATTGCAGCCCGGCGCAGCGCGAATGGGTCTCTGGATCCTGTTGGAACTTCATTGATTCCAAAGAAACCCGAAAGTTGGTCGATTCTATCAGCAATCCCAACAATTGCCGTTAAATGATCTGCAGGCACCCGATCTTCGGGTCCCGCCGGCAGATAGTGATCTTGGCAAGCCATTGCGAGTTCCTGCGGCAATCCAAGCTCTTTGGCAAAATAGCCGCCAATGAC
Organism: Paracoccaceae bacterium; assembly: GCA_965199765.1. Classification (GTDB taxonomy): domain Bacteria; phylum Pseudomonadota; class Alphaproteobacteria; order Rhodobacterales; family Rhodobacteraceae; genus JAPOXR01. Next base: position 702,692 of record CBDATC010000002.1, read on the forward strand.
GCCTTGAAGCTCCGGAAATTCGCCTACAGTTTCTGACGTTAAATCCAGCTTGCAAAACTCTGCGGTCTGTTCTGCCAGACTTTGGTCATATCCCACCTCCTGCGCAATCAAACCGGTGAGCCGCTTCATTCTTTGCGCGCGATGTCCGATTGTGCCCAAACGGTGGTGAAAACTGATATCCTGAAGAGCGCGTTCCATTTGCTGCAAACCATTCGGAGCATGAATTCGCCGCAGGTCATTGGCCCAAACAAATTCTGCATCTTCCAAGCGGGCTTTCATTACCAATCTATTGCCATTGAGAATTGCCTTTCCGCCGTCCGGCGCTTCTCGATTTGCAACCACAACAAAATGTGTGATCTGCCCTGTGGCCGAATGTTGTGCGGCAAGAAATTTCTGGTGGGTGCGCATTGCGGTAACGAGGATCTGCTGAGGCAGTTTCTGAAATCTGCTTTCGATCTGATCGACCATCGCCGTCGGCCACTCGACAAGCCCGGCTACTTCGGTCAGAAGATCGTCGTCCTCTTTGATTTCCAATCGCTTTTCGGCTGCCAATGCCGCTGCCTGCGACAGAATCACTCGCTTCCTTTCGTCGGTGCTGAGGATCACTTTTTCTTGGAATAGCTTGTTTTTGTAATCAGAAAATGACGAAACTTGGAACGGATCGGGGAAGAGAGACCGGTTGCCTTTCGTGAAATTTCCTGCCGACACTCCGCCCGCGCAGAATGTCAGCGGAATGCATTCGCTATCTGTGTGTATGATTGCAAGTATTGATCGCAGCGGACGAACCCAGCGAAAATTTCCAGTTCCCCATCGCATGGATTTCGGCCAACGAAATGCGAGTATGGAGGTTGGGACCGCCTTGTTCAAAATTTCCCGAAGTGATTTCCCCGGCAATCGCGAAACAGCATAGTAAAACTCTCCTTTCGCTTCCTCCCGCACCTCCAGATCCTGGAGGTCGACACCTGCGGAACGGGCGAATCCATTCACAGCCTTATCCGGCGCACCTACCCGCGGCCCTCGGCGAGACACCGTTTGTGCTGAACTTTCGTCTGCCAGTCCCGTGATCGCGACACATAGCCGACGAGGTGTCGCATGAGCTTCTGCCGCCCCAAACCGCATACCCGAACTCTTCACAGTCTTCGTCAGCAGGTCCCGAAACTCACGGGCCGCTTGAATTTGAAATCGGGACGGAATTTCTTCGCTGTAAAGTTCTAGGAGAAAATCAGGCATAATGTCTTAGTTTTTCCGATTGAATTGATGCCACGCGAATCCACGGCCATCTTTGTAGAATGCTGCAACCTGATCGATATCAGTCGCGATGTTCTGTCGAAGCAAAATTGCTTTTGCATCGCCCGTTTCCAAATCTCTGCCCAATGCCTTCGCATCGAAGCAGTCAAACCATTGGGGTCCGATCAAAGGCGTTGGATCGTCATAGGCTTCGCTAGCGGCAATAATCTGAAAATCTGATCGGACGGCTTGGAAGCATGCCCTGAATTTAAGCGGACTCGCATTTCCTTTAATCCCGCGAATATCGACGATATTCAGAATGCTCCCGTCTTCCGGCAAAACCAGTATCGGCCCGAACCCAAGTTCTGCGCCGGCATACTCCGTGTATTGCTCGAAACGCTGCAGATACCAAAGCAAGGCTCCAGCAAGCACCACTGAAGTCCCAAGCAGGGCAACAGCGATCCGCCCCTTCTTCACTGCCCGGCGCCACGGATGCTGCTGCCCTCCCAGCCTCCGTCCTCCGTAAGCAGATATGCGTCCGCGCAAAGTTTCGCGAGTGCGCGGACGCGCCCAATCAAGACCTGTCTTTCGTTCACCGCAACTAAACCACGCGCATCGAGCAGATTGAAACAATGCGACGCCTTAATGCATTGGTCATAAGCCGGCTGTGCCATTACAATCCGCCGCCCCGTTCGGTCATCGACTTCCGGTTGCTCCAAAATTCTCCTGCAGGCGGCTTCAGCATCTTCAAAGTGCCGCCGAGTTGCCTCACCATCACAAACATCGAAGTTCCAACGGGTATATTCGGCTTCGGCTTGGGCGAACACATCGCCATAAGTCAACGGTAATCGAGCGTCCGGTTGATTGAACGGCATCTGCATAACGTGATCAACCGCCAGCACATACATTGCCAGCCTTTCCAGCCCGTACGTTATCTCGACTGGCACCACTGTGCATTCATGGCCGCCCACCTGTTGAAAATAGGTGAACTGGGAAACTTCCATGCCATCACACCAAACTTCCCAGCCCAATCCAGAAGCTCCAAGGGTCGGACTTTCCCAATCATCTTCCACAAAACGGATATCATGCAAATCCGTATCAATGCCGACAGCCTTCAGCGAAGCCAGATATGTGTTCCGGATGTCTTGTGGCGATGGCTTAATGATGGTTTGGAACTGATAATAGTGCTGCAATCTGTTCGGATTCTCTCCATATCGTCCGTCCACCGGCCGTCGTGACGCCTGCACATAGGCGGCGGCCCATGGTTTGGGACCCAGAGCCCGCAGTGTGGTTGCCGGATGAAATGTGCCCGCTCCGACCTCCATGTCGTATGGCTGCATCAGCGCACAACCGTTTTCGGCCCAAAAAACCTGCAAACGCAAAATTATTTCTTGAAAGCAGCGTGGCTTTCGATCGTTCCGAACAGTCATTGAATCTCTACATCAGCAACGTCCGCAGTCCCTATATAAGAGATAATTTCCGGTCAAACGGCGACACCACATTCACGGCCATATGCAACCAAAACTTGCAACTCGGCGAATTGAACTTTATTCAGTTCCTTTCAAAATCAAATCGGTAGAATTTGATGACGCGCTTGTTCAACTTGGCAGCCGCTTTGGCAATTAGCTTATTGTTCGCCACCGGCTCACTCGCCCAGAGCGGAAACCACTGGATCGAGATTGAACGGTTCAACGACTTCAATCAAGCCGAGAGTTCGGCTCAGGAACTGCAGAAGCGCATCGCCGGAATCACCATCGCGGAAACTCAAGACGGCAGGTACGCTGTGGTAACTGGAGGTTACACGTCAAGCGTCGCCAACCGTTTTCGCAGCAGACTTATTGATGCAGGGCTGATTTCAGCATCCAGCCGAGTGAAAGGTGAGGGACAATTTCTGCGTTTCGATGTCCGGTCACAGCGGCAGAGTTCTGTCCCACACACACCCGGAAATTTCGATAACAGCGAAAAGACAGCTCTGCAGTCTGCGTTGCAATGGTACGGCTTCTACACCGGCCCCATTGACGGACTGATCGGTGCGGGATCGAGGCGTGCCATAAGCGAATACCAAGCTTCGCAAGGGTTTGACCCGACCGGCGGTTTGAGCAGGAAACAGTTCAACACGCTGCTCGCCGCCTACAACAGTGAAATCGAATTGGTGGGGCTTCGTAGAACCGAGCTTGAAGAAGCCGGAATCAGCGTTGAGATTCCCACTGAAATGTTCCGTTTCGCACGGATTGAAGAACCATTCATTTATTTTGAACCCAATCCGCCATACCAGCGCATTCAACTGGTACTGATCAGTATTCCTGGAAACAGGAAATCACTCGAAGCTGTATATGCATATGTGCAAGGTCTGAGCTTTGTTTCCGATGACGGAACGCAAAGCCTCACAAAACAAAAATTCTTGATCAATACCGGCAACGAACAGCTCAGGACATATGCCGATGTCCGTCTCCTCGAAAGCAGAATCAAGGGTTTCATCCTTCTCTGGCATCCAGACAATGAAGAGATCATGCTTCGCATTGCACGTGTCATTTCGGCAAGCCTGAGGGAGTCCGACGACAGAACACTCTTAATTCCCATCGAATCCGAAAGCCGCTCTCATTCAGATCCGCTCTTGAGTTTGCTTGATCTGCCAACCGCTAGGTCGCGCCATACCGGCTTCTTCGCCGACGCGCAGGGCGCTATAGTGACAAGCGGCATCAAGCGCGACGTCTGTGAGACGCTTTACCTTGTGCCCAACACCGAATTGACCATAGCTGCGGTCAGCGCAGACCAAAGCCTGGCCGTGCTTTTACCAGAAACGACACAAGCGCCATTGGCATATGCCAAACTGCGCTCGTCCGAACCGACGAAAGGCGAGCCGATTATGGTTTCGGGTTTTTCGTTCGGCGGCGAATTGGGTGGACCGACCAGAACCCGAGGATCATGGGCCGGCAGGGACCCGACAACACCGGATGCTATGCGATTTTTTGTTACAGCAAATGTTCAAGACGGTGACATCGGCGGACCGGTATTGGATCAAACTGGAGCAGTAGCCGGAGTTTTGGCGGCGCCGAAGGATGAAACCCGCATTCTGCCAAAAGGAAATCACTCTGCTGTTTCTCAAAGAGCAATTGCCGAATTGCTAACAGAATCGGGAAGGCAGGCCACCTATTCTATTCATGCCACGAAACTTGATGACCAATATCTCGGAAGACTCGCGACCGACATGACAGTTCTCATTGAGTGCTACTGACTGCGTTTCAGATGGTTTCGACATTCGCATCGACAGCAATTGATTGTCCGGTTATGTTTTTGCCAAGATCCGAGATCAAAAAAGCTGTCATGCCCGCAATATCGCTGGCTTCTACCATCCTTCGCATTGAGACCGAGGAGACAAATTTTCGTTCAATTTCTTCCGCTGTGGTTTCGAGTGATTGAGCTCTTGCCTCAATCACTCTTTGAATTCGCGGGCCGCGCACGATTCCAGGCAAAATTGCATTCACACGAATGTTGTCGGGACCAAGTTCCTTTGCAAGACATTGGGTAATGCCAATGACACCGAACTTCACAGCTGAGTAAGGTGAACGCAACGCCAAGCCAAGCTTGCCTACCACTGATGACATAGAGATGATCGAACCGCCGCCTGCCTTGCGGAGATGTCCCACGACTTCGCGGGCGCAAAGAAATTGGCCCGTTAGGCCGACATCGACGCACCTCTGCCAGTCTCCGGTCCTGACGTCTTCAATCGGTGCAGTCGGCCCCGCAATTCCTGCATTATTGACCAATGCATCAAGACCGCCGAATTCCCGCTCAATCGAAGCAAAAAAACTCTTGACGTCATCTTCAACCGCTACGTCGGCTACAGCAGCTTTGATGCCGGGAATGTGTGTTTGAGCAGCTTCGCATGCTTCTGCATCGACATCGCAGATATAAACTTGGCACTCAGCATCAGAAAGGGTGCGCGCTATCTCGTAACCAATTCCGGCCGCAGCCCCCGTCACTGCGATCTTCTTTCCAGCAAGACCGGGCAACTTTATCATCAATGAACTCCATCTTGTTCAATATCACTGTTCGGATAAGCATTTCTTGAAACGAACGCCAATCAAATCGGGTGTCTGTCCGCAGCAAAGTCCGATCCAGCACCAAACAAATGCTGCTTGTCTAAACAAATCTCGATTCCCTGCTTCTGCGTCACCCTTTGACTTCAAAACCCAAGATCGACACTGTGGAACTAAAATATTCTGTTTCAACGAGTTAAGCATATTTTCTAATCTGTACGGACTTTAATCCTTTCTCTCAATACTGATTCGATGGCTTGTGCCGCGTTACCTCCGCTTTGGCCCAGCGAGACCATGATTGCGGCAAACATTCAAACAAGTGTTGAAGCCAGACTGAAGCGGCTGACAAATTATGGCGTGCCGGGATTCTTGCCAAAGCCGGAGAGAACGGCCAAAACCGTCATCTTGCATTGCGACAATGAAACAAAGAGGCTGTTTCAAGATCGCCGAAAGTTTTCACTTCGATTCAACTCTTACTTCACTGCCACGAACCTGATTGGTCGGGACAAGGCTAATGGACTTGATTCCGTAACCCGTGGCTGCCGCAGGAATCGTTCCGGCTGGCTGAGTGTGTCCGCACAATTTCAACGGAGCAGGAATCACTCAAGACGTTGCCATCAAGTGCGGTTCAATAGTTCAAACCCGTTTCATCGTCTTGTCATTTGGCGACGGATTTTTTGTTGTGTGCGGACCAGCAAACTGGCGGATAAAGCACGATCTGCCGCTTTCTCTTCCCGAAAGATTAACGATGCGCGCGGCCGGGGAAAACGTTGCACCACATCATTCCCAAATGGAACGATCGATCAGAAATTCCGACCCTTGCAGGGCTTGATCCGTCTTTGAGCTCTCCGCAACTTTAGTTTGCATTGGCTAGTCCATGGAAGCCGGAGCTGTCCACCGATCTCCATTCGATCAGGTTTGAACAGTTTGCTCGAAATGCTCCTGCAGTGCTAACGCTGATCATTATAAACCGATAATACTTTCTTTTTTCTATTATTATTTTATTTTTGTTTCACGTGAAACATTGCAGAGTTTCATAGCCGGTTCGTGCTTTGGAAGGTAAAGAAGATTCAATATGATTGTTCCTCTCACAATTGGAGCGTTGGCTGCAACATGGTGAGGTTGCAGTATAACTTGTTTTGCAGCTATTTTCTTGATCAAGTCGGTGTCCTTTGCTGAATTAAAGGATCAAAAGGGACCCAGGTCAGCGCAAACAAAGAATCTACTGTTGGGAGGAATCAATGGGGGAAATAGTCATCCTCGGCGTATTCGTGGCAGATCTAGCTTTTCGGGCGCATCGGCAGCCTGTCATCGGCGAAACGCTTATGGGATGTGACTTTGCGCTCGGACCGGGAGGCAAAGGTTCTAACCAAGCCGTAGCAGCGGCTCGACTCGGCGCCAATGTCTCAATTATTTCACGACTCGGCGACGACGCCTTTGCCCAGATGGCTCGCGCAACTTGGAAAAGCGAAGGAATTCAGGCGCTGGCAAAGACGGACGCGAAGAATTTCACGGGCGCTGCTTATATCTATATCGAAGAAGAAACCGGGGATAACGCGATAATCGTTGTGCCTGGAGCCGCAGGCGACATCTCGCCCGAGGATGTCGAGGAACACCGCGGCCAAATCGAAGCCGCTTCGCTGTTCATGACACAACTCGAAACTCCGGCCGACGCAACATTAAGGGGATTGGCAATTGCCCGTCAAGCCAAGGTCACAACCGTATTCAATCCTGCGCCAGCCGCACCAGTCGACGATAGACTTCTCGAACTCAGCGACTACCTAACCCCAAACGAATCCGAGGCGGCTGGTCTCACTGGAATTGAAATCAATGGAATAGAAGATGCACGGCTTGCTTCCACAGCGCTACGGGACAGAGGCGCCAATACCGTCATCGTGACTCTGGGCGAAAACGGAGCTTTCTTTGACGACGGAAGACTGCAAAAGCATATCCAACCGCTTCAATACGGAAAAGTGGTTGAAACCACGGGAGCTGGAGATAGTTTCTGCGGTGCGCTCGCCTTCGCTCTAACAAATGAATTGGAACCTATTGAGGCAACACGTTACGCCTGCGCAGCTGCGAGCATTTCAGTCACCCGACCCGGAACAGCTCCTGCAATGCCAAACGGCAATGAAGTCAAATCATTCTATGAGAGCCTCGCGTGAAAATGGATTCAAAACCAGCTGCGTTGACAACCGATTCAGAACCTCCACACACATATCTGCCGTCAGAACCAGCACTTCGTGTCAAGGCTCTTGAAACCCTGCTCACACGGAAGGGACTGGTTGACCCAAAAACCATTGACGAAATTGTTGACTATTATTCCAATCGCGTCGGCCCAAAGAACGGTGCAAAAGTGGTTGCCAAGAGCTGGGTTGATCCCGACTTTCGAAATGAATTGCTGCAAGATGCAACACTGGCCGTCTCTAAACTTGGTTTCGCCGGCCGCCAAGGTGAACATATAGTGGCTTTCGAAAACACCACTGATTTGCATAACTTGGTCGTCTGCACCCTCTGCAGCTGCTACCCATGGACTCTTCTCGGTCTGCCGCCGAGCTGGTACAAATCAGATGCCTACCGGAGCCGCGCGGTTCGCGAACCAAGAAGAGTGCTTCAGGAGTTCGGTGTTGAACTCTTACCCACTCAATCAATTCGTGTTTTGGACAGCACGGCTGAGGTGAGGTATTTGATCGTTCCAATGCGTCCGATGAATTCGGAGCATCTTAGCGAAGATCAGCTGGCAGAGCTTGTTACCAGAGACAGCATGGTAGGAATGGGTCTGCCTCTCTCTTCCGGAATTTCAAAATGACCAGAATCCATGACATGGGCGGACGGTTCGGTGATAGCAAAATTGTCAAACCAGCGGCTGATGAACCAACATTCAAAGAAGATTGGCAGGCTCGTGCACTCGCCACAACTCTTGCAACCGGTGCGCTTGGAATGTGGAACATTGATCAATCACGCCATGCTCGAGAAAAGCTTCCACCTGCAACATATGCACGTTCGAGCTACTACGAAAAATGGCTGTGTGCTCTCGCCGATCTTCTTGTCGAAAACAGACTGGTTTCCATTGTGGAACTCGCCAATCCAGAACAGACAGAACAATCTCTTCTGCAACCAAGAGCACTCCGACAGCGGCGGGCAGCGGCGGTGTTAGGCACAACCATACAATACATCCGGGAGTCCGCCTCACCGCGCCTTTTCGCAGAAGGTGACCAAATTCGCACGCGCAGTCACAATGGCAACCGCTTTGTGGCTGGCGGACACACCCGGCTTCCAGAATACGTCCGCGGCAGAATGGGACACATCGTAGCTTGCCACGGCGCGCATGTTTTCCCCGACAGCAATGCCCATTCATTGGGCGAATCTCCCGAGTGGCTGTATTCTGTGGAATTCACGGCTTCCGAATTGTGGGGACCAATGGCAGAAAGCGCAAATGATACAGTTTTGCTCGACTTATGGGAAAGTTATCTGGAACCGGTATGAGCAACAAATTCGAAAATCAGCCGATTGCCTTTGATGAGCCATGGCACGCGACTCTCTTCGCATTAACGAGGGCACTGGAACAATCCGGCCACCTCTCACCAAGTGAATGGTCGAGTATTTTCGGGAAAGGCTTAAGTTCTCAGCATCATCGAGTCGCGCCACACAGACAAAACAACTTCTATCTCATTTGGCTTTCGGCTTTCGAATACTATGTCACCCAAAACAATTTCGTCGACGCTGCTGAGATCACAAAGACCAAGGAAAGCTGGCAAAGAGCCTTTGAATCCACACCGCACGGCATACCCATAGCCTTGCCATCGGAAGACTGAAGCCCTCGGTAGGTTTGATTCAATGATAACAATCCCATCATCAAAGTTGGTTGCGTGCGATGAAAGAGGAATTCCACAGTCTTGGATCAACCAAATAGAATTCAAAGGGAAAACTTGAATTTCACAATTTGGTAGTAGTAGAAAAGAGCTTCGGAGAGGTGGCCGAGTGGTCGAAGGCGCACGCCTGGAACGCGTGTAGGCGGTACCCCGTCTCCAGGGTTCGAATCCCTGTCTCTCCGCCACTTCGGCACAGAACCGGGAACGCCGATAGCCGCAGGCCTCTCACTTTGGCCTTCTCCAGAGATGGTCCGGTTGTGATCTACACCAGCACCCCGCGTCAGGGATGGACGCCAGTCAGGGGGGTAGCCCCGTCGGAGCTTCCGCTTCGCCGGCAGCCCGACTCGCAGGGAAACGCCCTTTGAAACCTCCGATGATACAAAAACTCCAACAGCAAGGGCCAGAGTTGGAGGAAACGCATTATCCGGCCTTCAGGTCGACTTGATGGGATTGATCGTCCTGACGACCGCTCCCGATTCCCGATTTGCTGACCGCAACATCCAATCAGCGTCACTGTCCAAAGCGTGGACGGATTTCGGACCGGAGGGCTTCTAAAGGCCCATCCTCCAATGAGCTTGTCGGGCGAAGAAAATTGAATTATGTGTCATATTTGACGGTTATATGTGGAACGGCATTCAAATATGGCGGTTAAAGTGAATTCTGTAAGTGCACGTCGAGCCTTGGAGGCCCTAGGCGCAAATATCAAGACGGCGCGGCTGAAGCGACGAATCTCCGTGAAGGGCTTTGCGGAACGGATCGGCGTGTCCGAAAGCACGGTTGCCCGGCTCGAGAAAGGCGATGATGGGGTGAGCATCGGCTCGCTCGCCATGGCGTGCCTCGTTCTTGGCGAGATCGATCGCATTGCTGATTTTCTCGACGCGGGTACGGACGACACCGGATTGCTGCTCGACCGGGCACGCCTGCCCAAGCGAATCGATGGCAAACGCAAGGCGAAATCGTCGAGCAGTAGCCCGGATAAGGTTGATCTGAGTGCCGATGGCGGTGACGAGGAAGGGGTCGGTTTCTGATGCCCGAGGCCCTCGTCGCGCTTGGCGAAGGAAAACGGGTTGTGGGACGCCTGCGCTTTGAAAGCGACGGGCGGCGCCAGCATTCGCAGTTTGAATATGATGAGGCCTGGCTGGCTGCAGAGGACCGTTTCGCGCTCGCGCCGGGATTGCCACTGCGGGAAGGCAGCCATTTTTCATCCGGGAAGGATGACAAGCGCTCGGCACTGCCGGGCTGCTTTGGCGACGCGGCGCCGGATTCCTGGGGGCGAGCGCTGATGACCAAGGCTTTGGGCGGCGGTCTCAGCGAGTTCGACTATCTCGTCCTGTCCGACGACCGCACCGGGCAAGGGGCGCTGCGTTTCCTTGGCGAGGACATGGAGCCGCTCTCCGATCTCACGCCACCTATTCCGCGGCTGGTCGAGCTGGAACGCCTATGCACGCTTGCGCAACGCTTCGAACAGGATCCGGGCGGCGCAGAAGAAGAAGCACGCGATCTTGCGGGTGTCGCCGGATCGCTGGGTGGTGCGCGACCGAAGGCCAGTGTCGAGGACGATGGATGTCTCTGGATCGCCAAGTTCACCTCGGCGCAGGACACCAAGCCGGTCGAACGCGCCGAAGTGGCGACACTGAAGCTGGCGCATATGTGCGGACTGCGCGTGGCCAAGGCCCGGCTCGAACTGCGCGACAGCGACAGCCCGATTGCGCTGATCCGCCGGTTCGACCGTCGCGGCGACAGCCGCATTCCCTACATCTCGGCCCGCACCGCGCTGGACTGGCATGGCGAGGACGGCGGCTTCTACACGGACATCGCTGATGTGATCCGCCAGATTTCGAGCAAGCCTTTCGAGGATCTGCATGAACTCTGGCGACGGATCGTCTTCACCATCCTGGTGTCGAACAAGGACGATCATCTGAAGAACCACGGGTTCATCTATGCCGGGGGTGACAGGTGGCGCTTGTCACCGACGTTCGACATCAACCCATCCCCCTCCCGACACCGCGTTTTGGAAACCGGCATCATCCAGGGCGGAGCGTTCGATGCGTCGATGGAGATTGCACTTGAAGCAAGCGAATTCTTCGACTTGAAGTTGGCGGATGCCAGGAACGGAGCAGCAAACATGGCGAGGACGCTTGCGGCAAGCTGGAAAGAAGCGCTTCGCGACGAAGGGGCATCAAGTGACGACATACGTCTGTATTCTGAAGCGTTCGAACACGCGGAGGCTGAAGTGGCACTGCATCTCGACGTATAGCTCGTGTCGGTAACCCCCCTTATTCTGCAGTGACCGGATTATCATGATCAGTTCAAGTCTCCCCGGATCGCGTACAATCTGACGGAGCCGCTGCGCGAGATGAACCTTCAATATAACGGAGCCGCCGTCGCATGAGAAAGTGCGAAAGATTCTGGACACTACCGTTTTTGTTTGTTGACTTAGGATCAGAAAGCGAGCGACTTGTGCACCTTTTTGATACTATTGTCGCTGGTCATGAAGGCTTCGAGCATAGACGGGATGAGTTCAGCCACCTTTGCGGACTGGCCGTAAGCTTGCCAATAGGGCTGCCGCAGGCCGCGATATTGACGGTTTTGCATGACGCCGAGCAGTTCGGCAAATTCGCACCAGGGTTTAAAAAACAGCTTCTCAGCACTGTTTCCACACAAATGGGAGCCCCTCAGAAACCCTGTTTGACCGCTCAGAGCGCGTTAAAAAAATTTAAAAGGCTTTGAGGGTCTAAGGGGAAGGCCGCTTAGTTGGCCGCAGAAGCCGGGACAACTACAATTACCGACAGCGGCTCGCTATCCCGGACCGCGATCATCCGAGGGTTCCGCCCAGTCAGTGCGGCGAGCGTTCTCCGATTTCCGGCTGTCTGCCTCATGCCTCAGCGCCAGCAGCTGAACTTCCGTCCGACTGGACCATCCGGCACAGACAATCGGCGAAGCGGCCCGGAACGCTCCCGACCGTGCCGCTAAGTCCTTCGCCCATGCAACTGTGCGCGTATGAACGGCTGAGGTTCTTAGATCCTTGACCGCGATTTGATCTGCGTCGTTCAACCTGCCACTCTCACAGAGATCCCGCGCGTCCCCTATATCGTACGAGCAGCGCCAGCTTCCATCGGGCAAAAGCGGTTTCATTCCGCTTCCAGCCTGGCCGATCACAAAAACCGCCGCCTCTTTAAGGTTAACCGCGGTCACGAAGACGCTGAAGACGCTCTCTCCTTCCTCCTGCGGGACAATCGTTATCTCGTAGGGTTTCATCTTAGGATCGAAGCCGGGCAAGGCCTCCGGGTCAGCTCCGCTCTTCAGTAGCAGTCCGGCGATCTCCAGCCAGTCCTCCTCGGCGGCGATTTGCAGCGGGGTGCGGTCCAGCGGATCGCGGGCTTCCATGTTGGCGCCCGCTTTCAGGCGTGAACGGATTACCCCGCTGTCGCCCTTCAGTGCTGCCGAATGCATCCGCCCGCCGCGGCGATGCACCAGTTGCGCAGCGACGGAATCGGGGAAGCATAAACGCCTTCCTCCGCCGATTCCTGCAGCAGACCCGTGGCGACCATCGCATTGAAGAACCCTCCCGCTGTCATTCCCTCGGGCAGTGAAGTCGCGGGATCGCCGGGTTCGTGCTGTGAATTGATCAGTCTTACGCAACTTGCCTTGTCCGCTCCGGCGGGGCTTATCCTTGCCATGATCTGTCCGAGCAGTATTTTTGGGCGCGAGATACGACCGCTGATCCGCGCGGCGTAATATCTTCCGCGCTTCTGTGCTGAACGCCAGCGGACATAAGTCTCGTCGACCTCGGCCAGGTCGCCCCTAGGCTCTTTGGCCAGCACCTCAGCCAGCGAACGCAGCGCGTTGTGCAAATGATGCGGCCAGCCCTGGCTTTCCCGCCAGATGATTGCCTTCCATCGGTCTTTCAGCCCGGCATCGGCTTCGACATCGCAGGAGGCAAAGAATTTCTCTGTCGATTCCAAGGCCTCCTCCTCGGACAGCCGCCCCAGATTGATCACCGCCCCGTCCGTCAGCCGCGAGATGCCGCAGCTTTTAAGGATCTCGCTTGAATGCGCCAATCCGGCATAGATCGGAATCAGCGGAACGCCGCTGGTTCCTTCATGAAAACGCCGCAGAAACGCGCTGGACGGGCCTTCGGTTTTGGTGTTCTGAATCTCGTCGATGAACACCACCAGCGGACGGTTTGGATCGGGCGGCGATTGGTTTTCCGCTGCTCCCTTGCTTTTCGCATCAAGGGAAATTCCCACAGACATTCCCGCGAATCCGACCGAGACGCCGTTGACCGCGGAAAACAACCGGCGGGCGGCGGGTAGAGAGGATTCGCTGACAGTGAGGAGGTCTTTTTCCAGCGCGGCCGGGTCAGACAGGGACATCTCGTCAATCCGCGCCACGTCCAAACCGCCCTTTTTCTGCAGTTCTTTGCGCGGCGAAAGGTCTTTCTCAAGCTTCTCGATCAGCGAGGTTTTACCCGCGCCCGGCGCTCCCTGAATCAACATGGTCGCGCCAGCCGCCGGCCGCATCTCGCCGGCTTGAATCCGACGCTCAATATCGCGGATGCGTATCCGCACCCGCTCCATCTCCTCCTCGCGTCCGGCGAAGTTCTCGGTGAGATACCGATCCGTCTGGGCTGCGAACGCCTCCAGTTTATCCTTGTTCGACTTGCGCATTGCCGCCATCGCGGCGTCTTCTTTCCCTATGATTGCTGGGCCGACCTCCCGCGCGGCAATTATGAACCGAAGGGTATGGCAGCGCAAGCAGTCCGCGAAATCCATCGAGTCCGCCCCAACAAAATTCGATTGCCCTCTACCCCTGTCCAGTCGGTCGCTCAACAAGCTTGCGGCAGCCCGTCTCTGCTGTATGCTCTGGCCAATTCCAGGAGGCGATTTAACCAATGGAGGACGCGATGAACGTGGCCCGCAGGCTTCCGAATCCATCCAAACGAACTCAACAGTTGACCGCAGCCTCTTTGGCACTCCTGCTCGCCGGAGCCGCCGGCGAGGAGAACACAATCAGCCACCGCCATGACTGGCAGGGCGGCGAGTGGCTGCGCGGCGTCGAGCAGCGGAATGCGGCGACCGTCAGCCGGACTCGAGCTCAGCCGACCGGCCTCGTCAAGGCATTTTGCGAAAGGCTCAATACACCGAAGCGGCTTCTTGCTGACTATGTCTCTCCACAGAGCAGCCGGTTTATGTTCGGAAAATTTGATTTATGTTCTTCAATACAGGAATTCAGGATGACGTGTCAGTCCGCGCTGAACTTTCGCTAACGCCGAAAAAAAGATATGCCCGTTTCTTGCGATAGCATACAACCGCTGGATATTGCGAAGCATCAGGAGGTGAGCATGTCGGGGATCAAACTTGCAGCAAGCATGTCCAGGCTTGGAACCGAGTCAGCATTTGTTGTGCTTGCCAAGGCGCAAGCCCTTGCCGCGAAAGGTCACGATATCATCAATCTCGGCATAGGCCAACCTGACTTTAAGACACCTGCACACATTGTGGAGGCTGCAGTTAAAGCGCTACGGGACGGACACCATGGCTACACGCCGGCAAACGGAATTCCTGCGCTTCGGGAAGCTGTTGCGAGAGACCTCCACCGCCGGCATGGCACAGAAGTGAATCCCGATAACGTTGTAGTTGTTCCCGGCGGCAAGCCAACAATGTTCTTTGCCGTCCTCATGTTCGGCGCACCTGGCGCCGAGATTATGTATCCGAATCCCGGCTTTCCAATTTATGAGAGCGCCATCAATTTCACTGGGGCAAAACCGGTGCCGATTTCTCTCGAAGAAGCACACGGATTTGCCTTTTCCGCCGATGCCATTCTTGAGCAGATAACGGACCGTACTCGTCTCATCATCATCAATTCACCAGCAAATCCGACCGGTGGAGTAACGCCAAAAGAAGAAATCGACAAACTGGTCGACGGATTGCTGGCTCACCCTCACGTTGCATTGATGTCTGACGAAATCTACTCAAATATGCTTTACGGCGGGCGCAAGCATGTTTCATTGCTGCAATATCAGGAAATTCGGGACAGACTGATTTTGCTGGACGGGTGGTCAAAAACCTACGCCATGACCGGTTGGCGACTCGGCTACGCCGTCTGGCCGGACTCCTGCGTCGATCACGCCACGAGACTGTGCATCAATGACCATTCGTGTGTAAACGCCGCATCGCAATATGCCGGAATTGCGGCCTTGGACGGTCCACAAGACGAAGTTTATGCGATGGTTGCGGAGTTTGATGCTCGCAGAAAGATCATCGTCAAGAAGTTGAATGAACTGCCAGGCGTCAAATGCACCGATTCCGCTGGCGCATTTTATGCTTTCCCCAACATCTCGGGCATTGGGATAAGTGCTCGGGAGGCTCAGGATAAGTTTCTGAATGAAGCAGGCATTGCAACCGTTGCCGGGACATCCTTTGGCGCTTGGGGAGAAGGATATGTCCGATTCTCGTACGCAAATTCCAAAGAAAACATTTTGGAAGCAATGCGGCGCATCGCGGATGTCCTATAGTCGACCCGCATGGATGCGATGTTTTCGATCCAATGCAGACCGCGGGATGCCAAACATATGCGTAACGAGCGAAAATCCGTTTAGCGGGTCTGTTCGGCGGGTCCCTGTCCCGCAGCGAATTGGGCAACAGGCAGCGTAGCTGGATTGCAATTGAACTTCACCACAAAAGATACAGGTCATTTGTGAAGTCGCGCGCAAAAAATCAGAACCCTATTCGGCACAGAATTCAGAACGCGATCACAGCGTAATCAGCCGCTCCATAATGTTCCAACCTCTTTGATCGGATGCAATCGCGCGATACAGCTCATCACACAGGCGTCAAATGAAAGCGCCCGATTCAAAACTCAATCCAGAAAGTCAGGAATCTTCGCTTTTCCACAGGGTTCGACGGGAAGAAATCATTTGCGAATTGATCCCGAACCAAGAAAGCTCTCCTGAAAGACGGGCGAATTCGATTTTCGGACACCGATTCATCACCACCTGCAAACCCGCTTTCTCTGCTTGGCGCGCCGCAGAATCATTTCTTACCCCCAGCTGCATCCAGAGAACCTTCGCTCCGTGGGCAATTGCGTCTTCGGTTACGCGAGCGGCCTCCTTCGAGCTCCGAAAGACTTCGACCATATCCACGACTTCAAGAAGATCTGACAACGTCGCATAAACCTTCTGACCAAGAATTAAACTGTCGGCTGCACCGGGATTGACCGGCAGAACCCGATAGCCCTTCGTCAACAAATATTTCATCGCATAAAACGAAGGCCTGGTATGGTTCGGACTGGCGCCAACCATGGCGATTGTCCGAACAGTCATTAAAATCTTCCTGATATAGGCGTCTGAGTAATTGTCGTGATTGACTGACATTTCTGGCAATGCTCTATCTCGTGACTAACCTAGTGCTGAGCGCAACGAATATGGAAGCTACTTTAAAGTTCAGAATTTCCTCATCAATTTCAAAGCGTTCGGTAGATTTGATTTCGAGTCTCTTGTGTTGATTGTCGCAAAAAAAGTGTGCGGTCGCTGGAAACCATACGACCGCACAACCTGATTGCAGTGCTTGCGGGTTATTCTTTTGGCGGAACCCGTCGGATCAGGAAGGCTGCTTAGTCTTGCGCAGATACGGCAGTACGGCTTCGAATTCACCGAACTTCTGTTCTGCCGCTTCATTGGATACAGCCGGTGTAATGATCACATCTTCACCTTGCTGCCAATTCGCAGGGGTCGCAACCGCGTGTTCTGCTGTAAGCTGAATAGAGTCCAGAACTCGAAGCAACTCGTCAAAATTCCGGCCAGTGGTCATCGGATAGGTCAGCGTCAGCTTTATCCGCTTGTCTGGACCAATGACGAAAACCGAACGAACAGTCGCATTTTGGGCAGGTGTCCGACCTTCCGAATTACCGCTCTCTGTCGCCGGAAGCATGTCGTAAAGCTTGGCAACCTGCAAATCTCCATCGCCAATCAGCGGATAGCCGACCACATTGCCCGAAACGGTCTCAATATCAGACTTCCATTTGTGGTGGTTTTCCACTGGGTCCACAGATATCCCAATGATTTTGGCATTTCGCTTCGCGAACTCGTCGGCCATGCCTGCCATAACTCCGAGTTCGGTCGTGCAAACCGGTGTGAAGTCTTTCGGATGAGAGAATAGGATTGCATACCCGTCCCCAATCCATTCGTGGAATCTTACCGTGCCTTCAGTCGTCTCGGCTGTAAAGTCTGGCGCGATGTCATTGATCCGAACCATTTGGTATTCCTTAACGTCAGTGGTTGATCAACTAGATGTAAGAACGCGCAACCGTAAAACAATGGCTTCCGATTCGAAAAAGAACGGATTGAGTCGAATTTTTCTACAATAGAAGCGTGTCCTCATATGGAAAACGCGAAAGAACAATCGGACCAGATTCAGTTACAAGCACCTGATCTTCAAGTTTCACTCCTTCTCGTCCCCCGAGTTGGCCGACATAGCTTTCGACACACATAACCATTCCTGGCTCCAAGTGTCCGTCATATGCGTAATTCTGGTCGATCGGATAATAGATCACCGGCCACTCGTCTGCCATCCCGATGCCATGGGCAAGGCACGGGTAAAATTGATCACCGAAACCTTGTGGCTGCACGTACCGCTGATCGACGATATCCTGAAAGCCAGCGCCCGGCTGCATTAACTCGGTATTGTGCGTAACTTCCATCCATGCCTGCGTGTAAAGTTTTTTTTGTAAATCGCTTGGCTTGCCGGGCCCACAAAAGTAGGCGCGGCTGATATCAGCACCATAACTCATCGGACCAACCATACCGCAATCGAACACCAAGAGGTCGCCCGGGCGGATCGTGCGCGATGACGCCTCTTGCTGCCATGGATTGGTGCGCTCGCCTGATGCGATCAGCCGGTAGTCGATCCATTCACCTCCACTCTCGATCATGGCTTGCCACATCAGCGCCCAAAGTTCCTGTTCGCTGATACCTGCTTGCAGTGCATTCCTCATCCGCACCATGCCATCCTCAGCGATAGCGATAGCAAGATTCATACAGAGAATTTCCTCTGGCGACTTAATTTTGCGCGCCAAAGCCAAGGTTCTTGAGGCATCGACAATGTCAAATCCTAATGCCTGAAGCGCTCTTTCTGCAAAAAATCCTGGTCTTTCCACACCGATCTTGGTTTCGCCGCGGCAATGGCTTCTCATCAAATCAGCGATTTGCTCTGCCCAGACAGCCCCCCACTCTTCTTGCCGATCACCAGAAAACATATGCGATAACGGGAGAATATCGTCTCTGATTTCGTCTATGGTTTCAAGCTGCCGGCCAGTCTCCCGACCGGGTTCGCTGTCAAAATAAATCACTGGCCCCGTTGACGGGACGAACAGATACCCAGCCTGAATGTGCATTTGAAACAGTGCGCAATTGCGAACACCGGTGGCATATCGAATGGATAACGGATCAGTCAGAACCAGCGCGGCAAGATTTTGTTTGTTGATCTGTTCACGAAGCCGATTCAGCCGAAAGGCCCTGAGTCGCGGAATATCGATAACGCTCTCAGTATCGACCGCTTGCATTGGTGGAGTGATTTCTGCCGCTTGTTCTAGAGTGAGCGGCTGAGGCTTTGCCGGAAAGCGTTTGGTGTAGTCGGCGGCGTCGTTCAATTCTGTTTGCTCTGGCTACATAGTACGTCGGGAAATGCGTTTCGAGGCGCCGGCGGTCGCCATATGAGACGCCTGTCTGATCGACAAAGCTGCGCCGGGAAAATTCAGACTACGCCTCAGCACAATCCAAAAGACATCAAGATTAATGCGTATAAACCCGCGGTCAGGGGTTGGAGTCTGATCCTTCAGCGCTTCCCGCAGTTTGGGAAGCGCGTAGAAGGGTATCTGCGGATATAGGTGATGTTCCACATGGTTGTTCATGTTCATGTAGATCCAGCGCGCAAACACGTTGGTTTGAAAGGTTCGCGTGCTCTCAAGAATCGATGGAGAGTTTTCTTTTAATTCAACATGCTGGATCAAAGTGAAGAGAAGCATGACCGGAGCACCGATAATCCTAGGAATCACAAGCACTGCCAAAAGCCAAAAATGACCCGCGATTATCAAGCCTGCTATCAACAGGTAAATCAACACAAAGAATCGAGCATTGCGTGTCATTTTCGGAAGTTCGCTCTCAGGTGCGACATCGACCACGCTGCTGCTGTAGCGTCCTATCGCTAAATTGATTAATGAAACCATATGAAAACGGAGCAGCGCGACCCCGCTAACTTCCGCCACCCAACCGCTGATCGTCATGGGTGTGTCAAAGGGCATCTGACTGTCTTTGCCAACATGCCAAGTGTAGGTATGGTGGTTGGTATGGGTGTAACGGCGATGCAGCGGTTCCTCCAGGTAAATCAAGGAAGTCAGCCAGAGCACTGCTTCGTTCAGCCACCGTGTCCTGAACGCGGTGCCATGCGCGGTTTCATGACTGAAAGAATATGCAGGAACCGTCAACACGACGCCATGCGCGAACATCGCCAGCCACTGCCAAATTCCGCTCCCCGCCTCCAGCACCAGCGCACCAGTCGCCGTCAATGCCACGATCCAAGTCGCCAAGTAAATCAGTCCCGGAGCATCCCTGCGCCGGGCTAGATCGCGCACGGTCTTGCGGTCGAGGGTGATGCCGCTGGATTCAGCGCCCGTCGACTGGCTGAATGCGGCCGCTTCCGGGCTATGTGGCATAATTGGAGCCTTCGGAATCCAGAATGGCTTTGATTTCCGAGAAATGCCGATCTGCCTGCTGCGGATATGCTTCGATTTCAGATGCGGTTTTCTCCGCAGTCTCGTCGGACAACACACGCAGTTTCTTTCTGGTCTGCAGCGCTTTGATGTAGGTCTCCGCCGCCCTCTCGAAATAGTACATCCTGTTGAATGTATCCGCGATGGTGTCGCCAATCACAAGAATGCCATGATTTCCCATCACCATGACTTTCTTTTTCGGGTCGGAAAGCAGATTTGCACAGCGAATTCCTTCTTCCTCGAAGGCCAAACCGCCGTAACCTTCATCCACGACCTGCCGATCAAAGAACATCGCTGAATTCTGGTCTATCGGCGGCAATACCGAGTCGGCCAAGCTAGCCAAGACCGTGGCATAAATCGAATGCACATGCATTACACAACGAGCATGAGGACAATGCCGATGGACCGCCCCGTGCAGTCCCCAAGCTGTCGGATCCGGAGCGTCCGACAAATCATCAAGAGATTGGTTCGCGTCAAGATCCAGCAGCTGCGATGCACAGATTCGGGAAAAATGAACTTGATTTGGGTTCATGAGGAATCGACTGCCTTCCTCATTGACAGCGAAACTAAAGTGATTGGCCACAGCCTCGTGCATATTCAGCCTAGCCGTCCATCGAAATGCTGCAGCCAAGTCCACGCGTTCCGCCCAATATGAGATATTGGGCCGCAACACTGCTTGAGAGTCATTGGTCATATTCCTAACCTCCTCCGCGATCGCGCTGTGTGACCAAAATTCAAGCCCTTAGGTAAAAATCTCCATCGCGCAAGAAATTTTGCAAGAAGACGAGAATTTCTTACGGTTTGTTGAGTTTGGGCTGAACGCATCCAGGTGCATTTGTTTGTACATGCAATTGCAACCGGACTTTGAATGATGAACATAGAAGCCCACGCCTCTGAGATCATTTGCAGTTCGGTTTTCTCAATCCAGCCAATTGAACAGCGACCTTAGAAGCAAGTGTAACCATACCCATTGAACGAAATTCGGCAGAGTGCTGTCAGCGCTTCAATCCGGTCGTCTGCCGGCCCGACAGCGTTTAAACGGAACTGCTCTCTTTTGTGCTTTCCTCCCCACTCTTTGCCCTTGATGTCTTGTTGCAACCAAGTGAAACCTGTACAGAGCCGACCAGCGAAATAGTTTGCAGACTGCTGGGATTAAGCTTGCCATGTCTACCGACCAAGCAAATGAAGCCATCACAATCGGTGTCGAGGAAGAATATTTTATTGTCGATCCGGAAACCCGAATGCTGATTGCTGACCCGGATCCAGGAATTCTTAAACAGTGTGAAGAAAGATCCGGCAATAACCAGTTCTCCCCAGAGTTCCTGAGGGCACAGATCGAGGCAAAAACCGATGTCTGCCATTCGATCAACGAAGTTCGCACGGCGATGATTTCGATGCGTCAGGTTGCTCGCGAGGCTGCAAAGGCTCACGGAACCGACATCATCGCATCCTCCGTCCATCCGGTTTCCGCATGGGAAGATCAGGAAGTTACCCCTCAGAAACGCTACGATGCTTTGGCAACGTCTCTGCAAGACAGCGTCAGGCAGTTGATCACCGGCGGACTTCACATTCATGTCGGATTTGCTGACGAAGATCTGCGCATCAAAGTCATGACGGCCGTGCGGCGCTATATGCCTCTGCTGCTTGCGCTCTCCACCTCCTCGCCATTCTTCGCCGGGCGATTGACCGGGTTCAAGTCCTATCGGATGAATTTGGTTGGCAACCTGCCAAGAACCGGCATTCCACCGGAATTCGCGACCCCATCTCAATATCAAGATCTGCTGCAGCAATATCGAAAATTAAGGTTTGCAAATGATGGCAGCGAAATCTGGTGGGATATCCGTCCAGCACAGCGCTTCCCTACCATCGAACTGCGCATCTGCGATATTTGCCCGCGTATCGATGACGCTATGTGTATTATTGCAATGTTCGTCTGTCTGGTTCGAATGCTGGCGCGCCGAATCGGTGATGCGCCGCTGCCGGACGAGCCGCCGCAAGAGATCATTGAAGCAAACAAGTGGCTGGCTCAGCGCTATGGAGTTTTTGCGTTTCTCGGCGATGTTGATCGAGGTTCAACCATCGAAATGTCTGATCTGGTTAATCGCATTCAAAACGATGTGGCCGATGACGCCAAAACACTCAAATGCGAAGCTGAAATCCAGCATGCCTACGAAATTCTTCGTCATGGAAGCTCAGCCGACCGGCAAATCGACCACTACAGGCTACAGATCGTTGAAATGAATTCACATGAAGACGCACTTAAATCAACGATCGATCAAGTGATCGCCGAGACCGCCGAACATTGCAGCTGATGACCGTCTGAATCGCCGATGCGGTGATTCCTAATTCTTTCAGTCGACAAAGATATTAACTCGACGGTTCTGTCGTCCTTTTTTTTCAATTTTTCCGAGTCTGATGGTTCCGATCTCGGCGGTGTTCGCGACATGGGTCCCGCCGCAGGGTTGAAGATCAATCTGTTCCCCGCAACCACCAATCCTGACCAAACGAACCCATCCAGAGCCCAGCGGCGGCTTCACCGACATTGTCTTGATCAAACTTGGGTTGGCTTCCAATTCGTCATCGGAAATCCAATCCTCCGTGACCGGAAGATCAAGCGATACCAATTCATTCAACTTCCGCTCCAGAGCATCCCGATCTTGGATCGATTCCGGCATATCGAAATCCAAACGACCCTTTTCCGCGGTGATGGCTCCTGAAGTCACCGGAAGCGGAATTGCCACGGAAAGCAAATGAAGGGCGGTATGGATTCTCATATGCTGATAGCGGCGGTCCCAATCCAGCTCCTGGCGCACTTCATCGCCTGGATTAGGCACAGGCGAACCGGCTTCCGGGAGGAGTTTGATCGCGCCGTCCGCAGCATAGCGCGCGTCAACAATGCGCACATGATTGTTTTCCCAAAGCAAATTTCCGCTGTCGCCCGGCTGACCTCCTCCCGCTGCGTAGAAGACTGTTTGATCCACCACGACCTCTCCGTTGGCGCTGGTTTCCAAAACAACCGATTCACAAGACTTCGAATAGGGAGATTTACGGAATAGTTTCGCAGTCCGCTGTTCACTTTGCATGGCCGACATCACCTTCATCTGCGACTTTAGTGTCTTCCTTGGCGTTGCGAATCCAAATGTCGCGCTGTGGAAACGGAATGGAAATACCCTCCTGCTCAAATCTCTCCGCGATGGCATGATTGAGATCAGAACGGGCGCTCAAAAGGAAATCCACATCTTTCAGCACGACACGAAGCTCGAACTCGAGCGCGTCCGCTCCAAAATTCTTAAAGACTACCGATGGACCCGGGTCTTGCAGCACCGCTTCGTGCGTCCGACCGATTTCAAACAAAATTTCTTCTACTTTTTTGGGATCCGTGCCGTAGGCTACTCCAATCGGAAGGATGATTCGACCAACGCGATTCAACAGCGTCCAGTTGGTCACCGTACCGGAGATCAAATCGGAATTCGGGATGACAACACGAGCGCGGTCAAACGTCTCAACATGAGTTGCACGAACCGAAATCCGCCTAACGGTGCCCGATACCCCGCTTGATTCGATCCAGTCGCCAACGACAATTGGCCGTTCGACCAAGAGAATGATGCCTGAGACGAAATTAGATACTATGGTCTGCAAGCCGAAACCAATCCCGACCGAGAGAGCGCCAGCGATAATCGCAAGATTCGTGAGATCAAATCCTGCGACAGAAACAGCAACGACCGCTGCAAGAATCAGCCCCACATAACCGGTTCCGGTTGTCACGGCCTGCTGCGCGCCTTGATCCAAATTCGTATTGGGCAGAACCGAACTGCGCAATAAAGACTGAATGAGCGCGGTTGCAATTGAACCCACCGCAAACACCAGAACCAAACTCAACAGCGTCTGGATCGTGATCTGCTGTCCACCTACGGTGATACCAGCGTGAGCTTGGTTCCAAGCTCCTTGTATATCGGCAACCGAAGCGCCCCATGCCAGGGCCAGCAATGGAATCATGGCCACAAACAGGATGACGCCGATGAGAATCTTTGCAAGACCTATCCAGCCGGTTTGCCGCCCGTAACCGGCCCGGTCGGCTGCATCAACAACGATTTCAGTCAAGAGGCGGTACAGAGCGACATGCAAACCTAGCAGAGCCAAGGTATACGCTGCCGGATAAATCAACAGCTCGGCGGCGGACCCGAATCCAATCGCTGCGATCACAGCTGCCACCACAGTGATTAGCCGCATTAGGCCCACCGCAGCAGAAAAAACCCGATCACTGGCAGGACGGCTGCTGTCTTCCCGCGCTAAGGCTTCCATATGCGCCAAGATCTTTCTGCCAAGCAAATTCAAAAGAATTGCCGAAGCCAACAAAAGCACAAATTCCGGCAGCAGCGCGCTTGGTGTGTCGTTCACAGCCTTTGTCTGCGCGCTATTGAATAAACTCTGAGCCGCGACCACGGCCCCCAGCCACAATGAAACCTTCCTCGTGGACTGACTCCAATCACTGCCGGCCGGCGAAGGAAGAATGGCCGTTCCGTCGTCGATAAACAGCGCCTTCGCCAACCACTTCGCCACCAATACCGCTGCCGCTGCGCTAATGAACCCAGCCGTCAGATTGTCAACCAAACCGTATCCGATTCGCGAGTGGTCAATGGCTCTGACCAGCAGAGCAACGCCGACCAGCGGCAGAACCACTTCGGAAACCAAACTGCGCAATCCTCCGCCTGTCAGCGGAGCAGCCGGCAGAAACATTTTGGTTGCCTGAATAAACCAGTGCCCCGCACGGGTAATCAACACCAGCCCGAGCACAGCAAACGCCAAAGCTAACGGCAGCCTTTGAATCAAAAGAACGCGTCGCGCTTCACCTGACCAGCTTGAACTGATTTCCGCTGTCAAAGCGTCCAGATAATCAAAGGCGCCGGTTAACGCATCGGGCCAAATTGCTGGATTAAGCGGTGACGGACCTCGCGAATAGATCCGGGCTTGAAACCGCTGTTCTTCGATACGATCAATTCCCGCCACGATCGCATTTGCGCGGATAATGGCCTCTGCCGCTATGCGAAATGGGTCGGAAACCGCCTCGAGTTCAGTCAAAATTCGGTTTCGCAGATCTGCCAAAGCCTGGCTTTCGCTCTCCGTAGATTCGCCCAGCGCAGTCAAACGCTCGTTAAGCTGCTCGATTTCCAGCTGAAGAGGAGCCTGTTGATCGTTAAATATCTGTCGCCAGTTTTCGGCGTCAGCGCGCAATACCGCCAAAGCCGAACTTGAAGCGGCGGCGGATTCGATGACCGATTCAGCGCGTTCGGCGAACCTTTGCCATGCTTCGCGATCCTGCTCGGCCGGCGGAGACTGACCAAACGCATACGACGAGAATGACAGAAAAGCTAAGACCGCGCCAAGCAGTTTTGAGACGATGGAATTCATTGTTCAACAAAAACTTCCGGCATTTTTTTCTGCTCAAACCAATCCGGAACAGGCAAATCCTTTCCGCGCAAAAACTCCGGATTGAACAGACTTGACATGTAACGGTTTCCATAATCGCAGAGAATGGTCACTATCGTGTGTCCTGGACCCATGTCGTGAGCCAATCGGATTGCTCCGGCCACATTGATACCGCTTGATCCTCCGAGGCACAAACCTTCCGACTTCAAAAGATCAAATAACACGGGCAACATTTCTGCATCGGTGATCTGGTAGGGATGATCGACTTCCAGCCCCTCTAGATTGGCAGTGATTCGTCCCTGTCCAATGCCTTCGACAATCGAAGAGCCTTCCGCTTTCAGTTCTCCATGGGCAAAAAAATTGAAGAGTGCGGCTCCGGTAGGGTCGGCAAGTCCGATTCTGATCTCGGGTTTACGCTCGCGCAGAGCGGTTGCTACTCCCGACAGAGTTCCGCCGGTGCCGACAGCGCAGATGAAACCATCAATGCGTCCTTCGGTTTGTTTCCAGATTTCCGGTCCTGTGCCTTCTATGTGAGCGTTCCGATTGGCAACATTGTCAAACTGATTAGCCCAAATGGCGCCAGCCGGCTCCTGTTTCGCCGCTTCCATTGCAAGCCGTTCGGAATAACGAACAAAATTATTCGGGTTTCGGTAGGGAACAGCCGGAACCTGGACCAGATTTGCACCGGCGAGCGTCAGCATATCCTTCTTTTCCTGGCTCTGCGTTTCCGGAATCACGATCACTGTTCGGTAACCAAGACAAGCCCCAACCAACGAGAGTCCAATACCGGTATTCCCGGCCGTTCCTTCAACAATCATTCCGCCAGGTCGCAGCGCTCCGTTTTTTTCGGCGTCTCGGATTATCCAAAGCGCAGCGCGATCTTTGACCGACTGCCCCGGGTTAAGGAACTCTGCTTTGCCGTAGATTTCACAACCGGTAGCTTCAGACGCCGCATTCAAACGTATTAAAGGAGTGTTGCCGACAGCGCTCGGCATATCTTTTAGAATTTTCATCGGCGTGCCTCACCTATGAATTGTGTGCAGGACCAGCCCGTTAGATCCCACCGCTCAGTCGTTCGTTTTTCCTTTAAGCCGACGCGGACTTCACGGATAAGCGGCTACGATGCAAGATCGGCTCCGTGTAGCCCGAAGGCTGCTCGCACCCTTCAAATACCAGCGCTCGCGCTGCGTTAAACGCATATCCGTCAAAGCCGGGAGCCATTGGAGTGTAGTTTGGATCTCCTTCATTCTGTGCATCGACGATTTTCGCCATCCGCCTTAACGCCTCTTCCACGGCATCCGCTTCCACTATGCCGTGATGCAGCCAGTTGGCGACATGCTGCGACGAAATCCGGCATGTTGCCCGATCTTCCATCAATTGGACATTCGAGATGTCGGGCACCTTGGAGCAGCCAATGCCTTGATCGACCCAACGCACGGCATATCCGAGAATTCCCTGCAGATTGTTTTCGACTTCCTTGACGATCTCGTCCTCTGACCAATTCCGTCCGGCCGCCAGCGGAATATTCAAGATCCGGCTTAAGTCCGTCTTGCGTCCGCTATCGGCGATTTCTCGCTGACGGCTGATTGCGGAAACACGATGATAGTGCACCGCATGCAATGTCGCAGCGGTGGGGCTTGGAACCCAGGCGGTATTCGCTCCGGCTTCAGGATGGGAGATCTTTTGTTCCAACATATCCCGCATTAGATCCGGCATTGCCCACATGCCTTTACCGATCTGAGCGCGGCCGCCGAGTCCGCAGGCAAGCCCTATATCGACGTTCCAATCTTCGTATGCGGCAATCCAATCGGCTGCTTTGATATCTTCCTTCCGCAGGAACGCTCCCGCTTTCATCGAGGTATGGATTTCGTCGCCGGTCCTGTCGAGAAACCCGGTGTTGATGAACGCAACTCGATTTGCTGCCGCTCGAATACATTCCTTAAGGTTGACGGTTGTGCGGCGCTCTTCGTCCATGATGCCGAGTTTGACCGTGTAAGGTTCAATTCCGAGAATTCTCTCAACCTCTGAAAAAACCGCGTTCGCATAAGTCACTTCCTCAGGACCGTGCATTTTAGGTTTCACCACGTATACCGAGCCTGCGACTGAATTGCGGCGGCGGTCAGCGACATCATGCAACGCAATCGCCACTGTGCAAAGCGCATCAAGCAAACCCTCGAATATTTCATTGCCATCCCGGTCGAGCACTGCTGGACAAGTCATGAGATGGCCGACATTTCTGACTAAGAGCAGCGATAAGCCTTTGAGTTTGAGAGTTGTGCCGTCGACTCTGTTATAATTTCTGTCAGACGCAAGTTTCCTCGTGAAAGACCTGCCTCCTTTGCTCACTTCCGCCTCAAGTGTGCCTTTCATCAGACCGAGCCAGTTTCTGTATGCAAGAATCTTATCTTCAGCATCGACGACGGTGACCGAATCTTCACAATCCATGATCGTGGTGACCGCTGATTCCATTTGAATATCGGCGATTCCAGCAAGATCCGCCGACCCTATGGGATGACCCCGGTCAATTACGATTTCCAAATGCAGTCCGTTATTCGACAGCAATATTGACGCCGGTTGACTGCAATGGCCGTCAGCGTCGACATCGCCGGTGAATCCAACCAACCTCTCAGACTTTTGCAGCACAACCGTTTTTCCATCGACTGTTCGTGCGATCAGCCCCTCCTGCTTATTAATTGCATAATTGACGATCTCGCTGTGCGATGCTCCGTCAAGCGCAAAAATCTCGTCAAGAAAGGACTTGGCCCAAGCAACGACTTTAGCTCCCCGCTCCTGATCGTAGGCGCTAGACGGTGGGGAACTTTCAATTGCATCAGTGCCGTACAGCGCGTCATAGAGCGAGTTCCAGCGCGCATTGGCAGCGTTAATCGCAAACCGTGCGTTGGTGATCGGAACAACAAGCTGCGGACCTGCGACATCAGAGATTTCGGGATCAATGCGTTCAGTGCCGATAGAGAATTTGGGGCCTTCCGGAACCAAATACCCGATCTCTTCCAACAGAGCTCGGTATGCCGCCGCATCATGAGGCTGTCCGCGTCTTGCGATGTGCCATTCGCTGATCTTTTCCTGAATCTCTTCGCGTTTCTTCAACAGCGCCGCATTCTGCGGGCCAAATTTGTGCGCCAGTTCATCGAGTCCCTTCCAAAATTCGTTAGAACCTACCGACGTGCCCGGCAGCGCCTCTTCCTCAATAAACGCGGCAAAACGCGCATCAACCCGCAATCCAAAGCGGTTCACATTACTCATCAATTCTTATCCAATAGTAAAATTTAACAAATGCCGACGCAGAACAATTGCTGTTCTTAAGCATTGACGTCGACGACCACACGACCCCTGACCTGCCCCTTCAATATCGCTCTGCCGAGCTCCGGGAGTTCGCTGAGCGATACCATCCGCACCATTGATTCAAGCTTCTGCAGCGGTAGATCAGCACAAATGCGGTCCCACGCTTCAACCCTATCCGCTGCGGGACACATCACGCTGTCGATTCCCAAAAGGCTGACCGCGCGCAGCAGAAACGGAATGATGGAGGCCGGCACCGCGGATCCGCCTGCGAGACCGACAGCTGCGACTGAGGATCCATACTGCATTTGTCCCAAGATGCGCGCAAGCATTGAACCGCCGACTGCATCGATGCAGCCGGCCCAGACTTCTTTTTCCAGTGGACGCTTTGTGATTTCAGCGATTTCCCCGCGCGGCAGAATTTGAGTTGCTCCCAAATCGCGCAGATAGTCCTCGGTTTCCGGCCTGCCGGTAACCGCTGTTACCTCATGACCAATATTTTTGAGTATCGAAGTCGCAACAGACCCCACACCACCTGCCGCACCGGTGACCAAGACCGGTCCGTTGCCGGTTGTCAGCCCACCCGCTTTCAACGCCAGCACCGCGAGCATCGCGGTGAATCCGGCGGTGCCAACAGCCATCGCCTGCCGGGTGTTCAGCGACTCTGGCAATTGCACAAGCCAATTGCCCTTCACACGCGCTTTCTGCGAATAGCCGCCCCACCATCGCTCACCGACATGCCATCCGGTTAACACAACTTTATCGCCGACTTTAAAGCGGGGATCGGATGACGATTTGACAGTTCCGGCGAAATCTATCCCCGGCACATGCGGATAGCTGCGGACTAAGCCGCCTCCGCTGCCAAGGCAGAGGCCATCCTTATAATTCAGTGTCGAGTATTCGACGGCGACCGTAACGTCACCTGGCGGAAGCCGGTCTTCATCCAGTGTTTGCACCGAAGCCGAAGTTTTTCCTTCGTCATTTTTGTCAACCACCAAAGCATTGAATGCCATCATGTTTCTCCAAGATTCTTCGGATTAGGTCAGAAAACTTTCGCGGACTGTTGCACGACGCGATTCATTGGGGAAATGAACCTCCAAGTCTGTTCCGGCATGCAAAAACGGCGATTCAATCATCCCGATCGCGATGTTCTTAGCAAATCCGGGTGACCATGCAGCTGCCGTCACGCGACCCGCATACTGTCCCGCTTTGGTTAACGGCCAAACACGGTCGCAGGGCGAAATTCTATCGCCCTCAATCACCAGACATCGAATCTGCCGGGCAATGCCTGTTTCCGCCTCTCGCATCATCGCGTCTCTGCCGAGACACTCATGCGCGGCCTCGATATCGCAATAGGACTCCAGACCGCACTGATATGGCGTATTATCCAATGTCATATCGCCGCCATACGACAACAAACCACCTTCAATCCGCTCGATGTAGTTCGGACAGCCGGCCCTAACGCACAGATCTTCGCCCGCTTCCATCAGGGCGTTCCAGAGGGGAATGCCCTTTTCCGAACCATGCACGTAAATTTCAAAACCGCGCTGTTTGGAGTATCCGGATCTGGAAATCAGATACTGATCTCCACAAAAGTCAAACCAGCCGAATCGAAAGAATCGCAGGTCTCCCACACCATTTCCGAACACCTTGTCCATCAGTTGCGCAGCTTTCGGACCTTGTACGGCAAGCGGTGAAACATCAGGTTCTTGAATGGTTATCCGCAAGTCAGCCGCGCTCGCAAGGCCGAGCGTGAATTGTATAAGATCGCTGTCAGCGACCGATAGCCAAAAGTGATTCTCATTCAGCTTCAACAGCACGGGATCGTTCAATATCCGGCCCTGTCGTTCAACTGCCGGCACATACAAACATTGACCAATCTGCAGCGAATCTATCGGTCTCGGCGCGAGCATTTTGATCAGCCGTTCGGCATCCGGCCCAATAATTTCAATCTGCCGTTCGCAAGCAACATCCCACAGCTGCACATGTTCTTTCAAGTGTAGGTAGTCGTCTTCCAGCGATTCGAACACCGTTGGAAAAAGCATGTGATTGTAAACCGAAGCGCCCTTGGCGCCTGCCGCCAGCACTCCCGGCCAAAATGGCGTTGTTCGAACGCGAGCCGTTGGTGTGAGAACCGGACCGCTCAGGCTTAGAAGTTCAGGCATCGGGGCCTCGCCAGTCGATCGCACAGATCTCTGCCGATCGCCCATCGAAATCCCAGACACGGCCGAACGCGCGGACACGGCCTCTGTTTGCAGTTGCCACTGTGATGTCCGGTCCCATCCAGTATTTGGTATTGTGAACGACGATGTCAGTGTCGGGATCTTTTCCCTTCACAGGAACGACTTCACCTTGAATTTTTCTTCCCACACGCAGGCGGCGCAGTTTTCCTTCATTCTCATATTGGACCTCTGCGCGTTCCGCTCCAAGGAATTCACTGACCAGAATTTTAAACAGTCCTGTCGTGCCCTTTGCTTTACCGGACAGGATCTGGATCAGGCCGTGATGGGCCTTATAGGTTGCGTTGTCGTCAATATAGGCCGCTGCTTTCCAATTGCCTCGGGCCATCATCCCTGGAATTTCCAAAATCATTCCGACATTCAAACCCGACAGATCTTCGCCGCCATACTGTCCATCATCTATCCGGATCCCGGCCCACGCTTGGCAAACTCCTTCGGTCGGAGGATGCTTGCCAAGGCTAACCACGCATGGACAAAAAACCGTGCAATTGCAATTCAGGATGAGTTCGCCCTTGATGTGCCAGGGAACCATGCCCCGGTCGGATTTCTCTGCCGCCGGATGTCTGTTATCTATCTTGGCTGAAAGTTTGATCCGATCATTTGCTGGCGTGTCTGCCATCCTGAGTTCCTTCTTCTTATGCCGGCCCGCCGAATACCATCACGCAGGCGGCGCCCGCTATAAGAATCAACCCAAGCGGAACGGTGACAAATCTTCCTGTCAGGCGCAGCTTTTCAACTGTCATGACGAGAGTTGCAAGCCCCATCCACAAAACGCTCATAGTGCCGGAAACCAGCGAGAATGCCATTAGTAACCAGCAGCAACCTAAACAGACAACTCCCAATTTGGCACCGATCCAGAGTTCTGCAAACCATCCCTCGCGCCAATGCGCCATGAAGAAAGTCATTGGATTTCTGCATCGTCGGAGGCAGGCCTCCTTGAGCGGAGTGAATTGGTAAAAGCCTGCTGCGGAAAGCACAAGCGCGGCAAAATAGACCTCGGTGCGCGCTGATGCTGGCAACCATTCATCGATTGCCTCCCGTGCACCCAGTTGAAACACCGTCATAACACAGGCGTAGCCAAACCAAACGAAAATATATCCGCTAGTCAACACCAAGAATCCACTTCGGCTTCCGGCGCCGGCGGTTCGCAGACCATCATAGACACGAAGCGCTGGAACGATCGTCGGCAACATCATTGCGGCCGCCATCAACAGCCACATGCCCAAAAGCAAAGCCGGGCCTGCCGTTCGTGGATCAATTGAGCAGAGAGCGAAAAAGAGATCCCAGCCATAAACGCCAAGACTGCTCCACTCGGCAAACGGAATGATCGTAGAGAACAGGCCAATCCAAGTGAGCAGCACCAATCCATAGAAGAGAATCCAATGCGCACTGTTGCCCCAAACTTTCAACTTGCCGAATGCATTGGATAGCGGTTCAATCAAAATGCCTATGCCTCTTCGGTTCGAATCAATGTTGAAAGCTATCCGCAGGACAGCTCGGATATTTGGTGCGTAACCTATTGATTGGTATCCATTGAATTGGGCTTCAAATGCTGTCCTCTCCTTATTCTGCATCAGCTCTCCCGAATGCGTTTTGTCGCGCTTTGCAATCACGCCAGGACAGCTCTCACCCGACATAGCCGAACGTCATATTGAAGCAGCCATATCGAAGAGGCTTCTGCTGCACGCGCAACCAAACGCAATCTGGAACCTGTCTACCTCTCAGCCTCAACAAAAGCCAATTCCTTCGCTTTCAAAAAGTGCCCTTTAAAACACAGCTTCCCCTGCTGATTGCACGAATCGGGTGTCTGCTATTGCATATTGATCCTAAAAATTGGCATCACGCCCAAAAAGGGCACCTGTGGAGAGGGATTTGCAGTGTCGCGACGTTTATTTTGTGCTGCCAACAATGGCAGCTTTTGCTGCATATTGGCAGCAATTCCTTTGCTTATCCAAGTTTCATTACCAAACCAGTCAGCGGCACAATCCTGTCCGAGCATTGGTGCGACGGTCGGAACCGAAGATGCCGAATTCGCAGATGGTATCGCCTGTGGTGCAGACGATTCACCGATCACAGTTGACTATACTTTTACGTTAGAAGACGGACTAAACATCGACAACGACGATGGGAAAGGCCTTGTTTTCTACGGCGAGGGCGATATTTCGATTCTAACGCAAGGACCTGAACATGATGTCTTGATCGTTGGTGGAGACGGCCACAATGCCTTGGAAGTGCAGGGCGATGCCACGCCCAACAACGCCGATCCACAATCGGTGCGGATAGAAGCAGGAGAAATTCGCTCAACAAAGGACGGAATCCGCGTAACGGCGGTTTATGGTGATCTAGAAATTCAAGCGCGCGAAACAATAACCGTATCGAATTCAGAGAATCCAGGTTTCGGTGGCAGTGGAATTTTTGCCAAAAATGCCAGCGAAAACCCTGAAGTCAGCATGTCGACCGACATCACAGTCTCTAATATCATATCGACAGCGGAAACAGACAGTGATTCCGACGCATCTATCGCCGGCATTTACGTTGATCGATCCGGGCAGGTCAGCATCCGATCCACCGGGATGATTTCCACCTCTGGTTCGGACGTGCACGGGGTTTTTGTGCTTCTTGGAGCCGACGCGGCCATGGAAACCAGAGAGCTGGATATTTCTGTAAACGATATCCTGACCACCGGCGACGATAGTTACGGGATTTACGCTGGAATCTTCGAAGAGGAACCAGAGGAAGGAACGCTTCCGATCACCGTTACCGTCGAGGGAAAAGTCGAAACACGGGGATCGGGATCGCACGGCTTATTTCTTCAAAGTGGTGGCGGGGCTGTTCAGCTGAATATTGCCGAGCAAGGATCAATTGTCGCTTGGCCAAGCGAAGGTGAATCTCAACAGAATTGTAACGATCTCACTGCAACCAAGGCAATACTCATTTCCGATTGCTTCGGTTCATCACCAGCACCGTTTGAATCGGTTCAAATCACAAACCATGGCGCTGTGTCAGGTGACGTTTGTGCAACGGCTTCCAATGCTCCGCGCTTCGAAAACTATGGCACGCTGAACGCTGGTCAGTTGATTGAGCTCTTAGGGTATACTGAAACAGGTGGCTGTAATTCCATAGAATCTGATTCCGAATTTTCGCTGGGCGAGCTGGTTAGTTCCGGAACACTGTCTCCAGGTTCGTTGGGCAGAATTGAAATCACTCAACTTGCTGCAAATTATATCCAGCAGCGAAACGGTGTTTTGGAGTTGGATGTCGATTGGTCTGCATGGACCTCTGACCAAGTTCGCGTTGGCGGTTCAGCAAACCTCGAAGGAACGGTGAAGGTCAACCTGTTGTCCGATCCTATGCAACTACCGGTGACACTTGATCAAAGCTCAACTGCGAATTTGCTGACAATTCTGACGGCTCAAAATATAGAGCTCGGAGACGCGGGATTGGATGCGCCTGGAACGCTTCTCGTCAATCATTTTCTCACAACCGATAACGCCAACACCTCATTAAGGCTCGGAACTTTCTTGAATTTGAATCCAGATGGGCTCAACCAAAACCAGTTAAATGTTCTCGAAGAGGTTCATGCTTCTCGCAATGAGAGCAGCACTATAGGATCTGTCTTTAGTGAATTCCTTAACGAAACCGAACTCGCAAACCTACAAAACGAACTTGATGAGCTTGGTAATGAAATCGCAGGAGCATCGATACAGTCCGGAATTTGGTCAGTTCAGAGTTTCGGCAGTTCCATCCCTCGCTGCGACTTTCGTCAGCAACCGATCGATCGCATGAGACCGTGCTACCAATTAAGTTGGGATTGGAGTGAGTTGACACGAGAGCGCACGCACCAGGAAAGAGGCTATCTTGCTGACCAATTCCAACTCCTGAATTCATTCGGCTGGGCATTTGACAATGCTCCTGTCTCGTTGGAAGCCGCAGTCGGTGTGAACCGGAATCACATTAAGATTGAGGAGTTTGCATCGTCTAAAGGTCGATCGATTTCGGCGGGATTGCAATGGTCCGGCAGTGCTGGCGCAGTTGAATATTCGTTGACATTCTCAGGCAACCGGTCTTCATTCGAAACCACTCGCCATATCGCATTCGATCAGTCGAATTCCGTGGGCGAATTCACTCTGACAACCTATTCTGCCCGTGGCATGATTCGTTACCCGATTGAAATCGGAAGCTTGCGACTTATACCGTCTGTAAGCATTGACAGCATACGCTACGACAGCCGTCCTTACACTGAAACCGGCTCAGACGATTTGTCTCTACAGGTTGGACGCTCAAAGGGGTCAGC
This sequence comes from Paracoccaceae bacterium, assembly GCA_965199765.1. GTDB lineage: Bacteria > Pseudomonadota > Alphaproteobacteria > Rhodobacterales > Rhodobacteraceae > JAPOXR01. Next base: position 737,856 of record CBDATC010000002.1, read on the forward strand.
TACGATTGCCAGTGCTGATCTTCAATTGGAAGCACAGCCCTTCGAGGTTTTTGGCCTGATGGCTGGACCGACCATGGGATTGTCATGGAAGCAAGCCAGCAACCCCGGTCTGACCGTGCGCTCTCAGCTGACTGGAGGGCTTAATTCATTCGAATCCACGTCAAGCCTGATCCCATCGGAGATAGAATCAAAATTTGGTCTCAGGATTTGGTCAAAATCGGAGAATTTCGCCGGAACGATTGCCGTGAGCGCATCACAGGGCAAAGGCGGGCTATCAAAGGGCAAAGGAGCTGAAGCCCAATTCACAATTTATTTTTGACGACCCAAAGAAGGCAAATGTTTCAACTGAATGAGGACACTCCGCAGTGGAATCAAATTCCCGAGAATTCGGTTTGCGGCGTTAATTTCTAACCAAGTTCGAGTGCTTTAGGTTTTTCTCGGTCGCACGCCTTGGAATTTCTCTTCGATTTAGCTGCATCCGACCCTCCAATAATGAACAGCATTGTGAAATTATCAGACGTACAGATTGTGGTTGTAGCCTACAACAGTCTAGCTGTTCTACCCAAGATGCTTGCTTCTCTTCCTGCGGGCGTTAGCACCGTCGTCGTTGATAATGCCAGCAATGAACAGAAGGCACTTCAACAAGCAGCATCAGACGCTGGAGCCACTCTATTGCGTCATCCTATCAATCGAGGATTTGGTGCTGCCTGCAACACCGGTGCCGCCTATGGCAACAGCCAATACTTGTTTTTTCTAAACCCAGACACAGTGGTCACCGAAGGCTGCATTGAAAACCTGCTGAAAGCAACAATCAATCATCCCGCATCGTCTGCATTTTCCCCAACTGTATTGAACAGCCAAGGTAAACCCGCCTTTCGAAGGAGGTCCCGGTTGTTGCCGAAGTCGGCTCATTGGCGTGGACCGCCACCTGTCAGCGACACCGAAGTACCATTATTGAATGGTGCCGCGATATTTGTATCACGAAAGAATCTCGAGCAGGTTGGTGGCTTTGACGAGTCAATTTTTCTCTACTATGAGGATGATGATCTCAGCCTTCGGCTGACCCAAAATTGCGGACCTCTTTGTTTTGTCAGCAATGCGATCGTGCACCATGCTGAGGGGCATGGATCCGTCCGTCCGCAGAAGTCGCTGCACTAAAGGCGTTTCATATGGCGCAATCAGCTATTTATGCTATGCGTAAGCATAAGCAGCCGTGGGCACTCTTCCGTGTTTCCACTTTTTCGGTATTGCAAGCTATTTCACCTCTGACGCTAGTATCCACAAGAAAGCGAGCAAAGCACATCGCTTTTCTGAAAGGGGCGTTTTCTGCTTGGTTTAGTAAAAGGATTATTCATTCATGAAATCAGTTCCTTGGTGGAAAATAAAGCGTGAACTCTTTCGCATACCAAAAAAGCTCGTCTCGCTGCCAAAACGAGTTATTTTGTATTATTTTTCTACCCCATATTATGATCGATTTTTGTCAAAGCAAAAGATTATCTTGGATGGAGCTTTGCCAATAAGAGATAGAATCGCAATATTTGTAATTTTTCCTATCGATGGGCTTCAACCAAGTGTATTGCTGACACTCGAACATATTGCAGCCAGCGGTTATAGCCCTATAGTCATTTCCAATCATCCATTGCGCGAAACCGAACGAACTGCGGTTATCGAGAAGTGTGCGGAATATATTGAGAGACCAAATTACGGCTATGATTTTGGTGCTTACCGTGATGGCATCCTTCACACAATTAATCATTTCGTTCGCTTAAAGCGTTTGGTTTTGTTGAATGACTCTACTTGGTATCCTGTGCAGAGTGAATCAAATTGGATCCTAGATGCCGAACAGATGGGACACGATCTTGTAGGTGCAACATCCAACTTTGGAACACGGATCATTAACCTTAATACTTACCTGAACCTAAAGTGGACTTCGTCTTCTTCTCATCAAAACTTTTATTACAGTTCATACGCACTTAGCCTCGGTCCGAATCTATTCCGCTCCAATGGGTTTAAGAGATTTTGGAGAAATCTTGCTCTTTTTAATGAATATAGAATGGTGATTCGACAGGGGGAAATCAAATTCAGTCAATGGGTCTTGCGAAATGGCTTTAGTCATGATTGCCCTTGGAATCATCATGATCTTAAAAAACAACTGTATGCACTAAGTGATAATCGAGTAGAGGAATTTTGCCAAAACTTGATTATTGCTGGTTATCGCTCAGGACTAGAAAATGAAATTCAAGCGCTTAAAACCAATAGAACTGATCCAAATTGGAGAAAAAAGATGCATCAGCTCATTCTTATGTCAGCTTCTGTTCACGGTATGGGAATGGCATTATCAGACCTAATGATCAATGATATGGCTTTCCCATTTCTCAGAAAGAAACCTTTGCAACTTAAGAAAGATGCCTCGGATGCTACCCTTCGGATCATAAATAAATTGCCAAGTGATGCAATGGGTAACACAATTCGAAATGAATCTGCGATGCTACGAAAGAAACTTGTATCCCGCGAACCAGATTTTCCGTCGAGTTAATTCGATTGTCTTTTCTACCTGAGGTTTTGCAATTCCTGCTCACACAACTCCATGCCGCACCCTTAAGTCTAACAGCACCGCAACCTGCTCCGACGCATCGTGGAGGTGAACGCGGATGCCAAAAAAGACATGCTGTTCTCACAAAATCAGAGGTCGCCGAGCGGCCTGGCCTCATCGCGGAGAAAAGGAAAAAGTTCCTCTAATAAAATCCCTAGCGAACAATTATACTCTCTTGCGAGGACATCGGCCAAACCTTCGTTATTTTGTGGGTTAACTGATCGCAGGATATAATGGATGGCCGAGTCCTAAACCCCGCACCCCTCGATTTCAACGTTATTTCGCAGAAAACCAAGTGCGCGGCCCAATTTTGCAAGAGGCTCTAGTGTCTGCATTTATTCAAGGAATGGGCCTAGCACTGGCAGATCTAATTTTTAATGAAATATCATTTCCATTTCTCAAGAAGATACCTCCGCGACTATCAAAAGATGGTGCGGTTCTACTCTCCGGATCACAAAAAAGCTTCCAAATAACGCGATGGGTAACACAATACGCTACGAGCCTGCAACCCTACAACAAAAACAAGCATCAAGTTCGATTGAGCACCACTCACAAGCATAATTTCAGTGTTTTCGCCCTCACAAAATGCATAAATTAATACCTTTGTGCAATCTGGTAGTGTCTCTATTCAACCCTTTTGCCGTAAAGAACATCAGTGCATCTAGGCCTCTCTTTTAATCGGTTACTTTTCGGAAGCAATTGAAGCAAAAATTTATTAAACCATGGCACTGTTCATATGTGTTGTTAACGTGAAAAAATCTTTGCAATTTTACACTGTTTATAGGTATCTATTTCAAGGAATCAAAACTAATCTCTGTTCCGATTTATTTCCATTCTCGAGTTGTAAATCAGTTCGGCCTCTTTGCGTATGGCATTTCCCATAGCACCAGGCAAATCCTGAATGATACGAAAAGATACTTCCGCGGAATCTGGACCATGAAAAAATGGACTCTTTTTGAGAAATGGAAAGGCTAACTTGCGAATCGTCAGGCTGGGAAGAGCGTTGCCCATATCAAATCGAGAAGTAGCCTGAAGAGCAAAGAAACAAGCATCGGACCTCCAATTCGGTCGCGGGTTTTTAGTTTGAACGAGTTTCCGCTTGGTTTCCAAAAACTCCTTCTGTTCGAAGACTTGCAGATTCAAAATCAAATCATACAGCTCTTCGAAACTCATTCTGTCAAGAATCTTGTCGAGATGTCTTGGACCACAAATGCAATCATGCGATAATCTAAGCTTCTTAATTAGGCGTGTGAGACCTATTTCTCCACTCTTCACGACTAGCATTCTGTCATTATGCAGAGGTAATTTATTCCAAAACCGCTGAAACGCAACATGGCGAAACGAGTTAGGTCCAAAGCTTAAAGCGAATGAACCATAGTGAAATCGTCGATTAGTGAACGAATAGGTCCAATTATTGTTAAAAAACAGCTTGTCCTTAAATCTTGGTGTTCCGAATACCGAGACTGCACCGACTAGGTCGGGACCCGATGCTTCGGCGTCAAGAAGCCAATTTGATGTTTCAGGCAAAGGATACCAAACGGAGTCATTCAATAAGACTAACCGCTTTAATTCAGGAAGGAAATCCTCAATGGAATGAATGCCATCGCGATATCCGCCGAAATCATAACCGAAATTTGGCCGTTCAATTAGCAGCGCACATCTCGCAAGAATTGCCAACCGTTCATCTTGGGAGAGCGGCCAATTGGACACGACGACTGGACTATAGCCGCTCAAATTTATATGATCGAGGGACAAAAGCGTACTCTTAAACAGCCCGTATGGTTGATAAATTACGAGAATAGCAATTCTGTGACCAAGTGGCAGAACCCCGTCCCATCGCTTACGAAATTTCGTAAGATACAGATCATAATACCGATTGGCGAAAATAGGTCGAATATACCGTTTGCTCAATGTATATGGACTCCGACCAATACGAATTAGCTCGCGGCGAATTTTCCACCATGGAGCAAATTTCATTGCTATAACCTATTCCTTAATTCCGAGTCGGAGTCTGCTATGAAAAAATACGTAAGTGTTTATGCACTTTTGGTTTTGAAAGAGCAGTCGCACAAAATACAATTGCAGAACCGCACTTTCCATCATGCGACGGCGGCTCCGTTATGTTGAAGTTTATGTTGAATTTTCATCTCGCGCAGCGGATCCATATTCATGTGCTCTCGCTTGCTCCACTTCGTGCCGGCGACGTGTTTCAACCTGACCGCAGCCAGGCGGAGACATGATTGACCATCGGGAAAGGCCCCAACGACCTTTGTCCAACTTCGAATTTCCTTCATCAACCGTTCCAGCGGATTATTCGTCCTGACTTTGCGACAATGGCATTAATGTGGGGTCATTTATCTTTTGGTTCATCAATAGAGCGTCTGCGGGCCAATTTTTGTTGGATTCCGGTTGTTTCCGCGAGGTTTTGGCTGATTTCTTAAAGAAGATCACGGAAAGTCTAGGTTCAATAATTGAGCAAGATAGGCACCATACTCGTTTTTACCGTTCGTTTCCGCGCTCATTCGAAGATCATTGTCTGAAATCCAGCCTTGCACCCAGGCTATTTCGTCCGGGCTACCCACCTGTTGACCTTGACGATCACTAAGGGTGCGAACAAAATTTCCTGCATCCAGCAAATCGCTATGGGTCCCGGTATCCAGCCAAGCATATCCTCTGCTGAGAGTTTGAACGGTAAGCAGCCCATCTGCCAAATACATCTCCAGCAGACTGACAATTTCTAGCTCTCCCCTGTCAGACGGAGTAACAAGACGAGCACGTTCGGATGCAGTTCTGTCCAAAAAATAAAGTCCCGTCACCGCGAAATTCGATGGCGGAACAGTCGGCTTCTCAACAATTGCGCGCACATTGCCCGATCCATCAAAATCCAACACACCGTAGCGTTCAGGGCTGGCTACCCGATAACCGAAAACGGTTCCACCTTCTTTCCGTGCATCAGCCAACGCAAGCTTCTTCGGCAAACTTTCTCCAAAAAAAATGTTGTCTCCCAACACCATTGCAGAATCTGCGCCAGCCAGAAAGTCTTCCGCAAGCAGGTATGCCTGCGCCAACCCGTCAGGTGAGGGTTGACCAATATAGGTCAGTGTTAGTCCCCACTGGCTTCCATCGCCCAGTGTGCGGCGAAACTGATCCTGATCCTGCAGGGTTGTAATCACAGCGATCTCACGAATGCCCGCCAGCATCAATACCGACAGCGGATAATAGATCATGGGTTTGTCGTATACGGGGATCAGTTGTTTTGAGATTCCAGTGGTGATGGGGCGCAGCCTTGTGCCCGTGCCCCCTGCCAGAATGATTCCTTTACGCTTCATTTGACCAAAGCCTTGATTACGCGGGCAAGACCTGCCGACCACGATGGAACATCAATTCCAAAGTCTGTTTGGGTGGTCGTGCAATCGAGCCGGGAATTTAATGGGCGCCTGGCGGCAGTTGGGTAGTCCTTGGTCAAAACTCCCCGCACATCGGTATTGCGCCGGGCTAATAAAAGCGTCCGTTGGGCAAAACACTTCCAGTTGACAAATGGATGACCTGAATAGTGATAAATTCCACCGGTCTGTCCCCTCACCAATGCCCGAGCAATGACGATCAGACAGCGCGCGATGTCATCAGCAGCTGTAGGTCCGCCGATCTGGTCTTCAACAACATTCAGCACCTTGTGACTTTTGCTGCAGTTCAGAATAGATTTCACAAAATTCGATCCATGGGACGAAAATACCCATGACGTGCGCAAAATTACGTGATTTACGCCCGTGCTTTCTATCGCTTGCTCTCCAGCAAGCTTTGATCGTCCATATGCATTGAGCGGCGAAACGGGATCATTCGGAGCGAAAGGTTTCTCACCATGCCCATCAAAGACATAGTCAGTCGAAATGTGCAAAAACGGGATCCTTCGTTCTGCCGCTGCCCTAGCCATAGCTCCGGGTGCTTCACAATTTACTCGATGTGCCAGCAACTCATTGCTCTCTGCTGCATCAACAGCAGTGTAGGCGGCGGCATTGATTACAGCATCGGCTTCTATGGACCTGATCCGTCCCGCACATGATTCTGGCTCTCGAAGGTCGGCAAGATCGCGCCCCAAGGAAGTCACACTCAGATCAGTGTCTGCCAATCTGCGTAATTCAGCTGCGACTTGACCAGTCTGCCCGAAAACCAAAACTCGCATCAGACAATTCCAACGCGAGTGTCCGTGACACCGGAATTTCGTATCGGACACCACCAAGATTGATTATCGAGATACCATCTCACGGTTTCCTCAAGACCTTCCTGCAATGTGACAGAAGGATGCCAACCGAGCTCCGCGCAAATGCGTGTGCTGTCGATTGCATACCGCCAGTCATGTCCTGGTCGGTCACTTACAAAGGCAATCAAATCGGAGTAACGGGTTGCGCACGGACGCAGACGGTCAAGAATGGAGCAAATTTTCTGGACCAAATCAATGTTGCGCGTCTCGTTTCCGCCTCCAATGTTGTAGGTTCGACTCGTCTGGCCATTCTTCAGAACCATCAGAAGCGCGGCGGCATGGTCCTCAACATACAACCAGTCCCGAACGTTTTCACCGGTACCGTAAATGGGTATCGGTTGTCCCGCCAAAGCATTTAGAATTACCGATGGAATCAGCTTTTCGAGATTTTGATTGGGACCGTAATTGTTTGAACAATTCGTGATTACATAAGGCAGGCCATAAGTGTGGCCCCAAGCTCTTACAAGATGGTCGCTGGCTGCCTTGGATGCTGAATATGGAGAATTAGGCGCGTACGGACTATCTTCACGGAAGCTGCCAGTATCGCCGAGAGACCCATAAACCTCATCGGTTGATACATGGTGGAAGCGAACGGTAGAATACCCCCCCCCTCCCCAATTTTTTCGTGCGGTCTCAAGCAGCAAGTACGTGCCGAATATATTGCTGTCCATAAAGGTGCGGGGTCCAACAATTGAACGGTCCACATGCGTCTCTGCCGCAAGATGCATCACCGCATCAGGTTGATGCTTGGAAAAAACACGTGCCAAGGCATCGCTGTTACAGATGTCAGCATGAACAAACGTGTAGTTCGGCGCATCAGCAACCGAATCCAAATTTTCAAGTCGTGCCGCATAGGTCAGAGCATCAAGGTTAATGACCTCTATTCCTCGGCTTACGGCAAGCCGCACAACTGCCGACCCAATAAACCCTGCGCCACCTGTGACCAAAAGCTTCAATTGGAGCTCTCGAAATTAAATGGACTCTCGAAATTAACAAAAGCTGGAGCGTCTGCGTCTTTTATTGACAAAATCGGATCTCCGTTGATTCCCCAATCGATTCCACAACTATCCCACCGAATTCCACCTTCGGCTTTAGGTGCATGATAGGCTGAACACTTATAGACAATCTCCGTATCGGGTTCACGCGTTACAAAACCATGCGCAAAGCCTTCGGGTACCAGCATCTGTTGACCGTTTTCCGCCGAAAGCTCGGCTCCGGTCCAGAAACCGAATGTTGGCGATCCTCGGCGGATATCAACCACCACATCAAAGAGTGAGCCATGGCCGCAGCGGACCAACTTGGTTTGAGCGTGTGGCGGGCATTGGAAATGCAGACCACGCAAGGTGTTTGACGCAATGCTTAGCGAGTGATTGTCTTGTACGAATTCAACAGCAATGCCGACCTCTGCTAAACGAACCTTGTTCCATGTCTCAGCAAAATAACCACGTTCGTCTGTATGGCGATCAGGGATTAAGACCAACACACCAGGGATTGAGGTCAGCTTGATTTGCAATGGTTTAGCCTTGCTGCTGATCGACTTGTCCGCGTTTACAATACTTAACTTTGCTTGTCATTTGCCTTGCATTCTTTGCCTGCATCCAAAAAAGTCGATGCGGAATGTCAATCAGGACAGTGCCGGCCAAGAATTTCTATCTCTTTGCAGGACGCTTAACGCAAAATACCGCACGCGGCTAAAGAAGAGAATCAAGTTAGTTCAGTTTTTTCAGCAGTTTCTCAAAGCGGTCCGCTCAAATGCCACGTTGCCGCTATGCGTCATCACTGCATTGAACCCCTTTGCGGAAAGCGCGTCCTTGGCCTCCGCGATGCCCTCCTCACCCGTCAGCAAAGGATGAAACTCCACAATCACCGCACGGATGTTCCTGAGGTCGGCATGCTGCAAAAGTTGAATCTCTGCACCTTCTGCGTCAACGACGAGGACGCTTGGATCATGGTCCATGATCGCTTGGTTAATGGACTCACTCTCTACTTCCAGCTTCCAAGTGCCTTCGACTTGTTGGCTCGACGAACCGCACGCTTCGTGTGAGATGTAGAAAACTGAAGTACCGCCCTCCGGTGTAACAGCTTTCATAATGAGTTTCGGGTACAAACGATTCAACTCATAGTTAGCGCGGATTTCCTTTTCCAGAGCAGGATTGGCCTCATAGCTGACGACGTTCTGCCCCCCCCCCGGCAAGTCGTGCCGCCAAAATACTTATAACGCCGAGGCAGGCACCGATTTCCAAAACCCGATCACCGGGACGGATAGTGGCTTTGAGAAGTTGCCGTTCTGGGAATTCGTAATGCGCGGACATTAACGCCCGCCATGTTTGCGAGCCGATACGCGAGGTATTGGAATCGACATTCACTCGAACACCGTCAAGTTTTACGGTCTTTACGTTGAGCAGTCGGTTGATCCGAAGTCGGGTCGAACGAAATCTTGGTTTCCGCTTTAGCTTTCGCTTTAACAAAATATCAACCCTCGCCTGCCCGCTGCTTATACAGCAATCTGTATCACAGCCATGGTTATGTTTTGTTTCGTAGACTGTGTCAAACCTCGTCTCTGATTGATCTTGTCCCCCGAAAAGCGGATGTACTGGAAATTCCGTCTACAAATCAGGATTGGAAGCTGTGCTTTCGGCATATTGAAATACTGATATGGTGAAATTGTATTTGCCATTACGACCATGGGTATGAAACAGAATTTAAAACTTCAATTGCAGAAATGCATGCAACTAACTCAAAAATCACACCCCCAAATCAACTCAAAGAAACCGGTTTCCAATGCGCGATGGAACCATCTCAGCAGCTAAAAAAAGTTCGATCTGGGTTACTTCACGGTACAAATTTGCTCAATTTCTAAACGCAAGTTTCTGGATATCTGCTGCCGAGACAATTGAGTTCAAGTCAACCAATTCAAGGAATAACCCGGAATTTTGGACAGTTATAATCAGTCTTAAATTCAGCTATTTTTATTAACTTGCTAGTTACTGTTTGCATTGGTAGATAGACGACCGGTTGAATTTTCGACACAACAGGAGAACCTAAATGAAAAGACTTTTAGTTCCGACCGTTGCCGGCTTGCTTGCATCAAGCACGCTTGCCGTCCCGGCCATCGGTTCAGGGCACCATGACGGCGTGACGGTAAATATACTCACCCGTCCCGGACCTGTCATTGCACAGCGACTTGTGGAACGGGGAGAAGAATTCACGGCCGCAACGGGTGCAACAATCATTGTCAATGAGGTCCCGTTTGCAGAAATCTTTCAAAAGGTTTTGACCGACTGGGCGACAGGCACGAACTCCATCGACGTTGCCGTCTTCAGTTCTGCATGGGGTCCTGAGCTGGTTGCAGCCGGTCTCGTCGAAAATCTCGACGATTATATCGCCAATGATCCATTAATCGACATTGATGATATCGCTCCGTACTTCCGTGACTATAACCAAGTTGTCGGTGGGTCGACTTATATGATCACCGTCGATGGCGATTTCCAAATGCTCTACTATCGCAGCGATGTGCTCGAAGCGAATGGGCTGGAACCGCCCCGCACTTGGGACGAATATATGGAAGTCGCAGCGGCTGTTCATGGACAAGATATGAATGGCGATGGCGAAGGCGACTTCGGCTCGTGCATATTCAAAAAGCGTAACGCACAGTCTTTCTACGCCATTGGATCAATCGCCGCTGGCTTCGTCCAAACCAAAGGAACCGGTGAAGGTATCTTCTTCGATCCTGACACCATGAAGCCGAAGATTAATCCGGCATGGGCAGAAGCATTCCGCGTTTACAAAGCAACAGGGGAATACGGTCCGCCAGGCGAATTGAACCACGACATCGGCGACACCAGAGCTCTTGTGACTTCTGGCCGCTGCGCGCTTATGATCGACTGGGGCGACATCGGACCGTTGTCGATTGATCCCGGCGGTGAGGCAATCCGCGGAAAAGTCGGTGCCATCATCATGCCAGGAACCCCGATTGTCTACGACTCTGAAAGCGGTTCATTCGAACCGTGCAATCCTGATCTTTGTCCGTATGCCATTGATGGAATCAATTACTCCCCATTCGCTGCCTTTGGCGGCTGGGTTGGTGCCATCAACAATAAATCGGATGCCAAAATCAAACAGGCGGCATATGACTTCTTGAGTTATGTCAACCAAGCAGCTCAATCGAATGTTGATGTTACGATGGGCTGGACTGGATACAACCCGTATCGAAACAGTCAGTTGAATGACACATCGAAATGGATCGATGCTGGATTCTCACCTGAGTTTGCCGAAAACTACCTCGGCGCGATCAAGGACAGTCTGAACCATCCAAACATGGCATCGGACATCCGGATTCCAGGTGCTGCACAGTACATGTCTGTCATTCTTGACCGCGAATTGGCAAGGTATCTGGCGGATGAGATTACCGTGGAACAAGCATTAGAGAACATCGAAGAAGCTTGGGAAGAAATCACAGAAGATTTCGGCCGGGACAAACAAGCTGAACTCTACAGGCTGAGTCTGGGTATCACCAACTGATCCAAATACAATCGGTGCGCCGTTCATGAATCAAACCGTCAAGAACGGCGCCACACACAATGCGTCCGCTCCGGCACGAAGCTGGAGCGACCGTTTCAATGAGCTGTTGGATCGCAACGCAAGACATATATTCTTGTGGCCAGCCGTTGTAGCCATACTTATATTTTCAGTTTTTCCACTTGTTGCATCCGCCATTCTTGCATTCAGTCGAATTCGACTGACTGGAGGTGGATATAAGCTTCGGTTTGCCGGATGGCGTAATTTTGAAAAGCAGGTGTTTGGATCCGAACAGTTTCATTTCCTAGGAACATTCGGCGAAATCAGTCTGCTTGGCTGGATTTTCGGTCTTGTCGTCACCGGTGCTGTTATTTGGTGGATCACCTCATATTTCCGTGCTGGTTGGACGATCATTGGCAGCGTCGGCCGTCTTTTCCCTTGGTCGATGACAATTGGAACAGGTTGGCTATTGGCCGTGACGACATTTTCAGGCCGCCCGTTCGGTACATTGCTGACGACTGGATTTTATGTGTTTGTCGGCTGTGTCGTCCAATTTTTGATTGGCGCCGGTCTCGCGTATCTTTGCAGCCTTGCCATCCGGGGACGCAATTTCTTCCGCGTTTTGTTCTTCCTTCCGCTAATGATCACACCGATTGGCATCGGCTATACGTTCCGCATGATGGCAGACACCGCAAAGGGACCATTCGCACCAGTTTGGCAATGGGCGGGACTTGGCGAATTTTCATGGGCTATCGACCCATGGGCCGCACGAAGCTTCATAATCATTGCTGACAGCTGGCAATGGATTCCGTTTGTTTTTGTCATGATGCTCGCGGCATTTGAAAGCGTTCCAAAAGATCTAACAGAGGCCGCTGAAGTGGACGGCGCGTCCTCTTGGCAGTGCTTTCGAGAAATCACTTGGCCGCAGGTCATGCCAATCGCGGCTACTGTTATGCTGATACGGACCATCGAAGCATTCAAGATCGTTGATCTCCCGAATATCATGACATCAGGTGGCCCTGGAATTGCCACCGAATCCATGTCTCTGCACGCCTATTTCTCTTGGCGATCCCTTGATCTCGGCCAAGCTTCCGCTGTCGCCTATCTGCTTCTGGTTATAACCGTCATCACCTGTGTCAGCTTCTTTAATCTGGTAGTCTTGAAGAGAGTCCGATCGTGAGTATTTTCACGCCGCACCGCGTTGGCCAGCTCTCCGTAGGGCATGCCGTTATCGCTTATACCCTGCTTCTGCTGTGGTCGGCATTCATCATATTCCCGATTTACTGGCTTTTGATCACATCATTCAAATCCATCAATGATGTTAATTCCGGTCCGGTTTATCTGCCATTCATCGACTTCACACCTTCACTGCATGCGTGGAAGGACTTGTTTGTTTACGATATCAAAGACACAAGCCGTGCATTTTTTAATTCGATTATCATTTCACTTGCCGCTACCGGTCTCTCGGTTTTGATTGGTTCAATGGCTTCGTACGCGCTTGCGCGCATCACCTATCAACCACGATTCTCGACAATTCTTCTCTTTGTCATTGCGCTGGCTGGCATGATCGTCGCAGCCACCGTCTATGGCGTTGATTGGCGATTGGGATCTGTGGTCGCACTAGCGGTATTTCTCCTTGCGGTCAGAGCGCTCGGAAATCGAATTGCCCTGCGGGTTAGCAACGGCGACATTCTTTTCTGGATGATTTCACAGCGAATTCTTGCTCCGATTGTCGTTGTGGTGCCGATTTACATGATGTTTCAGTTTGCCGGTCTCTTGGATACGCATCTGGCAATTATTCTGACTTATGCGGTTGTGAACCTACCGATCGTCGTTTGGCTCATGTACGATTTCTTTGCAACGATTCCACGCGATCTGGAGGAGAGCGCTCAGCTGGACGGAGCGACAATGTTCACCGTATTCAGGGAAATCGTGCTGCCATTGTCGAAAGCAGGTTTGGCCGCAACCACTCTCCTCGTAATGATTCTTTCATGGAACGAGTATCTGTTAGCACTGTTTCTTTCGACCACGAAAGCACAGACAATGCCAATTCTCGTTGCCGCCATGAACGCCGGAGAACGTGGAATTTTGTGGTGGACGATGTCCGCAGTCATCGTTGTGATGATCATTCCTGTGGTGGCGCTCGCAGTCGTGCTCCAGCGCTTCATTTCCAAAGGCATCCTCGTCGGCGCTGTCAAGGGGTAGTTAATTTATGAGTTATCCGGCCAATAAGCAGGCTCAGCGTATCAAACTAGCCAAGCTTCACAAACGCTATGGAAATTTTCACGCGGTTAAAGGACTCGATTTAGAAGTTTTACCCGGTGAGTTTCTTGTATTGCTCGGCCCCTCGGGATGCGGCAAATCAACCGCGCTCCGCATGATCGCCGGACTTGAAGAAATTTCGGAAGGACAGGTGTTCATAGGCGAGAACGAGGTTACCAACGTTTTGCCAAAGTATCGCGATATCGCGATGGTGTTCCAATCCTATGCCCTCTATCCACACAAAACCGTTGCCGAGAATATCGGCTTTCCGCTAAAAATCGCTGGACAGCCCAAAGATGAAATGGCCGTCGCAGTCACCGCTGCCGCAGCGCAGGTCAGACTGGACACGCTCTTGGAAAGATATCCACGTGAGCTTTCAGGCGGTCAGCAGCAGCGGGTTGCGCTTGCCCGCGCGATCATTCGCCGCCCTAGCGCGTTTCTAATGGACGAGCCTCTATCCAATCTTGATGCTAAACTTCGCGGCGCGATGCGCGCCGAACTCAAACGCATGCAAAGAGATCTAGGAGTAACCACTGTCTATGTTACACACGACCAAATTGAAGCGATGACACTCGCTCACCGCGTGGCGATCATGCGCGACGGTGTTTTGCAACAGCTTGGCACCCCCAATGAAGTCTATCGAAATCCGAGCAATATTTTTGTGGCTGGTTTCATGGGATCACCGCCCATGAACTTTATTGAAGGCGTCTCGGATGGAAAGGCGGTTGTGTTTGAAGGTGGCAGAATCACGCACGGCTCTGGGATTTCGTCCGGTCAACGCATCAATATTGGATTTCGTCCGGAGGACACGACAATAACTTCCCCCGACGCCGGCTGTTTGACAGCTGAAGTCTTCGTAGCCGAGATGACCGGCAACGAAACGCTGGTTACACTCACCTGCCCTGATGGAAGTCATAGCATCGCAAAGGCGGCAGCCGATGCAAGCATTTCCGATGGAACGCGCGTTGGAATTGAGTTCAGCCCAGCATCGACATACTTCTTTGATACTGAAAGCGGCAAGCGCGTCTTGTCAGACCCCGATTAAGCATGCAAATTCCAGATACAATGCGGGCGGTTGTGCTCCGCGGAGTCGGCTTTGATAATCTGGCGATTGAGACGCTACCGGTCCCTGAACCCGGCCCCGATCAATTGCTTGCTCGAGTCGATGCTGCAGGAATATGCACGTCGCTGATAAAAACGATCGCGCATGGCGGCGGTCACACGTATTTCTATGGACAAAATCTGGCAAAATTCCCGGCAATTCTCGGAGACGAGGGTTCGGTTACAATCGCGCGCGTCGGCACAAATCTCAAAGATCGTTATTCGGTTGGTGAACGGTTCGTGGTTCAACCAGCAGTCGACAGCCCTCCGATTAACAATTTAGAACGCTATGAGAATTCTCCACAAGCTGTAAACAAGCTCGGCTGTGGCTACACATTGCCTGGACACCTGTCAGAATTCATGCTGATTCCTGAAGAGGTGCTTCAAGCGGACTGCCTGATTTCGCTTGCCAAACCCTACCCGCCATACGCACATGCTGCTATTGCCGAGCCTTTCTCCTGCTGTGTGTCCGGCCATAGCCATCACGTGCGTGTGGTTACCGGCAGCCTTTCAAAACCGCGCCGCGCTGTGTCTGGATTGAAATCCGATGGCATTTTATTGGTTGTGGGCCTTGGCGCTATGGGCCGCATGAATATCGAAGTTGCAATAGCGAGCGGCACAAAGACCATCATCGGCGTTGAACCGCTGGAAAGCAGACGAACAAAGACCAATGCTCTATTTGCTGAACGCTTGAAGAAATTCGGTGGTGCACTTCGGATTGAAACTCCTGACAGAGCAAGTCTAGCCGTGAAGGAGCTAACGAACGGCCGCGGCGTTGATGATCTTATTGTCGCTGTCGCGTCTCAGTCGGCGATTGAACAATCTCTTCCGCTGCTGGCAAAAGGCGGTGTTGCAAATCTATTTGCTGGGCTCCGCCAAAACGAAAGCAAAATCAATTTTGATGGCAATGCGATCCACTATGACGAACTGGTAATCACGGGGTCCTCCGGAGGAATAGCTTGGGATCTTCAGCAAACACTCGACTATATGAGCACCGGCAAAATCAAACCTGCACAACATATCAAAAAAATCGGAAGTTTAAATCACGCCATTGATCTAATTGACGATGTTCGGTGTCAAAAGCTTGATGGCAAAGCTGTCCTTTATCCTCATATCAAGCTACCTAAGCCCCTCATTGTTGATGGCTGGACAGCCAGCGACGAAGCCAGTCTGCTGCATTGAGCGCTTTTGTCGGCATCGGGATGGGGGCCATCCAAGCTGGACTATATCTGCCGCGGGCTGTTGAAGCAGGACTGAGCCGCACAGTCATCGTCCGCCGGAAAGAACAGGCCAAGCATATCTCGGATGCAACCCAAATCTGCGTGAATGTCGCCTCCCGCCACTCTCTCAAAGTTCAGCGGATTTCGTCGGTTGATGCACTGCAGATTTCCGAACCAGCCTGCATCGTCCGCTTGGCGGAAGCGTCCCACATCGCGGTCGCCGTTTCTTCGGTTTCAGATTACCCGGACATCGCTCCCATGATCGCGGCTGCAACACGCATGAAAATGGAGCGCGACTTACCGCCGTGCATAATTTACGCCAGCGAAAACAACGTATCCGCTGGAACGCTGCTCCATTCAGAGATTGTTTCCAATGGCGGTATTGCTGAAATGTTTCAATGCGTAGACACGGTCATCGGGAAAATATCACGCACGATAAAAGATCCAGCTGAAATCAGTTTCATGAATTTAGAGCCCTGGAGCTCCTGGTTTGGCAGAAGCTTGGTTAGTCGAAGGTTATGATGATGTTCATATTTCTCGCTTGAATCAAGCAAACACAATCAGTGCGCCCCTACCTCGCTTGACTGAACATACGGATCTTGAACCGCTTGCCTTGGCAAAACTCCATGGGCACAACGCAGCACACGCTGCTATTGCTTATGCCGGCCAAATGCTCGGGATCAAATTTATTCATGACGTTTTGCAGGTTCCTGCTGTTGTAAATCTTGTCCGCAGCGCATTGATGCAGGAAACGGGTGCAGCACTCGTCGCAAAAAACCATGAAATGCAAGGTATGTTCTCTCAAACGGGTTGGGTCGAATATTCAGACAGTCTTTTCCTGCGTATGTCTGAAAAGGCATTGAGAGATAGTTGTGAAAGAGTTGGCAGGGATCCAGAAAGAAAACTAGGTTGGAATGACAGGCTGATCGGGACAATCAGATTAGTGGAGGCTAATGGCATTAAGTCAGTCGGTTGGAGAATTTCGGTTCTTTGTGCCTGCGAGGCGACGGGATACACGATTGATGATCTTCGAAACATCTGGTTCCAAGATTGCAAAGAAATGAAAGAAATAGAGTTGATGGCCGCTTCACTCCGCGAAACGATACACGAATTCCGAAGTTGGAAGGCAACTTTAACCTGAATTCCGATGGACGATCTGCTTCCGCCGAATCTACAAATTGGACATAGTGCGCTTCGGCAAAATCAAAACCGCCTGAAAACTGTGGATCAGAGCCTTTTACGCTGAGTCCAACTACTCTCTGCGAAAACTGCGTCACATATGATGCAAACGCATTAATGGAAATTGCGGTGGCTGATTAATGTTGTTGTCTTCAACAGCATGATGTGCATATCTGCCTGCCGCTCGAGCATAGGCGAAGGCTTACCAAGTGATGAACTCTACCCCCCCCCCAAAGCTTTCTGACTCACCATCTTACACTGCCTTTTGCAAGTCACCCTTTTTCTGTCTGAAGTCAACCAGCTATTTTCATGTGTACGACAAGATATTTGCAGATCTGCGCGACCGCGCAATTACCTTCGTGGAAATTGGAGTCTTTGAAGGAGGATCCCTTCATATGTGGAGAGACTTTTTCGGAGAACAGGCACGAATCATCGGCGTAGACCTAAATCCTGCAGCAGAAAAATTTCGAGATGATGGATTTGAAATCTTTATCGGAGATCAATCTCAGCCAGAATTTTGGATCGAGTTCTTCCAGAATGTCGGAAAAATCGATGTGCTCTTGGACGATGGCGGACATCGATTCAGTCAACAGATTGTTACGGTTGAACACACTTTGCCATTTGTCAAAGATGGTGGATTGATTGTCGTTGAAGACACGCACACAAGCTACATGAAGGAATTTGGTGGACCATCTTCAAGATCCTTTGTGTCGTATGCTAAAGATATTGTGGATGGAATAAATTTGCGATACGAGAGCATCCGCACAAAAAATCCAGAAGTTCGGGTTCACTCGGTTCAGTTCTTTGATTCTATGGTGGTCTTCGCGATCAACCGACCACAGTGCGTACTTTCCAGTCTTGAAACGAATTCTAGGGCAAGCGCGGGAAACGAAGACTTTCGATGGCATGGGCATCAATTTAGATTTAAAGTTTTTGGAATCAAATTCAGCTTTAGATTGATTCGGAGGCTTTGGAGAAAGCTAAAAAGGAGGGAATTAAACAAATACTTTAGGTATGGTAAGAGTTTTTGAGGCCTGTTGACTGTCATCTTGCTGTGACCATAGTTTCAGATCTCATTGTTTAGCAAATCACCGCTTGTACTAACTAAATTTGCCACAAATGCCTAGGATTATCTGTTGCAATTAAAAAATTATTCAAACTAATTGATTTTATCTATTCTATGGACCCAACGTTCTTGCTCCAACCTTCTTCTCCTAAGTCGCAATTTTTGCCATCTTCTTCGACCAACTATGATCGACATCACATGATCCAGCATTCTTCCCTTCTTTGGTAGGCTAAAGCCTGAAAGGTCTTGTCGACTGTATAGGAGATCATACTTTGAGTTCCCAAAATTTCTGTCTATTGGTAACTGTCTCAGCGCAAATGCCTCTATCATATCTGGATTACGCCGCAATCGTACCCACCTAGAATATACAAATCTTTTGATTTCTGTGTCATTCATGACTTCAAAAAATGGTTCTATGTCCTCAATAAATTCCAAAGCCCCCCTTCTGATTTCCTCGGTCATCAGATCTCGCCTTTTGTCCATTGAAGACTTTGAGTAATATTCGATCCCAGGCTTACCGCTTTCGCTAATTTTGAATCGCTTGCCCATAGGTGCATTGCTGGAGAATATTGCCTCTATCTCTGGTTCTAGTCTCCTGATGAAATTTATTTCTTTCTTTGTGTTTCCATAATACCATCTTGCATTCATTCTCTTGCGTTGATTGTGTCTATTGTGGTTACACAACACATAAGCCGGACACTCACATTCCAAATTTTGATTTAGCAACCACATTGAATGAAGCGTCGAAGATACATCAACAAATGCCGCCGACTTTGCATCGAAATTTATTGTCTTTGAGAAATAAGCCTTCAAAGCATCCAATTCCAAGTCCGCTATCTGCATAAGTTGGGGTAAGTTCTCTGCAATGTGCGCTTCTAAGCTTTTGGGTCCCAACTTGTCATCACATTTCGCATCGGCATGTTTTTGCTGCTCATCTAAACCAAGAATTCTCCAAAACTCTCCTCGAGTTATCTTGCGATCATTTAATCCAAAGTTGCTCAGTATTTGTATTCGGTCTTTGGATGTCCTCTCAAAATATGACGAAATCGCAGGTAGTCGAAGCATTCGCCGCGAAGCTGGAATCAGCCTAAAACGCGGACTCCGCAAACCTAATATGTTCATGCCCTTCTCAATGATGGCACCATCTCTTGCTAGCAAATATAAGGAATTAACTTTATCCGCTTCAGCTACTCTTACCAAAAAACGTATAAATCCTAACAGCAGCGGACCACCATAAGCATAGCCAAAGCGATGAAGTGGAGAGCTTGCTTCTGAATTTAGATGGGCCCATCGACCGATTAAGCCTGCAGAGATGTGGTAAGAAAGCGATGAATCTCTGGCCGGCCTTTCCAAGCCTGCTGCAAACGGTAATGCATTAGCGCTTTCTGTCAGTGGATTCTGGATATAGTACGGCATGACTCCTTTCGAACTGGCATTTGCTATATCCGAGATGTAATTATCCCCTATATGCAAAATTTTATCAAACGTTATATTTTCAGCATCACGCACTTTCTTAAACAAAACACCGTTGTGCTTTGTGCTCAGCTCAGAAGCGTAATCGGCGGAACTATACACCTGATCCACTTCAATTCCACAATGCTTCAATAAACTCTTGATTTCATTGCTTTGCAAATACATGTCGCTAACGGCAATAACTCTTTTGCCTTTTTTCTTACAGATATCGAGCATCCCCTTTATTCGAATGTTCTGATACACAAATAACTTCTCCGCTTCGATTTCGACGGCTGGTCCAATGTCACAATAATCGCTCAAATTCGGGTCTCTGTATATGCTTGCCAACGTCGCATGCACACCGCCATTCCTAGATTTTTTGAATGCGTTCTTTTCTGCTGCCATTCGGTTCGAACAGAAGCCTTTCCAGCTGTTACGTCTTTCGATGTACCTGAAAATATCTGTTGGTGTGACACAAACCCGTGAAATCAGTGTATCAAAGACATCGAATGAAACTAAATCACACTGATCAACAAGTGAAAGGAAATGCTCGCTCACCGTGTTTGGTCTCTTATCCTGCGGTTCATCCAATGAAACAATTCTCTGCCTTCCAAGCCGACGACAGTCTACTGCAATCACATTGACATCAGTGCAGCCAATAATTTTGTAACCCCTGTCGTCAAATAATGCATTTGCAACCGAGTAAGCTTGTGGAACAAATGATTCTGATAATTCCATTTGAATTACAAATGGTCGCCACTTTTTAAAATCCAAAGTATGTAAGACAGCTAAGTCAAGCCCTTCAATGTCAATAGCAACGAACAAAGGCTCGGCATTCCGAAAGTACTTCTCAAAAAGCTCGTTTATAGTGAGCGCAGGCACCTTGAGTTTCTTTGTAACCTCGTATCCGATTCTTCGCCAGTGCTTGGCATTTACAAATTTTGGCGAGATTGAACTTAACTCCGATAAGTTTCCAACATGCAGGATGGCGGTTTTCTGATCGTTTGGCACCACGGCGGTTTGAACTACGATATCGGATGGTCTGCTATGCTCGCAAATTTTGACAAGATCTGGATTCGCTTCTACTAATACCCCTTTCATTCCAAGAACTTTATTCAAAAGATATGTTGAACTTGTTGCGATCGGGTGATTGGCTCCAATTTCGAGATAGCGCTGTTTTGTCAGATCAAGACCTTCATTTCGGGCTAATGCCCTCAGTAGCGCAAGTATAGTGATATCCTCAGCACATTGCCCAAAGTATGGAACATTCGGGGCAGGAATATCCGGCAAAGATAAAGTAAGGCGGTCACATTCGGATTCAATATTAATGTTAGTCTGAGATTGATATTTCGGCATCGAATAAGCCTTCAATGCGTAGACTTATCAAGCAGTTGCTCAAAACAAATCGGGTTTTGGCAAAACTGAATTTTTTGATGCCTGACTTTCCTATAGTAAAGATGTCGGCTATTTGCTCGATCACAATTCAGGAGTGTGCTCATAAATTTAATTTTGGAGATTCTGCAGTCGTTCAGCGATGACAAATTGCGCGGCTTACAAGCCTGCCAAACGGAATAGCTTATTCGGCCAAGTACACCATTTACCTTCGGATCGGAATCAATCTGCGCTGTCTGTTGCAGCAAAAACGCTTTTGATTTATCTAGCGAAAATTGTGCGGCGGTTCGCGACACAATTTTAGGAACTAAATTATACCCCCTCCCCGGCAAGTCAGCAAGCATACATGTAAACTTCATAGACGTTCGCAAACCAGGTATTAAGTGTTCCAGCCGCTGAGGCTTTTGCACCTTAAACTGTAACAAAGAAATGAACTTCAAACGATCCATTTCTATGTTATCCTAGCTCTATATGTCGCCGGTTCCATTTGACCGCACGCGGTAAGGTGAAATCGCTCGACTGACGATTGGCAGAACTTTTTTCTTTTTTGGCAAACATGAACAAAGAAACTTATATCTGAAAATCATGGCCACTGTGATTCTGCCATTCTTGAATCGATTGTCTACAATTACACTCAATCGCCTTAATGAGGGTAACGCTCATCTTCCTTCAAACGCATTAAATTCTCACAAAGTCACGCAAAAGTCAATGATGGATAATAGCATTGACAAGCAAAATCGATGTCGTCAATCAAGCCCGCAGTTATCCAATGTCGTTGACTTCCGTGAAACACTGTTAGTTTTTTCCGATTTCTGCATAAGGTATGACCTTCCACAGTTCGCAGTGGTGTCTTCACTGTTATTGCTCTATAATTGTACGAGTTTGCAATGTCCCTTGTCAAAATCTGCGGGTTCCGCGTTCCGCCACATGGAGCAAACACCTTCTTTTTGAGACTAAAATCCCCGCATTTGCGCTGCAAAGCCATTGCATCGAAATTTTGTATAACGCTCGAAGATTATCCGGCGAGCATTCCATTGCGGGACAGATCTCCCATTGTGACGCGGACAACTAGTGCACCCGCGCTGTTCTTCGCGCGAGCGCTCGCGGGCAATTTGCCGAAGCTCCACTTTGGTGTCGCTGACTTCGAAAATCTGTAGCGCAGCCACCGTGGCAAACCTTGACGTGCAAAATTGTCAAAATCAAAATTTTAGTTGAACTCCTAATTGATTCATTACTTTCATGAACGGGACTATGCATTGACGAAAGTCGATTGAACCATCCACATTCTTATGAAGTCAACACTAGACCTTGCTCCCGGCAGAGCTGGTCTCTAGCCTTTGATCCACCGCACAGTGATTTACCGGAATCCAGCGGACAGTCCGCAATGCACTTAAGAACAAACCATGGTAGCTTGCATCCATTTTGACGGGACCGGTTAATTCGAACAAATGCCTTCCGTGCTTTATCAATTCACTTCCGAAAAGCGGAGATTGCTCAATGAAGCCAAAAATATATTTCTGCGGTGAGGCTCTTATCGATTTCATCACAACGGATGGAAACAGTTACCGGGCAACACCCGGTGGTGCTCCCTACTCGTCCGCGAAAGCCGCGGCGCAAGCCGGTGCGAACGTTTCATTTTGCGGCGCGATCAGCACGGATCTATTCGGTCAGCAAATTGCCGCGGACCTAGCGCAGTTCAATGTCGACATCTCGAATGCGCCACGTTCCGACGACCCAACTGTGCTCGGTTTTGTAAAGGTGACCGCCGATGAGAATCCTCAATATGCGTTCTTTGACCAAAACAGCGCCATGGTCAGAATGCAACCCGGTCTGCCGGACAATACACTGCGGCAGGGCGACATACTGGGAATCGGGTCGATATCACTCATTCCTTTGCCCGCGGCCGAACGCATAGAAACGTTTGCGGTCGAACAGAGTGAAACGGCAACACTTGCTCTTGATCCTAATGTCAGACCTTCGATGATTCGAGGGCATCCAGACTGGGGGCCACGCATGACCAATCTGATGCGGTATTCTGATCTGATCAAGATCAGCGCCGAAGATTTGGAGTTCATGGCGCCAAACCTAGACCGCGAGGAATTCGCACGGCAGCGGCTTAAGGAAGGAACTGGACTTGTGATTGTCACTGACGGCAGTAATGGGGCTTCAGCATGGAGTCGCCTTGGAAAGGCGTCAGTCGATGGCCGCCCGGCGTCAGGCGGAGACACTGTAGGGGCAGGTGATACTCTCATGGGATTTTCTTTGGCATGGTTAGCAGAACATTCGCTTACCCGAAAAAGCGACATCGCCAATCTTGAGATATCAGCACTGCAATCCATGCTCGAATTCGCAAACGCGGCAGCGGCGATGAACTGTGAAACAATCGGTTGCAACCCTCCTTCCCGGCGCGCGGTTGAACAGCGGCTGGCACAGATAAAACATTGAGCTGAGAACAAAGAATCATGTGATGCAAAATTCCGACACCCCAATCATCCGGCGTTCCGACTACCGACACCCAGCGTGGCTGGTTGAGAATGTGCAGCTGAAATTTTGCCTCTCGCCAAATTCCACCCGCGTCCGATCAACCATTCAATTTCGACCGAATCCCCTCCTGCCCAAGCAATCCGATCTGGCGCTCGACGGAAAACAATTGAGACTCATAAGCGCTTCCATAAATGGTCAAAAATTGGAAACCGGCCAATTCAGCGTATCGGAAACCGGCCTGACTGTGCGAACGGAGCATCTCTCGAACAGCGAATTCGAATGGACATCCGAGGTTGAAATCAACCCCTCTGCAAACACAGAGCTTGAGGGACTCTATATTTCGAATGGAATGTACTGCACGCAGTGCGAACCAGAAGGGTTTAGGCGCATATGCTATTTTCCTGACCGACCGGACGTAACCACTCGATTTTCGACACGCATCGAAAGCGTTCTGCCGGTGCTGCTCTCCAATGGAAACCTGATCAAGCAAGGTGAAGGGTTTGCGGAATGGGAAGATCCTTGGGCTAAGCCATCCTATCTGTTCGCCCTCGTAGCAGGAGATTTGGTGTCTGTGGACGATCAGTTCGTAACTTCTAGCGGCAGAAAGGTGGAGCTGCGGATCTGGGTGCGAAGAGGCGACGAAAACAAATGCGACTACGCTATGGATTCACTTGTTCGGGCAATGAAGTGGGACGAGGAGGTGTATGGCCGACAATACGACCTTGATCAGTTCAATATCGTCGCAGTCGATGATTTCAATATGGGAGCAATGGAAAACAAGGGATTGAACATTTTCAATTCCAAGCTTGTGTTGGCAAGTCCCGATACCGCCACAGATCTTGATTATGAGAGAATCGAAAAAGTTATCGCACATGAATACTTCCACAATTGGACCGGCAATCGCGTAACCTGCCGTGATTGGTTTCAGCTCAGTCTGAAAGAGGGCCTTACCGTCTTTCGTGATCAGCAGTTTTCGCGCGACCAGAGGTCAGCCTCGGTTGGTAGAATCAAAGACGCACAGTTGCTTCGCAGTGCGCAATTCCGAGAAGATTCCGGTCCATTAGCCCATCCCGTGCGTCCAGAAAGCTATCGCGCCATCAATAACTTTTACACCACTACCGTTTACGAGAAGGGCGCTGAACTTGTCAGTATGCTGCATCAGCTCGTCGGCCCTGATGCCTATAGAAGCGCACTTGATTGGTATTTTGAACGGCATGACGGCGAAGCCTGCACGATTGAAGATTGGCTTAAAGTTTTCGAAGACCGATGCAGTCGTGATCTTTCGCAATTCAAGCGATGGTACAGCCAGTCCGGCACACCCCGACTTGATTTCGAATTCGACTATGCCGAAGGACGGCTCCGACTGACTCTGCGACAAGACACAGCTGAAACACCGCAGCAGCCAAAAAAAGAACCTTTCGTCATTCCGGTAGCAGTCGGTTTGCTGAACGAACGAGGCGAAGAAATCAGACCCACGCAACTGCTGGAATTGACCGAGACTGAGCAAACCTTCGAATTCGTGAATCTTGATTCAAAGCCGGTTGTCTCCGTGCTGCGAGGTTTCTCTGCCCCTGTGATCAAAGCCTGGGATGAAACCGATGCCGACCGCCTGTTTTTGCTGCGTCATGACACGGACAGTTTCAATCGATGGGATGCGGGCCAGGAGCTCATTCGTGCCTCGCTTCGCGATATCATCGCAACCGGAAAGCCTGCGAACCCCGACATGCTGCGCGCCTTCACCGACCTGATCCTTGACGATTCGCAAGACGCCGCTTTCCGGGCGCTGATGATTGACATTCCAAGCGAGGCAAATCTGCAGCGGGAACTGCATGAAACAGGTTTGAGTGTGGATCCCTCTACTCTTTATGCAGCCTGCCGCACCCTTCGCTCGGCTCTCGCCAATATGATGGCCGATCAGGTTGGGCCCGCCTACCTGAAGCTGTCTGATCCACAACCGTTCTCTTTGACCGCAGAGGCCGCTGGCCAAAGGGTTCTGCGTAATGCGCTGCTTCGCCTGTTATCGGCGATTGACAACGGGAAAGCAGCGGCAAGGCAGTTTCAAAATGCAGATAACATGACCGATTGTTTCGGCGCGCTCAGAACACTCCTCGAAATCAGGCAAGGTCGGGTCGAGCTCGACCAATTCTATGCAAAGTGGTCACACGACCGCCTTGTTCTGGATAAGTGGTTTGCCCTGCAGGTGACCGAGGCGCCTCCTGAAAGGGCAGTCGAAATCACAAGGCAGCTGACGCAGCACAAAAAGTTCGAGTGGAAAAATCCAAACCGTTTCCGTTCAGTAATCGCTGCTTTCGCACACATGAATCATGCGGGATTTCACATTGAGGACGGCAGTGGATATGCTCTCGTTACGGATTGGCTGATCAAAATGGATGAAGTTAACCCGCAGGTTGCCGCTAGGAATTGCTCAGCATTTGAATTGTGGCGCATCTATGATTCCCAGAGACAAAATCTGATCCGAACGCAGATCGAACGAATGCTGCGAAGAAAATCACTGTCGGCTGATAGCCGCGAAATGCTTGACCGGATGCTGGCAGCATGAAGAGTGCTTTTGAACGCCCGGGTCGAAATCGGGCCTGCGAAATACTGTATGAAATTGAAAGGAACCGGAAATGAATAATCCGGCTGGCAAGGAACCACTGCCGAAGATCATCAACGGTGTCGCCGGGGATTGGGAAATGGTCATTGGTCTTGAAGTGCACGCGCAGGTCGCGTCGAATGCCAAGCTGTTTTCCAGAGCTTCCACTGAATTCGGCAGCGAACCGAATATGAATGTTGACTTGGTGGATGCCGCGATGCCTGGCATGCTCCCAGTGATTAATGAATTCTGCGTGGAACAGGCGGTGCGAACTGGTCTCAGCCTCAATGCCGAGATCAACCATTATTCGGTATTCGACCGGAAGAATTACTTTTATCCTGACCTTCCGCAGGGCTATCAGATTTCACAGCTCTACCATCCCATCATCGGCGAGGGAGAGGTTAAAGTAGATCTCGGTGAAGCTGGTGTTCGCCATGTCCGCATTGATCACATCCATCTTGAGCAGGATGCAGGCAAATCGCTGCACGACATGGATCCAGTGCATTCCTTCGTTGACCTCAATCGAACAGGTGTCGCTCTGATGGAAATTGTCTCGAAACCAGACATCAGAAGCCCTGAAGAGGCAGCTGCATACATTCTCAAACTCCGGCAGATCATGCGGTATCTGGGAACTTGCGATGGCAACATGCAAAACGGCAACTTGCGGGCCGATGTCAATGTCTCCGTTCGTCCCGCTGGAACGAATGAATTCGGAACCCGGTGCGAAATCAAAAACATGAACTCAACCCGATTTATACAGCAGGCAATCGATTACGAAGCTCAGAGGCAGGTCGCTCTTCTCGAGGATGGCGGGAAGGTCAAACAAGAGACCCGGCTGTTTGACCCCGCACAGGGCAAAACCCGTTCTATGCGTTCAAAGGAAGAGGCGCACGACTATCGGTATTTTCCTTGCCCGGATCTCCTCCCGCTTGAACTTGACCAGCAATGGATCGACGATATCGCCGCCGAGCTCCCGGAACTCCCCGATCAAAAAATCGAACGATTTGTCCAGCAATATGGAATCACGAACTATGATGCTTCGGTTCTGGCGGCAGAACGATCCAGCGCAGATTATTTTGAAGGAGTTGCGGCTGGCCGCGACGGAAAACAGTCAGCAAACTGGGTTATCAATGAACTGTTCGGCAAACTCAACAAGTCTGGATTGAGCATAGAAAACAGTCCGGTCTCCGCCGAGCAGCTCGGTGGCATTCTCAACCTCCTTCAGGACGGCTCCATTTCAGGGAAAATGGCGAAGTCGCTGTTTGAAATCATCTGGAACGACGGTGGAAACCCAG
Organism: Paracoccaceae bacterium; assembly: GCA_965199765.1. Classification (GTDB taxonomy): domain Bacteria; phylum Pseudomonadota; class Alphaproteobacteria; order Rhodobacterales; family Rhodobacteraceae; genus JAPOXR01. The sequence goes on from CBDATC010000002.1 coordinate 765,272, forward strand.
CAGAAATCGCCGAGGAAAGGGGCATGAAACAAGTTACGGACATCGCCGCTATTGAAGCCGCGGTGGACGCCGCGATCGCTGCGAATCCCGAACAAGCCGAAAAGGCGCGAAAAAATCATCGCGTGACCGGTTTTTTTGTCGGCCAGGTAATGAAGGCCACCGGTGGCAAGGCAAATCCGAAAGCGGTCAGCGAGATGGTTGTCCATAAGCTTTCGGATGACGATAGTTCAGGACGGTAGGTCGGACGCAAGATCCAGCGAAAGAGCATGAATCGATGAAAGAGGCTCAGGCGACAGCGCCTGGTGCACCATTCGGTGCTGCTGCAGCCTGGTCAATCCACTTAATCGTTCTGAGACGAGACGCACTCTAAAATGCGTCTCCCCTCCTTCGCGCCAGCCGGAGTGGCCACGATGTCGTTCACTCTCGTCTTCAACCTCAATGACGTTAGGCAAGAACTCTTCGGTTAGGCGCAAACGAATTTGCTCGGCGATGGTCACTTTGAATCCTTCGAGAACAATTTTATCTTTAGCTGCAAATCGATTTTGATTATACTGCGCTGCCCGATTCGGGAAGAATTAAAACTGAGACAAATCCATGTCAAAACCGCTTGAGTTTGACATATCAATATCGGCCGCAAAGCGGCGCAAGAAAACCGGCCGCAGCGGAATGAGCGGCGCCGTCGAAACATCCACGCGAGTCTGCGATCATCCGGATTGTAAGCTCAACGGAAAATTCCGGGCCCCAAAGTCACCTGATCTGTTGGATCAATTTCACTGGTTCTGCGAAAAGCATGTCCGCGAATACAACCTTCGCTGGGATTACTATAAAGGCGCCTCCACTGTGGACCAGCATGAAGACGCGCCGGCTTCACCTCGCCCTAACGAAGGCTGGGCACGGCATGGAATAAACGATCCTTTTGAAATTCTTGGAGATAAAGGCACCAGCAGGCACGCTCACCCGACTGCCGTCGGCCGATTCACCGCCGAAGAACGCCGTGCTCTGTCAATTCTTGAAGCCGATGCAAGCTGGAATATGGAACAAGTCAAGCGACAATACAAATTACTTGTGAAGATCTACCATCCTGATCAGAATGGCGGGGACCGGTCTGCAGAAAAACGCTTGCAATCTGTCATGTGGGCTTGGAACCAAATCAAGGCGAGCAAGAACTTTTTACGTTGAATTCTTGCCATGCAATTGTACAGGCTTATGGGTTAATGTTGCGAAACCCATTTAATTCCTGCACTGGATCACGCAACGTGCGCACTAACAGGAGCCCACATGGAAGGTTCACAGTTGATAGATTCCGTCGAGCCCACTCAGAGGCATTCAGTCCGGGAGCTTTTTGGAATTGATGCGCCTATGGAGGTTCTCGCGTTTGCCGACGGCAACGCCAGAGTTCCTGATATCGATTCAACCTATAAATTTGATCCAGACACGACACTCGCGATTCTCGCGGGATTTACACATAATCGCCGTGTTATGATTCAAGGGTATCACGGCACCGGCAAATCCACGCATATAGAACAGGTCGCAGCCCGACTGAACTGGCCTTGTGTGAGAATTAATCTCGACAGCCATATTTCCCGGATTGATTTGATCGGCAAAGATCAAATCAAGCTCCATGACGGAAAACAGGTCACCGTATTTCAGGAAGGAATTTTACCATGGGCACTTCGAAACCGCGTCGCCTTGGTGTTTGACGAATATGACGCCGGGCGCGCGGATGTTATGTTTGTCATTCAACGCGTGTTGGAAGCCGATGGCCGATTGACGCTTCTTGATCAAAACGAAGTCATCACACCGCACCGGCATTTCCGAATTTTTTCGACGACCAATACAGTTGGTCTTGGAGACACAACCGGTCTCTATCACGGCACACAGCAAATCAATCAGGGTCAAATGGACCGCTGGTCGCTGGTTGCGACATTGAACTACCTTTCGCACGATGCGGAAACCCAAATCGTCCTCTCAAAGGCACCCCATTACAATACGGAAAAAGGACGCAAAACCATCAGTGCGATGGTGAGCGTAGCTGGACTCACAAGGACATCTTTCATGAACGGTGATCTTTCGACAGTCATGAGCCCCCGAACTGTCATTGCGTGGGCCGAGAATGCTGAGATTTTCCGCAGTATCGGGTATGCGTTTCGAGTCAGTTTCCTTAATAGGTGCGATGAATTGGAACGGCCGACCGTGGCCGAGATATACCAGCGATGCTTTAACGAGGAGCTTCCCGAAAGCGTGGTTGCGAACAGCATCGGTTGAAGAGGAAGACCGCGCAGAAGTCGGTCGCGGCTGATTATCCATCATGGCACAAAGCGATGCAGAGACAATCGTTGCCTTTAAGAAAGCGCTGATTGAGACCACGCGCTCATTGGCCGACAATGCGGATCTGGAAGTTCGCTACACCGCCGACCCGCCGGGTATATCCGGAGAAACCATACGTTTGCCCCATATTGGCGTGCGGTCAACCGCTGATGACCTCAAATCCGCCCGCGGATTGGCCGATAGTCTTGGTCTTCAAAAAAAATACCATAACGAGCAAACCCACTCCCATTATTCGCCGAGCGGTGAGGCTGCCCGCGAAATCTATGAGGCGATGGAAACCGCGCGATGTGAAGCAGTCGGCTCAAATCTACTAGCCGGTGTAGCCGCCAATATCGATGCCAAGATCGCACAAGCCGCTCAAAATAGGGGATACGCCGAAATCAAAGCCGCAACAGATGCGTCCCTTGCCGATGTGATGGGATATCTCGTCAGGCAATTGGCGACCGGCCGAGAATTGCCGCCAGTCCCTTCGCGTATGTTGGAATTGTTTAAGAACGACCTCAGCTCTTGCACCAACTCTGTCCTGTCTGAAATCAGCGGCGCTGTCTCCGACCAGGCTGCGTTCGCAAAAATTGCCCGGCACCTCATCAAGGAACTTGGCTACGCAGACCAGTTGGGAGATGACCCTGACGCGATTGATGACCAAGAGGATTTGTCCAACGAAGCACCTGACGGCGACGAATTGGAAGAAGAAGGAAGCGAACAGCAAGAACAGAACGACGATGACCAGACAGTCGAGGGGTCTACCGAAGACTCGGTATCTGGCGAAAGGCAATTGACCGATAGTGATAAGAATGAACTGGATCAATTCGATGAAGAAGAGGCGCCGGGCGAAGTCATGCCTGACATCCCCTTCATACCACGCTCTCAGGCAGACCCGAATTACAAAGTGTTCTCGACCGAATTCGACGAAGAAATCAGAGCAGACGAGCTCGCAGAACAGGTTGAACTTGATCGGCTTCGCGCCAATCTTGATCAGCAGCTGGAACCATTCAAGGGGTCGGTTGGCCGTCTTGCGAACAAGTTGCAGCGACGACTGCTCGCACAACAAAACCGCTATTGGGAATTCGACAAGGAAGAAGGAATTCTAGATGCAGGCCGGTTAGCACGGGTCGTTGCAACTCCGACCACCCCCTTGTCGTTCAAAGTCGAAAAGCAAACGGAGTTTCGAGACACGATTGTCACGCTCCTGCTTGACAATTCTGGGTCGATGCGGGGCAGGCCAATATCAATTGCCGCGATCAGCGCCGATATCCTCGCTCGCACACTCGAACGCTGCCAGGTCAAAGTCGAAGTCTTGGGCTTCACAACCCGGGCATGGAAAGGCGGACAGAGCCGGGTGAAATGGGCATCGGAAGGCAGAAGCGGAGAACCGGGGCGACTGAACGATCTCCGACACATCATATACAAGAGCGCCGACTCGCCTTGGCGAAGATCTAGAATGAACTTAGGACTTATGATGAAAGAGGGGTTGCTCAAAGAGAATATTGACGGCGAGGCTCTCGAATGGGCGCATCGACGCCTTGTTGCCCGCGCCGAAGCGCGGAAGATCCTGATGGTGATTTCGGACGGCGCTCCGGTCGACGACTCGACGCTCAGCGTCAATCCGGCAAATTATCTGGAACAACATCTGCGCAAAGTCATCGCAATGATTGGCAAGCGACGCGCAGTCGAGTTAATCGCCATCGGAATCGGGCATGACGTCACGAGCTATTACAATCGTGCTGTAACCATTGCTGACGTCGAGCAGCTGGCCGGGGCCATGACGGAGCAGCTGGCCGCATTGTTTGAGGCAAACCAGAACTCTCCAACGAAGCGCAGCATTCGCCTTTCATCGTGATTGAATGTTTCAAGACTTCAAGGTTCAATCAGACAGGTCGCAATCCGCTGAAAGACTGAAAGACCTGCGTCAGCAATTAACTCAATGCAAACTGGATGCGTTTCTGATTCCTGTTGCGGACGCATTTCAAAGCTCTGTCATCGCGCCACACGACCAGCGTGTCGCGTGGCTGACCGGATTCACCGGCTCGGCCGGCATTTGCGCGGTAACAGGCGAATCCGCCGCTTTGTCTGTTGATGGGCGCTACACGCTTCAGGCTTCGGCGCAAATTGATGACTCAGAACTGTCGATTCTCAATGCTAAAACCGACCAGCTTGCCGATTGGCTCATGCAGACCCTGCCTAACGGCGGAAGAATTGGGTTCGACCCGTGGCTGCACAGCTCTAAATCCATCAAAGACCTTCGAAATGCGATGCCGGAACATTCGCTTGTGAGCAGCGAAAATCTCGTTGACCGAATTTGGGCAGACCAGCCCGCTTTGCCACAAAATGGATTCTACGAGCATCCCGAAAGTTATGCGGGTGAATCCCGCAAGTCCAAGATTCAACGGATGTCGCAAAAATTGATCGGAGAGAGAATTGACTTTTGTATTCTTTCGTCTTCGGATGACGTTGCCTGGCTCTTGAACATTAGGGGTTCGGACACGGCTAGAACACCCGTCAAGCAAGCCATGGCGATCCTCAGCGCAAAGCAAACAGTCGAGCTGTTTTTGAATCTGCAACCAAGTGAATTTGAAAATTATTCCTGGCTTGGCGACTTCGTAACCACGTCGCCGATGACAAGATTGAGTTCAACCATCAGAGGCATCAGGGGCCGTATAGGCGTTTCTCCGAGCGCACCCTACCGGATATTTTCCGAACTGGGCCGGTCGGACTGCGAAGTGATTGAGAGACCGTCTCCCTGTGCCGAAGCGAAATCACAAAAGAACGAAACTCAGGTGCGTGGATTTCGAGAAGCGCATCTGCGCGATGGTCTGGCGATGATCGAATTTCTGGCTTGGCTTGACCATGCAGCGGTCCGGTCCCCCATCTCGGAAATTGATGCCGCTTCGAAACTTGAGCAATTCAGACATCGCAGCAGCCAAATGGTCGATATCAGCTTTGATACAATTTCTGCTGCAGGGCCAAACGCATCCATTGTACATTATCGCGTCAATGAGCAATCAAATTCAAACCTCACCCCAGGGCAACTGTATCTCGTTGATTCTGGCGCTCAATATAGGGACGGAACAACCGACATTACACGAACTATTGCCATTGGGCAATCAGAGCGACGGATCGCTGAACTGTATACCTTGATTCTTCGCGGTCTGATCGCTCTATCGTCCGCGCGCTGGCCAACCGGCCTCGGCGGCAAGAGTCTAGACGCGCTGGCTAGGCAGTTTCTCTGGCGGGAAGGATTGGACTTTGCCCACGCTACGGGCCACGGGGTCGGCCACTTTCTTTCGGTGCATGAGGGGCCGGTCAATATTTCGGCACGCTCGGATATTCCGTTGACTGATGGTATGATTCTCTCGATCGAGCCTGGATATTATGAATCGGGTTCATTCGGCATCAGGCTTGAAAACCTTGTGCGTGTGCGCAAGTCATCAGGCAGCAAGTCAGCAATGCTGGAATTCGAAACACTGTCGCTGGCTCCGTTTGACCGATCATTGATTCTATGTGAAACACTATCGGCTCACGAAATCTCCTGGCTCAATTCTTATCATAGCCGCATCTACGATAAGCTTCACAACAAATGTTCGAACACCGGACGCCAATGGCTGTCTGAAGCCTGCGCGCCGCTGGTTTGATCGAGTTTCATGGATACAAAATCGCGTTCTTCCGAGGTTATCTGACTGTACTGCCGGAGATCGCGGCGCTCCGCATCTGTGATGGAGCCAAGGAAAACAAATCAGGCTGGAGCGCTTGGGGTCAGCCGCACTCCGGTCTGCACATGGATCGGATCGGGCAAAATGTACCGGGATAAACTGTCAGAGTTGCCACCACTTGGCACGAAGCAAGCATTCCTCACACTTCGGCGATCAGCGAAGCCGCGGCCGACATGGCTTCATCGCTGATCTTTTCACCAGAGAGCATTCTAGCAATCTCTCGGGTTCGTGCATTTCCAAGCAATTGCACAGCGGTTGTCTCAGCCTCGCCATCCACAACACTTTTCGCAATGCGCCAATGCCAATCCCCATACGATGCCACTTGCGGAGAATGAGTCACAACTAAAACCTGCGAAATTTTGCCGAGTGCATTCAGCCTTTTTCCGACAGCATCGGCCGTTGCTCCGCCAATTCCTCTGTCGATCTCGTCAAAAATCAAGCTGATGCCGGATGATCGGGAAGCCAAACAAACTTTCAACGCCAGCATGAAACGGGAAAACTCTCCGCCGGATGCTATCTTGTTGATCGGCCCGGTCGGCGTCGACGGATTCGTGCTCGCTGTGAAGGAGACCACTTCCATGCCACCGGCACCGGCAGGACAGTCATCAAATTCGGTTCGAAAACACGCATGACCTAATTTCAGTGGCTTGAGCTCTCGATTGACAGCCTTATCAAGCCTGTTGGCCGCTGTTCGTCTCATCTTCGACAGTTTGCGGGCAATCTCATTGTATTCTTCTTGAAGCTTGCCAACACGCGCTGCAAGATCAACGGGCTCATTAAGTGAGTCTGTCAGGGCATTGAGCTGTGATTGATACCGGGCAGTCATTTCAGGCAGTTCATCCGGCTGCACAGCGTGTTTTCTCGCAATCCGCTTGATTTTGTGCAGTCGGTCCTCCACTCGCTCAATCTCATAGGGATCCGATTCCAGTTCCGAACGAAGCGCATCAAGCGCACGATTCGCTTCGTCAAGCTCAACCATGGCCCGATCAACCGACGCTATCGCAGCATCCACGCGTTCGGAATCCAAGCTTTTTGCCGATTCTAGCCAGCGAATTGCCTCAGCCGCATGTCCTTCTGCACCAGCGGCGCCCATTGCCTCTTCCGCCCGGGCGAGAGCATCCCGATAACGGATGAACGCCTTCAGCTGAGAGCGGCGAAGGCTGAGGTCTTCAACTTCACCGATAAGCACATTCAACTCGTTCAACTCTTTCAGAGAATGCCGCAGAAATTCGATCTCTTTCTCTGCTGTGCAAAGTCCCGCCTCGGCTCTTTGATGCCGTTCCTTTACGGCTTGAAGATCTTGCCAAATCCGGCGCAGGCGCGATGCGAGCGAAATCGAACCTGCGAATTCGTCAAGCAGCAACCGATGTCCGCTTTGAACCATTTGCGAACGGCCTACATCTTGGCCGTGAATTTCAATCAAATAATCGGCAATTTTATGGAGCGTTTCCGCAGAGCACCGCTCATCATTCAAAAAACATGAGCTCCGACCGGATGCGGACATCGAACGGCGAAGCAACAGCTCTTCGGAGGGCGCGAATTCCAATTCGGATAAAACAGAATAAACCGGGTGATCGTCCTGCACTTTGAATTGCGCTGTCACCACGCTCGGTGCGTTTCGAGTCGGAGAAATTCCCGAAAGCCCGCGACCGCCCAGAGCATAGCCGAGCGAATCCAAGAGAATCGATTTACCAGCGCCGGTTTCACCGGTCAGAACATTGAGTCCCTCGCTAAACTCAATGTCAAGACTTTTGATCAGCAGAACATTGCGAATTGACAGGCTTACCAGCATGCGAGCCGCCAACCGCTGACTTCAGAGCCACTCCCCTTTGATTGTGCGGCGATAAAACTGGCTGATGAGATTTTCGCTTTCTTCTTCACCCGGGGCTTCCAGACCTCTGGAAACAAACAATCTGTAGGTATCGCTGTACCATTCCGAATTCTGATAATTGAACCCAAGAACCGCCGCCGCTTCTCTTGCTTCCTGGTAGAGGCCAAGAGAAAGGTAGGCCTCGACCAGCCGGTGCAGCGCTTCAGGCGCTTGAGCGGTTGTTCCGAAAACATCCACCACATACTGGAACCTGCGAATCGCCGCGGTATAGTTCTTTCGTTTCAAATAGTAGCGGCCGATCTCCATCTCTTTCGAAGCCAGGTGATTCACTGCCAAATCGAATTTGAGCATTGCGGATTTGGCATAGTCACTGTTTCCATATTCTTCGATGAGCGTGTTCATCTCCTCAATTGCCCTTCTGGTATTCTGCTGATCACGCCCTCGGGCATCAAGCTGCTCATAGTAGCTCATAGCGACGAGATATTGAGCGTAAGCGGCATTCGTATCGCCAGGATAAGAGGCGAGAAATCTTTGAGCGGCTGAACGACTCCTTTCGAAGTCCTCCGCCTGCCCGTAGGCGAACGCTGCCATGATGGTGCCACGCCGCGCCCATTCGGAGTATGGATAAAGACGCTCGACCTCCTCGAAAATCTCAGCCGCTTTCTCGACCTCCGAGTCTCTGAGTTCCGCCTCGGCGATTTGGTAAATCTGTTGGGCCGACATGGAAGAATATGGTTCTTCGTCAGGTGAGCTGCAGGCTGCGGCCAGCAAGGCCAAAACGCAAAAGGCAATCGCTTGTTTGAGTCCGGTCAAGAAAAATTCCCCCGTCAGCACGGTTCGACAACAAACTGTGTGATCCGCCACACAGCACACCACACCTACATAGCGCTAGAATCCGCCTCCATTCAACCCATCTGGCGCACGGTTATTAGTGGCGGGGGATGTCGCTGATCTTCGTGCCGACTCCAGGAAGCAGTGCAGCCGTGGCCTCGTCGGCAACACGAATCACGAAGGCATCGCTCGTTTCAAAGAGTTTTCTGAGCAGCGCTACAGTCAATCCGTGTCCGGGCCGATACGCGGAATACCTTCCGATTATCGGGTAACCGGCCAGAGCCAAATCACCGATTGAATCCAAAGATTTGTGCCGCACGCATTCGTCTTTGTGACGCCGCTCGCCGACATAGGCCCCCTTATCGCTGTCAGCCACCAGCACTTTTTTGAACGTGCCGCCAAGACCTAGGCCCATTTTGTGAAGCACAGGAATTTGTTTGAATAGACAAAACGTCCTGCTGTCGATTAAGTGCCGCGCAACCGCGCCATTGCATAAACCCATCTCCAACGATTGTCTGCCGATGGGACGTTGGAAATCTATCGTCGTTTCAATTTCCGCATGCTCGGACGGTTCGAGCGCCGCGCTGGATTGACCAACTTGAACCGCTACGCGCTGAAGGATCTTGATGACCTTAAGCGGAGAATTCAGTTTCTGTATACCGGTTTCCAGAATTAATCGTGCGTAATCCAGCGCACTGCCGTCCAACCCCGGCAATTCCGATTGATCAATCTCAACCACCGCATTGTGCACTCCACAGGCAGTGAAGCTCGCCATCAAATGCTCAATAGTCGAAACCGAAATACCGGATGGGTTTGCAATCGTGGTGCATAGATTAGTATTGCTCACACAATCTATTCTTGCTGGAATCACATTGTCCGGTGGATCAATATCGACCCGCTTGAAACTGATGCCTGTGTCGGCTTTAGCTGGTCGGATGCGCAAATTTGCAACGACGCCGGAATGCAAACCCTCTCCGCAGATTTGAACGGGCGCGGCCATGGTTGTCTGCAAGTTCTGTATCCTGTCTGTGCTGCTCTTTTTTTAAAGCTAACAAGACTGCGCAATCGAGGCCAATAAAGATTTGAAACAGAATATTTCAACCAAGCCGTTCTTTCCCGATCAAAAAATTGGCCAATGAACCGGTTCGCTCACCGAAATCAGTGTCCGCAGTCAGTTTGCTTGACGTCGCAAATAGGCGGGCAATTTGCGAATTTGATCACGCCGATGCAAATCTTCATCTTTATCGCGGAGTTTGCTCAGCGTGGTCTGAGGCTCTTGGTCATCTCTTTGATGGTAAGTATCAGAACCCTTCGTCATACGGCGTATGACACTGCCAATCGGACTCTCAGGCCTTTCAGGCTGATCACTGACGCTTGCTTGGTCGGGAATCTTGTGCGACGCTTCCGTCCCTTCATACTGCTTCGCAGCGTTCACATCCGCCACTCTTGGCTTTGGGAAGACGAAGTTTCGGGGGGACCATTGAGCGGAGGTTGGTTCAACACCGCCTTCGTGCGGCGAAAATTCTTCTTGGTCATCAAACTCAATTTCCGACGGTGTGGAATTGGTTTCGCCTTTAACATGTTCGTGCGGCCAAGTCTGAGGTTTGAACACTTCGTCGTCCATTGTTTCAGCCTCTGGAAATTCGTCCAGTTCAACTGCGCTAAAGGATTCACATTGTTCAACTATTATACATTCTTGTTCTTCGTCAGATTCATCTTTTGATCCGCTTTTATTCACTCCAGCTGCCAGCAGAGTGACTTTGACCTTGCCGTCATACTCTTTATCCAATGTCGAACCGAGAATGATTCTAGCGTTTTTGTTCACTTCCTTTTGAATTTTCTCGGATGCCATGTTCATATCAAACAATGTGAGATCGTCACCTCCAATTATATTGATCAAAACACCGGTTGCATCGGACAGACGGGTTGGTTCAAGCAAATCATTTTTGATCGCTTTTTTGGCGGCATTCAACGCCCGGTCTTTGCCTTCGCATTCGCCACTGCCCATCAATGCAGAACCCATTTCCAACATCACCGTTCGAACGTCCGCGAAATCAAGATTAATCCGTCCAGGCTTAACCATAAGATCGGTGATATTCTTCACGCCTTCATAAAGAACATCATCCGCTATCATGAACGCTTCGGTTGTCGTGGTTGATTCTTTCGATATCTCGAACAGATTCTGGTTCGGAATCACCACCGATGTGTGAACACACTCCCTGAGTTTTTTGATGCCCTCAACGGCTATATCCATCCGTCTGCCGCCTTCAAACAAGAATGGTTTGGTTACAACGCCAACTGTAAGTATATCCATTTCGCGGGCCAGCCGTGCTACGACTGGCGCTGCTCCGGTACCGGTGCCGCCGCCCATTCCAGCGGTTACAAACAGCATATGCACGCCTTCAAGCTGTTCTCTTATTGCCTCAAGGCTTTCCTCAGCCGCCTGCAGACCCGTTTCCGGGTCAGCCCCTGCGCCAAGCCCCCGCGTGGTCTCTGGTCCAAGCTGAATCTTGATTTCCACATCTGACGCATCAAGGCACTGCGCGTCAGTGTTGGCAATGACAAACCGGACCCCTTCCAGGCCCTTGGACTTCATGTTTTGAACGGCATTGCATCCAGCTCCGCCTACACCAATCACGGTAATTTCGGGCGTAAGCTTTGGCTTTGCCGGAATACGAATCGATTCTAGGGGCATGGGTTCCTACCTCATCTATTACTGCTCGTCCGCCCGAATTACTTTTTGTTTTTTGAGGCGCACATGATGGTTCTAAACTAATTGCCGTGAAAAAACAGTATCGACCAAAATTGATTTCGCAATGTTGCCAAAGCGCTCAACCCGGTCTTTATCGCGTTTGTTAGAAATGATGAGACAGCCACCTGAAAGTCCTCTGCATCCTAGTGGTGGCGCCTGTCACTGACTGAACCAGCGGAAAATCCCAGAATTCATCTTGCGGCTGAATCGCGTGTAAACACATGCCGACAGCTGCCGAAAATTGCGGGCCGGACATGGAGTGCGGCAATCCGCGCAATTTGGCTGGCTGACCGGCGCGCATCTTCGATCCAAAAATTTCCGTGGCCAGAGAATGTATATCGTCCATGCTGACACACCCCCCCGTCAATACGACTTTACTGCCGGGGATGCTCGAAAAGCCAACCTGATCAAGTTTTCGCGATGCCTCCTCAAGAATCTCTTCCATTCGCGGCTTGATAACGCCGATAAGCTCAGAGCGGGAGATGCGGTCCCGCAAATTCAGCTCCCGCCTGAATTCACACATTGTGCGATCATCCTGACGCGTGCGCAGAACGCTGCCTTGACTTATCTTGAGCTTCTCGGCTTCCGCCCAAGGGATCGAGAAGGCTTGCGAAATATCACTCGTGATATGATCACCTCCGACACGAAGCGCAGAGGTGTGAATCATGTGTTTCTTGAAAAACACCGCAATGCTCGTGCTGCTCGAACCAATATCAATGCATGCTGCGCCGATTTCCATCTCTTCCGCCACCAGCGCCGCGAGTCCGGAAGCATATGCCGACGAAGCCACCCCGCTTACCGTCAGATTGATGTCCTCTATACTTGAAATGACATCCGCTACAACTTGGCTGTCGACGGTTACCAAATGCAGATCAACCGCAAGCCGATTTCCCGCGACTTTGCGGGGATCATGCAGACCTGGTCGGTGATCGACCGTGAAATTGATCGGGTGAGCATGCAAATATTCCCGGTCAGCGCCGGCTTCCGGCACATTGCATGCGGCAAGAGCGCGTGAAATATCAAGTTCACTCACAAAAGACTCTTCGATCGCCACATCGCCGAATTTCGTGAAGCTCTGTGGACGCCCGCCCGAAAAACAAACGAAAATATGGTCAAGTCGCTGCTGCGCCAATCTCTGAGCGTTCGAAAGAACACGGTGCAGCGCTCCTTTCAGGAGAACTTTGTCGCTAACCTCGCCGTACAACATCCCGTCGGACTTTGAATGGCTGAACCCGATAACCTCGTATCTGGCCATTGGCGCGGCCATTGGATCGGTGTCGACAATTCGAACATTCCGCTCAAAGTTGAATTTCAACGCGACACAGGCGATTTTCGATGTGCCGACATCCAGCACCGCGGCAACGCCTTGACGTGTCGCCTCTTGGCGATTCGCGCGCATGGTGCGCTTGACAACGAATGGATCGATAATCATCTGCAACCGTCAAATGCTTCCCTGAAAAAACAATGGCTACGACCGCGTTTCGAGACGGAGCGTCGTTCGCTGCGGATTTCGCAAATCTATGATTGAAACCTGCCGCTGCAGAATCAATTCCGTTTGTTCCAACATCAGCAGCTGATGGACGGCTTGGATCGGACTTTCGTCGGGAAGAAGCACTCGGCGCCCGCGGTCAAGGACGATGTCCCAGCGCCGCATCCCCATCCGCACCAAACCGCGGACCGAACGGCGGACATTGCCAAGCGCATCCAGAATTGCAATCGCTTCCGGGACATGGTCGCCTGCTCCTGCGCCGACGATCAGCGGTAATTCCGGATAGTCTTCACGCCGCGATGCATTGGTAATGTGCACACCGGTTTCATCGACGACGCTCAAAACCTCGCCTTTGCGAAGAAAGATGGCGGGTTCTCTTTCAATCGCTTCAATAAACAGCATCGATCCCGGCACAAGCCGAACATCGGCAGTCACCACGGCTGGGATGCTCTCTGCCTGTTTTTTTAGTTCGCCGATGTTAAATTCGCTTACAGAAGCGGGAAATTTTTGCGGAACAAGAGCCTTCAGCGCTTCGCGGACGTCGGGCGAAGACGCTTCGATCGTCAATCCTTGGATTAACACTTCCGGTCGATCGAACATTCGCTGGACCAAAGCGTCATTCCATAGGTGAATCCGATCAACTGTCCCTTCGCTTGCAAGCCAATACGCGGTTGCCGAAGATACAATCAAAAGCGGAAAACCATAACGCAAGCCTCCCCGCACCATCGGCGTCAGAAAGAGTCGCTGAAGACGAAACCGAAGACTGACAGGTAAGTGTCGGCGCTTTTTCACTAGCGTAGGCACGAAGCGTCCTCTGTAAGAAACCGGCAAAGCGCGCCGAACGGAATATTTTTGTGCTCAGCCTGCTCCGGTGAAAGCGAAGTCGGAGTCATTCCGGGCTGAGTGTTGGTTTCTAAGGCGAATAAACCCTGCCTTTCATTCCACCTGAAATCGGTTCTGCTGATTCCCCGGCATCCAAGCGCAATGTGGGCGTCAGCGGCTTGCTGCATGCACGCATCGAAAACGGCGCTGGGTATTTCGGCGGGAAGAACATGCCTCGATCCGCCGAGCGTGTATTTCGCCTCATAATCATACCAAGCGTCGGTAATGATTTCCGTTACCGTGAGCGGTCCGGTTTCATCATAAACCGTTACCGTAAGCTCTTTTCCCGCGATATACTCTTCAACCATGAACCGGGTCGATCGGTCGGCATCGGCGGTGAATTCGGGCGGTTCGTCACCCTCCTGGACAATTGTCACTCCAACCGACGAACCCTCTCGCACCGGCTTCAGCACATAAGGCGGCTGCATCGGATGCCGTTCACGGAAATCCGCCAATGAAATCAGACTGCCTTCGGGCGATCGAATATTCGCATTGGCATACACAAATCGCTTTGTCAGATCCTTATCCATGGCCAATGCCGACGCCATGACACCCGAGTGGGTGTAGGGAATCTTCAGCCACTCGAGCATCCCCTGGACACAACCATCCTCACCCCACTGACCATGCAGGGCATTGAACGCAACATCGGGGGCAACGTCACGCAGGCGATCGGCCAAATCCGATCCTGCGTCGACTTCAGTGACTGTGTAGCCTTCTTGTCTAAGCGCATCACTGCACATGCGACCTGAATCGAGCGAGACTTCCCGCTCTGAAGACAGACCTCCCATAAGCACCGCGATACGCTTGGCTGTCCTGCTCGACATGCCCCATCCGTAACGATTTGCGCAGGCTTTACGCCCTATTGATCAAACGTCGGGGAAATTTTCAATCTCCTGCCGACGCGCATGACCTCCCATTCTAATTCAGTTCCGCTGACTTGAAACACCCTTGACCGGATTTCTTCCCCGAGCGTCTCGATTTCTGTTGCACTAGCGCCACCGTGATTGATTAGGAAATTTGGATGGCGCTCGGAAACACCCGCCGCGCCAGCACGATATCCCCTGAAGCCGGCCTGCTCGATCAGTGTCCATGCCTTCATGCTGTGATCTTCATCCGGATCACTGGTTGACGAGCGTCCGGCAGGATTTCGAAACGTCGACCCAGCGGTTCGGATTTTGGTCGGCTGTGTGGCATCCCGGTGCGCAAGCTGACGAACCATGATGTCGTGAAGCTTTTCTGCATCTGCGCTCTCACATTGGAAGACCGCGTCAATGATGACAGCGTCTTGAGGCAGACGGCTTCGCCGGTATCCAAACCCAGCCGCGGCTCCCGCAATCGTCTCGGTGCGCCCGTCGCGCCGCACAACTGTCATTTCCTGGCAGATATCCGCGATGTACCGTCCGTAACATCCGGCATTCATGCGCACCGCGCCACCGATGGTGCCGGGAATCGTGCGCAAAAATGCGAGGTCCAATCCCGCCTTGGCAGCGCGAATGGCAACACGCGAGTCCAACGCCGCTGCGCCAGCCCGCACCGTGTTTCCGCATATCTCGATTCCAGCGAAGTTTCGGCCGAGCCGAATGACCACTCCGTCGATGCCGCCATCACGGACAATGAGATTTGAACCAACACCCATGACAAATACGCGGACACCGGTGTCAAGCCGGGTCAAAAAACGTATGAGATCGCTTCGGTCCGCCGGCTGAAACAGCCAATCCGCCGGTCCGCCGACCCGAAGCCAAGTCAATTCGGCAAGCGAACGGTTGCGGGTCAGCGTTCCCCGACAATCCAGAAGATCGCTTGGTGACTTGGTTCCTTCGCGGTCCTTCACGCTACTGATCCTGCTCCGTCCCCAGAATTTCAGGCAGCATATTGGCCCAAGCCGAAATCGAACCGGCTCCAAGACAGACAACCATGTCTCCCGGCTGGGCTTCTCGGCGAATGTATTCAGCCATGCCCTCTTGGCCTTCAATGGCTTCCGCTCCCCGGTGGCCGTGACGAATCAATGCTTCGACCAAAGCTTCGCGGCCGATGCCGGCCACCGGCGATTCGCCGGCGGCATAAATTTCTGTAATGGCAACCCGATCCGCGTCGTTGAAACACGTGCAGAAATCTTCAAAGAGGCTGGCTAGGCGCGAATATCGGTGCGGTTGGTGGATTGCAATGATTCTGCCGTCCGTCGACTGGCGGGCAGCCCCTAAAACAGCCGATATCTCCACTGGATGATGCGCGTAATCGTCAATGATTTTCACGCCGTCGACTTCGCCTACGAACGTAAATCTCCGATTAACGCCGGCGAAGGCGGCCAATGCTTCGCGAATTTCACCTTTTCCCATTCCGAGCTTTCTCGCAACAGCAACCGCAGCCAGCGCATTCGAGACATTATGTTCGCCCGGCATCGGCAGGCTGCAATTTGGAATGCTGCTATTTTCGCTGCGAAGCAAAATTCCGAAGTGAGCTGCGCCGTTTTTGAACATGAGATCCACTGCACAGACATCAGCCTGCGGATTCAGCCCATAGGTCACGATGCGTCGATCAGTAACGCGGCCGACCAGAGCCTGTACTTCGGGGTGGTCAATGCAACAGACGGCATAACCATAAAACGGAACGTTCGATACAAACTGATCGAAAGCATTGCGCAGGCTGTCGAAGTCTCCGTAGTGATCGAGATGTTCGGGATCAATATTGGTTACCACTGCGACCGTGGCAGGAAGTTTGACAAAGGTGCCATCGCTTTCATCCGCTTCGACGACCATCCATTCACCGCCGCCCAGCCGGGCATTTGATTCATAGGCGCGGATGATTCCACCGTTGATCACGGTGGGATCAAACCCTCCGCGATCCAGAAGGGTTGCGATTAACGTGGTTGTCGTAGTTTTTCCGTGCGTGCCGGCAACGGCGATATTTGACTTAAGGCGCATCAATTCTGCCAGCATTTCAGCACGTCTGACAACCGGAAGCCCAAAGCGACGGGCCTCGTTAAGCTCTTCGTTCTGCGGCTGAATGGCAGAAGACACCACGACAACATCGGCGTTTCGTACATTTTCGGCGGCTTGCCCGAGAAAAACCCGTGCTCCGAGACCGGCAAGCCGTTGGGTTAATTTGGTTGACGATACGTCAGAACCTTGGACCGTGTAGCCTTGGTTTAACAGAGCCTCGGCGATGCCGGACATACCGATTCCGCCGATTCCAACGAAATGAATCGGTCCCATCTGATTGGGCAGCTTTGTCTGTGGATCGGAATCGAATGAGAATTCCAATCCGTCAGACATGTCCGGCGCCCGACCAAGCTTAGCAAGGCTAGTCTCACGGTAAACGGCTTGGTAGTTGACGAGACGCCCCTGAATTTCTGTCAAAGCCCTCGCAATCGCGCTTCGGTTCCCGAAATATTCGGAAGCTGGGTTTGAGTATTTTTCTTTTATCCATTCAGATCGCTTCCACTCTTCGCCGGTATCCGGATCCTTGATATAGATTGCGCGGCTGCCGCGGCGATGGCCCAAATCAATATCGGCGGTATAGCCATAGATGTTTTGGTAATGGATCGGCTTCCCCTGAATCTCCGTCAGCGCCTTGGCAATCGCAGCGCGGTCTCCGAAATATGGCGATTCGGGGTTGGAATATTTCTCTCTGATCCATTCGGGACGATGCCACATTTCGCCGGTGACCGGATCTTCAATGTAAATCTTCCCCACTTGCCGCTGCATTTTACCGCTAATCCCTTCATGCGCTCATTCTGCTTAAGATATTGCCGACTTGGTGTTCTGGCAAACAAATCGCATTGCCGCTCGGAAATTGCATAAAGCCTCCTTATCCGATCATATAGCGGAAATCTCTTGGAGCGGTCGGAACTTGTCCGCTCGGCGTTTGCAACGATGCGCGGTTCATCGAAATATGGGTGAAAGGCTGCTCCTTTCCGCGTTTTCGCTTCGGCCTCTGTTACACATCGAAACAAGCCAGCGAACTTTTCACGGTTTTTCCGGCTCCCGTTCCGCCGCAAAATCAGCTGCCGCTGGATTGTCTTCCTTTCTGTGCAAGGCTTTCGACGACATCCGCCAACATGGACGCGGCTTGCGGCCGAGCGATTTTTTTGGTCGCTAAAGCCATTTCCTTCGCCCGGTCAGGGTTATCCAACAACGCGCCAACCTCTGCTGCCAGTCTTTCGGTCACTGCGCTGTCTTCCCGAATTGCGATCGCCGCACCGGCTCGTTCCAATCCGGCAGCGTTCGCTGACTGGTGATCGTTCGCTGCGGCAGCATAGGGTATAAGAATTGCCGGACGGCCGATGACCGCGATTTCAGCAACGGTTGATGCGCCGGCCCGACCAATGACAATCTGCGCTTCAGCCATTCTTCGGGGAACATCTTCGAAAAAGGTCGCGATCTCGCACTGAATGCCGACCTCTTCATAAAATCGTCCGACTGCGACATTGTGCGAGTCTCTAACCTGTTGAACAACCCGCAGCCGCCGCCTTGCCGCAACCGGAAGTCTTGACAGCGCCGCTGGAACAACATGATCCATTATCCGCGCTCCTTGGCTGCCTCCAAGCACCAGAATATTCACCGGACCTGCATCCGGCCAATGGTATTCGGTCTCAGAAAAAGCCAAAATGTCGGTGCGAACCGGATTACCCGTGTAGCGTGAGTGAATTCCCGGTGGAAGGATCGTGTCCAAGGCGCCGCACACCACTAAGTTGACACGCGGCGCGAGCAGTCGGTTAGCTTTACCCAATACGCCGTTCTGCTCATGTATGAGACTGGGTAATCCAGCTGCCCATGCGGCGGCGACCGGCGGGAATGCCGGATATCCACCGAATCCCGCCACCACGGCCGCCTGCTTCCGTTTAAGTCCGAAAAAAGAAAGCACGGTGCCAAACAACACCTTAAAGGGGGCTGTGAACTTTTCTAAAATCCCGCCTTGCGCGAATGTCGCCGTTTGAATTTCTTTTATCTCGGCATCGTTTGGGAAGCTGCCGACAAACCTCAACCCCCTTCGGTCGGTCCACAGCGCAACCCGCCAGCCGCGGTTAAGCATTTCTTCAGCCAAGGCTTGCGCGGGAAAGACATGTCCTCCCGTACCGCCGGCGGCAAGAATGATGAGCGGATTGTTACCGTCTTTCATTTCGCCGAACCAGCGGGTTTAGCTACTGGCTAAGACTGGACTTCTCTTCCTGCGCCTCTCTGCCGAAGGCCAAGAGCAAACCGAAAGCGATTCCGGTCGCGAGCATCGAAGAACCTCCATATGAGATAAAGGGCAGCGTTAGCCCCTTGGGTGGCAGCGCTCCCACCGCTACCGCCAAATGAACGACAGCTTGAATGCCGATCATCGCAACAAGGCCGGTTGAAGCGAGCCTGACAAACGGATCTCGGGCGCGTCCAGCTTTGCGTATTGAAGCTATACAGATATACACGAACAGCAGGACAATAACCAAAACCATGCTAAAGCCGAATTCCTCCGCAGCGACCGCGACAACGAAATCGGTATGCGCATCCGGAAGCGTCCACTTCACCGTGCCTTGACCAGGGCCGACGCCGAAGAAACCGCCTTCCCTGAACGCATCAATTGAATTAGCGACCTGCGAGCCCTTGTCACTGCCATCCAGGAATTCCAAAATTCGGCGACGAAAATGTTCTGACATGCTGAAGGCCGCAAATCCGCCTCCGCCTGTCGCGCCGCCCAACACTACCAGTGGCCATAGCGGTCCGCCGGAAGCATAGTACAATACACTCCAGCCGAAAATCACCAAAACCGCCTGGCCGAAATCGGGCTGACCGACCAGCAGCAGCACCATGAGCATCAGCAGCGCAAACGAGATTTTCTTTCCCGGCGGACCATCGGCTTGCAGCGAACCAGCGATCAGCCATGCTGTGATCACGATGAATCCTGGCTTTAGGAATTCGGATGGTTGAATGGAACCAAATCCGAGAGAAAACCAGCGGATCGCGCCTTTGCCATAGTCAGTGCCGAAAACAGGCAGCAGCAACACCCCGATCAAGGCGCACAGGAACAGCGCTATGCCGACTCTCCGGGCTGATTTTGCCGACAATGTGGAAATCAAAAGCATCAGCGTGATAGCGACGATGCCGTAAGCCGCCTGCTTGATCACGAAATCAAATGGATTGACTTCCAACCTCTCGGCAAGCGGGACCGATGCTGCGTAGCAAAGCAGTAAGCCGATGAGATAAAGAAACGAAACCGCTGCGATTATCGTGTGGTCAACGGTCCGATTCCAGCGCATTAGAATCGGATCGCGCTTCCGAGTTGCTTCCAACCCGTAAATTATATCTGTCATGTTTTGCTTGCTCGATAGAATGCATTTAACAGCTCTTTTTGGCCGTCTTTGCATCCTTCATAAATAAGACGATGTTAAAATTCAATTTGTTTAGAAAACTTTAGCGAACTGTTGTGATTCAGTCATCAGCCGCAGAGAAACAGCGCCGAACAGCATCAATGAAATGCTCGCCCCGCACCTCAAAATCAGGGTATTGATCAAAACTAGCGGCGGCTGGCGCCAAAAGAATCGTGTCTCCTGGGTCCGCTTCCAAAACCGCGCTTTGCACAGCTTTATCCATGGTGCCGCATAGCCTGTGCGGCACTGTCCCAAGCTGCAAAGCAAATTCACGTGCGGAATGACCGATCAGATAGGCGCTCTTCACATTGCCCATTCGTTCGAGAAGCGGCGCTATTCCACCTTCTTTCGCCAAACCGCCAAGAATCCAGCGGATGCTTTTGTAAGCCTCCAGCGCACGGCCGGCGCTCGCAGCGTTGGTCGCCTTGGAATCGTTCACACATAGGATGCCTCTGAACTCGCCCACAACCTGACTTCGGTGTGGAAGGCCCGAAAATGCTGCGAATGCGGACAGAATGTCATCCGATGGAACACCGAGAACCCGGCACGCCGCGTAGGCGGCGCAAGCGTTCTGCTGGTTATGCGCACCAGACAAACTGCGCACCGCGTTAAGATCGCAAAGGTGGGAGTTCCGGCCTCTCCGTCTTTCAATCAATTGTCCATCGACAGCAAAAACCGCGTTCTCGAAGCGGTCCACTCGCTGCTCAGCCGAAATTCGCACAACATTTTCCGGCGGCAGCTTCGATGCCAGCAATCTGCCTTCCGGCTCGTCGACGCCAATAATCGATGCGAGTCTTGGAACTCGGCTGAATAACCGGCTTTTGGCAGCAAAATACCCGCCGACCCCGCCATGCCGACATAAATGATCGGGTGAAAGATTGAGAAACACGGCGACATCGACAGCAAGACAGCGGGCGATCTCTGCTTGGTAGGAAGAGATTTCCAAAACCATAAACCGACTTTTCAACGGGTTGTTCAATCCGAAAACCGCCTGTCCGATATTGCCGGCAATTTGCGCGAGGCCGCCGGTGCGTTCAAGCACGAAGTGGATCAGAGCCGAAGCCGTCGACTTTCCGTTTGAACCTGTGACGGCAACCACCCTCGGTGGTGATT
Source organism: Paracoccaceae bacterium (assembly GCA_965199765.1). Lineage (GTDB taxonomy): Bacteria > Pseudomonadota > Alphaproteobacteria > Rhodobacterales > Rhodobacteraceae > JAPOXR01. Next base: position 786,554 of record CBDATC010000002.1, read on the forward strand.
CAGCTTGGTTCAACCACCGCAGAAACAATCCGATGTCGTTATCAAGCGGCACCCCCATGCTGACAGCTTGATCCACAATCGGATTGGGCGCTGGATAAAGATGCGGAATCCCCGGCGATAAAATCAGACTCTCGCATCCCTGCAACACACTCCGGTCATTCAAGTCGCACACAGAAACTCCGCTTGATGCGGCCTTCGCTCTTGCCTCCCCCACATCATCCCATGCGGCGACTTCGGCTCCTGACCGAATCAAGGCAAGCGAAACCGCCATTCCCGTTCGGCCAAGTCCTAAAACCGCGTATCGTCGTCCCTTGCCGACCGAAATGCATTCCTCGGGATTGCAAGTCATTGGCGAATGAGCAAACAGCTTATGAAACGCGTCTTTCGATCCCGGCCCTCTATGCCAAACAACGTCATTTATCTGACCTTCAGTGTCGCAAGCCCGATTAGCGCGAGAATGAGAGCGATGATCCAGAATCGAATAACGATTTGCGCTTCAGCCCAACCGCGCTTTTCAAAGTGATGGTGAATCGGCGCCATTAGAAAGACGCGCTTACCGGTCGCCTTGAAATACAGGACCTGAATGATAACGCTCAGCGCCTCAACCACAAAAAGACCTCCCACAATCGCCAGAACAAGCTCGTGTTTGGTCGCGACAGCGATGCTGCCGACCGCACCGCCCAACGCGAGTGAGCCGGTGTCGCCCATAAAGACAGCCGCCGGAGGAGCGTTGTACCATAAGAAACCCAGCCCTCCGCCGACCAGGCCCGCTGCGAAAACGAGCAATTCACCGGTTCCAGGCACATAATGCACGTCAAGATATTCGGTGAAATCAACCCGCCCCACAGCGTAGGCGATGACACCGAGCGCGCTGGCCGCGATCATCACCGGCATGATTGCCAGACCATCCAGCCCATCGGTTAGATTCACGGCATTGGCCGAACCGACAATAACGAATGCGGCGAACGGAACAAACAGAAAGCCGAGATGCCAAAGAATGTCTTTGAGAACTGGAAAAGCCAAGGCGCCGGACAAATCTTCCGGGTGCGCCTGCATCGAAAAATACGAAGCGGCAAGAGCAATCGCAAAACCAATGCCGACCCTCGCTCTTGCGCTCAGTCCCCGTGAACTTGCGGAAGAGACCTTTCTGTAGTCATCGACGACACCGATGGCGCCAAATCCAAGCGTTACAAAGAGAACCACCCAAATGTGCACATTGTCGAGCCTGGCCCAGAGCAGTGTTGATACAACCACCGCGCCTAGAATCAGGATCCCTCCCATGGTCGGTGTCCCCGCCTTTTCGATGATATGGCTTTCTGGACCGTCCTCACGAATCGGCTGGCCGTTCTTTTGTTTTTTTCGCAGCATATTGATCAAGGGACGTCCGAGAAGGAACCCGAAAAGCAGGCCAGTGACCAGAGCTCCGCTCGCCCGAAACGTTATGTAGCGAAATAGATTAAAAAAGTCGCCCCCCTCCGAGAGTCCGCTTAAGAGATGAAGCATCCAGATGGCTTCCTTTCTTCTAGTGTCCTGAAACCGTGCCGAGAGTCCGAAACGCCTCGGTTACCAGTGAAATTCGAGACCCCTTCGACCCCTTGACCAACACAAGATCTCCGGGAGCCGCCAGCCTGCTGGCGTCAGCCGCCAACTCTTCGGCGGTTTCATACCATCGGCCGCGGCGGTCGGGCGGAATGGCTTTGTGCAATTCCAACATCAAAGGTCCGGCGCAGTGAAGTTTCGCAACATGACGAAATGAAGGGTGCTCAGCCATGGCAGCATGCAGGGCCTTTGCATCACGCCCCAGTTCCAGCATATCTCCTAATACAGCGATCTTTCTGCCTTTGCCCGGATCGGCGGGCGAAGCACGCGCCGCCAGCACATCGAACGCCGCCTTCATGGACACCGGATTGGCATTGAAAGCATCGTCGATAATTTGAATGGGAGGAAATTCAGGATCGAGAATGATGCGGAAGCACCCGCCCCGTCCTTGTCCTGGAGACCAGCGGCGCAAATCCAATGCCGCGACATTCACATCAGCTCCCAGTGAATCAATGGCTGCCAGCGCGCACAGTGCATTGCGCGCGAAATGACTCCCGTGCGCCGAGAGCATCACGCATTGCGGTTCTTGGTCTCTTTTGATGCATAAGACCGTTCCATTCTGAACAATATCCGCATTGACAAGGCAAAACTCCGATGCCGGATCGCTGCCGAACCGAATGATATGCGCACCGGCGGATTCTGCTCGCTCCTTCAATATCTTGAAACCCGGAGACTGAGCGTTCAAGATCGCGCTGCCTCCCGCTTCAAGTCCCCTGAAGATATCGGCTTTTTCTCGGGCAATGTCTTCAAGCGAGTTAAACGCGGCAAGATGCGCGGGCGCGATTTCGGTAACCATCGCCACATGCGGTCGGGCCAATTCGCTGAGCGGCGCGATTTCACCGGTTTGGTTCATGCCGATTTCAATGATGGCGAACTCTGTATCTGCAGGCATTCTTGCCAAAGTCAGAGGCACGCCCCAGTGATTATTGTAACTCTTATCCGCAGCAATCGTCTTGCCTTGACGGTTCAGAGCGCATCGAAGCATCTCTTTGGTCGTGGTCTTGCCGACAGAACCGGTCACAGCCGCGACCCTGCCACGCAATCGGTGTCTTGCCGCACGGCCAAGTCCCTCCAAGGCAGCCTGAACATCCGAAACGACAAGTAGCGGGCGGTCTTCATCAAGACGAGCCGGTATATTCGATACCACGGCCGCTGAAGCGCCCGCTTCAAATGCCGCTGCCACGAAGTCATGTCCGTCCCGAACGTCTTTAAGCGCAATAAAGAGATCACCCCGATTCAGTGTGCGGGAGTCAATCGAAACACCGGAGGCCTGCCAACCTTTTGTTGAGCGTCCGCCGGTCGCCGCTTCGGCTTGATCAGAGGTCCAAAGAATCATTTCAGCCCCCTTGCAATGCGCTGACCGCTATGCTTGCCTGTTCAGCATCGTCGAATGGATAAGTGGCGTCGCCAATCACCTGACCGCTTTCATGTCCCTTGCCGGCGATCAGAAGCACATCGCCGGGCGCCAGCATATCAACGCCGCGCAGTATGGCTTCAGCCCGATCTCCAATATCAAGCGCGTCAGGACACTGGCTCAGGATTTCCGCGCGGATGGATGCCGGATCCTCATTGCGTGGATTGTCGTCGGTGACAATCACGGCATCGGCGTATTTCCGGGCTGTTTTTCCCATTTCCGGCCGCTTCGCCCGATCTCGGTCCCCGCCAGCTCCGAACACCACAACAACTCTGCCGGTGAAATGCTGCCGAACTGACCGCAGAGATGAGCGCAGGGCATCCGGCGTATGCGCGTAATCAACAAAGACCGCAGCGCCGTTTCCGCGCTGTGCGGCGAGCTGCAGCCGTCCTCGCACCCCCTGAAGTTTTTTCAGCGCAGAAAGGACCTCCTCCCGCGGTTCGCCGGAAGCGACAGCCAACCCAGCTGCTGCAAATGCATTCCAAGCCTGAAAATCACCGAGCAGCCGCAGTTCGAATTCGCACAGCTGTCCGGCCCAATTCAGCCGCACGACCTGTCCCAGCTTGGTGATCTGCCGACCTGTCAGCGCAATATCCGCTCCTTTTCCGCCGACGGTCACGACCTTATGTCCAAATTGTCGCGCCAGCTTTGCCATCTCGGGACCACGGGGCGCATCGATACAGATCACAGCTGTTCCGCCTCTGGGCAGCACTTCGGAAAACAATATTGCCTTCGAGGCGAAATAGGCCTCGCTGTCTTTGTGATAATCCAAATGATCATGCGTGAGATTTGTGAACGCCGCAGCGCGGAGTTCGACACCGTGCAGTCGCTGCTGCGCTAATCCGTGCGACGACGCTTCAATGGCAGCGTGCGTAACGCCGACAGCGGACATCTCGGCAAGCATTCTATGCATTGTAATGGGATCCGGAGTCGTGTGGCTGAGCTGCGCCGAATAGGCGCCTTCGACACCCAAAGTTCCTAAACTCGCCGCCGGACGATCCAACAGCTGCCAGATCTGCCGGCACATGGATGCAACCGAGGTTTTTCCGTTGGTGCCGGTGACTGCGACTAAAGTTTCGGGCGCCGAACCGAACCAGTGCGCGGCAGCAGCTGACAGCGCGCGTCGCGGTCTTTCCTGCAGAACAATCTGCACGTCTTTGGCTTCAAGCCGATCTGCGGCGATTTCCGCTCCGGCACGGTCGGTTAGAATCGCAGCCGCACCGCGATTGACGGCCTCGGCGGTGAATTCCGCACCATGACATCTGAGACCCGGCAATGCCGCGAATAAAAATCCTTTCCCGACAGCTTGGCTTGATGAAGCGAGGCCTGTGATCAATGCTTCAGGGCAGGGTGAATCGCAGAGCCCAAGCTCCTTCAGCGTTCTTGTCTCGATTTTGCCTTGATGCGTTGCAGACATTTTGGTTGTGTTTGTTCAGCTTTCCGGGGCCGTGGACGTTCTGCTCGGCTTCAACCCGAGAATAGGAGCGACATCAGTGATGATCTTGGCGGATGTCGGAACCGCGGTTTTGCCGGCTGAACTCCGGTATGTTCTTTCTTCTGTTATTGGCTCGTCCAAAGAGACAACCAACACATACCGAACATCTTCGGTCGGAAAAACCGAGGCGAATGTCGAGATGAATTTATCCTTATGGTAACCCCCTCTGGGATTCGGCTTTTCCGCAGTGCCGGTCTTTCCGCCGACAGAGTAATCGGATAGGTTGGCCGCCGTCGCTGTTCCATCGGTGACCACATGCCGAAGAATTTCCACAATCTGTTCCGACGTTTTAGGGGAAATCACGGATGTTCTTTCAAAATCGCGGCTGCCGTCCTTTATCAGTGTCGGCTGCACGCTATATCCACCATTGGCTAAAATTGCGTACGCAGCCGCCAGATGCACAGGGTTTACAGACATGCCGTGTCCATAAGAAATCGTGGCGGTTTCAATTTCCTTCCATCTTTGAGGCAACAACGGTTTTCCGTGCGAGGCCTCGCCTAATTCTAGTGTTGTAGGGTCAAACAGACCTAAGGCATCCAGAAACTGCTTCTGTCTGTTGGTTCCAATCGACAGAGCCAGTCTTGCTGTCGCGGCATTCGAACTCTTTGCGATCAGGTCGGTTACGGACAGCGTCTCGCTATCCGTCTTGCCTCTGAACTTCCTGCCTTTGATTTCGAGGAGTTTATTTGAAATCTGTGTGTCGGGAGTTACCAAACCTAATTCGAGCGCCTGTGCCGCGGCAAAAGTCTTAAAAGTCGAACCCAACTCATAAACTCCATGAACCGCCTTAAAAAAGAGCGGGCTTTGCGAGCCGGCATCGCGGTCGAAATAAGCCCCGCGGTCATTCGGATCGAACTGCGGCAATGAAACAAGCGCCAGGATTTCGCCTGTGTGCACATCCATCAGCACCGCGCTGGCCGCGATCGCGCGATAAACCTTCATCGAAGCGGCAAGCGTCTTTTCGATGATGAACTGAACTGTTTGATCAACCGACAACCGCAGCGGCTCTCCGTCTCGAGCCGGGTCTTGGAGTTCCTGATCAAAATACTTCTCCACGCCTGCGGAACCGATCAATTCTACAAAGCGAGACCCTTCCTCACCGAACGAAATACCACCGAGAATGTGTGAAAACAGGGTTCCTTTAGGATATATTCTAGTCTCGCGCGGCCCCATATACAGTCCGGGTTCTCCGAGATCATGAACAGCCTGCTGCTGCTCCGGAGTCATTTCGCGTTTGATCCACATGAATTTTCGACCGTCGGACAACTGAGCCGCCAGCCTTTCGACGTCAATATCATCGAAAATTCCGGCGAGTTTCTCAACGGCCTGACGAATGCTTTCTTTACCGGACATCTCCCTTGGATGCGCGAAGAGCGAGTGCGTCGAAAGATTCATGGCAAGCACAGCGCCGTTTCGATCAACGATTGAGACGCGTTCAGTCCATTGTTTGGTGTTCGACGGAACAGCATAAGGTTCTTCAGGTTCAGCCCAAGCGATCAGTGCAATGCGAACAGACACAAGCACAAATGCCATCGCAAAACCGAAAAGAATAACGAACTGTCGCCCATGAATGCGCTTGTGAACGGGCTTTAGTGATTTGCCTTCATGCCAACTGTTGAGTTTTGAAGCAAATTCGCTGCTAATCCGCCATTGGTTGCCGTCCCGGAGCACAGCTTCCTCTCCTAGAATATCGGAGCAGCCAAAAGCAGCTGCGTTTCATGGTCAAATGAAGGATTTGCATCTTGGCGGAACGGTATCGAACTGATGTCCGCTAACCGTCTCGCTATTAATGGAACCAGCTGGATGTCGCTTAAGAAGAACCTATCAACGAGGGGCTCTATGTTATCCGGGCGGTCCAGATAGGACCATTCCGCCTTGAGCCAGTCCAGTGTTTCGCGCGCTTTACCAATGTCCGTTTGCAAGGATTCTAAGCGTTCGATCGCCGCCTTCGTTTTGTAGTTTTCACTATAGGCCCACCAGCCCAAAACAATCATCGGCGCAAAACATAAAGCTAAATAATGCATTTTCATTATGCGCATCCCATCGCGGCGATGCGGGGAAGGCCAAGATTGCGCGGATTGATCTTGACCGGGGGAGCTTCTGTCCTCAAAGCAACACGAAGTTTGGCTGAACGGGATCTTGGATTGACCGCCCGCTCCACTTCATCGGGAACGATGGCGCGCCTTGTCAATGGCCGAAAGCGCGGCTGATGAAGGATTTGGTGCGGGAAGTGCCGTCCCTGCGTCATGCCGCCTCTGCCGCCATTCATAAAGCGTTTGACAATTCGATCTTCAAGCGAATGAAAGGATATCACAGCTAATCGCCCGCCATGGTGGAGAAGCCGTTCAGCCGCTTCCAATCCACGAACAAGCTGGTCCAGCTCGTTGTTTACGGCGATTCTCAGTGCTTGAAACACACGGGTTGCCGGATGAACGCTGCTGCCCTGGCGGGGCTTGACGCATGATTCCACAATATCTGCCAAACGACGCGTCGAGCGGATTTCAGCCTTTTTTCTCTCCACTGCTATCCTTTGCGCGATCCGCCGCGCCTGCCGTTCCTCTCCCAACACAAAAAACAATTCCGCCAATCGATGTTGGGTTTCATCATTGACGATCTCAGCGGCGGTTCGCCCGGTCCTGGTCATGCGCATGTCCAGCGGCCCGTCTCTGCGCAGGGAGAATCCGCGTTCCGCCTGATTGAACTGCATGGATGACGCGCCAAGGTCGAAGACCACGCCCTCTAGTTGTTCTATGGCATTGATTTGAGGCAGCTGATCCAACTCGCCGAAGCAGCCACTCAAAAACCGGAACTTCCCGGCGAGTTCTTGTTCGCGTCTGCGACCGAAACCGGCAACATCCGGGTCCCAGTCCACGCCAATGACCATGTCTGCGCCGGCTTCTATGAGAGCGGCTGAAAATCCGCCTGCTCCGCACGTGGCATCCACCCAAGCCCCTTCAACTGGAGCAACCTTTCGCAGAAAGCTATCGAGGAGAACCGGCACGTGTGGATACGCGTCCGCAGCTTTGCTCAAAATGATCCTCCCCGCACTAAAGCTCGGTCGCAAGCAACACCCAGGGATCTTCCACCTTGCCATCGCTGCGGCAAAGCTGCTCAAGTTCGCTGCAGTGGGCATCATATCCTTCCGGGTTCCACATTTCGAAAGAGCCGCCGGTTCCGGCAAAGCAAACTTCTCCTTTGATCTTTGCCTTGGCTTTCAGACTTGCCGGGAGGACAAACCGGCCCGTTGGATCCAAGAGCGCTTTGAAAGATTTGATTTGGTAGAAGAATTCAAGAAATCGTCGTTTCTCTGAAGCAAGATCCATTTCACCAATTGCTTCATCAATTTCACGAATTGCTTGTTCGGTATAACACTTTAGATGATCGATACGGCAGTCGCCATAAACAATCGTGAAGGCCGCTGCGCCGCCAGGCAAGTAATCCGGATCTCCTGAAATTATGCCTCTTCGAAAATCGGCTGGAATTGAAACACGGCCCTTTACATCAACCTTGTGTCGGCATTCGCCCCTAAATGCAAAAACCGCCGCCATGTTTCTTTCACACTCAAGCTTTCTTGTAGATTCGCGACCACTCGTCGCTCGGTGCTCTCTTTGATCGAACGCCCAAGCCATGCTGACACCAGCAGAAGGGGGAGAGGGGTAATTCCGGTGAATAAACATGACCCGGAGCGCCCGATATTTTACTACTCGCCTGTATGAAAGCTGCTCATAATCAACGCCAGCAACCCAATTCAACGGATCCGCACTACAACCGGACAGGCATTACCGTCATGCGGTCGGCAATAAAGCTATTGTCCGCACTTGGCAAGCAATTTTTGGGATGTTACGGAACTAGATGCCACAGCTGAATTATGCTAAAGCATGCGATATTTCAATATATAGTAGATTTTACTTGTATAAGTAAACAATTTATTGATTTTATTCCTTAAAAAAATTTTTAACAAATTTCACAAAAATTAAAGAAAAATATGGATTTCACGGGAAATCTATCCACTATTGAAGCTTGCCGAATCAATTTCGTTGTCTGTGCGAATCACATTCCGCATCGGGAAAGGACGCAAAAATCCAAGCGATCGGCGATGACACTAAAGAGAAACCGGTGGTGTTTGCGGCCGGTTTGAAACAAGGCTGGCGGAGGTCAGCTGAGTGCTTTGGCAATTCTTTCGAACACCGGCCATACTTCTGTGCCGCTGTCGTTGAGAGGCACTCCGCGGTCGCCAGATCGACCAATCAAAGGATCAAAGGGTATTTCACCGAGAAACGGTATCCGAGACGACTCGGCCTCTCTCCGAACTCCTCCGCGGCCGAACAAATCTCCTGGCTCACCGCAATTCGGACAAAGATAGTACGACATATTTTCGATCATGCCGAGCACCGGCGCATTGAGTTTCTTAAACATAGTGATGGCGCGCCGAGCATCAGCCAGCGCCACCGTCTGCGGAGTGCAGACAATGACAGCCCCGGTGAGATCGAACCGCTGGCAAAGTGTCAGCTGAATGTCGCCTGTTCCCGGAGGCAGGTCGACTAAAAGTATGTCGAGATCGCCCCATTCGACCTGTTGCAGCATCTGCTGCAATGCTCCCATCAGCATCGGTCCGCGCCAAATGACCGCCTCTTCCGGCGGAAGCAGCAGACCAATCGACATCAGCTTCACACCATGCGCTTCCAATGGTCGAATCAACTTTCCGTCGGGAGAGGTTGGCTTCTGGCTAACTCCCATCATCGTCGGAATCGAAGGACCGTAAATGTCTGCATCCAACAGCCCGATTTTTGCGCCAAGACGGCTCATTGCAACGGCTGTATTGACAGAAACCGTTGATTTGCCAACTCCGCCCTTTCCGGATCCGACCGCGATTATGCGTTCTATGCCCACCAATTTTTTCGGGCCTTTGCCGCCGGTCGGATGCCGTCCTAGCCGAAGATCAGGAGGCGCGCCCGTTCCCTTCCCTGAGTCGTGAGCAGTCATGACGACCGAGGTCGACTTTACACCCGGCATGGCATTGACGAGCGACTCTGCCGCCTGACGCACCGGCTCCATGCGCGCTCCCAGCTCCGGCGGCACCTCCAGCACGAAACTCACCAGCCCATCGGCAACTCGCAGCGCCTTTACCATGTCCTTTGAAACTATGTCCCCGCCATCGGGCAGACCAACGCGCTGCAGAGTTGCTAGTATCGCTTCTTTTTCCGGCACCAAAGACCCCTCGAAATCCACTATCACCAAACTGCCGACATCATTTAGCTGATGGAAGGCTTCGCTAAAAGCGCGGTATGCCGCTCAATTTAGATTGCCTGCCCGTTCGGCTCAATGGAGCGCCGCTGACCGGATATGCATCCAGCGCGAAAAAACAGCCCCATTGAATGCGCGCGCAGGCTTGCAGGAAATAGATAACAGAGTTGCAAAATCGTCCATTGTCCAGAGCGCAAAACACCCAATATTCCTTTCCAAGACAAGCGGGAACGATGCTTGTTGTCTTAAAAAAGGGAATAAAACAATGTCCAATATCGCTTACGCAATCTCTCATCCGGGAGCGCTCTTTCACAACCTCCGCAATTGGGTCCATTCACTGTCGGACACCCGCAAAAAATACCTTGTCTTTCGACGCACGTTCCGGGAACTCAATAATCTCTCGGAACGGGAATTAGATGACATCGGTCTCGCGAGAGGAGATATCCGAGACGCTGCCGCCCATGCCGCAGGTCTGCGTTGAAACCAACTAGGCCGGTAACCGGCCCCTCAATCCAACCGGCGGTGCGCTATTCAGAGTGTGCCGCCGGAAATTCATTGCGCATTCTCATTCAGACCGCTTACTAGATCCAAGGTCGGCGGCGGCACGCGTCAGATCGCGCATCTCACCTGCTACCGTTCATCGCCTTTCGCTTTCCGCACATGTTTCGAAACGATGTGCTTGCTGCCTGATTTATCAAATTCGATCTGAAGCTTGCCATCGGAAACATCGATGACCTCGCCATATCCGAATTTCAGGTTGAATACACGATCCCCGGCGGAATATTTCACTTCTTCCTTTTTGGCGTTTTTGGGCGGCTGACTTCCCTGAGTCATAGACCAAGCCCGCTGTTCGAGACGCCGAAACCCGGGTGAATTATATCCGCCCGGCTGACCTCCAAGCGAAACCTGCCCACCTGCAAAATCCGCACGGCGGCCCGCCGCTCGATAGCTGCCGAACAATCCGGGCGGTGTCAGCACCTCGACATGCGCAGACGGCAGCTCATCGACGAATCGGGACGTGTGCTGCGCGCTTTGTTCGCCAAACTGAAACCGCGTTGCGGCAAATGAAACATAGCAATCCTCCATCGCCCGCGTGATCCCGACATAAGCCAGCCGTCTTTCCTCCTCCAGCCCCCGGTCCTGGTCTTCAACAGCGCGGCGAGAAGGAAATACATCCTCTTCCCAACCAGGAAGAAACACGGCAGGAAACTCCTGCCCTTTTGCGGCATGCAGAGTCATAATCGAAACCTTGTCGGCATTCTGATCTTCGAGATTTTCAAACACTAACGCCACATGCTCCAAGAATCCCTGCAGATTGTCGAATTCACTCATGCCCTTTACAAGTTCTTTAAGGTTCTCGATGCGGCCTTCGGCTTCAGGTGTCTTCTGGTTTTTCCACATTTCCGAAAGCCCGGACTCGTCGATTATCCGGCCGACCAAATCCGTCAGCGGCATCTTGCCTGCTGTGACCAAGGCTTGCCAATTGCGGATATTCGCCAGCAAAGTTCTGATTCCGCTTGCTGTCCTTGCCGGAAACTTATTTTTCGACAGCAGTGACTCCGCTGCCGCCATCAATGAGCTCTGAGAATCCCTCGCCTCGATCTGGATCAGCACCTGTGCTTTTTCGCCAACGCCTCGTCTTGGAGTATTCACAATTCGATCAAATGCGAGATCATCTTCCGACGATACTGCAAGCCGAAGATAAGCCAATGCATCTCTGATTTCCCGCCGTTCGTAAAACCGCGGACCGCCAATCACCCTGTATGGAATTCCCAAGGCCAGGAACCGATCCTCGATTTCGCGCATTTGAAACGAAGCGCGGACCAAAACCGCGCAGTCGTCATAGGAACGTTTGGCTCGGCGGCCAATTCCCGCCACAAGCGCCTCGATCTCTTGCGTAATCCAGCTTGCCTCTGATCGGCCGTCGGCATGTCCGATCACACGAACCTTTTCTCCGCCTCGCAAATCTGTCCAAAGCGTCTTGCCCAGTCGTCCGGCGTTGTTTGATATAATCGCGCTGGCCGCAGCAAGAATGTGAGCGGTGGACCGGTAATTCTGCTCGAGACGGATCACCCGGGCACCGGGAAAACTCCTTTCAAACCGAAGGATATTTTCAACAACAGCCCCACGCCAGCCATAAATTGACTGATCATCGTCGCCAACGCAGCAGATGTTTCCATCGCTGCCAGCCAACAGTTTCAACCAAAGATACTGCGCTGTGTTTGTGTCTTGATATTCGTCGACCAGAATATATTTGAATCTTCTCTGATATTCGCCAAGCAGATCTTCCCGACTTCGGAAGATATTCACAACATGCATAATGAGGTCGCCGAAATCGACCGCATTCAGTTGTTTCAGACGTGCTTGATACAGCTCGTACAGTTTCCATCCTTTACCGTTGAATAAGTGCTTATCTCTTTCATGCACTTCGTCCGGCAAAAGGCACCTGTTTTTCCATGCCTCGATAACTCCGCCGAGATGCCGTGCAGGCCAACGCTTTTCGTCGATGTCCGCGGCTTTGATTAACTGCTTCAGGAGTCGAATCTGGTCGTCCGAATCCAAGATCGTAAAGTGCTGATTCAACCCTGCAAGCTCCGCATGCCGTCGCAGAATCCTCACGCAAATCGAATGAAAAGTCCCCAGCCAAGGAAGACCAGCGGTCTTGAGAGACGCCATTCTTTCGACCCGTCGCCGCATTTCCAAGGCCGCTCTGTTCGTAAATGTCACGGCTAGAATTTGAGATGGCCATGCCTTGTCCGCACACAAAAGATGGGCAATTCTCGCTGTCAGGGTTTTTGTCTTTCCCGAACCAGCGCCTGCCAACACCAAAACGGGACCTTCCACAGTCTTAACCGCTTCGATCTGAGGAGGATTCAAGCCGCTCAAATACTGCATTTGGACCGATGTGTCTGACTCAACCCCTTGTTCAGCCGCAGGTTGGCCAAAGATATCAATGGTTTTCTGGGTCATTTGTTGAATATAGCTACTATTTTCTCTGTGTCAAACTTAAGTTCAATAATTGTTCACCGCACTTCGTTTTGAAATGTTTGCACAACCTTCTGAGAGACGCATCGCGAAAAAACCAGACGCCAATGACAAAACAACCGCGGTTTCCAATCCTAGTTTCGCGGGAATTGCTGAATCACAAACGAAGTGGGCGACTACACTGACCGAAGGTGGAGTTGAACATAAAATGCGGTTATCTTCGATGGATTATAATGCCCTCCATTATGAGAATTTGATTTGGACGTGACCACCGGATTTTTTTGACCGCCGCCTGTCATCGGCTTCAGCAACTCCAACCGCCGCGTTGATTTCCTGTGACACGGCAAGATACCCTTGCGTTCAACCGCATTGGCCTGGGAGAAAGCCTTTCATATGCTTTGCCGTTCCTATCCTTGATGCGCGGAAACCGCATTGAGAGCCGGAAAGTCTCAGGATTTGCGCACCGATGCAATTCAGTCGGCGCAAGAATTGAAGACAGCCGAATGCTGCCCTACTTTACAATGAAAATACAACGGAGCCGACTCAGTGATTGAGCTTCTTTCAAATCCCGCCATTTGGGCCAGCTTTGTGACGCTGGTGATGTTGGAAATTATCCTTGCTGTCGACAACGTGCTGTTTATCTCGATCGCGGCTGCGAAACTTCCACCGAATCAAAGAAGGCTTGCGCGCCAGGTCGGTCTTTCCCTCGGTATGCTGATGCGAATCTTGCTTCTGCTGTCGTTTAGCTGGGTCGTGAGCTTAACCCAGCCTCTGTTGACGATTTTTGACCAAGAATTCAGTTGGCGAGACTTCATCCTGCTGGGCGGAGGTTTATTCTTGATCGTCAAAGCAACCAACGCAATCTACCAAGAAGTTGAAAAACCAAGCGCAAAAGCGAGCAGGCAATATTCTGGTTTCTGGCCGATAATTGCGCAGATCATTGTCATTGATGTGGTTTTTTCTTTCGATTCGGTTTTGACGGCAATCGGCATTGCCGAACACATCGAAGTCATGGTGCTTGCAATTGTCATTGCCGTTGGGGTCATGATGTTTTTTGCAGAAGTCATTGCCGGCTTTGTGGAAAACCATCCGTCCACAAAGATGCTCGCGCTCGCTTTCTTGATAATGGTCGGATTCGTGCTTGCAGCCGACGGACTGCACTATCACGTGGATCGAGTATTCATTTACGTCGCAATGTTGTTCTCATGCGCGGTCGAGGCGCTAAACTTGATTCGAAGCAAACAAAGGAGGTAGCCAATTCCACGAGGCCTTCAACCAACGCGGCGAATGACAGAATATCGCCGAGGTCAAATTTTCTTATGGCTTGAAACGCCCAGCGCCGGCAAAGAGCGGGTTTGGCGCGTAATCAAGCATGCACCATTCGCGACGATTCCGAAGGTTTGCCGGTCCCGGCGGTGGCGAGTTCGCATGCCATTCCTGACCAATAAAGCCATCTTGACCCAGCAGAATCGCAGAAGACGCGATCCGCTTGGATATTCGAAGACAAGCATGAACTCCCACAACACAGGCACCTGCGAATTATCGCTGATTTCACTGCCGTGGCAAAGTCGGCTTGATGGATCGGATTACGCCGATAAACTCCTCTTCATCATATGAATATCCATCATGCTGCGTTATAGGGCGATGATTTTTTTAGCAAAGCCGATTCACTACATTCCATTTTCTTAGGAGACCACGCCTGATGCGAGCGCTGATCGAACCCAAGTTGATTTCTGGTAACGCCAATCTGCCTTTGGCAAACAAGATTTCAGACTACATTTCAGGCCAGAGCGGACGTCAGATTTCACTGGTCAAAGCCAATATAGAACGCTTCAGCGACAAAGAAGTCTATGTGGAAGTCTACGAAAATGTGCGCAGCGAGGATATGTTCATTATCCAGCCGACCTCAAGTCCAGCCAACGACAACCTCATGGAAATCCTGATCATCGCGGACGCGCTGCGGCGCTCTTCGGCGTCGCGAATAACTGCTGTCATCCCGTATTATGGTTATGCCCGACAAGACCGACGAACGAAACCGCGCACTCCGATTTCAGCCAAGCTTGTCGCCAATCTTTTGACCGAAGCCGGAGTGTCCCGTGTGCTGACAATGGATCTGCATTCCGCTCAGATACAAGGCTTCTTCGATATTCCCGTGGACAACCTCTATGCGTCACCGATTTTTTCTCTCGATATCCGGTCCAAACTGTCAAAGTCAGAGGGTAACATCGTCGTGGTCTCACCGGACGTTGGAGGCGTCGAACGAGCCAGGGAGCTTGCAAAAAGAATAAATGCCAGTCTAGCCGTAGTCGACAAACGACGCTCATCAACCGGTGATGTTACGGAAATGACGGTCATTGGCGATGTTCAGGGACAGGTCTGCATTATTGTTGACGACATTTGCGATTCCGGCGGCACCCTTTGCAAAGCGGCCGATCTGATTTTGTCCAGAGGGGCGCAGGAAGTTCATGCCTATGTCACACATGGTGTGCTGTCGGGAAATGCTTTTCAACGAATCCAAAATTCAAGTCTCAGAAACGTGGTGATCACCGACTCAATTCAGCATGCGAAGCCTGTCAAGGAAATGGATAAAGTCCGAACAATCTCCGCAGCTCCGCTGCTCGCTCAAGCCATACTGAACATCGCTAACGGAACTTCTATCTCTTCGCTATTCGAAGCAAAAACTTTGGATTGGCTTTACGCCCGGTCTCCGTCAGCCGACTGACCGCTTAGATATCAAGTTCAGCGCGAATCGAGCGGAAACCCGCCATTCGTGTTTCGGCAATATCCCTGCGGCTGCCTTCACTCGCTTCGATCTCAGCTTCCATTTTCGCCGCTAGTTCTTCGGCGATTTGGCTGGTGACTTCATGGCGGGGATAGGCATGCTCGGCCAAGACAATTGTTCGTTCAGCCGCGATGTCAACGAATCCTCCCGAAACAAAAAACTCAGTGGTGCCGCGATCTGATTTCACTTTCACCAGGCCGGGCTTCAAAGTGGTAATCAGCGCCGCATGATCCCGCATCGCGGCCATATCTCCTTCGACACCCGGCAGATCAACGACCTCCGCTTCCAGCGACGCAAGACTGCGCTCTGGCGAGACCAACTCAAATCGGAACGGTTCGGCCATATCGCGCTCCCGTTCTAAGCAGCTTCGGCAGCCAAGCGTGTTGCCTTCGCCACCACTTCTTCAATCCCTCCGACCATATAGAAGGCAGCTTCCGGCAAGTGGTCGAATTCTCCGGCAACAACGCGCCGAAAACTGTCGATGGTGACCTCTAAAGGCACCTGCACGCCCGGCGACCCGGTGAACACCTGAGCCACATCAAAGGGCTGCGACAGAAATCGCTGTAATTTCCGGGCTCTTGACACAGTGATTTTGTCTTCTTCCGAAAGTTCGTCCATTCCCAGAATCGCAATGATGTCCTGCAGCGATTTGTAGCGCTGCAAAATACCCTGAACATCTCGAGCAACTGAATAATGCTCATCTCCGACAACTGCGGGGTCCAGAATTCTTGAGGTGGAGTCCAATGGATCCACAGCCGGGTAAATCCCAAGTTCTGAAATCGCCCGCGACAAAACGGTTGTCGCATCCAAATGCGCGAACGAGGTTGCGGGAGCCGGGTCAGTCAAGTCGTCAGCTGGAACATAGATCGCTTGAACCGATGTGATGGAACCCGATTTGGTCGAAGTGATTCTCTCTTGAAGCGCTCCCATGTCAGTGGCTAAAGTCGGTTGATATCCGACCGCGGACGGTATGCGCCCGAGCAGTGCCGACACTTCAGAACCTGCCTGTGTGAACCGGAAAATATTATCAACAAAGAACAGAACGTCTGTTCCCGACTGATCGCGGAATTGTTCGGCCAGCGTTAGCCCTGTTAGGCCTACGCGCGCGCGCGCGCCGGGCGGTTCGTTCATCTGACCATAGACGAGAGATACCTTCGATTTGCTCAAATCGTTGATATCGATAACACCGGACTCTATGAATTCATGATATAGATCGTTGCCCTCGCGGGTGCGCTCGCCAACGCCGGCAAACACCGAAAATCCTGCATGCACCTTGGCGATGTTATTGATCAGTTCCTGAATCAGAACTGTTTTCCCGACGCCGGCGCCACCGAACAGCCCGACCTTTCCTCCTTTGGAATATGGAGCCAATAGATCAATCACCTTGATGCCGGTTACCAAAACTTCAGTTTCAGTGGATTGTTCCGCGTATTCCGGCGCGGGCTGGTGAATTGGACGTTGCTCGGTTGACTCCACCGGGCCTTTTTCATCCACCGCTTCACCAACGACATTGATAATCCTGCCAAGCGTCGGATCGCCCACCGGGACGGTAATCGGTCCGCCGCTGTCCCGCACCGGCTGACCTCGCACAAGACCTTCGGTCGAGTCCATTGCGATCGCGCGCACCGTGTTCTCGCCAAGATGCTGAGCAACCTCTAGAACCAACCGGTTGCCGCGGTTCTCTGTTTCAAGCGCATTGAGGATTTCTGGCAAATCCTCGTCAAAGCGGACGTCAACGACCGCACCAATGACCTGTGTCACCCTGCCCTGAACCTGTTCTTCTGCCATTGCAATCCCTCGATTCGTCAAAGCGCTTCAGCGCCTGAAATAATTTCAATCAGTTCCTTGGTGATCGCGGCCTGCCTAGACCGATTGTAGAGAATAGTCAGTTTATCGATCATTTCACCCGCGTTTCTCGTCGCGTTGTCCATGGCGGACATTCGCGCGCCCTGCTCGGATGCCTGGTTTTCAAGAAGTGCGGCAAATATCTGGTTGGAAACCGCCTGCGGGAGCAATTGATCAAGGATCTCTGTTTCACCCGGTTCGAAATTATAGAAGAGCATATCCGTTTCGCCCGATTCGGGAATTTCCACTGGGATGAGCTGAGTCGCGGATGGAATCTGCGATATCACCGAATTGAATCGGCTGTAGAATATCGTCGCAACGTCAAAGTCGCCATCGGCGAACATGGACTGCAATTGACGGGCTATCTCTTCGGCGTTGGCTATACTGATCCTCTTGTAGCCGGATAAGTCCACATGGCCGACAAACGCCTCTTCATAATCGCGTTTGAGCTGCTCCCGTCCCTTTCTCCCTACGGTCAGTATCTTTACTGTTTTTCCAGCTTCGGCGAGTTCCTGTGCTCTGGTTCTCACCATGCGGACAATCGAAGAATTGAAACTGCCGCAAAGCCCGCGTTCCGCGGTTGCCGCTACCAAAAGGTGAGTATCATCGCGTCCGGTTCCAGCAAGCATTGCCGGTGCAGCTGCCTTATCGGCTGCGCGCGCTAAATTGCTCATAACGGCATTCATCTGTTCCGAATATGGTCGGGCACTTTCGGCTGCTTCCTGAGCGCGCCGCAGTTTAGCCGCCGCAACCATCTGCATGGCCTTTGTGATCTTTCGCGTAGACTTTACGCTCTCGATCCGGATTTTCAGATCTTTGAGGCTAGGCATCGTTTGCCTCCCTACCCTGTCCGATTACCCAAAGCCGTCGGCATAAGCGTTGATCGCCGCTTTTATTTTGTCCGCCAACTCTCCGGTCACCTTCCGGTCATTGTCGGTGATATCGCTCAGCAGCTCGCTGTAATCCGATCTCAAATGCGCAATCAGACCCTGCTCGAACCGCACGACATCGCCCACATTCAGATCGTCAAGGAATCCCTGCGTGCCAGCGAAGATGACGCAGACGATTTCAGCGTTCGTCAGCGGTGAATACTGCTTCTGCTTCATAAGCTCGGTCAGTCGGGCCCCGCGATTGAGCAGCCGCTGCGTCGCGGCATCAAGGTCAGACCCAAACTGGGCAAACGCGGCCATTTCCCGGTACTGCGCAAGCTCGAGTTTAACCGTGCCCGCCACCGACTTCATCGCCGATGTCTGTGCCGACGACCCCACTCTGGAGACGCTGAGGCCGGTGTTCACGGCTGGTCGGATCCCTTGGTAGAACAATTCAGTCTCTAGAAAAATCTGTCCATCAGTGATCGAAATCACATTTGTCGGAATATAGGCTGACAAATCCCCTGCCTGCGTTTCAATGATTGGCAGGGCCGTCAATGAACCTGATCCATTGTCTTCATTCAGCTTAGCAGCCCGTTCCAGCAGTCGGGAATGGAGATAAAAGACATCGCCAGGATACGCTTCACGGCCAGGTGGTCGGCGCAGCAACAGCGACATCTGCCGGTAAGCCACTGCCTGCTTTGACAGATCGTCATAAATGATCAAGGCATGGCGGCCGTTGTCGCGAAATGACTCCGCCATCGCAGTTGCCGAATACGGAGCCAGGAACTGCATCGGCGCCGGATCGGACGCCGTCGCCGCGACAACAATCGAATAGCTCAATGCGTCGTTTTCTTCGAGCTTCCTGACCAGCTGCGCGACCGTTGAACGCTTTTGACCCACTGCAACATAAACGCAGTAGAGCTTTTTGGATTCATCATCTCCAGCGGCATCATTGTAGGACTTCTGGTTTAGAATCGTATCAAGCGCGAGCGCGGTTTTGCCCGTTTGCCGGTCGCCGATTATCAGTTCTCGTTGACCGCGGCCGATGGGAATCATCGCATCGACTGATTTCAATCCCGTTGCCATCGGCTCGTGAACCGAACGACGGGGAATAATTCCGGGCGCCTTCACATCAGCGCGTGCCCGCTCCGCCGCGTCAATCGGTCCTTTGTTATCAATGGGATGGCCAAGTGCGTCGACCACCCGGCCGAGCAGAGCATCGCCGACTGGAACATCGACAATCGCTTCTGTTCTTTTGACCTGGTCTCCCTCTCGGATGCTTCGGTCATCGCCGAAAATGACAACTCCGACATTGTCTGACTCGAGGTTCAGCGCCATGCCGCGAATTGCGCCGGGGAACTCGACCATCTCGCCAGCCTGCACATTGTCCAAACCGAAAACCCGAGCGATTCCATCGCCAACGCTGAGAACACGTCCCACTTCCGCAACTTCGGCTTCTTGACCGAAATCCTTGATCTGATCCTTCAGAATTGCGGAAATTTCCGCCGCTTGGATACTCATTTATTCGACCTCTCTCAAAGCACTTTTGAGATTTGTAAGTTTTGTTCTGATTGTCGCGTCAACCAACTTTGAACCAAGTCGCGCTGATAAACCGCCGATCAGACGATTATCCACATTCACTGAAAATCGGACATCCTGACCTGCTGCGGTTCGAAGAGCGTCCTTGAGGCTCGTCAATTCGGCTTGACTAAGTTCGTGCGCAGCCGTGATTTCGGCAGTTACAACGCCCCGATGGCTGTCGAGATGGTCCTCAAGACAATCCAGCATTGCCGAGACCACAAAAAGCCGTCGTTTTGATGCCATCAAAGCCAGTGTATTCCGCGTTAATGCGCTCAAACCAACCTTTTCAGCAACGGCATCAATAGCATCAGCCATATCTCCGCGCGAATAAACCGGCGACTTTATCAATGTCCGGAGATCTTCGCTGACCGCCAGCGCGTCCCGCATTGCTGCAATATCGGCTTCAAGCGAATCCAACGCACTTGATTCAAGAAAGAGCTCGAACAAGGCCGCAGCATACCGGGATGCAATCCCGGATGTCATGGAAATGTTGTCACTCAAATGCCGTCCCCGGAAACTATTGCGCTCGCATTCAGCTGCGGTTGGCCAATATTCAAGTCCATTCGATTTAGCAAGCCGATTCATCACACATAATTTCGACTGCACCGCCGCTGTTTAATGTGTGCGGCCAGAAACAGGTTTCGCTCCGGGGGCAGCTAACCCCTCCAACGCCTTAAGTCGGTTCGCCACTTTTTCGGCCAATGGCGGACGATGCATTTGGAATATTCGCTTACACGCTTCCTGCACCACCACCCCTCCCGCAAATCGCATCGGCGCATGACTTCCAAATCTCTCCATAGCTGGGCGGAATCGATTCCAAATTCGACGTCCGCTAGGCGGTGAAAAGAGCGCGGCATCGCTGCGCAGCACTTCGAATTTTCGTTTTTCCAGGCGAATTTCAAGCTGCACGGGAAGATATGGATGACCAAATCCGAAAGGCGTTGCATCCCGACGCGCCCATAGACCCGCGCGATTGGGAACGAAAATCAGTATTCGCCCTTCCGGTGCGAGGACCCGCCAGCATTCGGACAGCACAGCTCCTGGATCGCCGCTGTTTTCCAGCCCGTGCAGCATTACAAGCCGATCAACGCTTCCGGTGAGCAAGGGCCAATTGAATTCATGGGTAAGAACGGTGCGGTTGCCGCCGACTGACGGCCATCGGACGAAACCCTGATGATCCGGCATGATATTCAATAATCTGGCTGCTGTGAGGTCGGCTGACTCGAATATCGGCTGAACGAAGCCAAAACCGGCAACAGTCAAGTCGTGCAGTCCAGGCCAAAATTGAGTCAGTTTGGCTGCAAGCCGGTCGGCAACATAGGCACCCAGCGGGTTTTCGGCATAAAACTCTTGTATTTCTGCCGCATCAAGGTGCATTGCGCTGGTGCCTGCGATAACTAAGGTTGACCTTCAATATAGGGAATTCACGAGGAGAATGTAGTCACATGGCTATTGATATCGTCACAGTTGCATGTCTTTCGGACAACTACGCTTATCTAATACACAACGCGGAATCAAAGCAGACCGCTGTAGTGGATGCTCCGGAATCCGCCCCGCTTGTTCGGGAACTGGAGCACCGCGGCTGGAATCCGGATCAGATTCTCATAACGCATCATCACGCAGATCATATTGATGGTGTGGAAGACTTGCGCAGACGCTACGGCGCAAAAATTGTAGGAGCCGCAGCCGATGCCAGCCGGCTGCCGCCGCTGGATTTGAAATTGGCAGAGGGTGACCAGTTTGAAGTCTGTGGCATGAAGGCGCGGGTCATGGATGTATCGGGACACACCATTGGTCATATTGCATTTGTACTGCCGGGCGCGGCATTCACTGCCGACTCGCTGATGGCTCTGGGCTGCGGTCGCATTTTTGAAGGCACTCCTGAAATGATGTGGAATAGCTTGTCGAAACTCGCTTCACTGCCGCCGGACACCATGATTTACTCTGGCCATGAATATACGCAGTCAAACGCTGAATTTGCAGTCACCATCGAGCCAGACAATCCAAAATTGATATCGCGCGTCGAGTCCGTTCATCAAAATCGCAGGGCAGGAAAGCCGACGGTGCCGTCGCTCCTGTCTCTTGAGTTGGAAACCAACCCCTTCCTGCGGGCCAATCTTGCCTCGGTGAAAGCTCTGATCGGTATGCCGGATGCCACAGACGTGGAGAGTTTCGCTGAAATCAGGGGCAGAAAAGATCGATTTTAAAAAGCGCAGCAAATCCGTCTTTGGTTATGTGCCATGTTTTTCAACCCAACAATGTCTATACATGACCAGCTTTGTGTCGTGCATGTTTAAGTTTAGACCACTATGCAAATTTGTTTTGCTTTTCTCATCCAGATTTTCCCGTTTCGGATCAATATGAAGTTTATTCTGCCAGGAAGGCACATGGATCTCGTGATGTCGGGACATCGAAACCTGTTTTCACAATGAGCCTCGTTCACGAACGACTCTTCGCATCGTTATTGGCCAAAATCTGCGAACAAGGTTGATTGCCCATTAATTTGGTT
Source organism: Paracoccaceae bacterium (assembly GCA_965199765.1). Taxonomy (GTDB): domain Bacteria; phylum Pseudomonadota; class Alphaproteobacteria; order Rhodobacterales; family Rhodobacteraceae; genus JAPOXR01. The sequence goes on from CBDATC010000002.1 coordinate 808,880, forward strand.
CGGCGAACAAACTGCGCGACTGGACGAGATTGCGCTGCCCAGAGCGGATTCCAAGCGGAGGTGGTTTGGAACCTGGCTCCGTTCGGCTCTGTCAGGTTTGGTTCCCGATCCAACGCTTCGGCACACTACGAAATCCATCGTTATGTTTGGAGGACCAGACCGGTATCCGTGGCTGACAAAGCGGATATTGACGAAAGTGTCCGAAACACCTCGCATGGTGTTTCAAGCCATGGATTCCCTAGCCTTTCAAGTCCTTGCACCGAGTACGCTCCTTTGGCCCGTGCAAGCTCGGAGCGCTGTGCTGCGGATCGCTGCCTCGCGCCAGATCAGTGCTTTCCAGCGCTCCTTACCTCTCCGGCGCCGCTATGCCTTCGTGCATCCGAAAAAATTTGTCCGCCGACTCTTCTGTCTCCTCCTCGGGCAGGCAGCCGAGATTGATCACCGCCCCGGTCGCCAATCGGCACAGACCAGCCCGGCTGAGAACATCCCGCGAGTGCGCCAGCCCGGAATAGATCGGAATCACCAGCGCCTCGGTGTTTCCGCTGCGCATGCGGTTCAGAAACCCGCCTGCCTTTCCATCGACCTTGGCCTTCCGAATCCCGGCGATGAACAGAACCAGCGGACGCAAGGCGTCGCGAATAACCTGGTCAGCCAGCTCCTTAGGAACATCAACGGAAACTCCGAACCGAGGAAATTGAAGTCCTGTGAAAACCGACGCCAGCAGGTGCGCCGCCGTCAGGGGCTGGAAGGCGAAGTTGCCGAGCAACAAGAATTGGTCTTCAAAAGTCTAAAGGAGAGACCTGGCCTGTGGCTCCGAATTGAACAAAACGCCGGACATGTCGGTCGGGGCGAACCATGCAAACGCCAGCGGATGGATACCGGTCAGTGTGTTGCAGCCATTAACCGAATAAGTTAAATTGCCATTGTAAGTGGACGTAAGTGAACATTCGTGCGGAGGGGGCGAAAGAAATGCTGTACTGGAGTGCCTGCCGTGCCGGAATTTACTACTGACCTAGGAAATGCAATCCACGGCTCCATCGCGCTTGCCCGTGAGCAGCGCAATGAGTTCGTAACACTTGACCATTTGTTGCTCGCGCTGCTTGATGAACCCACTGCCGCTCGTGTCTTACTAGCTTGCGGCGTCGAAATCGAAAAACTTAAGAAGGTTCTCAAAGACCATTTCGATAAGGATACAGTGGCATCGGACAGTACGAGCCGCGGTGAACCCGTCCCGACGCCAGGCTTTAAGCGGGTTTTAACGAGAGCTGTTGAACATGTTCGCTCATCGGGACGCGCCTCGGTTACCGGTGCGAATGTGATAGTCGCCATCTTTGGCGAACGCAAAAGCACGGCGGTCGAGTATCTGCATCGAGCAGGCATGACCCGGTTCGACGCTGTCAATTTCATTTCGCACGGAATCGCAAAAAATCCACGATTCCAGTCATCTTCCCCTCCGTTGGTCGGAGCTGACGAATCAAGCGACGAAAGCCAAGACACAAACGAAGAGCAAGACACAGCGCTCAGTAAGTTTTGCGTCAATTTGAACGCTAAGGCCCAAGCAGATCAAATTGATCCGCTGATTGGCCGGGACAAAGAGGTTCAACGAGCATTCCGCGTGCTGCTTCGCCGCACAAAAAACAATCCAATTCTTGTCGGTGATTCTGGCGTTGGCAAGACAGCGATTGTCGAAGGCATCGCACGCAAAATCGTCAAAGAAGAAGCTCCACAGGCTGTCGCCGGCGCGACAATCTATTCCCTTGATATGGGAACTTTATTGGCCGGAACACGGTACCGCGGTGATTTTGAGGAGCGTATCAAAGCCGTACTCACCGAACTGGAAGACTTGCCCGACGCTATTCTTTTTATTGATGAGATTCACACTGTCGTCGGTGCAGGCGCTACGAGCGGCGGATCAATGGATGCGTCAAATCTTCTCAAACCCGCACTCCAGGACGGCCAGGTGCGCTGCATCGGTTCGACCACGCACAAAGAATTCAAACAGCACTTTGAAAAGGACCGCGCCTTAACCAGAAGATTCCAAAAAATCGATGTCGTAGAACCCACTCAAGAAGAAACCATCGCGATCCTCCGCGGATTGAAGAGCCGGTTCGAGGCGCATCATAAAGTGCGCTATACCGAAGATGCCCTAAAAAGCACTGTGCAGCTCTCAGCGCGCTACGTAAATAATCGAAAATTTCCCGACAAAGCGATAGATGTCATCGACGAAGCAGGAGCCACACAGCGTCTTCTGCCTCCATCGAAACGGCGCAAAACAATTGGACCGAACGAGATCGAAGACGTCGTATCAATTATTGCGCGCGTGCCGCCTCGCCGGGTTTCGAGATCCGATGTCGAATTGCTGCACGATCTCGAGACCAATCTGAAACGAGTGGTCTTCGGACAGGACGATGCCATTGATGCCTTGGCAGCCGCAATCAAACTGAGTCGAGCTGGTCTGAAAGAAATCGACAAACCTGTCGGTTCTTACCTGTTCGCAGGCCCGACTGGAGTCGGAAAGACGGAGTCGGCGCGACAGCTGGCAGAAACACTCGGCGTGGAACTGCTGCGGTTCGATATGTCGGAATACATGGAAAAGCACTCTGTTTCCCGGCTGATCGGAGCGCCGCCCGGTTATGTCGGATTTGATCAAGGCGGTCTCCTGACCGACGGCGTGGACGAAAATCCACACTGTGTTCTGCTGCTCGACGAAATCGAAAAGGCTCACATTGATGTCACGAATATCCTTCTGCAGGTGATGGACCACGGCAAACTAACGGATCATTCGGGACGCACTGTTGATTTCCGCAACGCCATCTTGATCATGACCACTAATGCCGGCGCCGCTGAGCAGGCAAAAGAAGCTATGGGGTTTGTTCGCGAGAGAAGAGACGGCGAAGACACCGCTGCCATTGAAAAACTGTTCACACCAGAATTCCGCAACCGTCTGGACGCCATCATCAGTTTTGAGCCGCTCAATCTGGAAACCGTGATGCTGGTGGTTGAAAAATTCGTCCATCGCCTCGAAGCACAGCTGTTCGAAAGAAATGTGCATATTGAATTGACCGAAGAAGCGGTGCGCTGGCTGGCCGAGCAAGGTTACGATCCGAAAATGGGCGCCCGCCCGCTCGAAAGGATTGTTCAGAGCAAAATCAAGAAAAAAATCGCCGATGAAATTCTGTTCGGCAAGCTGAAAAAAGGCGGACTGGTCAAAGTGCTTCTCGGCGAGGACGACATCCGGCTTGAATTCGAAGAGCCCTCGCCGCCCAGAATCAGCAACCAGAAAATCCCCCTCATTTCCTGACACGCTCCCTGATAAAGAAAAAGCGGGCATCGCTGCCCGCCGAATTTCTGTGCCGGTTGCTGAAAACCGCACAGACCGGGAGAACAATGGGGATCTCCGACTTATTTGGCGCTGCCAAGCACGATTTCAGCCGATTCGATTTGTGCCTGCTTAGCAATATCGGTGTAGGCTGCAAAATATTGGGCCGCGGATTCGGCGGAAGCGGAAGCGAAGTCTTTCGCAGCATTCGCATAGTCGATGCCGTCGCTGCCAGCGGCGAACGAACTCCTCATTTGGCCCAGTGTGTCCATGGTCCATTTTCCGGTGACTTCAGCGGTGCTTTCCGCCGCTTTCAGCATGGTTAAAGTCAAGGCTTCCACGGTTTGGGTTGATTTGCGGTACAGATCCGAATAGGAGGTGGGATCTGTTGCAAACTGCCCAAATGCCTCACTGCCCGCTTTCGCCATTTCCTCTACATTCGTCATTTCTGTTGGTCCTTTTTTGGAAATTCTATCTTAACTGAGCAGCACATAATTGCTGCGCCGCAGCATTTCAAGCAATGATTGCTGCATCGCAGAAAAATTTTTTGCGGGCAGTTCGTTCGCAGCCTGCTGGTCCTTCGCAAAATTTCAGCCGAACAGGGAAACGCCCGTTACACGAAGCCTTTGGTCGCTTGAGTAAACTCGGGAATAGCCGAGAAGACCGTTTCAACTCACTTTCGTTTGGCGATGGCGGTCTCGGCGGCTGTCGAATTTTTGCTGAAATCGCATGGTGGGGACGATTGTGCGGTCACAAACCGGACAGGCAGACGGCGCGCAACAGCCCGGCGCCAGACTGGAATTCCATCAGGGGAGAAATTTGCCGGGCGAAGATTGCACGATGCGGACGAAAACCGTGCGGCCATTCGCCATTCCGTTAAGTCAATGCGTGCCGCAGCACGGTTTCAAGTACTAAAATCTGTGTTTTTTCCGATACCCGTTGACCGCAAACACAGACAGATTTGGAGCAAGAAATTTCAAAACGGTCAAAAGTTTCCATGTGCAACGGTCTGTCGCCAAGCTGACCGCTATTCCGCCGTTCCCAACCTCCGCTCCGCTGAATTTTCCGAGCATCTGTTACTTGCCGGATTCACATTGCGGAATCAGACCTGGTTGAACTTTTGACCGCTTCAAATTTGTTGACTTGAACCGATTTCTGTCCGAAATCATTTGTATGCAATTTCCGAGGCACTTATTGACCTATATTAGCCCCACTGATCTTGACACCGCACTCAAAGCGATGCGCAGTTGCAATCATTGCGTCATCGCGGGCGGAACTGATATCTATCCGGCCATGGGGCAAGGCAAAGCACCGTCGTCCTTTCTTGATGTGACCCGGATCAAAGGCTTGTCAAGTATCACACAACAGGACGGCCTGTTGCGCATCGGTGCCGCAGCGACGTGGTCCGATATCGCAAAGGCTGAACTGCCTCCCGCATTCGACGCGCTCAAACAAGCGGCGCTAGAAGTCGGAAGCCGACAGATCCAGAATTCCGGCACGGTCGGGGGAAACCTCTGCAATGCCTCTCCCGCAGCAGACGGCGTACCGCCGCTTTTGGCGCTCAATGCGCGTGTCGAACTCGCCAGCGCCGAACGCGGTGTCCGATCGCTCAACCTTTCCGAATTTATTCAAGGCGTTCGAAAAACGGATAAGGCGCATGATGAGCTTGTGACCGCGGTTCTTATTCCCGACCCGCCGGACAGCATGGTTTCAAGCTTCGAAAAACTGGGCAGTCGGCGATATCTGGTGATCTCGATCAGCATGACGGCTGCAAATCTTGTGCTTGACGCTCATGGGCGGATCGCAGTTGCGCGAATCGCTGTAGGCTCCTGTTCTCCAACAGCGCAGCGTTTGCCGGATCTCGAAGCTGACCTGGTCGGTAAGCTTCCCGCCGAAGCGGAAGTGCCTAAAACGCATCTTAAACCTCTTTCACCAATTGATGACATCCGCGGATCTGGAGCCTATCGGCTTATCGCGGCGGCAGAGCAGTGCAGGCGGGCCATTCAGAGAGCGGCGGCAAGATGATCGGACATGGCTCGATCATCCCGTTTCGGCTGAATGGGCAGGATGTCGAACCGACTGTCCTGCCTGGGCAGCGTCTTTCAGAACTCCTGCGTGAGACTTTGAGCGCGCGGGATGTGAAAGTGGGCTGCGATGCAGGTGATTGCGGCGCCTGCACCGTATTGATCGACGATGATCCGGTCTGCGCCTGCCTGATGCCCGCCAATCAAGCCGCCGGTCGATCAGTGGAAACTCTGTCGGGGGTCCAGGCAAGCGACCCTTTCGCGGTTAGGTTAGCGCAGAGTTTTCTTAATCATGGTGCCGCGCAATGCGGTTTCTGCACGCCGGGAATGATGATCGCGGCAGTGGCTCTGCTGCGCGGCAATCCAGAACCAAGCACCGAAGCGGTTATGGACGCGCTCGGCGGTGTCCTGTGCCGTTGCACCGGTTACAGAAAAATCATCGACGCGGTTATGGATGCGCCGGCCATAGCATGTCGAGGGAATGGTGCCGTCGGCGATGCGGTCCAGCATTTGGACGGCTCAAAAAAGATTTCGGGACTGACAGAATATGGCGATGACGCGGCTGCTTCAGATTTCCTGCGGATTCTTATAATCCGTTCGCCTTTTCCGCGCGCCTCCTTTGTCTTCGGCGATCTTGACGGATTTAAGCGAGCGGATGGGATCCAAGCGGTTCTGACAGCAGCGGATATTCCAGGGAAAAACGTTTTTGGGGTGATCCCGAATTTCTTTGATCAGCCGGTATTCGCAGAAAGTGAAGTTCGGTTCAAAGGCGAGGCTGTCGCGGCGGTGATCGGCACGCCGGAACGCATTGCTCGCATCGACCCTGAAAAGTTCCCTGTTACCTGGAATGAACTGCCAGCGGCTGAAGACATGGCATCGGCCCAGAGTCCCGAGGCCGCGAAACTGCACCCAGGTCGCCGACGCAATGTTATGTGCAGCGGTTTCGTATCCTGCGGAGATCCGGCAGCGGCCTTGGCCCGCGCTGAGGTTACCACGGAAGGGAGGTTTCGCAGCGGCTTCGTTGAACATGCCTACATTGAACCCGAAGCCGGGTTTGCCCGAATGGCAGGCGATCGGATCGAGCTTCACGTCTGCACCCAAGCACCGATGATGAATCTCGAATGCCTTGCACCGATCTTAAACATGGATCAATCGCAGATCCGGATTGTGCCGACGGCAGTCGGCGGAGGATTCGGTTCAAAACTGGATTTATCCGTGCATGCCTATTTGGCGCTGGGAGCCTTGAAAACCGGTCAGCCGGTCAGGCTGTGTTATTCACGAACCGAATCCATGCAAAGCTCCACTAAGCGGCATCCCTCGGACATCACACTTAAAATCGGTGCAGATGCAGAGGGCAGGATTTGCGGCTTTGACTTTCGCGGCGATTTCGACACCGGAGCTTATGCCAGCTGGGGACCTACGGTAACCAGCCGTGTGCCGGTTCATGCCTCGGGACCCTATCGGGTTCCCGACTACACAGCCCGTTCCAAAGCCGTCTATACCAACAATCCTCCCGCCGGTGCGTTCCGAGGATTCGGTGTGCCTCAATCAGCAATTGCGCAGGAAAGTCTGTTCGATGAACTGGCGGAGAAACTCGGACTCGACCCATTGGAATTCCGCATTACAAACGCGCTTGAGAATGGCGCTCCGACGGTGTGTGGTCAGATCTTCGATCAGGGCGTTGGTATCAAAACTTGTCTGATCGCGCTGCGGTCGTCTTGGGCAGCGGAGCGCGCGGCCGCAGCGTCGTTTAACGCTGCGGATGCAACGCTCAAGCGCGGCGTGGGCGTAGCAGCGGGCTGGTATGGCTGCGGCAATACCGGGCTGCCCAATCCTTCGACGATCAAATCGGGAATCCGCGCCGATGGCACAGTGGTTCTGCATCAAGGTGCGGTGGATATCGGACAAGGCGCCAACACGGTGATCACGCAAATCTTCGCTACAGCGTTGGGCATTCCGGCCTGCCAAATTCACCTGATCGGACCAGATACCGATGTTACGCCCGATGCGGGCAAGACCTCAGCCTCGCGCCAAACCTACATCAGCGGTAACGCCGCACGGCTCTCCGGCGCGACACTTCGACGCAAGATATTGAATCGGCTCAACGTAGCGGAGGACGCGGACATACAGATCGGCGATGGAATGGTTCGGGCGACAGATTCGGGCGGTGAACATTTACTGGACCTGGGCATTTTTCAAACCGACACCGCAGGCTATGCTCTGTGCGCCGAGGAAACCTATGACCCGCCCACCAAGCCCTTGGACGCCAATGGCCAAGGCCAGCCCTACGCTCAGTACGGTTATGCTGCGCATCTTGCGGTGGTTGAAGTGGACACAGTGCTCGGAACTGTCAAACCAATCAAGTTCGTGGCCGCTCATGATGTGGGCCGCGCGATCAATCCAATGCTCGTCGAAGGTCAAATCCATGGCGGAATCGCACAAGGGCTGGGCATGGCCTTGATGGAAGAATACCTGCCGGGACGCACAGAAAACCTTCATGATTACCTTATTCCGACGATAGGAGATATTCCCCCCATCGAAACGATCATCATCGAAGAACCCGACGCGCACGGACCATATGGGGCCAAAGGTTTGGGTGAGCACGCTCTGATCCCGACCGCACCCGCTTTGTTGAATGCGATCCGCCATGCGACGAACGCGAGAATCCGCCAAATCCCGGCGATTCCATCCCGTCTGCTCAAGGCCATGCAGGAAGGAAGTCAAGAATGAGAGATGGCGCGAAGCCCGCTAAGATTCGCTGCGACGCCTGTCCGGTGATGTGCTATATCGCCGACGGCAAATCCGGCGCTTGCGACCGTTATGCCAATCACGGCGGATCTCTGGTCCGCCTCGACCCGCTGACAATTATTCAAAGCGGCGCTTCGGAACTGGTGCCTTTCCTCGGCCAGAGCGGTTCGGAGGCAGACTGGGACGGCGACATTATCAAAGGCGGAAGGCCTTTCGTAACCGCTGTAGGCGCGGGCACCACTTATCCTGACTACAAGCCTGCGCCCTTCATCGCCAGCCAGGAAGTCGATGGCGTTGACATGGTCACGGTCGTAACCGAAGGGATATTCAGCTATTGCGGGGTCAAGGTCAAAATCGACACGGACCGTCATATCGGGAACGAACGCGACGCTGTGTGTGTCGATGGCGAGCCCGTAGGTCACGTCACAACCTCCGAGTACGGATCCAAAATGCTGTCTCTGGGCGGGGTCGAACATCTCACCGGCGGCAGCAAGAAGGAAGGTCGGGTGACCTGCGAGACGCTCTTGCGTCTTTGCAACCGTGAGGCAGTCGCCTTGACTATCGTCGGTCAGGGCAGCGAAATCGAGACGGTTGTTCAAGCAGGCCAACCGCCGATCATCGATACCGAAACGGAACGGCTGATGCGAGTGGGCTGCGGCTCTGCCGCCATCGGTATGTTCCCAAAGCAATGGCTCGGCCATGTCGATGACGTGGTTGTGGTCGACGACCACATCACCGGAGTTTTATCCGAGCACGAGACTGGAAAACAGCTGGATGTGCCGCCGACGGGCATCAAAATCCGCGGACGCCGCTCGACACCCGGGCGTTATTTTCAGGTGGCCGAACCTGGAACGGGATGGGGCGGCACCGATATCGAGGATCCATTGGCGATCCTCGGCCCTTTCAATCCCAAACTGGCTTGGGAAGGTCTGAGACTCTTCATGGTCTCCACCACCGGGGAACAGTTCAGCTATTACGAGCTCGACGAGACTCTGACCCCGCGGAAAAAAGACGTGCCTTCGCGGCTTTCTGCGTCCGCCTCTTTGATTGCCGAGAATTGTGAACCGTCCGTCTGTTCGGTTCTGTTTATGGGAGGAGCCGGAGGTTCTTTGCGCGCTGGCGTCACCGAAAACCCGGTGCGCCTGACCCGGTCGGTCAAAGATGCACTGACTTATGTGTCCTGCGGCGGGGCCGAGGCCTATGTTTGGCCCGGCGGCGGCATCACCGTCATGGTCAATGTGCTCGACATGCCGTCGAATTCCTTCGGCTATGTGCCAACTCCCGCGCTGGTGGCACCCATCGAATTCACCCTGCGCGTAAGCGATTACGCCGCGCTGGGCGGACATATCAAACAAATGAAATCCGTGGCCGAAATCAATGCCCGGAACGCCCGCCATATGTCGCAGAACCCAAATGTCGACGATCCGATGGCGCGGGGTCATTATCGCTGGTCGCGGACAGATCGCAATTGATGGAACCGACCGCCCGATTCCTGCCGGATGGCAAACGTCTGCATCTGCAGCATGGTCCGATCGACTTGGTAATCGGGGCCGAAGGCGAACGCCGCCGGGCATTCCGTGCGGCACGATCCAGGTTTCAAACCGTGCTTGAGGAGCTCTTGGCGGAGCTTCCGGCGCTGCGCCGCCCCGTAACTCCGGATGTGCCGCTGCCCGAGGGGGCCGTTGCAAAGCGGATGCACGCCGCTGTCTGGCCGCATTCAGCCCTGTTCGTCACGCGCATGGCATCGGTCGCAGGGGCGGTGGCGGACGAGATTCTCGCGGCAATGCAGGCGCGTTCAAAACTCACCCGTGCCTATGTGAATAACGGTGGAGATATCGCGCTGTATTTGAGCCCCGGCACCAATTTCAAACTCGCCATGCGGGATCACCTGGGACGAGATCTCGGCGTTGTCAAAGTTTCTGACAAAGATAAAATCGGCGGCGTTGCGACCAGCGGGAGATATGGACGCAGCTTGTCGATGGGCATCGCCGACAGCGTGACAACTCTTGCGCGGAACGCAGCTGAAGCCGATGCCGCCGCGACGCTGATTGCCAATGCGGTGGACCTTCCTGACCATCCCGCGATTTCGCGTCAACCGGCGCGCGAAGTGTCGGATGATACCGACTTGGATGAACGTCCAGTCGTAACCAGCTGCGATGCGCTGTCCGCAAAGGACTGCGCGGCCGCCCTCTGCAGAGGCCATGCAAGAGCCGCTATTTTCAAATCCCGCAGTCTGATCGCTGAAGCCGGACTCTTCTTGCAGGGTCATTCTCGAACAACATGCGAACGGCTCTTCGAACCTGCGATCAATGAGGCTTGTTATGAATGAACTGACCATCCGGAAGACAGTGTATGCGCTCGAAGAGATCTTTCATGAGGGTGGTCCCGCCCCTTTGGAACCTCTGCGCCGAGCGGCGGGAATCGCGGTAATCGAAAACCCCTTCGCCGAGAGTTACGAGCCTGAAATAGGCTGGTTCATGGCGGATCTCAAACCCCTCGGTCTTACGATCGCCGCACGGCTGATCGCAATGCTCGGCGGCGCCGAACGGATCGAAGGTTACGGAAAGGGCGCAATGGTCGGCGAGGCGGGCGAGCTGGAACATGGCGCACTGTGGCACGCGCCGGGCGGGTATGCGATGCGCGAACTCTTGAACGATGCTAACGCTATCGTTCCCTCCACCAAGAAGGTCGCAGGTGTCGGCGGTCGGCTTGATGTGCCGATCACCCATATCAGAGCATCCTATGTGCGCAGCCATTTCGACGCGATGGAAGTCGGAATGTGCGATGCGCCCAAGGCAAAGGAGATGGCTCTGGTGCTCGTAATGAGCACCGGTGCACGGATTCATAACCGCGCCGGCGGTTTGGAGGCAAAGGATATCATTGGAAAGGATGGCCTGAGATGAAAGCAAAAATTCGCAAAATCGCTGTGATTGTCGAAGAAACCCATCAAGAGGCCGGGCAGGATATCGTGCCGGCTACCCGCAAAGCGGTTGGTGCGGCAGTGATCGAAAACCCTTTCGCAGGGCGCTATCATTCAGATCTTTCCGAGTTAACCGAGATCGGCGCCGAACTCGGTGCGCTGTTGGGACACAGATGCGTCAAGGCGCTGCGAATCGCTCCAGAAGATGCGCAAAGCTATGGCAAATCGGCGATGGTGGGCGAAAACGGCGAACTTGAGCATGCCGCGGCTATTTTACATCCGAAGCTCGGCGCACCACTGCGACAGGAAGTTGGAACCGGCGCCGCGCTTGTGCCCTCATCGAAGAAGATGGGCAGCCCAGGTCAACCGCTCGACGTCCCGCTCGGGAATAAGAATGCCGCCTATGTGCGCAGCCATTTCGACGGGGTCGAGATCCGGTTGAATGATGCGCCGCGCGCGAATGAAATCATGGTCGCTGTGGCTGTTACCGACAGCGGTCGCCCACTGCCGCGCGTGGGTGGGCTGACCGCCGATCAGGCTGAAGGAAAAGACGGGCTGCGATGACGCTTCCGAAGGGCGGGCGCGAAAAAAGAAATGGATGCTCAGATCGAATATCATCTGCGCTTGGCGAGCGAACCAGCAGCATACCGTAACCTTGACCGCTGTGTATCTTAAGAGCTCGCTCACAACCGGCCATCAACTCTGGGCCGATCCGTTCAGATGAACGAAATTTCATGAAAATCAACGCGGAGGCTTTGCGAATTTGAGAAAATTCGGTAACGCCGTAGTGAATTCTAGGCAAATTACCGAAGGCTGTAACCGCAATTGATCTCAGCTCCCGGGGGAATTGCCACCTACACCGTCACATGATGGAAAGTGCGAAAGATTCTGGACACTGCCGAACGCTGAGAATTGTATTGGGATCGCTTGAGCCGGTTTAACACTTCCAAACAGAAGATTCTGTTCGCGCTCCTCAACAAAATCACTCGAAATCCAAAGCTGTCATCGCGTGCGTTCCGGTAAGCGCTGAGCAGGAGGCGTGTTCCGCGAGCGCCCAGACCGGATTATCCCATCGATGATCGTCATACCAACGCCGGGTAGATTGCCCAACCGAACAGAGTCCAGCATGTTCCTGCCTGGTGCGTGCTGCGCCTGATCCAATAGAACGAAGTCCGCGCTGAATCCCCTCTCGATCAGACCTACATCCAGCCCCCGCTGCCGTGCGGTATTGCCTGTGCCGAAGCAGAACGCCGTCTCCGCAGGCACATTGCAGAAAGCTGAAAGCATCGCGATCATCCGCAGGATGCCCAAGGGCTGCACTCCCGACCCGGCAGGGCCATCGGTTCCTAAGATCACTTGATCCAGCTTGCCAAGCTCGCGCGCCGTATTCACCGTCAGGACAGCCGCGCGTTCATTGCCGTTATGCACAATCTCAAAGGCCGATCGACAACTCTCGCAAAGACAAATGATCTGATCGTCCGGCAGGGCCGAATGTCCGCCATTGATGTGGCCGATCACATCAGTCCCAGTTTCCATAACCATGTCGGCATCGATCAAACCGGAGCCTGGGATCGACGGCCCACCTGTGTGGATTGTTGACTGCATGCCGTATTTTCGCGCCCAATCGACCATCTCCTTCGCCGTCTTGCCGTCTTTGACCGAACCAAGCCCGACCTCGCCCAGATACTTCACCCCGGACTTCGCCAACTCAGCGAAGTCCTCTTCGACCATGCCATGCTCGATCACCGGTGCGCCCGCATGCACCTTGACGCCGGACGGACGAAAATTTTCGTACCAGCGCTGAGCTGCGATCGACATGGCCTTGAGACCCACGATGTCTTTCGGACGGCCGGGCATATGCACCTCGCCAGCCGATATCATGGTGGTCACGCCGCCATTGAGGGTGCTGTCGATCCAATGAAGCTGCTGCTGGCGGGGCGTGTAGTCGCCGACGACCGGATGCACATGACTGTCGATCAGACCTGGCGCAAGGGTCACACCATGGGCATCGATTTCGGCTGACGCCTTATCGGTGTCAAGATCTGCCTCGGCACCCCAAGCTTCGATCTTTCCGTTAATCGCTACTAAGCAATCGCCGTCAATAAACGGATCTTCCAGTTTGCCTGATAGAATCTGACCGACATTGCGAATGACCAATTTCTCCACGACACCATCCTCTTAAATTTCATACGCATAAGACCAATCTTCGGGCGTCAAATCGAGCTTGAACGAAATGGTATTCCGAGCGTCAAACACATCCGAAGCCTACACTTTCGCCGGAATCCTCAGCGACTTAAGGAAGCGCAGAAATTCTTCCCACGCATCTGAAAAGACTAACTGCATTTTGCTCAAGGCATCGGACAGCGAGTGCAGCGGTGGTATCTTTTGCTGAGTTAATTTTCCACCCATAAAAATCTGTTTGACAATTTTAGTGAGTTTTGTATCCCAAAGCTTGCGCTCCAAGCAGGACATGTGTCGATGAATTTTGTCCGCAACAGTTGGTATGTGGCGGGATGGACCCGCGATTTTCAGGACGGGATTGCGCCTGTGGAAATTGTGAGCCAGCGCCTGGCGCTGTTTCGCGACCGTTCGGGTCGGCTGCTCGCCTTGGAAGACCGCTGCCCTCATCGTCTTCTGCCCTTGTCCAAAGGTAAGCTGATCGGCGATGCGATCCAATGCGGTTATCATGGTTTGACTTTTGACGGCACAGGCCGATGCGTGCGCGTGCCCGGACAGGACAACACGCCCGAACGCGCCAATGTACAGGCCTTTCCGGTCGTCGAGCGTCATGGAATCGTCTGGATCTGGATGGGGGATCCAGCTTTGGCTGATGAAGAAAAGATCTTTGATATCCCGGAGTTATCGGACGGCGGTTGGGATATCCATCACGGTGGACATCTCCATATCAAAGCAAACTATCTGAATGTCGCAGAGAACCTTGTCGACCCGGCGCATGTCAGTTTTGTGCACCCGACCACTTTGGGAAATTCAGCTTCGGAGAATGTACCGGTGCATGTATCTGCCTCCGGCGAGGTGATCCGCGCCTGGCGCTGGATCAGAAATGCCCCGCCTGTGGGATTTTTCCGGGAATTCGGCGGGTTCGACGGCAATGTGGACCGATGGCACTATTACGACCTGCATCTTCCGTCCACCGCGGTGATCGATTTCGGCAGCATCGACAACGCGGAAAACTGCCCCGAAGACGAGCGGGGTCGCGGGGTGCGGGTCTTCGCGCTGCATTTCGTTACCCCTGTCGACGAGAATTATACAATCGATCACTGGATGCATCTGCGCAACGCGGCCAAGGGCGATTCCGCTGCTTCGGCAAAGATCGATAATTTGCTGGAGATGGCGTTCGAAGAGGACAAAGCGATTCTCGAGGCGATTCACGAGCAAGAGAAAAGACCGCAGAATCGCCGACCAGTGCGAATTGCGATCGACAAGGGACCGACGGTTTACCGAAAACGGATCCGTGAAATGATCGAGGCGGAATCCGTAGATCATCTCGGAGAACCGGTCGCGTCGGCTTTCCTATATCAAGACAACTAAGTTGGGAGAAAACCCATGAAACTAAAAGTTTTTTGGAATGTATTGCTCGGAACCGCAGCTGTTGCTGCATTACCTTTGACGGGCATCGCCGATACCGAAGACCCGATCATCATCGGAGAGATCAACCACTATAAGCGCATGGCCGCGTTCGCCGGTCCCTATAAGCTCGGTATCGAATTGGCCTTGGAAGAGATCAATGCCGGCGGAGGAGTGATGGGCCGCCCTCTGGAGTTCATTTTCCGCGATGACCAAGGCAAGCCGGGAGAAGCGGTTAAGATCGCCGAAGAGTTGATGACCAGCGAAGGCGCTGTCATGCTGACTGGCACGATATTGTCGAATGTCGGGCTGGCGATTTCCTCCTTCGCCGGCGAAAAAGGCTATGTCTATCTGGCGTCTGAGCCGCTGGCCGACGCTTTGGTCTGGGGATCGGGCAACCCATACACTTTCCGCCTTCGCGCCTCGACCTATATGCAGGCGGCGATGCTCGCCGAGGCTGCTGCGAAAACCGACGCGAAAACCTTCGCGACCATCGCGCCGAATTATGCGTATGGCAAAGATGCTGTCGCTGCATTCAAGAAAGCCCTTTCCGCTCTGCGCCCGGATGCGGAGTTTGTGGCGGAGCAATGGCCCGCCCTCTTTAAGATCGATGCGGGCGCAGAGGTGCAGGCGATCGAGCGCGCCAAACCAGACGCGATTTACAATGTCACCTTTGGCCCGGACTTGGCTAAATTCGTCCGCGAAGGCGGTGACCGCGGTCTTTTCGACGGTCGTCAGGTCTACGGTTTGTTGTCGGGCGAGCCCGAATATCTCGATCCTCTCGGAGAAGAGGCCCCTGAAGGCTGGATCGTGACCGGTTATCCTTGGTATGATCTGACCGATGGACCCGAAGGCGCATTTGTGGCGGCGTATCAGGCGAGGTACGACGATTATCCGCGGATTGGTTCACTGGTGGGTTATATGACGGTGCAGTCGATCGCCGCAGCTCTGGAAAGAGCAGGTTCGACCGAAACCGAAGCTATTCGAGCCGCGTTCGAAGGGTTGACGGTCGCCACGCCGATGGGCGAGATAACTTTTCGTGAAATCGACAATCAATCAACAGCCGGGGCCTATGTCGGCACCACGGCTTTGCGCGGCGGCAAAGGGATCATGATCGATTGGACCTACAAAGATGGCGCCGACTATCTTCCGTCCGACGAGGAAGTTAGAACACTCCGTCCTTCCGAATAAACCATTAGTTCGGCCGCGGGTCCATTTCCCGCGGCCTTACATTTGAAACTCCGCGCCGATGGAACTGATCGTAGCTCAGATTCTCACGGGTCTGGCGAATGCCAGTTCGCTGTTCCTAGTGGCTTGCGGCCTCTCTTTGATCTTCGGCGTAACGAGGATCGTTAATTTCGCTCATGGTTCCCTTTACATGATCGGCGCCTATGTCGGATATTCTCTGATGCAGGTTTTGCCGGGAGCGATGGGATTCTGGTTCGCAATCCTGTTCGCCGGCATCACAGTGGCGATCGTAGGCGCGCTTGTTGAAATGCTGGTCTTAAGACCGGTTTATCGTGCGCCCGAGCTATTCCAGCTGGTCGCCACCTTCGGCGTCATTCTCGTCGTCCAGGACCTCGCTCTGATGATCTGGGGTCCAGAAGACCTTCTTGGTCCGCGCGCGCCGGGCCTGCGCGGGGTTTACCGCATCTTGGGCGAGCCCATTCCGAAATACGATATCGTCCTTTTGATTATCACGCCGCTCATCGCTCTCGGCCTTTGGTATCTGATGACGCAAACGCGTTTCGGTGTGCTGGTAAGAGCAGCCACGCAGGACCGGGAAATGGTCGGCGCCCTCGGGGTTAACCAAGCTTGGCTCTTTACTGGCGTGTTCGCGCTGGGATCGGCCCTCGCAGGTCTTGGCGGCGCGCTGCAGCTTCCCAAAGGCGGTGCGGATCTTTTGATGGATTTCAATATTCTCGCTCCTGTTTTCGTGGTCGTGGTCATCGGAGGCATGGGGTCTCTGCCAGGGGCTTATCTGGCGGCGATTATCATCTCGGTGCTGAATGTCTTTGGGGTTACCTATCTGCCGCAATCAACTCTGGTCTTGATGTTTGTCGTCATGATCGCGGTACTGATGATTCGGCCTTACGGCCTCTTGGGACGTGAAGAAGTCGCCGGCGAGCATGGACAAGTCGGTGAACCGGAACGTCCTATCAAACCCGCCTCGCGCAAAGCCCGCATTGCAGTCGCGGCGGGACTCGTGATCCTCGCGCTGCTGCCGTTCTACAGCGAAGCGTACACGTTGGTCCTTATCGTCGATGTGCTGATATTCTGCCTATTCGCAGCGTCATTGCATTTTCTTCTGGGCGCAGGCGGACTCGTTAGTTTTGGCCATGCGGCCTACTTTGGCGGCGGAGCCTATGTGGCCGCGCTTTTGATCACGCACGCTGACAGCTCAATGGAGCTGGCATTTCTGCTCGCACCGCTCGGTGCGGGTCTGGCGGCTCTTGCCATAGGTTGGGTCTGTCTGCGGCTGACAGGAGTCTATTTTGCCATGCTGACTCTCGCTTTCGCTCAGCTCGTCTGGAGCCTTGTCTATCAATGGGGCGATGTCACAGGGGGCGATGACGGACTGGTGAATATCTGGCCGGCAGAATGGCTCAAAGATACGACTGTCTACTTTTATTTTTCCATGCTCCTTGCAGTTGCGGGTATCCTGATCCTGCGCCATATCGCGCATTCTCCTTTCGGCTACGCTCTGCGTGCGGGGCGCGACAGCGAGCGGCAGGCGGAAGCGATGGGCATCAACACCCGGAGAATCAGGCTGATCGCCTTCGGCTTCGCGGGTTTCATGGGTGGTCTCGCCGGCGCACTGTTCGTCTTCTCAAAGGGGAGCGTGTTTCCTAACGAACTGGAAATCGCCCGCAGCTTTGACGCGCTGATCGTCGTATTCCTTGGAGGAGTGAAGACACTCTCCGGCGGTGTCATCGGAGCCGGTTTTTTCAAAGGCATTGAAGAAGCTTTGCTTAAATTCGAATATTGGCGCCTTCTGATGGGACTATTGATCATCTTCGTTGTGATCGCCGCGCCTGACGGAATCGTAGGATCGCTGCGCAAGGGACTCGAGCGCGCGGGCCTGCTCAAAGTGGGGAATCAATAATCAAAATTGTTCTTGAAACACAGGGGCTAACCAAAGCGTTTGGAGCGATCATCGCAGTCGATCAGGTCAGCTTCGCGCTGCACCAGGGCGAGATTCTGGCGCTGATCGGCCCCAACGGAGCAGGCAAAAGCACCTGTTTCAACATGCTCACAGGACAGTTGAAACCAACGTCGGGTGAAGTGCTCTTAGCTGGTGAAACCATCACCGGCATGCTGCCCAGGGATGTCTGGCGCAAGGGGATAGGACGCACCTTTCAAGTCACAGCGACCTACTCTTCAATGACCGTGATTGAAAATGTGCAGATGGCGCTGATGTCGCATCACCGCGAACTGATGAACGGCCTTTCTTACGCCACCTTTCGCTATCGGAGCGAGGCGCATGCGCTGTTGGAGCTTGTGAATATGGCGGATCAGGCCGAACGGCACTGCGCCGTTCTCGCCTATGGTGATCTCAAACGGCTGGAACTGGCGATCGCGCTGGCGCACAACCCGAAAGTGCTGTTGATGGACGAGCCGACAGCAGGAATGGCGCCGAAGGAGCGCGCTGCCCTCATGCGGCTGACGGTGGAAATCGTGCACCGCAATGGCGGCAGCGTATTGTTTACCGAGCATGATATGGACGTAGTTTTCGCCCATGCGCAGCGGATCTTGGTCATGAACCGGGGCCGACTGATTGCCGAGGGCAACGCGCAAGAGATCCGCAACGATCCCGACGTACAGGAGATATATCTTGGAGGCGGCGCCGTTCGGGCGGAAGGATGAAGCAGCCTATGCTTGAAATTCAGGGAATCAACAGCTTTTACGGTAAAGCCCATGTGCTGCGCGATTTCAGTCTTGAGGCGCCCCGCGGCGAAGTCGTCGCGTTGCTGGGCCGCAACGGCGCCGGTAAATCGACGGTGATGAAATCGGTGATGCAGCTGGTGCGCACAGCTTCGGGATCCATCAAGTTTCAAGGAAAGGAAATTTCCGGCCTCGCGTCGCATAAGATCGCCAAGATGGGTTTGGGTTATGTGCCCGAAGACCGGCGAATCTTTACCGCTCTCACAGTGATCGAAAATCTAGAGGTCGGCATGCAGCCCGCCCGCGACGGCGCTGTCACCTGGACCCTGAATATGCTGTTCGATCTCTTTCCAAACCTCGCCGAACGGCGCCACAACCGCGGCAAGGCTTTGTCGGGAGGAGAGCAGCAAATGCTGACGATCGCCCGAACCTTAATGGGCAATCCTTCTTTCCTGCTGCTTGATGAACCCAGCGAGGGTGTCGCGCCAGTTATCGTTGAGCAGATGGCGAAGGTGATTTCTCAGCTTAAATCAGAAAATCTCACCATCTTGCTGTCGGAGCAGAACCTGCATTTCGCCCAAGCTGTCGCTGACCGCGCTATCATCATCGAAAGCGGGGCTCGGAAATTCGAGGGCACATTGTCCGAGTTAACCGCGCAGCCGGAGATCAGCGACGCTTATTTGGCGGCATAGGCAAATCGCTGGTAGCGCCCAGAATCTTTCGCACTTTCCGATCATGCGCCGGCGGCGCCGTTATGCTGAAGTTTCATCTCGCGCAGCGGATCCATACTCATTTACTTTCGCGTGCTCCACTGCGTGCCCGCGACGTGTTTCAACCTGGCCGCAGCCAGGCAGAGACATGATCGACCATCGGGAAAGGCCCCAGTTCAAGAACACCGAAAATCTGCTTCGTGTCCGAGAATTTGGTTTTTGACAAAAAAAGGCGGGCATTTCTGCCCGCCTAATGCCCGTGCGATCGGAGGAAAACCACACGGGTCGGGAGATAAAGAGAAAATCTAAAGGTTTAACTGGCACCGCCAAGCATGAATTCAGCCGACTCCATCTGCGCTTGCTTAGCAATCTCGGTGCAAGCAGCCATATGCTCAATCCCTGACTCGTTGGAGAGAGCAGCAAATTCCTTGACAGCATTCAAACTGTCGACGCTGTATTTGTCCGTGGCAAACGAACTCCTCATGCACTCCATCATGTGCATAGCCCATTTTTCGGTCGCGCCGGCTGTGCCTTCTGCCGCGTTCAGCGCCGTGGGCTTCAAAGATTCCATCGGAGCGGTCGATTTTCGGTAGAGCTCCGCATAGAGGCATGGATCAACTGCAGACAACCTAAGCCATTCGGCCCCAGCCCTTGTCATGCCTTCATCAGTTTTCATTATCAGTTGTCCCTGCAAATTCGTGTTACACTCCACCTCTATACCTGCTGCAATGCAGCAATTCAAGCAAAAAAATTGCTGCATTGCGGAAAAAAGATCAAGCAAGCAGGCCGCCGAGCCTAGATAACCTTTCACCTTCATCCCCAGAGCGAACTGCAATGCCTACAGCACGCTCCTGTCCAACCAATACGACCAACCGCTTACCTCGGGTAACCCCGGTATAAAGCAGCTTGCGCTTTAGCATGACGAAGTGCTGTGTCATGATTGGCATGACAACAGCCGGAAACTCCGATCCCTGGCTTTTGTGAATGGTTACTGCATAGGCCGGCATCAGACCATCCATTTCATCGAATTCGATCTCGACAGCGCGGCCGTCAAAAATCACTGTTGCGATTTTCGTTGATTGATTGATCTCTGCAATGAAGCCGATATCCCCGTTGAACACATAGCGTTCGTAATCATTGCGGATCTGCATAACCTTGTCACCAATGGAATAAACAAATCCAAACCTTTCAACTGCTTCTACCCGATCCGGATTGAGCGCAGCCTGCAGCTCTGCGTTTAATGTTCGGACACCGATAGCCCCGCGGATCATCGGACACAGCACCTGCGTATCGCGAATCGCATCGAAACCAAACTTTTCTGGGATCCGCTCGCATACAAGCCTGACGATTTTCTTGATGGCTTCCTCTGGTGATTGGGAAGCAACAAAATAAAAGTCGCTATCCCCCGTTTGCCGAGAAAGGTCAGGCATGCTTCCAGCATTAATTCGGTGCGCATTGGTCACGATCCGGCTCTGCCTTGCCTGACGAAACACCTCGTTCAGCCGCACCACGGGCACTGAGCGGGATTCGATAATGTCGGCAAGCACACGACCGGGGCCAACCGACGGCAACTGGTCCACGTCGCCGACCAAGATGATTGCCGCCTTATCGGGCACCGCCTGCAAAAGCGCATTCATCAGCCGGGTGTCAATCATTGATACTTCATCAACAATGATCAAGTCACACCTTAAAGGATCAGCCCGGCAATTCTTAAATCCGCCTGTTATTGGATCAAATCCCAACAATCGATGAATGGTTACCGCAGAACGTCCGGTTGTCTCGGTTAACCTCCGGGCGGCTCGTCCAGTTGGTGCGCACAGTTTGATCTTCACCTTGACAGCCGACAGAATGTCCAGAATTGCATTAACAATTGTGGTTTTTCCGACTCCGGGTCCGCCGGTGACAACCACAAATTTCGATGCCACAGCCAGCCGCAGCGCACGGCTCTGGCTGGAACTGAAAGTCATTTGGTTCTTTTTTTCAAACCACGGTATGGCTTTGTCCGCATCGATCAGCTTCCAGCAGGGATTGCCCCCGCACAATTTTTTGATGCGGTCGGAGATCCCCTGCTCCGCATGAAACAATTCTGGAAGAAACACGCATTCCTCGCCCATCAGATTAACGGCAATTAGATGACTTGACTTGATTTCCTGAACAACAGCTTCAGAGGTTAAGTCATTGTCGACGCCAAGTATTTCCGAAGCGCGATCGACCAATTCCGATTGGCGAATGCCGCAGTTGCCCTCATCCGTAGCTTCGCCAACCAAATAGTACACACCTGCCCTGACCCGTCGGATATCGTGCGGATCGGTTCCTAGGTTGAGCGCCAATGCGTCCGCTGTTTTGAACCCGACTCCCCGAATGTCGGTTGCCAGACAATAGGGGTTTTCGTTAACGATTTTGACGGTCTCGCCCCCATATGTCCTGACGACACGGTTAGCCAAAGCCGCACCAACGCCATGCTCGTGCAGATAAAGAATTGCAGCACGGTGCTCGCGCTGGCGGTCCCAAGCTTGTTTGATTTTCTTAACGCGAACATCGCCGATTCCCGGAACTTCGCGCAGCCGATCAGGTTCGAACTCAATGATGTTGAATAGCTCCGCCCCGAATCTATCGACCAGCAGGTCGGCGTATACGCTGCCGATTCCGTTAATAGCCTTTGAACTCAGATACATGCGCATGCCTGCCTCTGACGACGGTGCGGTGGCCTTGATCAATTGCGCTGCAAATTGTTGGCCAAATCTCGCATGTTTTTTCCACTCGCCAGTTGCGACAATGGACTCGCCCACCGCAATGGCCGGCCCCACACCAACCACTGTCACCCGTTCACGAAATCCTTGTGCCTTGACTGAAAGCACCAAGAATCCACTTTCTTCATTGTAGAACACCACACGCTCGACCGCTCCGATCAGCGTTATCGTCTCTTTGGTCGAAACCGGATCCCGTCTGTCGATGGCTGCAATCTCCAAATGCCCAGAGTAACCCTAACGGTTTCACTGGTTTGGTTCCAGTATCAGGGCTCGGTAAGCTTAAATTCAATCCGCCGGTTCCGGG
This sequence comes from Paracoccaceae bacterium, assembly GCA_965199765.1. Taxonomy (GTDB): domain Bacteria; phylum Pseudomonadota; class Alphaproteobacteria; order Rhodobacterales; family Rhodobacteraceae; genus JAPOXR01. The sequence goes on from CBDATC010000002.1 coordinate 831,125, forward strand.
ATCGCGCATCCGCCGTGAGATTGGCAACCAAAGGTCTGAATTCACCGAATCCTGCCGCAGCGAGCCGATCAGGCGGAAAATCGAATTCGTCGGTCAGATAGCGGACAACTGCAAGCGAACGCGCCTGACTGAGATCCCAATTGTCATTGAATTGCCGACCCGGCAAGACCGGTCGGTCGTCGGTGTGTCCATCCACTCTCAGAATCCAATCAATGTCTTTCGGAAACTCTTCCGCAAGCTGAAGTATGAGTTCTGCCACAACCCCGATCTGCGCTGCGCCTTCATCTGATAGTTCAGCCTCCCCTGACGCAAACAGCACCTCGGATGAAAATACAAATCTGTCCCCCGTCACTTCCACACCGCGTTTGCCTTCCAGAACGCGGCGAAGCTGCCCGAAGAATTCCGAACGGAATCTCTCGAGATTCTGCTTTTCTCTTTCCAGTAGCTCCGATTTTTCCTGTTCAGCTTGCAGGCGAAGAACTTGCTCTGCCGCGACCTGTGCTAACGCTGAATTGAGTTGGCTGCCCAAAGACTTGATTTCCACTTGAGCATCGGTGTCTTTCTGCTTGGCATCATCAAGGACAGACTGCAGAATTCCCAGCTCCTTCCGCAGTTCGGCAATCTGTAAATTCAAGAGCGTTATTCTTTCCGCATCACCACTGGTTCTCTGGTTGGCATCTTCAAGCAGCTTCTGCACTTCGGCCCGCCTTAACTCGCTCTGCTGTAATTCCCTGTCGGAACGGTCTTTGAAATTCCCTAGTCTCTGCAATTGCGTTTCCAATTCGGATCGCTGCTGCTCAACATCAGCCAGCTGTTGAGTCAGCTGCAGGACCTGTTGACTGAACTGCGTTGCCTGGTTCTGTAACGATACATTGATTTCCTCTACCTCCTGCTTTCTCCTCTGCGCCGAAAATAAGAGTTCCGTCAGTTCAGCAACCTCGTTGCCCGCCGCTTGTCGATCAGCGAGCGAAGCGCGCGCTTTTTCACTTTCCTCTCTTATGGCTTCCAGTCTGTCTTCCAAGCTGGCGCGCTCTGCTTTCTCTGTTTGCAAAAGCGCAAACATTCTTTCGGTTTGCTGCCGACTGAATTCCAAATGCTGTCGAAGCGACTTGGTTGTTTCCTGCAATCGCTTTGTTTCAAACTCTGACCCGGAAAGCTGCAGCCGCTTTTCCTCAAGCTGAAGCGCCAAGCGCGAAAGCTCCGAGTTTCGTTCGGACTGCGACTGTTCGAGCAATCGCTTTGCCTGTTCGGCCGCTGCCAGAAGTTTCAGTGTTTCCTCGGCCTCTCTGCGCGCCTCTTCGAGGTCCAGGGAGAGTGCGATTAACCCTTCTTGGGCCTCGTCGGCGCTAACCAAAAGCTGGTTGCGTTCGTTCTGCAATTCTGTAACTCTGACGCTAAGGTCCGCAGCCTCTTGATCGAATTGCATCAGTTCCGTCAGCCGTTGCTGAAGGAAGACCTTTTCAACCTGAAAATTATCAACTTCCAGCCGAAGTGATTCAGTTTCCTGTTCAGCGGCGCCAAGAGCGATCTGTAAGCTTTCGATATCGGCTAGCGCTCTACTGTAAAGAACCTCGACAGTATTAGCCCGGTCTGTTGCAGCAACCAATGCTTCCTCGGACCCGGTCAGTTTCTGTAGTACTTCTTCAATTCGCAGCAAGCTTGCATCCAACCTTTTCTGCAAACTTGCGTTGTCATTCTGCAGTTCAACGAGAGCGCCCGAGAGATCTTCTTTTTGCGATGCAAGCCGTTGAATGGCGAGTTGCGCTCCTTCGAATTCGGATTTTTGTTCCTTCAATGCGGCTTCGGCTGACTTAAGCAAATAATCAAGTTCGTTGATCCTCGCTTCAAGGCGGGTTCGTTGCTCTTCTAGATTTAAGTTGATTATTTGCTGCTCTTCATAAGCTTTCTTTTCCGCATCCAACCATTGCTGCAATCGGTTGTTTTTCGAAGACAATCCCTGAACACGCTCCTCCGCTGCCTTTAGTAAAACTGAAACCTGTCCGCCTTCATTCAGTGATGCCTGCAATCTATTCCGAAGATCCGCCAGCCTCGAATTCATTTCAGAAATCTGCTGCTCAAGACTGAGAATCGACTCTGATTGGGTTTCGTTTCGTTTTCCTGCCCGCTCCAAATCAGAGATTAGCGAAACAATCCGTGTGTCCGCATCCCGAAGGCTAGACTCAATCGTGCGCGCGCGCTCCTCCAAATCGTCAGCCTGAACCGACTTTGCCGCCAGCTCCTTGCGGACGGCCGCGATCTGATCCTCAAGACTCAGTATCGTCGAAGATTGCGTGTTGTCCCGCTCGCCAGCCTGCTCCAAGTCAGCGGTAAGCGAAATGATCCGGGCATTCGCAGCCCGAAGGCTAGACTCAATCGTGCGCGCATGCTCCTCCAAATCGTCAGCCTGAACCGACTTTGCCGCCAGCTCCTTGCGGACGGCCGCGATCTGATCCTCAAGACTCAGTATCGTCGAAGATTGCGTGTTGTCCCGCTCGCCAGCCTGCTCCAAATCAGAGGTAAGCGAAATGATCCGTGCGTCCGCAGCCCGAAGGCTAGACTCAATCGTGCGCGCATGCTCCTCCAAATCGTCAGCCTGAGCCGACTTTGCCGCCAGCTCCTTGCGGATGGCCGCGATCTGATCCTCAAGACTCAGTATCGTCGAAGATCGCATGTTATCCCGCTCGCCAGCCTGCTCCAAGTCAGCGGTAAGCGAAATGATCCGTGCGTCCGCAGCCCGAAGGCTAGACTCAATCGTGCGCGCGCGCTCCTCCAAATCGTCAGCCTGAGCCGACTTTGCCGCCAGCTCCTTGCGGATGGCCGCGATCTGATCCTCAAGACTCAGTATCGTCGAAGATCGCATGTTATCCCGCTCGCCAGCCTGCTCCAATTCAGAGGTGAGCGAAATGATCCGTGCGTCCGCAGCCCGAAGACTGGCCTCAATCGTGCGCGCGCGCTCCTCCAAATCGTCAGCCTGAGCGGACTTTGCCGCCAGCTCCTTGCGGACGGCTGCGATCTGATCCTCAAGACTCAGTATCGACGCAGATTGCATGTTGTTCCGCTCGCCAGTCTGCTCCAAATCAGAGGTGAGCGAGATGATCCGGGCATTCGCAGCCCGAAGACTGGTCTCAGCCGCGAGCACACGCCGTTCCAGCTCGTCGGCTAATCCTGCTTTATTGTTCAGTTCGTACCGCAGCCGATCAACCAGCGCCTCAAAATCTGCAACCCGCTGTTCAAATCTCGCTAACAGCATGGCCTGATGCGCTTGTTCATCTGCTGCTGTCTGCAAGGATTGAGTCAAGGTCTTTATCTGCTCTTGTTGCTCTTCTCCTTCCCTTTCAGCGACCAAAAGCTGACTGTTATATTCGTTGCGCGCAAAGATGGCTGACTGCAGTTCAGATTCCAGCGCCGCAACTTGTTCTCTAAAAGCGGTAATTTGCTGCTCGAAATTGAACAACAACTGCGCCAACTGACTCTGATCAGTACTCGCAGCGGCTAAAGACGACTCCAAATCAGCAATACGGGCGGCTTTCTCAGCATCGGCTTGTGTTGCCGCCGATAGACGCGCAATGAGAGCAGCATTTTGCTCTTGGACTGCGCTGAGTTCGCCGATCAGCGCATTGACACGCTTCATAAGCGTTTCAAGCTCGGAATCCTTCTCTAACAGATTTTCGTTGAGTTCATTTATCCGCTGCTGGAATTTGAACAGTTCACTGCTCTGCGTCGAAATCGTTCCGCTCAATATGAACTGAACGATCATGAACATTGAAAGCACAAACATCAGGACCAAAAGCAGTCCTGTCATGGCATCGACAAAACCCGCCCAGATTGATGAGGTAACCCGCTGACCTGTCCGCCTTGTAAGTGCCATGGGTCAGTTCTCGGTCCTTTGAACCCCTGTGCCTTTCTGGCGTTGCGTCGGCCGGGCAGACGGTCTCGCAGCGGCTCCTCGGACCGCAGTTGCCAATGTGTTCATTTCATGACGAATTTGTTGGGCCAAATCTTGGCGCGCATTCAAATTGTCTTCAAAAATCCGCAAAAGTTGGATATCGATGTTTCGCAGCAGGATCCGCGATTCTTCGTCAGAGGAATCCACTGCGACTTTGGTCATTAATTCTACAATTTGCGATTGGCTGGCGGAAAGCTGGCGCAGCAATTCTGAAGCCGGCGGGCCGCTCTTATTGCGTTCTTCCTGAATTTCGATCTGTCTTCCGACCTGTTCAGCAAGTGCGGCCACCGAATGCGCCAATTGGTCTACACCAGACATCAGCATATTGCGTTCTTCTTCGGCACGCTCCAACCCCTCATGAAGCAGTGCAAGATGTTCCAAGAGTGCCGTGATCGCGGTCTCGGAAAGCGGTTGTTCACCGCCTTCCGCATCCACCAGCGACTGGCCGAATCCAACCTTCGTTATGCCGGAAATCCACTCTTCCAGATCGCGGTAGAAGCGGTTTTGGCCGTGACCGGCAAATAAATCCAACAGTCCAACCACCAGCGATCCCGCCAGCCCCAAAAGCGACGAGGAAAATGCCGTGCCCATTCCACCAAGCTGTTCCTCAAGACCTGCCATAAGCCTAGCAAAAACTTCAAGACCTCCCTCGGAGTCTGACGGCGCCATCGAACGAATCGTATCAACGATGGCCGGTACGGCGATGGCAAGACCAAAGAACGTGCCAAGCAAGCCAAGAAAAATCAGCAAGCTTGAAAGATATCGGGAAATATCCCTCGATTCATCCATGCGCGACGCAACGGAGTCGAGAATCGAACGCGCCGAAGTTGTCGATATCTGCGTCAGCACATTGTGCGAACCGAGCATGCCTGCCAGCGGCGCAAGCAGACGCGGCGGTTTCCGGGTCCAATATCCCTGTGCACCCTCCCGCTGACTGCCGGAAAGAAAACTCTGGATCCAGATCACCGATGCGGCAATCTGAACCACCTGCCAAAAGCAGGCCAGAATGCCGATGAGAAACACACCGATAATGACGCCATTCAAGTAACGATTGGCCAGAAAAAGCGGCTCTACAAATCCATAGGCGGCATACGATCCGACTATAACCAGCCCGACAGCAACCAGCATGGTCACCGCTTGCTGAACCGGCAGGACAAAATGGGGCCGCCCACCGCGTTCCCCAGATTTCATGGGCGCTGCTCCTTCCGCCTCTTTTGTGCACCAATGTAAGTAAACCGAGCGACCACGGCAATAGTCCTTACATTTGATCTGTAAAGATGGTAATTCGTTATCTTCAATTTACTTAGATTGGTAGTCCCGTGAGGAAATTCAATGGAAACCACGCTTCTGTTAAGCGCGTATGGCGGTGCAACGGTCATTTTGTTCGCCGTTCTGTTTTTGCTGATTTTCAGCTGGATGATGGTCAATACAGTGCCGCAAGGCGAAAATTGGACGATTGAAAGATTTGGCCGCTACAACCGAACACAGAAAGCCGGATTGCGGCTTAAGCTGCCTTTGATCGAAAAGATCGGCGCTAAAATCAACATGATGGAAACGGTGCTGAATGTTGGTTCCCAGGATGTCATCACACGAGACAATGCGATGATTTCCGCTGATGCCATCGCTTTCTACCAAGTGGTCGAAGCGGAACGGGCTGCTTACGAAGTGCGTGATCTGGTCAGCGCTTTGGAAAATCTTTCCCAAACCAACATCCGATCTGTGATCGGTTCCATGGATCTTGACGAGTCGCTGACCAACAGGGACAAAATCAATGCGCGGCTGCTCAGCGTAATTGATGAGGCGGTAAAACCGTGGGGGGTCAAAGTCACTCGCATAGAAATCAAAGACTTGCTTCCTCCACCGGACATATCCGATGCCATGGCGCGGCAAATGAAGGCGGAACGGGACAAGCGAGCGGAGATTTTGCAGGCGGAAGGGGAAAAGCAATCTGCGATTCTCCGAGCCGAAGGTTTGCGCGAAGCGCAGATTCGGGAAGCTGAGGGGCGGCGCGAGTCGGCATTCCTTGACGCCGAGGCCCGCGAACGAGAAGCTGAAGCCGAGGCCAAAGCGACACAAGTTGTATCCGAATCAATTGCCGCCGGCGATGTCCAGGCAATCAACTATTTTGTGGCCTTGAAATACACCGAAGCGCTGGGGTCGGTGGCTTCATCTCCAAACTCGAAAACCATAATGATGCCGCTGGAGGCTGGCAGCTTGATTGGATCCATCGCTGGTATCTCCGACTTGGTGGGTGAAACAATTCGGAAGCAGCGCTCTTCGGCGCAAGAACTTGATAACGAAGAATTTAGGTCCTGACAGCCGAATCTCCAGCAGACAGGCAATGTTTGAATTTCTGGAAACAATTGAACCGATCTACTGGATAGCACTAGCGCTGATTCTGGGCATATCTGTCCTTGTGACTTCACTTGATCTGCTGCTTTGGCCAGCGCTGTCCGCGCTGGTTGTCGGCATCAGCCTATATCTGTACCCGGGACTGCTTGGATCTGCTCAGCTTTTGCTCTTTGCCGCGCTGTCGATCGCGCTTGCGGTCTTTGTTCGGGCGTGGATGCCAAAATTCAGCGGCGGAAGAGGAAACAGCGCTTCGCTCAACGACCCGGTTTCACGCGCCATCGGCCGCAAAGGCAAAGTCATTGAGGCAAATGGCGCCGATGGGAAGATCGAAATCGACGGGGTTCGCTGGATCGCCCGATGGGAAACGGGAGCTGCGGCGCTTGATCAAACCGTTGAGGTGTCCGGCAGTGATGGCATGATTCTGCTCGTCCACCCTAACCAAGACACCTGATTTGATTCACGCGGACGGCTAGTCTTTCCAATTCAAGATCCGGCATTTCGAGTTCGCGAAGCTTGGCAACGGTCTCTTCAAGATAGATTCGATTCTCTCCTCTTTTGCCAGAAGCTTTCGCGATTATCTGGGCTTGCGCTTCGAATGGGACCTTGCAATACTGGAAGTGGCCCACATCCATCACATAGGTGATTGCCTGAATGGCGGCACCCTCTTTGGTGCGGAGCGTGACTCGAGATTCCAGATATGCCGCGGTGAACATTTCACGGTCCCGCAACTCAACCATCACCGCTTCCGTTTCTTCACAGGGTATTCTCATTGCCAATCCCCAGCAGGATTGACCTTCGATCTTTTCTAGACCAAGCACCAATCCCGGAGTCTGAGCCGTTCCCCGATACCGCATAGAGCGAAGACAAAAACTGCGACGAAATCCATCAAGAACCGCGCGTCGGCTCTCTACAGGTGTGAATCCGGGATTCCACATGAGCGACCCATATCCGAATATCCAAATCCCCTCTCCCATCTTTATTTTCCACCTCCGCTTTCCCTGTGATAAGTGCAAACTGAGAAGTTCGGAGCACGCATGGTTTTACGAATCATTAGCGCCATTGTGGTTGCTGCTTTGTTGGCTTGGTCCGGTTATTGGTTCTATGCAAGCCGTGTTCAGCTTTCAATTGTCGAAAATATTTTCGCCCAAATGCGAGCAACCGGTTACGAAGCATCGTACGCTGACATTCGTGTCAGTGGGTTTCCCAACCGTTTCGACGTTACAATTGATGAACCGCAACTGCGGGATCCGACTATCGGCTATGCTTGGAAAGCTCCATTCCTGCAGATTTTTTCGTTGAGCTATCAGCCTTATCGATTCATCATTGCTTTTCCTGAACAGCAGCTTGCTGCGGTTGGATCTGAACTCATTCAGATCGTAACGACTGAAATGAAGGCCAGCCTTTCTCTCGAATTTGCAGATGCTTCGCAGCTTGGCACCTTTATTCTGGAAGCGTCGCTGCTGAGGGCCGATGGACAAAGCGGCTGGAACATTCACATGAGCGACATTCTTGCGGCAATTCGCCACGGCGGTCAGGGAGAATACGACATCTTATTTCGGACAAACAATTCTTCCGATCAGACCGGCACCTCAGCGAGATCAAATTCGGATGACGGGCTGCAGTCATTTTCGATGGACATCGGAGGAACACTTAAGTTCAATCAGCCGTTGAACGCCGAACCATGCGAAGGAACCGTGACTCAGTTAGAGTCAATCACATTAACCAATGCACAAGTGAGCCGGAATGATGCAGCGCTGTTCATGAGCGGACGCATCGACTTTGCGAATGGGCTGTCCAACGGCAATTTGGTCATCCGGCCGGGAGATGGCGGGTTCGCTGCGGTTTTAAACTCGCTTCCACCTTCGTACAAGCTGGCGCCAATCAGCATCGCAGCATTGCAGCAAGCTGCCCGTTTAGCTGATCTCATCAGCAACGAGCATGAATTGGTGATCGAAAACGGGGATATTTCGCTGTTTGGTGTTCCTCTGATGACGATTCAAGAATTTTCGTTATGTCCCAAACATTTTGTCTGAAACTTGCGCCAATCAACGCGTTTTTTCTTGGTCTTCGGGTCCGGTCCACAGATGCTGAACGCAACATTGCATCAACAGCGCCAAATCGCACTGATGGCTAACGCGGCGCATATCCTCAAAAGCCTGGGCTGGCTCGGCCAGCGGCCGTGAATCCGAATTATCGCCCTGCTAACTGGAATGACGTCCAAAGTCGGTTTCTTTGGTATCCTGACCAGCTTCGATGATCCCCTGTCTGATTTTTCGCGTTCTCTGAAAGTAATTCTGCAGATACTCGCCATCGCCGGAACGCATCGCTCGCTGCAAACCAAGCAATTCCTCGATGAACCAGCCAAGAATTTCGAACGTTGAATCTTTATTGGTCAGAAACACGTCACGCCACATCACAGGGTCGGAGGCAGCGATCCTGGTAAAGTCGCGAAAACCTGCGGCGGAGTATTTGATAATTTCTGTGTTGGTCACTCGTGTCAGGTGATCGGCAACTCCGACCATTGTGTAAGCAATCAGGTGCGGCGCATGGGAAGTGACTGCGAGCACGACATCATGGTGCCGCGAATCCATGCATTCAACATGCGAACCGAGTGCGTTCCAAAAGCTCATCAGCCGTTTAAGCTCGGTTTGATCCGTGTCTGCGAACGGCGTCAGAATACACCATCGATTTTGAAACAAATCAGCAAAGCCAGCCTTTGGACCAGAGTGTTCTGTGCCCGCAAGCGGATGACCTGGAATAAAATGCACATCGTCCGGCACAATTGCTGAAACGCTTTTCACCACATGGCCCTTCACAGAACCAACATCGGTCAGGGTTGAGCCCGACTTTAGAATTGGCGCAATTTTTTTTGTGATCTGTCCGAACGTGAGAACCGGTGTGCACAACACCACCAGGTCGGCACCCTCGGCTGCCGCCTCCGGGCTGTCGCACATTGCGTCCACCAGCTTCAATTCTTCGGCTTCAGCCTTGGTTTTTTGGCTTCTTGTATAGCCGGTAATGGTTTCAACCGCTCCACTCCGACGCACTGCTAAAGCCATCGAAGAGGCTACCAAGCCCATTCCGATTAATGCCATGTGCCGGTAAATCATTGCGCGCCGAATGCTCGAAATGCCGCGATTGATTGAACAACGGCGTCGCAGTCCGATTCAGTGCCGATAGAGATTCTCAGACAATCCGAGAACCCATAAGCCTCCATGCGCCTTACAATGATGCCATCTTTGCGAAACCAATCATCGCAGGCTGCGGCCTCTGCATCATCTTTGAATCGAGCCAGCACAAAATTTGCAAAAGAGCGATCGGTCAGCACGCCAAGCTCGGCAAGCCGCTTTCGAAGCCGTTTCCGGTTAGCCGCGTTCTCTCTTTGGCTGCGGGCAATGAAATCCCTATCGCCCAGCGCCGCCACCGCAGCAGCCTGCGAAGGACCCGATACGTTGAACGGCTCCCGTATTCTGTTCAATACGCTCATGATTCTGGCTGAACCGTACCCAAAACCCACCCGAAGCGCTGCAAGACCATGAATTTTGGAAAAAGTTCTTGTTGCGACGACGTTATCCCGATCATGGGCAAGTCTCATGCTTCCGTCATCCATATCCGAAAATTCGGCATATGCGCCGTCCAACACCAAGATAACCGTCTTGGGCAAAGAATCCGCTAATGTTCGAAGTTCCGAACCATCAAGCATGGTTCCTGTCGGATTGGAAGGGTTGGCAAGATACACGATACGTGTTCGAGAATTACAGGATTGGACAATATTTCCGATTTCCGCGCGCCTCTCTGACTCGTCAACTGAAACCGGATGCGCTCCGACCGCCTTCGCAAAAATCGGATACATCAAGAAGCTGTGCCGTGTGTGAATGACTTCAGTGCCGGGCCCTGCAAAGGCCTGAGCCACAAGCGCCAGCACCTCGTCCGAACCAGCGCCGCAAACAATCCTTTCCGGATCAATTCCATAATTTTCCGCCACCGCCGCGCGAAGCGCTTCGTGTCCGGACGAAGGATAGAGACTAAGATCGTCCACTGCTGCGCGGAACGCCGCTTTCGCAGCTTCACTCGGCCCTCGCGGCGCTTCATTGGAACTCAGCTTAATAACGGACTGCCTGCCTGCAAGTTTAGATTCACCCGCAGCATACGGGGTAAACGCGGCAATACGGGAAGATAAACACTTATCCGAGTCCGCTGTGGAATGGTCCATTGATGATCCTTTTTCAGCCGAATGCTCTTACTTGGAGTGTTCGCTCCAAACAAGCAAACAATCTTTGCCCTTGAAGAATATCATAGAAAATTCCACCAAACGATCATTCGATTGAGGGGATATATCAGACGCTAAGACGTTCCAATCCAGTCAAAAAATGAACCGCAGACAGTAATCACACCCGGCGACGTTGGAGGGTGATCATCCCGTCTTCTCTCGAAGGGAATAACTGATTTCTCGCAAGCGACCATGAGCGCGGATCGACTCAATACCAACAGCTGATCGATGCGAAGACGCCAAATGACCGCTATTCATTGGAGCATGCAGTGAATCTGACAAAAGCGCTTCAAATCTTTGAAAGACTCCGTTTCGGTGCTGATTTTCTTGGTTTGTGGACGGGATTGCCCGAATTGAAATCCAATTGGGTTGCCCGCCTCCGCGATTAAGGCAGCAGAGACGGGCATGTGGAGCGTTGACTCCGCGGGAGGGTCTGAACCTTAGCTACAGGAGCCGAATTGCAGCTTGGCCGCACCTTCCCAATTTTGTCTTTCCGCGTCCTGAATGGATGCTCGTGGCAAAACCCGAATCTTTTGCCGCAAGGATAAGAGCGGAAAGACAGGGTCATTATAGACACTGAATTATAGATGGCAAGAGTCCACTCAGGCCTTTCCCGATGGTCAATCATGTCTCTGCCTGGCTGCAGCCAGGTTGAAACACGTCGCCGGAACACAATGGAGCACGCGAAATTACATGAATTTGGATCCGCTGCGCGAGATGAAACTTCAACATAACGGAGCCGCATTCGCTCGGTCGAAAGTGCGAAAGATTCTGGACACTACCGGTGCACGGATCGGGGTGTTACGCTTGGTTCGGAATGTTCGGTCACTGTTTAGGCTGAACGTTTAATTCGGAGAGTGGATCGCTTTGATCGCTTCGTAGGGCGCAGATGGAAGTGGAGCCCTGTTCGTGCGAATTTACAACCCCGCTGCAGCATCAGCACGAGGCGACGCTGAATTTGCGGCCCCGCGCCTTGCAGCAGTCTTCGCCCTTCCGCGCCAAACACTTCTGCACAAAAGGAAAGCAAACATTCAATGGTCCGCAGCAAATAGCTTCAAACGCAGCACTCTGTGGAGAGGCGTATGCGAGTTTGCAGCAAAATTCTCCGATTGGGATCGCAAACCTGTTCCGAATGTGTGGAGTCGTGGGGGGTTCTTGAGACCGCACCGTCGCCTGCAAGCCCCGCGCGGCGTCATATTGTCGCGGTAGCAGAGTGGTTATGCGCCTGGGCCGCGACTCCATGATCCGGTTAGGCGTCCCTGTCGGTCACCATCTTGATCGGCCGCAGGACCGCCATCGCCAGTTCGTCCGGCGTTGCGTCCACCTTCACAGGCTCGTCCAGTTCGGCCTTGCTCGGCTGGTGGGTGTGCGACTTGACCCGCACCGTCGGCTTATCTGTCATTGCGGTTCCCCCTATGCGCCGAGATTGTTGCCAAGATATCCGCGGCACCTTCTTCACGGTTTGGCAAATGGGAAACTTCCGGTCGTCCGGGGTGTACAGTATCCCACTGCGACCGTGCTTGCTGTCCTCTCCCCCAGCCTGGTGCATTGATTCCGAAGCCGGATACCACGACGTTCCATAACGGCTCCGCTTCGGCGATCATAACCTGCTCTGTCAAGCCGATCCAAACGGGATCGAGAACGAGCCATCGACAACGGAAGTCCTCCAGGTCGAGGTTCTCGACAGCCTCAATCGAGCGAGCGTGTTTCGACAGTCGCTCGTGGAGCGCTCGGTTCGGCTTTGCTGCCGCCTGTCGCCCCTGTCTTCCACCGGGCGGATTGGCTCTGCCGACATAGATCGGATCGCTGTCGTGCATTCCGGCGTACGCTGGGAACTCGCCGACATAATGGAGCGTGTAAACGCCTGCACCGTCGAATGCCGCGAGAGGAAACGTTGCTGCATGGTAGCTCATCAGTGCGCGGGCTGCGTTTCTGCCCAGTTCATCCACATTGAGCGGATCGTAGACCCGTCCTGCGCTCGCATCGCGTTCCGTTCCGACAGACGATCCAGAAACAATGTCGTTTTCGGGCATGATGCGCCGTCTTCCACTTGTTCGAGGCCATCGGCCCGGTGCGCACCTTAACGATCAGATCGCAGACCGTAAACCCCGCGTCTGCGGCCATGGTCATGAAATCGACGTGCGCCCATCGGGAACGGTGGTTGTTCACCATGTCCGTGATCTTCGCCAGCAGCAAACCTTCCGGTTTCAGGACCCGCTTCGCCTGTTCGAGGAACGGCGGATACAGGTAGCTCAAGGTCCACCCGTGTTCCTTGCCGCACTCCATCGTCGCGCCGAAATCCACGTCGAAGCGCTTCCGGCTCTTGTCGCGCCCCTGCGGGCCGACGTGTGGGGGATCGAAGACGACGACACCGAAAGCGTTGTCCTGTACCCCTTCCATGACCCGGTTGTCGCCGACGATCATGGGCTTGTGGCGGGGGTCTATATCCATCGATACGATGCGGCGGGACGACCCTTTCCAGAATCTCCCGGCATTGAATGTCGCATCCAAGATCGGCTCAACCGGGATTGACGGGTAGAAGGCGAAAATGCGTTCCAGCAGTTCCGCATCGCCGCCTTCCCATACGCTGCTCAGCGGCTCGTACTGCTCAGCCGGCTGTTCCGTTTTGCGTTCTGGCGCGGCTTCCCCGACCGCCGGGTTCAAACCGGTCATGCCACCAACTCCCGATACCGCAGCCGTTTCCCGACCATCTGCCCGGCGAGGATGCCCATCTGGTCGGCGGTGTGGGCCTCGCGGACGTTGTGCCGCCCGGAGGACTCCGTCGTGTACCGATCAAGATGCTTCTCGCTGAAATGGCGGTAGGTCCCTTGGCAGCCCCGCTTGAGCATAGACCAGAAGGATTCGATGCCGTCAGTGTGAGCCTGCCCGCGCACATGCTCGCCAGCCGAATGCCGGACCGCTTCGTAATCGAACGGCATTCCTCTGTAGCCAGCCGCATCATCGGTGTAGACCGTCCCGCCCGGCGCCGCGTGATCTTTCACGAAGTCTTGCAGGGTGGACGTTTTCGTGTCCGGGATGGTGTAGGCCGATACGTGATTCGTCTCGCGGTCCCTGGTGCCCGCTACGATGGCCTTCCCAGCTGTTCCGCGCTCCGTCAGTTCGGCCCGCTTGTCCTTGTGCATATTCTTGCGGCGCCCGCCGAAATACGTCTCGTCGGCCTCCACAGGGCCGTCAAACAACGGGTTGCCGGTCTCGAACGCCTTGCGAATGCGGTGCGCCAGATGCCATGCTGACTTCTGCGTGATCTCCAGATCGCGGTGCAGCTTCATGCTCGACACGCCCTTCAGGTGCGTCGTCACCAGATAGATTGCAATCGCCCAGGTCTGATAGCCCATCTTCGACCCTTCCATGATGTTGCCCGTCTTAAGCGAGAACATCGGACGACCTTCGCAGTCCCGGCAACGGTGCGTCATCGTCTTGTGCTTGATGCCGGACTGGACATTCGTCGATCCGCAGCGGGGGCAGTGCGGCCCTTCCGGCCAAATCTTCGCTTCGAACCACTCGCGGGCTGCATCATCGTCCGGGAACATCCGCATCAGCTTCGTAAGGCTGATGCCCTTCCAGTGTGCCTTTGCCGGTCCCTTCTGCGCCATCGCCTGTTTCCCGCCGTGTTGATTATAATGTAAGCACTCCGGCGGAACCAATCAACACCTTTTGTGACTTTCGTATATAATCCCCATTATTTTAGGATGTACGAAACACAATCTTGGTCGAAACCGCAAAATCCTTGACCAACATAGTCAGACAAATCTTTGCGGATCGATATCAATTGTAACGCGCACCTGCGCTGGCTGTACAAACTTAGACCGCCATTTCTGAATCGCTCTCGGCAAAGGAGCTCGCTTGCTTGCCTTGATAAGCAAGCGGTATCGAAAGTGTCCTCTGATCCGAGAAACCGGAGCGGGAGCTGGCCCGAAGATTCTGGCGCCAATTTCGTCGATCTCAGCCGAGTCCAATACCATGCTTCTCCCAAATCCTTGAACAACCTTTTCAACCGGACCTGATAAAATGATCGCAGCATACCGTCCGAAGGGCGGCGCCCCGGCCACGCGTCGCTCTGCTGCTTCAGCGGCCCAGAATTCCTCATCATTCCCTGACATTATGGCTTGAATGACCGGATGGTCAGGCTGCCAGGTTTGCAAGAGAGCTATGCCTCTTCCAGTGTCATGAGTTCGCCCGGCCCGGCCCGCAACCTGCGTCATAAGCTGGAATGTTCGTTCGGAAGCGCGCAGATCACATCCATACAACCCAAGATCAGCATCGATAACGCCAACCAACTTCAAAAATGGAAAATTATGTCCCTTCGCAATTATCTGCGTCCCGACGATAATTTGGACGTGCCCCTCGCGCACCAATTTCAGCTGATGCGCCAACGCCGCCGGAGAGTTGCCGATATCAGAGGACAGAACGGCGATCGGCGCGTCGGGAAATAGATTGTTCGCTTCTTCCATCAGCCTTTCAACTCCCGGGCCGATGGCCGCCAGTTGTCCTTCGGCTCCGCAATCAGGACATATGGTCGGCAAGGGCGATGCGCGACCGCATTGATGACAAATAAGCTGGTCAACAAATCGGTGCTGCACCAGTCTCGCATCGCATTCTGGACAGCTGAATTGAGCTCCGCAAGCTCTGCACACTGTGAGCGGTGCGTAGCCGCGACGATTCAAGAACAACATCGCCTGATTGCCGCCTTCCAACGTATTCCGCATTTCATGCGCCATGGCCGCTGAAATCCATTTACCTCTTTCGAGACCTTCGCTGCGTAAATCAATCACTTCCATTTCCGGCAGTTGCACGGACCGAACCCGCGTTGGCAACTCCAGCTGATGGTATTTTCCCTCGCGAGCGTTGTTCCATGTCTCGAGTGAAGGTGTCGCCGACGCCAACACTATCAGCGCATCACAGATTGAAGCCCGAAGCACCGCCATGTCTCTGGCATTGTAGAGCACCACGTCTTCTTGCTTATACGAAATGTCGTGCTCTTCATCGACAATGATCAACCCCAAATCTCTGAATGGAAGAAACAACGCGGATCGCGCACCAACAACCAATTGAACCGAACCGTCGCCTGCCGCGCGCCAGAGTCTGCGTCGCTCTGAACCGGCTATGCCTGAATGCCATTCAGCCGGTTCTGCTCCGAACCGGTCCTTGATTCGTCCAATGAATTCCGTTGTCAGAGCAATCTCCGGCAAAAGAAGCAAAACCTGCCTTCCCGACCTAAATGCTTCTGAAACAGCTTCAAGATAGACCTCTGTCTTTCCCGATCCCGTAACGCCTTTTAGCAGTACCCGGCAAAATGACTTCTCACGGATTTTCTTGCGAAGGAAAGCGGATGCTGTCCTTTGTTCGTCAGACAGCTCGAATTCTGTTGGAATGGCCTTTAGTCTTTGATACTCGCGTTCTTTGTTCACCCAAATCCGTTCGAGCATTCCACTTTTTTCAAGCCCTTTGACCACTGCTGCACTGACCTGTGCAACTCCTTGGATGAATTGCGCGGAAACAGCTTCATCATCAAGATCCGAACAAAGTTCTAACACCCGTTCACGCGCTGGCGTCATGCGTTCGGGCAATTGACCGGTGAATCGATAGAGGCCACGTCTTGGCCGCGGTTCACGAATGCCGGGGGCTCGAGTTGCCAGTCTGACCATCATTGGAAGACTTGTTACAGTATGCTGAGACGCGCGTTCCAAAAACCGCATCATGCTCTCTGTCATGGGCGCGACATCATGTTTTCGCAGTATACTCTTAAGCCGCGCGTCTGGTATCATTCCGTCGCCGGGCCCCCATACAATACCGATTTCCCGCGACTGGCCAAGTGATACCTCCACCACATCGCCAAGATGCACGCCTCCGCTGGGAGCGAGATAGTCCAGTCCCCGGTCAAATGGTCGTGGCACAACGACGGAAACGCGTTTACCTTCTTCCCAGTGATCCCGACCGTTAGACTTCAATGTCCTGTTCCATTATCGGCTTGATTTGATAGTGACACGTTGTAATCCGAATCTCTGTGTTAAGGGTAGGAACGATGCAATTTTTTGTGGACACTGCGGATACCACACAAATCCGCGAACTTTCAGGGCTGGGCATGCTGGACGGCGTTACAACAAACCCCAGTCTGATTATGAAGTCCGGGCGACGCCATCATGAAGTGATCGCCGAAATCTGTGAAATCGTGCAACCTCTGCCGGTCAGCGCAGAAGTATTGGCAACAGAATCGGCTGCAATGACGGACGAAGGCTCGGAACTCGCCGCTATCGCAGACAACGTTGTTGTGAAGGTTCCATTAACCTGGGACGGGTTAAAAGCCTGTCAAACACTCAGTCTCAATGACATTCCGATCAATGTCACGCTTTGTTTCAGCGCCAACCAAGCCCTTCTCGCCGCCAAAGCCGGAGCTACATACATCAGCCCGTTCATCGGACGTCTCGACGATCTAGGAATCGACGGGATGGACCTGATCGAAAATATTCGGCAAATCTATGACAATTACGAATTCAGCACAAAAATTTTGGCAGCATCAGTGCGTTCACCACAACACGTGATGCTATCGGCCCTGGCTGGCGCTGACGTGGCGACAATTCCTCCTCAGGTAATCCGAAGTCTTCTAAAACATCCGCTGACGGATATCGGCCTTGCTGCTTTCCTTGCCGATGCCGAGAAGGCCAAAACCAACCGAGGATAGGATCAGTCCAGTGAAAGACTCCCGTCCCGAAACAGACCAAGAGCTGCTGAATAGTGTCCGGACATTTATAAAGTCTTGCCCTGAAGCTGTTTTGGACGATCCCGACACCGTGCGTGAATTGGCGACGTCAGCCGAACACACACTGGGCGAAAATGTTGTCGACCTGAGAGACGCAGCACTGAAAATTTTAGAACGCCGTCGTGGCGAACTCGAGGAAGTCAATCGTTTGCTCGTTGCTTCCGGCCACGAAAATCTGATGAGTGTGCAGCGTGTGCATGCGGCTGTGCTTGCTCTCTTGGAGGCAAAAAACCTCAAACTTCTGCGCATTGCACTCGACGAAGAAATTACAAGAATTCTGCAGGTCGAATGCATTCGACTGCTGCTCGTTGGAAGATTTGACGGATTGGGCACGCGAACGACTTTAGGAAATACCTTTTTGGTGTGCGAACAAGGATTCATTGACCGGTATTTTGCCGATCCACGCGGTTTGCGGAAAGGGCAGGTGAAATTGCGCCATACGATAGACCCGTGGATTGAGTCAGCCTACGGACAGTATGCAAATCAAGTTCGGTCAGAGGCACTGCTGCCGATTTCGTTCTTAAATCCCCATCAGTCCGCGTTACTGTTGATCGCGTCAAATAACGCACATCAGTTTGAAGCGGGGATGGGGACTGAGCTGCTTGTATTCTTTCAGCAGGTGTTTCAGCACACCATCAGAAAATTGATGCGCTGACTGACTTTGCCAAGACTGCAATCCACCAATGGAATTGACAAACACATTAGGTAAGGCGCTGCGGCGCCCATTTGGGATCCATGGATTTGAAGTCTTCGTTTGGAACAGGTGGCCATGAGCGATTCCGAACTGCTTCTCTCTCCCTCCATTGAT
The DNA here is from genome assembly GCA_965199765.1 of Paracoccaceae bacterium. Lineage (GTDB taxonomy): Bacteria > Pseudomonadota > Alphaproteobacteria > Rhodobacterales > Rhodobacteraceae > JAPOXR01. The sequence continues at coordinate 849,279 of CBDATC010000002.1, forward strand.
CAATGGCTGCAGGACTGGATTGCAATCAAGCTCGCGCTCGGCGGCATATCTGAGCACACAGCCAAGGCTTATTCTCGGGATGTGCGCGGATTTTTGGATTTTCTTACCCGGTATCGGGGCGAAGAGTTGGACTTATCCGCGCTAAAGTCGGTTGGCATTCGAGATGCACGGGCATGGATGGCGCGTGAACGCAATCGAGGAATTTCGGCTCGATCGCTGGCCCGGCAATTTTCCGCGGTCAAGGGCTTCATTCGCTGGCTGGGCGAGCTGGAAGGATTCGACTGCGCAGGCTTTCTTGCAGCGCGTGCGCCACGATTTCAAAAGCCGCTGCCTCGTCCGGTTTCCGCCGAGGCTGCCTACGAACTTCTGGACCACGCGGCGCAGGCGCACAGCACCGATTGGATCGCAGCGCGGGATGTCGCTGTTCTATCAATTCTCTATGGCTGCGGGCTGCGGATTTCCGAGGCCTTGGCATTGAAATGGAACGCTAGCCCTCTGCCCGCAACTCTTCGCATTACCGGGAAAGGCGGCAAGGAGCGTGTCGTGCCGACAATCGCGGTAACTCGTGACGCTGTTGCCAAGTACGCCAAGCTTTGCCCCTATAGCCCAAAACCGGACATGCCGCTGTTCATGGGAATAAGAGGCAGACCGCTCAATCAGCGCGAAGTGCGTAGAGTTCTGGACCGAGCGCGCACAGCCCTCGGTCTACCTGCCAGCGCAACTCCGCACGCATTACGTCATTCATTCGCCACCCATCTGCTCCGCTCAAGCGGCGATCTCCGAGCAGTTCAGGAACTGCTGGGACACAGTTCGCTTTCGACCACGCAGGCCTATACCGCTGTTGATAAGTCTCACTTGCTGGAAGTCTATCGCAAAACCCATCCTAGATCCTGTTGAGGTCTTTGTTCTCCGATCAAGCAGCCAGCAAGAGGCGTGGGCCCGGAATTATTCGCTTATCGCTAAAGACCTTAGGCTTTTGTCAACCCACCACGAATACAATCGATGCTTCGGAGCTTTTCAATCCGCCAAACGTCACAAACATTCATTGGTTTACCGCATAAGGGCATCGAGCATGTCCGTCCTGTTATTGACGCCCAACTTCCGGTGCCGGACTCCAGTCCGCAAATGATACAACGATCTTCGGATTCGCGGTTTGATTGGAATGCCGGTCGGACTTTGATGGAATTCGCGGCGGTTGTTCTCCGTGCGACGATAAAATCCGTTAGCAGCAATCCCAAACTTTGGCTCAAATGTATCCATTGCTGAATCAAATAATCTTAAATTATCACGGAATTAATTGGAGTTTCGAGACTGTCGGGAACTGCTTTTGCGCTCGCAAGGGCTGAATTCGGCGGCCTCGGCTTGATGCTCGTTTCGAAAGAATTTCTTGATCTAAAAGAAAGTTCATTGTAGCGTTCGCGCTGATAAATTGATTGCATAGGATGTTCGGCATGAATGGAATGAAAAGAGGTCGTCTGATCGGGACGATAGCTGTGTCACTGTCGTTGGCTCTGGCGGGTCCCGTTGCCGCCGAGGGCGAAAGCGTCGTTCTTGTGGCTACGCAAAAGGCCGGTGACCGCGGTCCGATAGACGGCTTGATCGACGGTCTGAGGCAGGCCGAAGCGGAATTCGGTGTTGAAACTCGCTTCATCGAAGCTTTGGATCCGGCGACCTTCGAAAACACGCTGCGCACGCTGGCACGCCGTGGAACCGATGTTGTCGTGACAACGTTCTTTGCAATGGGCGCGACCGTGCAGACCGTCGCTCCCGAGTTTCCAGACACGAGGTTTGTGGTTATCGTAGCGTCGCCCCACAACCCCCCGGTTCCCAATGCCAGGGTCGCAGGATACTCCACCCAGGAGAATGCGTATCTTGCTGGCACCTTTGCAGCATCCATGACCGAAAGCGGCAGACTCGGCCTTATCGCTGGGGTGCCGCTGCCTTACGTTTGGGCGGATTACAATGCGATGGTAATGGCAGCCGCTAAAATCAATCCAGATATCAGCATAACACCGGCCTTCGTCCAGTCTTTCGAGGATCCGGTGAAGGGTAAAGAAGTCGCAGCGGGGCTCTACGACCAAGGGATTGACGTCATCTACACCGGTGCAGCAGCGAGCGATATCGGTGTTGTCGAAGCCGCCGATGAAATGGGCCGCACTGTGATTGTCGCGTCCCCGCCGCTTGTGGACCAAGCCCCGGACAACGTTGGCTTTGTGGCGTCATTCGAATGGGCGCAGACAATGATGATCGAGGTTGAAAACGCCATCTCCGACGATTTCCAGTCCGGCTTCCGAATCGGTGGGATTGCAAGCGGTGAAATCGTGATGACATTCTCGGATGACTATGCTGCGGCAAATCCGGGGGCCGCCGATGCGCGCGCTGCGACCGAGGCCGCCTATACGGAAATCAGGTCTGGCGCGCTTGAAGTGCCCTATGACGAAACTGAGCCGAACTGATCCCGAACTGAGTGTGACGCAGGGTAACCCATCGTGCGTCACATACCTCGCGCGCAGTTGCCGAACCGATGCAGCCAGCTCTCTGTTGCCAGAATATTGATGTGCATTTCGGCGCGGTTCATGCGCTTAAAGACGTTTCAGTAAGGTTCGAAGCGGGTAAAATCCACGCATTGCTGGGACAAAATGGCGCGGGCAAGTCCACTATCGCCCGCGTCATTTCCGGGGTGCTGTCCCCACAGAACGGGTCTTTGGAGATTCTTGGGCAATCGGTATCGCCGGGAGACACGGCGGCGACGCAAGCAGCCGGGCTGGATATAGTTCACCAGCGATTTGCCCTGCCGCCAACCTTCTCGGTCGCAGAGGCGCTGGAATTCGCCTCGGTCCGGAAAATGGGGGGGCGCATCTACACCAGGCGGAAGGTCGAAACGGCATGGAAAGACCGTCTGGAAGAGGCTCGGATCAACGTTGATCCCAGGGCTATACTATCCACACTTCCGGTCGAAACGGCACAGTCCATCGAAATTGTCCGGGCATTGGCCAATCACGCAAAGGTTCTGGTTCTGGACGAACCGACGGCGCTGCTGTCGCCGCCGGCGATCTCCGCGCTATTCGACAAATTGCGCAGGCTGCGAAACAACGGCGTCACCCTGATCGTCATCCTGCACAAGCTCAGGGAGGTGATGGATATCGCTGACACGGTAACAATCCTGCGCGACGGCGCACTGGTGCTGGAACCGACGCCAAAGGCGGATATGACGGATAGGCGGATCAGCGAAGCCATGATCGGGACGACGACCCATAGTCCGGTTTCACACCAGGCGTCGAAAGCCGCAGCCACGACTTGCTTAGTTCGGTTTGACACTGTGAGTTCGCGGACCGATAAGGGCGAAGTCGGACTAAAAGATGTCAGCTTCGATCTCAAAGCCGGGGAAATTCTGGGAGTCGCCGGGGTCGAGGGAAACGGCCAGCGGGCGCTGGCAGAGATATTTGCCGGACTCAGCCGTCCGATTTCAGGAAATCTGTTTCTGGCTGATGAGGATGTAACGGATCTTTCGGTTTCGCAGAGACGCACGCGGGGCCTGAGGGCTGTTCCATTCGACAGAATGACCGAAGGGGCAAGCCTCACATTGACCCTTTGGGAGAATACCAAGACATGGATGGCCGAGACGTTTCGCAAAGGTCCGTGGCCAAATATCAGTTTGCGCGAGATTCTGAACGAAGCGCGCCGGGCGCTTGCTCACTTTGGTGTGATCTATGAAACTCCAAATCAACCAGCCGGAACGCTATCGGGCGGGAACCTGCAACGCGTCATACTTGCACGGGAATTGACCGGGCGGGTCACGGCCCTCCTTGCCGCCCAGCCCACACGCGGACTGGATTTCGGTGCGACAAACTTTGTCTGGAGCGAGCTGGACCGCGTGCGCCGGCAGGGAGCCGCGGTCATCCTGATCTCCTCTGACTTGGACGAACTCTTTGGCATCTGTGACCGCATCATTGTGATTAGGAGCGGCGAGATCACAGGTTCGTTCCAGCCTCCTTACTCAGCTGGAAAAATTGGTGACGCCATGGTTGGAACGCTGTGAGGAATCTCGCGCACCGCGCCCTGAGTGCGCTTCTTCCCCTAGTCGCAGCCTTTGTGCTGAGCGCATTGCTGTTCGCCACCGCGGGCTATGACCTGGTGAATGTGCTGCTCGGTGTGATCGAAGGCGCGATCACCGGTTTTGGCTCTTTCTGGCAAACGCTTCGCTGGACAATGCCCTTGCTGTTGATTGCACTGGGCTTTCTGTTCGCGCTGCGGGCGGGCGAGTTTAATATTGGCGGTCAGGGGCAGATGATGATGGGAGGACTCGGAGCGGTGACCGTCGCGCTCCAGATGTCCGGGCCTGCATGGATGGTTGTGTCATCCGCGATTCTGGCTGGTATGGTTTTCGGCGCGTTATGGTCGCTTTTGGCCGGTGTTCTTAAGGTGCGGTTCGGTGCCGATGAGGTCATCGTGACCCTCATGCTCAACTTCATCGCGGTGCTTTTTGTGTCCTGGGTTACCACCGGACCGCTCAAAGATCCCGCTGTCCGGGGCGAAACGGCCTCCACTCCGACCGTCGACAGCGCACTTCGCCTGAGTGGAGGCGATGGCATGTCGGTACCGCTTTTGATGATGATCGCACTCGCCACGCTATGTGCCTGGATTTTGGCGGAACGCAGCGCGATCGGTTTACAGATTCGATATATCGGAGAAGCGAGGAAGGCGGCCGAATGGCAGGGGATGAGGGTGCGTCGGCTCAAACTCATCGCCTATGCGCTTGCTGGTCTCTTCGCCGGGCTTGCAGGTGCGTTCGAGGTGCTGGGTCCCAACGGAAGACTTGTCACCGGGGCGACGCCTACCATAGGCTTCACCGCGATTGTCGTGACGATTGTCGGCCTTTCACGAGTGCCGGGAATTGTTCTGGCAGCCCTTCTGTTCGGCGGCCTTCAGGCGGCCGTCCTGTTTTTGCCGATCGTCTCAGATTTACCGAGCTCAGGGCTGAATATCCTGGAAGGCATGATCGCAATGCTCGTGACCGCAGAACTCATACGGCGCAAGAGACGCTGAAAGAGATGGAATTTCTCGACCAATTCACCGTAACTACCCTGCGCGCCTCGACTCCGATCGTGCTGGCGGCCGTAGCCGGGCTGTTTTCGATCCGAGCCGGAATCTTCCATCTGGGTATCGAAGGACTGATGTTGGCATCTGCCTTCACCGCTGTCGCTGCTGGAACCCTAAGCGGCTCGGTCTGGTTTGGCATGGCAGCCGCGATCGCCGTCAGTCTGGCGCTGTCGGCGCTTTACTGGGTGATCATCGATCGGCTCAAGGCGGATGCAGTCATCGCGGGGCTTGGTCTCACAACACTTTGCGTCGGCGGGACCGCCTACGCAATGCAGGTTTTATTTGACCAGCGCGGCCAAATGGCCTCGGCGGTTCGGCTGCCGCGCCCTGTCACTGGCCCGCAAGAGGGTGTTTGGTCGCTTGTATCCGAATTGACGATCATAACCTGGATCACACCGTTGCTGATTGTGTTCGCCTGGATCATTCTGCGCCGGTCGCGGCTTGGACTGCAGATCGCCGCGGTCGGTGACTACAGCTATGGCGCTGAAGCGGCAGGCGTGAACCAATCCAAAGTCAGACTTTACGCACTTTTGATCACGGGCGTGGGGTGTGGCGTCGCCGGCACCCAATTGGCTGTAGGGGATGTGGCGGGCTTTTCGGAGAACATGACCAATGGCCGTGGATTCTTCGCCCTCGCCGCCATGTTGTTCGGCGGGTTTTCGGTGATATACACGGCGCTGGCTGGACTGTTCTTCGGATTTGCGGACGCCTTCGGGATTTTCATGCAGATTTTCAACCGATCCGGCTTGCCGGTTCAATTCGTTCTGATGGCCCCCTTCGCGCTGACCATCGCGATCGTCACTCTCTCCGGGTATTTCAAACAGAAAGGTGCCGGACATGACAGTGCCTGACATTAGCGCACGTGCCAAAGAAATCGAGCGGAAGTTCCGGTCTGTGGAAAAACCTGCTGTTTTTGATCTGCGACAGGAACGCAGGAATACCAAAGACGCCCATGTTCTGACCGGCGTGCCGCAAAACATTTTGATGGAATGGGAGACCATCGCGGAGCTTCGGTGTATCCGCCTGCGGCCCGAAACATCGCGCACAGACCGCGAGATCGTCTTCCTTCATGGCGGCGCCTACTGCCTGATGTCCGCAATGACTCACCATCGGTTTGGCGGTCATATCGCGAATGCGACCTCATCCGAAGTGATCGTGCCCGACTACTCTCTCGCCCCGGAAGCACCGTTTCCTGTGGCCCGGAACGAATGCTTGGCGGTCGTTGCGGAACGCCGGGCACACGGCCCTGAAACGCTCGTTCTGGCAGGCGACAGTGCTGGGGGAGGGTTGGCGCTGTCGGTGACCTGCGCGATCAGGGACAAAGGCGCGGATCTGCCCGACGCGCTGGTGCTGATGTCGCCTTGGCTGGACCTAACGCTTTCCGGGGATACTAAAATCAGGGCAGGCACGATCGAAGATCCTATCCTGTCCCTGCGAAACCTAACCGCTCTCGCCGACCTGTATCGAGGCGAACGGAGCGCTTCCGACGCACAGGTATCACCGCTATTCGCCAATCTGCACGGGCTGCCGCCCACATTGGCGCAAAACGCCGAATTTGACCTGCTGCGCGACGATGTCGAGCGCCTTGCGGAATTTTGGCCAAAGGACGGAACGCTTGAAATCCAGCGGCACCCGGGCATGCTTCATTCATTTCAGATGTTCGCCGGAGACATGCCGGAAGCGGATAGGGCGATCGCCGACATCGCAAAATTTCTGGAAAAGCTTGAAGCCGAAGAATGAGTTTCCGGAATGCGCGTTTCACCCCTGGCATCGAAACAGCATCTATTGGATGCTGCGTCCAGATTTAAGTCATGGGTAAAGGGTGACTCGCGTCAGAGTGCACTGAAATCAGACAAGCTTTGCGCAAACAATCGGCTCATCTGGTGTGATCTGCGCAGTGATTGCGACCGGCACTCTCCGCTAAGGCAAGATATTTCGAGCAGCAGACTCTCGATACCAACTTAAAATTAACCGCCGCTCATCGTCTTCCATAAAAGTGACGTTGGCCGGCGGCATCGCCTGACTCAACGCGGACTGCACATATATCTGCCGTGCATAACGCAGTATGTCTCCATCAGTCTCTAAGCGAACGTTTTTTGGAGGGATCAGCACTCCTTGCCAAACTGGTGAAGCCGCGTGACACACCGTGCACCGGGTTTCAACAATGGCCGCCACATCCTGATACAACGCAGAATGCGCGGTTTCTGCTCCAACTTCCGCTTCGCTCACAGCATCAATGAATGGCGCATGCGAACGCTCGACGGTCGAAAGCCACATAATGATAATGAAGAGTATCGCTGTCGCTGCCCATGTCCAATGCGGCTGTCCCTTCCCCGCATGAACAGAATTAAAGTAATGGCGTATGGTCACGCCCATGAGAAATACCAGCGAAGCGATGGCCCAATTGTATTCCGTCGCGAAAGACAACGGATAATGATTGGACAGCATCAGGAAAATCACCGGCAGAGTTAGATAATTGTTGTGCGTCGAACGCAGCTTGGCGATTTTGCCGTATTTTGAGTCCGGCACGCGACCAGCCTTGAGATCAGCAACGACAATTTTTTGATTTGGAATGATGATCATGAAGACATTCGCCGTCATGATTGTCGCTGTAAAGGCGCCGAGATGAAGAAGTGCGGCCCGCCCGGTGAAAACCTGATCAAATCCCCAAGCCATAACCGTCAACAACACAAACAGCAGCAACATCAGCGAGGTTGGGTGTCTGCCAAGCTGCGATTTACAAAGCAGATCGTAAATGATCCACCCAAAGATCAGCGATCCGGCCGAAATCAAGATTGCTTGAATGATCGATAAATCTGCCTTTGATCGGTCAATCAAATAGATTTCCGCACCCGACCAATACAATATCATCAAAAGAGCGGCGCCGCTCAGCCAAGTGCTGTAACTCTCCCATTTAAACCAGATGAGCCGATCAGGCAGCCTATCGGGAGCAACCAGATATTTTTCTATGTGGTAAAATCCACCGCCATGAACCTGCCATTCCTCTCCGCACGCTCCTTTGGGAAGGTCCGGTGATTTTCGTAATCCAAGATCAAGCGCGATGAAATAAAACGATGATCCGATCCAAGCCATCGCGGTAACGATATGCAGCCAGCGCACCGCAAACTCGATCCATTCCCAGATAACGGCTAATTCGGTCATGTCAGTTGCTGCTAAGCCGCATCAATGGGTACATTAATCTATAAGAACTAAGCTTAACTGCCGCGATAAGTTGAATATCCATAAGGAGAAAGCAGCAGCGGCACATGAAAATGCTCGTCCGCTGCAAGCGTAAACCTCACTGGAACCAAATCCAAAAACGGCAATTCGCCGCCTTCACCTGCTGCCGAATGATAGGCGCCGGCATGGAAAACGAGCTCGTATACCCCTTGCTGAAACTCGGGAGGCGAAAGAACAGGTTCCGAGACCCGTCCATCTGAATTGGTAAAAAATGTTCCCAACAAAACTCTCTCGGCTTCAGCCAGATGAAATAAATCTATCTTCAGTCCGGCCGCTGGGCGGCCACGCGCCGTATCAAGAACGTGCGTCGTCAATTTTCCAGACATGAACCGTCTGCTCCATAGCGCTTAAGTTAACCGTAGCTGGCTACATCCGTACCCGCCAATGCTGAAATATTCAACAAACCGCGGGGAGTGATTGCCGGGGTCACGATATGAGCGCGGTTAGCCATGCCCATTAGTATCGGTCCGACTTCCAGCCCCGACGAAATGCTTTTAAGCAAATTTCGTGCCGCCCCTGCCCCAACCGTGTTCGGATAAATCAATGTATTAGCTCTGCCGGTCAGCCTCGAATGCGGAAACAATCTGTTTCTGAGATCTTCGGCAAGCGCCGTGTCGGAATTCATCTCTCCTTCATATTCGAAATTTTGCTCGCTCGAATCTAGCTTTTCAAGCGCCGCCCGCATTAGGCGTCCGGAATTGCTGTCAAGATTGCCGAACTGAGAATCAGAACAAAGCGCAATTTTCGGCTCGATACCAAAACGTCTCACATGCCGCGCAGCGGCAATCACCGTATTCGCAACCTGCTGCGCTGTTGGATCCGTATGCACATGTGTATCGGCGATGAACAGCGGCTCGCCATCCAAGATGATCAATGACAAGGCGCCGATTGGATGCAAATCACCTTCTGACAGTACCTGTCTGACATAGTTCAAATGCCATAGATATTGACCGAATGTGCCGCAGATCATGCTGTCCGCCTCCTCGCGTCTGACCATGACCGCTGCGATCGTCGTGGTGTTGGTTCGCAATATGGCTTTGGCAAGATCTTGGGTAACTCCTTTGCGATGGGTGATGCGGTGGTATGCACCCCAATAGTCGTCAAACCTGTCATCCTGCTGAGGATTAACCACTTCGAAATCCACGCCCGGCTGAATGTCCAAACCAACTCTCTTAATTTTTCGGGCAACGACGTCCGGTCGGCCAATCAAAATCGGGATGTCTCCGGTTTCCTCCAAAATCGCTTGCGTTGCGCGCAAAACCCTTTCATCTTCGCCTTCGGCAAATGCTATTCTTCTCCTGGTGCGTCGGGTGGTCTCAAATATTGGCCGCATGGTAAAGAACGTCTTGTACACCTGCTCTTCCAGCCGCCTCTCATACTCCTCAAGGTTAACTTCTCGCGTGGCGACCCCGGAACTGACCGCTGCCTTGGCAACTGCTGATGACACGCGGGGCAAAAGCCGGAGATCAAACGGTTTCGGAATGAGGTATTCCGGCCCGAACGTCAGCGTTTCTCCCTGGTAGGCCGAACCGGCTTCCACGCTGCTTCCCCGCCTCGCCAACTCAGCGATGGCTTTGGCACAGGCCCGTTTCATTTCTTCATTGATTTTGGTTGCCCCCACATCCATCGCCCCTCTGAAAATAAAGGGAAAACAAAGCACATTATTGACTTGATTGGGGTAGTCGGAACGACCAGTCGCAATCAGCGCATCCGGCGCAGCTTCTTTTGCGAGTTCTGGTTTGATCTCCGGGTCGGGATTGGCAAGCGCGAAAATGATCGGTGAGCTCGCCATTTGCTTAACCATGCCGGCTGTCAGCACATTCGGTCCTGAAAGGCCTAAAAACAAATCAGCGCCGACGATGGCATCGGAAAATTCTTTGCAATCGGTGTCATGCGCGAATTCCGCCTTCTCCGGGGTAAGATCGTCCCTTGCAGTCCGAACAACGCCCTGCCGGTCGCAAAGAAAGATGTTCGATCTTTTTGCGCCCATCGAAACCAGCATTTTGAGGCAAGCAATGCCGGCAGCGCCGGCGCCCATCGCGACAATCTTGATGGCATCCAGATTCTTATCCGCGATCCGAAGCGCATTTTCGGCAGCTGCCGCGACAACTATAGCGGTTCCGTGCTGATCGTCGTGAAAAACGGGGATCTCCATTTTTTCCTGGCAGAGACGCTCGACTTGGAAGCAATCGGGCGCCTTGATGTCTTCAAGATTGACAGCGCCGAATGTTGGTTCAAGTCTTGCCACCAAATCAGCCAGTTTTTCGGGGTCGCTTTCATTAACTTCAATGTCAAAACAGTCTAAACCTGCGAATTTCTTAAAGAGGACCGCTTTACCTTCCATCACTGGTTTGGCCGCCTGAGGACCAATGTTGCCGAGTCCGAGAACAGCGCTGCCGTTTGAAATCACCGCGACCAGATTACCCTTTGCCGTATAGCGACGCGCATTCATGACATCTTTCTTGATTTCAACACAAGCATGCGCCACCCCTGGCGAATAGGCACGCGCCAAGTCGCGGCCGGTATCCATGGGCTTGGTCGCCCGGATTTCCAGTTTTCCCGCCTTTGGGTGTTCGTGGTAGTGAAGCGATGCCTGTTCAAGCGTCACATTCTGCTTATCAGTGGCCATGGATTGTCCTTTTTGCTGGCTGTGAAAGCGCGGTGGTCTGCGCGCACAGCGCGTTTCAGTCTGGGTGTTCTATTGGCTTTCTGTCATTCTGAAGGCACAAACATCATGCTGGTCATATATCCGCTTTGACAATTCACTATTAAGTCAGCCTCAATTTTCTTTGCGCCCAATCGGGAAGCGCGGAAATTTCGCTATTCCCTCCCGTGATGACAACGCCAATCCGCTTGCCGGAAAATTGATCCGGGTTGCCAACCGCTGCGGCGACAGCGACCGCTGAACTCGGTTCGATCAGCTGACCCGACGCTTGCAGAAATAAATTCATGGCATCCACGATAGCGGTTTCGCCGACTCTGACAAGCTTCGGCCGATGTGCGTGAACAACGCGCCATGTCAAATCCAGCAATGGAGTGCGCAGCCCATCGGCAATCGTATCGGGAGCGTCGTCGGCAATCAGCCTTCCCATCTCCAGACTTCTGCAAGCATCGTCAGCCTGTTCGGGTTCGGCGCCGATAACCTGCACCGGTCTTTGCCGACCCGACACAGCAAGGCATGTGCCCGATAGAAGTCCACCGCCGCCGACCGGCACCAAGATCGCATCCAAGTCCGGCACCTGCTCGCACAATTCCACTGCACATGTCCCTTGACCGGCAATGACTCTGGAATCATTATATGGGTGAATGAATTCTGCAGCTGTGACCGCTTGAATGCGAGCGGCGGTTTGGCGGCGCTCAGCAGCGGAATCTGCGCACTGGACGATTTCACCATGAAATTTACAGACCGCGTCGCGTTTGCTTTGAACGGCACATAACGGCATCACAATCGTCGAACGAATACCGCGCTGTTCCGCCGCAAATGCCAAGGCGGCGCCATGATTGCCGGAAGAATGGGTCAGCACCCCCTGCTTCGCATCAATGTCCGATAAACTGAAGACGGCATTGACCGCGCCGCGCGCCTTGAATGAACCCGGGGGATGTTCGTCCTCCCTTTTAAAAAAAAGCTGTGCCCCGGATTTCTCATTCAGCAGCGGCGAGGTGAAAATGCGAGTATGCGACAGCAATGCCGCGATGCGCTCCCGTGCTTTTTCGATATCAGACTGGCGCGTTGGTTTGCCTGCCGATTGATCTGACAGATGGCGGGTTTCCGCGATCAATGGAATAATTCCCGCGGCATAACGGCGTGGCGGGTAAAAAAGTCTTCCTGCAGCACAATAGTTGATTCGGATCCTGACCAAACAACCGCATACTGGCCTGGACCTTCGATGCGGGGAGCGCGGCGTGTCGGGTCATGGATGCGCGGTTCGATATTGTAATGGCATCCGGCGAATGTTGTGAATGGTATGCCCTGGACCACACCCGATGAGGCCAAATGCACATGTCCGGAAATCACCTGCCTTAGATTCGGGTAGCCGCGCAGGCGGTTAAGCAGCTCTTCGTTTTGGTCGAGCCGAATGGAGTCCGTCGAGACCTGCAAGTCGCTTATATTGTGGTGCAAAACCAAGATCACCGGCCGCTCGGCGGCCTCGTGCAAGCGCGATGCCAGCCACGCCAACTGCTCATGAACCAGCAATCCGGCGTGGCGGCCCGTATCCAGCGAGTCCATCAGGAGAATGCGGTGTTCACCATAATCAATGCAGTAATCCAGAAAACCGGTTTGAGCAACCGCTTGATCAGAAAACACCTTCAGAAAGTTTGTCCGCACATCATGGTTGCCAAGCGTCAGATAAAGCGGAAGCTTCAGTTCGGCGAGTAATTCCTGCAAACGCTGATAGGCCTCGATTTCACCCTGATCGGTTAAATCACCTGCGGCGATGCAGAATGCCGCATCGGGATGTGTCGCATTGATGTGATCAATGGCTGCTGAAAGCCTTGCGGATGTATCAACCGCGTGTGACAGCTCGCCCCTGGGCACGATATGCAGATCGGAAATAATGACAAATTTCAGCATGGTGATTCTGTTTTCTGGTCAGTTATTGCTCCGGTGCGCAGAGATTCGGTCTTAAGTGAAGCGCTGATCTCGTTCCAATCCTGCCAAATGGCTTCGCCATCCAACCGATTGTTCAACTGCTCCCTGACATCAATCCAACGAAACCGGATGGAATTCATAACGATTTCACGATCCAATTTCTTGTATTCGTCAGTTACAGGCGAACTGTCTGCCAATGCCTCCGGGCTACGCGAAAACGCCAATGCGCCGATCGCAGCATTTGCCCAGACAACTCCCTCAATGCGCTCGGCAAACCGCGCGACCGCATCTTCGGCAATTGCTTCGGCTATCTCCCCGTCAAAGGTCGTTCGTACGCAGCGTTGGTAACAGTGGAACGCCAGTTCGGCTGACTGTTCGGCTGATCTCCACCCTGCATTAGCGACCGCGCATATTGTTAAGTCCGACAGGCAAGCTGCATAAATCTCCCACTTTGCCTTATTCAGCGACGGCGCAAACTTTTCGTCCTTGAAGATGGTCACATATTCTCTTCCCATGCGGGTCTTCAAATATCCGTACAAAGATGTCTGCGCCACATAGGCTGAGCGCGTGTGAATGAATTCCACCAATGCATCGACTGTGACAAGAGGCGCCTTATCGAAGCGAATCTGGAAAATTCTTTGGAATTTCCGCACAAGTGCTAAAATTTTCCTATACAAATCAGGCATGTTTTTCCATGGGGGCTTTCGTACGGGTGCTGAAGCTACGCGAGCATTCCGATTTCATCAAGCCGCGGCCCGACTTTCTCCGCTGAAAAATACGGGCATTGCATCCGGTTGACGAGCGAATCATGTGATTCGTTCGATGAGTGAATTGTTGCAACAGCGAAATTTCAGGTTTATACCGATCGAATCGTAATGCGGCGGCGGAGGCGGCTGCAAAGCAAAAAGGGCTGTTCGAGCCCGTCACCAAAAGGAGTCAATATGGCTGACAACAACCATTTGAGGGCGGATCATTGGCGAAAGACACGGAATCTTACCATTTGGGTCCTCGTGCTTTGGTTCATTTTCGCATTCGCTGTGCACTGGTTCGCAAAAGGGCTGAACGGTCTATCCTTCATTGGGTTCCCCTTGGGCTACTACTTTGCCGTGCAAGGTTCACTGATAATCTTCGTCTTACTGATATTTGGGCAAAACTTGCTTCAAGACCGGATTGACGAAGAAGCTGGACTGTCTGATTAAGGAGAAAAGACTATGGCTGGTATGTCAAAGGACGAGTTTCTAAGCAACCTACCCAAGGTGTACGGCGTGTACACGGGCGGATTTATAATCTTCATTCTATTGATGGCAGTTCTTGAGCAATTTGGAGTTCCCGCTGCCACGATTGGTATTTTGTTTGTTGCATTCACCGTCGTTATCTACGCTGCGATCGGGGTGTTGTCGCGAACCATGCAGGTCGATGCGTATTATGTCGCGGGCCGCGAAGTTCCTCCTGTATTCAACGGAATGGCCACCGCTGCAGACTGGATGTCCGGCGCGTCATTCGTGGCGCTTGCGGGTGGAATTTACTTTGGTGGCCACGGCTATCTGGCTTTTGTGGTAGGCTGGACTGGCGGCTACGTTCTCGTGAATTCGCTGATGGCTCCGTATCTGCGCAAGTTTGGATGCTACACCGTTCCTGATTTCATTGGCACGCGCTATGGCGGTAATCTTGCACGTTTTCTCGCAACTGTCATATTGGTTGTCGCTTCATTCACCTATGTGACCGCTCAAATTAACGCGAGCGGCACGATTGCTTCACGCGCTCTGCTTATTCCGTTTGAAGTCGGCGTTTGGTTTGGTCTGCTCGGCATCCTGCTTTGCTCTATGCTTGGAGGAATGCGCGCGGTGACTTGGACACAGGTGGCACAGTATATTGTGCTGATCATTGCCTATCTCGTTCCGGTCATCTGGATGTCCAACGCCCAAGGCTTTGGCATAATCCCGCATTTCAGCTATGGCGAAGCGGTTTCCCGGATTGCCGAACTGGAAGGCATCCTAGGCGTGGGAGCAGCAGTGGAAGGTGGCCAGAGCGCGCCATTCAGCGGAGTGCGTGTTCTCACTGCACTTCACAACGCTCCCGGAACAGGGGAAGCGGCAAGCTGGAAATTCGTAACCCTCGCCTTGTGCATGATGGCTGGCACCGCGTCATTGCCGCACATTCTGATGCGGTACTTCACGACACCCTCCGTGCGCGATGCAAGAAATTCCGTGTCTTGGTCTTTGCTCTTTATCTTCCTGCTTTATTTTACGGCTCCGGCACTCGCCACGCTGACAAAACTGCAGGTTCTCGATCCTGAGCTCGCAACCGGCATCATTGGCAGGAGCATTCAAGAAGTCCAGGCATTGGATTGGGTCAGAAACTGGGAAGCGGTAAAATTCCTGGCTATCTCTGACTTTAACGGCGACGGGCTGCTGCAAGTCAACGAGTTCTTCATGCGGCCGGATATTGTCGTTCTAGCGACACCGGAAATCGCCGGGCTTCCTTATGTGATTTCGGGCTTGGTCGCAGCTGGCGGCATGGCAGCGGCTATGTCCACCGCGGACGGGCTTCTGTTGGCAATCGCGAACGCGCTCAGCCACGATCTCTACTACAAGATCATCGATCCGAAGGCAGACACACGAACCCGACTCATCGTTGCACGCGTGCTGTTGATAGCAATCGGTGCGCTTGCGGCATTCGTGGCAAGCTTCCGCCTTACAGGAATCCTAGGCGCGGTTGCTTGGGCGTTTGACTTTGCTGCATCCGGGCTGTTCTTCCCGCTGGTCCTCGGCGTTTGGTGGAAACGCGCCAACCGCGCAGGGGCTATTGCGGGCATGGTATTCGGATTCTTGGCCGGCTTCGCCTATCTGTATTATGTGCGGTTCGCCGGCGGCGAACCTTGGTTCTACATCGACCATTTGCGGTTCGCGATCATCGGTATGCCAGTAAGTTTGATCGCGATGGTTGTTGTCAGTCTGATGACGGAAGAACCAGATGCCGAAACACAGGCAATGGTTGATGAAGTTCGCATTCCGACCGGCAATACGATTCTCGATCGAGCTCATTGATCGCTAATAGAAATTGATTGCAGGGGGCGGGCAGTTCCGCCCCCTTTTTCTTGCAGGAGAGCAAATGATGCCAGGTGGATTTGATACATTTCCTTGGTGGTTGCTGCTGGGCGACTATGCTCTCGGAATGATCATGTGGACGCTGATCGGTCGCGTTGCGATGAACCTTTTTCTTCCGATCGACAGTCCGTTTTTCTTTATGAAGATCTTCGTCCGGATGACTGACCCGATTCTTCGTTTGTTCAAACCGGTCACACCCAGCTTCATTGCCGAGCCCTTGGTTCCATTGTTTGTTGCTTGGTTTTTCTACATGATCAGATTTTATCTGATCCCCTATCTGCTTGGCTACTCGGTGATGGGCATGCTTTCATTTCCGCTCGAAAGCGAATTCGCAGCCGGACTCTATAGTCTGTTTGCGAAGTAGTTCCCAGTCTCATGGCACATTCCGGCCGTGATGCGGAGAGTGTTTCCTATCCGTCATTTGGCCAAAAAATCGATTGAGCCTTTTGCATAATTCCTCGACGATGCCGGCTTTTGGAGCTCCGGCCCGGCTGTCGGTCGCCGCCCGGCCCTGATAACGGGCTTGAAGGGTCGGGATTCGTCCTGATTCACCGTGCCAGAGCCGGTTTGCCCATTTTTTCGGATTCCGGCCTTTATCGAGGCGAGCGGGAGCGCCTTCCCGAGACGGGAAGCTCTCCGGGGGCGGTGGCTAAAGGGGGTGAAGCCGGTTCAGATGTTCATGCGCATCATCTGATCGGTCAGCAGGGCGATCACGCCGAACATCAGATGACAGAACACTTTACCTATAGCCGCGCACCCGGACATGCTTCGCCCCGAACTGGTCCTTGAGGCGGCCGAAGAAGCGCTCCACCGTCGAGCGTTCCCGCATGCGCGCCGTTTCGGCCGGCACATGACGCGCGGCGCGGTCGGCCCGCCGCCGGCTGTGAAGCTCCGCCTTGAACTCCCGGTTCCGCCGCGGGTTCGGCTCGATCAGGGGAACATGGCCGAGGCGGAGAGAGCATTCGCGGATTTCCCCGGCGTCATAAGCGCTGTCCATGAAATCGTAGAGACTGTCCGCCCGTTCGGCCGACATCGCCGCCAGGGGCAGTGCCGCCTGGCTGTCGTGCAGCGAGGCCGATGTGAGAAGGCAGCTGGCCGGGATGCCGCCGTCGGCGACATCGGCATGGAGCTTGTATCCCTTCCAAAAATTGCGGCAGCCTCACCCGGCTTTCCCGCGGCCGGCCTTCCCGAATCGAAAACTTCCCGCCAGCCGCGCCAATCGCCCTTCGGCAGCCCCCGCAACTTGGCAATGAATAAATGCCCGCCATGAGCATCAGCCCTGCAAGCAATCCGGGAATCACACCACCGAGAAACATGCGTCCAACCGAAACATCCACGGCCGCAGCGTAAACGACCATTACAATCGACGGCGGTATGAGAATGCCAAGCGTTCCTGCATTACAGATTGCCCCGGCTGCAAATTCTTTCGCGTAGCCGACCGACCGCATTCCAGCGACCACAATCGAACCAATGGCGGCTACCGTTGCCGGCCTTGATGATTAAGGCAATGAGGCGGCGCAGCAGGCCAAACAGGTGCAGTGCCGGATGCGCGATACGGTGCGTCAGGCCGCGCAGGCCAAGGGTCGTGAGCGCTATACGAGCTTCGTCGAGGGTGAAACGCTGGCGAAGGAAGTGGCAGAAGAACGGGAGGCGGTCCCGAAAAGACGGGCGGATGAAAACAGGCGGGTCCCCGCAGCCGTTCAACCGGTCGCAGCAGTCATATTGAGCGGCGCATTGATTGGATTGACGAACGCCTTGACAAAGCTGGACAAAATTTCATAAGGCTGGCGCGCTTTCTTAACCGAAGGGCCGGATTCGTCAGTGTCCAGCCCCTTTTTTGGGAAATTATATACGGTTGTTGACAGAGCTTCTTTAAGATTCCCTACATCGAGGGAAACTGAAAAAGGGTGGTTCGAATGTGCGGCAGGGGACCTGGAAAAGCGTTTAGGAAGGGACTCACGATAGTCGATCTGGTCGAGATGTTCCCGACCGAGGAAAAGGCGCGTGAGTGGTTGGAGAGCGTCATATGGCCAGACGGCAGGGTATGCCCGACGTGCGGAAGCGGACGAACGCGCAAAGCTTCCCACAGACATATGCCCTACTGGTGTTCGGAATGCCGGTCTTATTTCAGCGTTCGCAAGGGGACGTTGCTTGAGGCTTCCAACCTGTCGTTCCGCAAGTGGGTGTACGCGATAAACCTTCATATGATCTCGCTGAAAGGCGTGTCGTCCATGAAGCTGCACAGGGACATAGGCGTAACACAGAAAACGGCGTGGTTCATGCTACAGCGCATCAGGGAAGCGTTTCGGCGGGATGACGACGACGAACCCCCGTTCACTGTACCGGTTGAAGCTGACGAGTCTTATTTCGGCGGCAGGGAGAAGAATAAGCATGAGAGCAAGAAGCTGAACGCGGGTCGCGGTACGGTTGGCAAGACCGCCGTGGTAGGCGCCAAGGATCGGGACACCAACCAGGTCGCTGCGAAGGTGGTCCCCGGCACAAAAGCCAAGTTCGACAAGTTCAGCCCCAAGGACCTGCAACGATATGTCAACGAATTCAGCGGTCGCCACAACGTGCGGCTTAAGGACACCATCGCACAGATGGTCCATACTGCCGACGCACCGTTCATCCCACGCATCACGTCAAGGTTGTCGTCAGTCCAAAGGGTGCGGTTGGTAAAGTTTGCCTTTTCCGCTTCTTTGTTCCGGCCCTTTTCGATTTTGCATGGCATCAATCGATTCCTGATGTTGCTTCCCGTCAGGAACTCGCCGTGATGGACTCAGAAAACTATGTCAAAAACTGTATATAATTCCCAAAAGAACCAACCTGAGGAGAAACTGATGACTTATCTGAAAACCGCATTGGCTGCGTCAGCATTCATCGCGCTGGCCACCGGCCTGAGCGCCGAGACAATCGGACCGGGCGGCGAAAACGCCACACCTTCATCGTCCGTTGTTGTGAGCGACGACCAAGTGGCAGCCGTTCAGGCGGCCGGATACTCCGCCGCCCTTCTTTGGCATGACCAATCCGACTTTGTGAATGCTGTCACCGCAGGCGCAAGCGATGAGTTTAGACGACTGGGCATCGAGGTTGTGGCTGTGACCAGTGCCGGTTTCGATGCCGCAAAACAGCGCAGCGACATTGAAACCGCGTTGGTGAAATCGCCGAACATCATTCTGTCGCTTCCATTGGACCCGGTGACATCAGCGGCAGCTTTTGAAGAGGCCAAAAAGGCCGGGGTTGCGCTGTCATTCCTGTCGAATCTTCCAGCGGATTATAAACATCCCGAAGACTATGCAGCCATCGTGACCGATGACCTCTTCCAAATGGGCAAACAGGCAGCTGATGCTCTGGCCGCCGCCATGGGCAACGAAGGCACCGTCGGATGGATTTACCATGACGCGGCCTATTACGTGACCAACCAGCGTGACAATGCGTTCAAGACAACGATTGAGAATGACTACCCGAACATCTCTATCGTGGCCGAACAAGGTATCTCCGACCCTGCGCGTGCTGAAGAAATTGCAAACGCAATGCTGCTAAAGAACCCCGATCTGGGCGGCGTCTACGTCACTTGGGCGGGTCCGGCAGAAGGCGTTTTAGCAGCCCTGCGTGCCAGCGGAAACACCAGCACCAAGATCGTGACACTCGATCTTTCGGAGCCGATTGCACTGGACATGGTCCGGGGCGGAAACGTTGCGGCCATCGTCGCGGATGAAGCTTATGAATTGGGTCGTGCCATGGCAGCTAGCGCTGTGCTCGATCTTCTGGGTGAAGATGTGCCACCCTTTATTGTCGCGCCCGCGCTGTTGGTAACTGCGGACACTGTTGTCGACGGCTGGAAAAGGTCGCTGAACATCGACGCACCGGCCAGCCTGTCGTCCAACTAAGAACCTTCCTGGTGGGTCGCCTTCGGGCGGCCCGCTCAAGACCTAGAAAACAAACTGAGGCGGGCATAGAACAGGCTCTCACAAGACTGCGAAGCATGGATTTGCAAAGGAGCGTTATCTATTTCGGCTTTCTGGCGATCTTCCTGTTCTTCGCATTGACCCTGCATGATGATGGGTTTCTGACCAGTCGGAACCTGACGAATATCGTATTGCAGACCGCACCGGCGACGATCATGGCAATCGGGCTGGTCTTTGCCCTCTCTGCGGGAGAAATCGACCTCAGCTTTGGTTCCATTGTCGCGGTCTCTGCCCTGTCAGCGGCAGTGGCCATGCAAAACGGACCGATGGTCTTGGGCGTGGTAGCGGGGCTTGGTGCAGGCATCCTGATCGGGGCGTTCAACGGCCTGCTTGTGGCCTATCTGCGATTGCCTTCCTTTCTGGTGACACTGGCCACCATGGGGCTTTTTGCCGGAATCGCGCGCTCCATGACTGACCTTCGCTCAATCCCCGTGATCAATGAAACCTTCACGGGCCTGTTTGGCTCGGGCCGCCTGTTCGGCGTGCCGTCACTGGTGATCTGGACTGTTGTGGCAGTCGCAATCGGTCATATCATCTATCGCAACACCCGCTTTGGCGCGCATGTTCTTGCCGTGGGTGACAATGCGCGCGCCGCTCAGGTATCCGGCATCAAGGTTCCACGCGTGCGCCTGATGGTGTTGACACTCTGCGGTGCAACCGCCGGGCTTGCCGGGTTGCTCTACGCTGGACGCGTTCAGGCCGCGAAATACACCTTGGGTGAAAGCGATCTGATGACCGTTATCGCCGCAGTCATTGTTGGTGGCACGGCCCTGAACGGGGGCAAAGGCTCGATCATCGGTGCGCTTTTGGGATCACTGATGATGGGGATGCTCAATAACGGGCTGATCCTGATGGGGCTTCAGGTTTCCGACCAGATGATTGTACGCGGACTGATCATCTTGCTCGCCGTTGCAGTCTCGCTTCGCGAAATTCGCCGCTAGCTTTTGGAGGAACCCCATGTTTCTGGATCTACTCATCCGCCGCAATCCGCAATTCATTGAAGCCGCGATGTCACTGCATCAGCAGGGTAAAATCCCTGCAAACGCCTATGTCCTTGATTTGGACGCAGTTGAGCGCAATGCGCGCACTTTCTCCAAAGCCGCATCCAAACTGGGCCTGACCACATTTGCCATGACAAAGCAGGTTGGCCGGCATTCAGGGTTTTGCCAGGCTGTCATGCGTGGTGGGATCAGTCGATCGGTGGCCGTTGACATGCCATGCGCCGTTGCATGCGATCGTGCTGGTCTCAAAACCGGGCATCTGGGCCACCTTGTACAGGTCCCCCGGCAAGAAGCGGATTTCGCCGCAAGCCACCTGAAACCTGATTTCTGGACAGTGTTCTCTGATGCCAAAGCACAAGAGGCGGCTTCTGCCGCCGAAAGAGTGCGCCGGGAACAAGCGCTCATGGCCCGTATCCAGACAGAGGGCGATACGTTTTATCGAGGTCACGAAGGTGGATTTGAGGCGGGAGACATTGTTCATGTGGCAGACCGCCTCGACAGCTTGCAGGGCGGGCGGTTTGCCGGGATCACGACATTCCCCGCCCTCTTGTTCGATCAGGAAACGCGTAAGGTCAAACCCACGCCCAATCTGACGACTCTGAACAAGGCCGCAGAGGCTTTGGCGCAAACGGGGCGCTCAGATATTGCAATCAACGCGCCTGGCACAACGTCTTCTGCCGTTTTGTCCGCGCTCGCAGACGCCGGTGCAACGCAGGTTGAACCCGGAAATGGCCTGCACGGCACAACTCCGCTGCATGCGGTGGAAGACTTGCCCGAAGATCCGGCGGTTCTTTATCTCTCCGAGGTGTCGCACCATCATCGCGGCAAAGCCTATTGCTTTGGTGGGGGCCTTTATATTGACCCAGTATTCCCAAAATACCAGGTTCGCGCCTTGGTCAGCAGCGGGCCGACTGCCCAGCCATCAGCCCTGCGCGAGGTAGAAATCCCAGATTATTCTGCCATCGACTACTATGCCATGATTGAATCGGATGGTGGAACCGCCCCGGCTCCCGGCGATACTGTAGTGTTCGGCTTTCGGGGCCAGGCTTTTGTCACGCGCTCCATGGTTGCGGGCATTCGCGGTGTCGAGAGCGGAAACCCTGAAGTCACAACCATTGAAAACGGGTTCGGCGATCCGGTGAACTGGCCGGGGGCCTATACATAATGACCCCAACACTCTGTCTGAAAGACATTCGCAAGTCCTTTGGCGGTGTGACCGCTATACAGAATTTCTCGCTGGATCTGTATTCCGGAGAGATCGTAGCGCTTGTCGGCGACAACGGCGCAGGCAAGTCAACCCTCATAAAGATTGTTTCCGGTGTACATCGGCCCACCAGCGGGAACATCGCCTTGGACGGCGCGTCTGTCAGCTTTTCGGATGCAAGTGCCGCGCGCAGCCACGGGATCGAAGTCGTCTATCAGGACTTGGCGCTTGCTGATGAACAACCAGTCTATATGAACATGTTCCTGGGTCGCGAGTTGACACGAAAGCCATTCGGGTTGCTCGACAAAACGCGGATGCGGGCCGAAACACAAAGCCTTGTTGATCAGCTCGATGTGCGCATCCCGTCTGCCAGTTCCACAATCCGCGATCTCAGCGGTGGACAAAGGCAGGGGATCGCAATTGCGCGCGCGACCCATTGGGCAAGTAAGCTGATCCTTCTTGATGAGCCCACGGCTGCGCTTGGAGTTGCCGAAACAGCAAAGGTTGAAGAACTTGTCGCTTCTCTAAAGGAACGTAATCTCGCCATACTGATCATCAGCCACAGTTTGGATCAGGTGTTTCGCTTGTCAGATCGCATCTGTGTTCTGCGCCGCGGCGAACAGATAGGTGTCAAAAAAACCTCTCATACTGATAAAAACGAGATCATCGCCATGATCACCGGAGTTCAAAATCAATGACAACCGGCACGTTGATGGCGGCTGAAATTGCCGAGATTCCGGCGATGATCGAACGGCAATTGCGATCTCTCGAAAGCTATCTTGAGATCGGGCGAACGCTGAAAATGGACAACACGCAAGGTATAGTCACCTGCGCGCGCGGAACATCCGATCACGCAGCGACATTCTTCAAGTATCTTGTTGAGACGCAGATAGGGTTGGCAGTAGCGTCCATTGGACCATCTGTCGCGTCAGTGTATCGGGCAAAGCTGTCCCTGAACGGGTATGCCTGCCTGACTTTTTCTCAGTCGGGCGGCAGCCCAGACCTCGCTCTTCTTCAAAGGACCGCGAAAGAGGGCGGTGCAAAAACAATCGCTATCCTGAATCAGGTTGACAGCCCCGTCGGCAACGCAGCAGACCATGTGCTACCCATTTTGGCAGGCCCTGAAAATGCGGTAGCCGCAACAAAATCATATATCGGGATGCTTATGGCATCATTGGGTATCGTCGGAGGCTATCTTGGTGACAAGAATCTAATTGATTCCTTGTATACGTTGCCCGAATTGGCCCGTGAAGCGCTCGCATGCGATTGGTCGCACGCGAATATGAAACTGGCGCGCTGCAGCTCCCTGTTTTGCATTGGTCGCGGGCTTAACATGGCTGTCGCTGCCGAGGCCGCTCTCAAACTCAAGGAAACCTGTCGATTTCATGCCGAGGCTTATTCGGCAGCCGAACTCCTGCATGGACCCGTCGCGATTGCCAACAGCAGAATTGGAGCCTTGGTCTTCGGCTCTGAGGGTAAGTCTGCCGACGCAATCAATGCCACTTTTGAGCGACTGCGCAAAGAAGGGGCTCAAGCGTATCTTGCGCATCCCACCGCCTGGTCACACAGATTGCCAACTCCAAAGTCAGGCAATGAACTGATCGAACCCATTCCTCAAGCAATATGCTTTTACCGGTTTGTGGAAAGGCTCTCGACAGAAATCGGCGAAAACCCAGACGCGCCGCCTGGCTTGTTGAAGGTTACTGAGACATTCTGAGCCGTATTGGCAAAGGGGAATCACATCTGATGACGAGCATAATTCAAGCTGGTGTCTGCGTTGGAGATCAGCTTTGCACACGACCTGATGATGGACGCCTTGAACCAAAGTGGGACGGTTCCGGACGCGCTCCAAATGATCGACAGCACCGTGAGCCGTATTCACCATCAGGCAGCAGTCGCTAAAGGGAGATTCTGCGACAGGGTTTCCGTGGCTCAAGAGGTGACCGTGCGACCAAGGTCCACTGCCTCGTTAATGCCCACGGCCGTCACCGACTTTCGGGCAAAGCTCGTTGAATGTTCCAACCACTATTCTAGATTGTATATTGCGCAATAAAAATGGTGCCCGGATCGAGTATAAACTAATCGAATACTCGAAGCGCAAACAGCACTTGGAGAGAGAAAATGACGGAACAATCAAAATCATATGATGATTTCATAGCTACGGTGTGGGCCTTTGAATCTGACATCGACCCGAGTAAGAAAAACTACTATGACGAGAATTGGTTGAAGCCTGTTGCCGGCCCATATCCGGAAGTGGATAAGCCCGGTCGCGTGAAGCGCGATCCCGGCACCGGTGATCCGATTCTTAGTGGGTCAATAACTATTCGAGAGCTATTTTCTGTAATTGGATTATCGAACCTCTATGATCCTACCGATCCCAATCCAGATTGGATGAAGATTCAAGCAAACGTCATCAACTACCTTGGGTTCGTCGGGTTTCAGTTTCAGGAGTCAGATCTACAGGTTCTTGGATACTATAACTATCCGATTGTTACATACGAAGGAAAACAGTATCCCTCTCACTATGTTGATGTGCCTAATTCAAACTGGAAAAATGGTGTAACGCAATTTCTGGATACAGATCCATCCGAAGTAAATGAACCAACCGTAGTCACTGACGTTGTACAATTTTTCGACCCGCAATTTACCGGGAAAAATGGTGTAAGCAGCGTTGCAGATTTCAAAGACCCAAAAAAGCATGTGACTATTATCAAGGATCACTTCGCAAACAAGCACGAAGGTATTGTCTCTGGGCTCGCAGCACGTGGTAAGACACTCGCCAACTACATCGATACTGAAGTTAAATGGGACGGTTTAACACCACCAGTGAGCCCCCCACCGGGGGGACGATCCAATAACGTAACTATCACATTATCAGGTCTTCTTGCTGGTGCTCATCTTAGGGGCGCTGAGGGTGTTGTTTCTCTGCTTGTTGATCAAAAGAATCCTGCTGACGAGAGCGGAACGTTTATCTTGCAGTATGTTCAAGATTACGCTGGTTACGAAACACCGTTTGGTTGAGTCGATGGTGAGCGAGCGTACTGATCAGCCACAACTTGAATGGTAGCCGACAGGTTCCCATGCGTAGAACTCCGGGTGGAACAGCTTTCGAGGCCTTCTGTTCTAAAGGCGGTTCAAACAGGTGATGCGGACGCTGCTTTCGTATGTGAGGCTCCCAAGGGCGGACATAATCGGTAGTGGTTCCGATGTGATCTGACATTTGGCCGTTTTTTCGGCGGCCTCTGTCAGGTCAAGTTTGGTGATAACGTATAGAATCTTTCGCACATTTGCATTTGCCGGTGGTTCCTTTCAGACAAAGAGGACCGACAATGGACAAGAAAGACGACAATCCGATGGGAAAAGTAGTTCACATCAATGAGGCGAGGATCAAGGATCACCTGGGTGAAATGGTCAGGGACGCGGTTGAGGTGACGCTGAACACGATGCTGGATGCCGAAGCCGATCGACTTTGCGGCGCGGCGCGATACGAACGAACCGAAGCGCGCAGGGACACCCGCGCGTGACGTCATTCTCTTCGAGCATGATGCGCTTGTGGTCATAAGAAAATGTGAGCTGCTTGCCGACATATCGGTTCTCGCGCCAGCACAGGACATCTGCCAACCGATCCGGCTCGACATTGAGCGCGCGGTGCAGGTTTTCTGGTTTGGCAGGGGTCTTGGCGAACTTGGCGTTGTGGCGGTCCTTGAAACATTGCAAATAGACGTTTCCGGGCTCCATGTCCGAGATGCTAGCAAGCCGCAGCTCCTTGACCAGACGGTCTTGTAGCGTCCGGTTGGCGTGTTCAACGCGCCCCTTGGCCTGGCTCGAATTGGCGCAGAGAATTTCAATGTTCAGCTCGCTCAACGCGCGGCCAAACTGCGTGATCCGCGTACCGTCTTTGGCGTTTTCTTTGACCACCCGAAACACCGTGTGTTTGTCAGAACAGAAGGCAACCGGTCGGCCATACTTCAGCAGATAGCCTTCCAGTGCCTCGAAATAGCTGAACGTGCTCTCAGACTTCGCAAACCGCAACTCCATCAACGTACTGGTCGCGTCATCGATGAAGACGAGCAAGGTACAGGGAGGGGCACGATCCTCGAACCAACGATGGTCCGAACCGTCGATCTGGATCAGCTCGCGGAAGCATTCCCGGCGCAAGCGTGGTTGGTGAATATGGCGTCGCTGCTTGCGCGACAGCCAGATGCCGTCCTCCACCATCCACTTGCGCTCCGTCTCGCGCGAGACTTTGAACCCGTGATGTTAAGCCAGCCTCTCAGCTGCCAAGGTCGGCACTAAGTCTGGATACTGTTCTTTGATGAGGGTCAGAATATAGTCACGTTTGGCCGCGTTGTCGACACTGAGCCGGCCATCATCGACCTGCGCAAGCACTTCAACGCGGTTCAACTCGCGCTCGTTCATCATCACCCATCCCATGTCCGCTCATCCTCACATCGTTTTGCGAGGAGAGTGACACTTCTGCTTTGTTCCGGGGTGACTTTATCGCTTTGCGGCTACACATTATCTGCGAAAGAGATCAGATTATGTGCAACGGGATTGCAATCATCCGCCTCGGATCACATTACTTGCGAACGCCATGTCCGCTGGAGAACATGGTCTGCACCGATTGGACGGATGCAAGCGCAGCAATCGCCGTTCGCTGCACGACCCACGAACTGGAAAGACGCAGACAAACCTTTCTTTTGCGCGGACAGCTAGGCAGTTGCAGAAAATATTCGCCGGAGCGGAGGGGTTGATGCCGCAAAGCAGTGTACGTCGCCAGAGCGGTCATTGAATGATCTGGAGCATTTTTGTTTTTAACTTGTATTGCCAATTTAATGTTGACTCAGATGCGGAATCAGATTTAGTTCGGTTATAGAACGAATTAAAGAGATGCTATGCCTGCTCAGTCAAAAATCTCTCGCCGAATGTCTCAGAGTGCCGTTGTCCAAGCGATTGCAACCTATGGCCCCGTCTCACGCGCAAGCGTCGCTAAACTGACAGGTCTATCGAAACAAACGATCTCTGAAATTGTCGGGAACCTTGAGGCAGACGGCTGGGTTCGCACGGTGGGTGAGACTGAGGGGCATGTTGGACGCCGCGCCGTCGTTTACGAAATTGCCCCTGACGCGGCGACCGTTGCCAGCGTCGATTTGGGGGGAACCAAGGTCCGGGTCGCGGTATGCGATCTCACTGGATGCGTTCTGGACGAACGGACAGAACCAACTGAACAAAGCGGCGGCAAAAAAGTTGTAGAGCAAGTCAGTAGGATGGTGCGCGCAACCGCAGCGAGTTCTGAGTATGGTGGATTGAGGTTTGTCGTTGTTGGTGTTCCGGGTGTTCCTGACACAGCCACTGGCGCGATCCATATGGCTCCAAACATTTCTGGAATAGATCAGATTGACCTTGCAAACGAGCTCAATGAACGCCTTGGAGTTGAGGTTCTTGTCGAAAATGATGTGAATCTTGCCGCCCTGGGCGAACATTGGATGGACAACCGGGAAAGCGAGGATGACCTGGTTTTTGTTTCAATCGGAACAGGCATCGGCGCGGGCATTGTCGTTGAGGGAAAACTCATGCGCGGTGTGTCCGGTGCTGCTGGTGAGATTGGGTTTCTACCATTTGGCGCAGACCCCTTTGAGACAGAAAGCCTGAAAACTGGCGCACTGGAACGCGTCAGTGCGACCGAAGCGATCATTGGTCAATATCACGACTTATCCGGCAAGACTCTGAGCGTGCCCGCTATCTTCGATGCCGCAAATGCTGGCGACGCGGATGCCAAGAAAACGCTGCACAACGTCGCTTTGCAAATTGCGCGGGCCTCAGCTGCCATCATCGCCGTTCTCGATCCGTCCTTGATTATCATGGGCGGTTCAATCGGTGCCAGGGAAGAGTTGATGCAGCGGGTCAGCACGTTCCTCGAACAATGCTTCCCCCGCACCGTTTCAATTCAGCCCTCCAGACTTGGCGCATATGCTGCCTTGGCGGGGGGAGCCTCCATTGCGCTTTCACATTTGCACATGTCGCTCTTCGCGGAAGGACAAAAGGGCGCTGAAATCCGCGTACCGCCACCTGCCTTCGAGAGCTTTCAGGCCGGTGTGTCATGAGTGAGAACCCGCTCCTAGAACGATTGACCGCTGCCCAAAATGCGCAGTCGGATGTGGCATTGCTGCGCGAGGCCTTGGCGATTGATAGTGTGACGGGGAACGAGAGCCAATTTGCGCGATTTCTGGAAACGCAACTATCAGAACTCGGCCTCGCCACCGGGATTGGGGCATTTGAAGATACGCGCGAAAACGTCTGGGGCGTTCTGCCCAACGACGGGCCCAACCTCATGGTGTTGGGCCACACGGATACGGTTCATGTACGCGGTTGGGCAGAACACTGGCAAAATGATCC
Organism: Paracoccaceae bacterium; assembly: GCA_965199765.1. Classification (GTDB taxonomy): domain Bacteria; phylum Pseudomonadota; class Alphaproteobacteria; order Rhodobacterales; family Rhodobacteraceae; genus JAPOXR01. Next base: position 877,886 of record CBDATC010000002.1, read on the forward strand.
CAGAAAAAACCCATTCGGTGGCATCGAAGTCGATGGTCAAATCTGGTCGCGCGGTGCCAGCGACCTCAAGGGCGGGATTTGCGCCGCCATTGCAGGATACCGTCTGTTACAACATGTCGGCGTGCAACCGTCCTGCGGACTGACCTTCGCGTTTGTGGGCGACGAAGAGAGCGGCGAGTCCGGTAGCGGCGTTAGCGCCGGAGTCAAGGATTTGGTACATCGCATCGCAGCAGGCGCGATCCCCCGCCCGGATTTTGCTGTCTACGTCGAACCTACGAACTTAGCTGTTTATACCGCCCAGATTGGCTTTTTTATCGCCGACATCTCTGTCACAGGCAAAACAGCCTATTTCGGCACTCCCGAACTTGGCATCGATGCCTTGAAAGCAACGCACCAGTTGCTGTCGTGCATCTGGGAACATGAAGCCGAACTGAATACGGGTCCGCGTCATGATCTTGTCGGCACATCTTCGATTCTGGTGACCGATATCGGGGGTGGTGGATTTATTGCCGTGCCTGGGGAATGCGGCGTGTCACTGATCCGCAAACTTCGACCCGGTGAAGCACTTGATGACGCGATCTTTGCCTTTGAAGCCACTTTGCGCGTTAAAGATCTACCCGAGGGGATTGATGTTGCGATCAGATACCCCGCCGGTCGGGATCATCCGAAGGGAGGCTCCCCGGTCGAAAATGATCCTAACCTTGCCGCGGTAGATTTGCTGCAAAACTGCATCCGGGAAATGCGGCCAGAGGCGGGCCAAATTGGCGGTGCGCCTTATTGGTCGGAGATGCCATTTCTGACCGATCAGATAGGTTGCCCAACCGTCTATTGTGCACCCGGCGACATCTCTGTCGCACACACTTACGAAGAACGTATTGAAGTCGAAGAATACCTTGCTGCGGTGTGCGCCTTTGCGCTGTTTTTTGCAGGGTTCGGCGCATCTCACTCGCCACAAAATGAACATTAATTATATACGTTTGTTGACAGAGCTTCTTTAGATTCCCTGCATTGAGGGAAACTGAAAAAGGGTGGTTCGAATGTGCGGCAAGGGACCTGGAAAAGCGTTTAGGAAGGGACTCACGATAGTCGATCTGGTCGAGATGTTCCCGACCGAGGAAAAGGCGCTTTAGTGGTTGGAGAGCGTCTTATGGCCAGATGGCAGGGTATGCCCGACGTGCGGAAGCGGACGAACGCGCGAAGCTTCCCACAGACATATGCCCTACTGGTGTTCGGAATGCCGGTCTTATTTCAGCGTTCGCAAGGGGACGTTGCTTGAGGCTTCCAACCAGTCGTTCCGCAAGTGGGTGTACGCGATAAACCTTCATATGACCTTGCTGAAAGGCGTGTCGTCGATGAAGCTGCACAGGGACATAGGCGTAACACAGAAAACGGCCCGGGGCGGACACCGAGGCCCTGAATGGCGAAGGGCTGATGCCCTGCGGGCGGATGAACGCGCTAAAGCCGCGGAAGCTGCTGCGCCATCCGGCGCGGCATACGCTGCGCGGCGGCTCCTACAATGTCGGAGACTACCTTAAGCTGCCTCCGGGGTGATTCCTTGAAGCGGTCCGGTGTTCCCCGTTCCACATCGTCATTCACATTGTTACTCCACCGCGAACCTTCGAATGATTCGGAGTAGTATTTTTTGGTTTCTTCATCCCAATATCCTTCGACCCAATTGTCACCCCCTCCTCCGCCTATGCCCGCTCGGACCTGCTCGAAAGAAGGCGCGCTCCGATGCAGCAATGGTGCGATTATCTTCAATTCGACCGGATTTTCGCCGAATGCTTCGGAACAGGCTGATCCGCCGCTTGAAACCGCCGCGGACAGGCAGTATTTTAATCCTGCAATGGCTAAGGCCACCGGAAAAAGGAGAAGCCCGATGGCTGATTCGGATCCCGAAACGGCGCCGGCCGATCCTCCCATCGACCGGATCGCCCGGATAAGCGAGGTCTCCCGGCTGTGCGGCCTCTCGCGCTCATCGATTCTGAAAGCGGCCAGGGCCGGCCGGTTTCCGGCGACGGTCAGGCTGCTGGAGCGCTCGTTCGGCTGGAGGATTTCCGAAATCAGCGCATGGATCGAAAGCCGCGAGCGGGTGAATTTCAAAGACATGGATGCCGGCTGAGGCGCGGCGCGGGGAGACGGAGCGGTGAATGCGCCGGCATGCGACCGGATCGTGCGCATGGAAGAGGTCAAATCGCTGACCGGGCTCAGCCGCTCGGGGATCATCAGCGCGGTGAAAACCGGACGCTTTCCGGTTCCGGTGCGCCTGCTGGAGCGCTCGTTCGGCTGGCGGCATTCCGAGCTCTGGGACTGGATCGAAAACCGGCGGCTGCGGAACCAGAGCCCGAAGACGGACCGGAGCGCGTCGGAAATCATCGTTGAGACCGGCAACGGCTGACTCCCTCCCTCACCAGCGGCTGTGCGCGGCGGCGATCAGGCAGCCGGGCACCGCTTAGCGGCCCTGCCACCCGCGCAGCTGCCGCCACTGAACGGCCTGAATTCCCGCGTCGATGTCGAGCAGCCCCTTTTCCGCCCGGAGAAGCATCGCATGCAGACAGCCGCCGGGGTTCGCCACCGGACGGGTCGAATGGAACCGGTTGCGATCGATCAGCGCCAGAGCGAGAATCGCGTTCTCCTTCAGCATGCAGCTCGCCCATTCCCAGACCCGCTTCGAAATTCCCAGCCGACCGCACATGATTTTTCCGGTGATCCGGTGCTGCTCCTCCTTGTCGTCGCTCTGCGCCGCCGCCTCTTTCAGCGCCTTTTCGAAATCGCAGCTCATGAGAGTCAGCAAAAGACTACGGATTCGGCTGCACGGCCGCCGCGCGGCCGGCTCCGCCAGCCCGTGCTCGGCTAGCGAGTTGTGAATCTGGCTTCCCAGCAGGCTTCCCCGCTTGACCGAATGTCCAATGCTCTCCAGCCGTTTCGGAGATCCGTTCTCCTTTGGAGATCCGGCTTTTTCCCGTTTCCCATCCGCAGTCATCCTCCCGACGATGAGAAAAATCCGTCGGAGTCCCGAAATTTTCGCAGAAATCCGGGCCAGGGCCGGGGCCGTCCGCATCCGCGGCGGGCGGACTTCGCCTTGCCGCGGGCGGCGATCAGTTCGTAATAGCGCACCGCGGGCTCGAAGGAAATGCCCTGGAAATCGTTGGACGCTCCGTCCCCCCGCCTCCCGGCGAAGCCGGTGCGGATTTCAATCAGTCCGAAACCGGCCAGCGCGGGCCACCGCGCTGAAATCGGTGCGGCGCGTGCAGAATGCCTGCTCGGCGACGGGGAGGACAAGCATCCAGTTGGTCGGACTCGGACATTCGGACCGGGTCCAGCATTTCGCCGAGCTGTTTTCGGCCAGCACCCCGAACACCTCGAGGGTATTGGCCGTATTGGTGAAATAACGCATCCATTTCTTGATGACGCGGCGACCGCCCCGTCCCGCGCGGGTCAGAAAGGTGGCGGAGATGGTGGGATTCGAACCCACGAGACAGTTTTCCCGCCTACTCCCTTAGCAGGGGAGCGCCTTCGACCACTCGGCCACATCTCCACGGGCTCCATACAGCTTTCTAGTGGTACAGGGCAAGAGTAGACAATTAGCGTTAATCACCCTCGGGGAGATTTCCGAGCAACCTCGCGAAAGATTGACCGCAGAGAAAAAGTTCCATAAATTTGATTGCATAAATGCATGTATCTCCTTGCCATTGGTTGATACCCAGCAACGCAAGAGAGACGGCAAACGATCTGGTTTAGCAGATGCAGCGTGCGACAAATGTGGTTGGAAATGTAGAAGATGAGTTAGGAGACCAGAATGCTTAAATTCTTAATTGCCGGAGCTGCGGCGACGATCCTTGCGACAACAGTCGGCTATGCAGATTCGCTGGATGATATTGCCGAGCGAGGCAAGATCGTCGTCGGCGTGAAGGCAGATTATGCACCATGGGGCATGCGCGATGCTGCTGGCAACCTCGTCGGCATGGAACACGACATGATCGATGACTTTGTCGCACGAGTCAGCGAGGCTGTGGGCAAGCCGATTGAACTTGAAAAAGTGGTGGTCGTCGCATCCAATCGGATGCAGTTCCTGGAACAGGGCAAGATTGATATGTTCATCGCAACCATGTCAAATAAGCCAGACCGCCGAAAAGTAGTCGGAATTGTGCAGCCGGACTACTATTCTTCGGGTGTCGCGGTTTTTGCCCACAAGGATTCCGGAATCGACAGTTGGGAAAGTCTTGAAGACAAAAAGATCTGCGGCATTCAAGGTGCTTGGTACAATAAGGATCACGGCCTCAAGAATGGTGCTGAAATCGTCGCATTCAAGGGTGTGCCAGAAGTCGAAAAGGCACTCTTAGACGGTCGATGCGTCGGTTGGATTTACGATGACAGCGCCTTCATTCCACGCAAAGTCAACGACCCCGAGAAGTGGGCCGATTACTCAATCTCGACCCCGGTTGTCGCTGATGTGCCATGGGGTGCGGCAGTTCCTCATGGTGAAACTGAAGGAAGACTGGGCAAGCTGTTGTCTCAGGCAATTATCGACTGGCACAAATCAGGATTACTCATCGAGCTTGAGGCGAAATGGGGAATTCCGCCAACCGCGTGGTTAGCGGGAATGCAGCAGGCTTGTCTTGCTGAAGAAAAAATCTGTAACGACGCCTACGACGACGAATAATTCGTCAATGCCACCGGCTGTCGCCGCAGCGGAATGCGGCGGCTGTCCCCGCAAGATGAGCTGGGAACACAGTGGACGTCGTTTGGGATTGGTTTCTCTGGCTATATGAGGAACGCGGAATAAATCTCACTATTTTCTATGACGAGTGGGACCGTGGCCGATTCTTTTATGGCATTTGGACGACGATTAAGCTCTCCTTCGTCTGCATCGTCTTCAGCATCATTATTGGCATTATCGGCGCATGGCTTCAGATGTCGCCATATATCTGGATTAGGCGAGCTGTCCAGGCATACATTCAGTTCTTCCGAAACACACCGCCGCTGATTCAACTTTATTTCTTCTATTTCGCGGTCGATGCCGCATTGGCGAGCATATTCGGGATTCAAGGTGGCGTGCTGAGCAGCTTCGGTTGGGCCGTCGTTTCACTGTCATTTTTTGCCGGTGCGTTCAATGTCGAGATTTTTCGCGCCGGAGTGGAATCAGTTCCTCGTTCAACCAAGGAGGCAGCGGAATCTCTCGGTTATACCCGGAGACAGGTGTACCAGTACGTTACACTGCCTCTAGCGTTCCGCGTATGCCTGCCTTCCCTTAACAACAATCTGATCAACCTTCTCAAAACCACAACAGTTGCATACGCGATTGCCGCGCCTGAAACGCTCTATGTTGCAAATCAGATTTGGTCTGATGAGTACAATGTCGAAGAAATGATGAACGTCGTCTGGGTCGTTTACATTGTTCTCGTCGGTGTGCTGGTCTGGCTTATGCACAACTGGGAAAAATCAATCAGAGTCCCAGGCTTTGGTCAATAAGGCTCGGCCAATGGCAGATTCACGCCGAATCACAAAGACAACCGATCTTCCAGTGATGCTGCCCTTCAGACTAGGCAGCGAAGGCAATTGGGATGCCGCGGGTGTCGTGCGGTATTCATTTCAGCCAATTGTGTCGTGTGCCATTTTTGGATCACTGATTTTCTGGCTGCTCGCGGATGCCGTCAATGCGCAGGTTCAGGGCGATCCAAACCAGACAGTATTTCAGACGATCGTCAAATGGACGCCACTCATGTTTTGGGGGGCTCCTGGTGAATTCGGCGGATTCGTTCTGAATATCGCCGTCAGCTTCATAGCCATGGGTTTGGGAACCTTCATGGGGCTTTGGGTAGGCATCGGCCAGGTCTCCATGAACAAACCAATCCGACGGGTATGCTGGGCAATAACCCAACTCTTTCGAAACTCCCCTTGGTTGGTTTTGCTATTCTATTTCATGCTGCTCTTGCCTTTCTCAGTTGAGATCGGCGGCGAACGGTTTGATATTCCCGGCTGGTTCAAAGCCACTTTCGCCTTATCACTACCAATCATGGCAAATTTTTCGGAAATCGTTCGAGGCGCCATCACATCGATTCCGACCGGTCAGTGGGAATCAGCGGAAAGCCTAGCCTTCAACCGCATGCAAACACTATGGCAGATCATCCTTCCGCAATGCGTTAAACGCATGATCCCGCCCTGGATGAACTGGTATTGCATTCTGACTATGTCGACGCCGCTGATCTCGATACTAGGCGTGAATGACGGCATGACTCTCACTCAGGATGCATTGGCAGCAGAAGGACGCAGTGAATTTCTGATCCCGATGTATCTGTGGCTCATGTCTTGGTTTTTCGTCTATAGCTATCCCATTGCACAATGGACCCGGCGTCTTGAACTGCGCTTTGCGGTCGATGAGTGAGGGCCGCCGCCATGAATGAAGCTGTTTGGACTTCCAGCCAGCCAATCGTTGTCTTGAAGGATGTCCATAAGTCTTTCGGCGATCTGGAAGTTATCAAAGGCATCTCGCTTTCGGTGATGAAAGGAGAGGTCATCTGTGTCATTGGCCCTTCCGGTTCCGGCAAATCCACTTTGATTCGTTGTATCAACGCGCTGAACGATATCCAGTCGGGATCCATCAAAGTACTAGGCCAAGAGGTGCATTCACCCGATCTGAACAAACTGGAATTGCGTAAAAAAGTCGGAATGGTCTTTCAGCAATACAACCTGTTCCCACATAAGACTGCGTTGGAAAACGTAATGATGGCGCCGATCAAAGTCCTGAAACGCAACCGGAAAGAAGCAGAGAAGAGTGCGAGAACTTTGATCAAAAAAGTGCGTTTAGAAGGTAAAGAAGACAATTATCCGGGAGAATTGTCAGGAGGGCAGCAGCAAAGAGTGGCGATTGCGCGCTCATTGGCCATGAGTCCCGATGTCATGCTGTTTGACGAGGTGACCGCTGCACTCGATCCGGAAACTGTCAAGGAAGTCCTGTTAACAATTAAAGAACTGGCATCGGACGGCATGACCTGCATCCTCGTTACCCATGAAATGGGATTTGCCCGGGAAGTCGCCGACCATATCTACTTCACCGATGGTGGTGTGATTGTTGAGCACGGTCCGCCGGATACATTCTTTGACAGCGCATCTGATCCAAGAACCCGCGAATTTCTGAGTCAAATCCTATAGAATGCCTTTCCGATGACCACACATGTGCGGATTGTTATCATTGGCGGTGGCATTATCGGTGTCTCCACTCTCTACCACTTGACAAAAGCCGGTGAGACCGACGTTCTGTTGCTTGAACGACGAGAACTAGCAGCCGGCGCAACCTGGCATGCGGCCGGCAATGTTCACACACAGAGCGCATTCGCCAATCTTTCTGCACTGCAGGCCTACTCTCTGCGACTCTATGACAGGCTGGCCACCGAGGTCGGACAAGAAATCGACAGTCACATCGTAGGTGGCTTCTTCCTTGCGCAAACCAAAGAACGAATGGAGGAATTCAAGCACCTCGCTGGTAAATTTCGATCCTTGGGCTTGGAATACGAACTCGTAACGTCCACTGAAATTCACAAAGCTCATCCCTTGCTGAACGTCTCCGACCTTCAAGGTGGAGCCTGGGATCCAGAAGAAGGGTATGTGGACCCGTATTCGGTCACAATGGGACTGGCGGCGGCAGCGCGTAAACAAGGAGGTACGATCAAACGAAACACCCAAGTTGACAGCATTTTCCGAATGCCAAGCGGTCAGTGGCGACTGAACGCGGGGGAAGAGGTCTTTGAATGCGAAACCATTGTCAACTGCGCGGGATTTTGGGCTAATGAAATTGCCGAGATGGTAGGTGCTCGGTTGCCGATCACCAATATGGAACACCAATATCTGGTAACTGAGTCGATGAAAGAGGTCGCTTCGCTCAACCGGGAACTGCCGGTGATCCGAGATTGTGACAGCCAGTATTACCTGCGACAGGAAGGATTGGGATTGCTTCTGGGACCGTGGGAGCGAAACTGCAGACATGCCTGGTCGGAGCATGACGGCCGTGCTCCATGGTCATTCGGACAGGAATTATTCGAAAATGATTGGGACCGCCTCTCCGATAGGCTCGCTGCAATATTCAACCGTGTCCCAGCACTTGAAAACGCGGGCATCAAGCGAGGTGTGAACGGCGCAATCAGCTTTGCACCGGATGGACGGCCAATCATCGGTTCGCTGGCGGGAATTCCAGGATTCTTCGTCGCCTGTGGATTTGTGGGCGGCATTTCCCAAGGTGGCGGCATCGGGTTGGCAATGAGCCAATGGATTCTGGAAGACGAAACAGAGCTTGATCTTCATTGTATTGATGTGGCGCGCTTCGGAAGCTGGACAACCCGGGAATTCGCGCGTGAACGCACGTATGAAATTTTCCCTTTGCGTTATGAAATCATCTATCCCGGTATTGAACGCAAATCAGGCCGCTTACTTGAAACAACGCCGATTTATGATGATCTTTTGGCGCGCGGAGCCGTGATGGGACAAACCTATGGATGGGAGCGTCCTCTGTGGTATGCGCTGGACGGCAAAACAACAGATGAACACAGCTTCGACCGACCGAACTGGTGGGATCATGTTGGAAATGAAGCCATGTCAATGGCTGCGGCATGCGGTCTGACCGAGATGTCAACTTTCGGAAAATTTCGAATTTCAGGTCCCGATGCGCCAAAATTTCTTGACTATATCGGCAGCGCTAAATGCCCAGCCAAACCCGGCAGCGCTGTCTTATCATTGATGCTTAACAGACGGGGCGGCATCGTTGGCGATATCATTATCGTGAATTCCGGTGACAACAGCTTCTATTGTGTAGGACCGACACTTGGAGTGATGATCTACCAACGCTGGATGGAAAAACACGCGGATGGGTTTGAAATACAGATTGAAAATGTAACCGACCAAATTGCCGCGCTCGGCATTGCCGGACCCCGGTCCCGGAATCTGTTAAATGCTCTATCAGGGAGTTCATTCAATAATTTCCCTTATATGACTTCAAAGACGGTTGTGGTTGGATGCGTTCAATGCCGGGCAATTCGGGTTTCATATTCGGGAGAATTGGGCTGGGAACTTCACTGTCCAATGCAAAATCAAAAGCCGCTCTTCGATGCGATCATCCACGAAGGAGCAAGCCACGGTCTTGTTTTGGTGGGATCACGGGCGATGGGCATGCTGCGGTTGGAAAAAGGCTATCGCAGCTGGGGGAATGAATTGACTACCGAAGTCACTCCTCACGCTGCCGGGATGGAAAAGTTCTGTTCAAAAAAGAAAGACTATCTCGGCCGCACAGCGGTTGAGGCGGAACGTGTCAATCCACCCTGCAAGCAATATGTGACACTCGAATTTGATGCCGACGCACCGCCCTGCTGGGGTACCGAACCGGTGCTGACGCATGGGAAACTCATCGGTTATGTCACTTCTGGAGGAATGGGATGGCGCTGCGGCAAGATGCTTGCCGTTGCATGGATTGATTCAGATCACGCCGTTCCGGGAAGTGCTTTGCAGGTGCAAATTCTATTGAATTTGCACGATGCCACCGTAGTGGTTGATCCGGTCTACGATCCGAGCAACAAACGGCAACTGGAATCAGTATCTTGAACAGCCTGCCTTCCCACGCATCAGTGGTTGTTGTTGGCGGTGGAATCATGGGATGCTCTACACTCTACCATCTTGCCGAATTGAACGTTAACGATGCGATTCTACTGGAACGTAACAAGCTGACCAGCGGGACAACCTGGCATTCCGCGGCACAGGTTCGGACTCTGCGTCATTCGCGCAACCTCACTCGAATGATTCAATACTCGGTCGAGTTGTATTCGCAGCTTGAAAGGAAAACGGGGCAATCAACGGGCTGGATACAAAGAGGTTCGCTATCAATTGCGACAAACCCAGACCGCCTGATCCATGTGAAGCGGCAAGAAGCGCTTGCCCATGCCTACGGAATCAATGCAACATCAGTCAGCCTTGGCGAGGCCAAAGAGCGCTGGCCGTTAATGAATGCCGCAGATGTACTGGGCGCAGTCTGGTCGCCTGACGATGGACGCGTGTCATCCTCGGACGTCTGTGCGGCGCTGGTCAAGGCAGCGAAGGCATCGGGCGCCAAGTTTTTCGAGAATACCGGGGTTTTAGGCGTCCTGACCGAAAACGGTCGGGTTAAAGGCATCGAGACCACAAAGGGAACCGTATCTTGTGATGCCATCGCGCTCTGCGCCGGTCTTTGGTCGCGCGAGGTGGGGTTGATGGCGAAGGCTGAAGTTCCCGTTTTGGCGTGCGAACATTTTTACCTTCTGACCGAACCGGTCGATGAGATTGTCGGTAATCTTCCCACACTCAGTGATCACGATAACCATCTCTACATTCGCGATGACAGCGGTGGCCTGCTCGTTGGCTGTTTCGAGCCGTTAGGTAAACCGATTGAACCTGGAGTTTTGAATGCAGGCTTTGAGTTCGATTTGCTTCCCGAGGATTGGGATCATTTTGAGCCGATGATGGAGAATGCTCTGCATCGCGTGCCATTACTGGAAACCGCCGGAATCAAAATGCTCTTGAACGGGCCAGAAAGCTTTACACCGGACGGGACATTCATGCTGGGCGAAACAGCAGAGACATGCGGACTGTTTCTTGGATGCGGAATGAATTCGGTTGGAGTTGCCGCTAGCGGCGGCGCAGGGATGAACCTCGCGCATTGTATCGTCCGCGGACATACAGCCTATGACTTATCCGAATCCGATGCCAAACGGTTCGCGCCAGTCTTCAACTCGCTTGAGCATCTGATGGCACGAGCGCCTGAAATTCTTGGCACACACTATGAAATTGCATTCCCAGGCAGACAATTGAAGTCGGCTCGCAACCTTCGTCTTCTCCCGCTGGACGCTGAACACCGAGCGGCAAACGCTCACTTCGGCCAATTTTTTGGCTGGGAGCGGCCGCTCTATTTCGGTAAGGCGGAGGAACCTCGTCTCACCTTTGCTCGTCCGGACTGGTTCGAAAACGTCGGATGCGAAGTGAAAGCCGCGCATGAAAATGCAGCGCTGTTTGACATCAGCACCTTCGGAAAAATCGACGTAACCGGACCCGATGCAGAAGCATTCCTCTTGAAAATTTGTTCCGGACATATGCATCGAGCGCCGGGATCGGTAATCTACACTGCTATGCTGAACCACCGCGGCACATTTGAAAGCGATCTTACGGCACAGCGGCTAGCCGCGGATCACTATCGGCTGTTTGTCGGAACCAGCGCTATCCGACGTGATTGGGCGTGGCTGCATCACCATTCCAAAGGTTTTGACATTTCGTTGACCGACCGCACCAAAGACTTTGCGGCATTGGCTCTGATGGGACCTGAAGCCCAAAGGATCGTGTCCGAATGCGGCGCACCCGAATTGAACGAACTTGATTATTTTAAGGTTACAACCGCACGCGTCCGCGGCCATCCGGTGCGCGCTGCGCGCCTATCATATGTGGGTGAACCGGGTTGGGAAATCACTTGCCGGTCAGAGGAAGCTCGCGTGATTTACATGATTCTCGCCGGAGCAGGCGCCAAACCTGCTGGTCTGTTCGCCCAAACCTCAATGCGTATTGAAAAGGGTTTCTGCGCCATGGGTCATGAGCTTGATGGAGATGTCACACCAATCGAAGCAGGACTCATGTTCGCAACCCGAAAGAACGGCGGATTCATAGGTGCGGACGCATTGCGGGAGCGGTTAGCAAATGCGGCTCAAACCTCTTTGGTCTCGTTGATTTTCGACGATGAAGAGGCGGTCCCTTTGGGGAACGAACCAATCTGTCTCGATGGTCAAATCATTGGTCAGACCACATCCTGCGCCTTTGGCTACCGCGTAGGCAAACCGGTCGCCTTAGGCTATAAGCATATCCCTATCACAGGAAACACACGCGTTCAGGTCGATATCGCTCGTAAACTATTTGATGCTACGGTCATCCAAGGACCGGTGTTCGACCCAGACGGCAAAAGGATTAAAGTTTGCCGCATCGCCGCATCATCCGCGGTTTAACCCACAGTTCCGCAGGTTGTTCGACGTTGTCTTGATCGCACTGGTGGAATTGCTATCTGCCAATCTCAACACAGCTGAACCAGAAATTTTTCAACTTCATCACGCGTAATTCACACAATTTTTCGGATCGCCAAGAACAGAGTTTTCCCGACAACCACGGTTTGATGGCTGACTCCGCTAACGCAAATTTCCATGCGGAGTGGATCAACCCTCTGCTCGGTGCAATGCACCGAGTTCGGAGCTGGCCAGAAATTGACGGATAGAAAAACCTCAAACCCTGACGTTCGAGCGGGATATCGGTCAAAAATGTTTGGAAGCAAACAAACTCAGGCGGTGCGCCGTTCCAACGCAATGCACTTTCTTGATAAATCCCGCTCCATTCAGGTCAGTCAACGGACTGCGGCTTTCATCAGCACTTAGGAAAGCGCGACCGCTGCCGCCGTATTTTGTCAGTTTGAATCGCCCAGACACAGACAAGACAAAGGCCTGTTTGGGTTTGAGCTTACTGACAACGCCCGCGTCAAAGGCAAACGACCAAATAAAGTGAGTAAGCTGACTCTCAAGAAGTTGACAGCGCAATTTTTATAGACTATCCAGTTAGTCAGTAAAGCGAGGAGGCTGCGATCGGCTACAGACTGGGCGTGGATATTGGCGGGACATTCACGGATATCGTGCTTTATGACGACAACGGCAGGACCGATATCGCCAAGGTGACCTCGACACCGGATGAACCCAGTTCGGCTGTTGTTGAAGGGCTGACCGAGATTCTGAAGAAACACGGAATCGCGCATTCCGACATCGACGAAATCGTGCATGGCACCACAGTCGGCTCAAATACCATTCTGCAGAAAACGGGATCCAAGACGGCGCTGCTGACGACAAAGGGTTTTCGTGATGTGCTGGAAATCGGACGGATTCGCACACCTCGCATGTTCGATCTGACGTGGGAAAAACCGGTTCAACTGGTGACGCGCCGCCATCGCTTCGAGGTGAACGAGCGGTTGTCGGCGAAGGGCGAGGTGGTGATACCGCTGGACCTTGCTGATCTGCATGACGTTATGGCGCGAGTTGTCGGCGAAGGGTGTGAAACCGTAGCGATTTGCTTTCTGCATTCCTATGCCAATCCGGTTCACGAGCAGATAGCTCGTGATTTCATCGGCCAAGAGTTTCCTGATCTGCTTGTCACCGCATCCTGTGATGTACTGCCGGAAATAAAAGAATACGAACGCAGCTCGACCACGGTCGTGAATGCTTACCTTTTGACTCAGATGCGAAGATATCTGACGCAATTGGAACAACAGCTCAAAGACAAAGGATTTCTGGCGCCTCTGCTGGTGGTCAATTCCGCCGGCGGAATGATGAGCGTCAGCGCTGCCAAGGAGCGACCAGTCTTCGCCGTTGGCTCCGGCCCCGCCGGAGGGGTGGCAGGGGCAGCTAAACTGTCTGAGTCGACCGCGCTTGGTGGGTTGGTGGCTTTTGACATGGGTGGCACAACGGCCAAAGCGTCAATTGTGCTGAATTATCAGCCCATGCTGATCAATGAATACGAGTTCCGCGAAGGCATTTCGAGTCCCAGCCGATTCAACAAGGGTGGCGGCTATATGCTGAAAGTGCCTTCGATTGATGTGGCCGAGGTCGGTGCAGGCGGCGGGTCCATCGCTTGGATCGACGATGGAGGCATGCTGCAGGTCGGGCCGATTTCGGCCGGAGCCGACCCCGGGCCAGCAGCATATGGATTGGGCAATGACCGTCCAACCGTGACAGATGCGAATATCCATCTTGGGCTGATCGGCGATGCCGGATTGGCAGGCGGAAGCCTAACCATAGACCGCTCCTTGGCCGAGAACGCTATTCGCATCCATATCGCCGACCCGTTGGGGCTGCCGACGGACGAAGCTGCGATGGGCATTCGCCAGATTACCAACATGAACATGGCGCGCGCGATCCGGTCTGTAACCGTCGAGCGCGGCCTTGATCCGCGCGAATTGGTCATGATGGCCTATGGCGGCAGCGGAGCTCTCCACGCAGCGGATTTGGCCGAGCTTCTAGGCATGACACGAATCATCGTTCCTGCGATGTCGGGCGTGTTCTGTTCCATCGGAATGCTGTCCTCGGATGTGGAGCACAAGCTGGTGCGCGCCACACAAGGTTTAGCCTCAAACTGGTCGGGGGCCGAAATTTCTCGCGTTACCGACAAATTGGGCAAGGACATGCTGAAAAGACTGGCAAGCGAAGGTTTTGCCGAACATCAAACACATCTTAGATTTGGCGCTGACCTTCGATACTGCGGTCAGTCTTCAGACCTGACGATTGATTTTGACGTTGATGCCGCTTCTACGGCCGGAGGCGTCGCATTGCAACCGCTCTTTGATGCGGCCTACGAAGCGGTTTATGGGTATCGTGAAGACGCGCCAGCCGAATTGTGAACCTGCGTGTTACCGGCACCGGTGTTCGGGAACGCAAACTGGATTTCACCTCTTTGGCGAACCTCCATCTATCAGAGGCAGACGGTCCTTGTGAAACCCGCCCGGTCCGGTTTCATGCTGCACAGAATTGGCAGCGAACAATCGTGTTGCACCGCGATACGGTGTTGGAGCGCACGGTCAGCGGTCCGGCGATCCTGACAAGCTATGACAGCACAATCGCTGTGCCGCCAGGCACAACGGCCAGCACGGATGGATGCGGCAGCGTGGTGATGGACATAGAAACGGCGGCGGTCACGCTATGAAATTTGACCCGATCACCCTGGCCGTCATCAAGAACGCGCTGGATTCTATAGTGGATGAGGTGGCCTATACCGTGCTGCGCACCGCACGTTCCGAAATCGTTAAAGACGTCATGGATTATTCCGCTGCGATTTGCGACGCGCATGGCAGCATGATCGCCCAGGCAAAGACAATCGCACTTCATTTGGGAGCGGTTCCAGAGGCGATGCAGGCGATGCGCGAACAATTCGGCGATGATATCCATGAGGGCGACGTGATCATCCTCAACGATCCTTATCAGGGCGGCATGCACCTGCCCGATATCTTCATGTTCACACCGATTTTTCATGAGGGGTCGCTGGAAGGCTACTCGGTCGTGATCTGCCACCACACGGATGTGGGTGGACGCGTTCCTGGTTCAAACGCTTCGGACAGCACAGAAATTTTTCAAGAGGGTCTGCGTTTGCCGGTGCTTAAGCTCTATGACCGCGGTGTACTAAACTCTGCCGTTCACTCCATAATTGAACGCAATGTGCGCGTGCCGGACCGTGTTTTGGGCGATTTGAAGGCGCAGCGCGCTGCCTGTCATGTGGGTGCGCGGGAATTGATCAAACTGATCTCGAAATATGGTCGCGACGTGGCGAGAGCCTACTTTGCCGAATTGTTGGAATATGCTGAACGCATGGCGCGCGAAGACATCCGCAACTGGCCAGACGGCACTTATCGTTTCACCGACTATATCGACAATGATGGGTTTTCTGAAGATCCAATACCGATTTCAGTAGCGATCACCGTTGATGGCGACCAGTTGGTTGTCGATTACGAAGGCTCGTCCCCACAAGTTAAGGCAGCCCTGAACGCCACGAAATCTTATACGAATTCCTGTTCATATCTCAGCGTAAGATGCGTGCTAAACGGGGATATCCCCAATAACGAAGGCATCTTTCGCTGCATTGATGTGCGCGCGCCCGAAGCATCTGTGCTGAATCCGGTCATGCCCGCGCCTTGCGCAGCGCGTGCGCTGACCGGGTATCGCATGATGGATACAATGTTTGGTGCGCTGAACCAAATCGTGCCGGACCGGGTTCCTGCCGCAGGTGAAGGCGGCAATACGGTGATCTCCATCGGCGGCTACAGCCCCGATCGCAAGCCATTCATAATCGTCGACATGGTGTGTGGCTGCTGGGGTGGGCGTCCGGACAGGGACGGGGTGGATGCAATAACCAATCCGTCTCAGAATCTTTCAAACACGCCTGTGGAAATGCTTGAGCGTCAACACCCTATTCGCGTGGAAAATTACAGCCTGATTCCCGATAGCTGCGGAGCGGGAGAATTCCGAGGCGGCCTTGGTGTTCGCCGGTCTTATCGACTTCTCGCCGACGAGGCTGGCTTGCAGTTGCGTTCAGACCGCACAAAATTCGCGCCTTACGGACTCTGCGGCGGACAACCAGGACGCAAAACCGTGAATCGGCTCGAAGAGGCTGACGGCTCTCGAAGCAACCTGCCCGGCAAAGTGACCATGCCGCTGACCAAGGATCAGCTTGTGATTCACGAGCAAGCCGGCGGCGGCGGGTTTGGCAGCGCTGTCCAACGCGCTCCGGAGCGGGTTTTAGTCGATGTGCTGGACGAAAAATTGTCCATCGGTTCCGCGCTGACTCTCTACGGCGTCGTGCTGAATGCCGAAGGAACAGCCATTGACTATGCAGCTACAAAGCAGCGGCGCAGCAAAATGCTTGCAGGCGATGTTTAGTTCAATCGCGATCCGGTCTATACAGACTTCCATCAATCACGGAGGGCACGTCTGTGCTCGATACACAAACCATGGCGACCGGATCGCGCAAACGGCGCCCGGAAATTTCAAAAGCGCGCATACTGGAAGCCGCCGAACAAGAATTTGCGGAATACGGCTACGAGGGTGCGCGTGTAGACAAGATCGTCCAGCGGGCGGGTGTGTCCAAAAACCTTGTTTATCATTATTTCAACGGCAAAGATACTCTGTTTCTGATTGTATTGGAGCGCATGTACGAGCGAATGCGCGCGCATCACGCCGATCTTCAAATCTCAGGTCTACCACCGGTCGAAGGTATGGAACGAATCATTCGTCATACTTTTCAGCATTTCGTGGAGTATCCCGAGGTCATCTCGCTGTTAAACAGCGAAAACCTGACCAAAGCTCAGCATGTGCGCAATTCCAAGAAACTCCCGCGTCTTTATACAACACTGAGCGGCGTGATCGGCGATCTGTTGAAACGCGGAGAAGCCGAAGGGGTCTTTCGCGAGGGTGTGGATCCGCAGGAACTGTATATAACGATCTCGGCCTTGGGGTATTTCTACCTGTCAAACCAACACACCCTAGGCGCGATCTACCAGACCGACCTGTCAAAGCCCGAACGGATCGCGGCTCGGGCCGACCATATCGTCGAAGTGGTATTGGGGTATCTGAGACCACCCCGCGCATGAACACAGGGCACCTTGAAAAAAGGTGCCGTAAGATCCAGGCCTCACTCAAATCCCATCACCGCCTGTTCCAACAAATCGCGTTGTCCCCGCAGTTCAACGGTTTGAGTACGAAACAGATACGCGCTCAAGTCTTTAGCGGCGACATCAATTGCAAATCCTCGGCTGCTCCAGAGTGTCCGAACCACTTTGATCATTCCGGGTCACCGCTGCTCGGTTCACTCTCTATCGTAAGCGATTTGCCTGACCGAGTGACCGGTCTGCCAACCCGAAATCGCGTTTTCACTGCACTAATGACCGCCGGTTGCGCTGATTTAAACCGCACCGCCGTCGAAGAAGAGCTGCAAGCGCTCAATTAATCACCCAATCTGAAACAGGAGAAAATCCAATGAATAAACTGAAACACCTACTCGGCGCTTCGACAATCGCGGTCTTTGGAGCAATCCCGTCACTGGCCGACACGCTGACTGTGCGACTTGATTTTTCGCCTTGGGGAGTCCATGCCGGTATGCACTTGGCTGAAGCCAAGGGCTGGTTTGACGAGGCAGGTTTAGACATCGACCTGCAAGACGGCAAGGGCACAATCAACACAATTCAGTTGGTTGGAAGCGGTCAGATCGATGTAGGCCAGGTCCAGCTCGGTCTCATGGCCTTGGCGCGCGAAAACGGATTGCCTCTGAAGTCTTTTGCTGGCTGGGTGCGGCGTGGGGACCTGGCGGTTCTGGTCGACAGGGACTCCGAAATGAATTCGGTCGCAGATCTGAAGGGTAAGAAGCTTGTGACTTTCACCGCCAGTCCCTGGGTGCCCTATATT
Organism: Paracoccaceae bacterium; assembly: GCA_965199765.1. GTDB lineage: Bacteria > Pseudomonadota > Alphaproteobacteria > Rhodobacterales > Rhodobacteraceae > JAPOXR01. Next base: position 895,864 of record CBDATC010000002.1, read on the forward strand.
GATGATTTCCTTGCGGCAGGCGGCCTTAGCCGCGATGATCTTTCGATTCTGATGGTTGCCCCGCCCGCAATGGTCGGCACCTATGCTTCGGGTGAGGCGGACGGATTCATGACCGTGGGTCCGTTTGGTCTTCCGCTAACCGCCAACACCCGCCCAGCAAAGCAGATTCTGATGGACGATGCCGGTTTGAGCTTCCCCAGCTATGGCCTGATTGCGCTCGAAAGCACTCTGGAAGAGCGGCGCGGCGAGTTGGCGACACTGGCACAAGTGCAGCAGCGCGCTTGGGAATATATCTTTGACGGACATATTGAAGAAGCTGCTGATGCAATCATCGCCGGGCGCCCGGACAATAATCTGAACCGCAGCGTGCTGATCGGCCAGATTGAAGCTTATCGTGATTTCTTCCACACTGAACGCACCAAGGATCTGCCGTTTGGCGTGCAGTCTGAGGAGGACTGGGCAGATGCATTGACGGCGATGGAAGCGGCCGAGATCATCGAACCGGGGCAAAAAGCCGCGGACTTCTTCACCAACGACCTGCTTTCTCAATAGGTGCAAACTTAAACGGGAGGTCGGCGAATGACGCAATCGCAAAGCTATGTCAGGATCCGAAAGATGGACAAAGTCTATCAATCCAAGCATAAGGATATTGCAGCGCTGAAAGCAATAGATCTTGATATCCAAGAGCACGAGTTCGTCAGCGTGCTTGGTCCAAGCGGATGCGGCAAAACAACTTTGTTGAAGTGTCTCGCCGGCCTCGAACCAATCACCTCGGGCGAGGTGATTCTGGATGGTGCCCCGGTGATCGGACCGCCAGACAATATGGGAATTGTATTTCAACGCGATATCCTGCTGGATTGGCGAAATATTCTGGACAACGTCTTATTCATTTCGGAAATCCGGGGCGCAAAACGTGCCGACTACGAAGAAAAGGCGCGCATGCTTATCAAACGCTTTGGTCTGGAGGGTTTCGAGCGGAAGCACCCTTGGGAGCTGTCCGGCGGAATGCGTCAGCGCGCATCGATCTGCCGGGCGCTGTTGGACAATCCTAAGCTCTTGCTGATGGATGAGCCTTTCGGCGCCCTCGATGCAATGACCCGAGACGATCTGAACCTTGAACTGGCACGGCTTTGGCAGGAAACCCAGAAAACCGTGCTCTTCATCACTCATTCCATTCCCGAGGCGGTTTTTCTGTCAACCAAGGTCGCCGTCATGTCCCGAAACCCTGGCAAAATTGATGAGATCCTCGACATCGGCTTGCCCTACCCGCGCATGCTGAGCATGCGCGAAACGCCTGAATTCGGGGAATATGTGCAGCACCTGCGCAAGCACTTCACCAAACTCGGTATTTTGCACGAAGAGTGAACCATGGCTAGGATCGATAAACACAACCGGCTTCTGTCCACGATAGCGGTTCTTCTCGTTTCGGTTTTCTTGTGGGAAATCGCCTGCCGGGTTTTGGATGTGCGGCCGTTTATCCTGCCTGCGCCATCCGCCGTTGTGGTTGAGATTTTCGATGCCCCGGATTACTTTGCGATCCAGGCGGGACACACTTTGGCAACCACGCTGATTGGATTTGCTTTGGCTGTTCTTCTGGGGGTGCTGATGGCGGTGGGCATCGTGCATTCGGTTTTTTTGGACCGCACGCTCTACACCTTGCTGGTGGCGCTGAATTCGGTTCCAAAGGTGGCGCTGGCACCGCTGTTTGTGATCTGGATGGGAACTGGATCGGAACCGAAAATCGCTATTGCCCTAATGATTGCCATCTTTTCGATCGTGATCGACACCGTGTTGGGTCTGCGCAGTGTGGAGCAGGACATGATCGACATGGCGCGCTCGGCTCGGGCCTCGACCATGCAGATTCTGTTCAAGATTCGGTTTCCCTGTGCGCTGGCCAGCATGTTCGCAGGCATGAAGGTGGGAATTTCCTTTGCATTAATCGGGGCCATCGTCGGCGAGTTCGTGGCCGGAGAGACCGGCTTGGGCCATGTCATCCTGCTGTCGCAAGGCATGTTCGATACGGCGCGCGCCTTTGCAGCAATCGTTATCCTTGGCATCATGGGAACAATTCTGTTCTACGCGGTTGAGACCGCTGAACGCATCTTGTTGCCTTGGCATACGTCGCAGCGCGGCGGTGGGCATTAGGCACCGAATACTAAAGCACCTATACAACACTTCGCGCATCGTTGGGTTTAGTTGCTGCGCCTCTGCCATTGTCCGAGCAAGTGATCAGCTGCAGCACGAAAGATCAGATCGGGCCGGTGCTCTTGGCGACCTTGCGCTGAAAGTCCGGAGCGATGTTGTTGCCGATCACTGCTGCGGTGTCCAACGAGATGAGCGACCGATTGTTTTGCGCACAACTGCATTGTCGGTCCTCTCTTTCTGAAAGGAACCACCGGCAAAAGCGAATGTGCGAAAGATTCTATAGGTTATCTTGAAACTTTTAAAAATCTATGTCTGTAACGGACTGCGAAATGCATTGAGTATGAAGAATGAGCGCACTGAAAGAACAGTTTCCGAAAGCGGAACCGGCGAGATTCAAATGGGAGGACCCGCTTCTGCTTGAGGAGCAGCTTGAAGAAACCGAACTGCTTATCCAAGAGGTCAGTAAAGATTTCGCCGACACCGAGCTGCGTTGTCGTGCTAAATCCGACTTTCTGGATGAAAGCACCGACCGCAGCCTGTTCCGAAAAATGGGTGAAATCGGATTACTGGGCATCACATTGCCTGAGAAATTCGGCGGTTCCGACGCCGGTTATGTCAGTTATGGTCTCGCAACCCGGGAAGTCGAACGGGTCGATTCCGGCTACCGATCTCTAATGAGCGTCCAGTCTTCACTCGTGATTTTCCCGATTTTCGCCTTTGGAGACGACGCTCAGCGGGAAAAATACCTGCCCCATCTTGCAAGCGGAGAACTGATCGGCTGTTTCGGTCTCACGGAGCCAGAGGCCGGCTCTGATCCCGGAAGCATGAAAACGCGCGCTGAAAAGGAAGCGGACGGTTACCGGCTCACTGGAACCAAGACTTGGATTTCTAATGCGCCTTTGGCCGATGTCTTTGTGATTTGGGCGAAATCCGAGGCCCATGACGGAGCCATTCGCGGTTTTGTTCTTGAGAGAGGCATGGAGGGACTTTCCGCTCCGAAAATTGAAGGCAAACTGTCTTTGCGCGCATCCGTCACCGGAGAAATCGTCATGGACGGCGTGCATGTGGGCGCAGACGCGCTGCTCCCCAATGTATCTGGATTAAGGGGACCTTTCAGCTGCCTCAATCGAGCCCGGTATGGTATCGCCTGGGGGGTGATGGGGGCAGCGGAAGAGTGCTGGTCGGCGGCATTGGATTACGGGCTCAGCCGCAAACAGTTTGGACGACCGCTGGCAGCGGCGCAGCTCTACCAAAAAAAACTTGCCGACATGCAGACCGAAATCGCTCTTGGGCTGCAGACCGCTCTGCGCATCGGTCGGCTAATCGACAAAGGCAGAATGACGCCCGAGATGATTTCAATGGCCAAACGCAACAATTGCGGCAAGGCCTTGGAGATCGCTCGGATGGCGCGCGATATGCATGGCGGCAACGGAATCCAAATCGACTATCAAGTGATGCGCCACGCCATGAATCTCGAGACCGTGAATACCTACGAAGGAACGCACGACATTCATGCGCTCATCCTCGGTCGCGCGCAAACTGGAATTCAAGCATTCTTTTGATCTGACTGCGGTAAGCTCCGGCATCTGCTGTCAACGCATCCGCCATTCTTCGCGGTGCAGCCCAAATCTCGATGATTCCGGCCGATAAAGCAAAGTACGGACGCCAAATCCCTTCAACACCCAATTGGCCACCGCTTTGATGATGTCATCCGCTGTTCAATTTGCAACTGCTCACTGCTACAGGCGCTCCAAAAATTTTACCAATTGATAAAATTTTGCGTTCGTGGCAAAAGTGGAGACAGTAATGCATTGAAGCGGAGGGTTCTTTGTCCAACACCGTCTTGACTCCAGGCGTAGTTCCAAATCGTCTTTCTCAAGAACAGTATCAAGAAAATTTCTCGGATCTTCATCCGGCGCTGAGTGAACATGCCGCCGCTGTGGAGGCCGACCGCTGCTATTTTTGCTACGATGCTCCGTGTATTGCAGCCTGTCCGACGGAAATCGACATTCCTCTGTTCATCCGGCAGATCTCAACAGGAACTCCGGAAGCCGCGGCCCGAACGATCTTCGACAGCAATATAATGGGCGGAATGTGCGCCCGCGTGTGCCCAACCGAGACGCTTTGCGAGGAAGCGTGTGTGCGTTACACCGCAGAAAAAGATCCTGTTGAAATCGGACGGCTTCAGCGATTCGCTACCGACACGGTCATGCAACGACCAGACCATCCTTACAAGCGCGGACCGCTCACCGGCAAATCAATCGCTGTCGTTGGGGCGGGTCCTGCGGGACTGGCCTGCGCACACCGACTTGCGATGAAAGGACACGAGGTCACAGTGTTTGAACGTCGGCTCAAAGCTGGCGGACTCAATGAGTTTGGCATTGCAGCCTACAAGACGGTGGATGGCTTCGCCGGCAAGGAGGTCGAATGGATTCTCGGGATCGGCGGCATCCACCTAGTATTCGATGATTGCGCCCTTGATGCCAAGCGGCTGAAAGACCTCCAAGAACGCTTTGATGCGGTTTTTCTTTCTGTGGGATTAAACGGTGTCAACGCGCTGATGTCTGAAAATTTCGACAAAGCAAACATTATCAGCGCTGTGGATTTCATCGGCGAACTGCGGCAAGCCGAAAATTACTCGGAAATCCCAATCGGCCGAAATGTTGTCATCATCGGAGGCGGCATGACTGCGATCGATGCTGGAGTGCAATCCCGAATGCTGGGTGCGGAAAATGTCACTCTGGTCTACCGACGCAGCCGCGCGGAAATGGGGGCATCGCAGTATGAGCAGGACTTGGCGGGCACGCGCGGCGTAAAGTTCATAGAAAACGCTGTTCCGACCCGTGCCTTCGGCAGCAATTCCGTCGAATCGATCGAATTCGAACGGACGGAGACAGCACAGGATGGCTTGATCGGAACAAACGACAGATTTCAGATTCAAGCTGATTTGGTTTTGATCGCCATTGGACAGAAGCTTGATGGATTTCCGTCAATTCTGGAATTTTCAGGAAGAAAAATCAAAGTTAGCGAAACCGGGCAAACAAGTATTCAAGGAATCTGGGCTGGCGGCGATTGCGCCTCGATGGGAGAGGATCTGACCGTCGTCGCGGTCGCGCAAGGCCGCGACGCAGCCGAAGATATCCACAAAACACTGCAATGCTGACCAAACACAGATGCACCGATGCAATTAAAGGAGATTGCGATGCCAACGCTCGATTCTAATTTCGTTGGAATTAAATCACCGAACCCTTTCTGGCTTGCTTCAGCTCCCCCAACCGATAAGGAATACAATGTCCGTCGGGCTTTCGAGGCAGGTTGGGGCGGAGTGGTCTGGAAAACGCTCGGTCTCGACCCTCATATCGTCAATGTGAATGGTCCGCGGTACGGCGCGGTTTGGGGAGCTGACCGAAGACTTCTTGGCCTGAACAATATCGAATTGATCACCGATCGGCCCTTGCAAAAGAATCTGGATGAAATCAAACGCGTCAAACACGATTACCCGGACCGCGCTGTGGTCGTCAGCCTCATGGTGCCTTGCGAGGAAAATTCGTGGAAGGAAATTCTGCCGCAGGTCGAAGATACGGGCGCAGACGGGGTCGAACTCAATTTCGGATGCCCACATGGAATGAGTGAACGCGGAATGGGATCTGCGGTTGGCCAAGTTCCGGATTATATCGAAATGGTAACCGGCTGGGTTAAAGCGAATTCATTCCTGCCGGTGATTGTGAAACTCACGCCAAACATCACCGATGTACGCTACCCGGCGCGTGCAGCCAAAAACGGAGGAGCTGACGCGGTTTCGCTGATCAACACGATCTCATCCATAACCAGCGTCAATCTTGACACGTTCTCTCCCGAACCATCGATTGATGGCAAGGGCTCGCACGGCGGATATTGCGGTCCGGCCGTGAAACCCGTTGCGCTGAACATGGTGGCGGAAATCGCCCGCGACGAGGCAACCGCCGATCTGCCGATATCCGGCATCGGCGGCATTACCGATTGGCGCGACGCGACCGAGTTCCTGCTTCTCGGTTCCGGCAATCTGCAGGTCTGCACCGCGGCCATGACGTACGGGTTCCATATCGTCGCGGACATGATTTCGGGTCTTTTGCAATGGATGGAGGAAAAGCAGTTCCAAAATATCGAAGACTTCAGAGGGCTTGCGGTTCCAAACGTCACGGATTGGCAATATCTGAATCTGAATTACGTAACGAAGGCGCAGATTAATCAAGATCTCTGCATAAAATGCGGTCGCTGCTACGCGGTTTGCGAAGACACTTCGCATCAAGCGATATCTTTCGGTGACGACCGCAAATTCGAAGTGATCGACGAGGAATGCGTCGCTTGCAATCTTTGCGTCAATGTTTGTCCGGTCGAGAACTGCATCACGATGCGCGAACTTCTGCCCGGTGAAACCGACGCGCGAACGGGATTTTATCTCGACGGCACAAGCCGCAACTGGACTGAGCATCCCAATAATGTCGCCGCTTGCCCGGCGGATTGAAGTCAGGAGCTGGTTGAACGTTCGGGATCCAATATGCGCTGATACATAATCCGCAGATGGGCAGCCGCTTCCTCGAATCCGATATCGTCCTGGTCGAGCACGAGTTTCACCTGCGCCTCGAAATCCGCATAATGCTGTGTCGTGGCCCAAATTGAGAAGATCAAGTGGCGGGCATCAACCGGTGCAATCCTGCCCGATTCCGCCCATCCATCGATCGTCGCCGCCGCTTGGTCAACGAGGTGTTTGAGTTCACCTTTCAGGAATTCATGAATGACCGGAGCGCCTTGAATGATCTCATTGGCGAACAAGCGGCTTTCGCGCGGCTTGTCCCGTGACATTTCCAGTTTGCGAAGCACATAAAGAGAAATTTCCTCAACCGGATCACCATCTGGATTGATGGCCTCCAAAGGCGCTAACCAAGCAACAAGCAACCGAGACAGCACCTCTCGGTGAATTTCCTCTTTGCTGGAGAAATAATACAGAAGATTGGGTTTCGAGATTCCAGCTCCTGCAGCGATTTGATCCAAAGTCGCGCCGCGAAATCCGTACCGCGAAAATGCGTCAAGGGCCGAATCCAAAATCTTGTCGGTTTTGCGGTTTCGCGCCTCTCGCTTGGCACGTTTTCTAGGCATCGGCCTACTCAAAAACCTCTATTAGACCAACAAGTCTGTTTCCGTGCCGAGCAGCTTTCTGAAAGCGGATTTCCGACCGACGCCAACGGACGGCTTCGACGGCAAATAAACCTCATCACCAGCTCTGCAGCCAACGTCGCTGCAAAAATTATTTTTGCCCGAAATCAATTGCGTCAACCCTGCTCTTTATGCCTCCGGCACGTGGCTCAGCAACCTACCGGCTGCGGAATAGTAAACGTCTGGCTGGGATTACGCAATGCTACTTCGGCTCAGACAAAGGGGCTTTGCCAGCTCTTGTCAAGGCAGCTGATTCGTCAGCTGGATAATGGTCCTTCGACCGCCCGTCCTCGGAATCGGTTCTGTTGCATCGGGTTCGCTGCTGTCCGTTGACTCTGAACCGATGTTTTTGACCAGCTTTAACGCTGAAACGCGGCTTTCTCTTGACAGCGAATTGTGATTTGATAGCCTATATTGACCGTTTGGTCAAATTAAGACAAAATTGCCGGAAGCCACGGCGATGTTTCGTGATTGGAGAAATGTGCGATGCCGCTAGACCAGAATCAATGGCCCAATGACCTGCGCTCATATTGGATGCCTTTCACCGCCAATAGGCAGTTTAAAAGCGCACCGCGCCTTCTCGTTTCCGCCGACAGGATGCACTACCGAACCATTGATGGCCGCGAGGTGCTGGATGCTGTGGCTGGACTATGGTGCTGCAATGCGGGACACAACCGTCCGAAAATTGTCCAGGCCATTCAGGAGCAGGTTGCCGAACTCGACTTTGCCCCGGGGTTCCAGATGGGTCACCCCAAGGCTTTTGAACTGTCTAATCGCATCATCGACATTGCGCCCGAAGGTTTGGAACATGTTTTTTTCACCAATTCAGGTTCTGAATCAGTCGAAACCGCGCTCAAAATCGCCCTCGCCTACCATCGCGCCCGCGGAGAAGGTCAGCGAACCCGCTTGATCGGACGGGAACGCGGCTACCATGGCGTGAATTTCGGTGGAATTTCAGTCGGTGGAATCGTCAACAACCGCCGTGTCTTCGGATCGATGCTGAACGGTGTGGATCATCTCAGACATACGCATTTGCCCCAAGAGAACGCCTTTACCAAAGGCCGTCCTCAGCATGGCGCTGAACTTGCGGATGATCTGGAAAGGCTGGTGACTCTGCACGGCGCCGAAACAATCGCTGCCGTGATCGTTGAACCCGTCGCCGGATCGACCGGTGTTCTGATTCCGCCGATTGGCTATCTTGAACGACTTCGGGAAATCTGCACCAAGCACGGCATTCTACTGATTTTCGATGAAGTGATCACCGGTTTCGGACGTCTGGGGGATGCCTTTGCCGCAATCCACTTCGATATCAAACCCGACATGATCACCTGTGCCAAAGGACTGACGAACGGTATCATTCCAATGGGAGCGGTGTTGGCAAGCGCGGAAATCCACGATGCATTCATGCAAGGTCCGGAATATTTGATCGAGCTCTGCCACGGCTACACCTATTCGGGCAACCCAGTCGCCTGCGCGGCCGGTCTTGCAACGTTGGAAACCTATCGCGAAGAAGGGCTGTTCGCGCGTGCCAAAGAGACGGCTCCATATTTCGAGAACGCGGTCCACGCGCTTGCAAGCTGCCCAAATGTAATCGACATCCGCAACACTGGAATGGTTGCCGGAATCGAATTATCCTCGATTCCAGGAAAGCCGGGCAAGCGCGCATTCGACGCGTTCCTCAAGGCCTATGAACTGAACATGCTCATTCGGGTAACCGGTGACACGATCGCGCTGTCGCCGCCGCTGATCGCCGAGAACAGTCATATCGACAGGATCGTGGAAGTGCTTGAAGAGACTTTGCAGTCAATCGACTAAACGAAATCAGTTCGGGGAGATGTGAATGGCACGACCGGTAGGCAACCACCTGATTGACGGCGGGCGCCTTTGGAATTCGCTGATGGAGATGGCGAAAATCGGCCCCGGTGTTGCTGGCGGCAACAATCGGCAGACGCTGACTGACGCTGATGCCGAAGGACGTGCACTGTTCCAGACATGGTGCGAAGACGCCGGGCTCTCGGTCGGGGTCGACCGAATGGGATCGATGTTCGCCTGCCGAGCCGGCGCCGATCCAGACAAGGACCCTGTCTATGTCGGCTCACACCTCGACACACAACCCACAGGGGGCAAATATGACGGAGTTCTGGGTGTTCTGAGCGGGCTCGAAATCATCAGGACCCTGAATGATCTTGGCATCCGCACCAAGCACCCTATCGTCGTAACCAATTGGACGAATGAAGAGGGAACGCGGTTTGCTCCGGCAATGCTTGCATCCGGTGTCTTTGCCGGCGTGCACAGCGAAGATTGGGCCTACGAACGGACAGATTCAGATGGGCTGAGATTTGAGGATGAGCTCAAAAGAATCGGCTGGCAGGGAGAAGAAACCGTCGGAAGCCGCAAGATGCGGGCCTTCTTCGAACTGCACATCGAACAGGGTCCGATTCTGGAGGCCGAAAACAAAGATATCGGTGTGGTGACCCACGGACAAGGACTGTCATGGACGCAAGTCACGGTGACCGGCAAAGACAGCCATACCGGTTCAACACCGATGCCGTTGCGGAAGAACGCCGGATTGGGCATGGCGCGGATCCTGGATCTCGTTGACCGCGTCGCGTGGAATCACAAACCTGATGCGGTCGGTGCCGCCGGCCACATAGAAGTGTTTCCGAACAGTCGAAACGTCATACCGGGAAAAGCTGTCTTTACGATTGATTTTCGGTCGCCGGATCGCGGCGTGATCTCAGAAATGGAGCAGCAGCTCAGATCCGGAGCCGCCGAAATCTGCCAAAATTTAGACCTGGCGGTCGAGTTTGAAAAGGTCGGGGGATTCGATCCGGTTGAATTCGATGCCGACTGTGTGGCTGCTGTCCGGAAGGCCGCGGAAGAGTTGGGTTACTCTCATCGGAATCTGATTTCAGGAGCCGGGCACGACGCCTGCTGGATCAACCGAGTTGCTCCAACGGCGATGGTGATGTGTCCATGCGTTGATGGACTGTCTCACAACGAAGCGGAGGAGATCAGCCAAACTTGGGCGGAGGCCGGGGCGAATGTATTGTTGAACGCGGTCTTGGAGATCGCCGAAATCCAATCATAAGACAATGCAGCGCATCGTTTTGCCACGCCGAAACAAGCTGAATTGAATGCAAACAGCGGGAGCTTTCCAATGTCAAAGGTGATCAAGGGCGGCACAATCGTTACCGCAGACCAGACATTTGCGGCGGACATTCTGATTGAGGGCGAGCGAATTGCCGAAATCGGTCTCAATCTTACGGGAGATGTCACCGTTGATGCCGAAGGCGCCTTTGTGATGCCCGGCGGGATTGACCCACACACCCATCTGGAAATGCCCTTCATGGGCACGACCGCGGCCGAGACCTTTGAATCCGGGACTTGGGCAGCAGCGGTCGGTGGAACCACAATGCTCGTGGACTTCTGTCTGCCCGGCGAAGATGGTTCGCTGCGCAACGCCATCAAAGAATGGCACAAAAAGTCGGCCCCGCAGATTTGTTCCGACATCGGTTATCACATGGCGGTGACCGGCTGGAATGAATCCATCTTCAACGAGATGAAAGATGCCGTCGATATGGGTGTCAACTCGTTCAAGCATTTCATGGCCTATAAGGGCGCGTTGATGGTTGAAGACGATGAAATGTTCGCCTCGTTCAATCGCTGCCGGGAGCTCGGCGCTTTGCCGATGGTTCATGCGGAGAACGGCGATATTGTAGCCGAGCTGCAACAGAAATATATCGCAGACGGAATCACCGGACCTGAAGGACATGCCTATTCAAGGCCTCCGGAAGTCGAAGGCGAAGCCGCCAACCGGGCGATCATGATTGCCGATGCCGCTTCCGTGCCCCTGTACATCGTCCATGTTTCATGCGAACAAGCGCACGAAGCCATCCGCCGCGCGCGCCAAAAAGGAATGCGTGTTTATGGCGAGCCGCTGATTCAATTCCTGACCTTGGATGAAAGCGAATATTTTTCGAAGGACTGGGAGCACGCTGCCCGTCGGGTCATGTCTCCCCCGTTTCGGGACAAACAGCACCAGGAGGGGCTGTGGAATGGTCTGGCGGCTGGCTCGCTGCATGTGGTTGCAACGGACCACGCCGCATTCACCACTGACCAGAAACGCATGGGTATCGACAATTTCACAATGATTCCCAATGGAACCGGCGGTCTCGAGGAACGGCTAGCGGTTCTCTGGACAGAAGGTGTGGAAACGGGCCGCCTTACACCAAACGAGTTCGTCGCCGTAACTTCAACGAACATTGCGAAAATCTTGAATATCTTCCCGAAGAAGGGCGCGATCATGCCCGGTGCAGACGCCGATATCGTTGTGTGGGACCCATCGATCCACAAGACCATCACCGCAACATCGCAAAAATCGGTGCTGGACTATAACGTATTCGAAGGTTTCGAGGTTAAAGCACAGGCTCGGTACACGCTGTCTCGCGGTGATGTGATCTGGGCTTGGGGACAAAATTCGCAGCCGCAGCCTGGCAGAGGAACATTTGTTCCCCGACCTCCCTTTCCGGCGCCGCATGCCGCGCTCTCGAAATGGAAGGAGCTTAACAGCCCGCGGAAAATCGAGCGCAATCCATTGAATATTCCGGCCGGAATCTGACCGCTGGAACTGCGCGACTCGTATAGCAAGACCGATGACGGATGCGATCATAAAGGCGGACGGGCTGTGCCTTTCCTTCAAAACGGCAGATGGCGTTGTCGAGGCGCTGAGTGATGTCAGCCTGGAAATTAACAGGAAAGAATTCGTTTCTCTGATCGGACCTTCCGGCTGCGGCAAGACAACCTTCCTTCGTGTTGTCGCTGCTTTGGAACAGCCGACATCTGGCGAGATTTCTGTAAATGGGATGAGTCCGGACGAAGCGCGCAAGGCACGGGCATATGGCTACGTGTTTCAAGCCGCCGGGCTTTATCCTTGGCGAAGCATTTCAGCGAATGTTGAACTTCCACTTGAAATCATGGGGTATAGCCGTGCGGACCGCCAGCGCCGTTCACAGAAAGTCATTGATCTTGTTGGCTTAAATGGATTCGAGAAGCGTTTTCCGTGGCAGCTCTCCGGCGGGATGCAGCAGCGGGCTTCGATTGCCAGGGCTCTCGCTTTCGACGCTGATATCCTGCTAATGGACGAGCCTTTCGGCGCTTTGGACGAGATTGTCCGTGACCACCTCAACGAGCAGCTGTTGGCACTGTGGCGCACAACCGGCAAAACCATCGGATTTGTGACGCACTCAATTCCTGAAGCGGTTTATCTTTCGACTCGAATTGTTGTAATGAGCCCGCGCCCTGGCCGAATTACCGATGTCATTGCGTGCGATCTTCCACAGGACAGACCTCTGGAAATCCGCGACTCGCCCGAATTCATCGCGATCGCCCAGCGCGTGAGACAAGCGCTGCGGCAAGGCGGACCGAATGGCTGAAGCCTTTTTCAAGACTCTGTTTCCCATCGCTGTCGTAGTCGCCGCCATCCTCGCAATCTGGTATGCTTCTGCCATCGTGCTGAATTCAAAGTGGGCCGAGGATCAGGCGGCGCGGGCTGATAACCAATTGTCATTTTCCGAGCTGGTCGTCGAAACCATGTCTCAGGACCGACCGCGCCTTGCCGCCCCGCATCAGGTTGCTGCCGAACTTTGGGACACCACCGTCAACAAAAAAGTCACTTCAAAGCGCAGCCTCATTTATCATGGCTGGATTACCCTGTCGGCAACCATCCTAGGCTTTTTCATAGGCACCGGCTTGGGGATTCTTCTATCCATTGGAATCGTGCACAACCGGGCGATGGACTTCGGCATCATGCCATGGGCTATAGCCAGCCAAGCGATCCCGATTCTGGCTCTTGCGCCGATGATCATTGTGGTTCTGCATTCGATTGGCCTTTCTGGTCTGCTGCCGAAGGCAATCATTTCGGCCTATCTCAGTTTTTTCCCGGTCGTCGTCGGAATGGTGTCGGGCCTCAGAAGTCCCGAAATCATGGATTTGGATCTTCTTGACACCTACGCAGCCAACAGACGGCAAATCTTTTGGAAATTACGGGTTCCCGCATCGATCCCCTATCTGTTCACTTCTCTCAAAGTTGGCGTTGCGGCGTCGCTCGTCGGAGCGATCGTCGGTGAGTTGCCCACCGGTGCAGTCGCCGGTCTCGGTGCGCGTTTGCTGGTTGGAAGCTATTATGGACAGACGGTGCAGATCTGGTCCGCTCTGCTGGCGGCCGCCTCGCTTGCCGCGATTCTGGTTGGTGCGGTCGGTCTAACACAGAAAATCACCCTAAGACGGATGGGCATGATTCGGTGATTTGGATTGTGGCGGCCATCCTGATCTGGGCAGCGACATGGCGTATCAATGCTGAGCTCGCGGCTCGACCCGATCAAAAGCTTCCGCGGTTTTTGGTTCCAGCGCTGTTCGGCATAACAATCATCGCGGTCTGGGAATGTCTGGTGCGCGGTCTCGATGTGCCCGGAGTGATACTGCCCGCGCCAACTGCAATCGCAGCGGCCTTTGCTGGCAACCTCGGCATGCTATGGGGCGATCTCGTGCAGACTTTCTTCAAGGGCGCGCTATCCGGCTATGCGATCGGCTGCAGCGCTGCCATCGCCACGGCCATCCTCATTGATCGGTCCGGTTTTCTTAAGCGCGGCCTCCTGCCGGTTGGCAATTTCTTGGCTGCTTTGCCGATTGTCGGCACCGCTCCGATTTTTGTTATGTGGTTCGGCTTTGGCTGGCAATCCAAAGCAGCGGTGGTTGTGGCCATGGTATATTTCCCGGCGCTTGTGAACACGGTGCAGGGGCTGGCATCAACCGATGCGATGCAGCGAGACCTGATGAAAACCTATGCGGCAAGCTATTGGCAGACAATGCTCAAACTCAAGCTGCCCGCCGCGATGCCGTTCATCTTTAACGGACTGAAAATCTGCACGACCCTTTCTCTGATCGGTGCAATCGTTGCAGAATTTTTCGGCTCGCCGATTTTGGGCATGGGATTTCGCATATCAACCGAGGTTGGTCGCCTGGCTTTGGACGTCGTCTGGGCGGAAATTGTGGTTGCAGCTTTCACCGGTTCAGTGTTTTATGGATTAATCGCAGTTTGTGAGAGAGGTGTGACGTTTTGGCATCCGTCGAAGCGCAGAATGATCACCCGATAACCAATTCAGGAGTACAATATGAAGATACTAACGAGTTTCGCACTCGCCGGTGCCCTTGCGGGCGGTGGCGCAATGGCAGCTGATGAAGTTACATTGCAGCTGAAATGGGTAACGCAGGCACAATTCGCCGGCTACTACGTTGCCTTGGACAAAGGATTCTATGCAGAAGAAAATCTGGATGTGACCATCAATGCAGGCGGGCCTGACATTGCACCGCCGCAGGTTCTGGCAGGCGGCGGGGCCGATGTGATTATCGAATGGATGCCCGCAGCGCTTGCGAGCCGTGAAAGAGGGTTGCCTCTCGTGAACATCGCACAACCATTCAAATCCTCTGGCATGATGCTGACTTGCCGAAAGGATTCGGGCATTAAATCACCTGCGGATTTTCCAGGCAATACGCTTGGTGTCTGGTTCTTCGGCAATGAGTATCCGTTCCTCAGCTGGATGAGCCAACTGAACATTCCGACCGACGGAAGCTCTGGCGGAGTTACAGTTCTCAAGCAAGGGTTCAACGTCGACCCAATTCTGCAAGGTCAGGCTCAGTGCATTTCGACCATGACCTATAATGAATACTGGCAGGTGATTGATGCTGGAATTCCAGCCGAAGAGCTTGTGACATTCAAATACGAAGATCAGGGCGTTGCAACGCTTGAAGACGGGCTTTACGTTGATGAAAACCGTCTCAGCGAGCCGGAATTCGTAGACAAGATGATTCGGTTTGTCCGAGCGTCCATGCGCGGCTGGAAGTTTGCCGAAGAAAATCCTGATGAAGCGGCGCAAATCGTTCTCGACAACGATGCGACCGGTGCGCAAACCGAAGTGCATCAAAAACGCATGATGGGCGAAATCGCAAAACTAACCGCCGGTTCAGACGGCGCGCTGGATCCTGCCGATTACGAACGAACTGTGAGCACTCTGCTGGCTGGAGGTTCTGATCCGGTTATCACCGCACCGCCGACCGGTGCGTGGACCCACCAAATCACCGACGCTGCATTGAACTAAGCGACGCGAATTACTCAGTGGACCGGGCAATCCGGTCCGCTTTCCCACATATCTCACTCATATGAATCGCATGTCCGGCGTATGCCGGATTCAGCGTAGAATTGAGATCATCTTTTTGATCTGTTGAATTCCCGCTTCGGCACCGCGTTTCTTGGTCACAAATCCGCGGTTTCGCAGGAGGTGATGATTCAACGATTTAATCTGCAAGACTGTGCGGCAATCCGCTTAGCCGCAAGCGAACGGGCACGGATCATAAGTGATGTGCTCCAGATAAAGGCCATGCGCCGGTGCAACCGGCCCGCAGCGGTTTCGATCCCGAGCAAGCAGCGATTCCCGGACCGAGCGAGTTGTCATGGATCCTGAGCCAACGCGTTCGAGCGTTCCCACAAGACTTCTCACTTGCCGGTGAAGAAAACTTCTGGCGCGGAATCTGATGTCGATCTCAGTTCGACCAAGGAAATGAGAGTCCTTGATCTCAATACTGTCCAAAGTCTTGATCGGTGAAGCGGCTTGACAGCGCACTGATCTGAATGTGGTGAAGTCATGCCGTCCAATCAGCATCTGAGCAGCCGCGCTCATGGCACCAATATCCAATTGACCAACGCGTCTCCAGGCCAGTTCTTTTTCCAAGGCCAGTGGAGCTCTACGAATAATAATTCGATAAAGATAACGGCGTTGAATCGCCGAAAATCTTGCACTGAATTCGCCGTCGACCCGTGCAGCTTCCAGCACGGAAACAAGATTGGGCTTCAGATGCGCGTTCAGCGCATCACAGAGTCTGGAGGGGTCCCAGTCTTTTTCCAAATCAAAATGGATCACCTGCCCCAATGCGTGCACACCTGTATCGGTCCGGCCTGCGGCTGTGACATATGCAAGGTTCGGCTCAAGCCTTCGCAAAGCGTTCTCAACGGTCTCTTGTGCGGAAAGGCCGTTTTTTTGACGCTGCCACCCGACAAATCCACCACCATTGTATTCCAGCCTAGCAGCAAATCTTGGCATGATGCATTCTGTCTCCAAATTTCCGACTATCCGCGACCACAAAGGATTTAGCCAACCCCGAATCAATTCTGTGGGACAATCGGAGCAACAGGAAAAACTAATTCAATCCTCAATTTGTCCGAACAGCAATCAACATGCCATCACTTCGAACCTGTTTTCACTCAGCGTTGATTCCAATTCTTCAAAGCGGAAGTTTAACAAAGAAAGCACGCCTTACTTCAAACCAAATGCCGCATTGATTCCGGCTGTTCGAAGCAGGCGCGGATTGTGTCTTGGCTGGCTTGGCTTCAAAGTGCTCGTTTTGGGTCATAAATGCATGGGTTTACAATATTTGCATGAGATATGCTTAGGTCTTCCGCAACTCCGAACAATCGGATGAAGTTCACAGAGCAGGCGAAACTGCATTGCCCGGTCAAGCAAGACACGAGAAAATAATTCATGGACCGTAATCCTGCTATTGTCCTGTTTCGCGAAGATTTGAGGCTGGCCGATCATCCCGCTCTTTCAGCAGCGGTGGATTCTGATTCACCACTCGTGCTTCTTTATGTGCATGACGAAGCATCCCCCTTCCCGCATGGCGGCGCGCGAAGATGGTGGCTGCACCACTCCTTGACCGCACTTTCCGATCGTGTCCTGCAACGTGGGGCAAAGCTGAATATTCTGCGTGGAAACACCGAATCTCTTGTGAAGTCTGTCATCACCGAGACCAATGCCAAGAGCGTCTATTGGACACGCCGATACGCTCCGCATCAAATCGAAAAGGACCGCTCGATTAAATCGGCGTTGAAGGGATCCAAAATCCATGCTGTCAGCAAAAACGGTCGACTCTTATCGGAACCATGGAAAATTCTGACCCATAGCGGCAATCCCTATCGCATTTTCACGCCCTTTTATCGACGTTTTCTGCAGCTGCGCGAGTCGCGATTTCCACTTCCCGCGCCTGAACTTCACAATAGCATCGCATTGCCGCATTCCCTTTCCGTCGAAGATCTCGGTTTGCTTCCAGCCAACCCTGATTGGACAATCGGATTCACAGAACATTGGACACCGGGTGAACAAGGTGCAATGTCGGCTCTGGAACAATTTCTTGCGAAGTCAGCGAAGACTTACAAACAGGACCGCGACTATCCGGCTCTCGCAGGCACATCATTTCTTTCACCGCACCTGCAGATGGGCGAAATCAGTCCCCTCCAAATCCTTTCACGATATAATCAGCTGCACGACATGATCGGCGCATCGAATGCAGCTGATAAATTCCTGTCGGAACTCGCATGGAGAGAATTCAGCTACCATCTGTTGTTCCACTTTCCATCCGTCTTGCAGCAGCCGTTCCAACCGAACTTCAAGATGTTTCCATGGCGTGAAAATCACCATAATCTCAGAGCGTGGCAAACCGGGCGGACCGGATATCCGATTGTGGATGCTGGAATGCGCCAGCTCTGGCACACTGGCTATATGCACAACCGGGTGAGGATGATCACCGCCTCATTCTTGACAAAGCACCTGCTTATCAATTGGCAGCGGGGCGCGGAGTGGTTCTGGGATACACTGGTTGATGCGGACATCGCTTCCAACACAATTGGATGGCAATGGACCGCCGGCTGCGGACCGGACGCCGCGCCCTTTTTCAGAATTTTCAACCCAATCCTTCAAGCGCAAAGATTCGACCCGGAAGGGACCTTCATCCGAAAATGGGTGCCCGAACTCTCCCGCTTGCCGGCCGCCTACTTGAAGGCACCGTGGACCGCGCCGTCGAACGTGCTGTCCTCCGCAGGAATCGCGCTGGGCGCAACCTACCCATACCCGATCATCAATCACGAATTCGCCCGCAGCCGAGCGCTGAGTGCGTATGCGGAGATCAAGTGATATTCTCGGACACCATGCCAATGCCGATACATTCCGAAGGAAGCGCATTCCGCTACATCTTCTCCGCTGCAACAGGAACGATGTAGAGTTGCCGCATGTAAGGCGCAAAACTATAGAGGCACCTTAAATCCCCAATTCTCAGGCCAATGATTGGACTGAGAGTTTTGCTTCAGCATGGTTAGATCCATCACGTGAGGCGACCGCATAGAGGACCACATCATGTCGGCATCCATTGAAGATTATCGAAGCACGCTGCAACTGCCCAAGACCGAATTCCCGATGCGGGCAAGCTTGCCGGCAAGAGAGCCCGAATGGCTGAATCGGTGGGAGCGAATCGGCATCTATGATGAACTGCGCAAAAAGCAAGACCGACCGGATTTCGTGCTTCATGACGGTCCGCCATATGCAAACGGACACCTGCATATCGGTCACGCGCTCAATAAGATTCTAAAGGATATGATTGTCCGCTCCCAACAGATGATGGGAAAGGATTCGCGCTATGTTCCTGGCTGGGACTGCCATGGCTTACCGATAGAATGGAAAATCGAGGAGCAGTATCGAAACAAGGGAATTTCAAAGGATGATGTTTCGGTGATCGAACTGCGCCGGGATTGCCGTCAGTTCGCCGATCGCTGGGTTGCTGTGCAGCGTAACGAATTCCGCCGCTTAGGTGTGATCGGCAACTGGGATCATCCATATCTGACAATGGATTTTGATGCGGAAGCGGTGATCGCCGCCGAATTCATGATCTTCGTCATGAATGGCACCCTTTACCAAGGCTACAAACCCGTTCTTTGGTCAACGGTTGAAAAAACCGCGCTTGCGGAAGCCGAAGTCGAGTATAGGGATCACAAGAGCGATGCAATTTGGGTCAAGTTTCCGCTGCATGCATCGGCCTCGGATCTGGGTAAAGATGTGTCGGTGCTCATATGGACCACGACACCATGGACGCTGCCTTCAAACCGCGCCATCTGCTTTAACCCGCAAGTGAATTACGGTCTCTACGAAATCACAGACGCGCCAGAGGATAATTGGCTGACCATCGGCGCTAGAATTTTGTTGGCCGATGATTTGGCCGAGGAGTGTTTTTCGACCGCGCGGGTTCAAAAATATACGCGTATTCGTTCGGTCGCAGCCGCTGAGCTGGAACGAATGACCTGCGCACATCCCTTTCGGGGTATGGTTCCGTCCTCTGAGCCTGAAAAAACCGCTGGGACTTCAATGTTTCGCTTATTCCGGCAGACCATGTTGCCGGCGATGCTGGAACTGGATTTGTGCACACTGCCCCTTCACATGGTGATGATGATTTCAAAATCGGTCAGAAGCACGGGCTCGAAATGACGGATAACGTTCGGGAAGACGGAAGTTTTCGTGAAGACTTACCCCTGTTCGGCGGGCATGCCGTCTTTTCTGAAAACGGCCGTGAGGGCACCGCCAATCGAGAAGTTATCATGCGGTTGCGGGAAGTCGATGCACTCGCGGCACGGCGCAGAATCACACATTCCTATCCGCACAGCTGGCGCTCGAAAGCACCACTGATTTACCGCTGCACACGACAATGGTTTGCTGGAATTGATGTGGTGATCGGAGATCAGCGTGATGAATTCGGCACGACAATTCGAGAGCGGGCCTTAAACTCAATCAACAGCTTTGTGTCGTGGGTACCGCCATCGGGCCGCAACCGTCTCTACTCAATGATTGAATCTCGGCCGGATTGGGTCCTTTCGCGACAGCGGACATGGGGTGTGCCGCTCACCTGTTTCACCAAGAAAAATTGCAAGCCCAGCGATCCGGACTTTCTCTTGCGCGACGAAGCCGTGAACCGTCGGATCGTTGATGCATTCAAAGACGAAGGCGCTGACGCGTGGTATCGGCCGGGGGCAAAAATTCGATTCCTTGATGGTCTGCATGACCCAGATGAGTATGAACAAGTCTTTGATATCTTGGATGTTTGGTTTGACTCAGGCTCGACGCACGCCTTTGTGCTCCGCGACCGTTCCGACGGACCGAAGGATGGAATTGCGGATATCTACCTTGAAGGAAGCGATCAGCACCGGGGTTGGTTTCATTCATCGATGCTGCAATCCTGCGGGACCAATGGCCGAGCCCCCTATCGCGAGGTTCTGACCCACGGTTTCACGCTGGACGAAAAAGGCATGAAGATGGCCAAGTCGCTCGGCAACACTGTCGCGCCCGAGGCAATCGTGCGGCAAAGCGGCGCCGATATCCTGCGTCTTTGGGTCGCGCAGTCCGACTACCGCAAGGATCTGCGGATTGGCAATGAAATACTCAAGGGTGTTACCGACAGTTATAGACGGATTCGGAATTGCTTTCGCTTCATGCTGGGCAACCTTTTTGATTTCGAACCGTCCAACGCCGTCTCCGCATCGGAGCTGCCTGAACTGGAACGATGGGTCCTGCATCGTATCGCGGAAACGGATGAAGTTGTAAGAAAGGGCTACGAGGCGTACGACTTTCAAAGTGTCTACCAAGCCATCTTTCATTTGACGAACACCGATCTATCCGCATTCTATTTCGATATTCGGAAAGACGCTCTCTACTGCGACGGACCGGACAACCCTCGCCGCCGCAGCGCACAAACGGTTTTGGATATTCTTCACCGGTTTATGAGTGCTTGGCTAGCTCCGATCCTCGTGTTCACCGCAGAAGAAATCTGGCTTTGCCGGTATCCAGGAGAGCGATCATCTGTGCATCTGCGGGATTTTCCAGAAGTGCCGGAAGAGTGGACAGACGACATGCTGGCCAAGCGATGGGAAACTGTTCGGCATATCCGGAGAGTCGTGACCGCCGCGCTGGAGATCCAACGCAAAGCGAAAATTATCGGTTCAAGTCTTGAGGCCTGCCCAACGATTTACAATGTGGATGAAGGCGCGCTGGAAGGTTTGCGTCATCTGGACTTCGCTGACATATTCATCACATCTGACTATGAGTTTTCCAAAGAATCCCCGCCTGACGATGCGTTTTCGCTTCCCGAATCACCGGGGATCTTTGTGTCCGTGGCGTTAGCCAAAGGCAGGAAATGTGAACGCTGTTGGAAGTATCTGTGCGACGTTGGCACGCACGCTTATGCCGATGTCTGTCAACGCTGCAACGATGTGCTTATAACGGCAATGCGCTAAATTTTGGGAGCGGGAATATTTTGAACACATGGCTTTGTTGTGGCATTGCAGCAATCTTGGAAATTCCCGCAACACCTCATTTGGATTGTGAAATGAGTTCAGTCGAGGCGCGACTGGACTTAAACATCAAATCGGGCGGCCTTGTGCTTGATGTGTTTTCTGTGCTCCTTGCTCGACCGACGTCGCCGGCACACAGTGGAGCACGCGAAAGCACATGAATATGGATCTCGCTGCGCGAGATGAAACTTCAACATACCGGAGCCGCCGCATGATCGACCGTGCGAAAGATTCTGGACGCTGCCTCGCTCACTTTGTGATGAGAAAAACAAGCTGACCGACAAACCGCACGGGACGGGGCGTTTACGAAAGTGGGGCGCTATGGGACCGGCTGCAGATCTCAAACATTGAACAGTATGTGAAGCACGTCTCCGTCTTCTACCCGATAGTTCTTGCCTTCTGAACGAAACCGACCGGCTTCTTTGGCTCCCGCTTCACCGCCATAGGCAACATAATCCGTGTAGGACACTGTTTCTGCGCGGACAAAGCCGCGCTTGAGATCACTGTGAATCTTACCAGCCGCATCCAACGCTGTGGCACCGGTTGGAATTGTCCAGGCATTTGCCTCGCGGGCATTCGCGGTGAAAAAAGTTTGTAATCCGAGCAATTGGTAACCTGCTGAAATAACCCGTTTCAAACCCGAGTCTCCGCAATTCAACTCCTCCAAATATTCTTCCGCTTCACTCGGGCTGATTTCTGCCAACTGCTCTTCAATCGCGGCACAGCAAATGACGTGCTGATTGCCGCGCCGCGCCGCATACTCAGCCACTTCTGACGACAATCGATTTCCTTCACCGGCCGACATTTCATCAACATTGCAGACAAACAAAACCGGCTTTGCAGTCAATAATCCGATCTGCTGCCAGCGGCTTTCGGCAGCTACAGGAACTTCCACGCTGCTAGCCGGTTCACCAGCTTCAAGCGCCGCTTGGGCTTGCTTCAGCAGCGAATCGGTCGCCATCGCTTCCGGGTCCGCTCCATTGAGCTTTCGCACCAATCTGGTTCTGACCCGTTCAACCATCTCAAGATCTGCGAGCATCAACTCGGTTTCAATGGTTTGAATATCGTCAATTGGATCAACTTTGCCGGCAACATGCACAATATCGTCATCTTCGAAACAGCGAACAAGATGCAGAATGGCGTCCACTTCACGGATATTCGCCAGAAATTTGTTGCCAAGGCCAAGCCCCTTTGATGCGCCGCCGACCAATCCCGCAATATCGGTGAAGGTCATGCGGGCCGGCACAATTGAGTGCGAGCGCACAATGCGGGCGATTTCTTCAAGCCGAATGTCGGGAACAGCAACTTCGCCGCTGTTGGGTTCGATTGTGCAGAACGGATAATTCTCTGCCTGCGCGGCCGCAGTTCGGGTCAATGCATTGAATAAGGTGGACTTTCCGACATTCGGCAAGCCGACGATTCCAGTTTTAAATCCCATGCCCTGTCCTTTTAAGTCCTTAGAAAGTTCCGGCGTGGCTTGACTTCCCGCCGATACCTGAAGAATGTGCCAAACGTCCGCGATGCATAAAGCAACCAATGATATAGGGAGTGCCGCTATGAATTTCATTCCGTACTTGACCTTTAATGGGGATTGCCAAGAGGCGTTTGAACGCTACGCTGAAATTTTTGCCGGTGAAATTCTCATGATGAGTCGATTTCGCGATGAAGAGAGCTGTGCGAACATGCCGGAAGAGATACAGGATAAAGTCATGCACGCGCAGCTCAAGATCGGTGAGAATCTGCTAATGGCATCCGATACGATGACAACCCATTATCAGCTGCCACAGAGCACGCATATTTCAGTGAACTATGATGATCTTGACCAGGCAAAATCAATATTTGACCAGCTTTCGGATAGCGGCACGATCATGATGCCTTTTTCAGAAAATTTCTGGACCAAGGGCTTTGGCATGGTGCGAGACCGTTTCGGAACGCTTTGGATGGTCAATTTCAACAATCCCGCCTCAAAATATTATTGAAACAATAGTCGGCAGACCACAGTGTCCCGAATCGAACAAACATTCGCTCGGCTCAAAGCGTCGCGGTCCAAGGCGTTTATTGCCTATATCATGGGCGGCGACCCAAACTACGAAACCTCCTTGGAGGTCATGAAGGAGCTGCCTTGCGCGGGGGTTGATGTCATTGAACTCGGCATGCCCTTTACCGACCCGATGGCGGATGGACCTATTATTCAGCTCGCCGGACAGAGGGCCCTTGCGAACGGCCAAACACTGGCCAAAACGCTGAAGATGGTGCGTGAATTTCGTCAACAGGACGAAAGCACTCCGATTGTGCTCATGGGATATTACAATCCTATCCATAATGTCGGATCTGAACGGTTCTTGGCAGAAATGAAAGACTCAGGGGCAGATGGGTTGATTGTCGTCGATCTGCCTCCGGAAGAAGACCAAGAACTATGCATCCCAGCGCTGCGGACCGGGATCAACTTCATAAGACTCGCAACACCGACGACCGATGGAACGCGTCTGCCGGCAGTGCTGAACAATACCAGCGGATTCGTTTACTATGTCTCCATAACCGGAATCACCGGTGCCGGTTCAGCTCAAGCTGAACACGTCGCTCCTGATGTTGCACGGATTAAGGCTGCCACTGACCTGCCCGTCTGCGTTGGTTTTGGCGTGAAAACAGCGGAAGCAGCCAAGGCGATCGCTGCTACTGCTGACGGAGTGGTCGTCGGATCATCAATTGTAGCCATGTTGGGCGCCAAGGAAAAACCCATTGATATCTTGAGATTCGTGAAAGAATTGGCCGCAGGTGCGCACAGTTCGTGAATTCTGAAGATCGCGGGTGTCGTGAGCAATTTCAGCCAACCAAGAATAAGTGGGAATTGATTTGATGACGGTTATCACGTGCATTGACGATCTTAAGACGCTGTACCGCCGCCGAGTTCCGCGGATGTTTTACGATTATGCCGAATCCGGCAGCTGGACCGAGCAGACCTTTCGCGAAAACACCACCGACTTTTCGCAAATCCGGCTGAGGCAGCGTGTCGCGGTGGACATGACAGGACGCACAACCAAATCGACGATGATCGGCCAGGATGTCGCCATGCCGGTCGCACTGGCGCCGGTCGGCATGACCGGAATGCAGTGCGCTGACGGAGAAATCAAAGCCGCGCGCGCGGCCGCGCGCTTCGGCGTTCCCTTCACGCTTTCAACTATGTCGGTCTGTTCGATCGAAGATGTGGCGCAGCATGCCGAACCAGGGTTTTGGTTTCAGCTTTACGTTATGCGGGACCGAGATTTTGTCGAAGGCCTCATTGGCCGCGCAAGAGATGCCGGCTGCAAGGCTCTTGTTCTGACACTAGATCTTCAGATTCTCGGCCAACGCCACAAGGATCTCAAGAATGGCTTGCGGTCTCCTCCGAGGCTCACGCCATCCGTCTTGATTGATCTTTCAACCAAAATCCGCTGGGCTCTTGGCATTCTCGGCACTAAGCGCAGACAATTCGGCAATATCGTTGGCTATGTGAAGGGGGTTAAAGATGTCAACTCTCTTATGGATTGGACCAATCAGCAATTCGACCCGCAGCTGGACTGGGAAAGAGTTAAAGACATCAAGCGGCAGTGGAATGGACCTCTCATTCTCAAAGGCATACTGGATGTCGAAGACGCAAGACGTGCCGCGGACGCTGGCGCAGATGCCATTATAGTTTCCAATCATGGCGGCAGGCAGCTGGACGGCGCACTGTCATCAATCCGAATGCTGTCTACCATTGCACAAGCCGTCGGCGGCTCTGTGGAAGTGCATGTCGATTCCGGTATTCGGTCAGGTCAGGACGTGCTGAAGGCTTTGGCCATGGGGGCGCAAGCGACCTATATCGGCAGGAGTTACATTTACGGATTAGGCGCGATGGGTGAAGCCGGCGTCACAAAAGCGTTGGAAGTGATTCATAAGGAGCTGGACACAACGCTTGCGCTGTGTGGAGAAAAACACGTCTCAGACTTAAGCCGCGAAAATCTGCTGATTCCAAAGGACTTCGAAACAGCCTGGATTTAACTGATTGTTGTCACAGAAAGCGGTTGAAGCGAACCCGGATTCCACAGATGGTCTTGAAAGCCAATTCCAATTCTGAACGGCGACAGGTGCAAAGAGCTGAATTGCAAATCAACCACGCTGAAGGCCTTGCCACAGGCAATGGCTGGCTTCAAACCCCGAACACCAAGACAGCAGGCTGATCGGATCTGAAAAAACCATAAATTCCTTGCTGTTGGCAGTTGCGATGAAGAACGGTGTCGCTGATTGCATCTGAATCAGCTGAGCCGAGTTCAAATAAATCGAACAACCGATCCATGGAAAAAAGTGCAGCGTCTAATCCGACCTTCCGCACAGAGCCGAAATCGAAAACATACAACGCGCACTTCAGACGAAAATCACCGCGCTAATCCACCATGCTGTCAATCACTGCTTGCAATCAACTGCAAAACAAAACATAGGTGCCGTCCGCACCGGGCATACACCCTTGGAGGATGCCCGCAACCAGTTATAGGAGCAAATCATGGCGCGCGAGATCCCAGATCTCAATGCCGAACTGCGCTCGGGGACAGGCAAGGGGGCCGCCCGACGAGCACGGCGTGAAGACAAGGTACCTGGAATCGTCTATGGCGGAGGCCAAGGCCCGGTTCCGATTCAATTTAATTTCAATTATTTGCTAAAGAAGCTCAAGGAAGGCCGCTTCCTTTCAACCCTGTTCAACCTAAAAGTCAAAGGCATGGAAGATGTGCGTGTGATCTGCCGTTCCGTGCAGCGGCACGTAGTCAAGGATTTGCCAACGCATGTTGACCTGATGCGTCTGAATCGCAATTCACGGGTCGACCTGTTCATTCCTGTGCGATTTGAAAATGAGCAATTGAGCCCGGGTTTGCGCCGAGGAGGTGTGCTGACGGTTGTGCGTGGTGAAGTTGGTCTGATCGTCGCGGCGAACAACATTCCATCGGAAATCGTGGCCGACCTTACCGATCTCGATATTGGTGATGTCATCACGATTTCGCAAGTGAATTTACCTGCAGGAAGCAAACCAAGCATCGCTGACAGAGACTTTGTGATTGCAAATATCTCCGCTCCTTCCGGTTTGCGCTCGGCCGATGAGGAAGAAGAGACCGAGAAAGACGAAATTGAGGAGGAAACTTACGAAGAGTAAGCTTTCGACACGACCGGCACCGCAGACCGCCAATTCAGTCCCAAGGCAGTCAGGCTTCCATATGATAACTTTTGGTTTGGAATATGCGGCTCTCAGCACTCCAGTTTAGTTTTCGCATAAGACCTGCGAATCGCTTTACACTTCCGCCAAATGTTTCGTGGACAATCACGGCTCGGCGATTTTGGATCGCCGGAATGTTTAGACCGCGGGGAAGCTGCCAATGAAAATCATCGCTGGACTCGGCAACCCAGGAGCCAAATATCTCCAAACTCGGCACAATGTTGGATTCATGGCCGTCGATCACATTGCCGAATATCATCAATTCAGAAATTGGCGCCGCAAATTCAATGGCTTGGCAGCAGACGGCCAAATCAACAACAGACGGGTGAACCTGCTCAAGCCCGAAACCTACATGAACGAATCCGGCCGGTCGGTCGGCGAGGCTATGAGATTCTACAAGGTGAAACCCAGCGATGTCATTGTTATTCACGATGAGCTGGACCTACCCCCTGGACGATTGCGCGCTAAATTCAGCGGCGGCGTGGCTGGACATCGCGGGCTGACATCGGTGCAGCAGCATATCGGCAACGACTTTGCGCGGGTCAGAATCGGCATTGGCCATCCAGGCCGAAAAGACTTGGTTAAGCACTACGTTCTGCAAAACTTCCGCAATTCCGACCACGAATGGCTTGATGATTTGCTGGATGCCGTGAGTCATGCATCTGAGCATCTCGCTGCAGGGGACTTGCAAAAATTTACCAATGCGGCAGCAGAAAAGCGCATGGCTGCGCCAAGAAAGCGAACTGTTGACCAAAGAGAGGCTGCGCCACCCGAACAGCCCACCGGATTGTTGCAAAAGCTGGCGCGGCGCTTCATGTCCTCAACTTGATTCAATGATCAATCAGCTGCCATAATTCAGGGAGATGCCACCAAAATGGCCGACATGGACGAATCGATCAATGTCTTGGGCGGAAAACTTGAGGCCTGCTCTTACGCACCGGTGACAGGTTATTTTCGCAACGGATCCTGCGACACCTGTGCAACGGACCACGGCAGCCACACGGTCTGCGTAATTGTAACAGACGAATTCCTCGCCTATTCCAAATATGTTGGCAATGACTTGACGACACCCATTCCCGCATTCGGATTTTCAGGTCTCTCGGCAGGCGATCAATGGTGCCTCTGCGCAGCTCGGTTTTTGCAGGCATACCAAGATGACGCAGCGCCGAGGGTGCGACTGATCAGCACTCACAGAAAGGCTTTGGACATCGTGCCGCTGGCAATTCTAAAAAAATTTGCGGTTGATCTGCAGTAACAGACCCGCGAATAACTCATCTATCCGGCATTGATTTCAAGCCCGAGCGTCTTTGCGACGGCGAAAATGTCCTTATCTCCCCGACCGCACATATTCATGCAGATGAGGTGATCGGAAGGAAGTTCGGGTGCGATTTTCATGACATGAGCCAGAGCATGACTCGGTTCGAGCGCCGGAATGATGCCTTCGAGTGAACAACACAGCTGGAATGCGTCCAAAGCCTCTTGGTCAGTAACTGACACGTATTCAGCCCGACCAACATCATGAAGCCAGGAATGCTCCGGACCGATTCCCGGATAGTCCAATCCAGCAGAAATCGAATATCCTTCCAAAATCTGGCCGTCGTCATCCTGAAGCAGGTAGGTGCGATTTCCGTGCAGAACACCAGGTCGGCCGCCGGTCAATGACGCGCAATGCTCCATCCGATCATCAACTCCTTTTCCGCCAGCCTCCACCCCGATGACGCGCACCTCCGGATCATCAAGAAACGGATGAAACAAGCCCATCGCGTTGGAACCGCCGCCAATGCAAGCAATAATCGTGTCAGGCAGACGACCTTCCTGATTCAGGAATTGCTCGCGCGCTTCCTTTCCAATGACCGATTGAAATTCACGCACAAGCAGCGGGTAAGGATGTGGTCCTGCAACCGTTCCAATGCAATAAAAGGTCGTTCGCACATTGGTTACCCAATCGCGGAGCGCGTCATTCATTGCATCCTTAAGTGTGCCGCGCCCTGATGTCACAGGTATCACCTCCGCCCCGAGCAAACGCATACGAAAGACATTTGGAGCCTGCCGCTCGACATCATGCTCACCCATATAGACAACGCATTTCAGACCGAACCGGGCGCATACCGTGGCGGTTGCAACGCCATGCTGGCCAGCGCCGGTTTCAGCGATAATTCGTTTCTTTCCCATACGATTGGCCAGCAGGATCTGACCCAGCACATTATTGATTTTGTGGGCGCCGGTGTGATTCAATTCATCGCGCTTCAGATAGATTTTGGCGCCTCCCAGATGCTCGGTCAGGCGTTCTGCAAAATACAGGGGAGAAGGTCTGCCAACGTAATGTTTCCAAAAATCATCCATTTGGCTCCAGAAGCGACTGTCGTTGCGCGCCTCGGAAAATTCCCTTTCGAGATCCAAAACCAGGGGCATCAGCGTCTCTGAAACGAACCGGCCGCCGAACTGGCCGAACATTCCCCGGCTGTCCGGTGCGGCGCTATATGTATTCAGCAATTCAGAATTCATTATGGCTCCTATTCGCCGCTTGCATGAAATCGGCGATTAACTTCGGAGACTTTATGCCAGGGGCAGTCTCAACCCCGCTCGACACATCCACTTGATTGGCCCCGGTCGATGAGATCGCATCACCGACATTATCAGGATTCAGCCCTCCTGCCAGCATCCAAGGAACCGGCCAAGTTCGTCCTTTCAGCAGATTCCAATCAAATGCAACGCCATTGCCCCCAGGCAAATCATCCTGTGTCGGCGGTTTGGCGTCTATCAGAAGCTGATCTGCCGAATCGCTGAATTCGTCAATCGCCCAAAGGTCTTCTTCGCGGCGAATTCCTATCGCCTTCAGGGTTCGGCAGCCGAATCGCCGCCGCACTTCGTCAATCCGATGGGGCGATTCTGATCCATGGAATTGAATGATATCAGGTCGAATTGACTCGAATATCCGTTTAAGTTCCCGGTCGTTCGCATTCACAGTCAGAACAACTTTTTTTAGGTTCTGTGCAGCAGCGGCAAGTTTGCCAGCTGCCTCAATCGATATATGTCGGGGCGAAGGTTCGTACCTCACAAAACCCACATAAGCGGCTCCGGCACTTACCACTGATTTCAGATCAGCGGCATTACGAATTCCACAAATCTTAACGCGAATCGAATTTTTCATCTGTCCGGACAACCCGCTTTTAATCGAGCAAAGCAAGAATGTCGTCTTTGTCTCCCGCCTTTTGCCGTTTCAAGCCGTCCACTTCCCTCTCCAGCTTAACAACTTGGCGTTTTTGGATCACCGCCTGCTGCCTGTGCCGCCGCTCGCGCATCCATTCCCAAACAAAGCCAATTAACAGTCCTAGCACGATGAAGCCAAACATCACCAGAAACATCGGAACCTCTATTGGCGGTGGCACAGGCAAAAACACAGAAAATTCAGCGGGAAACAGTCTAAGAACCACCGGGTCGCGATTGGCCAGCGCGACAAAAATCAATAATATGCCGATTATCGACAGAAATACCCACCTTATGAATGCCATCTTCGGCGCGTCGTCAATCCTTGAGTCAAACTCGATTGTTCATCTGGTCACGAAGTTGTTTACCGGCTCTGAAACGGGGAATGTGCCGCTGAGAGATCTGCACGGTTTTACCGGTTTTCGGATTTCGGGCTAGACGGCCGACCTGCATCTTGACGAAAAACGAACCAAATCCCCGCAACTCCACTTTGCCGCCATTCTCAAGAGAGTGTGAGATTTCTTCGAAAATCGTTTCGACGACCCTCTCAATCACATCACGGTCCAGTTCCGGATAGGCCGCTGCAACTTCGTCAATTAGCTCAGAGCGGGTCAATTGACACATCCTCCCTCTTGCGGCTCCCCTGCTTCACACACCGCTGAAGTCACTCTTTGACTTAAGCAAACTGGAACCCGCAAGTTAACCTTGTTCTGTTTCCTCGCGATCATGCACTATTAGCCGACCGATGCAATCCATCGGCCGACCGTCATTTTCATTCAATTGCGACTGCTGCGATTCGTGCGACACACAGTTATTTGTCACTCTTTTCATCCCGCTTCCGAATCGCATCTCCAAGGATATCGCCCAGGGACGCGCCAGAATCGGACGAACCATATTGTTCAACAGCCTCTTTAGCTTCAGCAATCTCACGGGCCTTGATTGATAGTCCCAGCCTTCCAGAGGCCGAATCAATATTCTGAACCCGGACATCGACAATGTCGCCGACGTTGAAGCGCTCAGGTCTTTGATCGGTTCGCTCTCGGCTGAGATCGCTGCGCCGGATGAAGGACTCAAAATTGTTGTAGCTGACCTTGATTCCAGAGTCCTCAATGCCGGAAACTGTGACTGAAATCACATCACCCCGCCTAATGCCTCCGACCACTTCCAAAAACGGATCAGGTGTGAGGTCTTTCACTGACAGTGCAATCCGTTCTTTCTCGACATTGATTTCTGTAATCACTGCCCGGATCGAGTCGCCTTTGCGGTATTTTTTGAGCTCCGATTCACCGCCTCGTTTCCAGCTCAGTTCCGAGGAGTGGACCATTCCGTCGATTCCTTGCGGTAATCCAACAAACAAGCCGTAGTCGGCGATCGACTTAATCTCACCTTCGATCGTCATACCGGACGAGTATTGTTCGGAAAACAAAATCCAGGGATTCTTGACCGTTTGTTTCAAACCGAGCGAAACCCGCCGCTTGGACAGATCAATGGAAAGCACCATGACTTCGACTTCCTGCGAGGTCGAAACGATCTTGCCGGGATCGACGTTTTTCTTGGTCCAGGACATTTCCGACACATGCACAAGACCTTCTATACCAGGAGCGAGTTCCACGAATGCGCCATATTCTGTGATATTGGTCACCCGTCCGCTGTGCCGGGAATGAATCGGGAAGTTTTCTTCGACCTTTGTCCAAGGGTCCGGCTCGAGCTGCTTTATGCCGAGAGAAATCCTCTGCGTGTCTCGCTTGACCCGAATGACCTTTACCTGCAGAGTCTCACCGATGGTGAGAATTTCCGACGGGTGATTGACCCTCCGCCATGCCATATCAGTGACATGCAAGAGACCGTCCACCCCTCCGAGATCAACAAACGCACCGTAATCGGTGATATTCTTGACAATGCCATCAACAACATCGCCTTCCTGCAGTCGATTGATGACTTCAGCGCGCTGTTCCGCTCGGCTTTCTTCGAGAATCGCACGCCTCGAAACTACGATATTGTTGCGCCGTCTATCCATTTTCAGAATCTGAAACGGCTGCTTAAGCTTCATGAGCGGGGTCACATCTCTGACAGGTCGCACATCCACCTGCGAACCGGGCAGGAAGGCAACAGCGCCGTCCAAATCAACCGTGAATCCGCCTTTGACGCGGTTGAATATCTCTCCTTCGACCTTGGTAGAATCTGCGTAGGCTTTCTCAAGGCGGTCCCAAGCATGTTCTCGCCGTGCCTTTTCCCGCGAGATCACGGCTTCGCCTCGGGAATCTTCAACACGGTCCAGAAAAACCTGCACTTCGTCCCCGACCTGGATCTCAGCCGCTTCAGCTGCGCCGAATTCCTTCAGATCGACCCGACCTTCCATTTTATAGCCGATGTCGATGACAGCTTGACCGGATTCGATTCCGATCACGCAACCGGTGATGACACCACCTTCTTTCGGCGTGTGTTTTTCGAAGTTTTCGTTGAGGAGGTCTTCGAATTCCTCCATCGTATTGATTGCAGACACCAGTTCAGGCGCTCCTGTTTGAACATTTGATGGCACTGACTGCCGGCTCAGCCAAAAATTTTCTCCATTTGCGCTGTATCCCACAAGACTTAACACCGATCTGTTAAGCCAGATCGGTGCCATACCGTTCGCCAACAGCTGCGATTGCGATCGCCGCCGCCTGTTTTATACTCAAATTTGTCGTGTCAATCAATAGGGCATCGGGTGATTGCTGCAATGCAGCAAGGCCACGTTCCACGTCACGCTGATCGCGTTTTTGGAGATCGTCCAGCACTTCATCGCAATCAACAACCGTTCCCGTTTTTTCGATTTCTCGGCAGCGGCGTTCAGCCCGCACAGACAGAGAGGCGGTAACGAATAGTTTGACTTCGGCGTTCGGTGCGATCACGGTCGCGATATCACGGCCATCAAGCACCGCGCCCCCCTCTCGCCGGGCGAAACGCCTTTGCACTTCCAGAAGCGCTGTTCGGACAGGCGGCATTGCGGCGATTCTTGATGATTCACGGCTGACCTCCGGCGAACGCAGGCCATTCTGAATCAAATCTGCTGACCGGAGTGCGCTTGCGGCTTGCTGGGCAGCCTCGGCATCACACAGCCTATCGCTCTCGATCAGTTTCTTGGCAACAGCACGATACAACAGCCCGGTATCCATGTGGGCAAACCCGAATTCGCGCGCCACAAGCCGACCGATCGTGCCTTTTCCGGCTGCCGCCGGTCCGTCAATTGCAACCGTGAACACAACCATAGAGTCTGCCCTTCAATCTCTGTTCTTCCTGTGACTCCGAACAATGGCAGCTCAATCCAAATCGCAAGCCATTGACACCGCAATCGGTCAAAAGCGCGCAATTCGCTGCAAGTCCTGCGACAATTGTCTATAGGAAAAACGCTAACCGCAAGCCAACGAGAAACTCCATGATTTCCTGCCAACCGCCAATAATGATGAAAGCTTGCAAATCACCAGCTCTGCGGGGTGATGCTATTGTTCCCGGAGACAAATCAATCTCCCACCGAGCAATCATTCTGAGCGCTTTGTCGGTCGGCGAATCACGGATTTCCGGATTGTTGGAGGGCGAAGATGTTCTCGCAACCATCAAGGCCGTTGAATCATTCGGCGCTGAAACCGAACGCCAAGATAATGGAATCTGGCACGTGCATGGTGTTGGAACAGGCGGATTTGGCGAGCCTCCCGATGTAATCGATTGCGGTAATTCAGGAACAAGCGCGCGCCTTTTGATGGGAGCGATGGCAACGACGCCAATCTTCGCGGTGTTTACGGGCGATGCTTCTCTGCGATCCCGTCCCATGCGGCGGGTGACTGATCCGCTTTCGGATACTGGCGCAACAATCACTGCAAGAGCCGGCGATCGGCTGCCGATCTGCATCGAAGGCGCCGAAGCGCCGTTACCCATCGCATACACAATGACCGCACCTTCAGCGCAAGTTAAGTCGGCAATTCTTCTTGCTGGTCTGAATTCACCCGGGCGCACCGAAATTATTGAAACTTCGTTCACCCGCGACCACACTGAAAGGATGCTGCGTTCCTTCGGCGCCGATCTGTCAGCAGAGGTCACACCTCGGAATCAAATCATCCGGCTGGAAGGGTATGCGGAACTGAATCCACAGCAGCTCGCTGTTCCGGGCGATCCATCGTCAGCCGCGTTCATCGCCGCCGCCGCGCTCATGGTAGAAGGATCGGAGATTCGGGCCCTGGGCGTTGGCATCAACCCCACACGCAGCGGGTTTTATGACACGATACGAGAGATGGGCGCAGACATCCAAATGCAGAATCATCGTGAGGAAGGCGGTGAGCCGGTCGCTGATATCAATGTGTCTTACACCATGCTGGAGGGCATAGAGGTCCCACCCGACAGAGCTCCCACCATGATCGACGAATATCCAATTCTCGCTGCATTGGCAGCAACGGCCGAGGGCGACACAATCATGCGCGGCATCGGCGAATTGAGGGTTAAGGAATCGGATAGGATCGATGCGATGGCGCAGGGACTGAAAGCTTGTGGAGTTCGCGTTACCGAAACAACGGACAGCTTGACGGTTCATGGACGCGGTTCTGATCGAGTCACGGGAGGCGCAACGATACAATCCCGTTTTGATCATCGCATTGCCATGAGCTTTCTGTGTCTGGGTCTTGCCGCGAAATCACCGATTTCCGTTAACGACGGATCACCGATCGCCACTAGTTTTCCACAATTCATGCCACTGATGCGGAAACTTGGCGCTTCCATCGAAGAAATCAATGGCGGCTGATGCAAACGGCAGGACGACCGGATTGCCGATTCGGCAATCACAAGTTCAATCCGGCGCTTATTGCAACAACTATCGTTCACATGCTTTGCCACACCGCGATTCCGGAAGCCTGGGTAGTGTCCAGAATCTTCCGCGCATTCAATCATGCGACGGCGGCTCCTGTATGTTGAAGTTTCATCTCGCCCAGCTGATCCATTATTGCTGTCCGGCGGTGCATTCATCGGAATCCGAATCGGATTCAGACAGCGCTTTTTATCGCATGCCGCCGATTTCAAATTCTGAGGTTGTCGAGCCATTCTTCTCCGAGACGCGCAGTAGTCGCGGCAAATCCTGGCGCTAGTTTCTGCGGCTCCGGCGCTTCAATGTGGCTGCCAATCCATGCCAGCAGCGCCATTCGGCGCAGCATGATAAAAGTGTCGATTTCTTGTTCCTCAGCATCGGAGAGGCTGCGAACAGTTCGGTATCCTCGTACCCAAGCCGCTTTGAGCGCCGGCAATTCTGGATGATCCTCAAAAAAGGAAACACCGGCCGCAAAATCGTACAACATCCAGCTCCACCCACAATCATCAAAATCGATCAGCTGGGTTTCATCTCCTTTAACAAGCAAATTGGCGAGCCGCATATCCGCATGTATCAGGCCGTAGCGCTCCGGTCCGCGACCGAACTTCTCTAAGCGCGAACAAATTTTCTGTTCAACCCGTTCGAGCACCTGCCTGACTTCTGAGGTAACTTGAGGTGCACCGCGCCAATTTCCCCAAGTCGGCGCAGGACCAAAAAACTGTTCGATGTCCCATGTCGGTCGTTGGAAGTTTGCCGGACGTTTCCAAGAAATCGAATGCGCATGCGTTCGAGCAGCTATCGCACCAAGTTTGTCGAAACCCGCCACAAGGCAATCGGTCTCGCTGGGAGCTTCGCCTTCCAAAAAACAGAACATGACGAGGTGCCGCTCCGAATCAAGCCCCTTAGCGCCGGCCGACTGAACAGCATTGCCGTCTCGACCAAAAAAATACTTGGGAACCGCCACCGCGCTTGACTCCCTCAGTGCATCAATCCAAGCCAGCTCACATTCGATAGCGCGCCGCGAATGATAATCTTTCCGGTGAACTCTTAAGATTGATTTGAACCCTTCGGCGCCCTCAACAAGGTATGTTGCATTCTCTGCGACATTGATCAGCCGTGCAATCGCGTTTTCTGGAACATTCCAAAGTGACAGGGAATCGTTGGCCAATCTCTCCAAGTGCTTAAGCAGCAGATGAAGCGGCATTCCGGTTTCAGCCATTACAGCAGTCCCTTCGTTTAGATTGCGTCAACCGATCCGAGCGATTCCGGAATGAACCACCCGCGGTCAACAATAAAAATTCCTGCCGGCGTCATATGCTCTGCATCGGAGGCGAAAACGGTTCAGCATTGCAGCAACGCCCACCATCGCTGCCATTTTCCACATCGCACTCCATCCCTAGAATTTTCAGTTCTTGCTCAGTCCCAATCAGCTGATCCCAAATCGATGATCGTTCCATCAGATAACGTATAGAATCTTTCGCAAATTCGCTTTTGCTGGTGGTTTCTTTCAGACAGAGAGGACCGAATTCGGACTGCAGCGATCCATCGCGCCGGACGCTGCAATGCCCAAAATCAAACTCTCTTGAAGGTCAAATAAAGCGACGACCGCCCTTCTCTTCGCGCTTTCTGTCCATAGCGAGTCGCAGTCCAGTCATTCCACGGAGATTGCCAGTCAAGCGCTGAACACGGCTCCCAAACGAACGCTTCGCTTGCGCTGATTTGCTCAACGGCTTGCCGAGCAAAGTCGGGAATGTCGGTCGCTAAACGCACTGCGGTCCCGCTCGCAGTCGCTCTTGCCAATGGCAGCAGGAACTCCGGCGTAACAAAACGCCGCCGGTGATGTTTCCGCTTTGGCCATGGATCCGGATACAGCACGAATACTCTTGAAATTGATCCGGCCGATAACCTGTCCATGACAGTTCGCACATCGCCCATATGGATTCGAATATTCGGAATCGGGTTAGCATTTAATTTGCTGAGTAAAGAGGCAACGCCATTGACAAAGGGCTCACAGCCGAGAAAATCCACATCAGGATGACGTGCTGCTTGATGAATCAGATGCTCGCCGGAGCCGAATCCGACCTCCAGCCAGACCGGAGCCTCCCTCCCAAATAACGAATGAAGATCGATTTCCGATTCATCTGGATTGTCTGAATCTTTCGGTCCGAAGATCGAAATTGAGTCCAAGGCTTCGTCGAGCAGTCTGCGCTGGCTCGGGCGAAGCCTTTTGCCCCTTCTGCGCCCGTAGAGATTTCGCGCCGGTCTTCGCATCGCAACTGGCCTTGAAGAAATTTGACTCTATCCTGCATGAGCCGGAGCAGAATTCCGATTACAGCAATGACCGAAGCGCGTCGGCCAAATCTGTGCGTTCCCAACTGAATCCGCCGTCTGCATCGGGTTCGCGCCCAAAATGTCCGTAGGCCGCCGTTCGCTGATATATTGGCCGACCCAATTCAAAATGGTTTCGTATTCCCCTCGGAGATAGGTCCATCAATTCCCTGATCTTGTCCTCAATTCTCCTGTTGTCCACCTCTCCTGTGCCAAATGTATCAACATAAATTGAAAGCGGCTGCGCAACACCGATCGCATAGGACAGCTGCAGACTGCATCGGCGCGCCAATCCAGCCTTGACAACATTTTTCGCAAGGTATCGGCCAGCATAGGCCGCTGAACGGTCAACTTTAGTTGGGTCTTTGCCGGAGAAAGCACCCCCGCCATGCGGCGCCGCTCCGCCATATGTGTCGACAATGATCTTTCGTCCGGTGAGACCGCAGTCTCCATCCGGTCCGCCGATGACAAACTTTCCGGTGGGATTCACATGCCATTTGGTTGAGCTGGTTAGCCAATGGTCTGGCAGCGCTTCCCGGACGTAAGGTTCGGCGATTTGTCTGACATCGTCTGAACTCAGATTTTCATCAAAGTGCTGAATGGAGAGAACAATGGTATCCACTTCAACCGGCTTGGCATCAACATAGCGAACTGTAAGCTGTGATTTCGAATCCGGGCCGAGTCTGATCTCTTTCCCACTCTTTCTGGCCTCTGCCAAAAGGCGCAGTATTCGGTGCGAGTAGTGGATTGGCGCGGGCATCAGTTCCGGCGTTTCGTCGACCGCATAGCCAAACATTATTCCTTGGTCTCCGGCGCCATCGGTATCAACGCCCTGCGCGATGTTCGCGGACTGGGCGTGAATCAGATTGCGGATATCCAGTTTTTCCCAATGAAAGCCAGGCTGTTCATATCCGATGCCGCGGACACATTTTCGAATCAATGCGTCAATCTCATTCTCACTGATCTTTGGACCTTTGACCTCGCCTGCAACAGTCACCGAATTGGTTGTCACAAGTGTTTCACAGGCAACCCGCGACTCCGGGTCCCGTTTCAAGTAGGCATCAAGAATCGCATCAGAGATTTGATCACAAATCTTATCGGGATGCCCCTCCGAAACAGATTCTGACGTGAAATTAAACTCAGATTTCATGAATACAGCCTCATTTGGCATGTGTTGCACGGCAGACGTCAATGCTATCTGCTCAGATACCGCTATTGCACTTTCAAGCCGATGAATTCAATTGTTGAAACGCCGAAAGAGCATGCCACCGATCAATCCCAGCGACAGCAACAAGACCGGCCAATCGCCAATCCGAGCGTAAACTGTCGGGGGAAGAGTTTCTGGAAGTCGAACATCAATGGCGCCGGTCATGCCAAGAGGAATCGAGTCAACGATCCGACCTTTTCCGTCAATGACCGCAGAAATTCCGGTGTTGGCTGAGCGAATCAAAGGAAGGGCCGTTTCAATCGCTCTCATCCGTGCCTGGGCAAAATGCTGCTGCGGACCAGCAAACGATCCGAGCCAACCATCATTCGTGATCTGCAGAATACCATTGCCTCTATCGGCGGCGCGGACAAAATTCGGAAAAATCGCTTCATAGCAGATCAGCGCCAGAAAGCGCCCGATATTTTTGATCTCAACAATCCGGCTGCGTTTTCCAGGACTGAAGCTGCCGAACTCGTCCGTTGCCAAGCCTCCCAATCCAAGGGCAGCAAGTTGGTCGCCAAATGGAACGTATTCGCCAAACGGCACAAGGCGGTGTTTGTCATAAATTTGCTTCACCAAACCTTCGGCGGCGACAACAGCAAGACTGTTGAACAGCTTGCCCCCTTCAAGCCGCTTGACTCCGAATACAACGGGTCTGCCATGAGCAGCGGCGGAAATCTCCGCCAATTCCGGTGAACCGTTCTGAATGAAGAAAGTGACCGCGGTTTCAGGCCAAACCACGAGATCAGGCCGGACGCCTTTATCTCTTTCTGTCAAATCAAGAAGCCTTAGATAAAACTCGCGAACGTGAAAGCGGTTCCATTTCAAATGCTGCGGCACATTGGGCTGAACAACCCGAATCAGAGGCGCGTCGTTGGAAGCGGTTCCGTGGTCAGTTAGTCCCGCTTGTCCTGCCACCCACAGCACGCAAACCGCAACCGAAGCCGCAGCGACACCGATCCAAGACCGCTTGAACAGCAGCCATGCGCTTGCCGTTGCCACAGTCAGGAGGGTCAATCCATGGGGGCCAATCCAGGCGAGCGACTGAGCGACAGGAGTTTCAGACCAAACATAGGCGGGCAGTGCCCAAGGAAACCCAGTCAAAACAAACTCTCTGGCGAGGCCTGACAAAGCAATACAAATCGTCAAAGCGATGAACTTTGACCTCTGACTCCTGCCCAGCCAATATGCTGCCGCGAACGCACTCCCCCAAAACACCGCACCCCCTATCGCGGAAGCTGATACAGCAATTGGAGAAAGCCAGCCGTCACGCAGCGGAAAAACCAAGAATGGCTGCGCCATCCACGAGAGCGACGCGCCGAAGTATCCGACACCGAATATCCCGCCAGTCAAGGCGGCCGAACGCAGCGACCGCGCGCACGCGAAGAAGCCAGCCGCCCCACCCAGTCCCAACATCGTCAAGAGCGGCCAGGAAACGGGCGCATGCCCTTGCGCAGCCGCGGCGCCAAGAATTACTAGAAGCAGTGCCCGTAACCAAGCGGGGCACCGCTGAAAATACCCGAGAATTTGCGCTGTTTCAGTGATTGGCTGTTGGACTCTTCCGCACGCGAACCAGCCTGATTTTCTGAGGCTCCGCAGCAACGATTTCAAATTCAAGCTGCGCATCCTTATAGTTGATGACCTCGCCAACAACGGGAACCCGACCTGCCAGCACAAAAACCAAGCCACCGAGCGAGTCCACCTCGTCGTCAATTCCCTTAATTTCGGCAAGCGACTGGCCGAGCCTGGACTTCAGTTCTGCCAATGGAAGTTTCGCGTGGCATAAAAAACCACCGTCTGGATCTTCGGATATCAGTTCGTCGTCAGATTCATCATGCTCGTCGGCGATATCCCCGAAGATCACCTCCACAAGATCTTCGATTGTAACCAACCCGTCAGTGCCGCCGTATTCGTCAATAATCAGCGCCATGTGTATCCGCTTGGCTTGCATCCACTCCAGCAGCGTCGCCACACGCATCGATCCTGGAACAAAAAGCAGTTCACGCAGCATTTCCTGCTTCAGCGCAAAATCAGTACCTTGTCCATTGAAGCCATGCTCAAGCGCTAAATCCTTCAGGTGGGCAAAACCGACCGGCGTATCAAGCGAATCGCGATAGACCGGCAGCCGTGTTCGCCCGCTCTCTCTGAATGTCTCGATTAGTTCGGTCAGCTCGATTCCCAACGGAACAGCGATGATTTCCGCCTTGGGCACCGCTACATCTTCAACCGGTGGATTGCTTGAATGAAATGGATTGAGCGCACCCAGTCCAACTGGGTTTTCGACGCTCGCTGAATTCACAGCATGACCGTTATGGTCATGGGAGTCGCGCACGGCGAACAACCGCTCGAAAAAGCCCCGTCGCTTCCCGCTCGCATGGTGAGAATTTCCCGATTTTGGCAGCGCGCTTCGCGCTGCCCTAGGAGAACCCTCGATTGTTCCGTCCATAGCCCCTTCCACTACACGCCGAAAATCTTGATCGTTCAGCCGAATCAATATGGACTGCTGAATCCAATTTTTTCAAGAGCCTTGATTTCGATTTCTTCCATTTGCTGTGCGCACGTATCTGTTTCGTGACGATAACCCAAGATGTGCAGACAGCCATGAATGAGCAGATGAGCGGTATGCCAATCGAGGGTGCGCTTTAACAGCTTTGCCTCCCTTGAACAGGTCTCCCACGCAATAGCTATATCGCCTAAATGCTGGATACGGTCTTCATCGAGTTCTGAAATGGAAAGCGAGGGCCAGGACAGAACATTGGTTGGTGATGATTTTCCACGAAATTCCGCATTTAATTGACAAATCCGCTCATCGCTGCACGCCAAAATTGAAAATTCGGCTCTTGGGATCACAACCTTCGCTTCCTGCATTGTCGATGCGCAAGCCCGTGGAGCGAGGCTCTCGAGACCAACCGCCCTCCAACGCTCGTCCTCTGTGATGACTTCAACTGTCGGCAGAAGACGGTCGGGAATTTGCGTAGGCCTCCACGATTCGCGCCACCAGCGGATGCCTTACGACATCATCGCTTATGAACTCGGTTAATCCAACTCCGCGGATCCCACGCAAGCGGCGAATTGCTTCGAACAGACCGGAATCCACCCCCTTCGGCAGATCAATCTGCGTCAAGTCACCTGTTATCGCCATACGCGAACCTTGTCCCAACCTTGTCAAAAACATCTTCATTTGAGCGCGAGTGGTGTTTTGCGCTTCGTCAAGAACAATGAAGGATGAATTGAGCGTGCGGCCGCGCATAAACGCCAAAGGAAGAATTTCGACAGTTCCGCGCTCCAGATACCGTGTCAGCTGCTTATAGTAGGTAAAGTCATTCAAGGCATCATACAGCGGCTGCATATAAGGGTCGACCTTCTCCTTCATATCTCCGGGAAGAAAGCCAATACGTTCGCCCGCTTCGACAGCCGGACGAGAAAGAACGATTTTATCGACTTGGCCATGTGCCAGCATGGACACAGCCTGCGCGACAGCTAAGTAAGTCTTTCCGGTTCCGGCCGGTCCAATTCCAAATACGAGTTCGTTGCTGCGCAAGCACCGGACAAATGTCCCTTGTGTCGGTGTTCTTGGTTCAACCACGCGCCGTTTGGTGCGAATTTCCAGCGATGAATCGGCATGGGAAACGCCGGAATAATCACCGGTCGATCCACCCTGCCGGGGTTCGCCGAATCTAACGGCTGCATCAATATCCCCGCGTTGAATTCCACGTCCGAGTTCGAGCTGTCGATAGAGGTTCCGAAGAGCACGGCTGCCAACCAGCTGCTGCGGCTGCTCACCGAGCAAGATCAACCGGTTCCCGCGCCGGACGATCTGTATACCGAGCCCCTCTTCGATAAACTTTAGATTTTCGTCGTGGGGTCCGCAAAGATCGATCAAGTGGCGATTATCTGGAAATTCAACCAGCATCTCTTTGGGCGCGGAAAAAGAAATGCCTTCCAAATATTGCCTCTTTGCTGCCCTAAAACCCATTCGCGAGGCTGCATAAGAGCATTATTCTGAACTTTTGTCTAGAAAAATCGCTGAGATCTCGGCAAAAACTCATTACCCTGACCGGTATGAAGCGCAATTCGATGGTTGCTTCGAGAGATACCGGTTTCCGCTGCCGCTCGCACTGTCCCGGTTTAAAATCAAACAAACGAACCCGGCGCACTCTCAACGACCTCGCCAGAGAGAGAATTCGCTTCCGATTTCAAAATACGCACCGGCCAGATCTTTCCAATCGCTTCGTCGCCGATATCGACATGCACTGAGTGGAGATACTCGGATTTGCCGACGAGCTGTCCCGGTTTGCGACCGCGTTTTTCAAACAACACTGATACCTTTCGTCCTACCATGGCAGTCTGCGCATCTCTTTGCTGTTCTCTAATTGCCCGCTGAAGCCTATCCAATCGATCGGCTGAAACTTCCGGTTCAACCTGAGGGTGTTCGGCAGCGGGCGTGCCAAGTCGAGGCGAGTAGCGAAAAGAATAAGCCTGTCCGTACCGTACGGTCCTTACGATATCCAAAGTCTTCTCGAAGTCGGATTCGGATTCTCCGGGAAAACCGACAATAAAGTCACCGGAGAGCAAAATATCCGGGCGAGATTTGCGGATCCGCGCTATGATCCGCAGGTAATGTTCCGCAGTGTGCTGACGATTCATGGCCTTTAGAATTCTGTCCGAACCCGATTGAACGGGAAGATGAAGATACGGCATGAGCTTTGGACAGTCTCCCAAGATTTCAATCAAATCATCGGACATATCCAGCGGGTGAGACGTCGTGAATCGGATTCGATGCAGCCCATCGATTTTTGAAAGCCGCCAAATCAGGTCTGCCAGCGATCTCGTTCTGCCGTTTTCGTCTTCACCATTATAGGCGTTAACATTCTGACCAAGCAATACAATCTCGCGCACGCCCCGACCGACAAGTCTTCTTGCCTCGTCCACAACGTACCGAACGGGCCGACTTGTTTCAGCCCCCCTCGTATAAGGAACAACGCAAAATGTGCAGAATTTATCGCATCCTTCTTGCACGGAAAGAAACGAAGAATAGCTTTGCGCACGGTTTTGCCTCGGCGGAAGGCGCGAGAATTTGCTCACGACGGGAAAAGCGGTGTCGACTTGCGGGTTGCGCTTCGCGAGAAGGTCCGGGAGCCGGTGGTAAGCCTGCGGCCCCACAACAATATCCACCATCGGCTGTCGCCGAATTATCTCCTCACCCTCCGCCTGTGCAACGCAGCCGGCGACGGCAATACGAAATTCCGGTTTGTTCATCTTTTGCCGTTTATAGCGGCCAAGCTCAGAATAAACTTTTTCGGTTGCCTTTTCACGGATATGACAGGTGTTGAGCACAACCAAATCCGCGTCGGCTGATGATTGAGTCGTTTCATACCCTGCGGTCGCCAGAGCTTCTGCCATGCGCTCGCTGTCATAGACATTCATTTGGCAGCCATAGGTCTTGATGAAGACCCGTTTGCCCGCTTTTGATACAGAAGAATTTGTCACTGACCGACCTGTCTCTGAGATACCGTGTATTTTAGATGAAGGCTTCCGTTCTGCAAAGTCAATTTCCGTATCGTCCAATGATTTGAGCAAGATCATTCGCCACATCGGGCGGCAAAACGTACGTTACCCGAGCCGCCGAACTTGATCGGATCGGTTACAATTCGCTCGGCTTCCGGAAACTTGTGATTGCGCCTCGTGCCTGTTCGGGCCTGCGATAAGTCGTCGCATTGGCTGCCGACCGACATTCGCAACGAAATCAATACGAAAAACAAGAAAGTTATTCGCTTCACTTTGTTCGGGAACATCACGGCCTGCCAAAAAGGTCCGCCATGCCTCTTGGAAAAACCGGTGGACCAATTAATTCAGCGCGAGTGGCTTTAGTCCTTGACTGAACTCCAGGCGAGTTGGCGGCTTCCGCCTCCCTTGCTCAAGAACGCATAACAAGTCCGTGCATCTCGGAATCCCATTTCCTTATGGTATCACTGGATCCACCTTCCAGCACGGTAGTACCGCTCCACTGTGGTCTGGACCCGTTCAGATATCAGATTACGAGGGTGAACTGCTGCAGAAGCGATAGGAAAGCTAACCCCGAACTGCGAAGCCATCGCGGA
The DNA here is from genome assembly GCA_965199765.1 of Paracoccaceae bacterium. Classification (GTDB taxonomy): domain Bacteria; phylum Pseudomonadota; class Alphaproteobacteria; order Rhodobacterales; family Rhodobacteraceae; genus JAPOXR01. The sequence goes on from CBDATC010000002.1 coordinate 940,312, forward strand.
GGTGATTCCAGCGGAGGCTAGATTTTCAAAAAGCCGGTCAAGGGCCTGTGAGACCGGCGGCCGATTCCAATAGTAGCGAATGCGATCACTGAAGCTGTAGAGCTTCAGAAACTCAACGAGCTCGGCCGAACCCTGATAATAGTTTTGCCAATCGGAAGGATCATCCGACATCGCTTGCAGGATCGTGGACCGAACGGATGCCGGAACGGGCACATTCACCGCCGTTTCTATTTGATCCAACGCCATAACCGCCTCGCGAAATCGAAATGTCGTCTCGGGGCCGGTTTTAAGAATGACTGAGTGATCCGAAACCAGATCTGAGAGACTGTCAGTGCTCTGAAAATCTGTCGAATGCGCTTCAAATGCAAAATTGTCATGATCTAGAATCGCTTTGGTCAGGGCCGCGGCCTTCACCCGATCATAGCGGAGAATATCATCGTGCGAGAAATCCACACCTGGATGGACAACAACCGCGATGGCCTTTTCAATACCTTGTGGAACACCGGCCTCGGCAAACGCGGCACGATGCGTATCGATGGTGTCGCGCAGCCGGTCCGGGGTCGTCACTTGAATTTCCGACAAGTCATCGGACTCCCCCCCTGGCACGGGAACTTCTGTTCCAATCACATAGCTGAGCTTGGACGCGTCTGGCGCAAACTGTTCGGCGACAACACAAAGTTCTGCAGCGCGCCTGGCAACCAGTTCAAAAGAAGGTGTGTCTTCGCCACCGCAGGGCATGCTCGCATCGAGATGAATCTTGGTGAACCCCGCTTCAACATAATGTTTAACCAATGCCTTTGCATTGGCCATTGCGTCATCCGCCGCGAGGTGGCGCCATGGATTTGGACCGAGGTGGTCACCGCCCATGATAAGGCTTTCGGCCGACAATCCTGTATCTTCAGCCAGTTTGTGGATAGCTTTGGAATAGTCTTTAGGTTGCTGACCCGTGTAACCTCCGAACTGATTTACCTGATTGCATGTGGCTTCGATCAGCGCGGGCAGGTTGTGTCGCGCCGCATACTGAATGATTTCGCGCAGAACGTGGGGATTGGCAGTACAGAAGCTTGGAAGCGCCAAGGGATCGCCGGAGCGATTTTGGTTCACAACATCTCGAAGGGAAACATTCATGCGGATTGTGTTTCAAGGTGCTGCTGAATCTCATCATAAGTCGGGTTCCACTCCATGGGCCCCCGGCGCGTCACGTGCAGCGCTCCCGCCATGTTTGCAGCGGTGATCGCTTCTCGAAATGATCGATTCTGATCCAGAAAACCGACCAAGGTTCCACAGAAACAGTCACCTGCGCCAGTTGGGTCGACCTCATTCACGCGGTGTGCAGCCAAGCGCACAAGCTCTGTGCCATCCGAACCAAGCACGCCTTGCGATCCTCTTTTGACAACGACGATTTTCTTGCCGGCTTCAAGCATCGCTTCAATCACCTGTTCTGGCGACTGATCTGGAAAAAGAACCGCAATGTCGGCTTCGCTCGGCAGAAAAATGTCGCACTCCCGCACGATGCGTTTGATGAAGGTCAGCACCTTCGGGTCCCCCATCAGTTCGGGTCTGAGATTGGGGTCGTAGCTGATCGAGCCGACGTCCTTTATCTGATCAATAAGATTTTCGACGGCGGCATGTATTTTTGGAACGCCGAGCGTTGCCCCCGAAACATGAAGCGTCGATCCGCCCGGAAGATCGGGGAGGGATTCAAAGTCATCGGCGGCCGTCCCTTCCATGTGAAAAACAAAAATTCTTTCCCCACTCTCGAAATACGACACGAAAGCGATGCCTGTGGTCTTTGTTGCGCTTGTGGTCAGATGGGTGGTGTCAACTCCATCCGCGCTCAGCCGTGTTCGCAGCATTCTGCCAAACGGATCGTCTCCGACGACGCCTATGACCGCTCCCTTACCGCCGACGCGCGCAACCTGGTCAATGAAAATCGCAGGTGCTCCGCTTGGGTAAGGGCCTGAAAATTCAGTAATTTTTTCGAGCTTGCAGCCAGTTTCGTGGGATACGAATTCCGCTAGCATCTCACCGGCTGTGTAGATCATACGGTCCTCGGATTGACGGTGTGGAACCTGATTTGCGTTAATACAAACCCATAATCAATGTCAATCATTTCTCTCCCGTTTGCAGGCGAATGACTATACAAATTGGACATTTCCAAGTCCTTGCCAAGCATTGAATGAAATACGCCGTTGCCGAAGCGACAAGAATTTCTGTGATCTCTTGAAGCGGTTCCCTGATCTATCGGCCGTCCTAAATTCCCGTCTTGCCACTTAACCTGCCCCGGCAAATCAGGGGAGCCACAACATATAGCCATGAAAACCGCAATTTCAGCCCAAATGCGATTCCAACACCCGGAACATCAGACGATCGGTCAACGAATTGCGCTCGACCTTTCTAACACGCCAACTGTCCGAAGCTGCTTCAAAGAACATAAGCCAACATTCGTCGCATGCAGGAAACATAACGAACAGATCCAATCGGAACGCCGGGAATCGCTGATGCTGATTTCAACAAATCCGGGGCAGCAATCCATTTCGCGAGAGGCTCAAACATCTATGTTTTTTGTTGACACAAAGAAAAATTTAGTATGATTTCACGATTTACACTAAAGTTCGGAGGAATTAATGAAATTAGGAAAAACAGTTGTAGCTGCTTCTGCACTGGCTTCGCTTTCTGTAACTGCGGCTCTGGCTGAAGAGATCACGATCGCGACGGTGAACAACGCCGACATGATCGTGATGCAAAAATTAGCTCCGCAGTGGGAAGAGGCAACCGGGAACACGATCGATTGGGTTGTTCTTGAAGAGAACGTTCTTCGTCAGCGAACCACGCAGGACATCGCAACCAATGGCGGCTCTTTCGACATCATGTTCATCGGCGCCTACGAAGCTCCGATCTGGGGCGCGAACGGATGGCTGACGTCGCTGAATGATTTTGGAGAAGATGCCGATTACGATCTGGAAGACATCTTCCAGCTGGTTCGCAACGGTCTTTCGGCTAACGGCAACCTCTACGCGGTTCCACTCTATTCGGAGACGTCTTTCACATTCTATCGAACCGACGTCTTTGAAGCCGCTGGCATTTCTGCACCGACCTCGCAGCCAACCTATACCGAATTCAGAGAAATGGTTGCGGCGGTCCACGATCCTGACAACGGCATCTATGGCACCTGCCAGCGCGGTAAAGCTGGTTGGGGAGAAAACATGGCATTCGTCGGCACGCTGGCTAACGCCTTCGGAGCACGCTGGTTCGATGAGGAATGGAACCCTCAGCTTGACAGCCCCGAGTGGAATGCAGCAATCACCTATTATGTCGATCTGATGACCAACTTTGGGCCTCCGGGTGCGACCGCGAATGGTCACAACGAGAATCGCGCGCTGTTCAAAGATGGCAAGTGCGCAACATGGATTGACGCAACCTCTGCTGCGAATGACGTTCGCAACCCGAACACTTCAACTGTTGCTGACAAGACTGACTTCTTCCAAGCTCCGAAAGAGGTGACGGACAAGGGAACTGGCTGGTTCTGGTCCTGGGCGCTTGCCATTCCTGCCAGCTCGCAAAAGATCGACACCGCGAAAGATTTCTTGAAGTGGGCGACTTCAAAGGAATACTTCCAGATGGTCGGCGACACTGAAGGCTGGGTAGCTGTGCCAAGCGGAACCCGCGCTTCGATCCATGAAGACCCGCGTCTTCTTGCTGCGGCCCCCTTCGCCGCAACCATCAAGGATGCGATCTTCTCGGTAGATCCTGCTGACCCAACCCGTGATCCTGTGCCCTACACAGGTGTTCAATTCGTCGCGATTCCCGAGTTTCAAGGAATCGGCAACTATGTTGGTCAACAGGTGGCTGCAGCTTTGGCAGGCCAGCAATCCGTTGAGGATGCCCTCGCCAACAGTCAACGGTTCGCACTGCGGGAAATGACCAAGGCCGGTTACATCAAGTAACTTTCCTCTCTGAGCGGGTCGGGGCGTCAAGCCTCGACCCATTTCAGCGAACAACCGCGAATTGCATTTTTTCGGTAAAGAGCCCGGCTTGGGGGCTTTTCATGAACGCTAATTTGCATCCGTTTTGAGAGGGCGAAGCGCATGCCCACGAAGGCATCCAGGTCAACCGCGCGATTTATGATTTCACCAGCAGTTCTTCTGCTGTTCGGGTGGATGATCGTCCCGCTCAGCATGACGGTTTATTTTTCATTCCTGCGCTACAACCTGCTTCAGCCCGGATCCACGCCTTTTGCCGGTTGGGAAAACTACTACTGGTTTGTAACTGATCCCAGTTTCAAAGCCGCATTGATCAACACATTGCTGCTCGTCGGCGGTGTCCTCTGCATTACGACGATCGGGGGTCTCGGAGCGGCGCTCTTGCTGGATAGACCGATGTTCGCCAAAGGCATCATCAGAATCATGATGATCGCACCGTTCTTTGTCATGCCAACGGTCTCGGCGCTGGTCTGGAAGAACATGTTCATGAACCCGGTGAACGGCATTTTCGGAAGACTTGCCGTGAGCTTGGGTTTCGATCCTGTCGACTTCTTTGGACAGATACCTTTGGCCTCGATCACATTGATCGTTTCTTGGATGTGGATGCCCTTTGCAACACTGATTCTCCTGACGGCGCTGCAATCGCTGGATCAGGAGCAGCTGGAAGCTGCGGAGATGGATGGGGCCGGCTGGTGGAACAGATTTTGGTTCATCATGCTGCCGCATCTGGCACGCGCCATTACGGTTGTGATTTTGATTCAGACAATTTTCCTATTGTCGATCTTCGCCGAGATTCTCGTCACCACCAACGGCGGTCCAGGAACCGCCACCACAAACCTCACTTACCTGATCTACGTTTCGTCGCTTTTGCAGTTTGATGTCGGCATGGGCAGCGCCGGTGGTGTGATTGCCATCATACTGGCCAACATCGTCGCGATCTTCCTGATGCGAATGATCGGCAAGAATCTGGATGCATAAGGATTATCGATGGCACGCGCGGTTTCTCGCCGAAAAAAAATTCTCAACACCGCCGCGGCTGGCGCTTTGGGCTTCTTCCTCTTTTTCCCAATTCTCTGGATCCTTGTCCTATCGCTCAAGACTGAAGAAGACGCCATTCGGGCTCCGATGGAAATCCTCTTCCACTCCGGTTGGACTTTCGACAGCTTTGGGGAAGTTCAGCAGCGTTCCGACTACCTCAAGCACTTCTCAAACTCGGTGATTGTCTCTGTCGGCTCGACGGCGCTTGGTCTGCTCATCGCGATTCCCGCAGCGTGGTCGATGGCGTTTGTCCCGGCCAAGAACACCAAGAGCGTTCTGTTGTGGATGCTGTCGACCAAAATGCTGCCGCCGGTCGGTGTATTGGTGCCGATCTATTTGATTTTCCGTGATTTAGGACTCCTTGATACGCGCTTCGGTTTAACGGTGGTTCTGATGCTGATCAATCTGCCGATAATCATCTGGATGCTCTTCACCTATTTCAAGGAAATTCCCGGTGAGATTCTTGAAGCCGCGCGCATGGACGGCGCGACGCTGCGCGAGGAAATCCTCTTCGTTCTCACACCCATGGCCGTGCCCGGTATCGCTTCGACCGTTCTGCTGAACATAATCCTCGCATGGAACGAAGCGTTTTGGACAATCAACCTCACGGCGGCGAACGCTGCGCCATTGACTGCCTTCATTGCCAGCTATTCGAGCCCAGAGGGATTGTTTTACGCAAAACTGAGCGCCGCTTCCGTCATGGCCATCACACCAATTCTCATCATGGGCTGGTTCAGCCAGAAACAACTTGTACGGGGCCTGACCTTCAGTGCCGTGAAGTAAGGAAAAGCAGATGGGGCGCATACAGCTCAAACAAGTTCAAAAGAAGTTTGAAGAAGTAGAGGTCATTCCTCCGTTGGATTTAGACATCGAAGATGGTGAGTTCGTCGTTTTTGTCGGTCCCTCCGGCTGCGGTAAGTCCACCCTTCTGCGTTTAATTGCCGGTCTCGAAGACACAACCTCGGGCATCATTCAGATCGATGGAGCCGATGCAACAGCAATGCCGCCCGCCAAACGCGGTCTCGCCATGGTGTTTCAGTCTTACGCGCTCTATCCGCATATGTCGGTTCGCAATAACATCGCCTTTCCGATGCGCATGGCCAGAACGAGTCAAGAGGAACAGAACAGGCGCATAGAGGCGGCTGCCAAGGCTCTTAACCTAACGGATTATCTTGACCGCAAACCGAGCCAGCTGTCGGGCGGACAGCGCCAACGGGTTGCCATTGGCCGCGCCATCGTGCGCGAGCCCACAGCGTTTCTTTTTGATGAGCCGCTTTCCAACCTTGATGCGGCTTTACGCGTCGATATGCGCATGGAAATCTCCGAGCTGCACAAAAAGCTTGATACGACCATGATCTATGTTACGCACGATCAAGTCGAAGCGATGACCATGGCTGACAAAATCGTCGTGCTGCAGGCTGGCGTCATTGAGCAGGTCGGTGGTCCATTGGAGCTGTACCGAAACCCTCGAAACCGTTTTGTCGCGGGTTTCATCGGCAGCCCGAAAATGAATTTTTTCGAGGGGGCTGCCGCTGATGATTTCGGCGCGCACGCCATAGGGGCGCGACCGGAGCACATTGACATCTCCACATCGGAAGGACAGTGGCAGGGAACGGTCGGGATTGCTGAGCATCTGGGATCTGATACCTTCATTCATATCCATGGCGTCCCGGGTTGCGATCCTCTGACCGCTCGAGCCGATGGTGGAATCGGTGTCAAGCATGGCGATCAAGTCTTCGTAACTCTCAAAACCGAAATGATACACAAGTTCAACCGAGACGGTTTGCGCATTTCATGAAGCGATTGGATGGAAAGTCGGCGCTGATCACCGGTGCGGCGCGCGGTATCGGGAAAGGTTTCGCGGAAGCTTACATCCGCGAAGGTGCGACAGTCGCAATCGCCGATATCAATCTGGATGCGGCCCGAGCGACCGCGGGCCAATTGGGCGAAGCGGCGTATCCTGTTCTAATGGACGTCAGTAATCAAAGCAGCATTGATGCAGCAATTCCGACCGTGGTCGATAGAGCAGGAAAACTCGACATTCTAATCAACAATGCAGCGCTGTTTGATGCCGCTGAGACCGTTGATATAACCCGCGAAAGCTATGACAAGCTCTTTTCGGTCAATGTCGCGGGCACGCTGTTCACCATGCGGGCAGCCGCTGAACAAATGATCAAGCAGGGTCATGGCGGCAAAATCATCAACATGGCATCCCAAGCTGGTCGGAGAGGCGAGAGCCTTGTCCTCGTGTATTGCGCGACCAAAGCGGCTGTCATTTCGATGACCCAATCCGCGGGTCTGAACCTCGTCAAATATGGGATCAATGTGAATGCCATCGCACCGGGCGTTGTTGCGGGCGATCATTGGCTGCATGTGGACGCCATGTTCGCGAAACTCGAAGACAAAAAGCTTGGGCAGAAATGGGCTGAGGTGGAAGCCGGCGTTCCCGCCGGTCGCTTCGCAGTGCCGGACGATCTCACGGGCATGGCCGTTTTTCTGGCATCCGAAGAGTCCGACTACATCGTTTCGCAAACCTATAATGTCGATGGTGGCCAGTGGATGAGCTGACCTATGAAACTCACGCAAGCCACACTGGCCGACTTGCCTCCGAAAATCGCCCGCCCCACTTATGATCGCTCAAAATTAACCCCCGGCATTGTGCACATCGGCCTGGGAAACTTTCACCGCGCTCATCAAGCTTGGTATCTGCACCGGTTGATGGAAACCGGGATCGCGCATGATTGGGCTATCCTCGGTGCGGGCGTTCTTCCTTATGACGAAAAACAAAGAAAACTGCTTGCTTCTCAGGACTATCTGACAACGCTGATAGAACTTGGTCCAGATGGCAGTTCCGCAGAAATCGTCGGGTCAATGATCGGCTATGTCCCGGTTCAGGAAGGCAACGCGCCCTTAATCAATCAAATGGCGAAGTCGGAAATTCGCATCGTTTCATTGACTGTGACTGAAGGCGGCTACTTCGTGGATCCTGTCTCGCAGAGCTTCAATGAAAGTCACCCCGACATCCTGCACGACGCCGAACATCCCAGCCGACCGCGCACCGCGTTTGGAGCCATTGTTGCAGCATTGAAGCGTCGGCGAGAACAATGTTTGGGGCCGTTTACCTGTCAAAGCTGTGACAATCTTCAGGCTAACGGGACGATACTGAAAAACACCATCATTGAACTGGCCCGCCTTTCCGACACGGATCTTGCCGATTGGATCGAGGCGAACGCCGCATTTCCCAATTCAATGGTAGATTGCATCGTGCCGGCGACGGGATCGAAAGAGCTTAAGCTCGCAGCCGCCTTCGGTGTGAATGATGCCGTCCCGGTTACTCATGAGAATTTTCGCCAGTGGGTCATCGAGGATGAATTCTGCGCTGGCCGACCTGCCTGGGATCGGACAGGTGCGACCTTCACCGACGATGTTCGTGCTTTCGAAGCTATGAAAATCCGTATTCTCAACGGAGGTCATCAGTTGATTGCAAACGCAGGTGAAGTGCTATCGGTGGCATATATTTCCGAATGCATGGAACACCCATTGATCGGCAGGTATTTTCGCAAGGTCGCGGGGTCCGAGATTTCAGCGCAGTTGCACGACGTTCCAGGAATGGACGCCCGCTCCTATGTCGCGCTGATCAATAACCGGTTTTCCAATCCAAACATTGCCGACACTGTGCGACGCGTCGCTTGTGACGGCTCATCGCGCCATACAGGGTTTGTCCTGCCGACATTGAAGGATGCATTGGACAATGGCGCGCCATGCGACGGTCTTGTGCTTTCGCAGGCGATTTGGGCACGGATGTGCGAAGGCACGCGCGAGGATGGATCTGAAATCGAGCCGAACGATCCCATCTGGGGAAAGCTGAAAACCGTGGCTTCAGCGGCGAAGTCCGATCCCGGCCAATGGCTTCAACAACGAGATTTGTACGGAGACCTGATCGAAAATGCCGACGTCAGAACACGCTTTGAGTCTTGGCTCCGGATGATCTGGGATAGGGGTATCGAAGCTGCGCTACGCAATTACACCGACGGCTTATACTGATGAAGGCCATCGTTTTCACCGGACGGAATGAAGTCAATCTGACCGAACTGTCCGACCCGCGACCCGCGACGGGAGAAGTTGTCATTGCGGTCAAAGCCAGCGGTGTTTGCCACACTGACTTTGAGATCCTGAAGGACAACTATGGAACGGGCGCATTCCCAGTTGTTCCAGGCCATGAATATGCCGGTACTGTGGTCGAAATCAGTGCAGGTGTCGAAACTGTGAAGGTCGGTGATCGTATTGTCGTCGATCCGAATATTGAATGTGGTGTGTGCCGGTCTTGTCAGCGAGGCTGGGCGAATCTCTGCGAAAAACTGCGCGCCTACGGAGTTACGACCGATGGAGGCTTCGCCGAGCTGAATGCTGTGCGCGCAGATCGCGTATATGCAATCGGGGACCTGCGATTTTGCCATGCTGCTTTGGCTGAACCGATCGGCTGCGTGCTGAATGGTCTCAACGCAGTGCATGCGCGCTGTGCAGAATCGGCATTGATTTTCGGGGCGGGGCCTATGGGTCTGCTCTTGGGACTCTGTCTCCGAGCTGAAGGTGTTTCCGAGGTTATTCTTTGCGATATCGATTCTGATCGCTTGAAGCTCGCACAGGATCTGGGCTTTGATGCTTTGGCTAGTTCGCCTTCGGATCTGCTGGATCTTCAGAAAGGTTTTACGCTCGTTGCCGATGCGACTGGCGAAGCGGAGGTCGCTTCGCAGCTGCCGACCTACATGGCTAACGGCGGGAAGGGTCTGATTTTCGGGGTATGCCCCTCAAACGCCCGCATTTCTGTTTCACCTTTCGAGCTCTTTCGACGCCAGCTTACTTTAGTCGGCTCGCACTCCTTGAACCACAACATCCCAGAAGCGCTGGAAAGAATTCGGGTGCTCGGATCGAATTTGGACCCGATTGTATCACATAGGCTTTCATTGAAGGATGTTGCCAAGCTCTTCAAAAGCGACGCTCCCAAAGGAAGCTTAAAGGTCCAGTGGTGCGCGGATGCCTAATGCGGTTCGCTAACTGGACTTGGATGGGCTGATCCGATTCAATCCAAAGCGACGGATTCATTCGATTTCGCTGCCATCCCATCAAACAGAACCACCTGAATTCTTATCCTTGCCATGGAGCCACAGCCAAAGTGAATTTTAAGGCGTCTCAGGCAAGCTTTCAGAGACACTGGATACGAATTGATCCGTCCGGTATCCAACGACGCCGCAATACCCCGTCCTTCAGAGCGAAGAGAAAAGATGCAGCTCCACACGATCAGAAATGACTTGTGAGCGCAGCCCTAACACTCTTCTAAAATCGCGTTGACAAAATCAGACATATTCAAGAATTGCATATCCGTCTGAGGAAGGGCGCCCGGAGGCCTTGTCGCACCAAACCCATCCCTACCCCTGCACTTGCGTCGATTTATCCAACAATTGCTGAGACCGATGCTTCTGGCAGGCGCATGATCATGGAACAGGCTTTCCGCGACATGCAGAACCTTGTTTGCCTTGACGCCCCGCCGTTCCAGATGAGACAGCATATATTCGAAATTTCTGATCGCCGGCTTATAGGAACCGATATCCTCGGCTGTGAACACCGCATCAAACTCCACGCCAAGCTTTTGATTTGACTTCGTAAAACCAGCATTGTCGACATTGGATAATATGACGAGCTTAAATCGCTTCTTAAGGTCAGCGAGAGCGGCGGCGGAATCCTCAAAAGCAGGCCAACTGCCGACTGAATTGCCATAAGCAAGGCATTCGTCCCAGTTCGCACGAACATTCCACTCCTCTGCAAGCCGTTTGTAAACGACCGCAAGCAACTTCGAGTAGCCCATTCCAGGTGTTGCCGCTTGCTGTTCAGACTCATGATATGCGTGACTTTCAAGCACTGCATCCGGCATTAGGTCCGCCGCTGCCCGGTTCACCAACCCAGAAAGGTTTCGTAGAATTCCCGTTTCCCAATCAATTAAAGTTCCATAGCAGTCGAAGGTTAACACCTCATGGTCTGAAATCCGCATAGCATGGCCTTCGTTGTCATTTTCCAAACGTCGCCAATTCCACAATTTGGCGAAATAGCGCAATGAAAGTTTGTCTTTCTTGAATCCATTGACACTCACCGCACAATCACCGCTCTGAAGTCATTTACGTTGGTCCCGGTTGGTCCTGTCACGAGCAGTCCTTTTGCGGCGCTGAAGGCCATATAGGAGTTGTTTTCAAACAATAACTCCGATGGATCAAGACCGCACGAAACAACACGCGCGCAGGTCTTCCAATCCGCTATGGCTCCGGCATGTCCGCCAATTCCATCCACGCCGTCGGTATCGGCGGCAATCGCAGTGATCCCTGTGCAACCTTCGATCTCCAGTGCCAAAGACAAAAGAAACTCGGTGTTTCGGCCGCCCTCGCCCGCACCCCGTATCGTTACCGTGGTTTCACCGCCCGAAAGCAGCACGACCGGCTTCTTGGCAAGGCGTTCCCGGAAAGCAACATCCTTTGCGATTGCTCCGATGACGCGGCCAACCTCACGAGCCTCTCCCTCGATTGAATCTGAAAGTATCACCGGGTTCAATCCCAATTCGCGCGCTGTTGCCGCCGCCGAATCAAGCGCCATGGCGGCCGACGCAATAACACGAACCTCACCGTTCGCTAATTTCGGATTATCCGGCATGGGCGCTTCCCCTTGGCCACTTTCAATCCAGTGAACGACCGGTTGGGGCAGCTCGATGCGAAACCTTTTGATAAACGCCAAAGCATCTTTGGATTGGGTCGTGTCCGCCACTGTTGGTCCCGAAGCGACCTGCGCGGGATCGTCCCCTGGCACATCAGATAGAACGTATGTCAGAACCCGCGCCGGGTAGGCTGCAGCAGCCAGCCTCCCCCCCTTTATGGTTGAGAATTGCTTACGAATCGCATTCATGGCCGAAATCGGCGCACCGGATTTGAGCAAAGCGGTATTGACAGCAATTTCGTCTTCCAGCGCAAATCCCGGAGGAGGCCGCGGCAAGAGTGACGAACCTCCGCCGGATATCAGTGCAATGACCAAGTCATCCGCCGAGAGTCCAGAAACCAAAGAACATAAGTGATCTGATGCTGACAATCCGAAACGGTCCGGAATTGGATGGCCCGACGGAAAAAAAAGAATGCGGTCCGTATCCATCGAATATCCATGCGGGGCGACAACGGCTCCCCTAACCGCCCCTTTCCAATGGCTGACAAGGGTTTCCGCCATGGCAGGGGAGGCTTTACCCGCACCGACAACAATAACCGGTCGTGTCGCGTCGTCCGGCAAATTGCGAAGCAATGCCGCCCCGGGATCAGCCGCACTGACGGCTGCATCGAACAATTTTTTCAAGATTGATCTGTCGTTTTTCATACTGGATCTGGATTCTCCTTGAATCTGCTTTATCTTGTCGCAGCTATCTTGCGTCAATCCAATCACTAGTGAATAGAAAAGCGCTCAATTGTCCTTTAGTGGAAATCCACGCCCGCAACTGCAACGGAAGGTGTCAATGAGCCTGTTTACCCCAACTTCGACTTGGAACGAAGAAACTCACACCATCTTCGCCGACAGTGTGCGACGATTCTTCGAAAAAGAAATGACGCCGAAAATATCCCGCTGGGTTGAGCAAGGTGTTTGCGACCGGGATTTCTGGCGCAAAGCTGGTGAGGCCGGCCTCTGCGGCGGCTCATTGCCCGAAGAGTATGGCGGCAGCGGCGGCGGATTCGGGTTCGACTCGGTTGTGATTTATGAGCAGGCGCGCTGCGCCGACACGGCGTGGGGATTTGGAATTCACTCCATCGTCATGCACTATATTCTAACTTACGGAACAGATGATCAAAGGCGTCGCTGGCTTCCGCGAATGGTAAGCGGAGAAGCCATAGCCGCACTCGCCATGACGGAACCCGGCGGCGGTTCGGACCTGCAGTCTATTCAAACCACCGCCGTCAAAGATGGCAACCAATACCGCATCAAGGGTTCCAAAACATTCATTACGAACGGCAGTTCCGCCGACATCATCGTGGTTGCAGTGAAAACTGATCAAAGCGCTGGAGCGAAAGGAATTTCTCTCGTGGTCGTTGAAGCCGATCAGACCGAAGGATTCCATAGAGGCAAACGCCTCGACAAGATGGGACTGCGCGGCAACGACACAGCCGAACTGTTTTTTGACGATGCAAAAGTTCCCATGACCAATCTGCTTGGCCAAGAAGAGGGGCAGGGATTCTATCAGATGATGAACCAGCTTCCATGGGAACGGCTCGTGATTGGTGTCGGAGCATTGGGAAGCATGGACTACGCATTGGAGGAAACTACACGATATGTGCAGGAACGCACAGCATTCGGGAAGCGTGTCATGGATTTTCAAAACACGCGTTTCAAACTTGCCGAAGTGAAGACAAAATGTGAGCTTTTGCGGTCTTTCTTGAATGATTGCATCTCCCGTCTGGAAAACGGCCAGTTGGATGCAGCAACCGCTTCAATGGCCAAATATTGGGGAAGCCAAACCCAGAATGAAGTCATGCATGAGTGCCTGCAATTGCATGGAGGTTATGGCTATATGACAGAATGTCCGATATCTCGCCTTTATTCCGATGCCAGAGTTCAGATGATCTATGGTGGAACGAACGAAATCATGAAAGAATTGATCGCCCGTTCGCTTGACGCTTGACCAAAGAGCAGCAACGTTGATTCCGACACCCGCGCATCACCTCTGATGGCCAATCACAGTTGTGATTTCCGAACAAACCGCTCGAAGGCTAACGAAACGAAAAACCGATTAAACATAGCGGGCAAAGCAGCATCTCTGCATGACTTCACCTCACATTGGACCTTGTCGCAATGGTAAGAAACATAAGGGATCGAAACGAACGGGAATTATATACAAAAGTGCCATCTGTCCCCTTGCGTCTTATACAAAGGTGCCATACGTAGGTGAGGTAACGGAGGATCATCATGGCACGGAATGCCCCGGGAAAGCACCACCGCAAAGGCATCTCCTTCATTGAACTGGTGAGAATGTTCCCGGACAACGATACCGCCCGCAATTGGGTCGAGGGTATCGTATGACCGGACGGACTTCGGAAAGCTGCCGAACTACAGGACGCACAGACACGCGCTCTTTGGCCTGCAGGAGGGCAGGTGCGCCGGTTGCCGGTTCCTTTTCCCTTTCTGGAACATGACGGTCGATCATATCGTTCCGCAATCCAAGGGCGGTCAGGATTACGTGGAGAACCTTCAGCTTCTGTGCGCCGCCTGCAGCTCCGTGAAAGGGACGAAATCCCAGGAACAGTTCATTTCAATACTGGAAAGGGACGGGATGAGATGACGTTGAACCGCCATCCTTGAACAACGTGGGTAAGCAGGTATATTATTCCCAGAGCTTGCGTCGGCAAGCGAACCTACCTTAGAAATAACATCGTTAGATGGTTGCATATATCTGATGCATACCCGACTTTCAGTGGAGAGACACTATGGAGCATCGACAAAGTAGCAGGAATCTGGATTCGAAACGCGCGCAGGAGCACTCGGAGATGCTCGATGCCGCGCTTGCCCGACCGGGAGTTCGCGAGATAATGGCTGTCTATGATCTCTGGCAAAAGAAAGATCGAAGCCTTGACCCCTACAGGTTGGCGGCCAAGCAATCCGCATGGATCACAACAACGAATTCATCGAATGCAGGCTTGATGCAACCTGCAGAGGAGAACCAAATTGCCCATTTGGAGCGAGATACTTAAAGAGATTGCCGATACGGGAAGTCCTCCGGATTTCGACAGAATTCGCCGGAAATATCTGACCAAACTCTATCGTCATACCGGCTCCAACATTATTCTCTACGCCTCTGGATGGCTTCAAATGAACGAAGTTCCACCCGCGCTTGTTTCAATCGGCGATGAAGACATCCAAGCTTTCATGGAAGTCTGCCACGGGATGGAAGGCGACCATCTGGATTTGATCCTTCACAGCCCCGGCGGCTCTGCCGAAGCGGCTGAGGCGGTCGTCTCGTACCTAAGGCAACGGTTTTCGAACATTCGGGTTATAGTGCCACAGCTCGCAATGTCAGCCGCGACAATGATGGTCTGCGCCGCTGATAAGATCGTGCTCGGCAAACACTCCTTTCTCGGCCCCATCGATCCGCAGGTCTTGCTGCATACCTCTTTGGGTGTAAGAGCGGTTCCGGCCCAAGCGATACTTGATCAGTTCGATCGGGCGCAGCGAGAGTCTTCCGACCCCAGGAAACTCTCGGCGTGGCTTCCAATGCTAGGACAATATGGCCCCGACCTTTTGGTGGTCTGCGAGTCGGCTCTGGAGATGTCCAAGTCTTTGGTGAAAACCTGGCTCGAAACTTACATGTTCGCGGACAAGGAGGACGGTTCGAACAGAGCGGAATTGATTTCCAAGTGGCTTGCCAATCACGGTCACTTCAAGAGTCATTCCAGACACATTCCCCGAGCCGAAGTCGAGCGAAACAATCTTTCGGTGTACCGTCTTGAAGAGGATTCGGAACTTCAGGATCTGGTGCTTTCAGTTTTTCATGCGACGACGCACACGTTTGCCAGTACTTCGACTGCAAAAATCGTGGAGAGCCACACCGGACGCGCCTTCATCAAGCATCAGGCACCTGCTGCCATGCCTGCTGCCCCGCCGATCCGCCTTGAGCGACATGGCTAGTCAGCCCTATAATCCCCTCGTCTAATTGTGGAAGGAAAGCTGAAATGACAGAGCTCAAGAAGATTGAAAAGCCTGAAGTCAGGATCCGTCCAGCCATCAGCCCACCAAGGGCGAACTTGAGCGGGAAATCTTCTTAGACGCCTCACCGGAGGACATCATCCGCGCCTCGTTTCGTCAGGTAAGGACTGTCGAGGATCCGGACGCCTGAACAGGTTTCAGCGGGAGGCCGGTCAAATGGCACTTTCGTACATAATTCCCAAACGATCGGTTCCGAAGACTATCAGAACTGACGCACCAGATTCAACTGCAGGCGATTCGCTTGTGTGTTGGAGGCCTGTGCATTACTCTTGAAACTCTCACTGATCAGCGCAAGCTGCGGGCTGAATCCAAGAACCGTCCAGTCGCGCTTTAAGATGGTTGCTTCAAAAGTTTGCCGACGGTCGGTCCGCGGCAGATTGTCGCGGGTCGGAACTCCACTTTGGCCGTCAAAATTGGTTTGCGACAATATTGCTGTCAAACCAACCGTGTAGCCTCTCTCAAAATCTTTGGTAAACCCGGCGCTTCCCCGCACGGTCCTTCGATGACTGTCTGGTCTTTCCTTTGGTTTGGCTTGCGAAAATGACAAACTTCCCTTCAACGTGAACGTCGGAGAGAGGCGATGCGCGACGCTAGCTCCGATTTCATACTCGGGCCCATCATTGATTGAATACTGGACGTCCTTGTAGGATCTCTCATACAGACCAAGATTAGTCGATAGGTATGTGCGGGTTCCAACAACATGCCTGGTATAGATTGATCCTCCCAATCTTTGATTGAAACCAGAACGTTGATTCGTAACCGTCGCCACTCCACGAAACCCAAGAACGAATCTGTTGCTGATGTCGAAATCCGGACCAAACGACAAAGTGTAGCTCGTCGAGTCCAGAAGCGAACCAGGAAGTTCTTTCCTCATCAATTCCAATCCAAAATCAAGCTGTATGATTTCTGTCACTGGAACCCGATATCCCATGCGTCCGGAAACCGCTAAGCCAAAACCTGACTTGGGCTGATCTGAATCCGAGGTGAATGGCAGCACCAGCCCGTCACCTAAATCCACTAGGATCGTTTTCTGATCCGATTCATTGTTATAATTGCTGTCCGCTATGAAATCGAAACTTGCCGAGGCGCGCCATCTGCGCCGCGCTTTGATCTGGTACAGGAAGCGATTGATTTTCACAATCACCGGAGGAGGCGGGTTGCTTGCAAGCACTCTTTCAAAGTGTTCCCGCGCCAACCTGTCTTTTCTTTGCAAGAAGAAAGTCCGTGCCAATTCCAAGCGGACCCTGGTAAGATTCGGCTGGATGCTCAGAATGGCGCGAAACGCGGCAACGGCATGATCAAGCCGCTCGTTTCTTACTTTTTCATCGGTCGTTTGCACAGCCAACTCCACAAACGATAATCCAGTTAAGAACAAAACCTCATTCATGGAATCAGGAGTCAGCACAGTCCGCCTGAGCACACTGATGGCTTCCCGATACTGACCTGTATCGTGTAACCTCTTTGCGATGGGAACGGTAATCTCCGGCGGATATAATTCAACCGCGTCGGCTGTCGACATGCCGGAGGAAAGAAGAACTAATGGACAAATCACCGTCGCTAAACGCATTAGGCAAGTATGCAGAATTCCTTGGTGCATTGCCCCTTCCCGCACATTCGCTCATTCCATTGTCACCATAGCTGTTCCTGGAAAATTTACAAGAATTCGTCCGTGGTCACAGGTAACACAGTCGGAATTCAGACCGTTGTTCAGCTGCGCGTTATACCGATGGGAAATCAGATCCTTATCCAACATCCGACCCGGACTTCGGCCGGAAAAGACCACCGATTTCCTTCTTGGCGACACGCGTTACGACCGCCATCGCCAAAATCAACCCCAATGCAACGCTGGCCGCAATACCCAGCCAAACTCCCCAGCTGTCCATTCCGAACACATATACAAACAAACCGCAGAAACCCGCGATTCCAATTCCTTGGCGGAATATTCCAATCCAAAGCGTGAAGATCGGTCTCTTCAATGCCTGAAGGAGTGAATTGATGGCAAACAGAACGATATAAAGCGGCAAAATGAAACCATCGACATTCAAATAGTTTCCTCCGAACCGAATGACCTCTGGGTCATCAGTGAATATCGACATTGCTGGACGGCTGGCAAACCAAAGGATCAAAGAGCCTGCGAACATTAGGCAAATGCCGGCCTTGCAGCAGAAAAAGAACGCTTCCCTCACACGGTCTAATCGCCCCGCACCCAGATTTTGCGATGCGATCGGGACAAGTGCGATCGTCAGCCCAAAACCCGGAAGCAACAGCATTTGTTCAATCCGCAAGCCAACTCCATATGCAGCAATCGCCTCCGGTCCGAACGGCTTCAAATACAATTGAATGATAAACGCACCAATCATCATCACGATCAGCGCCGAGCTCGTCGGGATGGCTTGACCAAAAATTTCCTTAAAGCTTCGAATTCGCGGAACAAAACCTGCCTTCGGTCCTTCCTGCATCACTTTCGAGCGCGCAACCTTATGCAGAATATAGCCGGCGGCTGCCGTTTGGACTGTCAGCGTGGCGACGGCGATACCGTTGAAGCCGATGCCTCCGATGACGCCTGGAATACCGTAGATCATCAGCGGATTGAGTATGATGTTCCCAACAAATGAAGCGATCTGCGCTCTCTGCATCGAAACAGCATCGCCTTGCGCAGTTAAAATGCCGTTGGCAGAAAAGGAAACCAAAAATGACCCTGTGCCCAACAGCAAAACCTTCAAATAGGCAATTGCCAGATCTCGGAATGGTCCTGGGTCAGAAACAGCATGCACCATTAATGGTGCGATCAGGTACCCAAGTCCGCAAAGCACAATCGAAGCAATGAATGCGAAACTCAGCCCTTGACAGGCAATGCGCTTGGCCCGCCGGGGACGGCCCGCCCCCAGAGCTCTGCCGACGAGAGCTGCCATTGCGGCATTGACACCGAATCCAAGGGCAATGAGCAGAAAAAACACCTGAAATGAAATAGCGAGAGCTGCCAGCGCATCAGTGGAGATCAGCCCCGCAAAATATGAGTCCACAACATTGTAGAGCGTGGTGAACACCATACCGATCGCGATCGGCACAGCCATCTTTCTGAAATGCCCCGGAATCGAACCTGTCACAAAATCCTGTGTTCTATCCATCGCGTTCAGATTTTTGTTTTGGAATTATCGGCGATCGCGCTCAAAGCACCGAAATCAACCCATTTTCTCTTTCGGCAGCAAAAATTCGAAATCGCAGCCTTGGTCGGCCTGCAGCACCTGTTCCGCATACAAACGCGCGTATCCGCGATCAGGAACGGCGGGGGCCCGATTTACCGCAGCCTGGCGGCGACGCGCCAATTCTTCGTCCGAGATCAGAAGATCGATGCTTTTGTTCTTAACAGACAACGCTATGCGGTCTCCGTTCCGCAGAAGGGAAAAAGGACCAGCTTCCGCCGCTTCCGGCGTTACATGCAAAATTATGGTGCCGAAAGCGGAACCCGACATGCGCGCGTCTGAAATCCGGACCATATCCCGCACCCCTGCCCTTGCTAGTTTTTTCGGAATCGGCAAATATCCTGCCTCAGGCATACCCGACGCGCTGCGTGGACCGGCGTTTTTCATCACAATAAAATCCTCTGGATTCACATCCAGATCCGGCGAGTCAATCCTCGCAGCCAAATCTTCCGGCGACTCAAAAACAATCGCTCTTCCGACGCTTTCAAATAAGTCTTCACGGGCCGCAGAACGTTTTAAGATGGCTCCGCGCGGAGCGAGTGACCCGAAGAGGGTGACCAATCCACCAAATTTTGAAATCGGTTCGGCGGCTGAAGCGACAACAGACCGATCAACCTTTCCATCGAATGCGTTGATCAGATCACCTAACCGATCCCCGGTCACTGTGAGGCAATCCAAATGAAGCAGCGGTTCAAGTTCGGCAAGCACCGCCCTCAATCCGCCGCCGAAGAATAAGTCTTCCATGTAATGTTCGCCAGTCGGTTTCAAATTCACCAACACAGGTGTGGAATCTGAAATTTCATTCAACGAATGCAACGACAATTTTATTCCTGCGCGTCCGGCAATCGCTGTGAGGTGAATGATGGCATTCGTGGACCCCCCGATTGCCAGTAAAACACGGAGTGCATTTTCGATGGATTTTCGTGTAATGATCTGACTCGGCCGTATTGGCGACACGGCCAATTTGGCTGCGGTCGCTCCTGTCATTTCTGCTGCCCTTAACCGATCCCCGTGCACGGCGGGAATGGCTGCTGTGCCTGGCAGCGCCATGCCAAGGCTTTCCGCAATGCAGGCCATTGTGGATGCGGTCCCCATAACAGCGCAAGTGCCGGTAGTCGTCGCTAAACTCGATTCGACTTTATTCAATTCCGCGCGGTTGATTTCGCCTGCCCTGAGTTTGGCCCAAAATCGGCGGCAGTCCGTGCACGCTCCCAGCCTTTCCCCTTCATGACGCGATGTCATCATCGGACCAGCAGCAATTTGAATGGCGGGAATATCGGCTGAAACCGCCCCCATCATCTGCGCCGGCACAGTCTTATCGCACCCACCCAGCAGCACGACCGAGTCCATGGGCTGCGCCCGGATCATCTCTTCGGTGTCCATTGCCATGAGATTGCGAAATTTCAAGCTCGTTGGATAAAGAAATACCTCACCGAGCGAAATCGTAGGGAATTCCAAAGGCAGCGCGCCTGCCGCCAAGGCTCCTCTTTTGATCGCTTCCAGCATTTCAGGGAAATGCCTGTGACAATTATTGAATCCAGAAGGTGGATACGCAATCCCGACAACCGGTCGCGACAGTATATCGCGGGAATAGCCCATGGACTGAGCAAATGAACGCCGAAGATAGGTCGAGAACTGAGAATCCCCATAGTTTGTAAGACGCGTTGCAAGTCCTTTGGGCTTTGAATCCGACATATTGAAATCCAATTTGCTTGCGAGAGTGACCGATCTCAAGCGTTCTTACAGAACTTTAGCGCCGTGCACACATCCGAGATTAGAAATGCAAACCCCTGCACGCACAATTTGATGTGCAGGCGGCACAAAACAAAAGAGATCATTTGGCTTGTTCGGCTGTCCAGCCATTATGAGTTCACCCTTGATTGATCGGATCGCAGTCTTGCCTTTACAAAGCAGTCTCAGTTTTTCCGGCTACCCTTCCCGAACTACGGCCTGATACGAAAACCAGAGCGATCACTGCCGCGAAGACCAACCCTCCGCCTGCAAATTCCAGTGAAGTGATATGCTCAAAGCCGAACAACCAAACCCAAACCGGACCAAGAGCGCTTTCGATCAAAACAAGCAGACTCACTTCAGCGGCGGGTAGGTGCGGTGTCCCCCAAGTGATACAGGCGATTCCTGGTCCGACAATCATTCCGCCCATGGCCAAAATCAGCAACAGATCGCGCATGCTCACCGAAAAACCGTTCCCGAACCCCAGTGAGAACATGATGCCGAATAATCCCGAGAATAAGCCGGCGATCAATGTGCCGCCGAGTATATCGGTTTTTCGGCATTTTCTTGCTACAACCAGCATCGCTGCGAATGAAGCAGCTGCCAGCAGCGCAAGCAAATTGCCAAGCGTCCTTCCAGAGGTCAGCCCATCGCCGATCATAAGAAACACCCCACCGCTTGCTGCGAGCATGGCGACCCACGTGAATGGATGGGGTTTCTCGCCAATGAATATCCAAGCTGCGGTTGCTGCCAACAATGGTGCTACCGTTAGAATGAACAGCGACGAAGCAACGGAAGTATTCAGAATTGCAAACACGTAGAATGCGAACGCTGATGACAGCAACAGCCCGATCGCTGCGTCAGAACGATCAAGTGAACGCGCTAACCGCATCGGCGACACATGGCGGCGCAGACAAATCAAAGCTGAAACGACAAGCGATAATGTCAGAGACCTGTAGAACAAAATCTGAAAGCCATCAGCCTCCTCAATGAAGCGCAGGAACACTCCTGTCCCGCTGAGAAAAACCGCTCCGAGAACAACGACAAGCGAGGCTTGGATTTTGGTCATTCCTTACCACCTATTGAGTGAAATCCAGGTAAACTTGTTTCCCATTAAATGCGAAGATTGAACGCTCCGAGACCCTTTGCTTTGCCATCACTTGTTATTCCAACACAATTGTCGAATGCTAAAGGTTTTGAGAATGATGCGAACGGCTCACAATGTAACCTTAAACTCCACTGCAGTTAATTTTATTCCGTTAGCCTTGATGAGACACAGCTGAGATCAGCATCTGTCAATTGCCGACTCGGATTTCCAGCAACTCTTGCCGCCCATTGCGGATTGGTTGAGAAGTCATTGCAATTCAGCATTTTTGACACAATCCCTGTTGCCGTGCATTAAGCGGTGTAATTTTTCAGGTCATGTCACGTGAAGTAGATGAGAATCGTCCTTTCATCACACCACCGTTCTAGGTGTATAGGACACCTCTTCATCGCCTGATTTCAGACGGCTTCATCTGATTGTCTGTTTCGAAGCGCCAACATTCTGGAATTAACTTTCACGAAAATCGAAGTTCCTTCGGATTTTATCGAATTTCAACTCAAATCAGCGGTTTTTCGGCCTGAACCGACGTTTCTCTGGGTCTCTTGTGTCCCTTATGCGGATTTTGGACGGATTCGGTCTGCGGACGGAAGCGATTCTTCTTCGAAAATCCCCCCCCCCGGTTGTCAGCCAGCTGATGCGCGCCATGAGGTTGAACAAGGCGGCTGATCCGGTCGAAGAGAAGATCCGGCAGACGCTCGGCTGTTACAGCTTCCCCGACATCCATTGGCGCAAAGTCAGGACGAACAATCCGCTGGAAAGGTTGATGAAGGAAATCCCAAAAACGGACCAAGGTCGTCGGGGCCTTTCCCGATGGTCAATCCTGTCTCTGACTAGCGGCGGCCAGGTTGCAACACGTCGCCGGCACACAGTGGCGCAGGCGAAAGCACATGCATATGGATCCGCTGCGCGAGATGAGACTTCAACACAATGGAGCCGCCGTCGCATGATCGAAAGTGCGAACGATTCTGGACACTACTTGGATCGACCACACTACTCATCGGTTTATGACCATGCCCATTGATGTCAAGACTTTCAGCTTCGTTGTCTAGATCAACGCTGCCCCCTCTGCTTTTCGCTAAAATATGAACCAACAGGTGCGGTTGGATCGGAAGATAAATTATCAGCACCTGAAAGTTCTTGATTGAAATTTGAACACGCTGCCGCTAAAGGGCATGCATGCGGATCCTATTCGTAACAGTTCTGTCGGCAATTCTATTGGCCGGTTGCGTAATACCCGCCGAGATCTCGGCGAAGCTTGACCAAGAAAAGGGAACCCAGATGGACCGCAGCTTTACCCCAACCAACGAATTGACGCGAAAATTGGACGACGCCAAGCTCAAACGGCAGCCCGCCGCCATTTTATAACCAGTGGCGCGGCGATTGGTGAATTCTTTTCTGGACGGTGAGCGAACACACAAACTCACATGTACTGAAGGCTCGCAGGAACAATCAATTTCGTCAGGAAGAGCGGAGTGAAAGAACCCATATCAATAGGCGTGGCAGGTCTCGGGACCGTCGGTGTCGGAGTTGTCCGCATGCTTCGATCCAACGAGAAGTTGATTGCTGAACGCGCCGGGCGCCAACTGCTGATTTCCGCTGTATGCGCCCGTTCCAGAGACAAAGACCGTGGAGTTTCTTTGGACGGTATAGACTGGGTCAGCGATCCGGTTGAACTCGCGAAAAGACCGGACATTCAGGTTTTTGTGGAACTCATCGGCGGAGAAGATGGACCTGCCAAACAGTCGGTCGAAGCAGCGATCGCCTGCGGCAAAGATATCGTAACCGCAAACAAAGCCCTCTTGGCGCACCACGGCAATCAGATTGCCGAAGCCTGTGAACAGGCTAATGTAACGCTGCGCTTTGAAGCCGCCGTAGCGGGCGGAATTCCAGTTGTTAAATCTCTGACCGAAAGTCTGGCCGGGGACCGCGTGCATCGTGTCATGGGCGTAATGAACGGCACCTGCAACTATATCCTCACTCGTATGGAAAGCACCGGAAGATCCTATGAAGAAATCTTCAATGAGGCATTAGAACTCGGCTACTTGGAGGCAGACCCAACACTGGATGTCGGTGGAATTGACGCAGGCCATAAGCTGTCGCTGCTCGCAGCGATCGCATTTGGCTCCAAGGTTTCCTTCAGCAAAGGTGATTTAGAGGGAATTGAACGCATTTCCAGCAGCGATATCGAACAGGCGAAAGATCTTGGCTATCGTATCAAACTCTTATGTATGGCAAGGCTTTCGGATGGTGGGTTGGAACAGAAAACACAGCCTTGTCTGGTCCCTGCTGATTCCCCGGTTGGGCAGGTTGAGAACGCGACCAATATCGTTGTTCTTGAAGGTCAGGAAAGCGGACCGATTTATCTGCGCGGCGCGGGAGCCGGACAAGGTCCGACAGCATCTGCAGTACTCGGCGACATCATTGACATCGCGCGCGGCCGTAAAATATCAACCTTCGGACAGCCCGCAGCGTCGCTTAAACCATTAAAGCCAATCCGTCTGCCTAACGCCGTGCCTTATTACGTGCGGCTGCTGCTTGTCGACCGACCCGGTGCGCTGGCTAAGGTCGCCGCATGTTTCGGTACGGCCGATGTTTCGATCGATCGGATGCGGCAGTGCGGCCATGAAGATGACACCGCACCGGTGATCCTTGTGACCCACCGAACAACCCGCGCTAATCTCGATAAGGCGCTCGCTGCGATTCGAAAAACCAGCGTTTCGCTGATTCAACCGATCGCTATTCGAATTGAGGAAACCTAACACGTGCAAACCAGCGTTTCACCAGACCGGATGCCATCGTGAACAGCGCTCGCGAATTTCACGACCGAATGCTTTCCCTGGGATTGGCACGAATTTCAGAAGCCGCCTCCCTCGCGGCGGCAAACCTGATTGGACGCGGCGACGAGAAAGCTGCCGACAAAGCCGCTGTTGACGCAATGCGCACTCAGCTGAATCTGCTGAATATCAACGGCGTCGTGGTCATTGGCGAAGGCGAAAGAGATAAAGCGCCAATGCTTTATATTGGGGAAGCGGTCGGCACTGGTGACGGCCCGTCGGTCGATATCGCGCTTGATCCGCTTGAAGGAACTAGCCTGACTGCAAAAGATATGCCGAACGCGTTGACGGTTATCGCAATGGGCCCGCGCGGTTCAATTCTGCGTGCGCCTGATGTCTATATGGACAAGCTGGCAATCGGTCCCGGTTATCCTAACAACCTTCTTTCCCTCGAAATGCCTCCAACTGACAGGATCGAAACGCTGGCAAACGCCAAGGGCTGTCTGCCATCGGAAATCACCGCGTGCATCCTTGATCGAGAACGGCATCGTTCTCTGATCGCTGACATTCGTTCAACAGGAGCGGCAATTCGTCTGATAACCGATGGCGATGTAGCAGCGATTATGCATTGCACTGAGCCGCAGAGGACAGGCATAGATATCTATATGGGAGTGGGTGGAGCGCCCGAAGGCGTTCTAGCGGCCGCCGCGCTGCGCTGCATGGGCGGTCAAATGGAATGCCGTCTGCAGTTTCGCAACGACGACGAACGGTTGCGGGCTGCACATTCTGGAATACATGACTTGGACCGAATATATCGTCGGGAGGATATGGTTCG
This sequence comes from Paracoccaceae bacterium, assembly GCA_965199765.1. Classification (GTDB taxonomy): domain Bacteria; phylum Pseudomonadota; class Alphaproteobacteria; order Rhodobacterales; family Rhodobacteraceae; genus JAPOXR01. The sequence continues at coordinate 965,754 of CBDATC010000002.1, forward strand.
GGATCACGTGATTTTCGCCGCCACCGGGGTGACCGACGGTTCACTGTTGAGGGGCATTCGGCGCGGAAAGGACTACCTCGAATCCGAAACGATTCTGCTGCGCTCAAAGACAGGTTCCGTTCGGCGGATGAATTATCGCCATCCCATAGTTCACTGAATCCGAGGGTGCCATATGGAGCCGCCGCTGACAGACCGCGCACGGGCATTCTTAGGTGTGGAAGAATCAGCGACAGGGCGTCGCTGGGTCGGATCCAATACAGAACAAGACCGGCTTTCCCTCAGTATGGCGCAAAAAACCGGGTTGGCCGAGGCGTTGTGCCGAATTCTCGTCAGACAAAATGTGGCTTGGAAAGACGCCGAAGCCTACCTCAACCCGTCAATGAAAGACTGGATGCCTGACCCATCGAGTCTGAAGGATATGGACAAAGCGGTCATGCGCTTTGTCAAGGCTGTGGACAATAAGGAACGGATCGCAATTTTCGCCGACTACGATGTCGACGGTGCAAGCTCAGCGGCGCAAATCATCTGGTGGCTTCGCAGCATAGGGCACACGGCCCGACTGTATGTGCCGGACCGGATTGAAGAAGGATTTGGGCCAAACTCCACCGCGATGGCAGCGCTTGCCAAAGAACACAGCCTGATAGTTTGTGTGGATTGCGGATCGTCTTCCCGGAAAGCGATCGCTGCCGCTGATGGCGCAGATGTGATTGTTCTCGATCACCATTCTGGTGAACCGATACCTCCCCCGGCGTATGCATTGGTCAATCCAAACAGGCAAGATGAAGTCAGCGAGCTCGTATATTTGTGCGCTGCAGGACTCGTGTTCATGTTTCTTATCGCGGTGAACAGGGCTCTGAGGCCGCGCGGGATCGACCTGCCTGATCTGTTAAAGATGCTCGATCTAGTGTCTCTCGCAACCGTCGCGGATGTTTCACCTCTCATCGATCTTAATCGTGTTTTGGTGCGACATGGGCTCAAAGTCATGCAAAGACGTCATCGGCCCGGCCTTGCCGCATTGGCCGATGTGGCGAAACTCCAATCACCACCGAACACCTATCATCTTGGGTTTGTATTTGGACCGCGGATAAACGCCGCCGGACGAATCGGAAAGAGTGATTTGGGTGCACGGTTGCTCGCGACCGATAATCCCGTTGAAGCGCAGGAAATCGCTCGGCAACTGGATGAATTGAATAACCAACGGAAAAAACTTGTGGACGAAATCACAGCGGCAGCGATCGCGGCTGCTGAAAACCGTGGTTTCGACGGGCCCCTCGTATGGGCTGCCGACCGGGGCTGGCATCCAGGTGTTGTTGGCATCGTCGCCTCTAAATTGGTTGAGAAGTCCGGCAGGCCAGCCGTTGTGCTGGGAATCGTTGATCAATCCGCAAAAGGGTCAGCCCGCTCTATCGCTGGGGTCGATATCGGGTATGCCATCATGCGCTGTCGAGATGAAGGACTGTTAATTGCCGGCGGTGGCCACAAAATGGCAGGCGGAATACACATTGAGACCAAGAAAATCCCGGCGGCTATGCAGCGACTTGCCGAGCTCTGCGGTCAGCAGGCCGAATCTGGAATTGATCTCCATGGTTTGCGGATTGACGGAGTCATTCAGCCTTCAGCGGCGACTGTGCCGTTTGTTATCGAACTTGAACGCGCCGGACCATTCGGAAGCCAATCACCCCCACCGCGGTTTGCCTTCTCGAATGTAACAGTCAGCTATAGCCGACGCCTCTCTGGACCGCATATGAAACTCGACTTTAAAGACGAAACCGGAAACTCGATTTCCGGAATCGCCTTTGGAGCTTTTGAAAACGGTCTTGGTCAATTCTTCGAAAATCAGCTGGGCCGACCGATGCATGTCGCAGGCCAACTCGTGCTGAACAGTTTTCGTAACTCCACAACTGTTCAACTGAATGTTCATGATGCGGCACCTGCCTGAAACCGCCTCTTTTCGCTTGCAAAGGAAACCGCCTGACATTAGTTAGCGCGTTATTCGGACTGACAGCGGTCCCTTCGTCTATCGGTTAGGACGCCAGGTTTTCAACCTGGAAAGAGGGGTTCGATTCCCCTAGGGACTGCCACACGCCAACTTGTTCAACAGTTCGCAAACTTCTTGAAACAACCTATTATTCCCATCCTCTGATGGTTTCGAATTATTTTGACTTTTACTGTCTTTCGTCGGCTTGCAGTTTTCTTTCCAACATCCGAACACCGGCTGAAACGACCAATATCAGTACCAGATATTCAAGAACCAAAACCGTGTAAATCTCCAATGGGCGGTATTCGGTGACAACCAATTCGTTGGCCTTTCGCGTGAGTTCCTGCATTCCGATTATTGATACCAAAGACGACATCTTCAACATATAAACGAGCTGATTGCCAAGCGCAGGCAAAATGCGGCGGATCGCTTGCGGCAGCACCACATAGATCATGGTATCCCGATAACTCAGCGAAATTGAATGAGCCGCCTCGTATTGACCTTTGTCAATCGACTGAATGCCAGCTCTGAAGATCTCTGCTTCAAAGGCGCTGTCTGACAGCGCCAGGGCAATCACACCCGCCCAAAACACATTGATCGAAATGCCTGTAATCTGCGGCATTCCATAATAGACCCAAAGGATCAGGACCAAAATCGGAACCGCTCTTACCAATTCCACATAAGTCCTATTGATCATCCGAAGAGGCCGCCGTTTGGCCAATCCCGGAAGTGCGATCAACAAGCCGGTTACGATCGAAATTGTTATCGCTGTTACTGTGAGCAAAATTGTCTGCTCAAGACCGCCAAGCAGAAACTTCAGGTTGTTCAAACCCGTCTCTGTAGTGGGATTGACAACATACCATCCCCAGTTTTGCGAACAACCCGACAGAAACTGCAGCACGATTGCTAGAGCGGCAAACTTAAACCATCCCGAAGTAAAATTCATGTCATACTCCCCAGGTCAGTGATGCAGAATCTTCTTGAGAAAGTCTTCGCAGCGGGCATTCGCGGGATTGGTGAAAAATTCGGTCGGTGGCGCACGCGAAATAATCTCCCCGTAGTCCATAAAAACCATCGTGTCTGCCACACGCCTCGCGAAACCCATCTCGTGCGTGACGCAGATCATGGTCATCCCGCCCTTTTGCGCCAGCTCAGTCATGACCTCGAGAACTTCATTAATCATTTCTGGGTCGAGCGCCGACGTAGGTTCGTCGAAAAGCATGATTTTCGGCTCCATGCAGAGTGCCCGGGCGATCGCAACGCGCTGCTGCTGACCTCCTGACAGCTGACGGGGGTATTTTTGCGCCTGCTCCGGTATCTTAACCCGATCCAAATAGGCCATGGCTGTGTTCTTGGCGGCCTCGGGAGAAAGCTTTCGCGCGCGAATTGGTCCAAGCGTTAAATTTTCTAACACGGTCAGATGCGGAAACAGGTTAAATTGCTGGAACACCATTCCTATCTTTGACCGAATCAAATCAACCGACTGTTTGTTGCCGGTCAAAGCTTCGCCATCGATCAGGATTAATCCCTCCTGATGCTGTTCCAAACCATTAATGCATCGGATCAGAGTCGACTTCCCTGATCCTGATGGACCGCAGATTACAACGCGTTCCCCGGACTGCACTTCAAGAAAAACAGTCTTTAGCGCCTGAAATTCGCCGAAATATGTCGACACTCCGCGCACACTGATCATCGGCTGGTCCTTACCCATTGCCATCTGTTGCCCTTCGCCGCTGCTGACCTCGTATATTGGATTGTTGCAATTCTTAACGAATTGAGCAATGAAATCGATGAAAATTCTTAAGGAGATAGCGATGAGTTTTATCAGATCGGCGCTTGCAGCACTGTTTTGCCTACTCGCGGTTCAGGCGAACGCACAATCCGCCCTGCAGGAAATTCTGAATTCGGGAGTGTTGAAAGTCGGAACCACAGGCGACTGGAATCCTATGACGATGCGGGACCCTTCTACGAACACATACACCGGATACGACATAGACGTCATGACTGAGCTCGCGAATGACTTGGGAGTCGAAGTCGAGTTTGTGCCAACTGATTGGAAGACATTGGTCAGCGGAGTGACTTCGGGCAAATATCATATGACTGGCTCGGCTTCGATTTCTCCCTCCCGCGCCAAGGCTGCCGGCTATTCGATCAGCTATTTTTCGCTAGCGACCGTTCCACTGATTCTTGCAGAAAACGCTGACAAATTCATTGATTGGGAGGATCTCAACAAGGATGGCGTGGTTGTCGCCGCCACACTCGGCACAACACAGGAGAAGCAGGTTAAAGCGTTCTTTCCCGAGGCAGAACATAGAATCGTAGAGGCCCCCGCGCGCGACTTTCAAGAAGTTCTTGCCGGAAGAGCCGACGCGCACATCACTTCAAACGTCGAAGCGCACAAGCTCGTAGCAAAATACCCGCAGATGGCAATCGTGCCGGTATCTCAGCCAAGAGCAAGGACACCGATCGCAATATTGTTGCCTCAAGCGGATCAGGTGTGGATCAATTACGTCAACACGTGGATTATTTTGAAGCAGGAGCGCAACTTCTTCGACGAGCTGGGCGTAAAGTGGAATCTTCAAAACTGATTCCAAAAAATCTTCGACAATCCATTGTTGGCGATGAACGGAAAAATCTCCAGCAGAGTGGTGCGATATTCCCAGACTAAATTTTAACCGCACAGCCGGACTGTTCGGCTGTGCCCTTTTGTAACGCTTTCACAGTAGTTCTACGGTTGCATGAGACTTGATCGGCTGACTTTTCAAGAAGTCGGCGAATATCTCGAAAAAGCTGACGGGATCATCATTCCGACTGGATCAACCGAGCAGCATGGGCCGAACGGACTCATCGGCACTGACACGATCTGCGCCGAGACCATCGCAAACGGGGTTGCTGCAAGACTCGGCGCGATGGTCGCTCCGCCGCTTGCCTATGCTCCTGCCCCGTTCAATCTTGATTTTCCCGGAACAGTTTCGGTGCCAACAGAGCTGTTTGAGCAACTGGCCGAAAGTATCGTCGACAGCCTTGGGAGCCAAGGCTTCAGATCATTCTATTTTCTTAATGGCCATGGTGCGAACATCACACCGTTGCGCCGCGCGGCTTGCAGGCATCAATCCTTCAACTTCCGCGTTCGAAGCTGGTGGGAATTTACCGACGTTTCGAAACTGCGCGACCAACTCTATGGCGAATGGGAAGGCATGCACGCAACCCCATCGGAAATATCCATCACTCAGATCAGTGAACGGCGTGTGTCCTCACCCGATGCCGAGCAGCCGCCTGCCCGTTTACCCAACGGATATCTGCAGTCCGCCGCGGGCGACAATCATGGTCCGCGCGATGAACACAAAGCCCAATTCCCCGACGGTCGCGTGGGTGCGCATTCCGCATTGGCAAGTCCGGAACATGGCCGAATTCTATTCGCTGCAGCGGTTTCGGCTATCAGCGCCGATTATATTGATTTCACCACACTCTCACGTTCGACAGGAACTGCGGACATTTGAGCGAAGCGATCTGTCACGTTAGCCGAAACGCTGCGACACCGATGTGGTTCGGATTGATCGCATTGCATTGTTGTTCGGCCGTTCGCTGCTCGACACTTTGGGAATCCAAGACCGCAGTCCAGCCTCAACTGATGTCAGCAAAAAAAACCCTGATTCTTCGATCGCCGCACGGCGCATCTGACGAGGCGGAGGAAGTCGCGATTGCCGACCGGATCAGCCGGCGCATGTTCACCGGTTTCGAGGAAGGGAGTCCGCCTGACCGGAAGACCTTCCGGCATTCCGCGGGCGGCTGAACTAGGCGGGAGCTTTCGAGAAGCTGTTTGAGATGTTCGGTGAGGCGCTGAACCGGGCCGGATTCACCGTTCCCAAGGATCGCATCGTTGATGCGGCGGTGGCGAAGGCGTCCAGGGAGCGCTTCATCAAGGAAGAAAGGTGGAAGAAGGAAGGAAAGCCGGGGAGACCTGGGAGAATGAGCCTTGCAAGACGCATCTGAAGGACACGGACGCGGGATACCAGGCGCGGCTGGGCGCGGCGGGCTGCTGGGAGTTTCCCACCCTGGCGGTGGTCTGCGACCGGCTGACCGCGACCTTCGGGCGGTGATAGCCATGACGGACGGCAACAAACACGAAGGACGGAAGGACGGCGGAAAAATGAGCGGAACGGAAGCATTGGCGGCGCTGGGGGCGGCGGTCGAGGAATACGACGAGGCGAAGCGGGTTTTCAGCGGCGTGAACGAAAAATGGCAGCGCGGGCGGGAAGCTGTGAACGAACTGAGCGGACGGCTGTCCGATGCGGGGTTCGGGCATGATTTCTGGTTCAACGGGCTGTACGGCCTCTGCGCGGAGCGGAGCGCGGAGGGGCTGAACAAGGCCGAGCTCGTCTAAGCGGTGGAAAGACTGCGCTGGGCCGAGCTGCGGCTGCACGCGCTGGGCAAGGGGCATCTGGCCGACATCCGGTTTCCCAGGGAGGCGGCGGCCGCGGCCGAGGCGCATGGGCTGGCGGACCCGGAAGCCGGCGCCGGAAAGGCCGGCGGATGAAAACAGGCGGAAACCCGCCTGACGGGCCGGCTGGCGCTTCCCCGGCGGACGATCTCGCGGCGGGCCTCGGCGGGCGGAAGTTCGGCACGATCCTCGCGGACCCGCCCTGGCGTTTCGACAACCGCACCGGCAAGACGGCTCCCGAACATCGGCGGCCGGCGCGGTGCGGGACCCTGGCGCTGGAATCCCGGGGCTTCCAGTACAAGACGAATCTGATTTGGCGCAAGATCAGGAAGGACGGGGGGCCGGACGGACGCGGGGTCGGCTTCTACTTCCGCAGCGTGACCGAAATCATCCTGTTCGGCGTCCGGGGAAAGGCGGCGCGGACGCTCGGCCCGGGCCGCCGCCAAGTCAATTTCATCGCCGCGCGGAAGCGCGAACATTCGCGCAAGCCGGACGAACAGTACGAATTGATCGAGGCCTGCAGCCGGGGGCCGTATCTCGAACTGTTCGCGCGCGGAAAGCGGGAGAACCGGACGGTCCGGGGCGATCGGGCCGATGGGCGGAAACTTGCCGAACGGCCGTCCGGTCCCCATATCGAAGGCATGGAAAGCGCGGAAAACAGGAGGCCTGAGCGATGATTGCACGGAACGGACGGTTTTTTTTCATGGCGGCGGCGTTGGCCGCCCTGCTGGCTTCGGCGGCTTCAGCCGGCGGAGGCCGGCTGCTCGATTCAGGCTGGATTCAGAGAGCGTCCGCCGAGCGGATCCAGGCGGAGATCGCCCGGGGCGCGGACGTCAACGCGCGGAACAGCGATGACGAAACGCCGCTGCACTGGGCGGCGGCCTATAACAGCCCCGCCGCTGTTCAAACGCTGATCGAAGCCGGGGCCGACGTCAACGCGCGGGAAAAACACGGCGACACTCCGCTGCACTGGGCGGTTTCCGCCGGAAACCCTCCGGCGATTCGGGCTTTGATCCGGGGCGGCGCGGACCCCAGCGCGGCGAACCGCGAGCTGAGCACGCCGCTGCACTGGCCCGTGGGCGGCGAGGCGGCGGCGATCCTGATCGGCGGCGGCGCGGACATCCATGCGAAAGCCGCCAGCGGCAACACCCCGCTGCATTCGGCGGCGCGCTGGGACAGCCCGGACGCCGTCTCCGCCCTGCTCGAAGCCGGGGCCGACATCCATGCCCTGAACGGCGAAGGGCTCACGCCCTGCGCGCGGATGCATGCGCGGAAGGCGCGGAAGCTGCTGCGCCATCCGGTCCGGCATGCGCTGTGCGGCGGAGAATCACCGCCGCCATCCGCCTCTTCTCCGGACGCCGGCGGCTGCGCCGGCTGGCTGGTGCGCTCGGCGGAGGACCGGCTGAGCCTGATCGCCGAGCGGACGCTCGGGGACGCTTCCCGCTGGCCGGAGATCGCCGAGCTGAACGACATCGCCCTGCGCGGCGGCTCCTACCGCGTCGGAGACTGCCTGAAGCTGCCTCCGGGCTGATCAGTTTCCGTCATCGTCATCGTCGCTGCTGGGCGGCGATCCCGGCTCTATGGGGCCGTCATAATCCACTCTCCTCTCCGAGCCGGGGAAGTCTTGTCTGTAGACTTTGCCGGTGTTCGGGTCCTCGTAACCGTCTTCGGGATTATGCCCTCCGCCCCCGCCGCCTCCTCCGCCTCTCCGGCGGCAGTGGTCGGCGGTGCTCGAGGATTCGCTTCCCTGCTTCCTGTAGTCCGCTTTGGCCGGCACCGCGTGGGCGTGCTAGATTTGAATCCACGAGACGGTTTCGGTTTTGGTTCCGCGGTATCCGGCCGGGCAGCCGAGATCCTTCCGCTCGGAGGCCGGGACCTCCCTGGCGCAGTCGTCCAGCACCCGCATCCACGGGTCGCGGGCCGTGATCACGCTGTCCGGGCGGCTCCAGCTGGGCGGATAGGCGATGCGGGTCGTCCATTCGGTCCGCTCCTCCTTCACCGGCCCGCCGAGCGGCCATCCGGGGCCGTGCGCGTCTTCGCAGGTGCGGGCGCGCTTCGCAACGCTGTCGGTCCGCGTCACCTCCACCCGCTCGCCCGGCCCGCCCCCAGGCGGCGATGCGGGCAAGCTTGCCGTGCGTCCGCCTGACCGGAAGACCTTCCGGCATTCCGCGGGCGGCTGAACTAGGCGGGGGCTTTCGAGAAGCTGTTTGAGATGTTCGGCGAGGCGCTGAACCGGGCCGGATTCACCGTTTCCAAGGATCGCATCGTTGATGCGGCGGTGGCGAAGGCTCCCAGGCAGCGCTTCACCAAGGAAGAAAGGTGGAAGAAGGAAGGAAGGCCGGGGATATCTGGGAGAATGAACCTCGCAAGGCGCGTCTGAAGGACACGAACGCGGGTTGGACGGCCAAAACCGGCGGAAGTCCAAAGCCAGAGCCCGCGTCGAACATGTGTTCCGCCCGCCAGAAGCGCTCCGGCATGCTCAGGTCCTGACCGTCGGACTTCAGAGAGCGAAGGCCTGCATCATGATGAACAATCTCGCGTTCAACATGAGCCGCTGCATCATCCGCGTGAAGTCTAAAGCCGCGGGCTGAATCCGTCCAAAATCCGCATAAGGGACACGATTTAACCTGAGAAACGCCAATGCAGGCCGAAAAACAACCGACGACTTAAATTGAAATTCAAATCAAACAATCAGGCGAAAAAAGAGGTGTACCCAACAATCAACCGCGCCGAAACGTCAACCTGAAGAATCAAATTCACACCTGGCGGCTATAACGAAAAGAGGATTTAAGAGGCATCCAAAACCGCAATACCGTCTGCATGCTGACTTTTTCTTGAGGTTCCTCTCGCATTGATAAAATTGATGGATCTGCCTTTCATCCGAACATCGTACTGGGCAGAAATAAAGCGATTTGCGGAAATACCCCGACACACACCACTGCGATCAGCATAGCGATCCAAAAGGGCAAAATGCCGGCAAAAATTCGATTCAGCGGAACATCTTGGGCAATTCCCTTTACTACAAACACATTTATACCGACCGGTGGGGAAATCAATGCCATCTCAAGCACAATGACGATCAACACACCAAACCAGATCATGTCGATCCCAAGAGATTCAAGCACGGGCTGAACCAGAGGAATCGTCAAGACAAGAATAGCGAGTCCCTCCAAAAACGTTCCAAGAACAATGAATATGGCGAGGATTGCGATAACAATCTGCATACCGCTGTATCCCTGCGCCTCCACCCACAGCGCCGCGGTCTGAGCAATTCCCGTGAAACCAACGAATGTCTTGAAGACAAACGCGCCAAACAAAATCAAGAACACAGTACCCGTGGACTGCAAGGTGGATGAAACACTCTCCACAATCGTCTGCCGATTGAGCTTGCGTCTGCCGATACAAACCAAGAGCGCAAGAAAAGCGCCGATTCCCGCCGCTTCCACCGCCGAAAACACACCAAGATATATGCCCCCGATTGTGATTAAGATGATACCAATTATCCAAGCTGCGCGACCAAGAGAGTGCAATCGCTGCGGCAGTGACAAAATCTCGCCCGCGCGAGGCGCCTTGTTCGGGCTCAGAGACACCACGATCCAGACTGTGAGCACAAACAGTGCAGTCAGCAAAACACCCGGCAATATACCCGCGATGAACAGTCGGCCAATGCTCTCTTCGGTAAGAATGGCGTAAATTACAAACCCTGCCGAAGGTGGAATCAAAATCCCCAATGTGCCACCCGCCGCGATGGATCCCGTGGCCAGAGAATCGTCATAGTGAAAACGCTTCATTTCGGGTAGAGAGACACGTCCCATTGTCAATGCGGCGGCAAGCGAAGATCCGGAAAGCGCAGAAAAACCTGCGCAGCCAACTATGGAAGCCGATGCAAGTCCCCCTTTGAGATGGCTAAGCCAACTGTGAGCCGCATCATACAGATCGCGGCTCATTCCAGAAACACCGGCCAAGTTTCCCATCAGGATAAACAACGGCAGAATGGTAAGGGCGTAACTTGAGGACTCGCCGAATATTTCGCCTGCCAAGACCGGAATAGCCGCCGCCGGTCTGATCAGGTAAATGCCACCAGCACCGACCAGCATCATTGCCAAGCCAACCGGCACACGAATGAACAGCAGCACAAATAAGAGCGCAAAGCCCATTGCAGCGATTATACCGGTATCCATCAGGCGTCCGGCTCATATGGATCATGCCCGTTCCAATGCGCAATCCCGAGAAATAGCTGCAACAGGATCACCGCTGCATACACCGTCAGGCAAAGCGCCAGAACATAATAGAATGGGGTATGAACAATGGAGAGATTGTTGGTAGTCGCACCACAGGCTAAGCCGCATCCGCCTTTTAGAAACAGCGCATAAGCAGCCGTTGAGACTATAGCAAAGCTCAGCAACCGCGCTGCAACGTCGGTTATGCGCGTGAGAGATCGTCCACCGAAATAGCTGATGACGTTGACCGAAACGTGCGCGCCGCGCTGCGCTCCAAATGCAACCGATGACGCAACGACCACCGTGAGCGCCATGGTCGAAATATCCTCAATGCCGAAAATTGGATCATTCAGGACATAACGCCAATTGACTGCGACCAGTGTCACGCCCATGAGAGCGGCTAATGCAATGCCACCGCCGAAAGCAACGATGGCGGCAAGATGTCGGAGGCCGCTGTCCGCAGCCTCCAGTCTCGCCGCTAGTTTCGATTGCAATAGTTCAAGAACCCTTGAACAATGTGAGCACTTCCTCAACTGTCATGTCACCGGCCGGATTGCTGAACATCGCGTCGTGCACCTGTTGCATGGCTGCCCGAAAGCGATCTTTTTCTTCCTCGGAAAGTTCGATCAGTTCAATGCCCGCGTCTTCTGCAATTTTCAGGCCGCGTTTACCAGCATTGAGATAAGCTGCGCCACCACTCATCGACAATTCAGCCATGGCGGCGGAATCAACCCAACCCCTTTCTTCATCCGAAAGTGAATAGTAAACATCATTGTTCATCAGCAAAGCGAATGCTGACCCGGAACCGGGGAACCAAGTCGTAATATAATTTGCAGGTTCGTGCAGTTTGAATGAACCGATCGCAGACGGGTCGATTGCAATTGCATCAACCACACCGTTTGTCAGATTCTGGTGAATCACAGTGACCGGCTGAGCGACTGCACTTGCACCCAACGCTTGCACGAAAGGCACATTCTGCTTAGAACCCACCCGAATTTTCAGACCCGCGAGATCTTCCAGTGTGCGAACGGGCTTGTCACGAGTGATCAGCACGGGGGCTGAATTTGCCCATATGGCGAGTAATTTCGCATCGAATTCTTTTTCGAGCGTCGGCCTCGCGTCCACCAGTGCATCAGTGCAGGATACAGCGTCGTCGCAAACCCCTGGATAAGCGATCAGGTTGGTTTGTGGAAAAAGGTCCGCAGTGTAGCCCGGTATTGTGAACACAATGTCTGCAACACCGTCCAATAAAATTGAATACTGCTTTGGAGGAATCGAATTCAGCGCTCCGCCAGGAAATTGTTTTATTGTCAGTGCTCCACCGGAAACTTCTGCAAGTTTTTCCGCAAACGGTTTGAAGACCGCTGCGTTCATCGGATGCTTTGGCCCCATAAAGTAAGCCAATGACAATTCGCGCGCCGATGCCGGACCAAAAACCGCCAATGTTACTGTACATGCGACGGCCAAGAACATTCTCATAATTTTTCTCCCCATTTGCAAATCAACATCTGTCAGCCCGTTGAAACGGAAATAGAATGATGCTCATAGCATTGAATCGTAACTTCATGGTTCAAGATCCACACTAATTCCTGACCACTTGATTCCCCGGAGTGATCCTTGGCTGCTTAGAACGGCTGGGTCGTAGGCATTCGGATAGGTGTAGTCGGCTGCCGTCTTGCGCACGATTGCAACGGTTCGGTCACAGTCTGCAAAACTAATCGACGGGCAAAGCCCAAATCTTGATTCATATTCCAAGTTCACGGACTCATCTTCTGCATCAAACGCTATGGCCGCCAGCACATGCATAAATTGAACTGATTCAACGATATCAAGACCGGCTCAAAAATCAACGAAAAAGTGGTGCCGCCCATTTGTCCGTCCAGATTGGGTTGTTTGTCGGGAACTTCATCGAATTCGCACGCCTCAACCGCCGTTCCGTGCGCCTGTTCCACCGCCTCCGCGACGATGTCCCGCTGCGGCGGCGTTCAGAGGTTCCTTTTCAGAATCTTGCACAAACTTTCTTCTTTATTTGTGTTCACGGAAGAATCGCCTCGAAAGGAATTCAGTATCTTTGGCATCGTCAAACAAGCGAGTTGGAAACTAACGCGGTAGCTCGACCCGCGCTGAATGTGATTTAAAAGCCCTGGCAGAGAATGCGGCATCGGCTGCTCGCAGGGAGCGGTATATGCTCAGGAGCTATGGCAGCCACTTAGCCCGCATGCTCGGCAAAGCGCACAGGATTGCTCAAAATATATACAGCCTAACTCGCTCCGCGGTTGAATATTGGTCCAATACGGTTGAAATCTCGGTTTTGGTGGCGGAAAAGCATGCACAAAAAACCTGGAGAAGCTCGTGACTCAGTCTAGTGCTGACAACTCATACCAAAAAGGCATGGCCGTGCGACGCACGGTGCTTGGAGAAGCACATGTTGACCATGCCGCGGCATCAACAACAGAATTTGACACTGCGTTCCAGTCATTCATAACTGAAGGAGCATGGGGAAGTGTCTGGTCGCGTCCTGGATTGACGCACAGAGAGAGATCAATGATAACCATCGCTCTTCTCGCTGCTCTCGGACATGACGAAGAGGTCGCCATGCATGTGCGAGCTACAGTCAACACCGGCGCAACCGAAGAGGACATCAAAGAGACACTGCTGCATGTGGCGGTATATGCCGGAGTACCGGCCGCTAATCGGGCATTCCGCATTGCGAAAGAAAATTTGCCGGTTGAGGACAAAACCAATGACAACTCCTGAAGCCAGTGAGCACACCTACCGTCCCAGAGATCTGGACTGGCACCCCGCTCCTTTCACACCTGCATACAAAAGTTCCATTCATCGTTCGCCAAAGCAGCGCCGGATTGCGCTTGCCAACACACCCGCAGAGATCTGTGGACCGGTTTTTGGACACGATCTCCTTGGGCCGGACGACCACGATCTTCTGGTGAATTACGCTCAACCTGGCCAGTCCGCCATCGGCGAACGCATCATGGTGCATGGAAAGGTTTTCGACGAAGGCGGTCGAGGAGTCGCAGGCGCGCTCTTAGAGTTCTGGCAAGCAAACGCCGGAGGACGTTATCGGCATGTCGGCGACCAATACACCGCGCCTTTGGATCCCAACTTCGGCGGCTGCGGAAGAACGATCACCGGAGAAGACGGCAGTTACATGCTTCGCACCGTCAAGCCCGGTCCCTACCCTTGGATGAACGGTCCGAATGATTGGCGGCCCGCGCATATTCACTTTTCGATTTTTGGTTTAGGATTCGCCCAGCGTCTGATCACACAAATGTATTTTGAAGGCGACCCAATGATTCCTCTCTGCCCAATAGTCGGAACCATTCCCGACCCAATGGGAGTAAAATTGCTGACCGCACAATACGATCATCACAACACTTTGCCGATGGATCTAAGGGCGTATCGATTCAACATCACACTGCGCGGCAGGCACTCAACACCGTTCTAAAACAAACCAATGGGCAATTGATGGCTGAACAAAGCAAAGAATCCGTATCACAGACCGCAGGTCCCTATGTGCATATCGGCTGCGTGCCAACATTCGCGGGACTAAAGGGCATGTATGGCGGCACGGATCTGGGCGCGAATATGGTTAACGAGCAAACCTTGGGCGAGCGAATTACAATCGTCGGATTGGTGATCGACGGCCGCGGCGAAGCCGTGAAAGACGCTTTGATTGAAATCTGGCAGGCGGATCATGCCGGCATATTCAACAGCCCGCAGGAACAACGCGGCGCATCCGATCCTAACTTTTTAGGCTGGGGGCGCCAACCGACAAACCGGGATTCCGGGCAATTCAAGTTTGAAACCATTCGACCGGGAATCGTGCCATACGCAGATGGCCGTCTGCAGGCTCCATGCATCAACTTTTGGATTGTGGCGCGGGGCATCAATCTCGGTCTGCATACAAGAATGTATTTTCCGGAGGAAGCCGAAGCCAACGCGACCGATCCTGTATTGCAGATGGTCCAACCTGAAAGCCGTGTCACATCATTGATCGCACAGAAGAACAATTTCGGCTACCGATTTAATATCCGCCTGCAGGGAGACCAAGAAACGGTCTTCTTCGACATTTAGGTCGGCGAATGGCTGAGTTCCTGCCCCTTAAAGACGCGATCGCTGCAAATGTGCTGCCGGGCAGCTTCGCTGCATTCGAAGGCTTTACTCAACTGATTCCTCACGCTGCCGCGCACGAAGTCATTCGCGCAAAAATCGGTAATCTCCGACTGGTGCGCATGACGCCCGATATCATTTACGATCAACTCATCGGCATGGGTCTGGTTGATGAAATTCAATTTTCCTACGCGGGAAATCCGGGGGTTGGATCGCTGCGCCGCTTACGAGATGCGGTCGAGAATCAATGGCCCAAACCGCTATCCTTGGAAGAGCATTCGCACGCCGCCATGGCTAGCGCCTACGAAGCCGGAGCAGCGGGTTTGCCATGTGCGGTATTCCGGGGTTACCTTGGGGCTGGGTTGGCCGCGGTCAATTCGAATATCAGGACTGTGACTTGCCCGTTCACCAACGAAAAGCTGGCAGCTGTGCCCGCAATCCGTCCGGACGTTTCGATAATCCATGCTCAGAAAGCCGATCAGAAGGGCAATATACTGATCGAGGGCATAATCGGGGTTCAGAAAGAAGCGGTGCTGGCCGCCAAACGCTCAATCGTAACCGTCGAAGAAGTCGTCGATGAATTGAATGCCCATCCCAATGCCTGCGTTTTGCCAAGCTGGACTGTAACTGCGATTTCAGTCGTTCCCGGCGGTGCCCACCCATCCTATGCGCATGGCTACTATCGGCGGGACAACAAATCCTATGTGAATTGGGACAAAATTTCGATTGATCGGCAAAAATTTCTGGCGTGGATGAATGAGAATGTATTGTCCGAAACCGAAGCGGTTTTTGCGGAACGGATCAAACATTTGAAACACCAGAACTCCTCATGACTGAATTTACGCCAAACGAAATCATGATCATCGCCGCAGCGCGGGAACTCAGAAATGATGATGTCTGCTTTGTTGGAATCGGTGCGCCATCTGCGGCATCCAATCTCGCCCGCCTGACTCATGCGCCGGATATCACCTTAATCTACGAATCTGGCACAATCGGCACAAAACCCGATGTTCTTCCGCTTTCCATCGGCGACGGCGAACTTTGCGAAACAGCATTGACAACTGTGGCGGTGCCGGAAATGTTCCGGTATTGGCTGCAGGGCGGCAAAATGACGGTTGGATTTTTGAGCGCCGCGCAGATCGACCGCTACGCCAATATTAACACGACGGTTATTGGATCCTACGCAAATCCCAAGGTCCGTCTTCCAGGCGGGGGCGGCGCGCCAGAAATCGCTTCACACTGCCAAAAGATCTTCATCATTATGAAACAATCGCAGCGAGGGTTCGTCGAGCAAATTGATTTTATGACATCGTTCGGATTTGGACAGGGTGGCGACGACCGAATAAACCACGGCATTCACACAGCTGGTCCAACCGTAATTGTCACCGACTTTGCAGTGTGGCGCCCGCATCCCGCAACCAAAGAATTCCAGGTTTCGGAAATGCATCCGGGCGTTACCCGCGAAGCCTTGCAGGAATCAATCGGCTGGACTGCAAACTTTAGAGAAACCGTGCAAATCACCAAACCGCCAACGGAACTAGAGCTGGCTACGCTTCGCGATATCATGTCTAGAACTGAAATCGCTCAAGCAGTTCAGACATAGGATAACCTTATGCAACCAGTATTTATCTGCGACTATGCGCGTACTGCCATTGGACGGTATGGAGGAGCCCTGGCGCCTGTTCGGCCGGATGATCTTGCCGCAAAGGTGCTTGCGAGTCTGTCTGATCGGAATCCCGAAATTGAGCGACACGAAATTGATGAAGTGTGTTTGGGGTGCGCGAACCAAGCAGGCGAAGATAATCGAAATGTGGCTCGCATGGCGGTTTTAATCGCCGGTTACGCAACAACTGTGCCGGCCGTTACGCTGAACCGACTCTGCGGGTCGGGCATGGATGCGATTGCCTATGCCGCCAGAAAGATCCGCTGTGGCGAAGCCGATATTGCGGTCGGCGGCGGCGTAGAGAGCATGTCCAGAGCGCCGTTTGTGATGCCCAAATCGGAAACAGCATTCACTCGGAGCAATTCGGTGTATGACACGACCATCGGTTGGCGCTTTGTCAACCCCCGCATCAAGACCGCATATGGTGTCGATTCGATGCCGGAAACCGCTGAAAACCTAGCGGAGGAATTCAGCATTTCAAGAACTGACCAAGACAAGTTTGCTTTGAAGTCGCAGAAAAAAGCGGCGCGTGCACAATCCGACGGCACATTGGACGAAGAGATCATCGCCGTCGAAGTTCCTCAAAGGAAGGGCGGCCCGATCACCGTGGACAAAGATGAGCATCTCAAACAGACTTCAATGGAGGCTTTAGCTAAACTGCCGACACCATTCCGAAGAGGCGGCACAGTGACTGCGGGGAATTCTTCCGGTGTCAATGACGGAGCCGCCGCTGTTCTGCTTCTGTCTGAAAGAGCGCTGTCGCGAACAGGACTGCAGCCCTTGGCGCAGATTCAAGGATGCGCAACAGCCGGCTGCGAACCTAGAATTATGGGTATTGGACCTGTGCCAGCGGTGAAAAAGCTATGCAAACTGCGCGGGTTTTCGGTGCAAGACTTTGGCGTTATCGAACTGAATGAGGCATTCGCCGGCCAGAGTTTGGCAGTGCTCAGATCGCTGTCTATCGATGATGCCGACTCACGTGTGAATCGCAATGGAGGCGCTATTGCCCTCGGCCATCCGCTGGGCATGTCAGGTGCCCGAATCGTTGGAACCGCAGCACTGGAAATGCGGCGAACCGGCGCTCAAGCTGCGCTGGCGACGATGTGCATTGGCGTAGGCCAAGGTATCGCGATGGCAATCACAGCGCCGTGACATGTTCGTTTATCCTGTTTCAGAATCCTGTCTTTCAGATCTGCTGAGCAACAGCAGAATCGCTTCTCAGTTCTCCAATCACCGCATGCTTGAGCGGTTCTTGATCTACGAAAAGGCATTAGTGCAGTCACAAGCCGATGCGGGCTTAGTCTCCTGTGAAGCTAAAAACGCCATACTCTCCGCGCTGGCTGAATTTGAGCCCGATACAGCCCAGCTGACCGCTGGTTCAACCAGAGATGGAATGGCTGTGCCTGACTTTGTCTGCCAAGTCAAAGCACAGCTTGATGACCGTTACAAAGGCAGTTTTCACCTTGGTTCGACAAGCCAGGATTTGATCGACTCCGCTTTGGCGATGGCTCTGGCTGAAATTAATTCTGAATGGCAGACGAGCTTTGAAGAGTTATTGGCGGAATTGGGACAGCTTGATGCTGAATTCGGTGGGATAAGAACCATAGCGCGAACTCGAATGCAGGATGCGCTGCCAATCACCTTGTCCTTGAGAGTGCAGACTTGGGTTCAACCCTTGATTGAATTGAGGGACCAGCTCGAAATCATCAGGCCGAATGTTGAAGTTATTCAGTTTGGAGGACCGGTTGGTGATCGACGGTCATTCGGCGAAAAAGCTGATGCTGTTTCAAGAGGTTTGGCAGCACGGCTGCATCTCCGTGATCCCGGTCGAGCCTGGCACAATCAGCGCGCAAATCTTGCAACCTACGCTGCATGGTTAACATCGGCCACTGGTGTTTTGGGCAAAATCGGAACTGATTGCGCTCTAATGGCGCAGATGGGTGAGGTCTGGTTCAGCGAGGCGGGAAACTCTTCGGCGATGCCGCACAAAAGCAATCCTGTGGCAGCTGAAATACTGATAACCTTAGCGCGATTCAATGCCACGCTGGCAGCCGGCATGCATGGCGCGGTTATCCACGAACAAGAGCGTTCAGGATCGTCTTGGACACTGGAATGGATGCTGCTTCCACAGATGTGTGTTGCGACCGGCGCATCGACAAATGCCGCCCGCAAAATGCTCCAATCCATGCAGTTCACCGTTTGAAATCAAAGCTGAGCACCTGTGCACCGAAACAGACTCCAAGCAAGGAAAGGTTTGCATGATGGTCATCCCGAACTCCATGTCTGGCGCGGAAGCCATGGTAAGAATGCTGGAAGCGCACGGAGTGCGCCATATCTTCGGGCTTTGTGGCGATACGACGTTACCATTCTACGACGCGCTCTATGGGCTGGACCATGGAATCGAGCACATACTCACCCGTGATGAACGATCAGCGGCTTATATGGCGGACGGCTATGCTCGGGTAACAAACAGGGTCGGTGTGTGCGAAGGCCCCTCCGGCGGCGGAGCGACCTACATTCTCCCAGGACTGGTGGAAGCAAACGAAAGCTCGATCCCGATACTTGCAATAACGTCTGATGTGGGGACGCGATCCAGAGGGCATTACCCGCTGACTGAGCTCGATCAAGATCGGCTGATGCGACCACTGACCAAATTCAATGCCGTCATTCAGCATGCCGACACTATCCCGGACATGGTTCGGACAGCGTTTCGTAAAATGACCACCGGACGTCCCGGCTCGGCGCATTTAGGATTTCCAATTGATGTGCAGCGCGGCGAATCCAACTCCGAGGAAATTTGGGCTGATCCAGCGTTGACACAATTCCCGGCTTTGCGGGCAGGCCCGGATCTGGATGCAGTTGAGGCGGTCTTGGATGCCGTCTTGTCGGCACGGTTCCCTGTTATCATTTGCGGCGGCGGTATCGTCCTTTCCTCCGCGGAAGCCGAATTGATCAAATTCGCTGAATTTTTGGACATTGCCGTAGCCACCACCATTTCTGGACAGGGTTCGATCCCAGAGACCCATCCGAACGCCGTTGGTGTTGTCGGTTCCAACGGTGGGGTGTCGCATACCCGTGAAGTCGTCCAATCGGCGGATTTGATCTTGTTTGTTGGATGCCGGGCAGGTTCCGTAACGACGGAACTATGGCGTTTTCCGAACAAGTCCACGCGAATCGTCCATATCGATTCTGATCCTGAAGTCATTGGAGCCTCGTACCGGACAGAAGCGGCCATTGTTGGAGATGCAAAACTTTCGCTCTCTGCGCTGAACAAAGAGTTATCGGGCAGACATTCGCCGCCGAAATTCGGAGCGGCACGGACTATTGCTCCAATCAAGGCTCAGAAGTGGCAGGTTTTCCGAAACAGAGCAGCCAAGAAGGATGTCCCGATCCGCCCGGAAGCGGTGATCGCGGGTCTGCAATCAGTCTTGGATGAGGACGCGATTATTGTCGCCGATCCAGGCACCCCGTGCCCCTACGTCTCCGCCTATTACGAAATCCGGCGGACCGGACGCTCCCTTATAACGAACCGAGCCCATGGAGCATTGGGATATGCCTTGTCCGCCGCGGTCGGAGCTGCCATCGGGGCACCCGAAAGGAAGACGGTCGCCTTGATGGGCGATGGCAGCTTCGGTTTTACCTGCGGTGAACTCGAAACCGTTGTCCGTCTGAATCTGCCGATAACATTCATTGTCTTTTCAAATTCGGTATATGGTTGGATCAAAGCCGGTCAGAAGCACAGTTTCGAGGAGCGGTATTTCTCAGTTGATTTCAGCCGCACCGATCACCGAGCAGTAGCGGAAGCATTCGGTGTCCGCGCTTGGCGAGTCAGCGATCCTGTAGACCTTGATACCGTCCTGAGGTGTGCATGCGACCATCCCGGCCCGACTTTGATCGATGTGATCAGCCAGCCTTTGCAGGAGGCAACCGCGCCGGTGAGCGAGTGGATCGCCTGAATGAACAGACATTCCATTAATTCGTTCCGAGTTCACATCGTCAAAATTCCGACTAAAGCTGTTCATGCACATGGTATCGGAGACGTTGCAGCGATTAATTCGGTCCTCCTTGAACTCGGCACGAGATCTGGTTTCACCGGATGGGGCGAGGCGTCTCCCTGGCCAGCATTCTCCGGCACTGTCGAGGGCGCGGCGATGGCGCTGCATAAACATCTGAGACAAGTCACCGAACACGCTGATCCGGTTCAGACTGAATGTATCATGCGGCGAGCGGAAACCATGCTCGTTGGCCATGCTGAAGCTAAGGCCGCTTTGGAGAGCGCGCTTCTTGATCTCACCGGGAAAATCACCGCTCTTCCGGTCGCGGAACTTCTCGGTGGCCGCCATCGCGATAAGATCCCTTTAAGTTTCTCGGTCGCAAATCCCGAGTTCGAAAAAGACCTTGACCAACTGGAGTTTCTCTGGGAACACGGGGTTCGTCTATTCAAGATCAAGACAGGTTTCTCAGACCACGCTTTTGACTTGATGCGACTGGAAAAGCTGCGCAACCGCTACGGCGAAAAAGCGCGGCTACGGGTTGATTACAATCAAGGTCTTCCCGCTTTTGACGCGATCAGGCGGATTCGCGACCTCGAAGCATTTCGGCCCGACTTTGTTGAACAACCAGTGAAAAGACACGAAAAGGAAGCGCTTGCCGCGATCACACGAACTGTTGATGTGCCAATCATGGCCGATGAAGCTGTGTTCAATCCGGGAGAGGCTCTACAGGCAGCGACATCTCGGATCGCCGACATATTTTCGCTCAAAATCATGAAGTCCGGCGGAATCCGCAGAGCGCTTGAGGTTGCTGCGATCGCCCGCGCCTCTGGCATCGCCGTCTATGGCGGCTGCATGTTTGAAACCTCTGTAGCGCATTTGGCTGGTGCGCATCTGATGGCAGCGGTGCCTGATTTGGAACTTGGCTGTGAATTCTACCAATCAACCTATTTTGCAGAAACCGACATCGCCGCTGACCCTTTTCCAGTGCACAACGGCTTTGTGCACGTTCCTAGAAAAACTGGATTGGGATTCGAACCGAATCCAGTCAAATTAGCTGAATGCTGTGTGGAATCGATGTAATTCGCAGTTTCCGAAAGGTCCCTGAAAGCAGCAAGAGCAACACATCACTCAAGTTCTGACTTGCTGTCTATCAGCTGGTCATTCAACTCATGCCAACACGACCGCACACAAATCAAGTCAATCCCGTCTCTGTGGAATATCTGCGAGGCAGAAAAGACGCCATGTTGTGGTATTCTTATTTTTGTGTGCAAGCGTTCCTTGATCGGCGACAGAAAGGAAAGAAATTTCAATGGCAATGACAAAGCAAGAGTGCTCCGCTGGCATGTCTGTTAGAGCCAAAATTGGCGACACGTTATTCCACGGTACGGTGACGGCATGTCACCCTAAACGAGCAGTGGTGGAGATTGAGAATCGAGAAGCCTGGAGGATTCCGTACAGTTTGCTTAGCCGGTCCGACCAGACTGAATTCAGTAACAAAAGATGGGATTCAATTTGTCCCATCGGCTCCACCGTCGCCTTTTGCCCAGAAAACGACTTAAGAATTGTGGGACATGTAATTGAACTCACCGCGGAAGCTGCGCGCATCAGAAGCACCGACGCAGCTTGGACTGTTGCCTATAACCGGCTTGAGGTTCTTGAGTCCCCTCAGATTTCATGGCCGCTTAGCGAAGTCCTTGAGCGTGGACGGCAATTGCTCCGAAGGCATGATTTGAATGATTGGTGGTTCGGATTCGACTTTTCTCGATCGCGCGCTGGCGTTTGCCACCACAGCGACAAGAAGATTCTGTTATCCGTGTCATTTTGTCACAAAGCATCAAGAGGGGAAATCGAGGATACTATCTTGCATGAAATCGCCCATGCATTGGTTGGACCTGGACATAATCACAACGACGTGTGGCAGGCGAAAGCAAATGAAATCGGCTGTTCCGCGCAACGATGCCATACTGTTACACACACACCAAGTCGTTGGTTTGGCACTTGCCCCTGCGGAAACCAGTGGACTCGACAAAAATTAACTCGAAGAACTCGTGAAGGAATTTGCATCCGCTGTAACGGAAAGATTTCTTGGCAGAGAAGTGATGGGTCGATAAAAGGATTTGTTGACAGCCGTGCAACGGATAGGGTGCCATCCTAAGGATATATTAAGAACCTGTCGTCAGTTGATCGAAACCTCTTTGTCGCTTGGTGCTTAGCCAAAACCAGAACGGAGACCACAAGCGGAATCAATTAGGCTTGCATGCCCGATCTCAGAGCTACACCGGTCGAGTTCATAATCTTTCACACTTTCAGTCATGCGACGGCGGTTCCGTTATGTTGAAGGTTCATCCCGCGCAGCGGCTCCATGTCCATATACTTTCGCGTGCTCCACTGCGTGCCGGCGACATGTTTCGCAGCCCGTCCTCCTCCCGGACGGCCCGGTAGACGACTGGCGATGTGCAGCGGGGCGCAGACGTTCAAAGCGCGGGGCGCGTCTTTCCCGGCACCGCCGATCAAGGCAGCGGGATGCAGATTGGTTCCGGCGACGGCGATGCGCCAGCTGCGCAGCGACGGAATGTCAGTGGCGCTTTATTTTGACGCGTCGCATGGTTCATACCAGACTCGCACTTCCTTACCTTCGCACGCCGCCGGCACTGATGCCGATCGCTGCAAGAATAATCAATCCAGTGGTGAGATCACGATAAAATGGGTCAGCGTTTAAAATATTGAAACCGTTATTGATTAAGGCCAGCAGAAATACTCCTGCAACGCTTCGCCAAACCGCGCCCTGTCCGCCATAGATGCTGGTCCCTCCAAGTATGACAGCGGCAATTGCCTGCAACTCCATCCCGGTTCCAGCTGCCGCCTGCCCCATCGAAATGCGGGAAGTCGCAATAGCGGCCGCGAGTCCAGCTGCAAAACCTGCAATCGCGAATGTCGCGATCTTGATTCGATTTGTCCTGATTCCGGAAAGTATGGCTGCCTCTTCATTGCCGCCGACAGCAAAAACCCGTCGACCGAAGGTTGTTCTGGTCAAAACAAATGTCAGAATCAACGCGAACGCGACCATGATCCAGACAGCGATGAACACTCCCCCCAGCTTTCCCCGGCCGAGCCAAATAAACTCATCCATACGCACTGGAATCAGCCTGCCGTCGGAAACCACGATGGCAATTCCCTTGAAAATCAGGCTTGTCGCAATGGTGGCAAGAAACGAATGCACATTCAACAAGGTGATCGCCAATCCATTCAACGTGCCGAGGCATAAGCCGACAAGCGGAGCCATGAACAATCCAAAATAAGGATCTATGCTGAGGGAAAGAAACGCGGAAGCAACAGAACCCATGGCGAAGATCGCCCCAACCGAGAGATCGAATCCTCCGGCAATGATCACCAGAGTCATGGCCGCCGCCATGATCGCAAGAGGTGCGTTCTGATTGAGTATATTGAGCAGGTTTCGAAAGGTGAAAAAGCTATCGGACAGCAGACTCAACGCAATCATCAAACAGGCGATGAGGACCACCACAGCATAATCCTGCAGAAACTGACCTAGCCTGAAATTCTTCATGTCGTCCGTTCTGTTGCTGACTGCAGCTGAAACAACGCCGATAGCACCGATGCTTCGTCATGTTCATTTGGATCGATTTCTTCGGTAACTTGCCCGCGATCCACCAAATATGCGCGGTGGGCCAGTCCTAAAACTTCGCCGATCTCGCTGGATATCAGCAAAAATGCGGTTCCGTCAGCTGCCAGTTCGGCAATCGCTTGATGAATGCGTTCGCGTGCTCCGACATCGACGCCTCGGCTCGGTTCGTCCAAAATGACAATGCGCGGTTTCTCGGCAAGCCACTTTCCAAACAAGACCTTTTGCTGATTTCCGCCTGAATAGCGAGCCACATCGCCATCCGGATCGGCCGGACGAATGCGCAAGAAGTCGATAAGTTCATTGGTTCTGCGTCTCTCCGAGCCCGAACGAACCACACTGGCTTTGGAGAATCGTTCAAGCCATGGCAGCGTTATATTGTTGTTAACCTTCATGGTCAGGATCAAACCTTGGCCGCGTCGGTCTTCCGGAACCATCACGATGCCTCGCCGCGCTGAATCCGCCACCGTCCGGCGCTGGTAAAGCGCGCCCTCGATCCGCACTTCTCCAGAAACAGCTGGATCAGCACCGATAACCGCTCGAACAATTTCAGTTCGACCACTGCCGACAAGGCCGATCAGCCCCACAATTTCACCGGGACATACACTGAAACTAGCGCCGTTCGCTCCAGCACTGCTGTGAATGTCTCTGGCAACAAGAATCGGAGGCTGCGATTCCGGCGCGACCTTCTCTGGAAACGGTGTTTCAGTCTTATCCTGCCCCAGCATAGCAGAAACCAGACTTCCGCGGCTCTCTTCAGAGGTGGCTTGCGTTCTAACATGCCGACCGTCGCGCAGCACGGTAACCCGATCTGTCACTTCAAGAATATCTTCCAGAAAATGCGAAACATAGATGATCGTCCGGCCTTCGTCACGCAGCGCGCGCATGGAATCATGCAACTGACGGACTTCGTCTTTCGACAATGATGAAGTCGGTTCGTCCATAACGATGACCCATGCGTTGCGGGCAAGCGCCCTCAAAATCTCAATTTTCTGCTGATCTGCTATGGATAAGTCGGAAACCAGAGCATCGGGATTGAGCGAAAACCCGCTCTTTGCCAGCAAGGAATCGAGTCGTTGGGATTCATCCATTCGGAGAATCCCCATGACATCATTCTCAAGTCCAAGAAACACGTTCTCTGCGATTGTCATTTTCGGGACCAGCTGGAGTTCTTGGTGCATGATGGCGACGCCGCGGGAAAGAGCAGTCGGAGGATCCCACTTCGCAAGTTGCTGACCGAATGCGAAGAGATGTCCGGAACTAGCAGGGCAATAGCCACCGATGACCTTGCCAAGGGTGGATTTTCCTGCGCCGTTCTCGCCAATCAGACCGTGAATCTCGCCTGGCAGAATATCAAGTGTGATATTCTGAAGCACTGGAATTCCGCCGAATGCAACACTGATCGCCTCGGTCCGGATCGCAGCAACATCATGATTACCGGAATTTGTCCGGTCAGTATCTTGGTTTTGATTTCGAAGCATCAATCTCCAGATCGGTCCCGATTCGAACCTGGTAGTCGCGCCAGGCTCCTTCTCGGCTCACGAACCCCTGCCGCACATCGGCCGCGACTTTTTCGAATGGCCGCTCAAATGGATCGCCATTGCCACCGCCGCCGCCCGTGAATGTCTCGACAACTGTGCCTTTCTCGAAACCTCGCGCCCGCATCTTCAGCGGTGATTCCTCGGTGCCGTCTGGCTGAATAATGCGGATTCTCGGTCCCTTTCCGTCTCCTCCGCCGTTTAAACCCCATGCCGGTGTTCGCGACCGCTCGAACCACAACGCACAGTAGCAATCCTCAAGCAGTTTGTATCGTCGAACAACTCCGCAACCGCCGCGATGGCGACCAGGTCCGCCGGAGTCGCAGCGGATCGCAAATTCTTCCACACGAACCGGAAATTTGGTTTCGTACACCTCAGCCGGAATATTTCTGAACCCGCCATTCACAAGATTGATGAGGGCGCTCTCACCGTCTCCATCGGCTCTGCCTCCCCAGCCTCCAGCTGTGGGTTCAATGGCCATCCACTGACCTCGACCCGGATCGACAGAAAAAAATGCCGCCACCATACTGTCGCCATAATGCGCCGCGGTAGACCTTTCCGGAATCGCCTCGGACATGCATGAGATGAACAGATCAGCCAAAAGACCAAGCCCGGTGAAATACCATTCGCAGGCAGCCGGTTCCTGTGCGTTGAACATACATTGATCCGGAATCCGAACTTCCATGGTCTCAAACGATCCGCCGGTGATTGCCCGTTCCGGATTGATCATTGTCTTGTATGCAAGTCGGAGCAAAGAAGCGGTCTGGGTTACTCCGCAATTGACTGAGCCTGACACCGGACCGGATGATCCGGCCAAATCCACGATTAACGACTCACCGTCGATTATCAGCGTTAGAGCCACCTTTACCGGCTCCGTTCCTTTGCCATCATCATCAAGATAACCCTCCCGTGACCATTGGCCGTCCGGAATGGCTCGAATCGCCTCGCGATCCAGTCTACGGGCCTGTTCGAATATCTCTCTGCAGCAGGCTCGATAAGTCTCTGCGCCAATTCTGTCGAGAAGCCCTCCGAGTCGCCGTTCTCCGGTGCGGATCGCTGCAATCTGCGCACCAAGATCTCCGATGGATGCATCCGGCATTCGGGTATTGAGCCGCAGATGGTCGTACCATTCGCGAATCGGTTTTCCTTTTGCAACAATGCGAGTGGGGCCGAGGCGAAGGCCTTCTTGATAGATGTTCGTTGATTCCATGGTCGAACCCGGATCAATCGCACCAATGTCGTTCCAATGCGCTCTGGCTGCGCCGAACCCAATCAGATCTCCATGATGAAAGATCGGGCCGATGGCGGTTATGTCATGCAGATGCGTGCCCTGCAGATAACTGTCATTCATAATGAAGATATCACCTTCGGCGATGTCATATCCGTAGCGGTCCTTCACATGATGAACGCAGGCATCAATAGCTCCAATGAACAGCGGCACACCGGTGGATTGACCGAGCATGTTTCCATGCTCGTCCATCAGTGCCACGGCGCTATCCTTTCCTTCATAGATCACAGCGGAATGCGCAGACCTCCATAACGAGGCATTCATATCTTCAGCACAAGAAATCACGAAATTCCGAACAACTTCGGTTGTGATCGGATCGACTGTCGCTGTCATCATCCTATGCCCTCTTTGGTCAATGACAGATGTCCGCCTTCAATCACCCGCGCTTGCCAACCGGGCGGCACCAATGTCGTCGCGGTGTCTTCTTCGATGATCGCTGGTCCAGAAAGAGCATCGCTTCGGCCAATTGAATTGCGGTCAATCACGGCGGTCGAAACCGCATGACCTGAAAAATACACATCCCGCTCGCGCCCCGGACGCGGTGGCGCCTGAACTGCCGGCGCACTGCCCGGCTTCTCTAAGCGTCCGATCGCCGCTACGCGGATATTGGCCATCTCCACGCGGTTCTCTGGACTCGAGTGCCCGTATTGCCGCTTGTACGCCTCGTCGAATACATTGCGCACAGCTTGCATATCAATCGGACCGGGCGGCACTGATATGGTGAGGACATATTCCTGCCCGAAGTAACGAAAATCGATTCCCCGCTCAAGTTCAATTGAATCGGATGCGATGCCCTCTCGCAGCAGGTATTTCCGACCCTGCTGTTCCAGTTCGGCGAAGGCAGCCGATAGCGCGGACTGCTCAACCAAGTCCCAAAATCCGTACATGGTCTCCTTGAAATCATGCCGGACGTCTGCCTGCAGCATTCCCCAAGCAGAGAATGCGCCGGGATGCACTGGCACTATGACTTCGCTGATCTCCAGTTCGTTCGCCAACGCGGCCGCTTGAGCAGGACCGGCGCCACCAAATGCGAGCAATGCAAAATCTCTCGGGTCTATTCCGCGGCGGATGGTGATCGTCCGTATTGCATCCGCCATTTTTGCGTTGATGATATTGACAACGCCTTCTGCCATCTGCGACGCGGACAGCCCGAAGTCCTGACCGAGTTTTTCCAGTGCGTCCCGCGCCGCTTTCCGGTCGATCGTCATCCCGCCGCTTTGAAAATTCGATCCATCAAGTCTTCCCAATACCAGATTGGCATCGGAAACGGTCGTTTCCGTTCCACCCAGCTGGTAGCAAACCGGGCCGGGGACAGCGCCGGCTGACTGCGGTCCGACACGAACTGCGCCGGCCTCTTCCCAAGCGATTGAACCGCCCCCGGCGCCAATGACGTGAATGTCGACCACCGACATCTGAACTGGCATGCCTTCAATACGGGTTTCGTTAGATTGAGACGGCCGTCCGTCGATGATCAGACTCGCATCGAAAGAGGTGCCGCCCATATCGACACAGATGAGATTCGGCTTGCCGGTAGATTCTGACAGAGCCTTGCCGCCCATGGCGCCGCCAACCGGTCCGGAAAGCAGCGTCTGAAGCGGCTTTTCGAAGGCGGACTGCGCTGTCATCACGCCGCCGTTCGATTCCATGACATAAAGATTGCTGCCGTCCGGCAGGCGGGTTTGCAGTCTTCTTGTCAGAGTTTTCAGATAGCGGCGAACAACCGGTGCCAGATAGCTGTCCATAACCGTGGTCGACGTTCTGTCAAATTCACGCCATTCGGAAGAAACCCGATGCGACATGACAATTTCCACCTCTGGAAGCCGCTGCTGAAGATATCTGGCTGCCTCCAGCTCGTGCGCTGGGTTCCGGAAAGAAAACAGAAAGGCGATTGCGATTGCTTCGTATCCACGGTCTCTGGCTGTTGCCACGAGCTGATCAAGACTGCTGGTGCAAAGCGGTTCCACCACATCTCCCGTCGCAGCGATGCGCTCTCTGGCGGTGAAAGTGTGTTCGAGCGAAACCAGAGGGGCAGGCTTATTCCAGCGGATCGAGAAAATCTCGCCGCGGTCATTTCCCTGAATCGTGTAGATATCCCTGAAATTCTCGGTGGTGAGCAGCGCGACTTTGGCACCCGTCCTAGTCAGAAGCGCATTCAGACCCACCGTCGTGCCGTGCACGAAGAATGCGAATTTCGCGCCGTCGGGGATCGCCCGCTCAACACCGTCAAGAACCGCGTTCGCCACGTTGCCGACTGTTGTCGGCAGCTTAAAGGCCGCACATTCCCCTGTCGTGATATCCTGCCGAACAATATCCGTGAACGTGCCGCCAATATCAGCGGACAGCCGATATTGTGCGGAAGCACTTGTCAATTTTCAGCCCCCTCACTATGCACGGGGTCAGCGAAACCGACCCCGGCACGTTTCATTACCCAGTCAGGAACTACTGCTCCCATTCACCTTCAAAGTCCGGATTGGCATCCAGCACCGCCCGGTCAATCATCGCCTGCACCGGACCGGCCGTATCCATATTGATGACATTGGTAACTGGTTTGCCCTCTATGGCGTTGGCGATCTGCTCCATGGCCAGTGCGCCCATAGTCTTTGGAAAATAGGCGAGTGTCGCATCCCAGCGGCCTTCGCGGATGGCATCAATCGCGATCGCAGCTGCTCCGCCACCAGTCAAATAAAGTTCAGGAACATTGTAACCTTCGGCTTCCAGCGCGATTTCAGCGCCTGTGAGGTGCTGGTCCGCGTTCGACAGCACGACATGAACATCCGAATTCGCCTGCAGGATGTCGGTCATTGCGGTCAGCGACACTTCCGGCGAGTACTGGCCTTCACCGACTGCGAGCACTTTTATGTTCGCGTGCTCGGCAAGAACCTTTTCAAAAGTTTCGAGTCTCAAATTATCGAACGGAAACAACTTCGAGCCAATCAGGATAACCACATTGCAGGGATCGCGTTCCTGACAGAAATTCACAACCGAATTCGCCTGAATCGTTGCGCCGTCAACCGGCGGTGATGCTACAGTGGCAGTGATCCCGTTGACTTGCGGCTCAAGTGTTGTGAGATCCGGTCCAACCGGGAACAGAACCGTTGCAATCGGAACGCCTGCGGCGATAACCTGCTCAAATGCGCCCGCGATACCCACATTATCGTTCGGCGCAACAATGAACCCTGCATAGTTGCCGCTAGCCAAGACATCTTCTATCTGACTGTATTGATGCGCCGCATCGAACTTTCCGTCGAATATGGCGGCTTCGTAGCCAAGCATTTGGGCCATTTCGTCAACACCTTCATATGTTGCCTGATTGAACCCGTTTTGAGAACTTGCGGCAAAGAAAGCGATCTTTTCGGCCGCTTGCGTGACCGATGCAAGCCCAGTCAACAGTCCTGCGCAAAGAGCAACTTTCGTTAATGTTGTTCTGTACATGCTAAACCTCCCTTTAGAATTCAAAATCCCGTGAATATTGAAACAGGAATTTTAGTGATATCAAAAATTCAATTCAAGTTGTTTAATGCAGGAATCTTCAGGGCGCTTTTCTCCGCAAAGAATGCGCTGCTCGATCTTTGAAAACGTCCCTTGAGTCATTCAAATTCGAACACATGGCGAGAGCGAAGACGCTGAGAACGGTTCCGACATCGTAGAAGCCGAACCATCCGATAAATTCCGCGGCGATTAAGCCGCGAGCGGAAATCTATTGAAGTGGTGGAGCCGAGGGGAATCGAACCCCTGACCTCGTCATTGCGAACGACGCGCTCTCCCGACTGAGCTACGGCCCCTCCACATCAGCAAATGCAGATGTTTTAATCGGCTGTCAAGACTTGCGAAAGCGGTTATTCCGTTCATCCAACACGCTTTCTGTTTCTTGAACACGCAAAGCGAAAGCACAGCTATTCCTTCCGGTAACCGACAAAGTTTCGATCTCCCCAAGCCTGGTCAATCCTATTGACCAATGGCCAATATTTTGCATTGCGTCGGCATCCAGCTGGAAAAGCAGCCTGTTCCCGAGAATAGGGACGATCCCACTTCGCCACGATGTCCTCCAAAGTATGGGGCGCGTTCTTCAACGGATTATTGTCCGGATCAATCCGGCCTTTCCTCACATCTTCGATTTCCGAATGGATCTGAAGCATGGCATCGCAAAAGCGGTCCAGTTCCTCTTTAGACTCGGACTCGGTCGGCTCGACCATTAACGTGCCGGCGACTGGCCAGCTCATGGTCGGTGGATGAAATCCACAGTCAATCAAACGCTTGGCCACATCATCGACTGTGATACAGGTTCCATCGACCGCCTTTCGAATATCGACGATGCACTCATGGGCAACCAAATCAGACTGTCCTGCATAACAGATTTCGTACTTCTCTCTGAGTCTGTGCGCAACGTAGTTCGCATTGATGATCGCCACACGGGTGGCTCTGGACAAACCTTCCTCTCCCATCATCAAAATATACGCCCAAGAAACCGGCAAAATCAGCGGCGAGCCAAAATTCGTCGCCGACACCGACCAAGTGGTCCGCTCATCAGCCGGGTCGCCCGGCAGAAACGGTATCAGATGTTCGCGCACACCGATCGGCCCCATGCCCGGCCCGCCCCCGCCATGCGGAATGCAGAATGTCTTGTGTAAATTAAGGTGGCTGACATCAACTCCAAGCTCTCCGGGTTTTACCAGACCGATCAACGCATTAAGGTTTGCGCCGTCCATATAAACTTGACCGCCGCAACGGTGCGTTATGTCGATGACCGAAGTGATCGTATCCTCAAAAACACCATGTGTTGAAGGATAGGTAACCATTGTTGCCGCAAGCTGTGAATCGAGCAGCTGCGCCTGCTGAGCCAAATCGTCAAGATCAATGGTACCGTCATCATTCGTAGCGATCTCGACAACCTGCATACCAGCCATCCGCGCCGATGCGGCGTTTGTGCCGTGCGCCGATTTCGGAATCAAACAAGCGTTTCGTTCAGTCTCGCCCCTATGCCGAAAATACTCTTTGATCGTCATCAGTCCTGCATATTCACCTTGCGCTCCGGAATTCGGCTGCATTGAAATCGCTGCAAATCCGGTAATCCTGCACAACCTGTCCGACAGGTCGTGAATCAAGTCCGAGTATCCTTTGACTTGTTCGATCGGTGCAAACGGATGAACCTGAGAAAATTCCGGCCAACTTATCGGCATCATTTCGGTTGCCGCATTGAGCTTCATCGTGCAGGAACCAAGCGGAATCATGGTTCGATCGAGAGCAAGGTCTCGGTCGGCGAGCTGTCTGAGATATCGCATCAAGGCCGATTCCGACCGGTTCATGTGAAAAACAGCCTGCTGCATAAAGGAGGATTGGCGAATTACCGCATCGGACAGCGGCGACTTAACGTCTTCATCGGAAACATCAAACCGGCCGCCAAATGCTTCGCATACTCCGTTCAGAGTTTCGTCGTCTATCAACTCGTCAAGCGCAATTCCAATTCGGTCGTTCCCAATGGGTCTGAGATTGATCCCCCGGTCTCTTGCGTTCTGCAGGATTGTTGATTGATCCGATCCGGCCTCAACCGAGATTGTGTCGAAAAATTGGTCCGACTCGATTGTTCGGCCAAGTCGCTGCAGGGATTCCGCCAATGCCGCCGTTTTAAAATGAATCCTCTCGGCAACAGCGCGAATTCCCACCGGTCCATGGAAAACTCCGAACAGCCCCGCTAACACCGCCGGCAAAACCTGCGCAGTGCATATGTTGGATTTAGCCTTTTGCCTCCGGATATGCTGCTCGCGAGTCTGCAGGGCAAGTCGAAGAGCTTCCCCGCCTCGGCTGTCAATTGAAATACCAACCACACGCCCCGGCAAATCGCGCTTATTGCGGTCGCGACAAGCGATGTAGGCCGCATGCGGTCCGCCAAAGCCCAGCGGAGTTCCAAATCTTTGCGTTGATCCAATGACGATATCCGCTCCCATCGCTCCCGGCTCCTTTAGAAGGGCAAGAGCCAATGGATCTGCTGCAACGATGGCCAATCCACCGCTGGAATGCACTTTTTCAATGGCTTCCGTGAGATCGGTCACGCGCCCATATGTGTCCGGAAACTGAAAAATAGCTGCAAAGCAGCCAGCGGACTCAAAATCATTTGCCGGGTTTCCGATAACCAGATCGATGCCGATAGGTTCAGCGCGTGTCTTCAAAACAGCCAGCGACTGCGGATGGCAGCGGCTGTCAACATAAATGCCATTCAATTTGGATCGGGAAAGTCTTCGGGCCATGGCCATAGCTTCGGCAGCCGCGGTTGCTTCGTCCAACAGAGACGCGTTCGCCACCTCCATTCCGGTCAAGTCGCAAATCATAGTCTGAAAAGTCAGCAGGATTTCCAACCGTCCTTGGCTGATTTCCGGTTGGTAGGGTGTGTAAGCAGTGTACCAAGCAGGATTCTCGAGCACGTTCCGAATTATCGCCGATGGTGTAACCGTCCGATGATAGCCCATGCCGATCAATGAGATATAAGGCTGGTTGCGCGCTGCTGCCTGACGCATCCGCTTCAAAGCTTCCGCTTCGCTCAATGGCCTCTCAAGGTTCATCGGTGAAGCCTTGCTGAGATTTGGAGGAAGAACCGCTTCGATTAAGTCCTCTTCAGTGTCGTATCCCATTGCGGTTAGCATGTTGTCCAAACCGTGAAGAGTCGGACCAATATGCCGCAGATTGGCGAAGTCTACGGGATCGTAGCTTGTCCGTTGGATTGTCATGGTTCCGCTCCAGCTATTGCTGAATGAATTCCTGGTATTCGTCTTCCGACATAAGGTTCTCACGACTGCCTTCTTCATTGAGTTCCAGCTTGAAGAACCAACCATCCCCCTCCGGGTCTTCACAAGCCAGCATAGGCTTGTCCTCGAGCATCTCATTCACTTCCGTGACGGTTCCCGAGACCGGTACGTATATGTCTGAAGCGGCTTTGACACTTTCAACTGTCGCGACTTCGTCTTCGGCAGCGCAGACTGTACCAACATCCGGCAATTCCACATAAACAATTTCGCCAAGCTCCTTAGCGGCATACTCGGTTATTCCAATCGTGGCGATATTGTCATTGACGTCTACCCATTCGTGGCTCTTGGTATACTTCACGGCGCCTTTTCCTTTCTCAATGTTTGTATCTTTTTGTGATCACAGGCAGTTTTATGACACTCACCGGCCAGAACTTGTTCCTCTGCATGCCGAAGAAACTTGTGCCGACAGCAGCGAATTTTTCAGCGACATATCCCATCGACAACGGTCCATAATCAGGTATGACGCCGCCGCTTGTGATCATTCCGATTTTGTTGGAACCATCTTCGTCGGCATACAATACCGTGCCCGCGCGCAGCGGAGCTCTCTTCTCCGGTTTAAGCCCTACGCGTCTGCGGGAAGCACCATCCGCCAAAACCGCTTCAATGTGTCCCGCTCCGGGGTATCCGCCGGATCGCTTGCCCCCCGACCTGCGGCTCTTGGCGATTGTCCACGCAATCGATGCCTCAACGGGGTTGGTTGTAGCGTCGATGTCGCTTCCGTGCAGACACAGCCCCGCCTCCAACCGAAGCGTGTCTCTGGCGCCAAGACCAGCCGGGCGCACTTCATCCTCGGCATTCAGCCTCTCTGCCAAAAGTTGGACAATATCCGCAGGCGCGGAAATCTCAAACCCATCCTCCCCGGTGTAGCCGGAACGCGCAACCCACAGGCTTCGACCGTGAAAACTCTCGGCGGTGACACCCATAAATTTCAATTTCACCGACTGCGGCAGAAACTTCTCCAACACCGATTGGACTGTCGGTCCTTGAATCGCTATCATTGCCCGGTCAGTTGCTTCGCGAACCGAACATGCGTGCATCAGCGCCTCGCGAATATATTCAATGACTTGATTCTTCCGCGCCGCATTGACCACTACAACAAAGCTTCCACCCCAATTCGAGATCATGACGTCGTCGAGTATGCCACCATCTTCATTCGTCAATACGCTATATGTCTGTCGGCAAATCGGCAATCCAGCAATATCGCCCGGCACAATTGTCTCGATTGCAAGCGCCGCGCTCTCTGTGGACCCGTCCAAAGGCTCAATGACAACTTGTCCCATGTGACTGACGTCAAACAATGACGCATGATTCCTTGTCCAACTGTGCTCAGCAGAAATGCCTTGAGGGTATTGCACCGGTAATTCATAGCCGGCGAAAGGAACCATTCGGGCGCCTGCTCTCAAATGAAATGAATGCAGAGGTGTCTGGCGTAAGTCTGTCATGGCTGGCATCCATTTTGCGGTTCAGGTGCGAGACCAAAGATGGCTTGAGCGCGGAGCGTCAGTATGCGGGCGCAAATCTATTGCAAGCTTCCGCTGTCTGCATGTCCCGCCATTTCAATCTGTTGCGAATTCATTTTGCCGCCGTCATCCGCTGTTGCTAAATTTCAGTTCTTACCCTTTGCAGAAGCGGCATGAGTTGTTTCATCTCCGGACCTTTGGCGCGGCCGGTCAAAACCTTTCTCAGAGGCAGAAACAGGTGTCGGCCCTTGCGTCCTGTTTTCGCACTGACCTCGCTCGTCCATTGCTCCCAAGTATTGTCATCAAACGGAGGCGCGCGAAGCATCGATAGCGCCTCTCTGACGAATTCACGGTCTTCTTCATCCAC
Organism: Paracoccaceae bacterium; assembly: GCA_965199765.1. Taxonomy (GTDB): domain Bacteria; phylum Pseudomonadota; class Alphaproteobacteria; order Rhodobacterales; family Rhodobacteraceae; genus JAPOXR01. The sequence goes on from CBDATC010000002.1 coordinate 1,001,269, forward strand.
CTTCGGCGCCGCGCCGCCCTGCAGGACCGACCACCATTGGCCCAGATCGGCACGGTTTGACAAATTTTCCCGCACAACCTGCCAAAACGTCTCGGCCATATCGACTGGAACACCGGCATCGCTGATGTCATCGGCTATCGTCTGGAACTCCTGCCTTGCCAACACACGAGACGAAAGAGTTAGCAAGTCGCTCTCGTTGAACTTTGTCGGCGACGTGCTGAAAGCTTCGATTTCAAATGCGTCCGCGATTTCGTCCAAATTCGCACACGCTCGGACAGATTGTGAAGAACCAAGGAAAGCCAATAGCGAGAGCAGCGCCATGGGCTCAACACCGTTGTCTCTGAAATCGCGAATTGCAAGATCGCCAAGCCGTTTGGCTAAAGGCTCCCCGTTTGGCCCTGTCAGCAGCGAATGATGCGCAAATCTGGGCAGAGTGTGCCCAAGCTGCTCCATGATCTGGATCTGCACCGCCGTGTTGGTGACATGATCGTCTCCGCGCACAATATCTGTGATGCCCAAATCGATGTCGTCGACGACAGAAGCCAGCGTATACAGGAATAAGCCATCCGCTCTGATCAAAACCGGATCGGATAGGCTTCCGGAATCGATTGAAACCGGTCCTCGTATCCCATCTATCCACTCTATGCGCTCGGTATTCAACAGAAACCGCCAATACCACGGGGTACGAGCACGAAGCTCGTCCTTCGCCGATGCGGAGAGCGACAGCGCCGCCCGATCATAAACCGGTGGTTTTCCCATATTGAGCTGCGCTTTTCGCCGCAGCGCAAGCTCGCTTTGGCTTTCGAAACACTCATAAAGCCTGCCGTCTTTTCTAAGCTGGTCGGCGATATCTTGATACCGGTCCAACCTTTCTGACTGTTTCTCCAACCGATCCCACCCCAGCCCCAGCCAATCTAAATCCTGCTGGATTGAGTCTATATATTCCGGGCGTGTCCGTTCGCGGTCGGTGTCGTCCAATCGCAAAATAAAGGTTCCGCCAGCCGCTCGGGCCAGCAGGCAATTGAAAAGTGCGGTCCTTAAATTCCCAACATGAAGGTGACCTGTGGGCGATGGTGCAAAACGGGTTACGATCATGCTTAGAATTCAAGCCTCCTGATTTACCACGGAATTTTCCAATGTTATGGTTTGCAAGCCTTGCGGGCAAGCGGCAGCTATCAATTTTCACCGAAATGCCAAATTGGAATTGGAAAAACAGAAAGAATTTGGAAGCGTGTCGACAAGGCGAGTTGAATGACCTGCGACTGGAAAAACGAACATCCGCCCAGCATAGCGGATCTTGAACTGCTCATGCAGCAGGCTGTCGAGGGCTTGCCAGCGCAGTTTCGGACGTTCGCGCAATCTATTGCGTTTTCGGTCGAGGACCTGCCCGCAGACGAATTGCTCGCCGAACTTGAGGTCGATGAACCATACGGGCTCACCGGATATTACTCGGGAATACCGCTGACAGAAAAATCATCAGCACATCAGGAAACGGAAGCGGATAGAATCGTCCTGTTTCGTCTCCCGATTTTGGACGAATGGATTGAACGGGGCAATGTCAGCCTCGGAGAACTGGTCGCCAATGTGCTTGTGCATGAGCTCGCACACCATCTGGGATATTCGGATGAAAACATCGCAGCGATCGATCGGTGGTGGGAATAACCCATGGTCGTCGCCATCGTTGCGTACCACACCGTGAACCTTTGCCGTTGGTCGTGAACGCATCCTCATCTCAGACCGGCACGGCCGCACCGCTCAATCTTATTTGTCCGTCCCAACCCCTGTCTTGATTCAACCACATGCCATGCCGCTTCGAATGATTTTTGGCAGCAGGCTTTGAATCATTCGGTTAACGGCAAAACTCTTCGTAATTGAATCGGCGACTTGTTAGGTGGAAGATCCCGGATACGCCGACTCCGATTTATGGCTCTGAATATCTTCGACTACAGCGATAACGTATAGAATCTTTCGCACATTTGCATTTGCTGGTGGTTCCTTTCAGACAGAGAGGACCGACAATGGACGAGAAAGGCGACAAACCGATGGGAGAAGCAACTCGCATCAATGATGCGAGGATCAAGGATCATTCAGGTGAAATGATCAGGGGGACAGCTGATATCGCCTGAATAAGCCAAGCGCAGTGTCTAATGTCCGGTAAGCGCTGCTACATTCACCGCTTGCCGGGCGGTCTTCAGCGCGTCCGCATAGAATGGAATAGTCGGGAACCGTTAGCTATCCGAATTGCCCAAGAGGTTCATGGGAGAAGACGGATGATCTGCGAACTGAACGGGTGCCAGGGAAATCCCGCAATTGCCGGTGAACACAGTGGTTGCTCCCTGGCTGAATTTCGGTATCATTGCCGGTTCATCAAGCACTGCCCGGTCATCATGCGAATGAGCATTGATAAACCCGGGTGCGCCTCCCAGTTCGCTGAGTTCAACCACGCGTCTTGCCTTGCCATTCACCGTTGGCCCGACGCAAGCAGAGCTTCCACCATAAACGGCGATCTCACCGGAAAATGCCGTCCGTCCCTTGCCGCCGATGATGGACATGGCTCGCATCAACAGATCGAAGTCCTGCGCACACATTTCAAATTCATGATGCCAGCCTCATATGCTGGATGCTGCAGAGCGGGTTAGTCACGTCGCCATAATGTCTTCGAACAAACGCTACTCCACGGATGCTCCCGTATCGCGCCACTGATTGACAATCGGGTAGCGGCGGTCCAGCCAAAGAGCCCTTTTCGTCAGTTTGACACCTGGCGCCGATTGAAACCGCTTATATTCAGAAGCATAAATCATCTGTTCAACCCGCTTGACGGTTTTGAGATCAAAACCGGCTGCAACCGCCTGAGCAACGGACTGATCGCGGTCGATCAAAATTTCAAGAATCTGGTCAAGGGTTTCATAGGGGGGCAGGCTGTCAGTATCTCGTTGATCTGGACGCAGTTCGGCCGAAGGGGGTTTTGTCAATATGCTTTCGGGAATACAGTTGCCCTTAGGCCCCTTCATCCATGGCCGATGGTTGTGATTGCGCCAGCGGCACGATTCGAAAACGCGGATTTTGTAGAGGTCTTTGATCGGATTGTAACCACCTGCCATATCTCCGTAAATCGTAGCGTAACCGACGGCCGCTTCAGATTTGTTTCCGGTGGTCAGGAGCATTGCGCCGAATTTATTGGACAATGCCATTAGAAGGAGACCACGCAAACGAGACTGAATGTTTTCTTCAGTCAAGTCAGGGGAGGTTCCCGAAAACAACTCGGAAAGCGTCGATTTGATCTCTCTCTGCAGCCTTGCAATCTCAATCTGGTCAAGCCTGCAGCCGAGACCAGCTGCAACCTGCTTTGCATCGCTTAACGAAGCGAGCGACGTGAATTCTGAAGGGAGCATGACGCAGTGCAGGTTTTCAGGACCCAGCGCATCAGCCGCAATGGTTGCGACCAGTGCGCTGTCAACGCCTCCAGACAAACCCACGAGCGCACGGGAAAATCCGCTCTTTTCCAGATAGTCCCTCACTGCCTCCACCATCGCCCGATAATCCTGTTCCCACTCTTCAGGAACGGGTGATTTTGCACCGCTCTCAACAATCCATCCCACATCGGTGTTTCGCAGGTTCACATAATCGACGACTTGGTCGAACATTGGTAGTTGAATGGCAAGTTCGCCCCGACGATTCAAAGCAAACGAACCGCCGTCGAAGACCTGATCATCTTGTCCGCCGGTCATGTTCAGATAAATCAGCGGCAGATCCGTTTCGATGACGCGCGCAACCATATGGGAAACACGCTCGTCCAGTTTGCCCCTGTGGTATGGAGAGCCATTCGGCACCAGCAGGATGTCTGCCCCCGACTCGGCCAGTGTTTCTGAAACTTCGTCTGTCCATGCGTCCTCGCAGATGGGACTGCCGATCTTGAGCGGACCAACTCGGTAAGGGCCGCAGACCGGCCCGGGCACAAACTGCCGTTTTTCATCAAAGACCGCGGCATTCGGAAGGTGGTGTTTCAAAATGCGGGCGGTTACCTTGCCCTGCTGCAAGACAAAATACGCATTGTAGCACTTTCCGTCTTCTGTGCATGGGGCCCCAAACGCTAACGCTGGACCGTCTCTGCATGCTTCGGCGATCTCAGTGATCCGAGCGGAACAAGCTTCGACAAATGCGTCTTTGAGCACCAGATCCTGGACTGGATAACCCGAGAGAAAGAGTTCAGGAAACGCGACCAGATCGCAGTCTCCCGCCTCCTTCCAATGTGTGACGATCCGGTTCGTATTTTTGCCGAGCGCACCGACAATTGGATTGTCCTGAACCAGCGCGACTTTAAATCGCTCAGGCAAGTCCGACCTCTTCCATTCCATCGTATGTCACATAGAAAGACCCGTCATCATTCATCTCGCAGAAGCGTTTTCTCTTGCTGTTTCTGAGGGAGCTCAGATTGTCCGAGGAATTACTCAGAGCGGGTAGCCGGTACTTTTTGATCGTGCGGTCGATATCACCGGTCCTCAAGGAATTTCGACCCTTTTTCTGAAGCCAGGCCGCAACCACAAGGAAGCGTCTGACCTGGGTGCTTTCCTGTTGCTTCTTCAGCAATTCTGGCAAGCTTATCAATTCTGATTGACCGTCGCCTTGCTTTGAAGGCAGATCCTTGGCGCATTTTGCAATCTCCTGAACAGCTTGTCCAAGTCTGCTAGAAATGTAGTCCTCGGATCCTTCAAAGAAAATTTGAAAATCACCTGCCTTGATTTTCAGTACGGATTTTCCGGGATTACTGGTCATCACTGCACCTCGTTCACTGTTGGATTTTCTTGTTGCTTCAAGATCAACTTTTGATTGTGTTTGCTCAGAAACACTTTCTAGCCTGAATCACTCAGTCCCGCTATTGAAACCAGCATGGCGGTTACGAACTGATATTTTCCTTCGGTTGCCGATTGTATTCGCTGGAATCTTTGAAATTTGCAATTCAAAATATTGAATTGTTGCACTTCAATCTGTGAATCTGCACAACTATTCCTGACTTCGTCGGTTCGGCGTAATCGTCAGCTGAGAATCCACTTTTGGAGCATTGTTCTTTCTGTCTTTCCGCTTGGACCGGGTTTTGAATCCAGTCTGTGGTGTCTAGCGATACCAATGTGTCACTTTCGCTGGCGGCCCCTGTATTTGGAGTTCATGTTCATACCAATCAACAGGACGCCCGAACCTGTCGCGCAAGTCGATTCAGATCGTGGAATCATACCGTGTAGGTATCCAAATCAAGCAGTGCATTCTGCGTCATGTCGGAGTCGCACTCCGAGGACAATCTGGAACGGCTGCGCGAGGTCGCCGAATATCTGGTCGAAGAGCTCCGCGGGGAGCGCAAACCAGGATTGTTTCCTCCCGAGGGAGCTGGCGGAGCTTAACATTCATTACAGAAGGGGCCAGACCGCTCCGGTGTCGGACATGGTCGATCTGGCGGCTTCGGTGGAGGAGCCGTGGGTTATCAACAGCCAAGCCGTCTATTCACGACACGGATGGACAGACGCGCTCTGGGGATGACATGAATGCGGATATTTCAATGTCTTATACAGATTCCGATCCGGATACTCGTGACATGCATAGACACAGGTGCTCTCCGGTTGACTTTCATGTGTTGATCGGTGGGTTGACTTTGAAGCGCCGTGCGCCATAATCGTCGCATGCAGAATAAGACCGCAAGACGCACCGCCAAGGTCAAGCTGACGCTGACCAAGCGCACCGTCGAGGCCCTCGATCCCGCCGACAAGCCCTGGATCGCATGGTGCGGGCAGTCGATTGTAAGCTGTCCGGCGGTGCGCTACAGGTTGCCGCGGACGGTTCAGCCACGGAACAGGATTGAGAGGCTGTTCCCCGGCGAATGTCCCGGGTGAACGGTGAAGCGACCATTGACTGGAAGGGCGATGCATGGCGCGGGGACAACCGAGGAAGACGAAATCGGGTAACGGTGACTCTGTCGCTGCCCATGGCGCCACGACCGGCCACGAGGCCGAACTGTGGGCGATGGCCGATGCGCTGCGCGGTTCGATGGACGCCGCGGACTACAAGCATGGCGCGATGGGTGAATGACTTGGCATTCCGTAACATCCAGTTCAGTGAAACTGGTATGCCGGTCATCAAGATTGCCGAGATCAAGGGCGGAATCTCCAGACAGACCAAGCTTACACAGCAGATCTTCGATGAAACTGTTCGCGTTCAACCCGGTGATCTTCTATTCTCCTGGTCCGGCCAACCGGAGACTTCCATCGATGCATTCTGGTGGCGAGGTCCGGAGAGTTGGCTCAATCAGCACGTCTTTCGGGTGACACCCATCGACGGCATCGATCCCATCTTTTTCTATTACTTGCTTCGATACTTGAAGCCCGACTTCGTCCAGATCGCACGAAACAAGCAGACAACCGGTTTGGGCCAAGTCACCAAACACGGCTTGAAGAGTATCAACGGAGCCTGTCCTCCCCTCCCCGAACAGCGCGCTATCGCGCACATCCTCGGCACGCTGGACGACAAGATCAAGTTGATCCGGCGCAAGATCGAGACGCTGGAGGCGATGGCACGGGCTATCTTCAAGGACTGGTTCGTCGATTTCGGCCCGGTGCGCGCCAAGATGGAAGGCCGCCCGCCTTACCTACCTTCCGACATGTGGGATATTTTCCCTGACCAACTTGTAGACTCTGAACTCGGCGAAATCCCCGATGGTTGGCAGGTGCGGAAATTAGGCAAGATTGCAACTGTCACTAAAGGCTTTTCTTACCGGCGCGCTGATTTAGGCCCGTCCAAAATAGCGCTAGTTACGTTGAAGTCTTTTTTATCGAGGAGGTGGTTATCAGTCCAAGGGATTGAAGCCGTTCAAGGGTAAGTACAAACCAGACCAGATGGTTTTACCTGGAGATGTCATCGTGGCGTGTACCGATGTAACTCAAGCAGGAGAAGTAATAGGTCGCTCTTCGCTCGTGGAAAAATCATCAAACCACAGTATTCTGGTAGCATCTCTTGATGTGCTGGTGATGCGACCGATATCTGCCCGAGTGGAGCGGCTGCCGGCACGGAAGCGGATGTCCGCTACCGGGGAACTCCGCCCGTGCGGTGCGGACAAGATGGTGGAGGCTGTGGCATGACGCGCGTTCCGGTTCAACCCGAACTTCTCCGCTGGGCACGAGAGCGCGCCGGGGTCGCGCAGGAAGATCTGGTGGAGAAGTTTCAGAGTCTGCCGGAGTGGGAGAGCGGAGAGATTCGGCCCACCCTGAAGCAGTTGGAGGCCTTCGCTCGCGTCGTCCATGTGCCATTCGGTTATCTGTTGTTCCCGGAGCCCCCCGTCGAACGCCTCCCGATCGCCGATTTCCGCACTGTTGCGGACAAAGCAAAGGTCAAAGTGAGCCCCGATCTGATCGATACGCTCTACGCCATGCAGCGGAGACAGGCGTGGCTACGGGAGCACCTCGCTGAGAGCGGGGTAGAGCCGTTGGACTTCGTGGCGAGCGCCAGTCTTGCAGACGACCCCGGTGCAGTGGGCCGAGAGATACGGCGTGTGCTTGGCCTGGACGAGGGCTGGGCGGCGGGGGTGCGCAGTTGGCAGGATGCCGTGAATGAGCTGCGCCGCATGATCGAGCATCTTGGCGTAATGGCGGTGATCAACGGCATTGTCGGCAACAATACGCACCGTCGGCTGAGCGTGGCGGAGTTTCGCGGGTTCGCGCTCACGGATCGTTATGCACCCCTGATTTTCGTGAACAGCGCGGATGCGAAATCCGCCCAGATGTTCACGCTGGCTCACGAACTGGCCCACATCTGGCTCGGCGAAGAGGGGCTTTCCGGTTTCGACAACCTGCTTCCTGGCGGTACGGACGTGGAAGATTGGTGCAACCAGGCCGCCGCTGAATTTCTCGTGCCATCGCGCGAAATGCGCGAGCGCTGGAATAGGGGCAGACGGGAAGTGCATCCCTTCGAGACACTTGGTCGGTCGTTCAAGGTGAGCCCGGTTGTCGCGGCCCGTCGAGCCATGGACCTCAAGCTCATTGAGCGCAACAGTTTCTTCGAATTCTACGAAAGCTACATCACGCGGGAGCACCGGGGTGGGGCGGCATCGTCCGGTGGCGATTTTTACAATAACCAGAACGTGCGTGTGGGCGAGCTTTTCGCAACCCATGTGATGCGGGCAGCAAAGGGAGGCGAGATAGGTTTCAGGGAAGCCTATGAGCTGACCGGCCTCCGGGGCGGAACGTTCCAGGACTACGCCAATAAACTGGGCATCCTGCTTCCCTGATGGCAAATCAGACAACATATCTCGTGGACTCCGACGTCCTCATTACCGCATAGAACCTGTACTACGCATTCGATCTATGCCCCGGATTCTGGAAGAGCTTGCTTCATTATCACCGAGAGGGTCGGGTTTTCAGCATTGACAGAGTACGAAACGAGTTGCTCATGGGCCGCAGTAACGAGGATCTGGTTCAGTGGGTGAAAAACGATGTCCCGGACGAATTCTTCCTGCCAGTCGACACCGATGAATTGATGCGCGTCTATGCGGAAATCATGATGTGGGTTCAACGCCATCCAAACTTTTTCGATCATGCGAAAGCGAAGTTCGCGACGGGTGCGGACGGCTGGCTCGTAGCCTGCGCAAGTGTTTGGGGCGCGACCGTTGTGACGAACGAGCAGCCTGCCCCGGAGTCCCGAAGGGACGTGAAACTGCCGGATGTTTGCGACGAATTCGGAGTCCCTCGGCAGGACACGTTCGTCATGCTTCGAGCACTGGGAGCGTGGTTCGATTGGAAGGGCGGAGTTGAATGAGCCAAAGCATGAACCCCTATGAAATGCTCCGCAGCGAGCGAGATCGCTTCTTCTAAGGAACGGGTAGAGCCGCAGCCTGTTGGCCAAATTCACTGAAAGCGAGGTGGAAGAAGCCGCACTCGAGTGGCTTGAGAGTATTGGCTGGAGGGTCGTTCACGGTCCTGACATCGCTCCGTGGGTGCCCGGCGCCGAACGAGACGATTACAGCGCGGTGGTGCTGGAAAGGCGGCTCCGCGAGGCACTGGCACGGCTCAACCCAGACTTGCCCTCCGCCGCCCTCGATGATACGCTCCGTAAGCTGATCCGCCCTGAAGGTGCGACGCTGGAAGTCCGCAACCGCGTTTTCCACCGTCTGATCGTCGATGGCGCGATGACAGCGGCGCGATCCGGGGGACACAGGTCTGCGCGGTCGATTTCGACCACCCCGATAGCAACGACTGGCTTGCGGTCAAACAGTTCACGGTAGAGGTCGATGAAGATGCGCCGGCTCATGCAGACGAACGCGCGGGTCAACCGCGTCTTCCGGTACAAGCCGGGCGGCCTCGTCGTCGACTATTTGGGGTTGGCACATGAGCTCAAACGGGCTCTCGCCGCCTACACCGAGAGCGGCGGTAGGGAGAAGACTGCGCTGGATCAGGCGGAAGCGGTGGCAGTGATGCGGGAGAAGTACGAAGTCTGCTGCGGCATGTTCCACGGGTTCGATTACGCAAGATGGATCGACGGAACGCCGACGGCGCGGCTATGAGCGTAAGCGGATACGCCGCTTTCCGAGTTCCACATCTGCATAGGCCGCAACCGTTCTCCCTGTGTCGATACCGAGTGGATGGAGGACTTCCGCCCGCCCGGTATGCCGCCTGCGAGCCAGAGGGCAGCGTGGCGGGGCGCAAAGACGCGTTCCACTGGCAACCACGCCGCACCCACCTCGCCATTTCCTTCATGGCCTACGCCTGCCTGCAGCACCTCGAACACCGGATCAATCCACAGAAACACCCGCGGATGTCGCAGCAAGCCATCCGGACCATGCTGCAGGTCCGGCAGTCCTCGATACTCCTCGGACCCACCGGAAACATCTAAGCGCTGATGTCCAAACCGCGACCGGAAACCAAGGCAAATCCACCGAACGTTCGGATTGCCGATCCCCTCCGGTTTCGTCCAGCTTCAGTGTCGACAGCCTTTCACCTGTTCCCGATGCTCTTCTTAGTAGAAAAAATCCATCCGTCAGCTCGCGATCCAAATAAATTCACCATCCAATATCATACATAGCATGTACATTACAATGAATTTATACGAACACACCAAATTCTTTTCAGCAATTTTGGGCGAAGCTAATAGCAGTGTCCCAAACACTTCAGGCTAGGCCGACCTCCTCTAATCCTTTCTGTGTAACATAGAATGTGCCGTGACCACTCACCGCGCAGAAGCCTTTTTTCTTGTTGGAGCTCAAATTGTGAGAGGAATTTTTGATCGGCTCCAGATGGTGGTCCTCGATCGCTTGGTCGACTTCTTTGACTTTTACATCGTCCCGACCATTTTTCTGAAGCCAAGCGGCAACTACAAGGAAACGCCTGACCTGAGTTCTTTGCTTTTGCTTCTTCCAAAATTCTGGCAAGCTTATCATTTCAGGTAGAACATCACTTTGCTTTGATGGCAGATCCTTGGCATATTTTGCGATCTCTTGAACAATCAGCGCAAGTTTGCTGGAAATGAAGTCTTCGGATCCTTCGAAGAAAATTGAAATATCGCCTGCCTTGATTTTCAGCACGGAATTTCTGGGTTCACCGGTCATAACTGCACCTCCTGCACTGCTTGTATTTTTTACTGCCTCAATGCTGATTTCTGTTTGAGTCGGCTCTGAAACTCTTTCTAAGCTGAACCGCTCAGTGCCGCAATCGAAACCAACACGGCGGTTACGAACTGATATTTTCCTTCAGTTGCAGATTGCATTTGCTGGATTTTTTGAAAGTAGCAATTCAAAATGCCGAACTTTTTCTCTTCAATCTGTGAATTCGCACAGCTATTAATTTGCAAAACAGGGGAACCAGCGTTCAATGTCCAAAGTAGTCCGTTCGGTCATATTTGCGACTGTGCCGTTCATTCTTGCCGCCGGGGGAAATTTGTTCGGCGCAAACGCGCAAGACACTACTCAGCCGGTCTATAAAGGTGAGTTCGAAGAAGGCCGCTCGCATGGCATGGGCGTGCTCGATATTCCGGGCGGTTATCGCTACGACGGAGAATGGGTTGAAGGGTTACAAACAGGAATCGGAACGGTCACGTTTCCTGATGGCACGACCTATTCTGGCGACTTTAAGGCAGGGCAGGCACAAGGAAGTGGCGAGATAGTCTTTCCAGACGGCCGAATATACCGAGGCGAGTGGGAGAAGTTTCAGTTCCACGGACAAGGCTCTACGATCTTTCCTGATGGTACAACCTATATCGGCCAATACAAAGAAGGACTGCGCGATGGTCCGGGTATTCTGAACCACCCCTCTGGCTATTCTTACGACGGAAACTGGAAGAACGGTCTTCAGAACGGGACCGGCGCGGCTACTTTATCAGACGGTTCAATCTATACCGGCGATTTCGAAAACGGCCACGCGCATGGAAATGGAAAGATGGTTCATCCGGACGGTTCGTGGTTGCAAGGTGAATGGAGACAGGACCAATTCACCGGAAACGGAAAATCTATGTCCGCTGACGGAACAACATGTTTCGGGATATTCCGCAATGGAAATCTGCATGGTGAAGGAGACTGCATCACAACTGACGGTCGGAAGATCACGGGAAGCTGGTCCGACGGAGCGCTGCAGGGTTCCGGCCGCATCGAATTCAGCAACGGCACGATCTATATCGGCGAATTCCAATCCGGGCGTATTGAGGGGCCGGGTCGGCTCCTGAAAGATTCACAGACATTGTACTCAGGTGAATGGCGTAACAATCTGTTCGATGGAAAAGGCACTTTGGTCTACGCCAGCGGTGAAGTCTACGAAGGCGACTTTGAAGCTGGTCAAAGGCACGGTGAGGGACAATTGTCAGCGGAAGATGGGACGGTGTTCGCCGGGTCATGGCAGAATGATCAGCTTTTCGGCATTGTCGAAGTCACCATTGGTGAGGGTGCCCGCTATCGCGGCGAATTGCGGAATTTCGAATTTGACGGCGACGGAACCTTGTTTCTGTCAAACGGCTACGAATACACCGGACAATGGACGAATGGCGTGAGAAACGGCTTTGGGACCGAAACATTTAGCGATGGAACGGTGTTTGCCGGTGAATTCGTAGATGGGCAGCGGCATGGTCACGGCGAGCTGCGCTCTCCGAACGGTTACAGATACGCAGGAGAATGGCGTTCAGGAAAGGCTGAAGGGCACGGTGAAGCCACCTACCCAAATGGCGACAAATATATCGGGAATTTTCGAAACGGAAGCCCGCACGGTGTCGGAGAAATGACTTTCATCGAAGACGAAGTGGACGATTCGCCTCGGCAACCATAAATTTCAAACCGTTTCAGAAAATTTTCGCTTAATCCAAACACAGCGATAAAGCGCACCTTTTGCTCTATCGGACCAAAGCTAAACACAAAGAGCCGCAATGGTTGATAACAAACCCGATGCCCGGTCCAGCAATATAAAATTTTAAAGAACCAACAGTCACGGTGCGAAAATCCGCCTGTGTGAAAGAAAAAACACCTCTGTTCTCCGAAAACGGCTTGCTCTCATTGCTGGTTCTATGTAGTTGCCCGGTTATGAGCTGTTTAGTGACATCAATCGATCCAATAGCGCGGGCGCGCCGTCCTCTAGGAATCGCACTTATCACCCTACGTCTAGGGTGCCTCTGAGCGCATTGAATTCTTTGGCGCGCGCTCAGAGGATCCTGTTCTGCCTGAAAATCTGAAAATTGTAGCTTAGAACAGCTGGTATGGTCATGAATAATCCAGAAACCGTGTCGCAGGACCGAGTCCTGATTTTTGATACTACGCTCAGAGACGGTGAGCAGTCGCCTGGCGCCACCATGTCGCTTAAACAAAAACTCAATATCTCCCAAGCTCTCGACGAAATGGGTGTGGACATCATTGAGGCCGGATTTCCCAACGCATCGGAAGGCGACTTTAATGCAGTCCGTGAAGTGTCGCGCATCGTCAAAACCGCCGTTGTGTGCGGCTTGGCGCGTTCAGTCATCGCCGACATAGACCGCGCAGGGGAAGCTCTCAGGGACGCGGAGAGACCGCGAATCCACACATTCATCGCAACTTCGCCGATCCATATGAAATACAAACTTCAGATGTCGCCTGAAGAGGTATTGGAGGCTATTCACGCGGCCGTCACAAGAGCGCTCCGCTATACGGACAACGTCCAGTGGTCACCGGAAGATGCCACGCGCAGTGAACAGGAATTTCTTTGCCGAGCGGTTGATACTGCCCTTGCCGCCGGTGCGACCACTATCAATATTCCAGATACGGTTGGCTATACGGTGCCATCCGAGAGCGCAAACATCATCCGCACACTGCGGGAAAAAGTTCCCCATATCAATCAAGCGGTGATTTCTACGCATTGCCATAATGATCTTGGCATGGCCGTTGCCAATTCGCTTGCAGCGGTTGAAGCCGGTGCGCGGCAGATCGAATGCACGATCAACGGGCTCGGAGAGCGCGCCGGCAACGCGGCGCTTGAAGAAGTCGTTATGGCGATGCGGGTGCGTAACGACAAACTGCCGTTTACGACTGGAATAGTCAGCAATAAAATTATGCAGATCTCGCGGATGGTTTCAGATGCAACGCTGTTTCCTGTTCAATACAATAAAGCGATCGTTGGCAAGAATGCCTTTGCCCATGAAGCTGGCATCCATCAGCATGGGATGCTTCAAAATGCCGGCACATACGAAATCATGCGGCCGGAAGATATCGGCCTTTCAAAAACTCAACTGGTTCTTGGCAAGCATTCGGGACGGGCCGCGCTCAGCCAGAAACTTGCTGAGCTCGGCTATGAGGTGGGAGATAACCTGCTGAAACAAGTTTTTGTGCGATTTAAAGCGCTGGCAGACAAAAAGCGGGAAGTATTCGAGGAGGACTTGATCTCTATACTCCAATCCAACCGCTATGATTCCAACAGCCGATTCTTGGAACTGGAATCGTTTGACGTGTCCTGCAGTTCCAAACAAGATGCGACTGCAAGGCTCACTTTGTCTGTTCACGGTGTATCGCGCAAAGTCTCTGGCACGGGGGACGGACCACTGGATGCCGCCTTCTCGGCAGTGAAGTCGATTATTCCTCACGATGCGAAACTTCTTGCTTATTCGGTGCATGCCGTCACTCAAGGGACTGACGCGCAGGCATCAGCTACAATCAGGCTTAAAGAAGAGAACGGAAGAATCGTCATTGGACAAGCTTCTGACACCGATACTGTGCTTGCTTCGCTTCTTGCCTATGTGGACGCAATGAACAATCTGGCCAATCTGCCAGATAGGACAAACTTTAATTCGGCCTGAAGGTATTCGATTCCCCTGCCCTGACAGAATGCCAAACCCTCCTTCAATTGGCTGAACACTCGAATGGGCCCGGCGCCTGATTCGCCATGAATCTCCGCGCAGAACAACAGCGAATATCGAATTGTGGGACCTGTTCGGGTCCGCGGATCGCCTGCCCAAGAAGTCGAAACCTTCTGTTTACCGGAATTTTCCAACCGGTCGCATTCGTGTCTCCGTGGGTTGCTCGCTGAAACGGCATCTGAACGCTCCGAACTGTCAGCCGAAAAGGTCGATCCAACGACCTTCCCATCAATCTCACGCAGATTTGGGCGGTGGGATGCATTTGTGATCGAAAGAGCAGAACTCGTCTATAAACCGTTCCCGGAACACGCTGAGGCCATGCGCTCCTTCATATCGGAAGTTCAAAGCGCCCGCGGTGCGTTCATTCATAACGCTGCAACTGGAACGAATGTGAATTTTCGATTAAATGAGAAACTCTGATTCAACGATAGAATCATTTCAATTATGGAGGAAATCAAGTGAAAAAAATTCTGCTCTCCGTAGCCGCCGCCTTATCCGTCATCGCTGCTCCTGCGATTGCTGAGTATCCTGAAAAGCCCGTTAGTTTCATCGTTCCATGGCCGCCAGGTGATCTCGAAGACGTGCTTACCCGCATGATAGCTGAAGACTTTCAAGAAGAGTATGGAGTGCCCGCCGCTGTGGTTAATAGGCCAGGGGGCGGGGGAGGTCCTTTCCCGGGTGCAATTGAGGTGGCAACGGCACCGGCTGACGGCTACACGATCGGTTCGTTCGTGATTGCAGTTCCAATACTCGGCCACGACATCGGTATCCCTGAATTGACACCCGCCAAGTTCGACCCGCTTGGAATTTTTCTGACCTATCCTTTCGTCGTCGCAACCTCCGGCGACGCGCCATACAACACATTGGAAGAAATGGCCGAATACGCAAAATCGAACGATGTCGCGCTTGGCCACTTCGGCCTGCCTCTAGTGCCGACCCGCGTGATCTTGGGATATTCGCGACTCGCCGGATTTGAGTTTGGTTCGGACGGCGCCTATGACCTCTTGGATTGCAACACGCTCGCTTCGGGCGATGCCGATGTCATCACGACGACAATTCAGCTGATTCTGCCCTGCCTTGATGACGTCAAAGTTCTCGCTTCCGTCACCGGCTCGCGCATTTCCCTGGTTCCCGACACCCCAACCATTGCAGAGATCGAGCCGCGCCTCGGCATTTCACTCTGGAACGGGCTGTTCGTAACAAAAGACACGCCGCAGGATGTTCGGGACAAAATCATTGCAGTTGCTCAAAAGACCATAGAAAGCGACCGCGCTCAGGAATTGGCAAGAAATACCGGTGCTTCTGTTTCATGGCTGGACGCGGAGGCTTCAGCAGCGCAAATCCAATCGGACATGGAGACCTTCCAAAACATCATGGCCCTTCTCAACTGACCCGTATGCCGGTGGAATTGACTTCGATTCCCATTCGGGTCGGTTTGTCTCATCACCCGTTGGTCTAGCAGCTTTATTTTGCTCGGGACACAGCGAATGAGAATAATGACTGCAATTGGTCACGAAGCTGTCAGAGCGCAGAGACTCTCGCAAGCGCCTGCGCTCTGCGCAGTTGAATGGTTCGCAGACGGGCCCACAAGCTCTATCTCCATGGCTTTCAAGCTTTCTGAACAGACTTGAAGGTGCGTCACGATGACGTGTGAATGATTGATCTTGATCACAGTCCAATCCGGACGGAATCGCAAGCGATGCTGGGCCAAAGATATTGGTGTAATCACTTTCTCCCGACGCGATTGCTCCTGTGATCGAACCACGAGAGAATCTATGTGATGATCCGCTTCCAGCAAAGACGGGTTGAACCAAACCCCTTTCGACAGCAAGGCTCTGGCAGTGGCTGGTTCAAATCCGACTAAGGGCCCGGGAGGTGAACTGTTCGCGTTCGCTTTGTTTGCGATATCGCTGATCCTGCTTACCCAAATCGACAGACAAACAAACCCGCCTGGAAGCGGAAATCTTGTTGCTCAACCCAGATTCTGGCCAGCGGTGGGTTTGGTCTTGATGGTGCTGTTCGGTGCGGCCCATCTCTTTCAAAGCTGGCGACAACGTGTTCCGGGTTCGCTTCGAGAAATGTTCGTTTGGCTTCGCTCTCTTGAATACGCGGTCTGGTTCATGATCTATGTCGCAGCCGTGCCATTGCTCGGTTACCTGCTGTCGACAATCCTATTTTCGCTGCTTCTTGCGCTGCGGGCCGGCTATTCAGGGAAAAAAATGCTGCTCTCCGCCGGGCTCTTCGGCTTCGCAGTGGTGCTGGTTTTCAAAACCGGGTTGGCTGTAAAAGTTCCCGGCGGCGTGATTTACTCGTTTCTCCCGCGCACCCTGCAAAATTTCATGATCGTCAATTTCTGAAATGGATACCTTATACTCATCCATTCAGATACTGGCGCGCTGGGATGTCGTTGCGGCGCTGCTGATCGGTTCAGTAGGCGGGGTTGTCATTGGTGCAGTGCCCGGTGTCGGCGCTGCCGTTGCCATCGCAATCCTGCTTCCCGCCACATTTTCCCTCGACCCCATCGTCGGCCTGACGGTGCTGCTCGGAATCTACGGCTCCTCAATGTACGGAGGAGCAATTCCCGCAATATTGATCAACACCCCCGGCACTGCGGTAAACGCGCTCACAACCTATGACGGCACGCCCATGACACAGCGAGGCGAATCCCGCAGAGCCCTTTCTCTGGCTTACTCCGCCTCGTTCTTCGGCGGTGTATTCTCTGTGATTTGCCTGATTCTTCTGTCACCGGTTCTGGCGCAAATTGCACCGATGTTCGGGAGCCGCGAGATTTTTCTTGCCGCATTGCTTGGCATTGTTCTCGTAGTGCTCGCGCATCGCGGCCAAGTCATGGCGGCAGGCTTAATGGCTGGGCTGGGAATTTGGCTGAACTCAATCGGTTTGGAACCCATTCAATACTCGCAGCGATACACATTCGGTCAAAGCTGGCTTGCCGGCGGCGTAGACTTGATTGTGGTTGTTCTAGGCCTGTTTGCAGTCAGCCAAGCCTTCGTGCTGCTTGTGCAGTCGGACGAGCGAAACCGGATTGAAAGCATTAGCGGCGGCTTGCTGTCGGGTTTCAAAGAACTTGCATTATACAAGCGAGTCGCCACAATTTCCTCCTCATTCGGTGTCCTGATGGGCATGATTCCGGGTGTTGGAGAGTTCACAGCGCAGTTTCTGAGCTATACCGTCGCACAGAAAACATCGAAGACTCCGGAACAATTCGGCAAAGGCTCGCCAGAAGGCCTGATCGCCTGCGAGGCGGCCAACAATTCAGTGCCCGGCGCAGCCATGATTCCGTTGCTCGCGTTAGGAATTCCTGGAGAAGCGCTGACCGCGATGATGCTGAGCGTGTTTTATGTCCACAATGTCATTCCGGGCCCTGGGCTGTTCCAACAGCAGTTGGATTTTGTGGTGGCCATTTACATCGCGCTGCTCTTGCTTAATATCCTGGTCATCATTTTTTTGCTGGTTTCAACAAATCTGCTTTTGAAGGTGATTGAGATACCAACTCGATTTGTCGGATTGGCAATACTCACTCTGTCGTTTGTTGGAGTTTATTCGCTGCGGAATTCGGCCATTGATTGCGCGATAGCCGCAGGCATTGGTGTGTTCGGCTTCATCTTGAAGCGTCTTGACCTTCCGATTGTTCCAATCATTCTCGGCATGGTTTTGGGCAATATCATGGACACCAAGCTCCGCACTTCGATGATGCGGGTGAAGGAACCGCTGGATTTTATTGACCGGCCGATCTCTTTCATTCTCTTTTGCATTATTCTCATCGTCATCGGCAGCCACTTTTGGTCGCTATGGCGCAATATTCGGTCAAGACGGGAACTATGAGAAAACACACGATACTGATCGTCGGCACATACGACACTAAAAATGACGAGCTGTCCTATTTGGCGGGAAGGATCCGTTCATTAGGCGGTGATGCAATGACAATGGATGTCAGTGTTCTAGGGGACGCCGATCAACCTTGCGATGTCAGCAAGCACGATGTCGCGAAAGCCGCGGGAAAATCAATTCAAGAGGTTATTGACAGCGGAGACGAGAATTTTGCCATGCAGATCATGGCAAAAGGCGCTGCGATTTGCACAGTAAACTTATTCGAACAGTCAAAGTTTCACGGCGTCATCTGCCTTGGCGGAACAATGGGGACGGATCTCGCGTTGGATGTCTGCCAAGCCCTTCCACTCGACATACCGAAATATGTGGTTTCAACGGTGGCGTTTTCGCCTTTGATTCCACCCAACCGCCTCTCACCCAACATTCAAATGATTTTGTGGGCCGGTGGTCTTTACGGATTGAATTCCATTTGCAAATCGTCATTGAGTCAAGCAGCGGGAGCCGTTCTGGGAGCGGCTCAAGCGGTCGAAATGCCAACCGGTGACAAACCGGTCGTGGGCATGACATCTCTTGGATTATCGTGCCTCAAATATATGAAGCATCTCAAACCTGAACTCGAACGGCGTAATTTTGAAGTTGCCGTCTTCCATGCTGTCGGCATGGGTGGAATGGCATTCGAAAAGATCGCGGCGCAAAGAGGATTCTGCTGCGTTATGGACTTCGCCTTACCGGAACTCGGAAACCTGTTGGCCGGTTCTTTCGTCAATGCCGGCGATGACCGACTGCTCAATGCGGGCAAATCAGCGATTCCGCAAATTGTCGCACCAGGATGCATCGATCTTATTGACTTCGCCGGCTGGCAGGAAATCCCGCCTCAATACTCTCATCGACCGTTTCACGCGCATAACCGGTTAATCAAATGCTCGGCTCTCACCGCAGATGAAAGAAGAGAAACCGCGAGAGAGATTGGCGGGAGACTGGTATCCGCGAAAGGACCAGTTCATTTCATATTGCCTAATCAAGGTGTTGAAGAATGGGACAAACCCGGCGAAGCGGCGCACGATCCTGAAGGCTTGCGGGCATTCAATGAGGAAATGAAAACTTCGATCAAGCCGCCGGCGCAGCTGACTGAGATTGACGCGCATATCAATGATCAGGAATTTGCCGACGCCGCGCTGCGAATTTTTGACCATTGGCTGGACAGCGGCATCATTGCACAGACACCGTGAAATGGACAAACGATTTGAAATTCTGTTCGAGCCGATCAAAATCGGCCCTGTGATCGCTCCGAACCGTTTTTTCGCAGCGCCTCACGCAACAGGTCACGGCTGGACGCAACCGGCGGCGGCAATCGCTCTGCGGGCAATGAAGGCGGAAGGCGGCTGGGGCACGGTCGCTGTTCAGATGACTGAAATCGCCGCCGACTCCGATATGGCAAACCACCCAATGGAACGCATCTGGGACGACAGCGATATCCCGCGTCACGCGGCTCAGGTCGAAGCCATCAGGCAGCATGGCAGCCTTGCGGCAATCGAACTCGCGCATGGAGGAATGCGGGCCCGCAACCTAACCACCGGCATTCCAGCAATGGGACCAGGTCATCTGCCGGTTCTGCGGCCCGAAGTGCCTGCACAGGCGCGAGCGATGGATATCGGCGACATTCGAAAATTTAGAAATTCGCATAAGAGAGCGGTCAAACGGGCCATATCGGCCGGATATGACATCATTTATGTGTATGCTTCACATGATTTGTCCATTTTCAATCATTTTCTATCCCGCCGCACCAATCTCCGCACAGACTGCTATGGGGGTTGCTTTGAAAATCGTCTCAGACTGCTCCGTGAAGTGCTCGAAGACACACTTGAAGCTGTTGAGGGAAACCGCGCGGTCGCATTGCGATTCTCGGTCGCTGAACCGGACGCGCAGACCGGCTGTTTGCATGCAAACGAAAGTCGTGAGGTAGTCGAGGCGTTAGCCGATCTCCCCGATCTCTGGGATGTTAATGTTTCTGGATGGGAAAATGACAGCGCAACAGCAAGATTCGCCGATGAAGGGCATCAGCTGCGATATACGGATTTTGTTAAGACTGTGACCAGCCGTCCGGTGGTTGGTGTCGGCAGATTCACCTCTCCCGATCAAATGGCAGCTGTTTTGCACAAAAACCGTCTCGATCTGATCGGCGCGGCGCGTCCTTCAATCGCCGATCCGTTCTTGCCGAACAAAATCAAATCCGGTGAAGCTGATAAGATTCGTGAATGCATAGGATGCAATGTGTGTGTGAGCATGGACAGCTATGGTTTGCCTATCCGGTGCACACAAAACCCTACAATCTCAGAAGAATGGCGGCGTGATTGGCATCCTTCCAAACCTCCGATTTCACGACAGCGGCGATCTCACTTGATAATCGGCGCTGGTCCAGCCGGACTCGAATGCGCTGTAACACTGATGCATGCGGGACAGCGCGTAACCGTTGCCGAAAGCAGCCATGAAGCCGGAGGACGCGTGACCCGGGAAGCGCGATTGCCCGGATTGGCAAGCTGGGCCCGCATCCGGGACCATAGATTGTATCTGATTTCACAAAGCAGCGGCATCGAGCTTTTTCTGAACAGCCCGATGACTGCCAAGGACGTGATCGAGTTCGGCGCGGACACCGTCACCTTAGCCACCGGTTCGGCTTGGCGGCGCGACGGCGTGGGATCCACCAATATGACTCCAGTCAGCGCCGATGTTAATGAATTTTTAACTCCAGATGATATCATGAACGAGACGACAAAGGATATGGATCCGGCATGCATCGTTGTTTACGACGATGACCACTTCTATATGGCAAGCGTCGTCGCCGAAAACTTGACATCGCTCGGCCATCATGTCAATTACCTGACGCCGCTCCCGAACATAGCCGCTTGGACCGAACACACTCTCGAATACAACCGGATAGTGGCGCGTTTTCGGGAACGCGGGATAGCCATGCATCCCAATACAAAGCTGGAACCGGACGGTCGATTCAAAAATGTTCTCACTGGAACGATTGTGAAATTCGATGAAGACGCAACTGTCTTTGTTGGTGCACGAAAACCGAACGATAAACTGCACACGCAATTAATGGCGGAAAGCGGTGTCGGAGAACTTTTCAGAGCAGGGGATTGTGTCGTGCCGGGCATCATCCAAGCCGCAGTGCTCTCCGGGCACACGACCGCGCGGGCGATTCTCGATCCAGCCAGCAGCGACTCGACATTCTTGCGCGAGCAACTGCTCACAGCATAGAGCTTTCCGATTTCATCGCAACCAAACCGTCTCCATGCTGCAACCCAAAACGACGCAGCGGCTACGGCCGATGAATTCCGGATTGGCGTCCAAAACAAAGATGCTCCGCTGATGCTTCAAATTTCATCAATTGCTTTACCGAAGGTCCAATTGAAGCCATAATGCCTTTCTCTCGGAATAAGGCGACTCTGAGGGGAGCAGGTAAGCAGAAAATAGAAAGGCAGGAGGTTTGATGTTCTCCGCTCTCGCAGGAATGTGGCGATCAGATATCGCGATTGATCTTGGCACTGCAAACACCCTCATATTCGTAAAAGGCGAAGGCATTGTCCTCGAAGAACCTTCGGTTGTCGCGTATCAGGTCGGCGATGGACACCGCAAAATTCTAGCCGTAGGCGAAGAAGCGAAAGCCATGCTCGGACGAACACCCGCTGGCATTCAAGCCATACGGCCGATGCGCGATGGCGTGATCGCTGATTTTGAAGTCGCTGAAGAAATGATAAAGCACTTCTTCAGACGCGTGAATTCTCCTTGGACTCTTGCCAAACCCCGTGTGCTTGTCTGTGTTCCGTTCGGCTCAACAGCTGTTGAAAAAAGAGCCATTCGCGAAGCGGTTCTTTCGGCGGGCGCCCGACGCGTTGGCTTGATATCCGAACCGATCGCTGCAGCGATCGGTTCCGGACTTGACATTGGTGACGCCTGCGGCAGCATGGTTGTTGATATCGGCGGCGGCACTACCGATATCGCTGTCATTTCGCTTGGCGGAATTGTTCAAGCCAACTCAATCCGCATCGCTGGCGACTATATGGACGAAGTGCTGATTGACTATATGCGAGATAAACATCATCTCATTATTGGCGGCGACACAGCCGAACGCATCAAGAATGTGCTGGGCACTGCGCTCGCTCCCGAGGACGGGAAAGGAGCGGGACTTGCGGTGCGCGGCCGTGACCGGCTAGGCGGTTCGCCCAAAAAAATTCAGATCACCGAGGCACATGTGGCAGAGGCATTGAATGAACCCGTTAACCGAATCCGCGAATCCGTTGCCAGCGTATTGCAGTTGACGCCGCCGGCGCTTTCCAATGATATATCCAAGACCGGGATTATGATGACTGGCGGCGGAGCCCAACTGAAAGATCTTGATACCCTGTTCAGGCGGCGCACCAATATTCCTGTTACAATCTCCGAAGACCCGCTTCGCTGCGTTGCGAACGGCACGGGCCAAGCGATGGAAATCGGGCCTACCCTCAGGCACATGATTGATTATGAAAGCTGAAGGCTTCTAAAATTAGACGATGACTCGAAACCCGGATTGGAACTCTGATCTCGGAGCTGTTCTAACTGTCCGAAATATCATGATCGCGGTTGCGCTTTTTGGTTTGCTCGCGTTTTTTTTGCTGTGGCAAATCGAGAACGAGCGCATGGAAAGAGTCCGTGCTGCGCTGATTGATAGGCTTACCCCGCTGGTCGAGCTTGGGAACAAGCCTATCGAATTTGGGGTTTTTCTGTCTGAAACCGTTCAAGAACACTTCAATCATCTGGATAGAATCACCGGACTTGAACAGGAAGTCACCCGCCTTGAACATTGGCGCGAAGAGGCGCGCAGACTGGAAATCCAGAATGCACAGCTGCGTGAACTTCTGAACGTGAAGATCGCTCCTGCCGAGCTCACAGTATCAGGCCGTGTGCTGGCGGACACGAGTTCCCAATTCCGTCACTCGAAATTGATCAATGTCGGAACCGAAAGAGGCATAGACGACGGTTGGTCGGTCATGGATGACGAAGGACTTGTCGGAAGGATTTCCGGAATTGGCCGCAAGACCGCTCGAGTGATCCTTCTTGCTGATTCCAGCAGCCGGGTCCCTGTCAAAATCGAAGGGACAGGAGGACGGGGCATCGTAACCGGAGACGGGACTCTCTTGCCATTGCTGGAATTTGTTTCACCGGCGCAGGCTAAAGCAGGACGCCGTGTTCTGACATCTGGAGACGGAGGCGTGTTTCCGCCGGATCTCCTGGTCGGTGAAGTTGTCATAGCCAGCGACCGTCGCTTGCGGGTCAAGCTTGCCGCCGATCTTTGGAACCTTGAATTTGTCAGCGTGATGCGGAGCAGATCGGACCCTGTCCCGGCCAACGAAGGTGAATTGATCCTGACGCCAAAATCCGCTTCCGCCGACGGTTGAAAATAATGGAGAAAAAAACAAGAACTTGGTTGTATAGATGTATTTTTATATTTGTTCTATTCGTTGCTTTATCGATCGAGCTCACACCGGTGTTCGCCTTACCACTTTCCGCGCTGAAGCCTGACCTGATCTACTGTTTTATCGCCGCGTGGCTCCTGCGCAGACCGGACTATGTTCCGACCGCTGCAATTGTCGGAATCGTTGTCGCTGCCGAGTTAATGCGATTGCAGACACCGGGATTGTGGAGTGCGATTCTTCTTGTTCTTTCAGAGTTTCTCCGCGCACAGGCCGCAAGATTTGCAAAGCAATCGTTTTGGTCCGAATGGCTGCTCATCTCGGTTACCTTCGCCGCGGCAACGATTTTCTATCTCTTTGCGCTCACTCTTGCGTTCATGCCGACGCCTTCATCTGACCATAGTCTTCTGCATATCGCATCGACTGTCGTTGCCTATCCATTTGCCGCAGGACTGACATCTATCGTATTCCGTGTGAACAAGTTCCGGACAGCCGATTCATGATGCTCGACGCTATCAAGACGATGAAAGAAAGCCTCTGATGTTCTCAATGCGGCTCGAACACAATCTGAATCGAAGTTCGCTGAAACGGCGAACCGTCTTGCTCGGAATGCTTCAAGGCGCCGCAGTGGTTACGGTGGCAGCTCGGCTGCGCTATCTGCAGGTCACCGAGTCGGAACAGCTGGCCGGACTCGCGGAAAAAAACCGTATCAATATTCGACTGACGCTGCCGGAGCGAGGGTTGATCTTTGACCGCAACGGCGTCCTGCTCGCGGGAAATGAACGGAACTATAAGGTTCAGCTCATCCGTGAAGATGCTGGAGACGCAGAAGCTGTGCTGGAGAATCTGCGCAGGATCATTCCGCTTTCAGATGATGATTTGGTTGATTTCCGGAAGGCGGTTTACGACGTGAGGCCGGATTTGCCGGTGATTGTCGCAGAAGAAGTGGATTGGCGGCACGTCGCTGCTGTTGCCGCCAACGCTCCTAACCTGCCGGGCGTCCAAGCGATAGTCGGATACCGACGCATCTATCCCCTAGGCGCTGACTTTGCGCATCTAGTCGGATATGTAGGGAGTGTCAGCAAACAAGAGTTGAACGATCCCCGGGACCAAGATCCACTTCTTAATCTTTCAGACTTTAAAATTGGCAAAGACGGCGTTGAAAAGGGTCTCGAACGCAGCCTGCGCGGGTCCGCTGGCAATCAGCGGGTCGAGGTGAATGCGTACGGCCGAGTTATGCGGGAACTCGATCACGTCGGTGCTAACCATGGAAGCACATTCCAGATCACTGTCGACAGCGGACTGCAAAACTATGCGGCGGCAAGAGTTGACAATGCGATGTCCTCTGCGGTTTTGATGGACGTTACGAACGGTGAAATCCTAGCCCTGACTTCGACACCGTCGTTCAACCCTAATCGGCTGTCGGAATTTTTCGCCGAACTGCGGAAAAGTGAATTCTCGCCTTTTCACAACCGACCGGTCCAAGGCACCTATCCGCCCGGATCAACCTTCAAGATGGTTGTTGCATTGGCGGCGCTCGATGCGGGATTGATCCTGCCCGACGAGGAATTCGAATGCAGTGGATCGATTGAAGCCGGCGACAGGACATTTCATTGTTGGAATTCCTATGGTCACGGCAAGGTTGATCTGATCAAGAGTCTGAGTGAATCGTGTGATGTCTACTACTACCAGTTGGCTCTCCGAGTCGGTATTAACCGCATCATGGCCGTTGCTCGACAATTGGGCATCGGCATCCAACCGTCGCTGCCAATCCCCGGAATCGAAGCCGGAATCGCTCCAACCCCAAGCTGGAAATTCACTACCAAAAACGAGGTATGGCATATCGGAGATACGCTGAATGCGAGCATCGGTCAGGGCTTTGTTCTTGCATCCGGTCTTCAGCTTGCGATCATGACCGCGCGAATCGCCACCGGACTTTCTGTTGAGCCATACTTGGTGCTTGCATCGGACGACCATCGCAGAACACGTCGGAAATTCGAGCCGCTGGAGTTGTCAGAACAAGCGCTTTCGCTGATTCGGGAAGGCATGTTTGAGGCAGTGAATGATGAGATCGGAACAGCATATGAATCGAGAAGCGTCGATCCGCAATTTGATATTGTCGGGAAAACGGGAACCAGCCAGGTGCGGACGATTTCGAAGCAGGAGCGCACAAGCGGAATAATCGACAACGAAGACCTTCCACTGAAACAGCGCGACCATGCGCTGTTCTGTTGCTACGCTCCGAGCAAAGATCCAAAATATGCGGTTGCGGTTATCATAGAGCACGGTGGCAGCGGTTCAAAAATCGCCGCTCCGATTGCCCGCGATCTGATCATGCGCGCGCATTACGGACAGGTGCCTCCGCTATGGGCATATCCGGCGGAGCAGCAAGACCAGATCCGTCAACTTCAACAGCAGCTGCAGCTGAAAGATGCTGCGCCAAACCCCGTCGAAACATTCGAACGGCAACGCGCGTGAACACGGATCAAAGACTCCCTTTGCTTAGTGGCCTGCTCGCTAAATTCAGGCGGTTCGACTGGTCGTTATTCGTCCTGATTGCCGCTCTATCGGCAATTGGTGTTTTAGCGCTGTATTCGGTTGCAGGCGGTTCTTTCACTCCCTGGGCTTCCAGACAGCTGCTCCGCCTCGCTGCCGCTTTCGCCGTGATGCTGACCGTTGCAATGATTCCGATCCGGACCTGGCGCAGCGGCGCAATCCCCTTCTATATTTTCGCGCTGTCTTTGCTGGCGCTGAGCATTTTTTTCGGCGAGACCGCAAAGGGCGCGACACGGTGGCTTGACATAGGATTTGTGCGAATCCAACCCTCCGAATTCGCCAAAATCGCAGTGATCGTTTTGCTCGCAGTCTATTATTCGAAGATCCCGCGGGCAAAAGTGTCGTCACCGATTTGGGTCGCGCTGCCTGCAAGCCTTATCTTGCTTCCCGCTGCACTGGTGGCGGTGCAGCCGGATTTGGGAACTGCCGTGTTAATCGCACTCGGCGGAGGTGTGGTGATGTTTCTGGCGGGCGTGCACCTGTACTATTTCGCATCTGTAATTTTCGCCGGTGCGGGGGTTGTCGTTCTGGTCTTCTTAACTCGGGACAGTGAGTGGCAATTTCTAAAGGATTACCACTACCGCCGTATTGACACGTTTCTGGATCCGGCAAGCGACCCGCTTGGCGCTGGATACCACATAACACAATCGAAGATCGCCATCGGCTCCGGTGGATTGAACGGACGCGGCTTTCTGCAGGGAACGCAAAGTCAGCTAAATTTCTTGCCGGAAAAACACACAGACTTCGTGTTCACAACTTTGGCTGAGGAATTCGGGCTGATCTGGTGCCTTATTTTAGTTGCCATTTACGCCACTGTGATTCTCATCTGCACCCTGCGCGCTCTGCATTGTCGACAGCGATTCTGCTCTCTGATCATTCTTGGGATGGCCAGTATGTTTTTCCTGCACTTCATTGCGAATATCGCGATGATCACCGGATTGATTCCCGTGGTGGGCGTTACCCTGCCTTTGATCTCGTTCGGAGGATCTTCACTGCTGGTTCTTATGATTGCATTCGGGCTGATTCAAAGTGCCCTGATTTATGAAAGAGAACTAGAAGGACCGGTTTTATCATGACTGCCAGAATTCTTTATGCTGGAAATCCGCGCCAGTTTTCCGAATGGCGGCGCGCCATGTCGATCGCCTTGAAGGAAGCGGGCATTGATGGAGAACTGCTGCTCTTATCCAGCTGCCCGGAAGAGGTCGACTATATCGCCTACGCTCCGGACGGAGAACTTGAAGACTTCTCTCGGTTCGTCAATGTTAAAGCAATTCTCAGCCTTTGGGCGGGAGTCGACAAGCTTCTTGCTAATTCCACATTTCGCTGTCCGGTGGCCCGCATGGTGGATCCGGGCATCACCAAAGGAATGACGGAATGGATTGTGGCTCAGACACTGAGGCATCATCTTGGACTGGACCGGATCGTTCAGACCCAGACGGGCGAGTGGCTGCACCACTGCATGCCGCCGCTGGCCTTCGACCGAGCGGTTGCGATTCTTGGTCTGGGAACGCTTGGCATGGCAGCTCTTGACCCCTTGCGTTCGTTGGGGTTCCGCATATCCGGGTGGAGTCGAACCGAAAAGACAGTTGATGGTGTCGATTGTCATCACGGCCACGATGGTCTTTCGGCAGCCATTTCCCTAGCCGACATCATCATTTGCCTGCTTCCGCACACCCGCGCGACCGAAAAACTGGTGAGCGTCGATTTTTTGAAACATTGCAAACCGGGGGCAGTATTAATCAATCCTGGACGGGGGGCGTTAATTGACGATGATGCGCTGATCGCGGCGCTTGATTCACAGCAGATTTCTCATGCGACGCTTGATGTGTTTTGGACTGAGCCACTGCCACCGGACCACAGATTTTGGAGCCATCCACAGGTTACCGTTTCGCCGCACATCGCGGCCGATACGCGTCCCGAAACCGCGTCCCGAGTGATCGCCGAGAATGTTAGGCGCGGGGAAAGCGGCGAACCCTTCCTGCATCTGGTCAACCGGGAACTCGGCTATTGACAGAGATCACAATTGTGAGGCTCAGGCTCCAAAACCACACTGTCCAATCAACCTGCGGGGGAGGCTGAAAATTTGACCTCTCAAATCAGAAAGGCTTTGCCGCGGCAAGGTCAGGTCGAGCCGCTGGAAGCCGCCAATATCCAAACTAAAATTGAAAGAGCGCGTTCGGCTATGACAGGATTTGCTGACCGGGGTCAGGCGCATGTCGACATGGCGGTCAGAGCCCTCGCTTGGTCTGTATACCGTCAGGACAATGCGGAAATGCTTGCGGAAATGGCTGTCGGGGATACAGGTCTGGGTAATGTTCAATCCAAGATCTTGAAGAACCAGCGCAAGACATTCGGTACGCTGCGGGATCTGTTGCGAACCAAGACTGTCGGTCTCATCGACCATAATCCGGACCTTGGCTTGTCCCTATACGGAAAACCGGTGGGCATTGTGGGAGCCGTCTGCCCGTCAACCAATCCCTCAGCAACACCGGTCAACAAGGCAATGATGGCGATAAAGGGAGGCAATTCTGTGATCATCGCCCCCTCGCCGGCCGCTTACCGGACAACGGCCAAAACGGTTTCGCTGATGCGTGCAGAGCTCGCTCGCGCAGCGTTTCCAGAAGACCTGGTGCAGCTGGTCGAGGCGCCGGTGACCAAATCGGCGACGCAGTGCCTGCTGGAATCAGTGGATCTCGCGGTCGTAACAGGATCGCAGGATAACGTCCGCCGCGCCATGGCATCCGGAACAGTTTCCATAGGAGTCGGAGCAGGCAATGTGCCCGTGATCATCGACAGCTCGGCGGACCTGAATGCCGCTGCCCGGAGGATTGCCGTTTCCAAAACTTTCGATAACGCGACTTCTTGCTCATCCGAAAATTCAGTCATCATTCTTGACCCGGTATATAGGCAGACAATCGAAGCGCTGCAAAATGCCGGCGGATGGCTGTGCAGTGAAAGAGAAAAGTCAAAAATCGCAGCTGTTCACTGGCAAAACGGCAAGCTGAACCGCGATGTGATCGGCAAAGGACCTGATATTGTATCCAAGCTGTTCGAACTTCCCTTAGCTGCGCGAAAAGCGCGCTTTTTTTTGGTTGAGGATGAAGAAGTTGGAAAACCGAACGGTTTTGCTGACGAAAAGCTGTCTCTGGTTCTCACAGTGTATCGAGCGGCTGACTTCGACCACGCGCTGGAACTGGTCAGACAAATCCTGAGCGTGAAAGGTCGCGGCCATTCGGTTGGCATTCATACCGCCCGCATCGAGCAGGCTCGTCCGTCTTGCGGAAACAACAGATGTCGTTCGTGTGCTGGTGAATCAGGCGCATACTTTCGGCAATGGCGGAAGCTTTGAGAATGGCCTGCCCTTTACCCTTTCGATGGGCTGCGGAACGTGGGCTGGCAACACAATCTCGGAAAACCTCAATGCCAGGCACTTTATCAATGTCACGCATTTGGTCGTTAAGGTAGCCGAAGACAAACCAAGCGAATCAGAGCTCTTCGCCCCCTACTGGGAATTCGCCGAAAAAGGCGGGGTCTCGGCCCATTCATGAATTTACTTGAACACACAGCAAAGGCCATCCTTCAGAAGAACGGGATTTCTGTGCCGTCCGGCCGCTTGGCATACAACCCGTCCCAAGCCGCGAAGTTCGCCAAAGCATATGGTTCTTGTGCGTTGAAAGCCCAGATCCCAAGCGGTGGACGGGGCAAGACAGGCGCTGTGCGCTTTGCAGAGACGGAAAATGAAGCCGAAGCGGCGGCAAACGACCTGATCGGCGTTACAATCAAGGGTCATGCGAACCTTTCGGTGCTTGTCGAAAAACGTCTCGAAATCAAGCATGAATGCTATGCGGCCTATGTCGCCGACGCGGCTTCGCGCGGTCCGATGCTCCTGTTTTCTCCAACTGGAGGTGTGCACATCGAAACAAATTCAGCCGACGCATCGGATTCACTTGTCCGACTCCCAATCGATATTCGATCGGGTCCCGATATTGATCAGATTAGGCGACTGCTTGAAGGATTTGACCTTGGCGACTCTGTCGCACAGCTGACGGAGACATTGTGCGCATTGTACCGGATTTTCAGACACTGCGATGCTGAATTGCTTGAGATAAATCCGCTGGCGATTTTGCCAGACAACTCAATCTCGGCTCTCGACTGTAAATTTTCGATTGACGATTCGAGCGCGCAGCGACAGCCGGAACTTCGTGCCCTCGCAGCCGCGGAGCCGAAATCTAAACTTGAATTGACCGCGGAACGCGCAGGTTTGAAATTCATTCAGCTTAGCGGCGATGTCGGAGTTTTAGCCAATGGCGCGGGGCTGACCATGGCCAGCGTGGATGCGATCGCCCATGCTGGCGGGTGCGGGGCAAATTTTCTGGAAATCGGCGGAGAATCCTACACAAAGGCAAAGTCGGCGCTGGAGATCGTTCTGGCGAATCCGGGCGTCAAATCCCTGTTGGTTAATTTTTGCGGCGCTTTTGCCCGCACCGATGTCATGGCGGAAGGCGTTGCCGAGGCCTGGCTTGAATTGAATCCATCCATACCTGTGTTTTTCGCGGTGAATGGAACAGGCGCCGAAGAGGCGGTTGCGCTTCTGCGGCAGCGGCTGGGGATCGAGCCGTATCGAACGATGAATGAAGCGGTCGAAGCAGCCGTTGCAGCCGCGGCGAACGCGGTTTCCTCATGATCCTGCGCGAACACAACCGGATACTTATCTTCGGCATGACCGGAAAGCAGGGGTCGTATTGGTCGCAGGCAATGATCGATTACGGGGCAAAGGTCATTGGAGGTGTAAACCCTGCAAAGGGAAACACCATGCATCTCAAACGTCCGGTCTATGCTTCGGCGCAAGCGGCCACCGCAGATCAAGCGTGCGATTCAGCGGTGATGTTTGTTCCGCCAATGGCCGCCGGATCCGCGATGATCAGCGCTTGCGAAGCAGGAATAAGACTGATTGTCTGTCTGACCGAACACATCCCCCTGCACGATGTGATGGAAGCACTTGCTGCGGCAAAAGCCAACGGAGCAACGGTCTTCGGTCCAAACACTGCAGGTTTGGTTACTCCCGGCGAAAGCTTCGCGGGCATCATGCCAGCCTTCAATTCCAAGATCTTCGGCCCGGGTAAAATCGGCGTCATCTCGCGCTCAGGCAGCCTCGGCACACTGATTTGTCTGGAATTGAAACAATCCGGATATGGTCAATCGGCTTTTCTCGGAGTTGGCGGCGATCCAATTGTAGGCACCACGACCGCCGAGGCATTGCATCTGCTTGATCGAGATCCCGGAACGGAAGGTGTCGTTATTTGCGGTGAGATCGGCGGGACCGCCGAAGAGGAAGCAGCAGACTATGCGACAACAATGACAAAACCTGTCGTTGCGTTCATCGCAGGCCGAAGCGCGCCGCCCGACAAAAAAATGGGACATGCCGGCGCCATTATGACCGGTAATTTCGGAAGCTATCGCAGCAAGCGGAAGGCATTCGAATCCGCCGGTGTGCCGGTCGCTGAGATACCGAGTCAAATCCCAGATCTTCTCGACGCGAAATTCGCGCATCAACAACGCACTGACTAATTGATTCAATGGCAGTCCGTGCGATCCGACATTGGTTTCAATTGCCGGTGAGGGCTCCTTCTTCCATGACAGTCCGCACCCGCTCCTTTAGAGCGGGCAGCAACTCGTTTTCAAAACCGGGAATCCTTTTGACCAAGGCATTGTTGCGCCAGCTGGGATGTGGCAGTGCGAAGTGGTCCGGTGTCCATTTGCGCCAGCTTGCGACGGTATCAACCACGCGAGGCGACGCATCCGCTAAGTGCCATTTCTGGGCAAATCCGCCCACAAGCACAGTAGTCACAATTCCGGGTAATTCGTCAAGAACCGCCTGTCTCCAGGTCTTTGCGCATACTCGCGGCGGCGGTCGATCACCGCCATTCTTATCGTAGCCGGGAAAGCAGAACGCCATGGGAAGAATCGCAACCCGGTTTCGATCGTAAAATTCGTCAGACGAAAGTCCAAGCCAAGAGCGGAGACGGTCACCCGACGCATCGCTGAAGAACACACCGCTGGCATGAACGCGGGCGCCGGGCGCTTGTCCGGTAATCAGAATCCGGGCTGTTGGAGAGCACCAAAAGACCGGCCGCGGCTCATGCGCTGTTTCCGTTCGGGCAAATCTGTCCGCACAGATTCGGCAACTCCGGATCCGGTTACCGAGCACATCCAACGGATCTGGAGAATTCTTCATGCGCTGTCGCTCCAAGCGGATTCGCGTTGACGATGCTAAGCTGCCGATTCAGCGAATGCTTCGCAAGCAGAAGCAAACAAGAAATTCGAACTGGCCCTTCAGACTCGCTGATAGCATTCAAAGACTCAGCTTCATTCCAATTCGTGATTCCGACTTTGCGGCCATCCACGGAACCGGCTAATGCATGCGTTCTTGGGAACGCTTAAACTTTGGGCGGTTCGGCGTGCAAAATCGGCGATAGGCGATTATTTCAGAGTTGGTTTCGGCCTGTTATGTGCTCATTTTTGCAAGGGCTGGTTGTTGCGATAGAATAAAATATGGTGGACACGAATACAGCAAAGCCTCTTTCACAATTCCGCTGGAGGCGGCTCGATAAAGTTTGGCTTACAATAGTCGCCATTCCGCTTGCGCTCGCATTGTTTGCGCCTGCGCAATTCATGCCAACAATGACCTTTGCCACAGCATCATTTCTGAAGACGTCAGTCTTCATCGCGTTCGCTGTGCTGTTGACCGGCTGGCTGCGCGCATCAAGCCTCGAAAGTGTTGTTTCAAGAGTTTTTCAGCGCCGCAAAATCTCTATGATCGTGCTGGCTTCGCTCGTCGGCGGGCTATCGCCCTTCTGCTCGTGCGAGGTCATCCCATTCATTGCGGCACTGTTGGCGGCGGGAGCGCCGTTGTCACCGGTTATGGCATTTTGGCTGGCTTCACCGCTAATCGACCCGCCTATGTTTCTGATTACCGCGTCGGTTCTCGGGGTCGATTTTGCGGTTGCGAAAACTGTGGCGGCAGTTGCCATTGGCCTTGCCGGCGGATTGGTTATTCTTGGAATCGAGTCCTTAGGATTACAAAGGCAGCTGCTTCGGGCGAACTCGCCCATGGTGTCCTGTTGCGGCGTCGATGGATTAAACAAGTTGGTTATGTGGCGGTTTTGGCAAGACAATGAACGCATTGGCGTTTTTCGCTCTATTTTGATCGAAAACGCGTTGTTTCTGAGCAAATGGCTGTTTCTTGCCTATCTTCTCCAATCACTTATGGTGGCTTGGATTCCCACCGATTGGATTGCTGACTCCTTTGGAGGACAAGGCGTTGGATCAATAGTTTTGGGAGCCCTGATCGGTGTGCCGGCTTACCTTAACGGCTATGCGGCGGTGCCGTTGCTGGACGGTTTGATCGCACAAGGGATGACGCAGGGAACCGCGATGGCATTCTTGATCGCCGGTGGAATCACTTGCGTTCCGGCTGCCATGGCTGTGTGGGCCATCGCGCACCCGGCCATTTTCGCGCAATACATCGTCCTGGCATTCATGGGCGCGGTGGCAGCGGGCACTGCGTGGAGTCTTGTTTAGAAACCGCTGCCCCTATACGAACAGTAAATCGCTGAATCGAGCAAAGAACAGGTCGGAGGCCAAAAAATGAATCGTGTTTGGGGAGTTGTTTCAGACTTTTCGCTTTTGTTGATATCAGGGGCAGCGATTGCGTTAATCTGGGCAAATGTTGCCCCCGACCTGTACCACCATGTAATCGACGGTGTGCTGCTCGAAAATCAGTATGTCGGCCACAAAAAATTCACCGACGAAGGGGAATTTGTCTCCTACAAGCTGACGTTTCATTTCATTGTCAATGACATGCTCATGGCATTCTTTTTCGGTATCGCCGGTAAAGAAGTCTGGGAAGCGGTTGCGCTGAAGAATGGGTCGCTCCGCGGCAAAAAGGCAATGACTCCACTGATCGCGGCCGCAGGCGGAATGATCGGTCCGGTCATAATCTATCTTGGTATCGCTTCGCTATTCGGCTCAACGACATACAACGCTGTGGCCAATGGCTGGGCGGTTCCGACAGCGACCGACATTGCCTTTTCCTATTTGGTGGGACGGATAATTTTTGGTCGCGGTCACCCCGCGGTCAAATTTCTGCTTCTGTTGGCCATTGCAGACGATGCCGCTGGTCTCCTGATTCTAGCGATATTTTACCCAACGGGTGAACTGGCGCCAGAGTGGCTGCTGCTGTCAGCCGGAGCGGTCGGCGCTGTCTATTTTCTATTCAATCGGCTTCCCCGCAGACTTGATCGGGGAAAGCAGGACCGGCCCAATTCAACGAGTGTGCGCAAACATTTATCGTTTTGGCCGTATGCGGTCGCTGGGGTGGCCTCGTTCTACGGCTTTCAGGAGGCAGGCATCCACCCTGCACTCAGCCTGGTTCCAGTGGTCGCGGCGATTCCGCATGCAGAAACCGATTTTGGCATTTTTGCAGCGGCAGAAGCCTATCGCACTGATCTCCTGAAT
Organism: Paracoccaceae bacterium; assembly: GCA_965199765.1. GTDB lineage: Bacteria > Pseudomonadota > Alphaproteobacteria > Rhodobacterales > Rhodobacteraceae > JAPOXR01. The sequence goes on from CBDATC010000002.1 coordinate 1,035,978, forward strand.
TACATTGAGCACAAGCTGAAGACTCCGGTTGAATTCATTTTGTTTCTATTTGGCCTTGCCAATGCCGGTGTTGAATTTTCAGCGATCGGCGTTCCTACACTGCTTGTGCTGACCGGCCTGGTTGTCGGCAAGCCAGCGGGCATCCTCTTGTTCGGCTGGCTGGCCGCCTATCCTCTGAAATTTGGAATGCCGAGAGATATGACCTTAGTCGATGTTTTAATCGTTGGCTTCATTGCAGCTGTCGGTTTCACAGTCGCTTTGTTTGTCGCTACTGTCGCGTTTGACAAAGGACCAATACAGGACGCGGCAAAGATGGGAGCGTTGTTAAGCCTTGGCTCTGCTGCCATTGCAATCGGCGTCTCTCGATTCTTCCCGATCAAGAAAATTCCATAGAACCGGGCTCGACGGATTTTGGCGTTTGATCAAGGCGATCAATCAAATGGCTGTTGAGGTTGGCTCGGTCCGGATCGCAAACGATCTGCCGTTTGCGCTGATTTCAGGGCCGTGTCAGATCGAATCGCTTGATCATTCGATCAGCATCGCGGGGCATCTGGCTGAAATCACTTCAAAGGCTGGAATCGGGTTTGTCTTTAAGTCGTCCTTTGACAAAGCGAACCGAACATCGATCGATTCAAATCGTGGGCTGGGCTTCGAAAGAGGGCTTTTGGTTCTTGAAGCTGTCCGAAAACAGATTGGCTGCCCGACACTGACGGATGTGCATGACCCGGGACAATGCGCGGAAACCGCTTCGGTTGTTGATATGCTGCAGATTCCGGCCTTTCTGTGTCGCCAAACCGACCTTTTGATCGCTGCCGGCGAAACCGGAGCTCCAATCAACCTGAAAAAGGGCCAATTTTTGGCTCCTTGGGATATGGCCCATGTCGCAGCCAAAGTCGCAGCAACCGGCAATTCAAACATTTTGCTGTGCGAAAGGGGCGCGAGTTTCGGTTACAATACACTCGTAACCGATGTGCGCAGCCTGCCTATTCTGGCCGGCACGGGTTATCCGGTTGTCATTGACGCGACACATTCCGTTCAACAACCCGGCGGGAAGGGGGGATCTTCCGGTGGACAGCGCAAATTCGCACCGGTCATCGCCCGTGCCTGTGTCGCCGTTGGGGTGGCGGCGGTCTTCATTGAAACGCACAATGCTCCCGACCAAGCGCCGAGTGATGGACCGAACATGATGCCTCTGCATGAAATGGAAGACTTGCTCGACATGCTCAAAAGGATTGACCAAGTCGCAAAGGCAGCTCCGCTGACAATCGACTGAAAGGAATCCCTTCGGTGTCGAATGCAGACAATCCCAATGGATGGGCCGCCTTTGCTGCTCCGCTAATCTCGCCGGAAGGATTTCGCGAGTATGATGGAAGGTGGCGATTCCCAAGCCAATTCAATCTTGCCGGCGCCACACGGCTTGGAAGGGCGCTCGGAGAATTGCAGCTCGAGCAGGGCGCGGATCGAGAAATAATCGTTGGTCATGATTTTCGCAGCTATTCGCAGTCTGTTGCCAACGCTCTGGTCATTGGGCTGATTCAATCTGGAGCAAGAGTCGTCGATATCGGGACCGTCCTGTCGCCGATGGCGTATTTCAGCCGCACGCATCTCGGCATTGAAGGAGTGGCCATGGTCACTGCTTCCCATAACCCGAATGGCTGGACGGGTCTCAAAGCGGGTTTCAAGCATCCATTCACATTCGGCGAAGAAGAAATGCGCGGGCTGAAAGAACTGGTCGAAGGAACCTCGCTTAAGGACCGTTCCGGAGGCGGCTATCGAGTCGTACAGCGCATAGACGCCGCCTATGGCGCCGATCTCCGCAATCAATTTTCGCTATCCCGAAAAGTGAGAGCGGTCTGTGCAACGGGCAACGGAACTGCCGGCAAATTCGTGCCGGGAATCCTGCAGGCGGCGGGAATAGAAGTCTTGCCGCTGCATAATGAACCGGATGCCGGGTTTCCAAATTACAATCCGAACCCCGAGTCTCTCGCCATGCTACAGGATATGGCGCACAAAGTTTTGGAGACAGGAGCCGACCTCGCTCTCGGCTTTGATGGCGATGGCGACCGTCTTGGAGTGGTGGACGCGAACGGCCAGCCGGTATTCGCTGACAAGATCGGCGTTCTACTGGCGAGGTCGCTGGCCTCCAGACACGCGGACGCAAAATTTGTCGCTGACATTAAATCCACAGGGCTCTTCGCCATGGACCCCGAATTGCGGAAGTTCAACGCGACCACGGAATACTGGAAAACCGGGCACAGCCACATGAAGCGGCGGATAGCGCAGACAGGAGCTCTCGCCGGATTTGAGAAGTCGGGACATTTTTACTTTGGACCGCCGGTCGGACGGGGCTACGATGATGCAGTGTTGGCCGCGCTGGAGCTCTGTCGGCTGCTGGATCAGGATCCCGAAAAGGGAATTTCTGATCTCGTATCGGAACTGCCAGCGGTTTGGACTACACCGACAATGTCTCCATCCTGTCCTGACAACCGCAAATATCAAGTCGTCGACAGTGTTGGCCAACAATTGAAAAAGATGGCTAAGCAAGGTCAGCTTCTTGGCGGAAGACCGATCACTTCAATCAATTCAGTTAACGGCATACGCTGCGAATTGGATAACGGCTCATGGGGACTGATCCGGGCCTCGTCCAATACCCCGAACCTTGTTGTTGTGTGCGAAAGCACAGACAGCGAGACTGAAATGCGCTTGATTTTCGAGGAGATCGACCGTTTGCTCACGAATGAAGAGTTTGTTGGCGAATACGATCAGCGCATTTGAAACGCGCCTCTGCCAATAGAATTTGGTTGCAAATTACATGCGAGATTGTTACTTGAGCCTCTCCGGTTGGGGTGTGGCCAAGTGGTAAGGCAACGGTTTTTGGTATCGTGTACCGTAGGTTCGAATCCTACCACCCCAGCCAGAAATCGAATTGAATGGCAGGTGGTCTCGTCCAGCGCTGTCCTTATATGGTGTAGTCACCGTCTTCTGCGTCGAATGTCTCCCTAAATTCACTTCCTGCTATGCGCAGCAAGGCTTTGAACGGCTGAATCGACTTTTCCGGCAGGCACTATTTTGACTGTTCTCGCAGCGATTCCACCATTTTTTCGCGCATTACGAACTTTTGCGGCTTACCTGTGATCGTCATCGGCAGTTCCTCAACGATCCGAATGTGCTTCGGTATCTTGTAGTGGGCAATCAGCCCTTGAAGAGACTCGCGTAAATCGGCCTCAGAAAGTTCAGCGTCGGACTTCGCGACGGCCCAGGCACAAACCTCTTCTCCGAATCTTTCGTCAGGTATACCAAAGACCTGAGCAACGCTGACCTTAGGATGGCGCATCAAATACTCTTCGATTTCCCTCGGATAAATGTTTTCGCCGCCGCGAATGATCATATCCTTCAGACGGCCGACAATTGAGCAAAACCCTTCTTCATCAAATTCCGCCAGATCGCCGGTATGCATCCATCGATCAACAATGCTTTCCTCGGTTTTTTCCTTGTCATTCCAGTATCCCTTCATGACAGAATATCCGCGGGTGCAAAGCTCCCCCCGCGTCCCGACCGGGACAATCTGACCATCCGGATCGACGATTTTCACTTCAAGATTCGGATGTACCCGACCAACTGTTTCACAGCGCTTAACAGTCGGATCATCAACAAAACTCTGGAAGGACACCGGCGAAGTCTCCGTCATTCCATAACAGATCGTAACCTCATCCATATTCATCTCGGAATTCACCCGTTGCATGATCTCAACCGGACACGGCGCCCCTGCCATGATCCCGGTGCGAAGATTGGAAAGATCCCGGGGGTTTTGTTCCAGATCCTCCAACATCGCGACGAACATTGTCGGCACTCCATAGACCGCCGAGCACTTCTCTTCAGCCAAAGCATTAAGTGTTTGAACGGCATCAAATCCTTCGCCAGGAAAGACCATTGCCGCTCCCTTGCTGACTGCTCCTAAAACTCCCATCACCATCCCAAAGCAATGATAAAGCGGTACTGGTATGGCTAGCCTGTCTGTTTCTGTAAGATTGATTCGGTCGGTGACATAGCGAGCGTTGTTGACAATATTGTAGTGCGAAAGCGTTGCACCTTTTGGTTTGCCGGTCGTCCCTGAAGTGAACTGGATGTTTATGGCGTCGTCTGGGCTGAGAGATCTATCGATCGCAGGGAGACGAAGCTGCTGCGCTGGTCCGCCAAGAACGAGCAAATCGTCAAATGAATAAGCGCCGACGATTCGCTCTTTCCCCATAATGATGACACTGCGTAATTCCGGAAGTCTCTCCGCATGCAAACGTCCCGGCTCGCTCCTTTCAAGTTCCGGGCAGAGTTTTCGGATCATTCCCGCAAAATCGGACGATCTGAAGGAAGAGGCTGAGATCAGGGCCCTGCATCCAACTTTGTTCAGCGCATGCTCGAGTTCTCCCAAACGGTAGGCCGGATTGATATTCACCAGCACCAAACCCACACGGGCAGTTGCAAACTGGCTTAGCAGCCATTCGAACCGGTTGGGCGACCAAATGCCAACTCTATCGCCTTTCTCTAAACCCAAAGCCAAAAGCCCGGAAGCCAGCTTGTCAACCTCCCGTTCGAGATCATCATAGCTGAACCTTATACCCTGCTCGAGAAACACAGCTGCGTCGCGGGAGCCAAAGCGCGACACAGCATCCCGCAGCAATTGTGGGATGGTGATGTAAGCCAGCGGAGGCTGTGACGGACCGCGGACATAAGACCGACCTTCCAACGGAACCAGCGACTCCACCGATGTTTGTTCGTCCGCGTTCCAGCCGGATTTCCGGCCCGCCGGACTTTCAGTCAAGATTGACAACCGTTTCCCCTCACATTGTTCGCCAGTCACCGCTCTGCCCTAAGGCATTTGCTGCCTGATATATCTTGAGTCCGCTGTAATTGGCACCCTTGAACATCATTCTGGTCGGCAGACCGTCGCTCAAACCAAAGGGGATGCGAAAAGCGCGCAATCCACCATTGAACGGAGCTGAATTGCCGATCATCTCTAATGCGCACTGAACAAACAATCCAATCGAGTAGTCCGAAGGGAGGAATTGCCTGCGGTTTCATCGGGCCGCTCTGCGCCTACGCCATATTGATTCAGCACTTTCTTCCGACTGTTTCTAAAGTCAGTTGAATTGAATTCATTCAACAAGTCAACCAAATTTCATCCGGTGTTGCAATGACGGCAAGCCCGATGGAGTCAAGCTCGAACCCAATTCAGCGCAATCTTTCGTTCGCGCTTGCTTCAGCATACCGAAGAGTCAATATCATTTTGAATCAACGAGTTAAGAAACACAATAGCCAGTTCGAAGCGTGGCGTGTGTTTCAATCTTATAAGTCAGACCAGCACTTAACGATGGGTAAATTGGCTGAGATTGTCCTTTTTGAATCCGTCTGCGCTGACAAGGCGCCTTGATCGAATGGTCTCCATGGCCTCGTCCACCGGCAGGTTGGTTCAGCCGACAAAATCGACAACGCCCAAGAGGCACCGATCTGGACGGCGGTGCGACAATTGGTGGTTGGACAGAACTGCGGCCAGCTCGAGAATAAACTAGTGCCAGTTTAAAAACCCCCTGATTCTGCATTTTGGAACAGTTCGGCGGCGGTTCAAAATTCCGCTACCGCAAGTCAAGAGCGATCAACCGCCAGCCATTGCGAACCGTTGGAGCTGGATTCCGCAGCCGCCCATACCACATCCACCATGTGCCTTCCCTCTTCGGCATTCGGGTAACTCAAACTCAAGGGATCGGCTGGCCGGTCTTCCAATTTGGCCGTGATGACTTCTGCGAGATCCCGATAGATGTTGGCGAATGCAAGAACCATTCCCTCAGGATGTCCTTCCGTAATTCGGTTGGCGCGAATGGCTGATTCCGCAAGTCCACTGTTTCCTCGTTCCAAAATTCTGGTAGGTTGACCAAGCGGAGTCCACAAAAGCTGTTCGGGATGTTCCTGCCGCCAAATGAGGCTGCCAGACTCTCCAAACACCTGCAAGGTCAGCCCATGCGTCCTGCCAAGCGCAAGACCACTGACCCATAACCGTCCAATCGCTCCGTCATCCATTCGAAAAGCAACCAAAGCGTCGTCTTCCAGCATGCGCCCGGCAACACCGTGTGCGAAATCCGCCGACAACCGGTAAATCGACTGTCCTGTCACAAACACTGCCAAATGCATGGCATGGCTTCCCAAATCCGCCATCACAAACGAAGCGCCAGCCTGTTGGGGATCGAATCTCCATCGGACACGCGGGTTCTTGTCCAGCTCAGCGTCGGCGAGAAACCCCGCCGCGAATTCAGCTTTCACCAGACGCACTTTTCCGATCTCACCGTTCAGCACCATCGATCGCATTTGCCGAACCAAAGGGTATCCTGTGTATCCGAAGTTAACCGCAAAGATTTTGCCGCTCGCCGACACGATTTCCACAAGCCTTTCTGCAGTCTCGCGGGTCGTCGTCATCGGCTTCTCGCAAAGCACATTGAACCCCGCATCCAAGAACGCCGCTGCAATGTCGAAATGCGTGCTGTTTGGTGTTGCGACAGTAACAAGATCTAAACGATCCGTCCGCGCGGATTCTGCAGAAAGCATCTCTTGCCAACTTCCGTAAGCCCGCGCAGAATCCACGCCCAGCTCCTCGGCAAATCGACGCGCTTTAACCGGATCAATGTCAAACGCGCCTGCCGACAGAAAATAAAGCCTGTCGAGCTCAGCGCCGCTTCGATGCGCAAAGCCGATCTGACTGCCATCGCCTCCGCCCACAATTCCCCACTTCAATCTGCGCATCTCTCAACATCCTCTTGGCTTTCTGCGAGCACTTAATGACCAAAAGAGCTATGGACCACTACTGATCGTCTATAGAGTCTATCTTCGATTCAGCAATCAGAGAAATCGACCCGTCGAATACCGTCTCGACCGCCGATTCGCATACATCGCAAAACACAGCGGCATGCCAAGACAAAGAAACAAATTCGCGGCCTCACATCAGCCAGCGCTCAAAAGTCTGAGTTAAATTTTTCCAGAATCCGCTCGATCAGAAGACTTCCATTGAAAACCTGCCCGTGAAATAGCTACTCTGCAGACTAACCTCAAAAAGCAACTCAACTTAGGAGATCAGTATGGTACGATTGGCTGTCATCGGATGCGGACGGATCGGCAGAATGCATGCTGCCAATATTTCAACACACCCTGATACAACGCTGGCCGGAATTCTCGACATCGACACTGCCGCCGCGAAAGCATGCGCGGAGTCTATGGGAGTTGCCAATTTCAAGGACTTCGACGAGTTGGCACAAAATGAAGGAATTGACGGCGTTCTTATCGCTTCCGCAACCGAGACACATTCGGAATACATTGAGCGTTCGGTCGATGCCGGCCTAGCAGTCTTATGTGAGAAGCCGATCGATCTGAACCTTGACCGGGTCAATCAATGCCGAAAAGCCATCATGGGTTCTGATCTACCCATTCTGATAGGCTTTAACCGGCGATTTGATCCAGGTCACAAAGCGGTTCGCGACGCAGCTCATGCAGGCGAAATCGGCGATATCCACCAGGTGATCATCACATCAAGAGATCCGGGAATGCCTCCACGCCAATATATAGAGAATGGAGGAGGATTGCTGAGAGATATGACGATCCACGACTTCGACTTAGCAAGGTTCATGTTGGGCGATGAGCCTGTTGAAGTGTTTGCCGTTGCCGACGGCCTCATTGATTCAGCGTTGGCTGAGGAACTCAATGACCACGACACTGCCATGATTGTGATGAAAACAGCAGACGGCAAACAGTGCCACATCAACAATTCACGCACCGCCGTTTACGGATATGACCAACGTGTCGAAATTCTAGGATCTGAAGGCATGTTGATCAGCAGCAATCGGACCCCGCACGGCATGCGTCGATATAGCGTTGATCAAACAGAATGCGCGACCCCCTATCTCAACTTCTTTATCGAACGGTATGCCGAAGCGTTCTTGGCCGAAATCAGCCACTTTGCGCGTTGCATCAAAGAAGGCACTCGCCCGTCGGTGGGCTTCGACGATGGTCGGGCCGCATTGATTTTGGCTGAGGCAGCTTACCGCTCGATGCGAGAGAAGCGTCTCGTGAGAGTAGACGAATTTACCTGACCCCGAATTGCGGAACGATTTCAGATAATGCGTTCCCCTTCAGATAATTTTGTTTTGGAGTGAGTGAGTGCCTAAACAGAAACTGCGCATAGGGCTCATAGGTGCAGGATTTATGGGCATGACACATGTCTTCGGCTACGCAACAGCAGCGCGCGTCTTTGATCTGCCCTTTGACATTGTTTTCGAATGCATCGCTGACGTGACGCCAAAACTGGCCAAACGCGCTGCGGAAAAATTCGGATTTAGCCGCTCAACGTCAGATTGGCAGGAGATTGCAAGCGATCCGCAAATAGACCTATTGGATATCACCGCTCCAAATCGATTCCACAAAGATATGGCACTCGCCGGAATCGCGGAGGGCAAGCACATCTACTGCGAGAAACCCTTGGCTACGAATACAGCGGACTCTCTGGAGATGGCCAACGCAGCTCAAACAGCCGGTGTCGTAACGCAGGTTGGTTTCAACTATTTGTCCAATCCAATGTTCGCATTGGCCAAATCAATGATTGACAACGGCGAGTTAGGCGAGATTTGGCGATTTCGCGGTGTGCATGCGGAAGACTACATGATTGACCCTGCCGCTCCTTGGAGCTGGAGACTCGAACCGGACGGAGGCGGAGCCTTCGCGGATTTGGGGAGCCACGTCATCGCAACAGCCGAGTTTCTGCTCGGTCCGATTGAATCGGTCTACGGCAACCTCGCAACTACGGTTCCCGTCAGACTTGGACCTGACGGCGAGCGCAAGAGCATTGAAGTCGATGACACAGGATGCGCACTACTTGAATTTGTCGGCAAGGCATCAGGCACCGCAGAGGCCAGTTGGATCGCGACCGGACAAAAAATGCAGCATGATTTCGAGATCTACGGCAGCAAAGGCTCGCTGTTATTCAGTCAGTCCCGACTGAATGAACTGCAATATTATTCCACAGGAGGAAGCAAAGCGCTGCAAGGATTTCAAACGATTCTCGCTGGACCTGAGCACGAACCTTATGGACGATTCTGCGTCGCACCGGGACATCAGCTTGGCTACAATGATCTCAAAGCCATCGAAATCGCAAATTTCATTGATGCGATTGCCGGCAAACGCGACCAGGCTTTCGGGTTTCGATCCGGTGCCCGCATCCAATCCATTGTCGACAGCGTTCGACGATCCAGCCGCACTCAGAAATGGGTTTCGGTCAGTTAATGCCCCGCGGATAACAGCTATATGCCAAAACTCGTCATTGTGCAGGCTTTGCGGCCGATTGCCTATGAAACCCTTAAAGCCCATCCGGACATTGAGTGGCAGATAACAGAGGACGTTTCTGCCGCTGGACTTATTGAGAGCATCGCCGATGCGGATGCCGTTACAATACGGGTGGCGCCGCTTCCGGAGGAAGTCTTGCGATCCGCGCCGAACTTAAAGGTTATTTCGCGCCATGGCGTCGGCTACGACAATGTGCCGATCGAATTCTGCACCCGACAAAGAATCGCGGTTGCCATCACCGCGAACGCCAATTCGGTTTCTGTAGCTGAACACGCGGTGTTTTTGATGCTCGCGGCCGCTCGAAACGTCAACATCATGGACAACGCAGTGCGTTCCAATCAATTTAATACCCGATTAAATCACGTTGGATTGGAAATGCAGGGGCGCACTCTTCTGATCGTCGGGTTTGGCCGGATCGGTCGCTTGCTTGCACAGCGGGCTCGGGCATTTGGAATGAACATCCTGGTTTATGATCCTTACTTGACTTCCAGCTCGATTGAAGGGGTTACACTTATCGACAGCCTCGAATGCGGCTTGAGGCGGGCCAATATATTGAGTCTGCACGTTCCTTTGACCGAACGCACTCGAAACATGATCGGACACCGTGAACTTGACATGATGCCGAACCAATCCATTATCGTGAATGCCAGCCGGGGCGGACTCATTGACGAATTCGCACTGCTTGAAAAAGTCAATTCCGGTAAAATTCACGGTGCTGGGATCGACACCTTCACGAGCGAACCGCCGCCGCCGGACTCGCCTCTTTTGGCCAACCCGCGCATTGTGCTAAGTCCGCATTCCGCTGCTTTGACCGAAGAATCGCTGAATGCGATGGGATGCCTAGCCATTCAGAACGCCATTGATGGCATACGAGGAGCGCTCAACCACGAAATGGTCGTGAATCCTTCGGTGCTTGATACACCTCCCAACCCGTAAGGGCGTCACGCGGTGAATCACAGCCGTATCAGCGCATACGCAACGCCTCCATCAGCGGGACGCTGATGTCTAAAGTCCGAACCACCGACGATAGCAATCATCCGCGCTTACCAAGCGATCACCGAATGCGCCGCTTATCTGTTCTTTGCGAAGCGACAACCTTGATCAACAATGGTTTCGCGCTGGCCTTGCTTGGCTAATTCGTCCCGTAATAGTTCGGAACCATTGTTTGGCTTGAAAAGGGCGGCCGCACATAGTCCCCAGGACTTTTGCGCTCGGGAAATTCAACCGGCATCGGTGTGATGTCTTCGTAAGCGATTTGCTCGATAAAGTGCCGAATGCAATTCAGCCTTGCCAGTCGCTTGCTATCGGCGTCCACGACATACCAAGGCGATTTCTTGGTATCGGTGTGCTTAAACATTTCATCCTTTGCGCGGGAATAGTCGACCCAGCGCGTTCGGGATTCCATATCCATCGGTGATAGCTTCCAGCGTTTGTGCGGTTCGTTCAATCGGCTGCGGAATCGTTTCTCTTGTTCATCATCGGACACCGAAAACCAGTATTTTATCAGTTGAACCCCCGACCTCTGCAGCATCTCTTCAAACACTGGGCATGAACGCATGAATTCCGCGGTTTCTTCTTCCGTGCAAAATCCCATAACAGTCTCTACGCCAGCCCTGTTGTACCAACTGCGGTCAAACAGCACGATCTCGCCAGCCGCCGGAAGGTGCGCACAGTAACGTTGAAAATACCACTGTGTCTGCTCGCGCTCTGTAGGCACCGGCAGCGCGGATACTCGACAAATTCTTGGACTGAGATACTGGTTTATGCGTTTGATCACTCCTCCCTTTCCCGCTGCATCGCGTCCTTCGAAGATCACAACGATTTTTAATCCTTCGCGTTTGACCCACCCTTGCAGCTTCACCAGCTCAAGCTGCAGCCGAAACAGTTCCTTTTCGTAGTGCTTCTTCGCAATGTTAGGTCGCCTTGCCGAAACTTCCGAGCCATTGCCAGATTGATTTGCCGCCATCTTTCATCTCCCTTAAATTCGTGTGCGGTTCCAGCCGCAGATTATGATCTGTCAGCAACCCGCAGTGGAACGGATCAATGAAGTCTACACATTGCGCCGTCGAATGCATCTAAAACATTAACTTGGATGCCTGACAACCAGTCGGAAATTCTTCGGACAGCCCGCCACAAATCGGCATGAACAATCGAAATTTCGTTTCTCTTGCTTGCATGGGGTTCGCGAAATGTCATTAGGTTAGGTTTCAGCACTGAATGCCGCCGGTCTCGGTTAGCATTTGACCCCCATTCAGCTATGAGTGCCCAAATCCCAGCGCAGATTTCATGAAAGGAGTTAGGGCAGTGCCACGTCATAAAATGATTGATTACTTGGAATTTCCTTGCCGTGACTTCAATTCAACGAAAGCATTTTTCGAGAAGCTGTTCGGTTGGACATTCACGGACTACGGACCGGGCTATTCCGCGTTCGCCGGCGCCGGGTTGGACGGCGGGATTTATGAATCCGAGAATTGCAGCCGCTCGGACGGCGGTGCCTGCCTCATCGTCTTCTTCAGCGAAAATATAGAGGTCACTCAATCGGAAATCGAAGCGGCTGGCGGAAAAGTGATTCAACAGATATTCTCTTTCCCGGGAGGACGGCGGTTCCATTTCTGCGAGCCAAGCGGCAACGAATTCGCGGTATGGTCAGACAGGTGAGCGATTTACAACCAAAAACCGCGCACCATCCATGCCTTGTTAAGCGCGTGGAACCCAAGCCTCATTGATTAACCATTTCGATGCAGGCGGTCACTTCAACTTCCACCATGAATTCGGGGCGGGTGAATCCGGAAACAATGACGAGCGTTGAAGCCGGCGGATCCTGCAGCGCTGCTATCCATTCGTCGCGCGCCTTCATATAGTCTCCAAGCGCGGTTTCCGACTTCACAAACGCATTGATACGCGCCACGTCCTTAACTTGAAAGCCTGCATCCGCCAAAATCGCTTGGACGTTGGCAAAACAAAGGCGCGCCTGTTCCAAGACCGATTCCGGCACATTGCCGGATGCATCGATCCCAAGCTGACCTGAAACAAACAAAGTCTCGCCATTGGTTAGAACACCATGCGAATAATTTGCAAATGTTGGATAAATTGATTTTGGATTTACTGTTTGAGGCATATTGAATTTCCATCGAATTTACTAGATTCGAACCAGCCCTCTGCAACAGGCCGCGCTCACTAGCTATTGGCGAATAACCACAAACGCCGTATTGCGAAAGTCTAACGTTTGGCGATACCTGCCTGGCCTCTACTTCTGCATCTCATACTTCGACACCGTCTCCACTTAGAATCGTTCCAGATGAATCTGGCCATCGAGCAGAGAACACAGCCTATCCCAAAAGGGCCGGGCAATCGGTCAAAGAACATTCTGACGCGTCCAATTTTCCTGAAGAACCAAGTTAATTGCAGTTACCGACTGACCGACTCGAGTTTTCGCTGTCCATGCCGGCTGCGTGAAGATGTCTAAGAAAATCGGAGCAAACCGGAGAAGTCGTCGGTTTCACAAAAGCTAATTCCAGAAAATTGAAGTTCAAATCAGACATTCAGGCGAACCCAGCCGAAATGAGGCGATGGATGATTGTGGTGTCCAAAACGCAACCGATTTCCCGGGCATCGCATAAAGTAGATTCGGGGGCCCTTAACACCGTTTTAGCATCGTTCAGCGCTTTCACTTGCGGAAAGACTGCCACGCTGACCGGAACGGCGGTCAGCGGTAGGAATTAAAGGTATCGAACAACGTTTCAGAGCCCCAACGAGAGCAGCGTTCAGCCGCCATATACCCCCAGAAACAAAAAGAAAGATTACGACTCAATGCGGTAGCTCAATCCGTTTCCAGAAAACAAATCCGACTTCTTTGCTAAGGTCTGCCGACAGGCGCGATGCCATTGACTCAATGCGCAAGAATGTCATATGGCGATTTTTGTTCATTTCGGAGCACCGTTTCAACAGGCCGCCACTAGGGGAGTATCTATGAAAACCAAAATTCTCACACTTTCAACTTTGATTGCATTCACAGCCGGTGCTGTGATGGCACTGGAAAAAGTAACTTTCGGGACGAACTGGGTTGCCCAAGCCGAACATGGTGGATTTTATCAATCAGTCGCCGACGGCACCTATGAAGCATGCGGTTTGGATGTGACCATCGCTCCAGGCGGTCCGCAGGTGAATAACCGCTCACTGCTGATGTCCAACAAAATACAGTTTCATATGGGCGGAGACATGCTTCAGGCCTTCAGCGCCGTCCAAGAAGGGATACCTGTCGTTTCTGTGGCCGCGATCTTCCAAAAGCACCCACAGGTCATTTTGGCCCATCCAGGTAAAGCGGAAACATTCGCCGACCTCAAAAACCTCACGCTGCTGATTGGAGACAACGGATTCCAGTCTTTTTACCGATGGATGATTGGTGAATATGGATTCACCGAGGAACAGCGTCGTCCTTATACATTCAATCCGGCGCCATTCATCGCCGACGAGGGGCTTGGAATGCAAGGCTATCTGTCTTCCGAACCCTACGCGGTGCAAAAAGAAGCCGGCTTCGTGCCAGATGTCTTTTTGATCGCGGATGCTGGCTATTCAACTTATGCGACGACCATTGAAGCCATGGCACCGACAATTGCCAATAGTCCCGAGGTGGTCCAGTGTTTTGTCGATGGATCAATCAAAGGCTGGTACAATTATCTGTATGGAGATCCGTCGGCGGCCAATGAATTGATCAAAGCGCACAATCCCGGCATGACTGACGACAAAATCGCCTATGCGGTTGATCGAATGAAAGCCGTGGGCATTGTCGACTCCGGTGATGCGTTAACAAAAGGCATCGGCGTTATCACTGAAGCCAAAGTCAAAGATTTTTTTGATAAGATGGTTGCCGCTGGCGTTATTGACGAATCCATTGATTGGCGGAAAGCCTTCACCGAAGAATTTACCGGCAATGGCGTTGGAATGGATCTGAAGTAGGCACCACGGTCAGTCAAAGTAACGTATCTGGGCGACGGTAACTGTTCGCAGCCGTTGCCCAGATAAAGAAATGCTTGAGAATCACGTGTCAGAATTAGCACCCAACGCTGGACTCCAATCAAGCGAACGGCGGAAGCTTCTTTCCGTCAAAAATGTCGGTAAGATCTTCAATGAAGATGTTGAAGCGCTTCGGACTGTTTCACTAACGGTGAATTCCGGCGACTTCATTTCTCTGCTAGGACCCTCCGGATGTGGAAAATCAACAGTTCTGCGAATGATTGCCGGACTCTTGGAACCCACTTCCGGACAGATTGTTTGGCATGTCGACCACGACAGCGGCGACATTGGAGTGGTTTTTCAAGAACCAACATTAATGCCCTGGGCAACCGTCGAGAAAAATGTCTGGTTGCCATTTCGATTAATGGACCAGAGTTTTGATTCGGTGCGGCCAAAAATTCAGGAGGCGCTGAGCCTCGTCGGATTGGATGGTTTCGGACAGAGCTATCCCAGAGAATTGTCCGGTGGCATGAAGATGCGCGTATCCATCGCTCGGGCCTTGGCAACCGATCCGAAGGTTATTTTGATGGACGAACCGTTTGCGGCGCTTGATGAAATCACGAGGTTCAAGCTGAACAATGACCTCCTTGAATTGAAAAGCAAAATCGATTGCACGATTCTCTTTGTGACACATTCGGTTTTTGAAAGCGTGTTTCTGTCCGATAGAATTGCTGTCATGACAGCACGACCGGGCCAGGTTCTGGTGGAGATCAACGTTGACGAACCTTACCCGCGCGCCGAAGAATTTCGCACCTCACCAACATACGCCGACTTTTGCCGCCGAACATCGGACGCGCTTCAAAGCGCCATTGCGGAAACTGTCTAACGAGACGGAGAACTGATTCAAAACATGAAGTCTGGCTCTGAAAAATCACCAACATCGGCTCTGGCGAGCAACGAAACAGCCGCCCCGCGCGTTGTCGACGCCGACGAACACAAACGGATTGTCCGCCGCCGGCTAGAACGCATCGGCAAATGGTGTCTTCCCCTAATTGTGTTGATTCTGACAATTTGGATCTGGAACCGCATCGTCGTGTGGAATGAAATTCCGCATTACATCTTGCCGGGACCAGGTCGTGTGCTGAACACGCTCATTAATGATTGGTCGATACTGATGGATGCGCTGCTGATAACGGCGCAGATTACTTTGCTTGCTCTCGGTGTCGCTGTGATTGGCGGTGTGGGGTTGGCGATTCTGTTCACTCAGTCCCGAATCTTCGAGATGTCGCTGTTTCCCTTTGCGGTCGTCCTCCAGGTCACACCGATCGTTGCAATCGCTCCTCTGATTTTCATTTATGTAGAGAGCAAAATTATCGGTTTGTTGATCTGTGCCTGGATCGTCGCGTTTTTTCCGATTCTTTCGAACACCACACTCGGAATGAATTCAACCGACCACAATCTGCGGGACCTATTCAGAATCTACGGCGCTAACCGTTGGCAAAAGCTCAAACATCTTCAGATTCCCACTGCCCTGCCCTATTTTCTTGCGGGGCTGCGCATTTCCGGCGGATTGGCTCTAATCGGCGCGGTTGTGGCTGAATTCGTCGCCGGAACAGGCGGCATCGGTTCTGGACTCGCCTTCACCATTCTTGAAGCTGGGTATCGACTGAATATTCCGCGCATGTTTGCAGCTCTGCTGTTGATTGCGGTTACGGGAGTGGTGATTTTTTCGGTGCTTTCGTTGATCAGCCACCTCCTGCTCCATAAATGGCATGAGAGCGCTTTAAGGCAGGAGCAATGAAGGGATTTTTCTCTCTTCCCGAAACAGCGCAGTATCGAATCTCAAATCTTTTATCGGGCGGCATCGGGCAACAGCTTGATCGCGTTGAAATTTTCGTCGATGGAGACCGTATTTCCATGCCGCACGGCGGACCAAGCGTGGACGCGGAAGGCGCGATGCTGCTGCCAACCTTCGTTGATATGCATACGCACATTGATAAGGGACATATCTGGCCGCGCGCTGCCAATTCTGACGGGAGCTTCGAAAGCGCAATCGCAGCCTGCATGCATGACCGTGAAAGGAATTGGAATGCGGATGATGTTCGACGGCGGATGGAATTTTCTCTGCGCTGCGCCTATGCGCACGGGACAAGAGCGATAAGAACGCACTTGGACAGCAGTCCCCCTCAGCACAAAATCTCTTGGCCGGTATTCAGCCAAATTCGCGAGGAATGGGCCGATCGAATTGAACTCCAGGCCGCGCCGATTTTTGGAATTGATTTGGTCGACAATAGTGGTGATTTCCCTGATATCGCGGAAACCGTTGCAAGGCATGGCGGGCTGCTCGGCTGCTTTCTGTTTTCAATCCCCGATATTGAGAAGAGGCTGGAGCTGTTCTTCCGTTTTGCCAAAGATCTCGAACTGCCCGTTGACTTTCATGTTGACGAGTCGGGAGATGCATCGGACGCGAATCTGCGCAAAATCGCCGAAGCGGCTCTGAAGTGCGGCTTTGAAGGCCCAATCGTTGCCGGTCATTGCTGTTCCCTGGCACTGCAAAGCAAGGACAAGATAAACGAGACGCTTTCGCTCGTTCACGAGGCCGGGATAGCGGTTGTTTCCCTCCCGATGTGCAATATGTATCTGCAGGATCGTTCGCCGAACAGCACACCGAGATGGCGTGGTGTCACTCTCGTGCACGAAATGCGGAACGCCGGAATTCCTGTCGCCTTTGCTTCAGACAACACACGTGACCCGTTCTATGCGTATGGCGATCTTGATATGATCGAAGTGATGCGCGAAGCGGTGCGCATTTGCCATCTTGATCATTGCAGAGACAGTTGGGAAAACGCTTTTTCAGAATTGCCTGCGCAGATTTGCGGGATGAGCGCCAACCGACTCCAGCCCGGCGACCCGGCCGACTTTATCATTTGCAATGCGCGCAATTGGTCGGAATTGCTGCCTCGTCCACAATCGGACCGGGTTGTCGTGCGCAAAGGGCGAGCGATTGAACGCACGCTTCCCAGTTACAAAGAATTAGATGACCTAATGGATAAACCATGAAACCAAATGTCGACGCCGCGATGCGGATACTCAGCGATCTGGAAATTGATACCAACCCGGTTTCGGTCCGGGCAAAAAGTCGGGATTTCTTTTGGTATTCACCGGTTCTGAAGTCAAAGCTTGAGCATATCACAGCTGATTTCGTGGTCAGCCCCAAGTCCGAATCCGAAGTAATTGAGATTCTCGCTACATGTTACCAGCATGATGTGCCTGTGACGACCAGGGGCGCCGGAACCGGAAACTACGGTCAAGCAATGCCGTTGTCGGGTGGCTGCGTCATGCATATGCGCCACTTAACCGCCGTGAAGGAAATCCAGCCGGGTCGAGTTGTTGTTGAGCCTGGATGTTTACTCAAGGATCTTGACGCGCAGTGCCGCGCTCATTCCGGTCAGGAAATACGCATGTTCTCATCGACTTGGGCCACCGCGTCGATCGGTGGATTCGTTGCCGGCGGGTCAGGAGGAGTAGGCTCCTGCACTTGGGGGGCCCTCCGCGATCTCGGAAATATAATTCGTCTGCGGGTTGTGACCATGGAAGAACAACCCAGAACTCTGGAATTCACGCGCGACGAGCTGCCGCGGGTCTCACACGCTTATGGAACCAACGGCATCATCACGGAAATCGAAATGCCGCTCGCTCCCGCCTATGATTGGGTGGAGATGTTCATTGCATTTGATGATTTTATGGATTCTGCCAAATTCGCCTGTGATCTTGCCAATCAGGACGGAATCCTGATCAAACTGGTGACACCCTGTGAAGCCCCGATCGCCTTTGACTATTTTCCCAGGGTCAAACCATACATTGAAAGAAGCGACAGCGTTGTCGCTCTCATGGTTGCTCCACATTCGATGGACGGCTTTCTGACGTTTGCCTCGCAATGGCCAAATGCTAGGATAATTTTTCGCAGCGACAACAACAACTGGGCAAGAGACCCCGGTCCGGTATTCGAATATGGTTGGAATCATACCACGCTTCGGGCATTGCGCGTTGATCCGACGATTACCTATCTGCAGGTGAGATACGGTCCTCCAAATCATTTGGAACTGGTTGCGAAAGTCCGAGAAGCATTCGGCGGCGAGGTTCTTCAGCACCTTGAGATCATGCGTGAAAACGGAAAGGTGATGTTTGCCGGGCTGCCGATTGTGAAGTTCACTTCCGAAGAGCGGTTGGATGAGATCGTTAGGATGCACGAAGAAATGGGCTGCATGATCTTCAATCCTCACAGATATACGCTCGAAGAAGGAGGCCGCCAAACCGTCGATGACCGGCAGTTGAGATTTAAGAAGGAGGCCGACCCGAAAGGTTTGCTAAATCCGGGTAAGATGATTGCCTGGGACGACCCAAACTGGTCGTTTTCTAAAATGTATAACTATCCCGGTCTGCTGCCGGTCGACTGATGCGCGCACTTGTTCTATTCGCCCACCCCTTGCCGGAGAGTTTTTCCTCCGCACTGCATCAAACTGTTGTGGATACATTAACCGATCGAGGCTGGGAAATCGACGACTGCGATCTCTACGCAGAGGGATTTTATCCGGTTCTGACTGAAGCTGAGCGACGTGATTATCATGAAGAGCCATCAAATATTGAACCGGTGAAGAGCTATGTGGAACGATTAAGGCGCGCTGAAGCGCTGGTTTTGGTTTTTCCTGTCTGGATTTTTGGCTTCCCGGCGATCCTAAAAGGTTACTTTGACCGTGTTGCTCTTCCCGGCGTCGCTTTCCGTATTGAAAACGGAAAGGTGCTTCCCAACCTCACACAAATCCGAAAGCTCGCAGCTGTCACCACATATGGCGGATCACGCTTAAGAGCATTTGCAGCAGGCGACCCGCCGCGAAAGGTTGTGACACGATCGGTCCGATTCTACTGCCAGCCTGCCAAGATGCGGTATTTGGCTCTATATGATATGAACAACGTAACTGATGCCCGATGCGGCCGTTTCCTAAAGCGCGTGCAATCGGAGATGGAACAATTCTGATGCGGGCTCTTGTCGTCTATTGCCATCCGGACCCAACAAGTTTCACCGCCGCTGTTCTTAAAATCGTTCAGGCCAAGCTCCGCGAAGCCAAAGCGGAATCGCGGCTGGAAGACCTGTACAAAAATCAATTCAACCCTGTCTTGACCGGTTCTGAACTTACAGCCTACTCTGACCCGGATGCGAACAAACCACCGGTTCGGGAGCATGTGGAGAATATTGAATGGTGTGACACGCTGATCTTTGTTTATCCGACTTGGTGGTATGGGCTCCCGGCGCTGCTCAAGGGCTGGCTTGATCGCACGATGCTACCTGGATCCGCGTTTCACTTGCCAACGCAGAACAATAGGAAAATCAAACCGGGATTGACGCACGTTACTGCAGTCGGCGTATTCACAACCTGCGGCGCGACCTGGTTGGTGACGCAGCTTGTCGGCGCCCCAGGCAAGCGCACATTGCTGCGTGGCTTGCGCTTAGTCTGCGCGCGGCGCGCTCGAACCACTTTCGCGGCCCACTATGCGATGGACTCCTCGACAGCTGAAAGCCGGAAGCGTCACCTGACCCGGGTTGCCCGAGCCATGGACCGATTATTGAAGGCGAGCGCGGCATCCAACTGAACAATTAACCAAGGATAATGTATGACCAGATGTAACTGGGCAGAGTTTCGAGCGTCTGAATTCGATAACATTGACGCAATGCGCACGATTGCCGTGCTGCCGACCGCTGCGATAGAGCAGCATGGACCACACCTGCCCGTCGGCACCGACACGCTCATCGGTCAAGGCATGCTCGGAGAATTGCACCAGCAGCTTCCAGACAATTTGGATATCCGGATTCTGCCAATTCAAGCGATCGGCAAGTCAAACGAGCACCTCTGGGCTGCCGGCACACTGACATTGACTGCAGAAACCGCCCTCCGCGCTTGGATCGAAATCGGCATGTCTGTTTCACGCGCGGGTGTGCGAAAAATTGTCATTGTGAATTCACATGGCGGAAATTTGGACCTGATCTCGATTGTTGCGCGTGAGCTCCGGGTTCGAGCTGGAATGTATGCAGTAAAGTGCCAGTGGAGCAATTTCGGGGTGCCTGAGGGAATTTATTCCACGAGAGAGGGCCGTATCGGAATTCACGGCGGCGATTTCGAAACCTCGATGATGCTTCATTTCAGACCGGATCTTGTTGCCATGGATCGGGCATCGAACTTTTCATCAACTGCTGAGACCGATATCATTCCACCGACCGGGCCGATCAGTTATGGCTGGATAGCAAGCGATCTTGGACCCGATGGAGTCGCGGGCGACGCATCAGCCGCAACATCCGAGAAGGGAGCGGCAACCGCTGCTCATCAAGTCTCGGGATTCATTGATCTATTGCAAAATGTTGCAGCAATGCCGTTGGATCGGTTTGCTCCAGCCTATGAGCCGCATCGTTGAAGAAAGACCGGCACGAAAGACGTTTTCGCACTTTCGATCATGCGACGGCCCCACAAACCACGCCGGCAGCGTTCGGAGCTTCACACCATCACCTCATATCGCGAAAGGGCAAGGGTCCTCAGGCATTTGCGCCAACAAGTTAACACCACAGTCCGCAGCGAACTTGATTAAATCGATCAAGACCCAGTTTTCGGAGAGTCGATTATCTCTGACGGTATAAAAATCCATTACGTTTTTTGAAATGGGTCCGCCAGTGGGAGCAATTCCACGAAAGGGCCGCCCAGTAAAATTGCCGATGAACGAAGGCCAACCCGCAAATCCCGCAACCCGGCCTTCCGCAATAAACGCTTCTTTCGGCCAAGATCCTTTCCGCCCCGGAAACGAGCGCACCGAAGGTCCTTGCGCACAGGCATAAAATTCTTCCATTCCGTAGGCCGATCCAATGCCCCAAGGCCCGTGCCAAGCCATATCCGCATGCCAGTATCGGTCTAACCCCTGGGACTCGATGTCGCTGCCTGCAAGCCGGTTGCAGCCTACGACGATCATGTCGTGCACTAAGGTTCGTGTCATCTCTGTTATTGCTGGATTCTGCGGCGTGCGAACGATGCCGGTTTCAGCCGATGGTCCGTCAGGAATCTGCGCTTTGCCCTCAAAGCGCGGCAGCAGTTCGATACCAGCCTGTGCTGCCAGCCCCGGTATATCCAGCAGGCAGCGAATTTCACAGATGCGGTCTCCCTCAAACTTATAGAATTCGCCAAACCGCAATTTTCGCAAACCACATCCGGCAGGAACACCAAACCAGGAAGACTGCATTTCACCTTCGATATTTCCGGTGGCTCCGATCCAAATGTGGCCTTGATGCTCACCACCGAAGAACAGATAAGGCTGCTTCCGAGCTGCCGGCATTGCTTGCCTTGTCCGTTCCAACACGGCCCTCGAAAATTCCTCGAAACCGATTAGATCCCCGATCGGCGCTGGTCCAAAAAACTTCAGATCTGAAGCGAATAGCGACCGTTCCGCGTTCAATCCGGCTGCAAGCGGCCATGCCAGTTTCTTTGCATCGGCGAGAGACATGGACTGAGACCCTTGTTCAAATTATGAGTTATGTTACTTCTCGAAAGCAAAGAATCAAGAACTTAAAATTAGCACATTTTGCGGTGTGGTCGGAGAAAACATCCTCTATGTTGTGATTATAACAATTATCACTTGAAGAGGTGACCATGTCTGCTGATCTGCGGACAGTCAGAACCGACCGCGGCGCGGAAGAACTTTGACAGATTGCCTGCAAATGCAAGCAGTTTGATTGCCCGCCTTCGCATGAGGGAAAGTGCGAAAGATTCTGGACACTACCAATCTCTTGAATTCAACGCCATTGAACTTGCAGATTCTAACGGTGAGTTTGCAATCGCTGAATTTTTCACAATCACTCGGCTGCGGGACGATCATCCAATTCCGCCAGCCAACCTATTCGAACGCAAGGCTGTGCAAATACTCGGCAACGCTATCATGCAGTTCCAGAGGAACATGGTTTGAATAAGCTAACGTGACGAGAAACATTGAACTGTCTTCATCTATGGACCCAGACCATTCGCTTAAGGCATTCAGCGTGGTGTCAGGATCAATGCCGGCAATTCTAGGAGCGCGGGGTTCGCCGTCCTTCAACGGAGGCGCACCCTGCAAATGCATGGATCTGCTCTCGGCAAGAAAAATATTTCGGGGAGTATGGCAGACGCCGCAATGGCCTAGACCATTCACTAGGTAGGCACCTTGGTTCCAAGTGAATGAACGTTCGGGGTCAGGTGTGAAAATCTTGGCCCGGTGTCCGACAAGTTTCCAAAATGCAAGAGCAAAACGAAAATTAAAGGGAAAGCTGATATCCTGGTGCGACGAGATGCGGTTCACAGGAGGAAGGCTATTCAAAAACGCTTTCAGGTGCAGCAAGTCTTCGCGCGTAACCCGCGCATAAGCCGTATACGGAAATGCAGGATAATAATGCTTGCCCTCAGGGCTGACACCTTGATGCATGGCATTGACAAAATCCGCTGAAGTCCAGTTCCCGATGCCGGTTTCGGCATCGGGAGTGATGTTGGGAGCAAAAAATGTTCCGTACGCCGTTTCAAGAGGCATCCCCCCTGCCGGCAAACCACCGAATTCTGATGATGCATGGCAATCGCCGCAGCCACCCAAATGATAGAGAAGCTCACCGCGTTCCAGATCGGGCGCAAAATCTTTCGGTAACAGGGTTGCGAGTTCTCCCTCCCCCATTACCTGGGGTTTAAACGCCCAAATTGCAGCCACTGCCGCAACGCAGAGCACAACGCCTGCGATGCCTCCGGCGCCTTTGGTCATCACGGCAAATTTCTAAATTATTTTCTGAACTCCGAATGACAGTTTCGACAAGTCGCCCCAAGTTCTGAAATACTTCGGTCAATCGAATCCAAGTCCTTTTCGAGATGCGCCGCTTCAGCAAGCGTTAAGGCCGCTTCTTCCAAGTCAAGAACAAATTCAAAAAAGCCCTCGGGATTTTCTACTATCCGATCAGACGCTTTGGACCCCGCATCATTAATGCTGTCTTTCGGAAACAGATAGGGGAGACTTTTCGCCATCACCGCTATAGCAATGGCGGTGTTCCTGACATTCGGTGCATTGTACTCGATCTGCCCTTGCCGCATTTGCGACAATGTCCGCATATTGGATGCAATATAATTCATGATGTCATGTCGAGCTTTAACAACACCGCTCATATCGTCGTGCGCTGACGCACTGAACGAAATGAGTGCCGCCGCTGCGACAATCGATGATTTAAGCAAATATTTCATAGCCTTGTTTCTTTCGGTGCCGTTGCGGGATCGGGTGCAATCACGCATCGGATGTGAGAATTGCCCCCTTTAGGTCGGGTTTCTCCAAGCAATGCGGGCGACTGGTTCGTCGACCTCCACCGACAAAGACTGATAACCCGTCTTCCTCAAAGCATGGTTAACTCAGGATTTGAAGTGGTTCAAGCAGCAAACACAATCGATGCAAGCGACGGCGGATTTGTCTGCGCTCCAGATCGGCTGAATCAATTCGGCTGGCGCATCAGCGAACTGACTTTGCCAATGACGCTCGGAATGAATCCGTTCAGCCGGCCGACTTTGCCGCCTGTCCGATAAGTTCGAGCACTAATGGACCAATGTCCTCGACGATCAAGGTTACGCCTGCGGCATTCGGGTGAAGTCCATCATCCTGCATGAATTTTTGCCTCGCCTCGCTCCTTCCCACCTTGCGAATCAATGCGTCAAAGTAACGGGGATAAAGCAAGATTCCAAATTGGTCCGCCAAATCCACATATATCGCCTCAAACTGTTCCTTGTAGTTCAAACCGTAATTTTCCGGCGCCTCTTGACCAACCAATAAGACCGGAAGCCCGGCTGACGCGATTTTCGAAACAATCCCCTCTAGATTATTTCTGCTGTCTTCCGGCTGAAGACCGCGAAGAAGATCGTTGCCTCCCAATACAACGATGAACGCATCCGGTTTGGATTCCAATGTCCAATCGACGCGCATCAGTCCTCCCGCCGACGTGTCGCCCGACACACCGGCATTCATAACCTTGGCATTGGAACCGGCGCCCTGCAGCCACACATTCAACTGCGGAACAAATCCTTCCGATGGCTTCAGGCCATAGCCGTGCACTAGGCTGTCGCCGAAAGCAGCGACGGTTATGGGCCCAGCCTCAACCGGGTGATTAACCGCAATCGCAAAACACAAAACCGCTGCGCACTTGCGCATTAGCTTCCGAAACCCATATTCAGATGGTCCCGATATTGCTTGACTGGCCGAAATGACAGACATTGTTCTTGTGCTTGATAACGTCTCACTAACGTTGGCCGGCAACGCCGGCGATGTCGAAATCCTAAAACGAATCTCTCTTGCTGTCCATAAAGGGGAAACAATTGGGCTGACTGGTCCTTCCGGATCTGGAAAGTCATCTCTACTCATGCTGCTCGGCGGGCTGGAACGCGCGACTTCTGGAAGCGTCAACGTCCTGAATTGTGATCTCACCAACCTGAACGAAGATCAGCTTGCTAGATTTCGCATGCGCCATATCGGCGTCGTATTCCAATCGTTTCACCTGATTCCAACAATGACAGCGCTCGAAAATGTCGCTACGCCGCTCGAGCTCGCAGGACAACGCGATGCGTTTGAACGCGCACAATCCGAACTGCGGGCTGTAGGCCTTTCGGAACGGTTGGAGCACTACCCCTCGCAGCTCTCAGGCGGCGAGCAGCAGCGCGTTGCACTCGCTCGCGCGTTGGCTCCGTCTCCTGATATTTTGCTTGCAGATGAGCCGACCGGCAATCTCGATGCGGCAAACGGCGATGCCATCATGGATCTAATGTTTGGACTGCGTGACCGGCGGGGCAGCACACTCATTTTGGTAACGCATGATGTCAGCATCGCACAACGATGCGATACGGTGCTGCGCCTAAATGACGGACTTCTTGAACCTGAAGTGAAAGCAGCCGCCTAATGCGCCTGTCCGCGGCCTTCAATATCGCCAGCCGGGAACTGCGCGGGGGTGTCAGGGGATTTCGGGTCCTGCTCGCGTGCCTGGCTCTCGGTGTTGCCTCAGTTTCTGCAATCGGAACCGTTAGATCCAACATCGAAACCGGTCTCTCCGAACAAGGCGCTGCAATCCTGGGGGGAGATGCCGAAATTGAACTCAGCTATCGTTTTGCCGACGAAAATGAATTGGCATGGATGCACAGCAACGCAGATGTGGTTTCTGAAATTGTCGAATTCAGGTCAATGGCGGTCAGCCAATCTGAAACCGCGGGGTCAGGTCTGACCCAGCTCAAGGGCGTCGATGACCACTATCCGATTTACGGCGAAGTGACGCTCAACCCGCCTTTAGGCATTCACCAAGCATTATCGCTACATGACGGAGTGCCCGGAGCGGTTATGCATTCCGATCTCATACTCCGCCTCGGACTTGAAATCGGTGATACATTTACCCTCGGCTCCAACACGTTTCGACTCACCGCGGAAATCGACGATGAACCCGATGGATTGGGTGTTGGGTTTGCGCTCGGGCCGCGAACCATTGTCCACAGCGATACTCTGGAAGGATCGGGTCTGATCGGGCCAGGAACTCTCTATTCGACAAAATACAGACTTGCGGTCAATCCAAACGTTGATCTCGGCGCACTGCGTTCGCAGGCGCATGAAACTCTTAAAGGCTCTGGTCTGCAATGGACTGACCGGCGCGATGCCAGCCCATCCGCGCTCGCATTCGTTCGGCGTGTGGGAGCGTTTTTGGTTCTGGTCGGCTTGGCGGGCATTGCAGTCGGCGGCGTGGGTGTGTCCGCAGCGGTGAGAGCTTATCTTGATTCGAAAACAACTACGATCGCTACGCTCAAAACAATCGGCGCGGAACGAAGCACAATCTTCGTGGCTTACCTCATGCAGATCGCTGTAATGATCGCCCTTGGAATTGGTTTTGGAATCGTGATTGGAGCTTCCCTGCCCTGGATCTTCAGTTCAATGATAACACGAATCCTTCCGCTGCCCTCAAGCTATGCTCTTGACCTTGCGCCTTTGGCGGAAGCCGCACTGTACGGCCTGCTCGCCGGGCTGGCATTCTCTCTGTGGTCGTTGGCGCGGACAGGCGAGATCAAAGCGGCCGCGCTCTACCGAATTGGAGGCACAAACGCGCGCCGTCTTCCGCCTCCTTCGGTCATCGGCGTTGTCGCGTTGATCGCTGGCGCGCTGGTCGCGGCCGCCGCCATTCTTTCAGGAGCAACATTACTTGCACTGTGGACCTCTGCCGGCTTAATCGTGTCTCTGGTTGCGCTCGCACTCGCCGCGACGGCGGTTCGACTGCTGAACCGGCGATTGTCACGCTCCGGACTGCTCAGGGGATGGACCGAATTAAGGCTGGCAGCTGGTTCCATCGGCGGCCCAAACAGCGATGCGGCGCCTGTGATTATTTCTCTAGGCCTTGGTCTGACGGTCTTGGCTGCGGTCGGACAAATCGCCTCTAACCTGAATAATTCGATTGCCGAAGATATTCCTAAAGTCGCTCCATCGTTCTTTGCACTTGATGTGCAGAACAGGCAATTTGACGAATTCCTGAATTTGGTAACTTCAAGCGATGGGGTCAATGATGTGGACACCGCGCCAATGCTGCGGGGAATCATAACCGAAATCAACGATATGCCCGCAATCGAAGCGGTTGGCGAACATTGGGTGCTGCGCGGCGACCGTGGCGTGTCCTACGCAGCTGCGCCACCGGAAGACACGGTGATCACCGAAGGCGAATGGTGGGCGGAAAACTACCAAGGTCCTCCTCTTGTCAGTTTCGCGGAAGAAGAGGGTTTGGAGCTCGGACTGAAGATCGGCAGCACACTGACCGTGAATATTCTGGGACGCGACATAAAATTCACCATCGCGAATTTCCGGGAAGTGGAGTTTGAAACCATCGGAATCGGCTTCATAATGATTGTAAATCCTGCTGCGATCACAGGCGCTCCGCATACGCATATCTCAACAATCTACGCATCGGACGAGGCTGAACAAGGCCTGTTCAATGATATCACGACGCGGTTCCCGAATGTAACCCTTGTTTCGGTTAAGGAAGGAATTGAACGGATTACGAAACTTCTCAACGGTTTGGCAGCCGCTATCAGCTATGGTTCCGGGGTAACTCTGATAACAGGATTTGTGGTGCTGCTCGGCGCGGCCGCGGCAGGCGAAAGGCGACGGGTCTATGAGTCCGCAATTTTAAAGACACTCGGCGCGGCGCGGCGAAGAGTTTTGGCGTCATTGGCAATCCGTTCGGCAATTCTCGGGGCTGCCGCCGGAATCATGGCAATCGCAGCCGGAGGTGTCGCAGGCTGGGCCGTCATGCGATTTGTCATGCGCCTGGATTACGCATTCGACCCCGTGTCGGCAGTGGCCATCGTGCTCGGTGGCGCGATGGCATCATTGGTCGCGGGCCTGCTGTTCGCACTCGGACCGCTAAACGCCAGTCCATCCCGGGTGCTGCGCTCGCCCGACTGATCACACCTCCTGAACAACGGTGTAGCTGTGTTCGAATTCATGCAGTTCTAGATTGACCGCTTCCCCTGTCCAATCGACGACAGCAAACCGACCGCATCCGCCAAGCGGAGTCAGAACCCCATGCCAAATTCCCCGGTGGTAATTTACCCCCTGCAAAGGGTTCGTCTCAAAGGCAAAAGGATGCCCTGGCACACCCTTTTCGTCGCGGGCAACGACGACAAGAAACGTTGACGGCTCCATCGGCAGAAAAGCCTGCGAGCCTAACGGATGCCGTTCCATCAGCCTGAAACTGTAAGGCAGACTCCTGATGTTGGCGTCAAAGAGGCTAATCCCGGCGCGACCAACCGGGTCAAAATCCAGTTTGGCCAATTCCGAGTAACGTCGGCACTGACCGTCATTGATCAGCGTGTAGTCGCCTCCAACGTCGATAACGTCGCCGAATTCAGCAAAAGCTCTGCTGCTCAGCGGCTCGACTTTAATCGTGCAACCGCGGTCCAAGCCATTCAACGGTTCTCACTCTCTCTCTTCAGCCACCGCCATTCGGCCATAGACAAGCATGGCGATTGACATCCTTATATAGCAGATAACGGAACCTGCCGGGGCCGCCGGCGTAGCAGGCCTGCGGGCAGAAAGCCCGCAGCCACATATAATCTCCAGGACCAACTTCAACCCAGTCTTGGTTCAAACGATAAGCGGCCTTACCTTCCAGCACATACAACCCATGCTCCATGACATGCGTTTCCAAAAAGGGAATAACCGCACCGGGCGCGAAGTTAACAATGTTGACATGCATGTCATGGCTCAAATCTTCCGGATCTACAAATCTTGTTGTTGTCCATCGTCCGTCGGTATCCGGCATCGCGACGGTCTCGGCCTTATCTTCGGCGGAAACAAAGGACGATGGCAGCGCTAGACCTTCGACCGATTGATAACGCTTTCGAATCCAATGAAAAACATGAGGAAAGCTGCCGGACGCTTTCAAACTCCACCGACATCCCGGCGAAAGATAAACAAAGCTCCCAGGAGTCAACTTGGAGGGGTCTCCGTCGATCATGATAACGCTCTCGCCATGCGTAACGAACAGCACGCTCTCAACTTCCGGATCCGAATCGGGGTTATCGCTGCCGCTGCCCGGTGTTACTTCCATCACATAATGAGAAAATGTTTCGGCGAATCCGGTTTGCGGGCGCGCCAAAACCCAGAGGCGGGCACCCTCCCAATGCGGCAGTCGGCTCGCAACAATATCTCGCAATACATCATTCGGAATAACCGCATAATGACTCGTGCACACAGAACGTCCGGTCAGAAATTCAGTTTGTTTCGGCAGTCCGCCCGGCGGCCTGGCATAGGTTCTTTCTAACATTAAATCAGCCATTCACATTAATTTGTCTCAGTCGATGCCACACGATGCGCTCCACTTCTCGTCCCGCCTGCCTGAACTCTGCGTCGTAGGATCTGCCGATTCTCCGATTAACTTCCGTCATGATCGATTCCCTGTTGTGGTCCAGCACAGCGATGATGAAGGGAAAACCGAATTTTTTGTGGTATTGCGCACTCAAATCCATGAACGCGGTGCGCTCAGCTTCCGACCAAGCCTCAAATCCAGCAGAAGCCTGCTCACACGCCGACATTGTCGTAAGTCCACCTTCACGGGCAAGTTTTCCAGCGAGTTCAGGATGCGCTCTCAGAACTGCCAGCCTTTGCGGGTCAGACACTGCGCGAAACGCTCGGCAAAGCAAACTGTGCACACCCCGCAGAGAATCGTGAGCCGGTCCAGCCTCCAATTCGGCAGCTTGTTCCACCAGCCACTCTGAGTGCTCAAAAACAGCGCCGTAACGCTGCACAAATCCCTCCTTCGTCAATTCTGGGACCCGAAGCTCTTGTTGCGGCGGATGGATCATTCTCCAATGACGCGCAATATCAATTCTCCGCGCAAACCAGACGCGCCCTTGTGACCGCGCATAGTCGATGAATCGCTTGAGGGCCTGAGCGCGTCCAGGTCGACCGGCAAGTCGGCAGTGCAAACCAACCGACATCATCTTGGGTGCGCCGGCCATCCCTTCTTCATGCAAAGCGTCAAATGTATCCTTGAGATAGTGAAAAAACTGCTCACCGCTGTTAAATCCCTGCGCGGTGGCAAAACGCATGTCATTGGCATCCAATGTGTAAGGCACGATCAATTGTGAGCGACCGGCGACATCCAGCCAATAGGGTAAATCGTCGGCATAGGAGTCTGCGACATAAACAAAACCGCCTTCCTGCGCGGCAAGCCGGACCGTATTGACCGTGCAGCGTCCGGTGTACCAGCCCAAGGGCCGATCTCCGGTCACCTCCTCATGGAGACGAATGGCTAGCATCATATGCTGATTCTCTTCGGCTTCCGTGAAATCTCCGTACTCGATCCACTTCAAACCGTGACTGGCGATTTCCCAATTCGATGCTTGCATCGCCGCCACTTGATCCGGTGAGCGTGCCAGCGCTGTGGCGACCCCGAATACCGTCACTGGGATTTCCGCATCATCGAATATTTGGCGGAGCCTCCAAAACCCGGCGCGCGCACCGTATTCATAGATGGATTCCATATTCCAATGACGCTTTCCGACCAAAGGAGAGGCGCCGACAATCTCTGACAAAAACGCTTCTGAAGCCTCATCGCCGTGAAGAAGACAGTTCTCGCCGCCTTCTTCGTAATTGAGAACGAATTGCAGCGCGAGGCACGCCTCATTCGGCCATTGCGGGTCAGGGACAGCCTGTCCGTATCCCCGCATATCTCTTGCATATCTCTTCAATGTTCATTCCCCAGAAGCAAGCCAGTTCAGTTGATTTAGGCTGCTGCTGCGACAGCCCGGCTTTAAATGCGATCCTCTAACCTTAACCGAATAGAGCGCTGGCTGACAGAAGCAACCGGATTCATCGACTTAAGCCGTCCTCCCCCATCCTTAGAATGTCTGTGTCCAGGAACGTGCGGATCGGTGACAGCGGAGAACGGCCGCTCGCTCAGGCTGGTCTTGTTGTTGATTTCTTGGCTTTCAAAGGCCGAACGGCTTCCGCATTGTTGAACATCCGCATTCAAGACAAGATCACGCATCTCTTCAGCGACGCGATCGCAGCGGTGGAGGATTGAACGGGAAGGCAGAATCGCGGCAGAATACCCCGCTGCCTTTGCCGCTCAAGCCGCAGTATTCGTCGATGTCGACGATGCGGCAGTGGAGTTTATTCACAATAGCCCGGCGACGCGCGAGCAGCTGGACCGCACCACATCATCATCGCCTGAGCGCCATGCGGTTTCAATTTGCGCTTGCAGACAGTCCGACGAATTCATTGTCCTTCTGCAAAAGAGCGGAATTCAATTCGGTTGCCGTGTCGCATTGCGGTATTCCCTTCTAAATCAGTCAGTGCGAACTTTAGCCCATCGACCCGCAGCTCGAACTGATTTGAATTCGCAGTCAAACCGAAAGTTCCTGTGATAGGCTGAACATCATTTAACTTGAAATTTCTTTCAACACGGTCAAAAGTGAATGAATGCCTTCACGAAAAGAAGGCAAAGTAAGGGAGGAGAGGGAGTTGGCGGAAAAAAATACGCTGCAGGGAACCCATCCATCGGTAGTCACACTCAGCGATTTGATCATTCCTGCATGCGAAATCTTCGACGAGCAAACTTTCGAAGAGTTTATTGATGCAACCGAGTTAAAGGCGAAAGATTCAGCGCAAATTCGCGGTCCCATACTCGAAGAGCTGAGGAACCGTCGCGATCTTGGCATAGTTGCAATTCGCGATGCTTCACTGAAACAGTTCAAAACAAATCCGTTTGCTGCCTTGAAGTCCGTTCGCAGCTATTCCCACCTCACAGACGGATTGGTGCGCGCCACGTTAAAGCTGGCTGTTGGACCGCTGAATTCTGGAAAAGAGACGCCGATCCGATTCGCTGTATTGGCGGTGGGCGGTTACGGTCGCGCGGAGATGGCCGAGCATTCAGATGTTGATCTGCTGTTTCTTATCGAAGACAAAATCACACCTTGGATCGAAGAGGTTGTCGAAACCGTCCTATATTTGCTTTGGGACCTCAAGCTTAAAGTCGGACATTCCTGCCGGACCGCAAAGGATTGCGTGCGCTTGGGAAAGGAAGATTACACGATTCGCACGGCCTTGTTGGAAAACCGACTGATATTCGGCGATGCTGATCTGGCTGCGGATCTTCATGCGAAGCTGTGGACCGATCTCTTCAAGGGAACCGGTCGTGATTTTGTTGAAGCTAAGCTCGCCGAAAGAGAAATCCGCAACGAGCGGCACAGTGGAAACCGTTACCTGCTGGAACCCAACGTCAAGGAAGGAAAGGGTGGGCTGCGCGATCTGCAAACGCTCTTTTGGATCGTGAAATACCTCTATCGCGTGGATGACCCGCGAGAACTGATTAACCTCGGCATTTATACAATCGAAGAATTTGAAAAATTCATCAGTGCGGAATCATTCATTTGGTCGGTTCGCTGTGTCATGCACATCATTGCTGGAAAACCACAGGACAAGCTGTATTTTGAGATTCAACCTGACGTGGCGGAATCACTGGGGTTCGTGTCTACCCAAGGCCGCAATGGGGTTGAACATTTCATGCAGGAATATTTTAGCCATGCCACACAGGTTGGCGAACTCGTCCGCATTTTCCTGACCGGTCTGGAAGCCCGTCACGTCAAGCGGGAACCCAGAGTCCTTGGACTGCTTCGAAGCACGGGACTGCAGCTCGGCACAAGGGTTCGATCCGGCTTCAAGGTTCAGCATGGACGCCTTGCCATTGCGGATGAGGCGGTTTTTTTTAAAGAACCGTTGAATATGTTCAGGCTGTTCGACGAGGCCCTGAAAACCGGTCTGTTGCTGCATCCTGACGCGATGCGGCAGGTGGCCGCCAACGTCTTCTTGATTGATGACAAATTTCGCAGAAGCCAAGAGGCGAGCAAGTGTTTTTTTGATGTTCTGCTGAACCACGGATATCCCGAACGTGCGCTCAGACGGATGAACGAACTCGGAGTGCTTGGACGCTACATCCCGGAATTTCAGCGCATTGTCGCTATGATTCAGAGAGGTGGTTACCATCAATACACAGTGGATGAGCATACACTGCAATGCATTTTGACACTGTCACAGATCGAACGCGGAGAATATCGCGAAGAACTGCCAGTCGCCTCCGATATCATAGAAAAAGGTGTGGATCGAAAGGTTCTGTATCTTGCGCTCCTGCTTCATGACGCAGGTAAGGGATCGCAACAGGATCATTCCATCCGCGGTGCCGAAATCGCCCGGGAAGTCGCACCGCGGCTTGGACTCAGCGAAGGCGAATCCGAAAACGTCGAATGGCTTGTGCGCAACCATTTGCTGATGTCCGACACCTGTCAAAAGCGGGATATCTCAGATCCGCGAACAGTGTGGAATTTCGCGCAGAAAGTCGGCAGCCGGTCGCGTCTGAAGATGCTTACAGTCTTGACGGTATGCGACATTCGCGGAGTCGGTCCGAATGTTTGGACGAATTGGAAGGCGCAGCTGCTGCGCGATCTCTACAGCCTTACCCACAAAGCCCTGAATGAGGGACATCCGGACAATTTGCAGATTGGCGTGGAGGAAGCCAAAGACAGCTTTCGGCGAGCAGCGGCAGGCCAGCTGTCGCCCGACCAGATCGATGCCGAATTATCCCGTTACTCCGCCTCGTATTGGCAAGGGCTGAACACTGAAACACATCTCATTTTTTCTCAACTGCTCAAGAATATCGGAAGCGGCGAGATCGCCACTGACACGAAACTCAAATCCGAAAGAGATGCCACGCGCATTTGTTTTGCAATGGCAGACCATCCGGGAAGCTTTGCGCGCATCGCCGGCGCGCTTGCATTGGCAGCCGCGAATGTTGTCGATGCGAAATCCTATGTGTCGTCCGATGGATATACCACCGCAGTGTTCTGGGTTCAGGATTACAGTGGAAAGCCTTACGGGAAATCGCGTATCCGGCGCATGATGCAGACGCTGCACAAAACCATGAAGGGCGAACTTCACACAGCGAAAGCATTGGAGGGACGGGAAAAGCAAGTTGCAGCCACGCTTGCAGCGAAGCGGGTGCGGAGCTTTGTCGTCCCCACAGAAATCACTTTCGATAATGAAGGGTCGGAGCTGTATACCATTATCGAGGTGGACACGCGGGACCGGCCTGGACTTATGTTCGACATTTCCTACACGCTGTTCCGCTCGAATGTGACCATCGTCAGCGCGGTTATCGCAACTTACGGGGTGCAGGCGGTTGACGTGTTTTATGTAAAGGATATCGCTGGACTAAAACTGCACTCAGACTCCCGGCAGAGCACTCTGCGAAAGAAACTGCTGAAGCGCATTGAAACTTCAAACGCCTCAAAGCCGAATTGAGTCTGCAGTGAAACCGATATAGAAGGCCATGTTCGGCATCGCATAAGCGCGCCGGCTATACTTTCTGACCGAAGCGCATCAGCGTGTATGGCTTTTTGCGCCTTGGCCTATTGAACGACGAAATGAGAGTAAATTGGAGGACTTAATGAAATCTCTAGCTCGTTTTAATCTTGCAGCGGCGGCTTTGGCAGGCGGAATGCTTGTGACCGGATCTGCATTTTCCGCAGAATGCATCGCTCCTGCGAATCCTGGCGGGGGCTGGGACTTCACCTGCCGCACCATCGGCAAAATTATGCATGACATCGGCGCGGTCGATAAACCCATCCAAGTGACCAACATGGCCGGCGGCGGCGGCGGATTGGCATTCAGCCATGTGGTCAATGAAAGAGGAGACGACGAACAGCTGATTGTTGCCGCTTCTTCCGCAACCGCGACCCGGCTTGCCCAGAATGCCTATGGCGGACACACCGCTGATCAAGTGCAGTTTCTCGGCGCAATCGGCGCTGATCCCGGCATCATAGCTGTGGCCAAAGACTCGCCATACCAATCATTGACCGATCTTCTTGATGCCGTTGCGGCTGATCCTACTTCTGTGACCTTTGCTGGCGGTTCGGCCACCGGCGGTTTTGACCATCTGAAAGTTCTCATGGCTCTTAACCGTTCCGGCTTCACAGATGTCACAGCCGTCAAATATATCGGCGTTGACGGCGGTGCCGACGCAATCACTCAGACCATTGGCGGACATACGCAAGCGATGACTGGCGATATGTCGGAGGTTGTCGGATTTCTCGCAGCCGATGAAATCAGAGTGCTTGCGGTTATGACCGAAGCCCGCGTCCCTGGCTTTGAACAGATTCCAACAGCTATAGAACAGGGCATTGATATCGTTTCGGTGAATTGGCGCGGTCTGTACGTTCCGAAAGGTATTTCAGCGGATGCCTACTCGAGGTGGTCTGATGCGCTGGCGCAAGTGGCGGCTTCCGCTGAATGGCAGGAAGCGATGGTGGCTAATGGCCTTGCTCCATTCACCAAGGTCGGCCCGGATTTCCAGAATTACGTCAATGACGTGATTGTCGAAATCGAGACCCTTTCCCGTGATATCGGTGTCATCCAATAGTGACAAGTGACCGAATATTCGGACTGGGAATAATTATCGTCGCGCTCTTCTACCTTTGGAGCGCGGCACACATCCAATTGGGATTTCTGTCCGACCCAGTCGGATCCCGAACTTTTCCTTACCTTGTCGGCGGCCTAGGGCTCCTCTGTGCGCTGGTCTTTGTCAATTGGCCGGACCCCGATCCGCAGTGGCCCAAATTGCCGGTATTGGCGAAAATCGCGGCGGCAGCCGGGGTCATGCTGCTGTTTACGATGGCGCTTAAACCTTACGGCTTCATCGTACCGGCGGCAATCGCATCTGCGCTGCTCAGCTATTTGATCACACCGCGCCCTGTCAGAGCGGCGATCACCGGCGTCGGCCTTTCTGTCGGCCTGTTCACAGTCTTTAACCAAGCTTTGGGCCTTAGCCTTTCGGCCTTCTGAGCCCCTTCCACTCGACAAGCATTCGATCATGGAGCTCTATACAAACCTCGCACAAGGTTTCGCTGTCGCTCTCACAGTTTCCAATCTTCTGCTGGCTGTCAGCGGTTGTTTTCTGGGAACCATCATTGGTTCGCTTCCGGGTCTTGGTCCTTCGAATGGTGTTGCCATTCTCATTCCTCTCGCCTTCACCCTGGGGTTGGATGCGACCGAAGCGCTTGTGCTGATGACTTCTGTTTACTACGGGGCCATGTATGGTGGCAGAATCTCATCAATTCTGCTCAACATACCCGGTGACGAGCCAGCGCTTATGACAACGCTGGACGGTTACCCGATGGCCAAGCAGGGCCGCGCGGCCGAAGCTCTGGTTCTGTCGGGCGTCGCTTCGTTCGTCGGCGCTTTGCTCGCGACTATCGGCTTAATGCTCCTCGCTCCGCTCTTGGCCCGCGTCGCTTATTTGTTCGGGCCAGCACAATATTTTGCGCTCTATCTTCTGGCTTTCTGCACGCTGGGCGGTCTTTCTTCGAAGAATCAAGCCAAGGCCGCGCTTGCCGCAGCGATCGGGCTGGGGATAGCGATGATCGGACTGGATAATTCCACTGGTCTGCCGCGGTTCACATACGGCAATATGCACCTCGCCGACGGTGTGGATTTTCTGGTTGCGATTGTCGGCTTGTTCGCAGTTTCAGAAATTTTTATCTTCATCGAAAGTCACGGAAAGAGTTCCGCAATCGGCATAAAACTCAAAAGGATAACGATTCCGGTGCGGGACATTATTCACAGCTTTCCAGCGATGCTCCGCTCCACGGCGGTCGGTTTTGTCGCTGGCATTCTGCCTGGCGCCGGGGCATCACTAGGCAGTTTCCTTGCTTATATGTCTGAAAAGGCCATCTCCAGAGACAAGGACACATTTGGAACAGGCAATCCAAGAGGTGTCGCTGCGCCGGAATCCGGCAACAATGCGGCCGCTGGCGGGGCGCTGGTTCCCATGCTGACACTGGGCGTGCCGGGCTCTGGCACGACGGCTGTGCTCCTTGCGCTCTTATTGACGCTTAACATAACACCGGGTCCGCTGCTGTTTGATGAGCGACCAGAAGTCGTTTGGGGATTGATTGCGGCCCTGCTGATCGCAAACTTTGTGCTGTTGATCATGAATGTCCCTCTTGTGCGCCTGTTTGTTTACATTCTTTCGGTTCCGCCGGGGGTGCTCTTGCCGGGCATCATGATGGTATCATTTGCTGGAATCTACTCGCTCTCGGGAAGCAGCTTCGATCTCATTCTCATGGTGGCGTTCGGTGTGCTTGGATATCTCTGCCGAAAAATCGACGTCCCAACCGTCCCCATTATATTAGGAATACTGCTCGGCAACGCGATGGAAGACAGCTTGCGAAGAGCAATGGTCATTTCCGATGGGGACTGGACCTATCTTTTCGAGTCGTGGATATCGATTGGCTTGTGGTCTGCCGCTGTCATTGGTTTCGTGGCTCCGATGCTGCTTCGTCCGTTCCTGAAAAAGCCCGAAGGGCACCTGGACTGAAATGCCGACAAGGGTGCTCGTGCCCTCTGGCGTGCTCGGCCTTGGATTTGACGCGGACGCGCTGTCGGCTGGACTGGACGCGAAACCGGATATCATCGCCATAGACGGCGGTTCAACCGACAGCGGACCATTCTATCTTGGCGCTGGAGTTTCCAAATATTCCCGTACCGCGACTCTTTCGGAATGGCGGCGGTTAATGGCGGCGCGAGCTGATGCAGGCGTGCCGCTGGTTTTGACAACAGCCGGCACTTGCGGAACCGATTCCACGGTTGACTGGATGTTGGAGATCACCCGCGAAGCCGCCGCTGATCTTGGACAAACCCTGCAGGTGGCAACCCTCAAGTCTTCTCAAGCGCCTGATACGGTTGCTGATGCGCTGGACAAAGGGACGCTAACAGCCCTGCCGGATGCAAAACCTGTCACCAAATCGGAAATTCTTGCATGTGCGAATGTCGTCGCGCTGGCTGGAGTAGAGCAGATTACCGAAGCGCTGCGCACCGGTGCGGAAATTGTTGTAGCCGGTCGTGCAACTGATACCTCTGGCATAGCCGCGCTTCCGATCATGCGTGACGAGAATATCGCCGCAGCGTGGCACGGGGCCAAGATTGCCGAGTGTGGAGCGCTGTGTTCGACCAAGCCGCTGAGCGGCGTGATTCTGGTGGAGTTTGACAAAAACGGTTTTGAAGTGGAGCCTCTGTCCGCAACCGCTCGGTGCACGCCCCATTCTGTATCAGCGCACATGCTCTACGAAAATTCGAACCCGTTTCTGCTGTCGGAGCCAGGGGGACGATTGGATGTCACGCACGCAAGATACGAACCGGTCTCTGATCGACGGGTGCGGGTAAGCGGATCAAACTGGCGCACGTCGAGGCGCTATACTGTGAAACTCGAGGGCGCTTCGCTCGCCGGATATCAAACCACCGTTCTCGTATTGCTGCGCAACAGCCGCTACACAGCGCATGCCGAAGAATGGGCGCGGTCGCTTGTGAAATTTTTGTCGGAAATTATTCCAGCCAAAACGAAATTCGGAACCGATGACTTCCAAATCGACACTCGCTTAATCGGCGCGAACGCCGCCCTCGGTGAACTGGAAAACCGGCGGGGCGATCCGGTTGAAATTGGTGTGCTTGGAATTTTTACCGCAGAGTCTCAGGATGCCGCCAACGAGATCGCGAGATTGGCAAATCCATATTTTCTGCACTTCCCGCTTTCGTCCAGCGAAGAGCTGCCGACCTTTGCCTTTCCGTATTCGCCAGCTGAGACGCCGCGCGGTCCGCTCTATGAATTCAAGCTCAATCACACATTGACATTGAATGATCCAATGGATGCATTCAAATTGGAGATTCACGATATTTGATATGCCCCAGCTTCGCGAGATTGCGCACAAAATCAGATCGAAGAACGCCGGTCCTTTTTCGGCAACAATTGATATATTCTGCTCGACACAATCGGAATTTGATAGGGTCTGCCGGTGTGTTTCCGATGACTGCATTGCCGCGCTTTATGGCGTTGACCGGCATTCGCTGCGCCGATTTGAGATTCCCAATCTTCGTGTCTTGAAATTCAGCTTTCCAAGACCGACGGTGCAAGGAAGCCGACAAGACCGCGACATGCATGCCGCTCAATTGGCTGAATCGCTGCTAGAACTGGAATTGGTTGAAAAATAAAGGTTCTGTATTCCACAAAGCTCAAGCAAAGTCCTGCAACGAAGCGCGGGGAGCACATCACCGCAGAGTTTGACCTCCGATACGAGGACTTGGCAACCCAATCGGGCTCGCCTGTCCAAATCTCCTTGATACTCGTCCTTGGGCCGCATACGGTATCAAATCAAAAAAACCCTCCACCTTCCACACATGCGCTTAGCGTCTGATCGATCTGATTGATGGCAGCTGCAGCATACGATCTTATAAGATGTCCCGGCCCTGTGATCGTCACAGGTTGCCGCCTTAAACCGCTGTCCGACCCTGTGCGTGCTTGAAAAGCACTCGACGCGCCAGATCAAGACCCAATTCGTTTGCATCGGTGAGTTGACCTTCGCAATTCGCGGCGTATTTTGCCTGCCCATCCGCGCTCAGCAGCTCGCCGCTCAGAGTTAAAACCGATCCGTTGATTGTTGCAAGGACACCAATTGGCGCAGTGCAGTCGCCTCCTAACCCCGCCAAAAACGATCGCTCCGCAACGGCTTGATAAAGCGACTCGCTATGGCAGGTTTCCGTGAAAAGATCACCTATGGCATGATCATCAGCCCGTCGTTCGAGACAAATCACACCCTGAGCCGCCGCTGGCTTCATAATCGAAGTCGGAATTGGTGTTGTCGTCCCTAAATCCACTTCCATTCGCCTCAGCCCCGCCATAGCCACAACAATCGCATCAAACTTTTTTTCTGCAAGTCTTGAGAGCCGTGAATCCAAATTGCCCCGCAAGAAGGCTGGCTTCAGTTTCGGATTATGGTGTCGGATCTGGGCTGATCTGCGCAGGCTTGCTGTGCCAATGACAGCGCCATCGGGCAAATCGCAAAAATCTACGGAATGGGGTGCAATCAGAGCATCCCTTGGATCCTCTCTGGGCAACACGCAGTCAGCGATCAAGCCATCTGGCTGCCGCACAGGCAGGTCCTTCATGGAGTGAACAGCAATATCAATTTCACCCGAAAGCAATGCATGCTCAATTTCCTTGCAGAATACTCCCTTCCCGCCGATTTCATGGATAGCGCTGGTTTGATCTTTATCTCCCTGTGTGCGGATCGGAAGAATCGTAAAGTCCTTTGTTCTCCGACCGCTGCCGGCGGAGAGGCAGTCAATGGCCTGACGGGCCTGGGCAAGCGCGAGTGAAGACCCCCTGGTTCCAACCCGCACCCGTCTACGTGCTAATTTATTGATCATGACCAAAATTTTCTGATGTCAGCAGCAGGCATTGTGAGTCGATTACTTGTTGAAACCGCATATGCCAAGTATTCGGCAAAGATCTTTAACATTGGATTCTCATGCCAGTTGAACAACCACTGATGCGTGCTCTGGCGGGCGCGCGCGTAGATCCCCCTCCTATCTGGATCATGCGACAAGCTGGCCGATATTTGCCAGAATACCGCGCGGTCCGCGATAAGGCCGGAGATTTCCTGTCGCTTTGTTTCACTCCAGAGCTTGCCGCCGAAGTGACACTCCAGCCGATCCGGCGATTTGGCTTTGATGCGGCTATCATTTTTGCGGATATCCTGTTGGTTCCCTATGCCTTAGGTTCCGAACTGCGCTTTGAAACCGGCACCGGGCCCATTCTCTCCCGAATTGAAAGTCGTTCAGATGTTCAATCTTTAAGAAGAGCGGGTTCGATCGGCGAAACTTTGGCGCCCGTGAGCGAAGCCTTGCGCTTGGTGCGGCAAGAACTACCGCGAGAAACAACTCTCCTGGGCTTCGCTGGAAGCCCGTGGACTGTGGCCACCTATATGATTGCAGGCCGAGGCACGCTCAACCAAGCGCCCGCATTGTTCTTCATGCGCAAACATTCAGCAGTTTTCTCAGAGCTGATCGATCGGATCACCGAAGCCACAATTGTCTATTTGTCGGAGCAAATCGGAGCCGGTGCCGAAGCGATCAAGCTCTTCGATACTTGGTGCGGTGTCTTGGAAGGTGATGAGTTTCAAAAATACTCGATTGAGCCGACAACCCGCATCGTCAATGACTTGAAAAAGATTCATCCGGATGTGCCGATCATTGCATTTCCCCGGAAGGCAGGCCGACGTTTGCCCCTCTATGCCAAGAGCGTTGCCGCTGACTGCATCGCGATCGATTCT
Organism: Paracoccaceae bacterium; assembly: GCA_965199765.1. GTDB lineage: Bacteria > Pseudomonadota > Alphaproteobacteria > Rhodobacterales > Rhodobacteraceae > JAPOXR01. The sequence continues at coordinate 1,077,068 of CBDATC010000002.1, forward strand.
TCAATGCCTTCCCGACATGCGCATGAGCTTCTTCCACCAAGCCTATGCGTGCAAGGAAATCTAGATCCGGCCTTGCTGGCCACCGATGATCCGGAATTAACAACGCGCACTCTCGAAATTCTCGAAAATTTTGCGGACAGACCACACATCTTCAATCTGGGACATGGCATAACTCCGGATGCCAAGGTCGAGCGCGTCGATCAGCTTCTAGAGGTCCTGCGCTCCGGATGAATGAACTCCAGGCAAAGAAATCAATGCAGCATGGCAAGCCTCGGAATCAAAGGTCAGTTCATTGTGGTCCGGTATGCGCTGAGCAAGCTGCTGAGCGTCACCGCACCTCAAATCAAAGCGCAAACCGTTGAACGGCTAATCCTACTTCCATGTGGCGATTGGAGGGAGACTCATCAGAACAGCGTCCGCATCATGTCCCGATTCCAACCCGAATTTCGTGCCCCGATCGTATACCAGATTGAATTCAGCGTAACACCCGCGCCGCAGCAACTGCATATTCCGATCCGATTCTGTCCAGCGTTCCGACCATCGGCGCATCACGATCGGCAGGTAAGCCTTATTGAATGCCCGCCCAACATCGCAAACAAATCGAAAGTCGGCTTCCCAGTCTCCAGAATTTAATTCATCGAAGAAAATGCCACCGACTCCCCGGTGCATTCCACGGTGCGGGATGAAAAAATAATTGTCCGCCCAATCCCTGAACTTGTCGTAGTATCCGGGATCAGATTTGTCGCAGCACTCTTTGAGAACCGCATGAAACCAACTGGTGTCTTCGGCAATTTCAATACTGGGATTCAAGTCGGCGCCACCGCCGAACCACCAGCGGGACGGCGTCCAAAACATGCGCGTGTTGAAATGCACCGCCGGCACTTTCGGATTCGTCATATGTGCGACCAGTGAAATTCCCGAAGCCCAAAAGCGAGAGTCCTCGCGCAATCCTTCGACGCTTTTGTGCTTGGTCAGCTGACGCAGCATTCCTTCCGACAGATTTCCGTACACAGTCGAAGAATTTACCCCCACTTTTTCAAACAGACCATTCCCTTTGAGCGAGGCCATCTTACCTCCGCCTCGGTCTGAGCCGTCTTTATCCCGGGTTTTTGTCAACCTGACGGTGAATTTTGCAGCTTCATCCTCTATTTTGAATCGCTCGCGATAGGCGGACTCTAACCGCTCGAACCGACCAACAATCGATTCCTGCAGTTTCTGGAACCACGCGCTGGCACGATGCCTTTCGACCTGCATAGCAATCTCTGACATTTCGTTCTATTTCATTTCAAAAAACGAGCGGTTTGGGTCCGCGCAGCCTTTGCATGCTGGACAGTCAATATTCCCGACGACCTTTAACTGCGGCTGTGATCGTGCCATCATCAAGAAAGTCAAGCTCGCCACCGATCGGAACACCCTGGCCAAGCGTTGTCACCCGCACTGATAGCGATGCCAACTGGTCGGCGATGTAGTGCGCTGTGGTCTGACCATCGACTGTTGCTCCGAGCGCAAGGATAACTTCCCGCACCCCCTCGTCCCGAACCCGTTCCACAAGTTCCGGTATGCGCAATATCTCAGGCCCAACATTATCCAGCATGGACAAAACACCGCCTAACACGTGGTACCGTCCTTTAAAGACAGCTGACCGCTCCATCGCCCACAAATCGCCAATGTCTTGAACAACGCAAATTTCACCGGTCCGCCGAGCCTCCGAGGCGCAAATCCGGCATTGGTTTCCAGAACAGAAGTTTCCACAGACTTCACAATTGTTGATCGTATCGGCGGTCTGCCGCATCGCATCGGAAATCTCGAGCATTAGACCGGCTTTGGATTTGAGAAGCTGAAGCACAATTCGACGAGATGAAACCGGACCAAGCCCGGGAAGTTTGGCCAGAAGATCAATCAACCGATTGACCTCACTAAATTCACGCGTCATCGGTTCCGACAACCTCAATCGTGTCAATTGCCATCAAGTGAATCGATCGGTCTCCTGATAACCTTGGATTCTGGGAACACACGCATTACGCTCTCAAGCAACTCATGACCCATATCTGGAGCGCCGCGCAAATCCCGCTCTCCGTCTTTTGCTTCCGCTCCTTCGACTGATTCCCTGTCAATGATTTCCACCTGCCAAAAATCGCCGGTCGCATCACTGATAATCGCGCTAAGCTCTTCGGAAAACTCAGTGAACACACCATGAGCCTTTTCCATCCGAACTCTGCCTGGGGTCAATTTTACAGTGTGCGCGGTCTTCTCAAAGTCGGAAGCCAGCTTTTCTTTTTGGCGGGCCGAAAGCAGATTGCGTATGTCCTCCACCGATTCGATGACCGTTGGCGGACTTTCGATTGCAGATGCCTTTGCCTTGCAAATCGCATCAATATCTTCAGCCGCATCTTTCGATGGCAGCGCTTGATCGTCTTCTGACGAAACAACTTTTGTCTGTTGATGCCGAACCGATTTCTCTGTTGTGGTCCTACCACGCGGCGGTGCCGGGGTTCGGACTGGATCACTTTGCGCCTTCTCTGAATTCCGGGCCGTTTCGGAAACAGTTGACTGACCCGACAGCGCTTCTCCTCCCGATAACTTACGAATAAGAGCTTCCGGTGTCGGCAGCTCTGCTACGTAACACAGTCTGATCACCGCCATTTCGGCCGCCATGATCGCGCTCGGCGCCATGGCCGCTTCTTCAATCGACTTCAGGAGCATTTGCCAAGCGCGCGACAGGACTCGAATCGGCAACTCCTTCGCGAACGCAACTCCGCGATCCGCTTCTGCGGGCGAAACGGCGACATCACGTGCCGTATCAGGCGAAACATTAAGAATTGAAATCCAGTGTGTGGTCTCGGCGAGATCCCGAAGAACCGCATGCGGATCGGCGCCGTCTCTGTATTGCCCGTCAAGTTCCTGCAGGGCTTGCGCGATATCGCCTTTCATAATCTGCTCGAACAGATCCAACGTGCGCCCTCGGTCTGCTAAACCCAGCATGTCGCGGACATCAGCTGCTTCAATCTTCCCACCACCATGCGCAACCGCCTGGTCCAGAAGACTGATAGCATCGCGGGCTGAACCTTCGGACGCGCGGGCGATCAGAGAAACCGCGTCTTCTGAAAGGTTAATGTTTTCGCGTTCGGCAACGGATGCCAAGTGCGATGACATGGTTTGTGGTTCGATTCTTCTTAAGTCGAACCGCTGGCAGCGGGACAGCACAGTTACCGGAACCATGCGAATTTCTGTTGTGGCAAACACAAATTTGACGTGTTCGGGTGGTTCTTCAAGCGTCTTCAAGAGCGCGTTGAATGCATTTGTCGACAACATATGCACTTCGTCGATGATGAAGATCTTATAGCGTCCAGCTACCGGACGGTAGGGAATGCTTTCGATGATATCTCTGATATCGTTGACACCCGTGCGCGACGCCGCATCCATTTCAATCACATCAACATGGCGCGCTTCGGCTATCGCAGTGCAGTCCCCGCACTTGCCGCATGGATCGAATGCGCCGTCTTTTTTCGGCGTCGTGCAGTTCAGCCCTTTCGCAATTATCCGTGCGGTCGTTGTTTTCCCGACGCCTCTGACTCCTGTCAGAATATAGGCATGCGCCATGCGGTCCGCGGCGAACGAATTCCGCAGGATGCGCACCATAGAGTCTTGCCCGATGAGTTCACTGAACGAACTTGGCCGATATTTTCTGGCAAGAACTTGATATGAACCAACTGATTCTTCTGCCATTCAGACACGCGGTAGACCGATAGTCCCCCTGTCTAATGGTTTGGAACGGAAAGGTAAACTAATCATGCCAACCATGAATTGTATCGCGTGGAAAATCTGAAATGCAGGAACACTGCTTACTAGTCGGAATCGCATGAAAAGATTACTCGCAACGGTCGGGAACATGGCGCAAAATCTATATTTTGATGTCAATTCAGAGAATCCAGAAGGCTAATGCCGCGGCCTGCCGCGCCGCGCGCACATCCGGTTCGATCGGGATCGATCAGTCGCGTGAAGTCGTATTTCGTGAAGAAGGCTTCGAAAGCTGGACGGACTTTCGGGAATCCATTCAAGCAAATTCAGCGGTTCGGCGCAAAGAAACACGACGAGCGCGAATTGCCGTGCAGAACGCTGCCGTGCTCGGGTCTTCATGGGCGGGATAGACTAATTCTGCTGTTGCCTAAGCCTCTCGACTGGATTCACCGCCCATCAAATTGATGATCGTGCGAGCTGATTCGAGAATTGCTTCCTCAACACGGATTCTCTGTTCAACATCAGGATAATTCGGTAATGCGACGCACACCTTGTACACATCGTCTTTGCCCTTCGAGCCGACAGCTGCCGGATGCGCGGTTGAATAAAGGGCGCGGAAACGCGATTCTTCGGATTTATTAAACCCACAAATTTCTATCAGAAGTTCGGCATCTCTCTTCGGCACTGGAGTTTCATATGCCGGATTGAGAATCTGACTGACAAAACTTTTGCTCTTGCCCAACCGTTCCGCAATCATTCGTTTCGTGCCCGGCGGGCAACGACTGACGACCGACTGCAAAACAGTCTTGTAGGCTTTGACGGCTTTAGTTTTTTTATTATTTGTCTCCACAGACGGCAAACCGAAAAGTTGAAAGACGCTGCCTTCACCTAACAGCATCGCTGATTCGCAGCAACCAAGATTTACGGCGTTATGATCCGACGCGCCTATCTTCAAATGCCTGAATTTTCCTCAAGAACGGCTGCCGCGGACAGAGCCTCATGCAGCTTCGGAAACCGCGTCTTGTTCTATTGCTTTGGTGAAAAATGGGAGCTGACAGTCGACCCGAACGGGATTCGTTACGGCTGCTTCCTCTCGGACCTGACCGGGTTGGCGAGCCGTTCGCCCGCGTCAACTCCCGACTTTGATTTACTGCAGCAGATGCGTTCAATCAAGCTGTCAACGCGCCGGAATTGTTTTTTTCGCTCAAACGTCTTTCACCAAATGCAATGCGCATAATTTCCGCCCACAAAAAGAGACACGGAATGGGAGAGCTTCATCGGATCAAAAAAACAGACGGATTTATTCCACCGCCAGTCCAAATACGGCCCACGGTCAACGAAAAAATCAAAGGAGAGACACTCTCCAACCGGCAATCACTCCGCTCAATCACGTTCGGCCCAACCGGCGAAAATTTTCTCCAACGCGACAACCACATAGAACAGCACTATGCCCAAAAATGCCAATGCGATGAGAACGGCAAACATCAGCGGGTAATCGGCATTGATCTTGCCGCTGTCGAACAGATGTCCCAGACCCTTGCCATGCGGTTCAATAATCTCCATCAGGTTGGTCCCGATGAATGCAAGCGTAACGGCAACTTTCAAAGCGCCGAAAAACTCCGGCAGGGTTTTGGGCAAAGCAATCTTCAAAAAAACAGTTGTCCGCGACGCACCCAGAGCCCTGAGAATATCCCGATACTCGGGTTCGAGCGTTGAAAGCCCAATGGAAACCGAAACGGCTATTGGAAAAAACGAGATTAAGAAAGCGATCAAGACTGTGTTCAAATCGTCCAAACCAACCAGCAAAAGCGCAATAACCGGCACAACTGTTGCCTTTGGAATGGCGTTAAACCCGACGAGCAACGGATAAAGCGCGTCCCTGGCGGTCCGGGAAAGCCCCATAACCATTCCCAGTATTACCCCGACGATAACCGACAGGCAGAGACCCGCTGTCGTGCGCCAGAGCGTATCCCATCCATATTGCAGAAACAGCAGCCGATATTTCCAGAACGCCGGTCCCAAATCCGACGGTGATGCCATTTTATAGTTAGGCCAGCCGTTAACCCAGACGACCCACTCCCAGACAATCAGGAACAGGACAATCGCCGCCAGCGGAATGAAAATCCGACGCGAGTAATTCATCATGATTTCGGGTGTTGATTTCTGTTTTGAGCGATTTCGATTTGCTCGCGCAGCGATGCAAGAAGCGCTGTCGCTTCCGTCGAATAGAGATCCTCCAGTCTGCGAACGTCACCGAGTTCAATTCTTGTGGAATACTGAACTTTTGCCGGCCGGTCGGACAGCACAATGACATCATCGGACAAGAACACCGATTCGCGGAGGTCGTGAGTAATCAACAGGCATGTGAAGGGTTCTATGCGGCGAAGATTATGCATCAGACACCATAACTCTTCCCGCGTGAAAGCATCCAATGCACCAAACGGCTCATCAAGAACCAAAACTTCGGGCTTATGAACCAATGCGCGGCAGAGTGATACGCGCTGCCGCATGCCGCCGGACAATTCGGACGGCCGTTTGTGCTCAAACCCTTGCAGCGAAACCAATGCCAGCAATTCGCGAGCGCGTTCCTCGCGCTCGCGCCTCGGCATGCGCGGTGCAACAATCTCCAGCGGCAGCGTGACGTTGTTGATGACGGTGCGCCATTCCAGCATCACCGGATTCTGAAACGCCATCCCAACCGTCGGCCGGGGAGAAACCACATGCTCCCCAGCCAAACGGATTTCGCCTGAATCGGGTTTCATCAAGCCGGAAATCAGCCGCGTCAGCGTAGACTTGCCGCAGCCGGAAGGTCCGACAACAGCGGCAAACCCATCCTTCCGGACCTGAAGCGACACACTGTCCAATACCGGCAATGCACCGTCTTTAATCCTGTATGCGTGCGACACGTCCCGCAGCAGGATTTGGGCGGAACCCGCCAGACTGCGTTCACTCACTGAAAGTTACGCAACAATCGGACATGGCCGACAATTGACATTACAGATTCAAGGTCCCTTCAGAGCATCCGGTCCGCGGCATCCGGCAAATAACTGCTGTCGAAATACTGTGAAGGATCGCCGACACTGTTCACAAACTCAAAATTTTCCCGGAGCTGATCGAGCGCTCTGTTGAAACGATCAACATCAATGCCGCCGATTCCGTTCTGCTGAACGTATTCGGTGTTGACATTGTCATCAATCGATAACTGCAAACGCCACGTCTCAAGATCAAGATCAGCCGCTGGATTGCGGTCGGCTACCATCCTGACCCCGGCTGCAGGATCGGCAATCACATCCTTCCAGCCATTCGTAACGGCTTTCAAAAATCCTTTGACCTGATTTGGATTCGCAGCGGCGTAGTCGGTGTTCACAATGATCGCATTGCCGTAGAGTTCCAACCCGTAATCGGCCATCAGGATCACGGAAATATCATCTTCCGCCACACCTAGCCGAACCAAATTCAAAAAGCTTGAGAATGAATATCCGGTCACCGCATCGACAATTCCCTCGGCCAAACTTGGCTCGCGGGTTGGAAAGCCCACCGGCTCGACGATGATTTTAGTCGAATCAAGGTTATTGGCGCTGGCAAATGCCGGGAATTGTGCCCATGCGCCATCGGGCGGCGGCGCTCCCAAAATCCGACCTTCAAGATCCGCTGGAACCGACACTCCAAGCGATTTTCTGCCGACGACAGCGAATGGCGGCTTGTCATATATCATCATGACAGCTTTAACCGGAGCCCCGGGGTTGGTATCCAGAAACTTAACAAGACTGTTGATGTCGGCAAAACCGAATTCAAAAGCGCCAGTCGCCACCTTGGGAATGGCATCCAAAGATCCCTGCCCGGCTGAGATTTCGACGGAAAGGCCCTCTTCAGCGAAGTGACCATTGTCAATCGCCGCGAAATAAGCAGCGCCCGGCCCTTCAAATTTCCAATCCAAAGTAAAATTGACTTCAGTCTGAGCCAAAGCCCCATTAGCCAACAGTCCAAAACAGACTGCAGCGGCGACAGTTCTTGACATGATGCGTTCCTTGCTTGCACATTCTCCGAAAATCAAACCCGTGCTTACAAAACCATCGACGAATTAGCAAATTTTCAGCCCCCAAAAAATGCTCCATTCAACCTGCCGCCATTCCTGTAAAACGGAAACACAGACAATCCTGGCGCCCGCGCCGCATGACCGAATCTTCAGCCGATCATCCGGATCAATTCCTTTAACATAATGCCCTCATTCGCATTCGCAGGAGGCGGTCTCGACCGCAGCGAAGTCTTCCGCAGCGACGATCAAGCCATCAAATGTCTGCTTGCTCGCTCGGATGCAGGAGTTTTGGTCTTCTGGCGCGGAAAAATTCTTGTGAATTCAAATGCTGGGCTGTGTCGGGTTCCGCATGAGCACCTCTGCGTCAAAGACAGCAATGATATGACCTTTGTCGGCATCTCCGAGGGGGCGCCGGTGTTCGCTGCAACCATACGGGATTGGGACTGTGCTCTTGGATCCGTTGCCGCTCATGACAGCATCGCCGACCGTTCGGAACAAATCCATCCCAATGCGCCGGCAGGTTCGAAATTCGTAAATCTCAGAGCGGTGATGAACAGTTTAACCGCAGAAGACTGCGAAGTCGCGGCAACCGCCAAGGCCCTCCTGGACTGGCATCGCTCTTATCAATTCTGCCCTGCCTGCGGACACCGGCTGAAACAATCCCAAGCAGGCTGGCAGCTTCATTGTACTCAATGCGGCCAAATACACTTTTGCCGAATCAGCCCCGTTGTCATCATGCTTGTGCTGCACAGAAACTCGGTTTTGCTGGGACGTTCGCATGGCTGGCCGGAGGGCATGCACTCATTGCTTGCCGGATTCATCGAACCCGGTGAGACTGTCGAAGCCGCTGTTCAGCGGGAAACATTCGAAGAAACCGGCGTAACGGTGGGTCGGGTTGAATATGTCGCATCCCAGCCCTGGCCTTTCCCGAACTCGCTGATGTTTGGCTTCGCCGCGCACGCTGATGACAGCGAAATTCTGCTTGACGAAAGCGAACTGGAATCCGCGCTTTGGGTATCGCGCGAAAGGCTGGCGCTGGTCTTCGACCACCGGGACGAATCCATTCGCCCGCCCAGACGGGGCGCGATCGCCGAATATCTGATGCGGCTCTGGTTAACCGGGCGCATCGGTTAAGGCGGGTCCGCTGTTTGTCACATACGGCCCGAAGCGGCCGGATAGACCCCAATCAGATGAAACTTGCTGGTAAAAAAGTCCAGTTCCTCGAAAGCAAGTGCGACATTCCTGTCTTCAGGATGCCCTTCAACTTCTGCGAAAAACTGAGTCGCCTTGAATGTGCCGTGCATCATGTAGCTTTCCAATTTGATCATGTTGACATGGTTCGTGGCGAATCCGCCCAGCGCTTTGAACAGGGCAGCCGGCAAGTTTCGCACTTGGAACATGAATGAGGTGATCATTCCATTTGAGCCCCGGCGCGACAAATTCTTGTCTTTCGACATAATAAAGAAACGCGTTCGATTGAATTTTTCGTCTTCGATGTCCGAGGCTAATGATTCCAGACCATAGATTCTTCCAGCCAGAGAAGAGGCGAGCGCCGCCACCTTCGGGTCGCGCAGCTGCGCAACATAACTCGCTGCCCCAGCCGTGTCGGCCCAGCTGCGCGCGCTTATCTGATGCGCTGCGAGAAAACCGCGGCACTGACCCAGCAGCACCGCATGGCTGTAAGCTGAACTGATTGAAGATAATTCTGTTCCTGGAATCGCCAGCAGATTGATCCGAATGCGGACAAAGGTCTCATCAACCACAAAAAGACCGGATTTCGGCAAAATCTGATGAATGTCCGGCACACGGCCATAAATTGCATTCTCGACCGGCAATGCAGCCAATTCGGTCTTCCCGGTCACAACCGCTTCGACGCACTGGCCAACGGTTTCATAGTGGATCGGCTCATGATCCGGCCGCGCCTGCATGCAAGCTTGATGTGAATAAGCGCCTAACTCTCCTTGAAAGGCAATCTTGGCAGTCACGTTAAGCCTCCGCTTCAGCACCAAAACGAGCATCACCTATATCTTGCCAAAACGGAATGAAAGAAGGTAGAAGCGCTTGTGTTGGGATAACACGGTATTGAGGCAGCTCAGACAGGAGTTCAGCATGGTGGATACAATGACCGCGACAAAGGCTGTCGGCGCATTCTGTGGCGCCATGCTTGTTCTTCTCATCGGTCAATGGATCGCCTCTTCGGTTTATCATGTCGGCGAATCCGGCCATGGCGACAGTCACGGTTCGGTTATTTTCGCCGAGCTGGAAGATACGGTGATTTCCCAAACCGCCTCCGCAGACACAAGCGTCGATATTCTTGAGCTGTTGGCAACTGCGGATGCCGGAAAAGGCGAAAGAGTTTTCGCCAAATGCAAGGCCTGCCACAAAGCCGATGAAGAAACCAATGGAGTCGGCCCGCACCTGTTGGCAATCATTGATCGGCCGGTGGCGGCGATTGAAGCGTTCAACTACTCCAACCCAATGGCGGTGTTCGGCGGCGTTTGGGACGTGCAAAGACTCGCTGATTTCCTTGCAAACCCAAAAAAATACCTTCCCGGAACAAAAATGTCGTTTGCTGGTCTGAAAAAGCCAAAGGACCGCGCTGATGTGATCGCCTATCTGCAGGAATTTCAGCAATAAACTTATTGACTGAGCAAACGAACCGGTCGCCAAACAATTTCACGAAATCTGCGATTAATTCCTTTCGGAGCATTGCCGATGGAGTGGACGATCCTGATCGATCAAGCCCGCTTTCTCGGAATTTCAAAAAAAGTTTCTGCAAGATCTGTGAATCCCGGTCAACTCTTTGGAATTGATTCTTTGACGGTCATCATAGGATAAGAAATCCATAATAACAGGCTAAGCGATTTGTGGGAACCCAATTCAAGTGCTAGCCTTGGCGCCGTAATTCAATTTGAGGGAAAAGCTATGAAACTGTTAAGAGACGCTCAATTCGTCGGAAAACTCGCTCTCTTGACAGCAGCGGCGCTCTTTGCCGGACCCGTGTCAGGCCTGTCCGATGACAATGACGTTATCATCGCGCATGGAATCTCAAAGTTTGGTGATCTCAAATATGATGCCGATTTCAAGCGCTTGGAATATGTCAATCCCGATGCGCCGAAGGGTGGTGAAATATCCATCTGGGCGGAAGGCACTTTCGACTCGATGAATCCGTATTCGACAAGCGGGCGAGCCGGCGGCCTTTCGCACATGTTCTACGAATCATTGTTGACCGGCACAGCCGACGAAGTGAGTTCGAGTTACGGGTTGCTTGCAGCATCACTCGAATATCCCAAGGACCGATCCTGGGTTATCTTCAATATACGCCCGGAAGCGCGGTTTTCAGACGGCTCGCCGCTGACCGAACAAGATGTGCTGTTTTCCTACAAACTGTTGCGAGAACAAGGGCTGCCCTCCTACAGGGCGGAACTCAGACGGGCGGTGATGTCAGCTGAGATCCTAGCTCCGCTTCGCATCAAATTTGAATTCAACCCCGGCATACCAACTCTATCTCTCCCGGCAATGGTGGGTTCCATTCCAGTGTTTTCCAAGGCATGGTTTGACAGCACCGGAGCGCGGCTCGATGAATCACGCCTCCAAGTCGCTCCAGGCTCGGGACCTTATGTCCTTGATTCCTTTGACCCTAGCCGTCAAATCATTTACCGGCGCAATCCCGACTACTGGGGCTCGCATCTGCCGATTAACCAAGGGCAAAATAATTTCGACCAAATCAGAGTCGAATATTATGGCGACACCGCCGCGGCCTTCGAAGCGTTCAAGTCGGGAGAATACACGTTCCGCAATGAAAACCTGTCTGTGCAATGGGCGACCGGATACGACTTTCCAGCAATTGAAAAGGGCTGGGCTGTAAAGCAGATTCTTCCGCACGGATTTCCAGCCAGAGGACAGAGCTTCGTGTTCAATCTCAGGCGCCAGAAGTTTCAGGATATCAGAGTGCGTGAAGCTCTCGGCCTGATGTTTAACTTTGAATGGTCGAACAACACGCTCTTCTATGACTTATATGCTCGGATTAATTCATTTTGGGAAAACAGCCACTTGGCCGCATCCGGCTTGCCGGACGAGCATGAGCTGGAATTGCTCGAACCGTTGCGCGGCATGGTTTCGGATGCTGTATTCAACGAACCCGCGCGCTTAGCGCCAACGTCATCAGCCGACCGGTCATTGGATCGCCGGAATCTGCGGAAAGCTTCAGCTCTGCTTGACGAAGCCGGTTGGATCGTAGGCGATGATGGAGTTCGGCGAAATGCCGCCGGCAAAGCGCTCACTGTCGAATTTCTGGAGGATTCGCTTTCATTCGAGCGAATCATTAATCCATTTGTCGAAAACCTCAGGGCCGCAGGTGTGGATTCTTTCCTCACGCGGGTTGATCCGGCGCAATACACCAATAGGACAAGAAGCCACGATTTCGATATCATCACCACGAGCTTCGGCTTTGGTCTTGAACCTTCTGGACCAGGTCTTCGGCAGTATCTCGGTTCGGAGCATGTGGACAGCGTGTTCAATGACCCTGGTCTCGCCAACAAAGCCGTCGACCAGTTAATTGATCACATCCAAGAGGCAAAAACCCCCGCCGAACTGCAAACAGCGGTCAAGGCTCTGGACAGAGTGCTCCGCACCGAGCTGTTCTGGGTCCCGCAATGGTATAAAGCCGAGCATACGGTAGCATATTACGATATGTACGAACGTCCTGATAATCTGCCGCCCTACAGTCTTGGCCATCTGAGTTTCTGGTGGTTCAACCCCGAAAAAGCCGACCGCCTGACTGAAGCGGGAGCCTTCTGATCAAGCCTCCGGAAACGGGCTATGGGAGCATACATCCTTCGTCGCCTTGCGCTCGTGTTGCCGACCTTGGTCGGTATCATGATTATCAACTTCAGCTTGGTGCAGTTTGTCCCGGGCGGGCCGATTGAACAGATTCTGGCCCAGCTTGAAGGCGAAGGGGATGTCTTTGAAAACATCGCCGGAAGCAGCAGCGATGCCGGGGTTGATGAAGCGTTTTCCGGCGACGAACGATATCTCGGTTCAAGCGGTCTGCCGGAAGAATTCATAAAAGAACTGGAAGTGCAGTTCGGCTTCGACAAACCGCCTCTGGAGCGGTTTGTTCACATGATGTGGGGTTATCTGAGATTCGACTTCGGCGAAAGCTATTTTCGCTCGATCAGCGTCGTTGATCTGGTGATCGAGAAACTGCCGGTGTCAATTACTCTGGGTCTATGGTCAACACTCATCGCCTATCTTGTTTCCATTCCGCTCGGCATCAGAAAGGCTGTGAAGGACGGAACCCAATTCGACACATGGACTTCGGGAGCGATAATCGTCGGGTATGCCATTCCGGGTTTCCTTTTTGCGATTCTGCTGCTCGTTCTCTTTGCCGGCGGGTCGTATCTCAAAATATTTCCTCTGCGCGGGCTGGTCTCGGACAATTTCGAAGAGCTGAATCTGTTTGCCAAAATCGCCGACTATTTTTGGCACATCGCACTCCCGGTCCTGGCGTCAACCATTTCAGCCTTTGCGACACTCACGCTCCTGACAAAAAACAGTTTCTTGGAAGAAATCAAAAAGCATTATGTCATGACGGCCCGAGCCAAAGGTCTGACGGAACGGCGCGTATTGTACGGTCACGTGTTTCGCAACGCCATGCTCATTGTCATTGCGGGATTCCCCGCGGTTTTTGTGGCGGTGTTTTTCGGCGGTTCACTGATTATCGAAACGATCTTCTCTCTTGATGGCTTAGGCCGACTTGGCTACGAAGCCGCCGTTGCCCGCGATTATCCCGTGGTGTTCGGAACGCTTTACGTGTTCGGCCTGCTGGGGCTGGTGGTCGGGATTCTCTCCGATTTGACCTATGTTTGGATTGACCCCCGCATTGATTTTGAGACACGCGAGACATGATCACGCTATCGCCGCTTGCCCGCCGTCGGCTGAGAAACTTCCGCAACAACAAGCGCGCATACTGGTCGCTGGTGGTGTTTCTCATCCTTTTCGTGATTTCGCTGTTCGCTGAGCTCGTCGCCAATGACAAGCCTTTGGTGGTCAGCTACCGCGGCGAACTCTATTTCCCGATTTTCAAGTTCTATCCGGAAGTGGCTTTCGGCGGTGATTTGCGAACCGAAGCGGTTTACACTCACATTGAAGTGCAGTGTTTGATTCGCTCAGGCGGTTCGCTGGATTGTTGGGATGATCCCGAGAGCGTTATCGAACACGCCGCGAATGGCGAACTCAATGGCGAACCCATCGAGACCGGCTGGATGATTTGGCCGCTGGTGCCATTCTCTTACAACACGATCGCTGAATTGAACCGTGCGGCTCCGTCTCCACCTGACAGCATTCATTGGCTCGGCACTGACAACACCGCGCGCGATGTTCTTGCGCGGGTAATTTACGGTTTTCGACTCTCGGTCATGTTCGCGATCGTTGTCACCCTTGCTTCGTCCGTCATCGGGATTATCGCAGGAGTTGTTCAAGGCTTCTTTGGTGGTGCGATCGATCTGTTTTTTCAGCGGATAATTGAGTTATGGGGCTCCACGCCATCACTCTACATTATCATAATCGTCGCTGCGATCTGGCAGATGGATTTTTGGTTGCTTGCCTTTCTCATGACCTTATTCGGCTGGACCGCATTGGTCGGCGTGGTACGGGCCGAATGTCTCCGGGCCAGAAATTTTGAATATGTGCGCGCAGCGCGGGCGCTCGGCTTGACCAACATTTCGGTCATGTTCCGTCATGTGCTCCCCAATGCCATGGTTGCTACACTAACTCTGCTTCCTTTCATCATCACCGGCGTCATTGGCTCCTTGGCGGCACTGGATTATCTGGGTTTCGGGCTGCCTTCTTCAGGTCCTTCGCTCGGCAAGCTCACCCTGCAGGCCAAAAACCATCTTCACGCCCCTTGGCTCGGCTTCACCGCATTCTTCACCTTCGCCATCATGCTGTCTTTGCTGGTCTTTATTTTTGAAGGTGTCCGCGATGCATTTGATCCCCGTAAAACCTTTCAATGACATCTCCTCTGCTTGACGTAAAAGATCTGTCGGTAACCTTCCACCAGGACGGGACCGTCACACAGGCTGTCCGCCATGTCGATCTCTCGGTTGGTGTCGGTGAAACCGTTGCCATCGTCGGCGAGTCCGGATCCGGAAAATCTGTGACCGCGTTATCGACCGTTGGGCTGCTTCCTGAGAATGCACGGATCACAGGTTCTGTGAAATACCGCGCCCGCGAGTTGATCGGAACTGACGAATCAGAGCTGCGCGACATTCGAGGCAATGACATCAGCTTCATTTTTCAGGAGCCGATGATCTCTCTGAACCCGCTGCACACATTGGAGAAGCAGATTGGTGAAACACTCGCTGTTCATCAGGGGCTGACCGGCGCCGAGGCGCGCTCGCGCATCATTGAACTCCTTGAAAAAACCGGCATTGACCATCCTGAACAGCGGCTGCACTCCTACCCTCATCTTTTGTCCGGCGGTCAAAGGCAGCGCGTCATGATCGCGATGGCGCTGGCGAATAATCCGGATCTCTTGATCGCCGATGAGCCGACAACGGCACTTGATGTGACGATTCAAGCTCAGATTCTCCAACTGCTGCTGGAACTTAAACAATCCGAGAAAATGAGCTTGCTGTTCATCACGCATGATTTGAATATCGTCCGGCAGATGGCGGATCGGGTGTATGTCATGCAGGACGGTCAGCTGGTTGAGCACGGCGGAAAAGAGCAGATTTTCAACGCGCCCCGGCATCCCTACACGCGGGTGCTGCTCGGCGCTGAGCCAACTGGCCGCCCTGACCCTGTGGACAATGACGCTCCTGCGGTCATCAACACCACCGGGCTTAAAGTTTGGTTTCCGATTCAACGCGGATTTCTGCGACGCACCGTTGGGCACATCAAAGCCGTCAACGATGCAACAATCGCAGTGCGTCCGGGTGAAACTTTAGGGATCGTCGGCGAATCCGGTTCCGGCAAGACAACGCTCGCTCTGGCCGCGGTTCGGCTGATCGCTTCGGAGGGAGCCGTCGCTTTTGCGGGCCAGAATCTTCAGGGCTTGAGCCACAGTCGGCTGAGACCGGTTCGCCGCAATATGCAAATTGTGTTTCAAGACCCTTTCGGCTCACTGTCGCCGCGCATGACCATTAATCAAATCGTCTCGGAAGGTCTGGGCGTGCATGGCATCGCCGACCGAAAGAAAAAAAATCAGATGGTGGCCGATATCCTTACGGAGGTCGGCATGGATCCCGAGGCGGCTGAACGCTACCCGCACGAATTCTCCGGTGGTCAGCGTCAACGCATCGCCATCGCGCGCGCCATGATCTTGCGACCCAAACTTGTGGTATTGGATGAACCGACTTCCGCGTTGGATCGGACGGTGCAATCCCAGATCATTGATCTTCTTTTGAGCCTTCAGCGCAAATATGGCCTGGCTTATATCTTTATCAGCCATGACCTCCGGGTCGTGCGAGCCTTGTCGCACCAAATCCTCGTCATGCAGAATGGCGATATCGTCGAAAGCGGAATCGCGGCGGAAATCTTCGACTGTCCAAAAACCGATTACGCCAAGTCTCTTATGGCCGCGGCTTTCAATCTTGAGACCGCTGCTTAGGGCAGATAGTCAGGCACAAGCAGCCTGTACGGTTCTTCATCCTCTTCCAAGCGCGGAAAACGCGCGGTCGCTTCAAAAAAGAAGTTGTCAACTTTATCATCATTGATCGTTGACACTTCGCCGATCAAGCACGTGCCGCCATGCCCCCAGAAAGAATGAGCGCATCCGGGGACAAGCGTGACTGACGCGCCCGGTTCCACAATCACTGTTTCACCCGCTGAAAATTTCCGGAGCACACTGTCCATCCGCAGCTCGACCGGTGTCGATCGATCAATTTCTCCGTGCTCATTCAGCAAATTCAGCCGCAGTGCGAGCGGATTTCCTCCGCGAACGATGAGATCTTCTGTCTTGACTTTGTGGTAATGCGTCAAAGTAATTTGGTTTTCGCGCGCGATTAAGAGCTTTTCGGCGTATGGGAGACTGACCTCGCTGGATCCTGGCGGCAGGCCATTGCGCAGCGTGAACAGAACCAACCCTTCCCGGGTAAAATTTCCCTTTCCGAAATCTGTGATGTCCCAACCCAAACCAACACGGCGGACCAAATCAGTCTCTTGATGCCGTGTTTTCCAATCCTTCCTCGACCATTTTGAAAATGGCGGCAAGATGAATCCGCTGTCGGCGATCAGCGCTTCGGCATCTTGGATGATTGCATTGACTTCAGAACGCTTCATGGATCGGCGCCGGTCGGCTGCCTAAGCTTCGCTTATCAAGTTACATTCAATGTCCCGCGCCTTCAAACGCGCACAAGCCTTTCTTGCCTCATCCGATGACAAACGGAGCAATTTCGCTTCGTAAGCATTATTGATCAGTCGAATGCTTTTTTCCGCCGCCCCGAGAGATTTGAAATCAATCATCTGAACTCTCAGCATATGCCTGTCAGCGGCGACTGCCGTATGGAACTGGCCGAGGTGGATTCCATTAATCCGGCTAAAGTTCACTTCTGCGTTCGCCAGCGCTGTCTGTCTCCGCAGCGGTCTGCTTAGCTCCAGCGCTTCGGGCAATTCAAGCTCAGTTTGATTTGCGGCTTGTATCAGTGCATCCTGCGGGTCGGCGTCCCCTTCGCTGATTGCCGCGCCGCTTTGCTGCGCAGCGTCCGCCGACGCCACCATAATGTGATTCGACTCAGGTCGACGCAACCGCGGCGATGCAGCTTGCACTGTCGTATCGACTCTTGCAACCATGCCGAATGGAATTGACGGTCGTTGAAGCTTTCGGGCAGGGTCGTTGGGCGAAGCGATAGCGAAACCTTTATTCATCAGCTCGGCAACATGGTTATCGCGCGTGGTGACCGAACGGCCGCCGAAGACGGTTACAATTATGCGCTCATTGCCCCGTGCAGCCGAGGCCGTGAGATTGAAGCCAGCTTTGCTGGTGTAGCCGGTTTTGATGCCGTCGGCACCTGAGTAGCTTGAAAGAAAGCGACGGTTTGTGTGTTTCACAAGGGTCCCGCCCACATCGGCAACCCGCTTGGAAAACAGGTGATAGTATTCCGGATAATCGTAAATGATGTGCCTGCCCAGAATTGTCATATCGCGGGCTGTTGAAAGATGGCCTGATTGTGTAAGCCCATGAGCGTTGTGAAACCGCGTCCTCGTCATGCCCATCGCGGCCGCGGTTCGGTTCATGCGTTCCGCAAAAGCTCTCTCGCTGCCGGAAATCGCTTCGGCGATCGCGGTCGCCGCATCGTTTGCCGAACGCACAGCAGCCGCCCTTATGAGATACCGAAGCTTCACAATGGATCCTGCGCGCAGGTTGATTTTTATCGAGGGTTCCGATGCTGCGTGATTGGATATTCTCACGAAGGTGTCGAGATCGATCTCGCCATTTTCAACCGCTTGGATCGCCACATAAACGGTCATCATCTTGGTGAGTGATGCCGGATGCAACCGCTGGTCCGCGTTCCTGGAATACAGGATATTGCCATTGCGCGCGTCCATCACGACCGATGCGTATTTCGCCGCAGCTGGGTTGCTGGCGTAGGCAATCGCCAGTGCCGCCAGAACAACAATCAAAAATCCTGAACTGAAAAAAAAGCGTGCAAATAGCCTAATGGCCGTTTTCATTCCACTGCCCCATCCTGTTTAACGCTTTTCGTTTGCCGAACTGCGTTATGACTGCTCGAACGCCTTGAATTGGCGTTTTTTTGTTCGGCTGAGTCTAACCGAAGACCGACTGCGTTAAAAGGCCCAGATTTGCTACGTGTTTTTGTTGCAACATCCAGCTTTCAATCCACAATATACTGTGGTCCGAAGATCAGTAATCCACATCATAACCATGCTATTTCACTGGCATCCGGTTGATTTCGCGCACCAGAGACGGCAGTGTTCTCAGTGATTTGATCTCCCGGAATCGTTGGTGATGGCGCGGTGGCGGTCCGCTCTCCAATTCCCAGTCCAGTTCGCTCGGCACCAGCACTGCCCAGCTTCCCGCCTTCAAAGCGGGCAGAATATCGGACGCCACGGAATTGCCGATCATCATCGCATGACGAGCCCCATGACCATACTCATTGAAGATTCGGCTATATTCAGCTGGCGACTTTTCGCTGACGATCTCAACGCCGTGAAACAAGGGGCCCAGACCAGACTGAGCGACCTTTCGTTCTTGATCAAGCAGGTCTCCCTTTGTGATAAGGATCACAGTGAATTCCTGAAGCAGTTCCCGAATTGCCTGTTCGGCGCCGGGCAGCAGTTCGATCGGATGGCTGAGCATATCGCGTCCAAGATCGATGATTTGCTGGATAAGCTGAATGGGAGCGCGCCCCTGCGTAATCTCGATCGCAGTTTCAATCATGGAAAGAGTAAATCCCTTGATTCCGTAACCATAAAATCGAAGATTTCTCCGCTCGGTGTCGACGAGAGTTGAACGCACATCCTTGATCGTCGAATATTCGGAGAGCAGGCTGGCAAGACCATCCTCGGATAAGCGGAAATACTTCTCGTTCTGCCAAAGGGTGTCATCGGCATCAAACGCGACCGTCGAGATGGTGTTCGGACCGGGTGCATAAATTGGATTTTGTGTTGGCATGATTATTGCTATAAAATCAATTGTGAACTGGAGTCGGTGAGTGAGCAGTAATCCTGCGGGAATCAAGATGGCGAATCTTAGCAGAGAACACGAGGACCAAAACTCAGACACCGGAACCGGCGTGCTGACCCGTCCAGAGACCACGATTGAAAAGGCGCCGATGTATAAGGTGCTTTTGCTGAATGACGACTACACGCCGATGGAGTTTGTCGTCGCCGTTCTGCAGCAGGTGTTTTCTATGGAATACAACCATGCAATCTCTCTGATGCTCGATGTGCATCGGAAAGGCGTTGGCGTTGCAGGTGTGTTTGCACACGAAATTGCCGAAGCCAAAGCCGCGAAGGTTGTGGCTATTGCGCGCAGCCATGAGCATCCTTTGCAATGTATGATTGAGGAAGAGTGATCCTGCCGCTGGTCTCGCATACCAAGATAAAATGACCATCACATTTGTCCCGGCTGTTTTGAACTCTTGACTTGATCCCAGGGTTGCTTTCGTGATTGTGCGGCGGTCTTTAATTTCAACCCATCGGAAGTATTCCGGCTTCCCTCTATCGTTCTCAATTTTGTCTGTAAGTAATTTATGAGATGGTTTAGCATCACCTGCGGGATTTTGAACTTAGACAAAATACAGCTTGAGGTGGCATGAGTTTTTCCGTTGCTGGCAAGACCGCGGTTGTGACCGGAGCGGCGCACGGCGTGGGATCGGCGATCGCTCAGCATCTGCTTGAGCAAGACGCCAATGTTGTGCTGGCTGATCTTGACAAGGCACGGCTTGATCAGATTGTCAGGGATCGCAGAGAAAATGCCGAAACCTTTCATTTCACCGCTAATCAATCGCCTTGGCTCAATCGAAGAAATCTGCTTGCGGCCACGATTCAGAAATTCGAACGGATTGACATACTTGTCAATGCTTCACGTCAATTCCAGCCTTCCAATCAGTCCGGCGCCGACGCAAAAATCCTTGACACCATGATCGAACAAAATCTCAAGCAACACTATGAACTGTCTTGGATGGCCGCCGAACGGTTTAAAGAGCAAAACCGGGGTGAGGATGATCAAAGCAAGCCCATCGGAGCGATTGTGAATATTTCATCAATCGCCGCACAACGGGTGCAGCCTGAATTTGTGGAATTCTCAATGAGCTGTGCGGCGTTGAATCAGATGACACGGGCGATGGCGGTCGCGATGGCCCGTGATCGGATACGCGTGAACGCAGTGGCCTTCGGGTCAGCGATGAGCAACAGCCTTAAAAGCGCCATTCAAAATCAACCGAAGCGGCGCAGCCAGATTATCGAAGCGACTCCGCTGGGTCGAATCGGCGAAGCATCCGAACTTGCTGAGGCCGTGCAGTTTCTGGCGTCGGATGGAGCTCGGTTCATCACGGGCCAAGTGCTCACTGTTGACGGAGGACGATCACTGCTGGACCGTGCGCAGGTGCCGTTTCACTAAAACGCAACCAAAAAATGATTTAGAGGCTGAAGATCTTAAGCTTATCGCGCGCCGAGGCGGAATCCGCGTCAATTTGCACCGTCTCTGCCGTCGGAGCAATCGTCTTTCCGGCATCTTGCAAGGCCGCTTCCCGCTCTTTAGCCATGCGCTCGTTCGCCAGCGCAACCGCATCGTCCAGTTCGCCTTGACGGCACAGTCCCAGCGCCACCGGGTCAGTGGGTTGAATATTGTTGATGTTCCAATGGGTTCGCTCGCGGACCGCCGTGATCGTTGGTTTGGTTGTTCCGATCAGTTTGGTGATCTGGGCCGTGGTCAATTCCGGATGATTCTTCAGAAGCCATGAAATCGCTGCCGGTCGATTTTGTCTCTTTGACAGCGGTGTGTAGCGGGGGCCCCTTCGCTTCGTTTCGCTCGCGATCACTGAATTGATCTTGATCTGCAGAACATGCTCGGGTTCGGCTTCGCCTTTCTTGATTTCGTCAGGCGATAACTGCTCGTTTGCCGTGGGATCAGTGCCCTGAATTCCTCTCGCGACATCACCATCGGCGATTCCCTGAACTTCCAGCAAAGACAATCCGCAGAATTTGGAAATCTGCTCGAAAGTCAGAGTGGTATTGTCAACCAGCCATACCGCTGTGCCTTCCGGCATTATCAATTTCGTTTCCATTTTTTCCGTATCCTTTCAGCGGGCTGCGAGCGGCAACGAAACAGTCTTCGGCGATCAGTGAACGGACCGTTGCGGGTCGACATTCCGCATACCCGCGAACAGCGGGATTCACAAGAAGACACCGCAATTCAACATCAACTACATTGTCAACACAATTTTCCCGATATGCTGAGAGGTCTCCATGCGCCGGTGAGCTTCGGCCGCCTCCGCAAGAGGAAATTTCGAATCCATAATGGGTTTGAATTTGCCGGCTTCGATAAGAGGCCAGACGTTTTTCCGCAATGCGGCTGCGATCGCAGCCTTTGCCAAATTCGACTGTGGACGGAGAGTGCTGCCGGTAATCGTCAGACGCCGTGTCATCAGCTGTGCAAAATTCACTTCGGCTTTCGGTCCGGCCAAAAACGCGATTTGGACCAGTCGCCCATCATTTGCGAGGCATTTCAGGTTGCGAGGAATGTACGAACCGCCAACCATATCAAGTATCAGATCCACGCCGCGGCCAT
The DNA here is from genome assembly GCA_965199765.1 of Paracoccaceae bacterium. Lineage (GTDB taxonomy): Bacteria > Pseudomonadota > Alphaproteobacteria > Rhodobacterales > Rhodobacteraceae > JAPOXR01. Next base: position 1,099,099 of record CBDATC010000002.1, read on the forward strand.
CCGTCAATCGGCGAATCGCATCAACAAAGTCCTGGGATTTATAGTTGATGCATTCCAGCGCTCCAAGCTGCTGGCAGAAATTGCATTTGTCGATTGAACCCGCGGTCGCGAATACATCGGCGCCAAGTTGTTTAGCGAGCTGAATCGCAGTTGTTCCGATTCCCGATGAACCGCCGTGCACCAAAAGTGAATCACCAGCCTGAAGGCGTCCCCGCTCAACAACATTGCTCCAAACGGTAAAAAGAGTCTCGCAGACCGCCGCCGATTCATTGATTTCCAATCCTAGCGGGAGGCACAGCGCATGATCTTCATGCGTCAAAGAATATTCGGCGTAACCGCCGCCGGGCAGCAATGCCGTGACCCAATCCCCGACTTGCCATCTTGTAACTCCCGCACCGATTTCAACAACTTTTCCTGCTGACTCAAGACCGGGCAAATCGGACGCACCGGGCGGTGGACGGTAAAGACCCGCTCGCTGCAGCACATCTGGTCTGTTAACGCCTGCCGCGACATTCTCGATCAAAATCTGTCCGTAACTGGGTTTGGGAATTTTCCTTTCGGCGATTTTGAGAGCTTCCGGACCGCCTGGTGCGGAAATCTCAACAACCCGCATGAGCTTTTCAGACATCATTATCTTCGCCAAGACACCCAGCCCGGAAGATTCCGGGGATCGGGAGGAATCCGCACCACTTTCGCAAAATTATCCACACCCCGCATGACAAATCCACTCAGTGGATTCTGGCGCAATTTCCGCTTTGTTTCCTCGATTCGCATGACATCAGCGATTCGGCGATCCACAAAATTCGATGTCGCTTCGAAATTTTCACTCTGATCGCTGAGCCAATACAAAAAGGATGAACCGATAACGCCTGAAAGAATCGCCCGCTTACTGTACCAATTGAAATCATCGGATTTATCGCCCAAGGTATTCCATATGCAATCTGCTGTATCCCAAACGGCTTTCGCGCCGCGGTGCGAATGAGCCGAATGCACAAACAAGGCCATGCCTTTGCGAACAACTCCCCGATGATCGGCGACAGAACGAATCCTCAGCTTGACGGCAAGCGCAACCCGTTTGCTAAACTTGATACTTTCAAGATCTTCATTCTGCAGCTGCCCAACCATTTGCCTGTCACCGCGCCGATGAAATTCCAGCGCGAGATCCACGCATCGTTGAGGACATGCGGCATAAGCACGTATTCGATCAATGCCTGCGGACTCAATCGCTTCTGTGAATACATGATCGCGCCATCCTTCGAGTTCAACTTTGGGCAGTGCAGCTTCCAACAACGCATTAATAACCGCTTCGCGGCTCATCGCTTGATCAGTGATTTCTGTAGCTTCGCTCGACATCTCGTCCTCCTACATCAGTTCCCATGGCAATTCATCCGACCAAGCTGCTGAGCGACATCGCTATGATGCGTTTCACACTTCGAATCACGCTACACCAGAACAGTCTTTGTCATCTCGATCCGGATCAATGAAATTTCCGAAGGGCGGCAGCTAGATGCGCCTGTCCTTTCAACCTTCACAACAGCGACGCGCTTCGGTGCATCGGGGATCAATGAACACACCGCCGCCTCTTTTACTTATTCGGCTTAATCCTTCTGAGCAGCACATCGGTGACAGCGCTTCTGCCGACAAACCACAGAGGTTTCATTTGTCAGCGGATGCAAAATGATTCTCTCCAACAGTTTGGTTATGCCGATGATCCTATATTCTGAAACCCATTCAATCAACGCTTTCGGTGAAACGAATCTGATGGACAATTCCCTGCCGCCTGTGTTAAATGATCCCCGCGTTATCGAATAACGCATCAGATCTAATGCGAGGCCACAAAAAATATATGCTTATTCAGGTTCGCGACAACAATGTCGACCAAGCGATGCGTCTGCTGAAAAAGAAGTTGCAGCGAGAAGGTGTGTTCAGAGAGATGAAACTTCGACAGGCATATGAGAAGCCCTCGCAGAGGCGCGCACGCGAAAAAGCGGAAGCGATTCGCCGCGCGCGCAAGCTCGCTCGTAAGCGGGCGCTTCGCGAAGGCACTTAACCAGCAAATCGGACAGACCGCTCAACTGGTCAATTCCAGAAGCGTCGAAACGAAACCTCGCTCTCTAGCGCGCGGTCGTTTTGATTGTTGGTTCTCAACTGTTAAAGATCGCTAGAAAGATCAAAACAGCGATCGCCAAGGCTCCCACCCATATCGCTGCCTTTATGAATGCCACAAAGTCGCGTTCATGATTACTGATGTCCATTGATCCGTGTTTGTGGTCAACCATTTGCTTCCTCTAATCGATTAAACGGTGGATTTGACGCATCGCCAAAGCTTATCAACCCGAGTTGCCTTCGGACCATTCGAGTTCGGATTGATTTCCAGCATGCCATCACTCATTTCCAAACCTTTCGGTCCCAGTTCAATGCAGGGCGACCATTAACCCGATCACATGCGCCGCAGAGCCGGGCGTCACAATTTTCCCACGACTAATCCTCACCCTAAATGGTCGAGGCTTCCTGTTTCTCAAGCTGCTGCGGAAAATGCGCCCGCTTTATGCAAGTCTCCGAAGCAGAGACGGAATAGCCCTTCCGCCTTGGTGTGACCATACCTTCGCACCTTAAACCGGTCAACTCAAATGCCACGCTGAAACCGCTTCGCATCATGCCTTACCCTGAAGATCGGGGTTCCAAATCACGTTGCAAAACCAACACAACGACAAGACCATCACGTTCAGTTTGAATTCATTCCTGGCGGAGTTCAAATTTCCATTCTCGCATCATATGCGTTTCCATCGCCATGCGCCTTGCGCATCCAATCGTTTGTCAACTTCGCCTGTCGAAAGCAGATAATTGAGATGAGCAAGCGTTTCAGCCATGGCCAAGCCATATTCGCTCTTTCGAATGGGTCTTTCAAACAGGGGCTCGATCGATTGATGTGCGGTTGCGGGCTTTCCTAAGAATTCGCAGAGCCGCCGCAGTGCCCTCTCGTGATTCGCAATCAGTTGCCGCAACCGAACCGGCAGACCAAGAAATGGCGATTTATGCCCGGGAAGCACAAGGTGATCGTCTGCCGCGAAGTTGCAAAATCGGCGGCAGCTCTCCAGCCATTCACTAAGCGGATTGGCATCAGGTTCGGTAGGATAAACCCCGATATTGGGAGTGATATCCGGAAGAAACTGATCGCCTCCGATCACAAGCGGCTCGTCATTGCACCAGAACGTTGCGTGTGATGGTGCGTGGCCATGACCGATTCTAACGGTCCAGCCCCGCCCGGCGAAATCCAGAATATCGCCATCCTGCATGCGCTGAAATCCGGTCGGAATTGGATGAACACAATCGGCGAAGTTAAACGGACGTGTTTGTTCATACTTGGCAATCATTTCCATGGGAACACCCGCCCGCCTCATTAACAGCAGGGCTTCGGAAGTTGGCCACTGCTGTTCGTCCAAAGTCAGCATGCGCGCCATCAGCCAAGCTGTGCGTGTTGCATGGATCTCGACATCGAACTCTTCTTTGAACCAGCCCGCGAGCCCGACATGATCAGGATGGTGATGGGTAAGGATTACCCGGCGAACCGGCTCACCGCCCAGAGGGCCAGCCATAAGTCGTTTCATGATTGATCGGGTCGGACCGACATTCATCCCGCTGTCGATCAAGGTCCACCCATCCCGGTCACGGCAAGCGAAAATATTGACATGATCAAGAGCCATTGGAAGCGGGAGGCGCACCCAAAGAATGCCTTCTCTGACTTCCAACGCTTCACCTTCAGACGGCGCGGCTGTGCGGATGGGGCGAACCTCATTCGCGGTTTCTTCGGTTGCCAAATGGTCCATGCTTTCAGTCCCGCGTCCCGCCTTAACAGAAAAATACCCGTGCATCGGAGTGCGCCGGTGTGTGCGGCCATTAACGCCAACTTACGGATAATGCATTCGCAATCCGAAGAAAATCACCGGAACAGTTCATTGAACATGGATTGAGACGGCAAAAGCCACGAAATGAATCTGAAGCGGTTCAACGAGCCGGTCATCGAACTGAGTGCATATCGGCTGCAAACACATCCTCCGAGCCGCAGCAGGCCTCAGCACACAAAGCGTGAAGGTGTGGCAAAATCCGTCTGCCGTACACATTCGCCAAGCCTACCCGATCTTTATCTGCCAATGCTGCTTTCAGATGGGCTTGTGCTCCGAGCAGCAAAGCAAAAGCTCGCAAATATGCACTCGCCCCGGCTAGGCGGGCTTCATCAGAGGTCGTCCCTGCCAACCATCGCGTGGCCTCACTGAATTCAGCGACGGCATCCATCGTACGGACAGAAACTTCCGCAATGGTTTGATCCGAAGCCGGGCTGCGCTTGGCAACCGTATCGATTTCCTTTAGAATCGCTTCGATTTCGACACGACAATCCTTGAGCTTGCGACCAACAAGATCAGCAGCCTGAATGTCGTTTGTTCCCTCGTAAATTGCAGCGACTAAGCCGTCGCGCAGAAATTGCGCCGCACCTGAGTCTTCAAGGTAACCGGCACCGCCATGTACCATGATCGCCTGCGTCGAGACTTCAATTCCGGTGTCGGAACCGAAAACTTTTGCAATCGGTGTCAAAACAGCCGCGCGGTCTGACCACTCCGAAGCCCCTGTTGACTTGGCCATATCAAGCGCGAAGGAACACATCGCACAAATCGATCGCGCGGCGAATATCTGCGCCTTCATCGTCATCAGCGTCCGGCGAACATTGCCATGATCGATAATCATTCCCTGTGGATTGCGGGCCGGCCGACCCTGTTGGCGCTCGCTCGCATATGCATAGGCCTTTTGCCAAGCGGCTTCGGCTATTCCAACACCCTGAGCGCCTACACAGGCGCGCGCGGCGTTCATCATAGTGAACATCGCTTCCAATCCGCCATTCGGCTTGCCCACAAGCCAGGCATCGGCATCTTCAAACAAAACAACTGCGGTCGGAGAACCATGCATTCCCAGTTTATCTTCAAGCGAAGCGACCCGAACAGAATTCCGATGCCCAAGCTCGCCATCGTCCGTCAAAAGAAATTTCGGCACAAGAAAGAGTGACAATCCGCGTGTGCCGAACGGAGCGCCGGGCAGCCGCGCCAATACCAAATGACAGATATTGGAGGCGAAATCCGCATCAGCCCAGCTGATAAAGTTCTTTTGACCGGTGAGTTTGAAATGCTCGCCGTGCTGAACTGCCTTTGAACGTATCGCGCCAACATCCGAACCGGCCTGTGGTTCAGAAATATTCATCGTCCCGCACCATTCGCCCGTAATCAAGCGCGGCAGATATTTTCGCTTGATCACATCAGACCCATGCCGCTCAAGCGTGTCGATCTGGCATTGCGTAAGCATCGGATTGAGTCCGAATGCCATGCATGCGCTGTTGAGCAATTCGGTGAATGCTCCGCGCAGGATAAGCGGCAGGCCAAGACCGCCATATTCTGGGTCGGCTGTCATTCCAATCCAACCACCCTCTGCAATCTTGGCGTAAGCCCGAGCAAATCCCGGCGGCGTTCTTACAACACCGTTTTCAAGCGCCGCTGGATAACGGTCTCCGCTCCGCTGCAGCGGGACAATCTCCGCCGCGATCAACCGACCGGCTGATTCAAGCAGCTCGACCGCGCTTTCCTCATCAACATCTTCTTGCGATTCAGACATCGCACGCAATTCCAGCAGATGCCTGAACAAGAACTGATATTCATTGATTGGCGGAACGTACGACATTGCCTATCCGATCGTGCGAAAACTTGCGGACTCATAAGAGCAATTCCAAAATCCTGCCAGTATCGGTATTGCGGGCGCTGCAACACGAATCAAATCAGGCGCCGCTGGTGTCAACGACCATTCTCAAAACCGATGAAACGGCAATCCGATTTGCCGCCGAAGCATTGGCAGATGGAAGACTTGTCGCTTTTCCTACGGAAACGGTTTACGGACTTGGCGCCGATGCAGGCAATGAATCGGCCGTGAGCGGAATTTTCGCAGCTAAAGGCCGACCCGCGGACAATCCCCTCATCATCCATGTCAGCGATGCTGCCAAAGCAGCGGACATCGCCTTTTTCAATCCGCTATCACTCAGTCTTGCAGAACGATTCTGGCCAGGCCCGCTTACATTGGTTCTGCCAGCCCGGCCCAATGGACCGGTTTCGGCGATGGTCACCGCCGGGCAGAATACGGTAGGAATCCGAGTTCCGTCCCATCCGGTCGCGCTTGCTCTGCTGCGGGCGTCCAACTTGCCGGTCGCGGCGCCTTCGGCCAATCGATCCAATCATGTCAGCCCGACACGGTCCGAACATGTTATCGAAGATCTGGGAAACGCTGTGGATATAATACTGGACGGAGGAGACTGCGAATTCGGTCTTGAATCCACGATTTTGGAACCGGGGGATGGTGAGATCACTCTCCTTCGTCCCGGCGCCATCACTGTTTCTGATATAGCCTCGGCTGTCGGATTTCTACCGACTGCGTCGAAACGCTGCGATTCCTCGATGAGCCCCGGTCAGATGCCGGTCCACTACTCGCCTCAAAGTCGACTCCGCATTAACGCGCAGACGGCAAGCAGCGACGAAATCCTGTTAGGCTTCGGAAATACAAACGACAGCGCGTTCAACCTGTCCCGCAGCGGCAATCTTATGGAAGCGGCGGCAAACTTCTACAGTCTGCTGCGCCTCGCCGATCAGTTGGTTAAACAAAACCAAATGGCGGGAATCGCAGTTGCCCCGATTCCCGAATACGGCATCGGCCACACAATCAATGATCGGTTGAAGCGCGGCGCTGGAGTCAGTCGCGAAATCCATGAAAGATAAGGGAATTATATCGGATAGCGCCCACAAGTACGGTATGATGACTGTATGGCATACATTGAGGATCTACTCGTCTGCGCTTGCATCGTGCTCTTCGGGATCGGGCACGTGCTCTCGTTCTTCACCCATCGGCCACAGATCAAAGCGATGCGTCACGAGCTTGCCAAGCCGCAATCTCGGCTTGATGAGCGTGACGCAGATCACGACACCGAACCCTCCCCCGCCGCATACCGGCATCAGGGGATGGAATCCAACCCAGCCCGATTTCTGGTCGAGAATCAAGACTAGATGCGCTGAAATCCCTTGACTCTATGGGCACTATTATATAATGTAGTAGTCAAATCACGGGGAATACGAACATGGCACACAAGGCACCGGGCAAGGCATTCCGTAAGGGCATCAGCCTCATCGAGTTGATGCGCCGTTTCCCGGACGATGCGGCCGCCGAGGCGTGGTTCGCCGAAACGCGCTGGCCGAACGGTCCTGCCTGCCCGCATTGCGGCTCTACGCACGTCCTCTCGGGCGCGAAGCATGCGACCATGCCGTATCGGTGCCGCGAGAAGGGTTGCCGCAAACGGTTCAGCGTCAAGACCGGAACCGTCATGGAAGCGTCGAACATTGGCTGCCAGAAATGGGCCATCGCGATCTACCTCGCGCTCACAAGTCTCAAATCCATCAGCAGCATGAAGCTGTATCGGGACCTGGAGATTTCGCAGAAGTCCGCATGGCACATGGCGCACCGGCTACGCCGGGCATTCGCCGAAGGCGGCAGGATATTCTCGGGGCCGGCCGAAGTCGATGAGAGCTACTTCGGCGGACGCCGCGCTAACATGTCAAACGCGAAGCGCAAGAAGATTGCCGACGACGGCGCAGGCCGCGGAGCCGTCGGTAAGACCGCCGTCGTCGACATCAAGGACCGGGCGACCAACCAATTTCGCGCCAAGGTCACCGAGCGACTAGACGCGCCATCCCTGCAAGGCTTCGTCCTAGAGCACACGGCCCCAGATACTACGGTCTACAGCGATGACGCCGAAGCCTACGAGACGCTGCCCCGAACACATGAGACGGTCCGGCACAGAGAGTACGTCCGAGACAGGGCGCACACCAATGGCGTGGAGAGCTTCTGGAGCACGCTGAAGCGGACGCACAAGGGCGTGTTCCACAAGATCAGTCCGAAGCACCTTGACCGCTACGTGCAGGAATTCGCAGGCAAGCACAATCATCGCAGCGAAGACACAGTCGACCAGATGCGCGGACTCGTGGAATGCATGGACGGCAAGCGGCTCACATACGAAGAGCTCATCGCCCCGAACGGGCTGCCGAGCGGGGCGCGAAGCACGTGAGCCTCCCGCACCCTATTCCCTACCAAGGAAGCAAGCGGAAGCTGGCTGCGGCCATCTCGCGGCACCTGCCGACGGAGATAGGTACCTTCTACGATCCGTTCGCCGGCTCAGCGGCAATGACGATCTACGCTGCCCATCATGGACTCGCACCACGATTTGTGCTCGCGGACAGCCTCAAGCCGATGATCGATCTCCTCCGCGCAATCGTGGAGACGCCAGAGGAGACGGCCAACGAATACCGCACCTTGTGGCATGGACAGGTCGAAGGCGATGGTGACTACTTCAACCGCATTCGAGAGCGGTACAACACCACCGGTCACCACGTTGATCTGCTCTACCTGATTTGCCGGTGCGTGAAGAATTCGATTCGCTTCAACCGAACCGGTCGATTCACTCAATCCGTCGATAGGCGACGCCTGGGAATGCGTCCCAACAGAATGCACTCGGCGATTCATGGTGTGTCGAGCATCCTCCGGGGCCGCGTCGAATTCCGTGTCGGTGACTGGCTCGAAACGACGAACGATGCGCGACCGAACGATTTCGTCTACATGGACCCGCCCTACCTTGGCACGTCAATTGGCTCGGATAAGCGATACCACCAACAAATGACGAGGGAGCAACTGATATTCGGCCTAAAGAACCTGCTGCACCGACACATACCGTTCGCATTGTCCTATGACGGCACGACCGGCGGACGCGAGTACGGACCACCCTTACCGGAGACACTTGGCCTCACGCGCATACTGCTCAGTGCCGGAACATCAACGCAATCGACCCTGAATGGACTCAGAGAAGAAACAGTAGAGAGCTTGTACCTGACACCTGGTCTAGCTCCCCGTCAGACTCCACGAATCGCACGAGACGTTCAGGCTAGTCTAACGTTCGTTGCAACAGCCGTTTAATGTAGGCGGCAATCGTTGTGTCTTCCCTCTTGGCTCGGACTCGAAGCCGCTCGAAGACTTCGACTTCCGCTCCACGCCACTCGATATCGACGCGACGAACATGCTCCCCTGCAATGTGCGTGTAACTCTCTGGGAACGCCCAGAAACAGGATCGGCAGACTGCCTCATCGCGGTCTTTCTGCCAGTTTTGGCATTGCTCGCACGACCAAGATTTCGTCCGCTGGCTCGATCCATCCAGAAGCATGTAGACATCGGACCGATTTTCGTCGAACTCCGACTCCCCGGCGACCTCGTAGGGAACACGATGGTCGATCTGGAGGTAATGGGCTTCAAGCCGCTCTCCAGTGATGGCATCACGGGAGCCATATCGCTCGATGAGCATGTCCCGGAAACGCTTGGAGAATGCCTTGCGTCCATCAACGCGCCCGCGAACGATCTTGTCCGGGCTGTCGAAGCGGTAAGCACCGATCTGGCGTCCTGTCTTTGTACTAGGCACGTAGAACGTTTCGATGGGAATACCACACTCTCGAACATCCCGAATAGCTCTCGGCGGATGGTCGTAGCCGTAGTCGGATTGCAGCTCTTCGGTCGTGACCGACCCGTGCTTGATAATGTGATCAATGACCGTGCGGGGTCTCTTGGCCGTCACCTGTTCGCACAGCGCAAGAATCCGTGGGTCGATATCGCGGTTCACACCCATCAGGAGACACTACCATGACTGCACCGAAACACCGCCCGCCACCCCGCGAAGTCGAACTCGCGCACTCGAGCTACCAGCCGACAAAGGTCGAGAAGGAGGAGCTGCTGGAGTTTCCGGAAGGCATCACGCCCGACGACCTCGCGCGCGCTCTCATGCAGCCCGCGCGCGTGCGCTACGTAGACCCCCGGCAACGGCGGCAGTAAGTGTGGTGTCGTGGGCACTATCCGATATAATCCCCAAAGATAAATCCGCAGCGCATTTCCGCACATTAAGTTATGCTAGGCCGAGCCGCCTCCGGGAGACAGCATCCCCGGATTGATCCCCAACGACCGCAATGCCGCTTCCCATTTTTTGTCGTCGGCGGTCTCGAAAACCAGCTTTGGATTCGCTTTGCAAATAAGCCATGTGTTTCTTTTGATTTCGGCCTCCAGCTGACCGCCGAACCATCCCGCATAACCCAAAGCTAAAAGTGCCGATGACGGCCCTTCGCCCTGCGTCATATCTTCAAGGATATCCGGGGTTGTGGTTACGCTGAACTCATCATTGATGACCTTCGTTGACATGTATTTTTTGCAATCGCCGGTATGAACAATAATTGCTCGCTCATCATCAACGGGACCTCCGTAATGCACAGGCACAGCCGAGGAGCAAACCTCTGATCCATCCTCTGCGAACGCTCCGACATGCATTTGTCCAGCGGTCTGGTTTATCACAACGCCCATTGCATTCTCGTCGCTATGATAAATCAACAAAATGACGCACCTATCGAATCTAGAGTCCATCATATCCGGCATCGCCACCAACAGCTGACCGCTCAGATAATCCGAAGATTCGACCTTGGCCATTTTTCTGTCCTAACAGACTCAAAAAAAATCAAGTATCATAAACTTCTTAGCACACAATTCCGGATATTGGCGCTAAAATCAATTTAATTCAAAGGAAGCCGACATCAGTCGAACCACTCGGTATTCCCGATGTCTTTTCGCTTCCAGCAGCCGAGCAACAGTTTCGGGGAAAAAGCCATGCGAGCAAGCAGTATCCTTTTGGCAATAGCAACTCCTCTCTTTGGGACCGCAGACATAAGCGCGTCCGCACAAACCATCGAAGACATACTTTCCGCTGACACTCCGCTGGCCGAAGTCGAGGTTCTGCCAGGCTGGAGACAGCAAACTCCCGATGGCCCGCGGCATTTCTTCGGCCTGAGCGTCACGCTTGCAGCGGGCTGGAAAACCTATTGGCGGAACCCGGGCGAAACCGGGCTTCCCCCTATGCTGCTATGGACACAGCTGGACAATGTGCAGCAGCCGATTCTCCATTACCCGTCTCCCCGGCTGTTCGAAGATGCAGCATCTCAAATTCCTATCCTCGGCTATGAAAACAGTGTCGTGTTCCCGATTGAAGTTCCGGTGGACAGCCTCGCGACGACTGCCGGCGTTTCGGGCTCATTGGAATTTGGCATCTGCCGCGAAGTGTGCATACCATCGTCCTTTGAATTCCAAGTCGAGCTTCCACCCGATCACACCGTCAGCATTGATGCTATCGTCGCCGCCATCAATGACAAACCCAGGCTGGTTGCGGCCAGTCAAACCGATGTTCAATTCACCTGCCGATTCGTGCCGAACCAAGATTCAAGTCTTCAAGTCTCGGTCTTGCTTGATACCGGCAGTCCGATTCCAGAGAATTATCTGGTTCTGTTCGAATACCCCGACCCGTTGAGTGGATTCCATAAAACGGATACTTTATCTAAATTTCCCACCAGTATACTTGCTAACACGGAGATGTATTTTTGGGAAAAACGCCCGCCGCCGATTGACCGCTCTCTCGTCAATCTGATTCTCGCCACATCGGAAAACACGACAATCTACACAGGATGCACCGCTCCGCGATAAGCGTCTTATCCGCGCAGTCCGCGCATTGATAACACAGCAGTCGCGTACCCTAAAACACAAAGTATCAAAAGACCCGCTAGGAATACTGCAAGGCCAGCGAGGCTTGGCGGAACGCTTCCAAGAACCCCAAAAACGGCAAGCAGCGGCTCCGGCAAGGATCGAAACCAAATCGCGTGTCCAAGCGTTGCGGCAAACCAAGCTAGCGAAAGCAGTGCGCAGATCAACACGGTCAGCCTAATCATTCTGCCCCGCTTGGGAACGAATAATGACCGCCCGAGCGAAGATGAAAACCGCCCAAAATCTCCAAGAACGCCAATCAGAGCCGGCACAAGCATCAGGATCAAGACCATTCCGAAACCAAGCCCATACACCAGTGTGATAACCGTCGGCTTCAGAAAACTTGCCTGTCGGGACGTTTCATAGAGCAGCGGCGCAAGACCGAGAACAGTCGTCGCCGTAGTCAAAAGAACAGGCCTCAGCCTGTTTACACACGCATCTTCAATCGCCCTGCGCAAACTCCTTGTCCTGGCGTACTCATCGATCGTTGAAATCAGGATGATCGAATCATTGATGATGATGCCGCTCATCCCCACAATTCCAATCACCGAAAACATCGACAGCGGGACACCCCAGATATAGTGCCCCCAAATTGTTCCGATCAATCCAAAGGGAATGGTCAGCATTACCGCAAAAGGACGAACCCAACTCGCGAAAACCCAAGCCATAACAAGAAAGATTCCGGTTAGAACCAATAGCAATCCCAGCATTGCGTCATTCAGGAAATTTCGCTCATCCTCCGCCAATCCGGACAATTTCCATGAAACACCGAAAGTCTCCGACACAGTCGGCAGGATTTCGGTTCTCAAGACTTCGGTAATTTCCGTCGCCCGGTCGGGATCATCTTCTGAAATGTCACCTGTGACCGAAACAACCCGAACGCCGTTTTCGCGGCGGACAGTCGAGTATCCTGTTTGATTCCTGACCGAAACAATATCGGTCAATGGCGCATAACCTCCCGCCGGGGCTAGGAGTCTCCACCGTTCAAGGAAGTCGGGAGTCCGTTCAGATTCCGGCAGCTGAACGATGATTTCGCCGGTGCGCGTGCCAACAGGATATGAAGAGGCTCTTACCCCGGCGAGTCGGTTGCGCAATTTGGCGCCAACGCTGTCAATGGTGAAGCCAAGAGCCCGTCCCTGCGGCGTGAGCTCCAGCACCAGTTCTTGTTTGTCGTAGGCTAGGTCGTCTTCGACCGCCGACACTTCCGGATATCGAACCACCGCTGTCTTCACGGCTTCCGCCGCCGCTTTCAGCTGGTCCGCATCAGCTCCCGAGAGTTGGACATCCAATGCATCACCGCCGGGTCCGGATCTTCCGCCGCGAAAAGAAAGCGTTTCCATCAGCGGATGCGAACGAACTTCATTCTGCAGCGCCGCGACAAACTCAAACGACGAATACGGACGCAAATCGGCATCAATCAGTTCGATGGTGATCGAGCCAAGCTGATCCGCGTCTTTTGTGTCTCCACCCGACAATCCCCGGCCTGTCGAACCGCCAACTCCCGCAACCATGCTGGTTATGGGGTTTTGTCCGTGTTCCTGTGCGAAAGCGTCGCCGACCGCCGCAGCGGCGCGCTGCAATTCACGCACCATTTCCAACGTGTTTGCTCTCTCCGCGTTCGGCGCCATCGCAAAGTTGCCGCTGACCGAGCCGAGTTCCGGCGCATTGAAGAATCTCCATCGCACGTCACCGTCAATGAACAGCGTTGCCTGAACTGCAAGCAGCAGAACCGCAGCGGCGATTGTCGGATAGCGGAAAACCAGAACAAATTTCACAAAAGGCCGGAAAGCCTTCTCGCGGAACCAGACAAATCCGCGGTTGAACAGTCGGCTGGGATAATCATACCATCGTTCTGAATCAGAGTTCTTCAACGCGTGCCGCATATGATTTGGAAGAATCAAAAAGCACTCGATCAGCGATGCTATCAATACAGCGACCACCACGATCGCCAAATCGGCAAGCAGATTGCCGAACCGACCTCCGATCACCAGCAAACCAAAAAATGCGATAATTGTGGTGATTGAAGCGGCGAATACCGGCGCTGACATTCGGATGGCGGCATTGGCGGCAGCTTCGGTCGGCCCCTCCAAAAGATGACGTCTTCGAAAATCGGCGTGTTCACCGACGACGATCGCATCATCGACGACAATTCCCAGCGTAATGATCAGACCGAAGAGGGAAACCATATTCAGAGACAGACCAAAGGCGTACATGAGGGCTATTGCGGCGCACATCGCTGTCGGCACTCCCGCCGCCACCCAGAACGCCACGCGCGCACTGAGAAAGAGAAACAGCATCCCCACCACAAGGCAAAGACCAAGCAAGCCGTTTTTGTAAAGCAGTTGCAGCCGACCGGTAATTGCCTCCGATCTTGTCAGTATCAGTTCCATGCTGACACCCGCCGGCAATGTGGACAACATTTCCGAAACCACATCTTCAACAATTTCTTGAATCGCTATCGCATCGCCCCGTTCCGAGCGATCCACGCGCACGAGCACTGCTGCATCCTCGCCGACGAAATAGGCCTGTTGCCGGTCCGCTCCTTCGACTTTAACACTTGCAATATCCCCGACATGGAGTTTCGAGCCGTTTGGGTTGGACCGCACGACGACACCTTCAATTTCGTCTGCCGTCCGTTTCGCTATGCCGGTCCTCACGCGCGCGGCTGCTCCGATTTCGCCGCTTGGATCATCTTTGGCTTCCTCACCAATGCGACGAGCGATTTCATCCAATGTGATCTCATTTCTCAGAAGTTGCGACTGCTCGACTTCAACTACGGTCCGAGGAGCCGCGATGCCCCGAATCGTCGTTCGGGACACTCCATTCTCGAACAGCCGGACGGTAAATTCATCGGCGATTCGGCCAAGCTGCTCAATGCCTACTGGACCAGTGATCGTAACTTCGGTAACTCTGTCCAGCCAAGTGGCGAGTCTGACATTCGGCGCATCCACATCATCGGGCAGTCCGGTCACGCCGTCTATCGTGGTCTTGACGTCCTCGACCGCTCGCTGCATATCCCAGCCGGTTTCGAATTCAACGCTGATCACCGCACGGCCCTCGTAGGAGACAGCTGACGTGTCGGTGACCCCTTCAACGTTTTGGAGTTCCGGATTCAGCACCTGAACAAGGGAATTGTCGATATCCGCTGCGCCCGCGCCGTCCCATTCGGCAGCCACCCGGACCGTCTCAAACACCACATCCGGAAAAAACTGCGCCCGCAGCCGAGGAAAAGCGACCAAGCCCAAAGCGATGACTAAAACCAAAATCAGATTCGCCGCGGTCCTGTGGCGAGTGAAGTAACGCAATAAACCGGCAAGCGGGGATGACGGAACCGTTGGAGAAATCAATTCAACCTCACATGCGACCGCGCAGCCGTTCAACGAGTGATATCGGCACGGTTTCCTGCTGAAGTGTGGTCAATATCCGCTCTTTCACCTGATCAGGCATACGCTGATTGGCTTCCACGAACGCGACAAGCTGCTGCCGCTCTTCGTCGGTTAGAGCAATATTCTGCGGCGTCTCCGGCACACCCGCATTGTCTGGAGCGATCGGACGAATTCTAATTCCCGCGCCAATCAGAGGCGACCGTTCCGCAACGATCATTCGGCCCTCCAAACCAGAGGCGGCGACAATGATTTGATTGCCTTGTTTACGCAGAAGTTCCGCCGGTCTCTCCTCAAGCCGCTCATTTTCACCGACAATCAGCAAATTCCGGTCGGTATCGGCGGCAGCGGCGGGAAGCATAAGCACATTGTCCAGCGGCGGTTCACGAATCGTAACTTCAACGAAATCGCCAGGTCGCAATCCTGAACGGCGACCGCCTTCAATCGAAGCGAAGAGCAGTCGGCCGGTTTGCCCTTCCTGCACCTTGGCGCTTTCGCGCACGATCCGCGCTTGTCCTGTCAAAAACGCGCCTTCCAGCGAAACCGGCAATGGCCGCAGCTGGCCATCACTTCCAATTACGCGCGAATATTGCTGGTTGGAAATCCGGAACGATACTTCGAGCACGTCAGGATCGATCAGCTGAGCAATCCTCTCATTCGTATTGACCAGGCCGCCCCGAACAACATTGACCTCACTGAGTGTCCCGCCGAATTCAGCAACCAATTTTGTGTCAGCCAGCCGTCGATAGGCCTCATCCAGCGTGATTGAACGCCGCAGCACCAGCGATTCGGCCTGACCGACACGCGTCACATTTTGATCGACCGCCTTCTTTCGGGCCAACTCGGTCTGGCTTGCGGCGGATACAGCGAGTTCGGCGCTTTCGACCGCGATGTCGGTGCCAACGCCCCGATCTCTCAACTCCAACTGCCTAGTTAGAGACTGACGGCGCAGTTCCAGCTGGCGTTCCGCCAGCAGAAGCTCCTCCCTCGCGATTTCCAAAGCGCGTTCCGCATCATTCAGCTCCACCTCGGCATCGCGTTTGTCGGCCGTTGCCAAGTCAACCGTTGACTGAGCATCGGACGGATCCACCACCATCAAGATCTCGCCTTCGCTGACGACGCCGCCCTCGACAAAATTCGGCGACAATTCGATGATGGCACCGCCCACTGGCACTCTGACTTCGAGCGTGCGGACGCTTCTGATTTCTCCGAATGTGGTGATTTCCGGCACGATTTTGGATGCTTCCGCCACAACAACATTAGCCGCATAGACACGTTCGCGCACCGGTCTGTTCGGCTGCTCCCTAGCCATTCGCTCCTGTACCGAAGCCGCGACTAAGGATCCGGCATAGGCCAGCAATCCGCCGGTCAATCCGGCGAGAAAGAGGCCGATTAAGCTGTTCTTTAGAAATTTCACTGGACGTTAATTCAGGAGAGTGCAGACCCGCACCTGGCAATGCCTTTCAATGCGCGGTGTATGGAAGTTTTTTCTAGCTTTATCAAGACTTGGATGACAAAGTTCTACTTGCGCCGCTTGTGCTCTTCGAGCCGCGGCATGATTTCGACCAGATTGCATGGCCGATTTCGGTAATCGAATTGTGATTTGAGGATCTTATCCCAAGCGTCGCGGCATGCGCCGGGAGAGCCGGGAAGCGCAAAAAGATAGGTGCCGTTCGCCACGCCGCCGCAAGCGCGCGATTGAATTGCGGAAGCTCCAATGCTCTGCATCGAAACCATGGCGAACAGTGTGGAGAATCCTTCGATTTCTTTTTCGTACACCTCCCGATGCGCTTCAACGGTCACATCCCGGCCGGTTAAGCCGGTTCCCCCCGTTGAAATCACCGCGTCCGTTGTCCAGTCATCCACCCAGTACCGCAGCTGATCGGCTATCGACTGCTGATCATCTTTGCAAATGCGTCTGCTGTTCACGATATGGCCAGCCGCGCTGATTCGCTCTGCGAGAAGATCGCCGGACGAATCATTCGCTGCGTGACGGCTGTCTGACACAGTAAGCACGGCCATGCGGACAGGAATGAACGCTCTAACGGCGTTCATTGCATTTCCTCAAGACGATGCCGAATCGCCAGCAGATCCTGCCAAGATTCTCTTTTGCCGATCGGCCGGCGCAGCAAATACGCAGGATGGTAAGTCGGCATCACCGGAATCCCCAGACTTTCCCGCCACGTTCCGCGCAATTTCGTGATTCCAGTCTGGTCCAGCAGGGCCGAACACGGAAAATTGCCCATGGCGACCAGCAACCTGGGGGACGCAAGTTCGATGTGCCTTTCCAAAAACGGCCGCATAAGAGTCACCTCATCCGGTTTCGGATCGCGGTTACCCGGCGGGCGCCAAGGAAGAATATTCGCAAGGTACAACGAACTTTTCGCCTCCTTGGAGTTGCGGTTCAAGCCGATCTTCGAAAACATGAGGTCAAGCAGCCGACCCGCGCTTCCAACAAAGGGCACGCCCTTTCGGGCTTCTTCAGACCCCGGGGCTTCACCAACGATCATTACGTACGCTTCGGGATTTCCATCCGAAAACACTGTTTTTTTTGAAGCGTCGCGCAGATCGCAGTGAGGAAACCGCTCTAATGCTTCACGCAACTCGCTGAGTGATTCGGCAGACCGCGCAGTAGATTTTGCCGCTTCGAGCGCTTTGCCGAGGGAATCCTTCAAAAACCTTGTCTCAGTCAGCCTCGCGGCAGCTGACGGCAGCGGCTGTTCGCTGGAAGCGCGCGACGCTATCTGACGTTTGGTCGGGACAAAACGATTGACAGGAACATCGCCGATAACTTCGTCAGCACCTGTTTCAATGCACCAGCGCAGCAGCTGGCGGGCAGCATTGAGTTCTGCGTTTTCACTGTTCGCAGTCACAGCTTTCATTCGATCAAGTCCTGTAAGTTTCAGCGGTCGACGCCGCGCACGGGTATGTGCATCCCGCCTCAGCGCATTCATGCATTTAGCCGTATTCGCTATTCGTCAACAACTCACAATTTCCGAAAGCGTACGACAAACCAGACGGTCGTCCAACCTGATGCAGCGCCGAGCAGAGCTCCTGACCGCGGCAGGCATGCGCGATCGATGTCATGACGGAACCGCACAAAAAGCTCTGGGAAACTGAATACGGTTCAATTCACTTTTGTCAAACAAAGCCGGGTTGGGTCGCTGTTTGGAGTTCCTGATCGGCTCGACACACCGGAACCAGTCGGGATTGCTTCTGTCGGCGGTCGAAACAATACTCCGGCATTCGATCATGCCATCTTGTATTCGCTTGACCTTAAAGCGTATTGCTTGGGTAAAGAATTGCAGCGCGGGTTCCATGATTCCTGAATTCACATCAACTCTTGCAACACTGGCCGGAGTCGCCGTTGCCGCCTACTTGGTCGGCTCGATTCCGTTTGGTCTATTGCTGACAAAGCTACTGGGGCTGACCGATCCAAGAACCATCGGGTCAAGAAACATTGGCGCAAGCAACGTCCTGCGCACCGGCAGCAAAACAGCCGCCGGTCTGACTCTCCTGCTCGACGGCGGCAAGGGATTGGCAGCTGTTCTGATCACCGGACTTCTTTTTGATCCGGACGCGGTGCAGATTGCAGGATTGATGGCATTCATCGGTCATCTTTTTCCAATCTGGCTAAAGCTCCGAGGAGGCAAAGGCGTCGCCACCTATCTCGGGGTTTTGCTTGCACTCTCTCCGGCCGCGGGCATCGTAACCTGCCTCACATGGCTGACGGTCGCGTTCATTGTGCGCATATCGTCCGCCTGCGCTATTGTGGCAGTCATCTTGGCGCCGGTCTGGTTGATTCTGCTAAGCGACCCAACCAACGTCGGCGCAATCATTCTCATGTCAGCGCTGGTGCTGATCCGCCATCACCAAAACATCAAACGATTGATGGCGGGCAGCGAGCCGAAAATTAAATTCGGACGGGGTAAGCAAAACAATCCCCATCAATAGCTGCATTCGGTGTAGATGCGATTAAGGTCGCCGCCCCACTCCGTCTCGACCATGCGCATAAGCTCTTCTGCCGGTGTCATCCCAGCTTCCAAACACTCGTGCAGCGGATGCAGTAAGTGCGACTCGTCGCGGATCATTCCGCGCGCGCCGGGCACTGCCCGCGCTTTTAACCCTTCCTGTGCAAACTGAAATGCCCGCTCTGCGCATTCCGCGATTCTCACGCCATTATATTCACCGGCAAGTCCACGCTGATATGCGGCAACACGCAGACCGGCTCTTGTATCGGCATCCCAGCCCCGGACAAAGTCCCACGCGGCATCAAGCGCTGGCTGATGGTACATGATTCCTGTCCAAAATGATGGCAAGGCGCACAAATTTCGCCAAGGACCGGCGTCCGCGCCGCGCATTTCAATAAATCTCTTAACTCTGGCCTCTGGGAAAATTGTGGTCAGATGATCGGCCCAATCCGAAATCAGCGGCTTTTCACCAGGAAGAGCGGGAAGCCGTCCTTGCATAAAATCTCGGAAAGATTGACCGAGCGCATTATGGTACACTCCGTCTCTGTGAACGAAATACATCGGAACATTGAGCGCATAATCCGTCCAAGCCTCGAAACCGAATCCTTCTTCGAACACGAAGGGGAGCATTCCAGTCCGATCAGAATCAAGATCATGCCAAAATCGGTTTCTGACACTCAGCAATCCGGTTTTCTTGCCTTCAAAATATGGTGAGTATGCAAAAAGGGCCGTAGCGATCGGCTGCAAAGCAAGACCTACCCGCAATTTTTTGACCATGTCGGATTCGGTTGCAAAATCCAGATTCACCTGCACCGTGCAGGTGCGGTACATCATCGAAGTTCCGAATAATCCAACTCTTCCCATATATTCGGTCATCAGCCGGTACCGGCCTTTGGGCATCATTGGCATTTGATCGTGAAACCAATGCGGCGCTGCGCCGATGCCGATGAAGCGGGCCCCAACCCGATCAGCGATTGTTTTGACCTGACGCAGATGCTCGTTCACTTCGTCGCATGTCTCATGCAAACTGTTGAGAGGCGCTCCCGACAGTTCCAACTGGCCGCCTGGTTCCAATGAAATATTGGCGCCGTCCTTTTCCAACCCGATGATGTTCCGCGCTTCGCGCAGTTCATTCCAGCCGAATTCGTCTCTCAGTCCTTCGAGGAGCGCTCGAATCGAACATTCGCCGTCATACGGAAGCGGGAGACCGGACGATGCATTGAACCCGAATTTTTCGTGCTCGGTTCCAATTCGCCAGTCTTCAGGCGGTTTGCAACCTTCTGCGCAATACTCAACAAGCTGATCGTAGGATTCGACGGCAGCGCCGCCGGACTGCGGAATAGACATTCAAAAACACTCGCGGGACCGCAACTGCACTGTCTATAGACCCACAGACCGGTGCCCGACAAGTGTGACGCCATTTCCTTCGGCAAAGATTGCAGGAACAATAATGCAATTGCTCTCCAAACACAGAACACAGCCGTTAGCGTTGACTATCAAATTGAGCGCTTACCGCAAATTGATGCTTTGCGCATGATTGCTGCCGCTGTCGCCAGAATTTTCCCGCATAACCCGAAGCTACGGATAGTCCGGACGCTGAAAGGCTGGGCTCTGACTCGAGAATGGGAAACGTCTGCGCTGTCTCAAAGGCTCCTGCGCGGAATACTCAGCAAAGACAAGGCTGCGACAGCAGCCGTTTCCGTCCGCAAGATTCGCGAGCCTAATCCCGCTGCCGCGGTGCATTCGTGATCTTTCAACAATGCCCGTTCTTTGGGCGAAAATCCCCCTTCGGGACCAATTAGAATTGCTGTGCGCTGCACATCCCTGTCAATGATTGGAAAACCGTAATTGCCCGGTAGAGTTTCATCACAATAAATCAGCATTCGATCCTTTGGCCACGATCCCAATAGTTGCAAAAGCGGAGTCGGTTTGCAGATTTCTGGAACGTGCATGGCCCCGCACTGCTCAGCGGCTTCTATGGCCACCGCCAGCCATCTATCGGTTCTTACACCTCGGTCATTGGCAAATTCGGTTAATACAGGGCAGACTTTCGCCACTCCGAGTTCCGCTGCTTTTTCGACGGCGAACTCCGAACGCGACCTTCGAACCGGGGCAAACAGCAGCCATCGGTCCATTGGTTTCAATTGAGTGCGCATCTGCTCTTGGCAAAACAGTATATGCTTTTTCCCACTCGCCCGCAGTTCAGCGCGCCATTCTCCATCAACTCCATTGAATAAAGCGACAGACCCGCCAATGCGCAGCCGCATTACCCGTTTCAAAAAATGCAGCTGCTCGGACGCCGGCACAACAGTTTGCGCGGCTGCAAGATGTTGCTTTACATAGAGTCTGGATTTCGCAGCCTTCTGAACCATGTCAAGAGTCTATGAAACACACCAACCAAAATCCAGAACCAGTCCGAGAATTCGAAAAGGTTTCTGACGCTGTTGAACAAAGCTGGGTTGATCACCGCGCTCCGAGCTCGTGGAGACCATATTTGCGGCTTTCCCGGGCAGACAGGCCAATCGGCGCATGGCTTCTCCTGCTGCCTTGCTGGTGGTCTTTGCCGCTTGCGATCGCTGATCACCCGGGATCATTGCGAACCGGAGACATCTGGATCGCCGCCGCATGCTGGATTGGAGCATTTCTTATGCGCGGAGCAGGTTGCAGCTGGAACGACTTTATGGACCAGCGAGTGGACGCACAGGTCCGTCGGACGCGTTCCAGACCTCTGCCATCTGGTCAGGTTACTTCCAAGCAGGCTTTACTATGGATGGCCATACAGGCTTTGCTGGCATTTTTCGTATTGCTGACATTCAACACGTTCTCCATCTGGCTGGGCATTATCTCATTGCTTCCAGTCGCAATCTATCCGATGGCCAAACGATTCACGTGGTGGCCTCAGCTCTTTCTTGGGGTTGCATTCAATTGGGGAGCACTCCTTGCATGGTCCGCTCATACCGCTTCTCTCGCTGTCGCTCCGTTTCTAATTTACCTGTCAGGCATTTTCTGGACGCTGTTTTACGATACGATTTATGCACATCAGGACCGTGAAGATGATGGAGTGATCGGTGTGCGCTCCACTGCCCGATTGTTAGGCGGACGAACAAAATTCTGGCTGAGATTGTTTGCTGGATTTTCGGTTTTATTTTTGCTAGCAGCTGTTTATTCAATCGAACTCAAGCCTGGTGCGCTTGCAATGGCATTCGCTGGCGTTATGGGATTTGGGCTGCACTTGCTATGGCAGCTCAGACGCTTGGATATTGACTCGCCCGCGACCTGCTTAATGCTGTTTCGCTCGAATCGAAATGCCGGGCTGATTCCAGCACCGTTTTTTGCAGCTGCAATCTTTGCGGGCTAAGAATCGGCGGATAGGTTCGCTATGGCTTTATTCTACCCACTCACAGTCTTTCTCGCAGCGGCGCTGACTTCAACCGCTGTCGGCATCTTTTCAGCATATTTCATTGAGAACAACATTGTCCAAAGAGCCTCGGAACTGCTCTCTCAGAATGGACTGGCCTGGGCATCCGCTAAAGCAGATGGGCGGTTGGTTGAAGTCACCGGAACATATCCGAATCTGTCGCGGAGATTAGCGGCACTGGATTTGCTCCGAAACGAGTTCGGTGAGACGCGCGTGACTGAAAACACACGAAGAAGTGACGATTTTGATTCCCTATATCAGCCGAGCCTGCAGCTCTTAAAGTCTGAAGACAGCGTGGTTGTGCTTGGTTTATTGACCAGCGAAGACGAGCGCTCGCGGGTTTTTGCCGCTGTCCGTCAATCGGCGCCCAGTGCAAGGCTGGAGACAATGCTCAATGTTCTGCCGATCAATTCCAGTGCAGAATGGAAAGAGGCTCTGGAATTTGCGGTTGGCACGTTTCACATCAATGAGGTTGTCAGCATCGGGATCACCAACAATGCGGTGGAGATCGCAATTCTTGCTGATTCGAGATCCGATGGCCAATCCATTCAGACACAGCTGGAAGAATTGAATCGCAACAGTGTCGAAGTTGATTTTCTGTTGTCGGCTCCAAGACCAAACATTAATCCATTCGCGTTTCGGGCGGAATTCAGACAGGGGTCGGTGAGGTTGACCACCTGCTATACCGAAGATGAAGGCGACCGAGAGCTGATCTTCGCGGCTGCGGCGTCCGGCGGACGTCAGGTTACCGGAAGTTGCCGCCTTGCACGCGGTGCCCCTGACGAATTTTGGGCGGAAGCCATTCAATCGGTGCTGCAGGAAACCCGTGTCGATGGATCCGCTGTGCTATCGGCGGAGGGTAAATCCATCACTCTTTGGTCATCTGATGAGGCAACATTCAGCCATCTGAATGGAAGAAAATACTCGGATCTTCCTGCCGGTTACCGGCTGTTCTTGATTGAACCGGAGCTGAGGTCCACCTCGGATGATCTGGAAATCAGACAAGCCACTCTGGTTGTCAAGATTGATGCTAATGAAACTGTTGAATTAACCGGAACAGTTTCAGACGCGGAATCCCATCGGGCGATTTCACTTGCAGCCATGGCGAATCTCGGAGTCGGAGAGCTAATCGACAATTTGCGCATTGACGAAAGTCAAGATGATTTGACCGTTGAAACTGTGCTGCGTGTCTTGGAAGTTATCTCGGATCTGCATACCGGATATGTGGCGCTTTCAGGCGGCAGCATCACTGTTCAAGGTAATTCCGCCGAACTAGGGGTCGATGAACTGATCAAAGCGAAATTGGTCAATATCGAACCAGAAAAGCGGGTGTCGGTGAATGTCAAGTATGATGCGACGATTAACGCAGCCCCACCCCCGATGGACCCGCGACGCTGCATACAGCTCCTCGAAGATGCTCAGGCAATCGAAAAAATCTCATTTGACCCTGGTTCCACCATGGTCCGTGCAACTTCACTGCCGACGATTAACAAGATTGCCGAAATATTGACGGACTGCACACATGTGCCGATTGAAATTTCAGGTCATACCGACAATCAGGGTCGAGAAAGCATGAACCTCCGCCTGAGCTCCGCCCGCGCCCGTGCGGTTCTGGACGCCATAATCAATCGAGGCGTTGTTTCGCGGAATTTAATTTCCATTGGATATGGCGAGTCGAGTCCGATCGCTGACAACAAAACCAAAGAAGGACGCGAGCAAAACCGCCGCATTGAATTCCAGCTGCTTGATGGAGTGCATGCGGTTCCTCAATAGCAGTGTGTCGCGAGCAAAACTGGAATGAGAAGAATGACCGGTATGCCGATCGCAGCTCTATATGCGGGTTTCCGTTTGGGTTGGATGGCGGATAGGATTTGGATTAGACCTCGAAGCCCATCGCGCATGCTCCAAAGTCAAATTCACAGATCCTGACTTCAAATCTTGACCAAAGCGGGTGTGCTGGCAGGAAATCGCCCAGCTTCATTGCGTTCAACAATTTTTGGTGTTTGCGTTGCGGTTGAGCCGCTCAACCAACAACGAAGAATAACTGCGATATCTGGTTTAGCACACGCCATGGCACACTGCGTTTCCCAAAGTGCAGCGGTCCGATCCAATCGAAGAGATCTCCACGTTCGAGGACCGGCAGCTTTCAAATTCCGGCCGTCCACATCAAAGCGCGGTTTAAAACAAGGTGTGCCATGACAAACTGTCATAGGAAAGCAAAGCCATGCCAAGCAGCGTAAGCACATCGCTATGCCCGAATACTACTGGCAACTGTTTGAAATCTTCCTTTTGATTGCACGACGAACCAACAGCTGGGTTATCTCAGCCACCGCCGGTTTTTTTCTGAAACCAGGACACGACAGCCGCAAAATCTACGGAAACCCAGCTGCGCATGCTTGCTAGCTCCCACAAATCGCAGGCACCAAGGAACATTGCAATTCTTTCAGGTTTAGATAGATTCAGTTCCTCGTCCAGACAACAAAACACTCTGATTCCAAGTACTAACAATTGACTCGAGCGAATTCAGGAAAGCACGCGATATGAATTTTGATATGCTGGCGATTCTCATGACAGCCGTATCTATGACGATGTTTGTATTGGGTTGGATTAGTTGCTGGATTTGGATTCGGATTCGGAAGGCATCAACGGCTCAACAGTCCAGCGCCAACAGCGGAAACAGGCAATATGGAGATGCTTCAGTAACAACCGCAAGTCAATTCCTTGACCGCGGCATCAGGCCAAGGACACAAAGCGAGAGAGAAAGCCAACAGGCAGGACACTCTGAGCATTCGGCTTCCGGATACTAGGCTGCAATGCCAACTAAATCTCTCCATTGGCAGCAGCCCATCTTTCAACCGCGGTCTCGTCCTCTTCACGGCTTTCAACCCAATCGCTTCGAGTGTCGCGATACTCCTTTTTCCAAAACGGAGCGCGCGATTTCAAATAATCCATCAGAAACATAGCGGCTTCAAACGCTTCCATTCGGTGGGAAGCATGCACAACCACCATGACGATCGCCTCTCCGGGATAGAGATCGCCGTAACGATGTATGACATGGCATCGAATGATTCGCCATCGCCGGTGAGCCTCGGCGACCATGGTCTCAATCGCCGATTTGGTCATCGTCGGATAATGTTCGATCAGAAGTTTTTTGATCGGATCGTTCGCCGGTGACCGCACAATTCCGGTAAAACTCACCGAAGCACCAACAGCGCAGTCGCTTTCAGCAAGACGTTTGAACTCCAATCCGGGATCAAACGCCGCTTCCTGCACCCTGACCGACAATTCAACCTCCTGTCATCGGCGGAAAAAACGCAATCTCCTGTGCACCGGTGATCTGTTCTTCAAATCCCACAAGCTTCTGGTCGACCGCAACGCGAATTCCTTTTCTGTCTTCCAAAGCTTTTGCGTAACGCGGCTCACGCGTCCGCAGTTCAGCGACGAGTTCATCCACTGTCGACGCGTTTGTGGAAATTCTTTCCTTCGCGATTCCGATTCGTTCGCGCACCCAAGCAAAATACAATACGTCAATCGAATTCACAGTCAGTTCTCAATCCTTTCAAACGCCCTTCGCGCATAATCCACACCGGAAATTATAGTCATGAGCGCCCCCAGCCATAGCAAACAGACTCCAGCTAACTGCACCGGATGAGCAGTCCCCAAGGCGTTTCCAGCGAACAATATACAGATCGCAAGCATCTGGACAGCGGCTTTCCATTTCCCGAGCCCGGTTGAGGCCAGACCCTTATCCTTTGCATCAAGCACCTCGCGGAGACCCGCCACTAACAATTCACGCACAACAATCATCGCAACTGGCAGCAGGAGCCAATTCTGTATCTCGGAAGAGCCCACAAGCACCGCGAGAGCGACCATGACAAGGGCCTTGTCCGCCACTGAGTCCATTGCGGCCCCGAGTCGGGTTTCGAGGTTGAACCGGCGCGCAATCCAGCCATCTAATAGATCAGTTGCAGAGGCAACTGCGAAAACAGCCAATGCCACCCAGTCAGCGGCAGGCTGGTCAATCACGAGATAGACCACAGGGAGAAGGAGAGTTAACCCTAACCTGCTGAAACTCAACCATGTTGGAATCGTAAATCGGGTCAATGTGCACTGCCCTTGATTGAGTTTATCGAATTGCTTTGGATTCGGTTCATGCGTTAATCAATACATACGATCCGCTGAATTGCTAGTCAGATTTTTTCCGGAGGCGGGTTGGCAACCGCTGCTGTTCACTGGTTGTATGTATGAATTGTGAAGGTGAGCTGCAGATGATGTTATTGTGCGATCTTTGACACGCGCTTGTTATTCCTGATTCAAAAAAGATAGCAACCGATTCTCAACTGTATCAATCACACATTTTCTTCGATTGGGCCAAAATTGAAAGCAGAAGACGTCATTCAGCAATTCGAAATGCAGCCGCATCCCGAAGGCGGACATTACAGGGTTGTCTTTGCCGACACAAAAAACAACGGAAGCCGTGGTGCGCTGTCGACCATCGTCTACTTGCTGCGTGAAGGAGAATTTTCCGACTGGCACCGGATTGATGCGCACGAGATCTGGTATTTTCACGCAGGTGCACCGCTGGAACTCACGATATCAGTCGACGGTCGCGACTTTAAGAAGCATCGGCTGGGAATTGGCAAAGGGTATGCACCCCAAGCCGTTATTGCTCCCTATTGCTGGCAGTCTGCTAAAACACTCGGCGACTGGACACTTGTGGGATGTGCAGTTGCTCCAGAGTTTCAATTCGAAGGGTTTGAAATCGCACCAGCTGACTCAGCCGTTCAGCAGCATTTGAAAAATCAAAGCTGAAACGTGGTTGAGAACAACGAAAATCTTGTCGATAGCAGCTTGATTTTTTATTGGTATGAATTTGATTCTTAAATTGTACTCGTAATCTTAAGTTATCTGTTCCCCATCATGGAAATATTCGTATATCGTCTCGGCGATAGCCGCCGATATGCCATTAACCGCCTTGAGGTCGTTCAGCCCTGCTCTGCTGACCGCCTTGGCCGAGCCGAAATGTGCGAGCAGCGCTGATTTGCGGCGCGCGCCGATTCCCGGGATTTCCGACAATGGCGATGACGATATCGCCTTCGCGCGCTTAGCGCGGTGCGTGCCAACGGCGAAGCGGTGCGCCTCGTCGCGAATGCGCTGAACAAAATACTGAACTGGATCATTCTCTGGCATGGCTCGCATTGTGCCGTCCGGCAAATAAAAGACTTCTTGACCGGCATTGCGCTGTGGTCCCTTTGCGACCCCTGCCAACGGGACGCTTTCAGCCCCAAGCTCAATCAAAACCCCTTTTGCCGCTGCCACCTGCCCTGCACCGCCGTCGACCAGCACCAAGTCCGGCCAATCCGGTCCAACATGAGAGGGATCCTCAGTAAACAAACGATGGAAACGTCTGTGAAGGACTTCCTTCATCATACCGACATCATCGCCCGGTTTGATGTCACGGTTCTTGATATTGAATTTCCGATAAGCAGACTTGATAAATCCCTCTGGACCGGTGGCAATCATCGCCCCAACGGCGTTTGCCCCCTGCACATGCGAATTATCGAACATTTCAACCCGCTGAGGCGCCGAATCCAAGAGCAGGAAATCCGCTAGTCCTTGAAGAAGCTTCGCCTGGGTTCTGGTTTCAGCAAACCGCCTCGTCAAGGCCTCTTTCGCATTCCGGACCGCGCTGGCGACAATCGTCGCCTTCTCCCCGCGAATGGGAACGCTAAGCTGCACGCGCTTCCCACGATGCGAAGTCAGCGCTTCAGCCATAAGGTCTGACCCGTTGATCTGATGAGAGAGGAGAATCAACCGAGCAGGCGTTTTGTTGGCATAAAACTGTCCTAAGAACGCTTCCAGGATTTCAGCTTCGTCTGCCCAAGTTCCCACTCTCGGGAAATAAGCATGGTTCCCCCAATTCTGATGCCCTCGAACAAAGAATACCTGCACGCAAGCGCCACCTCCTTCCGCATGCAAGCCAATGACATCAGCTTCGCCGATTGATTTTGGATTGACGCCCTGAATGGTCTGGACTTGGGTCAGAGCATGAATCCTGTCTCTGAGAGCAGCCGCGCGCTCAAATTCCAAAGCTTCGGAAGCGGCCCTCATTTCCTTTGCCAATTCTGTTTGAACGCGGCTGCATTTTCCGCGCAAAAAATCTTCCGCGTTATTCTTCAGCTCCGCGTAAGCTTCCTCGGTTATTGCCCCGACGCACGGCGCGGAACAACGTTTGATCTGGTAGAGCAGACAAGGACGGGTACGGCTTTCGAAAGTGGCGTCGGAACAGTTTCTCAGAAGAAAAATCTTCTGCAAATGATTAAGAGTTCGGTTAACGGCACCCGCAGAGGCAAACGGACCATAATAGCTACCCTTTTCTGTCTTGCGTCCTCGATGCTTTTTGATCTGCGGAAATCTGTGTTCACCGGAGACCAGAATATTGGGAAAGCTTTTGTCATCTCGAAGCAACACATTGTAGCGCGGCTTCAGCTGCTTTATTAAATTCTGTTCAAGCAGCAGCGCCTCGGTCTCGGTTTGCGTTGTCAGGAACATCATGGAGGCCGTCGCTTCAATGACTTTGGCAATCCGCGGGTTTTGGCCGTCTGTCTTCGTGTAGCTCTGAACTCTTCTGCGCAGACTCCGGGCTTTGCCGACATACAACACTTCGCCCGCTGCACTCAGCATCCGATAGACACCGGGGCTATGGTCCAACGTCGCGGCGCAGCACCTTATAACCTCTACGCCGACTTTCCGAGCGGGCGCATTGTCATTTTCAAGAGACTCGGTTTGCATTCCTACCGCCACTGAATTTGTCAACTTTAAATGGCATCCTATGGCGGTATGCAACCACCCGGCAATCCGCATCGTTTTGATTAAGCGTCCGTCGGCGCCTGCAACTGCAGCCGATTTAAGATGTGTCCGGTCGCAGAAAATTCATGATTATCCTGCCTTGCGAGAGCTTCCCATCTGCAGGACAAAGTCTTCCGGCGCTTTCTGCAAGCTGTGGAAAACACTGTGGATATTTATTCGAAATCTTATCCAATCCGCAAAAAATTTAACTTCATTCCACTCTCGTTCAAATCGGCATCTACCAACTAATTTTCTCTAACCTATTGATTTTACGTTAGCATTAATGAATTTTGTCAAAAGTTTGTTAAAAATCAGTCATGTGTGCCATCAATCATATAAGGCGGTGGATAATTCTGTCTAAAATCTGAAATATGTTTCACAGCACACAGCGTCATGCGCCCTGCCAGCTCAAATTCCGACCACCGTCCAAACACAGTAGCTGTCCCGTCATTGATGGGCTGTCGAGCAGAAATTCCATTGCCTTTACAATCTCTTCCGCGCTGGTTCCGCGGTTGAGCGGTGTGGATTGGCGCTGATTGACAAAGTGCTGCGCGGATTGCCGGGCTGCGATCAATACAGGACCTGGACCAATCGCGTTGACGCGCACAGCAGGAGCCAGCGCGGTCGCCGAAGTTTGAGTCAGTCCCCAAAGTCCCATTTTTGCAAGCGTGTAGGTTGAAAACTCAGAGGTCGGGCGAACAACACAGTGGTCGACTAAATTCACAATACACGCGGAAGCCAACAGTTCATTATTTTCATCGGTCTTCGGCGGAGGAGCCTGCTGTGAAAATTGCTGGGTCAGAACAAACGGCGCCCGCAGATTGGTTTCAATATGCCGGTCCCAATCGTTTCGGTTCGCGGAAGAAATATGGTCGCGTTCGAACAGTGCGGCGCTGTTAATCAAAACCGTCAACTGCATTCCGAGGGCGGTGTTGGCTCGCTTGACCAGCGCGGCGGTTTCCTTTTCGCTCATAAAGTCGGCTCGCAGTGCGACAGACTTCGCTCCAAGCTCTTGCAATGCCTTGACTGCCTCAGAAGCAGCTGATTCCGAATGACGGTAGTGTATCGCCACAGCCATGCCGCGTTTGGCAAGCGCCTGCGCCATTTTCCAGCCTAACCGCTTGGCCCCACCCGTAACCAGCGCGGCGCCGCCCGCGCCGAAGCAATCGCTCAATTATTCTGTACTCCCTGTTGCCGTGTGCGATGGGTCAGCCGCCGAAGCGCGCACGCGCGACACGTTCTTCAAAGTCCGAGATGAACCCGCTTGCCAATTGAGACCCGAAGTCCAGAGGAAATCTGGATTTTCGAACATAATGCTTGAATCTAACTTGTTCCCCGATGAGAGCCTCCACCGTTGGCTTCAGATGACCAACCCCGTCAGCCAACCCAAGCTGAACCGCTTTATCACCGAGCCAAAAATTTCCAGTAAAGAGATCGTCGCCGACTAAGCGGTCTCCGCGCCTGGATTTCACGTGATTTATGAATGTATCGTGGAGCTGACTCTGGATTTGGCGCAGCCGCGCGACATCCTCTGGTTTTTCGGGAAGAAAAGGATCAAGGAAACTCTTCTCATCACCAGAAGTGTGGAGCCGCCTTTCAATTCCATGCCTCTCCAACAGCTTATGCATGCCGAAGCTTGACGAAACCACGCCGATCGAACCGACAATGGAACATGAATCCACATAAATTTTGTCGGCGGCGGCGGCAATCCAGTAACCGCCCGACGCTGCCAGATCTTCAACAAAAGCGTATACCGGAACGCTGGTTTCCTTCGCCATGCTCCGAATTCTTGTGCCGATGAGAGATGCCTGCGCCGGCGCACCGCCTGGCGAATTTACCGCTAGAGCCACCGCGCGCGGCTTTCCCCGCTTGAATGCCCGCTCAATCAGCTGTGCCGTGGAGGCGTCATTGATCGTGTGCGAGCGCATACGGGCGCCGCCTTGAATGACCCCGTCAAACCGCAGCACAGAGACTAAGGGTTTCTTCTTTGTGAAAGGATTGAGTCGCATGAATTTGAACGGCCTCTGTTTTTCTGTTCGTATGATGATTCACAGGACAATGTAAGGTTTTGTTGAGAGGTAGCAACCATGCGCCCTATGATCAAAGGTCGGTTATCTCGACCGTCTCCAAACACAGAATATCAGCACAATACTTGAACCGCTCTCCCGTTTTCAGGCACAAAACCATTGAAAAAACTGCCTTTGAACGCGGTTTCACACGCCAGAGACAACAGCCGAAGGAACGACATTCAATGACCTGTTGCGTTAATCAATCAGCTCGGGCA
Source organism: Paracoccaceae bacterium (assembly GCA_965199765.1). GTDB lineage: Bacteria > Pseudomonadota > Alphaproteobacteria > Rhodobacterales > Rhodobacteraceae > JAPOXR01. Next base: position 1,130,695 of record CBDATC010000002.1, read on the forward strand.
GAGGATGTCTGGACCCGCCAAACCAAAAATGCGCAGAAGGTGTGTACACAATGAAATACGAAATGGATATTGAAATCAGCCTTCCCAGAGAAACGGTCGTCAAACTGTTCGAAGACTCCGACAGCCTCACACAATGGATGCCCGGATTGGTTGAAGTCAAACAGTTATCAGGAAAACGGGGACATCCCGGCGCTAAAGCGGAATATACGCACAAGATGGGCAGAAAAACCATCAAAATGATTGAAACCATCACCGAACGCGATCTTCCCCATCGGTATAGCGGCGTCTACACTGCTAAAGGCTGTCTTAACCTCGTCGAAAATGAACTTGAGGAAATCGGCCCCGCTCAAACCAAATGGACGATTCGAACCGAATTCCAATGCACCGGATTTCTGTGGCTTATGGCCAAACTGATGCCAAGCGGCTTCAAGAAACAGACCCGTCTCTATATGAATTCATTCAAGGAATTCGCAGAGAACCCGGAAAAAACAGAGAGCCGCTGAAATTCCTGATTGATTCAGCGACAGTGCAACGGAGTGGAACTGAAATGCTTTCTGACGCGTTGTTTTTGCTGCCGGCAACTGTAACAAACCATCCATTCGCCGCTCTGCGACACGCAGGAAGAGCGGCCGCCAAACTCGGGCTTAGCCAGAAATTTCAAAATAAAGAACCTGTCAGGCAGGAGAAATGATTCGGCATGAATGACGAACCCTATTGGTGGCAGAGCGCAGGCCGTCCGGAATTTGAAAACCAGCGGGAACTGCCATCAGCTGTTGACGTTCTCATTGTCGGAGCGGGATTAACCGGTCTATCCGCTGCCCGAACGCTTGCTCAGAGAGAAAGGAATGTTTTGGTTGTCGATGTCGGTCCGCCGGGTATCGGAGCAAGTTCGCGCAATGGCGGCATGATCGGAGGAGGTCATAGGGTTTTGGTCGAAGCATTGGTCGACAAATTCGGAAAAAACCTCGCCACGCGCCTGCTCACCGAACTTCATATCGATTCCACCAGCTTTTGCCTTGCGCTTATGGAGGAAGAAAGAATTGAGTGCGATTTTGTGAAATCAGGCAGATACTTAGCTCAATGGCTGCCCTCGCATTACGAGCGTTCAGCTCGAAATCTCGAAAGGCTTCAGGAACTGGCGCCGGTCGAAGCCGAAGCTGTTCCAAAAAACCGCCAGAAAGACGAACTTGCCACAGACATCTATCATGGCGGAATTGTTCATCACCATCACGGCGGACTAAACCCCGCAAAGTGGGTTGCGGGACTGCTTCGAGCCGCCATCAGATCAGGAGCTGAGGTCCAAGGTCACACGCTGGTAACCGATTTGAAGAAGGCTGGGGCTGAATTCATCGCGACGACATCACGCGGCAAAATCAAGGCTGGGGAGGTCTTGATCGCAACCAATGGTTATACCGAAGGGCGTTTCGGAAGATTGGGAGCGCGGATATTTCCGGTTCCAAGCTACATCATCGTTACCGAAGAGCTGGGGCGAAACTGGATCAGGAGTCTCTTCCCAACGGGCCGCATGATTGTGGAAACTCGGGAACGGCACTGCTACTACCGACCCTCACCCGATGGAAGCCGAATCGTATTTGGGGGCAGAGCAGCTCTGTTTCAGGCAAAGCAGCCATTCTATCAGCGGGAATTGAAGGGCCTGGTGGATCGTATTTTTCCCGAATTGCGAGGCACTGCGATTGAATTCGCTTGGAAGGGCAACACCGGCTTTACCTTTGATTTCACACCGCATGTCGGACGGATCGATGGGATCTATTTTGCGATGGGCTATTGCGGGAATGGCAATGGAATGGCACCTTATCTCGGCCACAAAGCCGCTCTGCAGATACTCAATGATCCCGAAGGTCAATCAGCATTTTCGGAAATCTCGTTCGAAAAACGGTGGTGGTATTCAGGAAAACCTTGGTTCCTGAAATTAGCCGATGCAAACTTCCGCATACGGGACATTTGGGCCAATGTTCAAAACAGGAGAGCGGCTTGATCAGACTTCAATCTCTGACTTGATCCAACCAGTCGGCCGGCTGGACTTGCCCTTCGATATCCACCTCGTGCGCGGCTCGCGCACCGAGAAGATCTTATCTCCGCGCGGCGCTTTGTCTCCGTCGATCGCCGCCGAACTGTTCCGGATTGCAGAATCAGGGTTTTTTACTGACACTAATTCCCTATCACATGACCGCCCCGATCTGCCACGGCACAAATTCGTAGTCGCCGAGCCCCTGAGCCTCTGATTTGCTATTGCCCCCGGATGCCACATCTAACAACAACCGATAAATTTCAAAGCCAACTTCGTCGACACTGGCCGAACCTTCGAGAATCCGCCCGGCATCGATATCCATATCCTCTTTCATGCGGTCAAACATCGCAGAATTCGACGAAATTTTGATGCATGGCGATGGCTTCGAGCCGAAAGCGGATCCTCTTCCGGTCGTGAAGGCAACCAAATTGCATCCACCTGCAATCTGACCGGTCACAGATGCCGGATCGTATCCGGGGCTATCCATAAATGTGAAACCCTTTGCCTTGACCTGTTCGGCGTAACGGTAAACTCCATTGAGAGAAGTCGTGCCGCCTTTGGCGACCGCACCGAGTGATTTTTCAAGAATAGTCGTCAATCCGCCGGTTTTATTGCCGGGAGATGGATTATTGTTCATCGTTCCTTGATTGCGTTCGGTATAATCCTCCCACCAGCGAATTCGCTCCAGCAGCCGATCAGCAATTTCAGGAGTGCTTGAGCGCGCTGTCAACAGGTGCTCGGCACCGTAAATTTCCGGCGTTTCCGCCAAAACAGCCGTTCCGCCCTGTTCAACAATGCGGTCAACCGCTCTCCCAAGCGCGGGATTGGCCGTTACGCCAGACCAAGCATCAGATCCGCCGCATTGCAGCGCGACTTTGAGTTCGGACACCGGGCAGATTTCCCGACGAAACTCATTCGCATGCGGCAACATGGATTCGATTTTGGCAATCCCGCTGCTCACAGTCTGCGCCAGACCGCAACGGTCCTGAATGTTCATTGTCTGAAACAGCGGACCTTGCTTCAAACCGTATGCTTCCAACAGCCAGTCGATCTGATTGATTTCACACCCGAGTCCGATCATCAGCGTTGCCGCCACATTGGGATGACGGGCAAAGCCCCACATCACGCGCTGCAGCGCTTCAAAACCTTCGCCGCTGTCAGCCATGCCGCAGCCGGTTCCGTGCACAAACGCAGAAACTCCATCAACATTTGGGTATGCAGCCAATCGATCACGCGTGAAGTGTTCAGCGACTCGCCTGGCAGCGGTTGCCGAGCAGTTCACCGATGAAATCACCGCGACATAATTTCGAACGCCCGCTGCGCCACTGGATCTGCGAAATCCGAGAAACGTGTCTTGACTGCGGCGCATTGTCGCTGGCTCGAACGCGGTTCCGCGGTCATACTGCCGGGCAACATTCCTGAATTCCAAATTGTGCGTATGCACATGCTCCCCGCATTTGATGTCTTCACGAGCGTAACCGATCAATTGAGCGAATTTCAGAACTTGGCCTCCTGCGGGAATTGACCTAACTGCAACCTTATGGCCTCGTGGAATGTGCTGGCAGACTCCTGCTGCGCCGGCCACTAACGCTCTGCGGGCGATGGCCACATTGTCGGCGGGGTCAAGTCGAATCGTGTCATTCTGTTCAGACATGCGGTCTCCCAAAGTCATGCTGATTCATCGATCAGCCATCCGATATTCCGCGGCAAAGATAATCATATCGCTTCCAGCGCCGATATGCCTGCAGGACCTTCGGATTTTCCTGTCAATGCCTATCAGCATTCGCGTCTCGCCCTGCTCTCCGGTTCCATTGCAAATCAATCCATGGAAATTGGCACACCGCTATATCAAATCAAAACAGTTTCACACCTAACGAGTAAATCTCAAAGCTGTGGGAACGCCAGCTTCCCAAGACCGCCATGCAAAAATATTCTTCGCATTACGGCGATAACGCTTTGCGCAACACTATTCCAATTTACAATAGTCAATGGTAGGAGGCACTGAGATGAAGCATTCCGTGAGCCATGAATAGATGCCGGAGTATCCGACGTCGTTTGACAAAGACGGGCTTATTAGATGTGCCCGAGGAGAATTGTTCGGCAGTGGAAACGCTCAGCTTCCACTGCCTCCGATGCTGATGTTTGACCGGGTTACTGAGATTTCGGCGAATGGAGGGATCAGCGGCGCAGGGCATGTTGTGGCCGAACTTGATGTCCGACCAGACCTCTGGTTTTTCGGCTGCCATTTTGCGGGTGATCCAGTGATGCCCGGCTGCCTTGGTCTAGACGCTCTTTGGCAGATGACCGGCTTCAATTTAGGTTGGCGCGGTTTGCCGGGCCGCGGACGCGCGCTCGGCGTCTCCGAAGTCAAATTCAGCGATATGGTCACACCGGACTGTAAACTTCTGACCTATCTTGTCGACTTCACACGGGTCATCAATCGACGACTGAAACTGGGAATCGCAGACGGCCGCATGCTTGCCGACGGTAGAGAAATCTACAAGACTGTTGGCATGAAGGTCGGTCTTTTTTCGGATTAATTCACTCGCGGCCAAGGAAATTGCAATGAGACGTGTCGCAGTCACTGGAATCGGCATCATTTCACCGATTGGGAACAACAAAGAAGAAGTTGTCGAGTCTCTCCGCAGCGGAAGATCCGGCATCACTTTCAGTGAAGTCTATGCCGAGCATAATTTTCGCTCGCAGGTGCACGGCATGCCTGCGATCGACCTTTCAGAACACATCGACAAGCGGCAATTGCGCTTCATGGGACCGGGGGCGGCATACAACTTTATCGCAATGCGCGACGCGATTGCCGATTCTGGACTGAGCGAAAACGAAGTGTCCCACGAACGCACCGGAATGGTCATGGGAAGCGGTGGACCTTCCACATCGAATTTCTTCGTCGCGCATCAGACAGTCAGAGAAAAGGGAAGTCCGCGAAGGATGGGGCCGTTCATGGTCACGCGCTGCATGTCGTCGACCAATTCAGCATGCCTTGCCACACCATTTAAGATCAAGGGCATCAATTATTCGATCACCTCTGCATGCGCCACATCAGCGCACTGCATCGGCAATGGCGCCGAACAGATTCGGTTTGGAATGCAGGACATAGTGTTCGCGGGCGGTGGTGAGGAAGTCGATTGGACTCTTTCTTGCCTATTCGACGCGATGGGAGCAATGAGTTCCAAATACAACGATGAACCAACAACCGCTTCGCGGCCCTTTGACTCTTCCCGAGATGGATTTGTCATCGCCGGCGGCGGCGGAGTAATCGTGCTCGAAGAATTGGAGCGGGCCAAAGCGCGCGGAGCGAAAATCTATGCCGAGGTTACCGGATACGGCGCGACATCTGACGGATACGATATGGTCGCCCCGTCTGGAGAAGGCGGTGAGCGCGCCATGAAAATGGCAATCGCGGGATTAAATGGCCGCAGTGTCGACTACATCAACGCGCACGGCACCTCGACACCTGCGGGAGATGTGGTGGAAGTTGAAGCGGTACGGAGAGTCTTCGGAAACCAAAAGCGTCCTCCGATCAGCTCAACGAAATCCCTCACCGGACACTCGCTCGGCGCAACCGGTGTTCACGAAACAATTTACACTTTGCTGATGATGGAGAATCGCTTCATCGCTGCGAGCAGGAATGTCAGCAAGCTTGACCCCGCTCTCTCCGAGGAAGAAATTTTGACCGAAACAAAAGAAGGGATTGAAATAGACACAGCCCTCTCGAATAGTTTCGGGTTCGGTGGAACCAACGCTACGCTGGCGCTGAGCAAGCTTACGGACTGAAGCATGCCGGGCCTCTTGGAAAGTTCGCGTGGGCTGGTCTTGGGCATTGCCAATGATCGATCGATAGCGTGCGGCATCGCTCGGGCGATGCATGCCGAAGGCGCTCGTCTCGCCATAACTTATCAGCGTGAACAGCTCAGCAAGAGAGTGATCCCGCTGGCAAAGGAAATGGAAGCCGAAATTATCGAACTCGTCGATTGCGAGGACGAAGCCAGTCTCGACAGACTGTTTGCCGCCATCGCTTCAACTTGGGGTAAGTTGGATTTTCTTGTCCACGCGATCGCATTTTCCGACCGTGATGAACTGGCCGGGCGATTTATTGATACCAGCCGCGAGAACTTCACCAACTCGCTGTTGATCTCATGCTATTCGCTCATCGATATCGCGCGCCGGGCTCAACCTCTGATGACGGACGGCGGCTGTATCCTTACCATTACGTTTAAGGGATCAAATCGCGTGATGCCGTACTATAATGTCATGGGCGTTGCTAAAGCCGCTTTAGAGTCTTCGGTCCGTTACCTCGCCAATGATCTTGGACCTGAGAATATTCGCGTCAATGCCATCAGTCCAGGTCCCATGAAGACATTGGCCGGGTCCGCAATCGCGGGTGCGCGGCGCACCTATCGGCACACCGCTGCAAATGCCCCTTTGGGTGCCAACGCAACGCTCGAAGCGATCGGCGGCACTGCGGCATATTTGGCTTCAAGCTACGGCGCCTGCACAACCGGTGAAATCATCGCTGTTGACAGCGGCTTTCATATTTTAGGAATGCCACAGCCCGACCTTCTTTAGCCTGAAACCTCTTCAGCAGGTTGAATATAGCCGATCGCCGCCCCAGTCGGATCCATAACAATCGCGATCTGGCCAATTCCGTCGATCGCAAAAATCTCTTTGATCAGATGGCCTCCATTGGCGTTGATTTTGTCGACAGCCGATTTGATGTCTTTCACCGCAATGTAGGTGAACCAGTGAGGCGGCAGGTTTGGATCCAACTGCATTTTGTCCATGTCGCCGATTCCCGCGACTGGCGGTCCTTCCCCGGCATGGGCAATGGCATAGCTGTCTTCTGTCCCGTCCATATGGCTGTAGGTCCAGCCCAGCACAGCCGAGTAAAATTTTTTCGCTCCCTCAAAATCCCGTGTGTTCAACTCTGACCAAAAAACCTTACCGTGATGCGCAGCCATATTCTCATTCCTTCACGTTCATTGGCGAACTGAAGAGAAATCTGTGAATTATCAGGACATGTTTCAAGAGAGACCGCACAATTGCCTTATCCTTCCCGAGTTCGGCAATTCCGGAGGGAAGGATTTTTCGCCAAACCGCACCAGTCGGTTTTCACTTTGCCGGGACAATTCACGGTCCGGCCCACCCGCCGTTCAACCGGTCCTTGCCGTCCATGAACGAGCTGATCGTCGACACCGCCTAGGAATCCACTGGCACCAGAAAGAAATCCAGCCAGTGAACTTTGAGTCGCAGTTCAACGATTGCGGACGTCAATCCGTTCAAAATCTTTCCCCTGAAAGTCTGGGTTAACGCAACCTTTCCGTTACAAAAACCAACCGCCTGTCTTAAAGAACACTCTGAACTCACAGTTCGAGGAAATTTCAATGGGCCAAACGATCTGCGTTTTTGATGCTTACGGAACACTGTTCGACGTAGCCGCCGCAGCACGCAGGACCGCCGCTGCTGGCGGCAATGAAAGGCTCGCCAAAGTCTGGGAAGACGTGGCGGCGAATTGGCGGCTCAAGCAACTGCAATATACGTGGCTCCGCGCCATCGCTGACGCACATACGGATTTCTGGCAAGTCACATGCGATGGTCTTGACTGGGCCCTCGAAGCAGCCGGACTCGCAGGTGACCAAACTCTGCGCAATCAGTTGCTGGCACTCTACCGGTGTCTTGATGCCTTCCCCGAAGTCCCCGTGATGCTGCAAGAACTGAAAGGAGCTGGTCACACCACTGCGATTCTGTCGAATGGTTCGCCAGACATGCTGGCGGATGCCGTGACCGCTGCAGGCATAGAGAGCCTGTTGGATGCCGTCATCAGTGTCGAGCAGGTTAGAGTGTTCAAGCCTCATCAGTCAGTTTATGCGCTGGTTACCGAACAATTCGGTTGTCAGCCGGAACAGGTCCTGTTTGTCTCGTCGAACGGATGGGACGCGGCGGCGGCCAGCGGCTTTGGTTTCCGAACCGCTTGGGTCAACCGCTCAAATGAGCCGGTGGAGCGTCTTCCATGGGGTCCTCAGCATTCTCTGACTGACCTTCGCAGCATTCCCGGATTGGCTAATCAATGACCACTTGCAGCTACCGAAGCTCCGATGGGCTTTCACTCACCTACCGGGATGTGGGAAACGGACGGCCGCTGCTCTGTCTTGCCGGACTGACCCGAAACTCCCGGGACTTCGATTACTTGATCCTGGCGCTTCCCGAGGTTCGGATCATCGCGCCGGATTATCGGGGCCGCGGCGACTCCGATTGGGATGCCGACCCCTTAAACTACACTCCTGCAATCGAAGCGCGTGATGTTGTTGAACTGTTGGATCATTTGGAAATCCCAAGCCTGCCGATCATCGCCACGTCGCGGGGCGGCATCGTGGCGATGATGCTTGCAGCTACCGCCTGTTCGAAAGTGACCGGTGTGTGTCTCAATGACATTGGTCCGGTTATTGAAGGAGCTGGCCTTGAATCAATTGCCGCAAGAATCGGATTCAGCCCCGGGCATCGCACTTACGAAGAGGCCGCCTTGGCCTTGGCTGAAAACAGTCCGGACTTTCCTGGAGTTCCCTTCTTCCGATGGGAAGCGGAATGCAAACGCCGATACAATCAAGTCAACGGCAGTCTCGAGATCAACTATGATCCAGGACTTCGAGATGCATTTCTAAAAGATTATCAGGGGCAAACCACTGAAATCTGGAGTCTCTATGACGCTCTAAACGGGCTTCCCGTATCGGTTATCCGTGGCGAGAATTCCAATTTGCTATCCGCTGAAACGACTGCGGAAATCCAAGCGCGATACCCTTCACACGCAATCACGACCGTGCTGGATCGCGGCCACGTCCCATTCTTGGACGAACCGGAAAGCGTAGCCGCCATCCGCGAATTTCTTGCGAACACCAGCTGATGCGCTGCTATCCGTCACGGCGCAGCTCCGCATTTTCCGGATCGTACGGACTGTCCGCGAGCACCACCGCGCGCCAGAGTTCATTCAACATCTTGAGCTTTAGCTCTGTTCCCGGGCGAGCCAATTCCGGCTTGACGTATCCCATACCGATCGCCTGCTTGAAGTGAACCGAATACCCACCGGAGGTCAATCGGCCGATGTGTTCTCCTCCGTGATACAATGCCTCTCGACCCCACGGGCAGCTATCCTCCGGACCATCGATCAGCACCGTGACACAAGATGCGCGAATTCCTGTCTCCAGCATCGCTGATTTACCGAAAAATTCTTTTGATCGATCAACGAACCGCTCAAGCCCGCCCTCAAGCGGCGTCGCATCCCGTCCAAGCTCGGTGCCGAATGCCCGGTAGCTTTTTTCCTGCCGAAGCCAGTTTTGCGCGCGGGCGCCAAAGTGGCGCAGACCGAATGCTTCTCCCGCCGCCTCCAATCGGTCAAACAGGTAATTCTGCATCTCGATCGGATGATGAAGTTCCCACCCCAACGCGCCGGTGTATGAAACCCGCAATGCCCGCACCGGACACATGCCGATTTCCAAATTCCGCCACGAAAGCCAGGGAAATCGCTTGTTGCCGAGGGCAGTGTCGATATCTTGATCATTCAGAGCGGACTTTAGAACGGCACGGGATTCAGATCCGGCTATTACAAAAACACCCCATTGTGTAGTTACGTCATGGATGTCGATCCAACCGAATTCACTCGACTTATCCTGTGCGGCTTTTTGCAGATAATCACTGTCATACGCCGTCCACGCACCCGCCGAAACGAGGTAAAACTCATCCTCGGCAAGTCTGGCAATCGTGTATTCGGTTCGCACCGTTCCGACCGATGTCAATGCATAAGTTAAGTTCACGCGGCCAGGCTTTGGCAACCGGTTACAGGTCAGCCAATCAAGAAATCGTTCAGCCCCTGGACCGCGCACCAAATGCTTGGTGAATGCGGTCGCATCAAACAACCCCACTCCGGTGCGGACGGCTTCGGCTTCTGCAACCGCGAACTTCCACCATCCGCCTTTTCGGAACGACCGCGAGGAGTTATCGTCAAATCCCTTTGGAGCGAAATAATTCGGTCGTTCCCAGCCATTAACCTGCCCAAAACACGCGCCGCGTTCGCTCATCCGATCATAGCAGGGAGCAGTCCGCAGCGGTCGGCAGCCTTCCCTTTCTTCATCCGGATGATGCAGAATATAAACGTGCTCGTAGCATTCCTCGTTCTTCCTGCAGGCATATTCTGTGGTCATCCAATCGCCGTAGCGCCTCGGATCCAACGAAGCCATGTCGATTTCAGCCTCGCCCTCAGTCAGTAATTGCGCCAAGTAGCAGCCCACCCCGCCTGCTGCTGTGATGCCGAATGAAAACCCTTCGGCGAGCCAAAGATTTCGCAATCCCGGCGCCGGTCCGACCAGAGGATTTCCGTCCGGTGTATAGCAGATCGGCCCGTTGAAATCGTCTTTGAGGCCTGCCGATTCCGATGAAGGAATCCGATGCAGCATCGACATGAACTCGGTTTCAATCCGATCCAAATCCAACGCGAAAAGATCCGCGCGGAACTCCGGCGGCGCGCCATAAGCGAACCTCGCGGGGGCGCCCCTTTCATACGGGCCGAGAATCCACCCTCCCCGTTCTTCCCGAACATACCATTTGGCATCCGCGTCTCTAAGAACCGGATGTTCCGGATTGGTCTTTCGCCACTCCACCAAAGCCGGATCCGGTTCGGTAACGATATATTGGTGCTCGACGGGAACGGCCGGAATTTTGATTCCGAGCAACGCAGCTGTTCGCTGTGCATGATTTCCGGTCGCGGTGATCACATTCTCGGCGTGAAACTCGATTTTTTCGCCGCTTGGAACCAAATTTCCGCCTTTTTCAACCATAGCGGAGCAGTGCACCGTCCATTCCCTTCCATTCCAATCATAGGAATCAGCCTGAATGTGACGGTGGATTTGCACGCCCCGCTGCCTCGCGCCCCGCGCCATCGCCTGCGTAACATCAGCTGGATTTATGTACCCGTCGGTCGGATGATATATCGCACCAATCAGATCATCGGTTCGAATCAGCGGATAGCGCTCGCCAATCTGCTTCGGCGACAACCACTCATACGGTATGCCAACCGTTTCCGCGGTCGAGGCATAGAGCATATACTCGTCCATTCGGTCCTGTGTCTGGGCCATGCGAAGGTTGCCCACAACGCTGAATCCGGGATCCAGCCCGGTATCCTCCTTGAGCTGCTTATAAAACCGCACTGAGTAGTCATGGATGTGGCTCGTGGCATAGCTCATATTAAAGAGCGGCAGCAGACCCGCAGCATGCCAAGTCGACCCCGATGTGAGTTCATCGCGCTCAATCAGTGCAACATCATTCCAACCCGCCTGCGCCAAATGGTAGGCAATCGATGCTCCCACCGCTCCGCCACCGACAACAAGAGCCCGGACATGAATTGTCATAATCTACTCCAATGCCATTTCGCGAAAATCTATCAGATTTTCTTTGAATGGATTAATCGAATTTCTCAAGCATTTGCTGCAAAATACCTCAAAGCGGTGCGAACCGACCCCTGCACCGCGCAAGGATTGCCCGCTCGCCAATTGATCCAAAGGCAGATTGAAAGCGGACAATGCGCGACGAGCGGCGACTGTTATTATGCAGCCATCGAACAACCTTGACCTGCGGATGCACTTGAACAAAAAAATTGGCGCACCATCTCTGATTCAGCAAATCTCCAATCAAGCATTCACCGGGACATTCCCGGCTTTCGAGGAACCTGCGATGGCTGCAAATGCGCTCTTGAAACATTGGGACACACCCTTCGGCATGCCTCCGTTTGGCAAGCTGCTTGATCAGGACTTCAAACCCGCCCTCACGGCAGCATTGGCCGAAGCGAGGCGAAATTTTGAGTCAATCAGCGAATCCGAGGATCCCTCTGACTTCGATAACGTGATTGCAAAAATCGAATCCGCCGATGAGTTGTTGATCAAAGTTGTTCTGGTATTCGAGAACCTTGTTCTCGCTGATTCCAATGCTGAGCGGCGGGAGATAGAACGCTGGCTCATGCCTTTGCTCGCTGACTTCGAAACCGAAGTGGCTATGAATCGAAAACTGTTTCTTCGGGTCGCTGCAGTTTGGCAATCCAAAGACCAATTGAATTTGTCGGATGAGCAGAGGATGGCACTGCAGCGTCATTATGAAAAGTTTGTGCGTTCTGGTGCGGAGCTGGAAGGAAAAGATCGCAGGAGATTTCGTGAAATCCAGACCCGATTGGCTGAACTGACAACCATCTTTTCGCAAAATGTTCAGCAGGACGAGGCAAGCTGGTTCATGGAGCTTCGCCCTGATGACATCACAGGCCTCCCCGCCTTTCTGATCGAGGCTTCGGCACAAGCCGCCAAGGAACGCAGCAAAGAAGGGCACATAGTCACGCTTGACCGTTCCCTTATCGTGCCGTTTCTGCAATTCAGTTCCAACCGCGAACTGCGGCGTTGCGCCTATGAAGCCTGGCACAATCGGGGCGCTCGCGGCGACGAAAACGACACACGAGCGATCGTCAAAGAAATTCTCCATCTTCGCCGGGAAAAAGCACGGTTGCTCGGTTTCGACTCTTTCGCTGACTATAAACTCGCAAACAAAATGGCCAAGACTCCTGGCAAAGCCCGAGAATTGCTGGAAGCAATCTGGCCGTCGGCTCGTCAGCATGCCTTGAAAGACATTGATTTCTACACCGAGACACTTCAACTGGAGCATGCAGGGGAAACCCTTGAGCCTTGGGATTGGCAATTTTTTGCCGAACGGCGGAGATCGGCTGAGCATGACCTCAATGAAGAAGACATTAAACCGTATCTTCAACTCGACCAAATGCGGGCGGCGGCGTTTGACGTGGCGGGGCGCCTGTTCGGGCTGACATTTTCTTCACTCGAATGCCAACTCTATCATTCGGATTGCAAAGCATGGGCGGTCCGGAAGGGCGATCGTGCGATCGCAGTGTTCATTGCCGATGATTTCGCCCGCCCAAGCAAGCGCTCAGGCGCATGGAGCTCCGTATTCCGGAGACAGCACCGGCTGTTCGATGAACCTGTTCTGCCCATCGTGATCAATGTTTGCAATTTCATGAAGGGAACAGACGAAACCCCTTGTCTGCTGTCATTCGAAGATGCCAGAACTCTGTTTCATGAATTTGGCCATGCTCTCCATGCAATGCTCTCCAATGCCGTTTATCCAAGCTTGTCCGGGACCAGTGTTCCGCTTGATTTTGTTGAACTTCCAAGCCAGCTGTTTGAAAACTGGCTGGAAACAACCGAGGTGCTTGAGCGCTTTGCGGTTCATTACGAGACCGGAGAACCAATTCCGGATGACATGCGCAACCGGCTGATTGCGGCGCGGAATTTCGATCAAGGATTTCAAACCGTCGAATATCTTAGCTGCGCATTCGTCGATCTTGAGCTGCATTCCAGTCATCCGCCATCGGACCCAATGCGCAGGCAGGCCGAGGTTTTGCTAGAGATCGGCATGCCCTCTGCGATTCGCATGCGGCACGAAACTCCTCATTTTCTGCATCTTTTCGCGGGCGACGGCTATGCATCGGGTTACTACAGCTACATCTGGGCCGACACCATTGTCGCTGATGCTTACAAGTCCTTTTTGGAATCGGAAGGACCATTCTGCAAGGAGACTGCCGCGCGGCTGGAAAAACATATCCTTTCGGCAGGTGGAACACACGATCCAGTGGAACTTTATCGGCGCTTTCGCGGCAAACTTCCCGGACCGGAGGCGCTGCTGCACAAACGCGGCCTGCTTCCGATCACATAGTCTATCCACCATGCTGAACGTGGGCGAAACACTGGTTCGCCAACAAACCAGCGACTAAGTTCATGAGCGCAACAACGGTCAACTTTGTCCGCGGCCGCATCAGCGCGCCAAACTGATGATTCCCAACAGGGCTTGTTTCAATTCGTCTTGACACAGGGTCTGCCGCTGCATGCGATTCACACCTCCCGCCGCGGTTTCCGATTAAAGGGCTTGCACGGAAATCACACCAATTCCGGCCGACCTTCAGCCAAATGCTTTGCAGCAAGCGAGTCTGCGGTCACCCAAAAATTTCGGTCGGGCCTACACCCCATATTGAAGATTTTGGAACCCAGCCTCTATAGCTGCTGACTTTAACCCTGCACCAGCGCTCGTTGCACCTCTCAAGTCTGGCCACCACATTCCTTTCGACCTTTGCTCTGATCGAAGAATCAGCATCTGCCTTGATGCGCAGATAGGTGGAATTTTCGATGAAGATGACATGACGAACTCCTGTGAGAAGCGCGTAATGCATCCACCCGCCTGACCCGTCAAAGGTGATCACCCGCCGCCAGTGGCCGGACTCGCCGGTTACAATGAACGGCAATCCTATCTGCACGAACACCCAATCTATAGCGTGTTTCCTGGAGGGACCACGACGAGCCCGTCCCTTTGTCGTGTTCAAAGAAACATACCTTGGAATGCGCAGGCCGGTTTCGTTTCCTGTTTTGAAATCGGTGTCCGAAGCAATCTCCGCAACCAGCTCAATCTGCCGCACTTCGCTGCTCTCCGCCTTGGATTCTGTCTCACCGGTGTCTGCAAGCGCAGCGCTCCAAGCCAAAGCGACCCCGAAGATCGTCGCTCCGATCCAAAGTCGAATGATCGCCATTTCCTTTTCCTAAACCGCTCGACACTGTGCCAATTGTTATCTGGGTCCAACTATCGCTTGCGTTTTTGCCAAGCGTGTCGGAATTAAGCACAACTAAGCGAATGTTTCGTCAGGTGCTCAAAATGTCAAATCGAAAATTGGTGATTTCAGTCACGCGAAGGCTTCCGGAACAGGTTGAACGCAGATTGGCAGAGCTGTTTGATGTGCGCATTCGACCCGACGATAATCCAATGAGCCGGGAGGAACTGGCCGAGGCAATGGCAGAATGCGATGTGCTGGTTCCAACGATTACAGACTTGATCGACCAGTCTCTACTGGCCCAAGCCGGAACTAAACTGAAGCTCATCGCCAGCTATGGCGCAGGATTCGATCATATCGATATTGAAACGGCGCGGATACGGGGAATTCTTGTCACCAACACACCTGATGTGGTTACCGAAGACACCGCTGACATGACCATTGGCTTAATTCTTGCGGTTGCCCGGCGACTGCGCGAAGGCATCGAATTGATGAAATCAAATCAATGGCAGGGATGGGCGCCAACGGCAATGATGGGCAGTCGGCTTGGCGGCAAGAGTATTGGCATTCTTGGCATGGGCCGTGTCGGCACTGCGGTTGCCAAGCGCGCACGAGCATTCGGAATGCGTGTGAATTACCACAACCGCTTCCGTGTCAGGCGCGAAACCGAAGAGGAATTGCAAGCCAAGTATTGGGAAAGTCTTGATCATATGGTGAACCGCGTGGAGATACTGTCGGTCAATTGCCCCCACACACCTTCGACTTATCACCTGTTGAATGCAAGACGTCTTGACTTGATGAAACCGGGTGCAATCATTGTGAACACTTCACGCGGCGAAGTCATTGATCAAAATGCACTCATTAGAAAGCTTGAGAGAAAGCAGCTTGCCGGAGCTGGACTCGACGTATTCGCCCGCGAAGAAGGGGTGAATTGGCCGCCAAGAAACCTGAATAATGTTGTTTTGCTGCCGCATATGGGTTCAGCCACCTATGAAGGTCGTGTTGAAATGGGCGAAAAAGTGATCATCAACATCAAGACATTTGCAGACGGGCACCGGCCACCAGATCTTGTCGTCCCCAATATGATTTAAGGTCGGGCTGACCAGTCAGTAAAGCTTGCTGCAAACTGGACAGTGTTCGACTCGATCAAACTTGACTTTGCGGGTTTCTCCCCAAAGCGCATCGAAAATCAGCAATTCCCCGAGAAGCGGCTGCCCGGCGCCGGTAAGCAGCTTGACCGCTTCACCCGCCATTATTGAACCTATCACCCCCGGCAGCGCCGCCGCGACACCCGCCTCTGCACAGCTGGGAACCGATTCCGGATTTGGCTCGACGGGAAATAAGCACGCAAGACAGGGGAAGCCATTGCCGGGGTCGGCAATCGTAACTTGCCCTTCCCATTGTCCGATCGCCCCTGAAACCAGAGGAATTCGAAGTTCCGCGCAGTATTCATTGATGAGTCCGCGTGTTTGAAAATTGTCCGTGCCATCCAGGACTAAATCATGGTCTTTCAGCAATGACAGCGAAGCTTTATCAAGCCGCTTCGTCAAGCCGACAACTTCAATGTGAGGATTCAGTGCCTTTATGGTTTGAACCGCGCTCTGCGCCTTAAGCTGTCCGATACTCTCATCTGTATGGATTATCTGCCTCTGAAGATTGGAGACTTCCACCCGGTCATCGTCGATGACACTGAGCTTGCCGACCCCGGACGCCGCCAGATAAAACAAAGCGGGGGACCCTAGACCACCGGCCCCAACAACAGCGACCCGCGCCGCCTTAAGTTTGCGTTGTCCATCTCCACCGATTTCTCGCAAGATGATGTGGCGCGAATACCTTGACAGCTCCGCGTCGGAAAAGATCCCCTTTTGTGAAGGCGGATTGGATGTGATTTTAGCAGCGCGCTTTCGAATCCAGCGCAAGAAAACAGCGTATCCAAGGATAACGGCAACCGCTCCCACAAATACAGTCGCAGCGGACACGGAATTGATTCCCTCTGCACCTTCCTGCGCTAAAGCCACATTTGCCGACATCAAACAAACCCCGGTCGAAAAAATGCAAGACCGGTGCGCTATCGGCCCATTGATCGAACAAACCCGGCCGCCATGCTCCATCACTCTTTGCCTGTCGAGCCGAACCCGGCGGTTCCGCGCGCACTCGTCGCAAAATCGATCGAACGGCTGAACTTCGCTGTTGTCACAGGAGCAACGACAATCTGCGCGATTCTCTCGCCGTGTCGAACGACAAAATCATCTTTCCCGAAATTCGCAAGAATGACACCAACCTCGCCTCGATAATCTGAATCGACTGTTCCAGGCGCATTCAAGACCATGACCCCTGACTTAAGAGCCAAACCTGACCGGGACCTGATCTGCACCTCCAGCTGAGGCGGAATTTCAAGAATGATGCCCAACGGAACTAAGGCCCGCTCCCCCGGTGCAATCGATATGCCGCCTTCCCTTGCGTCAGGCTTTAAATTCGCCTTGACATCGGCCCCGGCTGCTCCCGCCGTCTGATAGACCGGCAGCGCGATCTCTGGATCAGCCCACTCTGCCGGAACCACTTTAATGCTTGCTCGCTTCAAATGAACCGCTCTTCCGTCTTTACTGAACTGTGTGTGAAACCGGGCAAACGGTTGCGCAAGCGCTGCCGCAGCCCATCCATTCCGTGGAATTTCGCTGGTTCATTGTGTCTCCCAAATCGCATAGCAACCAATATCTTTTCTGTTGACCAGCGCTCCAAGTCAGCTCGGATAATCATCCAACCATTCTTTGCGAAAATCCCTTCTCCGCCGGAGCGTCGGAACACTGACCATCGCCACCGGCGCCGGGGTTCTTGCCTCGGGTGTTATCAGCGTTCAAAAAGTCCTATTCCGAAAAATATTGCCCGATTCTGTTTACGAGAACTTCTGCGAATTTTTCTTTGCTCATGCGCGGAAACCTCTCAATTGCGGCAGCGGAAATCAGCACCGGTTGGTTGAACGCCCCGCCCAATATTCCCGTGTCCGCACTCACGTCGTTAGCAACGATCCAATCACATTTCTTACGCTCAAGCTTTGCTCGGGCATTCTCAACAATATTGTCTGTCTCCGCCGCAAAGCCGATTACCAATTCTGGCCGATGCGTCACCCGCTGCGCTGTTGTCGCTAATATATCCGGATTTTCAGTAAGTCGCAGTGTCGGAGCCTGCCCGTTTTGTTTCTTTATCTTTGATTCTGAACACATGCGAACCTTCCAATCGGCAACCGCCGCTGCGAACACAGCCACATCCGCTGGAAGCGCGCGCTCTACTGCAGCAAGCATTTCATCCGCCGTTTCAACATTCACCACATTGACACCGACCGGCGGGCTGAGAGCTGTTGGTCCGCTGACAAGGGTAACCTCGGCTCCAAAACGAACAAAGGCCTCCGCGATTGCAAGACCTTGGCGCCCAGAAGATCTATTGGCGATGACCCTGACCGGATCAATCGGCTCCCAGGTCGGACCGGAAGTTACGATCATTTTTTTGCCGCGAAACAAATCTCCGTTAAATTGTGCGGCGATCGCGTGTTCGATTTCTTCCGGTTCACTCATTCTCCCCGCACCATATTCGCCACAGGCCATATCGCCTTCGTTTGGTCCAATGATGCTGACGCCATCTTTGATGAGCTGCCGAATATTGCGCTGTGTCGCCCGATGCGTCCACATCCGGACATTCATCGCTGGAACCGCCATCACAGGGGTGTCCGTTGCCAGCAGCAGCGTTGACGCGAGATCGTCTGCCAGACCGTTTGCCATCTTTGCCATTAAATCAGCCGTTGCTGGCGCAACGACAATCAGATCGGCGCTGCGCGAGAGCTGGATATGGTCCATCGCAGCTTCTTCGCCCGTACTCAGCAAGTCTATGCGCGCTTTGCACTCGGCGAGAGCCGAAACCGAAAGCGGAGTGACAAATTCACACGCCGCTCGTGTCAAAACCGGCGTGACGCGATGTCCCGCGCGTTTGAGGCGTCTGATCAGGTCAAGGCATTTATATGCTGAAATCCCACCGCCGATAATCAACAATATCTTCATGGCAATCGTCCGCAGTTTTTTTTATGCAGCTTGGTCATCGGCATGGTGTATTCGCTTGCTGGCTGAATTCCAATTTAGTCAATTGTGTATCGCGATGCGACTCTACACCTTGTATGCGAGACACCGATTGAGATTAAGAGTAGATGCCGCGGATGCAAGAGTGCATGGAACAGTCCAATGACGCTGCCTGATTTCACTTTGGTTCTTGGCGGCATGGCTAGCGGAAAGTCCCAGTTTGCGGAAAAACTGGCCGAGAAATCGCAAAGCCGCCTGATTTACTTGGCAACTTCCATTGCGGGAGATGAAGAAGTTCAAAAAAAAATCGACAGCCATAAGCGAAGGCGGGGGGAGAGATGGACAACTATAGAGGAGAGCATTTCCCTTGCCGATATCTTGACGGCACGAAGTGAAGACGAAGTCCTGCTCGTCGAATGCCTTACGATGTGGATTATGAATCTAATGACGCAAGGTTTGGACTGTTCATGCGAAATTCAACGCCTGCTGGAAGCGGCGGAATCTGCCGCTTGCAAAATAATTTTTGTGTCCGGTGAAGTCGGAATGGGTGTCATTCCAGAAGGCTTTCTGACCCGGCGCTACTGCAGCGAGCTGGGAAACTTAAACCAAATCCTCGCCGACCGGGCCGATTTGGTCATTCTCTGTGTCGCTGGACTGAGCGTGCCGTTGAAGGGAAAAATTCCGCAATGTCCGTAGAAACCACTTGGCTTTGGATTCGGCATGGTCCAACAAACCGAACCGAACTGAACGGCTGGACAGATGTGCCTGCCGATCTTTCGGACACCGAAACTCTGAATTGGCTAAGGTGCAGCGTTCCTCTTGATGCCATCGTTGTTTCATCCGATCTTTGTCGCGCCAGCGCTACGGCGGATGCAATCACCGGGACACGGAGGAGGCTTCCTGATACGCCTGACTTGCGCGAAATTTGTTTCGGCGATTGGGAGGGTAAGACCGCCGATCAAATATCAGCCACGCACCCCGTCGAATCCAAGAGATTTTGGGAAGACCCGAACTCAACCGCTCCGCCGAATGGCGAAAGTTGGGCTGCTGTGACGGATCGGGTCAGCACCTGTGTTGACCAACTGAATCTCGAATTTGCATCACAGACGATTGTAGCTGTGGCTCACTTCGGCACAATTCTGACACAGGTTGGCAGAGCTTCGAACGCAAATTTCTCGCTGACAGATCAGCACGTCCGGAATCTCTCCTTAACGCGCTTAACCCACAAGTCCGGCACTTGGACTTTGCATCAGTTCAGCGAAGTTCCCCACCAACAAAAGAACAGAGACTTGAATCCTCCGCCGGCCTCCACCGTTTGCAACCCGCAGCACTGATGAGATTCGTCCGGCGCTGCCAATACATTCTCGGCCGCTCTACCCTGCATCTGTCACTTAAATGATCTGCGCTCCGGCCATTCACCCTGCATCATCATACAGTAAATTTTGTTGAGGGCGGCGGCTTCGTTTCGCACGGAGTGATGCTCGACGATGCGTTCGCGAGAGTGTTTCCGCATCTCATCGCACAGCCCGGTGTGCCGGAGCAATTGTGAGACGGCATCCTCCAGTTCATCGCTGTCGCCAGCCTTCACAACCCGGCCAATCTTTTCGTCAATGAGGTCGACCCAAAACGGGCTGACATCGGTAGTGATCACTGGCGTCCCGCAGGCGAGAGCTTCCAACGGAACCAAACCGAAGCCCTCATAGAGCGATGGAACCACACAAATCGTCAGACGGCGATACATCTCGCGGACTTCATACCTATCCAGAAATCCCAAAAACCTTATGCGGCTTTCAAGTCCAGCCTCTGCGATCCGACTCTGCATATTCTTTAAAAATCCTTGATGCTTTGGTCGGCACAGCCCTGCGATCTCCACGGTGAATTCCGGCCATGACGGAAGTAATCGAATCATTGCGTCAACAAAGACATCAACGCCTTTGGCAGGTCGTATGCGACCGGTATATCCAATGATTTTCTGTGGACTGACTTCGGTTTCAGCCGGGCAGAAAAATCCGGTATCCACGCCATGGTTAACAATCGCGTCGGTTTCAGGCACATATTGAGCGCTGTTCACTGAAGCCGCTACGATCCCATCCATAGCCCGGAGCAAAATCCTTCTTGAAAGTTTCGGAGGAAACGACCCCGCGATCGTGTGAAGAATTCTCCAATGCTGTCCTGGCGTCATTCGAAGCAAAATTCCCAGCATCATTTCGAAGTCGCGGCGCGCATGAAGAACACGGAACCTTGCGCCCTTCGGCTTTTGAAATCCAGAAATCACCAACGCAGTTAAGGACCACTGATTCGCTAAGTTAAGCCCGCCATGATCAAGCACCGCGATCTCCATTTCCTCCTGCTGCACTGGAACGAGCGAATGCACCGTCGCTGTTATGCCAGTGTAACGTTTGTGCAGGTTTGCGACGACAACATTGGGAAGCTGGTTCGACATGGTGTTCAGTGTTCCTTGAATTGTACGTCGCGGCGAAGCAAAGACTGTTGATTAGTCCTCAATTTGCGCAGCGAAGGCCAACGCTCAGGAAGAATATCGACGCTCCACAGCGTCCCAAATGAGCTTCGCTCCGTTGACATGTTCGAACCGTTCAAGTTCAACCAGACCGGTGGGTGAGGTCACATTAATTTCAGTCAGATACTCGCCGATTACGTCAATACCGACAAAAATCTGTCCATGGTCAGCGAGTATTGGACCAATTCGATCACAAATATCATGATCACGCTCTGTTAACGAAGTCTGTTCGGCCCTGCCTCCCACATGCAGGTTGGACCGGGCTTCATGCTCTGCCGGAATTCGGTTAATCGCTCCGATCGGCTTGCCATCAACCAAAATGATGCGCCTGTCCCCGCCGCGAACATCAGCCAAATACTTTTGAATAATCATGGGCTCTCGGCTGGATTGCAGAAACATTTCGCAAAGCGCGTTGAAATTCAAATCATCTTCGCGAACCAGAAAAACTCCCGCGCCTCCATTACCAAATAGCGGTTTGACGACAACGTCCCCGTGGGCGGCGCGAAAATCGCGAAGCAGCTGAATATCCCTAGAGATAGACGTGGGCGGCATGAGATCCAAAAAATCCAAAACCAAAAGTTTTTCCGGATGATTCCGCACCCAAAAGGGATCGTTGACAATCAACACTTCGCCCGCAAGCCTCTCCAGCAGGTGAGTGGTTGTTATGTAAGACATATCGAAAGGCGGGTCTTGGCGCAAAAGCAGCACATCGAACTGCAGCAGGTCCACGATGATCTGAGCGCCAAGCGAATAGTAGTCATCTGATTGCTGGCGCAATATCAAAGGCCATCCTCTTGCTTCAATCCTGCCCTCACGATAACTGAGCATCTGCGGCTGGTAGTAGAAGAGCTCATACCCCCGCTTCTGCCCCTCCATAGCAACAAAAAAAGTGCTGTCTCCACCTACATCAATTGATTCAATCGGATCCATTTGAACCGCTACTCGAAGCGACATTTGTCCCGAACTCCATTTGAAATCGAAAATGGTAGTGTAGCAGCGCCGCCGGAAATTCAACCCTTGAGCTGACTTCAATCAGCGGATGGCTTTGGCGCACGACAAATGGATTTGTCCATACGCCAATCATGGACGTCCCGCTCCCGATTGAAAGAATAATTGAATTGTTCGGAGTGAATCGGCGCTAAAGACGCCGATGGACGACAAATGATCACAGAATTCCAGCTTCCATACTGATATGGTCGGCGCATCAGCAAGCAACGATCCGAAGAGAGGCCGTTGAATGAGAGTTACAGATCACTTGGAAATACGAAACGCTGTCGAGAGTCTCTGCGATCAATTCGGTGAAGTTTATTGGCGCGAACTCGACAATCAACGCGAATATCCGACTGAATTTGTCGCAGAAATGACCAAATCCGGGTTTCTGGCCTGTCTGATTCCTGAAAGATGGGGCGGCTCCGGCCTTGGTCTCGGCGAAGCTTGCGCGATTCTGGAAACCATCTGTTTCAAAGGCGGCAATGCCGGTGCATGTCATGCGCAGATGTATGTGATGGCGAGCATTGTCCGTCATGGCACCGAATCACAGAAGAATACATGGCTGCCGCGCATCGCCGAGGGAGCTCTGCGGCTGCAGAGTTTCGGGGTGACAGAACCAACCACCGGCTCCGATACAACCAATTTGAAGACAACGGCGACCCGCCATGGTGATCAATATCTGATCAACGGCCAAAAAGTATGGATCAGCCGCGTACAGCACAGCGATCTTTTGCTTCTCTTGGCCCGCACCACTCCGAAGCGCCTGGCGAAGAAGCGTTCGGACGGCCTGTCCGCTTTCATAATGGAGATCGGCGCAGCCGTCGAAAGCGGGCTGAGAATTTCTCCGATTGATTCCATGATCAATCACCACGCATGCGAGCTGTTCTTTGAAGACTGCGCAGTGCCGGCGGATAACTTGCTGGGAAAAGAGGGGGATGGCTTTCGGGTGTTGTTGGACAGCATGAATGCCGAGCGCATTCTGATTGCAGCTGAGTGCATCGGCGATGCGCGTTACTTTCTTGCCAAGGCATCGGAATATGCGAACAAGCGAGAGGTGTTTGGACGTCCTATCGGTTCGAATCAAGGCATCCAATTCCCTCTTGCCAAAGCATACGCGGAAATGCGCGCTGCCGATCTCATGGTGAAACATGCCGCGAACCTGTTCGATCAAGGAACTCCGTGCGGCTCTGAAGCCAATATGGCCAAGTATCTGGCTGCGGAATCCAGCTGGAATGCAGGAGATGCCGCGATGCAGACACATGGCGGATTTGCGTTTGCGCGCGAATTCGACATCGAAAGAAAGTTCCGCGAAACCCGATTGTTCCGCACGGCCCCGATTTCAACAAACCTCATTCTTTCCTATCTCGCCGAACGCGAGTTGAGGCTTCCGAGGAGCTATTGAAACACAGCCGCGCAAAATTGAACGACAGGATTGATTTCAGCCTCCTGCCCGAATTCCTCCACCCTCAATCCCGTACGTTCGGATAGACTTATTTCGACATTGTGATCGCTCTTTGATAAACCAATCGACGGGGCACGTTGTGCAACTTCGCGATCTCGGAGACAGCGGCCTTCAACGTCGTTCGCTCCAATGCCTGCTTGAGATCGTTTTCGAATACCGATTCCGCTGCGGTCCCCCGCTCGGCGCGATCCACCAAGATCACGCATTCCCCGAGCGGTGTGATGTTTTCCGCCCGCTCTGCGAGCTCCCCTAAAGTGCCCCGCCAAACTTCTTCGAACTTTTTTGTGAGTTCCCGGCACACGGCGGCGCGTCTTTCCGGTCCCAGTTCCTCGGCCATTGCACGAAGCGATCTCGGCAACCGCCGCGCAGTTTCAAAATACACCGTCGTGGCCTGAGAGGAAGCACATTCAGCAACCATTCTGTGCAGTTTGTTCAGTCGAAACGGAAGAAAGCCTGCGAACATAAATTGATCAGTCGGAAGACCGGCCACCATCAATGCAGAAGTCACAGCCGAAGCGCCAGGCACCGCGAACACATCAATGCCCGCTTCAGCCGCTGCATTCACCAGCTTATAGCCAGGATCGGCGATTAACGGCGTGCCGGCATCGGAAACAAAGCAAACACTGCATCCGTCCGTCAAATTCCGAATGATTCCAGGTCTTTGTTTCGCACCATTGTGATCATTGTAAGAAATCATCCGGCGACCACGCAGCACTATACCGTGGATGCTGAATAGACGGCGGGTAATCCTCGTGTCCTCTGCGACAATAACATCAGCTAATCGAAAAACATCGAGTGCGCGAAGCGTGATATCCCGCGCCGACCCAATCGGTGTGGCGACCATATAGAGACCGGGCAGCAATGCTTCAGTTCTTTCTTTCATCTTGATGTGTAAGGTCCCCACGCTTTTAAACAATCTATCGCCTTATTGTTTTGTTTGTGACGAAATTCCATTAGAATCCGCTTTCACACGAAAAGGAGAAGTTGAATGTTCGGCATTGCGATTCGCCCCTCATACGTGATCACGTCCGCAGTTTGCGCACTGTTATTGGCAGCATGCGGCGATACCGCTGTCAACACCCGGCCTTCGGTTCCAGGAGGCGCGGGTCTAACCGACGGCGAAGGTCAAATCGCGCTCCTGCTGCCCTACGGTGATGACAACTATCAGGCTATGACTTCAAGCATGGAAAACAGCGCCCGTCTCGCACTCGCGGACCTTGGCGCCGACGGTTTAGAAATCCAGACCTACGATACGAATGGCGATCTTGAAGGCGCGGTCGCAGCCACTCAGACCGCGGTTGCTGACGGCGCGGATGTGATTCTCGGTCCGGTGTTCGGTCAGTACGCAGTCCATGCCGCTCCGTTCGCCGCTGCTGCGGAAGTGCCGATGATCAGCTTTTCCAATGATCCGTCGATCGTCAACGCCAACCTTGTGATCATCGGACACACATTCAAAAACTCCGCTAAACGAATCATGCAGTACGCAGCCCAGCAAGAATATTCCAATGTCCTCATCGTTCACGCTCAAAACGCGCAGGGTCTAGCGGGGTTGACGGCAATAGAATCCGCGGCCGCCGAATCGGGAGTGAATGTTGCCGGCAGCTTGTCCTATGAATTCACACAAAAGGGCGTCGTTGATGCGATCCCCTTGATCGTTGATGCGGTTCGACAGAACGATGCCGATCTTATTCTCTTCACAGCTGACACTGCCGGCGCGCTTCCATTGCTTGGGCAACTCCTGCCAGAAGGTGGAATTGACATAGAAAGTGTTAAATTCGCTGGACTGACGCGATGGGATATTCCCAATAGCAGTCTGCAGAACCAAGGTCTTCAAGGCGGATGGTTCCCATTGCCCGATCCTAATCTTGCCGCAAGTTTCAGCTTCAGATATCAATATGTCTACCAATCAGTCCCTCACCCGAATTCAGGACTTGCATATGATGGAGTGCTGGTGGCGCATGCGCTGCTTACAGCAGCAGGCAAAAGCTCAGTTGCCTCATCGCTTGCCGATCAAAATGAATTCAAGGGAGCGACAGGGCTCTTTCGTTTCCAATCCGATGGTCAGATTGAAAGATCGCTTGCGGTCGCAGAAATTCAGAACAGCCGGGCCGAGGTTGTCTCTCAAGCGCCGCGCGCTTTTTGAAGGAGGCCCTTACCGTCAAAGCCTCCGTAAGAAATTCGCCAGAACGCTGCTTGACGGGATAACCGCCAGCAGTTGATGGCAAAGAATCGAGCAAAACTTGCCACACCTCTGGCAAGAGGTGTGTTCACAGTTGGATTCTGGACACTCTCCAGCAGGGTTCTGGGTTTCATCCGAGACGTGGTGTTTGCAGCGCTGCTTGGCGCTGGGCCCGTTGCCGAAGCCTTCTTCATTGCGTTCAGTCTTCCCAATGTCTTTAGACGGTTTTTTGCCGAGGGCGCGTTTAATACCGCCTTCGTGCCAATGTTCGCCAAGAAACTCGAAACCAATGACGACGCACTGAATTTCGCCCGTGACTCGGTTTCGGCATTAGCCGCTATACTTATTGCCGTGACACTGCTGGCGCAGCTAGCGATGCCGATACTAGTGTTCGCAATGGCAAGTGGATTTGTCGGCGATTCCCGCTTCGATATCGCTGTTCATTATGGGCGGATCGCATTCCCCTACGTCATCTTCATTTCTTTGGCCGCTCTGTTTTCCGGCGTTCTGAATGCGACCGGACGCTTCGCTGCGGCCGCTGCGGCACCCGCCCTTTTGAACATTTCTTTTGTTCTCACGCTATCGGCCGCAGGTCTGGCCGGTCTGGATCCAGGCCTTACACTGGCTTGGACGGTTCCCTTTGCAGGAATCGCTCAACTTGCACTGGTCTGGACTGCGGCCAAACGGGCTGGATTCCGAATCACTCTGCGAATTCCGCGCTTAACGCCAGATTTGCGGCGTCTGGCGATTATTGCGGCTCCGGCCGCCCTTGCAGGAGGTGTGGTGCAAATCAATCTGGTAATCGGCCGTCAAGTCGCGAGCGTATTTGAAGGGGCCGTAGCTTGGTTGAGCTATGCCGATAGACTATACCAGCTGCCGCTCGGGGTTGTCGGCATCGCCGTTGGGGTTGTTCTGTTGCCGGATCTTTCGCGCAGACTCTCTACCGACGATCTTTCCGGCTCTCGGCAAGCCTATAACCGTGCAGCGGAAATGGCTCTGGCGCTGTCGGTTCCAGCAGCCGTAGCCTTGGCTGTCATTCCCCTGCCAATCATCAGTATTCTGTTTGAACGCGGCGAGTTCACCGCTCAGGATGCGGCGGCAACTTCAGTTGCACTTGCGATTTATGCTGCCGGACTTCCTGCATTCGTAATGCAAAAGGTTGTTCAGCCTATTTTCTTTGCAAGACATGATACCAAAACGCCTTTTCTGTGCGCCGTCGCTGCAATGATAATCAATGCAGCCGTTGCAATCGGGCTGATCAACACGCTTGGTTACCTCGCAGCCGCCCTCGGGGCGACGATCGCGGGGTGGGCCATGCTGATTCTTCTCTGGCATCGCACCCGATCATTGGGAGATTCGGCTCGGTTCGACAGCAGAATGCTTGTCAACCTGCCGAAAATCATTTTTGCTTCGATTTTAATGGGCATCTTTCTTTGGCTCGCCGTCGATCAAACGTCCGATTTGTTTTTGAACACTCGTCTCAAAGTTGTTTGGCTTTTCGGTTTGGTATTTGGCGGCTTGATTTCGTATGGAACGGTCCTCATGATGCTCAACGCATTAATCCCCAGCGAAGTTCGCAGCATGATAAAAAAACGTTAACCGGCCACCGCCATCTCAGCGCTGTGTTTGCATGTCATTCGCGCGGTTCTGGCGACCGCGCCTCGGCAGTTCGCGAACCTATCGGCAACTCGTGCAGCTTGCTCCGAATGCACAACAATACCAAGAATAAACGGTGATCGAAATTTGTCTATGGTTACTGGTCCCCACCGCGCAAAAGGCGTCGAAAACCGGTAATCATCTTCTCAAATCCACCTGGAATTGTTCGCTCGGCAATGATCAGACCGACACAGAAAGCGCAAAGGCTCGCTAACCAGTAGCCGGGTAAACCGCTTAGGGTATCATTGACGAGCTTCAGCGCTATCAGTGCAATAGGCAGAGACACCAATGCGGGCGTTGCGGCAGGATGGCGGATTCCATGCATCGCCAGCTGCGCCCCAGCCATCATGCCCAATATGCCGATATATCCCGGTCCCGAGCCGACAAGCGGAAACTCGGTGCCCGGCCACGCAGCATAAACCAAACCCGCTGCAAAAGCAGGAGCGAAAAATGCCAGCATCACCAGTCTCGGTGGGAAAAGTCTGCTAACGAAACTGCCCAGAGCCAAAACAAATATGACACTGAAAACCGTATCGATCGCACCAAAATGAATGAACGGATAGGTTAGCAATCCCAGCAAACCAAACGGCAGCGGCGATCCCATCGCTGAATCCAGGTTCAGCTGCCAAGGAGAAAATCCCAGTGCCTGCACGAAGCCAATCCGAGTCGACGTCACCGGACCTGAAACCTCAGCGCCGAAATTCAACACGAACAGTGAGATTTCCACCGCACCGATGGCTGCCGCCAAAATGAGAACAGCGGTCGGAACAGATCCGAAAACACCCGCTTGCCTTGATGGATCACTCATGCAGCGTCCTTCTGGAAGAATTTGCCGTGGGCAGCGGGTTCATGCGCCCGCTTGAACTTCAGCCGCCCTTTAGCCGCTGCAGCAGAAACACTTCGCTCCCGGATGCAACGGGTTCGTTCAGTCCCGCCGCAATGATACGACCGTTGACAGATATCGAAACACCACGGTCGATGTGCGGCTTGAGCGCGGGATAGGCTTCAACCAAAGCCTTCAGAACTCCGCCAACCGTATCGGCATCGACAGAAACACTTTCCTTGTCGTCGGCAAACTTTCGAAGACTCGCCCACAAACCGACTTCAACCAACAGCTTTTTCCTGGATCGCTTTGAGCAGCCTCGGAGGCGACATCGGCAGATGCGTCATGCGAACACCCGCAGCATTCGAAACCGCATTCGCAATCGCAGCCAACGGAGGACAGATCGATGTTTCGCCCACACCTCTGACTCCATAGGGATGTCCTGGATTCGGAACTTCCACAATGACTGTGTCTATGCGCGGAAGGTCCGAGGCGACAGGTATCCGATAATCCAGAAATCCTGGATTTTGGAGAAGACCGTCATCCCCATACACATACTCTTCATTCAACGCCCATCCGATCCCCTGAGCAGCGCCGCCTTGGAACTGGCCTTCGACATATGAAGGATGAATCGCCTTGCCTGCATCCTGCACGACGGTATAGCGAACAACTTTGGCCGAGCCGGTCTCCTGATCAACCTCCGCGTCGACAATGTGGGTCGCGAAGCTTACGCCGGCGCCTTCCGGTGTTGTTTCAAAATGTCCTGAAATCGGACCACCGGTTGCTCCCATATTGGAAGCGATTTCAGCAAGACTGAGTGGTTCGAACTCCCCGGCATTGGGGCCGGAAGGCTTAGCGCAGCCGTCTTCCCAATAGACCGCTTCCCGATCAATCCCCCATTGAGCCGCGGCCCGTCCGCACAGTTTATCAATGGTGTTGCGAGCCGCTTTGATCGTTGCCAGACCAGAGGCATAGGTCACACGGCTGCCATGCGAAATGTCATTATAACCGAGGCTTCCGGTGTCGGCGATTGTTGTGCGGACATTTTCGTATGGAATTCCCAGCTCTTCAGCCGCCATCTGGCACATTGACGCCCTGGAGCCGCCGATATCCGGGGTTCCGACTGACAATGAAACCGTTCCATCGTAGGATAGGGCAAGCGAAACGGATGTTTCACCGGAGTGATTAAACCAGAAACCGCATGAAACCCCGCGTCCTTGCCCTGGTTTCAATGGTGATGCGTAATGCTCATGCGCCTTCGCCGCTTCGAGAGTTTCCACCAAGCCGATTCGAGCATAACGCGGACCAAATGCAGCGCGGGATCCTTCCTTGGCTGCATTTTTCAGCCGAACTTCAATCGGATCAAGATCGAGGCGATTGCAGAGTTCGTCGATTACACTTTCGACCGCAAAAGCGCCCATCGGCGATCCCGGCGCCCGGTAAGCCGCTTGCTTCGGTCGGTTGCACAAAACATCCCAGCCAACACTCCGGACATGCTTTAAGTCATACGGTGCAAAGGCGCACATCGCAGCAAATTCCATCGGCGCCGCCGGGAACGCGCCTCCCTGCAGACGAAATTCCCCCTGCGCGGCTGTGATTCGGCCATCTTTGCTCATGCCGATTTTCACATCCATCGATGCCGAGGAGGTCGGACCTGTCGCGCGAAACACTTCTTCGCGGCTCATTACGATCTTGACCGCCCGATTAGCTTTCCGTGACAGCGCTAACGCGACCGGTTCAACAAACACCGTTGTTTTTCCGCCGAATCCGCCACCGATTTCCGAGGCCGTCGTGCGCAGCTGACTAGCGTCGATCCCAAGTAATTTGGCACACACTCTCGCAGCTGCGAAATGGCCCTGTGTGCAGCACCAAAGTTCGCCTTTGCCATCAGAACCCAGCTGGGCGAGACAGGCATGCGGTTCGATGTAGCCTTGGTGAGCAGCCTCGGTGCGAAACGACTTTTCGATAATTTCGTCCGCTTCGGCAAACCCCTCTTCCACATCGCCATGGCCGTTCTCATGAAACCGCACAACATTGGGATGCATGCCATCAGGCACCGATTCATCAGCGGCGCCTTCACGGATCACCGGAGCGCCCGACTGCATCGCTTCGTCAACGTCGGTAACAAAGGGAAGCGGCTCGTACTCAACATCGATAAGAGCAAGCGCGTCCTTTGCCGCAAGCGCCGAAGTCGCTGCCACTGCCGCGATTGCATGCCCGTCATAGAGCGCACGATCACCAGCCATGACGTTTTCCAGCACGTTCCAATCTTCGCCCACCAATCCTTCGGCGAAATCTGAACGGGTCACCACCGCCTTGACAGAGGGCTCAGCAAGCGCGCGCTGGACATTGATTGAAACTATTCGCGCATGCGGATGGGGTGATCTCAGTATCGCCCCGTGAAGCATTCCCGAAGCATAAGCGTCAGCGCCGAATTTTGCCCGGCCGGTGACTTTGTCGATTCCATCGGGCCGCACCGGCCGGGTTCCGACAACTCGGAACTCCCGCGAAACATTGTCATCCAAAGGCATGTTTACTGTCCCCTCATTTCAGCGGCGGCATCCTGAACCGCGCGAATTATCTTGTCATATCCGGTGCACCTGCAAAGATTGCCGGCAAGCCAGTAACGGATTTCGATTTCTGTGGGATCCGGATTCTCCTCCAGCAGAGCCTTTGAAGCCACAAGAATGCCAGGTGTGCAAATCCCGCATTGAAGGGCTGCATGCTCCAAAAATTTCCTTTGCAGAGTATGCAATTGTTCGCCGTCGGCCATTCCTTCAATCGTATCAATCTCTTTCTTGTCCGCCTCGGCCGCGAGCATTAGGCACGAACAGACAACCGTCCCATCCACAATGATCGTGCAAGCGCCGCAATCTCCGGTGCCGCAACCTTCCTTGGCGCCTGTCAGCGACAGACGATCACGCAGCACATCCAGCATCGTTTCACGCGGTTCACACAGAAATTCCGTTGGATCGCCATTCACAACCGTTTCGATGTGCAACATTGTCATAAGGATTCTCCTGCTCGTTGATAGGCAATCCGCGCAGCACGCCTTGCCAGCACCGCCGCAATTTCAATTCTGAATTCGACCGTTCCCCTCTTATCGCTGATCGGTCGGCATGCGGAGCTGCAGGCCTCGGCCATCTCGTCAAGGGCTTCGGCCGCAAGGCTGGAACCGCGAATCGCATCAGCGGCATCCGGAACCATTACAACAACCGGCGCAACCGCGCCAAGCGCGATTGCGGCTTCAGTCACGGTCTCGCCTTCCCGTTTCAAATTGACGGCGCAACCGACCACGGCAATATCCATTTCGGTTCGAGGTATGAAACGCAGGTATGCATCGGCCTCTCCCGCCCTGCGTGGCGGCAGATTGATTGAAGTTACGATTTCACCCTTGGCAAGGATTGTCTTTCCTGGCGCTACGGGAATCTGGCTTACCGGAACAACGCGTTCGCCGTCCGATGCTTGCACAGTCACTGTCGCGCCGGCTGCAAACAGCGCCGGAACGCTATCTGCCGCTGGCGAAGCGTTGCACAGATTTCCGCCGAGGCTGGCCCTGCCTTGGATCTGTGTCGAGCCGATCAGTTCCATCGATTCAACAACACCTGGCCAATCTTTTCGCAAATCCGCAATCTTGCCTAACTTCGCTCCCGGCACGGCAGCTCCGATTTGCCAACCGCCTGTTTCGGTGCGAACCACATCCAGCATTCCGGGAATATTTTTTAGATCAATCATGAGGCCTGGCGTAAAGAGACCAGATTTGAGCTGAACCAGCGCATCGGTTCCACCAGCCAGAAACCTGACGCTTCCTTCTGAATGGTTTGCTTGATGCACTGCATCCTCGATCGAATCCGGGGCGACGTACTCCATGCCATAATCTCCATTTTCAATTGCAATTCCGCGTGCGGTTCAGCTTGGAAAGATTCTGTGCCTTTTTACGTGATCTGAAGTGACTTTGAAATGTCAATCTACGCTCGGCAGAATCGAACAGGAACCCATTTCCGAACCAAAAAGATCCGGATTCCGGAACAGCTTTTGAGGCAGCGCCGCGCTTTAACCGCCGAATTTGGTTTATGCAATGGTGTTGGCGAACCCGCCGCCGATGCGATACGCAGGACATCTTCGCAGATCGCAAACAATTGGAAAAGCACAATGATCCACTTTTCAGATGACGAAATGGCTAGACGGCGTTCGCAGCTCGAAAGAGAATTGGAAGCGCGGGAATTAGATGGGATTTTATGTTTTGCGCAAGAAAGCATGTATTGGCTTACCGGTTACGACACCTTTGGATTCTGCTTTTTTCAATGTCTGGTCGTGGGTGGCGAACATCCGGTGCTTTTGACCCGTTCCGCTGATCGGCTGCAGGCCAAGATCACTTCTAATGTCGATGATGTCAGGATTTGGATGGATGATGATCGTGCCAATCCGGCATTGGACCTTGCCAGTTTAATCAGAGAGCTTCGGCTTGATGGCAAAAAACTCGGAATCGAAATCGATACGCACGGTCTGACAGCGGCAAATTACATCCGCGTTAAAGAGGCCTTGGAGGGCGTTGTTGAGCTTGTCGATGCATCCGACCTGTTTTCAAAGCTGCGGCTGATCAAGTCGGAAGAGGAACTTACTTATGTCCGCAAAGCAGCATCTCTTGCCGACGACGCGTTGGACGCGGCCACATCCATATTAGCGCCGGGTGTCGATGAAAGCGCGGTTCTCGCGGCGATGCAGGGTGCGGTGTTTGCCGGAGGAGGCGACTACCCTGGCAATGAATTCATCATCGGCTCCGGTGAAAATGCGCTGCTGGTGCGTTTCGCCGCTGGGAGGCGGAAACTTGGCGCTCAGGATCAACTGACGCTGGAATGGGCCGGGACGTACCGACATTATCATGCTGCCATGATGCGGACAGCGATTATCGGCCAACCAAGTCCTCTGCATCAAGATATGCATGAAGCCGCCCGCGAGGCATTGCTGAATTGTGAACATGCATTGCGTCCCGGAAATCCGATGGAAGCGGTCTTTGACGCGCATGCCGAAACTTTGGACCAAGCAGGATTCGGCGACAGCCGTTTAAACGCCTGCGGCTACTCGCTTGGAGCGCGTTTCACTCCATCATGGATGGAACGAGAGATGTTTCGCAAAGGCGCAGCGACGATTCTGCAGCCTGGAATGGTTATGTTTATCCACATCATTTTAGTCGATGAAACAACGCAAACCGCCATGACAGTCGGACGCACCTCGCTGGTCGGGCACCATGACGCTCAGCCTCTTTCGCGCCATAGTCTCAAAATGGTGCAAGCTTAAGGCGGTTCTGCAAAAGCTGGCATGGAAGTGGTCATGAAAGCGGATTGTCTTTGCATCGCGGCCAGCTTCCGAACGCAACCATTCTGTCGTTCGGCTGGAAATCGATCCAATGAGCGGCACACCGGAAACTTCGACGCCAATCAGGTATTGGCAAGCCTAAGGCCGGCCTGTATCGCTTCCGCCGTACTCATGCCGCAGGTGCAGATATGCGATCGAACCGCCATACAAAACTTCTGATCATCGGTTCGGGGCCGGCTGGCTATACCGCTGCCGTTTACGGCGCGCGCGCTCTGCTGGAGCCGGTTCTGGTTCAAGGCATCCAACCGGGCGGTCAGCTGACAATCACCACGGATGTGGAAAACTGGCCGGGCGACGACAGCGTTTTGGGACCCGACCTCATGCTGCGCATGGAAGCTCACGCCAAGGCGGCTGGAACTGAAATTCTGTCGGGACACATTTCTTCGGTCGACCTGTCGAAGAGACCCTTTACTGCGGTTGTCGATGACATAAGTCAGATTACCTGTGATTCGATGATTCTCGCGACGGGCGCGCAAGCCCGCTGGCTGGGCTTGGAATCAGAAGAGAAATTCAAGGGTTACGGTGTTTCTGCATGCGCCACCTGCGACGGCTTCTTCTTCCGCAACCAGGATATTGCAGTCGTTGGGGGCGGCAACACAGCTGTGGAAGAAGCTCTGTTCCTGACAAAGTTTGCGAAGTCTCTAACCTTGATTCACCGCCGAGACGAATTGCGGGCGGAAAAAATTCTGCAGAAACGGCTGTTTGCCAACAAGAAGATCACGCCCTTGTGGAATCACACCGTCGAAGAGGTCCTCGGCAAGAACTCGCCAAAATCGGTTACCGGGGTGAAAGTCCGAAACACCAAGACAGGAGTTCCCAGCACTCTGGGTGTCACAGGCTTATTCATCGCTATCGGCCATACGCCTGCATCATCACTCATTGATGGACAAATTAAGACTCGTGAAGGCGGCTATGTCGTAACCCTGCCAGGTTCGACCGCAACCTCTGTGCCCGGAGTCTTTGCAGCCGGAGACCTCGTGGACAGCGTCTACCGGCAAGCTGTCACTTCAGCTGGCATGGGATGCATGGCGGCATTGGATGCAGAAAAATACCTGTCCGAATTGACAAGCGTCAAAAGTTAATCAACGCATTGGATTTTGATCGTCTCGACCGTCTTCTCTGGATGTCTTCTTTCAAGATTGATGGTCAACAGCCCGCTCTTCAAATGGGCTGACTTGATCTCCATGCCTTCAGCCAGAACAAAACTTCGTTGAAACCGCCTTGTTGAAATTCCCTGGTGGAGAAACACCCGTTCCGGCCTGTCCACCCCTAGACCGCCGCGAATCACAAGCTGCCTGTCCTCAACCGTAACTCCGAGATTTTCTGACGCGAAGCCGGCCACAGCTACCGAGATACGGAACTTATGCTGCGACAGCTGTTCAATATTGAAAGGGGGGTAGTTGTCACGCGAAGATTCGGTCATCCGCTCCAGGATCCGATCAATTTGATCGAAACCGAGCAATAGAGGATGCGCGCTAAAGGAATAATTCGGCACTGCGGTCTCCCTGCAGCTCAATAAGACGGGCTGATTTTGGACCCGCACCAGTTCCGCGCGTCACCTAGCACGTTTCAATTCGTTTGACAAAAAAGGGGGCCGAAGCCCCCAATTCAAGATAATTTATTGTGCAGCAGCTTACATCATGCCGCCCATGCCGCCCATGTCTGGAGGCATTGCCGGAGCATTGTTCTTAGGTTCCGGTTTCTCCGCCACCATTGCTTCGGTTGTGATCAGGAGACCAGCGATCGAGGCGGCATCTTCAAGCGCGGTGCGGACAACCTTAGCCGGATCAATGACCCCAAAGGAGAACATGTCGCCATATTCTTCGGTTTGCGCGTTGAATCCGAAATTTGGATCGCTGGCTTCACGGACTTTGGCCGCAACGATTCCGGCATCGACACCTGAGTTTTCCGCAATCTGACGCAGCGGAGCTTCCAAAGCGCGGCGCACAATGGAAACGCCGGCATCTTGATCCGAGTTTTCACCGCTCACACTGTCAAGAGATTTGGCTGCAGACACAAGCGACACGCCTCCGCCGGCCACAATCCCTTCTTGAACGGCAGCCCGCGTTGAATTCAACGCATCGTCGACCCGGTCTTTGCGTTCCTTGACTTCGACTTCGGTCGATCCGCCTACGCGGATAACCGCGACGCCGCCTGCAAGCTTGGCAAGTCGCTCTTGAAGCTTCTCACGGTCGTAGTCGGACGTGGTTTCGTCGATTTGCTGACGGATTTGGCCAACCCGACCCTCAATCTCGGATTTTTCGCCTGCGCCATCGACGATTGTCGTGTCATCTTTATTAATCGCAACTTTCTTCGCACTGCCAAGCATGTCGATGCCGACATTTTCCAGTTTCATGCCAAGATCTTCTGATATCACCTGGCCACCTGTCAGAATGGCGATATCCTGCAGCATCGCTTTACGACGGTCGCCGAAGCCGGGCGCTTTCACACCAGCGATTTTCAGTCCGCCGCGCAATTTGTTGACCACGAGCGTCGCCAAGGCTTCGCCTTCGATGTCCTCTGCAATGATGAGAAGCGGTTTTCCAGATTGAATCACGGCTTCGAGCAGCGGAACCATCGGCTGAAGCGTCGACAGTTTTTTCTCATGCAGCAGAATGTACGGGTCTTCGAGTTCCGCCGTCATTTTTTCAGCGTTGGTAACGAAATACGGGGAAAGATATCCACGGTCGAACTGCATGCCTTCGACAACATCGGTCTCGGTTTCGAGGCCTTTGTTCTCTTCCACGGTGATCACGCCTTCATTGCCGACTTTCTGCATCGCATCAGAGATCTGATTGCCGATTTCCGTCTCGCCATTTGCGGAGATCGTGCCAACCTGCGCGACTTCAGCCGAATCCTTAACTTCTCTGGCACTTTCCTTGATGACCGAAACCACCTTGCCGACGGCCAGATCGACACCGCGCTTCAGGTCCATTGGATTCATGCCGGCGGCAACCGACTTGAGACCTTCGCTGACGATCGACTGCGCAAGAACGGTTGCAGTCGTG
The DNA here is from genome assembly GCA_965199765.1 of Paracoccaceae bacterium. GTDB lineage: Bacteria > Pseudomonadota > Alphaproteobacteria > Rhodobacterales > Rhodobacteraceae > JAPOXR01. The sequence continues at coordinate 1,167,449 of CBDATC010000002.1, forward strand.
GTTCCGTCCCCTGCTTCGTCATTGGTGCGGGAGGCCACTTCTTTGACCATTTGCGCACCCATATTCTCGAACTTGTCCTCAAGTTCGACCTCCTTGGCAACCGTCACACCGTCTTTGGTAATCCGCGGCGCGCCGAAAGATTTGTCGAGAACGACATTCCGACCCTTCGGTCCCAAGGTTACGCGCACCGAATCGGCGAGCGTGTTGATGCCGCGCAGCATGCGGTTGCGGGCATCATTTTCAAATTTTAATTCTTTCGCAGGCATTTCCTGTTTCTCCAGTAGCTATTGGTTTTCTATCACGACCGGTCTTCAGCTAATGATGCCGAAGACATCACTTTCTTTCATGATGAGAAGTTCCTCACCGTCGAGCGTGACCTCGGTTCCGGACCATTTGCCAAACAGAATGCGGTCACCAGTCTTTACCGACATCGGAATAAGTTCTCCCGAATCTTTGCGCGCGCCCTCACCGCAAGAAATGACTTCGCCTTCAGCTGGCTTTTCTTTTGCGGAGTCGGGAATGATCAGGCCGCCCTTGGTCTTTTCATCGCTCTCGATGCGACGCACAAGCACACGGTCGTGCAATGGATTAAACGCCATTTAATCGTTCCTTCATTTGGTATTTGTGTCGCTTTGGGTGGTTTGCATTGTTAGCACTCACCACCCTTGAGTGCTAACAGAAGGCAGATAAGAAGCGCGGAACCGGCTGTCAAGTCGAACCGCAAAATTTTTCGGCTCTCGGCAGCATTGGCTGGGTGACAATAAGCTCTTGTCCGAATATAGGGCTGAGCTGACCAAAAAACAGAAAGCGGACGGCCAGGGTGATCAAAATTTTCGGACATAAGTCTCCGGATACGGACTCGACGGGTTCACCACTGATCTGGGAGTGGTACAACACCAACATACGGAAGAGCGAAGCGTCGGCTGCGCTGCTCGGAAAAACCAACAGCGAAGCCCTCTTCGTACTTGATCGCTGGGAATTCACGCCGCCGCCGATCATTGACGATGTTGAAGACGGAGAAAACGTCATAATCGTCGACACCAACAACCCGGCGGAGCTGCCGACAAATATTCATTCCGCCAATATACTTGAAATCATCGACCACCATCTGCTTACAGGCGGTCTTTCAACCCGCAACCCGATTGCCATCACCTTCAAACCATTGGCGTGCACAGCCACCATCATGCATGACCTCATGGAAGAAACCGGCAGAAAGAACATGCCCGCCGGCATCAAAGGGCTGACTTTATCCTGCATTCTTTCAGACACGCTTGCATTTCGCTCGCCAACAACCACCGAACACGACATGCGGCTCGCGGAGCGGCTGGCCGAAGACCTTTCAATCGATATTTCAGACTATGCGTCGGAGATGTTTGCGGCGAAGTCGGATATCTCCTCCTATTCGAACGAGGACCTCGTCTTGCTGGACTCCAAGCGCTACGATACCGATGACCGCAAACTCCGCATTTCAGTTTTGGAAACCACGGCGCCGGATTCGATCTTTGACCGAAAAGCTGACCTTCTGAAGGCAATGGAAACTGTGGCTGAAAACGAAAAGATCGACCAGGTTTTGTTTTTCATAGTCGACATTCTGCGTCAGCAATCCACGCTGCTGCTTCCAAATGACCTTTCCCGCCGCATCGCATCCAAGTCATTCGCAGTGGATACCGCCGACAGTTATGTGGTGTTGCCCGGCGTTGTCAGCCGCAAAAAACAGATCATCCCGAATCTCCGGGCTTGATCGCAGACAGACCCTTCACGTAATCTGAGTTCCGCTTTGCAAATCATCCGAAAACTGTCGGAAATATCCGACCGATATGACGCGCTGTTCTGCGACGTATGGGGATGCGTTCATAATGGGACAACCTCTTTCCATGCAGCTGTGAAGGCACTGGAAACATACCGCAGTGGAGGCGGCGCGGTTTTGCTGATCACCAACGCGCCGCGCCCTTGGCTTCGCGTCGCGCGTCAATTCGATAAAATCGGCTTCCCGAAAACGGCATGGGACAGAATTGTCACTTCCGGCGACGCCGCTAAATCCTGTCTGTTCGAAGGCCGAGTCGGCCGCAGAATCCACTACATTGGTCCTCCTAACGATCTGGGGTTTCTTGAACCGGAAACCGACATCCAAAGAAAATTCGGCAAAATCGAAAATGTGCCGCTGCAAAACGCGCAGGGAATCGTCTGCACCGGCCTTAACGATGAAAGAACCGAAGCTCCCGAAGATTATCGCGATGCGTTTCTGCGCGCCATTGATGCAAATTTGCCTTTCCTTTGTGTGAATCCTGATATCGTCGTCGACCGAGTTGACCGCCGGGCGTTTTGCGCTGGCGCACTGGGACGGCTGTATGAAGAACTCGGCGGCCGGGTTTTGCTATTTGGCAAACCTCGCAGTGAAATTTACAGTCTCGCCCGCAAAATTTTGAGCGAAATCAAGTCGGAAACCGTTCCCGCCGGGCGAATACTCTGCATCGGAGATGGCGTTGAGACCGACATCAAGGGGGCAGCGCGCCAAAATCTGCCCAGTTTGTTCGTCAGCGGCGGACTGGCGGCGCAGGAAACAGGGACGACAGTTGACCCCGTCCGTTCCCGCCTATTGCAATTCTGCGAAAGTTGGGACGTTAATCCCGACTTTGTAATCGGTCATCTGCGATGAACAGCATTCTCGAAGACCAAACCACCATGCTGGGACGAAAGGACAGCGCCGAAATACCAGAGCTATCGCCCCGTGCATGGGTTCGGATCTGTCTGCAGGCTCAGCAGCTAACATTCTTCGGAAGCATCTTCATAGACCGAGTTCAAAAAAACGCGGGATCTGGACCGTTTCATTGCAGCAATGACCCGACAAGGATATTCTGAAGTGATGCGCATCGTTCGTGATTACTTGTCGATTTCCGAAACCGACCGGGGAGCCGTGGTTGCGATCGGCAATTTCGACGGTGTCCATTTGGGACATCAAATGGTGATCGAACAGGCGCGCCGCAAAGCTAGAGAGCACGGTGCGCCATTGGGCATCGTGACATTTGAACCGCATCCGAGGATATTTTTTCGTCCGGCTGACCGTTCTTTTCAGCTCATGAACGTTAGAGCGAAAGTGCGGCGTTTCGACGAACTGAGGGTTGAAGTTCTTTATATGCTGAGATTCGACCGAACTTTGGCCGAGTGTACAGAAGATAGATTTGTGCGGGAGATTCTTGCCGGAAAGCTCGGAATCAAAGGTGCCGTCGTCGGTCAGGATTTTCGATTTGGCAAAGGACGCGAGGGTACCGCGGATTCACTTGCTCAGCTAGGCAAACGCTGTGCAATCGACGTATCAATCGCTCCGATTCTTGAAAAGAACGGAAGTGAATACTCTTCATCCGCGGTTCGGCTGGCGCTGGTTGCAGGTGATCTCGCAGCGGCAACAGAGATTCTCGGTCGCTGGCATCGGATTGAGGGCGTTGTCCGGCAAGGCGAGAAAAGAGGACGGAAATTAGGATACCCCACCGCTAATGTCGCGATCGAAACCGTGTTGAAGCCAACACATGGAGTTTACGCGGTATTTGTCGATGTGCTGACGGGCAGCCACAAGGGCCGTTATAAAGGCGTTGCATCGATAGGCAGCAGGCCGACATTCGGAAATCACCCGCCAAATCTGGAAGCTTATATTCTTGATTTTGAAGCCGATATCTATGGCGAAGAAATTTCAGTTGCACTGGTTGAATTTCAGCGTCAAGAGTTCAAATTTTCCAATGTCGCTGAATTGGTCCAACAAATGAAGCGAGACTGCATAGCGGCTCGGCAAAGACTCGACGATGTTTGTTAAAGCAATGAGACAAGCTTCTGCGAGGTTTCGCAGACTTATCAATTCCAACAGCGCCAAAAACGATGAAGCTTTGCGGGAGCGATTTTGGGAACGCTTTGAACTCGGTGAATTGAATCAAGCGGAATGGGAAGCGCTTTGTGACGGCTGCGGCCGCTGCTGCCTCTTCAAAATCAAAGACGAAACCACCAAGAAATACGGTCACACGAATGTAGCCTGCAGATTGCTTGATGGAAATTCCTGCCAATGTCGGAATTACAGTGCGCGGACCAAAATCGTTAAGGACTGTGTAGTGCTGGAAGCTGACATGGTGGGAAAAGTCATAGACTGGCTGCCGAAGACCTGCGCCTACAGATTAGTTCATGAAGGCAATCCGCTGCATGAGTGGCATCACTTGATTTCAGGTAATCGTAAAGACGTGCATAAGGCTGGGATTTCCGTTCGGAATTTCACCATTCCTGAATATGAAGCCGATCTCAGCAACCTTTCTGAATTTGTCACTGATTGGCATTAGAATTGAACTTCGCGTCCGATAATGCCGGGCCTGCAGCCCCTGAAATTCTTGATGCGGTTTTGGCTTCCAATCAAGGATATCGACCCTCCTATGGCGCCGAGGAGCAGATGGCGTCGATAGAAAGTCGCATCCGGACGATATTTGAGACGGAAGACTGTTTCGTGCACCTTGTCGCGACCGGCACAGCAGCAAACGCGCTTTGTGCGGCCTGTCTGTGTCCGCCATGGGGAACAATTTACTGCCATCGCAACTCTCACCTTGAAGAAGATGAGTGCGGTGCTCCTGAATTTTACACCGGAGGCGCCAAACTTACGCTTCTCGATGGCGAACATGCGCGAATCGATCCGTTATTGCTAGAGTCCGCTCTCCGCAATGCTGAGGCGGTCGGTGTGCACAATGTTCAGCGCGGAGCGCTCTCACTGACCAATGCGACAGAAAACGGAACGGTCTATGACGCTGCACAATTGTCGCAGCTCGCAGAATTGGCCGGCGAATATGGACTGCCCATTCACATCGATGGCGCGCGCTTTTCGAACGCGGTCGCGCACACAGGATGTTCTCCTGCTGATTTGACTTGGAAGTCGGGAGCGAAGGCACTTAGTTTCGGAGGAACAAAAAATGGCTTGATGGGAGTTGAAGCCGTTGTGCTGTTTGAAGAGCGATTGAGCTGGGAATTTGAACTGCGGAGAAAGCGCGGCGGCCATTTGTTTTCCAAACACCGCTTTCTGTCGGCACAAATGGATGCGTATCTGAACGACGATTTATGGCTTCGGCTGGCCCGTCGCGCCAACGCAATGGCCAATCGATTGGCAGACCGGCTTAAATCGTTGCCAGAGGTTACCATAGCCCATCCCGTCGAAGCGAACATGGTATTTCCGAATTTGCCCCAGCGATTACATCAAGCCGCTTGGAAAAACGGCGCGTCATATTATTTGTGGCCACACTCGCAGCAGATAACAGCTGACCCGGACCAGCAGTTGAGCGCTCGCTTGGTTTGCAACTGGTCAACCACAGAAAGCGAAATCGACGATTTAGTCTCGTTGTTTTCTGAAACTCAGCGATAAGAATCTATGAGAGTCTGCCTTCAAGCCAGGCTTCCAAATAGGTCAGCCGGTCTTGTCCCCAGAACACTTCTTGGCCAACAACATATGTCGGCGCGCCGAACACATTTCGATCATACGCTTCCTCAGTGTTTGCCTTGTATTGCTTCATCGCGGTCTCGTGATTTTCCTGACCCAATTCTGTAGAAAAACCAGCCTTGCTCAGACATTCGGCCACCACGTCAGCATTTGCGATATCCTTTTCTTCCGCCCAGCAGGAACGAAGAAAGCATCGAACCAGTTTTCCAGTGTCTCCGCCCGAAGCCGAACAAGAATTGATAACGGCGATGGACGAAGGCTCGGGATTGGTTGGCCAATTGGCAGGTGCGAGGTTCAAAGGCATTCCGTTCATCTTGGATATACGGTTCAGCTCCTGAAGCCGGTAAGTCCTGCGTGAAATGTGCCGGTCTTTTGGTGGCAGTCCACCGGTTCTGCCAAAGAGGCCCATCAGGTCGCAAGGCTTGTAGCTGACCTCGGCGCCCTGCTTTTTGGCAATCCGCTCCAGCCGGTCGCCTGCCAAATAAGTGAATGGCGAAATGGTGGAAAAAAAATAATCGATTCTCATCATCTGTTCTCGCATTCAAACCGCTCAATGACCGGACCATGCATGGTTTGCCCAGCAAACATGCCCGTGCAACAGTCGAACTCTATCATACCGCTCAATTAATGCGACATTCAACTGAAATGCGGACGCCAGTCGTCAGGACCCGGCCGGCACGCAAATGTTGAACGTGTGTCAAAATGCTCTTGCAACAACCACATTTCATAGCTATGTTTGGGTTTCTTGGAGAGCGGGTGTAGCTCAGAGGTAGAGCACAACCTTGCCATGGTTGGGGTCGTGGGTTCGAATCCCATCGCCCGCTCCAATCAAAGCTTAAAAATTCTCAATATAATCAACAAATTACGATAATTTAAGAGCTTTCATAGCCCAGATATCTTGATTTTTGAGGCCTAATATGGGACACAATTGGGACTATTTTAGGAGCGGAAGCCGACTTGCCCAAGCCCGATAGATATCTCATCCAGCGTGCCGACACCTAGTATTGCAAGCGTCGTATACCGAAGAGATTCCGTGCTTACGATACGCGAGAGTTTATCTGTCGCTCACTCGACACCGACACGTTGGAGATCGGCTGTCTCCACAGAGATGCACTCGAATAATCCGACAATGAGTTTTGGAATAGCGTCATCTTTTTCGACGACGAAGAGCGCCCGGATGATGGATGCCGGCGTTTTGCGTCGTCCGATTAGGGATAGTTTGTGTCAGTAAAAAAACTCCCTGATTTTGCAATCCGGAACAGTTCGGCGGCGGTTTTCTTGCGTTGAGGCGGATTCCGCGCACACCTGTCCTGTGGCCCGAATGAGCGGCGGTGATTTCCGCTGCGGAGGGGAGGGCTGTCAGGCCGGAAGCGGCGGCGGGCCCCGGCCTTTGCTTCGCCAGGTGTTGATCGCGGTTCCGATTTTCTGGATGTTGGCGGCGCAGGACAGGATCCGATCCAGGCCTTTATGCTCCAGTTCGTTGATCGCGGATTCGACCGCGGAGTGGGCCCGTCGCGCTTCGGCATAGCCGGGGGCGGCTTCCCGCTCCCGGTCCGCTTTGCCGCTGCGGCCTTTTTTGTTCATCACCAGCATTTCGGCGATATCGCCCAAGGCCGCCAGGATGCCGCCGCAGCGAAATCCTCAACCTGCCCGACTCCAAGACCGGCCCACGCGCGGTGCCGCTCGGCAAAGCCGCGCAGGCGTACATCGAGATGCTGATCGGTTACCGCGATTCAGATGCGCCCTTGTTCCCGAGCTACGTGGACGGCAGAGGTGACTACTCGTTGCGGGAGTGCTGGCGGGCGGTCTGCGCCGACGCGAGGCTCGGCAAGCTGCTCGGGCATCGGCGACACAGTACCACTGCGGGCTACGCCCACGTCGCCGATGCGCACCTTGTCGAAGCAGCGGAGAGTGTAGGAAACACCATCGCCAAGGCGATGAACTTCGACACCGCACCGTTTCAGTTGTCACCTAAACCAAACGATGAGTCAGATTACCACTTATGGTTGACTCCAATAAAACCCCTATTCATTGTTGAAAACACACGACACGGCTAACGGTCGACATCACATTCCGGTCTGCTCAAACGCGCACAGTGACCACAGCATGTCGGCTTCACCCGAAGCGAATCTTCAACGCACGATGAACATCACTCGACAAGAGGTACAAACTGCCCAAACGGTCCTACCCCACTCCATGCCCATGTGCATGAAGAAAAGCCAATCCCTTCTGAGAAAGACGACATTCAGTGCCCGAACCAACAACCAGACCATGCTGCTTTACATAGTCGATGCACTCCCGCTGACGTATCAAAGAAACGGATATGTCGCAACCAAGATGATCCGCTTCTACCGTCACAGGCAACAAATCCCCGGTCTTATCTACCCACTTCAGAACGGCGGGTACCTCCCCATAAAATCAGAGGATGTCTACCGGCTTACCACTACGGTTCGAGTTCAAGACAACAATTCTCGCCCATTCCGGAGGCACACGGATCGACCAACACAACTTTTCCATTTCTCTATCATTCAAATCTCCATCAATATGGTCAACGAGGACCAACCACCACTCCGCATACTTATCCATCATGCCACTTTTTCTGAGCTTCTCCGTCTTCTCCTTTACACAGACAGAAATATTCGAGATTATCTTAGAAAGCACGAACCCGCCTCTACGCCTGTCTTGGGAGGGGCAGAAAATAAAAAACGAAGAATGAATCTTAGACGCTCGAAAAACCTTCAAGCAGAAATCCGTGTCGGGAAAGTCATACAGAACCAGAACTTTTTCGCTCCGTTCGCACCGCTCAGTGCTGTCCCGAAACCGCTTCAGCACTCCCCAAACCTTCTTTTTTAAACCACGGTCCGGACGAACCTGTTGAGGAGGTATTTGAAAATTCACAAACCATGATTCGTCCCCACAGGAGGCCCCAAGTTTCGGCAGTAACTCTCGCAACATATCATCAATCGGTATTGATATCTCCTCAAGACCACGACGTATCGAGCCATCATACACATTCTGATTTAACCGCCGGACCTCGATCGCCACCCTCTGCGACACGAGGAAATCGGGAATACGATTCCCATTCGGTTCATGACAAACCGTCTCACAACGAAACCGGTGACGCAGAAACTCGTACGCAACTTTCTCTGACGAATCCATTATTTCCCTTCGAAGTGTAGTTATAAGAACTTTATGCGCTGGGGGGATAAACTTCTTAGAAGTTCTCGTCGACTCATGTATAAGAAGTTTATGCTGAACAGACATAAACTTCTTATAGGTGCTGCATGAACCCCGCGGCTAGTCCCTATGCCCCAGGCGCGGGAACACCACCCCCGGAATTGGCCGGACGTGACGCAATTATCGCAGATGCAAAGCTTGCCATTGAGCGTAACAAAGGCGGGAAGTCTGCGCGAAGCTTCATGTTCGTCGGCCTTCGTGGTGTCGGAAAAACAGTACTGTTGAACGAAGTCCAAGCGATGGCCGATGAGGCTGGGGCTGTGACAAATTTTATCGAGATCAGTGCAAACGAGCCGTTGTCTGTAACGATTGTCGCAACGCTGCGCGCCGCACTTTTAAAACTTGATCGGCTCAAGGGGGTAAGTGAACAGGTAAAGCGCGGGCTTCGAGTGTTAAAGAGTTTCGTCGGTGCCGTAAAAGTCAAATACGGGGACATCGAATTTTCTGTTGATGTGGACAATGAACCCGGCGTCGCAGATAGCGGCACCCTTTCGCGTGATCTTGCAGAAGTCTTTTTGGCGGCTGGTGAGGCCGCCAAGGCGCGCAAAAGTTCTATCGTAATTTTGATTGATGAGATTCAGAACCTGCCATCAGAAGAATTCGAAGCCCTGATCATGGCCGTTCATCGAACTGATCAAAAGAAGCTTCCAATTATGATCGTGGGTGCTGGTTTGCCACTGCTCATAAAACTCTCTGCTGAAGCAAAATCGTACTCTGAACGATTGTTCGAATATCCCGACATCGGCGCTTTAGAAAAAAAAGAGGCACGGCGCGCGCTCGTCACACCGGCCAAGGATTCGAAAGCCATCTTTGCGGATGACGCAGTCACAGCCGTGATTGATCAATCCAAAGGGTATCCCTACTTCTTGCAGGAATGGGGATATCAAGCGTGGAACACTGCAAAGAAATCCCCCATCACGCTTGCTGATGTACGAAAGGCGAGCAAGCTAGCCGTCAAACGCCTCGACAAGAACTTCTTCCGTTCTCGTTACGAACGCCTCTCTGAGATGCCTTAATTACCAGCGGCATGATCTATAGCCCGAAATATGGGTATGCAGCATTTACCGTGCCGCTCTTCGATGAATTTATGAAGCGCGCGCACAAATGACCATGGCCGGACAACCCAAAACCCCATTTGGAAACAATACCCGACTGGTCGGGAAATCTCGCTGGTCGGCATCGCACTTGAGGCGGCAAAGCGCGCATCCCAAGGCTTTCCGCGTTATGTCGACAAGTCCAACTCCTTCTCGGCCGCGGTGAGCGCAGCCTTCAGGCGCCGGGAGTTTTTTTCGGACGACCGATCATGTCATCTGTTCGTTTCGGCATTCCATGGAGAAGTGGATTCAGGAAGCCAAATTCGATTACGCTCCGCGCTTCCTCCTGATGGGGCACAAGCATGACCGCCCCAATTGCGGGGATGGCGGATCGCTGAGTTATCGGCGCGATGAACTGATGAAGATCGCGCACCCTGTACCAAACAACCTGTTCGCGGATTGAGACGCGGCCCGCCTTGCTTAGCGAACGCCGATATCTTCTGGGCGCGGTCGATCTTTTCGCTTAACGATTGCCGCCGCACATAGTCCGCATCGAGAACTTCAAACAGCGGCAGAAATCTTTCGCCGAACTCAGCAACGATCCGAGCCGCTAGGGTGCGTGCTCGTTCAAGGTCTTCCGTCGAAATCGTCATGTGGAAATGATCAGGCGAAATCACCCGAGCCGCCCCCTCGGAACCTCGTGAATGCGCCGGGCGATCGACATAAGTTTGCAAGGGTTCAGAAGACGGCTTGGTATCCAGGCGAAACTTTCCGCATCCCGCGGCAATCATTACGAAAACGGTCGTTTGGCACACAGTGAGTGTACGAGATTGATCTTCAAAAAATAGAACGCTAAATCAATAAATTCCCGAGCGGGAATAATTAGCAAGCGAGAAGGTCCTATACACACCATTTTTCCCGAGCGGGAACATTCTTCTTTACATCATCGTCTCAATCGTATATCTTCCCGTTCAGGAAGAAAATGATGACCTCAACTGACATTGGGACCACCATACGCGCCGCGCGAAAAGCGCAAGGCCTTCGGCAGGACGAGCTCGCTGCTGCGGCTAATGTCGGCGTACGCTTTCTGGTCGAGCTCGAAGCAGGCAAGGAAACGGCCCAGCTCGGCAAGACGCTAGCGGTTCTGGCCGCACTCGGGATCGACGTGTCCCTGACCCTGCCTAACGGATCCGGCGCATGACACGGCGGCTTATCATCTGGTGGGACGGCGAGCGTGTTGGCCAGCTTGCGCTGAACGACTATGGCGAGCCTGAATTCAGTTATGCAGAAGACTGGCTCGCAATGCCGAACGCGAGGCCCGCTTCTGCGTCTCTGCCGCTGCAACCCGAACCATTCGACCGGAGGACGACTCTCCCCTTCTTCGAGGGCCTCTTGCCCGAGGCATCTCAACGCACAGTCATCGCGCAGGCGCTTGGCATCTCCGAACGAAATGAGTTCAGACTCCTGGAAGAGATTGGCGGCGAGGTCGCAGGGGCGATCGAGGTCTGGCCGGAGGATGTCGAACCTATCATAGCAGGCAAGTCAGAAACATCCAGGATTCTGAGCGACGAGAAGCTGGTTGCGCTTATTGATCGGTTGCCGATGCGCCCCATGCTGGCGGGCGGCGAAGACGGTTTGCGGCTCTCGCTCGCCGGCGCGCAGTCGAAACTGCCCGTTGTGTGTAGGGACGGAGCCATCGCATTGCCTGCACCGGGGCAGCCGACAACCCATATCCTGAAGCCTGAGATCGCCCGGTTCGACGGCACAGCCGAGAACGAAGCCTTCTGTATGCGGCTCGCCCGCGCCATCGGGCTAGAGGTCGCTGAAGTGAAGTTTCGCAGCGTCGGCGACAAGCGGTTCCTGCTGATCGAACGCTACGACCGGCATATTGGAGAAGATGGGAAAACCATTCGTCTCCATCAGGAGGATTTCTGCCAGGCGCTCGGTTTCATGTCGACTCGCAAATATGCAAGCGATGGCGGGCCGGTTTTTCGTGACTGTTTTGCCCTTATCCGGCGGGTGGCCTCCCGGCCCGCGACCGAAGCGCTGAAGCTTCTGGATGCAGCCCTGTTCAATGCCATCATCGGCAATGCCGATGCGCATGCGAAGAATTTCAGCCTGCTCTATCTGCCGGATCGGACGCAGCTCGCGCCGCTCTATGACCTTCTCTCCACGGTCGTTTATCCCGACCTCAGCCAGCGTTTTGCAATGAAGATCGGCAGACGCCGAACGCTTGAGGAAATTTATCCCACCGACCTCGATAAGTTCGCAAAGAACATCGAGATTCGCGCACCGTTTGTTCGTAAACGGATGGAAGAGATCGCGGGTGCCATCGTCGAAAAATCTGAAAGCGTGGCGTCCGCGCTTGCCTTGCCGAGCGACCGGCGACCAATGCTACATGAGATACGTGACACTATTACAGGGCGCGCACATTTACTACTGAGTCGGCTCAACACCTGACGCAGGCACGTCACCGTTCCCCAAGCATAGTTCGGCTTCCGCAATTAGTGTCTGCGGGAAAAGTCGATTCGGTCGTTCTAAGCCTTACCGTGCATGGAATTTTCTGCTGTTCATGGTTGCGAAGATTCGGAGGATACGGCGTAAAAGCGGAAGATTCGCCCAGATATTGTGTCAAATAGGCGAATCTTCAACAAAAGGTAATGCCATGAGAACCACATTTGAGAAAAATCTTCAACTGTTTCATGTTCCGATCGAGGAACTTCAGATCAACGAGCGGTCGCGGGACGACATTCCCCGTCTGCTGAGCGGCCTGAAGGCGCTTTACTGCGACGAGAAGTCCCGTCAGGCGGTTTTGGCTCACATGGAGGCGAAGCATTCGGAACGGGCCAGCCTTGAGAACGGCCGGCCGGGCATGAGTTTCCGGCAGGTTCCTGCCCTGGCATTTTGAAGCAGGGACTCAACCGCGGCTTTGACCGTCTTGAGGAGATGCGCAGGCATGCCGAAATCCGGATCATGCTGCAGTGTCCGGATTATCATGATCAGTTCAAGTCTCCCCGGATCGCGCACAATCTGACGGAGCTTCTCGACGAGGATACGCTTCGGTTCGTCAACAGTAAAATCATGCAGCTCGGTCACAGGATCGTAAAAGCAGCGGTCCGGTCGATGTGAAGGCGGATTCGTTTGTTGTGGAGACCGATGTCGAACATCCGGTCGGTCACCGTCCGCTTTCCGAAGCGGTGAGCTGTGCGCCCGCAGGAACATCAAAGGCTGGCGGCAGCACAAGCATCTGAAGGTCAATCCCGGGAATTGCTCCAGCCGGCTGTCAAGGCGATCAGGAGCTGCTGCGCTACGGCGGCGAAGCTTTCGGGCCATGTCCGCACCCGCCTGATCGACGGAGACATGGCGCCGCACGGGGATAAGATCTTCTCGGTGCACGAGCCGCACACGAGGTGGATATCGAAGGGCAAGGCCGGTCGGCCGGTCGAACTCGGCGTGCCGGTCTCCATCGCGGTGGACCGGCTGGGCTACAAGCTGGACTGGGAGATCCAATGGACCGGCGGCGACCGGGAAAGCATCGTTCCTCTGGCCGAACGGATCAGCGCGCAGTTCGGGCGGATCGGCGTCTTCAGCCTGGACAAAGGGCATTGGTCGCCCGGCATCCTGGCGGCCCTTGACGATATCGCCGAAATGCCGGTGATGAACAAAAAAGGCCGCCGCATTCAGTCTCCGTCAACCGCCGGCGAACTGTTCCAAAATGCAGAATCAGGGGGTTTTTAACTGACACTAACTGGCACTACGTACTAACCAAATAAATCTCAGTGCTTTTGGGTGAGGTTTATAGAGGTGTCCTTTAATCGGATATAGGCCTTGCGGCACTTGAAGCGAGTCCAAAAGACCTAAGAGCTTCCCGTAAAGTCATTTCTGGCCTTTTGAAGAATGCTTTGTGTTTTCTCATCGAGCGCCGTGACGGCCTGCTCTATTGCCGCCTTCCATTTCGGGCCGTTATTCTCTGCAATGCTCAATGCTTCGCCCAGCTCAAAAGATCGCCGTTTAGAATGGGCTTCAATGAGGATACTTGCCTGAAATATATCTTTATCCGCTTTTGCAAATGATCCTTCATGTCGCCGCGTTGCTACAATCAATTTGTGAACGGCATATCGGGAAGGGTCAGGAACACGAACGGGGATACCGCCACGATGCAGCACCACTGACCAGACCGGATCTTTGATCAGGAAGTCCAGGAACCGTAACGGAGTAGCGCTGGCGCCGCCCAAAGCAGGCATATCTGCAGCCTTACCCTGGTGTTCGTCACTGCCTCTGTTTGGCGTTAGCAATTCGACGCGATAACGATCCTTATTGACGAAGGCGGTCACGGCTTGCGGGTCGAGGTCAGGCACGGGACTGAAGCTTTCATCCACCCGCTGCAGCACATCAAGCATAGGCGGCATTGAATCATCGACGGCATTAGAAATCGCTTTGAACTGCGCAAAGTCCGCATCCTGGGTCATCAGCGAAGTCGAAGGGAGCTTTGAACCTAACAGGCCTGCATAGGCTTGGAATGCAACAGTACCGATAAGCACACCCTGCAAACGAAAGAAGCCAGCTTTCCAGAGCGCTTCGACAATATCGCCTGTGGTGGCGTCCGGACGCGGTAGAACCTGACCAAGGGCGCGCACCAATTCGCGCCGTTCGGTAAAGCTAGCTTTGAGTTCTTTGAACGTTTTAACGCGGTCGGTTATTTCGGGCTCTGCGACGGGGCCGACATATCGTCTTTTCCGACCACCATCTTGGTATTTCTGGAAGTACCAATACTCACGCAACTTGGAGGTTACTTTGACAAACTGACCTTGCTCATCGAAATCTTGATCAAAACTTGCATCGAGGCACCTCTCGATGAGTTCTGCGAAGATCGTTTGCAGGGCAAGGCTGATTGGCTTCATGGTGTATCCGTAAAAGTTATACCGGGTTTTTAAAACCAGACACAACATAAGTGTTATACCTGCTTTTGTAAACAGGGTATAATTGATCGGGCAATAGTCACGTGAACCCCGATAACTGAACCCTAGATTGCTATGGAATCCGTCTCCTGGTACGGTGCGGGAGTTCAAATAGGGGGGTCTACTCCAAACGATTTAGCTCGAAAATTCCAGATTTTCGGCAATCTTTCCCACTTAAATGCAGGAACACAATTAACCTCACAGAGTTAAGTAAGTCTTTGTTTCTTTTGATATTTGAGTTTTATGCGGAGCAATCGCCCGCTCACGAGTGCCGAAAATTGAAACAGCTTACCCACTGATTTAAGTGGGTTTTGGACACTTCGCTTTGGTTTGATCGGTAGGTTTTGTGAGCTGCCAACCTTAAGGCATCGGCGCTTCGCAGTCGCCTTCGTATGGCACCATGATCCGCGTACTATGGTCGCCGAACCGCTTCCGGGAATGAGAAACGCAAGGTCCCACTTCATGTTGCTAGCCTCCAAAGCCGCACAAGTTCGAGGTCTTGTGTTCCGAGGAATTGATCTTTACAATAGTCTCCTGGTTGGGGCAGGGAATCCACGCGTTTCCCTGCCGTTTGTATAATTGGTCTGACGAAAAAATCGAGTTTACTCGAACGCAAGCATCCACGAACCGACCGTTCAATCAGGTTCAGGGTATCTATTGTATAGAGAAATCCTCCGCATATAGCTAAAGTGCAGCGTTTGATTAAGGAGCAACTTAGTGAGAAATGCCGAAATAGTACGCAACACAACTGAGACCCGTATCAAAGCCAATATTGGTCTTGATGGCACAGGTTGGTGTGAATTGCATTCTGGTGTTGGCTTTCTTGATCATATGCTTGAGCAACTGGTTCGCCATTCGTCGATTGACCTCAGCTTAGAAGCCACGGGAGACACCCATGTCGACGATCACCATACTACAGAAGATGTCGGTATAGTCCTCGGTTCCGCGTTGTCCAAAGCTCTCGGAGATAAACGGGGGATCAATCGCTACGGTCAATGCAGTCTACCCATGGACGACGCGTGGATTGATGTCGCTTTAGATCTTTCAGGTCGGCACTATCTTGGCTGGGATGTGACTTTTCCCACACAGAAAATCGGCCGCTTCGACACCGAACTTATTCGTGAGTTTTTCAGGGCGTTTTCTGCTCATGGAAAGATAACACTGCATATCTCCAAGAGATGCGGCGACAACAGCCACCACATTGCCGAAGCCATTTTCAAGGGTGTTGCCCGGTCCCTGAGAACTGCTATCTCAG
The DNA here is from genome assembly GCA_965199765.1 of Paracoccaceae bacterium. Lineage (GTDB taxonomy): Bacteria > Pseudomonadota > Alphaproteobacteria > Rhodobacterales > Rhodobacteraceae > JAPOXR01. The sequence goes on from CBDATC010000002.1 coordinate 1,183,388, forward strand.
CCCCTTCGGAAAATCTTGATCAGATTCCGTCGACAAAGGGAATGCTTTGACTTGAGCGCTGTCATTATAGACTACGGTTCCGGCAATCTGCATTCGGTTGAAAAAGCTGTTTCCAAAGCAGCGACTGAACTTCAGACCGATGAGGTTGTGGTGTCTTCAGACCCCGACGTTGTCGCGGCCGCGGACAGATTGATTTTGCCCGGTGTCGGCGCTTTTTCCAATTGCCGTCGGGCATTGCTGGATAACGGACTTGATGGAGCTATTGAGCATGCGGCAATTGTCCGACGCGCGCCTTTTCTGGGAATCTGCGTGGGCATGCAGCTGTTGGCGGAACTCAGTCTGGAACACGGCAGAACTCAAGGTTTCGGATGGATTGCTGGAGAGGTTCGAGCGTTGGAAAGGACGAATTCCGCTGCTAAAATCCCGCATATGGGCTGGAACAGTCTTCATCGTCTCAAGCCCCACCCGCTACTCGCCGGTGTTTTTGAATCCACAGATGTATACTTTGTTCATTCGTTTCATTTTGCGCCGATTAACGCCGAGAATTGCATTGCGCAGACTCTATATGGATCGTGGTTTGCGGCTATTGTCGCGAGCGGCAATATCGCAGGGACACAGTTTCACCCTGAAAAGAGCCAAAAAGCCGGGCAGCGGCTTCTCGGCAACTTCCTGAAATGGAAGCCTGTGTGATCAAATGATTCTCTTTCCTGCCATTGACCTGCAAGATGGACAATGCGTCCGATTGATCAGGGGCGACGCAGAGCAGTCCACGGTCTATAACGACAACCCATCCGCACAAGCCCGGATCTTTGCCGACGCCGGATGCAAATGGATGCATGTCGTCGACCTTGATGGGGCATTTGAAGGTTTCGCCAGAAACTCCGATTCCGTTACAAGAATCCTGAATGCGGTGAATGTCCCGATTGAGCTTGGCGGTGGAATTCGCGACACGGCGGCAATTGATTTCTGGTTGGATCACGGGGTTGCGCGCGTAATCATCGGCACCGCCGCTGTGGAGAATCCATCACTTGTTAAGAGTGCGGCCCTACGGCATGAGGGAAAAATCGCAGTTGCAATCGATGCGCGAAATGGATTGGTCTCAACGCGAGGATGGGTAACCGATACCGACCGCGACGCCATAGATTTGGCTAAGCAATTCGAAGACTGCGGTGTTGCTGTTGTAATCTACACCGACATTGAACGCGATGGTGTCCTAAAGGGGCCAAATATTGAAGCGACAGCCGAGCTCGCTGACAATTTAACGATCCCGGTGATCGCATCAGGTGGTATATCGTCCCTAGAGGACCTCAGGTCGTTAGCTGCGAAATGTCCGGGATTGGAGGGAGTGATCGTTGGCCGAGCTCTTTACGATGGCCGCATTCAAATCGAAGACGCGCTTGCGGTTTTGAATTGAGCAAGGTGCTTCATGTGAATTGCGCTAGCTTAAGTTCCACAGCTTCCGGCAGGAATCCACAAAGCCCCGGTCTTTGCTGCAATGCCGATGCAAAGCCTATTCGATGCTGAAGGCTCGCGTCATACCCTGTCTGGACATACGGAATGGCCGAATTGTCAAGGGCATCGGTTTCGTCAAACTTCGGGATGCTGGCGATCCGGTGGAAGCCGCTTTTCGTTATGATGCTGAAGGGGCGGACGAATTATGCTTTTTGGACATCACCGCATCGATTGAAAAACGCGGTGCGTTGTTAGATTTGGTTTCGCGAACAGCAGAGTGTTGTTTTATGCCGCTGACCGTCGGCGGCGGTGTTAGGGACCAATCCGATGTCGAAGCGCTGCTTAGGGCGGGCGCCGACAAGGTGTCTTTCAATTCGGCAGCGGTTGCTGATCCCGGCTGTATTGAACGTTCCGCTCTTCGGTTTGGCAGTCAATGCATAGTCGTGGCGATTGACGCCAAGAAAGTTTCCCCCGGCCACTGGGAAATATTCACACATGGCGGGCGGCGTTCAACCGGAATTGATGCGTTGGAATTTGCACAAGAAATCGAAAACCGCGGCGCCGGAGAAATTCTTCTCACGAGCATGGATCAGGACGGAAGCAAGTCTGGATTTGATCTTGAGCTTACGCGGTTGATCGCCGACAACGCAAAGATTCCGGTCATTGCATCCGGAGGTGTTGGAACGCTTGAACACCTGGCTGAAGGCATAAAGATCGGCCATGCTTCCGCCGTGCTCGCAGCTTCCATCTTTCACTTTGGCACATACACAATTCGACAAGCGAAAGAGTATATGTCCAATGAAGGAATTCCGGTGCGGCTGACATGACAACTCTAGAAAACCTCGAAAAAACAATCGATGAACGCTGCACGGCGAACCCGGAAATTTCTTGGACCGCAAAACTAATTGCCGACGGCAGCGTGCGCTGCGCACAGAAATTTTGCGAAGAAGCCATTGAGGCTGGCTTGGCCGGAGCGCTCGGAAATCGACAAGACCTTGTTAAAGAGGCAGCCGATACGCTCTACCACCTGTTGGTGCTCCTAAAGATAAACGATGTGAAGTTTCAGCGTGTTTTGGAAGAGTTGGAGAAGCGGCAGGGACAATCTGGCATTGCAGAGAAGCGTTCTCGGAGCAATGGCCCGACCTGATAGCAAACTCTCCAGGACCAAATTGGAGGCAAACATTGGGTGCAGTTCAATGCAACGTGGTTTAAGATCGGAAAGGAACATCACATGCGCTGGCTGAGCCTAATGCTAATGGCGTTCGCACTACTGACCCAAACTGCAGCTGCCGACGAACTTCCTGCGCCGATCTCTTGTTATCAGGAAAGCGCGAACAGCAACGACCTCGCTTCCTATGCGGCATGTTTCATCGCTGACGCTGAAATAATTGATGCCTCGCGCATGTCCCTACAATACGCTCAATAGGACCGAACATGAAACGCGCACTGATAACAGGAGCTAATCGAGGCATCGGCTTTGCAGCAGCGAAAGGCTTATCGAATGCGGGTTTCGAGGTCATTATCGGTTCTCGGGATCTTGCCGGCGGCGAAATGGCGGCAAGGCAGATCGGAGCCGCAGTGGTTCAGCTTGACGTAGCAAGCCCTGAAAGCATTGCGCGCGCTGTGGAAGAAGCAGGACCGGTGGATGTTCTTGTCAACAATGCTGGAATCCTTGGCTCCGGCGGGGTCTTTCACGATCCCGACGACTTTGAGGACTCGATGAAGGTCATGGTGCGCGGCCCGTTCCTGCTGATGAGTTACCTGACGCCCCACATGATCTCGCGCAACTATGGGAGGATCATCAATGTTTCTTCGGGATGGGGGGCATTCTCGAACGGTGTGGCCGGACCCGGCGCTTACGGAGTTGCAAAGGCCGCTCTCAACGCATTGACGGTTTCCGCAGCGCGCGCATTGCCGGATTCAGTTAAAGTCAATGCTATGTGCCCTGGGTGGGTTCGCACGCGAATGGGTGGCGCAGGAGCTTCCCGGTCCCCGGAACAGGGCGCAGAAACCATCATCTGGCTGGCAACACATGGCAATGATGGCCCCACTGGATGCTTTTTCAGAAACAAGCGCATGATCGACTGGTAGCCATCTCGCATCGCTTGCTGAAATCGTCCCAAGCGCAGCGATTTTCGACGAATGCTCAAAGCGCGCCGCACTGTCCCGAAGTCAGACTTTGTCATCGCGGTTAAATCGGATTTAGTCTGAATGCCGTCCATATCAATTGTCAGTGCGCACTGACACGATGGCGTGTTATCGAAGCGCCCGTCCTTTTATGATCGCATCCGCGCCAAACCGCTCCCGGATTTCGTCTGCTGTCCTTTCGACTTTGACTTTCTTTTGCAATTCCGCATCCAGCGCCGCTGCTGCAGTCTCGTCCAACATAAATGAATTCACCTCACTGATCCCTACACCGATCAACCGAAATGGCGATTTATGCTTTTCGCTTTCAAGCAGTTCCCGCGCAGTCTGATAAATCTGTTCTGCAAGCTGAACCGGTTGGCTTAAGCTCTTTCTTCTTGAAATCAGTTTGAAGTCGCTTTGCTTGAGCTTCAAGGTCACAACTCTACCCGCTTCTTGTTTGGCCTTGGCACGACCGGCAACTTTTTCCGAAAGCCGCCAAATGTAGCCGTCAAGCACGGCCAGGTCGGAAATATCTTCCGAGAAAGTCGTTTCGTTTGACATGCTTCGAACTGGGGAGTGAGTCGAAAAGCGTCTTGTATCTTGACCATGCGCCAAGCGCCAAAGCCGCGGACCGCTTCTGCCAAAATGCTTGGCCAACTCATCAGGCAACCAATTTCTCAAGTCACCAAGCGTATAAATGCCGGCTTTATTCAACCTTCTCTGCTGAACCGGTCCCACGCCCCATATCAACCCAACCGGCTTGTCAAAGAGAAACTCCTGCGTTTCGGCCTTTCCAATCACCGAAAAACCACGCGGTTTATCAAGATCAGACGCGATCTTTGCGAGAAATTTGTTATGGGACAATCCTATTGAGCCTGATACCCCGATTTCTCGCTCCATTCTGTTCGCAAGGCGGGCAAGCAATACAGCGGGAGGTGCATGATGGAGCCGCGATGTGCCAGACATGTTAAGAAATGCCTCGTCAACCGAAAGCGGTTCAACCATTGGCGTCAGCTCATCCATCAATGCTCGGATCTGCTTTGACACTTCGACATAGGCACGCATGCGCGGGTAAACGACCACGGCATCCGGACAAAGATTAAGCGCTTGGAACATCGGCATCGCCGAATGCACGCCGCTCAGACGGGCAATGTAGCACGCCGTGGAAACAACTCCGCGCCTGCCGCCCCCGACAATTACCGGTTTGTCTCGAAGTTCCGGTCGATCACGTTTCTCAACCGAGGCGAAAAACGCGTCGCAATCCATATGTGCGATGGACAATTCTTCCAGCTCGTCATGCTGCACAACGCGGGGAGACTGGCACTTGGGACAGTGCCCACCGGCGTCAAACCAATGTTCGCAATCGCGGCAGAGCGCAGGCATTCCTCGCTCCTGTCAAGATGCGGTAGGATAGTAGAATACAAGAAAAATGTCACTCAATTGATCAAAGCAATTTGACGCGATCAGCGCTGCTTTGGTCAACCACATTCTATTGCATCCCTCCAACGTCTCACAATCCATTCCCAATCATTAATCGTGTCTTGTCTCTGGCTTGCAAAACAAAAAATTCTCTCATGATCCTGTGGGAGGCGCAGGTGCGATTGGAGCTGTTCAAAACACGGTGTTTGGGAGCCACGTCGCAATGGCGGGATACAGCCAAACCAAAAGGACTCCCACCGCTTGCAGCCCGATGAATGGAATAACACCTTGGTAGATTTGCCCGGTGGTGATCTCCGCCGGCGCTGCTGCGCGAAGATAAAATAACGAAAAACCGAACGGCGGCGTTAAAAATGATGTCTGCAGGTTGATGGCCAGCAATATGCCAAGCCAAAGAGGGTCGTGCCCCAACAGGATCAATCCCGGTGCGACCAACGGCAGCACAATGACCGATATCTCCACAAAATCGAGAAAAAATCCCAGAACAAACACAACCAGCATCGTAAAGAGCAGCGCTCCTGTTGGTCCGCCGGGCAGGCTGTGAAGGACGCCATGGACGCGCTCTTCACCGCCCAATCCGATGAAAACCAGTGAAAAAATCCCTGCCGCCAGGATGGTCGCAAATATCATTGCCGTCATCATCATGGTTGATGTTGCGGCTTCATGCAGCACGCGAGTTCGCCATGAACTGTGGACCGCCCTCCATATTCCAAACGCACCGATCACCGCCAAACCCACAAAAACCACGCCAGCGAGAAGCTCCCATACATTCAGATCGGACCGCTGCATCCGAACTGGAAACAATCCTGCCAAAAATGCCAGCACAATCAATGCAGTCGCGCCGATCAGAATCTGCCGTCTTTGTTGACTTGAACGGATCCCGGCAAGAATCAAAGCTCCAACACCGCCAACGGCAGCGGCTTCCGTCGGTGATGCGATACCTCCGAGTATCGACCCTAAAACTGCGACGATCAGAAGAGCCGGCGGCAAAATCGAAGCAGCCAATTCTCGCCGTGTGGGTATGCCGCCGGACAATTCCGCAGCCGGAAGATCAGCAGGCCTCCATATGCCGCGCAGCAGGATATAGGCAATATAAAGACCGACTAGCAGAAGCCCCGGAAACAGAGCCGCGGCGAAAAACTGTCCAACCGATAAAGCTTGCACAACAAACAAGCCTTGTTCGTATTGCGCCTGCTGAAAAGAATTTGACATCACGTCAGCAAGAATAATGAGCAAAGTTGAAGGCGGAATGATCTGACCAAGTGTTCCGGCAGTGCAAACTACGCCGCAGGCCAGCGGAGGAAAATATCCTGCCTTCAGCATAGCCGGCAGGGCTATCAGCCCCATCGCAACCACGGTCGCGCCAACAACGCCCGTGGATGCAGCAAGCAGCGCGCCAACCAGAACAACAGAAACACCAAGACCGCCATGAAACCGGCCGAACGCCTGCCCCATGCGTTCCAGCAATTCTTCCGCGACTCGGCTCTTCTCCAGCAATGCCCCCATCAAGATGAAAAGCGGAATCGCAATCAAAACCTGGTTGGAAATCAGTCCGAACACACGCTGGCTGATCGCGCCGAGCATACCAATTTCCATGACCCCGGCAGACCAACCCAAATAACCGAAAATAATCGCGATTCCAGCTACGCCAAACGCAACCGGAAACCCCGCGAGTATAACGATGACCAAAGCCGCGAACATCAGCAGATCCAGATATCCGCTCACCTTGGCAACTCTCCGGCAAACAACCGCAGCAGCGAGGCGACGGATTGCACGATCAGCAAAATACAAAAGGCCGGAATCAGCGATTTCAGCAAAAACACCGCTTCAATTCCGCCAACCGAAATTGGTCCTTCAAGAATGCTCCAGGAATTTCTGACGCTTGGCCAGCTCCACCAAGCCAAAGCCGCCATTGCCGGAATCAACAAAAAAAGATGGCCAAAGATATCAATCAATCTCCGGATGGTCAGCGGCCAGCGCGCATAAAAGATATCGACCCGCACATGCTTGCCCGCCTGCAAAGCGCATCCCGCAGCCAGCATGAACAACGCAGCATGCAGGTAAAGGACACTTTCTTGAGCGGCGATTGAATTGATGCCAAATACATATCGGCCGATCACGATCACAAATTGAATCAGAACCATAGCCAGCGCCAGCCAGCGCAGAAACCGCGCTAATCCGACGCTGACTTGATCAAGTGCCGCGGCTGTTTTCAGCATCTAATCCGGAAAACTAAGCGCAAACTCCTGTATCCGTCCAAAGCTCAGTAGCCGAGCACATGCGCCCGAGCATTCATCTGACCGTTATCTGCATAGGTCATGTAGCCGCCAACCGAGTCACGGTAACTGACAAAACTCTCGGCTATTCGGCGCACAAGCTCATCGCTGTCAGAGAGCAGCTCCTCCACCACTTCGCTCGCGGCTGCCCCCATCGCATCAATCACGTCTTCGGGCAGTTTTTTGACCAGAACCCCCTCTTCAGCAACCAAATTGGTCAGCGACGCCGCGTGTTTCGTTTTGTATTCTGTCCATACCGGATTGTACAAGCTCTCGCAGGCAAACGAGACAGCTGCCTTCAGATCATCTGGCAAACTATTGAAGACATCGGCATTGATCGCGCATTCTTCCGCTGACGAAGGCTCGCCAACGCCCGGCCAGTAGTAGTATTTAGCGACTTGGAAGTATCCCAGCGCGCTGTCAGTCCAAGGCCCAATGAATTCTCCTGCATCTAGCGCTCCTGTCTGCAGAGCCTGAAACATCGCGGGGCCGCTCATGGCCTCCACAGCCATCCCGATTTTAGCGGCCATTTCCGATGCCAGCCCGGTCGTTCGGAACCGCAAACCTTTAAGGTCGTCGAGCGAAATGATTTCCTTACGGAACCAACCCGCCCACTGCGGACCGGAATTACCGCATAGGAATGGTTTGAGATTGAACCGGGCATAAATTTCATCGTACAGTGCCTGCGCGCCGCCGTGATACAGCCAACCGAACTGCTCGTCTGCCCGCAATCCGAACGGCTGCGACCCAAACAGCAGAATTCCTTTCGATTTCGACCCCCAATAGGCTGGCACGGCGTGATAGAGTTCGGCTGTGCCTTCGCTGACCGCATCAAAAACCCCCCGCCCGGGCACTAGTTCCCCTGCTGCATAGAGATTAACGCTGATCCGACCACCGGAAAGCGTCGAAATTCTGTCCGCCAAGTTTTGAGCCGCGACGCCGGGACCCGGAAGATTTTTGGGCCATGCTGTGACCATATTCCATTGACGCACATCCTGTGCCAATGCCGGCGCTGCAAGAGCCGCCGCACTGCCGCCAGCGCCTACTGCCAAAAATTTTCGTCTGTCCATGAAACCATTCCTTTCTTTTGTTGGCTTAACAAACCAATTTACATGAGTTGGTTATGCCACAGCACTAAATGCAACACTTGCCTTCAACAAGCCTAACTCAGATGTCAGATCAAACCCTGAAGCCGTCCGCGCAAGCAAAGGGCAACGCCAGATTCTGAACCATGCGACTTCATTTGATTGCATCTGATGCAAACCGGGTTGCGACGCGAAACCAGCAAGCAAGCGATTTACCAAAATTCCGCACTGCTCTTCAATCAGCCGGCCCTGCGCCTTCTTATGCTCAAAAACGATTCAACGATTAACCGTCATCCATCACCATGGAGTCTCAGGCTCATAACTGTTGCTTGTCCGAAATCCCATATTTCAAGATCAAAATGATAATCAGCTGCGTTCTGCGCTGCTCAATGCGGCGGTCAGTTCGCTGCCTCTGTGCATTTGGCGTCAATAGTGCATTTGGCAACTCGTGCTCATAACTGTGCCGCCAAATGGATGTCTGCACAATGCCTGCTCTTCGCCTAACGGCCGAAGACTTGGTTTTTCAGACTGCATTGGACAATATGCCCGACTTGCGCAAGCAGAGGCGGACAGCCCTTCGCCGGGTTTCAGAACACCTTCGCGTTTGACCACGGTCAACTCAAAGGCCGTGCCAACGCGGCTCCGCCTTATATCCCGGTCCTAAAAGATCGGGGATTTAAGAGGCGCCGAAAGCAGGATTGGCAGGAAACCGCGCGTTCAGCGCATTGCAGAGCGCCGACGGTCTCCAATCGATGTGGAGACCGCAGCGAACGACATCTTCCAATGCATGAACACCGGTGTCGGTTCCGCTGACCTCCGCCGTGTTCTGTGGTCGGTCATCAAGGGAAACGATGTGAAAGGCGCGTTCCGAAGGATTGCGCATTTCCGGCTTGAATCCTGAGACGCGGGCTGGCGTTATCAGCCCGCCGGGTTAAGTCCAGCCGCCGTGAAGACGGCTTCAAGCGATTTCTCCCGCATGGCCGCGGTTCCGACTTTTTTCAGATCCGAACTTTCCGCCTGGCCCAGCTTCGCTCTTGCCCAATCCGGGAGCTTGCCGTACCGGTCTTGAAGAAGCTCGAGAATGAGTTCGGCCATTCCTTCCTGCCGTCCTTCCTTCCGCCCTTCTTGCCGTCCTTCCTGTCGTCCTTCCTTCCGCCCTTCGCGGTCGTCCTTCCTGCCGTCCTTCGCGGTTTCCCTTGAGGCGTTCGTCTTCGAGGACCCATTTTTCGAACTGCGGCTTCAGTTTTCCCATCATCTTTTCCTTTCCGTTCGGTTCAAGCCTTTCCAATTCCAGGGCGATGCGCTTCGGATCGCAGTTCAGCTCTTCTCCGACATAGAGCATCTTAAGTGTGTCGAAGTCTATGATTTTGTGTCAGTAAAAGACCCTTGATTCTGCAATCCGGAACAGTTCGGCGGCGATTTCCGCTGCGAACGGTCGGCCCTGCCCTTCGATATCCACCTCGTGTGCGGCTCGCGCACCGAGAAGATCTTATCCCCGCGCGGCGCCTTGTCTCCGTCGATCAGGCGGGTGCGGACATGGCCCAAAAGCTTCGCCGCCATAGCGCTGTATTCCCTGATCGACCTGACATCCGGCTGGAGCAATTCCCGGGTTTGATCTTCAGATGCTTGTGCCGCCGCCAGCCTTTGATGTTCCTGCGGGCGCACAGCTCACCGCTTCGGAAAGCGGACGGTGACCGACCGGATGTTCGATGTCGGTCTCCACAACAAACGAATCCGCCTTCACATCGACCGGACCGCTGCTTTTCACGATCCTGTGACCGAGCTGCATGATTTTCCTGTTGACGAACCGAAGCGTCTCCCAGTCGGGCGACTCCGTCGGATTGCGCGCGATCCGGGGAGACTTGAACTGATCATGGCAATCCGGACACTGCAGCATGATCCGGATATCGGAATGCCTGCGCATCTGCTCAAGACGGTCAAAGCCGCGATTGAGCCCCCGCTTCAAAATGCCGGGCGCAGGAACCTGCCGGAAACTCATGCCCGGACGGCCGTTCTCAAGGCTGGCCCGTTCCGAATGCTTCGCCTCCATGTGAGCCAAAACCGCCTGACGGGACTTCTCGTCGCAGTAAAGCGCTTTCAGGTCGCTCGGAAGACGGGGAATGCCGTCCCGCGACCGCTAGTTGATCGGAAGATCCTCGCCCGGCACATGAAACAGTTGCAGATTTTTCTCGAATGTGGTTTCTCATGCCATCATCCAAAGTTGAAGATTCGCCTATTTGACACAATATCTGGGCGAATCTTCCGCTTTTCCGCCGTATCCTCCGAATCTTCGCAATCACAAACAGCAGAAAATTCCATGCACGGTAAGGCTTTGAACGACCGAACGACTTTTCCGGCAGACACTAACTGACGGGCTTAGCGCCGCACAGCTGCGCTGCAAACCGGCCATCCAGCTACACAGGAACTCATTGAATGATGGGCGACTGCATAAACCCGCTCGGTCGTCGTGCATTTGGAGAGATCGATGGCTGTCCGATCAATCGTTGTCAGGATTTGACCGGATTTCTGCCAGACTCTTTCGGTGCCGACCGTTTCTGTCGAAGTTATCTGCCGCCAGCCAACGCTGGAATCCCCGCTTCAGTGCTGGCCACTCATTATCGGTGATCGAATACCACGCCGTGTCCCGGTTCCGATTCTTGTACACCGTGGCATTGCGAAAAATGCCTTCGAACTTAAACCCCAATCGCAGGGCCGCCGATCTGGAACGGGCGTTCAGAGCATCGCATTTCCATTCATACCGCCGGTAGCCGAGTCCATCAAATGCACGGCTCATCATCAGAAACATGGCCTCGGTAGCAGCGGCTGTCCGCTGCAGCTGCGGCGAGTAGTTGATGTTCCCGACCTCGATTGATCCGATCTCCGGCTTGCATCGCATATAGCTTGCGAACCCGACAGCGGTCTGCGTGGCATGGCTGACGATAGCAAAGAACTTTGGATCGGAAAGACGGGACTGAGTTTCGCACCAAAACCGAAAATCTTCTATGGAATCGTAAGGACCGGTAAAGAGATAAGTCCAAACCCTTCCCTCTTTGTCCGCAGAAAACGCTTCGTGGAGTTGTGCGGAATGCCGTGCCGAACTTAACCGTTCAACAGAGCAATGCGCTCCGATCATGGTTGAGTCATCCGGCTCGGGTCTTGCCAGCCAGCCAGTAAGCTCGATGCCGACCGGAAGACCGATTTCATTCATGCGGAATTCAAGTGGTGTGCGGCGTATGCCTGTTTCATCGGCAGGATTCGTCATCGCATCTCCCTTTCGTCCAAACCTTTCGGTCTGATACGGGTTACGAAGTTTTCACCTTTAGTCAGTCAATCAATGAAATTCACTGACCTGAAAAATGCGGCTCTTGAATTCTTGTGAAAATCGCGTGGTGGGCGACCCTGGAATCGAACCAGGCATGGGGTTCCCCCCGGCGGAGTTACAGTCCGCTGCCGCACCTTGCAGCCCGTCGCCCAATCCGCAATTGGTGAGCACGAGATACTTTGCCAATATTGAACCTGTCAATAGTGCAATTCAACCGCCTTCAACATCTGAATTTTTCATGCAGACAAAAACTTTTGGAATTCACAGAATACTGTAATATCGAGTGGTCGTGGTCAATGCGGCACAAACCGCCAAGCCATGATCACACCACGCGCTGCACTTGCTGACACCAGCGGGTTGATTCATCGGCGGAGAACGGCATGCCAACTGAGAGGCGAACCGATCCAGCATTCCATCCCCGCCGCGCAAAATCACGGAGACGGAATGTCAACCCCGCCTATTGGATCTTTGGACTGCACGCGGTCGAGGCCGCGCTGCGCAACCCGGAGAGAGTCAAACATCGGTTGGTGCTGACAAAGAACTCGGCGGTTAGACTCGCACCGGTTTTGGATGTCTGCGGCATGCATGCGGACATCGTAGATGCAAAGAATTTCCCGAAAGTGCTTCACCCAGCTTCTGTCCATCAGGGCGCGGTGCTCGAAGTCGATCCCTTGCGCCAGAAGAGTCTGGATCAGCTTTGCTTTGACTCTGGAAATGCCACAAGAGTGGTTTTGCTCGATAAAGTCAGCGATCCTCACAATGTCGGCGCGGTACTGCGCAACGCTCATGCGTTTGGCGCCGCTGCTGTTATCGCGACACAGCGGCATGCTCCCTCTGAGACCGGTGCATTGGCAAAATCCGCATCCGGAGCCTTGGAGCATGTTCCCTATTTGCGGGTTAAGAATCTCGCGGCGGCGATGAGTTCACTGCAGGAGGAATCATTCAGCATCATCGGCTTTGACTGCGGCGCCGAAACAGATTTGCAGAATCTTGATGAACAGTTCACCTATGGCCGCACCGGATTGGTTTTTGGTTCGGAGGGTTCAGGACTGCGGAACCTGACCCGACGGCGCTGCGACATTTTATGCCGTATTGGAACCCGCTCTCTGAATGTATCAACCGCGGCGGCAATAGCATTGTTTATGCTGCGGACACGCAGCGCAGCACCGAGTTGACTTAACAACATTCCGCCGAATCCATCGGTTTGGAGACAATTATGTTGGATTCCGGAGTGCATCTGTTCCGATTTTCAAAAATTTCGGCAATTATGGAATACTTTCCTTTTCGCAGGCTTTGCATTGCGTGAATTTGTTCTTTGCGACTATATACACCTCTTTTGTAAGGAAATTTGACCATGTCTGATTCACCGTCCTACGGTTTCGACACCATTCAGGTTCACGCGGGTGGGCGGCCTGATCCCGCGACCGGTTCGCGGCAAACACCGATTTATCAAACAACCGCCTACGTTTTCCGAGACGCCGATCATGCGGCTTCGCTGTTTAATCTGCAGGAAGTGGGTTTCATTTATTCGCGGCTCACGAACCCAACGGTCGCGGTTCTTCAGGAACGCATCGCCACCTTGGAGGGCGGAGCTGGCGCAGTGTGCTGCGCGTCGGGACACGGTGCGCAGATCATGGCGCTGTTTCCTCTCATGCAGCCGGGCAACAATCTTGTCGCATCCGACCGGCTCTATGGCGGCACGGTAACTCAGTTCAGCCGCACCATTCATCGCTTCGGCTGGTCCACGCATTTTGTCGACACCGAAGATTTGGACAGTGTCGAAGCGGCGATTGACCATAACACACGCGCTATTTTCTGTGAATCAATCGCAAATCCGGGCGGATATATCACAGATCTTGATGCTCTCGCAGCCATCGCAGACAGAAACGGCATCCCTCTGATCGTCGACAATACTTCGGCATCACCTTATCTGTGCCGTCCGATCGACCATGGCGCGACATTAGTTGTCCACTCGACCACCAAATATCTGACGGGCAACGGAACTGTCACCGGCGGTGCAATCGTTGACTCCGGACAGTTCGACTGGTCAGCAAACGACAAGTTTCCATCGCTCTCGGAACCGGAACCCGCTTATCACGGGTTGAAGTTTCATGAGACTTTCGGACCGCTTGCTTTCACGTTTCACGGCATTGCCATCGGCCTCCGTGATCTGGGAATGACGATGAATCCTCAAGGCGCCCACTACACGCTTCTTGGCATAGAAACACTGTCGCTTCGTATGAAAAAGCATGTCGAAAACGCAGAGACGGTCGCGGATTGGCTGGAAAAAGATGATCGTGTTGACTTTGTAACCTATGCCGGACTGCCATCCTCACCTTATTATTCTCGGATCGAAAAAATCTGCCCAAACGGCGCCGGAGCGTTATTCACGTTTGCAATCAAAGGCGGATACGAAGCATGCGTTAAGTTCGTTGACAGTCTTGAGCTCTTCAGTCACGTGGCCAATCTGGGCGATGCCCGATCATTGGTTATCCATTCGGCATCGACGACACACCGACAACTTACGCCTGATCAGCAGAAAGCAGCCGGAGCAGAGCCAAACGTGGTCCGTCTTTCCATCGGAATCGAAGATGCAGCCGATCTCATAGCGGACCTTGACCAAGCGCTGGCCAAAGCCACATCCTGAAGACTATCCATTGAGCGCGGGCCGTTTAGACTGCGGCCCGGTTCACAAGAAGACCCGCAGGTGTCTTCCTCTGGGTTTTAAATTCGGTCATCGAATGGCTGACAGACCGATCCTTTTTTCTATCCGCTGGATTTGAATAAAATTTTTGCTCGCTGTAGTGATAAGCGGAGGCTGTAAACGGTATGACTCAGCCACCGGGGCTTCAACCGTTTTATGCCGGACTGGTACGAGAGCGGTTGCGAACGCATGTTACCAAACTTCTTACTTCGATTCTCCGGCGAACACGTCGAGTTCCGTCACTTGGTGTCAAGCGGACATTGGGCTGAATTCGGCCGTCTGAAAGAGTTAGTGTTTTGGGATTCACTCAACGGAGAAATCATTCGCAGGCGCGCGGTCGGATTAGGCGGCGGCATCGTGGCAACAATCGTGATTCTTTGGGATGATATTGTATCTCACACGCACGTCGCGGCAACCGCCGATTTCATGGATTCACCTGACGAAGCGATTCGACGGCAAATTGCCCATTTGACAGAACGCTCGCCCGAATCCTTTTCGTATGATTGGATCATCGAAGATGACATGGTGTTGATCGCCTATGTTGAAAATCGCGACTTCGAAAAATTAATTGAGTTCGTCGATTGCTTTGGATTCCACACCCTTGCGATCGCTGGAATGCCGACAGACATTGCCTATAAACAACCCGCGCTTTTCAAAATGACGGATCTGGCGCACCAAAGGGGAACCAGCGAACAGACCGTGCGGCAAGCTCTGCGGTTTCCGTTCGCCGATGTGAATCCGCTCATTGCGAACAAGAATCGATCTTCCGGCATCCGGGAACCAGAAAAGACCCCGTCCCATGCCAGCCGTCGGCACCATTCGGTATTAGGTGCCGCAGCCGTCGCCGCATTTGCTGCCGCAATGTCTTGGACGGGTGTGTTTGAAACCTCTGGTACTCTCGAAGCAGCCGTTCCCCCGGACGGGTCTGTGACTGAATCCAGCACGATTTGGACAGTGGATTCCCATCATAGGACGACGATCTCCAATTTCCAAATTGAATTGGACCAAGGCATTCTTCCAAAAATTTTCACTGCGGATTGGGCGACATCGATGTCGGTGGAATCCGACGAGTTGCCGATTGCCGCCACCGATCCGAAGATTGTTTTCGACCGCGGGTTTGATCCAGAAGAACTGTCCTATCCCCTATTGAACCTTGTAGCGGCAACCCGACCCAACGGTCATGAATTGCTGCCCTCCGCTGGAACGGACCGCACGGCGTCGACAACCGGATCAAGCGAGGATGGGCAAGTGCCTTCTTCGGCATGGCTTGGATTTGCGCTTCGAGGTGATTCATTTTTTGACTCCGTGCCAAGTCAGCCAGCTCTCTCGACAGAAGATCTTTCACGGACCGGAACCGGGCTGGACGAAACTAACTCTTTGCGTTCGACCGTGTCCTTCCCAGACACACGCGCAGATAACGTTTCGTGGTCCGTCACCTTTACAGACTTTGATCGACCAACCTTGCGCGAAGGTGCGCGATTTGACGCTGTATCCAACTTGATTAGGCGACCACTGCGCAGGGACGCTCCGACCGACGCGGACCAGCCAATCGCTTTTGCAGACTTTCCCCGACCGGTGTTGCGTGAAAGTTTGCCTATTGAGACTCCATCCATCCCGTTCAAGCAACCCTTGCGCAGAGACGATGTGCGAATTGCGGCAAGACAACCTGAAAGAACTGAAGCCACGCCGGAAGTCCAGCCGATCGAGCCTGCGCAACATCTTCGGAATACAATCGATCTCAATAAAGTTAACTTGGTCGGAATCTACGGGTCGGAGAATTTCCTGAGGGCCTTGGTGCGTCACCCCGATGGTCGAGTGCAAAGTCTGTATACGGGCAGTCCATTTGATGGCGGAGAAGTCGTCGAAATCACCCAAACCACGGTGAATTATATTCGAAACGGCGAAGTGTACCAGCTGAGCATGCCCAATTGACGAGAGCAGCACGGCATTGAACTCAATTCAAGACCGATTTTGACAATGAAGCGCATCGCAGAAAGTGCCGCGCTGTCCTTTCGCAATTCGAACAACTCAGATAGTAGCTTGCACGAATACCGATACTTGGAAACCAATCCGCGTGCGAGTTGGCAAATGACCGGGTTGATACTGATAAATATGGGTTAACAAAATGAATTATCGCGCTGTCTACGAAAAATGGAAGACCGACCCGGAAGCTTTCTGGATGGACACAGCGAGAACTGTTGACTGGTTCGAAAAACCATCCAAAGCCTTGTTTGATGATGAAGCGCCGCTCTATAGCTGGTTCCGCGACGGTAAAGTCAATATGTGCTGGAACGCTGTTGACCGCCACGTTGCGCAAGGTCTCGGCGAGCAGACGGCGATTATCTACGACAGCCCTGTCACCGGACAAAAAAAGACCGTCACCTATCATTCGCTGCTGAATGAAGTATCGCGCGTTGCCGGCGCACTGAGCGCGAGGGGCGTCTCCGCCGGAGACCGCGTGATAATCTATATGCCAATGATTGTTGAAGCCCTTGTGGCAATGCTGGCCTGCGCCCGCATAGGCGCTGTACATTCGGTTGTGTTCGGCGGCTTCGCGGCGCCTGAACTGGCAATACGCATTTCCCACTGCAAAGCAAAATGCGTCCTGTCGGCGTCCTGCGGCATCGAACCCTCACGGATTGTTCACTACAAACCGTTGCTTGATGAAGCGATCGCCATCTCAGACCACCAGCCCGAGTTCTGCGTGATTGTTCAACGAGACGAGGTGACGGCTTCGCTGCGCGATGGACGGGATATTGAATGGCAGGAATTCCTCAGCTCAGCTGATCCCGCCGATTGTGTGGCCGTTCCGGGCAATCACCCCGCCTATATTCTGTACACTTCCGGAACGACAGGATTGCCAAAGGGTGTCGTCCGTCCGACCGCCGGTCACATTGTCGCTTTGCAATGGACCATGAAGAACATTTACGGACTCAATCCTGGAGAGGTGTTCTGGACCGCTTCCGATGTCGGCTGGGTCGTCGGCCACTCTTATATCTGCTACGCACCGCTGCTGACCGCCAACCCGACCGTGATCTATGAAGGAAAACCTGTCGGCACCCCCGATGCCAGTGCGTTTTGGCGTGTGATATCAGAGCATCGGGTAAAAGCCCTGTTCACTGCGCCAACCGCATTTCGGGCAATCAAACGCGAAGATCCTTCGGGAAAGCTGCCAAACGATTATGATCTGAGTTCCTTCGAAACGCTGTTTCTTGCTGGTGAACGGGCGGATCCTGATACGATCAAATGGGCCCAGCAGTGCCTCAAGGCCCCGGTGATTGATCATTGGTGGCAAACAGAAACCGGCTGGGCTGTGGCGGCAAACCCGGTTGGCATTGAAATGCTTCCAGTTAAACTCGGATCACCGACTGTCGCCATGCCGGGATATGACCTTCGGGTGCTCGACGAAGCAGGCTGCGAACTGCCGAGAAATTCACTCGGTTCCATCGCCATAAAGCTGCCGCTGCCGCCGGGGACACTACACACATTATGGGAAGCTGACGAACTCTATAAGGAAAAATATCTCGCCGAATTTCCTGGATACTACAGCACCGGCGATGCCGGATTCATGGATGAAGACGACTACGTTTATATCATGGCGCGCACCGATGACGTTATCAATGTCGCAGGCCATCGCCTATCGACAGGCGCGCTTGAGGAAGTGCTGGCAAGTCACCCCGATGTGGCGGAATGCGCTGTCATCGGCGTTGCCGATCAGTTGAAGGGACAGCTCCCGATGGCCTTTCTTTGTTTAAATTCGGGCTCGTCCACCAGCCATGAGGCCGTCATTGCAGACTGTGTGTCTAGTGTTCGTGAGAAAATCGGACCTGTCGCCGCGTTCAAGATGGCTGTTGTGGTCGACCGTCTGCCCAAGACCAGATCAGGAAAAATACTTCGCTCGACAATGGCAAACATCGCAGACGGAGTCTCGCACAAGGTTCCTCCGACAATCGATGACCCAACTGCGCTTGATGAAATCGGCCTATCCCTGAAATCTCTGGGATACCCAAAATAAGTTCGTGTTTTCGAACTGAACCCGTTTCCTAAACAGACAATTGGCAAGGGACTCATAAATTGCAAAAGCACCTGACAATCGTTGAGCACCCGCTCATCCAACACAAACTGACGCTAATGCGGCGCAAATCCGCATCCACAGCTGTGTTTCGGCACCTGCTGCGTGAAATCAGCATGCTTCTTGCTTACGAGATTACGCGTGAGCTGAAAACAGAAAATGAGAGAATCGAAACTCCTCTTATGGAGATGGATGCGCCGGTGCTGGCAGGCAAAAAGCTTGCATTGATTTCCATATTGCGGGCCGGGAACGGATTGCTTGATGGGGTTCTGGAACTCATACCATCGGCAAGAGTCGGCTATATTGGGCTGTATCGAAACGAAGAAACGCTTCAAGCGATCGAATACTACTTCAAAGTTCCAACTGAAATCGAGGACCGTCTCGTCATTGCATTGGATCCGATGCTTGCCACAGGCAATTCAGTTGTCAGGGCGGTTAACCGTCTAAAGGAAGCCGGAGCAAAACAGATTCGATTTCTATGTTTGCTGGCAGCTCCCGAGGGCGTTGAGCGAATGAAGCAAGCACATCCCGATGTGCCGATCTTCACGGCTGCTCTGGACGAAAAACTGAACGATATCGGTTACATTCTTCCGGGACTCGGCGATGCCGGGGACAGAATGTTCGGAACCAAGTGAGTCCCGGTGTTGCTTGCGAATGGCACGAGCTGTCCGCTGATCCATACCGAGCGGATGGCTCTTTCGTCCCCCATCATTATTGTCGGAAAAATCTCTTCCCAGTCCGATTCAGCCTGCCGAGCCCGCTGCGTAATTGCGGCGGTTGATCGCAGATTCAGAACAACACAATCCGCTTCAAGACCCTTTTCAAGATTTCCGATCTTGGATTCCAATTGAAGCGCCGCAGCGTTTCCCCGAGTCGCCAGCCATAGCAGCTGAGCAGGATGCAGGGCATTGCCGTTCAATTGTGCGATTTCATAGGCGGCGGCCATGGTTGTCAGCATGGAAAACGATGATCCTCCGCCGGTATCGGTTGCAAGACCAACCTTGATGTTCTCAGACTTGCGGGCATGAACGTCAAACAGGCCGGAACCGATGAACAAATTCGACGTCGGACAGTGAATCAATGTCGCACCGGCCGAGCTGACTCGCCGCCGTTCGTCTGGTGATAAGTGAATCGCATGACCATACAGTCCATTCGGCTTCAGCAGACCATGCGACTCGTAGATCGCAAGATAGTCCTGATGCCCTGAAAACAATGACTGAACGTATTGAATTTCCTCAAGCTGCTCGGATATATGGGTCTGCATCAGACAATCGGGAAATTCCGACCACAATTCTCCCAGTGCGCGCAGCTGCTCGGACGATGAAGTCACCGCAAATCTCGGTGTGATTACATAAGACAGCCGGCCTCGGCGGTTCCATTTCAGCAAGAGACTCTTGGAGTCGTGATATGCCGACTCGGCTGTATCAAGCAGCGCGGACGGAGCATTTCGATCCATACAGGTTTTACCCGCAAGAACACGCATTTTGCGTTCCTCCGCCGCTTCAAAAAACGCGTCAACGCTCTCCGTGTGCACCGTGCCATAAGTGCAGACGGTTGTTGTGCCATTGCTCGTGAGCAAATCTAGGTAATCTGAAGCAACCGCCGAAGCGTAAGATTTCTCGCCAAAGCGCACTTCCTCTGGGAAGGTATAATTGTGAAGCCAATCGAGAAGTCTTGCACCCCAGCTCGCAATGATGCGTGTTTGTGCAAAATGTGCATGAGAATCGATGAACCCGGGCATAATCAGATCATCGCCATAATCCAGCACAGTGCACTTCTGCTTACTTTGGCGCTGCATGACTTGATCGGCATCACCGCAATCAATAATCCGCCCGTTTTCAAACACCACCGCGCCGCGGCGGTTGATCTCAGCGGCTGTCTCCGGCGGATCAGCAAACGGATCGCCGTTGAAAGAAAGTGTTCTGCCCCGCAAAATTTGACGCATCGTTTCATCCCGTTCCGAAGCTTGCTGTCGGCGTGCCGCTGACCGTTGCAGCTCTGCTATCGTTGTCTCTATGTTGCTCGACTTTGATTTGCGATAGGAGTTCGCACAACTCGACCAGCGGGAGATCATATTGGAACAGCCTCAAAACCCACAATTCAACGCTGACAATCCAATCACCGCGCAACTCTTGGACCAGGTAAGCGCCGCCGTCGGCGCTGATGATCACAACCGATTGGTTGAACTGCTCATGCCGCTTCATGAAGCGGATATCGCTGATTTGCTAGAGCAGATCGACGCTGAACAACGACGGAATGTGATCGCACTTTGGGGCGGCGGGTTTGAAGGGGAAGTGCTGTCCGAACTGGATGAATCCATTCAAGCCGAAGTGATTGACCAGCTTTCAGACGAGCAGTTGACACAGGCGGTGCGCGAGTTGGACTCCGACGATGTCGTTGACCTGGTTGAAGATCTCGAACACGACAAACAAGAAGCTATTCTGTCCGGCCTGGAGCAAGCTGATCGAATTGCTGTCGAACAATCCCTTAAGTTTCCCGAAGAGAGCGCTGGACGGCTTATGCAGCGCGAAATCGTTATCACGCCAATGCACTGGGATGTCGGGCAAGCCATTGACTTTTTGAGGGCATCGTCAAATCTGCCGGAACAATTCTATCACCTGCTCCTTACAGATCCGCGCGGCAAGCTGGCTGGAATGGTTGCTCTTGGCCGCCTAATGGGGTCCAAGCGGCAGGTGCGGCTGCTCGACATTGTTGATCCGGATTGCCGGCCCATGCAAGCTGTCGACACACAGCAGAATGTAGCTTACGCCTTTAATCAGTATCACTTGATTTCGGCTCCCGTGCTGGATGAAGACCAACGGGTGGTTGGCTTGATCACCATCGACGACGCAATGACGGTGCTGGACGAGGAGGCGGAAGAAGACATCCTGCGCCTTGCCGGTGTGGGTGACGAAAGCCTGTCGGGCCGCGTTGTCGAAACCGTGCAGCAACGGTTTCCTTGGTTGATTGTCAATCTTGCGACCGCGGTGATCGCTTCTTTGGTCATTGATCAGTTTTCAGAGACCATCGAAATGCTGGTCGCCTTGGCGGTCTTGATGCCCATTGTCGCGTCAATGGGCGGCAATGCGGGAACGCAGTCTTTGACGGTCGCCGTTCGCGCTCTGGCCACAAGAGACCTTACGAGATCGAATGCTTTCCGTGTCATACGGCGTGAAACTTCTGTGGGAATACTGAACGGTCTTCTGTTCGCAATCGTCACAGGCCTGATCGGATTTATTTGGTTTGGCGCCCCCATGCTTGGCGCGGTGATGGGAATGGCAATGATTGTCACGATGATCGCGGCTGGAGCTGCAGGCATTTTGATACCGCTCGGCTTCAACCGGATTCGCGTCGACCCGGCGCTGGCATCGGGAGTTTTTGTAACAACGGTAACCGACGTTGTCGGTTTTTTGGCGTTTTTGGGACTGGCGGCAGTGATTCTGCTTTAATCGGTCAGATCATTTCGTATTCTCGATTTCTTTCCCTGATCAATTTCAAAACGTCGCGTGCCGAATCAGGAATTCTGGTTCCAGGGCCGAATATCGCGCCGACCCCGGCTTCTTTGAGGAGCGCGTAATCCTGTTGCGGGATGACTCCGCCGCAGACCACTAGAACATCTTCTGCTCCCGCTCTGCGAAGCGCTTCGATCAGCTGAGGAACCAATGTGGTATGTGCCGCCGTCTGTGAGCTGACTCCAACCACGTGAACATCATTGTCGATGGCGGCGCGGGCGGTTTCCTCGGGTGTTCGAAACAAGGGGCCGATATCCACGTCAAATCCAATGTCGGCAAAAGCGGTGGCGATGACCTTTGCGCCCCGGTCATGACCATCCTGTCCCATTTTTGCGACCAGCATTCTTGGCCGCCGCCCAGCAGCCTCGATGAATTCCTCAATATCCTTCTGTATCGCAGCAAATGCCGGATCATCCGCATAGGCCGCTCCGTAAACGCCTGATAACGCGGACGTATTGGCGGAATGCCGTCCAAAAACCTTTTCCATGGCCGACGAAATTTCTCCGACGGTAGCCCTCTCCCTTGCGGCATCGACCGCCGCATCCAAGAGATTTCCGCCTTCGCCGGCGCACCGCTCGAGTTCCAACAACGCGGAATCGCAGCGCGATTCGTTTCGAAGTGCTCTGAGCTCTTTGAGACGGCGAACCTGCAATTCACGGACTTTCAAATTCTCTATTCGCCTGATTTCCAGCTGTTCTTCATGTTCCAACTGATACTTGTTCACGCCGACCACAACTTCTTCCCCGCGGTCGATCATCGCTTGGCGGCGCGCTGCGGTTTCTTCGATGCGCAGTTTGGGCAACCCTGAAATGACGGCTTTAGTCATGCCGCCCAGCGCCTCAACCTCTTCAATCAATTCCCATGCTTTCGCGGCAAGCTCGTCAGTCAATGATTCAACGTAATAAGACCCCGCCAATGGATCAACGGTCTTGGTAACGCCCGTTTCCTCTTGCAGAATGAGCTGTGTATTGCGAGCGATACGGGCTGAAAACTCGGTCGGTAGAGCGATGGCCTCATCAAATGCATTCGTATGGAGCGACTGCGTGCCGCCAAGGACAGCCGCCATGGCTTCAAACGCCGTCCGCACGATGTTGTTATATGGATCCTGCGCCTGAAGACTCACACCACTCGTCTGGCAATGCGTTCGGAGCATTTTCGATCGTGGATTCTGCGGATTGAACTCGTCCATGATACGGCTCCAAAGCAGGCGTGCCGCTCTAAGCTTTGCGACCTCCAGGAAAAAATTCATTCCAATGGCAAAGAAGAACGACAAACGGCCGGCAAACGCATCGACATCCAGCCCCCGTCGAATCGCAGTGCGCACATACTCCCGACCATCGGCTAATGTGTAGGCGAGTTCTTGCACCAAACTCGCTCCCGCCTCCTGCATATGGTAGCCTGAAATCGATATTGAGTTGAATCTTGGCATTTCCCTGCTCGTGTATTCGATAATATCGGCTACGATCCGCATTGAGGGTTCGGGCGGATAGACATAGGTGTTGCGCACCATGAACTCTTTCAGAATGTCATTCTGAATGGTTCCGGTCAGTTTTTCCCTTGTGACACCTTGCTCTTCCGCCGCAACAATATACCCCGCCAATGTAGGAATAACCGCGCCGTTCATGGTCATCGATACCGAAACACGGTCGAGGGGAATGCCCTCGAACAGGATTTTCATATCTTCAACCGAATCGATCGCTACGCCGGCCTTGCCGACATCGCCTTCAACTCTTGGATGGTCGCTGTCATAGCCGCGATGCGTAGCAAGATCGAAAGCAACGGATACGCCCTGCTGCCCGGCATCCAAGGCTTGGCGATAAAATGTGTTTGATTCTTCGGCAGTTGAAAACCCGGCATATTGGCGAATTGTCCAAGGTCTGCCTGTGTACATAGTCGCACGGGGGCCGCGTGTGAAAGGTTCTATCCCCGGCAGTTCGCCACTGGTCCTAGCGTGGAGGTCAGAAGCTGTGTAGAGCGGTTTGACGTCGATGCCTTCAATGGTTTGCCAAACCAATTCCTCAACCGGCTTTCCCTTTCTTTCGCTTTCCGCCAGCTTGCGCCAGGCTTCGCGTTCGTCGATCATGACGGCTCACCTCTTTCCGCTCCCGAATCTGACACTACATTAGTTATGTTGGAAGGATGATGCCAACTGGACGATGCCGTTGCATGATTTGACCCGAGAAACGGAAAGCGTGTAATGCATTCGCACACACCCACGGTTCTCAGACCGTCTGACAGCAGACCGCTTGACTGTTGGTCTTGCTGATTATCCGTACTGACTTCAAATGGCCGGTATGAATGGAGAGCGGTAATTTTGATGACTGTTCCTAGAATAATCGCCTGTATGCTTGTTTTTTCGATGATTGGGTGGGTGGCCGCGGCATCCGACAATGCAACTGAGCCGTTGCAATTCATTGATGTTGCGGATTCGAAAACAGCAACAGATGATTTGGAAGAATATTTGTGGCTAAAACGGCCAATCGTGATCTTCGCCGACTCGGAAAACGACCCTAGATTCGCTGAACAATTGCAGCTGCTGCGCGATGGAGCGGATGAGCTGATTGAACGAGATGTCGTAGTGTTATACGATGCGAACCCGTCGGCGCGGTCGGATTTGCGCGAACAGCTGCGCCCACGCAGCTTTGCGTTGATGCTTATCGGCAAGGACGGTGGAATAAAGCTTCGGAAACCGTTTCCATGGTCGGTGCGTGAGTTGGTTAGAGCAATTGATAAAATGCCGCTGCGTCAAAGAGAGATTCAAGCGAACTGATTTGAAGTCGATGCGCTGAATGCAAGGTGCCGCATGCCTACTAACACCGAGGCGACAATCAACGCCTTCATGGCCGCGCATCTCAGAAATATGCATCCCTCCTGGCATGCGGTCGCTGAGCAGCGCGGCGCAGTAACCAAAGGTGGTCAGCCGGATATCATCGTTACGCGGTCCCTCGGTCTTCCAGTCATCATTGAGACGGAATTTTCTCCTGCGTTGACTGTCGACCAAGATGCCAGAAACCGGCTTGGAGAAGGCGGTCCGGATACCGGGCTGATTTATGAGCAATGTCTGGCAGTCCGGCTGTCAAAGGAACTGCGAACGGTTGACCAATCTGAATTGAGCCGCCGGATCTTATCCTGCGACTATGAATATGCTGTTCATGTTCTCGATAACGGGGACTCATTGCGCTGGCCGGCCGAGGGATGGCTAACGGGCGGAATTGAGTCTCTGGCCAATTGTATCGAAGTTATCGCACTGTCCGAAAGCCGAGTTAGCTCTGGGACAGCGATACTGGAAAACTGCGTTAAGGAAACCGCAGGGCTCATTCAGCATGAGGAACCCGAGCCTGTGCTGGAGACCTTGGGCGACATTCTGCATCAGGAGCCCTGTCTGCAGACAACTCTCATGGCAACTGCGGTTGTCGCCAACGCCGTCATGTTTCATCGTCAGTTGGCACAACTCTACAAAAACATTAGCTCATTTGATTCTATAAAGGAACGCGATGGTGGTGTCCTCTATAAGCAGTCAGTGCTGGATGAGTGGCGGAAGATATTGGCGGTCAATTATTGGCCTATTTTTGCCATCGCCAGAAGCATCCTGATACAGATCGATGATCGCATTGCACCGGAGATATTACTCCGCATGCACAATATGGCAACGTGCCTGGCGCTGGTTGGAGCCGCGGAGATTCTCGACCTGTCGGGCAGAATGTTTCAGAAACTGATCACCGACCGCAAGTTTCTTGCCACATTTTACACTCTGCCGACCTCGTCCACGCTTTTGTCGGAACTAGCGGTTGAAAGGCTTGATGTCGACTGGTCCGACCCAGCCGCGGTTTCGGCTCTGCGGATCGGTGATTTTGCCTGCGGCACCGGTGCTTTGCTGGGCGCCGCTTACCAATCGGTGGCAACAAGACACCGCAGGGCCGGCGGAGACGATGCGGCAATTCATGCAGCAATGATGGAGAATGCGCTGACCGGCATCGACATTATGCCAGCCGCCACACATCTAACCGCAGCCATGCTCGGCGGGATGCACCCCGGCGCGACGTTCGCCGGAACAAGAATCGTCACCGCGCCATATGGCGATATCGGGGAAGCTGGAATAAGGATCGGCTCTCTTGATCTGGTAGACACCGATTTGATCAGGTCCTTATTCGGACCGGAACAGCAGGTGATCCACGGCGGCGGCAATGGCAATTCCACCGAAATCGACGTGGAAAGCCGGTCAATGGATCTGGTTATCATGAACCCTCCATTCACAAGGCCTACAAACCACGAACGAACCGACGTTCCCGTGCCGTCATTCGCGGGTTTTGCGACTTCCATTGATGAACAGCGTCTCATGGCCGATTGTCTGAATCGCACAAGACCCCGCATAAAGTCTTCGGCTGGAATAGTCGCCGGCAACGGAAATGCCGGCCTTGCCTCCAATTTCGTCGATCTTGCGCATTCGAAACTGAAGCCCGGTGGAATACTTGCGCTCGTCCTTCCGGCATCCTGCCTTCAAGGCGGATCATGGAGCGCATTCCGTGCTCTTCTGACTCGGTTCTACCGAGACATCGTTACAGTGAGCCTTTCCTCCGTCGGTTCAACAGACAGGGCGTTTTCCGCTGACACCGGTATGGCCGAAGTTCTGATCATCGCCACCAGGTTGTCTGTTGAGGAAGAAAATCAAATGTTGCGGGACTTGCAGGCAAATATCCCTGGGACAGATCGCCAAGCCTTGTGCATTAACCTTTTCAGACGTCCAAATGTGCTGCTGGAAGCTAAGGAAACCGCGAAGGCAATCAGCAGAACACTCGCTAATTCCCCAAGCGTCGCCGGCGATATCAAAATTACCGATAAGATACCGTGCGGCAATCTGGTTCCGACTGCATCCGCTTCCGATTGCTTTGCTGCGGCCGGTCTGCGCCGATTTGAAATCGCTGCTACGATGTCAAGACTCACAGCTAATGACCCGTCCCAGGGACTCTTGCTGCCCAGAATGACGAATTTCATCAATGGTGAGCGGCTGCCGTTGGCCAGGTTAACCGAACTCGGCTACCGGGGACCGGTGGACCGGGACATAAACGGGGAAAACGGGCGTGGGTTGTTCATAACGCGCGCTTGGCTGCCCGATCCAGAATTCCCAATTCTATGGCAACATAATGCACGACACGAGACACGGCTTGTCGTGCGACCGGATCAAATGGGTCACCCACGAGAAGGATGTCGTGCAAAAGCCGTTGAATTCTGGAATCGCTTTGCTACCCGGCTTCACTTCAACCGGGACTTTCAAATCAACTCTCAGCCGCTTTCAGCTTGCTTAACCCAAACGCAGTCAATCGGCGGCGCCGCGTGGCCGAACTTCGTGCTTTGCGAACCCGTTATGGACCGATCAGAGATAGCCCAGAATTTTAATCGGCGTCCGGATTGGGAAATCCCTGTTTTGTTGTGGATGAATACAACACTTGGATTGATGTCATTTTGGTGGATAGCGACCCGACAGCAGCAGGGGCGTGCCAGGCTCACGGTTTCGCGAACAGAAGAGCTGACATGCTTGGATGTTCGCAGACTCAGCGAAGCGCAGCTTGAACGCTGCGATGATTTGTTTGAAAAAGTCAACGGCGAAGAATTTCTACCCGCCAACGAAGCATATCGCGATCCAGTGCGGATGGAACTCGACCGGTCCATGCTGGTCGATGTGCTGGAACTTGACGAAACGCTTTGCGGTGAAAGCCATTTGGGTCTGCTGCGTAATCTATGGTGCCGTGAACCTTCTGTGCACGGTGGCAAGCGAACCCAACCGACTGGCCCCCAATGAGTTTGGTGTTGAACAGAGCTCTACCGGCGATGCCAACTGAACGTGAAAGCATTGGCGAGACGCTACTCGAATTCCATAATTAAATCATTCACGGCTAGAGTATCACCAACATTCGCGAGGATCCGTTTGACCTTTGATTTGCGCTCTGCTTTCAGGACATTTTCCATCTTCATTGCTTCCATCGTGCAAAGCGCTTGACCGGCTTCGATCAAATCGCCTGCCTTAACCGCGATCGAAACGATTAGCCCCGGCATTGGGCACCGCAATTGCTTCGACGTGTCGTCCTGTTTTTTCTCCGGCATAATTGCTGCAAGCCTCGCTTGCATTTTTGTCCAGACATAGACCGGCAGTTCGGCGCCGCGATATTCAACCTTGAACCCGTTCGGAATTGGTCTGGCCTTCATGCTCAGACCTGCGTCGCCCACCTTCAGCCTGGCAACGGTCTGGCCTGGTGTCCATTCCGATGACACATGCCATGTGACACCATCGTCGAAAGTCACATCGGACCAATCTGAACTAGCCGAAACCGACAGGTTGATTGACTGGGCCCCGACGCGAACAACCCAATCATTGCCGACCGTGCGGCTGTGATGCGACATTTTGCCGGATATCCGCGCATTTCTAATCTCGCTGAATCGATGCATCACAGCTGCCGCTGCCGCTAAACGACGTGAATCTTCCTCTGATAACCGCCTTCCCTGAAACCCATCCGGAAACTCCTCCTCAATGAAGGCCGTGGTTGCTGCGCCTAACACGAACTTTTCGTGTTCCATCACCGCAGAAAGGAATGAAATGTTGCAGCTGATTCCTTCGATTTCAAATCTGTCCAGCGCGTCGTTCATAATTTCGATGGCCTCTGTGCGGCTTGGGGCCCAAGAGCACAGTTTGGCGATCATTGGATCATAATAGACACTGATCTCCCCACCTTCATAAACCCCGGTATCATTACGAATCGCAGCGTTGGCGCCGGCGAATTCGGACGGCGGTCGATATCGGGTCAGCCTGCCGGTTGAAGGGAGAAAACCGCGCTTTGGATCCTCGGCGTAAATCCGCGACTCCAATGCCCAGCCATTAATCGGAATATCATTCTGCGTCAGCATCAGCTTTTCTCCAGCTGCGACGCGAATCATTTGTTCAACCAAATCCACTCCGGTTGTTAATTCTGTAACCGGATGCTCGACCTGAAGGCGTGTGTTCATTTCCAAAAAATAAAAGTTTCGCTGCGAATCCACGATGAATTCAACAGTTCCAGCTGAACAGTATTCCACTGCGTGGGCCAGCTTCACAGCCTGTTCGCCCATGTCCCGCCGTGTCTCAGCATCCAAAAACGGCGATGGCGCTTCTTCGATAACCTTTTGATTGCGCCGCTGAATGGAACACTCGCGTTCATTCAAATAGATACAGTTTCCGTATTTGTCGGCTAACAGTTGAATCTCGATATGCCGCGGTCCGGTTATAAATTTTTCAATGAAAATCCTGTCGTCTCCGAACGCGCTGGATGCTTCGTTCTTGGAGGAGCGCAGACCCTCGGCGACCTGCGCGTCATCCCATGCTATGCGCATGCCCTTTCCGCCTCCCCCCGCGGAGGCTTTGATCATCACCGGATAACCGATTTCTTGGGCAACCTGCACGGCTTCCGTTTCGGATTCGATTATTCCAGTATGGCCCGGCACGATTGACACTCCGGCGGCAGCGGCGATTTTTTTTGACTCGATTTTATCTCCCATGGCTTGGATGGCGTTGGTTGGCGGACCGATGAATGTTACGGATGCTGCTTGCAGCGCAGCGGCGAATTCTCTGTTTTCGGACAAAAACCCGTAGCCGGGATGCACCGCATCCGCGCCTGTCTGCTGAATTGCATCAAGAATAGCGGAAATGGACAAATAAGACTGGGTGGCTGGAGCGGGTCCGATATTCACTGCCTCGTCGCTCATTCTCACATGCAATGCGTTTCGGTCGGCATCGGAATACACAGCAACAGTTGGTATACCGATGCGCTTTGCGGTCTTGATGACCCGACACGCGATTTCGCCTCGGTTTGCGATCAATATCTTCCTGAACATTGGCCCTCTTTAATTTCAACAATCGGCCAAGCCGCCTACGTTCTCAATACTTCAAATTCGTCAGCGTTTGCAAAGCTGCTTATGGCTTGGACAGCTATACAGGTTCAAAACAATGTTCAGCTTTAACTGTGCAGGAGAAAATGCCTTGATTGAATGCGGTCAATTCGTCCGATATACACAGATAAGAATATATCGAATTGGCAAGGAACGGATTGGAGCTTTGCCGCTCTCAATCGGAAATCAGCAACCTGCAAGCCTCTAGGAAAATCATGCACCCGAAAGTCAACACCTGCCTTTGGATTGATGAAAAGGCGGAAGAAGCCGTAGAGTTTTATGTTTCACTGCTTCCAAACAGTCAGGTTGTCCGCAAGGCCCGGCCATCACCCGAAGCTCCGCCTGTCATTATTGAATTCACGATTGCCGGAATTCCTTATAGCGTGCTGAATGCCAGCCCCGGTCCAGAGTATAGTTTGGCGGCCTCGATTTGCGTTCAATTGGAAACGCAAGAAAAATCCGACGCGCTTTATGACCGATTGGTCAATGAAGGAGGCAAAGAGATACAGTGCGGCTGGGTTACAGATGCTTGGGGTGTTGCTTGGCAGGTCTTCCCGGTAGCAACAATCGAGGTTCTTATGAGCAGTGACACAGATGCCAACGCCCGCGCCTTTGCCGCTATGCACCAAATGAAAAAAATCAACGTCGCGGAACTGCGAAGGGCAGCGGCAGGATTGAAACAGACCGATTGAGCGAAATCGTTTCTGATGAATTGAAATCCAGAACAAATCCTCTAGATCGATGCAAAATCCATCCGCCCATCTATTTCTTCCCAGTTGAGGACTGTCGTTCTCATGGTTCGGCGATGTCGCGCGTCTAGCTGCGATTCACACAAAATTCAAAATTAGCGATGTGCGATATGCTTTGTTCCGCAGACAGGACATCATCAGAGTTCGGACAAATCGGTTGACTGGTTTATAGAGAATTTTGGCTTTAGCGCTTGTCCCGCTCAAAAACTGCGGCGGTCACTGAGGTAGTGTCCAGAATCTTTCGCACTTTCAGTCATGCGACGGCGGCTCCGTTATGTTGAAGTTTCATCTCGCGCAGCGGCTCCATGTTCATATACTTTCGCGTGCTCCACTGCGTGCCGGCGACGTGTTTCAAAACAAAAAATTGCAATATCAGTACTGCAGCGACTACAATCGACATAAATACTTCTGTGCTGAAGCGAATTTTTTTGTTTGGTTGATTGGTCTCAAATTCTAAAAAATCAAGCAAAATCGGCGTATTGACTACAGATGCTGCTGTTGGTATCGCAAGACATCAGTTCACAAATAACTTTAGTACCGCTCCGATAGGAGGAGGCGGTGGGGTGCTTTTTGTGTGCAATATAGGAAAGGAAAAAATGTTAAAGTTACGTATCACTGGAACTTGGGCAATCATTTTTGGATTGATCGCTTCCGGTGCATCAGCGGCGGAACACGGCACCTCCTCCGAAACCATCTTTATTCTTAATACCTTCTTGTTTCTCGTTTGCGGATTTCTCGTATTCTGGATGGCGGCAGGCTTCGCGATGTTGGAAGCTGGTCTCGTCCGTTCAAAGAATGTCTCAACGCAGCTTACAAAGAATGTCGGCTTGGTGACGATTGCAGCAGTTATGTATTGGCTGGTCGGCTATAATCTTATGTATCCGCTTGGCTCATGGTCGATTGGCTCGGATGAATCCGGCGGATTTCTCGGCGCATTTGCACTGGCCGCATTGGAAGCTGTAGGCATCGGCGCCGAAGATGCTGATGATTTTTCTTATGCTTCAACCGGTTCCGATTTCTTCTTTCAATTGATGTTTTGCGCAACAGCCGCGTCTATCGTTTCCGGAGCTTTAGCGGAACGAATTAAAGTCTGGCCGTTTCTGATCTTTACAGCACTGCTCACCGGCTTGATCTATCCGATTCAAGCGTCTTGGAAGTGGGGTGGCGGATTTCTTGACAGTCAATTCAAATTTCTTGACTTTGCCGGATCGACGGTTGTCCATTCGGTTGGCGGCTGGGCTGCACTCGCGGGAGCCATTCTTCTTGGCGCCAGGCACGGCAAGTACCGAGGCGACCGTGTCAATCCGATTGTCGGCTCCAATCTACCGCTCGCTACGCTCGGAACCTTCATTTTGTGGCTGGGCTGGTTTGGTTTTAACGGCGGTTCCCAGCTTGCGCTCGGCAGCGTCGGAGACGCCGCCGACATTAGCCGGATTTTTGCCAATACCAATATGGCCGCTTGCGGCGGAGCTCTTGCAGCGATGGTGCTGACCCAATTTCTGCACAAGCGCATGGATCTGACTTTAATTCTCAACGGAGCTCTGGCTGGATTGGTCGCAATCACCGCTGAACCGCTTTACCCATCGCTCTTTTCGTCGCTGATCATCGGCGGAATCGGCGGAATAATTGTTGTGTTCGGTGTCCCGCTGCTCGACAAGCTCAAAATCGACGATGTCGTTGGAGCGATACCGGTGCACTTATTTGCTGGAATCTGGGGAACTTTAGCTGTTATCTTTACCAATCCAGATGCCACTGTCGGCGGTCAACTGCTGCCGATTATCATCGTCGGAATCTTCACATTCGTGATATCGTTCGCTGCATGGTGGATATTGAAGAAAACGGTCGGCATCCGGGTTGAAGAAGAGGAAGAGATCAACGGACTCGATCACTCCGAGATGGCCGTTGAAGCATATCCAGAATTCACACGATAGATCAGCCGACTTTCTTAGCGTTCAATTTTGAACAGAGTACCACCGTCGGGATAGGCGGCAGCATATGCCGCCTGTCACTTTTTGCAGATTCTACCGTGCCACCAAGACCAGCTGATGTTTACCGCTCCGTTGAACTTTCGCGTTTTGGGTCTGGGCAAATCGAATAGAGCTGCCTCATACAAAAGCAGAACCGCTCGTCTTTTCAAACCACTTAAAGCGCGTATGTTCTCAATGCTCTGACTGCAGCTTGCCATTCAAGCGCGGTCCGAACACCTCGGCAAGTGAATCGGCAGAACACGCGGCAACACCCATTCTCAGACGCTCTTCTTCGTCTGCGGCATCGATATGCCGAAGCGCATCCTCGGGCAGGTCGCCGAAGCGCTGTCGCAGCACTTTAGTAAGAAATCCGACTTCGCCTTCCAATTCGCCTTCCCTGCGGCCTTTCTCGAATCCATTCGTGAAACACGTTTCCCAGTATTTTTCGATCAGGTGATCAACTATCGCCATGTGTTCCTTCTCCTTTTCCGGCAAAAGTCGGCGCACTGAATCAATACTCTGTTCCGGCGGATGTTGCTCCGTTGAATTTTCGTCCTTTGGGTCTGGGCAAATCGAATAGAGCTGCCTCATTCAAAAGCAGAACCGCTCGTCTTTTCAAACCACTTCAAGCGGGTATGTTCTCAACGCTCTGACTGCAGTTTGCCGTTCAAGCGCGGTCCGAACACCTCGGCAAGTGAATCAGCTGCGAGTGCAGCCGCGTTGATTCTCAGACGCTCTTCTTCGTCTGCGGCATCGATATGCCGAAGCGCATCCTCAGGCAGGTCGCCGAAGCGCTGTCGCAGCGCTTTAGCAAGAAATCCGACTTCGCCTTTCAATTCGCCTTCCCTGAGGCCTTCCCTGCGGCCTTTCTCGAATCCATTCGTGAACCACGTGTCCCCGTATTTTTCGATCATGTGATCAACCATCGCCATGTGTTCTTTCTCCTTTTCCGGCAAAAGTCGGCGCACTGCATCAATACTCTGTTCCGGCGTCAGATTCAACCGCTCCCAAAAATACAGCCATGCGTTGTCCCTCACATCGCCTTCCGCGTTCAGGGCCAGAAATATCATTCCGAGGTTCTCGTCGCCGATGGTTTCCGGACCGGCATCGGTCGTCGCCCATTTCGAAAGCAGGACAAGACCCCGGAGCCCGGCATCCCCCGGAAGCTCGGCCGCCGGCATCGAACGCATGTCGGTCAGATGATAGCGGAACCATGCGTCGGCCCGGCCCTCGTGCAGCGGCGGCTCGAAGCAGTCCTCGAACAGCTCCGGTGTTTCCCAAGCCCTCTCCCCATGCGCGTACACAAGAGCGACGATCGGTTCGGACATGCCCCGCCGCGCCCGGCCCGACAGCATGTTGTCTCTGAAGGCGGTGGCCAGATAAACCGCGACCTGCGACGGCGTGCTGACATCGACCGCGCTTTTGTGCTCGATGATGACCGTCATCCGGCCGCCGTCCTTCATCGGAAGGCGGAACTGCGCGTCGGCCATGTGCGCCCTGCCCCCCGCCGAGACCCTTTTCTCCTGCGTTCTGTGGATCTCGCCATGCCAGTCGACCCGCCGGGCATAGCGGCCGGGCAGCCGCCACTTCAGAAACTCCTTCGCCAGCCGGTCGGTGCCCAGTATGCAGCCCCGGAAGAAAATGTCGTGCGACGGCCCGATGAGCAGGGGCGCCTTATCCGGCTTCTTCATGTGGTTCCTCCAGCGCTGTTCAAAACCGCCGCGGCGTCCAACATCAAGAAGGGTTTCCCGGCATGAAATTAAATCAAACATTAAAAGACTGTATTTTCAAAGTCAAGCATTATTCTAAACAAATTGCCATATATTTGCCATTGCGGGTGTCGCTGCGAAACGCCGTTGAATACCACCGCCCGTGGATGTCGATTCTCCGCCCGGGACCAAGAACAGGGCTGAAGAGCCGTGCCGAGGCTGTGGTCGCCGAACTGCCCGCCGCGAGGCTGAACAAAGCGGCTGATCCGGTCGAAGAGAAGATCGGGGAGACGCTCGGCTGTTTCAGCTTCCCCGAAAGCCGTTGGCGCAAAGTCAGGACGAACAATCCGCTGGAACGGCTGATGAAGGAAATCCGAAGACGGAGCAGGGTCGCTGGGGCCTTTCCCGATGGTCAATCCTGTCTCTGCCTGGCTGCGGCCAGGTTGAAACACGTCGCCGGCACACAGTGGAGCACGCGAAAGCACATGAATATGGAGCCGCTGCGCGAGATGAAACTCCTACGTAACGGAGCCGCCGCCGCATGATCGAAAGTGCGGAAGATTCTGGACACTACCGGCCTGCCCAATATGGCCATCATTATCTTTCGACTTATTGGAGAGCACAAATTCTTGCCGCAAACCAACCGATCCTCCACCTCGTACATCCAAATGGTTCCCAACGTCCTTTTGATCCCGTTCCCGCGGCGAAACCGGAACCAAAAATTGACTTTTGCAGCGGCTTTACCGCGTTTTCTCAACGCAGAAATCATATCCTTCGGTTCCGGCCGCAGGATTGGCGAATTGGGAAAACCGCCTCTATGCCCAAAAGCAACCGCCGAACCTGTTCGAACAATCGGGTGCAACTCGGAATCCGGAAACAGAACTCCAAATCAAAGATCTGCTGATAGTCGCTGCAGCGAGCGTCAGCCACGGATTCAGACGTCTAAATTCTATGTCGGAAACGAAAAATCGAGGTGAGTATAAAATCTTACTTGCTGGTCATTGCCGGGATTTCCGGCATCCAGAACCTCGGTTTTCGAATCATAGGTCTCCAACCCGCTAAGCAATAAAGACCGGCAGCGACTCCAAGCCAATTCTAAATCAGCCGATAAGGTGGCTCAAACCGAACGAAGCGCTTCGTTTAACTCATGGTTTGAACCACCCCGGTCAACGTTGCTGAATATACAACGGCCCTGTTTTGCTCAGGGCCGTTATATGTTTGCGTTTAATTTGACGGCATCTGTGCAGTCTCAGGATCAATAGTTGTAGCCACTCCAGCAGCTTCTCTGCGACCGTCGTTCCATATTGCTTTGATCAGAGCAACACACATCAGTGCCATAACCATTGAAAACGGAAGTGCTCCGATCACCATAGCAGTTTGAATTGCTCCGGTTCCGCCGGAGAGGAGCAGTCCGCCGACCACCAGTGCCAGAGCCGTGCCCCAGAAAACAATGTGCGGACGTGCTTTGGGTCCTTCATCACCCGCCGCATTTATTGTGTTTACAATTAATACGGCTGAGTCGGCAGAGGTAACAAGAAACGTCAGCAACAGGATAACGATAATTGCAGCCATACCCCAAGCCAAGAATTCAGCGGTGCTACTCAGCAAGTATTCTGTCATAGCAAAGATCTTGTCTCCATTCGGAGCGTTAAGGATCAGCCCATCGGCGCCGCCATTCAGTTCCAGGTCAATAGCGGTTCCGCCTGCCCACGAAAACCACACAAAGCACATCAATGCCGGTACTATCATGGCGCCCAGAACGAATTCACGAATGGTGCGACCGCGCGAAATACGTGCAAGAAAGAGACCGACAAAGGGAGCGAATGCAATCCACCAAGCCCAATAAAATACCGGCCACCAGCCTTGCCATTGTGTCAGCAGGAAGTCCACGGACCCTTCAACACCGTCGGAACTGTAGACATTGAAGCTCAGCCAAGGCAACGCGAGCACATAATCCCAAAGGCCAACGAAAAAGGCCTTGGCTCCAAAGAAAGTCGCCCCGAAGATGATGAGAAAACTCAACAGGAAGATCGAAAGCACCATATTGGTGTTTGAAAGCCATTTGATGCCTCTCCCGACACCGGAAATCGCCGATAATGTCGAGAGCCCCATGATTACAAGCAACGCAACAATAAGTCCCAGCAATGTCGCGGAGCCATCTGCTTGTGCAAGACCACCGATGCCGATGCGGGTTAGACCTGCGACAAACTGCTCAACACCAAAGCCAAGAGTCTGCGCAACACCAAGAATTGTAGCAACAACCGCGACAATGTCGACGAGATGCCCAATGGCACCGGATAAGTGCTTCCCAAACAATGGCGTAAGTGAAGATCTAATCGTCAGCGGCAAGCCTCGGCGATAGGAAAAAAATGCCAGAGCCAACCCGGCGACTGCATAGCAGGCCCACGCCCCAAATCCCCAATGCAAAAATGACCACACGTAAGCAGTGCGTACATTGTCCTCTCCCAACGCCGTCGTCACACCCTGAATGACCGAAGGGTTGTTCTGGAAGTGAGCAACAGGCTCAGCCACAGCCCAAGTCAGCATACCAACGCCGATTCCGGCTCCGAACATCATTGAAAACCATGAAAAATTTGAAAATTCGGGTTTTTCGTCAATGGTGCCGAGTTTCATACGGCCGGCAGCAGGCCAAATGGCCAATGCTATACAAACAATAACGAATGCAGCCACTAGCCAGATATACCAAGCGGCAAATTGAGCGAGAATGATCCCGTTCCAATTTCCAAGAATTCTACCCGCATCTGTTGGCCAAACAATGCACCAAACCACAATCATGCTTATAATGCACTTACTAAAAACGGTGACGTTAATGCTAAAGCCTCGATAAAACCCGGCAACGCCAGTTTGTATCGGCAACTGCGATAGCGGTGGTTTCATTGACATAGGTTTTTCCTCCCGTAAGGTCGTGTGGTCAGTTATTCCCAGCGGTTCGTCTATTGCGCCGCTCCGGGTTTCGGTGCCTCTTTATCCAAGACTTATGCGACTTTATCAAGCGCGCTCAAGCCTGCAATGAAAGCCTCCTGCAATTTGTCGCAAACACGCAATTTGTCCAGTCGATG
The DNA here is from genome assembly GCA_965199765.1 of Paracoccaceae bacterium. GTDB lineage: Bacteria > Pseudomonadota > Alphaproteobacteria > Rhodobacterales > Rhodobacteraceae > JAPOXR01. Next base: position 1,220,794 of record CBDATC010000002.1, read on the forward strand.
CAACACAAGCGCTGGGCATGCTTCCACTAAAGTCATTTGATCTGATTCATATCTGATTTCACTGACGCCGCATGAGTTGGCATGTCAATGCATTCCAAGTGGAAGCGGGATTGCCGTAACAGGCGTTTTTTCTTCGTTACCTCCAGTCGTGGCCGATGTTCAACAGGAACGAGAAGCCGGTGGTGGCGCTTGTCGGCTGGCAGGCGGGCACATTCAGAAGCTTAGCCAGGGACAGCTGGCTCGAGTGGACATTGGTACCGCAATTGCGGCGGCGGCTGGCGACAAACGAGCTGTGTGTTTTGGCTTTCGACACCGACCGCGTTTCAGATTTCGCTTTAAAGATTTTGGAACATCAGACTGCGAGTTCCTTTCTCGAACTTCTGGTCGCTGCACGGACTCCCGGTGCGCGCCAAGCCGCATACGAAAATGCCAGTCGAAACCCGATTCTAAATCACCATGGGTCGGAATCCGGTGGAACAGCGCAAAGTTCAGCCGATACGGTAATTCGGTCACCGCACTGGGACATCGAAAATCAATTGGCGTTCCCAAATTATGAGATATGCTGTTATGCTATTTTTGTGACTTCTGTTTTATTCCCATTTCTCCATGCTTTAAGCTCTTGGGACCAGCCTCGGCACTGTCCAAAGAGACCGTAGGCTGAGATTGAAAACCGGCTTCATCCGACTCTGGGTTTTGATCCACGTCGGTTTGAGTTCCACAGATGCTTCAGCGCGGCATCACTGATCGTCGAAACACCCAATGGCTGATCCCATGAGAAATTGGGTTCTGTCTACTTGACCTGCGCCATGAACCCGTTAATTGGTGCGGCATGCAGAAAGACTTCAGCATTCCTGCCTGGCAAGAATCGGCGCAAAACCTGATTGATGTAGCAGCTGGCCGCCTCGCCGCTGATCTCATCATTCAGAACACAGCATGGGTCAATGTCCACAGCCGGGAAATCATTGCAAACAGCGATATTGCCGTATCGGCTGGCCGCTTTGCCTATTGCGGCAATGATGCCGATCACTGCATCGGCGATGGCACTATACTTGTCGATGGGAACGAATTGTTCGCGGTGCCTGGCCTTTGCGATGGCCATATGCACATTGAATCGGGCATGCTGACGCCGGCACGATTTGCTGAAGCGATCATTCCTCACGGCACAACGACGCTTTTCGCCGACCCACACGAAATCGCAAATGTCTTGGGGTTGGAAGGCGTACGGCTGATGCACGACGAATCTTTGCTTCAGCCGATCAACATATATATGCAGATGCCGTCCTGCGCACCGTCCGCGCCAGGTCTTGAAACCTCTGGCGCATCCATCACCGCAGCCGATGTCGAAGAAGCGATGTCTTGGCCTGGAATCATCGGTCTTGGAGAAATGATGAACTTTCCCGGCGTTATTGCTGCAGACCCGAACATGCTGGAGGAAATTGCCGCTACGCAGGATGCAGAAAAAACCGTAGGAGGTCACTACGCATCGCCTGACCTTGGATGTGCGTTCAATGCCTACGCCGCCGGAGGCCCCGCGGATGACCATGAGGGCACTTGTGAGGCTGACGCAATGGCAAGAGTGCGGCAAGGCATGCGGGCAATGCTGCGGCTTGGCTCCGCATGGTATGATGTCGAAAAACAAATCACCGCGATCACAAAGAGGGGGCTTGATCCCAGAAATTTTATCCTGTGCACGGACGATTGCCACTCGGCGACTCTGGTTGAAGACGGACATATGAATAGAGTCGTCAGGCATGCCATAGAATGCGGCTGTGACCCGCTCATCGCCATTCAAATGGCGACAATCAACACAGCATCACACTTTGGGCTCGAAAGAGAACTCGGCTCAATCGCGCCCGGGCGGCGCGCTGATCTATTCTTGACCGACAATTTGCACTCATTGCCGATAATCGAAGTCTACGCCCGCGGGCGGCACGTCGCGTCTCAAGGCCGGTTGCTCGTAGAGACACCGCATCTGAAATGGCCGCGCAAAGCAATGAAAACAATCAATGTCGGAAAGCGGCTATGTGCCGATGACTTCGCAATCGCTGCACCAAAGGGTGCGAAACAGGTCAAAGCCAAAGTCATCGGTGTTATCGAAAACCAAGCCCCGACAAAAAAGCTCACCGCCATCATGCAAGTGTGCGATGGACAGATCTCGACCGACCCGAAGCAGGACATTTGTCAGATCGCGCTGGTCGTGCGCCATGGCGGCGCCGGTGGCGTTACCAATGCTTTGGTCAGCGGATTTGGTTACACCGGTTCGATGGCTATTGCATCGACGGTCGCGCATGACAGCCATCACATGTTGGTCGTCGGAACCGACCGCGAATCCATGGCGGATGCCGCCAATCGCCTCACCGAAACCGATGGCGGAATCTCAGTCTGGAAGAATGGCGCTGAGATTGCGCTAATAAGACTTCCAGTGGCAGGTCTAATGTCAATGTCGCCTGCCTCCGAGGTTGCAAAAGCGGCTAAACAGGTCAATGCAGCGATCAAAGACTGCGGATGTGATCTGAACAATGCGGTTATGCAGCACTCGCTTCTTGCGCTCCCAGTGATTCCCGAACTGCGGATTTCTGATCTCGGACTTGTCGACGCCTTGCGGTTTGAATTGGTTAACCTTATTGAAGAGTAGTTGATGGCGAGTCATTCAGTTCATACCTCCTTCCTTTCACCTCCCGATCCCGGATCAATCGAGTACACTTCCGCGTCCGAAGCAGTTGACCAGCTTTCCCGGCTTTACAGCGAGGCAACGGAATTTTTGCGGGAAAAAATCTACGCGGCGGCAACTGGAAAATTCAGTCAGAATTTCCACCGAGCCTACTACCCGGAAATCCGCTTCAGCGTGAATTCTCATGCAACCATAGACAGCCGCCTGTCGTTCGGCCATGTGTTCTGTCCCGGCAACTATTCCACCACGGTAACCAGACCCGAATTGTTCCGCGATTATTTGGATATGCAGATCGGGCTGTTGATGAAAAACCATGGCGTGCCGGTAACGATCAACGTATCGAAAACGCCAATCCCGGTGCATTTCGCTTTGGAACATGACGATGATTCCAGCCTTCGGCTAGATGCGCTTGATCTGCCTCTGCGCGATATCTTCGACGTGCCCGACCTGACAATGATGAATGACGACATCGTCAATGGCCATGCACCGTTAAACAGCGATGGAACAATGCCATTGGCACCCTTTGCCGCACAACGCATTGATTACTCGCTCGCCCGTCTAAAGCACTACACAGCCACCAGTCCCGAACACTTCCAGAATTTTGTTCTGTTCACAAATTACCAATTCTACGTCAAAGGCTTCGTATCGTACGGGAGGCGCATGCTTGCTGATCCCAATTCAAGCTACACCGAACTGGTTGGCCCCGGCGACACGCAGATGTCCAACTCGTCCGCCGATGTCTCTGAACCGTCGCTCCTTCCGCAGATGCCAGCCTATCACCTGAAATGTCCCGACGGGAATGGCATCACTCTTGTGAATATCGGAATCGGTCCGTCCAATGCGAAAACAGCGACGGATCATATCGCAGTGCTGCGCCCGCGGGCATGGCTTATGGTCGGCCACTGCGCCGGACTTAGAAACGGCCAGCGACTGGGAGACTATGTGCTGGCGCATGCCTATTTGCGGGAAGACCAAGTCTTGGACAAAGATCTGCCGGACTGGGTTCCGATTCCACCGCTTGCCGAAATCCAAGTCGCGCTTGAAAATGCCGTCGCTGCTATCACCGAAAACAGCGGTTTTGAACTGAAGCGACTGATGCGCACCGGCACCGTTGCGTCCGTCGACAACCGAAACTGGGAATTGCGCGCTCACTCTGGACCACTGCGCCGTCTCAACCAGTCCAGGGCCATCGCGCTGGATATGGAATCGGCTACCATCGCGGCCAACGGTTTTCGGTTTCGGGTTCCCTATGGAACACTTCTCTGCGTCTCGGACAAACCGCTGCATGGTGAACTGAAACTGCCGGGAATGGCCAATCGCTTCTATCGCGACCAAGTCGACAAACATCTTCGCATTGGAATCCAAGCAATGGAATCACTGAGCCGAATGCCGATGGAATTCCTGCAATCTCGTAAACTGAGAAGCTTTGATGAAACGGCATTTTTGTGACTTGTTGGCACATGTGAATTGGCTGAACTAAAATGTTTGTGTCATGGCAGTATATTTTGGAGTGAATTTTCACTCGCTGAGTAACTGTAATCTTAACTGAAGGAGAACTGAAAATATGTCTCAAAGAACTTGGACCAAAGCTGAACTTGTAGAAAGACTAGCAGAGAAAGCCGGAGTAAGCCAAAGCGATGCCAACGCCATGGTGAACGCATTGCCATCGGTGGTCGCAGATGCGCTCTCACAAGGAGATGCGGTGTCGCTGCCCAGGATCGGAAAACTCTCAAGCAGAGAAAGATCTGCTCGCAAAATGCGTAATCCAAAGACCGGCGAATCTATTCACAAAGAAGCTGATAGAGCGCCCAAAATGACGTTTGCAAAGGCAATCAAGATCGCCTGCAACTCGTGAGCACAAACAGCGCCCTTCCGCCAATTATCAAATTTGGTCAAGCCAAAATTTGAGCGGTTGAATTTCTGACGCAGTTTGCGCCGCTTCACACTTTGCGCTTTGCGAAAACGAATGCTCCGGTTCGTCAGATTCGTTATCTGACGGACCGTTTTCTTGCTGTGCATGCCAGACGACTGCTTGACATTTGCTGCAAGCCAGCCAAATCCGCATCGGTCTATCACGACCTCGAATCGCGGCTGCGAACCTACGACTGATCCGTGAAACGACTTGATCTGCCTTCCCTCTTGATGGGTCTTGCATTCGCTTTGATGTGGTCGAGTGCATTTTCGACAGCCCACATCATCGTTCAGGAAACCGCTCCGCTGTCGGCTTTGGCTGCAAGATTCGCAATTTCGGGAATCATTGGCGTCGGTTTAGCAATGTATCTGGGTCAGCCGCTGCGGCTGTCGTCAGGACAGATCAAGGCCATGGTTGTGTTTGGAATCTGTCAGAACGCGATATATCTCGGCGCAAATTTCGTTGCCATGCAATGGATAGAAGCCTCGCTCGCCGCAATCATCGCTTCATCGCTACCCTTGATTGTCGCATTTCTATGCTGGCTGATGTTTCGGGAACGAATCGGATTCGTGGGGATCTGCGGATTGGCTGCCGGATTCGTTGGCGTTTCGATCATCATGGGGGATCGGCTGACCGGCGGGCTAAGCTGGATTGGCGCTGCAATCTGCGTGGGAGGCGCCAGCGCGCTGGCGATTGCCACTCTGACCGTCAAAACCGCATCTTCCGGCGGCAATCTGTTGATGGTTGTCGGACAGCAGATGCTGGTCGGCTGCGCAATCGTGATCATCCCGGCCATTCTCTTTGAAAATCCGACTCTGACGATGTCTTGGCGGTTCGCCGGCGCATTCGCCTACACAACAATTGTTCCGGGACTTTTGGCAACTTGGGTCTGGTTTGCGCTGGTCAATCGAATCGGTGCCACGCGCGCCGCGAGTTTTCACTTTCTCAATCCATTCTTCGGCGTCGCTGTTGCGGCTCTGTTGCTTGGTGAAGATTTTGACATCACAGACGTAATCGGTGTGATCGTCATCACCGCAGGAATTCTGGCCGTGCAGATTGACCGGAAAAACCAATCTAATCAGGCCTAACCGACGATTGGACCAATCCCACCCCGATTTTGGCCGATCTGTCCGCGATGGAGCAGAAGATGATCTGCCAATACGCAGGCCATCATCGCTTCGGCGACCGGAACCGCACGGATGCCGACACACGGATCATGCCGACCCTTGGTTACCACTTCAGTGGCCGTGCCCAACTTGGTAATGGTTTGCCGCGGAGTTAAGATTGACGACGCCGGCTTAACCGCAAAGCGCACCACAATATCCTGACCCGTTGAAATCCCTCCCAAGATCCCGCCTGAATTGTTGGAAAGGTAATGGACCTCGCCCCCAACAAATTCAATTTCGTCAGCGTTTTCGGTGCCCAATAGTTCAGCGGATTGCATCCCCGCGCCTATCTCCACAGCCTTCACTGCATTAATCGACATCATGGCTGCCGCAAGATCGGTGTCAAGCTTACCATATATCGGCGCACCGAGCCCCGCTGGAACACCGGAAACTCTGCATTCAACCACTGCTCCGACCGAGTTTCCCAATTTGCGGATGGAAGCGAGCATCTCGGACCATTCTTGCGCTGCTTTCGCATCAGGACACCAAAATGGGTTGTTCTCAATCTCTTCAACCCTGCATCGGGTACGATCCACCGCGACTTTTCCCATTTGAGTCAGCCAGGCGCATATCTTCACTTCGGGAGCCAGGTTCTCGATCACCCGCCGAGCAACACCACCTGCGGCGACCCGTGACGCGGTTTCCCTAGCCGACGCGCGACCGCTTCCGCGATAATCGCGAATCCCATACTTCTGCCAGTAGGTGATATCCGCATGTCCTGGGCGAAACTTCTGATCGATCTCAGAATAATCCTTTGGCCGCTGGTCCAAATTCCGGATGAACAGCTGGATCGGGGTTCCGGTGGTTTTGCCTTCGAATACACCGGATAGAACTTCAACCTTGTCGGGTTCCTTTCGCTGTGTGGTGAATTTGCTTTGTCCCGGCCGACGCCGATCCAACCAGTATTGCAGCCATTCCTCGTCCAAACTCAGCCCGGGAGGACAGCCGTCAACGGTCACTCCAATTGCTGGACCGTGGCTTTCTCCCCATGTGGTGAGCCGGAAGAGCCGACCGAAACTGTTAATCGACATCAGCAGTGATCACGAATGCTTTGAGCGAAATTTTCACAGGCGCACGAAAACCCGGCCATTTTCCACCTTAACGGCATAGGTCTGAAGATCGACACACACCGGTGCGCCCTTCGCTTCGCCAGTTCTGTAATCAAATCGGCCATTGTGTTTCGGGCACTCGATGATGTTGTCGATAACCAGCCCATCGGCCAAATGAACCTGTTCATGCGTGCACAACCCGTCGGTGCAGTAAAAGTTATCATTCGGCGAACGGTAGATCGCAAAGGTCTGACCATCAAAATCAAACCGGATTAGATCTTCGGGTTCAATGTCGTCGGTTGAGCAGGCATCCACCCAGTCCGGCATATCAATACTCCTCAATTTTGCTTAGACGGTTACAAGATCGTGCAAATCCGCCCTGTATGGGCGAGCTGTCGCGGGAAGTTCCCGCACCAAAAACACATTGTCGCCTTTCAGCTGTCTCCACAAGACCGGAAGCACCCGCTTGTAGGCATGCCACATGGATTGGTCCGGTGCAGGCAGGTCGTGTGCAATCAGGGCATGAAGGCGGGGCAGCGCGTGATACGGCACCATTGGAAACATGTGATGTTCGACGTGAAAGTTCATATTCCAATAAATGAACTGTGTGACCGGGTTGGTATAGAATGTTCGTGAATTCAGCCGATGATCCAATACATCGTCGGCAAGCGCTGCGTGCTGCAGCACGCCTGTCAATATATGGTGCCAAGCCCCGTAGAGACTCGGCAGTCCGATGAGCATGAGCGGAAGCAGAGTGGACCACCAAAGAGAAGCGCCTATCGTAAGCGAATAAATTACAAACCAAATGCGCGACTCCAAGACGACTTTGTGTTTCTCGCTGTCTGGAACATAACACTCTTCTTCTGGATGCAGGCGACCTGTCAGGTGGATGAACATCCGCTTTGCAGCTTCGATTGCATTGGGTATGGCAAAAAGATTCAATAATATGCGCCGGGCCGCGGGAGGCCGCATGACGGCGATCTCGGGATCCATGCCAACAATGATCGTATCCGTATGGTGCCTTGCATGACTCCATCGCCATGCGGTGGGATTGCGCATCATCATGAAACTGCCAATCTGATAGACGGCTTCATTCATCCATTGCGTCTTAAACGCGGTTCCGTGCCCAGCCTCATGCCAACGGGAATCTCCTGCCGAACCGTAAAGCACGCCATAAGCCAGCCAGAACGGCGCCGACCACCATGACGGCCACAGCCAAACTCCAGCTAAGGCGAATGCGGCCATCGCGGACATCCAAATCGCGGTGTCACGGATCGCATATTTGTCTGTTCGCCGCATAAGCGCTTTCATTTCCTGACGCGGAACATCGGTGTGGTACCAATCGGCAGCCGCCAACCCCAGCCTAACCACCCGTTTTCCATCGTCGCCTAGAAGACTGTAATCGCGCTGTTGCGGCATCGAAACCTTCTGTAAATGACCTGCTCAGAGGTCTTGAACCCTATCGTTGACGACTCGAGGAATTTGCACAATCCGTTGAGTGATTCAAGCCGGTCCTGTCTCGGTGCGCCCAACTCTTGCCAGATCGCCCAGCCAAATCACGTGTGATTTGAACAGATGTAAGAACCGGGTATTTCACCGACTCAATACAAATGTTCCTTTCCCGGACATTCTAAGAAATTGTGAAAGTCGCACAGATTGCAAAACCCGATGGCGCGATTCCAAACTATTGAATCGAGGGACAATGTAGCCGATACTATCCGCACCACAGCGAAGAAGTTTTGTTTTACGATTCCATATGAGCAAACTGATTGATTTGATCACTATCGGCCGCGCCTCAGTAGACCTTTACGGAAGTCAAGTGGGCGGGCGACTGGAAGATATGGCATCGTTCAGCAAGTATATCGGAGGTTCGCCCACAAATATCGCAGCCGGCGCTGCCCGTTTGGGACTCAAAGCAGCTCTGATCACACGCGTGGGAGATGAGCATTTCGGACGATTCATCCGCGAAGAACTCATGCGCGAAGGGGTTGATGTGCGTTGTGTGACCACTGATCCCGAAAGGCTGACGGCGTTGGCGGTATTGGGAATCCGGGACGATGAAAATTTCCCTCTGATATTCTTCCGCGAAAACTGCGCTGATATGGCGCTATCCGAAGCTGACATATCCGAAGCGTTCATTGCCGAGGCGCACTGCGTATGCGCAACCGGAACGCATCTTTCAAACCCCCGCACCGAGAATGCTGTGCTAAAGGCACTGAAGCTGGCGCGCAGACATGGCGCGCGAACAGCTCTTGATATCGATTATCGTCCCAATCTCTGGGGGCTCGCGGGCCATGGACAGGGTGAAAGCCGATATATTGGATCCGGACTTGTCACCGAAAAGCTCCAGTCCACGCTTCATTACTTTGATCTAATCGTTGGCACCGAAGAAGAGTTTCACATTGCCGGCGGCAGCACTGATACCCTGTTAGCGCTGTCCAACGTCCGCTCTGCAACAGGCGCTGCTCTGGTCTGCAAGCGTGGACCGCTCGGCGCTGTCGTCTTCCAAGACGCAGTTCCTGACGATATTTCAGATGGCTTGACCGGTCCAGGTTTTGAAGTCGAAGTTTTCAATGTCCTTGGTGCTGGAGACGGGTTCATGGCCGGTCTGCTCTTTGGCTGGCTTAACGATCAAGATTGGTCCGATGCGCTGAAAATCGCCAATGCCTGCGGAGCGTTGGCGGTCTCACGGCATGGCTGCGCACCTTCTTACCCGACAAAGGCCGAGCTTGAATTCTTTTTGCAGCGCGGTGTGCGGACGCGCTCGCTGCGGAAAGACACTGCTCTTGAGCAAACGCATTGGGCGACAACACGCACTCCCCGATGGCCCTCACTCAAAATCATGGATTGCCGCAGCATCCACAAAGCGAATTCAGCTGCCGAAAGTTCAGAAATCAGTGAACCCTTCACCGCTGAGTTTCTGCGAATTTGCCTTAAGGCAGTCGCGGCTGAGACCAAACATACGGATGGAATGGGCATTGCGCTGGATGCACAAACCGGTAAATCCGCGTTATATGAAGCCGCTGATCACAACCTTTGGATTGGGCGCAGCGCAGCAAAACTCATGCCCCGTCAACTGACGACAGCGGGCGCGCACGGACATGAATTCGGAGAATTATCGGAATGGCCTCTCGGTCATACGGTGCATGCTGAGTTTCTGACCGGTTCCAGTGTCATGGAGCCTCAGCGATTGGTGCAGATCGATCTCTTGTCAAGGCTGTTTAAAGCCGTGCGTCGCAACCGGTTAAAGCTGCTGCTGGAAGTCAAACAAATCGGAACCGAATCATGCGATTCGGCTGCGATGATCCATAAGCTGTATGCGTGCGGAATCTTTCCAGACTGGTGGGCAATTGAACCGGGTCATGCCGCGGCCTCCTGGAACGAGATCAGCGCGGCGCTGAATCGGCATGATCCGCATTGCGGCGGCATAATCCTCTCCGGTTTCCGGCTTCATGCAAAGGAAGGCGATCAGGTTTTAGCCGCGGCGGCCAAACTGGAAGAGATCATCGGATTTATGACTGATCCTGACCTTATCGTATCAACTGCCCAAAACTGGTTCATGGGAGGCATCGACGAGAATGCGGCTTCGAATGCACTCAGACAATCATTTCACTCGCTTTCCGATCGGTTTGACGACTTTATTGCCCGCCACCGCCCGCCACCATAGGTTACTGCGCATCGCGGAATTAAACGTCTTTCGCATACCAACCCCGAGTCCGCATCTCCAACAAAATTCCAGGATCGCCAAATGAACACTGGTTCTCTTCCCGTTAAAGTGAGCAGCTGGAATGAGTGGGATCCACTCAAACACGTGATCGTCGGACGCGCCACGGGCTGTCATATTCCTCCCATGGAACCAGCGTTGGATTGCAAGATTCCGAACGATTCGCCAATGCGAGGCAGATCCGGTCTGCGCCCGCAAGACACGATTGATCGAGGCAACGAACTCTTGGATCAGTTTGCCGCAATGCTTTGCAAGCGGGGAATCCGCGTTGATCGCCCGAATCCTCTGGATTTTTCACAAAAGGTTGTAACGCCTGATTTTAGCACAGGTAGCATGTTTGGCTGTATGCCCGCGCGGGATATTCTACTGACCGTCGGACCAGAGATTCTCGAAGCGACCATGTCGTACCGCTGCCGCTGGTTCGAGTATCTTTGCTACAGGCCGCTGTTGCAGAGCTACTGGGAGCAGGACCCAAACTTCAGACATGAAGCCGCCCCAAAACCTCGGCTGACCGACCAAGATTATCGTCCCGATTATCTGGCTGAAAGAATATCCGAAGGTCAGCGTCTTGAGTGGACCGCAAACAAGCACTTTGTCACTACCGAGGAAGAACCGCTGTTCGATGCTGCGGATGTTCTGCGTTTAGGCAAAGACTTAATTGTTCAACACGGATTCACAACAAATCTTAAGGGCATAGAATGGCTGCGCAGGCACTTTCCGGACCACCGGGTGCATGCGGTTAATTTTCCAGGTGACCCTTATCCAATTCACATTGATGCGACCTTCACTCCGCTGCGTCCAGGCCTCATACTCAACAATCCTCAACGGAGGCTTACAGACGAGCAGCGGGAGATGTTCACACGTGATGGCTGGCAAATCATCGACGCCGCGCAACCGGCGCACAATGAACCGCCGCCTCTCTGCTATTCGTCAATCTGGCTGTCGATGAACATTCTGGTGCTGGACCCCAAAACCGTTTGCGTCGAAAAGTCGGAAATCTATCAAGCCGATCAGCTTGATAAGCTCGGCATGGAAGTAATCGAGGTTGACTTTCGCGATGTCTACGCCTTCGGTGGTGGATTGCATTGTTCAACGGCTGATGTTCTTCGCGAGGGTGATTGCGAGGACTATTTTCCAAGCTTGAGCCAAGTCTAATGGTTCTGATCACCGCATCGAAGCAATAGCGCGAAAGGTAGATTTTGTCATTTGCCCGCCCCCCTGAGGATCTTGGACGCTTACCTCTTGCATCACTGGACTTTGTATCACTCGATATTGAAACCACTGGATTGGACCCGAAATCCGCTAGGGTGGTAGAAATCGCCGCCACTCGCGTGCGGGCCGGCCGAATCGAGAAAGCAGAGCAGTTTTCCGCTTTGGTCAATCCCAAAATGCCAATCCCAAAGTCTTCGACCGCCATTCACGGTATCACTGACAACGACGTTGCCGATGCCGCCTCGTTCAGACAGGTTGCGGTCGATTTCGCCGAGTGGGCCGGTTCCTGTCTTTTCATCGGATATGGCTCGGACTTTGACTCGGCAATCCTGAAAATGGAACACGCCCGATGCAACATGTTCTGGTCCGCGCCACGAATTCTTGATGTATTTCGTCTCGTGCCCCTGACCTCCATCCGCGTTGAAAACTACGGCCTCGAAACGGTTGCGCGTAAACTGGGAAAGAGCACCCGCGACCGACACCGTGCGCTTTCGGACGCCGTCATGACGGCCGAGGTTTTTCTGACCCTGATTCCGCTGCTGCGGGAAGTCAGCATATCGACGTATGCAGAAGCGGAAAGAGCTGCGTCCCGGCGCAGACAGGTGCCGACTGTTCTGCGCGTTGATGCTCCTCCGAAGTCAGCGGAATTATCCATTATGGACAGTTTTCCGTTTAGGCGGCGCGTTCGAGAAGTTATGAGCGCGCCTCCCGCGACCATTAATTGCCGTGCGCTTTTGTCTACAGCTGTCGCAATAATGGTCGAACGGGGGATTACATCGCTATTTGTAGAAATTGCGGGAGAGTTCGAATATGGCATCCTAACTGAAAGCGATGTTCTTCGCGCCATAAACAAGAATGGGGCGGATGCGCTGTCGGAAAGCGTTCTCACCTATTGCACCAAGAGCTTGATTTCAGTTTCCGACCGCGAATTTGTATATCGCGCCATTGTGGAAATGTCAGTTCACGGAATTTGCCATTTAGGGGTGCGCAGCGACCAGGGCAAACTCGTAGGATCAGCGACAACCAGAGACCTCGTCAGCCGTAAGACTTTAGGAGCGGTTACACTTGGCAAGGGGGTAAAAACCGCTAAATCATCAGCCGAGCTTGGAAGGATTTGGTCCGAGCTTTCAGTCGTTGTGCACTCGTTGTCCCGCGAGAGTGTGGATGCGCGAAATATCTGCGCAATCATTTCACGCGAATTGCGGGCTCTAACTCAACGGGCCTGTGAACTGGCAGAACTTGAAATTGGCCCCTCTCCGGTTCCATACGCGGTTTTGGTTCTGGGATCAGCCGGCCGCGGCGAAAGTCTGCTGGCAATGGATCAAGATAATGCCATTGTCTATGCTGACGGCTCGGGTGAAAACGCTGACCATTGGTTTGCTGAACTCGGACGCATCGCCTCGGACCTCTTGGATGAAGCAGGAGTCCGCTATTGCAAAGGCGGAGTGATGGGGGCCAACGCCTCGTGGCGGATGGACGTGACTCGGTGGCAGGCGACGATTGAACAGTGGCTGAGCCGAACGGACCCATCTGACATATTGAATGCCGATATTTTCTTTGATGCGGTGTGTGTGCACGGTGATCCCAGGATAGCCCGCCAACTAAAGAGCGATGCATTGAATTCGGCGATGAATTCGAAACCATTCTTAAATCTGTTGGCAAAGCGCGCTGTGCAATTTGATAGCCCAACCGGACTGTTTGGCCGCTGGCGACTTGATGATAACGGTCGGGTGGATCTAAAGAAGTGTGGCATCATGCCGATTTTTTCAGCTGCCCGCACCGTAGCGCTTAGGCATGGAATTGAACCTAACTCCACCCTGCACAGACTTCGCGCGGCAAAGGCGATTCAACCTGAGCATGCTGAAACTTGCGACGATCTAATCGCGGCCCAAGGAATCTTGCTTTCAGCTATTCTCAATCAACAGATCCGCGATCTTGATTCGGGGGTCAGTCTTTCAAACCGTGTTAAACCCTCGGAACTGGACGCGATGGAAACCAATCAGCTGAAATGGGCACTCGGGCGGGTATATGAAATTGCAACCATACTCGGTGTTCCGACCATATAGGCATACAGAGTGGTATTGCTGATATCTTCCAAGTTTGATGGCAAGTAGATGTCGGGAAATGTCAACCAACGGCAAGACAGAAGAAAACGCCCTGCGTTGCTGACCAATGCGTAGGACTTCCAAGTTATTAAAAAATATTGCGTTCAAGGGTTGCGTTTTGTCTTGAAATGAATACAATATGTCCTTCCGATATTCGTTTTGAAGCAGTTATGATCGCGCGGACGGGCCTTGCGCTCCCGGAGTCCGCGCTGTCGTCAGCACCATGGAGCGCGAATGAAAGCCCCAATTCCTCCGAAAGCTCAGCCGGATTTGCCGACCATCGATCCGCGTCCTTCAAAGGTTACCCACGACACGCTGTTCAACGCTCTGGTCAACCAGGACCCGGCCCGCGCCGCGGTGGTTCTGCGCGAGCATCTGCCTCCTGAGATCGCCGAAAAGCTGGATTCCGATTTCGAGCCGGAGCGCGAGGAATGCAGCTTTGTGGACGGGGCCGGCGCATCGTCCCGGGGCGATGCTCTGTTCAAGGTTCGGCTGAAAAGCGGGAAGCCTGCGCTGGTTTACTGTCTTCTCGAGCACAAATCCGAACCCCGCGGCCACACGGCGCTGCAGATCGCAGGCTACATGATCAGCATCTGGAGGCGCGAGTATGACAGAGCCGAGCGGGGCAAAGGCGAAAAGCTGCCCGATATCATCCCGGTGGTGTTCTATAACGGGACCGCCGAATGGACGGCGCCGATGTCGGTCGAGGAAATGGTCGACTTCATCGACGGTTCCGGCAATGTGCTCGGCTACCATCTGCGGAATCTGGGCGGCATGACGCCGAAGGAACTCTCGAGCGATCCGCTTGTGCGGTCGGCTCTGCTCAGCATGGTCGTCGGGGGCGCGAAGCGGCGCATGCGCCGGGAGGAGATGCGTCTGACCGTCGAAGGGCTTGACGGAAGCCAGTTTTCGGCTACCGTTATATGCCATCTTGTGAAATACGTTTCCAATATGGAAGAACTGAAACCCTTGCTGAAAGAGAAGCAGCCTGAAAACTTGGAGAACCTTATGAACTTCATCACACGGGATTGGATCGAACAAGGCAAAGCCGAAGGCAAACTTGAAGGCGCCGCCAATCAATTGAGCAAGGTGCTCGCGCACCGGTTCGGTGCGCTGGCTGATTCTGTCGAGAGACGCATCAGCTCGGCCTCAGCCGATGAAATCAACGATTGGGCTGTGGCGGTGTTGTACGCGGAATCGCTTGATGATGTGTTCACGCACGGCGCATCGTCGGCCTGAAAAACCGGCTCGTCCCAACCTTCGGGTCAATTGCGGTTCGGCTTGAACCGCTGCTGAATGAACCGATCCGCTCTGGCGCCTTCCGCATTGCTGCACAAAACGCGCGCGGGACAAGGTGAAAGGTCGGGCAGTATAACTCAAAGAGAAGAGGCCTGAAAACTTGAAGCACTTCAGGAATTCCATCACACGGGATTGGTTCGAACAAGGCAGAGCTGAAGGCAGAGCAGAAGCCAGAGCTAAAGCCAGAACTGAAGGTGCTGCGGATCAATTGAACAAGATGCTCGAGCACCGGTTCGGTGCGCTGGCTGATTCTGTCGAGAGACGCATCCGCGCGGCCTCAGTCGATGAACTCAACGACTGGGCTGTGGCGGTATTGGACGCGGAAACGCTTGACGATGTGTTTGCAAACGGCGCATCGTCGGCCTGAAAAACCGGTGCCCCACCTCCTTTCGGGGCAAGTGCGCCGGCGGCTCCGTTATGTTGAGGTTTCATCTCGCGCAGTGGATCCATATTCATATACTTTCGCGCGCTCCACTGTGTTCCGGCGACGTGTTTCAGCCTCATAGTACGCAGACCGCCAACCACAGCACCGGCATTCCCGAGCATGGATCGCTTTGAGCATGTGCGCGGTCTCGCACACTTTGGTTTTCGGCACATGACTGAAGACGCTGGAATGAAAATGCTCCGGTCAGCGCTGCCAGCGCGCATCAGGCAAATGCTCCGCCGCGCTTTCGGTCAAACCCCGGCTAGCATCCGAGATGATCAGTTCCACGCCGGTCAGGCCGCGATCGACCAGGTGGCGCAGGAAAGCGTTCCAGCCTGATTTGTCTTCCTTGGCTCCCCAGCAGATGCCGGGTGCCTCCCGAAAACCTTCAGAGGTCACGCCAATGGCAATCAGAAGCGATGCGCTGCGTGCGCTTCGCCCGCCCAGCCGCGCTTCATGACAAAACCGTCGGGATAGACATATGGATGCCTGCCTTTGATCGGCGCATTGCGCCAGGCCTCGATCTTGTCATAGATCTTCTTGTTGAGGCTCGACACCGTCGAAGGGGATACTTTCACGTCCCACAGAGCTTCGGTGACATCCTCGACACGGCGCGTCGAAACACCTGCCAGGTACATCTCGATTATGGCTTCTTCGACGCTGCTCTCAAGGCGGCGACAGCGTTCAATGACGGCTGTCCCGAAGGTTGTGCGGCGAAGCTTCGGAACCTTCAGTCTGACCTCGCCCGCCTTGGTGTGGAGCTTGCGGTCATAACCGCCCGCGCGGGTGTCCCCTGCGCGCTTCGGTTCGTTCGTAACGCGCCGCGCCGCAAAGTCGATCGGCTTCGGCATCCAGCATCGTGTTCAGCGTCTCCTCAACCGCGTCCCTGACCATTTCGCCCAGGTGATCCTTGATCCTCGCCTCATCGATGTGAACTGCTTTTCCCATCGGATTGTCGTCTTTCTTGTCCATTGTCGGTCCTCTCTGTCTGAAAGGAACCACCGGCAAATGCAAATGTGTGAAAGATTCTGTACGCTATCAAAATTTGCGCTAGACGGGCATATTGCAAGCTGCAGCCTGAGAAACAAGAAGACACGTCTTTCAAGGCGAAGAGAAGTGACACGCAGTTACCTGCGTATGTCGGAGCAACCTCCTTCGACTAACACGACAGGGCGCAAGAGGTCAGAACTATGTCCCCATCGGAGGAGCGCCTCCGGTCGAAATGTGCTGTTCAATGTAACTTTCGACCCGATCAAGAGCCGCTGCTGAATGCGGAGGTGGACAATGTTCGCATAAAGCCTTTTCCCAAAGTGCAACCGAACGTTCGGTCGAAGTATGACCGCCAGCTTCGCTCCAACTGCCAAAATTTCTGAGATCCGCGAGCAGAGGGGCATAAAATGCGTCTTTGTAGCGGCTCAGTGTATGCTTAGCTCCAAAAAAATGCCCGCCTGGTTCGACTTCGGACAGCGCTTCCCATGCCAAACTGCCCTCATCCACCAAAACTGAACAACTCAATTCAGCCAAAATCTGCAATGCTTCTACGTCATTTATGAATTTCTCGTACCCAAATGCCAATCCGCCCTCGAGCCAACCTGCGGCGTGTACAATCAAGGTGGCATTCGCAAGCATGGCGCCCCACAACGCCATATGCGTCTCTCCCGCAGCCTGCATGTCAGCCGTGTTCGAAGCCGCCCCGGCTGATGACCGCCAAGGCAATCCGATATGCCGCGCCAACTGACCTGAGCCGAGCGCCAACAAAATTTGCTCAGGTGTTCCAAATGACGGCGCACCCGACTTTAGGTCCACATTGGATGAGAATCCGCCATACGACACCGGCGCCCCAGCGCAGGCTATCTGTGACAATGCAATACAGGCCAATGCCTCCGCATGTTGAAGCACCAAAGCGCCAGTGATGGTGACAGGCGCCATCGCTCCTGCCAAGCAAAATGGTGTAACAATGCACAACTGTCTGGATCGAGCAAAGTCAATAATGCCCTGCGCCATTGGAGAATCAACCAACCGCGGCGAATTGGTATTCACAATGGTCGTCGTCCAGCAACCGCCATGGAAATCATCCTCAGACAGCTGAAATGCTTTGCGAACAATCTCGAAGGATTCCTCAACCTGCTGCGTGCCTCTCGAATAAACAAATAACGGCTTTTCGCCGAGTGCCAGCTGTGCGCGGATTGTCGCATAATGGCGAATGTTCACAGGAACATCCTGCGGTTCAACCGATGGGCCGAATTTGTGTATGGTATCAAATTGCTGCTGAAGAATAAGGGTTTCCTCGAAATCCCGCAGCGTAGCCGGCCGACGTCCACGCCTCATATCGTTGGCGTGCGGACATCCCGCTCCTGACGAAAACAACAGTGAACCATTGTCATACAACTGATCGCGCTCTCGGGTTGCGCCTCTCAACATAAAAGACCGCGGAGCAGTGCTTAATGCCGACTCGATGAGTTCTCTGCCAATGCGAACAATCTGAGATTCCGAATCCACAATCGCACCTGCCGAAGCCAATAATTGGCGGGCTTCAGGAAGCAGGAATTTGACACCAAGGTCCTCTAAAGTGCGCAAAGCTGTGTTGTGAATCGCAATGACTTCGTCGTCTGAATAAATTTTTTGAGGCTGGAACCGATGCTTTAGATGGCGATAATCTCTTACACGGCCTTTGTTTTCGTTGGCCGTACCCTTTTTTCTGCCGCGACGCGCCATCACAATACCCAATTCTCGGCACATTTGGCCGGTTTCAATTCCTGCCGCGAAACTGACGGATCAGCTTGGCGATGATATCCTCCCAATCGAAAACGATGAAGAGTCTGCCAATAACATGTATGTTGCTACTTGTAGGTAATTTCTGAATCAATGAGACAAACTGATGAATCTCCTCAAACAGCCTTTGCGGTCCTCTGGCAGAATACACCACGTCACTCCTGAAACCGCCGGTTGGAGTTATGTGGGATTTTCGCTTTACCGCTTAAGTCCGGATGAAACTGCGTCAGAGAACACCGCAGACAGCGAAGCTATCCTTGTCTTGGTCGAAGGAAAGGCGGAGATTGCAGTCGGCGATAATGAGCTCGGAATGCTTGGCGATCGATTAGACGTATTTGAACGAACGCCGCCCTATTCAGTCTATGCACCGCCGAGCACTGAATGGAAAGCGGTTGCCAAAACCAAATGCACACTTGCAGTGTGCACAGCGCCAATCGATGAAACCGAACGTCAGGCTGAAGTTATTCGGCCGGTTGACGTGGAAACCGCGGTGCGCGGCAACGGCACGAACCGCCGCCACATTCATAACATCGCAATGGAAAACCAGCCCTTTGCCGAACGGTTGCTCGTAACCGAAGTCTATACCCCGCAGGGCCATTGGTCATCCTATCCGCCGCATCGTCACGACAAGGACGATTTTCCTAACATCACCTATCTGGAAGAAACCTACTATCACCGCCTCAAACCTTCGCAGGGATTCGGCTTTCAGCGTGTGTTTACGGATGATGGGTCGCTCGACGAGACTCTATGCGTCCATAACCATGATGTTGTATTGGTGCCGAAAGGCCATCATCCGTGCGGAGTTCCGTTCGGATACGAGATGTACTATTTGAATGTCATGGCTGGCCCGCTTCGCCATTGGCGTTTCATGAACCATCCCGATCATGAATGGCTGTATGATTTTGACCCCGATGCCTGAAACCGACGGGATTCAATCAGCTTCACGCTGCTTGACCGGTGCCCAAATTGTCTTGTTGGTCAGATAAAGCAGTGAAGCCAGCAACGTCAAAATGATGACCGCGACGAATCCCATCTGTTTTCTCGCCATCATTTTTGGTTCTGCCGCCCAAGTCAGAAAGGCCGAAACATCCTCTGCCATGGCCGCCAAAGAATTGTCGGCTCCATCGGCATACTCTACCAAGCCATCTGAAAGCGGCGGGGCCATGGCTATCCAACCGCCGGGGAATGCCGAATTGCCATAGAGCACAGTTCCTGCCTGCTCGGATTCTTCTCCGGTGTATGAGGCTAAAACAGCCGCAATATATTCCGGTCCGCCACCTCCTCTGAACAATTGCGTGAGACCGGTTCCAACCGGACCGTGGAACCCCGTCCTTGCTTTAGCCATGAGCGATAGGTCCGGTGCGCCGACAGAATCATTTGCAGGAAAATGGTCGACCGGCGTGGCCGAACGGAAGTCTTCGATTTCTTCATCATAGACATCGAATTGCGCGGCAAAAGCCTTTACCGCGTTCTCACTGAGCCCTACCCCTCCTTCGTCACCGAGAGTCCGAAACGGCACAAATTGCAGCCCGTGACAGGCCGCGCATGCTTCTTGATAGACGAGAAGACCTCGCTGGAGCTGGTTTTGGTCGAAGTTTCCGAAAGGGCCTTCGAAGGAAAATGAAATATCTTCGATAAGTCCTCCTTCTCCAGCAGCGAACGCTGACGAAGAGAAAACAAGAGCTGCGACAGAGGCGGCCACAGCCGACTTGAACGAATCCATAGTATTTGCACGCATCATCTTGTTGATCCTTCAGCCGCTTCTTTAACCGCATGCAGCTGTTCGAAATCCTCTTCAATGGTCATTGGTCGCGGATCCGGCTTTTCCAATATGCCGAGCAATGGAAGAATGATCAGAAAATAGATGAACCAATATGAGGCGCCGGCAAGCGCAATGATGCCATAGATCCCTTCAGCCGGACGACCGCCCGCCCACGTCAACACAATGAAATCCAGCACCAGCAGAGCAAACCACCACTTGAACATGGGTCGATAACGACCGGAGCGAATTGTTGAACTATCGAGCCACGGCGCCAGAGCCATCACCAGCATAGAGCCGAACATCGCCAGAACTCCAAAGAATTTTGCATCAATGATGCCGCCAGTGACTAAGCTCGTGAACTGCACAACCCAGACATCGGCTGTGAATGCTCGAAGAATTGCGTAGAATGGAAGAAAATACCATTCCGGCACGATGTGCTCCGGTGTGGCGAGCGGATTGGCCATTATGTAGTTGTCCGGGTGACCGAGATAATTTGGCATGAACCCGACGATCGCGAAGAATCCAATTAGGATCACACACAAAGCGAAGAGGTCCTTGATGACAAAATACGGCCAGAACGGCAGTGTGTCCCGATCCGCTTCTTCTCGCGATGTGCGCCGGACCTCAATGCCGCTGGGGTTGTTGTTTCCTGTGCTGTGGAAAGCCCAGACGTGAACAGTTACCAGCCCGACGATGATGAAGGGAAGCAGATAGTGAAGCGAGAAAAACCGGTTTAACGTCGGATTATCAACCGCCGGACCGCCCAGCAGCCAAGTCTGGATCGGCTCGCCAATCCCTGGGATAGCGCCGAACAGACCCGTGATCACCGTGGCGCCCCAGAATGACATTTGGCCCCAAGGCAGGACATACCCCATGAACGCGGTTGCCATCATCGCCACGTAGATCAGCATCCCGATGATCCAAGTGATTTCGCGCGGTGGTTTATACGAACCATAATATAAGCTGCGGAACATATGGATATAGACGGCGAAGAAAAACAGCGATGCGCCGTTTTGATGCAGATAGCGCAGCGCCCATCCTGAATTCACATTTCGCATGATGTGTTCAACGCTGCCGAATGCCATTTCTGCGTTGGGCGTATAGTGCATGGCGAGCACAATACCGGTCCCGATCTGCAGAACGAGGCAAAACATGAGCACAATGCCCCAAATCCACCACCAATTCAAATTCTTTGGCGTTGGAATCATCAGTGTGTCATACACAAGAGAAATTACGGGCAATCGCTCTTGCAACCAGACAGTTAAACGGGATTTCGGCTTGTAGCTGTCGTGAGGAATTCCAGACATGGTGTTAATCCTTAGCCAAGCCTGATTGTGTTTTCATTAATGAAAGAGGCCTTTGGCACCTCAAGGTTTTCAGGCGCAGGACCTCTTCTTATCCGCCCCGAAAGATCGTAGTGCGAGCCGTGGCAGGGGCAGAACCAACCGCTGTAATCCCCCGCGTCGCTTAACGGAACACAACCCAAATGCGTGCAAACGCCGATCATGACCAACCACTCGCCGGCTTCGTCGATGACGCGATTCGTGTCAAGCGCGGGCAATTCAGCATCGAGATTTTCGTTGCGGGCCAAGGGATCGATCAAGTCGTCCAAGCTTGCATCCTGAACCGACGCGATTTCTTCCGCTGTTCTTCGACGGATAAAAACGGGTTTGCCAAGCCATTTGACCGTCAATTGTGTTCCAGGCTCGATTCCCGAAACATCAACTTCAATTGAAGCCAGAGCCTGAACGTCTGCACTGGGGTTCATTTGGTCTACTAAAGGCCAGACAGCCGCTCCACCCGCAACCGCTCCGGTCGCTCCGGTCGCATAGTACAGAAAATCGCGCCTTGAACCTTCCTGAACATTGGCTTCTGACAAAGATCAATCTCCACTTGATTGCCCAGTCAGGGCAAATACATAACAGTTTCAAACCGGCGCTTCACCGCGCCACCTTATCCGAATTTGGCTCTTACAGTCGAATCTTGCTTCCGTCTAGCAATACTGCCTTTATCAGATGCAAAATACGACAATCGCTGTCTCAAATCCTATGAAATTTTCCCGGACGTCGATCACACCAGCAGAATTCCTTTCCGAACGCAACCAAAGACCAAACCAGTTCTGCATGCGGATTTGTGTTTGCCGACATCAAACCAAGCGATGAACAAGAACCGCAAGACCACCATAGCAGCGAGGCAAACTCAGGTAGTATAACCGGCAGCATCAGGATTGCTGGACTTCAATCTTGGGTACCGATGACAATCTGGACAAAAACACACTCAAGAAATTTGGACGCTGCATGAAAAACCTACTCTTTGATGCCCTGACATCGGCCAGAGGCTTAGATTCGAACCATCCGTTCGCAGTCGCGCCAAACGGCGAAGAGATCAGCTACTCGGAATTCTTCCGAAACGCCCTTGCTATATCGCAGCTGCTGAGCCGGCTCGGGGCGGCGCCTGATGACCGCGTGGCGACTATCGGAGAAAAGACAATCACTTCGCTTGCGGCGTATGTGGGAACTATCGCGATGGGTGGTGTCTATATGCCACTGAGCAACGCCTACACTGATGACGAAATTCGGTACTTTCTTCACGATGCAAGACCTAAGGTTTTGTTGTGCGACGCCAACAGGGCCGAACCGCTGAAACGATTGGCCACACCACTCGGAATCCCACATGTCCTAAGCATCAATGAGCTCGCTGACGGATATGCCCAGTCTTCATCCGACCTTAACAATCTTCAATTGCTGAACCCGCGAAACCAAAATGACTTAGCCGCGATCCTCTATACATCAGGAACAACCGGCAGACCCAAAGGAGCTATGCTGTCCCACCACGCGCTCGCATCCAACAGCATGATGCTGAAGGATTATTGGCGATTTGTGCCTGATGATCGGCTTATCCATGCGCTGCCGCTCCATCACACTCATGGACTGTTCGTTGCCACGAATGTCGCTTTGATCGCAGGATGCACGTTGCTTTTTTTGCCAAAATTCAACCTTGATGACGTCTTCAAGAGTTTTGAAACCGCCACTGCCTTTATGGGAATACCGACCTTTTATGGACGGCTTCTCAAAGATCCGAGGCTCAACAAATCTGCGGTTCGAGGAATGCGGCTGTTCGTGTCCGGATCAGCTCCGCTTACAGCGTCGGCGCATTCGGAATGGCAAGAAAAGACGGGGCACAGCATTCTTGAGCGTTACGGCATGACCGAAGCGAACATGATCTGTTCCAATCCCTATGAAGGACCGCGTAAGCCGGGCGCGGTGGGCCCGCCGCTGCCAGGAGTTTCGGTTCGAATTCGTGACGGAAAGTCCGGTCAAGTTGCATTAGACGGCAATCCCGGCATCTTGGAGGTGAAAAGTCCCGGGCTGTTCTCCGGATATTGGGAAATGCCGAAAAAGACTCAGGATGAATTCACTGCGGATGGCTATTTCAAGACCGGTGACGTTGCAAGGTTCGACGATGATGGCTTCGTGGTCATTGACGGCCGCGCCAAAGATCTGGTCATCACCGGCGGTGTCAACGTGTATCCGAAAGAAATCGAAGATGTGATTCGTCAAGTCAAAGGTGTTGAAGATGCCGCTGTGGTCGGCGCCCCCCATCCTGATTTCGGCGAAGGCGTCATTGCCATTGTCGTGCCCAGAGCTGGCATGCGTTTGACCGAGCTGCCAATCCAGTCTCTGCTCGACAAAACACTAGCGCGATTCAAACATCCTAAACGCATGTTCTTTCAAGATTCTCTGCCGCGAAACACAATGGGCAAAGTCCAAAAGAACGAAATCCGAAAAATGTTTTATAACGTGTTCTTGGACTGAGGCATTGTGATCGCTCGGTATTTTGCGCGTCAGCCGGTCGCGGCTTTTGCCTTAGCAATCAAATGGGACCCGTCTTGGCCAATGAATTCGCAATCGATAATTGTTCCAGTGCGCTGGCGCGTTTCGAACTTTGCCATTGCGAATTGTTCCGTCCGACCGGTCGTCGGCGATTCCATCAAGACTTTGCGGCATCGACCCACCTGGCCTTGCAGAAATGAACGCGTCTGCCGTTCTGCGATCCTCCTCAGTGCAACAGCGCGTTCACGAATTGTTTTCCGAGCCACTTGCGGCATCCGCGCTGCAGGTGTCCCAGGCCGCTGGCTGTATGGAAAAATATGCAGCCAAGTTAGGCCGCACTCCGCAATTAAATTGAGCGTGTTCTGAGCCATTTCGTCCGATTCGGTTGGGAATCCGGCGATGAGATCAGCGCCAAATACGATATCTGGCCGAAGCGAGCGCGCCTTGGCGCAGAATTCGATGACATCTTCCCGCTGGTGCCGTCGTTTCATGCGCTTGAGAATCATGTTGTCACCCGCCTGCACCGAAAGGTGAAGGTGGGGCATGAACCTCTTCTCAGAGGCGAGAACTTCAAGAAATGTCCGGTCGATTTCAACTGGGTCCAGCGAGGTCATTCTGAGACGCGCCAGCTCCGGCACGGACTTTAGTATGGCTGCAGCCAGTTCGCCGAGGCGCGGCCGACCGGGCAGACCATTGCCCCAGTCGGTGATATCCACACCGGAAAGAACGATTTCATTGAAACCGTTCTCAACAAGCAACCGTACTTGGCGAACAACCTCATCGGCTTCTATTGATCGTGATCTGCCCCTTCCAAACGGTATGACACAGAATGTGCATCTGTGGTCGCAGCCGTTCTGCACCTGTATGTGAGCTCGGCTTCGAGAGCCGAACCCTGTTATCAAACGGTTGGATGGGTGCGCCAGATCCATATCGGATATCAAGGATCGCTCATTCTTGTGCACTGCGATATCGCGCCATATTCCGGAATTTAGCTTGCGGTCATTGCCGAGCAAAACATCAATTTCCGTCATGCCTTCAAATGACGAAGGATCAGTCTGCACCGCGCAGCCGGTTGCCACAATCTTTGCGGAGGGATTCTCCCGCCGCGCCCGGCGTATCGCTTGGCGGGACTTTCTAACCGCTTCAGCGGTGACCGCGCAGGTATTCACGATCACTGCATCTTTCAGGCCCTCTTCTTGTGAGATTTCCTGCATTGCTGCGGTCTCATATGCGTTGAGACGGCAGCCTAATGCTATATGCGTGTTTGTCTTTGCATTCATATCGCAGCAATCCAAGATGCGGAAATCTCTCCATCAAATACCATAGTGGTCGGACCAGTCTTCCAAACCCCATCCTGACGCCACTCGATCTGAAGCACTCCTCCGTCGGTTTGAACGGCAACTTCCCGTCCGCACAATCCGCGGCGACACGCGGCGACCGCGGCAGCACAAGCTCCTGAGCCAGAAGCGAGAGTAATCCCAGCTCCACGCTCCCAGATTCTCATTCGCACCGTATCCTTACCCAACAACGAAATATATTCGACATTGGTTCGCTCGGGAAACATTGGATGCGTTTCGTATTCTGGTCCGTGAACGCTGAGATCAACATCTTCGGCATCCGGCACGATGAAGATACAATGCGGGTTCCCCATTCCAATCGCGCAAGGATCACTGGGAATGGGCAGATGCAAAGTGTCCGCTGGTTCGGCCAGTGGAATCTCGTTCCAGCCAAGCTGCGGCAAGCCCATATTAACACGGGTTAGTCCATCTCCGGCGTCCTCGCAGACCAAGCGGCCCCGGTCTGTTTCCAAGGTTACGGCGCACTTCCCGGATTCATCCATGAGCAGCCGTGCGATACAACGTGTCGCGTTGCCGCAAGTTGCCGATTGACTCCCGTCAGCATTCCAAAACAGCAGCCTCGCCTCGCATATAGATGACCGCAGAATGACCGCCAGCTGGTCAAACCCAATGCCCAGCCTGCGGTGCCCCAGCACTGCCGCGAGCTTGTAAGTAACGACACTGGCGTTTGACCGCTGGTCGAAAATCACAAAGTCATTGCCGAGACCATGCATTTTGGTGAATTTCATGCGCGGAAGCCTCTTTTCAGCAATTCGCAGCCGCAGGAACGCGAATGGTATTGACTATAGGATTCAAACATGTTAGTATAGCAATTGCCGAGAGTTTCTGTCGGTTGCCATGTGCCATGAGTTGGTGAATTCCACCACTCCGCTGATATAACCACTGACATTCCATCGGTTGGCTGCTGGATTGAAGCCTTTTTCAGCTCACATTCCGACTTCGACGGATAAATAAATCCATAAGTCCGGAATTCCGCAGTGACTCGGTTTAGTTCTCATGCTTGAAGCGATCAAAATCCTTCAGGCATAATCTGAGACTAAACCAGTGGAGTCCGCGCATCAAGAAGTCAGCCAGCGGAAGGTGATCTCAACTTAAGAACACCGGTGCCGTCAGAGGAAATTTTCGGATTTTAGCAAGCCCTTGAAAGGAGAGTAAAGTGAAGCGCTATTCAAATGCTCAATTCAGTTTCCGGAGATCTATTGTTGCCACAACAGCTGCGGCATTGCTTTTTGCAGCGGGTCAAGTGCCCAACTCAGCCGCAGCGCACTTTGATCAAAGCGACTATTTTGAGCAGATTTCATCCGTTGTAGTCAAGATTCATTCGAAACCGAAATGCTTGTTTCCCGAGCCATTTACGTCGCCTGATTGGGATTTCATCGGTTCGAAGACTCATTGTCCATTCCCTGTCTTTCCTGACATTACAGACTTCTGCTGGGTTTATCCGGGCTTGGAACGCGAATCAATAGTGGAATCGGACCAAGTACCGGACCCCGTAAACCCGTGGCCACAACTACCCTATCACATCGGATTCCTCAACAACGAAACGGGTTTCGTTGTTACCAACGCACACGCGATCAAAAACCGGTCGCACTTCCAAGTGGAACTGCCCGATGGCAGACTTGTAACCGCTTGTAGCATTAGTTCCGATGAAGAAACCGGCTTCGCTGTTCTTAGGATCAATGATGGCTACAAACTGCCGTTTGGCTTACTTCCATACAGTTCTTGAGACAGTGGCGAATCGGGTTCAACGACTATAGCCCGATGATAGGCAATCTTCACGGCCGCGGTGTTCAATCTGAGAATGCAATATGTTTTCCCGCGGCCAGAGCGCTTGCCGGTTCCTATGGCGACTTCGTTGATGCCGATGCCCCATTTGATTCTGCAAATTCCGAAGGGTTGGGGATTGATACAGTTTGCAATTTATTTTGAAGAATCACCTTCTATCCACCAGCTCGCTCGACGCAGGTTTTGAAAGATGCATGCAAGGGAGTCTCTTTTCGGCAATCCGTAGCCTTTGAATTGAGATTGCATTGACTATACCACTCGAGAACATTAATGACATATCCATTGACAGAGATCATCTGTCTGTTTCCGAGTGTTGGCGGGCCCGTAGCTCAGTTGGTAGAGCAACTGACTTTTAATCAGTTGGCCACAGGTTCGAATCCTGTCGGGCTCACCATTCGGAAAGCATGTAACTCCAATTCCCTCTGATTGCGCACCTTTGCTGCCGACTGGCACACGGGCTAGTTTCCTATGATGTGCGCCTCGCCATACTAGAACTCTACACACTGAGCGGCGAGTGGCTTGTGATCGACAATCACCTGTTCAAACCAATTGACAAGAACCGGGTCGTTGCGCTCGTAAATTGATGGGTCAGTGAATCAGCGGCAGGACAGATATAATGCTTGTCCGTTCTATGATCGGGCAGTCCAATTGCCATTGGCACCGTTCATTCAACCAATTCCCCCACTGTCGGGTAAATTGCGTAAGGTATTGCATACAAAAAGGAATGACGGTGAAGCGCAGACCAGAGACACCAGAACCTTGCCATGAGTTTGCCTGCCAATCGCCATTAGACTGAACCGAGTTCCGGTCGGCAATTCGCCACCAATCGTGATGTGCTTGATGTCCCTGCCCATTTGGTCGTCGAAGTGCTCGCAGGCACACTCTATACACGGCCAAGACCAGCCATGCTGCCAGCGTTGGCGGCTTCGCGGTTGGGTGCAAAACTTGATCCCGCTTTTGCCAACGATTATGGCGGTTCAGGGGTTGGTGGATCGTGTTTGAACCGGAGCTTCGTTTGGGTAGGGATATCCTAGCGCCAGATCTTGCCGTATGGTGCCCCGAAAACATGCCGGACTATCCCGAAGCTGCTTATTTTGAAACCGCATCGGACTGGGTCTGTGGAGTTCACTCGACCGGTACCCACAGCCAGGATATCGAGCCCAAATGCGAGTTATTTGCCCGCGAAAGGGTCAGCCATCTCTGGTTTGTCGATCCAGATGTGGACTCTCTGGAAGCATTTGCGTTGAAGAACAATAGGAAATGGATGCTGCTCGCAACGCTCATCGGTACCGCTGAGGTGCGCCAGCCACCTTCTGATACGTTCAGCATTCCGTCGGAAACCCAAAGGCCGCCGCGTTCGGCGGACAAAGACCGAGAGTCGGCCGCTGAAAACGATGACGGGTCAAAACCGGCGAAGGGGCTACGGAGTAGGAGATCGCAGTCCAGCGAAAGCAGATGATCGGCATGGGCGAAGCGAAATTTGAAATCGATGATTGGCCCATGTCAGAGGAAAATTGACCGAAGGAAGAATCGTTTGCCAATCTCACAAAGCCAGCATCTCCAATTAAATTGGTTTGATTTATCAGCTCAACACGGTCGGTCTAGGTTGTACAACGCCACACGGACCCAAATTCTCATTTGCAAGAATCGCTCAGTTCAGTTAGAGACACTTGACATCCAGCGAGTTGCAGATGGCCCCGTAGCTCAGCATGGATAGAGCAGCCGCCTCCTAAGCGGCAGGTCACAGGTTCGAATCCTGTCGGGGCTGCAATTCATTTTGCTGCATTGTGCATTGAACCAAATCAAAAGCACACCTTCGAATTGTAATCAGGAAGTCTTTCCCACAGATGCTCAATGGAGACTAAAGGGGTTTGTGGCGCCAATTCGCAACCCTTGAAATTAGGAAATCCAATCTGCTCCACCTCAGCAGGGTCGCCAGAAACACAATCTTTTTGGAACTGCCCCCCGTTTCAGAGACGCAACCCAAGATGCCCGGTGTCAACGATTGCTCTTGCGATGACCAAACCCACGATTCCAATCCGGCGAGCGCCGCCAGCCCTGCCGAGTAGCCATGAGTCTGCTTGACAGCGTCTATTCAATGAGTGTCGTC
Source organism: Paracoccaceae bacterium (assembly GCA_965199765.1). Classification (GTDB taxonomy): domain Bacteria; phylum Pseudomonadota; class Alphaproteobacteria; order Rhodobacterales; family Rhodobacteraceae; genus JAPOXR01. The sequence goes on from CBDATC010000002.1 coordinate 1,249,976, forward strand.
TGCGCACTGTTTTGGGCTTCCAGGCCAGCTTCAACGCCGGCTTCGCGGCACACGGATGCGCTGCTCAGTCTTATCTGACCGCGCCAAATGATCTCGTTTCCGAGCGCCCGGTCATGATGCGCAAAGTGATGACGGTGTTGATGGCGATCACCCGCTGCAGCCGCCCGGCGGTGCGGAACAGCGGAAACTCGCTCCGGTATCCCGATTTCAGCACCCGGAAGAAATCCTCGATCCGCTATCTCTGGAGGTGGAACCCAACGATTTCGACCGCTGCTTCGGCGCATTTGACGTCAAGGGTGGTCAGCAGCCGCCACTGCACCGGTTCTTCGTCTTCAGGCGGATTGGTTTCGACGATATGAACCGTCGAAACGATAACCGGATCCGCGTCCGGCAAGGCGGCCGTCCGCAGTTTGCGGCTGATCTGCGACTGTGCCATGACGAATCATCATAGCAGCCGAACAACACGTTGTTCAGACGTTTTTTGGCTACACGGTAACGCTAGCGACGACCAAACAGCCTTTCGATATCCTTGAGCTCTAATTGAATCCAAGTCGGTCTTCCGTGATTGCATTGTCCTGACGCAGGTGTTGCTTCCATTTCCCGCAGCAGTGCGTTCATTTCATTGGTATTCAACCGCCGACCTGCACGAATCGATGCGTGACAAGACATTCGGCTGATGACCGCATTGATTCTCTCCTCAAGCACCACCGCCTCGCCCGCACTCTCCAACGCATCGGCGATGTCGCTGAGCAAAGCGCTTGTGTCAACATCTGAATCCAGTATGGCGGGCATCGAACGAACACACACGCTGCCCGGTCCAAAGCTCTCGATTTCCAAGCCGAGTTTCGCAAGCTGTTCGGCCTCTGCCAGCACAATGCCAGCGTCGTTCTCAGACAGTTCAACCACATCCGGCACCAGAAGCAGCTGTGATTCGACCGCAAGCTCGCGCAGTTCTCTCTTCATCCTCTCATAAACAATGCGCTCATGTGCCGCATGCTGATCAACAATTGCGATGCCATTTTCCGTTTCCGTCAGCACATATGTGTGGTGCAGTTGCGCCTTTGCCGAGCCAAGCGGATATTTGATCAGATCCGATTCGCTGCCGTTCGTTGCCGGCTCTTCCCAAGGCGGCAAATCACCGAGGGAATTTGACTTCTCTGCATTATCGGGTGGTCGTGGGATGACAGTCCGGGTGCGGCGCTGACCCTGTGACCAAAGAGAAGTTTCAAGATTAACCGGCGGGTGCGGGTCGCTCTTCCATGCTTCCGAAAGCGACGCAGACAGACCGGTTGATGTGCGCTGGCTGTCACCAGCCAGCGCGGAGCGAATGCCCGCGACAATCAATGATCTCACCTTGCTTGCATCCCGAAACCGAACTTCGGTCTTGGCCGGATGAACATTAACGTCCACGACGCGCGGTTCGCACTCAACGAACAGGGCGACGATTGGATAACGGCCCGAAGGAGCAAAATCAGAATAGGCGGCGCGTAGAGCGCCGCTTAGCACCTTATCTCGAACCGGACGACCATTGACGAACATATGCTGAGCACTCGAATTGCCCCGCGTGAATGTCGGCAGCGAGCAAAATCCATGCAATCGAATGCCATCGCGGGTTACATCCACTGTGCAACAGTTTTCTGCAAACCCTCCCCCGATGACTTTATCGATTCTCGATCGCAGCGACTCTGTGTCCGTCCCTGATTCTGGGACATATCTCAACTTCCGGCGGTGCGGACCGTCGCGCGGTGCTTCCACCAACACAAATTCCACCTCCGGTTCGGCCATAGCAAGCGAACGCACGACATTTGACAAGGCACGGGTTTCCGCTTGGTCGGTTCCAAGAAACTTCAAGCGAGTCGGAGTGGAACGGAAAAGATCATTGAGTTCAATCCGCGTGCCGTGATCAAGCGCCGCCGGGCGAACCCCCGAAGCCCGGCTGACTTCCACATTGATCGAATATGCGTTGGATGATCCCGCTGCTCGACTTGTAACCGTTAATCTGCCGGCCGCACCCATCGATGCCAGCGCTTCCCCGCGAAAACCAAAACTCTTGATTCCGGTGGTTTCGGTTCCGTCAACTTTGGAGGTTGCATGACGGGACACTGCCAGTGGAAGGTCATCGGCCTCGATTCCCAACCCGTTATCGATGACCCGGATTAGAGACCTGCCGCCATGCGCATAGTGAACTTCAATGCGCGTGGCCTTGGCATCAATTGAGTTTTCGATCAGTTCCTTAACGACGGAAGCGGGGCGCTCGATAACTTCTCCGGCGGCGATTCGATTGATTGATGCCTCATCAAGCCGCCGAACGCGCGGCGACTGCCGGATAATCTTTGATTCTGCCGTATCCATCACCCAATCTGTTATCCACTGAGCAACCCGTCCGCAATGCCGGTTCCGTTCAGGGCTGCAAACTTTCAGGTTGACCGACCACCACAAAATGGAGCTTGTCCGGCTTCAGCAGCCGCTCAGCCACACGCTTGATGTCATCGACAGTGAACGCGTTGATCATTGCGTTGCGATTTTCGATGTAGGATGCCGGTATATTGTCAAACTGCATGGCCGCAAGAATTCGAGCGATCCGCTCGTTGCCATCAAACCGCAGGGGATATGCTCCTGTCAGGTGCAGCTTCACACGCTCAAGCTCTTCCACCGTCATGCCTTCGGCGGCTAGATTCGCCCATTGCTGCTTCACTGCATCTATAGCTTCGGCCACGAACTCGTTCGAGGTCGAAAAATCGCCTGCGATGAAACCCGAATTCGAATGGGATCCGAGATAGGTTCCTATGCTGTAAGTCAGACCTAGATTTTCCCGCACTTCAAGCCGCAGTCTAGAGAAATGAGTCCTTGACCCAAGCGCCTCGTTAATCACATACGCCGCAAGAAAATCGGGATCATCGCGCAACAATCCTTCATGCAGGAAAAGCACCAGGGACTGCGGTGACGGAAAATCAACGATGTCTACCCCGCCTTGCAGCAGGAATTCAGGTTTTTCCGGCAGTTCAATTCCGTCGGATGGCAGGCCGCCAAGCAGATTGTCCAACAGATCACCGAGTTCGGCAGCGGTGATGTCGCCTGCCGCGCCGACGATGACACCGCTGCGGTCAAAAACCCTTCGTCTGGATTCCTCCAAATCCTCCACCGTGATCGCCGCAGCCGTTTCGAGTGTTCCTTCAACGGGCCGGGCAAAGGGGTGATCACCATAAGTGAGGCGATCAACCGTCCGATTTGCAATCTTGCCTTGATCCCTCGCGTGATCAGCCAGTATCGAAAGCACTTGCGCGCGCACGAACTCAACCCGGTCTAAATCAAAGCGCGGCTGTTCAAGCGCGGTTTTTAGCAGGCTGACCGATTCGTCGCGGAACTCGGTCAGAAAGCGAACGCTGACTGAAGTCGACTCTGTATGGGTGCGGAATGCGAATGCAGCCGCTAATTCCTGCTGGCGTTTTTGGAACGCAGCCGCGTCCATTTGGCCGGCTCCCTCGTCCAGAAGCCCTGTCATCAAATAGGCCGATCCCAGTTTGTCTTCAGGGTCGGTCGACGAACCTCCCACAAAAATGATCTCCAAAGCCATCAATGGAATGGTGTGATCTTCGGCAAGCCAAGCATTGATCCCACCCGGTGAAATAACCTCTTGCACCTCAACGGCCTGGACTGACAGCGTGGACAGTGCAAGCGCGGCAACCGTCCCGGTGAATATTCTGGTCATGCGGGATCCTCCTCAGGGAGTATCCAGCCGGTAACCGAGTTCTCCAATTGCAGGAGCTCTTCAGCTGCTGCGATGATGTCGTCGGGCGTTACGGTCTGCAGCTCATCCGGCCATAGGGCAATATCCGCAACAGTGAGTCCAGCTGTCAGCGCCCGACCATAACGCCGAGCTAAATTTTCCACCTTATCCTGTTCATAAATCAAAGCAGCCCGGCTCGCGGTTTTGAGACGGTCAAGCTGTTCGATATCAACACCCGCCTCGACAAATTCTTCAAGGGCACGGTCAAGAGCTGCTTCAGCCTCCTCCATTGAGATGTTGGGAGCGGGAACAACCACAAAGCTGAAGCTGGAGGGATCAAAACTCGTGCCTGAATAATAGGCAGCCGCATGCACAGCCACTCTTTCTTCCACCTCTAGCTTTTTGCTGAGATACGAGTTGATTCCGTCTCCACTCAAAACCTCGGCGAACATCTCCAGAGCGGCTGCAGTTGATTGATCGCCGGAGTTTCTTTCTTCGGCCAAATAGGAGCGAACCATATAAGGTTGAGCAACGCGCTGGTCGCGAAAGACTAAACGACGCGGCGCGAGATGCGGCGGTTCTGAGGGTCTCACCCGTTCCGACAGCTCCTCCGAGGCCTTGATCGGACCGTAATGCAATTCGGCCAACCGCAGCACCTCCTCCGGATCAACATCGCCGGCGACGACCAATACCGCGTTATTGGGGGCGTAGTGCTTTCGGTAGAATTCAAAGATGTCGCTGCGCGAAAGCGCTTCGATTTCATGGCGCCAGCCGATGATCGGCACACCATAAGGGTGGTTCAGATAGAGAGCAGCTGCGCGCTGTTCGCGAAACAGACCATCCGGACTCGTGTCCGTCCGCTGATTGCGTTCCTCCAGAACAATCCGGCGTTCGGTTTCGATCGCTTGATCATCCAGCTTTAGATTGCGCATCCTGTCCGCTTCGAGTTCCATCATCACACCCAAATGCTCGGCTGCAACCCGCTGAAAATATGACGTATAGTCATAGCTGGTGAATGCATTCTCCGTGCCGCCTAAATCCCGAATCTTGTTCGAAAACACCCGCGGGCCGACGGTCTCGGTCCCGTGGAACATCAAGTGCTCGACAAAGTGAGCAATACCGGATTTGCCTCGCGGCTCGTCGGCGGATCCGACGCGGTACCAGAGCTGCTGGGACACCGCCGGCGCCCGATGGTCCTCAATGACTACGATCTGCAAGCCGTTTTCAAGATGATACTCGGTTAATTGCTGCGCGGCATATGCAGGCAGCCAAGCTAGCATTGCGCACAGAAACGCAGACATTGCCAGACGAATTGGCATTACCTTCTCCCAAATTTGTTCAATTCGCTGAAATTTCGGGCAGAATTTTCAGCAAATCAACCCGTATCAGGAATAAGTTATCAGCACCTATTGCGCGGCCGGATTTGGCGGGGCTGACGGTGTCCTGACCCCAGCAATCCTCAGCCTCTCCAGTTCGGCGTATGGATCAATCGCCTGCGACCGATAGGCTTGGGCGTAGACGTTAACCTTGAAGGCGCGTTCCAGAAAACGTCCATCGTTTTTGCGTCGAAACTCCAGATCCTCCGCTTCAAGCGCTTGCAGAATGCCAGGATCGGAACCAAATCGCGAAACATATGCGACCGCGATCGTGTCGCTGTCGGGAGGCACGGCTCCGCCTCTTGTCGGTTCTCCTCCCAAAGTCCGAATAACATCTTCCTCGGGCTTCGGGTCGGCCCGATTCTCACCGCTTCGGGTCGGCCTTGGCAGCGGTCCGCTTATATCCGGAAACTCCAACGGCTTGGCGACCGTTGTTGCTAAATCGTCAGGCTTTCCGGTGTTCTTGAACTGCAACAGCTCTGGTATTCGCTCACTGTCGCTGCCTGGCAAGGAACAGCCTGCAAGAATGACCGCCAAAACCGTGACTGTGCTGATGGCTGATAACCGCATGCTCTGCCTCGCTTACCTCAACATTTATAACAAATCATATTGTTGGCTATCAATCAACCTTGCCTGGTTTGATCATTCCAAACATCACCAATCCTCCCGCTCCGACCACGATAGCGACATCCGCGAGATTAAAAACAAAGGGATTGTTGATCCCACAACACGACATGTTCAAAAAATCAACAACGGCACCATGAAAAACCCTGTCAACGGCGTTGCCCAACGCACCACCGGCGAGCGCTCCTGCGCAGATTCGCTCGAATTCGCTAATTTTGGTTCGAACCGACCAGACCAAAAGAAACGCGGCGACCGCCACTGCAATTCCTATCAATATCCAGCGCATTAATTCTGAACCGCTGTTCAGCAATCCAAAATTTATGCCGAAGTTCCATCCCATTTGGAAAACCAGAAATGGAGGCAGAACATCGATGCTTCCGACTTGATCCAGTTGCAGGACCAATAGAACAATCGCTTTGCTTGCCTGGTCGATGGCAAGCACGGCGGCAGCGGCGACGAATGGCAAATGCATCATTCAATGTTTAAAGTGACGTCTGCCGGTCATCACCATAGCAATGTCCATCTGATCCGCTCTGGCAATCACTTCCGCATCCCGAATCGAACCGCCGGGCTGGATTATGGATCGAACACATTTTTCGGCGAGAACATCTATGCTGTCCGCAAACGGGAAAAAGCCGTCGGAAGCGGCGGCAAACCCCGGTCCTTTGGAATCCTTCTGCAGATTTCTAACGGCATCTTTCGCGGCGTCGACGCGGCTCGTTCTTCCCGAGCCAATGCCGAGCACAGCGCCAGACCCGACGACCGCAACTGAATTTGATCGGGCATGCTGCGCCACGCGCCACGCGAACCGCAAATCACTCCACTCGCCAGGGCTGGGCTGTCGGTGTGTAACAACCTGCATTTCGTTTCGCACAAAACCGCCGCAGTCCGGAGACTGAACAAGGAATCCGCCATAGACCGAGCGAACGACGGTGCTTCGCTCATGCAGCTTGGGAAAGTCCATAGTCAATATGCGAAGTTTCTTTTTGCTTTGCAGCATCCGAACCGCCTCGTCCGATGCTCCAGGTGCAACCACCAATTCAACAAAACATTCTGAAATGAGCTGAGCCGTTGCAGCATCAAGATCTCGGTTCAGTCCGATGACCCCGCCGAACGCCGAAACAGGATCTGTTGCCAAAGCGTTTGCAAAGGCATCTGCGGTGCGGTTTTCGACAGCCGCGCCGCACGGGGTTCCGTGCTTTATGATAACGCATGCCGCCTGCTTCAAATCTTCGCAATCGGCAAGAAAATTCACTGCGGCATCAGCATCGATAATGTTGTTGTAGCCGAGTTCCGGTCCAGCGAGCAGATGGGATTCCGCAAAACCGTATTCCGAATTGGACGGGCTGTTTGGCAGCAGAGAGTAAAGATTCGCATTCTGATGGGGGTTCTCTCCATAACGAAGCCGCTGTGGATTTGTCAGATTGCTCCAGCTCGGGAGTGTCGGCGGCCCTTCGTCTATGACACGGGCGATGGATGCGTCATAAGACGCAATCTTGGAGAAAACAGAGGCCGCTTGACGGCGCCGATGATCGTAACCAACCACTCCGTGGTTTTCTTGCAGATGGATCTTCAAATTCTCATAGTCCTCACGGCATTGGATGACCGTGACCCACTGAAAATTCTTGGCCGCGGCGCGCAGCATTGCGGGTCCGCCAATATCGACCATGGCTTCCGCGTCTTTGTTCCAGCCTTGTCTGGACACCGATTCGAAGGGGTAAAGCGAACCAACAACGAGATCGATCGGTTCAATTCCCAGTTCTGACAATTCCCTTAGGTGCTCTGAATTGTTTCGGTCTGCCAGGATCGCGGCGTGCAGAGCCGGGTGCAGCGATTTAACGCGCCCTCCCAATAATTCTCGAAATCCAGTAATTTCCGACAGTTCATTGTATTCGATATTAAGACTGCGGAGATATTCTCCGGTTCCACCTGTCGCTGTGAGCCGAACCCCGTTCCGAATCAGAAAGCCGGCAAAAGAATCAAGATCGGTTTTGTCCGAAACCGATATGAACGCATGCCGTAATTTAGTCATGTGCGGCCCATCACCGGCAATTTCCGAGATCATTGCCTTGCCCCGGTGCGCTCGAATGCCCAGCGGAGTTGAGCCGACCCGCGCGCGAACTGCGCATTCAGTGTGATTCGATTGCATTCCAAGCTCTGACCGCTTGCTTCATCCAAATAATTGCTCGGTTCAAGCTTCAACTCCGCCGGGCCGTCAAACCAGAACTGCCAGCATTCACCGCTGGCCAGTGTCAAATCGACCCGTCTTCTTGTGGATCCGAAAACCGCAGCGACATCAGGATGCAGGTGGAAAAAGACAGTAATGGGCAAGCTTTCACGTCCGGTTCCGCTCAATGCGCTCGCTAGAGCTTTATGATCTTCTTCCGTCCTTGCCCAAATGGTGTCCTCGGCCCAGAGTTTAGTTCCGTCGGTATTGAGATCAAGCCGCCGCAGATGCGTCAGTCCAAACAGGGGCGCGAACCCGTTGTGACTGACGATCAGTGTGCAACCCTCTTCGCTTGGCAGTTGTTCCAATCTGACATCGTCCGGACACACGATGAAAGTTCGGTTGTGTGTGTTTTTTTGAAATACCGACGTGTTGAAACGAGCCGATGAGCTGCCATCGACTTCCAATGTGCTGTGTGATTCCGTCAATCGCGCCGACAAACGGGATTGATGGTCAAAATTCGTTCCGGGGCCGCGGTTGACAATGATCGGGCATTGGCCAGCTACAAACTCAAAGGCAAGCGTGCTCGCATGAGCATGGCGGGACTGCCATCCGGTTGCGGGGGCCGCCGCATCCACGATTACAGTTGATTGACCTGCCGCCATTCTGGCAAATCCCATCGCAAGACTTTTCGCGGGCGGCATTCGCTGGTCCGACTGGGCCAGCAGACGGTCCAACTGTCCGCGCGGTGGATTCCCGCCGCCGTGAAACCGCGCAAGCGAACCGTTGAAATGTCTGAGCATACGCAGAATGGACGCTGCATTCCGTTCTGCTGCGACAAGGGGTTCGTTCGGCAGATATCCCGAACGAGACAACAGATTCATGCAATCCTGCAACAATGCGGCAATTTTGAAGAGCTCTTCGGGATTGCGGGAGGCGATTCCAATCGTCGGCTGCAGAAATGCCCCGCAAACTTCGCCAAGCCGGCGCGCGGTTTGAATCGCGGAGTCCTTGCCTTCAGGATCACTTAATTCCGTAAAGCACAGCCCGGCCAGCGCTGTTACCCTCGGCAATCCAATCTCGGCTTCATTAAATCGGCTTCGCAGATGCTTTGTGTGCAGGCTAATCGCATCATCAAAAGCGTTACGCACATCTGTGGCTGCCATGGGCATGAGCATGAATTCGTTTTGCAGCAACCGCATCACACGAGTGCCGGCGATATCCGGCTGCCAAGCGACTTCGCCTTTCGTGTAATTTTGGGCAATCCAGCCAAAGACCCAGCTTCGGGCAAGACGAATGGCTTCCGCGCTTCGCAGAATCGCTAAGTCTTCGAGCCAGTCGAACTTATGCAGCGATTCCAATTGTCCATCGGATTTGGTTTCAACCCGCCAAAGGTCATCCTGTGGGATAAGCAGGAGTTCGCGGCCAAAAGGGTATTGCCCGTTGACAAGCTGCCGGCCCACTTCAAGCGAACCGGCGATCCGCGGTTCGATTTCCAGTTTGTTGCGTTCAGGATTCGGCTCGGATGTCTTTGCCGACCTGTCTGTGGCCATTGGCCAGATTTTTTGCAGTGATTTGACTAACCGCATTGAATGTATCTCGGCCGATGATGCAAAGTCTCAATATAGGTTGCTTGGCGGCCGTTCAAACCAAAGTCCACTGCCGCTGCTCAGCCAATCAGCTTAACAGCACGGCATAGAATCCATCTAATCCGCCCTTGTCCGGCCAATGGTCGGGGCGCATCCGAATCCCGCCTTCCGATGTCAACCATGACTTATCCGCGTTAACCACTGAATTGTCGATCGGGTCAATTGAAGAATTCAGATCCGATTGCGCCCATGCCGCGATCTCTTCTCCTTCGGTTGGAAGCAATGAGCACACACAATAGAGAACGCGTCCACCCGGAGCGGCATGCTTCATCGCGCATTTGAGCATGTTCCGCTGGAGTTGCTTTAGTTTCTTCTGCCAGCCATGTGCCCGGCGTCGATACAGCACATCTGGATGCCGTCTGATTGTACCAGTCGCAGTGCAGGGAACATCGGCGATTACAATGTCGAATTTTTGATTTGATTGCCAATCGAGGACATTCGCATGAATGATATCTGACGAAAGTCCGGTGCGCTTAAGGTTGGTCTTTAGCAACCGCAGTCTTTCCGCTGACGAATCCAGTGAAGTGACTTTTGCGCCTGCTGCAGCGCACTGCATGGTTTTCCCGCCTGGAGCCGCACACATATCCAATAAATTCAGACCTTCTATTTCCCCCAATAGCTTAACCGGCAGGGCAGCGGCTGCGTCTTGAACCCACCACGTGCCGCTATGGTATTCGTGGAGCGATGTAATTTGCACTCTATCATGCAAGCGCAGGCTGCCAGTCGGCAAGATCTCCGCGTTGAGCAGACCCGCCAACCGGCTTATATCGCTTGGGTCTCTTACGGTTATGTCAAGGGGCGGATTTTTTTCGTGTGCGGCAGCGATTCTGGCTGTGGACTTTTTCCCGTATGCTGCGAGAAGAGGATGACGAAGCCACGATTGGGATATTTTGGGCTGAGCGGCCAGCCACAATCTGTGTCCTTCTTCGCCTGCTGCCCGCCGCAGCACAGCATTGGCAAAAGATCCGTAATGAGCGGTCTTCTTCTGGGAAGCCAACAATCGAACGGCTTGGTCGACAGCAGCATGCGCTGGTGTGTCCATTGCATGAATCTCAGTTATGGCAAGGCGCAGCACGGATTGAACAGCAGGCGGCGGCGGCTTCTTAACAAAGGCTTTAAGAATGTGGTCAGCCCGCTCGATACAGCGCAGTGTTGTGATTGCCAGGCGTTGTGACCAAGCGACCGCCGCCTTGTCGGATACATGGCTGTTTTCGAGTTTGACATCGAGTGGTTCGCCGGATCGGATGACCTGTGTTATGGCATCCGCGGCCGCGCGCCGAGAAAGAAGAGGCAGGTCGTTCATCGCAGATCGGACCGGGTTACATTTCTCGCCATTGCAGCTCTATCGTCCTTCGAGGCCCAAAACGAACCATAAATCCAGCGGAAGCGTGTCGCACAAAAAAATCTAACCGGCACCGCAAGCTCGAAAGCCGTTCGCATGACTCTTTATCTTTCCAGGCATGCACCGCTTTAATGGATCAGACCAAATCCACACTTTTGCATTTGGCGCATTTGACTTCACACCTATCAATTTTGTTAATGGACCACGTCATCATTTACGAGTTAGTGGCATAATCCTCATGGATCAAGGCATTCGAAATCACGCCTCCAGGCTTGAAATCATCGCCTATCTTGCTTTGGCGATCGTCATTGCGATTGGGCATATCCTTGCCGTTGTCAATCCGGAATTCTTTGGAACATTCTATGTGGGTGAAGACCGGTTCTTGGAATACTCGACCGCATTGATGATGTTTTTGGCTGGGCTGATCGTTAGTCTGCGCTATTTGCAAGAGCGGAACGTTCATTCGACATACTTTGCCATCATTAGTCTGATCATGGCGGCAGTGTTCTTTTTCGTAGCAGGTGAAGAGGTTTCTTGGGGACAGCGCATTTTTGGTTTTGGGTCCGGGGAATTCTTTTTGCAGAACAACCAGCAAAACGAGACGAATTTCCATAATCTCAATTTCTTAGGCATCAACTTGAACAAGTTGATTTTCGCTAAAATGCTGACCCCTTCCCTGATTTTGATTTTTTTGATCCTACCGCATCTCTACAGCCGTGAGGGTAAGCTTCACAGAATCATGAACCACATCTATTTTCCTGTGCCAAAGATTCATCACGGATTGGCTATGCTTTTGGCCGGAGTATCGGTAGAGCTCATTCCTCATAGCCGTCGTGGTGAACTGAACGAAGTGGCGCTTGGAGTCTTTGCCCTGCTTCTCGTTCTCCGCGCACAAAATGTACGACATAATTGAGTGTGGTTGCAGCCTTCGTTCAGTGCATATCTCTCTTTCTCACAAAGCAAGTCCTGTCCTTTGTCTTTCACCTCTGGAATCACTGGTAACGGATAAACCGCAGCGAATTTTAGGCGGCTGGCCTTTCAAAAAAGTATTCCGAAAGAGATTTGACCCACTACACACTGCACAATCCGAACCGAACGCGGATAATCAGCGCTCTATCCGGCAAACTTGATCGGTTACCCGCTCGCTGCATCGAACTGCAGGAAGTGTCCGAGCTCCGGATTCGCAAAAAAACATGACAGTGATTGCGACATTGAATGTACTGCAAACAGACTTTGCAATCCGACACCTGCGGAATTAAATTCAGCTGATTGACAACTGAAAGCGATTTGCGTGATGGTGAAGCGTAGACCCAGCGGTGAACTTAGCCAACGACAGCTCAGAGTTGGAGAGATGGTTCGACGCGCATTGGCCGAACTATTGGCAGCCGATGCTCTGATAGATCACGATATTCCAGATGTGACGATCACCGTTGGCGAAGTCCGCATGTCTCCTGATCTGCGGCAGGCTACGGTTTTTGTGTTTCCGTTAGGAGGCGAGCATGCCGAGCTCATCGTGGAAGCCTTGAACAGCGAAAAACGTGAATTACGCCATCAACTCAACAAATCAGTTCGACTAAAGTTTTCACCGAAGCTAACTTTTGTCGTCGACCCGCTATACGACACGATTGACCGAATGAGCCACCTCTTCAGCAGAGAGGAAGTGAAACAGGATTTGGTAAAGCCGTCGACTTGAATGATGGTCAACTCCTCTGGACGCGCATTCCAAGAAATCTCAGGCTGGCTGCCACTCGACAAGCCGAAGGACATAACCTCGGCGCAGGCTGTTGCTAAGGCAAAGCGATTGTTCTCGGTTCGGAAAGCCGGCCACGCCGGCACCTTGGATAAGCCGGCATCCGGCTTGCTCGCCATAGCCTTTGGCGAGGCAACCAAAACCGTGCCTTTTGTTATAGACAGCAAAAAAATCTACGAGTTTCGCGCAAAGTTTGGCGAATCAACCTCGACTGATGACGCAACCGGTGAGGTCATGGATTCGTCGATTATTCGACCAACCGATGCGCAAATCAACAATGCGCTAATGGAGTTCCGCGGCGATATTTTGCAGACTCCACCTGTGTATTCCGCGGTCAAGGTATCCGGCAAGCGAGCGGCGGCACATGCGGCTTCCGGAAAATCCGTCGAACTCAAAGCCCGCCCTCTGACAGTCTATCGATTGAATCTCGTAAGTCGGTTGGATGACGATACAGCGGATTTTGTCTTGGAATGCGGAAAGGGCGGATATGTTCGCGCCATTGCTCGCGACCTAGGAAAAAAGCTCGGCTGCCTGGCCCACGTCCTTGAATTAAGGCGCATTGCAGCCGGACCCTTTAGTCTGAATGACTGTGTGGATTTTTCCGAGTTCAACGATACAGACAGGGATATGCTTTTGGCACAGTCCTTGAAGCCGCTTGAAACTGGCTTGCATTCATTGCGTGAAGTGAGAGTTAACGAAGCAAGCGCAGCGGAAATCAGGCATGGCCGGTCGATAGCGGTCACTGGATTGTCTGGTGGCGCAGCAGAAACTGTCTGGACTTCTTGCAACAACCAAGCAGTGGCAACGGGTGAATTGTTCGCAGGAAAGTTTCGACCAAAGCGCGTTTTCCGCGTGCAGGCATGACTGCTTTGATTTCCGCACGCAGGTGTGACTTTGACCGGTAACTCAGCCGTCGAAGAATATCCGCACACGATTACCCAGGGTATTCTGGATGGAGCCAAAACTACCGCGTATTTTTCGACCTGCGGTCAATTTCGCTACCGTCTCGACCGCTACTGGGACAGCTCCGCTTCAAAGGTCCTTTTTGTCATGCTCAATCCATCGCTTGCCAACGAGAACAAGAATGATCCTACCGTGGCTAGGTGTCACGCACGTGCGCTGAGCTTGAATGGCGGTCGGCACGGCTCTTATCGAGTCTGCAATATATTCGCACTGATCAGCCCTTACCCCAAGTTTTTGGAATCCAGCGGCAACCGAGGCGATGGTCCGATCAATGACAGTGCGATTTCAGAAGCGTGCCGCTGGGCCGACAGCGTTGTCTGCGCTTGGGGCGGCAGCAAGAACTACATTCTTGAGCGAAGTCGCGCCGTCGAAACAATCATACGCCGCGAATTCAGCGGCCCCTTGTTGTGCTTTGCCATTAACGCTTCCGGAACTCCAAAACACCCGTTGTATGTTTCCCATAGAACCGAGCTTTCGGTTTGGGCTTAAGTGGTATCGAGGCATGACCTATTGGCATGCTAAAATACTCTGAACCAAAAAATATCGAACGCTTTACACAAAGATCGCTTACGGCAAATGGAATTGACATTCGATGCAAAAAATGCGGCATCGACCGTCTTTGATGGTAGTGTCCAGAATCTTTCGCACTTTCAGTCATGCGACGGCGGCTCCGTTATGTTGAAGGTTCATCTCGCGCAGCGGCTCCATGTCCATATACTTTCGCGTGCTCCACTTGCCTGACACCATCAGGCACCGACGCGACTTCCCTAAATCTGAACAGGGTTACCTTGTGTCCCATGCTTTGCATTGAGCTTATACTGGCGCGTTCCAGTCGAGAAAGTGAATCGCCAATCCAAAGGGTTCCGATTCCGGGAAGGAAATCTTCCTTCGGCGAAAACTGCTGCGACACCTAACCATTCCTTTATCCAAACACATTCACACGGAAGGCAGGTCTACTGCATTCCATCAACATTTCTGTATACAATTATTGGATGATTAGAAAAAAATCCGCACCGACCTGATGACATATGGACAAATCAGTTTTGTGGTTACAGAAATTCGACCACGGATAGGACACCTTTATCATCGCCAGTTTTCGGTCGGCTTCGCCTGATTGTTTGATTTGAATTTCCTTCAGTCTTCGCCGACTTTCAACTGAAGCAGGCGGCTTTTTGGTCTGAACCGATGTTCTCTGGATCATTTGTGTCCCTTATGCGGATTTTGGACGGATTCAGCGTGCGGCTTTGGACTTTACCGATAAGATGCAAAGATGCAGCGGCTCATGTTGAACACGAGATTGTCCATCATAATGCGGGCCTTCGCTCTCTGAATTCCGACTGACTGAACGTTGAGCATGCTGGAGCGCTTCTGGTTGGCGAACACTTGAGCGACGCGGTCTCTGACTTTGGACCTCCGCCGGCTGGCTTTGACAGTCCGCTCCGGCATCAGCCTGTTCTTCGGCTTCGGTCGGGTGATCAGCGCACGGAAGCGGTTCTTCTTCAGATAACTCCCGGTTGTCGGCAGACTGATGCGCGGTGCCGGCCCAGACATCACCACCGCTGTTGCGCCGGTCGACGACATCTTCGAAATGGCAGCTGTCATGGGTTGGAGTGGATATGGTCTTTGCCGTTCGGATGAGGCAGTGCCCTCGGCCGACCCCAGTGCGGCTCTTGTAACCGTGGAACCATTGGATTCTTCCGTTTCCGCCGGTTTTGGCCGTCCAGCCCGTGTCCGTGTCCTTCGACCGCGCCTTGTAAGGCTCGTTCTCCCAGATCTCTCCGGCTTTCCTTCCTTCTTCTTACTTGGTGAAGTGCTGCTTGGGAGCCTTCATCACCGCCGTATCAGCGATGTGACCCTTGTAAGCGGTGAATCCGGCCTGGTTCAGAGCCTCGCCGAACATCTCAAAGAGTCTTTCGAAAGCCCCCGCCTTGTTCAGCCGTCCGCGGAATGCCCGGATGGTCTTCCGGTCAGGCGGACGCTCCTCCTCGAAACCGGTGAACATGCGTCGGCTGATCCGGTCCGCAAGCGCGACTTCCGCCGCCTCCTCAGAGGCGCCGTGCAGATTGGAGAACAGAACCTTGAACATCTTCACCGGATCACAGGCCGCCGCCCTGCACAGTAGGTGAACAGCGTTCGGGACGAATTCACTCGGCAGACCGAAAGAACCGGTGCGCTTGCACGCAGGAAATGGGCATAGGGTGAAAGTCCCTTGGAAGGAACTGCTGACTCACATCGGAGCTCCGATTCGTGCGCCGGTCTTTGCGAGGCAGCGGGTGAAGCGTCGGCAGAAGTGAATGCGGGCGCGCTATCAAGCTCCCAAAGTGATCTTGTCGGGACTTTAGAGGACTTGTCGCTTTCCCCGGTCGCGGGGAAAGCAAAGGAAAGGAAGGCTTACGAAACCAATGACGAACGGCGGCAAGAAGTTGGATTCGGCTATAGCATTGAGGAAGCAGACGACAAGGGGATGCTTCTGTCCCGTGGAATATACGGAGCCAAGAGCCGGACCCAAGGAGAATCCGAAAGGCAGAAGCACGGGACGCGCGCAGAAGCGGGCAGCCGTGTCGAATGCGGCTGAACGGATACGGTTGGCTGTGAAGAGGAAGCCGGGGGGCGTCTTGTTACGCTGTTCCACCATGTCAACACCGGCACGCTGAGGAGGATCCGGGAAGCTCTTAAACGGCCCCGCAGCTGCGATGCGCCTGAAAGCGCGCAATGGCTTGGTCGGGTAATCGGAGGATGGCTCCGGCATTGCGCCGTTGCGGACTCGTTTCGGTGCCTCGAGAGGTTCGCGCACACGGAGAAGCGGATGTTTCTTCGGGCAATGCGGTGAAGATCGTAGAAAGACCGTACTCCATGGCGTTGGGCAGAGCAAATGCGAATCCTTCTTTGACCCAAAATCCGCATACTCCATCCATGGCCAAGCCAGCGGTTCGCCGTCAAAATCCGAGGGAGGGGCCGTATGCCTTAACGGGCACGTACGGATCCATTCTGGGGAGCATGCAACTAGCTTCTCTATCGCAACGAGCTTTCGCGCGGAAAATGAGTGTCAATGAGAACCAAACAAGAACTTGAACGTGCTCCAGATCAATGATTACTTTCTTGAACCGGTATTACTTTGGCATGCATTTTGCTACATGGGCATGGTGCTCACAGTGATATATACCAAGAAGCTGTTCGACGCATTCAATTCAGTTAGCGCACAAACAAGGAAACAATTTCTTGAAGATATATTTGATAAATCACAGGGTTGATCGACTAAAGTTTCAAGAAAAGCAATTTCGATCATTGGGTCTGAAATTTCATCGCTTCGAAGTCATTCCATTCAAGGGAGATGATACTTCTTTACCCTTTCCTATTAAAAACAAATTGTATTGGGAAGAGGGAAATACTTTGTTTCTGAGTTCAGCTCAATTGAGCTGCTTTGCGTCTCATGTCAATATTTGGGCTGAAATTGAGTCTAGCCAACCGGCTATAATTCTCGAAGACGACGCTATAATTGCATCATGTTTCAGGCAACTAATAAAAAAATTATCGGCATTAGAAGACATAGACTACATAAATTTGGAAACAAGCCCTGATTCTCGCGCACTCCTTCCGGAGAGCCATCATCAGTGCCATTCCTTGCAGAAACTGGCGATCAACACGCTTTGCACGGCTGGATATGTGCTCTGGCCAAGTGGGGCGAAGAAGCTCCTTGTCTCGGCCCAACGAAGAGCTGACGCTGTTGACCTATTAATTAGGGAAAATAGAGCACTTCGATCATTTCAACTTATTCCAGCGCAGATAATTCAAAGACAATTTCTACCCAGCAAGGAAATTCACGATTTTCGAATCTCTACAATTCCTGGTGCGATTAATCCACCTTCTCGAACAGTTGCAATGAAATGGAGACGATTTAAGGGTAGGATTTTTCGATGTGTTCGAAGAATTCAAGTCATTTTAAAGGGTGGTCGAATCGAAGTTGTTGCTTACTGGGATGGAACCATACCAGAGAAAAATGTCCTCAATTCTTCGCATGGTTAATGCAATGAGTAAATCCAAATACCATTGCTGATAACAATTGGAGTAACGGGTATTGAAAGGAACAGCCCAGCGTTCTAGTCAACATCTCTTCACTATAAATTTAGGCAGGTATACCAAGCATCCTACACCAACACTTTTAGATAATTTTGAACAAATTGATCATGAAATTCAAGTCATTCATTCTACACTTACCAAGATCTACTCAACGGAAAAAGAACGTCTTGGCGTTGAAAAATTTGCTACCGTGGCCCGTAGAAATATTTGAATGCGTAGATGGGCAATCTCTAACAAAAATTGAGATAGGAAAATTCTATCAAAAGAACATTCTTCATCCAAATTATCCGTTTGAGTTAAATTCAAGAGAGATTGGGATATTTTTGACTTTTCGAAAGCTATGGAGACATATTCTGGATGAGGGAATTGAGGTGGCGATGATTGCCGAAGACGATGTTGCTATAGATCGTAAATGTTTTGAATCGGCGTTTGAAGTGGCAATTCGATATGCTGAAGAAAGAGAACATATCAAATTCAACCTCCGTCCACTTAAATCCTGCGTGAGTAAGGTTAAGTGCGGCGAATATACACTAGCAGTTGAGAAAACTGTACCGCTTGGGATGGTGTGCCATTTGATTTCTTATCGATCCGCAGAGAAGCTTTTGTATTCATCAAGAGTATTCGATAGACCAGTTGATTGCCACTTGCAACTTGTCAATTTTACTGGCGAAACCATTAGCACAATTTGGCCGTCAGGAGTTAGAGAAATTTCAAACACCTTGGGTGGGTCGTCGATCCATCAAAATCACATTCGTTTTGATCCCTTCCTGCAATTGCGGAGACAGGTTGATCGTTCACTGTATCGCTTCCAGGTTGGCCGTTTGCACCGACAAATCTTTCCCGTAGATAAGTCGTATTTTGCTGAGGATTGATCACATAGCGGTTTTCGGTTTATTGACCGGAGACCATTTGCTTTTTTCTAGATCTACCATGTCGATTGTTGAATATAGAATGGTCAAAATTTAGGAGCTTTTCATTGTCCAAAATCGAACTACAGTGCATCACCGCCTGCAATTGGGATGATTTCGGAATATGCCCCATGACGCAAGTGACGCGCTTCGCGAATAGCTCGATTTAAGTTTTCCCAGGCTTGGAAAAGGCGCATTCGTACGGCCCGCGAAGATTTGTCAGCTAACAAAATCCTACGAAGTGGAAATAGCAGGTCATCATGAAAATTTGGTAGGATCGCTGCCTGCGTAGGTAATGCAGGTACAGCTTGGAATGCTTTCAGTGCGGTATTGCCCGATAACGGATAGAATCTTTCGCACATTTGCATTTGCCGGTGGTTCCTTTCAGACAGAGAGGACCGACAATGGACAAGAAAGACGACAATCCGATGGGAAAAGTAGTTCACATCAATGAGGCGAGGATC
The DNA here is from genome assembly GCA_965199765.1 of Paracoccaceae bacterium. Taxonomy (GTDB): domain Bacteria; phylum Pseudomonadota; class Alphaproteobacteria; order Rhodobacterales; family Rhodobacteraceae; genus JAPOXR01. The sequence continues at coordinate 1,269,023 of CBDATC010000002.1, forward strand.
AAGGATCACCTGGGTGAAATGGTCAGGGACGCGGTTGAGGTGACGCTGAACACGATGCTGGATGCCGAAGCCGATCGACTTTGCGGCGCGGCGCGATACGAACGAACCGAAGCGCGCAGGGACACCCGGCTGAAGCCGGTCCTGCGGAAAAACCAGCTTCTGATCTTTCCCTAGGTGAGAGTGCGGAATCTGGCTTCGCGGTTTCTGTCGCTGGCGGCGAAGCGGGAAGCGGAGGACTGACGGATGATCGGAAATTTCCCTAACAGCGAAACGTGATTTCTTCACGGCGAGATTCTGCAACCAAACACCAAGTCGAGGAAGAATACACATGATTTTGGAAGTCCTTGTTTGCCTCAGTTCACAATTCAAAGGTCCAAAAACGCTTCGAAGAGATAACGAAATAATTGCGCAAGAAAAACCAACAGCCGGAATCTTGACCGCCGTGCGAACGCCTATGTGAGGCTCCAAAACCTTGTCGGAGATGTTCTCCATTGCACTGCTTAATGTAACCTTGACACTTAGGAGACGGAATTTCGAATGAAGGGAATAGTACTGGCGGGAGGACTGGGCACTCGGCTCATGCCGCTAACATCATTCATAAGCAAGAATCTGCTGCCCGTATACAGCAAACCGATGATCTATTATCCAATAGCAACGTTGATGCAGGCACAAATCCGAGAGATTTTGATAATTTCCCACCCTCGCGACCTTGCATTGTTCAGAGCCCTTTTGGGAGAAGGCACCAAGTGGGGGATATCAATCGAATATGCTATCCAGAACACTCCGCGGGGCATTGGCGAAGCGTTTCTTATCGCCCGGGAGTTCGTCGGAAATGACAGATGTGCCTTGATTCTTGGTGATAATGTTTTTGTTGGCAAAGATATTTCAAAACTGCTCACAAGTTGTGATGTTCATCAAATGAGTGCAACATTTTTTGCTTCTCATGTTTCTGACCCAGAACGGTTCGGAGTGGTATCCTATAACAAGCACAGTGGATTTGGTCGAATTATTGAAAAGCCTGAATCACCGAGTTCTAACTGGGCAGTCACGGGTCTGTACTTTTATGACAACTCTGTTCTTGATGTTGCAAGACAGATCGCTCCTAGTGCGCGAGGTGAATTGGAAATCACCGACATCAACAATCGCTATTTGGAAGCAGGAACTGGCTTGGTTGTGCCAATCAACAGTTGTATCAAGTGGTTCGATGTCGGGACAGTTCAGAGCTTGTTTCAAGCTTCACACATGGTTGGTCTGTTCGAGACCAGTGGACGTGTAAAGAGGTTGGTTTGCTCCCCGGAACAGATCGCATTTGAACACGGATGGATTGACCAAGACCAGTTGGCTAAATTGGCAAAGGCGTTGAGTTCAAGCGAATATGGAAAGCGTCTTTTAGAACTATATGAATTGTCACGCAGATAATGGAACATTCCACGTGCTTTCACTACTGCACACAATTCCGTTTGGATTCACTTTGACCTACAAAAAATCGTCCAGCTAAACTCAAATTTGTTCAGGAATAAATCAGTGAGAATTATTGTAATTTCCTTAAAGACCGAGCATAATCGAAGGTGTTACATTGATTGGCAAATGAAAAATGCTGGATTAGGGTTTGAGTTCTTTGATGCATTAACTCCGGACGACGTAACGACCGATCAATTACAAATGATGATGCGCCACGCTACTGGACCCACTCTGATGAGACATATTGGATGCTGTCTAAGCCACCAATATGTGTGGAAAATTATTGCTGAGGGTACAGAACCGGTTGCCATTCTTGAAGACGACGTATACATTTCATCAAGCTTGCCAAATGTGCTCACAGAAATTCGTTCAATGATTCTACCAAACGAGGTATATGACATTGAATTCGTTGGCCGGAAGCATTTGATCGCGCGAACAACTCATTGGACAAAAAATGGTGGACAGCCTAATGAGTGTTCAGCTCGTCGCTGTTACCTTAATAAGAATGGATCTGGCGGATATGTACTTGATCCAAAGACGGCTAAGAAACTTGCATATGAAGCAAAGGACAAACATTTTCCGGTTGATACTTGGCTGTACACCCGCCCTTGGCTTAAGAGCTATCTCATTGAACCTATGCCTGTGATCCAAGCAATATATACCATAGACCAAACGCTGCATGAATCCGGCGTTAGCGTAGAAGATTCTACCTTATCCCCGTGTCCCAACCAAATTGGGCCTGATCGTTGGAAACCCAGAGCGCGCCTCAACAGGCTTAAAAACAAGATTGAACACCTCCCTGCAATTGTTCAGTCAATGGGGCAAAGCAGATTCCAAGTTCCTAGACCTGCTCCCGACTTATTCGCTTTATTGCAAAAACACCAATCAAGTGAGAAAAACACGACATATATTCCACGCTGAAATCAACCGGTTTCTTGGCATCAATCAGGACTACAGTTTTTCTTGACCGCAGAGTACAAAGTAACGCAGCTAAAATTAGTCAGCGAACTTTTAAATTACCTGAGAAATCCAACAATCAGGGATCGTTAATGCAATGACAAAGCCAGCGGTGGTGGTGACTGGTGGAGCCGGCTATATCGGTCCTCATGTGTGCAAAGCACTGTCGGAACAAGGATGGCTACCCATTACAATTGACAATCTTTCAACCGGTAATGCCTCTGCGGTTTCTTACGGACCATTAGAAATTGGTGACCTAGGCGATCAAGCATTCGTAGACGCTGTCTTCAATAAATATAATGCCAGGAGTTTAACGCATTTGGCAGCAAGCGTCTCAGTCGGAGAAGCGTCTACCAATCCTACCTTATACTGGCGAAATAACGCCTTATCAACTTTCAATCTTATTGAATGTGCAGTTCGTGCAAGATGTAAACACGTCGTCTTTGCCTCCACTGGAGCTGTCTATGGCGAAGCAGGGTCAAACAAGCTGAGCGAAGAGACGGTTCCTATACCAATAAACGCATATGGAGCTTCCAAACTAGCTTCAGAATTTATGCTGCGGGACCTTTGCGCTAATGATGATTTACAATGTGTTGTATTGCGGCTGTTTAATGTCGCTGGCGCGGATCCAGAGGTTGACACCACAGGGGCATTATTGCACCGAACCCATCTGATACCAACTATACTTGATCGAATTGCAACGGGACAGAAAGAAGTCTGCATCTATGGCACTGACCACAATACACCTGACGGAACATGTATACGAGATTACATACACGTCAAAGATGTTGCTACCGCCTGCTGCCGTGCTCTCGATTTGCTAAAATCCGGACGTTCTTTTGATACCATCAATATCGGATCTGGCCATGGCTCAAGTGTGTCGGATATAGTTTCGATTTGTGAAAAAATCACCGGTGTTCAAGTCAAACGAATAATTTTACCTCCTCGCAGTGGTGATGCATCATTAGTCATTGCCGACAATCGTCTTATGCAAAAAAGACTAAAAATTGACCGATTACGTATGAACTATGAGATTGTTAATGATTATTGGCAATGGTGTCAGAGTATCACAATATCTCACCTAAACTGATTTGCTCTTATAAATTACAGATAATCTTCAAAACTAACTCAACCGGTAGTTCTTCACCCCACAAGGCAAGTTTACAAAATCCAAGTTTACAAGAATCTCAAAGTGCTTCAGACAGCGACAACAATAACCAAATGAAAAAACCAGGTTACCAATAATCTAATCGTCACATGACTACATTTCGACAAACTCGATCATGTGAAATCACCTCCGACTGCTTTAACAATTATGATCTTAACGAGGATTAGTTCCGTCCCAATACGGAATAACTTCAAAGCGACCACCTTTTACAATGACTTGAATTCTTCGAGCAGCTCGAATCATCCTACCCTTAAATCGTCGCCATTCCATCGCAAATGTTCGAGAAGGTGGATTAATTGCACTAAGAATCGTAGAGATTCGAAAATCTTGAATTTCCTTGCTGGGTAGAAATTGTTGTTGAATTATCTGCGCTGGAATGAGTTGAAATGATCGAAGTGCTCTATTTTCCCTAATTAACCGGTCAACAGCGTCAGGTCTTCGTTGGGCCGAGACAAGGAGCTTCTTCGCCCCACTTGGCCAGAGCACATATCCAGCCGCGCAAAGTGAGTTGATCGCCAGTTTCTGCAGGGAATGGCACTGATGATGGCTCTCCGGAAGAAGTGCGCGAGATTGAGGACTTGTTTCCAAATTTATGTAGTCAATGTCTTCTAATGCCGATAATTTTTTCAATAGCTGCCTGAAACATGGTGCGATTATAGCATCATCTTCAAGAATTATGGCTGTTTGGCTAGACTCAATTTCAGCCCAAATATTGACATGAGATGCAAAACAACTTAATTCAGTTGGACTCGGAAAGAAAGTATTTCCCCCCCCCCAATACAATTTTCTTTTAACAGGAAAAGGTAAACAAGTATCATCTCCCTTGAACGGAATGACTTCAAAGCGATGAAATTTCAGACCCAATGATCGAAATTGCTTTTCTTGAAACTTTAGTCGATCAACCCTTTGATTTATCAGATATATCTTCAAGTCAATGATCCCTAGTGTATCTTCAAAGTGATTTCAAACCGTCGAGCAGCTTCTTGTTATGTAAAACTGTGGGCACAATTTTTTTGTGTATCAGAATTCTTATTTCTTTGTATACCAAAATCATCAAATTTGCTTGAGGATATAATAGAGTTACAGTTTCAGCTGAAATTTGGCAAGTCTGTCTTGTACACTCCCTCCTATCGGCAACACTGACATCCCCAAAAAATTTATGCTTCGCGGCAATTCAACGAAGTGAGTAACTCGTACAATTCGAAAGTGTCTCGTGTTTCCGCCGTATCCTTCTAATTCTCGCAATCACAAACAACAGAAAATTCTATGCACGGCAAGGCTTTGAACGGCAGAATCGACTTTTCCGACAGACACAAGCTATGGGAGTGCAGTATCCAACCTCTCTGATTGAGAATTTGGCTATCAAGCCTCAGTTCAGTCTGTTCCAAAACGAACCTTGCTCGCTCACGGCGGAGCATTTCATATGGATTCTTGCAGCATATATTGAGACCGACGCATGCGTTCGGAATCTTGATTTTTTCTGTGGTATTGGCAGGAACTTCGTGCGTTACGACAATGCTCTTTTGAACCAGTGCTTGCGCGACTAGCCAACTGTCGAACCTGTAGAAAGATCGAGACGGCGGAGGGCTTGTATCCCTGATTTTTTGCCCAATCGCCCACAGTACCAACTGCCTGCAATACGTCCTCGTTTGGCGGAAGAAAGAAGCCTGCGCCTCGCGCGCGAGTCCACTTCGCGAGATCGTCGTCCCCGGCTTGTAGTTTGTTCGCGACCTTCTCAATGCTCTTGACCTTGCCAGCACTGCTCTGCTCAACCAGCCACTTCCAGAATGCGGGGCAAAAATCGAAACCGAATGTAGATTCTTGGCCTGTATGAACACATTCGAATCAACGAGATAAGTGCTCATATCATCAACCCAACTTCGCGTCCAAGCCGGTTCAAAATCTCGGTTTTCCGGATACCCAGCATCCGGAATGCATCCCGATACAGGGTCTGCCCTTCGAGCGTGCTCACTACAACCGCTCGAACAAACCGTGGTCCTACGCGTGCGATTGTTGTGCGATGGAAATTGCCACCACCTGCTGACACTAACTTCTTTAGCCGTTCGTTTTCTTGTGCCCACGCGGTGTTAAAGTGGTCGGATGAAAGCCACCCCGCATCAAGCAAGCGGCGAAGAGCTACCAAATTGCTGACTTTGTAAGTTCGTGTCAGTCTGGATAGCGTATCCGACAATGGTTCGCTTTGGCTAAGTTCGATCCGCAAAGATTCCAGCGGGACCAGAAACTCGGCTGCTACCGCGTTGCACCAAACCTCCTCAGCGCGGAAGCCTGTTTCTGGCGCGGCACCAAAATTTGACAAGGCAGTCTTGCCTATCCAGATATGCGCAAGCTCGTGTGCGAGAGTGAACATCTGCGCCGCTTTTGTGTCCCTGCCATTGATAAAAATCAGCGGCGCGAGCGGATCACTCAATGCGAAACCACGAAACTCGGCGGGATCAAGACAGCGGTGAGTGTTGCTCCCCACAGTGCCGCTTACCATGACGAGAACACATGCTTCATCAATCCGACTAATCAACAGCCGAAGTGCGTCGTCCCAAGTCTTACATTCACGGCGAGTGGCTAGATCAAACCCTAGTGTTTCCCGCATCCGAGTTGCAACAGTTTCAGGCGATGTTTTGATCGAAGCGCTACCAACGAAATCAAGCTCCTGTTCTCCAGCGACGCGCAAGAACTCCCGATACCAACTCTGCCGTTCTTGACAGGCGTAGATCGTTTCTAACAGGTTCGGGCTGGGTCGAATAATGTCTTTCCCGGCGAAGGTGCGGAAGTCTGGAATCGGAACGGGTTCCTCGGGTGGTGATGATAGGAACAAGTAGCCGATCGGCACATAAACGGCACGTGCGAACTCCTCCAACTGCTTCAGGGTTGGCCGCGTTTGCCCGGCTTCCCATTCCGGTAGTTTCTTGAACTTCTTCTTTACCATCAGATCTTCTTGCGCGAGCCCAGCGCGTTCGCGCGCCCAACGCATAAGATCGGGGTTGATGGAGACACGAATCATACGGCAGCCTCAACTGCTTACTCGCCGGAAACGAGACGAACTTCGCCAACCATTAGTTTCAGATACGAAGGTCAAGTTTTCTTTGAAGAATGCTTTGCGATCTCTGGATACGAGCCTGCCTGCTATTGGATGTTCTTGGTGGGATATACAGCATTCAATTCACCTCAAGAGACAGATCCAATCTCGTGGACGATCATCGAGTTAGTTTCAAGAAACACTTTAATGTGCCTTGGACCAAAGAGATAGGCTCTACTTCGGATGGGCAGAAGCGATTTCGCCGCCCTATCAACTCTCTGTTGTTGGCGAAACGAGCGGACTGTCCGATTGTCTTTTTTTGCAACACCGAAAAGATGCTTCGAAACAATCTAAGGTATGGTCCCACTAGAGCCCAAGCACATCCTTCATATCATATTCACCCGGCGGTCGACCAATGCCCCAAAGAGCCGCTTTAACCGCTCCTTGAGCATATATTGAACGGTCTGTTGCAACATGCCGCAGAACAATTCTTTCACCCAACCCGGCAAAAAGCACATCATGCTCCCCGACGATATCGCCTCCTCGGATCGCGGAATATCCGATGTTGCCTCGCTTGCGCGGACCCGTGTGACCATCCCGGCCCCGGTCAAAAACAAATTGGTCTTCCAAGCCGCGGCCGCTGGCCGCCGCTTCTCCAAGCATAAGCGCTGTTCCAGAAGGCGCATCGACCTTGTGACGATGATGGGTTTCGATAACCTCTATATCGAAATCCGCATCAAGCGCTCGTGCCACGGAGTTGGTCAATTGCACTAGAAGATTAACTCCAAGGCTCATATTCCCAGCTCTGACGATCACTGTCGATCTGGCTGCCTCGGCAATTTTCTTATAATCATCGTGACTTAATCCCGTGGTTCCAATTACATGCACTTTGCCCAATGAAGCCGCTGCTTCAGCTACACGCACAGTCGCTGCGGGTGAAGAAAAGTCCACAATTGCGTCCACATGCTGAAACGCTTGCACCGGGTCTTCAAAAATAGTGACTGATCCTTCCCCGCTATCAGAATTCACACCGATGTTGTTTCCAAGCCAAGCATGGCCTGGTTGCTCCGAGGCGCCACCGAGCGTAACAGCTTCGCTGTCCGCGATCACTTGCACCAGCATCTGCCCCATCCGCCCAGCAACGCCAACAACTCCAAGACTTGGCTTAAAGTTCAATTGCCCAGCACACATCAGCCATCACCAATAAAATTCGGTCCCAAATCTTGTTCCCCTTCAAGAATGCGGCGAGCTAAGCCTCGACTATCCCCTGCATCTTCATTTTGTCAAAATCCGACCTCTATGCCAAACTAAAGAGCATGCAAAATAGGCATCAGGTGCAAATGCCTGAGCCGGCCGATCACTTGGTTTCATTAGTCCAAACACCTGTCTGTGCCACCGCCATCAATGGCAACATCGTAAATTTCTCTTTCAATTTCTGCAAAAGAGTATATTCAAACGCGGATTCGGCAACATGCTGAATTTGGGGAATGAGGTGGGGCTGGACGACATCCCGGCTGCAGCCTCAATGACAAAGGAGTAATTGATGTCGATTACAGCAGAAAAAAAGTCCGAACTGATCACGGACTACGCAATCAAAGAAGGCGATACCGGGTCCCCGGAGGTGCAAGTGGCGATCTTGTCCTCCAGAATAGCCGCACTTACCAAACACTTCCAGACTCACAAGAAAGATGATCATTCTCGCAGAGGTTTGTTCAAGCTGATTTCTCGGAGGCGCAAACTTCTTGATTATGTGAAATCCAAAGACGAAGAACGCTACAGAAATCTCATCGGTCGACTAGGTCTGCGCAGGTAATGGCCTGAACACTAACCCTGCCCTGCTAATTTTGGGTTCCGACTCACCAAAAATGCCGAAGCGCAATTATGTAGGCCGACGATTTCCAAGATCTGAGCGGCTCTGCTTTGCGTATGTTATGAATCAATGAATGCAGCTGCCCCATGCCAAAGAACCTCGGTCTGGGAACGTTTAGCTGCAAAGAAAGGAAATAGATGTTCAACCACGTAAGAAAGTCCATTGAATGGGGCAACGAGCAGCTTGTTCTTGAAACAGGCAAAATCGCTCGGCAAGCAGACGGCTCCGTTTTGGCAACCCTCGGCGAAACATCCGTCTTGGCGAATGTAACCTTCGACAAATACCCAAAGATTGATTTGGATTTTTTTCCTCTCACCGTCCATTATCAAGAACGTTACTATGCCGCAGGCAGAGTTCCCGGCGGCTTCTTCAAAAGGGAAGCACGGCCTTCTGAAAAAGAAGTTTTGACATCGCGTCTCATTGATCGGCCGATCCGACCGTTGTTCGTGCCTGGCTTCCGCAACGAGGTCAATGTGATCTGCACCGTGCTTTCGCATGACCTGAAAAATGACCCTGACATTTTGGCAATGATCGCAGCATCGGCTGCGCTGACCATTTCCGGTGTTCCGTTCCGCGGTCCGATTGGAGCGGCGCGCGTTGGATTCTCCGACAACGAATATTTCCTGAATCCTCCGGTTGCAGACATGCAAAGCCTTCATCTCCAAACAAATCAAAGATTAGATCTCGTCGTCGCTGGAACAAAGGACGCCGTGATGATGGTTGAATCGGAGGCTTATGAACTTTCAGAAGCTGAGATGCTGGGAGCTGTGCAGTTTGGCCATGATGCCATGCAGCCGGTCATTGATTTAATCATTGACTTGGCAGAAACCGTCGCTGTTCCTCCATTTGAATTCAAACCACCGCAATACACCGATTTGCTGGAACGGGTCAGCGCATCAGGCAAGGAGGCGATGATCGAGGCCTTCTCCCACAGGAACAAGCAGAAAAGATCCGAAGCCATCTCTGCAACTAGAGCAGCAATCAAGCAGTCACTCAGTGAAGAGGACAAAGAAGACCAAAACCTTTCCGACGTCTTCAAAAAACTGGAATCAGAAATCGTGCGTGGGACAATCCTCGACGGCAATCCTCGGATCGACGGTCGTGATCGCGAAACTGTGCGTTCCATCGACTGCGATGTCGGAATCCTACCCCGCACACATGGATCCGCCTTGTTCACCCGTGGAGAAACCCAAGCCTTGGTCGTTACAACGCTTGGCACTGGAGAAGACGAACAGATCGTCGATGCGCTTCATGAAAACTTCAGATCGAACTTCCTGCTGCATTACAATTTTCCGCCCTACTCGGTCGGCGAGACCGGACGGCTTGGACCGCCCGGACGACGCGAAGTCGGCCACGGCAAGCTGGCATGGCGCGCTCTTCAGGCAGTCCTGCCAAACCCAATTGATTTCCCTTACACAGTGCGTGTTGTGTCTGAGATCACAGAATCCAACGGTTCCTCATCAATGGCGACAGTCTGTGGATCATCACTTTCTATGATGGACGCAGGCGTTCCCCTGAAATCTCCGGTCGCAGGTGTCGCAATGGGGCTGATTCTGGAAAGCGACGGCAACTTTGCCATACTGACAGACATTCTGGGAGATGAGGACCATCTCGGAGATATGGACTTCAAAGTCGCTGGAACCGAGAACGGCATCACTTCTCTGCAAATGGATATCAAAGTCGCGGGCATTACCGCTGCGATTATGGAACAAGCGCTCGCACAAGCGCGCCAGGGGCGTCTGCATATTTTGTCGGAAATGTCGAAATCGCTTACTGAAGCTGGCGAATTTTCGGCCTATGCTCCAAGGATCAAATCCATTTCGATTCCTGTGGACAAAATCCGAGAGGTTATCGGCACCGGCGGCAAGGTCATTCGAGAAATCGTTGAAACCTCTGGAGCAAAGGTGGATGTCAATGATGACGGTACAATCAAAATTGCGTCGTCGGACAGCGAAGCCATCGAAAAAGCTTATTCCATGATTCATGAAATCACTGCTGAACCAGAAGTCGGACAGATATATCCGGGGACTGTGGTTAAGGTGATGGATTTTGGAGCTTTTGTGAATTTCTTCGGCAAGCGGGATGGTCTTGTTCACGTCAGCCAGATTGCCAATCGCCGTATCGGTCATCCGTCTGAATTTCTCAAGGAAGGTCAGAAGGTCAAGGTGAAACTGGTTGGTTTTGACGATCGCGGCAAAGTGCGCCTTACGATGCGCAACGTCAAACAATAGTGAACGAAGCAATTCGCAAACCGTGATGATGAAATGAAAATTGGCACTCGCTCTTTGGACCAAGTCCCGAGGGCGAAGCCAATTTCTGATCATGAAGATAACCGTTGATCTTCCAAAACCAAAGGAACGAATTTCGGATTGGGCGGCATACGACATAAACTCCCGCTTCCGCAGGGTGACAGTGAAGTGACCTTCCCAAATTCATACTGCCGTGACCAAGGTTCATCCTGCTTCATCCAACAGCGGCAAAAGTTCAAGAAGAAAGTTCCGACCTTTCGGTGATGACTTTGACCAACTCGTTTGTTGCGTCTCTATCCCTCGTTGCTCTGGAAGAACGTGGCACAAAAATAATTGAACGTGAGTGACCAAATTGGGTCAAACTGGACACATCAATCTCCTGAAGCGAAAATTGATCCCGCAATTCCAACATATCGCGTCAATGCCGCTAACTGGCATGCTTAATTCGAGGTAGACCTCCAACAGGAATGCGACTGACAATGGCGATGCTGACACGGGTGCGGCGAATTAAGCGACTCATTCCATCAATTGGATGTTTGCTTTCCCTCTTGGCAATTTTTCCACTGTTGGAAGAGCTATTCGAATACAATGCATTGAATGTGTATCAAGTTGATACACAAGACCCTCTGCAAGAATTTGAACCCAGCGCTCAACTGCAATTCCACAAACTTGACCCGGCCGGGCAGCCGTCGGTTCATAGCGCGACACTCGCAAATCTCGCAAATGGCAATGTCAGAGCCTGGTGGTTTGGTGGGTCGCGGGAAGGCGCAAGAGATGTCGGAATTTACAGCAGCGAATATTCACCCGAAACTCGATCTTGGGGAGCCACCTCAAAGGTCATTGATGTTTCTCAGCTCGCGAGCCAACTCGGAAGATATGTTAAGAAAATAGGCAATCCTGCCGCTTACCTTGACGATAAGGGCCGCATCTGGCTCTTCTTCGTCAGCGTCTCGGTCGGTGGCTGGGCGGGCAGCTCGATCAATTTCATGATTTCTGAAGACGATGGGCAATCCTATGGACCAGTTCGAAGATTGACCACCACTCCTTTTTTCAATGTCAGTACATTGGTGCGGACTAAACCTGTCAAGATGGTCGGCGGCATTGCCTTGCCAGTTTATCATGAGTTCATCGGTAAGTTCGGTGAACTGCTCATTCTCGACGATGATGGAAACATTCAAAAGAAAAAGCGGCTTACATTAGGCAGAGGCGCATTGCAGCCTGTTCTCATTCCAATTTCCCGCAAGGATGCTGTTGTTTATTTGCGGCGCGCTGGAGACTCCCCAAGAAAGACTCCCTATGTCGAAACGGCAAATGGCGGTGAGTCATTTACGAAGCCAATCCAACTTGATCTTCCAAACCCCGGAGGATCGATTGATGGTATATTGATGCATGATCATGAGCATATTCTGCTCGCATATAATCATTCTGAGTCAACGAGAATGCTCCTGTCATTGGCCGTCGCGAACGTCTATAACCCTGAAAATCTTGTAAGAATTCATGACTTCACAGAAGAAGAAGGGTTACTGCGGGAGTCCTCCTATCCGGCCATGTTGGTTGATAGCGATGGAATGGTACACCTCGCCTGGACGCATAACCGCACACATATCAAACACACGGTCATGCACCCCGAGTGGATAATTGCTCGAACTCTTTCGGCAGAGAATTCACGATGACTGCCTACGCTTCCTTCACATGGTGTTTGGTCTTCTTTGCGTTTGGAACATTTGTCACAAGTCGATTCATTGAGAAAAGGAGCGCTCTTGTGATCTGTGGCCTTGCTTTGGTTCTGACATTTTTTCTGTTGGAATTCGCAGAGTATCGACCGATAACTTATGTTCGAGGCTGGCTTCCCGAACCGAGTGTCGCATTGCTACTGGTAAGCCTATTCTATTGTGTACGCGCTCATTTCACGAACCAGTTCATCAATCTCAATCCAAAGCCAGTTTATTCAACTGTGCTTTTGTTAGGAATTCCTTTTTATCCAATGGCATTGGGACTAAGTTGGTTTGATCCTTACTCCCTCGGCTACAATCCTCTTTTTGGTCTTCTGATCTTCTTGATTTCACTTGTTGCGTGGTTGATTCCCTCGGGTAGAGTTATTGCTTTTTGGATGTCATTCGCACTGTTAGTCAACAGCTGGTCAATCGGCGAAAGCAGTAATCTTTGGGATCAGCTGTTCGATCCAGTGGTGTTCATCTTGAGCACCATTTGGGGAGTTCGGTCGCTCAAACAAAAATTGGTTCAAATTGATTTGTGAAATTGATGAGCTATAAATGGAATACAGCTCAAATAAGAGCTCAGTCCCGTGCGATGGGAGTTAGCACCATCACTCCACATCAAGAGCTCAACAGCGGTTGGAACATTGCCGTCAAATGCAAACTCTACGATAAGCGCGCGATATGATTTTGAAAGAATTTCACCAAAAGCTAAAAATACTAAACCGCCGACGCATCCACAAAGGGCGCCATAAACGCAGATTATTGAGATTGTCCGATAATTTGGCTCGTACCCCAATCGTCACCGAATACGGATTTAAATTCATTGATGAGGCAGGGTATATTGGTCGCGAACAATGGGAACCGGGATGCAGAAAATTCGTGTGGAAGTTGCTGCCTAAGGTGGACTTGTTTGTGAATGTCGGTGCTAACTCTGGGTTTTATACCTGCATGGCACAAAAATTGTGTGTGAATACACTGGCGTTGGAACCGGAGCCCATCAATTGTCAATTCCTGTGCAAAAATTTAGAGATTAATGACTTTACGCGTCAATCGGAGGTGTTCCCGATGGCTGCAGGATACCCCCCCCCCGAGGATAACCAAGATTTTTGGGACGAGGGATACGGCTTCACTTTCTAAGCAATTTCGCGCTGGGAGCAGTATTAAACAATATATTCCAGTTGTTTGTCTCGACGACTTGGTCCTCAGCCATAGATGGGCAACCGGACAAATACTAGCGTTAGTTGATGTTGAAGGTTGGGAGAAAGAAGTTCTTGCAGGATCAATGAAACTGCTTGATCGTAATCCAAAACCAATCTGGATTATTGAAATCCTGCCAGACGAACTGGCCAATGGAATTGATACAAGACAGACCTTTTCAAAGATGTTCAGCCTTGGATACAGCGCCTACAGAATCACTGAATTGAGTGGTGTTGTTGAAGTCAAGGCCACGGCAATCTCCGAGCACCTGAGTGCGTCCTGTGAAGATGGTGAATGGAATTACCTATTTTTGGATGGTGAAAGGGACGGTGATGTGGTGTCGTTAGATTGATTATCCAGCGAAAGATTACAGAAAAAGTGGAATTCAGTGAAAATTAGGCACGTCGTTTGCCGACCTCACACCGAAACGGCAGTTTTTCCTTCACCGTTGCGTATGCCACTGGACGCTGCAATGTATGAATCCAACACTCAAGCGCCAAATAATTCTGTTTTCGATCACATTCCACGGAATATTGCCGAAGGAAATTGTGGCGCAAGAAACGCTTCTTTTGCCTTTTAGACACTCCACTCGCCGCTCTGCATCTCACGCAAACGCGATGCCGTCCGCTGAAACTCGAATGACCCATATCCTTCGACATACAGCCTTTCCGGATCAGCAGCCGCAGTCGCCACAAGCCTGACTCTGGCTTCATACAATGCGTCAATGAGCATAACGAATCGCCTCGCTTCGTTATAGTTGGATCGGGAAAGCAAAGGTATGCCTTCGATCATGAGAATACGCACTGCCTTGGCGATCGCAAGATAATCGGCCGGACCGTATGGCTGACCACAAAAATCCCAAAAAGTCGCACGCGCGACTCCTTTGCTGAATCGATGCAGCTTGATCTGTCTCCCATGCACATTCAACTGCAGCCGTTCTTCATAACCATCCGTCATACGCTCCCAAATTGAATTAAGCGCTTCAGCCGAAGCTTTGTTCACCGGAACAAAATACATCTGGTTGCCGATGAGACGGTTTTGCCGAAAATCAACACCGCTTCCGATCTCATGCACATCAAGATTTTCTTGGATCAAATCAATGAATGGCAGAAAAAGATGTCGGTTTAACCCATCTTTATAGAGATCCTCGGGCTGGCGGTTCGATGTCGTGCAAACAGTCGTGCCCCGCTCAAACAGCAACTCAAACAATCGGCCGACAATCATCGCATCGGCAATGTCATCGATCTGGCATTCGTCAAGGCAAAGCAGCTTAGCTTGGCCCGCGAGCTCATCAGCTGCGGGCTTAACCGCGTCGCTCACTCCAGCCTGTCTGGCTTTATTCATGAGCGCATGAGCCGTTTGCATGAATTCCAGAAAGTGCCTCCGCATTCTTGGTTGAACGCTGCTGCTGTCGAAAAACATATCCATCAGCATTGTTTTGCCGCGGCCAACCCCTCCCCAAAGATAAGCGCCGCGGACAGCTGGCTCAGACTTGCGAAACCGAAACAGTCCTTGTTTTTTAGTTGGCTCTTGAAACCGTTGCTCAAGTGCGGAGAGCACTTCGACCGCTGCTCGCTGCTCCGGGTCTGGATTGATAGCACCGTTCGCTATTCTTGTTTCATACTCTTGAAACAGGGCATTCTGCATTTCTGGAAATCGCAGTCATATCGATCAAGCCTCTCCCCTGATTACATGCCGTTATCTTTGAAATTCAAGGGCAGACATATGGTGACGGCGGAAACCAGCCTAATGGGAACCGTTGGACAACTGTCGGCAAAGAAACCGACTTTACAAACCGCAAAGGCGATATTCTCGGTCAAACGCAGTTCTTGAAAACTGTTCGCAGCACCTTTTGCCCAGAAGGATCAACTCGTGAAAGTTTGCACCATTCGCATGTTCGCCGATGTGGTTGCCAATGGCCGTGTTCAGCTTCGGATTGGACGAACCGATTGATCACGCCAACCGGGGAAAACATGAGTCTCATCCACCTCGGCCTCCATAGCCGAATTCTGATAAATCAGCTCGAAATTCAACAACCTCAAAATCTGTGTGACCCAGGTTCGGAATAGCGGAGTGGATCAATACGACATCCACTGGCCGTGCACTGATCTTCCAAATGTTCGGTTCGATCACCCACTTGGAGCAATGGTTGATCGCAACACACATAGGCAACAGTATGGCGTTTGCAAGACAAGGTTGCGGAATGCCGAAACGCCCAACGCTTATCCATGCGAATTCTGAAAAAGCTCGTCGAAGCTGGTATGGTGTTCAATCAGGCTGCAAAGAAGCTTCATATCGGCAATGCAACAGCTTACAAAATTCAGAACAGCAACTGATCTTTACCGCTGTTGATAGTGTGATTTAGCCAGAATAATCCAGCAGACAAATCATACGGCAAGGCCCATTTCTTCAGCTTCGATGCTTTCGAACAGCGCTTTGAAATTGCCTTCACCAAACCCATCGTCCCCCTTGCGCTGAATGAATTCAAAGAAGATCGGTCCGATCACGGTTTTCGAGAAAATCTGAAGCAGAATTTTGGTTTCGCCACCGCTCACCACCCCTTCGCCGTCAATCAAAATACCGTGTTCTTTCATTTGTTCGATGGGTTCTTTGTGTCCTGACACCCGTTCAAGAGATAGATCGTAATAAATTTCCGGTGGACCCGGCATGAATGCTACACCTCGACTCGCAATCTCGCCCACAGAGCGATAGATATCGTATGCGCCCACAGCGATATGCTGAATTCCCTCGCCGTTGTATTTTTTCAGGTAATTCACAATCTGGCCCGTTTCCCCTCTGTCTTCGTTGATTGGAATGCGAATCCGGCCGCAAGGAGAGGTCAGCGCACGGCTGTAAAGTCCGGTATACTTTCCCTGAATGTCAAAGAACTGAATTTCTTTGAAATTGAATAGATCTCCATAGAACTTAAACCACCTG
The DNA here is from genome assembly GCA_965199765.1 of Paracoccaceae bacterium. Taxonomy (GTDB): domain Bacteria; phylum Pseudomonadota; class Alphaproteobacteria; order Rhodobacterales; family Rhodobacteraceae; genus JAPOXR01. Next base: position 1,285,611 of record CBDATC010000002.1, read on the forward strand.
TTCATGTTGCCTTTGAAGACGTTGTGAGTGAGGTGGTCAAGGTAGTAGAACCCGACACCTTGAGGGTTAGCTGACTCCAGCCAATCAAATTCGTCGTTGTAAACACTTTGATCGAGATACGTATCGAAGAAGTAAATCAACGAACCGCCAATGCCGATAATCGCAGGTGCATCCATGACTTTCCCTGCGTCCTCATAGGGTGTCGCTCCGTTCATTACAGCATGGTTGAACGCATGTTGCGCGTTCACAACCCGCCAGCCCATTGAAGGGGCGCAGGGGCCGTGAGCTTTGATGAAACCTGCAGCATGGGTGCCGGGTTCAGCATTGATCAGGTACGAGATATCGCCCTGCTGCCACAATTCAACCTTCTTGGTCTTATGATTGGCGACATGGGTGTAGCCCATCTTGGCAAAGCTGTCGCGCAAGGACTGCGGATTGGGATGAGCGAACTCGACAAATTCGAAACCATCGGTTCCGGCGGGGTTATCGGCGGTGATTTCCGCTGGAGGCGCATCATGCGGGAAGGGTCCCATCGGATTCTCCATGTTATCTGAAGTTCTATGCAATCATATAAGCATATGGTGAAAATTTTTTGCATTTTTGTGCTTAATTTACTATAATTTGCACGACTTGTGAGAATACACGGAAAAAATGCAATTTTCACTCGATGGATATGATCTAAGCATCGTGAGGGCGTTGGAAAAGAACGGGGCCCTTACCAATGCACAGCTTAGCGAATTGGTTAACCTCTCGCCTTCACAATGCTCGCGGCGGCGCATTCGGCTTGAGACCGAGGGCGTCATTGAAGGATATCATGCTCGTTTGAATTACAAAGCGATGGGATTCTTTCAGCGTGTCGTGGTCCGGGTAAGTTTGAATTCACACAGCTCTGACAACGCAAAGGACTTTGCCGATTTCCTCAACCTGCATGACGAAGTCCGTGAAGCCTATTCCGTTTGTGGCAACGCCGATTATGTCCTCATCGTGCAATGCGAAAGTCTGGCGCATTTTGCCGACTTCATTCATTCGAAACTCTTGCAACAGTCCATGATCAGTCGAATTCGATCAGAAATTGTCCTGAAAGATATCAAACGCCCAAACACCTTATAAGGTCATGCTTTGAGCGGTGGGGTCGTAATTTCTTAGCCAAGTGCCACTTCCCAGCTTTACGCCAGTAAAATATTGGACACCGCCGTGATTTTTTCGTCGAATTGGGCTTCGAAACCATCTTCGACGGATACGCACATGATTTGAGAACGGCAAATAGCTTGTTTGTCTTGAAGATCAGAAGGGCTTTGATGCGACCAAGCGGACTTGAATGCTTTTGCTGTGCATACCCGACATCATAAAACAACCGAAGTCCCTGTCCTTTTGTCCAGACACCATGACTCACTGTTTTGATGTTTTGTATCCGATTCGATGAGGATCGGTGATCGGCATTATGCGCCAAAGACGCTTGACTGACAGAAGGCGGTACTTCCTTCGGGCGGCAGGTCGCGTTCGTTTCCCGGTGCGGTGCGGGTTGCGTTTCCCAAGCTGGCTTCGCCCTTCGGTCTGGAGCTTCCCGCGGTTCGTCTGTCGCGCGGAGCCGGTGCGGAATCGCTGATACCGAATACCGGTTATCCGGACAAGGATCTGTCCTGTTCTCGCGACGTCCCCGGCGAGGTTTCGGTGGTTCCGGTTGGATCCTCGGAGAAGCGCGCGGAGCGTTCGATGATGGCCACGCACCATCCCGAGGGAAATGGATCAAAGTAACCTTCCAAACCCCACATCGAACAAAAAAATGAGAAATAATTTGTGCCGAGGTATCTCTCTGCACTAACTCTTTCATAGGTCATGCGCGAGGCAGTCGGCAGGATCAACGATCCGCCTTGAACATGATCGTGTCCAGTCCCGGAACCGACATCACAAAGAAGAAGAACACCGTCAACAAAACGCCAAAAACTCTAATTTGGTGTGACCGCTGTGATTCAACTTCAAAGATATCAACAACATCGGTCGAACAAACCTAGGCTATGTGTTCAAATCAGTGCCCCAAATGTCCAATACATAGCATAATTGACAGCTAGTGCATCGAATCCCGAACCATAAGCACAATGATCAGCGAAGTTGCGATAAAGTGCCTGGAAATCAGCTGGAAGCAATAGAATATAGATCGAAGGTTCGCATTCCAAGACATCTGCAGGTAACCGAAGCCACTTTACGCATTAATCCAAGGAATCCCTCAGATCTGTATGGGTGCTTGTCGAAATTGACTGATGAACTGAATTGACGAAACGATGTGCGGTCGATTTAACCAAGAAATGACATGGAGAGAGATACACGATCTCTACGAACTGCTCGGATCGCTGCCCGTCACCGTTTTGGAGCGACGCTGGAATGGTTGCCCGTCCCAGAGCTTCGCGATTTGCAGACTGGGTGTGGATGAATCACGCGAAACCGTATCGCTGCGGTGGGGCCTTGTTCCGGCCTGGGCAAGAGATCAGCGCATGGCAGGACGGTTAATCAACGCCCGGTCTGAGACCGTTTCCGACAAACCCGCGTTCCGCGCTGCGTTCCGCTCAAGGCGATGCCTGATACCGGCAAACAGCTGGTTCGAGTGGAGTCGCGATCAAGATGGTATCAAGCGTCCGTGGCTCATTGCTATGGAAGACAGAAAACCGCTCTCCTTCGCTGGGATTTGGGAACGCTGGATGCGTAACGGTGAAAGTGTGGAGACGTTCAGTATCCTGACCGAGGCGGCCTCTCCAGAGATTCGCCACCTGCACCACCGACAGCCGGTTGTGATCGCGCCATCGCATTTCGAAGAGTGGCTGGCAACGGACCGCATGCCTTGGAGCAGCGATCCTGAGGAATGGCTTTCAACGGCAGCGATCCGCTCGGGATTCACCTGGAGGCCGGTAACAAAGCCCCTGAACAATGCTGCCGCGACGAGAAAACCCTCCCTGTTTGATAACCTCAGCCCCTGACAAGATGAAGAACCGTAGAGCTCAATCGACATCGGTCAGCGTTGTGTGCTCTGCGATTCTTGAGCTTTCCGCAATTGAGCGAAATTTGATTGAAGACGTACAATCGGGAATTTGAATGATTGCCGGTTCCAATGCTCTGCGGCGATCTTGATTTACGTTAACACCATATTGGACAACAAGGTGGAGGGAAAATTCCCATCTTCTTTCTCAACCCCCCGGAAGTTTTGTCTTGTTGGTCCAAACGAGTCAGCGTCGATATCGACACTTTGACCGCAGGCGGTCCAGCAAGTCTTTCCATTCACTGCAAGCTGTTTTTTTGAACTTGCAATAACAGCATCTCTGACATTCTGTCAGCCGATTTTAGTCCGGAATCTATTCCTAAGCAGACAAGGTTGGCCGATTGCGTGACTTTCACCAAATCATGCAGCAGAAAATTTTCTGCTGACCACCCCACAAGATGAGCCCTTGCGACCAATTAACCACGCTTAGATCCAGAACTTGTCGTTTTGTTGTTGGCGGAAATTCTTACGAAATAATGCTTAAGTCCGAGAAAACTCAGTTTAATTGCTGGTATCCCTGATAACTGTGCTGAAGAACGAATCCGGTGGGAAACTCGTCAACGCAGTTTCGATTTTCACGTGTCTGCACATGAATGCCTTCTCCCTCCTAGGATTTGGACAGACCATGCAATTTTCAATCATACCAGCCCGATCACTCTTGTTTCGCATCAGCTTTTGCTTGATTGCTCATTCGGCGGCGATCAATGCATATGCCGGTGATTCCACGACTGTCACCACAAACCCGAGCATCCCAATACGCTCGCAAACATCGATTCTGGGGTCGGTCTCCGATGGACTCTTTTGCAAATACGTCGCCAGCGACAGAAAAATCCATTGCAACACCGGAATGAACGGTTCGGAACCAGCCGAATTCTTGGCAAGCGGTGCGCTGCATCCTCAATTCCGGGGACCCCGCAACAACACCGAAGGACGGATAGCGGTTAACAATGGTGATCGCTACGCATTTCTGAACGCAGAAACGGAACAGCTTCTAGGAGACGGTTCATCATCCCTCCACTGCCGCCTCGCACTCCAATTTAAGCTGATGAACGGTGATCTGTTTTGGATTTGGCATACGGAAATTCGATTCGAAGGTTCCCAAACTGCTGCCTATGTGGATTCCGACGGTGACGGACACGCGGACTTTGCGGTCTTGGGCGAATGGACAGGACGGATTAACGGCACCAATAGATGGTCTGTCACCGATCCGAATGACCGAACCTACACCGATGCCCAACTGGCTTACCCCACTCGTCCGTTTTTCGGGCGAACGGGCACCCGTAGACGAAACTGCCGTATGATCGATCTGACCGTCGTGAGTTTGGTTGACGCTGCTACAATCATTCAAACAAGGATTGTCGGTTCCAAACGAAATGTCCTTGGTGTTGTTTCCAATTGATTGACCGTGTCCATTCGGAATTCGGCCAAATTCAACCTGAACCATGAGTTGCCCTCGAATGGGTCAAATTCCCACTCTTCTTTAGGCAAAGACCGGCTCAATTGACATGAACGCGCGGGTCAACCAAATCGTTCGCCTTTCGGATATTGGCATAATGCGGTTTTTTCGCAAACCACATAACCTGGGTTTAGCCAACTGATGGTTTGACTTGCTGATCGAATGATCACGGATGCAATTTCCAACACAGAATGCTAAAATTCGGGCGCTAAAATTCAAGGAGCGAATGTCGTTGCCGGCAATCGCTTGTGGTTTGACCAAATACGGCTCACATGAGACTTCGATGAATTCTCCTCTCAGCGGTCGCTCCTCAACATTCCACGCTGCGTTGCTCCGAACGAAACCGTAATCACTTTGTTCGTCTTGTCCGCCGATGCAGCGGACGCGGCAGACCCAATCCCGAGCCTCTTTGGACCGAATTGGCTTGGCAGCGCCTCATTCTTGCCATTCGCTGGCGTGAATTGCTCCTTGAGCTGTTGCTCTGCTACTTTCCGAAGCGTTGGCATTTTTCCGATGCCAAGATTGTCAGCAATCTGGGCTAATGTTTCAATGATCCAAGAATGCATAGGGTCCAGCCTTCGCCACCTCTCAATATTGTCCAATCCATTGATGATGGTCGCGTGATCTCTACCTCCGAGGCATCGGCCGATTTCCACCAGACTTCGGCTTGTCGCTCTACGCATAACCGCTGCTGCCACATAACGGGCGTGCATAAGTTCCGCTTGTCTCCGTGGACCTGCCAGATCATCTGTGGAATATCGGTAAGCCGCCGCAATGAAACCGAGAATATCTTCCAATCGGGCAGCTGAACCTGCCGGCCTCAATGGCTGCTGGCCACCGATGAATCCATCAAGCAGATGACGGTCGACCAAAGTCTTGATCGCCTTCCATCTCGTCAACGTCTTTTCACCGGTCCACTTTGGCTGCACAGACCCTGGCTGTCCAGCAAGCTCTACGAGCGCCTCTTCGGCCGTGCATGTCAAATATCCTTGTCTCTCCGCATGATGCGCCAGGCCGTGCACCGCCTCCCATTGAATGCTTGGGCTTTTAGCGATGTGCATAAGCATTTCCGTGCCATGCTTTTCTAATCCACGAACTTTCGATCCTGCCGCAGCACACCAATGCAGATATCTGACAAATCCATGAAGCTCTGAATCGCGGATCGTCTTCGGTCGATTGTCAGAGCCATAAAACCTCCAAGAGATCAAAGGCGCGTATCCGGAAACCGGTTCCTTTTGTGCGGTAATGGCAATCCGACCTATCCGCCGGTTGGCGGCGACAACATGTTTATGGAACAATCCCATTAGCGACGCGGCCCAAAATGCATCGATTGCATTCGGGGCAATGACCCACATCACCAGCGGAGCTTTTTTGTCAGAACCCGCCCGACTGTCTGCGTTTACCCGCACTCTGAGCGTTTTTCGCCAAGGTCGTCTCGGCAGCTCGCGCTCCAAACATCGCTGCATTCGCCCAGCGATACGCTCATACTCTTCATAACCCAGCTTGGGAGGTCGCTGACGCCAACGAAACTTAACCTGAGATTCCATCACATTACTCCTAAAAAAATCTTACGCAGCAAAGCTGGCGCTGTGGCGAGACGAGAGATTAAGTTGAAGTCATCCGCGTTGCTGACCGGATCCATATCGCACTCCCGAAGCTGAGCTACGGGTTCGTGCGTCCCAGACCGATGCATTCCGCAGAATTCCCGAATGGGCTGGAGCGCATTGGATATCGCGCTGTCATACCGCCTCAATTGTTCGACCAAAGCACACACTGACCAAGGCAAGAAACTCAGCAAGAGAAGTCCGGCAAAGGAATTCATACTCCGACCAATACCTGCATCGAATGATACTGGCGCTCGAAGCACTCCCTTGCTTGATTTCCATCGATTGACACCAACTTCTGACCTTATCGATGACAATTTCATTCGATATGTATTTCCGTGCATCAGTAACGCTTGCCGCAGTTCCAATTGTATTCTCATCACAATAAGAAAATTAATAGAACAATAAAAATATTTATAATAATTTCAACATCGCACTGAAAGAATTTTTTGTGTTGTGCTTTCTTCGATTAAGCAGCAATTCCAACGCTTCACAGTTACCACCGCCCAACCTGCCGAGTTGCTCTGCTTTGAATGGTCCCATGCCCTTTAGCTGTTTGATTCACAGACCGCTGATGGAAAGTCAGGGGCGTCGCACTCCTAGAGAATTCACTGCCAAATCGTGAACGGCCGTCTGCACTGCCGCTACAAAATCAGGCTCCTCTGCCAGGCGGTTAATGCTATCGGCAAGAAAGTCCGCAACCATCGAATCCCGCATCGAATCACCAAAATCCTGCAACCCTTCTGCATCCGCGACTTTTTCGATTCTCAGCCTATTCCAGAACCCTGAATTTTGGCCATCGAATTGCACAGCCTTTCGGGAGGTTGAAATGCGAAGGATTGGGCGGCTGCTCCTTTTCACACCGACCACGAAGTGAAGATTCCAACCTTCCGCTGCACGCACCGCCACCATGCCGACATCCGATGACAGTCCCTTAGTCAATTCGGTGACGCTATCATCCGCATGCAATAATCGAACAAGAATCCGCTCAGCCAATCGGATATCCCAAGCTTCCGCTTCAATTCGCTGTTCGAATCGCTCCTCGGGTTGAAGTGAATTCGCTGAAAGCCGCTGAATACTGCGCTGGTCCTCAACCTTTAAACGCAGTCGCTCGATCGATACGATTGCCGCGTCTTCCGGCACTGACCCTAGTTTGCGGTCGAGATGGCCGTCAGGCCGAATTCCAATCACCGCATCCGCAACAAGAATTTTCTGATCATTTTTGCTGTGTCCGGTGATGCCAATTTGATCTGCGAAGATGCGAAGCCCATCAAGACTGCCTAGATTCGGGTTTGTCAGTTCCCAGAAAAACCGGCGAAGGCCAAGTTTGGGCTTCGAAGAATCGGCGGTCAGATTCGCAATGTATGAAACATAGCCAGAGCTTGCGCCTTCCCCAAACATCAACGAGCGCGCCTCGTTGGATTGAGGCGGAATCCCTGTGAACTCCACCAGTGGGAATTGTTCTGCTGATTCACTCGTCAATGCGCCATCAGACGAATGTGCGACCGCGGCCCACTGTGCTGCCAAAACCAAAACGACCGCACGGCGCCAGAATGAAGAATGCATGCAATACCTCCAGTGTTTTTTGAAATTACTGAATTTGATTCAAACGGGAGTGAACTCCGGTCCACTTGAATCCACAACATTGTCGACCTCTGCTTGCGGATGAATCGCGGACTCCGAATCCCATACTGCTTCGAACGCCTGAACACGCACCGGATCAGGCTGGGGCAGCCAACGCGGAATAGGTCGAAATGATGACGTCCGCTTTGTCTTTCCTCCATATCCTGCGAGAGTGACGGGAGACGTATGTCCGCTTAGCGCAGCCAATTCGGCAGCGCTCATTTGATGCCGTGCCGCATCGATGAACGCATGTCTCAAAGTATGAAGAGTAATCGGATCAGCACGGGTCGGAAACGCCTTTTGCGAAGCAATCCGAATGAGTTCGGTGCAGGATTTGTTGAGATTGCCTATCCTGGCCCGGCTCAATTTCAAGGACCGAAGCTTCGAAGCACGATAAAGTGTATCAAGATGACGCGGTTCTATTCCCGTCAAAATCTGTGCGCGAATTCGATTGTCAATTAAAGGCGATGCGAGATCGCTTTTGGCGGTCCTGATAATCAGAATCTTCGGCCACCGGTCCGATCCCTTTTCATGTCCTTGACAGGTTTCAAGTGGTTTCACCTTCGCCGGTTCAAGCAAACCCGTCTCAAATGCGTGGAGAGGATCGTCAAGAATTCGATCAATGTCGGTTCCAGGAACAGGTTCCATGATGCGGAATGCGTAGATTTCAACCGAACGCATTCCAGTGAGCCAAGCGGTGGTCGCTAAAAGACACGCCAACCCCACCCGATCATCCAAGTTTGGAGCTGACAAGAAATCATCGCTGCGGCCCGACCAATCAGCGTGCAGTGCGCTGAGCAGTTCGTGAAACATTCGAGTGCTGATGCCTGCCCAACGCTTTTGCGGTTCTCGCCTGCTGTCCAAAATCCACTCAGTGTTCCCGACGCCCGCAAGAGTTACAATTCGTTCTCCATCAGTTCCAAAGTCGCTGCAAAGAGCGAGCTCCTTTCTCATCGACGGAAGAATTCGCACCGCCTTATTGCGAAGATTGCTGACAGTCTGCCCCTCAAACCACGCCTCCACACGTTCAATGGCTTTCCAGTCTCCGTCATCAAGCCAGATCGGGAGCTCGATTTTTCGAGGAAGCGCATCTCGTGGACTAATGCGGATCCCAGACTTATCAGCGCTCGTGCGGGCTGAAAGAAGCAAACCAAAAAGGGATCTCAAAGCCGCAAGGTCGAGCGTCGCGGTTTTGTCCTTAACGACTAAGCTCCTGATACTGACTTGACGAAGAAATTCGCTCCAAGTCAGATTCATGCCCAAAAGCTCGCAGCGCTCTTCGGCTGTGCGCAAGAGCGCATTGACGTTAGCGCTGTATTTTCGATTGAAACCCGAGATTCTGAATGATTCGAGTAAGTCGGCTTCTGACAAAAATTCTGTGGTGGTGCATTCTGCCATCTGAATACCTTGCGCTAACACATAAATCACTATGTGAGACCGTGAAAATCATGTGCATATTGAAACGAGCAGTCGCACGAATATTGGGGAAAACTTCCGGCGAATTACGATTGAACTTCTGCTCGGGCACTTGCCGGAATTAATCGACCTTACCACAACCGTGCGCATCCGATCAGCGGCAGAATGCGGTTAACATGGTTCTGAATTTTGAATCCTCATTTTGAGAACGGAAATAGCGACTGATCAAAATTTTTTGAGCAGACCGGGTTTCGGCTGAAATCCGCACTACCAATTGCAGCCAAGGTGATTTTCCACACTATTTTGAATTGACCTTAAATCCGTTCTCTCATTGTCTCTTGCTCAACTGTTAAACCGCTTTCGAGCACTTTCCTTCGGGTTCGAGAGATGGATCGGCATTGCGCACAAAAACCATACGGGATCGTCCTGGTTGCTTCTATGATAGGCGCTTGCAGCAGCGCGCCTGCACCTAATCATGATCCGGGACTTAATATAGACGGCATTATTGCCGCCGCCGTCAGTGAGACAGCCAAAGCCAACTCAGCGGTAGCAGCTTTAGAAAAACACACGGCCAAACTTCCGGCGAATACTCCATCACTTCGGCGGTCCGAAACCGACCCGTTACGCAGCGCTTCGGGAGCTCATGGAGCAATCAAAATCAACTGGAACGGCCCGATCATTCCTCTCTTGGAAAGACTCGCGAAGCATCTAGACTATCAGCTCGTCATCAAAGGTAGTGCCCCGGCAAACCCAATTTTCGTCACAGTAACCGAGTATTCCGGTCCGGCCATCGCTGCGGTTCCATTCATCAGCAACGCCGCTTTCGGCCATGCAAGCGTTACAGTCAGTCAAGAGCGTCAAGAAATTGCTTTGTTCTACGGAAAGTAGCACATGCCGTGCAACCGTTAGCATGTCTGCTGTGTCTCTAATTGTTTTGGCAGTTGGGTGCACCGCCAATCAGCGCCCGGTTGATCCACCCATGGAAAGCTACGAAATCGGTGGATCCGACCAATTGCATGCAGGTGAGGAACCACCGTCATCCATAGCTCGGATCGTCAAAGACGTTTCGCGTTTCGCACACGGCGGGACCCCTGATCATTCCTCCAGAAGGGGTCTCCGCGAAGTCGCATTGAGTTTGGGCAGCCAACACGGTTACCGAAGACGCACATGGGAAATCAGACAACGCTTGGAGGACCGAAGCCAAGAACTTTCTTCGGTATATGACTTCAATAGAGTTGCAGTGGAAGCGCCCGAACGAACAGGGTTTTTGCTTCCGCCGGTTGTTGCAAGAACCTTGAATGCTTTCGAAAGCAATGCGGATGGACAGGAATTGGCCGCAGCCGACCAATATTTTGAGCTAATAAAACCAGCAATTTTGTTCCCAGCCGTGCCGACATGGCGTGAATACCTCTTGTTTGATGCGGAAGAACCGATGCGGATCCCTGCCGCGCACCGTCCAAAAAACACAAAGGATTGGCAACTCTTTGAACGATGGATGCAGGAAGGATGGCAGGCTGGATTAAATCAAGCCACAATAGAACTTACCCACCGGATGAGCCGATTGCGTCAAGACTTCGAAGGGATGTTGGAATTTCGAAGACTTGAAGCGCTTGGCATGATCGATGCTCCGGTTGCCTTCGGAGTTCATCACGGAGTTTCCGGTGATTCTCATTCCATGCGGGTCGGCGATAGATCGGCTGCTCTCGTGACCGAAACACGCTTCATTACCGACGCTTCCCGATGGAACGTCGAGCACGTCCCAAAGAGGCATCAGTCTGAAATTGCGAGCGATGAAGGCAGAGCGGGCAAAACAGGTGACTGATCAAGCCAGGATCAGATGCCGAATGCACAGTTCTGCTTACGGAGATGGCCGGCTTAACCTCTCAGTTAAGTTGAATTTTGAATACTCGGTTCGGTCATTTGAACACAAATTAGAAAGACACGGCAATGAGTGAGAATTTCAGATGGTTGCATCCGTCCGCCAAGGAATTTCATCAAATCAGGCGGCTTGAATTAACCAACCCCAGCCTAGCTGATCCAATGCCTTTGAGTTTTGATCCGAATAAGCATCTGGCATTCAATGTATTCGGATTGCCCAGGCGAATTACCGCGGAGCGGTTTCGAAGCTTTTTGGTTTCCGCTGTGCGTTCCGGTGCATCGGACATTACCCTTCAGACTGATATCCGTCCTCGAATTGAGATCAATGGAACGCTGTTCCGTTTGGCCGGCCGCTCTTGGTCACAATCAGAAATCGAAGACATTCTGACTGAAACGTACGGCGCGGCAAGTGGAACTGCGGAGGTCCAAGGCCGAAAAACCCTGGATTATTCGTATGAATTCCTAGCAGCCGATGGCATTAGACACCGATTCCGGATCAACGCCACTGGAATTAGAGGTCGTAACGAATCCGGAATTGAACTGACGCTTCGTGCTTTGCCGGATATCCCACCTCATATCTCTGAAGTCGGTCTCAGTTCAGACGAAGTCAACGCGATGACACCGCGGACCGGTCTTGTCGTAATCGCGGGAGCAACCGGAAGCGGAAAATCGTCAACAATGGCGGCACTCACACGATTCCATCTCGAAAACGCGAAACATCCAGTCAAGGTAGTGGATATTCAGGCACCGATTGAATTCACTTATCATCAAGTGCTCGCTCAATCGGATGTATCCGCTTCTGTCATCGGACAATCAGAAGTCGGAAGACATATAACCGACTTCGCCAATGGTGTTCGCTCGGCGCTGCGCCGCAAACCGCATATCATCAATGTTGGCGAGGCTCGTGATCAAGAAACCATCCGCACAGCGTTGGAAGCCGCACTGACGGGACATCTGGTTTATACAACCACGCATGCCGGTTCTGTCCCAGACTGCGTTAGACGACTTCTTGCGCCTTTCTCTCATGCTGAACGCGCCCAACACGCGAGCGACCTCGGGGCGTGCTTACGATTTGTCATGGTGCAGCAACTGATTCCCGACAAAAAGGGCGGTCGCGTTGCAGTCCGGGAATGGATGAACTTCGATGACGCAGGTCGGGCAATGATCGAGCTGCCGCCCGATGCATGGCCTCGGTTCATTTTAGCCTGCATGACAGGCCATGGCGAAGGCAAACAATACGCCTCGAAAATTCAGACTTTCTCGGACTGCGCTTCACTGCTCTCGGACCGCGGCGTGTTGTCAGAAGAAATTGCACGTGAGTTCAAACAGAACAGCGGAATAGGGAACAGCTAAATGTACGGTGAGCGAAATTACTGGCGTGAAACACAAAGATCTCCACGCTTCTTATGCTTTGATTCCAGAATTGTTATTTTCATGGGTTTGGCGCTGATTCACTTCAGACCGTGGACTATGGCGCTTTTGGGAATCGCTGCCGCCGCTCTTCTATGGATGGATTGGAAGGGAATAAATCCTGCGAACATTGCTCGCCATATAAGAACATTCCTCGGCGGCCCTGTCATTAAAGCACGGCGGCAAAGCGAACTACGGCAACCGATTGATTACGGATTCGAAAATTAAAGTGATGAGATCAAAATAATCGTGATTTCGGGTTAATCCGCTGTATCGATATGCCCGTGGCGTTGCCCGCACTGCCGAAAGAGCCGAGAATCCACAATGAAGTGTCGACAAAGGCCAAGGCCGACGGCACAGACCACGCGGAGGCAGATGAGATGACCAGTTGGAACATAAGGCCAGCGGTGGAACAAACGCCGGAAAAGGTCAGCGGCGCATGGGACTTAAATTGAACGCGAATTCCGCTGTTCGCTCTGTGCGACAACTTAACCGAAGGCTCGACGATTAGCGAATTCGTCGAGTGGATTCTCTGCGTGGACAGGAAACAGGTTCAGGCTGTGCTTGGCCAGCTAGCGCAGTTATTGATAACCACCGAGGCGTCTTGAGATTGTTGGTCTATCAGGTGATGCCCGTGCAACTGCGCAACCATTTCCCAGAGAAAAAATGGCACTGATCAACCATGCGTTCCGAATGTGGTAAGTTTCGTTCAGATTGCCCGTAAATGATAAATTTCAGAAACTAACGCAATACAAATAGCGATCACGTTTCCATCATATCGTTGCCCATCTGAATCTCGAAGGCCTGACGCACAAGTCCCATCACGTAGGGCAGTTGACTAAATGTTTCCAAATCGATTCCTGCATCGCCATTGCCAAAATGGCCCACATTGGTCACATCTCTGGCCCAGCCTCTGGGATCGTGCAATTCATGAAACCTCAGGTTGAGTATCAATCGGAGATAACCCTTAAACACCTGAACGTCAACAAAGTTAGTTTCAGCTTTGTAGGCTACATAAGTCTTGAGAATCACCTCATAAGTTCCGGGGTCCAATGCCAAGACCTCTCTTCGAAACGCATCGAACAACGGACGCATTGGACTGTCGGACGTTAAGTGACGGTGGTCGTCAAAGGTATAAGCATGCGGAAGATCTTTCTTAGTATTGAAAGTCGCAAGTATGTCGGACGGTAGGTCTGGCGGTTCCCAGACTCGAACAGCTCTTGCAACAAGCCGCTCGGCACGCTGTCGGATCGTGTCTTCGTTCCAATAGTCTAAAGCACTGAGCCCTTCATTCAGCCATAAAGGACTCTCACGGAATCCACCTTTCATGTCACGCTTTTTGGCAAAGGAATGATCACTGTACTCTGAATTGTAGCCAGTCAATGACAGATTGCCGATTGTATGCAGCCATTTCTCCTGCACATTCTGCCAATCCGATCCGAGCACCTCGCGCCATGACGTCGAAAGGTTTTTGTTCTGAGGCATGATATGTTCGATCGTGTAGTCGTCTACCGGCACCCTCTCTTTCCGACCAAAATTTTCCAGCCGGCGCAACCAATAGCTTCGGCGCGGGAAGTTATAGAGGTCACGCTCAGACAATTCGCGTTTGAATTCTATGTCGGTAGGAAATCGCCGGTAGGACGGTAGTTTCAGCAAAATCGCTTGGATGCTCTGCAGGTAGCGGTCCTTCTGTACTTCTCGCCCGAAGGTGGCGAAGGTCTTACTGTGCGAGGGCGTAGGGATTGCACAGACCGCCCGTCGGAAAATATATGCTTCTATCAGTCGAACTGCCTCAACGAAGTCAAGTTTCGGCAATAGGCCTTGCTCATAGTCAGAGTAGAGTTCCAGCAAGAACGGAAACGTTACGTCCACCTTCAGCTCTTGGAGGTCTCGGAACGCCTGCGACAGCGAGGGATCTTGTTCTTTGCCCATCGCCATAGCGCAATAATGGTCGGCATGTTTATGAATCTCAGCGACGAGTGAATCCACACCTGTAGCCTTCACCTCCGGAGAGTGCGCATATTGTTTAAAAGCATCATAGACGGATCTTATGTTTGGGATTTCACCGGTCTTATACGTCAAATAATGCCTCACAAATTTGTCGAAGTGAGTACCGTAAGCTTCTTGGCCGAAAGCTATCTCCATTGGCCGCCAATGAGTTTTGTACAGATATTCCTGTTCCTTGGATTCCAATCCCATCAGTATGTAGTTGCGGATAAGATCGGCCTGAGTGAGCTCGCGACCAGTCGAATTCATACTTTCGAAGATCAGCTGGGGGTTGTCATGATCACGGCTGAGAGCGATATCAACAACGGTGAGTTTGCTGAGACCTCTGCACAATTGTTTGATCTCGGATGCTTCAAGTCTTTGAATTTTTTTCTCAAAGAACGCGAAATTCTCCGTAATTCGAATAGATTTATCTTCCGGCGGGGGGTGTTGCTGAACGAGCGCAAGCAAAGTTTGCTTGTCCGTCTGGGTCAGCAGGAGTTTAAATCGACCTTCCCCTTCCTCCAATGAATTGAGCAGATAGTAATTTCGCAGCTTCTTTGCCGAAAAGCCATTTTCCGGTTCTCCGTCCTTCACCTGCCTCGCCAATGCTTCAAGGATCAGCATGACGGTGGTAAGTCTCTGCTGGCCATCTATGACGAGCAATGAGGACTGGTTAGAGACTTGATAGAGACCCTTCTCAATGTAGACAATTGAACCAGCGAAATGGGATTCGATAGCATCATTGCGACCAGTCCGTAAGATATCCTCCCAGAGCTGCAGACACTCCCGATTCGTCCAGCTATATGGCCGCTGATAGATTGGGATGATGAATTGAGGAGATTTGTCGATGAATTTAAGAAGCTGGGCTTCAGTCGCTTTCATGGTTTGCTGCACTCCGAATTTGTAAAGTGTTTTGTGTCAATATTGATGCATTCGCTACAGCTGCGTCGATCATCGATATAACGAAATTCGTATGGTTTACTGTCTTTTCCGCCAACTGATGCTCTCATTGCGCGGTCGAACGGAAAGTCATCAATCTCTACAGAACAGAAAGAGAAGGAAAACGCTGGTCGTCCTTTGCAACAAACCGGGTTTCCTTGAGGGGAAAAACTCGTTGTTGCCATGATCTTTGCAATGCAAGAATTTTCTAATCGGGCTTTCTGTTAGCCCGCGCGGCATAACACAATCCCACCAAATTGACCATTTCTCTGCGACGCAGCTCCGCCAATATTTTCGCCCGGAAAGATAACCGGATTTGGGCATTACATTTCGCTGAATATCGCTTCAAGCAGAGGACTGTTCGGTTCTTTGAGATCGTCAATCACATCAAAGTGATGCTTGCCTTCAGCAATTCGAACTTGAGTGTCTTTCCAGGCGTCGGAAATTAATTTGGATTGTTCAATGAATGCAGGCCGCTCATTCCCACCGACCCACGCGATAACCGTTGCATCCAAAGTCTTCCGGAGCAGCGCGGGACTCTCGCTTGCGGCTTCTTCGGAATTCAAATTCAAATCTTCGTTGATTGACGTATGAAGCATCGGTCGCAGATCAAACAACCCTGAAACCGGAACAACCCGAACAATGCGTTTTGCAACCGAAGGAGAAGGCAGAGCATCTTCGCAGCACAATCTTGCGACAAGATGGCCTCCAGCAGAATGACCGGACAAAACGATTGGACCCGTAACGAGATTGGCTGCGAACTCAACCGCTATCCTGATCTGACGAGCAATACCTGAAACCCGGATGTCCGGACAGAGCGTATAAGATGGCAATGCTGCAGCATACCCTCTATCCACGAAACCGTCAGCGAAATGCGACCAGGTCTTCCGGTTGAACCTTCGCCAATATCCGCCGTGCACAAATACCGCCAATCCCCTGGTCGGCCCTGCTGGCAAAAACAGATCCAGCTTTTCTCTGTCTGCGAGCCCGTAGCTTAGATCAAGTCTGGCATGTTCCTTGGCGCGCATGGCATCCCGGTAAGCCGTTGCATCGTCCCCCCATCTTTCGATGCAACTGTCAGCGTTCGGTATGTATTTCACATTATCGTAGGCATCATCGATTTCCGGTTTGAACATTTTCGCTTCCTTCATCCGACAGGCTCACATCTCACAAACTCATCTTCTGCCAAACGGATTATCAAGCAAAAAATCAATGCTTCGACAAATCTCCCTTGCCCGCCAATCGTTGAATCAGCCCAAAAAGTCGTTCAAGAGCACAAGATCTGAAAATCCAGACCTCGTAGCTGTTCATGACGCGCTAAGACGAATCTTCCCCGATCAGTTCGATACGCTCTGCTGTGGGCCAAACATAAGACCCAACACCAAGGCATCGCGGATTGTTTCCGCATTTTGTTCTTCTTTACTGACTTTTTGTAGCACATTTTGGGCGTGCTGAATCGTGCAATTGAGCGCGTCCAGCGGATCCCTGCGGTAGCGCCTCAGCCCATCGGTCAATTTATCCGGGTGCAAGAGCACTTCGCCGATGGTTTGAGTCGCTTCAATATGTTCCTGATCAGGCGTGCAACCGCCCTTCAGGGATTTGTCCGTCGGTCCACGTATCGCAAGAAACTTGTTAATCCCAATCCAAGGGGTCCATTGCTCGCCGAGATAGAAGCCTCTTGCCTTGACGAGCTTGGACTCCATCAAGAAATAGAATTCACCTTCACGAAGCTTCTGCAATTCGCCAATCGGCACACGGTCTTGTGAAATGAATTGGCGATCTGGTCGATCAACCCATTTCGTGTTCAAAAAACCAGACTTAGAGATCTTTCCAGAAACCACGGCGACCTTATGCTGCGCGAACTTCCGCTGCAGAAATTCCCATGTCCGATGCGCATCTTCCGTCGCGCCCGCAATCGTCAGCCGCGCATTTGCCGCAACGGTTTCGGCAATCTGCGGGGAGACCGACTGCATTGATGCCATATCCTGTCCAGCAATCACAATCATGAATCCCAGCGAGCGCGCTTGCGCCATCATGGTGTCAATGCCCTTGACCATGTAGTATCCCGCTTCATCCAATATCGCGATGAATGGTGATGGCCCGGTCGTTGGTTTGGAATCGACGATCTGGTACTTTGTTCCTTCCAGCTGCGAACCCGCGGCTTTGCCCATCATGATCTTCAACGTGGCGACAACGATCCTGCCGCAGTTGCGCATCTCTTCCGGAGCTTTTTGCAGGGCTGGAAGCAGCACAATCAAAATCCGGCGATTCAACACCACATCATCAAGATCGACCTCGCCCAGTGGCGTTCGGAAAATGTGGCCGAAATCATCCGCTAGCGAACCCAGCGGCTTGGTCAGCTGCATGGACAAAAACCCGTGCTGCTCAGCTGCTTTGCCTTCCTGCGGCTCGCCATTGAACGCACGCTCAAGACTGAAGCCAGGCAATGAATCGAAAAAGCCCTTCAGCGCCTGCAATGATTTTTCCGAGAACTCGCCTCTGAGCGAGCGCAGATACAACTCTATCAAGCCACCTCGACTCTTCATTTCGTCCCACGCCGCATCCGGAATTTCCGCAACGCTTCGAATCCTCTTTTTCCCGCAGAACTTCTTGTCAATGCCGTAACCGAGCGGCAAAAAATCACGGATCGCCTGAACGTCCAATAAAATGTCGCCGGCATCACGCATCTCGCAAAGGGCCTTCATGGTTGAAGTCACCAGCGCCATTGCCCGATGGCGCCACATCTCACCAGAACTTCCGGCCTCGCCCATTAGCGAGACGATCAGGTTCATAAGCTGATCAGCGGTGCCGTGAGAGAATGGATTTATGGTATTGGTTTGAACATCCAACCTGCCGGATTGCATACTGCTCCCGCCTGGATCTGTGAAATTCAAGACACGGTAATCATCCTGCCGACCAAACTTTGACACGATTGACCAAGCCTTCGCGTGAAACTCGGTCGTTCCCTTGCCGTCAATGAACATGAAACCCGACGTCCACATGAGGGATTGGGACGCGATGCCAAGCAGGAATTCCGTATTGTGAGTCGGAAGATAGTTTTCCGTGATGAACATCCCGTCATGCGCATCTGTCTTGATGCAAGTCATCGGCTTCGCAATGGCACCCGCTGCTTGTTCAATGCCGCTGTCTTTGGCGTCTGCGCCATTCAGCGCCCGGTTATCAGCGCCAGCGCCGTTTTGCGGACTGCTGACGCCGATGACCTCCAGCCCAAATTCAATGAGCGAAGCATCGCATTCCGGTATGCCGCATCCCAGTCTTTCCTGTTTTGGCAAACTGAACCGCACCCGCAATTCCACGTCTTGAACCAACTGATAGGCGGACCCGCCAAGAGACCAGATCAATTGACGAAACAGAAATCCGTCTGGTTCGCTTAGCGACGTGACCTCGCACCATGAACCGTGTATCGTCAGACCGGACAACCGCCGTCGCTCGCGCAGTAACTTTCCCAGCCATTTTAACCGCTGCTCGGGTGTGCCGCTGAGCGAAGGCATGAAGCCCAGCTGATCAAGCCCGTTAGAGGCTGCGCACCGCGCCTGATCTTCACTCAGCATCGGCGCTGACCGCGTGCCGGGCATTGCGCGTGGCAGCCTGACATAAGTCCGAATACGTCCGTTTCCGGTTAAGTTTCCGATTTCAAGGATCACACCGATGTCAGCCGAGGTATGAAGTCTCGGAGCGGAACAGGGATTGAACATGCTTTCGGGATTGCTGCCGCTGAAGGAAACCTGCCAAAGATGATCTCGGGAACACTCAGCAACACGCCCATCCGCGAATTCCATTCGAACAACAGAAAGCCGCCCTTGAGGATGAACCGACAAAACATTGATGCGTTCGCCTGACGGGTGCAGCACTTGATCCCCTTGGCGGAGGCTTCCGTTGCTTCTCCAGCCAGCCGGTGTAAGAATGAGCGTGTCGTTGGGCAAAGCCTTGCCGGCTCCCGTTGTCGCCAGCATCAGGGCATGGCGTCTCGCATCGCTGTTGGAAATCCACAGCTCTTCGTTGGTCGACGCATCATTTCCGAGAAATAGCAGCCCTTCGCCTTGTCGGAACCGATTGGTGCGTCCCGGCAATGGAGACCCGTAATCGCGACCCTTCCAAGACATGGGCAAACGAAAAGGCAGTCGAGCCCGCTGCGATGCCATCCAAGCCGAATACACAAGGATGAGCGGCAATGCCGCGATCCAAGCACCGGGAATTAGCGGCATGGAAAGAAGTCCAAGCATGGCTATTGCCGTGTAACAATCGGGATGAAGCAACGGAGATAAAGGTTTGGCATTCCCTTCCTGCAGCGGTTTCCCATTCTGTCCTGTCACTGTCTGAAATCCTCGTGCTAACTCTGATCAGCCGCCCGTTCACTGCTGCAAAATCCAGCTCTGGCTGCCATGGGTCTGGAAGTGTCGCGGACAGCCGACAATCAATTCATCAGCTGTCATTGATTCTTACATCTTCGTGCGAAGATGCGGATTTCCGCTACAAACCAAGGTTTGAGGTGGAGCCGTCGGTTAACAGACCCAATATCGAAGCAAGCAGGATCGCGGTGCGGCCGTCTTGCTGCAATTGCAAAAGGGCGATTCTGGCATGCAACGACTGCAAATCGATCAGATCCTGCAGGAGCGCCCTTTCGGTCTTGTTGTGCCGTGTTTCAAGTGTTTCCGCGTTGGGCGAATAATAGGCCGAGGTCCGGATTTCCAGCGCCTGCAATTCACTGATGATGTCAGGAATTGGCGATTGATAACGCGACTGCGCTGCAATTCTGCGATACGGTTCTGCGGGAAGCGACGGGCTGGAAATTCCAAGAACCGACTCGATCGCCGCGATTGCCGCTTGGTTCCGGGCTTCTGTCGCTCGCCTTCTGACTGCCTCTGATAGTCCGGCTGGAGTGCGAAGATCCGCTTCGCTCAACGGCTTTGAAGGAAACGGATCAACCGTGTTCGCGATCAGTCGAGGAAGCGCACGCCGAACCAACTCGTCATCAAGCGCGAGAGTTGGATGACCGAGCATGCTTTGCCACTCGGTCGTTGCATCTTCAGCACCGCCTGCTCGCTTGACTTGCTCCCGTTCGTGAGCCAAATGCGCAGCCATGCGAATTCCGTTTTCAACAACCGACTCTGATTGACCGCGAGTCCACGAAGCAGCGCTGTCGATCGCTGCATCCGCACTTGCAATATCCGTGCTTAACGGCAATGCGGGCTCAAGCGCTGTATCCAGAATCAAACAGAAATCCGGATTGGGATCAAATCTCCCGCTCTCTGCATCAGCTCTGAACTGCGAACGGAGCAGCCGGGCCTGGTTTTGCGATTCACCATCCGAAATGCGTTCTTCGGCTTCCACTTGCCGGTCCAGATAGCGACTGTTTTGCTGTGTCTGCAAACGCAGCGCTTCAATTATGCGCTGCGCAGCTTCGGTTGCTTCTTCTGTGACATGCTGTCGGGTGCTGTTGTGCATGGCGTTGATCGCTCCGCACCTGCATCCGGCAAACTGTGCCGCCGCCGGAGAAGGATCAAAACAAAAGGCCAAACCGATCAGCGCCAAGTGAAAAAAGCGATTTCGTCCAATTATTGGTGTCGGTGGATCAATCATTGTGATCCTCTCCCGTAGAGAGTCCGCCAAATTTCATCGACTGGATTATTTTTGATTTCCTGCGTCTGCGTCGGCAGGATTCCGGTATTCGGCCGGGGTCCTGACGCCTGTGCCGAGTCGCTGACCGCCGAACTGGTTGTCCTTTGCGCGGCGGACTGATCCTGAATAACGCTGGATTCTCCGGTGTTCAGACCAAGGGAACGGGTTAGATCAAATGAATCGCCGAAGTCTGGTGGCAAGCCACGCTTCAACAAGGCAAGAGGGTTGCTCAGAGGCTTGGTTAATTGGCCCCATCTCCGCTCGGCGGATCTGCAGATCCGCCGATGGTGATCGCCCGAACCGATCGCCCCGTCCAATGTTCCCGCGAAAATCGATTCCAACCCTCCTGCGGGGGCAAACCAATCCAATTGCAGGTCCATTAATCCATCAAGACAGCTCAAGTCGCTCACGGAGGCTGGCGGTTCGATCGCCGCTTCCGCACGGCGAACAGAAGACTCGATCTGATTTCGAGTGCTTGCTGCGATTCTATCTCTTGATTCTTCGCTGCAATGTTCACTGGTTGCTTCTCGGATCCAATCCGCTTTGGCGGGTATCACAGCGCCTATCAAAATGGTGGATGCCGCAATGGCTAGCTTCATGTTCGCGCTCCTTTTCCGAATCGCATGAATGCAGCTGCAACTCGACATGCAGAGTGTGAAATTTCAGAAATCAAACGCTCTTGATAGTCCGTCTTTGCTATCGGGATTCGGGGCCTCGGGCAGATCAACAGCAATTCACGCGTCAGCGCCGCCGAACATCGATATTCCGACGCCATTCTCTGCGGTTTTTAAACTCAATCGTTAAGTCCAGCTGGATTCGGCGAAGAGTTTCAGCCGCTTGCAGATCGACCGCGGTGCGCTTTCAGGCGCTTATTCTGACTGATTTTCCACAATAATGCGGCTTCAATTTCACCAAGTGCTCTTTGGACTTCATGCGGCGGACATATGCCAATGCTCGGCAGGGCAGCCGAGTGGACGCGAATGAACAAAGGAGAAAGCGATGCAATCGGATAATACCGATCAACGATCGCGAACAAATGCCTACCAGCCTGTCCTGCCGAAACCATCCCCGGTTTGCGACGCAATTGTCGAACATTTGGATGATCGTCTGTTTGATCAGCCGACGGTCAGCGCCCAGAATCCAAAACCAATCAAGCTCTGCGCTATCGGAATACTGTGCTCAGCGCTCGGAGCCTGCGACAGCAATATTCCGGCAGAGAGCGACGTCCCGGCAGATAATCCGCCGGAACTCAAACAGATATCAAATTCCAGCAACGCACCGGAAGACGCAGGGAACGGCATACCATCACGTGCGGCGATATTCAGAATCGGCAGCGACAACTCTACAAACCGGGAAAAATTGCCGTCTGCCTTGCGCGAACCCAATGCCGTTCGCTACACCAGCGGACAACCGATCATGCTCCCGCGCTTGCTGGCGAAATTGTCCGACCTTTCGGGCATCGCGCATGTGCTTCTTGTCGGACCGGAAGGAATTCCGATCCCTGCAACCAAGACCGAAGGAATCTCCGGTCTAATGGCGAAGGCCGGCATTGGCGAACCGATACAGGCGGATTTTGGCGGCGCGCTGCCGGACATTCTTGATCAAGTGTCAAAGCAGTTTGGGTTAGCATGGCGATATGAACAGGGAACCATAATCTTACGCCAATTCATCGCTGACCGGTATCAGCTCGCAGCATTGCCTTCCCGAACAGAATTCTCCGCTTCGGTCGGCAAAACCAACACAACCGGTGGGATCGACTGGTCCAGTGAAATCCAATCCGCAGTAGAAGTGATCGCCAAACCAAACGCGATTGTGACCTACGGACAAGGTTCCGGAATTCTGTCTGTTGTGGCTAAACCCGATGCACAGAGAAGAGTTGCGGAATATGTTCAACAACTCAATGAATTTCTGACCGCCCAGGTGACCTTTGATGTCAACGTGCTTTCAATCGCGCAAAACCAGACTCAGAAAGTCGGAATCGATTTCGATTTTGTTGCCGATGCAGGCGCCAACGGCTTGGTTCGATGGGAAAGCCAGCCCTATTCCGCTAGCGGCGCGGGAACGATCAATGTCGGAATCGTTCAAGGCGACCTGGATCTTGGCCTGCTGATTTCAGCGCTTGATCGGCGTGGTGAAGTTACGGTCGAAACCCGCACCGGCGCCACAACGTCCAATAATCAGATCGTTCCCATTCAAGTCGTAAATGAAACCGCTTTTGCCCAACGCATTGAAGCGGTGGCCAGAACCGACGGCAGCGTCGGAACCACAATTGAGCCGGGGACTTTGACAACCGGATTTGAACTGCAGCTGCTTCCCCGAATTCTTCCGAACGGCACGATACTGCTCCGCTATACAATCAAGCTTTCCGACTTGAACGAGTTGTCTGAATTCACTTCGGACCGGCAGACAATCCAATTGCCGAAACTCTCGACCACGACTTTCGAACAGCAGGCTCTGCTCGGCGACAACCAGACCCTTGTGCTGATGGGATTCGAGCGAAACCGAGAAGTCTTCGACAGACCCGGCAGCGGAATAATGGCAAAATTTTTTGGATCGAGATCAGGTTCTGAAAAACAAAAATCATCCACAATCCTCACAATCCGTCCCCGAATACTGCGGGACATGACTTCCGCCTCAAGCTTCTCCAACTGAATTCTTGAACCCGCCAATCATGTCTTTGTTCGGCTCCTCATCGGCAAAAGCCAGCCGCGCCGTGATTTGTGGGCCAAAGCGGCTGCGAATTGGCGCAAAACATGCTGCGCTCGGACTCCTTTGGCAACCGGCTCAGCAACAATTGCCACTGCGGGAACAAGCGCGCATCGCCAGCGGCCCGCACGGTCGATTTGATCTCTGCGCCTCCTTTGCCAACAGAAAGCAGTTCGGTTTCGCTTCGACAGGCGAAGGGCAGATTTCGGGAATGCTTGCGGGAGCCAGCCTTGTTGGCGACGAATGGGGTGCAAACTGGCTGGCGGCATTCGAGATTTCCGGCGAACCGCGATCCTGGTGGGTTGTGGCAATGCGCAATGGTCTGATCTACGATGATCAACTGCACAGAACCAGCAATGACGCTAGGGAGGCCTTTCTCAAATCCCTTGAAGCACCGGACTGGGAATTCATCGCGGCCCCAAAAGCCTGGGCAATCGAAAACACGAACGTGGCCAGCCTTGACGACGCGATCTCGTTTTCGAACGCGGTTAAGCTTCGACCGGTCAATCTTTGGCCTAGAATAGCGATCGGTCTGGCTGCGGCGCTAACCGCAGTTCTCGCTTTCTACTTTGGATGGTCCGAATTTTCAAAGTTCAGAGAACAAGAACGCACCGCGCTGAAGTCGCTTAAGCCTGTGCCCGAGATCGTGCAGGTCGTTCCCTGGAAAGATGCGCCCGATATTCGATCATTTGTGCTTCTGTGCGCTGAAGAAATGAATCGGCTGACAATCGCTGTGCCGGGCTGGTCGCTCCAAAGCGCCGAATGTGTCAGTCAAGGCATGCTGGCGGAGGCGCAAGCCCGATGGCAGCGCAAGAGAGGTCGCATATCGTGGCTGAAAGCCGCAACGCATGAGCTTGCCGGAACAGCTGCAAGGGTATTGAAGGGAGGAGAGAGGGCTGAAATCAGGTCCGTGTTTCCGCTTGCCGCCGGACCCGCGGCGCAATCCTCTTTACCGACATCTGCCGCAGATCTGGAAACCGCGCTCCGCGACAGGTTTCTTTCGTTAGACCTGAACCTACAAATCTCAACCCGCAACCGAACACCCCGCATCAATGGCAACCCTGGCATCAGCGGCTTCGGCTTTCATGATCTCTCGATAGCCACCTCTGCCGGCGTGGGCGAGTATGCCCGACTCTTGGCGGATATTCCCGCCCTCGTTCCGCAGTCCCTTATCTTTAATTTTTCCACAAACAGCTGGTTGTTGAAGGCAAGAGCATTTCACTCAGCCGATGCGATCGGCGGCAATACCATTCAGTAATGAATAGCACTATGTCACCAAAATTCCGTCCAAGACACATCCGCATGGCGATCGCCGGCGCGATAACTCTCGTCTCCATTGTATCTGGAGCGGCCTTTGCCGAACCAGTGATCCCAATGCCCGATTGGCCGGTCGAGATGTCGACTGCAAGTAAATCAGTTCAACACACCGACATAGGTCAAGCTCCCCTACCGGAATCGAAAGAACTGGATGCCGATTCATCAGCCGCTGGCCCGGCTGAATCGGGCAAACCGATCCGGACAAAGAAACCAGACTCCTCCGTAGTCAAACCGTCTGATCCTGCTGAGACACAATCCATTCCGCCAGCGGGTAAAGCCGAAACAACATCCGTCAATTCAAAGGAACCCGCTGCCCAAACGGAATCGGCGCACGCCTCCTCTAATTCAATGCAAGTGACCTCGGATCCAATCACGCAAGAACAGATTTCGATCCTCAAAGAGACAGGATTAATTGCCAGGCAATCAGCAATCTCGGAAAGCATCCTCATTATGGAACGTCAGCTGAGACAGGCTGAGCTGATTACCCAGCTCTTGGCGGTGCTTGGACCTGACTCGCCAATTGAGATCGCTCCCGGCGAATTTCGCAACTTCGCAGATACGCCGGCTGGGCGACGCATCGCATTGGAAATCGCACGCGAGGAGCTTGAAGCAAGAATCCGTCTTGTGGAACTGACCGCAAAGGAAGCGTTGCTTGCCGACCGCAATGCATTGACAACTGTGCCATTGATTGAAGCAAACGATATTCCAGACGAACTGATTGCAAGCGATGCGGCCTCCGAATGGCCAGAATTGCTGGAAATCTTTGGCGTGGAGGGTTCACTAAACGCCACCTTCGAGTTGGAGGGCCAAGAGATTACTGCGGGGCCGGGCGATGATCTGCCCGATGGATCTACGGTCAGGAATATCTCGTATTCCACAGTTCAGCTCATCAAAAACGACATCGTGCGAGACTTTAAGCTTGGCTGGTGAAACTGCGCTTGAACGGCGCTCATCGGCGCTGGTTCCGGTTTCAATCACCCGCAGTGCGGTTCATCCGTTTGCTGAACACGGTGCGGGAGCACTGATTTCGGGACCCGGCGACAAACTTGAAGTCCCAATTGCAGATCGTCGACTGATCGCGGCCTTTCAAGGAGGAATCGCTGTTGTCGCCAAAGGCAGCCGCTGGTCGCCAGAAGTCAAAGCAGTGCTTGATCGGGCATTCCGCTCCGAGATCGATATCCGGACGATCATAGAATCCGACAGTGAAACCATTCTCGCCGCATACCAACATCTGAGCGAGCGCCGCGAGGAAAAATTCGGACCGGGCAGCGAGATAGAACGGCAGCGGGATCTCCGCCGCATCATCGAACAAGCGGCTGATGCCAAGGCTTCCGATATTCACTTCAAACTTCTGCCCAGCTATTGCGAGATCCGCATACGCGTTCATGGCCGTCTGCGTCCCCTGGTAAACCGGGCTCCTGAAGAAGGAATCGCGCTCATCAACGCCGCCTTCGCAGTCGCCACAGATCAAGGCTCCGCATCCGGCACCACAAGTTTTATGAAAGGCGCACTGACGCGGTCTTCCAATCTGCTTCCTGTGGGAGTTGATCTCGCCAGACTTCAATACTCGCCAGCCACAGGTCACCTGCCTTACCTGGCAATGCGACTCAAATATGCGTCGGGCAAAGAATCTTCCGATCTTACGAATTTGGGCTATCTCCCGGAGCAATTGAACGACCTCGCGCTGATGCGGAGGCGGACCAGCGGTCTCTATCTGCTCGCCGGAAAAGTATCCTCAGGAAAAACAACAACCTTGCAGCGTGTTTTGAACGCGATGGTTGAAGAAAAATTCAACGAAATTTCTGTGTTCGCCATTGAAGAGCCGGTTGAGCTTGATGTGACTGGCGCTGTGCATGTCGCCATCACAGCCCGGTCCGGCCAATCCAGATCGGAAGCGTTTGTTGAGGCAGTGAAGGCAACCCTGCGATCTGACCCGAATGTAGTGGTCATTGGCGAGCTGCGAGATAGAGAACTGGCAGGTCATGCGATCGAACTTGCCATGACCGGCCATGCGCTCTGGTCCACTGTGCATGCCGGATCCGCGCTCGGCATTCTTGATCGGTTGAGCGATCTTCGGATTGACGCATGGAAGCTTGCCGATCCATCCATTGTTAGGGGACTGGTCTATCAACGATTGGTCGGTTTGCTGTGCCCGCACTGCAAATCGTCCTTTCCCGCAGCAGTCCGCAGAGGCGTGCTGCGATCCGAGCTTGCGCAGCGGGTCGGCCGATTGGTTCGGCGTCCTTTATCCAGCCTGTTTGTCCGCGGAACCGGGTGCGACCACTGTATTGGCGGCCTCTCTGGACGAACGGTTGTTGCTGAGACAGTGCTCACAGATCCATCATTACTGGACTTATACTTTCGCGGTGACCGAGCGGGAATGCGCGCGCACTGGCTGCAGCCTTCGAATGAGGGCGGAATTGGCGGCATCCCGGTGATGCATCACGCAATGCTCAAAGTTGGACTTGGTCTGTGTGACATTAACGAGATTGAAGAAGAGGTCGAACTGCTCGGTTCATACGAGCGGGACTTTCCCTCTCTTGTCGAGCGTCTGCCACACGAAATTGCTTTGCTTGAGGATTCAGCCGCATGAGACTGGTTACAGGATTGACGATCGAAGCCAATCGGCTCTTTGCACGAACGCAATTCGATAGCCGCAGCAGACAGCGCTTATACCGTGAACTGGCGGGATTGCTGCGGTCTGGCATGTCGCGCGGCGAGGCGATCGAAGTGCTCTGGCGTGTCGCTTCACGGGATGGCAAAGTATTGTCTGATCCATTGTCCATTGTGCTTTCTGACGCGCGCACCGGTGTTAAGAACGGTCTATCGTTGGCCTATGCTTTGAAACCATGGATTCCGCGCGGCGACTACATGCTGATAAACTCGATAGAGGACAGCGACATGTTCGCCGATCATCTGGAAGACTGGTGCACGATGATTGACGAAAAATCGGAAGCCCGCGCCGAAGCAATTGGCGCTCTGGCTTATCCAGGCTTTCTCTTGTTGCTCGCTTATGGTTTATTGGTCTACCTTGACGCGAAGATCCTACCTGCTTTGACCGGGCTGCTGCCCGCTGACCAATGGAACGGTTCAGCGGCTCTATTTGCAGCCGCCTGCAGAGCGGCCTCCGATTTCATTCTTCCAACTGTAATCGCAGCGGCGATATTGCCCACAGGATTTATGATTTTGCTTCCTCGCTGGTCGGGACGGGGCCGGGAATTCGCCGACCGTTTGCCAATATTTTCTCTTTATCGTGCGCACGCCGGCACAGCCTTTCTGCAGTCGATGGGCGTGCTGATGGCTGGCGGCATGACCGCCGCGGAGTCGATTCTCAAACTTCGCGAAGGTTCCAGTCCGTATGTGCGAAGCCGACTTAACAGGATTCGGAGCAATCTGCTGAATGGTTCTGATCTTGGTCTTTCGATGAACAATGCAAGCAACGGATGGCCAGACCCAGAGCTGGCGCTTTCATTACGAATATTCGCCCACACTCCGGACTTTCCGATTCAAATCATGCGCATTGCCAAAGACTGGCGGCGGATTATCCACGAACGAACGACGCGCACGGTTGGGTTTCTGCGCTTATTTTCCTTCTTGGCGGTTTTCGCGGTGATTTCCGGGGTCATAATCGCGATGTATGAAATTCAAGGTCAGATCACCTCTACTATTCACTGAATTCGGCTGCGGCCAGGTTGAAACACATCGCCGGCACGCAGTGGAGCACGCGAAAGTATATGGACATGGAGCCGCTGCGCGAGATGAAACTTCAACATAACGGAGCCGCCGTCGCATGACTGAAAGTGCGAAAGATTCTGGACACTACCTTCCGGATTGCGTGCAATCCTTAACCGTTGCGCGGGCGGGTCGGTTTGCCTCCATGCACTGAAGGTTCCATGCACCATTGTCTGCGCAGAAGGCCCAGATACTCCTCGCCAAGAAGATCCTGGCCGATCCCTAGAACTCCGCCAAGCATCTCCTCGTCAAGCCTCTTTCGTGACGGATCATGGTAAGCTTCATTAGCAGGCAGAAATCTGCATCCCTGAATCCCGTCGAATATCTGATCGCACTGTTCGATCTGCTGATTGCTCAGCTGCCTGACATCAAGACACGGCAAAACGTCGAGCAGTGAAATTGTCAGTATCGCACGGCCCTGCTGTTGGCGGGTTGCGGTATACCAGAAAGATATCAGCCCGATCGTAGTGTTCATCCACAGAAGGACAGGAATTTCCCAGTCTGTCCGACGGTGGAATTCTCCTTCAACCCATTCACCGGTCACAAAACTCGGCCATGCCCTGCCACCGATCGATCGTTCTGCCGTGAGACATGCAGCAAGCGGTTGCGAATTCAGCTGGAAATCAAGATTCAAATGCAGGCGGGTCGCTGTGCCAGACCAAAGTTCGACAGCCTGGGCGAGGCAGCCTCTGCGGACGCGCCCCTGTCGGTCAGGTTGAACGGTCAACCGCGTCTCGCTCTCGGCATTGTGGTTCCATAGCACCGGGTATTCGGAGAATGATTCCCAATTGAGATCGACATCGAACGGTCCTCGCACACCGCCATCCGGTGTTCTACCGCTGATATCAAGATGGTAAAGCCCACGCTTTCCGATGCCACCGAGCAACGTCAGCGGACAAACTTCAGTGCTAATCGGCACGGTCATTCGTGGGAACTGCAGGCGCGGCCCTTGTTCCGAATCCAGTTCCGATGCCGCCTTCGCAACGCCAGACGAACGTATTCCGCCAACAGCGGCGGCTATGGAAAAGCGCGGTGCGGCAAACATTAAACCGTTCAAATTTCCGGGCACTTCCTCAAGCCGTTCCGCACCGGTTTCAGGAGTCGTGTGGCGGATCACTCCGTTGATATTTTTCGCTGTCTCTTTCGCTTCCAGCAGTGATCGCGGTCGGTTCTTTAGATTAACCACAAAAACACGACGCGACTCCGTCGGCAGTCCGGCGCGCCACTCACGCTCCACGCACCGCGCAGCAGCTCCGTTCACACGTTTCGCTATTATGAGAGACTCGGCGATGCCTGTATCGGCGGAAAAGGAGCGCTCGGCAGATTCTGCTGCTGATATGCAGATGATCGTGACATCCTCATAAAACCGTTCAAGCAGTACCCGCGCTTTTTGCCATGACGTTCCCTGCAGAAAAGCTGCTGGCAACACCAGTGCCAATACTCCGCCGGGTTTCAGTTTTGCATGAGCTAGATCGATAAAGTCGGCTGCGATACCGGCATTGCCATGTCCTGCCGTCGGAGAACTGCGCCTAATAATCTGTCGAAATCTTTTCAGTCGGCGATCCATCGCACTCTGCACTTCCTCAGAAGTTCCAAACGCTGCGAAGGACGGTCTCGGCGCTCCTTCGACGCTGCGCGCGCCTGCCCGGGTGAAGGGCGGATTCATGATCACCAAATCCATCGAACCGTCGGGAACCACAATATCTTCGATCTCCGCGGTCGCGTCGCCTCTCAAAATCGCATCACTGTCACCGAACAGAGACCGGATCGCATTTGCGTTCAATAGCTCAAGCGAGCCGATCCTGACCTCTGGGCCTCCGCCTTCTTCCTCCGCCACCGCTCCAAAAGCTGCCGCTGCGATACGGGTTGTCGAGAATGTCCGGTCCGGATGCGCTCCGGCTAGAACGGTCGCAGTCAAATGCGACGCCGCAGGCATGATGTCGATTCCGGTGAGTCCGCGCTCCATGAAACCGTCATGCAGCGCTGCATCGTCGCCGCCAGCGCGACGATGTCGTGAGGCTATAGCGCTGTAGGTCGCCCCTAGCAGCGCACCAGTCCCGCATGCGAAGTCGGCTACCCGAAGTTTCGCGACGGACTCGCGGTCAGCCCAGCGGATAGCAAGCCTGTGCACGGCGAGTTCGGCCAGCAGAGCCGCAGAGGAGGGTAGTGTGTAAAAAGTTGCTAGAAATCTTCTGTCTGCGATGAGAGTCTGAAACATCCGCCCCGATAAATCCTGAACACCGGCTGCGCCGATGAGGGAGAGTTGTTCCGTCATCACATGCATCCTTCTTAGGATTTCATGAGAATGCGGTGCGGCGATTCTGCGGAGCAGCCGCGAAGCGATGGAAAATATCGGCCAATAATTGATCCGACGAATGTCTCGCCAAGAATCAATAACCGCGTGCGTCAGCAACACGCCGTCGAAGGCGTCTTTGATATCTTCAAGCGACGAGATCTCGTCATACAGCGGCGCAAGCTGGCGGTGGAACATGACGGCGTTGGCGATGACCGCCGCGGCCATGCGGTTGGTCTGCTCGCCGGCTTCTTGATGTAGATCCCTGGAGAAACCCGCGAGAACGGGTTGGGGCTGGGTTGCTCCGAGGAGACCCGCAGCCTTTCTGACGGTTTCTTGGAGAATCTTGACCCCGCCCGCGATCCTGCTTTCTGAAAGCGCGACGATCTCCGCGCAATCCGCCAAGGCGGAAATTCCTCCCGCAAGCCAGCCTTCTTCCGGCCAGCGCAAAGCGGTTCCCTCCGCGTCGAGCGTATGAGCCGCATACTCGAATTCGGATACTTGGAGCAGCTCGCGCAGACGCTCCTGTGGAGCCCGTCTCAGATCCTCCGGCAGGCGGACGGCGATGCATTGTTCTATCTCTTGTTCCGTCTCGCCAAGGTGGCTGCCAAGACGGCGCCTCGCATCCTTGTCAACATCCCTGGCGGGAAGAAATTCAGTTTCCAGAATTACGGGCAGACTATTCGGCTGTGTGATGACGATATCAGGCCGTCTGGCACCCCCGATCAAACCTTGCCTCTCAGCCCTGACATTCCATCGGGGATGCATGGTCCTGAGGCATGCTGCGAGCTCGGCGTCGACATGCTCTTCTCTGTTGACACCAAGGGATCTGTCCCAAGTTTCTTGAGCTTGTGTCTCCTGTTCATCCTGTCCGTTCATTCCGCTCTTTCCATGCCGAGTGCATGGGCAATGTTATGGACCATTCACAGCGATTACGCAAGCGCAGCTCAGCTGCGCTTCCGACAGCGATGTTTGTTCTTTATTCAGCTTTTAAGCTGATATTAGCTATATATTATCATATTCAGTTTATTGAATTTATCGTGTCTGAGGATACAATCATGGATCAGCATGCTGTCCAATTGCGGATTCTCCAAAGTTTAATTGGTTTGGCACTTCCAGACTAATCAATTCCGCAGTGAACCCTCTCCGTGATAAACCGATCAGACGTCTGCGAAGCGCAGCCATTGCCATGATCTTGATTGGCCGGGTTTCTTGCAGCGGAAAATAAATTCCTCCGCATTCGCCTAAACTAAAATCCGGCGTGTCGCTTTGTCGACTCGAACAATGCTATGGATGCAAGCGCATGCCGCTGGCAAGATTTGCATAGCAGTCAAATCAAGATGCAACTGATGGAGGAAACGTTGGGAGAAATTCAAACCATACCAGCGCGAAAGGGCAAAGCCGCGCTTGTTAAAAACGGACAGAGGATTAAAATCATAAACACGCATGGCGAACAGGTTGTTGATACTTTTGCGTTCTGCGACGATGACATATCAGAATATATGGCAATGGACGCAACCCGCGCCTATAATCTACGAATCCGGCCGCAAATCGGAGATGCTCTTGTTTCCAATCGGCGGCGGCCCATGCTGATATTTGAAGAAGATACATCATCCGGCATCCATGACACATTGATGGCTGCATGCGACCGTTGGCGTTATGGATTGCTCGGGCATGAGGGCTATCATGATAACTGCGCTGACAATCTAACTGCCGCACTTTTTGAATTCGGGTTGCAGGAAACGCACACTCCTTCACCTCTCAACCTCTTCATGAACATTCCATGGCAATCTGATGGAGCCTTGAGCTTTGATCCGCCAGAAAACCAGCCTGGAGACTACGTCGTTCTCCGCGCGGTTGTTGATTGCATCGTCGCCATGTCCGCATGTCCTCAAGACATCCTGCCGATCAACGGGATTTCCGGACAGCCGACTGAAGCGCATTTCGAGGTTTACGATTGATCAGCGCATGAGGGTCAAGTCCAACGAAATTGATGCGCATTCGGCAGCGGTTAGACAATCAAATTTGAACGGAATCTTGGGAACGGTGCGGTTTCACGAGCTAGGGAAAAGAAGGCCTTGGCGAGAGAAATCAATAACTTCAAAATTGTCATCCTCGCATCCAGCGAGATTGGTCAATCCTGTCTCTTCCTGGCTGCGGCCAGGTTGAAACACGTCGCCGGCACACAGTGGAGCATGCGAAAGTATATGAAGATGGATCCGCTGCGCAAGATAAAACCTCAACATACCAAAGCCGTCGTCGTATGATCGAAAGTGCGAAAGATTCTGGACACTACCTTTCCAATCCGGTCATGGTGAGCAGGAATTCGATCACCGAGCAAACGCCTTCGCCGGATTTCAAATTTGTGAAGACAAACGGTTTGTCGCCTCGCATGCGGCGGGCATCCCGTTCCATGACATGCAAATCGGCGCCAACCAAATCGGCGAGATCGGTCTTGTTGATCACTAAAAGGTCCGAGCGCGTTATTCCAGGCCCCCCTTTGCGCGGGATCTTATCACCTGCGGACACATCAATCACATAGAGCGTCAGATCAGCGAGTTCCGGGCTGAATGTAGCCGCCAAATTATCGCCGCCTGATTCGATGATGACGATATCCAAATCCGGAAAACGGGTCCGCATACCGTCAATGGCCGCCAAATTGATTGACGCATCTTCACGGATTGCGGTGTGTGGGCAGCCGCCGGTTTCCACGCCTTCGATCCGTTCAGGCTCCAAAGCGCCGGATCGCGTCAGAAATTCAGCATCTTCCCGAGTATAAATGTCATTTGTTACCACCGCGAGCTGGAATTGATCGCGCAAACGTTTGCAGAGCGTATCGGTCAGAGCGGTTTTTCCTGAGCCGACCGGACCACCGATGCCAATGCGGGCCGGACCGTGAATAGAAATAGTCATGAGCGGAACAATCTTGTGTATTGAGTTTCATGGGCAACGGCGCACCAGTCCGCAACGAGAGTAGAAGCGCCCTGCAATTCCAACGAACCATTGCGTTCGGCGTAATCCGCGGTATGGCGAACCGAAGCTTCCAGAGCGGCTTGGACCCGCTGACCGTCAGTTTGGCCCAAGGGTATGAGGCGCACTCCAGCCGAAACGAGACCGGCGGAAAATCCATGCAGCCAAGCTAAGAGTGCATCGGCAAGGCGCACCTTGTGCGCTGCCGCGGTCAACCCCACAGCCACCGAATGAACAATAGGCCTTTCGCTTTGCTTATTTATCCATGGATGCGGCCATGCAGCTCTGGCAGCGCGCATGAAAGCGGAGCCTTGAGCAGTCGCCTCCAAAAGCGTCTCCGCACTTGCGCGCTGAGCGACCGCATTGTCTGACACGGTTTCAAATCCGCTCCAATCTTCTTCCGATGCCGTCGAATAAGCAGCAGCCAAAAAAGCTGCATCGATCCGGCCCGCTCCATGTTCCAACATTTCGGTAATCCACTCGCAAAGCTGCATCGCGTCGATAACCAACCCCCTGCTCACGGCCGTTTCCAGTCCATGGCTGTAGCTGAAGCCACCGGTGGGGAATGCCGGAGAAAACCAAGTCAGCAGGCAATAGAGCGCGTTCGGATGCATAACGCGATTATGCCGGAAAGTGATGGTGATATGCCCCGGGTTCAGGATCAAAAACAGCGATTTTCCGTTCAACGGAGCCGCCTAATCCTCTCATCATTTCGATGAGCACCGGGTCATCGCGGAAGCGCAGACCGTCAGAAAGCAATTGGATCGGAACATGCCGGTTACCCAGATGCCAAGCGAGGCGGGTAAGTTCATGAGGATTACGAGAACGCAGCTCAGCAACAGATTCTTTCGCTGCTAAAACCTTGATCCATCGGCCTTCATCCAATTTCAACCCATCTCCTGAATTCAGAATGCAAACATGATCAAGATCCAGTAAAAATGGCTTGCCATTGTCCGTTATCAGGCGGATTCGACGTCGGTAACGGTCATCGAAGGCAAGCGTTACTGTGCAGCATGCCAATTCTTCCGGCCAGCTGCCGGAGCGTGCAACTGATCGCGCCCGGTTCATCAGAAAAGAAAATAACGCTGCGCCAGCGACAGCCTTTCAGACGGCTCGCAGACAAGCAGCTCGCCATCGGCGCGCACTTCATAAGTTTCCGAATCAACTTCGATGTCCGGGATTGCGTTGTTCAGAACCATGTTTGCTTTTCCGATCGACCGGGTTCCCGAGACGGCGATCAACCGACGCTCCAGATCAGCCTTGTCGGCGAGGTTCGACTCAATCCCCGCTTGGCTTACGAAATGGACCGAACATTCGTTGCTGGCACGTCCAAAACCAGCGAACATCGGTCGGTAGCGCACTGGCTGAGGCGTTGGTATGGAGGCGTTTGGATCACCCATAGGCGCTACCGCGATCATGCCTCCTTTGATCACCATTGCCGGTTTGACCCCAAAAAATGCCGGGTGCCACAAAACAAGATCCGCAAGTTTTCCGGTTTCAACGGAACCAACCTCATCGGCAATCCCGTGTGCAACGGCAGGGTTTATCGTGTATTTTGCGACATATCGCCGTGCACGGAAATTATCGTTCTCACCAGTTTCGTTTTCAAGTCGGCCGCGCTGCCACCGCATCTTGTCGGCTGTTTGCCATGTTCGGATTATGACCTCACCAACCCTTCCCATGGCTTGGCTGTCGGACGCCATGATCGAAAACGCGCCCAGATCATGCAGGATGTCTTCAGCGGCTATGGTCTCGCGCCGAATTCGGCTTTCTGCAAACGACACATCTTCCGGAATGCGCGGGTCGAGGTGGTGGCAGACCATGAGCATATCGAGATGCTCGTCCAAAGTGTTTACAGTGTACGGGCGGGTCGGGTTTGTAGAAGAGGGCAGGATATTGGGCTCGCCGCAGAGTTTAATAATGTCGGGTGCATGGCCACCGCCCGCCCCTTCGGTATGAAACGCGTGGATGGTCCGTCCCTTGATCGCACGCACAGTGTTTTCCACATATCCAGACTCATTCAGAGTATCAGTGTGGATGAGCGTCTGGATATCAAACTCGTCGGCCACTTCAAGACAGCAGTCGATCGCCCCCGGCGTGGTTCCCCAATCCTCGTGAAGCTTCAGCCCGCAGGCGCCCGCAGCGATTTGTTCGCTCAGGGCTTTCGGCGTGCTGGCATTGCCTTTGCCATAAAATCCGAAATTCATCGGAAAGGCTTCCGAGGCTTGCAGCATGCGCATGATATGCCATGGTCCAGGCGTGCAGGTGGTAGCGTTGGTTCCGGCAGCCGGGCCGGTGCCGCCGCCGAGCATCGTCGTGATGCCGCTGGACAAAGCTTCTTCAATGAGCTGTGGACAAATAAAGTGAATATGCGCGTCAATGCCGCCTGCTGTCACGACAAGGCCTTCACCGGCTATGACCTCGGTTCCAGGTCCGATCATAATGTCAACGCCCGGCTGGGTGTCGGGATTTCCGGCTTTGCCGATTCCGTCGATGCGGCCATCGCGGATTCCTATGTCGGATTTCACGATTCCCCAATGATCGAGGATCAAAGCGTTGGTGATCACCGTATCGACAGCACCCGCCGATCGGGAAACCTGACTTTGTCCCATGCCGTCGCGAATGACTTTTCCTCCGCCGAATTTGACCTCTTCGCCGTAAATTGTCCGGTCGGCTTCGACTTCCACGATCAGATTTGTATCGGCCAGCCTCACTCGATCTCCTACTGTCGGGCCGAACATGTCAGCATAGGCGGCGCGGTCAATTCGCACGGGCAAAGCTCAATCTCCCTTTGTCAGCCGACCCATCACGGCTTGATTAAATCCAAACACGCGGCGGTGTCCTGAAAAAGGAACAAGACGGACATCCCGTGATTGGCCGGGTTCGAAGCGCACCGCGGTCCCGGCGGGAATATCAAGCCGTTTCCCCCAAGCCGCATCGCGGTCAAATTCAAGGAAGCTGTTGGTCTCCGCGAAATGATAGTGGCTGCCGACCTGTGCGGGGCGGTCCCCACCATTGATTACCGTGAGCGCTGTTACCTCGCGACCGTCATTCAGCGCGATTTCGCCGCTCTTGGATATGATCTCGCCGGGAATCATTCGACCGGTTCCTTTTGCCGGATCGGATGATGCACAGTGACGAGTTTAGTGCCGTCGGAAAAAGTCGCTTCCACCTGCACATCATGGATCATGTCCGCGACCCCGTCCATGACTTGACCGCGATGGAGCACTGCGGTTCCCGCGGTCATGAGATCGGCGACGCTAAGCCCGTCACGGGCGCCTTCGACAACAAAATCCGATATCAGCGCCACCGCCTCCGGATGGTTGAGCTTCACTCCCCGCTTGAGGCGGCGGCGCGCGACCATGGCAGCCATTGCAATTAGAAGTTTGTCGGTCTCCCGCGGAGTCAGATGCATCTCTTCCCTTTCAGCTGCCTCAAAAAATCGCCGCAGCACGGAAAACGCGCCGGACAGGCAAAAAATCTTGGTGCGGCAATTCACTTGGAATTCCGCCAATTGCGGTCCGGATTTCGGCCGCACCTAACCAACGTGCCATGAAAACATCATTGGCAACGATGGCTCTCGTCCTCCCAGACTTCGGCAGCAGGACGCGAGCGGTTTCAAGTATTGCCGCCGCGTGGTTTTGCAGCGCAGACTGCTATTGCTGCACATCACGCTCAGGCCACTCCAAATGGCGCTGCGAGACGCGGCAGAATATCGTGGCTGAATGCGAGAATGTCAATCCACACCGGTTGATCTATTCGATCCGTCTCACATATTTCGAAGAAATTTATTATTTGTGAATTATAGTTTCACTTAATATACCTTGTTTATTTAATAGAATTTCACCGATCAGACATTCTACTTCGGTGACCTTCTTCCCGTGCGCCAGTCGATTCAGCACTCATCGAATAAGTTGATTTCGCCACGGCGAAACTGCGCTGAATTTCGTGACGATTCCTCGACCTAAAGGAACAGGCAACTTGCCTTTTTGGAATGCAGCGGACAATGCATCCGGTCTTGCGCAAGCCTCCGCAAGCAGGGTGGCATTGACTTATTTTCAAGATTAACGATTACGTGTAGCGCAGTGATAACGGATTTATTTTCCGGCCTGTGGGAAACTCCGCTTTCTAGGATGGTTATCTCTGGTTACAGCCGGCAAGAAAAACGACCGCGACCGCTGGCTGGTGCGCTCGGTGTCCGACCGGTTCAGCCTCATCGCCGAGAAAGTTCTGGTTGACACGTCCCGCGAAATGATCCTCGCCTCATTGCTGCGAATTGCTTCTCCCACCGGACTGTCGTCTTTCTCGTGCATTGTCGGTCCTTTCTGTCTGAAAGGAACCACCGGAAAAGCAAATGTGTAAAAGATTCTGCTCGCTATCCAGCGGCAAAACCTCCTAGGTCCCAACGATGGACTCTCATGCGCACACCGGTTCTCCGACCCCGGGGAACCGGAACGCGCCCAACCAAAACAGCCCGCACCATGCGGCCTTCGACCGTTCTGAAAGTCCCGGCACTCCCGACAAGATCACTTTCAGGGTTCAATAGCCTGCCCGCACTCACTCCTGCCGACCCTTCACCCGCCGCCTTGCAACGACCGGCGCTCCTGAACCATGCGCTTGGTTGAAGCAGCCTACCGATCAGCTGAAATCCGCTCGCCGGTTTGTCCCGCACCGCTCTGACCCGATGTGCCCGGCTGATGCAATCTTACAAATCGCCGCCTGTTTCAACGCACAGGCTGCGCTGCCAAACAGTCCCTCACCTAGCAATGCGCCGTTTCTCATTTGAAATTTTCAATTTTCATTCAGCGCCTTCGCCACTTGTTTAGCTGACCATAAGTAAGTGTTGCGGGCTGGAGAATTGATTTCCGCTTCAGCCAACTCCCGCAAAGTCTGAATTTTGAGTTCTCCAACCGGCTTGCCAAGAGCTTCAAGATGGTCGCACAACTCTAACCGCCACTGAGAATTTTCAGTCGCATGCGCTGCCCGAAGAACAGCTTCGACACCTCCAGCCAGCTCGGCGATCAGTCGGGCGCGTTCCTTTGGGTCTAGAGATTGAAGATGGGTTGGATTGCCGTCATACCAACCCAATGTGCCGCTCGCATAAGCAACAGCCGACCAGCTGATCTTGCCATAATGTTCCTGAAGCCAGGGCAGCTGTGCAAGTTCTGCTGGCAGATGCGCGCCCGCAGCGATTTCATCCATGCCCATTCCCGCGTCCATTGCATTCGATGTGAATTCAATGATGTAACGCATAGCCGCGGCTGTCGTTGTTAACACCTTCCGCACCAAAGCTTTGCCGAATACCGGCCGCGTATGACCCGGAGCAAGAATATCCGCTGATAATGCAGCCAGCATATCCAGCGACTCCGCCCAAGCTTCAAAGTCACGGTAAGGTGTGCCGCGGATCGCATAGAGATTTGGAAAGCAATGATACCAGTTGTCGCCGCAAAACAACACCGATTGCTCTGGAAGAAAAAGCGTCAAATGATCCGGTGTTTCGCCCGGAGCATGAATGCAATCACACGCAACCCCATCAAGATCAATTCGCATGTCGGATTTTAGAAATTCAGTCGGTTCTAAAAAACCTGCTCCCAATCCTTCCATTGGCCGGTCCGCAGGTCCGCAACCCAAACTGATTCGCTCATCGGATGAAAGCCCAATGCCAAACTGTGCAGCCGTTCGCCGTTGCAGCGCCTTCAACGGAAACCGTCTATTCGATCTCTGCAAAAGATCACTGTCAAATCGCTGGCTGGCAAGAATCGAAGTATCATCTTCAGCGAAAACGCTGGCGCCGCCGATGTGATCACGATGCCCGTGTGTGTAGATTATTTTCTTGACGGGCTTGTCGGTTAGTTCACGAAAGCGGCGGAGTATCATCTCGGCGGCACGCGTTGACTCCGACGTATCGACAATGGTGATGCCCGTCTTTCCCTCAATCAGATGAACATTGGACGCCGCCATTCCCACCGCTGTGTGAATTCCGGCTGAAAGCCGCACAACCTCTTTTTTGAATTGCTGGTTGTGTTCAATGAGCTGGGAATGTGGCATGATCTTCACCAAATTACTGAATACGGCACAGTCCTTCTATACTCGAACAATCCCATCAAGGCCCCAAGGATTGGGCAGCTGGGTTCA
This sequence comes from Paracoccaceae bacterium, assembly GCA_965199765.1. GTDB lineage: Bacteria > Pseudomonadota > Alphaproteobacteria > Rhodobacterales > Rhodobacteraceae > JAPOXR01. Next base: position 1,325,747 of record CBDATC010000002.1, read on the forward strand.
CTCGATGCATTGCACGTCATCCACGACGAAAGCGTTCCATTGCCGTTTGTGAGCACGAAACCGGCGTGTTCGACCGTCAGTCCGAAAGCGCCATCATCATGGCCAATGGATGAGATCGTCAATCAACACAGCGATACCAGTTCAACGACAGCAATTGCGAGGTCAGTTAAGCGGCAGTTCCACCCGCTTGCGCAATTACAACCCCAGGATTCAATATTCCTCGTGGGTCGAGAGCGGATTTGATTGCGTGCAGAGAATCAATGTACGCCTTATCCTCGTTGCAACTCAGTTCCGCTGAGTTCACACGGCCTGTGCCGTGCTCAGCGGTCGGCGTGCCGCGAAGTCGGCGGACAACATTGTAAACCGCTTCACGGATTTTTGGTTTCGAATCAACCAAATCGACAACGCTCGCTCCAGGCGGCGGGAATACATTGAAGTGCAGATTGCCATCGCCCATATGGCCGAAACAATTGACTCGGAAATCACCGATTGCCGCTACAGCCTTTCCCGCCCGTTCGATAAATCTGGGTATGGATTCGAGAGGAACAGCAATGTCGTGCGAAGATACCGAACCAATCCGCCGGTTCGCTTCAGGAATGGCCTCGCGGATATTCCAAATTTTCTGGATCTGAAAGTCGCTGTCCACAACAATTGAACAGCTAAGCAATCCTCTCTCCTGCGCTTCCGCCAAGTGGTTGATCGCGTGATCCTGAATTCCAATTTCATGTTCTGACCATACGTCAATCAGGATCAGCCACTCGGGAAGCGCCTGAAATGGGGAAACATAATCAGCGTGAGTCTCAGCAAGCATTTCAAGTCCGGTTTTACTCATCAGCTCGAAAGCAGAGATGAACAATCCAAATCGATTCATGCAAAAGTCAAACAATTTCAGCGCTTCTTCAGGGCTAGACACTCCGACCAATGCAACCAGTCTTTCCACTGGTTTTCGAGAAAGACGGAGACAGGCCGCCGTGATGATGCCCAGGGCGCCTTCGGAACCGATCAAAAGGTTTCTCAGATCAAATCCCCGGTTATCTTTGCGCAGTCCGCTCAAACCATTCCAAACATCCCCGTTTGCAAACACAACCTCCATTCCGAGACAGAGATCCCGCATGCTTCCAAAACGCAATGCATGCGATCCACCTGCGTTCGTCGCAAGGTTTCCGCCGATGTGGCAGCTTCCTTTTGAAGCAACCGTCAATGGAAACATCCGATCAGCTTCGGAGGCTGCATCCTGAACAGATTGCAGCGTGCACCCTGCCTCTGCAATCATTGTGGAACTGCCTGGATTTACGCAGCGGACACGATTCATTCTTGCCAAAGACAGCATGACGGGCTGTGGAATCCCGATTGCCAGATGTCCGCCCACTAAGCCTGTCATCCCTCCGAGAGGAATAATCGGAACTCTGTTTTCATTGCAAAGCCGTGCAACATAAGCCACTTCTTCAATGCAGGCTGGTGCAATCACAACGCCTTGCGCGCCTGCGGTGCGGCTGCGCAGATCTGTATTGTAGCGACTGCTCCATTCTTGAATGGCGGAAGAGGGAAGATGGAGCACCAGTTCTTTAACAAAATCCAAGTCGGCAGAACGGAGACTCATAAGCACCTGCCGTTAATAGTTCGACTCGACCCGACCGCGGCGATCACTGCGCAAATTGGCATAGAGAACATGCGTGCGCCATCTGCCGGCGATTTCCAGGTAACTCTGCGCGACGCCTTCATAACGAAAGCCGGTTTTCTCAAGCAGGCCGCGGGATGGCCGATTGGTTGGAAGGCATGCCGCCTCTATGCGGCTGAGTCCGACTTCCACAAAAGCGTGATGAACCAATGAAAGAATTGCCTCTTTCATAAATCCCTGCTGTGAAAACGGTTCTCCAACCCAGTAACCGAGGTTACCCGCCCACGCAGGGCTGAACCTGATCTGGTCAAGCGTTATTCCGCCGATCATCTCGTCATCGTCCCGACGAAACATCAGGAATGGCAGCGCCGTCCCCCGGTCCACAGAATTCTCGACCCAGTTCAGCCGGTTCTGAAACGATTCCTTGGATAGGTGATCTTCAAGCCAAGTCGGCTCCCATGGTTCCAGAAAGGCACGATTGGAAGCGCGCAGATGCGACCATCGTGCATAATCACTGCTTTCTGGAAGACGCAGCTGCAGCCGGTCGGTATTCAGGACAAGAGATCTGCGCCTCAAAAATCTCACGAATTCATCCGTCCCAAAAGCTGCGATAACGAAGGGGCATTGCCCACCGGGCCGTAGACCGCCATAGCAGCATTCTTCCGTTGGGCAAGATCAGCGGCAAACTTCAGCACATCGTCCCGTGTTACAGAATCATAGCGCGCGATCGTCTCATCCAGAGGCTCAAGGCGACCTTTCAATGCCAGCATCCCCCCCAAACGCTCAATCCTGCTGCCGGGACTCTCATACGCCATCAAGATACCCACACGAATCTGCGTCTTTGCGCGGCTGACTTCCTTTTCTGTCAAATCCTCGGCCGCTTTCCTCATTTCATCAACGCAGAGCGTTGCCAATTCCTGCAACTCCTTCTCTCCAGTGCTCGCGTGAATCACAAACATTCCGCTATCGGAGTTGGGAGCGGCATGCGCTGAAATCGAATAGCACAGACCGCGCTTCTCTCGGGCTTCGGCAAACAGGCGGGAAGATGATCCGCCGCCAAGAAGAACGCTGTAAACTCGTGACACCGCATCCAGCTTGCTCAGCAATGGCGGCCCTTCGAATGCCAATGTGAATTGAGCCTGTTCAATGCCGTGTTCGCGGCGGGCTTCGCCACCGACAAACCGTCCGGCTTCGGGCTTTTGCCCGTTCTTCTGCTGCAGAACTGAAAAATGCTCATTCCCCAACCGCACCATTTGTTCATGGTCAACCGCGCCTGCTGCAGCCAGAATTATCTGTCCAGGACCATAATGTCTGTCGACGAACTCTATGATATCGCTTCTTTTGAACGCGGAAACACGCTCTGCAGTTCCGATAATCGGTCGACCTATCGGCTGGTCGGGAAAAGCTGTTTTTTGCAGCATGTCGAAGACAACGTCGGACGGCGAATCTTCGTATTCTCCGATTTCATTGAGTATTACACCGCGCTCGAGTTCCAGCTCTTCCGGGTCGAAGACAGAATTGCGAACAATGTCCGCAAGCAGTTCAACCGCCAAAGAAACATCCTCCTCCAGCACCGCTGCCAAATAGACTGTTGATTCCCGTCCCGTGTAAGCATTCAGGAAACCGCCGACATCTTCAATCGTCTCCGCGATCTGAAATGCCGTTCTACTCTCCGTTCCCTTGAAGGCCATATGCTCGAGGAAATGCGCAATTCCATTCTGTCTTTTGGATTCATGCCGCGCACCTGCGCGAACGTGAACCGAGATCGCGGCGGTCCTGAGACCCGGCATGGTATCCGACGCAACTCTGAAACCATTAGCAAGTGTCGAATACTGAGCTGTCATTCCTGAACCCTCTCACGAATTAACGATTGAATCTGCGCCAGATCATTGTCCACCTTGGTCGTCCGCTCCGGACGATCAAAAATATCTGCCATCGCATCTGGCAGTGACGGATGAATGCCGGTGGCGCGCTTCACAGCATCAGGAAACTTCGCGGGATGGGCCGTTGCAACCGCGATCATGGGCGTCTGACCTTGTTCAAAAAATTCCTGCGCGACTTTGATGCCCACAGCACTGTGAGGACATACCAATTGTCCGGTGGACTTCCAGACTTTCTGCAAACTCGAGCGGGTCTCTTCCTCCGTAGCCATCCCGCTCGAATAATGCTGCCGAAGTCCTGACATCAGGTCGTCCTCGATGTGAAACCCGCCTTGACCCAGCCTTTGCATCATGTTGCGGACTCTTGACCCGTTCTTGCCGCTCGCCTCAAACAGCGCGCGTTCAAAATTCGAACTCACTTGAATGTCCATGGAAGGGCTGTCGGTGGCATGCACTCTGTCCTTGATATAGCTGCCACCGTTCAATGCGCGATGCAGAATGTCATTCTGATTCGTCGCGACGACAAGCTTCTCGATCGGAAGTCCCATTTGCTTCGCAACGTATCCGGAAAAAACGTCGCCGAAGTTTCCGGTCGGCACTGCAAACGATATTTTCCGGTGTGGAGCTCCCAATGCCAACCCTGCCGCAACAAAATAAGCGGTCTGCACAACCAGACGAGCCCAGTTAATCGAGTTAACAGCCCCCAGGTTCATTTCCTGCCGAAACGCCGCATCATTGAACATATCCTTCACTATGGCCTGGCAATCGTCAAAGTCCCCATCGACTGCCAAGGCATGCACATTGCCTTCGACCGGCGTGGTCATCTGCCGACGCTGCACCTCGGAAACCCGGCCGTGCGGATAAAGGACAAAAACATCAGCCGCGCCTTGCCCGCGAAACGCTTCGATTGCAGCTGATCCCGTGTCGCCGCTGGTCGCGCCGACAATCGTCACGCGTTGGTTCCTTCTGCGCAGAATCCGGTCGAACATGCGGCCGACCATCTGCATTGCAAAATCCTTGAAGGCCAGAGTCGGACCATGGAATAACTCCAGCACGAACAGTCCGCTGTCCAATTGCTGAAGCGGACACTTCGCAGGATGGCGGAACATTTCATACGATTCGCTGGCCAGCTGACTGAGTTGATTCGCGCTGAACGCGGCGCCAACGAACGGCTGGACAACGCGCCGCACAACTTCCTCATAGCTGCATTCGCTCATGGCCTCGAATTCAGCCGGTTCCAGACTTGGCCATGAATCAGGCACAAACAGTCCGCCATCACTCGCCAAACCAGCGAGCATCGCCTGTTCAAAGTTCAACGGCTCAGACTGGCCGCGCGTCGAAATATACTGCAGATCTGGCAACCGCCTGCCCCTATATGTCCTCAATTTTATGTCTGATGCGCCAAACCCAATACAACGTCATCCCGCACCAAGCTATGGCCATCAAGAACCATGTGATGGCATAGTTCAGATGGTTGTTCGGGACGCCGGCGCTGTTCACCGGCAATGGCGTGCTTCCTTCAATCGCGGGGTTTGTGCGTCTTGCGACCAGTAGGATTGGTTCGGTTTCCAGATACCCTGACATCATCTTCACATCTCTGGCGAACCAAAGATCGCCATCGGGCTGCGGTGTGAACCAAGAGTCGGTTTCATCTGGCCAATGCAGGTTTCCTGCAACGTGCAGCTGATCGGCGGATATCGACTGGCTTCGGACGCTTTCCAAAAAGAAGCCCAAATCCAGCATAATTCTTCGCTCCCCGGTCTTGAAAGCTGCAACAACCCGATAACCCGGACCAAATCCCTGCAGGCTGCTGAGCACGTAGACCTCGTCTCCGGTCAATTCGCCGACAGCCTCAACGGCCAAGTAATTGTCCGCTGCTTCGCTTACCATCATTGGAATCGAAACAGGAGATGCATTCACCCGCGCCTCGATGGTCTTCAGCACGTCCAGCTTCCATTGCAAACGTTGGATCTGCCAGGTTCCAAGCGACGACAGAACAGCGACTCCAAAAACACCGAGCAGCACCGGAAAAACAAACCGAACAGGCATGGACTCCGCCATTCAAACCATCGAGCGCGAAAGAGAGTCGTATCCGCTGGCCGGCTTGCGCCGACCGATCCTATCCTGCAATGTGAATCTACCGATCTGCGACTTGGGAGAGAACGCCGTTGTTGATCGGATAACCTGCTGCGGCTGCGGCATCCACGAACGAATCAGCCTCCCCAAATATAAACCGCGGCAAAAAGAAACAGCCAGACCACATCGACAAAGTGCCAGTACCAAGCCGCTGTCTCAAAACCAACATGGGCTGCGGGATTCATTTGACCGGCCAATGCCCGCATCAGGCAAACGAACAAAAATATCGAGCCAATGATCACATGCGCGCCATGAAAACCAGTCGCCATGAAAAAGCTGGCGCCATAAATGTTTCCTGCATAGCCAAACGCCGCGTGCGAATACTCATAGGCCTGAAGGGCGGTGAAGGCCACGCCGAGAATGATTGCGAGCGTCAGGCCATTAATCAAGTCGCGGCGGTTGTTTTCGTGCGCCAGCGCATGGTGTGCCCATGTGCAGGCTGCGCCTGAAGCCAGCAAGATAAGCGTATTGATCAATGGCAGATGCCAGGGATCGAAGGTTTCGATGCCAACGGGCGGCCAAACACCGCCTGATCCCTCCTCCATCGGATACAGCGCATGCTTGAAAAAATTCCAGAACCATGCCGAAAAGAACATGATTTCCGACATCACAAACAGGATGAAGCCGTATCTCAAGCCGATACGGACAACCGGCGTATGATCACCGGTTTCAGCTTCCCGAATCACATCGGACCACCATGCAACCATCACATAGACGACTGCCGCGGCGCCGATCAACAGCAACCAAGGTCCGTGATCATGAAAAAACAGAACCGCGCCGAACAGCATGACAAACCCGCCGACTGCACCCAGAAAGGGCCAGACTGATGGATTCAGGATATGGTAGTCGTGATTGGTTGCATGTGCCATTTCTAATTATTCCGGACCAATTCAATTTGCTCGGTTTTCGCCATAGCCTGGCGGTTGTCGGACAGTTCATCCTCCGACAATTCCATTCGGTGAAAGGTGTAAGACAGCGTTATTGTCGAAGCGGCGGACGCTTCGGAATCATTCAATATGTCGGTATCCACAAAAAAACTAACCGGCATTTCAACCCGTTCACCCGGCTGCAGCACTTGTTCTTCAAAGCAAAAACAGTCGACTTTAACAAAATACGCTCCGGCGGTGAACGGATAAACGTTGAAACTCGCAGTCCCGGCAATTGGCATCGAAGTCGGGTTGTAGGCTTCATAGAATGCCAGGACCTGCTCTCCGAGCCTGACTTCGATTTCGCGCTCAATTGGTTTGAACCGCCATGGCATGCCGCGTTCCAACGAAGCGTCAAACCGAACTTTCACAGTCTGCTCCAGCACTTCACTGTCGAATGACTCGGCCGTCAGCGGCTGTCCTCCGTATCCCGTGACCCGGCAAAACCAATCATACAGAGGAACCGACGCCCAAGTCGCCGCTCCCATGAAGACGATGACGGCTATCAGGCCGAAAGCGCTGCGGCGATGACGATCCGCGTTGGTCACTGGCCTGCTTCCAGAAGCGAAGGCCGAACCGAATGATCAAAAGCCTCCATCTGATGTCCGCTGGACATTTTCACGATCGTGATGGCAAAGACCAAAATCACAAAACTTCCCAGCGCCGCCCCCAGAACAAGGTTGCGCCGCTTTCGCCTTGCATAGACTTCATGAGTTCCAGTCAGCGGCATTACCATAAACCGCCGAATCGCATGCTGCTGTCAAAGGCCAGCCGCAGCGCCTCATCAGCCGCGAGCGCGGCGAAAAGCGCAAACAAATATGTGAGCGAAGTTCGGAAAAACCGCCTTTCTCCCGCCCAGCGCAAAGCCATCGACGCCTCTTTGCTGCCATTCAGCATTTGCCAGGCTTGGCGAACAAACAAAAAATTCATTACCAATGCTGTCATGGCGAACACCGGCCCGCCGATTTGACTGAATGCGATGGCCGCGGAAACCGGCACCAGCAGCAGTGTGTAGACCCATATCTGCCGCCGTGTCGCCCGGTCGCCATGAGTTACCGGGAGCATTGGAATCGAAGCGCGTCGGTAATCATCGGACGAAAACAGCGCTAGAGCCCAAAAATGTGGTGGAGTCCACAGAAAAATCAATAAAAACAACAGCATGGGCGCGACAGCTAGACCACCGGTCGCAACCGCCCAGCCAATCAGCGGCGGCAGAGCGCCGGCTGCCCCGCCAATGACGATGTTCTGCGGCGTCTTGCGCTTCAACATCATCGTGTAAATGACCGCGTAGTAGAATATCGTGAAGGCGAGGAGAGCCGCTGCCAAGAAATTGGCCGTCAATGCAAGCATCACCACGGCGAATCCGGCAAGCCAGCTGCCGAGCATCAGCGAATCCTGCCGAGTTACCCGGCCTGAGGGCACCGGGCGACTTCTGGTTCGGCGCATGAGACAATCGATATCCGCATCCCACCACATATTGAGAGCGCCTGAGGCCCCCGCTCCGATCGCAATGAACAGCACAGAAGCAAAAGCAATCACGGGGTGCAGGCTGCCGGGGGCAGCGAACATCGCCACCGCGGACGAAAAAACCGCCAACGACATAACGCGAGGCTTTAAGAGCGCGAACAGGTCTTCGACATGCGCTTCATCCGAGAAACGCAGATCCGCCGTTTCTGTGTTTATCCCTGCCATTTCTGTGCCACCGCAGTCTGCTCAATCACAGACAATCACTCAATCGACGCCAATCGAACATTTGAATCAATAGGAGCTTCGGCGTATTCCGCCACAGCATCCTGGATCCATTGGTCATAGGTTTCCTGGCTCACCACCTTGACGGTGATCGGCATGTAGGAGTGGTCTTTTCCGCATAACTCCGAGCATTGGCCGAAATACACGCCCTCTTGTTCCGGCTTGAACCATAATCCGGCCAGACGGCCCGGAACACCGTCCTGCTTCACGCCAAAGGAAGGAATGGTCCAAGCATGGATGACGTCCGCGGCGGTCACATGCACCACCACCGTTTTTCCAACCGGCACGATTACCGCCGTATCGGTCGCCAGCAGATACTCGTCCTGCGCATAACCGTATGATTCAAGATCCTCGCGCGCCAGCATGAAACTGTCGAAGCTGAACTCATGGTCAGGATATTCGTAAGTCCAATACCATTGGTTTCCGGTGGCTTTGATCGTCACATCGGCCTCAGGAATGATCTGCTGTTTAAAGAGTATGGGCAAAGACACCGAGCCAATGACGATCAGAATCACGATAGGGATCAATGTCCAGATAATTTCAACCGGTGTATAATGAGAAAAAGTCGCGGGTTTTGGGTTGAATCTGCTGTTGTAGCGAATGATGACCCAAGCGAGAAGACCGACGACAATCAGGCAGATTACCGAAATGAGAATCAGCAAAAAATTATCAAACCAAACGATATCACGCATCAATTCAGTCGTTGCCACTTGAAAGGCGGTCAGTCCATCATACGGCCGTCCGATGATTTCCAACGGCTGTTCAACCTCCGCAGCCAAAACCCCGCTCGCAGAAAGCGTTGACGCGAAGGCTGCTCCAACTAACCTGTTGGGGCGAAGTCCCATTTGTTCTGTCCCCGTCGCAAATAATAAACAATGTCGACAGCACTGGGGAATCCCCAATGGTTGACAATCGCTGGAAACCATAAAATCGTCAAAATCGCAAGAACCTGTGTTATGAATATGTCGAAAAATAGATGCGAAATAGGATGACCGCGGCGATGGCTCTCAGAACCAGCACATTCAATCCGTTCGAAACAAGGCTTGATGCCGAACGATCGCTGGAAATTCTACGGCACGCCAGTACCGGCGGAGACGATGGCGAGCTGTTCTTGGAACGACATCGCTCGCAATCCTTAGTCTATGACGACCGAAGGGTTCGCAGCGCCAGCTATAGCGCGCGCGAGGGATTCGGGCTGCGCGCTGTGCTAGGAGAAGCCTCTGGCTACGCGCATTCGAATGATCTCAGCGAACGCGCCTTGAACAGAGCGGCTGATGCCGTTCGGTTTGCACTGGGCAACGGCGGCGGACGCATGTCTCCGCCTCCTGCGGAACGGGGCAAGGCATTGTACGACGGCGCTGACACGGTCGGTGAAATCACAACGTCTGCAAAAGTCGAGATTCTCGAGACCATTGACGATTATCTGAGATCGAAGGATCGTCGGGTCGTTCAAGCCTCCATTTCGCTCGCCATCTCTATGCAGGAGATTGAAATCCTAAGACCGGACGGCGGATATGCAACCGACCGCAGACCGATGTCCCGTCTGGGCATTTCGGTGATTGTCGAAGCCAACGGCGTTCGTCACACAGGATACACCGGCCAAGGCGGCAGGTTTTCGCTGTCCGCCCTGGTCAAGCCCGAATCGTGGCGGCCATTGGCTGATGAAGCTTTGCGGGTGGCCCTCATCGGGTTAATCGCTGAACCGGCGCCAGCCGGTGTTATGGATGTCGTGCTGGGGCCGGGATGGCCTGGAATTTTGCTGCATGAGGCGGTGGGACATGGGCTTGAGGGCGACTTCAACCGCAAAGGCTCGTCCGCGTTTTCGGGATTGATGGGCAAACGGGTCGCAGCGCCAGGCGTCACTGTCATCGACGATGGCACCATTCCAAAGCGCAGAGGATCAATCACGATTGATGATGAGGGCACACCAAGCCGTTCCACGGTTCTCATTGAAGACGGGATTTTGGTCGGTTATCTGCAGGACCGTCAGAACGCGCGGCTGACCGGTGGACAATCAACCGGGAATGGCCGCCGCGAATCTTTCGCCCACACGCCGATGCCTCGGATGACCAACACATTCATGAAATCGGGCAGCGCAGAACCTTCTGACGTGCTGGAAGACCTTAAGGATGGAATATACGCCGTCGGCTTCGGAGGCGGTCAGGTCGATATCACCAGCGGTAAGTTTGTTTTCTCCTGCACAGAAGCTTACCGTGTTCGGGACGGGAAAATCGGCCCACCGGTGAAAAATGCCACTCTAATCGGTGACGGAGCCACGGCGCTGAAAAATATTCGAGGCATCGGCAATGATCTGCAGCTGGATCCGGGAATCGGCAATTGCGGAAAGAACGGTCAATGGGTGCCGGTAGGGGTTGGACTTCCCACATTGATGATCAGTGGTTTGACCGTCGGCGGTCAAGCGGTCTGAAATCGTGAAGCTGTTATGAGGCAGACACCGCACTAAAGCCTCTGCCCGATACAGCAGGTTCTGACGGGTGGGCTCAGCGCGCTGTCTTGCGGAGTTGCGGATTTTCCTGCAAGCCAGAACTCCCGCAAAATCGGATCTGTTTCCGCTCCTTCCGTCTTGCTGCTCGTCAGTGCCTTGGCTTTGACGGCTGTCTTTATCCTGTCCAGGCGCATCGGAGAGTTGTGGCTGGCTGGTCTCGTCCTTTTCCGTCGCGACGCACCCGCTGGTTGTAATCGCCTTCGCCCCGCTCACCGGTCCCGCGCCATCCGCTATACATCTCGCTGCCATGCCGGCCATCGTCGCCGGTCTTGTTTTTGGCAGCGCGACCGGCGGCCAATCCATTACAGCCGCGCCGGCAAAGGCCATTCGATGCGCCGTCGCTGCGAGCGCAGTCTATGCTTTCGGGATTGTTACAGCTCAGGAAGCGATGGAGAGTTCCTGCAAGAGAACAAGATTGTCACAATCCCGAGGCCTGTTGATTCAAGCGGCATGATAAATTTGACAGATTGCGGTATTGTTTTGAATAGGCCCTTTCCCATCTAAATAGAAACTAGTGGCTTGGAGACGCTGAGTGCCGGTTGTTGTCGTTGAATCGCCTGCAAAGGCAAAAAAAATTAAATCTTATCTCGGCGAAGGTTTCGAGGTCATCCCCTCTATCGGGCACGTTCGGGATCTTCCGCAGAAGCAAGGCTCGGTGGACCCCGCAAAAAATTTCTTGATGAAGTGGGAAGTTCCCGCGGCCGCCAGCAAGCGCATTCAGATCATTGCCAACGCGCTAAAGAAGGATGATGACCTGATTCTCGCCACCGACCCGGATCGCGAGGGTGAAGCCATTAGCTGGCATATCTTCGACATTCTACAGAAGCGGCGCGGAGCAAAATTTACGGGCGAACCGAAGCGGGTGGTCTTCAACGCGGTGACGAAATCAGCTGTTTTGACGGCCATGGAAAATCCGCGCAGTCTCGACATGCCTCTTGTCAACGCATACCTCGCGCGGCGGGCGCTGGATTATCTCGTGGGATATACGCTGTCTCCGGTGCTGTGGCGGAAACTGCCTTGCGCCCGCTCCGCTGGACGGGTGCAATCGGTGTGCGTTCGCATCATTGTTGAGCGTGAGCAGGAAATCGAAGCGTTCTCAGATCAGGAATACTGGAGTGTCGAATGCGCGTTCAAAACACCTCGCGGCACGGATTTCACAGCCCGGCTAACGGAGCTCCATAGCACAAAAATCACAAAACTCAGCATAGCCAGCGAACAAGAAGCAAAGCGCGCCGAACAGGAAATTCGCGCACGGGATTTCAAGATCGTCAGCATAAAGCAAACCAAAAAAGCCGGAAATCCTCAGCCTCCCTTCACCACGGCGACCCTGCAGCAAGAGGCCAACCGCAAACTCAGGATGAGTCCTCGCCAAACGATGCGAGTCGCGCAGAGCCTGTATGAAGACGGGTTGATCACCTATATGCGAACGGATGGTGTCAGCATGGCGCCGGAGGCCGCGCATTCCGCCCGCAGCGCCATTCAAAGCTTATACGGCTCGAAGTATCTGCCAAAGTCCGTGCGGACATTTCGTTCGAAAGCCAAGAATTCTCAAGAAGCGCACGAGTGCATCCGTCCCACGGATTTTCACAAGAACGCCGGCTCTCTCTCCAGACTCTCAAGCGACAAACAAAATTTGTACAGTCTGATCTGGAACCGCGCGACCGCTTGTCAGATGGTGTCGGCCCGCTTTCTGCAGACCACCGCTGAAATCTATTCGCCGGACGCCGAAGTCAAACTTCGCGCAACCGGAAGAGTGGTCGAGTTTGATGGCTACAAGAAGGTTTATGAAGAAGGAAAAGACGAAGGCGATGCGCATCCCGACGCGGTCAATCGGCTGCCGAAACTGGAAGAAGGTGACTCGCTGACAACGGAGAATGTTTTCTTGGAGCGGCATTTTACCAAACCGCCGCCGAGATTCACCGAAGCATCATTGGTCAAACGAATGGTCGAACTTGGCATAGGCAGACCATCGACCTACTCTTCAATCGTCGGCACAATCCAGGAAAGAGGCTATGTCGCGCGCAGCAAAACGCAGCTCGTTCCTCAACCGGCGGGACGTTTGCTGAATTCGTTCCTCAAGACGTATTTTGCCAGATATGTGGATTTTAACTTCACCGCGTCGCTGGAAGAAGAACTGGATGATATTTCAGGCGGAAGAAAGCAGCATCTGGAGGTGCTTGGCGGTTTTTGGGAAGAATTTCTGAAGAAGACGCAGGCGGCAGGCGAGTTGGAGATTTCCGCCGTCAATGAGACCTTGGCGGAAAACCTTCTCCAGCCTGTGATGCCGGAGAAATCTTCCGGGAATCCCGCCTGGCAATGTCCGCGCTGCAGTATCGGTCGATTGACTCTGCGAAACTTCGCCAATGGCAACGCGTTTTTCAGCTGCTCCAACCGGCCAGCATGCTCTTACCAAATCACTATCGACGGCAAAGAAATTGTTTCCAGTGAAACGGTGCTGGGCGACGACCCTGCAACCGGCGGCACGGTTTCCCGCCGAAGCGGGCGATTCGGCCCCTATGTGCAGCTGGACTCCGCATCGAACAGCAAGGAAAAGCCGAAACGGGCCAGCATTCCAAAAAATACAGAGCCGGAATCGGTCGATCTGGCAACCGCCTTGCAACTGCTTGCTGCCAAAGCGGAAAAACCTCTGGGCAAAGACGCTGAGAGCGGTAAAGAAATTTATCTCAAAAACGGTCCCTATGGTCCGTATGTGCAGCTCGGGCCTAATAGCAAAGGCAGGGTCAAACCCAAACGACAAAGCATACCTGACGGTTTGGACCCGAATTCCATCGGATTGGATGTCGCGTCCGGATTACTCTCTCTGCCTCGAATTGTGGGCAAACATCCCGACGATAAGAAAGACATAAGCGTGAACATCGGCCGGCAAGGCCCGTTTGTGCAGCATCGCAATAAGCGGGTCTACCTGAATGACGCACGCAGAATATTGACGATTGACCGAGAAGGCTGTTTGAAAGAGTTAGCTAAACTCGTCGGTTCGCCTTCCAAATCGACTGCAAGCGTCGGGTCATGAACGAATTATCCGCGCACATATGATTTTCTGGGCACTGTGACGTGACAAATGACCAAGCGATATCGGGCGGTAACACGGAACCGCGCTAAGAACAGGAATCGGCATCGCGGTCGTGTGAGAGGCATAGGCGGAGTTCGGTTCTGCGGGGAGAAACAATGATCGGGCGCTTGAAACATGTGGCTGTGGCGGTCAAAGACCTTGAATCCGCAGCGCAGCGCTATCAAAATTCGCTTGGCGCCAAAGTGTCTTCTCCGGAAGAGTTTCCGGATCACGGCGTGAAGGTTGTTTTCGTGGAATTGGCAAACACCAAAATCGAACTTCTAGCACCGCTCGGCGACGATAGTCCGATCGCTGCGTTTTTGGAAGACCGCGGCGGTGGAATTCATCACATTTGCTATGAAGTCGAGGACATTCTGGCAGCGCGTCAACATTTGCTGGACGCAGGATGCCGAATTTTGGGGGATGGAACACCGCGTATCGGCGCCCATGGAAAGCCGGTCCTGTTTTTGCATCCAGGTGATTTTGACAAATCCCTCATCGAATTGGAGGAGGCCTGAGAAATGTCAATTTCCGCTGCCTTGGTTTTGTTCGCGGTCATCTGGTTCATGTGCCTGTTTGTCATGCTGCCGCTGCGCATACGCACACAGGGTGAAAGCGGAAGAGTGGTGCGCGGCACTCCTTCGTCCGCCCCTACCAATCCTCAGCTCAAAGTGAAATTGAAGTGGACGACCTTGGCGGCTGTCGTGTTTTGGCTGCCGATCGCCGCATGCATTTCTACAGGAATCGTTTCAATTGCCGATATCGATATCTTCGGTCTTTGGGGTGATGGCAGCTATGGGTGACGAATAGCCGGATCGTCTGTTTCTCTGATTGTTGTCAGCGAAGCCCGATCCACCGGTGAAATGGACCTGTATTCTGCAGCATGAGCCGATCAGGTTTGCCAATGCGCAGACTTTCGTTCAGTGTGAACACGCGCATGGCGACCAATGCTGGTGAATCGCAATCCAGGCGCTCATCCATCTTCGCGCGCTTTGCCTGCCGATTTTCGCATCTTTTCCCCTGGCAACTTAAATCGCGCCAGAATTTGTTGCATTATGGCGGGTGAGACCACAATCAACGCCACGAGATCCGCCTGCAACGAAGGCGCAATGAAGATAAGGCCTCCCATTGCGCACAGAATCCGGGAAATAACGCCCATCGAAACGGCAAAGTGCCCAACAACCGCCGCCGATAGCGAAACAACTCCAAGAATGCTGCTCGCAGCCGTGTAGCTGAATTCCCACAAATCAAATCCGGTCGACGAGACGAACAGCAGGACAGGCGCATAAACGAACGCCATCGGCGCCACGATTTTGCCGAGCCCGAGCGAGAAGGCCGACAGACCGGTTTTGAACGGGTTTGCATTGGCGATCGCTGCAGCCGCATAAGCAGAGGTGCAGACCGGAGGTGTGATCTCCGCCACAACCCCGTAATAGAGCACGAACATGTGGCTTGCTATGGGCGGGATGCCGAGCTGAGCCAGCGACGGCTGCGCGACTGAAACCAGCATGATGTATAATGCTGTGGTCGGAACGCCCGCGCCCATAAGAATACAGGCCAGCGCAATGAAAACAAGACTGATGAAGAGAGTGAGATCGTTGGCGGAAAAGAGCGCAAATTCACCGAACTGAAATAGCCAAAGCAAATCAGCCCCGAGGCTGGAGGCCGCCTGAGTTACCATGTAGCCTATGCGAAACCCGATTCCTGTCGTATTAATCACGCCGATGACAATGCCGACCGCCGCAGAGGCCGCGCCAACAGCAAGCGCGTATTTCACACCCGTTTCGAATGTGTCAGCCATTTGCCGCAGCGTTGTGCGTTCCTGCGGATTGAACACCGTCAGCACCGCTCCACCGGCCAGAATCACCGTCATGGGCAAATCAAAGCCGCCATTCGAAAATTTCCAAAACACAAAAGCGATGAATGCGGCTGGGTAAATCCAAGTGACCGGATCTTGTCTGCGCGCCATTCCAGCCGCAATCGCCAACGAAATTCCGCAAAACGCCGACATATACGGTGTGTACCCACTGAACAGCACCCAAAGCAGACCAATGATCGGGATGACATTCGCCCAACCGTCAGCCCAAACCGCTCGAAGCCGGGGAAGCATATCCGGCGCCATCCCCTGGAGTTTGAGCCGCCTTGCCATCAGATGCACAACAGCGAATACACCGGTGTAATGCAGAAGCGCCGGGAAAATAGCCGCAATGACAATTGTCGTGTAGGGGATTTCAAGAAATTCCGCCATGATGAAGGCTGCCGCGCCCATGATCGGAGGCGTGATCTGACCACCCGCAGAAGCGGCCGCTTCGACGCCGCCAGCGAAATGGCCCGGATAACCGAGCTTTTTCATATTCGGGATCGTCAATGCCCCTGTCGATACCGTATTGGCGACTGATGAACCGCTGATCGTGCCGAAGAAAGCCGACGACACCACTGATACTTTCGCCGGTCCCCCGATATACCGTCCGGCCAAAATCGTCGCATTGTCGATGAAGAGCTGGCCAAGACCCGTGCGCTGAGCAATCACTCCAAACAACACAAAATGAAAAACGATCGTCGATACGACCCAAAGCGTAACGCCGAAAATACCTTCCTGTGGAAAATACATGGATGATACAAACGTCGGAAACCTTACTCCCGGATGCTGAAGGATTCCAGGAAACACAGAACCAAACAGCGCATAGCAAACAAACACACAGATTATGAGCGGTAAAATCCAGCCCAAAGTTCTCCGGGCAATATCGAGCACCAGCACAATCAAGATGCAGCCGAACACCATGTCGTAGGTATTTGGATTTCCCATGCGGAAAGTCTGCTCCTCTATCCCCAGCCACTCCAACCCGCGCCATGCAATGCCTAGATACAGTGAAGCCGCGACGCCGAGACACATGAGCGCGAGGTCCGGAATTGGAATTCCGCCGATCCGAAAACGCCCGCTGTTCGGCGCAAACGCTCCTTTGGCTTTGAGAATTGGAAAAAAGGAGTAGGTGAGAATGAACAGACCTGACAGATGCCAGCCCATGTGCCAAAAATCTGTCGGCAGTGCGAAACCAGCTGTCAAATAATGATAGGTGGCAAAGACGAGTGCAACCCAGCGCAGTATCTGCGCACTGCCCGGCGCAAGCGCGCGGGTCGCCAGTCCTTCGTCATACTTGCGTTCAATGGCCTCCAGTTCTTCACCGGATAAATCCTGCCCTGGTTCGCGATACTTCATTTCAAAGCAAGTTCACCATGCATGGCAAAACCGGAACTATATCCGCCATAGGACAATCTTATTCCAGGCCGGAAGCTTAAGACCAAACAGTATGGTTGAAACATTCCAAATCTGGCGGGCATGTTCACAGAGTGGATTTGTTTTAACAAATTTCTTTAGCTCTTTTTTTCGTCTAATCGCACAGCGGGACTTTCCATCTTCATAAGCAGCGATTTTCTTTTCATCTGATCACTGGAACAGCCAAATCGCCCGGAGCAATTTTCAATCTTGATCAAAATGCGATTATCGCTGCACCCGAAGGAATTTCGACCGTTCCGACACTGTCACTTCAAACCCGCAGTTCAATAGCCAAATAATCGAAACGACTACGCATGGTGGACAATTCCCCTTGCCAATTTCCAATCAAGCCTTCTTCGATAGTTGCCATCTTTACGAATGCCTTTGTAACAAGTCATAAGAAAATCCGATGTCTTTTGCCTGAACTCATTAATGTACTGGTTCCACCGTTCTATATTAATGTCGCCTTCGACGCGCAGTTTCGTTATATGCCTTCCGGTATGGCGAACTTTGTAGTCTGATAATTCTTCTACTGGGCAATATCGAATGGAGGCCTCTTGTGTATTGTCCAATGCAATCAATCCAACGTTTCCGTTTTCTTCATTGAACTTGATTTTAGGCCCATCAGGCAACGAATTCGGCCGCATCGCTTCGAGTGATTCCAGTGTGTCAATATAACGATCTCCGATCCACAATCTAACTTCATCTGATTTGCCCTTTCCAAAAAGGGCAAGTCCAACCGGGTGCCCAGTGTCTGTAAACAGACCAGATCGGATTGACACAAAATCAGTCAATCGATCATGAAAAAGATTCGCACAGACAAATGATTCAGGAACCAGAGCCGCCACCCAATCGCAATGTTCAAGACATTTCTCAAGCGAGAATTTATAGACGTCATCATGATCGCAAACAGGAAAATCATAACCCCTGAGCGTGGCGCTGTTTTTTGCCAGCCATGGCGGGTTGGTAACGCAGACCGGATACCCCACGGGAAACGAACGCAGCGTATCCTTAGTTTTGACTTCTTTGCTGGAAGGCTCAATATCATAAGCTGAAAAATCGCGGCACAGACCCATTTTCTGCAAATGGACAATCAGAGAGTTAGCTCCCGCAAACGGTTCAAGAATAGTTTGATTTCTGATGCTGCAGCAGTTGGACCAGTCAAAAAATGCCTTGCATTCAAACGGATTCTTCTTTGTAAAGTATTGGCCGTTTCTGCGTTTTTTTGACGCTGGTTCCATTGCTTTAGCTAATTTCCACTTTCATTATCCTGAATCATTCGACATCTTTAGCCGCAAACATCCCCTGCTGGAATAACTCCATCCTGAATTTATGTTCAAAATCTTGTTTGGTGGCTTAGGCATCAAATCCACAGGAACTTTATCTGTCATCAACAGAAACAGGAATCATATGTCTTGTTCGGTTATTTCCGAAATTTGGCTTCCCGCTATTCGGGTTATTCCAATCGGTCATAATTTCTGAAAGAATTGCGGCGGGCGTTTTAGCCCGCCGCAATTGAATGGCTTACAGCAATCCAGCTTCTTTGTAGTATTTCTCAGCGCCAGCATGCAGCGGGACGCCAAGAGAATTCATACCATCCAAGGCAGTTTCCGCAGTGATCAGCTTGCCTTTGGCGTGCCCATTGTCGAGCAGCTTCCGAGAGTTACTGTTCCACAAAGCTTTGGTGATTTCATAGACCAGATCTTCGGAAAGATCAGAAGAGACAACAAGAAGAGCCGATACAGCCGGGGTCTTCACATCATAGTCCACGCCTTCGTAGACGCCAGCAGGGATTACCGACGGGATGTATGCGGGAATAGCTTCGTTGATCTTCGCTATATCCTCTTCACTAAAGCTGTGGAGTTCCATGCCTTTAGTAGCGGCAAGCTGCACCATGGCTGAAACCGGCCAGCCAGCGGCGTAGAAATACGCATCAAGCTGGCCATCTGCCAAGCGTTCGGCAGATTGGCTGTTATTGAGTTCAGCCTCGTCGATGTTTCCGCGATTTACGCCCCAGATTTCCAGCATCCGCTCGACGGCAACCTGAGTTCCCGATCCTGCTTGAGCGATCCCAACACGCTTTCCAATGAGATCGGACAAATCATTGATTGATTCACCCTTAGGCAGCACTAAATGAAGATCTTCGGGGAATAGGTTTGCCACGATCCGGAGCTTGGGCGAAGCTTTGCCCTCGAATTTACCTTGACCCAGATACATATCACGGGTCACGTCGGCGGATGCCAGTCCGGCTTCCAGTTCACCTGCCTGCACAGCCGTGTTGTTGAACACCGAAGCCGTTGTTGATTGAGCGATTGCAATCAGGCCCGGCACGCCGCATTGGCCGCCTTTGTCGCATGGACGAGCGCCTGGAGGCGCGGAGATTCCGTTGGCGATCGTGCCGCCGATTGGAAAATAGGTTCCGCCGGCGCTGCCAGTTCCGATCCGAAAGAACGTTGGATCCTGCGCTGCCGCCGTTCCAGCCGCCATGGCTGCCGCTGCAGCAAAAAGTGATAGTTTATTCAGCATTATGTGCTACGCTCCTAACTCTTCTCTATAGATAGCGATTAAATTTTTCGCGGTAGACCGCTATTCTGCATTTTTGATAATTTCAACACCAAAAAAGTAAATTTTGCCGGTCCATGCTCCAATTCGCAGAAATCAACCCGCAAGCCTCGGCTGACCGCGTCCGAAAAAAGCTACAGCTCAGCTGGGGTTACATATATCAAGCACAAAACGGTGCCCGCAGAACGCATCACTGAGCAGAATAGGCATGTTTGCCAAGCTGAGAGTAATTTATTTGGCATCAACGACGCGAAACTCCAAATCCAGCGATTCAAGCATTCTTGCCCAAATCTCGGAACGAATTTCCTTTCGCTGTTTATTGGTTAAGCTTGGATCTGTTGGATAATTTGTTCGAACAATTCACAGCGTGAACAATTGCCAGTAAGCGCAGTAGCATAAATCGTGTAGGCGTCTGCCTTTGCGTACGATTCAAGCCCCTTTATCGCTCCCGGACCGCTTCCTGTCATAGAAAGGCGCTCCCGCCCGCCTCGAAACAGGCCAGAAACCGCAAATAGGCCAAACTGGTTCTGTCAGCCGGTCAGAGCGAATCCCGACCCTCCAAGCCCCGCGATCAGGTCGGCGGCCGACAGCCGGACCGGAGCTCCGAAGGCCGGCATGGCCGGGGAATTTTGCTAAAGGTCAATGACAAAAAGGGGTAACGCTTTGCGTTGTGGCGATTGCTAATGTCGCAGCGAAAGCTGAGTCTAATTCCAATTGTGCGTTTCGACGCGCAATTTCTGTCCGAATCTATTATTTTTTCGCACGGCGCGTTCATTTCTGTTGAATCCACATCAGGATTTAACGATTCAAGTTCGAATTTTTTGATCAGCCATTGTTTAGCTGCATGACTCATTTAATAATTTTTGACGACGTATTATTTGTATTGTGGATATGAATATTTCGAATTGGTCACGGAACTCACTTGATCCGCAATTGATAAGTAATGCTTGATATGATACGTATTTTATATTGCGAAATTCCAATCTCTTTCAATAAATTATCCCAGAGCAGGTTGTTCATAGTTTGACGATCAATTTCGTTGAACGTTCGAAAATCTTAAAGTCCCCTATTCTTCAGCGCGTCTGACAGAGAAGCAATTGCTGTGAATGGCGTTCCGGTCCCTATGCTGCGAAACCCACATCCGACCGCTGGTGGAACAGCTGAAAGAGTACAATTGCGCAACGCATTTTTTCCGCTCGATTACCAGCTCAATCCGTCGGATTGAGGAGTGATTTGCGACTCTTCGCTTTAATTGCCGATTGGTCTGGCTAACCCTTCATGGGACACTCAGATAAGATTGATAGGCGAAAAGCGCGGCAAGACCGCCGGTGTGCCAAAAACAGACACGGTCCCCTTTATTGATCTCCCCGGTTGCGAGCAAAGCTGGAATCGCGGCGAAGGTTTTGGCCGTATAGGCTGGATCAAGCAATATGCCTTCGTTCACCGCCATCAATTCCATCGCTTCCTTTGCCGGTTGACCGATCTTGCCGTAGCCAGGATCCAGAGCGCCGTCCCATACATTGTAATCGGCATCAGAAACCTTGTCAGCTTCGGGAACCATCTGAATCAATCTACCCATAACTCTCCGAAGCCGCGGTTTCTGCAGTTCGGCGGAGCGGCGAACGCAGCTGCCGACTACCGTCGCTTTGTTTTCAGCGATTCTAAGACCTGCCAGCAAACCTGTGTGGGTTGCTCCGCTTCCAGAAGCGACAACGAAAGCATCAAATTCCGAATCCTGACTCAGAAACTCCCAAGCTGCCCGCACATAACCCAGCGCTCCCAGCGGCGGGTACCCTTCTCCCAAATGTATGACGTACGGCGATCGCCCGCTTTCGCGCAAGACGTTTGCTCGTTGCTCCAGCGCTTGGTCTGCCGCCTCTTCGTTTTCACCTTCTGGGAACCATACGATCTCAGCATTAAGCAAAGAATTCAGAAACACATTGCCGTTGCTGTGATATTCGCCGCTCATGGAACTGACACGGTTTTCCAATTGAACAATTGTCCGCATCCCGAGAGAGTTCGCACAGGCCGCAGCGGTCCGAACGAAATTTGATTGGACCGCTCCCGTGATCAAAACCGTGTCTGCATTCTTTTCCAGCGCATCTCCGAGATAGAATTCCAGCTGTCTCGCTTTGTTGCCGCCAAGAGTTGGTCCCGCCAAGTCATCGCGTTTGATCCACAAGTCAACGCCGAATCTATCTGATAGGCGATTCAGCCGGGATAGCGGCGTAACTCCTTGGACAAGATGTGTTCGTGGAAACTCAGCGAGAGCTTCAGGACGATTTGTTTCGGTTATAATCTGTCGCTGCATATCCTCTGACCTGATTGGGCAACACGGCGTTGGTATAACCTGTCCTTATTCGCTTACACGGCACAAGCAAAAGAAAGGCGCCGGCAGCAAACTCCTTAATGTAAACTCATTTGAGCCTCTTTCAAAATCAGCCGCGCACCTGCTTTTCTGCGAAAAAACGCTGAAATCGAGGGGGTGCGCAGTTGTAAGGAATCGGTCATCCGTGGTGTCTTGTAAAGTGCCAAACCCACAAAATAACGGAGGTGTGGCCGATGTCCTTGCAGGAGAGTACAAATGATCGCTGGTGTTTTTTGCAAGAGGAACTTTTTCCTTTTCTCAGCGAAGAGGCCGGTCCGCTCGGCGACCGCCATGAGCAGCTCATCATAGCGATCGAGCATTCTAGGCTGGAGCATCAGATCCGGCTCACCGGCCGCAGGCCCGTCCGTCCGCGCAAAGGAGAGGAGGTGAAAAAACCGCTCACCCGTCTGCAGCGTCATCGAATTTCCAAGATTTCTGAACTCCGGAAATGACTGCCTCCGGCGGCTATAGCCCTTCATCGAGCGCAATCTCCATAATCGTATGCGAAACTCCGCGTCTTATGTGGACTTAGCTATATTGAACTTGTGTGCAATCTAATATCATATTAGAATTTCTGCGAATAGAGCGGATTTTGCAGTATGATACCCGAGCGCACCACTACCTTGCCGGGCTATGTTGAAGAACTGGCATCGAGCGGGCGGACCACCTTCACGCGCGAGGATGCAATGGAGGCGTTGGGGGTTAGCCACGGCGCCTTCCTTGACGCAGCTGCGCGCTTGAAGAAGCGGAGGCATATCTTCGCGCCGCGCCGAGGTTTCTACGTCATCACGCCCACGCGGTATCTCAAGTGGGGAGCGCCTCCGCCAAGCTGGTACATCGATGCCATGATGAAGAATGCAGGGCGGCCATACTACGTCGCGCTCCTAAAGGCTGCAGAGCTGCAGGAGGCAGCGCACCAGGCCGTGATGGAATTTCAAGTGGTCACTGATCGTCAGTGGAAACCTATTCGCGCAGGGCGATCGAAACTCGCCTTTTACTTCCGGAAAGACATGGAAAGCGTTGAACAGGGGATTGAGCTAAGAAAGACCGACACCGGTTCAATGCGAATGTCGTCGCCTGCGCTAACCGCACTTGATCTGGTGCGCTATCCACATGCAAGTGGCGGCATCAGCCATACGGCGAGCGTGCTAAACGAGCTTAGTACGCAGATTGATCCGAAGCGTCTCGATGCGCTGCTACCGCCGTTCGAACGGTCCATCGTCCAGCGCCTCGGTTATCTGCTCGATTTTCTGGGCCAAGAAGAGCTTGCGGCCTGTTTGGAGAGACATCTTTATCGTGGCAACGCGCCGTGGATGGAGTTGGAGCCGCGTGAAGCCGGCGTCATCACTGCCAGCCAAGAGCGAGAACGCAATTCCCGCTGGAAAATCATTGTCCGCCGTCCAATCGAGGTCGATGAACAATGATCCCCGAGACGAACATCACGGCTTGGAGCATTACGGCTCCATGGGCTGAGCCGAGGCAGATTGAGCAGGACCTGATTATCTCGCGAGCGCTGGTCGAGATATTCAATCACGACCTTCTGAGTGCCGAGCTGAGGTTTCGCGGGGGCACTGCGCTCAACAAGATCATCTTCCTGGAGCCTTTGCGGTACTCCGAAGACATCGATTTGGTGCGCACGACCGCAGGCCCTATCGGTCCACTTCTCGATGCAATGCGAGAAGTGCTGGAACCATGGCTGGGACCTGCTAATTATGCCGCAAGTCCTGTCGCGCCGAAGCTGCGCTTTCGTGTGCCAGCTGAAGATGATCCCGACGCGCAGCTTCGGCTGAAGGTCGAGATCAACATCGCAGAAATCGAACCGTTCGACCCGCCGGTCTCAATTCCGTACGCTGTCAAAAACCCATGGTTCACGGGTAGTACAACGATAGCGTCGTTCTCCCCTGAAGAACTTTTGGCCACAAAGCTTCGGGCTTTGCTACAGCGCGATAAGGGGCGCGATCTTTTTGATCTCGACCATGCGCTCGATACGCTGCCCGAACTCAATCTCGATCGGGTTGTTGCGTTGTTTGTCCGATATCTTGGCCAACAGGGTCAGGCTATCTCGCGGGCAGAGGCTGAGCAGCGGATGCTGGCGAAGTTCGCACGACCTGACCTGCTGGGTGACATTCGCGCATTGCTGACCCCTGATCGTGCAGATTCGTTGGATGCTGATGGCGGCCGAGCGGCCTTTCTCAGGGTATTCACAAATGTGATTGCGTTAATCCCCGGAGATCGGTGGACCCGCACTGATGAACTGGCTGAGACCTTGGGATTGTCTGAAATCATTGGGGCGAACTGATGTCCGCGTCTATGTTTGCTTCTGTATTGGTGTATTGGGCAGAAAATTATGAACCAAGCTGAGTTCGCGCGAATATTTAATGAGCGCCCCGAAAGCTTCGCGTGGTTCCTTGGGGCGGGCGCATCGTGTAATGTCAATCTTCCGACTGCGGAAGATATCATCACTGACCTGAAACGACGGAATTATTGCCGTGAAGAAAACCAAAGCTTCTCAACCAAAGAGCTGCGGAACGACGCGGTAAGTGCGCAGTTTGAAGGCTACTTGCGCTCTCACCGTTTTTCCTGTCCCGCATCATGGACCTTTGCGAGGACATCGCTGAGATGGATACGGCGCAAGTCATGCTGTCTAGTCACAGCGCGTCGTTCCTTTCCCGCGTAAAGCCAGAAACGCTTCGGTATTGCCGCCTCGACGCGAAAGCCGGACAAAGCTCGATCAGAGCACTCACTCTGCCACCCGTGACCGAAGAAGCTGGCAAGTATGTGCGGCAAGCCGTGCGGGCCTATCCGGAGCTTTACTTCGCGAAGCTCGTTGTGCTGGCGAAGGCGAATCCGAGCAGATCGTGTTGCCGAAGCTTGCTGCAGCGCGCGGCCTTCATCTCGGCAAAGCCTTCTGTCCGATCGTCCCCTTAGGTGGGCGCCACGTCGAGCATTTCCGGCGGTTGCTCAACGACCTTTCGATTCCGCACGTCACTTTGCTCGATCTTGATTACGGTCGACAGCCTGGCGGTGCCGCCGCGATTCGCAACATTGTCAAAAAACTTCTGGGGTTCGGGGTCGTGTTCAATGACTGCAAGCATGTTAAAAGCAGTGAGATCGATCTCAACGATATCGATGAGTTGTCTGACGAGGATACCGACTTCGAATATGCTGAAGACGCTGACAAGAGTCTTGGAATCTATTGGCTTGAAACCCTTCACGAACTGAACGTTTTCTTGTCGGTTCCGATAGATATCGACTTCTCGATAGAGCCTTTTTCAAAATCAGCCGCGCGCCTGGGTTTTTGAGGGAAACCGCTGAAATCGAGCGGGTGCGCGGCTGCAGGAAAGATTTCTGTCATCTGATGTTCGGCGTGATCGCCCTGCTGACCGATCAGATGATGCGCATGAACATCTGAACCGGCTTCACCCCCCCCCTTAGGTCACCGCCCCCAGGAGAGCTTCCTGTCTCGGGAAGCCGCCCCCGCTCAACTTGAAAAAAGGCCTGAAGCCGAAAAAAGGGCTAGGCCGACTCCAGCACGGCGATTCAGGACCAATCCCGACCCGACAAGACCGTGATCAGCGCCGGGCGGCGGGTGTCAGCCGGACCGGAGCTCCGAAGGCTGGAATCGTCGAGGAATTTTGCAAGAGGCTCATTTGTAATTTCAGGGTTTGACCCATGCATAACTTGCCGGACGACAATTGAATGGATAGTCTTATGCTAAAGAAAGAAACGCAAAACCGGAGGAACAATGCACACCGTCGATTTCCGCAATGACGCTTCGCGTGAAGTCTGGGAAAAAGACCGCAGACACTTCCTGCATCCTTTCACCCATTTTGACAGTTTCGAAGATTCCGGAGCGCTGATCATCACCGAAGGATCAGGCAGTGAAATCACCGACATCAACGGTCAAACCTATCTTGATGCGGTCGGAGGTCTTTGGTGCACGAATATCGGACTCGGACGCAAGGAAATGGCCGATACGATCGCCGAACAGGTGCAGAAACTCGCATACAGTTCGACATTTACCGATATGTCCAATAGCCCCGCGGCTCTGCTCGCAGCCAAACTGGCCGAACTGTCTCCGGGCGATCTTAACCGCGTTCACCTTTCAACCGGCGGCTCAACAGCGGTCGACAGCGCGTTTCGGCTAATCCACTTCTATCAGCGGTGTGCTGGGCATCCAGACAAGACACACGTGATTGCCCGCAGACAATCCTACCACGGATCAACTTACGCTTCGATGTCGATAGGCTATAAGAAATCCGATCGCGTTCATGGCTTCAACTTTATTGAAGACACGATCCACCATATTTCCGAGCCGGACATTTACCGCGCGCCTGAGAATATGAGCGAAGACGAGTATTGCGACTCGCTGGTTACAGAATTCGAGGAGAAAATCGCTGAAATCGGTGCTGAGCGCGTCGGCGGTTTCTTTGCGGAACCGGTGATGGGTGCCGGTGGTGTCCTGGTTCCGCCCAAAGGATATATCCGGAAAATGCGCGATGTCTGCAAACAGCACGATATTCTTTACGTCTCGGATGAAGTTGTCACGGCGTTCGGACGGCTGGGTCATTGGTTCGCCTCTGAAGACGTTTTCGGCATCGTGCCGGACATCATTTGCTCAGCCAAGGGGCTATCGTCGGGATATCTTCCGATAGGCGCGACGCTGTATTCGGACCGAATGCATGACGTCATCACCGAAGGCGACAAAGACCGTGTGTATACCAGCGGCTTCACATATGCCGGACATCCGGTCTGCTGTACAGCGGCACTGAAGAACATCGAAATCATGGAGCGCGAAAACATCCTGCAGCATTCGCGGGAAGTCGGCGCGTATTTTGGCGAAAGGCTTAAGGACTTGGAAGACTTGCCCATAGTCGGCAATGTCCGCGGCGCCGGCCTGATGCGATGCGTCGAAAACGTAATGAACCGGCAAACCAAAGAAGCCTTTCCTGACGAAGTCAATATTGGAACGAGAATCTCAGATGCAGCTGAGCGTCTTGGACTGCTGGTCAGGCCGATTGGACGTCTGAATGTCATGTCTCCGCCGCTTATCATTACAAAGAAGGAAGTCGACTTCGTGGTTGACCGGCTGGGACAGGCGATTGAAACGGTTCATCAAGACCTCGTGAAGGAAGGTTGGAACCCTGTCTGAACTGCTGAAGCTGGGCTTTGCCCTAAGGTAGCGACAGCTGCCACTGTTAATCGGCGCGGACTGAATCCATGCGCATTGGTTCACCGAAAGAAATCTGGGACCGCAGGGGATTGCCGGGCTGGACATATTTTTCGGATGAGCTGTTCTCACTTGAGCGAGATCTGATTTTCAAGACTCACTGGCAGTGCGTGTGCCACGTCAACGACATACCGACCCCAGGCTGCTTCACGACATTTGATCTTGCTGGCGAACGCGCGCTGATTGTGCGGGGCAACGACCAAAAAATCAGATCATTTCATAACTTGTGCCGGCATCGGGGATCCCGTGTTGTCGCAGCGAGTTCAGGGAAAAATCTTACTTCTATTTCGTGCCCGTTTCATGGTTGGACCTACAATTTGGACGGCAGTTTGCGCGGTGTTGCCAGACCCCATGAGTTTCCAGAATTGAATAACTCCGACTGGGGCTTGAAGCCGGTTGAAATGGAGATTTGGCACGGGTTTGTTTTTGTCCGCTTTTGCCCCGGACCGCAAGGAAGCGTCGCATCCGTTCTCAAACGCATTGAGCCCGAAGCCGCTTGCTACCAGCTGAAGGAATTGCTGCCCGTCGAAAGCGATGCCGCCAGCGAAACAATCGATGCGAATTGGAAGTCTGTCCGTGATGTCGACAATGAAGGCTACCATGTGGCCCAGGCTCATCCCGGCCTCCATGATCTTTTTGGCAAAGGCTATTTTGAT
Source organism: Paracoccaceae bacterium (assembly GCA_965199765.1). Classification (GTDB taxonomy): domain Bacteria; phylum Pseudomonadota; class Alphaproteobacteria; order Rhodobacterales; family Rhodobacteraceae; genus JAPOXR01. The sequence goes on from CBDATC010000002.1 coordinate 1,353,722, forward strand.
GAACCTTACAGTGATGGTGTTGCGCGCTCGGTCGGACCATTCAACACAAAAGCCGCACGATCATGGTCCGTCCGCCATTACAAAAACATACTGCCTGAAGCGAACTGGCTTCCAGAGAGTCATCGGCGACTTTGGCTGTATGTTGGGGTGTTTCCCAACCTTGTGTTTGGATTTTACCCGGACAGTGTGATCTTCTACCAGGAAATTCCTGTCACAGCGACCCGCACGCTTCAGCGCAGCGCGGTTTACCGCCGACCAAGTGAATCGCGCGAACTTCGCCTCGCCCGATATTTGAGCGGCCGCATCGATCGGCACGCGGTCGCAGAAGACCGTCTGCTTACGGTGTGGTCAACAGAAGCCACTCAATCTTCGGCATTTGATCATATCCTCCTTTCCGACCTTGAATATGGCGTCTGGTCGTTTCACGAGCATTTAAGAAATCTGCTTCCGGTGCTCGGCAACGAACACGAACCAGCAAGTGGAACCGTGGCAGCATTGAATGCTTCGATATTGTCGAGGACCGCGCATTGACTGTCTTCGCCGGATTCCAGCGTTGGCTTCGCACTCCGAACGGACGCGGCATCACCCTCGTCAGCCCCCCGTTCATTTACGCTTTTCTGTTGCTTGCCGCGCCTCTCGCGGCGGTGGTTGCATTCAGCTTTTGGACTCAAAATTATCTGGAGCTCGATCGAACCTTTACCATTGCGAACTACCGTGAAGCATGGACTGAACCCGTATACCGGGTTCTGATGTTCAGATCTCTGACGATTTCGGCGATCGTCACGATTGTCACCGTGCTTCTTGCATTCCCGATCGCGTATTTTGTTTCTTTTTACGTCCGTCCGGAGAAAAAACCGCTGTGGATTTTTCTGATCACAATTCCGTTTTGGACCAGTTACCTGATGCGGATATTTTTGTGGAAGGTCATTCTTGGATTCAATGGCGTTATCAATGGGTCATTGATGGAGCTCGGCATCATTGAAGAACCATTGAGCTTCATCCTCTACAATGTGAACGCGGTTGTGATCACATTAAGCCATGCTTGGGCTCCTTTCGCTATCCTTCCGATTTTCGTGGCTCTTGAAAAGATCGACAAATCCTATTTGGAGGCGGCCACGGATCTTGGCGACGGACCCCTGCACAGGTTTGTGAGCATCACGCTGCCCCTGGCTTTTCCAGGAATATTCGCAGCCGCGCTGATCGTATTCATCCCGACAGTTGGCGATTACGTCACTCCGCGGCTTGTCGGCGGGCCAGGCGGTTTGATGATTTCCAACATGATCGAGCTTCAGTTCAAGAAAGCCAATAATCCACCCCTCGGCGCAGCGCTCGCAATATCCGCAATGTTCATCGTTACAGCGGTTTCACTGCTCTTGGCGCGGATAAGCAGACCCTATCTGAGAGACCATTGATGCGCCGGTTCCGAGTCAGTTGGATTGCGGTGTATGTCGTTGTTTATCTGGTTTTCCTTTACCTGCCGGTTATGCTGCTTCCCATTTTCGCGTTTAATGACAGCAGCATTGTCGCGTTTCCGCTCAAAGGATTCACGCTTGATTGGTTCATACTGCTTTGGGAAACCGAAGCGCTGCACGGAGCGGTGCTCAACAGCTTGGTTATTGCCGGAATTACGGCATTCATCAGCACTCTGCTGGGCTTATGCGCCGCACGATCAGCCAACCGCTATGAGTTTCTGATGAAACGTGGAATCATGGGATTGATTATGATTCCGCTGGTCCTGCCCGAGATCGTCGTTGGTGTTTCTCTGCTTGTCGTCATTCTCCAATTCGGTTTTGACTTGTCGCTATGGAGCATCGTGCTCGGTCATGTTTTGATCTGCACACCATTCAGTGTCGTGGTTCTGTCAACAGCCTTCAACAATCTCGATAAGAGTTTAGAAGAAGCGGCGTTTGACCTTGGAGAAACACGCTGGTCCACTTTCCGATTGATCAGTTTGCCGCTGATCATGCCGGGAGTGATCGCAAGCCTTCTGATCTCGTTTACAATATCACTGGATGAATTCATCATTGCATTTTTCTTGGCGGGGACAGAAGTCACGCTGCCCGTCTATATCTGGAGTCTGCTGCGGTTTCCTGCGCGGCTGCCAAGTGTGATGGCGTTAGGAACCCTGCTTTTGGCGGCATCACTCATCCTGTTGATTGCCGCTGAAACGATTCGCCGACGCGGTGCAAAGCGAGCAGGATTGACCCACACGGGAGGGCTGTTTTGAGCGATGCGATGATCAGATTGGAAGCCGTGACCAAATCGTTCGGTTCCCTTAAAGCCCTGAATAGTGTTTCCGCCGACATCAAATCAGGAGAGTTTTTCTCCCTGCTCGGCCCATCCGGATGCGGCAAGACGACGCTGCTTCGATCAATTGCCGGCTTCGAAACGCCTGACAGCGGCAAAATTTTTGTCGATGGCCAGTCAATGGAAGGCGTTGAGGCCAATAGGCGTCCGACCAACATGGTGTTTCAGAGCTATGCGATTTTCCCGCATATGAGCATTGCTGAGAATGTCGGTTTCGGACTACGGCGCAAGCGTCTTGCGCCTGATGCGCTGAATGCAAAAGTGCAGGAAGCCCTGCGCATGGTCAGTCTGGAAGGGTTCGGCGCACGACGAGCCAGCACGCTTTCCGGCGGCCAGCGTCAAAGAGTTGCCTTGGCAAGGGCATTGATTTTGCGACCAAAGGTTCTGTTGCTTGACGAACCGCTGTCCGCGCTCGACAAAAAACTCCGCGAGCAGATGCAGTTCGAATTGCGTCATCTTCAGCGCGCTGTCGGCATCACTTTTATATTGGTTACACACGACCAGGAAGAAGCGTTGACGATGTCAGATCGGATCGCAATCATGTTTGATGGTCAAATCGCTCAACTATCCACTCCGCAGGAAATCTATATGCGGCCCCAAACCCGCAGAGTAGCCGATTTCATCGGCAGTATGAATTTCTTGAATGCAACAATCAAATCTTGGTCGAGCGAGAGTGTTGACTTGGATGTTGAAGGATTGGGTCCCGTTGGATTGCCGCTTGATCAGGTCTTAGCGAATACGGGTGCCAAAGAAGCATCCGCCGGTGTGCGCCCGGAACTGTTGACAATTTTGTTTGACGAAACCGAAAAGGCTGAGCGGGAAACTCTAGGCGTGATCGAGGACCGGTCGTATTATGGGGACATGACCTACTACGAAGTCACCTTTGACGGCGCATCAAAGCCAGTGACAATCTCCATGCGGAACACCGCCGGACGGCCAATCTTGGACCTGGGCGCGCATGTCCGCATTGGTTGGGATCCAGAATCAGTCATTTTGCTATAGTCGGTGCCGAAAGACGAAGATTTCAGTGCCGTTTCCCCAGTTTCGATGCGAAGTCAGGCGCTGTTCCGTTGGCATCAGCACTGACCCGCATCTGCCAGCGTGAAGGATTAGCGCTTCCTCACAGAATTCCCAGCGCCAACAGCAGAACCCAGATGACCACACCAAACACAATGACCTTCAAACAGCCTCCAAAACTCAGTTCGGACATCGCGTTTTCCTCGTCAGCGATAGCCTCCGACCTGTCCATCCTCTCCCGCAGCTCCTGCAATTCCTTCGTCAGCTGTTCAATTTGTTGAGCCGTGTCCTCTTTGTTCATTTCCTCGTCTTTCTGAATTCAGCGGCAAAGCCACACGTCCCTTGATTTTATGCTTTTGGTCTGCGCGGACTGTCATCAGATTAGGGTCTGCAATCTGTTTTGATGGGTCGGCTTCAAATTATCCGGCAAAAAAGCACAACTCGCGAACCGCTGGGCGAGTGGATGAGCGGCGGCCGCAACCGCCGCTCTGTCTTTAGATTTAGAATCCAGCTTTGATGAGTTCAAATTCTTTGATCATCGCTTCACGGATAACATGGCTCATCGGCGTTTGATGAAGGACAGGCACATCAACCATTCCCAAGCCAACTTCATCAAGCACTTCTGCACCGAGAGCGTCCATTGCGGTCTGGTTGCCATGCCCATAACCCCATTCATAGACTATGTATTCGGCTGAGCGCGGTTCCATCCAAGCATTGAAGAAATCATACACCTTATCTTCCGAATTCGGACCATCGGCCACGTTCACATAACCGCAGAACCAAGTCGAAGACCCCTCCGAGGTCGAACGGTTGGCGCGAACATCAATGCCCTCTGCCGACATAGTCGTCGGCGTTTCGTTCCAAGCCCAAGCCACGAGAACTTCTCCGCTGGAAAGCAGTTGCGACAGCTCAGCGCCATCGGCCCAATAGGTGCGCACATTTTGATGGGCTTCTCTCAGCCATGCCGATGCATTTTCAAAATCATCCATTGTCGCTTGCGTCCAATCGCTAAGACCCGTGGCGAGAAAGGCCAGCGCGTAGGCATCGTCCACATTGTCTGCGATCGAAATACGGCCTGCGAATTTTGGATTCAAAAATACGTTTAAAGACTGAACATCTGCTTCATCAACCAAGTCACCCCGATATGTGACTGCGGTCGAACCCCAGTCTGCCGGCAACAAATAATACTCGCCATCGAAAACGAATGCTTCCTTCATTGTCGCGTTGACATCAACCCACCGATCAATCCGACTCGTGTCAATGGGTTCAATGACCCCCGCCTCATACCACTTTGAAACAGATTGCGAGCAGGGATGAGAAACATCGGCCGCAAATCCTGATCGCAATTTCTGGAAAGCCTCTTCTTCTTCGCCAAAGAACGAGTAACTCGGACTATCGCCGTGTTTATCAATGTAAGCTTGGAAGAATCCTGGGTCATCATATCCAGCCCAGTCGAGAACCACGAGACCCTCGTCCGCGGCAACCGCAGGCACCGCAAAAAGTGATATCGCGGCTGCAATCAATTTAGTTCTTTGATTCATTTTCTTCCTTTCTGATTCTTTGCCCATCGGCCGAATTCTCTAGAACCGTCTTTCGACCAGTCTGATTTGAATGACACCAGATGCGCGCTTAACCTCTAGACGCACACCACACACAGATCGACATATTGTTATTATATTCGGCAGAATCATTGCGTTCAAGCGAGACGAAAAATCGCAGCGGCGGCAGAAAACGACGAGGAGCTAAGACAATTTAATTCTGAAGCCGTTCCGAAAAAATCGCTGATCGGAGACAAAACGACAGAAGACTGATTTCAGGTCTAACGGAATCCAATGGTGTCCAAAGTATATTCCTGTGGCATTCATTGACCCGCAAAACAGTCGAGAAAATGCCTTCAAATTGCAACGGGGAGCAAAAAACAGTCGACTGGGGTTTGCATCCGAGGCGACCGCACCAAGCAGGGATCTGTTTGTCAATAAACACAATGATCGCGGTATGCTTGCTGCCCCGTAGCAACCGATTGAACTTCAGACGACCGCAAATCCGAAGAGCCAGCCAGCGGCCAAAGAACCTGCCACGGCAATTGCAAGATAAGCGCAGAAGGGACGCAGGCGCAAAACCGGAAAAATCGCGATTGCTCCCCAGATGCTGACAACGCCTCCAGAGACCATGAACGCCATACCCGCGCTTGGCGACATGCCGTGATCAAGCAACGCACGGACGAGCGGAAGCGCTGCATAACCATCAATATAGAGCGGCGCTCCCACGAATACCGCCAAAGGAACCGCCCAGATCGATTCATTTCCCAAATGGACTGACAATCCATCCGGATTGAGAATCAATCCCAACAAATGCTCGACAGCAAACGCTGGCGTCAAACAGACCAACACCAATCGTACCAGCGATTTAACTTCCCGCCAAAAACGTTTCGTTCGTTCTTCATCTTCCCAGATTCTCGCATTGAATTCCGAAACGCCGCTGTTCTGCCGCTGACCAAAGCTGCGAACCAAACTGTTTGCGCGCAATGGCGGCTTCATCCAACCCAACTTCTCTGTGGCCATGGTTAAGACACCGCCGAGAACACCCAAACCGAACGCAGCCAAAGCCTTTCCTACAGCAAAATCGAACCCTAAAGTCGCAGCGGTCGCTCCAAACATTGCCGGATCGGTGATCGGTGACGATAACCAAAATGCCAGCACTGGCGAGTACGGAACACCTGCTGCCAGCAACCCAATCATCAATGGTAAAACCGTCACGCCGCAAACCGGCGTCAGCGCCCCTATCGCTGAAGCGGCGAATACTGCGCTGATTTGATTTCCACGCAGTGTATCGGCGGTTTTCAAACCAGCTCCGCTCGCACTGACCCAGCCTGCCAGCAAAAATCCAGGAATCAAGAGTGGCGATATCTCGACAATGTTATTGGCAACAAAAATTAGCGTTGCCGAAAATTGTCCAAAAGCGGCCAGCGTTGCTGCCGCAACCGCCGCGATCACAACGGCGATAGAACGGGTCCTTGTCGGCTGCCGTGTCAGCAATGAAATCTGCATCTGTCTCAAACGGTAAAGAAACTTGCACCTGCGCTACTGTGACACTCCTGTGATCAGCGAGTTAATGTCAGGTCTTGGCCGCTCGACCGGAGAAGTATCGGCAGTTCCAATGTGAACAAATCCCGCAATCGATTCATGCCCGGCCAGACCAAGCTCGTCCTCGCGAAATCGCGCATCATGCGCCCCAAATCCAGTAACCCAACTCGCCCCCCAGCCCGATGCGAGGGCTGCGTTCAACAGTGAGAGGCAAACAGCACCAGCTGATAATGTTTGTTCAATCTGCGGAATCTTCGCCTCCCGGTCCGGTGACGAAACCACCGCAATGATGAGATTGGCTTCAGAGAAAACCGCGGCGGCTCTTGCCACAAGCGATTCAGACTTACCTAATTGCGCACCGCGTTCAATCAGCGCACCCGCCAGTCTCGGCATCGCTGTTCGTTCAATCACGATGAACCTCCAAGGTTCGAGTTTGCCGTGATCCGGCACACGGGCTGCGGCAGCCAATAGCTGCAGCAGCTGTTCACCGCGTGGAACCGGCGGTTTAAGAACAGCCGCCGGATACGACCTGCGGGTCAGCATGAATTCAAGCGCATTAGTGGCAAAACCAGACATCTGTTATTCCAATCGTTTTGAGATTTTCAAAATCCCGCAGCATTCCCGATACACTGCAGCAGAACAGCGTTGACCTCAATGGAAAAGCCATTGTTAAGCATTCGTAAACTGTGAGACATTTTCCGGTAACAGATACATCCCAGTCAAACCGCATCGCAGTGAACCGAAGGACCATGATCGTCGGAAATTGCTTCGGAACAGATGGTTCCAATCATCGTCGGCCATCTTGGTTGCCAGCATTTCCATTAGGATGCCGGCATCGTTGACGAGAATTTTTCGTTTCGCTGGTCAGTGCCTCGGCGCACTCCGGCAACCTTTGCACACTGGACCAATCAGACACATCCGACTTCTGCCGATTTACCATCTTCATCAAATCCGAAGGACGTTCCGAACAGCCGCAATCCAGTAAAATGGCACCCCGTTTCACCAGTTTTTCCGCAGCCGTGCGGCGGATCTCTCCGCCCACATCGGTCACCACAGAAACCGTGTCCGCAAGTCCCTGGCTTAAGCGCATTAGAAGCCGACCCTGCCGGTTCCCTTAAGCCCAAGCCTCAAACGGGTTTCGTCTGGAGTTGCAACCGTCAGTCCCAAACTTTCAATTATGGATCTGATCAGCTTAACCTGCTCGGCATTCGACTCGGCTTTTTTCCCGGGGCCGATATACAAACTGTCTTCAAGCCCAACTCGAAGATTGCCGCCCATCAGCGCGGCCTGTGTCGCGAATTTCATTTGGTGTCTGCCCGCGGCAAGCACTGACCACTCAAAATCTCCACCGAACAACCGTTGGGCAATCCGATGATTGTGAATCAGATTGTCAATATCCGCGCCAGCACCTCCCATCACTCCGAAAATCAACTGAATATAAAATGGCGGATCAACCCAGCCTTGGTCCACAACCCATGCCAAATTGTAAAGATGACCAAGGTCATAGCACTCAAATTCGAAGCGTGTGCCGTGTTCCTGACCAAGCGTTTTCAAAATGTACTCTATGTCAGCGAAGGTATTCTTAAAGATAAAGTCGCGTGTTGATTCCAGAAACTTTGGCTCCCACTCAAATTTCCAGCTATCGAATTTGCCGAGCAGTGGAAACAATCCAAAATTCATCGAACCGCAATTCAGGGAGGCCATCTCTGGGCTTGCCGCCTTCGCTGCTCTCAACCGCTCGTCCAGTGTCATTCCAAGACCGCCGCCGGTTGTGATATTCAAAACCGCGTCGCCGTTCTGCTTAATTCTGGGCAAAAACCGCATGAAGGATTCCGCGCTCGGATCGGGTCTTCCGGTCTCGGGATCACGTGCATGCAAATGCAGAATTGACGCTCCTTCAGCGGCGGCCCCTACTGCAGACTCCACGATTTCATTCGAGGTAATCGGCAAATGCGGTGACATGGTGGGCGTATGAATTGCGCCCGTTACGGCACAGGAAATTATGACTGGCTTTGTCATTTCTGTCTCATCTGTTTAACTTGCGCTGTCAGGTCTTCGTCAAGCACCCAAAGCTGGCCGGATGCAAAACCTGGTTCATTGAATTCAAAATACACCGTGAGTCCAGTGCACTAATGAACCTATTTGACAAATGAATTTTATTCACGAATTCTCACACCGGGCTTTTCGCTTGGAGATACTGTTTCAAAACAACAGTGTTTAACAGGATAACTCATTGTTTTGCATTGTTTTTGCAGATGTGTGTTTTGCGGTGTCAAAAAAACGAACCCGTTGCAGCACCCGATCTCGGACCCGGGGTTGAGCAACGCCCGTATTTCCATTTCATCGGCACACCGACCGGCCGCACATCCATTCCGCTGAAGGCCAACTTTGTCTTCACTGAATGGTCCGCCGTGTTCATTCATCCCAAAGCGGCAGCTGCGGATTTTGTCGATTGAAAAGGCTGGTGTCGCCTGGTGATCAATTTTGACGGCTCATGCTGTCCGCCGGTCAAATCCGTCAGCGATGCCGTCGGTTTGCCCCTTCCGCACGGCCTCGGCACGGCTCTTCAGCCCTGTTCTTGGTCCCGGGCGGAGAATCGACACCCATGGGCGGTGGTATTCAACGGCGTTTCGCAGCGACACCCGCAATGGCAAATATATGGCAATTTGTTTAGAATAATGCTTGACTTTGAAAATACAGTCTTTTAATGTTTGATTTAATTTCATGCCGGGAAACCCTTCTTGATGTTGGACGCCGCGGCGGTTTTGAACAGCGCTGGAGGAGCCACATGAAGAAGCCGGATAAGGCGCCCCTGCTCATCGGGCCGTCGCACGACATTTTCTTCCGGGGCTGCATACTGGGCACCGACCGGCTGGCGAAGGAGTTTCTGAAGTGGCGGCTGCCCGGCCGCTATGCCCGGCGGGTCGACTGGCATGGCGAGATCCACAGAACGCAGGAGAAAAGGGTCTCGGCGGGGGGCAGGGCGCACATGGCCGACGCGCAGTTCCGCCTTCCGATGAAGGACGGCGGCCGGATGACGGTCATCATCGAGCACAAAAGCGCGGTCGATGTCAGCACGCCGTCGCAGGTCGCGGTTTATCTGGCCACCGCCTTCAGAGACAACATGCTGTCGGGCCGGGCGCGGCGGGGCATGTCCGAACCGATCGTCGCTCTTGTGTACGCGCATGGGGAGAGGGCTTGGGAAACACCGGAGCTGTTCGAGGACTGCTTCGAGCCGCCGCTGCACGAGGGCCGGTCCGACGCATGGTTCCGCTATCATCTGACCGACATGCGTTCGATGCCGGCGGCCGAGCTTCCGGGGGATGCCGGGCTCCGGGGTCTTGTCCTGCTTTCCAAATGGGCGACGACCGATGCCGGTCCGGAAACCATCGGCGACGAGCACCTCGGAATGATATTTCTGGCCCTGAACGCGGAAGGCGATGTGAGGGACAACGCATGGCTGTATTTTTGGGAGCGGTTGAATCTGACGCCGGAACAGAGTATTGATGCAGTGCGCCGACTTTTGCCGGAAAAGGAGAAAGAACACATGGCGATGGTTGATCACATGATCGAAAAATACGGGGACACGTGGTTCACGAATGGATTCGAGAAAGGCCTCAGGGAAGGCGAATTGAAAGGCGAATTGAAAGGCCGCAGGGAAGGCGAATTGAAAGGCCGCAGGGAAGGCGAATTGAAAGGCCGCAGGGAAGGCCGCAGGGAAGGTGAATTGAAAGGCCTCAGGGAAGGCGAATTGAAAGGCGAGGTCGGATTTCTTGCTAAAGTGCTGCGACAGCGCTTCGGCGACCTGCCTGAGGATGCGCTTCGGCATATCGATGCCGCAGACGAAAAAGAGCGTCTGAGAATGGGTGTTGCCGCGTGTTCTGCCGATTCACTTGCCGAGGTGTTCGGACCGCGCTCGAACGGCAAACTGCAGTCAGAGCGTTGAGAACTTACGCGCTTGAAGTGGTTTGAAAAGACAAGCGGTTCTGCTTGTATGAGGCAGCTCTATTCGATTTGCCCAGACCCAAAGGACGAAAATTCAACGGAGCAACATCCGCCGGAACAGAGTATTGATTCAGCGCGCCGACTTTTGCCGGAAAAGGAGAAGGAACACATGGCGATAGTTGATCACCTGATCGAAAAATACTGGGAAACGTGTTTCACGAATGGATACGAGAAAGGCTTCAGGGAAGGCGAATTGGAAGGCCGCAGGAAACGCGAAGTCGGATTTCTTACTAAATTGCTGCGAAGGCGCTTCGGCGACCTGCCCGAGGATGCGCTTCGGCATATCGATGCCGCAGACGAAGAAGAGCGTCTGAGAATGGGTGTTGCCGCGTGTTCTGCCGATTCACTTGCCGAGGTGTTCGGACCGCGCTCGAACGGCAAACTGCAGTCAGAGCGTTGAGAACTTACGCGCTTGAAGTGGTTTGAAAAGACAAGCGGTTCTGCTTGTATGAGGCAGCTCTATTCGATTTGCCCAGACCCAAAGGACGAAAATTCAACGGAGCAACATCCGCCGGAACAGAGTATTGATTCAGTGCGCCGACTTTTGCCGGAAAAGGAGAAAGAACACATGGCGATGGTTGATCACCTGATCGAAAAATACTGGGAAACGTGGTTCACGAATGGATTCGAGAAAGGCCGCGAGAAAGGCGAGGTCGGATTTCTTGCTAAAATGCTGCGACAGCGCTTCGGCGACCTGCCCGAGGATGCGCTTCGGCATATCGATGCCGCAGACGAAGAAGAGCGTCTGAGAATGGGTGTTGCCGCGTGTTCTGCCGATTCACTTGCCGAGGTGTTCGAACCGCGCTTGAACGGCAAGCTGCAGTCAGAGCATTGAGAACATACGCGCTTGAAGTGGTTTGAAGAACGAGCGGTTCTGCTTGGACAACGCTATCCTTTGTTCCAAGAGTCGGATCACGAAACCTCAACTTGTGCAAAGTTCAGCGGAGCCTCGGCAATCGGACGGTATTAGTGTCCACTACCCGAACATTTAGCACGAAAACCGATCTTCGTGTAAGCACTTGGTCTGTGGCGACTGCCGGGGAAGCATCAATTCAATCGTCGCTCCCAACATGATCGCGATTGCCCCAAGCAACTCAATAGCTCCAAACCTCTCATTGAGAAGCAACACGCTTGAAACCACACCTGCGATGATTTCAACAGACAACAGATAGCTCATCAGAGCCGGAGGCAGTTTTCCTGCGCTCCAGATTGTGATCGCAAGCATTGGGGCAAAGTAGAGGCAGCCGATGAGATAGACTGGGTAATCCGTCATCGCCTCGGAGAACGCAGCGAATTTCACCTCGGAAACATCGTCAGCCACGCAGACCAAAATTGAAACGACGGCGGACAGCGCAACTGCTACGAGCGAAACCTGAACCGGGTCTCTGGTCGGTGATGCAAACAGCAGCGCCGCTCCGACTGCCCACAGCAGTCCCGAGATAATCGCCAAACCTTCCCCTGCTCCCATCGTGCGCACGAAAAGGTCTCCTCCGAGGATGAATAGCATGCCCACCAGCGAACAACTGAAAGCGAGAGCGCTTCGCCAAGTCAGGCGCCTGTTCATAAAGCCCCATTCAATGAGCGTGCTCCACGCCGGAGCCAAATAGAACAGCAGCACAACGCGCACTACATCCGTATAGTCCAGTGCGACCGTGTAAAGTATGAAAGCCACGGCAACCAGACCAGATCCGATCAACGCTTTTGCCGGTAAGAATTTTGCGCCTTTCCGGGTAAACATCAGTGCGCAAATCACCGGAAGCGCCGATAAACTCAGTGCAACACCCGCCCACGCGCCTTCGAGACCAGCCGCGTTCAGAAATCTTACCGGCACCCACCAAACGCCCCAAAGCACAGCTGAAACCAGCGCCAGTCCAATAGGAAGAACCTCAGAGCGGTTCATAGACACGCTGTCGTTAATCCATTGACCTTCAATGGCGCGCCATCGCTTGGATCACTCCTAAAGTCGCACGGCAGTCGTTCAATGCGCTATGCGCCTTGCCGACACGAATGAGCTTCAGCTCTTGGACGGCGTCTTCAAGTTTTTTCCATCTTGCATCGGAAGCATTGGCGAAAAAGTCCGAATAAAGCTTCATCGCACAGTCTGCCTTTGCATTGGTGAGCGGTGCCCGCAGACCGTGGGCCGCGGCGCTCTGACGCAACAATTTGACATCATATTTGGCGTTGTAAATCACACATCGCCTGCCTCGGATCACTGCCAAAAATTCTTCATGAATCTCAGCCCAGCTCGGCTCGTTGCGGACCATCGCGTTAGAGATTCCGTGGATCCTCTCCGCTTCCCTAGGTATCCGAACCGTCGGTTTAACCCGTTTGTCAAACAGAACTTTGCCGCCGCAGTCAATGACCCCGATTTCAACAATTTCCGCCCATCTATCAAAGCCGGTTGTCTCTGTGTCGATGATCAAAGCATTATCGGCAATCCACCGCCGGGCCTCGTCGGCCCTTTCCCTTTGGATACTCATAGGACTCACTCCATCTTTGTCAGGACAAACTGGACTATTTTTCGGATACGATTCTGAGGCCGAGCTCCCGTAAAGCTTCGTTGTCCGGTTCAGACGGAGCGCCGAGCATCAGGTCTTCCGCCCGCTGGTTCAATGGGAACATGGTGACTTCACGAATATTGTCCATCCCAGCCAGCAACATGACAATCCGTTCAATGCCGGGCGCAATGCCTGCATGGGGGGGAGCGCCATATTTAAGAGCGTTCACCATGCCGCCAAAATTCCGGTGAACGAATTCAGCACTGTGTCCCGCTACTTCGAACGCACGATAAAATGAATCCAGCCTGTGATTTCTGACTGCGCCGGACGAGAGTTCCACGCCGTTGCAGACGAGGTCATACTGAAAACCGAGCACATCCAAAGGATCTAGCGTGTTCAGTGCTTTCAACCCGCCTTGAGGCATTGAAAACGGATTATGGGAAAACATGATCTCACCGGTCTCCGCATCTTTCTCATACATCGGGAAATCAATAATCCAGCAAAATGCAAATCTGTCTTCGTCGACTAAGTTAAGATCGCTCGCTATTCGATCTCTTGCCTTGGCAGCAAAAGCTTCAAATGACCGCGGCCGACCACCTAGAAAAAATGCGGCATCACCTTTCGACAATCCCAGTTGCAAACGAATGGCTTCGGTTCGGTCCTGTCCGATATTCTTTGCAAGCGGACCCGCTCCGACGATTTCACCCGCCTCTTCCCGCCAAAAGATATATCCCATGCCTGGCAGGCCTTCGCGCTGGGCAAAATCATTCATTCGATCACAGAAGCGGCGGCTGCCGCCGCCGACTGCCGGAATCGCCCGCACCTCATTGCCTTCATTTTGCAGCAAAGAAGCGAATATCTTAAAGCCCGAACCTGCAAAATGCTCGCTGACAGTCTGCATCTCAATCGGGTTGCGCAGATCGGGTTTATCGGTTCCGAAACGCCGCATGGCATCCTGGTAGCGGATTTTCGGAAATGTCTCTGTAACCGGCTTGCCATTGCCGAATTCTTCAAACAGGCCGCGCAGGACCGGTTCAATGACCGCGAAAACATCCTCCTGCGTGGCGAAACTCATCTCCACATCAAGCTGATAAAAGTCTCCGGGCGCACGGTCGGCGCGCGGATCTTCATCCCGAAAGCAGGGGGCGATTTGGAAATATCTGTCAAATCCTCCGATCATGATCAGTTGTTTGAATTGCTGCGGCGCTTGGGGAAGCGCATAAAATTTTCCCCGGTGCAGCCGTGATGGAACCAGGTAGTCGCGGGCGCCCTCAGGAGAAGACGCGGTAAGGATCGGTGTTTGGAACTCGTTGAATCCGCATTCGGTCATGCGCCGGCGAAGCGAAGCGATCGCTGCGGAACGGAGCATGATGCGCTGATGCAGGCCTTCGCGTCGCAGATCAATGAATCTATATTTGAGCCGGGTTTCTTCAGGATAATCGATCCCTCCAAAAACCGGAAGCGGAAGCTCATGCGCCTCGCCGAGCACTTCAAGGTCTCTGACATAGACCTCGATTTCCCCGGTCTTGATTTTGTCATTAACCAAGTCAGAAGCCCGAAGTCGGACTTCACCATCAATGCGGATGACGAATTCCGACTTCAGCGCCTCCAGCGCGGAGAACACAGCGCTGTCAGGGTCGGCGACAATTTGCGTGATGCCGTAGTGATCGCGCAGATCGACAAAAAGCACTCCTCCATGGTCCCGGATCCGATGAATCCAACCGGAAAGGCGAACAACCGTTCCAGCATGCGTTCGGCGCAGATCGCCGCAGGTGTGACTTCGGTATTGATGCATATGAATCTCTTGACTGCCCGGGTTGCCGGAAGCGACCTATCAATGTTTCATACTTAATTTGTCAAGCTGCGCTTGAATTTCCGCCTTTGCAAAACCGGTTCAAGCCAGTGTTGTTTGCACCAGCCGATGAAAAAAGTGAATGGCATGTTCCCCGCGTCCGGATCGTTCAGCGTCGGCAATTATTGGTCCCTGCGAATAACCCTTCGATTTCAAACCGCGCTGCACGCTTTCGCATAGATCAATGTCTTCCGGGACCAGAACATTCGCCATATAGGCGTCGCGCGCTTCATCAAATCCGTCCTTCCCTGCAAGCGTGTGCCCTTCAAAGGATGTGGTTTCCAAACCGGTCGGACGAATAGCGGAGAAATTCACTTCTTCACTGCCGGGCAGCACGTTTACCGTCATATTCGGCCAAAGATACCAAAAATACGACTCTTTGCACACGCTTTCTGGATTAACCGCGTATGCTGAATTTTCGAATCTGATGTCCTGACCCAGCTGACGCGCCCACAATCCGAAGGTGTCATGCTGATAGCTGTCCATGCAAATGATGTCGGCGAAAGCCGGATGCGCATGATCGCAATGGTAGCACTCCACGTAATTGTCGACCACGACCTTCCAACCTGCATTGACAGCAGTTTGCCCCTGCCCATTTTCGCGCGAGTAACAGATGTCGTTCAAAAACGGCAGCCGACGACGCACATCCCGTTCCATGTCTCCTGCCAGCTCAGCCAAAGGAACGGCATCGGGATCGAGATTGACGAATGCGCTGTCCAAAAACATTTCAAGACGGATCTGTTTCAGAGCAAAATTCTCCCGACGAAAACCCGGTCGGAGCTGCGACCGCGGCGCACCCCGTAATTGTCCATTGATCTCAAAAACCCAAGCGTGATAAGGACAGACAATCGTTCTTTCTATATTACCCGTGCCGTCAGGAAGCAGTTCATGCGCTCTATGCTGACAGACATTGTAAAAGGCACGAACGGCGCCGTCCCTTCCTCGAATGACAAAAATATTTTGATCGCAAATCCGTAATGTCACATAGTCGCCCGGATTCGGAAATAGGCTTTCATGCGCGGCATATTGCCAAGTGCGGTAGAAGATAAGTTCTTTTTCCCGCTCATAGACCTCGGAATCGGTATAGTACCATGAAGGGAGTGTATAGGATTCCTGCGGGTTGGATGTCAGCGGCTTACTGAATTCCATCGCTCGTTGGAGTGGGGAATCTAACATGGCATCGATAATCTTTTTCCGCTTCGTGTATTCATCGCCCGCATAATGATTGCGCGATCAATCTCGCCAACAATCTTCCAGCCGCTGTCGGCATCCCATTCAACATGCGCATCAAACTTCGAGGTCGGCGAAACGGTTTCAGTGTTTGCGTAGCCTCTGTTTAAAGACCGCATCACTTTGCCCGCCGACAGAACCATGCAGCGCGGAACATCTTCGGTGAAATCACGAACATAATTGTCGGTTGGGCGGGTGGTGATTTCTTCCGGCCCTCCGATTTGGCTGGCTTCACAATCCTTCATGATTGCTATGCGGCCATCGATTTTTTGGCTTCCAAGAATTCGTGGGAAATGAAAACCATGGTTTTTTGAATTCGGTCCTGCAGCTGGAGCGACTCGTCCTGCATCGAACGCCTGATGAAGGGGTTTAAAGCCGAAAACGGTTCATCGACAATCAGAAATTCCGGATCAAGGGCCATTGGCCGTGCCAATCCAAGCATTTGCTGCACAGTCTCGGTCCTGTTCGGCTGGGAGATTCCGCGGCAAACTATGTCCGGATTGTCAGTCAATGATTGCGCATCCCATAACACCCAACATAACCTTCTGATGCCGATAACTTATGATGTATTTGCGAAAGTCAAGCACAGATTGAATTCTGTGTTCGATTGCAAGCGAGCTTGGATGCAACCTTCATGACCAATGCATCGGTTCTCTGCAGACATCGCCGAAGTCTGATGGCAGCATCCGGAAAGCCATAATTTTGCAGCTCTGCAAAAATTTGATAATCGCAAAGGGTTGTCTACAACCTCAAACACTATTCAAGGTGTTCTCATGCTGTGCATTGGGCCAACTTTCGTAGGGAATCGAGCACAAATGTTGACTTGCACAAATTCCAACGCAATCCTAGACACCCATCGGGTTGAATGGCGTATGATGAGAGATAAAGGTTCTCCGACGGATGGCTGAAACCGCAACAGGGCCGATAGCTGCCACGCGAGTTCGAACCGCCGAACTGCTTACTTTCGGTGGGCGTTGCCTTCAACTACGGTCAACCCAGCATGGCAATGGATCACCCCGATGCAACGCATGTCATGATCAACTCGCACCCGACCAATACGCTGAAGAAGGTTTTGGTTCACGAAATCAATGTCGGGGGGAGGAGACATTGATGAAGTTGCACGGCACCGGGTGGCGGAAAACGAGGATATCTGGCGGGCTCCGCTTCGATAACACTCGGATTTCCATCAACAAAGCCATACAAAGCTCAACGGAGCGTCGCATTGTCTGGCGCTCAGCTGAATTGCGGGCAGCGGCAAACCGCTGGCCTTTCCTATCACTTTCAGGTTCATAAGGCTGTGAATTGTTATATTGGAGTTTCAGTTGATTGTTCGGGCAGTGCCAGCGAGGGCAAACTACGGTATGATGTCTGAACGCTTGTCGCAGCAGTTCGTGCGACCACAGCCATGGATGTTCTATGATGTGGAAATACTGCTTTAAGAGGGTAGCCAATGGTCTCATTCGCGTCGGACGGCTCGAGGTGGTCTTCCCCGACGGCAGTGAGCACATCTTCGGCGAAACATCCGCTGAACCCGTCAATATCCACATTCGCAACCAATCCACTCTGCGGAGCCTTTGTCTCAATCCTGATCTCGCTCTAGGTGAGGCGTACATGAACGAGGGACTAACGATTGAAAATGATGATCTGTACGGACTGCTGAGCTTGGTTGTTCGCAACACTTCAAGACCCACTACGATCGCCTCGCGCCGGGTCATGACGTGGATGCGCACCGCTGTTCGTTTCTTCAGCCAGCACAACCCAATCGGCAGAGCTCTATCAAACGTTCGGCATCACTATGATCTATCGGAAGCGCTCTATGAATTATTCTTGGATCACGACCGCCAATACAGCTGTGCGTATTTTGCAGATGCCGCTGATACGCTGGAACAAGCTCAATCGAACAAAAAGTCTCATATCGCACGAAAACTTCTGATTGAATCTTCTCATTCCGTGCTTGATATTGGCAGCGGCTGGGGCGGAATGGGACTTACTCTCGCCAAGAAGTTCGGTTGCCAAGTTCAAGGCGTAACGCTTTCCACTGGACAGCACAATGTTTCAAACCGGCGCGCCCGGGAGGAGGGTCTTTCCGATCAGGTGAAATTTTCCCTCATGGATTATCGTAATCTTAATGCAAAATTTGACCGAATTGTTTCAGTTGGCATGTTTGAACATGTCGGAGCGCCGCATTACCGTGAATTCTTTCGATGTTTGCACAAGCTTTTGAAGGATGACGGCATTGCTTTGATTCACACCATCGGCAGATCGACTCCGCCCGGATCGACAAATCCGTGGATCTCCAAACACATTTTTCCAGGCGGCTACATTCCGGCGATGTCCGAAGTTCTTGCTGCGATCGAACGTGAAAACCTGATGGTCACCGACATTGAAATCCTACGGTTGCACTACGCCGAGACGCTGAAGCATTGGCATGATCGTTTCATGGCGAATATTGAGCGCGTGAGGGACATGTACGATGATCGCTTCTGCCGTATGTGGCGATACTATCTTGTTGCCAGCGAGATGGCATTTCGTCATGCTGGGCAGGTGGTTTTTCAGTTTCAGATTGCAAAAAAAGTCGATTCAGTGCCTCTCACCCGCGATTACATCTACCCGTCTGCGTGACATTGACAGAGTAAAGGACGCTGACAAATCTCAAGCGGCTTCCGAGGAACACGGCTCCCGCCTATGTCCCTCTTGGCGAGGTTTCATGCCTCTGATCCTCACAAGCACAACCGGTCCATGAAGATCATGGCATTCTATTTTTGTCCGCCTGTCTGCATCCGATTGAGAAATCTTCGTCTTCGTTAGTTTTCGAATGCCCGCTTTCACAGCGGAACCCAATTTGCGGCAGCGGGTTTTACCCTCGGTTCTCCCCTTATCCAGACCGGTGCTAACATTCGCCCAGTGTATCCGCCGCTCCTACCGTCTCGGGTTACTTCAAAAGTGTCCGTCCGAGGTGGTCCTTGGCATCCAAATCCGTTCCGGCCTCAAGCGGAATCCACGCGATCTCCGGCCAGTATTCTTCGGCGATATGGAGAGGAGTTCGTCCGGCAGCGTCGACAGCATCATAGCGATTGATCAGAGTCTTCAGACTTCAGCTGTTCGACCTAAGCACAGCCTCCTGCAGCGGTCCGCCTTCGGAGGCGACGCACCGGTACCCGCGCGAGCGCACGGAGCGTGTTGTGCAGGTGTTCTGGCCAGCCGCAGCTCCATTTCCAGATGATCCACTGCCAGAATTCATGTGCATCGTCCGATAGCACTACCCGGAATTTGCCTGATTACTTATCCACCGACTCGTAAGTTTCATCTTCGGGTGGGCCGTCGAGATTGGTGACCGAGTCCTGTTGACAGTCTTGATATTCCGGCCGCCAAAAGCCCCCGTTGCCCAGCTCTGCGAAAACGGGAATGATCAGAGCTCCGGATGTTCCCTCATACAGCCGCTGCAAAAAAGTCGACCGCCACGCTGTCCTATCTTCGGGTCGCATTCTGCATCCCGTCGATAAAATAGCAAGAGGACGGCTGATGCTCCGGAAAATGCCGTCAAACGATTCCGAGCCTGAGTTAAGGCTGAATTCCTCCATCCCGGGGATGCCGAAACCCGACAGGAGCTTCAATTGATTTCGGCCTCTTTCGATCAGAGTTATTTCTCGATGATGCAACTCTTCACTGACATCGCCGAGACGGTACAGCGCATTGACGAAGAGCAAGACGGCGTCCGGCGCTCCGACCCGGTAAAGGCTTCAATCCGATCCATCTGCAGCTTTTCCTAAAGCGAAGTTTTTTCAGCGCCAGGCACACCTTGGACCAGCATCGCGGCTCCAGCGCTTGGCCTTTGTTTGCCGATTTTGTCCCATACCTCGCGGATGCGACGCATTATCCGACCTATTTCGTCCTCCCGCACAGCGAAGCGCTCATGGAGTTGAAGGTCTGTGCCGTCTGTAAAGGACAGCAGCTCTTCAATATCTGCTTTGGCTTCCGATCAAAGTTCCGTTCAGGAGCCGGCTGTGCGGCGTTGGATTCGAAAACCCGAAGACATGATCATTCTCACGCTGCGCACACCAGCAATGGATTGATCTCGGATAAGAAAGTGCTGCGGGTAAGACTGCTTTTGGGTAAACAAACCAAGCCATATCCGCACCTCAATACCTTGCGAACCTTGCACATCTTTCCGCAAAAATATAGGTGCGCCGAGTCTAATTCACGGTGCTCGCCGAGGACCGAAGCGGGGAATCCAGCCATGCCCAAGAGAACAGACATTAGCTCTATCATGGTGATCGGCGCCGGACCGATCATCATCGGTCAAGCCTGTGAATTCGACTACTCGGGAACTCAGGCATGCAAAGCGCTGCGTGAAGATGGCTACCGCATCATTTTATTGAATTCCAATCCAGCCACGATCATGACAGATCCCGTGATGGCCGACGCAACTTATGTTGAGCCGATTACCGCGGAAATTGTGACCCAAATCATTGAGCGCGAGCGTCCCGATGCACTGCTCCCGACAATGGGCGGTCAAACCGCGCTGAACACCGCATTGGAAGTCGCCGAAGCCGGTGTCTTGGAAAACTTCGGCGTCGAATTGATCGGCGCCGGCAAAGAAGCCATACGCAAAGCGGAAGACCGAAAGCTGTTTCGAGACGCCATGGACAGCATCGGATTGGAGAGTCCCAAATCAGCAATCGCCACCGATCTAGACGAAGCATTGGCGGCGCTGGATCAAATTGGTCTCCCAGCGATCATCCGGCCCGCCTATACGCTCGGCGGAACCGGAGGCGGGGTGGCATTCAACAACGATGACTTCGAAAAACTCTCCCAGATCGGGCTCGAAACCTCTCCGGTTCACCAGATTCTCATTGATGAAAGCCTGCTAGGCTGGAAAGAATTCGAAATGGAGGTCGTGCGTGACCAGGCAGACAATGCAATCATCATTTGCTCAATTGAGAATGTCGATCCAATGGGGGTCCATACAGGCGACTCAATCACTGTCGCGCCTGCACTCACCCTAACCGACAAAGAATACCAGCGAATGCGTAACGGCTCGATCGCCGTGCTGCGCGAAATCGGAGTGGAAACCGGTGGCTCCAATGTGCAGTGGGCAATCGATCCGCGAACCGGACGCATGGTCATCATCGAAATGAACCCGCGAGTTTCGCGATCATCCGCTTTGGCTTCAAAAGCAACCGGCTTCCCGATCGCCAAAGTCGCTGCCCGCCTAGCGGTCGGATACACGCTCGACGAACTCAAAAACGACATCACCAAAGTAACTCCCGCTTCGTTTGAACCTGCGATCGACTACATCGTTACAAAAGTCCCTCGATTTGCATTCGAAAAATTCCCCGGCGCCAAGCCGGAACTGACAACGGCAATGAAGTCGGTTGGCGAAGTGATGGCGATCGGACGCACTTTTCACGAAAGCCTGCAAAAGGCCTTCGCCTCGCTTGAAACCGGATTGAATGGTCTTGATGAAATAGAAATCGAAGGTGCGCCCGAACGAGCGGCAATCATACGTTCTCTATCCGAACGCACTCCCGACAGGCTGCGCTTGACTGCCCAAGCCATGCGTTTCGGACTGACAGACAAAGAAATCAATGCAGCAACCAGCTACGATCCCTGGTTCATCGCGAGGATCCGTGAAATCGTCGACGCAGAAGCCGCCGTCAAAGCACACGGTCTTCCCGATGATGAAAGCCAGCTCCGACATCTCAAAATGCTGGGATTCACCGATACGCGGCTTGCTGTCCTGACCGGCACAAATCGCCAGGTTGTTCGATCGGCCAGAATTCAGCATGGCGTGACTCCTGTCTATAAACGCATTGACACCTGTGCGGCTGAGTTCGAGGCCCTTACACCTTATTTGTACTCCACCTATGAAACGCCCAGCATGGGTAATGTTGAATGCGAGTCATTTCCTACCGATCGAAAAAAAATCGTCGTGCTGGGCGGCGGTCCAAACCGGATCGGGCAAGGAATCGAGTTTGATTATTGCTGTTGTCATGCCTGCATGGCCCTGAGCGCCGCGGGTTTTGAAACCATAATGGTCAATTGCAATCCGGAGACTGTGTCCACCGATTACGACACCTCCGACCGGCTCTACTTCGAGCCGCTGGCGCTCGAACATGTCATGGAAATCTTATCCAAAGAATCCAGCAATGGCGAACTCGTCGGCGTTATTGTTCAATTCGGCGGTCAAACTCCGCTCAAACTCGCTTCGGATATCGAAGCTGCAGGGTTCCCGATTCTCGGCACGCTCCCGTCCGCGATCGACCAAGCCGAAGACCGTGAGCAATTCAAGCAGCTCCTCCACAGACTTCAGCTAAAGCAACCGAATAACGGGACCGCGACTTCACTTGAAGGCGCTCGGATTGTCGCCGAGAAAGTCGGATATCCGGTCGTCGTCCGCCCATCCTATGTGCTCGGGGGGAGAGCAATGGAAATCGTGCGCGACAACGAGCAGCTCACCCGCTATATGCATGAAGCGGTTGCCGCCTCAGGCGACAATCCGGTGCTGATTGATCAATTTCTCCCAGATGCTGTTGAAGTCGATGTCGACGCTCTCTCGGATGGGCGCGATGTTCATATTGCGGGCGTTATGCAGCACATCGAACTTGCCGGCATTCATTCCGGCGACAGCGCATGTTCGCTTCCTCCTTACTCGCTGCCTGACTCCGTTGTCGCCGAACTCAAGCAGCAGACCCGTGAAATGGCGGTTGCGCTGGGCGTTGTCGGATTTATGAATGTTCAGTTTGCTGTTCAAAACGGCAAGATCTTTGTTCTGGAAGTGAACCCTCGCGCGTCAAGAACCGTGCCGTTTGTCGCTAAGGCGATCGGTTCGCCGATCGCCTCAATCGCTGCGCGTCTGATGGCTGGAGCCAACTTGTCCGAGTTCGATATTCCCGAAGCGGAAACCAATCACTATTCGGCGAAGGAAGTGGCACTTCCGTTTTCGCGCTTCCCCGGTGTGGATGCTCTATTAGGACCTGAGATGCGTTCCACCGGTGAAGCGATGGGCCATGATTCGACTTTTGAGCAGGCCTTTTTGAAGGCCCAAAGGGGTGCCGGAATTCGCCTGCCCACTTCCGGTCAAGTCCTCGTTTCAGTTAAAGACAGCGACAAAACAGCCGCAATGATTGAAACTGCCCGGGTCTTTTCGAACCTTGGATTTGGCTTGTTCGCCACTCATGGCACTGCCGAATTTTTTGAACGGCATGGCATCGAGTGCAAAAGGATCAACAAGATTTACGAAGGACGCCCAAACATCGTTGATGCATTGAAAGACAATAAAATCAATCTTGTGATCAATTCCGCAGACGGCGGTCAATCGGCAGCCGACAGTTTAGTCATTCGCGCATCCGCCATCGCGGTCAATGTTCCGAATTGCACGACAGCAGCGGCCGCACATGTCATTGCCAAAGCCATCATGGCGCGCAGCCAAAACCCGTTCACAATCCGCACTCTGCAGTCAATTTGCAATTGAGGAAGGAACTGTCTTCGCGGAAACGGGTTCGACCAGATTACCTAAATTCGGACAGACCTTGCTTCGCTTAACTGCCTTCCTATCATTCGCTGCACGACCCATGCAGATTCAACTGGACTTAACGATCGGTAAATCGAGATGCCCCCGATAACAGGCCAAAACAAGAAAGTCAGAACAATTCAGCCTTGCAGCGTCTGGAATATCCGGAGCTTTGTGTTTGCGTTGGAAAACCCTGATCAAGACGTCGAACGCAATTTCGTCCAGTTCTGCCAATCCCCATCCATCACCCCGTCCTCGGCCAAGTCCCCTCTTGAGCGAACGTACGGAATGTTTAATCCACCATATTCTGACGCAATTGGTAAGACTTCAATTTTTGGCGTTTGGCGGCGTTGCACCCCGATCGGTTCCGGATCTAGGATTTTGATCTGAACCTCATGTCGTCAACGCCCTTTTTCAACGAACGAAGGATACTTGATCTCGACAGCGGCATTGCATTGCATCGACTGCATACCCGCGTGCGCGATGCATTCGGCAACAAGGCCGTCTTCCAGCCTGGGAAATGTTCCGGTGGGTTGCGTGATTTCCTTTATGAAGGCAGACAGTTCTTTTGCGTAGGACGCATGAAACCGATCAAACCAGTGCTGATGAAGCCCCGACCGGACAGCTTGGTCACCGCGGTACTTCACAATTTCCATTGCAGCAGGCGCCTGTGACTCAACACGACCGCCACTTCCGAAGATCTCTATTCGCTCATCGTAACCGTAGTTGGTCCTGCGGCTGAAATCCAAACTGCAGAATGCTCCGCTTTCCATGCTCAATACAATGACGACACTGTCGGAATCCCCCAATTCCGCGAATTTGGGTTCGATGAGACATCTGCCCGCAGCGTAGATTTCTCTCGGTCGTTCGCCGCTCAGCCAACACGCCAAATCGAAAAAATGCGAACCCTTATCCCGCAGTTGACCGCCAGAAACACCAATATATTCCAGTTTGGGCAAGGCCTGCGTTCGTGAGGTCATGCGCATCAATTCAATACGCCCGGCTGCTCCCTCGTCGATGGCGCACTTCAATGCTTGATGCTGCGGATCAAATCTGCGGCAGAACCCAATCCCTGCTAACACACCTTCTGCCTGAACCGCTTCGACCGTGCCGCATGCAGCATCCCAAGCAAGATCAATTGGTTTTTCCAACAAAAAAGGTTTTCCGGCGACCGCACAGGCCATTGCGAGATGGCTGTGCGCATCGGTGGATGCAGCGATAACAACCGCATCAACCTCGTCGCTCCGTACGATATCTTCAACGGAATTGGCTTTTTTTGCACGATACTCGCGCGCAACTGCTTCGGCTGCCTTGTCATCGACATCAAATACCAAACCGAGACCAGCCTCGGGGTTGGCATCGATATTTTGGGCATGAACGCGGCCGATCACACCTGCCCCAATGAGCGCGAACTGAATCACTGTGCATTTCCTCCGGATTCTCGTCAGTGATTGAAACGCCTAAACAGTGTTGGGAACATCTTCTCCTGCAAAAAATGCCTTAAGATTGTCCAGAGCCATGAATCCCATTGCTTCACGGACTTCCAAAACCGAAGTCCCAAGATGCGGAAGCAGCACGACGTTTTCCATCTTGATCAATGCTTCGGGCACCGCTGGTTCAAACTCATAAACATCCAGCCCAGCGCCACCGATCGCATCTTGCTGCAATGCTTGGATCAAGGCCGACTCATCAATAACATCACCCCGTGAAATGTTAACTAGAATCGCGTGCCGCTGCATCTGGCTGAGCAATTCCGCATTAACCATGTGAGTCGAACCCGGTCCGCCGCGCACCGCAACGACCACGAAGTCTGCAGCCTGCATAACCTGCTCCGGTGTTTCCAACTGTTCGGCGGGAACTTCTGGGGCTTCGACCTTTGATCTGTTGTAAAATACGACCTTCATTCCAAATCCGAAGTGACAGCGGCGAGCCACAGTCTTGCCGATACGCCCCATGCCAAGAATGCCGAGAGTGCTTCCATAGACGCTGCTTCCGAGCATTTGCGTCGGCTGCCAGCCGGTCCACTGGCCCGATCTTACCAATCGGTCGCCTTCCATACCTCTTCGCGCGACAGCAAGCATCAGCAATACAGCAATATCCGCCGTCGCTTCGGTAACCGCGCCAGGCGTGTTGGTAACGGTAATACCATGCCAAGCCGCCGCTGCCACATCAATGTGATTATATCCCGCGCCGAAATTCGCCAGAATTCGGCACCGCAATCGACGCGAAGAGGAAAATGCCTCTGTGCTGAACTTATCTCCCAACGTCGGAACAACGCCGTCCCACGACTGCAGACACTCTCTTGCCTCCTCCAAAGTCATTGGACCGGAAGTCCTTCGAATTTCGCAATCGTAATCGGCAGCCGCTTTATCCATCACTGCTTTGGGCAGCATTCTGGAAAAGAGTATCTTCGGTTTCGTCATCAGAACAATTTCCCGCCAATGGGCACGGCTTTGTCCGGACATATCAGAACGACTTCACCGTCAGCATCAGGAAACCCCAGCACCAAAACCTCGGAAAGAAACTTTCCGATCTGACGCGGGGGAAAATTCACAACCGCGATCACTTGGCGACCGATGAGCTCGTCCGCTTCATAGTGCGCGGTGATCTGAGCCGAGCTCTTCTTCGCGCCGATTTCAGACCCGAAATCGACCCAAAGCTTTATCGCTGGCTTCCTCGCCTCTGGGTAGGGCTTGGCATCAACAACGGTTCCAACTCTGATATCGACCTTTTGAAAATCCTCAAAGCTGATTTCAGGCATCTCACCGGCCCAATTCTCGGCTGCGCTCTGCGGCTGCCCTTACTGAACCTTGCAAGATTCTTGCAAGGCCGGAGTCTTTATTCATGAGAATTTTCAGTGCTGCTTCGGTTGTTCCGTTTGGCGATGTCACATCAATTCTTAATTGGCTTGGACTGTTCTTTGCCGCCAATGCCAGTTTTCCCGCGCCTGCAACCGTGGCCTTAGCCAGTTTCATCGCCAATTCCGCCGATAGGCCTTCTGCTTCGCCTGCGGCCGCCAGTCCTTCAATGAAGTTAAATACATATGCGGGCCCGGAACCTGAGACGGCGGTTACTGCATCCAACTGTTCTTCGTTATCCAGTGAAACTGTTTCTCCGACTGCGGAAAGCAGCTTCTCAGCGAGCAAAAGACCTTCGGAAGTTGCAGCTTCATTACCTACAAACGCAGATATGCCATGGCCTATCGCGGCAGGAGTGTTCGGCATAGAGCGCACAACCGGTGTTCCCAGACCAAAGATTTTTTCCAATTCGGCGATTCGAACACCTGCGGCGATCGACAGCACAACTGAATCACCGCCACCGATGGCGGCGATCTGTTGGACGGCATCGGCCAGTATCTGCGGTTTGACAGCCAAAACGCATACAGCCGGGCGCTTGGACCGGAGTCCGGAATTTAAGACGACTGGCTGCGCGCGCAGCCAATCCGAAGGCTTCGGCTCAATCACGGAAACTGCGCTCGGTTTGATCCCCGCGGCCAGCCACCCTTTGAGCAGGGCCGATCCCATCTTTCCGCATCCCAGCAGAAGCACGCCGCGCTCATTCAAAATTTTCATCATCACAATTTTGCGCTCGCTGACGGAGAAATGCCTGAGCTAACACGCCCCGGCAGGTTCTGCACATGCCAAATCAAGCACGGATTCAATGTCAGCATCGCCGTGCGCCGCCGAAAGGAACACCGGAAAGATCATGTCGCATTGCAAAACACTGGAGTGCACGATGTTTTGAACGTAATGTCCGTCCAATTGCTCGCCTTCTTCGACCCAATAGGTTCGCTTGAGCGCACAGACCTTTTCATTGGCTTTCAATAGAAAACAACCGGTTTCCAACTGCCAGTTTGCCGCATTGATTGCTTCCAACAGCCGAAGCATCCCACCCTCGATGACCGGAATTTCAAAGCTGGTATTTACGATCAATGTCCGTTTGGCGGCAGCCCACTCAAAAACGGTTACAAAATTCCGCCAATGCCCTTCCAGTTCGATGACAAACCTGTCCGGCGAGATTCTCTGGCAATGCCAGCCCAATGACACGAAATAATATTCAACCGTATCAAGCGGGCTGCTGAATTCATCCAAAAATTCAAAGTCGGTTTGCTGCAAAGCTGTCTCTTTCCCATATGCTGTAGCAATCCTGACTATCTACACTGCGACAAAGAATCAAGGTATAGTCGATTTGCAGTTTGCTTCCACGATTGGTGGTGGACGCTATATGTAGAGTTGTCAAGTATTTGTTGCGGATGTCAGCATATGGGACACACGGTGAAGCGGAACGGGAAGCTGAATAGGGAATAATGCGGAGCTGAGCGTAAAATTTGGTGTTCAATCAAGCTTTTGTCGATGCTTTTGCAACGCGTTGCCGGCAATCATCGGATTGCCGGCGCCGGGGTTTGGCTGAGCTTGAGTCGGCATTATCCGCACAGTGCCCTCATACTGCCGGAAAAGCACGAACAATCAGCCGCGAGGAGCGGAATCCGATGCCGCCCGCCTACGCAAGATCAATTTAAACAAGCGGCGCTTGGCGCTGCACACCCAAGATTTGAAACCGTTCAGGATCGACTATGCGAGCGAACGAATTTATTCACTTGTTGTGCCGACGTCCGAATCGGTGTTGTGAAGCATGGCTTCAACTTGACTGATTCTATCGCGAAGCACCTCATTTTCGGCAAGCGCCTTTTGTGCCATGAGACGAAAGGCTTCAAATTCATCCCGCGTTACAAGTTTGCGCTCTGCGACCCAACGATCAAACCAGCTGCTTAAGGCCGTATCGAACTCGACTCTAGCCTCCTGAGCAACACCCATGGCATTTGTCATAAGCTGGGCCAAATCTTCAAAGAGCTTGCTCTTCGTTTGCATCTTCACCCTCGAATAACTAGCAATATGTCGTAATATGGTGGTTCGTTGCTGAATTCCAAGTGACGCTGCCGAAACTTTCGGCGCATAGAATGATGTTTGCAATTCCTCTTCCAGTATTCAATCCCGAACTCATCTCGTTTGAAATCGCTGGCGCAGACTTCGCGGTCCGATGGTACGCCCTCGCCTACATTGTTGGATTCCTAATCGCTTGGCGGTGGATTATCGCGTTGATGAACCGACCCGAACTCTGGCTAGGCGCTCCGCCGCTGGACCGGTACGGCGCAGACCGATTACTGACTTGGATCATCTTTGGTGCAATTCTGGGAGGTCGGCTTGGTTACGTGTTTTTCTACCACCCGATTTACTATGCGGAGAACCCTGGAGAAATCTTATCAATCTGGCGCGGCGGCATGTCGTTTCATGGAGGTCTGGCAGGAGTGGCGGTATCGGCATATGTGCTCTGCAGAATTATCAAAGCTCCGCCGGGCAGCGTTGGAGATGCCATGGCTTTGGTTGCGCTGCCAGGACTATTTCTTGGCAGAATAGCAAACTTCATCAATGGTGAATTGTGGGGCGAAGCCTCTCGGCTGCCTTGGGCGGTCATTTATCCTTACGGTCCTGCTTCTGTTTGCCCCGAGGACTGGATTGGGATCTGTTCCCGGCATCCTTCGCAACTGTACGAGGCCCTGCTTGAGGGCGCATTGCTTTGTGTTGTGCTGACATGGCTGGTGTACAGAAAACAATGGCTGAAAACTCCATGGCGGACGGTTGGAACGTTCATCGCGGGATATGGGTTTTGCCGTATATTCATTGAGCGGTTTCGTGTCGCAGACGAACAATTGATGTCCCCAGACAATCCGTTCGGCTATGTGATTCAATTCGCCGGCACCGGAATGACAATGGGACAGGCGCTGTCCGTGCCTATGATTTTGCTTGGAGCGGTATTGTTGGCCAAGCCTTGGCTCCACAAAGCATGACACTCAAAAAACAGCTGATCCAACGCATTAAGAAAGACGGTCCAATGCCGCTTTCCGAATATATGGAATCCTGTCTGTTTGACAGAAACCATGGGTTTTACAATCGCCAACAGACAATCGGCAAGGCCGGTTCATTCACAACAGCCCCTGAAATTTCGCAGATGTTCGGTGAACTCATTGGAGTTTGGCTAGCGCAGATGTGGACCGACCAACACTCTCCAAATTCATGCATCATCGCCGAGCTTGGTCCGGGGCGGGGAACGCTGATGGCAGACATCATGCGCACTGCGTCCAAGGTGCAGGGCTTCCGCGACGCGATGCAACTGATGCTTATCGAAAAGAGTTGTGCGCTAAAGCAGTCTCAGCAAGACGCCTTGGGAGCATACAACCCCGTGTGGTCTGATAACTTTGAGGGCTTCGGCCACCATCCGATATTTGTGGTGGCCAATGAGTTTTTCGATGCGATCCCTATCCGACAGTTTCGCAGATCAGGAAGCGGCTGGCGCGAAGTCACAATTACTCTTGATGGCGCACATCTAGCCTTCGGCGAAACCAGAATCATTGATGTCGAGCAACTCAAGCACCGATTGAATAAGACACGAGAGGAGGATATCGTCGAATTTCGACAATCCGCCAGTCGGATTGTCGAGAAAATCGCAAAACAGATCCAAAAATTCGGTGGAGCCGCACTTCTAATCGACTACGGCGCCGAGCATTCACTCGGCGATACGCTGCAAGCTGTACGGAACCATGCGTTCTGCGACCCTCTGCAAAATCCGGGCTTTGCCGACCTTTCTTCCCATGTTGACTTTGGAGCGCTTCGGAATGCCGCAGAGCCGTTCGTGGACACGGCCCTGGCATCACAAGGCATCTGGCTTGAACGACTCGGGATTGCCCACCGAACCGCGCATTTGGCGCAATCCATGTCGGGAGAACCGCTTCGCCAACATCTTGCGGCGCATCGCCGTTTGACCGATCCAAAGAAGATGGGTCAGATATTCAAGGTGCTTGCGCTGTTTCCAAAGAAAGCAAACCCGCCGCCGGGATTTTAGATGCAAACAAAATTCACAACATCGGCATTGCTTGCACCTTTTAAGCACGGATTCTTTACACGCCGGGGCGGCAAGTCATCGGGAATTTACGCTAGCTTGAACTGCGGGGCGCGGAACAGTGACGATCCAGTTTGTGTAAGCGAAAACCGAAGAATTGTAGCGCAGTCTGTCAGTGCGGCTCTGACTGATTTGATCACTTGCCGTCAGATACACTCCGCTAATGCCGAAGTTATTCGGGAACGTCCGAAAGGAACGCTGGAAGCTGACGCATTGGCAACATCAAATCCCGATTTAGCGGTAAGCGTGCTCTCGGCCGACTGCATGCCCGTGCTGTTCGCAGACAGCAGAAAGCGGGTTGTCGCCGCCGCTCATGCCGGTTGGAAAGGTTCGCTGGCGGGTATTCTGGGGGCTACAATCGCCAAAATGGAGCAGCTTGGATGTCGTCGCGGTTCAATCTCTGCTGTGATCGGACCCTCCATCAGCCGCAAAAACTATGAAGTCGGCGAGGAATTCAGAGAATTGTTTCTGCAAACGGATTCACGCAGCGCACGATTTTTTCACCATGATGACAGCAACCGACTCGTTTTCGATCTTCCGGGGTACGGGCTTATGCTGTTGAATTCCGAAAACATTGGTCGTGCTGAATGGATTGGGCACTGCACATATTCCAATCCCTCGGATTACTTTTCCTACAGGCGCAGCTGTCACAACAAAGAAGGCGGCACTGGACTATTGATTTCGGCAATCTCACCTCAAACAGTTTCATAACGAGCACTGGTTTAAAGAATCAATGCGTTGAAATCAGGAATTTCGCTGCTGCACGATATGAACTTGCGACGGTTTTCTCCACGCATTGCCTGCCGGTTGACGGCAGACAATATCCAAATATATGACACAGCCGCGCCATATTAGAGCAGCGAGAGCAATCCATGACAGAAATCACACGCACCAAGCGCGTGTTCTCCGGTATTCAACCGAGCGGCAACCTCACTCTCGGCAACTACCTTGGAGCTCTGAAACGCTTTGTCGAAATGCAGAATTCCGATTTTGAAACCGTCTATTGCCTTGTCGACCTGCATGCGATCACCATCTGGCAAAATCCCACAGAGCTTCAAGTCGCCACGCGGGAAGCCGCCGCCGCGTTCATCGCCGCCGGCATAGACCCAAGCAAGTCAATCCTGTTCAACCAATCGCAAGTCTCGGCTCACGCAGAACTGGCTTGGATTTTCAATTGTGTCGCCCGAATGGGATGGCTCGGACGCATGACTCAATTTAAAGACAAGGCTGGCAAGAACAGAGAAAACGCCTCGGTTGGCCTCTTCGCATATCCAACACTGATGGCCGCTGACATACTTGTCTACCACGCTACGCACGTTCCGGTCGGCGAAGACCAAAAACAGCATCTTGAATTGACCCGCGACGTGGCGATCAAATTCAACAATGACTTTGGAGTCGATTTCTTTCCGGTCATTGAACCAGTGATTGAAGGCACCGCGACACGCGTTATGAGTCTGAGGGACGGAACCAAAAAAATGTCGAAATCCGATCCCTCCGACTTAAGTCGAATCAATCTCACCGACGACGCGGACACCATCCAAAAAAAGCTTCGCCGGGCCAAAACCGACACGGAGCCAATCGCCCACAGCCTTGCCGGACTCAGCCACCGGGCGGAAGCGCGAAATCTCATCAATATCTACGCAGCATTGGCTGAACAGCGGACTGAAGCTGTTGTTTCTGAATTCGCCGGAAGTCAGTTTTCGAACTTCAAGTCGAAATTGGTTGATTTGGCAGTCGAAAAACTCGCACCCGTAACCAAAGAAATGAATCGGCTTATGCAGGATCCGGCCGAACTTGACCGCACTCTCGGCAAGGGAGCGGAAAGAGCGGCCTCCATCGCGGAACCAATTGTGCGGCAAACCTATGAAATCATTGGATTGATCCAGTCGAACCAGGCATAAGCTTGGATGAGGAGAAACACATGGCGACAGGAAAAAACATTCGCACATACTTCGAAGGCCAATGGCACGACGATGATGTCTACATCATGCGCGCCGCCGACCACGGTTCGTGGCTTGGCACAAACGTGTTTGATGGCGCCCGTTATGCATATGGGTTGACGCCCGATTTGCTCGCGCACTGCCAGCGGCTGAATGACTCAGCGGATGCCATGGGAATCACCCCAACACACAGCGCTGAAGAAATTTATAAGATTGCCAGGCAGGGCCTGAACGCCTATCCGGCTGAATCCGCAGTCTACATCCGCCCCATGTATTGGGCGCTTCATGGCGGGCACCTAGCCGTCAAAGCCAAACTCGGAGCCACGGGTTTCTGCATTTGCCTGGAAGAACTGCCCATGCCGGATCCGAATGTTTCGGCGACCCTTACAACAACACGCTTCCAGCGTCCGGTTTACGCATCTTCAATTGTCAACGCGAAAACCGGCTGTCTCTATCCGAACAACGCGCGCATGCTGGAGGAAGCAAACGAAAAGGGATTCACCAACGCGCTCGTTACCGATGCGCTCGGAAATGTCGCCGAAACCGCAACAGCGAACATTTTCATGGTGCGGGAGGGCAACGTCCTGACCCCAGTCGCGAATGGAACGTTTCTTGCCGGCATTACCCGCATCCGCATTATTGGACTCTTAAAGTCCGCCGGCCATACGGTTCATGAAACCATCCTCACATTGGACGACTTCCGGGAGGCGGATGAGGTATTCATGACCGGCAACATGTCAAAGGTGACTACAGTCTCGCAATTCGACGACATTCACTACCAGCCAGGGCCGGTGGCCAATGAGGCGCGGCAGCTCTATTGGGATTGGGCTCGCCGCGAGGAGGCTTAATTCTCGATTTGCGGCTCTTCCACGACTTCCCGGAATTTCGCAAAAAACTGATCAGCCACCTTTTTTGCGGCTCCAGTAACCAGCCTTGATCCGATTTGCGCGAGTTTTCCACCGATCCGAGCCTCAACATCGTAGCTAAGTTCGGTGCCGGACTCCGCATCTGCGAGACGGACATGCGCTAGCCCTTTGGCAAATCCCGCTGCTGCTCCTTTGCCTTCTCCAGAAATCGTGCAGCTTTTGGCTTCAACAATATCAGATAGCGCGATTTCTCCTCGGAATGTCGCCTTAACGGGGCCGATTTTCTGGGTGACAGTTGCTTTGAAGCCGTCTACCGCAGACCCGCTAAACTCTGTGCAGCCGGGTATGCAGCGTTTCAGCACTTCTGGATTGTTCAAAGCCAGCCAAACTGCCTGCCTGTCAGCTTCGATTGTCGCAGATCCACTATAATCCATTAATTCGCCCCCTGCACATATGGAAATCCACAAAGATTGTTATCCTACATAATCCTTAAGCTTTTGGTTTTGCAAGAATTGGGGTTATTGTATGAGTTAATCCGCTATAGGTTCTAGCGGAATCGCACTCAAGAAAACGGAATCGAAAACTCGATATGCTGAAATCCCATGCACAGGATAATGGCAAGTCAGCGGCCATCGGCGTTATTCGGCAGATGCTCGGCGAGCGGCTGCAGTCTGGTTTGGCCGTTCGGGAACAGCATTGTCATTCCACAACCATACTGAAGCCTCAATTGCCCGATGCGGTCGCGTTTCCGAAGTCCAGCGAGGAAGTGTCTGAGATCGTGAAGACCTGTGCCTATTACCGAATGCCGGTTGTCGGATTTGGGACAGGCACGTCCCTGGAAGGCCATGTCAATGCGCCGCAAGGGGGAATCTGCGTCAGTTTTCGTGAAATGAATCGGCTGATTCAAGTGAATCCACAAGACCTCGACTGCGTTGTCGAGCCCGGAATGACCCGCAAATCACTCAATGAGGAGCTGCGGGATACCGGATTGTTCTTTGCCATCGATCCCGGAGCCGACGCCAGTCTTGGAGGCATGGCTGCGACACGGGCATCCGGCACCAACGCCGTGCGTTACGGCACGATGCGTGACAATGTCATGGCCCTAAAAGCGGTCATGCCGGATGGAAGCACGATTTCAACAGGACGGAGGGCGCGCAAAAGCGCGGCTGGATTAGACCTCACGCGACTGCTGATCGGTTCCGAAGGAACATTGGGCTTGATCACCGAACTGACGCTCCGTCTTCATGGCATTCCGGAAGCCATCTCATCCGCCAGCTGCAGCTTCGAAACTGTCGAGGATGCCTGTCTTGCCGTAATCGATACCATACAGTTCGGAATATCCGTTGCCAGAATCGAGCTTCTGGATGAACTGACGGTCAAGGCGGTTAATGCCTATTCCAAACTTTCGCTGCCGGAAACACCGCTGCTGCTGCTGGAATTTCACGGCAGCGAAACCGGTGTTGCGGAACAGGCGGCCGCCAGCGGAGAAATCTGTGCGGATCGAGGCGGGTCTGCGTTTGCTTGGTCGTCAAACCCAGAAGAGCGCAACAGGCTTTGGCAAGCACGACACGATGCCTACTGGGCAACACTGCAGCTGCGGAAAGGAGCGACTTGCATCACAACCGACGCATGCGTTCCAATTTCATCACTGGCAAACTGTGTGACGGCTGCCCAGCAAAAGGCCAGATCGCTTGGAATTTTGGCGCCGATTGTCGGGCATGCGGGTGATGGAAATTTTCACATGACACTTTTGATTGATCCAAACTCAACGGATGAACTGGACAATGCGAATGATTTTGTGGGCTGGCTTGCCGAATGCGCGATCAATCTAGGAGGCACCTGCACAGGGGAACACGGTATCGGTCAGGGCAAAATGCGTTATCTCGAAAAGGAACTCGGCGGAGCAACGAATTGGATGATGAAAATCAAGCAAGCCATTGATCCGCTCGACATTATGAATCCCGGCAAGATTGTGCCGAAAAACTGACGACTGCTTGTACGGCCGCACGCTGAACCGAACAGGGCGGCGGTGCTGGCCATGAAGCGGAAAACCACGGGAAGGGGCGACGATGCGAAAGTTTCTGGTTGTTCTCGACGACAGCAATGAATGTGCAAACGCTATGCGCTACGCGGCGATGAGAGCGAGCAAGACCAACGGCGGAGTGACGATTCTTTCGGTTATTCCACCCGAGGAGTTTCAGCACTGGATTGGCATCGGAGACATGATGCGTGAAGAAGCGCGCGAACGGATCCGAATTCATTTTGATATTTTCGCCGGGGAAATGCAGAAAAAATACGGCATCGTTCCCCAATTGGCGATTCGCGAGGGGCATGCCGTCGAGGAGATCCTCGGCCAAATCAATGACGATAAAGAAATCGGTGTGCTCGTCCTTGCCGCCGGCACCTCGCGGGATGGTCCAGGGCCGCTCGTATCAAGACTATCCCGCACATCGGGAACGCTGCCGATTCCCATCACAATTGTTCCCGGAGGCCTGAATAAAGCCCAGCTTGAGGCTGTAAGTTGACGAGCCAGCACAGTAAACAGGCTACGAAAGCGAAAGTTTCCGGTGCGGTTATTCACAACTTTTTCGATGGATATCGACCCTGGCCGCCACTTCATTGATGGAAGCAGTCAAGGGATCGCTGCCGTGCTGAATTTTGCTGAACCCGCCTCTGAATTGAACGAGAGGGCAAATGACAACATCGAAGTGCGGGCGCAGCCGAGCGGCAAGGTGTGAATAGCGGACGACGCCGGATTTTCGGGTATGAAGCTTTCAGCGTTTTTCAGGGAATCGACCATGCGTGAATTCGAGTGTGTGCTGTACAATCACCAAAGCACGATTTTCGCGGAGGGTGCCAAGCGGTTGTTGCCCGGAAATCGGTTCGCAAAAAACGGTTATCCGTTCCAAGCGGTCAGGAACACACTATAGTTCGTAGCAATCGTCGAATCTGCATTCCGCCCGGACATCGAACGATGAGGCGGATCAGGTCAGAAGCTTAGTCGGCAACCTTCGGGTTTAATCCTGCTTCTCGGGTTCCTACAGCAGCGAGCGGCTGTGAAACAGCCGCGCGGTGTCGGAAAGAGGATCCGCGGCATCGGCCGCGGCCACCCCATTGTTATCCTGCGCCTGCGGGTCGGCTCCGGCATCCAGCAGCATCTCCGCGATCTCCGGCCAGTTCTCTTCGACGGCAATGTGCAGCGGGGTCCGGCCCCGCGCATCGCGGGCTTCGAAATCGTCTCCGGATTTCAGACAATCAAGGACAGCTTCGATGTCTCCGGCCGCTACAGCTGTGTGCAACACACCACCCGCCACCGCTACGCACCAGTTCCGCATGGACGGAATCGGAGCGCAGTAAACACCGGCTTCATCCACCGATTCCTGAAGCAGGCCTCTGGCAATCATCAAATCGAAGAAGTCTTCCGCCTCCATGCCTCTCGGAACAGCTGTTGCTCTGTCGCCAGGCTGATGCAGAGAGTCGATCAGATTGATGCATGCGGCTTCGTCCCTGCCGTCGCTGATCGCTTCCATGACTCTTCCGAGCAGAACCCTGGCCCGTGAAAGCCCGCCGCGCATCCGCGCGGCGTAATACTCGGCCCGCTGTGCGGCGGATCGCCGCCTCGCGGCGAGCGGGTCGATCTTTTCCAGATCGCCGACCGGCTCCAAAATCAGCTTCTCGGCCACCGAACGCAGCGTGTTTTGGAGATGCTGCGGCCAGCCGCAGCTCTCGCGCCAGACCAGTTCCTTCCAGCGCTCCTTCGTCTCCGGTGCCGCTTTGACTTCGTGCATCCGAAAAAATTTGTCCGCCGACTCCCCTGTCTCCTCCTCGGACAGGCAGCCGAGATTGACCACGGCCCCGGCCGCCAATCGGGTCAGACCGGCCCGGCCGAGAACATCCCGCGAGTGCGCCAGCCCGGCATAGATCGGAATCACCGGTGCCCCGGTGCTTCCGCTGTGCATGCGGTTCAGAAACTCGCCGGCCATCCCATCGACCTTCGCGTTCTGAATCTCGTCGATGAACAGAACCAGCGGACGCGAGGCGTCGCGAATGACCTGATCAGCCAGCTCCTTTGGAACATCAACGGAAACTCCGATCCCAAGAAATTGAAGTCCTGAGAAAACCGAGGCCAGCCGGTGCGCCGCCCTCAGAGGCTGGCCGGCGCGCCGAAGATCGGCCTCCAGAGCAGCGGGAGAATTCAAAGCCTCGGCATCGATGCTGGCGACATCCGGCAACGACGGCGGACAACCGTCTTCAAACGGACCTGACGTCGGCGCTGTCTCACCTTCCGCCGCTTCCGTCCAATCCTGACGAAGCTTGTCGATCAGCGAGGTCTTGCCCGCCCCCGGCGCTCCTTGAATCAGCATGGTCGCACCGGCCGCCGGCTTGATCTCGCCGGAGCGGTGACGGTCCCGAACATCGTCGATCCGCTTCATGATTCTTGTGATCTCCGCCTCCCGGCCGGCGAAGTTGCCGGTGAGATACCGGTCTGTGGTGCCGGCGAATTTGCGAAGCTTTTTGCGATCGGATCTGCAGTGCGCCATCACAGCCGCTCCCGTTCTTGCGCCGTGTCCGCGCGGCCCGGCGGGCATCTTCAACATAAATCGGATCCGACCGTACAGCAACAACACCGCATCCTTTATCCGTAAATCGGCTTTGCTTAACAATAAGATTTGGGCCTTAAAAGATTACCGGAGGAACATGGCCTGTGGCTCTGGATTGAACAAACCGCCGGACGTTTCGGTTCGGTCAGAAACATGCAAAATTATGGTGGCTTCGTGAAAACCCGTAATGGCAACCCATTGCGGTTCGGAGTTCACTTCGAGCTCGGGTTCAAATCCGGTTTTTCAGTTTCCAAGCTGTCCGCGTTATTTGGTTGCTGTGCTTGGGGACCGCTCAAACGCAACGGGAATGACAATCGACCGCTGAGCAGGTTTGCATGATTTGCTCAAGGAATAGCGGAAGAGAAGCGGTGTAATTGAGAATCATAACCATCCAAGCACTCGAAATCGCAATCCGCAAACCTTAAGTAAAGGTATAACGACCGCTAGATTAGGAATTGTGATGTTCATTCAAACCGAATCTACCCCAAACCCTGCTACGCTTAAGTTCCTGCCCGGTAAAACGGTTCTGGATGAAGGAACCGCGGACTTCCCGGACGCAGGTGCCGCTGAGAACTCGCTGCTGGCAACACGCCTTTTCAAAATCTCAGGTGTCGAGCGTGTATTCTATGGCAAGGACTTCATTTCGGTAACCAAGGTGCCGGACGTGAATTGGGCACATATAAAGCCTGCCATTCTCGGGGCCATCATGGAACAGTTTCAATCGGGCTATCCAATCATCAACAGAGCGCCGGATGCTGGTGTTGAGGACGAATCCGGCGATGACGACCCCATTGTTCTGCAGATCAAACAACTATTGGATACGCGGGTCAGACCTGCAGTGGCGCAGGATGGCGGCGACATCGTTTTCCATGGATTTGACCGCGGAGTCGTGTACTTGCATATGCAGGGAGCCTGCGCTGGCTGCCCGTCTTCAACCATCACCTTGAAAATGGGCATCGAAAACCTGCTCCGCCATTACATTCCTGAAGTCGTTGAGGTTCGTCCTGTTGTCGCATGAGGGCATTGCACTTGGTTTTGACACCTCCAAGCAAGCCTGTTCGGCAACGCTACTCAACGAGAGCAGCATCCTAGCGCACAAATATGAAGTTGCCCAAAGAGGCCAAGCCGAGAGATTGTATCCGCTGCTGCAGGAATTGCTGAACGATGCAGGAGCTGAATGGGGCGATCTTTCGATCATTGGGATTGTAACAGGTCCCGGAAACTTCACTGGAATCCGGTTGGCCGTGTCCGCAGCCCGCGGTTTGTCCTTAGCCCTTTCGATTCCAGCGATTGGAATCGATTCGTTTGAAGCGGCATCATTCGGAATCAACGAGCCATGCTGTGCAATCATTGATGGGGTGCGCAATAGAATGTTTGCAAAGCAGATGCCGGATGGAACACCCAAAAACGACAAAATTACGGAATTGCCCGCACCGCCGCGCGGGACTGTGATTGTCGGCGGCGCGGCCGCCAAAGAGGCTGCCGCGCATTGGGGATACCGCTGGACTCCACCGCTGGTTGAAGCAAGCGAAGCAGCCGCTAGCCTAGCATCTCGAAAGAAAGATTTCGATTGCGGCAGACCAAAACCATTCTATCTTCGCCCACCCAATGCACGGCCTAACGCTAAGGTGGTTTCTCCGACAGGAATCTGACCTGTGGGCGATCTTCAGCCTCACGCACCTCCAAAAACGATAATCGAGTGATCTTGGCGATAGCGCAAAGACCATGCAGATGAAACGCACCAGGCTCGTTTTGCGAAGCTGCCCTGGGATGAATTGTTGACGCGATCAACCAAAACAGCTTGCAGTCTTCGTCATTTTTTTTAAATAAGACCACAAACGCAGGGCTTGCATGTTCACCTTGCAGGCCGATCTAACTTGCCTGGAGAAAAACATGGAATCGATTAGAACTCTAATCGCCGCTGCGGCGGCGTGCGGCTTTGCTGCATCTGCCGCTTCAGCGGATCCCGCAATCATTTACGATATGGGCGGTAAATTCGATAAATCATTCAACGAAAGCGCCTTCAATGGAGCCGAAGCCTGGAAGGCTGCTTCCGGCGGAGATTACCGCGAAATCGAACTCCAATCGGCCGCGCAGCGCGAACAAGCCATCCGGCGGCTCGCGGAAGCCGGCAACAACCCAGTCGTCATGACTGGATTTGCGTTCGGCAGCGCGCTTACCGCGGTCGCACCCGAATTCCCCGATACAAAATTCGCCATCATCGATATGGTGGTCGATCATCCGAATGTGCGGTCAGTGATTTTCAAAGAGCACGAAGGTTCTTATTTGGTCGGATATATCGCAGGCCTAACAACTAAATCCAATGTTGTCGGTTTCGTTGGCGGCATGGATATTCCTCTCATCCGCAGGTTCGCTTGCGGTTATGTGCAAGGCGTGAAAGCCGCCAATCCCGATGCAACGGTTATCCAGAATATGACTGGCAACGAACCGTCTGCATGGAATGATCCGGTGAAGGGCGGCGAGCTTACCAAGGCTCAAATCGCCGCAGGTGCGGACATTGTGTATCATGCGGCTGGCGGCACCGGCGTCGGCGTTCTTCAAGCCGCAGCCGATGCGGGAATTCTCGGAATCGGCGTCGATGCCAACCAAAACCATCTTCACCCCGGATCAGTCCTGACCTCAATGCTGAAGCGCGTCGACTTGGCCGTGCAGGAAGCGTTTACCGGTGGGCCGGATCTCGAAACCGGAATTGTCGCGATTGGACTGGCCGAAGATGGCGTGGGCTATGCGCTGGATGAGCATAATGAAAGTTTGATTTCGGACGATGTGAAAGCCTCCGCTTC
Source organism: Paracoccaceae bacterium (assembly GCA_965199765.1). Classification (GTDB taxonomy): domain Bacteria; phylum Pseudomonadota; class Alphaproteobacteria; order Rhodobacterales; family Rhodobacteraceae; genus JAPOXR01. The sequence goes on from CBDATC010000002.1 coordinate 1,394,392, forward strand.
CGCGGCGCGCGACGAAATCATCGCTGGAAACGTTATGGTCCACAACTATACAACGGATGACAGCTGTCCCGTGAGCTGAGAGAGCTCCATATGGTTCCTGTTAACACAGTGGCGCGGCAGGATCCTGCCGCGCCAGCAATCGAGCTGAAAGGAATTTCAAAGTCCTTTGGCCCGGTCCGGGCGAATCAGGACATTTCTCTTTCGGTTGCCTCCGGCACAATCCACGGAATCGTCGGAGAAAACGGCGCCGGAAAGTCAACCCTCATGTCCATTCTGTTTGGCTTCTACAAAGCCGATGCCGGCGAAATCCACGTCAATGGACAACCCACACCGATCCCGGACAGTCAATCCGCGATTCGGGCAGGAATCGGAATGGTACATCAGCACTTCATGCTGGTGCAGAATTTCACCGTGCTCGAGAATGTCATTCTGGGAGCCGAAGAAGGTTTTCTGCTTGGCCCCTCTTTGGCCAAAGCAAGAGCGCTACTCACCAAACTCGCCAGCGAATACGAACTCAATGTCGATCCGGACGCGGTCATCGAAAATCTCTCGGTCGGACATCAGCAACGCGTGGAAATCCTCAAAGCGCTGTTCCGGCAAGCCGATGTCCTGATTTTGGATGAGCCCACTGGCGTGCTCACACCATCTGAGGCAAACCATCTCTTTCGGATACTGCGCAGTCTTCGCGATGAAGGCAAAACCATTATCCTGATAACCCACAAACTGCAGGAAATCATGGCCATCACCGACACTGTCAGTGTGATGCGGCAAGGTCGGATGACCGCAACCCTGCGGATCAAAGACACCAACCCCGAACAGCTGGCACAGTTGATGGTGGGTCGAAAGGTCCTCCTGCGTGTTGAAAAGAAACCCGCGGTTCCCGGCGATCTTGTGCTGGAAGCACAAAATCTCTCTGTCTCTGACGATCGCGGTGTCGCGCGCCTCAAAGATGTCAGTCTTTCCGTCCGGCGCGGAGAGATTCTCGGCATTGCCGGGGTCGCCGGAAACGGCCAAACCGAATTGCTGGAAGTGCTCGGCGGGATTTGTCCTTCATCCGGGACGATTCGGATCAACGGCCAGCAGATTCGCTGTACTGGTCCAGGCTCGGATGCAGGCGCGCGGCGCGGCTGCGGAATCGCCCATGTTCCAGAAGACCGCCAGCATCTTGGGCTGGTGATGGAATTCACCGCTTGGGAAAACATGGTGTTCGGCTATCACCATGACGATGGGTATAGTCGAAATCAACTATTCATGGACAACCGCGCCATTCGAAATGTCGCAGCGGATTTGATGCATCGGTTCGATGTGCGGCCCGACAACCCTGAATTGCATGCTAAGTCTTTTTCCGGCGGCAATCAGCAAAAAATTGTTTTGGCGAGAGAATTCGAGCGCGGACCTTCCCTGCTCGTGGTTGGTCAGCCAACCCGCGGCGTTGACATCGGTGCGATTGAATTCATTCACCAGCGCATCATTGATATGCGCGACGAAGGCGCTGCAGTATTGCTGATCAGTGTCGAACTGGATGAAATCCTATCGCTGTCCGACCGGGTCGCAGTCATGTTTGATGGCCACATAATCGGCGAGCGCGTGACCTCCGAGACGAATGAAGCCGAGCTCGGATTGCTGATGGCAGGCGTCAAGGAGGAAACTACGTGAGCTCTACGATGCCGAAATGGGCGGACACGCTGCTCATACCGTTCATCAACCTGATACTGGCTTTTCTTGTGTCCGGGCTGGTGGTGCTCCTCATCGGTGAAAACCCGCTTCGTGCGTTGGTTGTCATTGTTAAGGGGTCGGTCGGGTCGGCATATTCCTGGGGCTACACGCTCTACTACACAACCAACTTCGTTTTCACCGGGCTTGCAGTCGCGGTTGCGTTCCATGCCAAGCTCTTCAATATCGGCGGCGAAGGACAAGCGACTCTCGGAGGACTTGGGGTTGCGCTGGTCTGCCTGTCACTGAACTGGCCCCACTGGCTGTTGGCCTTCCCCGCAACGATCATCGGAGCGGCTTTGTTCGGGGCGGCGTGGGCTGCGATTCCAGCCTATCTGCAGGCACGGCGCGGCAGCCATATCGTCATCACGACAATCATGTTCAACTTCATAGCCTACGCACTGTTGGTATATCTGCTTGTGCATGTGATGAAAGCCCCGGGACAGATGGCGCCGGAAACAGCTGAATTCCCGCCGGGAGCGCACCTTCCGACCGGACATGAAATGCTGGCGTGGATTGGCATCCCGTTTCCAAAATCTCCGCCTTTGAATGTCAGTTTTCTGCTGGCGCTAGCCGCGTGCCTCTTCGTCTGGGCGCTGATCTGGCGAACTCGGCTCGGCTACACCATCCGGGCGTTTGGACACAGCGAGTCTGCGGCAGTGTATGCAGGCATTTCACCATTCCGTATCATCATGATCACAATGCTGCTTTCCGGCGCGTTGGCAGGCCTCATGGCAATCAACACCGTCGCCGGTGAAGCGGAGCGTCTGTTGATCGACTCCGTTCAAGGCGCGGGTTTTGTCGGCATTGCTGTAGCTTTGATGGGCCGCTCGCATCCCTTGGGCGTCCTTCTCGCGGCCATGTTGTTCGGTGTTCTTTATCAAGGCGGCATTGAACTTGAGTTTGAAATGCCGTCGGTCAGCCGTGAAATGATTGTTGTCATTCAGGCGCTGGTGATTTTGTTCACCGGTGCATTGGACAATATGGTGAGAATTCCTGTCGAAAGGATCTTTGTCAGGATGCGGCGCGGAGCAAACTGATGGATTTCACGACTGTCATTCAAATTCTTGATTCGATGATGCGGTTGTCGGCGCCGCTGATTTTTGCCTGCCTCGCGGGTTTGTTTTCCGAACGCGCTGGAATCTTCGACATCGGCCTTGAAGGAAAAATGCTGGTCGCCGCATTCTTTTCCGCAGCTTTCGCAGCGTTCACCGGGTCGGTCCTGATCGGATTAGTTGCCGGCCTCACCGCTTCGATGCTGCTTGCATTGGTGCATGGAGTCGCTTCGATCACTTTTCATGGCAATCAGTTGATTTCCGGAGTCGCGATCAATTTCTTTGCGTCAGGCATGACTGCCTTGATCGGGCAGAACTGGTTCAAACTCGGTGGCCGCACGCCTTCGCTCAGCGGCGACGGGCGGTTTCTGCCGATCAACTTTCCGTTAGCGGAATCGATTGCGTCAATTCCGTTCATCGGACCGATTTACAGCGAACTCGCATCCGGTCACACGCTCTTGGTATATTTGTCCATCCTAGCGGTATTTTTGACGTGGTGGATTCTTTTCCGCACGCGTTTCGGTCTGCGTCTGCGCGCTGTCGGAGAGAATCCCGAAGCTGTCGACACAGGCGGGCTGTCGGTTGCTAAGCTGCGATACCAAGCCACCTTAATCTGCGGCCTTCTTTGCGGACTTGGCGGCGTTTACCTTTCAACCGGAATGGCGGCAGGATTCATCCGCGATATGACCGCTGGAAAAGGATTCATCGCTCTGGCGGCTTTGATTTTCGCCAAATGGCGGCCGGGCTATGCCTTGTTCGCTTGTTTGCTGTTCGGTCTTCTGGAAGCCATCGCCATTCGATTCCAGAATATCACCATCGAAGGCGTCGGCACTGTGCCGCTGCAGCTGATGCAGGCTCTGCCCTATATCCTCACGGTGGTTATTCTCGCCGGATTCGTCGGCAAAGCCATACCGCCCCGCGCCGGCGGCGAGCCTTATGTGAAGGAAAGGTGATTGTTGTGCTGTGCGGCGAGGCGAATTGAAATTGCTTCCTGTCCGCAATAGTGTGCGCTGACTTGCGTTGATACGCGCATACCTTTTGACTGCGCGACGCTCTTTCGCAATTCACCTCCGAATCATGAACAAACCGAAAGATCCGCGAATTGAATGAAATCGTCACCCGCCTCAACCTGATCGATGGGAAATGGGTTCCCGCCGCAAGCGGACGCACTCTTGCCGTCTCCTGCCCTTCCGATGGCCAGGTCTTTGCCCGAATCCCTGACTCGGCGGAAACCGACATCAATGACGCAGTTGCAGCAGCCCGACATGCCTTTGACCGCCAAGGTTGGCAGAAAATCACCGCGACCGAGCGCGGCAGATTGCTGATGAAGCTCGCGGAACTGACCGATGCAGAGTCAGATGACCTTGCCGCACTCGAGGCTTTTGATACCGGCAAGCCATTGAAACAAGCCCGGGCCGACTTAGCTGCCACGGTTAGATACTTCGAGTATTACGGCGGGGCCGCTGACAAACTCCACGGGGACGTCATTCCCTTCATCGATGGATTCCACGTCCAAGCCGTGCGGGAACCTTTGGGCGTTACCGCGCATATCATTCCTTGGAACTATCCCGCGCAAATGTTCGGGAGGACGCTGGCGCCGTCGCTGGCCGCTGGCAACACTGTCGTCCTCAAGCCCGCTGAAGATGCCTGCCAAACACCAATCGCCTTGGCCCGGCTGGCGCTGGAGGCCGGGTTTCCAGCAGGCGCCATCAATGTCGTTTCAGGCACCGGCGAGGCCGCGGGAAGCCGCCTCGCCTCTCATCGAGATGTTGATTTTCTTTCATTCACCGGATCACCGGAAGTCGGGGCGAGCGTCCAAGCCGCCGCAGCCAAAAACCATGTCGCCTGCACACTCGAACTCGGCGGCAAATCACCGCAGATCGTATTTGCGGATGCCGATATTGAAGCCGCCTTACCCGCGATCGTGAATGCTATTGTTCAAAACAGCGGTCAGACCTGTTCAGCTGGATCGCGAGCGCTGATTGAATACTCGGTCTTTGACAGAGTTATGGCGGATCTGACCGAGGCTTTTGGAAATCTAATTGCCGCGCCGCACTTTGAAGACCGCGATCTCGGTCCGTTAATCTCGGCAAAGCAAAAACAACGTGTTGAACAGTATCTGGAAAATTCCGGGATCAATCCGGTCGCTCAAGGCCGCATTGCTGACAGCGCCCCCGAAAGCGGCCACTATATTCCGCCCACTCTATTCGGGCCGGTATCGCCTGAAATTCCAATCGCCCGCGAGGAAGTGTTCGGGCCGGTTCTTGCCTGCATCCCCTTCAAAACCGAAGAGGAAGCGATTAAGCTGGCAAATTCCACCGATTACGGGCTGGTTGCCGGAATCTGGACCAAAGATGGGGCAAGGCAAGCCCGAGTTCCAAGAGCGATCAGATGCGGTCAGGTTTTTGTCAATTGTTTTGGCGCCGGCGGCGGCATAGAACTTCCGTTCGGCGGCGTGGGCAAATCCGGACACGGAAGAGAAAAGGGATTCGAAGCGCTCCGAAGCTTCACGCAGATCAAAACCATTGTGAATAAGTTTAATTGACCGGAAGGAAAGGGATGATGCGGCTAGACGGCAAAACCGCTCTGATTACTGGGGGCGCGGATGGGTTCGGCAAAGCCATCGCAGAAAGATTCTCCGCCGAAGGCGCAGCGGTCTCCATTGCCGATATCAATTCAGATGGAGCGGACGCCGTCGCCGATTCATTGGGCGAACGAGCGATTGCAGTGCACTGCGACGTGTCTTCAGGCGACCAGGTTCAAACCGCGGTTGACAAGACAATTGAAGCATTCGGCGTCCCTCACATCGTTGTGAACAATGCCGGTTGGAGCCACAGGAACCAGCCACTGCTTGACGTTGATGAAGCGACGCTGAGGCGGGTCTATGAAATCAACGTGTTCTCAATCTTCCATATGGTTCATGCCGTGGTTCCGCATTGGCGGAACCAGAGCGGCGGAGTGATGATCAATGTATCGTCAACCGCCGGGTTGCGACCGCGCCCCGGCCTGACATGGTACAACTCGTCGAAAGGCGCTGTAAGCCTGATGACCAAATCATTGGCCGTTGAGCTTGCATCCGACCAAATCAGAGTTTGCGGAATCGCTCCGGTGCTGGGAACAACCGCATTGCTGGAAACGTTCATAGGCAAGCCGGACACTCCAGAGAACCGAAAGAAGTTTCTCAACACAATACCGCTGGGCCGACTTTGCGACCCATCTGACGTGGCCAATGCAGCTCTCTACCTGGCATCGGATGAGGCCAGTTTCCTGACCGGCCTCATTCTTGATGTGGACGGAGGGCGAAGCGTCTGACAAACCGCGCATGGCGAATCCTCATGCCGAGATATTGAACCGGCACACTTGTGATGGATGCGCAGCGCACACATTTTAATTCTGAAGCCAGTCGAAACCGCCTGCCCATGCATGACATAGCTCCAATTCTGCAGCCCTCGCCTCTTGAAATCCGAAAGAAACTCGAAGGCGGCAGACCTTTTGAACTGTTCACAGAGTTCTATCCGGCAGGAGATCAGCCGACGGCAATCGCCGAATTGACTCAGGGTATCGCAGACGGCGAGCAGAGCCAAGTGCTGCTGGGAGCCACGGGCACCGGCAAGACCTTCACAATGGCAAAAATCATTGCGGAGACTCAGCGGCCCGCGATAATTCTCGCGCCGAACAAAACTTTGGCCGCGCAGCTCTATGGAGAATTCAAGACCTTCTTCCCACATAACGCCGTCGAGTATTTTGTCAGCTACTATGACTACTATCAGCCTGAGGCCTACGTTCCCCGCTCCGACACCTACATCGAAAAAGAGGCTATGGTGAATGAGCAGATCGACCGAATGCGGCATGCAGCGACGCGTTCACTGCTCGAACGGGATGATGTCATCATCGTAGCGTCGGTTTCTTGCATCTATGGCATTGGTTCGGTCGAAACCTACGGAGCCATGACGCAAGATATCGTGGCTGGAAAAACATACGAGCAAAGCGCGGTCCTAGGCGATCTGGTTACCCAGCAATATCGGCGCAATGATGATGCCTTTCAGCGCGGATGCTTCCGCGTGCGCGGCGATGTTCTGGAAATTTGGCCGGCTCACCTGGATGACCGCGCGTGGCGGCTTTCCTTCTTTGGAAACGAAGTCGAATCCATTCGGGAATTCGACCCGCTTACCGGACAGCGGACCGATGATCTGGAGATGATCAGGATCTATGCGAACTCGCACTACGTGACGCCACGCCCGACTCTTCAACAAGCGGTCAAGAAAATTAAGGCCGAGCTGAAAACGCGCCTTACCCAGCTGGAACATGATGGCAAACTGCTGGAAGCGCAGCGACTTGAACAGCGAACTCAATTCGATTTGGAAATGATCGAAGCAACCGGAAGCTGCAACGGAATTGAAAACTACTCGCGTTATCTGACAGGTCGGAAACCGGGCGAACCCCCACCAACGCTGTTCGAATACATTCCCGATCACGCGATAGTGTTCACTGACGAGTCGCACGTGACCGTTCCGCAGCTTGGAGCGATGTACCGCGGCGACTTCCGCCGGAAATTCACCTTGGCCGAGCATGGATTCCGTCTGCCTTCCTGCACCGACAATCGACCGCTGAAGTTCGAAGAATGGAATCTAATGCGGCCGCAGTCGATTTTTTTGTCTGCAACTCCGGGTGATTGGGAACTAGACCAGACAAGCGGTGTATTTTCGGAGCAGGTTATTCGGCCAACCGGACTCGTTGATCCGGTCATCACAGTTCGTCCCGTCACCGATCAAGTGGATGAATTGCTGCACGAGGCCCGCGAATCCGCGAAATTAGGATACCGAACTCTTGTCACGACACTGACCAAGCGGATGGCTGAAGATTTGACTGAATATCTGCACGAGCAGGGTCTTCGCGTTCGATATATGCATTCGGACATTGAAACTCTTGAGCGTATCGAGATTCTGCGTGATTTACGGCTTGGCGCGTTCGATGTGCTGGTCGGCATCAACCTGCTTCGTGAAGGATTGGACATACCGGAGTGCGGATTGGTGGCCATTCTGGATGCCGACAAGGAAGGGTTTTTGCGCTCCGAGACATCGCTTGTGCAGACAGTCGGGAGAGCGGCGCGCAACGCGGATGGCCGCGTGATCATGTTTGCAGATCGTGTTACAGGATCAATGGAGCGGGCGATCGGTGAAACCAACCGGCGCCGGGAAAAACAGATTGCATACAACACCAAACATGGAATCACACCCGAGACGGTGCGCAAAAATGTCGCGGATGTAATGGCAGGTCTCTATGCGGGAGACACCGATCAGGCCCGCATAACCACCAAAGTCGAAAAGCCGATGGTCGGCGAAAATCTCGAAACGCATCTGAAAGCCTTGCGAAAGCAAATGTTCGAGGCTGCGGAAAACCTCGAATTCGAAGAAGCCGCGCGGATCCGGGATGAAGTCAAGCGACTTGAAACCGTGGAATTGGTTGTGGCTGACGACCCGCTGGCAAGACAATCCAAAGTGGAAGAGGCGGTGGAGGCGGAGGTCAAGCCAAAGGGTCGATCATTTAAATCCGGCGGCCATGGCACTCGACGCAAACGCAGACGAAGGTAACAGCTGGCAAAGACAAAACAGAAACCAGCCGAATATCGCGGCATGAAATGCACGGCTTGCGAAAATTGACTTCATTCGGCAAACTCGAAATAATCTTGGTGCAAATTGATCCAGCTGGATGTAGAAGCTGTGCGTCTGGGAAGTATAGAGTGGCAAAGAATGTTCGGGGTGTCTTTAGTCAAAAATGACTGATCGATTTGAGCAAGAATTTTGTCGGCAGCTGGAACAGCTCAAAGCCGAAGGGAACTATCGGTACTTCACTGACCTGAAACGCCAAAGAGGCGCGTTCCCCCGTGCGACCAATTTCTTCACCGGCGGTGAGCGCGAAGTCACTGTTTGGTGTTCAAACGACTATCTCGGCATGGGTCAGAGTCCCATTGTGCTCGATGCTATGAAAGAAGCGATCGACGATAGCGGGTCAGGCGCGGGCGGCACGCGCAATATCTCCGGCACGTCGCATTTCCATGTTTTGTTGGAACGAGAACTTGCCGATCTGCACAACAAGCCATCGGCGCTGTTGTTCTCGTCCGGCTATGTGTCGAATTGGGCTACCCTTTCGACCTTGGGCGCGCGCTTGCCTAATGCGGTGATTTTTTCTGATGCCATGAATCATGCTTCCATGATTGAAGGCATCCGCCATTCCCGCGCAGAGAAGCGGATCTGGCGGCACAACGATCCGCATGATTTGGAAGCGAAGCTTGCGGAAACTCCGCCTGATGCCACCAAAATCGTCGCGTTTGAATCCATTTATTCGATGGATGGTGATATCGCTCCGATCGCTGAAATCTGTGATGTTGCCGAAGAGCACGGCGCCATGACCTATCTTGATGAAGTTCATGCCGTTGGCATGTACGGAGATCGCGGGGAAGGCATCGCGGGACGGGATAATGCGCTCGAACGAATTACCTTGATTCAGGGGACGCTGGGTAAGGCTTATGGTGTAATTGGAGGATACATTGCTGGTTCGGAATTGCTCTGCGATTTCATTCGCTCATTCGCCAGCGGTTTCATATTCACCACGGCTCTGCCGCCCGCCGTTAGCGCCGGGGCTTTGGCTTCGGTGCAGCATCTCAAATTATCTCAGCTTGAACGCAGACGGCACAGACGCCAAGTGACATTGCTCAGGGACAGGCTGGACGCTTTGGGTATTCCACACAATGCCAATCCGGGACATATCGTCCCCGTGATTGTCAAAGATCCCAACAAATGCCGGCGCATCAGCGATATGCTGCTGCATGAGTACGGAATCTACGTGCAGCCGATCAATTATCCAACGGTGCCGAAGGGCACAGAACGGTTGCGCATTACGCCGACCCCCTTGCATTCCGACGCTGATATTGATCACATGGCGAACGCGCTCTCCGATCTTTGGTCCCAATGCGCTCTTGCTCGGAAAGTTGCCTGAAACCCAAAGTCAACTTAAATGAAAGACGGCTCGGACATCGTATCAATCAGCCGTTCGATATCAAGATGACCTTCCAAGTGGTCAGCTAGTGCATTAAGTGTCTCATCCACCGCTTCAGGATAGCTGATTCCACTGGAGCGGGCTCCGAGCTGACGCAGCCAATCTCTGCGAAAAGCGTCGTTCGTGAAGAGACCATGCAGGTAAGTTCCTGTGACACGGCCACTGCTTGAAACCGCTCCTTCCGGACGCAAACCCCCGTTGCTGTGAACAAAGGCAAATGGCCTATCGGTGTCCTTTCCAGCCGTTCGACCCATATGAATCTCATATGCAGAGAACACCGGCGATTGCCCGCTCACCGCTACCGACACTTCGCGAACCCTCTTTCGCGGTTCCATAATAGTCGTTGCGTCCAACAGTCCCAGACCTTCCGAGATTCCTGAAGGACCTTCGATTCCTTTGCTGTCATCCACCATCTTGCCGAGAATCTGGTAGCCGCCGCAAATTCCGAGCACTCTTCCGCCGCGCCGCACATGGGCCATGACATCCACATCCCATCCTTGCTTTCTAAGAAATGCCAGATCACCACGCGTGGACTTCGTGCCGGGGATAATCACCAGATCAGAGTCCGCCGGAACCACTTGGCCAGCATGCACGATTTCGACTGCAACATCGGTCTCAAGCCGCAAAGGATCCAAATCATCGAAATTGGCGATGCGCGACAATGCTAAGCACGCGATCTTGAATTCACCGCTGCTTTTTGTGGTCCGTTCAAGGTCCTGAGCGTCTTCTGCAGGAAGATGTCCAGCCCTTTCGAACCAGGGAATCGTACCGAAGCACGGCCACCCAGTCATTTTGGAGATCCTGCGCGCGCCATCTGTGAACAGGCTGATATCTCCGCGAAATTTGTTAATGGCAAAGCCGCGGATAAGTTCGGAATCACCCTGCTCCAAAACAGCGTGGGTTCCTACCAACTGCGCTATCACTCCACCTCGTTCTATGTCTCCCAGCAGAATAACGGGAATTCGGACTTCACTCGCAAATCCCATATTAGCGATGTCGCTTTTGCGCAGATTAATCTCGGCGGGACTGCCCGCCCCTTCGACGAGCACAAAGTCATTAGCCCTGCAAAGCCGGGCAAAGCTCTGAATTACCTTCGGCAACAGAGTTGGTCTGAGCGCAGCATAATCCTTTGCCCTGACTGTGGTCAGTCGTTTGCCCAGCACGACGACTTGCGCACCAATTTCTGTTTCGGGTTTTAGCAACACCGGGTTCATATCGACACTGGGCGCTACCCTGCATGCTTTAGCCTGCAGATGCTGGGCCCGACCAATCTCTGCTCCGTCAGCAACCGCGGCGGCATTGTTGGACATGTTCTGCGGCTTAAACGGGCTAACCCGAAACCCCCGATTGCTCAAAACCCGGCACAGTCCGGCAACGGCGAGGGATTTGCCGACATTGGAACCGGCGCCTTGAATCATCAGCACCTTTGCCATGTCGTCAATTCGAACTGCGCAGGAAAGACCTAAAACTCTACCCCTGGCTGCGCTTTGATTCCCGATCGGAACGGATGTTTCAAAAGTGTCATTTCCGTCGCCAGATCGGCGATATCAAGCAGCTTCTGATTGGCGTTGCGGCCTGTGAGAACAACATGGGTGTCATTTGGCTTTTGCGTCTGAAGAAATTCGCAGACTGCGTCTATGTCCAAATAGGCATATCGAATGGCGATATTGATCTCATCCAGCAAGACCATTTTGATGTCCGGGTCAGCAATCAGACTCTGCGATTTTGTCCACGCCGCCCTGGCCATTTCTATATCGCGGCTTTTATCTTGAGTTTCCCATGTGAAGCCCTCGCCCATGGTGAAGAACCGGCATCTGTCCGGGAAACGGGTTGTGATTAAGTCCCGCTCACCGGTCGACAGACCGCCCTTTATGAATTGAACGACCGCGCAGGGTATATCGTGGGCAATGCATCGGAATATCATGCCGAAACCAGCAGACGATTTGCCCTTTCCTTTGCCGGTATGAACAATGATCAGTCCTTTGGTTTCTGTCTTTGTCGCCATGATTTTGTCGCGAGCGGCTTTTTTCTTTTCCATTTTGCGTTTGTGGCGCTCGATATCATCGGTCATAGGGTTTGCTCCCAGTGTTCGCTCAAGACTCTACTCGTTCCCCAATAGTCAGAAATACCGAATTTAGAAACCAGGAAACCTGTGAACCGGAATCCATTCTTGGACCTCCAACGCTCTGAAATCATAATCTGCAGATCGCAGATCGCCTCAAAGATGTGCCGACACTTCCTGCTGCGGTTACACGCTAACCGCTCATTTCAGTTGTCGGAAAACTGTCAACTCCTTTAGGGTTTGACCAACAACTGAAAGCCGCCATCCTCTTTCATGAAAGCAGGAAATTTGTGAACCACATTCTTTTCCAACCGATAGGTGCATCCCGCTTCTGGCATGGAACTGTATGAACAATTCCAAATCTTGCACAAGAATCCGAGCGGAAGGTTAAATGTCAGCAGTGGAAATCGAAGGGCGGAAAGAGTTGGAATCGAATTTCGACATACTCGTACAGTGCGGTATTGCCTAAACTTCGCCGTGCTGTCGAAAGCATTTGACCAAAACCACGTGCTCCCGCTCAATTTTTTGGTGGAAACTCTCCGGTAAGCGCGCCCAGTCGCGTGCTTCAATCAAGAAGGGCAGGGTTGATTCCCGCACTGCGTCTTCGAAGTCGGCCAATTGTCCGGCTGGAAGTTTCTTCAAGTTCGGGCCGCGCAGCACGAGATCAAGATCGCTGCCTTCATGGCTACGCCCATTCACGCGGCTTCCGTAGGCCCACACTTCGACATTGGGCAAATGCTTTCGCAGCAAGTCCTCAAGCGTAATCCAATGTCGCGATTTCAGATGTAACTTGCCCATCATTCGGCACCAGCGTCGATCATGTCGGCCAAAGCTTTGGCGTCGGCAATGAAGGCCGGAAGCAGATTCAGTGTCGCCTCGGCGAAGCCTTCACCATAATCGTGCGCCGTATTGTTGCGATTGTCACGATATGCAATCCAGCGTTCGGCTGTATCAGCGTCGATCAATTGATGCCGAACAGCGTGGCGAAAGACGTCTTTGAATGTAAGGCGGTCTACCTGTCGGTTGCTGGAAAAGAAATCAGCGAGACGCTTGCGCAGCAGTTTTCCGCTCTGCTCCAAACCCAATTCGAACTCCTTGACACAAGCCGAGCGGAACACTTCGTTGTGAAATTCATCGGTCGTAGGATGGGCAAAGACTCCCTCACTGGCCCTCTCCAGCGTACCGATACAGCAGCGCAGAAAAGTGGTATCGATGCTCACGGTCCGTCCCGATTAAACATTGGATCAGTTTTATGCTCAATCAAAGCCGACTTACCTGTGATGTCAACTATGCGGATTCAAGTCTGATAGCCGATGGTTTCGGTACGGCGCAACCTTGTATTTGATGAGTTTGAGCCGTAAAGGTGTTCCAAGCCTGCAACTCGCCCGAGAGCTGGGTATTTTACAAGAAGCTGCGTGGCGCCTTAGTCACAAGATACGGTCAGCGTGGAATCAAGGTGGGCTCTTTGCCATAACTGACCCGGTTGAGGCCGATGAGACCTACATTGGCAGCAAGGAAAAGAACAAGCACGCGAAAAGGGATCTCAGGGCTGGACGCGGTCCGTTCGGCAAAAGGCCAGTTATTGAAATGGGCGACCGAGCTGCCGGGCAGGTTTCAGCAGAGGTTAAAGACAAAGCGGATGCTCAGACACTTCAGGGCTTCGTTGAGGATAGAACAGCTGATAGCGCGATTGACCACACGGGCGAATCATCGTCTTGCAAAGGTATTAAGCGAACGCATGAAGCCGTGAACCGCAGTTCCGGTGAGTATGTGCGTGATGATGTAAGCACCGATGGCATGGAAGCTCTCTGGGCGGAATTTAATCGGGGATACACGGGAACATTCCACCACATGAGCGAGAAGCATTTGCAACGTTACGTGGATGAGTTTCAGGTTCGCAACAACCTTCCTTGCAACGCCGTTGATTTCATGGTTCATACCGCAGGGAAAATTGATGGACGCCAGTTGACCCACAAGCAACTGGTGGAGGGCGTGAGATGACGATTTGCGCACCAGCGATTCCAGCCAGCTTTGACCAACTCGTTTCCGGCGTGGCTGGAGCTCAGATCCCAGACGAAAAAACTATTGTAAGCCTTTTCTCCGGTTGCGGTGGAATGGATCTTGGTTTTCTTGGCGGTTTTGAGTTTATGGGAAAAACATTTGATCGATTGCCCTACTCGATCAAGTTTGCCAACGATATATCCGCTTCGGCTTGCAGGACTTACCGTGATAACATCGGTGATCACATCCAACAAGGTGATGTTGGGATGATGATTGATGCTATTCCCGCCTCATGTGACATTCTGACTGGCGGCTTCCCTTGCCAGGATGTGTCCGTCAATGGCAAGAGGTCAGCAGGCGCAGGAAGTAGAACGATACTCTACAAGCGAATGATCGAAGCGATCCAAAAAACAAAACCAGCGGTTTTCGTGGCAGAGAACGTAAAGGGGTTGCTGGCCTGCGACTTCGGGCAAAGAGTTCTGAATGACTTTGATCTGCCCGGATACACCGTCACTTCTCAGGTTTGCCTAATGTCTGAATGGGGTGTACCGCAAAATCGAGAACGGCTTCTGATTGTTGGCATTCGCGGCAAGAAAGAATTTCATTTCCCCAACACCGTGGTTAACGCACCGACGGCGGCAGATGCAATCGGTGATCTGGAAACCATGAATGAAGACTCGGATATTAAACACATCTGGAGCAAAGCCAAAGCATCACCAGACCAAGGATCAAGAAAACTGAAAGCAGATGTTCCGGCAACAACAATGCGCGCAGAACATCACGGCAATGTTCAGTGGCATTACAGCTTACCTAGGCGCATCTCCTTACGTGAGCAAGCGCGCTTCCAGTCATTCCCGGATGATTTCGTGTTTCCTTGCGGTATGCGGGAGACAGAACGTCAGATCGGTAACGCGGTTCCACCTGTCATGGCTTGGCATATTGCCAAGGCAATACGCGAACAGGTATTTACATGAATCGCGATGAGTTCACCGACGTGATGAACCGCGCAACAGCACTGATGAACGAACAAGCCAAGGCAGAAATGCCGGGCTACTCGAACGATAAGGAGTTCGAGAAAACGGTATTGGACCAGCTTCGGGTTTGTTGTGACGGTTCCTCAATTGCCGCCCCCTCCTTTCACGATAGTTCCTTTCCCGATATTGTTGTGAACGGCTTCGGTTTAGAGGTTAAGTTCACAACCAAATCGACATGGCACGGAACCGGAAACAGCATCTTTGAAGGCAGGAGGGATGAAAGCGCAAGAGAGATCGCACTTGTCTATTGCAGATCTGACATTCCTGAAATTCGGTGGCGCTGGTATAGCAACTGCATCAAGGGAATCAGGATATCGCACTCACCCAGATACATGATCGATATGGCCAGCACGCACTCCTTCTTCGATGAGATCGGCATGGATATTGAAAATTTCCGGCAAGCCGACCTGCGATCAAAAATGGAGATCGTCAAAGATCATGTTAAGGAGCGCGTCGGCGATGGTGAACGCTTGTGGTGGTTTGATGAAAACAGGGAACACACGGTCCCTGTAAACGTTCGGCTTTATCGTCTGTTGGACCAAGAAACGAAAGACAAAATGCGGGCTGAAGCTGCACTTATGTGTCCGCAGATTTTCAAAGGATCGCGACATAGAGGCAAATACGACGATGCGGCTCTATACTTACTGACGCAACACGGTGTATTTGCGCCCCAGACCCGAGACCTGTTTACGTCCGGAAGTGTGGCAGGAAAAGATCGTGGCGGTGATTACCTCGTCCGATCCATCCAGAACAACACTCGACAAATATCCCAAGCGGCATCGACATTAAGTGATGAATTGTTCGTTTAATATTGGGGGGAATCTTGTTCTGTAGACCGCAGACTTGTGCGCTGGCTGGAACTCGCAGACAGCTACAGAACAAACGATCCGCCTTCTCAATACATCAACTTTGACTAATTTGTGTCAGTAAACCCCCCTTGATTCTGCATTTTGGAACAGTTCGGCGGCG
Organism: Paracoccaceae bacterium; assembly: GCA_965199765.1. Classification (GTDB taxonomy): domain Bacteria; phylum Pseudomonadota; class Alphaproteobacteria; order Rhodobacterales; family Rhodobacteraceae; genus JAPOXR01. The sequence continues at coordinate 1,410,282 of CBDATC010000002.1, forward strand.
ATTGACAGAGACCGGGAGCGGCGGTTTTCGGGTCTCTGCGGCCGGGAAAGCCGAGGCTGTGGTTGCCGAACTGCGCGCCATGAGGTTGAACAAAGCGGCTGATCCGGTCGAAGAGAAGATCCGGGAGACGCTCGGCTATTACAGCTTCCCCGACAGCCATTGGCGCAAAATCAGGACGAACAATCCGCTGGAGCGGCTGATGAAGGAAATCCGAAGACGGACCAGGGTCGTCGGGGCCTTTCCCGATGGTCAATCCTGTCTCTGCCTGGCTGCGGCCAGGTTGAAACACCTCGCCGGCACGCAGTGGAGCACGCGAAAGTACATGGACATGGAGCCGCTGCGCGAGATGAAACTTCAACATAACGGAGCCGCCGTCGCATGACTGAAAGTGCGAAAGATTCTGGACACTACCAAAATTCAATGCACGGTAAGGCTTTGAACGACTGAATCGACGATAACGTATAGAATCTTTCGCACATTTGCATTTGCCGGTGGTTCCTTTCAGACAGAGAGGACCGACAATGGACAAGAAAGACGACAATCCGATGGGAAAAGTAGTTCACATCGATGAGGCGAGGATCAAGGATCACCTGGGTGAAATGGTCAGGGACGCGGTTGAGGTGACGCTGAACACGATGCTGGATGCCGAAGCCGATCGACTTTGCGGCGCGGCTCGATACGAACGAACCGAAGCGCGCAGGGACACCCGCGCGGGCGGTTATGACCGCAAGCTCCACACCAAGGCGGGCGAGGTCAGACTGAAGGTTCCGAAGCTTCGCCGCACAACCTTCGAGACAGCCGTCATTGAACGCTATCGCCGCCGTGAGAGCAGCGTCGAAGAAGCCATAATCGAGATGTACCTGGCGGGTGTTTCGACGCGCCGTGTCGAGGATGTCACCGAAGCTCTGTGGGACGTGAGAGTATCCCCTTCGACGGTGTCGAGCCTCAACAAGAAGATCTATGACAAGATCGAGGCCTGGCGCAATGCGCCGATCAAAGGCAGGCATCCATATGTCTATCTCGACGGTATCGTCATGAAGTGCAGCTGGGCGGGCGAAGTGCACAACTTATCGCTTCTGGTTGCCATCGGCGTGACCTCTGAAGGTTATCGGGAGGTGCTCGGCGTCTGCGAGGGAGCCAAGGAAGACAAATCAGGCTGGAGCGCTTTCCTGCGCCACCTGGTCGACCGCGGCCTGAAGGGCGTGGAACTGATCATCTCGGATGCTTGCCGGGGTTTGACCGAAAGCGCGGCGGAGTATTTGCCTGATGCGCGCTGGCAGCGCTGCACGGTGCATTTTTATCGCAATGTCTTCAGTCATGTGCCGAAAACCAAAGTGCGCGGGGTTGCGCACATGCTCAAAGCGATCCATGCTCGGGAGAGCCGGGAAACAGCGGCCATGAAAGCCGAGGCTGTGGTTGCCGAACTGCGGGCCATGAGGCTGAACAAAGCGGCTGATCCGGTCGAAGGGAAGATCCGGGAGACCCTCGGCTATTACAGCTTCCCCGACAGTCATTGGCGCAAAATCAGGACGAACAATCCGCTGGAGCGGCTGATGAAGGAAATTCGAAGACGGACCAGGGTCGTCGGGGCCTTTCCCGATGGTCGATCATGTCTCTGCCTGGCTGCGGCCAGGTTGAAACACATCGCCGGCACGCAGTGGAGCACGCGAAAGTATATGGACATGGAGCCGCTGCGCGAGATGAAACTTCAACATAACGGAGCCGCCGTCGCATGACTGAAAGTGCGAAAGATTCTGGACACTACCGAATCGACTTTTCCAGCAGACACCAATTAAGCTGGTGGTTCCCTATTTTGGGGCCGGCATCGCTGCCTACATTCTATTCTCGTATCATCTTCGAACGAGAGACGATTTAAGGTTTCGATCAGCCAACTCAGCCAATTGCCTTCTTACAGAATTCAATCGCGGCTGCCACAAATCCAAATTGATCGCTTCATTCAACTTATCTGCGATTTCATGCAATGCGGATGGATTGTTATCATGAATGAACGTTCGTGTACCCTCGTCCTCCAGATAAGCCGAATACACTAAATCAAAGTGATGTGATTTCACAGCGCCCGTAGTGGCAGCGAAAGCGAACATGTAATCAACGGTCGCTGCCATCTCGAATACCCCCTTGTAGCCATGCCGCTTGACGCCCTCAATCCACTTCGGATTGACAACACGCGACCTCACGACGCGACTGATTTCTTCCTCCAAAGTCCGAATTACCGGCCTTTCAGGCCGTGAATGATCATTGTGATAGACCACAGGCTGTTCGCCACGCAAACTCGCTACAGCGGCCGTCGTTCCGCCTTCGAATTGATAATAATCGTCACTGTCCAATAGATCATGCTCACGGTTATCCTGATTCTGCACAACAATCTCGGTTTTCTTCAATCGGACTGAAAACTCGCCGCGGGCCGCTATGCCGCCCGCTCCACTGCCATAAGCATATCCGCCCCAGTCGATGTACGCATTTCCCAGATCACTGCGATCACTCCAGATTCTTTCATCAATCAGTGCCTGCAATCCAGCGCCGTAAGCACCAGGTTTTGAACCGAACACACGAAATCCAGCCTGCCGTTCGCCAATTTCCGCTTTTTCCTGATTGTAATTCGCTGCAGCCGGATTGCGTTCAGCGGGTTCATCCAAATGCATAACTTCATGCGCTGCGCTGGCAACGAGATCCATCTGTGTTGGGAAGGCATCCCGAAAAAATCCAGAAACACGCAAAGTCACGTCAACACGGGGCCTGCCCAGCACATTCAACGGCAGGATCTCGAATCCGATTACCCGGCCGCTGGTTGCCGCCCAAGTCGGCCGAACACCCATCAATGCCAGCGCTTGAGCGATGTCATCACCACCCGTTCTCATATTCGACGTGCCCCAGGCGGTCAGCACCATTGTGCGCGGCCAATCCCCATGATCTTGGACGTGCCTTTCAATCAACAGAGATGCAGATTTCCAACCTAGGGTCCAAGCCGTGACGGTTGGCAATGTCCGGCTATCAACAGAATAGAAATTGCGGCCTGTGGGAAGCACATCAGGCCTCCCGCGGGACGGAGCGCCGGATGGGCCCGGCGGCACGAAATGTCCATCAAGCGCAGTCATAAGGAAGTGGGATTCTTCAGGGCCGCAATCGCGTATGCAAGGAGCCAATTGGTCCCTAACTTGCTGCATTACCAATTCGGAGGCAATTCCAGGTGCAGGTGTTTTGCCTTCAATGAGCTTCGTTGCTAATTTCTCCAGCCTCTCGACTGAATCACCATTGCTCCGCCACGGATCGCCGCAGACCGCAGCAAGCTGCGCAGGTCGGCGACCTTCCCATTTTGCGCCCATGTCACAGTCCAAAGGATCAAATCCAGAGGCTAAGTTCAGGTCGTCGGCCAACGCTCTAAGAATTGACGCGTTCTCGCCTCTGCCATCCGATCGAGGAATTCGAACGAAAGCGGCGAGCAGATCGGTTTCCCGCGAACCGTCCGGCGACTCCCCGAATATATGCAGACCGTCGCGGATCTGGCTTTCTTTAAGTTCACACAAATAGGCATCAAGTTTTCGAAGACGGCTGTCAGCGCCATCCGACGATGTTACACCCAAATCCCTATCAATCTTCGCAGACTCCATGACTTCCATGATCTGCTGACGAAGATGCTGCACGCGGCGGGCGTCAACTCCCGCTGCTTCGTAATACTCGTCAATGAGAATTTCGAGTTCGCGCAAAACTCCGTAGGTTTCGGCTCTGGTTAACGGAGGCGTCAAATGATCGATGACAACCGCCTGAGACCGGCGCTTTGCCTGTGTGCCTTCACCGGGATCATTGACAATGAAAGGGTATATGTTTGGCATTGGTCCAAGCGCAGCCTCAGGAAAACAGGCGGAAGACAGCGCCGATGCCTTTCCAGGCAGCCATTCAAGATTGCCGTGCTTGCCGAGATGAATGACCGCATCCATGCAAAAGGATTCCCGCAGCCAAAAGTAGAATGCCAAATAGCCATGCGGCGGGGGTAAGTCCGGGCTATGGTAGGTTTCCACAGGATTTATGTTGAAACCGCGCGCTGGCTGTATACCGATACAGATGTTTCCAAATCTCTTTGCAGGAAGAATAAATTCGTCGCCATCTGCAAATGGATCTGCTTTTGGACTGCCCCAACGATCAATCACCTTCTTCTGTGCCGACGAAGGAAGACCCGCAAAGAGCTTATGGTAGTCATCCAATTGCAATCTGCATTCGCCTCCTGTCGCGTTCCGCGCCAAGAGGCTGTTTGTGGGACCTGCAAGCAGAATCTGCATGAGTTCCTGTGAACAAACAGGAAAATTGCCGACCGAATATCCACGTTGGCTCAATGCCTGCAAAATTCCCACTGCGGACGCAGGCGCATCCAGTCCAACACCGTTGGCGATGCGGCCATCTTTGTTCGGGTAATTTGCAAACAGGATTGCAACGCGTCTTTCGGCAGCTTCCTTGGAAGCTAAACAAATCCAGTTTGCCGCTAAATCAGCTACAAATTCCACACGGTCATGTCGTGCTTGATGCCGGGTTACCGGGCATTGTGATTTGGCATCCATCCGCTCTTGCGCCTTAAACGCAATCGCGCGGCTTGTCAGACGTCCGTCCACTTCAGGGAGCGAGAGGTTCATCGCGATATCCCGAGCGGACAGTCCGAACTCCGTTTCTTCCCAAGCAGTTTCTCCCATGGAGGACATAATCGCCTGAATTACGGGTCGGCCTAACTTATCGAGGACGGTCGGTTTCCAATCCAAGCTTGATGTTCCGGGTGATCCGACAGCAAAGCTGGTCAGGTTCAAAACGATGTCCGGCTGCATTCCTGCAAACAATGAGGTCAGAGTTTCAGCCGAGATGGGATCCTTCAATGAAGCGACAAAGATCGGCATTGCGTTAACGCATCTGCGCTGCAGAGCCTGAATGAGTTCATCTATCGGTTGCGTGTTCCCTGACTGCAGTAGAGCTCGATAAAAGACAACAGCGCAAACTGGTCGGTCCCCGTGCCATAATTCCTTCAGTGTGTGCAGTGAAGGCGCTGCAGTGTTCGGCCAATACAGCCCGCTTTGCAGCAGTGGTTCAGGAGGCAGCGGGCGTGCCGTTCCATCTAAAATATACCGACAGAATGTCAGCAGTTTGGTATAGTTTTCGGTCCCGCCCTGAACGCAATAGCCAAGAAGAAATTCCCAGTCCGAGCGGTCAACCGACGACAGGTCAAATAAGTCCTCGTCGATTTTGTCATCTCCGGGCAGCAATACAAGTTTAACTCCTTCAGAAGGAAGTTTACTTGCCATCTGCTCAAGGCAATAGTTCCAATACGGCAAGCCGCCAAGTGCACGAACGACAACCATTCGCGACTTGGAAAGGGTTTTCTCAATGTAGAGATCAGTTGAATAAGGGTGTGATAACCAAGAGAGTTGGGCAAGCCGCAAAAAGTCATGGCTGGTCTCGGCATCGGCATTCGCAGAGGCGAGGGCAGCGAGTTCGGTATCCGCAGCTGAAACAAAAACGACATCCGCTGGGCTTTGATCGATATCAACTGGTTCGCTGCCGTCCGAAACAGTGCCGTCCTGAGTCGTCAGCAGATGCATTCAGTTTCCTGACGCGGTTTTCAATTCCCGTGTCACCGCTGCTCTATCGATTCCCTCTAACCCTATAGCGACCAATCGAGTCGTACGTTCGATCTCTGCTTCGAACGGTTTGTCAAAATAATGATCTATCCTAGGACCCACGGCCTGAATAACAAGCCGCATTGGTTTTCCGGCGACTGCCGAAAAGCCCTTGATACGCAACAAACCATGCCGCTTTATCGTTTCTTGGATTCCAGCAATCAAATTTTTTTGATTTTTGGTCTCGGGCAGGTTCACAACAAGCGACTCAAATTCGTCATGTCCATGCTCCGCTTCAGCCGATGCTGCTAACTCATTGTTGTCATGCCGATGATGAATTTCTGACCGAAAGTTCATTTCGCTTTCCGCTGCAGCTTCGATCCCCAGCACCACCTGCGGACTGATAATTCCCTTCTCGGCCGAGAGCACGGACGCACCCATGCGCACCCGCGCTTTGAGTTCATTCATCGTCAATTCCAGATCAGAATGGTTCATGAGCTCGCGCTTATTGACGATGACTAGGTCAGCGCAGGCCAACTGATCTTCAAAAAGCTCGGCTAGGGGCGATTCGTGGTCTAGATTTTCATCAGCCTGGCGTTGTTTATCCACGGCATCAATATCATGTGCGAATTGGCCAATTCGCACGGCCGGGCCATCAATGAGCGCAACGACGCCGTCAACTGTAACCCGAGCGCGAAGCTCAGGCCAATTGAACGCCCGCACCAATGGCTGCGGAAGGGCCAGGCCTGATGTCTCAATGACTATATGGTCCGGAGGTTCGGAAAGCGTCAGGAGCGACTGGATTGCCGGAGCGAACTCGTCGGCAACTGCACAGCAAATGCATCCGTTCGAGAGTTCAACTATGCGCCCGTCGTCGCAGCCGGATGCTCCGCACCCTTCTAGGATTGAACCATCAACACCCAAATCGCCAAACTCATTGATGATCAGTGCAATTCGCTTGCTGCCTGAGTTTTCCAACAGATGCCGGATCAGTGTTGTTTTGCCAGCTCCAAGGAACCCTGTCACAACTGTCGCAGGAATCTTGTGGGACATCGCTTGTTATCACTCAAATGGAATACAAATCGGTAACCCGATTCAATGCATCATCGCTTAAATGAACTTCAAATTTCTAACAAGTTCTTTTGAGCTCATCGATGCTATTGGTTCAAACTCCTGCGCTTCCTTCAAAGCGTTGAGCGGATTCAGCTTGTTGATGACGCGGCACTTGGCTGGCAATACGCGTTGAAGCGCAGGCCTCGAATCGAATACCGATCCGGACCGGCATTGCCTAAGCAGAAGCATGGAGTATCTTTCAAACCTTCATGATGTCGGGGATTTCACTTCCAGCAAATGCGCCGCGGCATTGCGGCAGATTAACGACCGCGCTGTTCGTTCAAACCTAGATGCGGTTGCCAAACCTCCTCTTGAACCGCGCGCACCAGCGCATTCACGTTTGAAAATGTTTCTGCCGCGCCCTGCGGCGGATGCCGAGGGCGCGCCAACAAGTAAACAGGCAGGTTTAATTTTTGCGCTGCCTCGACTTTGAAGTAGCTATCCGGGCCGCCTGAATTTCTGCACAGCAAACAGTCTATTCCGAGTTCGCTCATTAGCATTGATTCGGCTTCTGCGCTGCCCGGATAACCGGTCACCACGTTGCAGATGTTTTTGGGAATCACTCCAACTGGCGCATTAACGGCCCGAACGGCAAACTGGATATCACGCCTGCTGGAAATCAGCGCCGCTATCTTGCCTGAAAAAGCACTCCGGCCAAGAGCCGCGAAAACCTTCGCCCCACTAGGCAGCCAATTGAACAATTCCTGTATGCATTCCGACTCCAGCCAAACGCAGCCTGCAGGTTTCGGCCATGGCGGGCGTTCTAGCCGCAATAGGCGGGTGCCTGAATTCTCAGATGCATAGAATGCGCTGCGGGATATTTTTGCGGCGAAGGGATGTGTCGAATCAATCAAGCAATCAATCTTGTGATTTTGCAAAAAACGCATCAACCCCTCCGGACCGCCAAACCCGCCCGTTCGGACCGGAACCGGGTAATCGCTCTTAAGTTTTGTGCCGCCAGCCAGCGAAGCCGTTACGGAGAAAAATCCAGCGTCTGCCAATGCGGCGCAAAGAGATCGGGCTTGACCGGTTCCTGCCAGCACAAGCAGACGCTTCTGTATACGTGCGGTCAACCGAACCCATCCTGAAATCCGCCGCTCCTGCCGACCAGCTCACCCGAACGGCTGAAAATCAAAACTTCAGACGCAATCGGCGATGCGCCCAAGGTGTTCTCGACCTTTGTCAGAGCATTCGCAGCAACCGCATGTGCAAGCTTCGGACCAGCGATCTCCAGCGCATGAGCGGCAGTGTTGGCATTGGACACTTTTTTCCCCACCAGGCTATCTTCCAAGGTGGTTTCAGCCAACTGCGCCAGTTGCTCGAAGTTAACCTGCGAACGGGCTGAATGGAGATCCAACGCTCCCTGTGAGAGCTTGGTGATTTTCCCGAACCCGCCTGCAATTGTAACTCTTGGTATCGTATGTCTTCTCAAATATTTGAGCAGGCCGCCAACGAAGTCTCCCATGTCCAGCATTGCCCAATCCGGCAGCCCGTATAGTCGCTGCGCCGCCGCTTCCGACTGCGATCCGGTCGACCCAACTACGTGCTGGGCCCCGGCAGCCCGCGCCACATCCACCCCACGGTGAATTGAGGCGATCCATGCAGAGCAAGAATACGGTCGAACAATGCCGGTAGTGCCGAGTATTGATATCCCCCCAATGATGCCCAAGCGAGGATTCCATGTTTGTTTTGCGATTTCAGCGCCTCCGGGCACAGAAATCGTAACTTCAAAATCTTCAGAAACGTCAAACTCGTCTGCTACTTCTCGCACTGCCTCAGTGATCATCCGCCGGGGCATCGGATTAATCGCGGGTTCACCGACCGCAAGCGGCAAACCCGGCATGGTAACAGTGCCGACCCCCTCACCGGCCTTGAATTCAATGCCGCACCCCATCGGCAGTCGGCGGACTTCAGCGAGAATTAATGCGTTGTGGGTCACGTCTGGATCATCACCTGCGTCTTTCCGAACGGCAGCTTGGCAGCTGCCCTCGGTGTGCCGTAATACCTCTATGTTAAACTCAACACATTGACCCCTCGGGAGGCGTATCCGGACGCTTTCCACCACCGAACCGGACAGCAGCGCACGGCAGGCAGCAGCAGAGGCGGCGGTCGCACAGGCCCCGGTGGTAAAACCGGTTCGAAGTTGGGTTTGGTCTTTACCTTGCATTACAGCAACAATATGCGGTTTTTCAGAAAGCCAAAAGCTCACTCTTCTGGTCGGGAGATTATCATATGCCATCCATGACCAATGAGTTGCTCCAGTACCAGTCCACCGAAAGCTCACGACCGCAAAGATCAATCCCATGCGCAGCAATGGTTTGAATTACGCAACATCGATACTGGATCCGGTTGAGTTCCCGGCGGGCTTGGTCTGGCTGATCGGCGCAGGTCCCGGGGATCCCTCCCTGCTGACCATTCAAGGCCTTCAGGCTCTGATACTCGCCGATACAATCGTACACGATTCGCTGATCGACAGGCGCATGCTTGATTGGCGGAATGAAGGGGCGGAGGTGATATATGCCGGTAAACGCGGCGGAACACCTTCGCTGAAGCAAAAAGACATTTCAATCAAGTTGATTGAACTCTCCCGTCAAGGCAGGCGCGTCGCCCGTCTTAAAGGCGGCGATCCCTTCGTTTTCGGACGCGGCGGTGAAGAAGCCCTGACACTTGTCAATGCCGGTGTTCCGATCCGGGTAACACCGGGTGTTACCGCCGGAATCGGCGGGTTGGCCTATGCCGGAATTCCCTTGACGCATCGAGATGTCAATCAATCGGTCACCTTCGTAACCGGACATGATCATACGGGATCAATGCCAGGCGCCATCGACTGGAAAGCCTTGGCCAAAGGATCACAGGTTATTGTGATTTATATGGCGATGAAGCATCTCGAAAGGATCACCGCATCATTGATCGGCGGAGGACGATCCGCCGCCGAACCGACGGCGATCGTTCGCTGCGCAACACTGCCTGATCAGACAGTCTTAGAGACTTCACTGGGGTGCGCTGCAAAAGATGCTGCCAAACATGGCGGGGCGGGGCCTGCAATTATCTGCGTAGGAGGCATATCTTATCTCAGAATGGCAATCGACTGGCATTCCGCGCTCGAAGGAAATGCACCAAGGCGACTCGACGCGCTTTCTCCCGACGCCAAAGATCATTGGGGCGGCATGCATTGAAAACCGTCAATTCCTTTGCGGTGGCTTCGCCGAGCTCAAATGCCGGCAAAACAGTCGTCACACTGGGCTTGCTGCGCCTCCTCTCTCGGAAAGGCGTCAATGTCCGCGCAGCTAAATCCGGACCTGACTTTATCGACCCTCAATTCCACCTAGCCGCCTGCGGACAACCGTCGGTCAATCTGGATGCGTGGGCGATGGATCAAGCGCTTCTGCGACAGTTGGCAACTCAGGGGGTTGGAGCAACCTGTATGGTCACCAAACCCGACATGGAAGAGTTTCTCATCATCGAAGGCGCAATGGGAGTCCTTGATGGCGCGGGCAAACAAGGCAATGGCTGTGTTGCCGAACTCGCCGAACATCTCAGCGTGCCGATTGTCCTAGTGATTGATGCTAAGGCATTGAGTCATTCCGCAGTTCTGCCCGCACTTGGTCTCGCAGCCGCGAGACCGGAAATCAAGATTGCCGGCATCATCGCCAATAGAGTTGCCTCTGAAAGGCACAAAGGTCAAATCAAAGCGTCCGTTGAATCACATGGGCTGCAGCTGCTCGGCGCTGTAAAACGACGCAATAAGCTAACGCTTCCTTCTCGTCATCTCGGATTGGTACAGGCAACGGAGAACCCTCATCTAGACGAATTTTTGGAATTCGCTGCGGATTGTATGGATGAAGATGTTGATATGGACGCGCTGCTGCGCTCCGCATTACCTTTGAAGCCCCCGTCGGGACAGCGGACTCAGTCAGAAATTCCTCCTCTTGGACAAAGAATCGCTGTGGCAAAGGACACCGCCTTTGCATTTTGCTATCCCCACGTCTTGGATAACTGGCGGCGAGCCGGAGCAGAGGTCAGTATGTTTTCGCCGCTCTCGGACGAAGCGCCAAAATCAGGCTCCGATGCCATCTATCTTCCAGGCGGGTATCCGGAACTGTATGCGGGGAAACTCGCATCCGCATCCCGCTTCAAGGCTGGAATGCAAGCCGCGGCTCGCCAAGGATCGATCATTTACGGTGAATGCGGCGGTTATATGGTGCTCGGAAGGATTCTTGAGGATGCCGAGGGCATTCGTCACAACATGCTGAATCTTTTGAATCACAGCACCTCCTTTAAGAATCCGTCATTGCATCTCCGCTATATTAATCTGGAAGCATTGCCGGGGGCTCCGTTCACAGGACGATTTGCCGGGCATGAATTTCATTATACGAACCTTGTCAGTCAGACCGAAGGTGCACCTCTGTTTCGTGTGGCTGATGCCGACGGCAACCTGCATAAAGATATGGGAAGCGTGCGGGGAAAAGTCAGCGGTTCCTTTGCCCATCTGATCAGCTCTGCTTCGCAGAGCCTCTGACGGGCCTCAGGACATGGGGATGTTCGGTGTCATACAGCGCACTGTCACGAAACTTGTCCGCAGAGAGAGCATGACCAACCAGAATAAGAGCTGTTCTCGTTAGCTTCGCCGCACGGACCGATTGATGAAGCCCTTCCAAATCAGTCCGCAGAATGAGTTGGTCCGGCCAGCCCACCCGAAACGCGACAACAACCGGGCAGTGCCCACCGCAAACCGGAATCAGCTGCCTTTGGATTGCCCGTGTGTTTCTCACCGAAAGGTGAATGGCCAATGTCGCGCCGGTCGCAGCCAAAATTTCGAGTTTTTCACTTTCCGGCATTGAAGACGACTTCATCGCTGTCCGTGTCAAGATGACAGTCTGCACCACTTCAGGGATTGTCAGTTCCTGCCCTATCTCTGCTGCGGCTGCAGCATAGGCTGGCACTCCTGGTATGATCTTCCAAGGGATTGCCAAGTCATCAAGTCGGCGTATCTGCTCAGCGATCGCTCCGTAGAGCGATGGATCGCCCGAATGCACTCGGGCGATGTCTTTGCCCGAACGATGAGCTGTTGACATCACGGTCAAGATGTCGTTCAGCGTCATGGAAGCCGTGTCACGGATATCAGCACCTTCCGGAGCACATGCAATGACTTCACGCGGCACAAGTGATCCCGCGTATAGACAGACTGGACAGTTCGAGATTAACCGCTGCCCTTTGACTGTGATAAGTTCAGGGTCCCCAGGGCCTGCCCCGATAAAGTAAACTGTCACGACGATCGAGCTTTCGACCCGTTATATCCGCGAGGAGTGTAAACAAAACATCCATCGGCGCCCGCAGCACTGTCCCGTGCGCAAAAAGTCCTTGTGGACGAGCTCCCAACAATGACCGTGGTCAGCATATCGACAGCGTCTGTTTTGAGATCCTCCAATCGAATGACCGAAACTGACTCTTCATCACGACCTACGTTGCGAGCAAGCATTACGGGCGTGTCAGCATTTCTGTGAAGCAGCAGCAAGTCTCTGGCTTTGCCAAGTAGCGTTGTTCTCTGCGATGAAACCGGATTGTAAAGTGCAACCACAAAATCGCCTTCGGCGGCGGCTCTAATGCGGCGGAGAATGGTTTCCTTGGGTGTCAGCAGATCCGAAAGAGATACAGCACAGAAATCATGGCCCAGTATTGCCCCGGCGCGGGATGATGCGGCCTGCATGGCCGAAACTCCCGGCGCGCAGATAATTTTGACACGTTTTGCCTTAATCGAGACGCCTTCCTCAGCATCGCCTTTCGCCAATAATTCAAACACCAGCGACGCCATGGCGTAAATTCCTGCGTCACCGGATGAAACCAAAGCAATCTTTTGTCCGTCACCGGCCAATTCCAGGGCAGTGCGACAGCGCAGTTCTTCTTCGCCGAGGCTGAATTCGTAAATCTTCCTGCCGTGTGCAAGCGGGCCTAATTGTTGAATGTATCCAGAATATCCGACAATCGCATCCGCCGATGCAATCATTCGGTTTGCCTCTGCGGTGCGCCAGTTAGTCTGGCCTGGGCCTAGTCCGATGATCATTAGTTTGCCGCGTGGATGCCCATGCTGTCTCTCTCCTGCTGCGATCTTCGCGACCGCGCAGGTTGCGTTTTTTGATTTTTGTTTTGACAGAATTAGGTGACCGTTGCGACCAGCCGCAGCAAGGGCAGCGGATTCGCAAACACCATGCACGCCGACTTCACGAAACACCGCTTCCGAGCGGGTTGGAAGCCTATCTTCTTCGGCTGCAAGTGTATTAACCGAGAAAAATCTGGCGGGCAAGCCGAGGTTTGCTGCGAGTTCATGGATCGCGGCTTCATCTGATTTCAAATCAATTGAATACACACATTCGACCGAACCCGCCGCCAGTCCAGCATCTGCCAAAGACCTGTTGACAAGAGCAATAAGCTCTGAGCCTGCACAGCCCCGCACACAACCGACACCGAGCGCCAGCTCGCGTCTTCGGTAGATCAAAGGTTCGGATCCGACCGCATGAACAACAACCGGATCCTGTTCAGAACTATCCGCTGTCCAACAGACATTACTCAATTCGCGCAGCGGTTCGAGCCATTTGGCTCGGCCGCTTATGCGTACCGGTGCTCCCGAAAGCAGCGCGGAAGCGGTAGATTTCATCGGGGCACTGTCTTCAAGCTGCCAGTCCGATGGCGGTTCGTCTAACGCCACACCCAATCGAGTCTCGCTCGCTGTTGTGATTGCCGCTCCGCTGCCGAGTGCATCCGCAACCCGCTTCGTCAGTCGATTGGCTCCTCGGTGCCCACCCAGAAGCGCAAATGCGGCACTGCCATCAGGAGCGACACAGACCACGGGTGGTTCTGAAGCTTTTCGGGTGACGATCGGTGAAAGAATTCTGATTAGAATACCTGCCGAGCACACGCCAATGATTGGAATTTCAGCCGAAAATGCTTCTCTTAGTCGACTTGCGAACTCCGATCCCTTTCCCGGCTGCGCATCTTCTTTTGTGTTTGCTAGCGCGAATTCGAGTTGTTCGCATATTTGGCGGGCGATATCCTGTCCTGCCGCCGATGGGCAGAAAACCAGCCCTCTATCGTGCACCATAGGGATCCCTTCCGGGAACTAGGATCGTAGAAAAATATGGCGCATTGTCCGGTGCATCCTCCAATGGCAGTACCCGCTGCTGAGGGAGCGAGGCATGCGACACGAAGGTAGCGCGGTTTGCGTGTCCTAACTTACACAGCAAGCGCTTGACCATCGGCATGTGCTTCCCAATCTTCACAATCACGGCTGCACTGCTGCACGCAATGCGCATTTCGAGTTCTTTCTCGCCCAATTGGGCCGGCAGTATGGAAACCGCTTCGGTACGAGCACAGATTGGCTGCGCAGCCGCAGCGGCCACCGCGGTCAACGACGTTACTCCAGGTACAACTTCGCATTCAAAAGATTTTGCTAGGCGCACAAACATATACATGAAGGAGCCGTAAAAAAATGGATCGCCTTGACAGAGCATGACGACGTCGGTCCCGTTCAAAAGATGTTTACGTAGCTCCTCTGCAGCCAAATTAAAAATTTGTTGCGCCGGATAGCGCTTTGACTGCATCGGAATCTCAATCGGGATTTCAAGAGCATCTTCAGCAATAAAATCGGCGGCAATGCCGCGAGCGAAACTGCAGTCTCCCGCTGGGGCAAGATATGCGACTACTTTAGCGTTACGGATTAGCCGAGCTGCCTTGAGAGTGAGCAATTCTGGGTCGCCGGGGCCAAGCCCGATGCCATACAATCTGCCCTTCACTTGTGGAATCTCCACTGCGTGACGGACATTTGACTCCTCCAGCCCCTTCTTGATCCCAAATCTGCGCATTTGGAAATTGCTATCCGGGAAAGTTCGCCTCCAAAGCGGTTGTGGAGTTCAGCCAGCAAGGACTCGCCTTCAAGCGTAACGGCATTCGCAACCAGCCGCCCGAATGGCCTTAACTGATTGATTGCGATATCGGCGGCGGCAAAGCTCAGTCCGCCGCCGAGGAACACCGCATCTGGTTTCGGTAATTCAGGAAGTACGTCTGGAGCATGTCGATTCACAAGCTCCAGAGCAGGTGTTCCTAGTTTAAGTGCGTTCTTCCGAGCTAGTTCCAAGCGAAACGCATTAGGATCAACTCCAATAGCACGGCTGTCGCGCGCCGATCTCATCCATTCTATCGAAACAGTGCCGCAGCCGATTCCAATGTCCCAAAGCAATGCTCCCCTGCGGGGCGCAAGCATGCTGACCGTTACTGCTCGGATGTCTTGCTTGGTAAAGTTGCCATCGGTTTCAAACGCATTATCCGGCAAGCCGGGAGTGCGGGCGAGAGGAGAAGTATCAGGTTCAGCCACGCATTCAATGCAGAGGGTGTGAAACGCGGGTATGTGGTTTTCTGGGTTGTTTGCCGCCCAGGTCTTGGCAGTCCCGTCAATGCGGGACTCGCGCGGTCCTCCGAGTGCCCCCAACACGGTCATCAGGCTAGCAGTAAACCCGGCTTGGCAAAGCAGTTTGGCGATTTCGCCGGGAGCAGCGCTTCCACCTGTCAGAACAACGAGGTGGGAACCCGGCTGAAAATAGGGAATGATCTGCTCTGCAGGCCGACCGTGCGCTGTCAGGGTTTCGGCATCCGCAAGACTCCAGCCCATACGTGCGCATGCCAATTGGAATGCGGAAATCTGGGGATGAAAGCATACTTCATCCAGAGGAAGCATTCGCGCCACTCGAGCACCCGCCGAATACCAAAGCGGATCGCCGGTAACCAGCAACACCGTTCTGCGGCCCTTGTGCGCAGAGACTTCCTGAGTCATCTTTGAAAACGGACTGGGCCATCGCACGCGTTCGGCGGAATGATTGTGGGGAGCCAGATTATGGTGACGGTCTCCACCTATAATCACCTCAGCGCTTTCAACCGCCGACCGAGCCGCTGAGGAAAGACCTTCTATCCCGTCCTCGCCAATGCCGACTACATCAAGCCATTGTTTCATACGTCTGCGTCAAAGCCCGATTTGGAGGCTTCGATCAATAGAGCATTGACAGCTGCAGCCGCCATCGCGGACCCGCCTCTCCTTCCGGGCAGCGTTAAAAATTCCAGCCCGCGCGGATTACGCAATAGCTCCTCCTTGCTCTCTGCAGCTCCGACAAATCCAACCGGAAACGCTAGCACAAGCGCGGGCAAAGCCGATCCTTCGTCTATCATTTCGAGTAACCGGAACAGCGCGGTCGGTGCATTGCCGATGACAACCACAGAGTTTGCAAGGCGTTTTCTCCATGCTTCCACTGCAAGTGCAGTGCGGGTGATCCCGCGATTTTTGGACCGCTCTTCTAACTCTGTTGTGAACCGGGGTGAAACCACTTCATTGCCTGTGAATATCAGATTGGAAATTATACCGCCTGCCGTCATTCGACCGTCGCAAAAAATTGGTTTCCCGGATCTTATGGATCGTAAACCAGCTTCCGCTGCATAGGAAGAAAAGCACAGTTGCCCAGCTACGTCAGGCATTCCACAGGAATGCACGATCCTTTCTGCCACAGAAACGAGGTTTGCTGGGAACCGGCTGAAATCAGCAAGACCGCGGATTGTCGCGAAACTTTTCTCGTAAATCCGGGCGGGATTTTGCTCGTAATTCACGAACCGCCCCGTGTGAATTGACGTACGCTTTCGGGTCCTAGAGGATGATCTGCGTGCGGATAGACCGGATGGTGATGATGATGGTGACTGCCGTCATGATGGTGGTGTTCATGCCCATGTGTTAAGTCAAGCCGACACGCGCCGGTGCAAAAACTATCACACAAATTACAATCTGCTACGTTTGAACCAAGTGCGGAAGCGCCTTGCCCTTCTACATGGTGATGATGACTTTCCTGCGGCAACCCGACATCTGCTTCAAATCCAAGCACTTGCGTGCGATACTTGCACATGGAACAGTTCATTGCTGTCTGGCCCGAAAGAATTTCGGTCACGCGCTCCGCGAAGGTCTGAAGAACTTTCGGATGATCGCCGAGATACCTCGCCTTAACAAACTCAATTTCAGGATTCTGCTTGGCAACGGCATCCGTGAATCCGTAGATACGGTCAATCAGAATGCCGCTGAATAAAAAATACGGAAACACAACAATTCGTCGGTATCCCAGCTTAGCCGCGTGGTTGAGACAGGGTTCAACCACGGGAAATGTGACGCCGGAATATCCGATTTCGCACCATCCAAAACCCATGCCTTCCCAAAGCAAGCGAGCGATCTTGCTGACATTGGCGTTGGCATCTGGGTCCGATGCACCTCGTCCAATGACGACTAAGCAAGTGTCCTTGTGTTCTATCGGTCCTCTGTTCCTGTCAGCAGATGCAATTGCTTCTTTGATGCGATCATTGGCCGCTTCAAGCATTTTCGGGTCAACTCCGAGTTCGCGGCCGTAGTCGATGCGTATCCCGTGTTCTTTGGCATAGGCATTCAATACAGATGGTATGTCATTTTTCGCATGCATTGCGGCAAAAAGCATTCCAGGAACCGCCAAAATACGGTCGCATCCACGGTCCCGCAGCCTGTCTAATCCGGCGCGGATGACAGGATTAGCGAACTCAAGGTAACCATACTCAATCGGCCAATCAGGCAAATGGTTGGGTAAAGACTCGCAGAGAGCTGCGAACTCGTTCACCGCGCTCTGGGATCGCGAACCATGCCCGCACAGCATAACGCCGATATTTTTCATTGAAGAATCCAAACTGACCATGAAGCCGAATGAACCCTATAAGATGTTTATGCGTCGGTGGGAATCTCTTGGTTTCGATCGAGTTGTCAATGCTCAGCTCTTGCATGACATTCGGAAAACCGTTGACCGCGGCAAAGCGCGGTTTAGTGAACGCAAAAATTAATGGAGTGCCTCGGCCTTTTGCGATAATGGTCATACTGGTACCATGACCTAAGGACAGCGTTCCAATGTCCTGGTCCTAGCTTTGAATTCAAATGCTGACCAATGGGGTGATGGAATTGCAGTCCTGGACACATCTCAGTTGGCAGCGGTTTGTATGTTTCGTGGTTGGAAAAGCGAAATTAAGTGCAATGGACAAACTGGGTGTTTCGGAGTTCGCACAGACACGGAGTGCGCTAATCACGGAAATTTGAGCGTCGCGCGTTCGCAAACAAAAAAAGAGCGGGCACAGCCCGCTCTTTTTTTGTTTGCAGCACCCAACATTTTCTCATCCAACAACCGAACCGTCTGCTCCTCGTTCACGTTATTCAATAGCCTATCGAGCAGATCACATTAATTCAGTTCCACCTGAAAGCGACTCTGACCATCGGAACTAATCCAGCTGCTTTTCAAAAATTCCGAATCAAATCGCCATCATGCTCGCTTTGCTGTGTTGCTCGAACACAGAATTGCGAAATTTCTTGCGCTATTTTGGTTCTTCCTACTTGAAAATCCTCTTGAATTGCGGATTGCTATGCGCTGACTGTGATTAGGTCGGCTTTCTCTGCCGCAAAATCCGATCCTCAAGCAGTCTAAAATTCGCGGCGCAATAGCCGGCGCAACGTCCGCGGGGGTAATTTCTGGGCGTCTCATGCGTCGATACAAGAACAAAGGTAAGAAACATGGGAAGCAATCTTGATGCAATTACCACGGTATTCACCGAGTTCTATTATTGGCTGACAGTGGCTCTGATGTTTCTGATCCACGTCGGTTTCTGCATGTACGAAGTTGGCGCTAGTCGACGCCGTAACCACATGCACACATTGCTTAAAAACTCGATGCTGATCCCGTTGGTAACCATCACTTTTTTCTTTTTTGGTTGGTGGATTTATTGGGCGTTTCCGAACGGCCCGTTCATCACTGGGGGAATCGAATTCGAAATGGGTGCGGCAAACCTGCCCACCTCGGAGAATATGGGCACTAACTTGGGTGATCGAATCACCGGCGTCTTTTGGGCAGCATTCCTGCTGTTCTCATGGACAGCCGCATCAATCGTCTCTGGCTCAGTAATTGAGCGCATTAACTCCGGTGCATTCTGGATCCTAGCGGTGCTGATCGGCTCTGTATTCTGGATCATCGATGCCGCTTGGGGATGGCACTACGCTGGATGGATGGTGCAGCTGCTGGGCTACCATGATGCCTACGCCTCTGGCGTTATTCACGCAGTAGCAGGCGGATTCGCTTTGGGTGTCCTTGTGGTGCTCGGGCCACGCCTCGGCAAATTCCGCGCTGACGGCACACCACGCGATATTCTGCCCCACAATCCCTGGATGGTCTGTATTGGTCTGTTCCTTATCTATACCGGATTCTGGGGCTTTTATGTAGCATGCAACGTGCCATTAATTGCACCCGACGGAATAGGCGGACAGATCACCGGAGAAACTTGGACCGCGACGACCATATATCTAACGCCAACAACGCTTGGCGCTATTACGATGAACTTCTTGATGTCTCTGTCAGGCGGCATGCTCATGGGATATTTTGTATCAAAGGGTAATGCCTTCTGGACTTATTCCGGGGGCCTCGCAGGTATCATCACAGCATCCGCTGGCAACGATCTGTATCACCCGATCCAAGCCATGATCATTGGAGGCATCGGAACATACCTCGCCTACAAGCTTCACTATTGGGTCGAAAACCGATTCAAAATTGATGACGCCGTCGGTGCGGTCGCTGTGCACGGATATGCAGGCTTTATCGGCTTGGTCATTTGCGGTTTTGTTCTTTGGGGCCACCCATCCTCACCCTATGAAGGCTACGCATCAATCACCCCATGGGGACAGCTTATCGGCGCAATCATCATGTTCGGCGTGCTTGGATTCCTTCCAGGTTGGGTCGCTTCAAAAATACTGGCTTCGTTTGGACTGCTTCGAATTCCAAAGGAAGTGGAACTGCTTGGCTTGGATTTCCGAACCAACCGAGAAGAAGAAGAAGCTGCCAATGAAGTCAAAGACGCCGAAAAATCAGCTATCTGACTTCGTGAACCATACGATAAAGGAGAAATGCTATGAGCATGACAGGCGTTACAACGTGGGCGCAGGATCTAGCCGATGTCGGTGCCATCTACCCCTTCCAAGGGGCTGAATGGCTAATGCTGATCGTTGGGGTTGCATTTTGGATTTGGTGGCACATCACGACCTTCAAGTCCGAACTCCACACCCAACAGGAAAAGGTCAAACAGTATGGCACTGCTGAAAATATTAAATCGGCAATTGACGCAGACTGACTGACTCCAAAAAACTAACGCAGGGGAATCGGTTTGATCCGATTTCCCTGTTAATCAACTCCGACACTTGTATTGATAATGGCCGCAAAGTTGATCAGCTTCGGCATCCAACATCGTGTTCAGCGTCTCTTCAACCGCACCCCTGACCATTCCACCCAGGTGATCCTTGATCCTCGCCTCATTGATGTGAATTACTTCTTCCATCGGATTGTCGTCTTTCTCGTCCATTGTTGGTCCTCTCTGTTTGAAAGGAACCGCCAGCAAAAGTAAATGTGCGAAAGAATCTTTACGTTATCCGGCTGTTACAGCTTCCCCGACAGCCATTGGCGCAAAATCAGGACGAACAATCCGCTGGAGCGGCTGATGAAGGAAATTCGAAGACGGACCAGGGTCGTTGGGGCCTTTCCCGATGGTCAATCCTGTCTCTGCCTGGCTGCGGCTAGGTTGAAACACGTCGCCGGCACGCAGTGGAGCACGCGAAAGCATATGAATATGGATCCGCTGCGCAAGATGAAACTTCCACATAATGGAGCCGCCGTCGCATAATGGAAAGTGCGAAAGATTCTGGAGACTACCGCGCGGCCCGCCTCAATACATGAATACCGCCGGCATACCCGTCGGAATGTCCGGATTCCGCCGGAAATCCAGCCGCGGAGACCCGAAAACCGCCGCGTTCAGTCTCCGTCAATCGCCGCCTAACTGTTCCGGATTGCAGAATCAGGGGGGTTTTACTGACACTAAATTATGCGGGCATCTGCAATTTGGCCCGCGTCCAGTCCGGCTGAAATCCCAAGATTTCGGCATCAGGATGAAGTCCGGGATTAAACAGATAATTGTGCCACCATGTGGCTGCTCTGAGAGGATGGGCGGGCTCCAACCTCACAACCCGGCAAATCAGATCAAAAACATGCGAATATGCTTCAAAGACCAGCCGACAGGCCTTTGCCTCAACATACGCTGAAGCTGCTTCCGACCGCGGTGCGAAGGATGCAGTGATCGTATCACAAAAATCCTGCCACGATCTAAAATAGGTTGAAGAAAAATACCGCACCGCATTGGAGTGCCTTTCAGCCGGGTCCGCCGTGCGCCTTGCCATGTGGATAAGCTCCGGTGTTACGGAACATTCATCTTTGCGGCATAACACGGTTACAATCTGCTGCGGACGGTCACTGCCCTGAAGAACCACCCGTGGAACAAGCGGACCGTCTGGTCTGCCGCCGAGCAGCCGCATGGCGGCCTGCCGCGAGCGACATTGCCAACCTAAAAAAGCCTCCCGTTTTGCATGCGGCAGAAGCCCTTGGTCAACGCTCATTGCCAGTCCGGACGATAAGAAATATTAAAGCCGATTTGACTCTTGATGCTTGGAATCTTTTGCCTCGCCTCGACAACACGGTCGATGTCAATATCAGCCACAATGATTCCTCGCCCGAT
Source organism: Paracoccaceae bacterium (assembly GCA_965199765.1). Taxonomy (GTDB): domain Bacteria; phylum Pseudomonadota; class Alphaproteobacteria; order Rhodobacterales; family Rhodobacteraceae; genus JAPOXR01. Next base: position 1,431,641 of record CBDATC010000002.1, read on the forward strand.
GCCGCCATCTGCCAGCACCTGTCCCCATGGATCAACAATTAGTGAATGACCGTAACATTCTCCACCGCCTGGCACTGGCCCGTATGCACAGGGAGAAATAACATAGCAGCCGGTTTCAATGGCGCGCGCTCGGTTTAGAACGTGCCAGTGCTTCTCTCCCGTAACTTTGGTGAACGCTGCCGGAATTGCCAGAATATCCGCTCCATTTTGCGCAGACGCGCGATAATAGTGCGCAAATCGCAGATCATAACAGATTGTCATGCCAACTGTCCCTGCAGGTGTTCGGCACAGAACCAACTTATCGCCTGAATTCACAGTGTCGCTTTCCCGATAGACATGGTCTTCAGAGAGCTCAATATCGAACAGATGAACCTTGTCGTACAAGCCTGCGATAACGCCTTTGGCATTAATCATTAAGCTTCGGTTGCAAAATCTGCCCTTTTGCTCGCCCACAGCCAATGATCCAACCAAAATCCAGACCTCGTGCTTCATTGCCCATTTCTGAAACTCCAACAGCACCGGATGGCTTCTTTCCGGTGCTGTTGGTGGACAAACCATCGGTCCATCGCTCACCAACCCTCCGCAATATTCCGGAAGAGCAATCAATTCAGCGCCCTGCTTTACAGCCGCCTCGAATAGCGGCCATGCTTCATCAAGCGCAGACTCGAAGGTGGGCTGCGGCATGGTCTGCAAACAGGCGATGCGATGTGTTTCCGACATTGGATTAGAACTTGGTGTAGGCTTTTCGGAGCGTCACCAGCGGATGACGGTCCGACATCTGAAACTTCAATAGCAATTCCCGCGCGATCATATCGCGGTCCTGCTGATTATCCGGCAACGCAATTGAATCTGGGATCCGAACCCAGCCATTGATGTTGCGGTCGAAAACGGCTGGCCGTCCGTCTTCGTATCCCATGTGAACATCTTCAAGCCAATTCAGGTCATCCCATCCCATGAATTCGATATAATTCGTTAGAAACGGAGTTATGCGATCATAATCCGGCACCAGATTAACATCATAGCGATAACCGATGTGCTGACCGATTTCTTTTTCGCGCTCCGAACCCAGCCCTGCTGAATCTTTCAGAAATTGATCGACATCCTCAATCTCGGAGCCTCTGTATTGTGTGCCTGCCATGCCGCTCTCCTCAAAGATGGTGGTAGTCTTCAACGCCGACCGTATAGCCCGTTCCGGCTAATGGAACCCCGGCCATCGCTGACGCTTCCATTGTCAGCGCCGCTAAATCCTCAGGTTCCAGTGAATGGATATTGGTCTTGCCGCAGGCCCGCGCGAACATCTGGGCTTCAATGGTCAGCGTGTGCAAGAAGTTGTACACCCGTTCGGCAGCTTGGTCAGGATCAAGCCGCGACCGCAGAATCGGATCCTGTGTCGCCACCCCGACAGGACAGCGCCCCGAATGGCAATGGTAGCAATGGCCGGGCTCGACGCCCATTTCTTCTGGATAATTTGCTTCCGGAATATCCTTGTTGCAGTTCAGTGCAATCATCACCGAGTGGCCGAGCGCGATGGCGTCTGCGCCGAGCGCGATGGCTTTCGCCACATCTGCGCCGTTGCGTATACCGCCCGCATAAACCAAGCTGATCTCCCCGCGCATTCCCAGATCATCAATTGCCTTGCGTGCCTGCCGAATCGCAGCAATGCCGGGAACTCCTGTCTCCTCGGTCGCCAGATGCGGTCCGGCTCCCGTGCCTCCCTCCATCCCATCGATGTAAATTGAATCTGGATTGCATTTCACCGCCATGCGAACATCATCATAGACACGGGCCGCTCCAAGTTTAAGTTGAATCGGAATCTGCCAGTCCGTGGCTTCGCGGATTTCCTGAATCTTCAGTGCCAGATCATCGGGTCCGAGCCAGTCCGGATGCCGGGCTGGCGAGCGCTGATCAATTCCTGCCGGAAGCGAGCGCATCTCGGCAACTTGGTCGGTGACTTTTTGGCCCATAAGATGGCCGCCCAGCCCAACCTTGCACCCCTGGCCGATGAAGAATTCGCAGCCGTCGGCCAGCACAAGGTGATGCGGATTGAAGCCGTATCGAGACTGAATGCACTGGTAGAACCATTTGGACGAATATCTTCGTTCGTCCGGGATCATCCCGCCTTCACCGGAACAGGTTGCTGTTCCGGCCATCGTAGCGCCGCGCGCCAGCGCGGTCTTGGCCTCGTAGGACAAAGCCCCAAAACTCATTCCCGTCACATAAACCGGAATGTCCAACTCCAGCGGTCGCTTGGCACGGGGACCAATGACAGTCTTCGTCAGGCATTTCTCGCGGTAACCTTCGATGACGAACCGGGTCAGCGTTCCTGGCAGAAATGTCAAATCATCCCAATGCGGTATTTTCTTGAATAGAGAAAACCCGCGCATACGATAGCGGCCCAGTTCGGATTTGATATGAATGTCGTCAATGACATCCGGCGTGAACACAAATGACGAGCCGAGCCGGTTGACATCCCGATCAAGCGGTTTCTTCGTGATGCTGCCATCGGGCATTTCATACATCCTTTACAGAATAAGTTTTTTCTCGGCCGGCTCCAGATTGTCGTAATTCCAGAGCTGTCGGCCTGCGACGATTTTGGTGAAATGATTCACCCCTTGAGCGGGCAGCAATCCATAGAGATCCAGCTTACGACGCATCCACGCCCGGTCGAGGTCGTTAAGTTCGCTTTCAACCGCATCAACGCCAAGGCTGCGGATTGAGCCCCCGATGAAAATCGTGCCGTCATACATGGAATCGCCAAGATTCTTACCGGCGTCGCCGCATACGATCATGCGACCGCGCTGCATCATGAAACCAGACAGCGCTCCGGTGTCGCCGCCAACAATGATGGTTCCGCCTTTCATATCGATTCCAGTGCGCGACCCAACCGACCCCTTGCAGACCAGATCACCGCCGCGAATGGCGGCGCCGAAGGTCGAACCGGCATTTTTTTCTATGATGATTGTTCCAGACATCATGTTCTCTCCGCACGACCAGCCAACGCGGCCATTGATGCGAACGTTTGGCCCATCAATCAATCCGACACCAAAATATCCCAAAGACCCTTCAAAAATCAGGTTCAGCCGACTGAGTATTCCTACACCGAGACTGTGTTTGCCGCGCGGGTTGCGAATAACAACGGTTCCGTATCCTTGCTGCATGAGATCCCGGATACGGTTATTGACTTCGGTTGAGGTCAGCCCATCGGCGTCAATGTCAGTTCTCTTGTTGAAATCGACATCTGGCGACCAAGGGTAGGCAAGATTAGGTTCGGCGTCCGGGTCAAACTCGATGACCATTGATCGGCCGGACAGCTGTTCAGTTGTCATTCCGAGCGCGGCAACGCGCTCCTCCTGTGACATTTTGGCAAGGGCGCCGTCGCTCAGGCCTGCCATACGCGGACCTCCTCGTCATAGGGATCATAGGTATCGATCTCTTCCGGGATGATCGCTCTGATGGCGACCTCCTCAGATGCCATGGCAATGAGGTTGTCGCTCTCGTAAAGAACAAGAGGCTTGGCGGCCATTGTATCCTTGGCCATGCCCAATGCGTCGCGTGTCGCGACAAGATACGTGAAAACCCCGTCAATTTCATCAATTGAACGGCGAAGACTCTGTTCAAGAGTTTCGCCGTTGGCCAAGTTATGGGCGGTGTAAACCGCTAACAGTTCCGAGTCGCAATCTGACATGAAACGATGACCTTTGCGTTCCATTTCACGTCGCATGATCCAGTAATTGGTGAGCTGGCCGTTATGCACGACTGAAACGTCGTTGTAAGGAAACGCCCAGTAGGGATGCGCTGAACGGATATCCACATCCGACTCGGTCGCCATGCGGGTATGCCCGATGGCGTGCGTTCCGCTGAAATCATCCAGCTTGTATGCAGCTGACACTGTCGCTGCATCGCCTAAATCCTTGATCATTTCCAAACCATTGCCGATCGACAGGATTTCGACGCCTTCGGTTTCTTCGATATGGCGGGCCATATCTTCGATATCGCCGTCATGCGAGATGACATACCGCAATGCGTATTCGGTTGCGTGTTCCCGTGATTTTACCACCGCGCCATGTTCTTCAAGTATGCCTTCAACGGCAGCCTTGCGCGCTTCAATCACAGCGCGGATTCCGTGCCCGCGCCCCATATCTTCCTGCTCTGCCACTTTGAGCCGCATTACGAATTCCGCGGGCGATCCTTGTCGATAGACAGCGTAACCCGTTGAATCCGGACCGCGGTGCTTGAGCGCCTGCAGCATCGAAGTCATCTCGACTCCAACATCTGAAACCCTACCGCGATGAATCAGTCCAGCAATTCCGCACATGGATTTTTCCTTTCATAAGGCAGCGTCCGCATTGCGGCCGCTGCCTATAGGGAGACTATGGGAGACAATCGATATAGGTGTCGAGATCCCAGTCCGAGACTGTATGCATGAACCTCTCCCACTCATCTGTCTTATATTCGTGATAGAGCCGGTACATTTCACCGGGCAAGCCGCGCTTCACGACTTCGTCCACCGCCAGCGCGTCCAGGGCTTCACCGAGTGACATTGGAAGTTTCTTCACCTGTTTGCCCGCATCAATGGCTTCGTAGATGTTGCGTTCCTCCGGCTCGCCGGGATCCAGATTGTTGACGATGCCATCATCGGCCGCTGCCAAAATGGTCGACCCCATGAGATAGGGATTCACCATCGAGTCGACTGAACGGTACTCGAACCGTCCGGGCGCGGACACACGCAGCCCGGTGGTTCGGTTCTGGAAACCCCAGTCAGCGAACACCGGAGCCCAGAATCCTGTATCCCACAGTCTTCGATACGAATTCACCGTCGATGCGCCGATGGCTGTCAGGGCTCGCAGATGGTGCACAATGCCGCCGATCGCCTTCAGCCCGTCTTTGCCGGGCATCTGCGGATCGTCGCCGTCGGGCATGAAGGTGTTCCTGCCGCCCGACACATAAGTATAGTTATGGGCCATTCCGGGAAGATTGTCGGGATCGTTACCCGTGCGTTTCAGCACATCTTCACCACCGTGCCAGAGCGAGAGATTATGGTGGCAGCCTGATGCCGAGACGCCCATGAACGGCTTCGACATGAAGCAGGCGATGAGGTTGAATTCGCGAGCGACCTGGGCACAGATTTGTCGATACGTTGTTAATCGGTCGGCGTTGCGCAGCACGTCGTCGAATGTCCAATTCAATTCCAGTTGACCCGGGGCATCTTCGTGATCGCCTTGAATCATGTCGAGTCCCATTTTCCGGGCATAGCGGATGACCTGCATATACACAGGCCGAAGACTCTCGAATTGATCAATGTGGTAGCAGAACGGCTTCGAGAATCCTCCGGCGGGCCGACCTCGCTCGTCTTTCTTCAGCCACATCATTTCGGGTTCGGTGCCGACCCTGAGTTGCAGTCCGTTATGCTTCTCTTGGAACTGTTCGTGCAACCTTTGCAGGTTACCGCGGCAGTCAGCCGTCAGGTAACCGCCGGGGTCAACTTTTTCTTCACGGTTTCGGAAGAGCGTGCAGAAGAACCGGGCGATCTTCGGTTCCCACGGGAGTTGCATCATGGTTTCCGGTTCAGGGATTCCCACAAGTTCCGCAGCTTCTGGACCATATCCCAGATAGTCGCCCGAGCGGTTGGTGAATAGGTTAACCGTCGCTCCATAGACCAGCTGAAATCCCTTCTGCGCGATGCTTTCCCAGTGGTCCGCAGGGATGCCTTTTCCCATCACCTTTCCGGTAACCGAGATAAACTGAAGATAAAGATATTCTATCCCCATTTCATCGATCATCGCACGAACTTCGCGCACTTGGTCGGCTCGCCCCGGTTTGCTGACAAACCGTTCAATGTCCATTTCCGCCATTTATTCCTCCAATACTCTCTGCAGCGCCGGGCTTTGCCCGCGCAATTGCTAACACCAAGGATTAGATCTGTTCAAAACCGAATGCGGTTTACCCTTTGCAAATTTGTCCAAGCGGAAGGGTTGCCGCAATTCCTGCGGTTCACCAATCGCTTCGTCGGCTCTCGGATGCCCAACTTCAATAATTTTTGATTCGTGGTTAGAATCTGCCATGACTGCCGTATTCCCGCAAAACCGGTCAAAGACCGGAAATCTTCTCTCGGTGAAGCATCCGACGCCTCTCGACGACACTCGGTGACATATTGATATCATGCCCTCGAACCGCTCACGGCAATGAGCCAGAGCCGACACCCACATCGTTGCAAAATCATGGCTGGCCACGAATTCCGGACTGGACGTCCCGACCGGATTAACAGCGCTTTCATCCATCGATGTTTCGACCTGACAGAGGGAAGCACTGCCTTCCGCAACTTCGAAGTGCCAGTCAGCTTCGGAGTTAATTCCCCAAGCCTGCTCAGTTTTGCTTGAGCCGTCCACATCCGCACAAAGCGCAGCATCGGCGTCTATCGGGATCATCGACGGCGCTTTGCCATCTTCGGCCAGCAGGGTTTCCGGCGGCACGGTCAATGCGCCTTCTTCATACTGCAAGAAACGCCTCCACATGGCGACATCCTTTCGGATGTTGCCATCCAGGATTTCCACAGTGATTGATTTTGGAATTTCCGACATATCGCTAAGACCGCAGTTCCATGTTCCAACACCGATAATGACATGGTCGCATTCAATGCATCCGTGATCGGATTCGAAGCATCCAAAGGAATTGTACGCAGATGCAAATTTGAATGCTTCTGAGGTTTTGCAGGAAAAATTCAACGCTCCCTCGACTTCCGCCTTCTTCGCAAGCCCTTGCAACGACTTGGTGTTGTTCGAGCATCCGCTGCATCTTGCGTGTCGAATCGAAGTAAGTTTCCTTACTTGCCAATCGCCAAACGGACCAAGCAAATCGATTGAATCATGATTGGCGCCCTCGTTTGAGCATTCAATGAAATCGCTCTGACAGACGATTTCGCGCTGCTGCCGGCAAATCGAACAAACATTTTCGTGCATGAATTCACAGAAGACCTGCATACATCCGGCAGGATGAAAGCTCAGCTCCTCTGGATCGGATTCCCAAACACCAACCGAATGCACGATAGGACATCGCATTCCGGGTAGAATAGAGTTGGTGCATCCGTCATCGTCAGCAATGCTGAACACTTTGGAAGCCATGAATAGTTTTTCCATAGCTTTAGCAGCGATCTGGCCTTCTGCGCCTTTGCTGGCTGCGTTCAGCTGCTGTCGAAAGCACCAAGCCGTTGGCACGCTGTGAATTACCGCGCTGCCAATTTTGAACTCGGCGCTTTCAGGTATGTCCATTGCCGCTCCTGCAACTGCCCACGAAGGCTGGCCCATGATTCGTATAACCCTGCAAAATCCCATACCACATTGCTTCCAATAAGGCAAGAAATTCATGCCACTAAAATACCACTATTGTAATATGACTAATTTTGGCATATAATTGGCATTAATTCAGGAGTTTTGTGATGGCGATCAGCAGATCCGCGAGCCGGTCTTCCAAAGTGGCGGAAGAAATTCGTGAATCCATAGATCGCGGCGAACTCAAGCCCAGCGACCGATTGCCTCCGGAACGCCGTCTGGCTGAACAGTTCGGTGTATCGCGAGTCACGATACGCCGCGCATTGGCGAAACTCTCCGAAGACGGGCTGATCTTTACATATCAGGGCAGCGGAAATTATGTGCAGCGAAGCCGTTCTATGCCAACAAGAAATGTCTTTGAGACAGCACGTCCGCTGGAACTGATGGATGTGAGGTTTGCGCTCGAACCGCACATCTGCCGTTTGGCCGTTTTGAACGCGCTTCAATCTGACTTCGATAAACTTGAATCTCTTCTCCTTGAGATGGAAGCGAGCATCTTGGACACAACGCGGTTCGCTGATGCAGATACGAGATTTCATACATTTTTGGTTGAAACCACCGGTAACCAGCTATTGATTTGGATATCATCCCAGATCAATTCAGTAAGGTCACAGCGGCAATGGACGAAAATGCGTCATTTGACACTCGAACCGATCATCATTTCACAATACAACAAGCAGCATAGAGCGATCGTGGATGCTATCCGTTCGCGCGCACCCGAAGAGGCGGCGAATTGCATGAAAGATCATCTGGAAACAGCACGGCTGTCACTGACGCGAGCATCCGCCACCTAAAAGGCCCGTCTCCTGAATGACAGGTGATTCAGCGAACATAGTCCATGACCAATACCCGTGTCCGATCCGGCAGCTGCTCGCGGCTGATCGTTGTTGTATGGTCAAATGCAAAATCGATTTGTTCGTCTTTGAAAAGTTGCAGAAAACTCTCAATCCACATTGTGTTTCGGGGTTTGTAGGTGAGAGTCCGAAAATGCATCGGAACGATGATTTTCGGCTTTACGGCATGAATCATCTCCATCAGATCCGGCAGTTGGATTGTCAGATAGCCGCCAGCCAGCGCTAGAAGAATATCGCAATCTTCGAAGAATGCGATCTGCGTTGCTGTCAAAGGGTTTCCCACATCACCCATATGAGCAATTCTAATTCCATCCAGCGTGAATCGATACATTCCATTCTGCCCCGGCACTTCGTGATCAGGATGATGGTCCCATTCGGCGGCCTCAATCGCGGTAACCTCTAACCCGGCGCATTCAGCCCGCCTGCCGCTCTGAGCGACCTCCAACGCATTCAATACAACCGGAGACCCTGGAATGAGATCGGCACGGCAGTGCCCATCATCGTCATCCGACGAAATAACAACTAAATCCGGCGTATCCTTGATCGGAGGATAACCAACTCCTTCAGGCGTATAGGGATCTGTAATGACAGTGAAGCCTCTGTCATCTTTCAGCCTAAACGCCGCGTGGCCGTACCATTTGATTTCCAATTTCTGTTCCCCCTAAATGAATTGCCTGGCAGTCAGAAAGTAAACAACATGGTAGTGTCCAGAATCTTTCGAATCTTCGTTATCACAAACAGCAGAGGTTTTTGCAAAATTCCTCGATGATGCCGGCTTTTGGAGCTCCGGTCCGGCTGACGGTCGCCGCCCGGCCCTGATCACGGGCTTGGAGGGTCGGGATTGGTCCTGATTCGCCGTGCTGGAGCCGGTTTGGCCCTTTTTTCCGGCTTCCGGCTTTTTTCAAGGCGAGCGGGAGCGCCTTCCCGAGACAGGAAGCTCTCCGGGGGCGGTGATAAGGGATTGAAGCCGGTTCAGATGTTCATGCGCATCATCTGATCGGTCAGCAGGGCGATCACGCCGAACATCAGATGACAGAACACTTTCTTATTGCCGCGCACCCGGACATGCTTGGCCCCGAACTGGTCCTTGAGGCGGCCGAAGAAACGCTCCACCGTCGAGCGTTCCCGCATGCGCGCCGTTTCGGCCGGCACATGACGCGCGGCGCGGTCGGCGCGCCGGCTGCTGTGAAGCTCCGCCTTGAGCTCCCGGTTCCGGCGCGGGTTCGGCTCGATCAGGGGAACATGGCCGAGGCGGAGAGAGCATGCGCGGATTTCATCGGCGTCATAAGCGCTGTCCATGAGATCATAGAGACTGTCGGCCCGTTCGGCCGACATCGCCGCCAGGGGCAGAGCCGCCTGGCTGTCATGCAGCGAGGCCGATGTGAGAAGGCAGCTGACCGGAATGCCGCCGTCGGCGACATCGGCATGGAGCTTGTATCCCTTCCAGAAACCGCGGCGGCCCCTGCTGTCCTTCTTGACGCCGAAGTCGCAGGCCGAGGGCAGATCCCCGATCATCTCTTCCAGCGTCATCCTTTGCTGACGCTGCAGGCGGGTGAGCGGCTTTTTCACTTCCTCTCCTTTGCGCGGACGGCCCGGGCGGCGTTTCGCCCCGGCCTTCCGGCCCGGCTTCGGAACCGCTTTCTCGCGGGCCTCGACCGCCGTCGAGTCCCGGGACAGATGACCGGCGATACGATTGTCAAACATCTGTTTGACGATGGCATCGTGAACGCGCTCCGTCAGGCCTTCCCCGGCGAACTCCGCGAAAGCCCGCGAAAACGTCGCTTCGGAGGGAACTTCGCCGCGGTGAAGCCAGCCGCACAGCTGCCGCAGCACGCGGTCGCAATGCAGACGATCGATCAGAGACCGGGTTGTGGGCAGACCGCACACCGCCTTGGCAAGAAATGCGCGGGCCAGCCTCAACCGGCTTTCCCGCGGCCGGCCGGGCCTGCGGCCGGTGAACCGGATCTGATGCTCCAGTCTGGAATACTCGATCGCTATGACGAGCTGCTCATGGCTGTCGCAGAGCGGACCGGCCTCTTCGCCGAGAAAAGGAAAAAGTTCCGCTTGAAAAAATCCCCAGCGATCATTTATACTCTCTTGCAGGGACATCGGCCACACCTCCGTTATTTTGTGGTTTTACTGGTTGCAAGATACCGCGGATGGCCGATTCCTTACAACCCCGCACCCCTCGATTTCAGCGTTTTTTCGCAGAAAACCAGGTGCGCGGCCCAATTTTGCAAGAGGCTCAGCAGAAAATTCTATGCACGGTAAGGCCTTGAACGACAGAATCGACTTTTCCAGCAGACACGAAATACGATTTCATCATCAAGCGGTGGGACAAGATGGAAGACCAGCGCCGACAATCTCTCGGTGACGGCGCTCGGTCGCCAGAGACCAAAGCAGAGCGTCTCCTGTCGGAACCCGGCACTAACGTGTTCGAGCAACCGATCGCATATCTGTTGATTTACAACCTCGGTTAAAACCGCCTCGTACTTCACACTTGTGTCCAGAAGCGCAATAAATGCCTTTTGAAATAAGATTTTATGGTCTTCTCAGCCGCTGGCAAACGGTCCCAGAAATCGCTTGGGGGGACGCTGAAGGACACCCAATTCGTCCCATCATGTTTAGCAGCGCTGTGTGCTGGCAATCGAGGTTCAGGGAGATTGGCAACCCAGACAAAATGGGGAGGATATTCCGGGTAACCCTCCTGTTGGAACGCTATGCCCACTTGGAAAGTTTGCTCCCCGAACCTGCCGGTCGGGACGGGATAGTCGATTACTGCTGCCTGTTCCCCTCGTAAACCGCCAATACTTAGTGCCGTCGGCGAATAGCCTAGTGTCCTAAGCTCCTCTTCGATCTGTTCCAATGCAGTCATGCGACAGGCGTACACCCTGAATAGACCGCAAGCAATTTGTCGTCTTTCTCAATCTTGACCATATCAGAGAGATTCCTGAATTTCTGGTCATCCCGGAAACGGTCCAAATAGTAATTGTCGAGTTCCTTAATGTCGATTACAGCGGCTGCGCCTGCCCGGCGCAAAATTTCTTCCATCGTCAATAGGCTCTTTTCGCTCCGCTGCTTCGCTCCGTTGACTTCGTAATCAACGAACGCGCTGTGATCTGATTTTAAGTCGCTGCGCCCAGGCGATTTGTTTGCATCCATCGGGCGCGGTGGGCAAACCCCCTCTTGGTCATGTTCGTCACTCATTCGAACCTCCGGTGATCGGCCCTGAAGGTCATTGACTTACCTGATATCAACCATCTAGCACCCTGCGGAAATTCTGTCAAAATCCATGCAGGAATGAGCTGAATCACCCAACCGCAGTGAGTAAATCAAAACCAAGTATCAAGCCCGCACCGCAGTATGCATCCAATTGATGTAAATTCGCTCCGCCACCGCATTGAAGCCTTCCATCGCGTTCGCGCAGGCATCTGTCAATTTTCTGACTCCATCCGCTCCGAGACTCGCCATCAACGCTGCCTCATACTCAGGAATTGCTGCCCAATTGCCGACGGTTTCCGACTCGACCTCAACATGAAACTGCGCCGAGAAAGCCCGCGGTCCCCAGCTCATCGCTTGAATCCGACACGCTTTCGAGGTCGCGAGGCTGACCGCGCCAAGCGGTAACTTGGTGACTTCAGCGCCGTGCCACTGCAGACAGGTGATTTTTTCATTCAAGCCATCGAGGAACAGACTTTCGTCCCCTTCCTCTGTCAGTGTCACTTCCATAACCCCGACTTCAGGCTGTCCGGCTTTGCCGCACCGTCCACCAAGCGCCTCCGCCAACAGCTGATGGCCAAGGCAAAGCCCTAAAAAAGGCATTCCTTTGGTCTCGACCGCCTCACGAATCAACGCTTTTTCAGGACGAAGCCAGGGATGGGTGTCTTCCTCCCAGACATCCATTGGTCCGCCCATGACCCACAAGGCGTCAAAACCGGCGAGCAACGGAAGTTCTTCGCCTTCGTCAAGTTCCACTGCTGTCCAGCTATGCCCGTCCTCGGCAAGAAACTCTCGGAATTTTCCCGGGTGCTCAACCCTCGCGTGCTGCAAAACAAGAATATGCATCCGCAAACTCACTGGTTTCTAACAGGTCCACTGGAAGTCTTGACTCGCCAGCGATTGCGCAAGTTGATACACCGCGCTTCGGTTTTTTGCTAGAGTGCGCCTGAAAGCAACTTCAAGGACTCGGATGCTCGGTCAAATTAAGAATATCTTCCACCGGGAGAGCTTTGAACCCTCGATTAATGTCTTTCCGAACCTAGATTCAAATCGACTCATCAAACAGCTCAAGATTGCTGAACGGGGAAAGCAGCAGGGCAAAAAGGAAATGCCGAGCAGTGATGCCACATCACTGGACAATGTCGAACTTGAAATCGTCAGCGAGGTGCAGTTCCATCGGCAACAATGTCTGCAGCAATACCAGGAACACTGCACCGCATACACAGAACGGCTTGCCAATGCATCAAGGGCTCGCACGAAAGTCGAAGCGGTGGCAACTAAATCTCCGGGCGAATTTAGGCGGGACCAGAAGGAATTCGAGACCACACTGCAGAACGACCGGGACCGGCTCATGCAATGCGCTTCTTGGCGGGCCGAGTTCATGCGGACACATGGCCTGCGCCGTCCCTGTCACAGTCACGATTCAAGCAATATGCGCTGGATTGCGATTGCTGTGTTGCTCGTGCTGCTTGAAGGCATGCTGAACAGCTATCTGTTCGCGCAGAAAAATGACTTCGGCCTCATCGGAGGCGCTCTCGCTGCGGTTCTTGTTTCAATCGTCAATGTCGGATTGGCAAGCCTGTTCGGATACTACAGCCGCTTTGTGAATCACCGAAGGTTCATGTCCAAGCTCTTCGGATGCGCATTGGTTGCAATGTGCGTGGCAATCCTCGGTCCTTTCAATTTTGGTGTTGCCCACTTCCGCGATGGGCTGGTTCAAGATCAATCTTGGGAGCAAGCGGCATTGAATGCCGTGGAAATTCTTCGGGGATCCTCATTTCTGAATGTCGATTCAATCGAGTCTTGGCTGCTGATCATCATCGGATCGCTGATTTCAGTGGGCGCCTTTCTGAAAGCATACTATTCGGATGATCCCTATCCGGGTTTCGGCAGAGTGCAGCGAGAGCTGGAGGAAGCACGCGCTCGATACGAAAATAACCATAGGGGAATCTTGGAAGATCTTGAGTCCCGTCGCAACGAGATCGTGGAAGATCTGCAAGCAGCAGATGACGAGGTTCAAACTAACTTAAATGAGGCGATTGACTCGCTGTTTGGAACCGTATCTCTCAACAAAAGACTTAACGATTTTCTGTCCCATTGCAATGAATCCGCTCAGCATCTGCTTCAGATCTATCGGGACAAAAACGAAGAAACACGTAACACTCCTGTCCCTGCTTATTTTCGCGAGCCGCACACCTTCGCCGCGGCCATGCCGGAAGAAACAGGCGAGGAGAATCGTTTCGTTGCCATGAACGAGAGCAAGCGAATTACCGATCTAATCACTAATGCCGTCGCAGAGATCAATCAGGAATACAAAGATGCGGTTTCAAATTTCGATTCTGCAAAAGAGATCGAAGACCGCAGCGAACAACCAGCGCCAAAATCTGAAGAATGAGAAAATCTGCACGTCGAAGAAGCGGACGAAGACGGTCAGGCCGCGGCGCAGGAGGACTGCTTTGGGGGATTCTGATCGCAACGGTTCTCTTGATCGTAGGGTTGGGTTACTATCTGTTTGTTGGCCTGCAGGACGACCTGCGCACTGATAGTGTTTCTCTATGCAAAGAACCAAGCGGTCCCGGCGCTGTCATGGTCATTGTTCTTGACACATCGGACCCGCTTTCAACGAACCAAACAAGCCGTCTCCGTCTTGAACTCGAACGCTTAGTTGCGAATGCTCCTTCCAATACAATGATTTCCGTGGGTGTGGTCAGTTACGATGAAATTGAGCGCGGACACCGATTTGGCCTGTGTAAACCGCTGCAGGGAGAAGAGGCGAACGCGCTCTATCAAAACCCTTCTTTGATTGCCGAACGCTACGAAAACGGGTTCAGAAAGCCGTTTAGAAACGTCATCAACGAGATGCTGCTGGCGGAGGAGCAAAACAAGTCGCCGATAATTGAAAGCATAACAGCCACAATCGCTCAAACCCTGGGCGTGCGAGACGATCAGCTGCCCAAATCACTTATCCTCGTATCAGATCTATATCAAAACAGCGATGAATTCAGCTTCTATCGGGGCGATAGCTGGAATGACTTCAAGAGATCGACAGCTTCGTCCAATCTGTCGAAAGCTCTTCAGGGTTTTGATGTCATTGTGATCCGGGTGCCGCGAGATCCGCCTGCGCAATCCAGCGCGGAAATTGTGGATGATTTTTGGGTCCGCTACTTCAGCGCCAGCGGTGTGCAAAGTGTGACACCGGACACCATTACTCTCGGTCGGCTCTAGGAGCGGTTCTTGGCTAAGCTGCGAAACAACACATCGAATTTCTCCAATTCCGCTGATCGTTTCCTGCTGGTTTTGGCAGGCATTGGAGGCGTGGTTGTTATTTCAATCTTGAAACTTCGGGTTGTTCAGCAAATGAACGATTCCGAATGGCTTATCTTTTCTCCAGCCGCTGCTGCGATTGCAGTGCTCCTGGTTTACGCCATCGCTGTCAGGACCGTTTCGGCGCAGCAGGTCGAACCAGAGACTGCCGGTGACAACTGTTACTATTTGGGATTTTTTTTCACGCTGGTGAGCCTAGCGATCACCTTGTATCAAACAACTGGATACACTGAAACTGAGAACCGTGACCAGCTGCTTGCGGAAATTATCTCCGGTTTTGGAATTGCTCTCAGTTCGACAATAGTCGGCATTGCGCTGCGTGTCTGGTTTTTCCAACAGCGCACCGACCTTGTTGCTCGGGACCGGGAAACGCAGAAAGAGGTTCAGAAGGCGGTTCGGGAATTTAGAACCAGCCTTTTGCAAAGCACCGCGAGTTTCAAACGTTTCACAACCCAATCGGTGCAGTCTGCGGCAGAACGAGAGGAAGCGCTGAACAAAACCACCGTCGAACTAATTAATCAGCTAAAATCGACGGCGCAGCATCTCAATCAATTGAACCAGCTTCTGCAGGATCACCAGCGTGAATTTCAAAACTACACTAAGGACCTTTCAGGTCATATCGAAAGTGCAATGCAGGAAGGCTTTAACGCCGCGGCGAACCGAACCGCGGAGGCGATATCCACCACACTGACCCGGTCCTTCTCGGAGGTCGAAACCGCTGCCGTAAAACTTTCCGAAAGAATGAACCAATTGCCTCAAATCGATCAAAGAACATTGAGCGATTTCACAAGAGAGACCGAGAAAACTCATGCGATGATTATCAAACTCAACCGGTCCGCCAAAAAATTGAAGAGTGCGTACCGCAAGAGTTACGAACAAATCGATGTGCCGCAGGAAATTAGAAGCACAACCCGTAAGTCAGACCCTCAATTGCCGTCCACAGCCAGTATCCGGGCTCGGCCATTGTTCCTAACAAGAGTTTTTCTGGGAATCTTCACCGAATGGCCTATCCGGAGTTGAATTCGAACCTTTCAAGTTCAAAGAGACCGCGCAAAGCCTGGCTATCGCTTTTGCCCGTCAATTCCGTTCTTTGGCCATGAAACACAATGAGTTCGGCGAATCGACGCGACAATTTCGTCGTGGCGCAATTATGGGTCTGACGATCGCAGAGGTATTCATTCTTCTTGTTTTTGCACTGCTTCTGCTTTTGCTGCTGCGTTACGCGCAGGAAGAAAAAGATGCGAAGACACTCAACGATCCAATCAATAGAGAAATCGTGATCGCTCTGGAAACCTATGCGCTGGATGACAAAAAACGCCTGAGCGAACTTATCAATCAAGCAGGGTTTCTCGAAACCTTTGATCGACAGCGAACGCTCGCAAACAAAATGCAAGACATCCCGGAGGAATTCCTAGTGAGCGACGATGCGCGGGAAACCTTGCTGGAGGTCTCCCAACTTCCACCGGAGCAAAAATTTGAATTGATGAAACTCGTGCGGTCGGATCGTTTGCCAAGACTTCTGCAGGAACAGGAGATTTTGACAGAGATACTGGATTCCGATCATGATGCTGAAGACATTCGCACCTACCTCGAAGGAGAGGAATTGGTTTCACGGGCAATTTCAGAAAAAATTCAAGAGCGTGTTGGTCAGGTCGTTGAACAGTATGGAGGCAACTTCGGCAATGACGGCACCATCAGCCTGCCGAGCCAAGGCAACTTTAAGCAGGGCGCCGCAACATTAACCGATGAGTTCAAGCATTTTCTTTCTGAAGAAGAGTTCTGTGAACGACTGCTGCAGCAATTAATGGATTGCAAACAGCACATTAGAGCGGTCCGAATTGAAGGGCACACATCATCCGAATGGGATACCGTGGAAACACAATTGGATAAGTTTCTTGAAAACTTACAGCTCAGCCAGAACCGTGCCCAAGCAGTAGCCGAATACTGTCTTCGATCTTTGGATAATGCTGAGCTTCTTGATTGGTCTACTAAACACTTGACCGCTGTTGGCTTTTCATCGCAGCGACCTATTCTCGGCAGCGATGGGTCAGAAGATCAGGTGCAATCCCGGCGGGTTGCATTCAGTTACATCATTAAGCAGGATCAAAGTTCATTCAAGGAAAACCCGTGCATTTGACCGCCGGTTCACTCTGCCCCGGAGCCTGGAGATATCCGAATTCCACGCTAAAGCTGTCTGGTAAACCGTTAAGCCAAATAATTTTATGACGATGGATGTTCAATCAGCGATGTCAATTGAGATCTGTTGATAGGGCGGGAAGCCTCGGCAGTAAGTCTCCCACTTGTGTCCGGAGTCTTGGAATCGGCTCCGAATTCCAGCAGCATGTCCACGGTCTCCGGCCAGTTCTCCGCTGCGCGAGATGAAACTTCAATATACCGGAGCCGCCGTCGCATGATCGAAAGTGCGAAAGATTCTGGAAACTGCCTTATCCGTCGAGGCTGCTTAATGTTGGCTCCAGAGGATGGATACGAGGACACCGCTTGAGCGCTGTGCCGGACACACTGGCTTCAGCATTTCCTTAAACCAAACTTCACTAGAGGCAGGCTTCAATGCGGCAATCTGCGCACGCAAGGACAGCGTTTCGGCTGGCGAACTGATTTAGTGAATTCTGAGACTTGTCAGTGAGATCGAAATTGTAGATGCTGTTTGCTTGAGGCAAGCCCAAGCATGCGCAGCTGAACTGTGTTGACGGAATTCAGTTCGTCGAAGTCGGCTGCGATCTTTGGCGCTTTTCGTGACCATGGAGCAATGATGAACATATACTTCCAGAAGACACACCAACGGGCATTTGGGACTTTTCCGCTAAAGGGCGACCAACTGCTCGATGCCTTGAGCCACGCGGTGAAGGTTGGATACCGAGCCATCGACACGGCTCAGATTTATGCGAATGAGTTTGAAACCGGTGAGGGATTAGCGAACTCCGGGATCCCCCGTGAATCCTTTTGCATTACAACCAAGGTTCAAGCCAAGAACTTCAATGACAGCCGTTTCCTTCAGTCGGTTGAAGAAAGTCTGAAAAATCTGCGGGTGGACCAAGTGGATGTATTGCTCCTTCACTGGCCGCCCGCCGATGGCAACATCAAACCCCCTCTTAAGCTTCTTCAAAGCGCATTCGATAAAGGTCTCGCCAAAAATATCGGTGTATCGAACTTCACTTCTCAGATGCTCCGCGATGCACGAAATATAGTGGACACACCGCTGACAACCAATCAGGTCGAATTCCACCCGCTGCTCAATCAGGACATATTGCTCAATGCCTCGGCTGAAACCGGCATTCCGCTTTCTTCGTATTGCTCTGTTGCGCGCGGCGCCGTCTTTAAGCATCAGCTGTTCGCTGATATCGGTAAAGGCTACGGAAAGTCAGCCGGTCAGGTCGTGCTGCGCTGGATCCTTCAAAAAGGCGTCAGCGTCAATACGATGTCCACTAATCCAAACCACATCAAAGCCAATTTCGAAATCATGGATTTCACTTTGTCCAACATCGACATGGCCCGCATTGATGAAAAGACCAAGCTCAGCCATCGCATTGTTAACAAGAATATAGTCCCGGATGCTCCCGACTGGGATTGACCAACTCGCATAAAGCGTCGGATATCAAACCGCATTCGAGTCATTCCGGCTCCGCTCCGCCTTTTCTGCAAAGGCCAGCATTTTTTGAAGTGACGGCGTCAAATTGATTGCAAGTTGAATATCTGACCACTTCGGGACTTCGGGACATTCAAAAAGTGAGCGGACAATTCGACTCGCGGAATTTTGTCCATCAGAACTTAGCAAAGAATGCGAAATCGCATAAGGACCGTGTCCAATACTTCATTTGGATCGCGTTTCCACCAATTTGAAGCAGAAAATATCTCGACTTCACCCGGCCCCGAATACCTGGCGTTTTCAACAGTTGGTCTCAAATCCTTCAGATCAGAGACACCATCTCCCATCATTCCACGATCCAGCAAAACATCTGTGGCATCAGCCAACCAATCGCACAAATGAAATCCGAGGATCTTCGCAGGGTCGAGACGCGCTAATTCCTGCCCTGAAGTCAAATCCCACCACACGTGATAGACATCAAGTGCAATGCCTAAATTTGGGTGATCCAATGCCAGACAGATATCAACCGCGTCGCGGGTCGTTACACGACATGACCTATTGCCGGCATAGACCGAATGCAGCGGCTCAAGCACCAGTTTAACACCCTTTTTTCCGCGTGAACCAAGACATTCGCGAGCAATTCTTGAACGCGCTTCACGCTTTCTTTGATGGAATGGCCTCCTAGGATCACTCCGCCAACGACCACAGTCAGCGACATGGCTTGAAGATCGGCAGCCATGTCAATTACCAGCCGAAATTCGTCTAATACCGCACTAGCATTCCCATGAACCTGAGGTCCGACCAAGAAAGGAGTGCGGCAAAGTCCCTGTGACTTCCATCCCTGCTGCTCTGACCAACTATCCGACCTCTTTCGCATCACCCGCGCAATTTTCTGGACCAAAAGGTGATCCCGCCGAAACCCCGCCTGGCACAGGCGCCTATGGTTTCCCCGATCGTCCAGCCTGCTCCATGTCCGTCCAGCATATGGCCAAGCGCAGCGGAATTCAGGGCCAACGCCGATCAATCGTTCGCAAAGTCACGCATTCAGCTATCTGCCCCATATACGGCCAATAATTGCTTCATGCGGCCAACTGCGCACTCTGGATCTTTCAAAAGACCTGCCTCATCAGCTAACCTGAAACAATCCACAAAATATGGAAGCGGCCGCATTGACTGCGCTCCCCCGACCATAACGAAGTGATCCTGATAGCCGTTCAGCCACGCCAGGAAGACGACACCAGTCTTGTAGTATTGCGTTGGATGAGCAAAGATCCGACGTGCAAGCGGAACCGTAGATTCCAGCACTCGGTGAAATTCTTCGACTGCGCCAGACGACAAACAGTTGATAGCCTTCGTCGCGGCAGGTGCGATGGGATCAAAAATGCCAAGCAGCGCATCTGAATAACCGAACTCGTCTCCGGCTATCAATTCCGGATAATTGAAATCATCTCCGGTGTACATCTTGACCGACTTCGGCAAAGCCCGCCGAAGTTCGATTTCCTTGTGCTTATCAAGCAGCGACAGCTTGATTCCGTCGATCTTTTGTTCATTCTCGTTTATGATCTCAATCACGGTTGCAGAGGAGCTTTGAAAATCCTCTGCTCCCCAATACCCTTGCAGCTGAGGATCAAACATGTCGCCAAGCCAATGAATAATAACGGGTTGATCACAATCTTCCAAAACTTTCTTGTAGGCCTGTTTGTAGTGTTGATCCGACTTAGCGGCCTGAACCAGCGCCCTGCTCGCCATGACAATGATCCGCCCGTCAATTTGTTGGATCGCTTCGATCTGCTGTCTGTAAGCATCAATGACATCATCCAATGCGCAGCTTTCCGAAGGGATCATGTGATCTGTCCCCGCGCCATTGAAAACCAGCGCATTCGGCAAGTCGATTTTGGTCTGGCGTATCAGTTCGAGAGCGGTCTCCCAATTCAAACCAGCCCCTCGCTGGGCTGTGTCCATTGCTTCCGCTATTCCCAATCCCAAGCCGGCAAGATGACGACGGTAAGCTAGTGTTGATTCCCAATCAATCGGCGCTTGGAGAGACGGTTCCCTCGCTGATTTCGGGTCTGCAACCACATGCGCCGCGGAGAACAGCACACGCGAGGATTTGCCGCGGATCGGTTCATGGCCGAGAAACCGACCCGTCAGAACATAGTCTTCGAGATTGCCAGAATCTGCCGGCAATTTAATCTTCATTTTACTCCCCTACTGGCGCAACAATTTCGTCATGCTCCGATTGAGTTTTAAAATTCAGCTGGATTTAAACCTTTCCCGAACCTGACCGCGCTTGATCCACGCGGCACGCGGCATTTCGCTGGATTCTGATGGCGAACACATCATTCAACTTCTAAAATCTCTGGACGGTCAAACCGCCGTCCGCTGAAATCACCTGCCCGGTTACGTACGGCAGCCGACCGGAGGCTAAAGTAGCAATTGTTGTTCCAATGTCATCAGGCGTCCCGACTCTTGGAATTAACGTCAACCCTGCTTCTGCTCGATGCGCATAGGAAGCAATTACCCCAGCTGTCATGTCTGTTTCAATCAAGCCTGGCTGCACATCGTAGACATGAATACCTTCCCTTGCCAAACGCACCGCGAGCGTTTTGGACACCATCGCCGCTGCAGCTTTTGACGCGCAATACTCAATCCGCGTCTCCGCTGATGCGACGGCATTGGCTGAAGTTACATTGACAATCGAATGGTGGAGGTCGACAGATTTCTTGCGGGCGGCAAGGCGGCGGGCGAATTTCTGACAAAGAAAAAACAATGCCTTTGCATTTACTGAATGGCATCGGTCCCAGCTGTTTTCTTCCACATCCAAAGGATCGCCTCTCGAAAAAACACTAACACCAGCATTGTTCACAAGCGTTGTCAGGCAGCCAAGCTCCTCTTCAACATGCGCAAGATGGTGGTCGTGACTGCCGATTTCAGAGACATCAAAAGGAACGGCGATCGCATGACAACCTATTTTCTGCAATCTATCGACGGACGCTTGCAGTTTTTCGCTGCCGCTGGACGCATTCAGCGCAACCGAAAATCCTTCGTTCGCCAAGGCAAGCGCTGTTCCAAATCCAATCCCTCTGCTGGCACCCGTAACAAGGGCTACTTGTTTTTCCATGCAATCTCTCCATCAAAGCCGTTCTATCGCTAAAATCGTTCTATACCGTCGCGCGAACTTTGAGTCATTCGCCCGCAATCTAAAGAAAATCACCAAAATACCAATACAGATTCATGTTATATTACAGAGTGTCCTATTTTATATAACGGATATTCTAAAATTGTCCTGTCATTTCTGTGCACAGGGTTAACGGACTTTAATGAACAGGAGATTCAACCTGCCAATGAGCGGAGCCGTTTCGGGCCGATTGTGAATCCGGATAGGGTCTTAATCGGCAGGACCCGTTTCTCTTCGATGAAACTGAATTGCATTGCGAATGCCGGCAAGACGCTTCCAATTTCTGTCTTTGGATGCAATTGCGTGTTTCTGCAAGACACATTTGATTTGAAGAAAACTCAGTCGAAGCCATGAAATTAAACAAACTAGGCGCATCGGACCTATTGGTTAGTGAACTCTGTCTTGGCACTATGACATTCGGAACGCAAACACCCGAAGCCGATGCCCACCGGCAGCTGGACATGGCAATGGATCACGGAATTAACGTCGCCGATTCCGCCGAAATGTATCCTGTTTACCCAGTCTCCGCTGAAACACAGGGGGACAGCGAGCGCGTCATCGGAAAGTGGCTTGCCAATACTGGACACCGCGACAAGATTGTGATCGCCACCAAGGTGGCAGGAGATGGCTATAAGAACGTGAGAAATGGCGCACCCATTTCAAGCGAAACCATTTCCTTGGCAATAGAAGCCTCGCTCCGATCATTACGCACTGACTATATCGACATTTACCAGCTGCATTGGCCCAATCGGGGATCATACATGTTCCGGCAGAACTGGAACTTCGACCCCACGCAACAAGACAAGTCGAAGATGCAGGACCATGTGGAGGATGTGCTGCAACGCTTGGATGAGCTTGTCGCCGAGGGAAAAGTCAGAAAATTCGGTCTTTCAAACGAAAGCGCGTGGGGGACAGCACAATGGCTGAAAACCGCGGCGGACAATGGCTGGCCGAAAGTGGAAACCATTCAAAACGAGTACAGTCTGCTTTGTCGATTGTTTGACACTGATCTTGCAGAACTCGCCCACAACGAAAAGGTTGGCTTGCTGGCTTACTCTCCTCTGGCAACTGGTCTCTTGACAGGCAAATACAAAAACGGGGCAGTTCCTGCGGGATCAAGAAAGTCGATCGACCCATGCCTTAACGGCCGTGCGACAAGCCGTGTATGGCCTGCGATAGGTGCATATGAAGAGATTGCTAATAACCACGGACTTGATCTTCCACTGATGGCTCTCGCTTGGTGCTGCACTCGCCCATTCATGGCATCAGCCATTCTCGGCGCCACCAAATCCGAACAGTTGAAGTATTTGCTGCAAGCCTCAGAAATCAAACTGACCGAGGAATGTCTGCGCGAAATCAATGCCGCGCATCGCACACATCCAATGCCTTATTGATTTTAAATCACGAATTTTCTCAATGCTCTGACTACAGCTTGCCGTTCGAGCGCGGTTCGAACACCTCGGCAAGTGAATCAGCTGCGAGTGCAGCCGCGTTGATTCTCAGACGCTCTTCTTCGTCTGCGGCATCGATATGCCGAAGCGCATCCTCGGGCAGGTCGCCGAAGCGCCTTCGCAGCACTTTAGCAAGAAATCTGACTTCGCCTTTCTCGCGCCGTTCCAATTCGCGTTTCCTGCGGCCTTCCAATTCGCCTTCCCTGAAGCCTTTCTCGTATCCATTCGTGAAACACGTTTCCCAGTATTTTTCGATCAGGTGATCAACTATCGCCATGTGTTCCTTCTCCTTTTCCGGCAAAAGTCGGCGCGCTGAATCAATTCTCTGTTCCGGCGGATGTTGCTCCGTTGAATTTTCGTCCTTTGGGTCTGGGCAAATCGAATAGAGCTGCCTCATTCAAAAGCAGAACCGCTCGTCTTTTCAAACCACTTCAAGCGGGTATGTTCTCAACGCTCTGACTGCAGTTTGCCGTTCAAGCGCGGTCCGAAGACCTCGGCAAGTGAATCGGCCGAGCCCGCGGCAACACCCATTCTCAGACGCTCTTCGTCGTCTGCGGCATCGATATGCCGAAGCGCATCCTCAGGCAGGTCGCCGAAGCGCTGTCGCAGCACTTTAGCAAGAAATCCGACCTCGCCTTTCAATTCGCCTTCCCTGAGGCCTTTCAATTCACCTTCCCTGCGGCCTTCCCTGCGGCCTTTCAATTCGCCTTCCCTGCGGCCTTTCAATTCGCCTTTCAATTCGCCTTCCCTGAGGCCTTTCTCGAATCCATTCGTGAACCACGTGTCCCCGTATTTTTCGATCATGTGATCAACCATCGCCATGTGTTCTTTCTCCTTTTCCGGCAAAAGTCGGCGCACTGCATCAATACTCTGTTCCGGCGTCAGATTCAACCGCTCCCAAAAATACAGCCATGCGTTGTCCCTCACATCGCCTTCCGCGTTCAGCGCCAGAAATATCATTCCGAGGTTCTCGTCGCCAATGGTTTCCGGACCGGCATCGGTCGTCGCCCATTTCGAAAGCAGGACAAGACCCCGGAGCCCGGCATCCCCCGGAAGCTCGGCCGCCGGCAGCGAACGCATGTCGGTCAGATGATAGCGGAACCATGCGTCGGACCGGCCCTCGTGCAGCGGCGGCTCGAAGCAGTCCTCGAACAGCTCCGGTGTTTCCCAAGCCCTCTCCCCATGCGCGTACACAAGAGCGACGATCGGTTCGGACATGCCCCGCCGCGCCCGGCCCGACAGCATGTTGTCTCTGAAGGCGGTGGCCAGATAAACCGCGACCTGCGACGGCGTGCTGACATCGACCGCGCTTTTGTGCTCGATGATGACCGTCATCCGGCCGCCGTCTTTCATCGGAAGGCGGAACTGCGCGTCGGCCATGTGCGCCCTGCCCCCCGCCGAGACCCTTTTCTCCTGCGTTCTGTGGATCTCGCCATGCCAGTCGACCCGCCGGGCATAGCGGCCGGGCAGCCGCCACTTCAGAAACTCCTTCGCCAGCCGGTCGGTGCCCAGTATGCAGCCCCGGAAGAAAATGTCGTGCGACGGCCCGATGAGCAGGGGCGCCTTATCCGGATTCTTCATGTGGCTCCTCCAGCGCTGTTAAAAACCGCCGCGGCGTCCAACATGATCAAGATGGGTTTCCCGGCATGAAATTAAATCAAACATTAAAAGACTGTATTTTCAAAGTCAAGCATTATTCTAAACAAATTGCCATATATTTGCCATTGCGGGGGTCTCTGTGATACGCCGTTGAATACCACCGCCCATGGGTGTCGATTCTCCGCCCGGGACCAAGAACAGGGCTGAAGAGCCGTGCCGAGGCTGTGGTCGCCGAACTGCCCACCGCGAGGCTGAACAAAGCGGCTGATCCGGTCGAAGAGAAGATCGGGGAGACGCTTTGATGTTACAGCTTCCCCGACAGCCGTTGGCGCAAAGTCAGGACGAACAATCCGCTGGAACGGCTGATGAAGGAAATCCGAAGACGGAGCAGGGTCGCTGGGGCCTTTCCCGATGGTCAATCCTGTCTCTGCCTGGCTGCGGCCAGGTTGAAACACGTCGCCGGCACACAGTGGAGCACGCGAAAGCACATGAATATGGAGCCGCTGCGCGAGATGAAACTCCTACGTAACGGAGCCGCCGCCGCATGATCGAAAGTGCGAAAGATTCTGGACACTGCCCACAGACCCCGCATCTTGAATCGGAAAGTCCGCCTCAGACTGTCAAACATCAACAATCCTCCCCCGTGGAGGAATTCATCCAGTGGCCACCACCCCGCCATCAATGGGCATAACCTGCCCGGTCATCATCCTGCTCGCATCAGAACAAAGAAACAGGCATCCACCAACAATGTCATCTGGCTTGAGATGCTCTTTAAGGCACTGCTTTGCCATATGCGCTTCCAAAAGTTCCGGACTCGCCCACATCTCCAGTTGCTTTCGAGTTAAGACCCAACCGGGAGCCAGTGCATTCACACGTATGCCGTGTGGTCCGAATTCACGGGCTAACGAACGGGTCATTCCAGTGATTCCAGCATTCGCTGTGGTGTAGGCAGGATAACCGGCGTTCCCCATCATATAGGAAATCGAAGTGAAATTGACGACAGCGCCACCGGCGGCGGCGCACATTTCCGGCAAGACGGCCTGACAAGCAAAGAAATATGACCGAAGATTCACTGCATGATTCGCGTCCCACTCGCTGACGGTCATGTCAGCGGTAAGATGACGAATATCGTTTGCAGCATTGTTGACTAACACGGAAATTGAGCCGTGTGCCGTCGAAGCTTTGCGCACAGTCGCACGCAAAGCTTCTACATTCGAAAGATCGCATTGAAAATACAACGGACGCCTGCCGTGCCGCGATTCGATTTCGTCGCAGAAATCCGAGCCGTCGGATCGTTGCAGAAACGCAACCTGTGCACCTTGCATTACAAATGCTTCTGTCAAGGCCGCACCGATTCCCGACCCTCCTCCTGTGATCAGTACTGATCTATTCTTCAAATCATGAAATTCAAAATTAAGCTTCACGGCAGTCACCCTAAAATGAATAGATTTTGTTCCTAGCCTCTGCCGCCAGCCAGCTTCAAGCTGAACCCGATGGAGGCTGCTTTCGAGTTCGGAAACCGCTACTTTTCGCCAACCGCGCTTTCGATGCTGACCAACTCTCAGGAATCATCGGCAACGTCCGGGTTATGAATTCAAACTCTCATAATGCCAACAATAAATCACAAAAACTATTTGGAGCATTGTTGGCAGGAATCACAGCTGAATTACGATAGCTGCGAATTTCAAATTCGTGCTGCAACTATTTTGGAACCGGGTGCGTTTCTGTGGGATTCAACATTTTGGTCAATCCACAACGGATGTCGAATTATCCTTACTGGTTGGCAAGTCCGGTTTGTAACTTTCTTCTGCCTGATTACCCCGGACAGTCCGGTCCTCGCACGGCCCGCAGCCAAACAAACCAAAATACGGTCCTCAAGAACAACTTTCGATGATGTCGTTTTGTCTATCAGGCTTGCGACCATTTTCGCGCTTATATGTTACGAAAAAGTTGAACTGATGTCGCCCAAGCGCAAGCGTTCTGATGCTCTTGTCGCGCACTCCAAAAAAAGCAAAAGCTTTGTGATACTGCGGAAATAAATCCTGCGCCTCACCCATCCGAAGCTCTTTCTTGGCAAATTTTGTGCCGGTTCAAGTTCGATCTTTATTCGATGCCCCAGACACCATTGCTTGAAGGCCAAGAGGATAAAGCACGTTCGGCACCCAAAGATATCAGTGCGAGCGGTCTTGGACAAAATTGGACACCGGAAAATCATAAATGTCTTAAAGCGTCATAGCAGTGTGCCGCGTCAGACGCTCAAGCTCGAGGGCCATCTTGCCGGTTACGATCGTAAACCGCCACGGCGGAGCGGTCATGAAAGCCGAGGCTGTGGTTGCCGAACTGCGCGCCATGAGGTTGAACAAAGCGGCTGATCCGGTCGAAGAAAAGATCCGGGAGACCCTCGGCTATTACAGCTTCCCCGACAGCCATTGGCGCAAATTCAGGACGAACAATCCGCTGGAGCGGCTGATGAAGGAAATTCGAAGACGGACCAGGGTCGTCTGGGACTTTCCCGATGGTCGATCCTGTCTCTGCCTGGCTGCGGCCAGGTTGAAACACGTCGACGGTACGCAGTGGAGCACGCGAAAGTATATGAACATGGTGCCGCTGCGCGAGATGAAACTTCAATATAACGGAGCCGCCGTCGCATGACTGAAAGTGCGAAAGATTCTGGACACTACCAAACCTCGCTTATGTTATCGGTCAGCTTTCGCTGCATGTTAAACGAATATCCATCCCGGAAATTATCAGCCAAGCCAATCGGCAGAGCAACAATCCTAAGGTTGGCGCTTCCGGATAAAATCACCTGTATTTCTGCAGTGCTCTAGAACCTTGGCTGAAGCCGTGATTTTCTTCATTCGGAAAGACACCCGCCCCTGTTTGGCTGAATTCTCATTCGCATTCAAACCGCAGGGGGCCGCGAAATGAACGCACGGCGCTATCAGATGATCGGAGCGATAGCTCCCAATTGTCAGCGCGCAAACCTGCGGTGCTTCTGCCTGGACGAAGATATGGAATTCGGACCTAGTCTGCGCGCTTTGTCGGCAAGATAGTTTTCGAAGTTGCCCTCGAACCATTCCACATGCCCACTGCCCTCAAACGCCAAGATATGCGTGCAAAGCCGATCTAAGAAAAAACGGTCGTGTGAGATAATCATGGCGCATCCGGCAAACGACTCGAATGCTTCCTCCAAAGCCCGGAGAGTCTCGACATCCAGATCATTCGTTGGCTCGTCCAACAGCAGAAGATTGCCGCCGAAGCGAATAAGCTTTGCCAAGTGAACGCGATTGCGTTCACCGCCAGACAAAGAACCGGTCGGCTTTTGCTGGTCGCTGCCGCGAAAATTGAACGACGCGCAGTAAGCTCTCGAATTCACTTCCGCGTCCCCGACATCAATGATGTCATGGCCGCCGGAAATTTCTTCCCAAACCGATTTCTTGGCATCCAAATTATCGCGGGTTTGATCGACATAAGAAATCTTCACGAAATCACCGAGCGCTAACGATCCTGAATCAGCGGAGAGTTCGCCGGCGATCATTCTAAACAATGTGGTCTTTCCAACACCGTTGGGCCCGATCACGCCAGCGATTGCTCCGGGATGGAGCGAGAACGTCAGATCGTCGATCAGAGTTTTCCCATCCATTGACTTCGTCAGTTTGTCTGCCTTCAGCACCACATTTCCAAGACGCGGACCATTTGGGATGGTGATCTGGGCATTGTTTACCCGTGCCCTCACCGACTGCCCCGCCAGTTCGTTATACGAGTTAATCCGCGCCTTTTGCTTTGCCTGACGCGCCTTTGCGCCTGAACGAATCCATGCAAGCTCTCGGTCAAGAATTTTTTGCCGCGCCTTGTCCTCTCGCGCTTCCTGCGCCGTGCGGATGGCCTTTTGCTCAAGCCAATTCGAATAGTTGCCTTTGAACGGGATTCCTCTTCCGCGGTCTAATTCAAGAATCCAGCCTGTGATCTCATCCAGAAAGTAGCGGTCGTGCGTGACTATCAGGCAGGTTCCTCGATAGTCGATCAGATGCTGCTGAAGCCAAGCCACAGTTTCAGCGTCCAAGTGGTTGGTCGGTTCATCAAGCAGCAGCATC
The DNA here is from genome assembly GCA_965199765.1 of Paracoccaceae bacterium. Taxonomy (GTDB): domain Bacteria; phylum Pseudomonadota; class Alphaproteobacteria; order Rhodobacterales; family Rhodobacteraceae; genus JAPOXR01. The sequence continues at coordinate 1,460,289 of CBDATC010000002.1, forward strand.
TCGGGTGATTCCAGAAGAAGCCTGCAGAGCGCGACGCGACGCTTCTCTCCTCCAGAAAGACCCTCAACGGCTGCATCGGGCGGGGGGCACCTTACAGCGTCCATTGCTTGATCAATCTTCGAATCAAGATCCCAGAGATTCTGTGCGTCAATCTGGTCTTGAAGATCGGCCATCTCTACAGCCGTTTCGTCGGAATAATTGGCAGCGAGTTCATTGAACCGATCAAGCAGCCTTGTCGCGTTTGCGACACCAAGCTTCACATTGCCGAGCACATCAAGGTCAGGGTTAAGTTCAGGCTCCTGCGGCAGATATCCGACATTGACACCTTTTGCCGCCCACGCCTCACCAGCGTAATCCTGATCAAGACCAGCCATAATCCGCAGAAGCGTTGACTTGCCGGATCCATTTACTCCGACAACTCCGATTTTGACACCGGGCAAAAAGGACAATCGAATGTTTTCAAAACATTTCTTGCCGCCGGGATAGGTTTTGGAAACCCCGTCCATATGGTATACGAATTCGTGCTTAGACATCATTGATTGACCATTTTTGTTGTATGGTGGCCCCTATCTGACCGCTTTGTCCTGGACAATGCAGAATTGACCGAAGCAACGGGCCGCTGCGCCGTTCCGCTCGGTTGTCTCTATAACAGCCACAGTCAGCCAAAAAACCTTCGGGCTGATTTTCTGCGGTCAAATAAACCACGCATATGGTCGGAGTGCAGCTGCAGTGCTGATTCCGCTTCTTCAAACTTCGGCGTGTCTCCCACGCCGGCTTTAATTTGCCGGGAACGCCTGCACCCTAAAGCAATTTCCCAATTTCCAGGTATTGCGACCGAACTTGCCAGCACCGAAAGAATTGACTCGGATTGCTTGCGCTCGTGCCAGTTCTAACCCTCATTTTCCTGGATAAGACTTCTGCGATAATGGCCGGTGCGCCTCGATACGGAGGCACTCGGGGTCCTGCATCCGGGTTCCGGGTTGAATCCAGTTGTTCCGAAGCGACCGGCAACGCGCCTTTGATTTGGGACGGATTCTGTGTCCGCTTGTCCTTTGGCTGGAACTGGAGCAGCTGTGATTGTCCGGAACACAGCTGTAACGGCCATCCCTGTCATCGGATTTGCCTTTCAAGCTACAGCATAAGGGTTGCCGTCTTCGACCCTACCAATCCTACCAGCCATCTTCAGTTCCATAATTTGAACTTTCTTGGACAGGCATGAATTCCTAAATTGCCGTTTTTCTATTGAGTCATATTGAATTCAAGACGACGAACCTGCGTAAACAAGCCGCTGGCAATGATGGCTTCCGTGACATCGGCTTTCGCCGGGCTGTCAATGGACAAAACCGCTATCGCGTCTTCTCCGATTCCGGTTCTGCCAAGACTAAAGTTCGCAATGTTCACCCCTGCATCACCGAGAATGGTGCCGAGCGTTCCGATGATTCCAGGCACATCACGGTTCGTCGCATACAACATATGCTGAGTGACCTCTGCATCGATATGAATGCCCTTGATCTGAATGAAGCGCGGTTTTCCGTCGGAAAACACAGTGCCGGCAATCGAACGTGTTCGCCTGCTCGTCGTAACCGCTATCTTCATATAAGAATCGAATACCCCTGACTGAGATTGCTTTGTTGACGAAATCAAAAATCCCCGCTCTTTGGCCAAGGCTGCCGCCGAGACCATATTAACCTCTGGGTTGGACGGTCGCAGCATCCCAGCAGCGGCAGCGGCGCACAACGCGTCCGTGTTCATCTCTGCCATTGAACCGTCGAACAAAAGATTCACCGCGAGAATGGGTTCATCGGTCATCTGGCCAATAAAAGTCCCCAAATGATCGGCAAGTGCGATCCAAGGCTTCAATCGGGGCGCTTCCTCGGCCGAAATCGCCGGCATGTTCAATGCATTGGACACCGCGCCGCGCAGAAGATAGTCGGACATCTGTTCGGCAATCTGCTCAGCGACTTTTTCCTGCGCTTCCGTTGTTGACGCTCCCAAATGCGGTGTTACGATGACCTGCTCCATCGCCAGCAGCGGGTTGTTTTCCGGCGGTTCGGTTTCAAAGACATCCAGCGCCGCCCCTCCGACATGCCCGGACTGAATGGCATCAGCCAGAGCAGCTTCGTCGACAATCCCGCCTCTGGCGCAATTGATGATCCGAACACCGGGCTTTGTGAGGGCAATCGCACCCTTATCCAAAATATGTCTGGTTTTTTCGGTAAGCGGAACGTGAAAGCTAATGAAATCGGATCGCTTCAGCAATTCATCCAATTCCACCTTTTCAATCTGCAGGCGACGCGCTCTTTCTTCATTCAAAAACGGATCATAACCCAAAACCCGCATCTTCAGTCCTAAAGCTCGGCTGCAAACCGTCGCACCGATGTTTCCGCACCCCACAACACCAAGCGTTTTCCCAGCGAGTTCAATTCCCATATAGCGTGATTTTTCCCAGCGGCCTTGACGTGTTGTTTGGTTCGCCTGAGGAATTTGCCGCGCCAGTGCCATCATCATGGCCACGGCGTGCTCGGCTGTTGTGATTGAATTTCCGAAGGGCGTATTCATCACAATAATGCCCTTCCGCGATGCCGCGGACAGGTCTATATTGTCCACGCCGATGCCCGCCCTGCCAATCACCTTTAGTCTTTTCGCTCTCTGCAGAAGTTTCTCCGTGACTTTGGTAGCCGAGCGAATGGCAAGCCCATCAAACTCGCCGATCGCGTCGGCCAGAGCGGATTTGTTTCTTCCCAATTCAGGCTCGAACGAAACTTCGACACCTCTGCTGCGGAAAATCTGTACGGCGGATTCAGAAAGTTTGTCGGAAACCAAGACCTTTGGCCGCATCTCAAACGCTGTCGTCATTGGAGCTTTCACTTTGCAAAATCATCCGCTCTTTTTCGAAGGCCCATTCGATCCACGGGCACAGTTTCTCGATGTCTGTCCTTTCAATGGTTGCGCCGCACCAAATTCGCAATCCAGGAGGAGCTGAACGATAATAGCCGATGTCGAGAGCAACACCTTCGTTCAACAGACGTTCAATGACGTTATCCACAAACATTCTCTGTGCGGTGTGTGGGATCGCTGGGTCATTGAAGACAATACAAACGCTGGTGTTGGAACGCGTTTCAGGAACCACAGCTAAATTTTCAAGCCATTGTGTTCGTTCAACAAATTCGAACAACGCGGCGGCATTGGCATTCGTACGTGCAATCATCCCATCCAACCCGCCAAGGTCCTTTGCCCATTCCAGCAGGTTGATGCAATCTTGCACGCAGAGCATGGACGGCGTGTTGATGGTGGAACCATCAAACAATGCTTCGTCAAGTTTTCCGCCGGAACTGAACCGAAAGAGTTTCGGCAGCGGCCATGGAGGCGACCATGAAATTGCGCGTTCCACGGCGCGCGGACTGAGAACAAGCATTCCATGAGCCGCCTCGCCTCCAAGAACCTTTTGCCATGAGAAAGTCGTAACATCCAACTTGTCCCAAGGCAGTTCGACGGCAAAAGCAGCCGAGGTCGCATCACAAATCGTTAACCCTTCCCTGTCGCTTGGGATAAATTCCCCGGATGGAACCCGGACGCCACTGCTGGTTCCGTTCCAAGCGAAGACAACGTCGGACGAAAAATTCACCGCGGAAAGATCCGGGAGGTGGCCGTAATCCGCTTCATGCACAGTTGCCGGCAACTTCAATTGTTCGAGAACATCAGTTGCCCAAGCCTTCCCAAAACTCTCCCAAACAAGCACCTCGACCGAACGCTTGCCGAGAAGCGACCACATCGCCATCTCCACTGCGCCAGTGTCTGATCCTGGAACAATTGCAATTCGGTAGTCATCAGGGATGCACAGCACTTCGCGCGTCATGTCGATAAGCAGACGAAGTTTGGCTCTGCAGTCTTTGGCTCTGTGAGCTCTGCCAACATCCGCATTGGCTAAACTGTCGAAAGACCAGCCGAGAGGCTTTGTGCAGGGGCCGGTGGAGAATCGGGGATTGAGCGGACGCACGTCCGGCTTCGCTTTGTTTTCCATGGTATCCTTCCAGATATTCGCCCCTCGTTAGGGAGGGGTGTCCTGTTACCCATCTAGGATTTCGCAGAATTCGATTCAACCGCTTAGCCTGCTCGCGTCGAACTCATCCCAATAACCTTCTCCAGTGTCATTAGATCCATCCGCACTCATTCATGCCTTCTTGACCGGGACTGGCATCAGACATTTGGATGAAAGAAATGCGCGATGCTGCGAAATTCGGGCAGGATCGCTTTTGCAGTGAAAACAATGCATATATGGTTTTTTGAAACCGCTGCACTGACTTGTTCCAGCCGATTGAGTGCAGCCAAATCAATAGTTGCGATGTGATGATAGGCAATGATGTATGTGGCTACACTGATCGGCTCGACAGAACCCTTGCGCGAGCATCACATCAAAGAAGTTCAAGAACGGGTTCGCGGTGATAATTTCCAGTGGCTGAGTGACGGAAGAGCCGCCGACATTCTAATCGATGCCGTCCCGGACAACTACGGTAAAGTTCGCTATGCATTGCAGCAGTCGGGTGTTGATATAGTTATTCAACCCGCTGCTAATCGCCGCAAGCGTCTCTTGGTTGCCGACATGGATTCAACAATAATCCTGCAGGAATGCATTGATGAGATGGCGGCCGCTGCCGACGCAGGCCAAATCGTTTCTGAAATCACGGCAAGAGCGATGAACGGAGAAATTGATTTTGATGAAGCATTGCGGCAGCGGGTGAAACTGCTGAAGGATATGCCAGCAAACGAGCTGGAGCGGGTTTGGCAGGAGCGCATCAACTTCACCCCTGGCGCTGAAACATTGGTTTCAACAATGAAGAAATTCGGTTGCACCGCGGTACTCATCTCGGGAGGATTTACCGCTTTCACGCGCCGTGTTGCCGAAACGCTCGGATTCGACCGGCAGTTTGCCAATACTCTGTTGATCGAGAACGGCGTATTAACCGGGACCGTAAGCGAACCCGTCCTCGGCAAAAATGCAAAAGTTGAAATACTTCAAAGCGTGCTTAACGACTGCTCGCTGTCCGCAGAGGACGTTATAGCGGTCGGTGACGGATCAAACGACATTCCGATGCTTTCGATGGCCGGCACAGGAATCGCATTCCATGCCAAACCAGCGGTGAATGCCTGCATTCCCATGCAGATCCGCTGCGCCGACCTTACGGCTCTATTGTATGTCCAAGGTTACAGCCAAAATGAGCTCGTGAATGAGTTCAATCGACCACATCAGGAAACACCATCTTCCAATCATCTATCAGTTTGACGATTTGGACCGACATCCCGTTTCTGGCTTCTTCGGATAGTGTCCAGAATCTTTCACACTTTCCATCATGCGACGGCGGCTCCGTTATGTTGAAGTTTCATCGCGCGCAGCGGCTCCATATTCATATGCTTTCGCGTGCTCCACTGCGTGCCGGCGACGTGTTTCAACCTGGCCGCAACCAAGCAGAGACATGATCGACCATCGGGGAAGGCCCCGACGACCCTGGCCCGTCTTCGAATTTCCTTCATCAGCCGTTCCAGATCGCAGAATCAGGAGTTTTCTTACTGACACTGGCTGCTGATTTCGTCGACTGATGGTTGGTCAAATTCCAGTTGCTGATCTTGAAGAGAGCGACCCAGCGCATCGACAAACCGTCGGCGCACCGCCAACGCCGGCGAAGATGCGCGCATATCCTCAAGCACCTTCTCGACAAACCAACCGATTGTATTCAGAGCCGTCTTCGCTTCGTCTAAATCTCCTGGATTTCCCGCCATTAAACATCTGGGAAGCGGCAGGAGCCTAGGCGCCCATTCTCCGGCGCCATCTGCGCTGACCGCACGGCCGCTGCGCGGTGAAATATAGATGAGATTCTCAGCGGTGCCCGTTGCGGCGCACCGCGTCAAATCAAGGCCGCGGCCTGCTTCCCGAAGCAACTGCAATTCCCATCGCAGATAGCCGCCAATCCAGTGTTCGCTATCGCTGATTGAATCCAACAGACTTCTTGTCTGCCCGTAAAATAATTGAACTGGATCGCGTTCGGGCAGAATTTGTTCGACCAGCGCACAGACCGTTGTCATCGCCGACAAGCGCAGACGATCAGAAAGAATAGCAGACGCACGGGATTTGACCGGCTCAATGCTAAAGCTGCCGAGATGTTCAGGCAGTCGGCCTTTCCATTCAACGATCAGCTGCGTGCCCTGCTGCCGGGCGGCGGCGAAACGCCGCGCCGCTCCACCCTTAACCAAACCTGTATGTCTTCCATGCAACTCGGTGAAGACGCTGATCACAATCGATGTCTCGCCAAATCGGCGATTGCTCAAGAGAATCCCTTCATCCCGCCAGCGCATCGCGGTTAAGCGGAGTCTGCCAAAATATACTTGAGCGTCATGCCGCCGCGTTCTTCGACCTCAATCACCCAAAGATCATAGTCCTGCAGGGACTGACGGCGAAGCGATTTCTCAATCTGCGCATCATCCCCCTCACCGGTCACAACCCAAATCTGAGCATCCTTCCTAAGATCATAGGTTCGTTGAAACAGCATGGCGCTGCCATCCAGCAAGTTCAGTTTGATCAGAAATGCGCCGGTATCAGGATCGCCGCGCTGCAAAACATACGCCGGAATATCTTCGATCTGTAACCGCTTAATGAACGACTGAACCCAAAATTCGGATTTCACTTCCGCCATGTCGTGCCTTTTGGGTTCGCGTCGGCATAGGTCAGACCCATTCGTTCGTAGCGTTCGCTCTCATCGATCCATTTCGGGCGCAGTTTCACCTGCAAAAAGAGATGGACTTTGCATTCGGCAAGCTCGCTTATGTCCTTTCGCGCATCGCTTCCGATTTGGCGAATTACGGATCCACCGGGCCCGATCAGCATTTTCTTGTGGCTTTTTGTCGCAGCGTATACGATCTGTTCAATTCTTACTGTCCCATCTGCAAGCGGCGTCCAACTCTCAGTTTCAACCGAAAGCTTATAGGGGATTTCCTGGTGCATGCGCAGCATGAGCTTTTCCCGGGTTATTTCGGCAGCCATCGCCTGTAGGGACGAATCTGCAATCTGATCCGCCGGGTAAGGCCAAGGTCCGGCAGGCAAAGAGTCCGCCAGCCACGCAACAACATCGCTGACACCGCTGCCTTTTGAAGCTGAAATCATGAACACCTTGTCGAAATCAGTCAGTTCGCATGCTGATGCTACGGTGGCCAATAGCGAATCTCGACGGACCAGATCAATCTTGTTGATCGCCAATGCGGTTTTCTGATTCTCCCGACAATTCCGTTTCAGCTTTTCAATGATGGTTTTGCTCGCCGAAGTCAGCCCGCGGTGCGCTTGAATCAAAAGAAGCACCGCATCCGCTTCAGTCAAACCCTTCCAAGCCGCCGCTACCATGGCCCGGTCAAGCTTGTTGCGCGGCGCGAACAATCCTGGGGTGTCAACAAAAACAATCTGCGTGCTTCCAGCCAACGCGATGCCTCTGACACGCGTGCGGGTCGTCTGCGCTTTATGCGTTACAATCGAGACCTTGTTGCCGACAATGTGATTCATCAGCGTGGACTTGCCGGCGTTTGGTTCGCCCACAAGCGCGACAAGACCTGAACGTGTTTCAGTCAATGCGGTCGCTTAAAGTCTTCAACAGAGAGGCAGCCGCTCCGAGCTCCGCCAACCGCTTTGAACGACCGCTGCCGTTCGCCGTTTCACCGGACTGGAGACAAACCCGCACGAGGAATTCCGGATTGTGATCAAGGCCTTTGCGATCAACCACGGTGTAGCTTGGCGGCATCTGCCCCTGTCCCTGTGCAAAAATCTGCAACCGGCTCTTCGCGTCGAGACTCTCAGTAACATATTCATCCGGAAGCCGCGACCAAAGACGCAATATGACTCGCCTTGCAGCCTCAAGCCCGCTTTCAACATAGATTGCTCCGATAACCGCCTCAATGGCATCTGGAGCGATCGCGCTGTCCTTTCGGTGCTTTGACGATTTCGCTGACTTTCCGACCCGAATGGCATCCGCTAATTTTATCTCTCGCGCAATAAACGCACAAGCCTGCCGATTGACCAATGCATTCAAGCGCACCGATAAATCGCCGGGCGGCGCATATGGCCGGTCTTGCATCAACATATCGGCGACAACCAGCCCCAGCACCCGATCGCCGAGAAATTCCAACCGCTGATTGTCACCATCAGGAGTATTCTGTTTCGAGCAATGGGTTAAAGCCTGCGAAAGCAGCCGCCAATCATGAAAACTGTATCCGATGCGCTTTTCAATCGCGCGTATATCTGGTGGCCGACTCACGTGATCGCTTCAAAAAATCGGTCTTTGCGCCATGTCCAAAAGAAAAAGAGGCTGCGTCCCGCCGAAGAGAAAATCACCCGGTCGGCACGGCCGACCAGATTCTCAGCCGGAACAGTGCCAACACCTCCCGCTGTCTGCGCATAACGGCTGTCCTGACTGTTGTCGCGATTATCTCCTAAGAAGAAATATTCGCCTTCAGGCACAGTGAACACATCGGTGTTATCGCCAAAGCTCGGCCCGATATCGAGAATCGAATGAGCCACCCCGTTCGGCAAAGACTCTATGCTTCGCGACTTGGTGCAGATTGCCCCCTCGGAACGCGGATTGTTTTCGCAGCGCGGATATTTTCGCTGCCCGCCCTGTGGTTCGAATATTTCTTCGAAATTATCGGTTGCCTGCTGTGGAGACGGTTTTCCGTTAATGTGCAAAACGCCATCGCGCAGTTGAATTTTGTCGCCGGGCAAACCCACAACGCGTTTAATGAAGTCAACATTAGATACCGGGTGTTTGAAAACCACAACATCACCGCGCTCAGGCTCGCTGCCGAAAATTCGACCCGAGAAGGGACAAAGAGACCATGGGCACGAATGCCGTGAGTAACCGTAGGCCATCTTGTTGACGAAAAGGAAATCGCCGACCAGCAGCGTATCTTTCATGGAACCGGAGGGAATCCAGAAAGGCTGAAAAAACAAAGTCCGGAACACTCCGGCGATCAGCAGCGCATAAACAATGGTTTTTAAATTATCGAAAATCGCCGAGCGCAACGTCATTCCTCTTTGCCGGGGAAAAAAGGGGTCTTAATTCCGCCTTTGATAAAGTCAAGCCAATGTTTCGCTCTTATGCGCATTCGTCGCGGCGCACGGCTTCAATCACCACAAACGCGCCAGCGGCTGGCCAGTCATCCGTCATGGTCAAATGCAAAACCACTCTCCTGTCACTGGGAACAATCATCTCCAATCGCTGCAGCGCTTTGCCTGTTAACGAGAGGGTCGGCATGCCTCCGGCATTGTTTTGAACACAGATGTTGCGCCAGGCAACGCCTTGCCGCATGCCGGTTCCGAGCGCTTTTGAGCAGGCTTCCTTGGCAGCCCAGCGTTTGGCAAGGACGCCAATCGAATCTGCCGCCCTTTCAGCAAGATTTCTTTCTTCTTCGGTATAGATTTTATGCAAAAATCGTCTGCCATGGCGCTCCAGTGCGCTGCGGATCCGATCAATATTGACGATGTCTATGCCGATGCCGACGATCATTGGCTGCCGGCGGGACAAATCAGAGTATCGTTCGCCGCACCCGTTCGCGCCTCATTTATAAGCCGCCTCATTTCCGCCACCGCATCGGCGAGACCGCGGAAAATGCCTTCGCTGATCAGAAAATGCCCGATATTCAGCTCCACAATCTGCGGCAACGCAGCTATTGGTTTGACTGTTTCATAGGTCAGCCCGTGCCCGGCATGAACTTCAAGTCCAAGACTGTCGGCAAATTCAGCTGCTATGGCAATCCGCTCGAATTCTGCGTCTCGCGCCGCCAAGTCGCCTTCGATATGAAAATCGCAGTAGGCGCCGGTATGCAGTTCGACAACTGCCGCCCCAATCTCCGCCGCGCAATTTATCTGTCCCAAGTCTGCTCCGATAAAGATCGACACACGGCTGCCAGCAGCACTGAGCGGTCCAATGAAGTCCGCAATCCGGCTGCGATGACCGACGACATCAAGCCCGGCTTCTGTGGTTAGTTCCTCACGCCGCTCAGGAACAATGCAAACTGCATGCGGCTTATGACGAAGAGCGATTTCCTGCATTTCCTGCGTGGCAGCCAATTCCAGGTTCAGCGGCCGCGTCAATCCGCGCATAAGCTCTTCAATGTCTTCGTCCGATATATGGCGCCGATCTTCCCGCAGATGCGCCGTTATTCCATCAGCTCCAGCCGACTGCGCGAGCAAAGCCGCGCGCAGCGGGCTGGGATAAGGACTGCCTCGGGCATTTCGCACCGTAGCGACATGATCAATATTCACGCCAAGCCGCAGAGAATTCGAACCCGGTGAATTTTCAGCTTCCATGACTCGTTCTCCCGATCACCGCTTTGGTTGCCTTCGGTTTCGCCTGCGCTGATACGCTTGCACGATTCGAAGACTCGATAAGGCCGCGACACAAGATGCGATAACTCCAATCAGCACCCCGCCGATCAGATAAGGATATAGTATCCCATCAATGAGAATCCAAATGGCATCCCAGTCCGCCTGCTTGCCATTGAAAAGCTCGATGATCAACTTTCCAAGATCTTTGATCGCCGCCGCTATCGCTGAAAACGAAACCTCCTGTTCCGCACCGATAAAAACCTGTCCAACTTTCACGCAGACATAGGCAATGAATGGAAATGTGATCGGATTGCAGATCAGCGTAGCGATGCAGCTGGCGACGACATTGCCTCGAATGATCCAAGCCAATGCGGGAGCCAGCAGCAAGTGCACACCAAAGAGAGGGGTGAAAGCGACGAAAGTTCCGGCAAATACTCCGCGCGCCACACGGTGTGGAGAATCGGACAACCTCCGCAGGCGGTGCAAGTAGAGTTTCAAGACCCTCATGGCGTTACCGGATTTCGACACTAAACTTCCAATGAGAGCGCGATCAATTCTAGTTCCGCCGATACTTCGCCTTTATCGCCTTGACATCACGGCATCGCTCTACCCGAACTGTATTCTTTTTGTCGTCTCTGATGGCATCAATAATGTTTGTCATATGTGTGTTGTCGCGCACCTGAACTTCAATGAGCATCTCGAACTCAAGAACATTGCGCTTAAGAAACAGAAGATCAGAGATATTGCTGTTTTGCCCACTGATAAGTCCGGTGATTTTGTTCAATGCTCCTTTCTCATTGCGCAGACGCAACCGCAGCCCGGCCTCATATTCCCGCTCTCCGGCGCCGGTGTTCCAAGACGCTTCAAACCACTCTCTGTCCGCTGCCCCCTCGTTTCTTAGCTGGTCGCAGACAATCGAATGCAGAACGTAATTCTTATCCCGGCCGCGCAGTGCAACCATGATTTCTCCGGGCAGCGGCAGACAGCAGTCAGCTCTGAGGCAGTCGCGATAAACCCGCGTTCTATCAATCCAAATGCTGGCGTCGCTTTCCAAGCGGTTCTTCGGGTCGCCGCCTAACCGGCGAGCCCGTTCCGGACACGCCAATCTGAATATATCCTCGCCTGAAATTACTTTGCCAATACCGTTTGTGTCAACGCTGTTATGCCTTTCCTCCACACCGGCATGAACGCATTTGCCTAAATGGACGATCATATCATGGGCGTTTGCAAACCCGAGCATACTGGCAGCCCGCGCTTGCCTTTCTTCGGATAATTCCTCGGAATAGGCATCAAATATCTTTTTGACGGCTCGCTTGCCAAGGTTTTGCCAAAAAACCTGTTCCTTGCGTCCGACCGCTCTTCGAATATAATCGGCCGCTTTCTTGGTTGTGACATGCTCGGATCGCTGCGGGGTGATTTCAATCCCTTTTTTTCTTAAGATTTCAACCTGATGTCCGTTACGAAGCACTTTGTTCAAGGCGACTTTCTTGTTGTTAACGAGTGCGCCAACCGCTTCATGTCCGATCACTTCGTGAATATAATACGCAAAATCCAGCGCAGTGGCGCCTTTAGGCAGTTCCACATATTGCGCATCTTTGGTGAAACAGACAATTTTATCATCCGAAATGTGCATGGCGAACAATTGCTTCGTCAGCTCTTGCTTATCCTCACTGCTGATTTTGGCAAGTTGCTCAATGCGGGTTGCAAAGTCCGACTTCAGTTTTGGAGCAATACGCGCATTATCCTTGTAGGCCCAGTGAGCGGCGGAACCATACTCCGCGATCAACGCCATCAGCCTCGATTTGATCTGCACTTCCACGAACCCAACGCGTTCAATGGTCAACTTCGTATGCAGGGCCTTGTATCCGTTCTTCTTGGGACTCGTTATGTAATCCTTAAAAAATTCCGGATGGCCGGGCCATCGATAGTGAATAAGTCCCAGCGCCCGATAAACCTCGCCGATCATTTTTGAATCGTCCGGCGGAAGAGTGGTGTGCTTTTCATTAGCGTTCGGTTTTGAACAAACAGAATCAGAGTTTTCGCCGCTTGGCCCGGACAAATAATAAAACGGATGAACATCATCGATTATGATTTGAAATCCATACACATCAAATACCGTTCCGATATCAGTTCCCGTTCCCATTTCCTGTGTTTTCCGCCAAGCGGAGTATTTTGGTTTAACTCGGTCTCTGACTTCGGCAATAAAGTGGTGTTTCTTCAAAAAATCCTTCAGATCTTGTTTGAATTTTTGCGCCGCAACATATTCTTCGGTTCTGTTGTTTCTGCTTCCACGCTTCGCGGCATACATTCTGTTAACCATGTAGCGTTCTTTGGGATGCAGGACTTTAAACGAGAGGTCCTCGAGTTCTTCGCGCCAAAGATACAGACCAAACCGTTCAGCGAGCGGAGCATAAATGCTCAAAGTTTCTTCAGCTTTTCCCCGTTGTTTATCCTTTGGGGTTGCGCCAATGGTTCGCAGATTGTGCAATCGGTCGGCCAGCTTCACCGCTAAAGCGCGCTCATCCCGCGCCATATTGATGATGTAATGACGCACCGCCTCAGCCTTCTCCGCTGCCCTTGCAGCTTTTTCTTCGGCGGCTAGCTGCCGATTAGCCTCGCCGGACTTTTTTGTTTCGATGCCGGCAGCCATTCTCTTCTGATCAGAATCGGCAAGAGAGATGTTTTCTTTTTTGTCTTCGCGGCGGGCCTGTTTAGTCAACTTTGTAACGGAGTCCACCAGCTTTGCGATGTCGGTTCCGAATTCCCGCTCAATGTCGGCGACTTCAACACCTTCGACATCTTCAACCGTATCGTGCAGCAATGCCGTTACGATACAATCATCGTGAAATCCGTTCTCTATGAGAATCTCGGCAACCGCGACCGGATGAGAAAAGAATTCCCCTCCTGTCATGCGTGTCTGTCCCGCATGAGCGGATTTCGCAAACGCGTAGGCGCGTTTGATGATGTCGCTGTCCGATTTTGGGTTGTAACCGCGGATTTTTCCAATCAGCTCATCAGCGCTTGCATAGCTATCATGCTTTTCATTGCTGTGTGGATTATTCAACTTTGGTGTTTCTTTTGCTTCGCTTCACCAATTGCCTTAAGCCTTCCGCATCGCTGGCTTCTGGGGTTTCCTCGAGACTCATGACTCCGTCTAATGAACTGTCGGAATTTGCCATATAAGTCATGCGGGTGTCATCGGGCTCATCCTCTTCAACCTGCGTTTGCAGTGCAGTAATCGCCCGCTCGCGCAAAGCATCAGCATGCTGCGTTTCTTCGGCTATTTCTCTGAGAGCGACGACAGGATTCTTATCGTTGTCCAAAGCGATAGTGGCATCAGAACTTCCTGATGACAACTCGCGCGCCCGAAATGCCGCCAGCATTACCAATTCAAATCTATTGGAAACTTTGTCGATGCAGTCTTCTGTAGTTACACGTGCCATAAATTCACCGTCTGAATGTTGTCTACTTTCTGTTAGATGGAATCTTCATTCTCCACAAGAAATTTTGGCGGCGCAACCCAACAGTCTCCAACTGCGCTTCTTGAACAAATCGGCTTCGAGGCATCGGTTGATTTTCGTTTTTGCAGCGCGGCCTGCTAATGCGGGCCGCACTCACAATTCAAATGCGATTTGGCTCTTGGCTCTCAACAGCCAATGCTGCTGTGATCGATGATTTCGTTAGCCCAATCAATAACGGAGTAATGCCCGACTCCGAAGGAATTCTCGAACTCGAGTAGATCCATCCAATTAATGGAGAACTGCTCCAGCCAATCGTCCTCAATGATCTTCTCTACGACTTCGGACGCAATACGTGGCGCAGCATACCGAGAAGTCGAGACAAATTCGCCGTTTCTGGACTGGACCTTGACGTGCGATTGTTCCACTCCGACAATTCTTGCTTCGCCGTCGAAGACTGGCCCACCAGCACTTGCTGCATTCACTTCGGATTCAATTTCAATGAAGTGACGCGGGCGGCGGTTGAGCGTCTGGCCACGGGCAGAAATGATCCCTTTTGCAAGGGAAAATCCAATTCCGAACGGGTTGCCTAATACGAACACGCTGTCGCCGACGTTGACAGCATCGTTGTCGGCGAACTCAAGTGCCGGTAGCGGCTCGTCCGCATCGACCTTTATGACAGCAAGGCCGCTCTCCTGATCGGTTCCGACAATTCTGGCATCAAGATGGATTTTGTTGCTGGATGATTCCACTTTTAACGATACAGCGTTTTCAATTAAATCCGAGCTGGTCAGGATGTAACCGCGCTCATCGATGACTAGGCCTGCACCGAACCGGATTTCTGATTCGTGATTTTCGACTGGCCACAAAATACCCTTCACAGACGGGATCACTTTCCAATCGCAAGCGATGCAGGAATCCTTATAGCAGCACAGATTTTCATCTATTGGATTGCCGACGACGTAATCTATAGGCTCGGGCGCTTCCGGCTTCTTGAATTCGACGAAAACATCAACCACAGCAGGTCTTACCTTCTCCTCGACTCCATGCATGCTCGCCGCCACTGAAAAGGCGGAACTACTCGCGGTTATCGCCGCGGCGAACATGATTTTTTCCACGAATTTTGCCTTCGATAGACCTGCTATTGGATGGCTTTTTCTTCTAAATATCATTCCTGCTCTCCTTTTGTTCGAATAGTGCCCGACTACAAAACGCTAACGCTAAGGGCGTATCAGCGGTTCCAATCCGAGGGCCTGCGCCGTCGATCGGAGATATCGGGAAGCAGATTTGCGAATCTACGCCACTGCTAGAGTTACGTTATATCAGGACGTTGCAAATATCAAGAGGAAAAAATATTGGAAACGCGCTTCAAACGCTCATGGCCATTAAATCCGCAGTCACAATAGAAGATCATAACGGAGATCAACAGACGGACGCGGATCCTCCCCCCGGAGCTCCTAGTGAAACAACGGCGGATCCACGCTGCCTGTTCAGCATCAAATCGTCGATTGGGTCAACAAACACCGACTCAGCTGTCAATGTTCAACGCGAGGTATCGATTCATGTCGCCGCGGGTGATCCGCAGCATTACGGTCTTTCGTCCGGCTTCGCGCGCATCATCGATCGCTTGATTGAGTTCATCTATGGACCTCAGAGGATTAAGATTGATCTCAACCACAACATCACCTGGTTCAATGCCTTTGAGTTCTGCATCAGAATCCGATTGAACCTCCAGCACAGACAATCCAATTCGTTCACCATTTTCATCAATGATCTGCCCCTCGGCCCCTTCGATTTGGCCGAATGTCAAACCCATAACTATCTGCTCTTCTGGCTCAGGGCGCGCAAGAGCTGCAGGCTGAGCAATAACGCCTTCCGCTTCCTCTCTGCTGCCCAAAACAACCTTTATGGTTAATTCTGCAGAACCGCGAAGCACCCTCATTTCCGTCTCGGCGCCGGAACCCGCTTCGCCCACCATTTGAACAAGCGCCCGCGTGTCCTCAACATCTTCACCCTGAAAACCGATAATCACATCACCTGCCAAGAGACCGGCTCTACGGCCAGGTCCTTCAAAAACGTCAATGATCATCGCTCCGTTGCTGTCAGTAAGGTCAAGAGCTTCGGCGATGTCGGTGGTGACGTCTTGCAGCCTCACTCCCAGCCATCCCCGCCGGGTCGCACCGTATTCGATAAGTTGATCGACAACATTGGAAACAACATTCGAAGACATCGAAAACCCAATTCCCATGAAGCCCGCATTGCGTGAGCGAGCGGTGAGATAGAGCGTGTTAACGCCAACAACGTTGCCATTCATGTCAAATAGCGGACCGCCGGAATTACCGGAATTGATCGCGGCATCGGTCTGAATGTAGTCGTCGTATGTGCCGTCAAGCGTCCGGCCTCGCGCGGAAACTATGCCTTCTGACACCGAAAAGCCGAGACCGAACGGATTACCCATCACCAGCACATGATCACCGACTCTAATGGACTCGCTGTCTCCGAACCGGACGGCTGGCAGCGGTTCGTCGGCATCGATTTTAAGAACAGCGATATCGGTTTTGGGATCCATTCCGATAATCGTTGCATCAAATCTCTTCTCGTCAAACAGTTCGACAACGATCGAAACGCCGTTTCTGATCACATGCTCGTTGGTGACTACGTAACCGTCTTCACTAATGATAAATCCAGCCCCGGCCCCGATCTGTGCTTGTGGCTGCTGGTCCTGTTCAGGTGAATTCTGTTGGAAATCCTTGAAGAATTCCGAAAAGGGATGACCCTCTGGGAACAAATTATACTGCTGAAATTGCATCCCCTCGTTCGCATCAACGCTTCTCGACCGCACAAAAATATTCACAACCGAAGGTCGAAGCTGCGCGACAAGATCGCCGTAACCATCATGCGCCGTTGCCGAACCGGTAAATTGAACAGCTGCCGCAATTACAGAAAAGGCTGCAACATGGAAAGCCAACACCCTTGAAAACCGCTGCGCAAACCTGCGTTCACCGTGTAAAACATACTGCATTACAAGTCTCCTTTCTTAACGTTTCAACAGCAGTGAATCCCATGGATCGCACTGTCCTCTCTTGGTGTGCCAATCTCCGTTTTTTTGCAAATGATTCTGGATAAAGAATCCCTTATGGTGCGATCATTGAATCAGCAGAGCAGACCTCGCCAGCCAAACCAAAGCCACACCAAGCGCGACACACACGATACCGAACAGGCGACGCGTATCGACCGGCATCGCGGAAAGAACCCTCAGCGCATCTTCAAACCGCTTCGGAACCAATGCCAAAACTAGGCCTTCAATGACTGCAACAAGGCCCAGCGCCAGCACGATTTCCGAAATCAATTGGGTTGAACCGTCTTCAGATATTCAAAAAAATCACCCTCCGGCGTGATAACCAGCGAAGTGTTGTCGGTGTTGAAAGCCTGTTCGTAGGCGCGAAGCGTTCGATAAAATTCAAAAAAGTCAGGGTCTTGGCCAAATGCATCGGCAAAAATCGAATTGCGCCGCGCATCAGCTTCACCGCGTGTGATCTCAGCCTGCTTCTGCGCTTCTGACACAATCTCCACCTGCGTCCGATCCGCCTGCGCTCTAATCTTCTGTGCCGCTTCTTCGCCGCGCGCAATCTCGTCAGCTGCCTCCCGTTCACGCTCCGCTCTCATACGAGCAAAGGTTGCTTCAAGGTTTTGCGTCGGTAGATCAGTGCGCTTTAACCGCACATCAATAATCGCGACTCCGAGATTCTCAGCTTCGGTCTTCGCAGTATCGCGGATCTGCTCCATCAATGCCGCACGGTCGGAAGACAAAACTGTGTTTGATGTCACAGAACCCAGCGCTTCGCGCGTTGCAGCATTCAAAATGCGTTCAAGACGGCTTTCAGCCGATCTGACACCGCCAACACCTACCGCTTCGCGAAACTGAATGACATCGTCGATTCGATAACGCGCAAATGCATCCACTACCAAACGTCTGTCATCAAGCGGCGTGACTTCCAGCGATTGCGTCTCAAGAGATAAGATCCGATCATCGTAGCGCACAACTTCTTGGATTAAAGGAATTTTGAACGCCAGACCCGGCAATTCCTTAACCGAGCGCACCTGACCAAACTGCAAAACAAGGGCTTTTTCCCTTTCGTCGACAACGAATATCGAACTGAGAACGCCAACCGCGACCACGGCGGCGGCGGCCAAAATGAGAGTTAAACGATTCATTTCTTTCAATCTCCTCAGTTCGACACGCTGCGCCGCAGCTCATTCAGCGGAAGATAGGGAACCACGCCGCTGCCTGATTCCTGACTTCCTTGATCAATGATCACCTTTTCCACCGAACCCATGATCCGCTCCATCGTCTCAAGATAAAGACGCTCGCGCGTAACTTCCTTGGCTTTCAGATATTCTTCTAAAACCGCCAGAAAGCGACTGGCTTCACCTTCAGCGACATTCACAACCTGCGCACGGTAGCCTTCGGCTTCTTCCAAGAGCTGAGCCGCCTCTCCGCGTGCGCTGGCGAGCACGCGGTTGGCATAGGCATCTGCTTGTTTTTCCAACCGGTCCCGCTCCTGTTCAGCGGCTTGGACTTCCCGGAAACTGTCAATAACCTCGCGCGGAGGGTCCGCCTTGTCAAAATTCACGCGAACAACGTTCATACCGGAATCATAGTTATCCAGCGTGGTTTGAATCAGTTCCTGCAAATTCGTCGCGACAATTCCCCGATCCCGGTTCAGAATCGGAGCCAAATTCGACTGCGCCATGATTTCACGCATGGCCGACTCGGATACGGCTCGGATCGTCTCGGTCGGATCAGCCAGGTTGAATAAATATCTTGCGGGATCATTGATGTTCCAGACGACCTGAAAATCGACATCGATAATATTTTCGTCGCCGGTCAGCATCAAACCGTCTTCCGCTCGGCCTCTGGAGGCAAGATCGCGCTGAAACGAACTGTTCTCGAATTCATCCCCTCCGACATTCCCGCCGACTCCGATGTCTTCGGTCCTTTCCCGCGTAACCGAAAGGATTTCGCGCGTAACCAATGGCCAAGGCGCGATGTTCAGACCAGGCTGTCCGGTCTTGTAGTATGTGCCGAGAAACAGTTCGACCGACCGCTCTTCCGGCTTCACAGTGTAAAATGAGACATATCCCCACGCACCAATCAAAACCAGTATGCCGATGATAATCTGAAATCGGCTGAATTTTGGCCCGCCCGACCCAGGTCTCTTACGCCGTTTGCTGCCGCCGCCACCCAAAATCGAACGCATGGAGTCGCTGCCCCGGCTTATAATTTCATCAAAGTCGGGTATTTCCGGATCCGAGCGACGTCCGCCGCCCCAAGGTCCGCCGTTCTGTCCTGCCATGTGTGGAACGTGCTCCTGTTCTTGGCCCAATGAGGATGATTTCTAAACATGGAGGCAAATAGAGCGAATTTCAAGTCACTCGCGTCGGTTCCTTCAAGGTAACCAATTCCTCTGCAGCGGTGGGATGGACCGCCACCGTGCGGTCGAAATCCTCTTTGGTTGCGTTCATCTTCACTGCCAATCCTGCAAGCTGAATCAGTTCAGCGGAATTCGGCCCTGCCATGTGGACGCCAAGCACGCGCCTCGTTCGGCGGCAGACAACAAGCTTCATAAATATCCGCTCCTCCCTGCCCGCGATAACTCCCGACAATGGCCGGAATCGAGTGCTGTAGATTTCAACAGGGCCTTTCCGACATGCCGATTCTTCGGTGAGACCGACGCTGCCGACTTCCGGCCGGGTGAAAACAGCCGTTGGCACGTCATCGTGATCAGCGGAGGTGGGGTTTCCCTTGAATACGGTTTCCACAAATGCCGCGGCCTCTCGGATCGCGACAGGCGTAAGATTGACCCGGTCCGTGGCATCACCGACAGCGAATATCGAAGGCACGGAGGACTGCGAATGCGCATTGACCATGACTTCACCGGCTTTGCCAAATTTAACACCGACGTTTTCTAATCCCAGACCGGATGTGTTCGGGCGTCGGCCAGTCGCATAAAGAACCATGTCGAAGTCGTCCGTGCCGCCCCGAGCGCTGGTAACTGAAATTCCGCGTTCCTTTTTCTCAACATTGACAACATCCGTCTCCAAGCAGATCGTAACGCCGCGCTCCGCCATCGCGTTCGCGACATGCTCCCTCAATTCGTTGTCAAATCCCCGCAGCACCTGTTCGCCTCGGTAATACTGCGTGACTTTGCATCCCATCCCCTCGAATATGCAGGCAAACTCGCAAGCGATGTATCCGCCGCCAACCACAAGAATGCGGTTGGGAAGTTCATCAAGGAGGAACATATCATTTGAGCACTTCACATGTTCGATGCCAGGAATCGATGGAAGAAACGGTTTTCCGCCGACGGCAATCAGTATGTGCTTTGCAGTTTTTTTCCGGCCGTCGGCAAGACGGACGCAGTGTGAATTCTCCACTATCGCCCGCATATCGAACACCTCGACCCCGGCATTTGCAAGATTGTTGCGGTACATCTGTTCAAGCCGGTCGATTTCGCGATCCTTCGCCGCACGAAAACTCGGCCAGTCAAAGGACACCGGGCCGGTGGTCCAGCCAAAACCTCTTGCATCCTTGAAAGCGTGCGAAAAATCAGCGGCATTCACCATCAGCTTCTTCGGCACGCAGCCGCGAATGACGCAGGTGCCTCCCATACGCGATTCCTCGGCGAGACCTACTCTTGCTCCTGTCTCGCTGGCAAGACGTGCCGCCCGCACGCCGCCTGAACCGCCGCCGATCAAAAAAAGATCATAATCAAACATTGTCGTTCCCATGTCATCCACCAAAACCAACCATCACCTGTCGGGGCCATAAACTTGAACCGAACCGTCCGGCTGGCCGATCACAGCCAACGAGCACATATTGATGAACAATCCGGTTTCAACGATGCCAGGGATGTTCTGCAGCGCTTGTTCGAAAATTTTCGGATCAGGAATCGCTGTCAACTCTGCATCAAGAATAAAATTCCCGCCATCCGTAATGAAGCGTTCTCCATCACATAGGCGCCTCTGGGTGATGTCAACTTTTCTGCCGAGCAGCCTTTCGCTTTCCTGCTCGATCTTTTTACAAGTAGCCGTGTGACCAAATTTCTCGATTTCTATCGGCAGGTGAAAATTTCCAAGAGTCGCCACGCGTTTGCTGCTGTCGGCAATGACGATGAACTTTTCGGAAGAGGCCGCGACGATTTTTTCTCTTAGAAGAGCTCCGCCTCCACCCTTGATCAAATTGAATGAAGGGTCGATTTCATCGGCGCCGTCAACAGTCAGGTCGAGTCTGTCCACAACTTTCAAATCAACGATGTTCAATCCTGCTGCATTTGCTCGTTCGTGCGTCTTGTTGGACGTTGCGACAACCTTGATATCCAGACCGGATGAGGCCAATTGCCCAATCGCATCGATAAAGTAATTTGCAGTCGATCCTGTTCCCAAACCGATGTTCATGCCCGTCCGTATGAAGCCGAGAACATACTCTGCTGCTGCGCGTTTTCCGGTTTCAGTCGCGACTTGATTGGCTGACATAGCGAACTCCTAAGCATTGAAGCAGCAAACACGCGGTCCACAACCGCGGTCGACTGAGTTTAGCAGTGAAATTGTGATTAAATCTGTTTCCGCATGTTCGCACTGCAGACGAAAGCGAAGAACCGATCAGCACTGTATATTCTGATGCAATAAGCGGCAAAGCGTCATGTGGAATGTTAGTAAGAATGCCCCGCACTCATTTCCGATTCTGCGTCTAAGCTGAAGATTCAAATCATTTTCCCAACAAGATTCACATAGTCGTTTTTCACTAGCACATAGGCAACTGAATCCCCTTGCTGATGAGATAAGCCTATCAGACGACACTGACGATCAACTTGAGTTTTGAAATGCCGCGCGTTCCAATGAGAACCGCCAAACAAGCGCAAGCTGCCAGCCCCTCAAGATCCTTTCAAACAATCTGCCCGATTGCCGGGTTTTGTCGGGACGCTGAGCCATACAAAGCAACTTTAACCTGCTTGCCGTCAAAACGGGAGAAAGCTTGCCGCATCTGAATTTCCGCCCTTGACAATGCAACAATTCAGATTCCGTTGACCGGAACTTTCAGCGTCGGATTTCCTGCATTGTCTTGCGGCACTTCGCCGGCGCGCATATTGACCTGCAGCGCTGGCAGGATCAGTCGAGGCATGGACAATGTCGCGTCACGCGTGTTTCTCAGTTTGACGAACTCTTCGCGTGTTGCAGCTTGCTTGAGATGAATGTTTTGTTCTTTTTCTTCGCCAACGGTGGTTTCCCAAGCGACGGGTCGTCCGCCCGGGCCGTAGTCATGGCAAATGAAGAGCCGCAATTCGTCGGGGAATGACAGTATTTTCTGAATGGAGTCGTAGAGCTGTCCAGCGTCTCCTCCGGGGAAATCGGCTCGTGCCGACCCGCCGTCAGGCATAAAAAGTGTGTCGCCCGTGAATCCACAATCTCCAATGATATGCATCATGCACGCAGGTGTGTGCCCTGGAGTGGCGATCGCAATGCAGTCCAGAGAACCGAGTGTGTAGACGTCGCCATCCTCAAACAGCATGTCGAACTGTGAGCCGTCGCGCTGGAATTCAGTCCCTTCATTAAAAATCTTTCCAAAGGTCTCCTGCACTTCCAAAATCCGTGCGCCGATCCCGGTTTTTCCACCAAGGCGGTCCTTTAAGTATGGTGCGGCCGACAGATGGTCCGCATGCACATGAGACTCAATGATCCATTCGACTTTCAGCTGTTCGTCTTCAATGAAAGCCGCCAGTTTATCCGCGCTTGCCGAAGTTATGCGTCCTGCTGCGTAGTCAATGTCCATAACGCTGTCGATGACCGCGCATGCAAGCGTCTCCGGATCAATAACAACATAAGAGACCGTATTCGTTGCACCGTCGAAAAAGGCTTTAACGGAAGGATGCTGATCCATCCGCGGCACCGCTGACATTGCTGTATCCTTTCTTTTGCATTGCCGGGTCACTGCCGCAGTCGCTGACTGCGCAATAGCGTCAGTTCGGACAATGTCTAATGAGCTGAAAAATTTCAACACCGAACTTGATAAATTGCCGGATCGGTGCGCAAGGTTTTTCAGCAATAGGAACTCAGATCGCTTCACCAGCCCAAGATCACAGATGGATCGCTGAATGAAGCCGGAGATAGCCATGACCATGATGGCTGGGCTTGATGGTGTTTTGGCTGTCCTCGGACAAACCTGTTGGACAATTTGATCCGTCATGTTCAATTCTTGTTGGGTTAAAGAATGCTAGGAGGAAAAACGGTGACTAGAATATTGGTTGTTGGCGGCGGCGGCATGGTTGGCCAAAAGCTCGCTTGCCGCTTGGCGACAGTAGGACTCAATGGCGTAATTCCCGACGAATTGACGCTCTTCGATCTCTCCTATCCGGAATCCGGGAAGGATTTTGGACATCGCATCGAAGGCAATCTAGCAACGCGTGACACAACCAATCAATTGTCCGCTCAGCGTTTCGACGTGATTTTCTTTCTTGCCGCCATCGTTTCAGGGGAGGCGGAGAGGGACTTCAATAAGGGTTGGGAAGTTAATCTTTTCGCGCTCTGGCAGTTTCTGGAAGCACTGCGGAATGAACACGTCAAGAGCAAAGAAATTTACCGGCCGCGTCTGGTTTTCGCTTCCACAACCGGTGTTTACGGACCGCCGTTTGACGGTGCGGTGAATGACCGCCAAATCTGCGAACCGCGCTCTTCGTATGGAGCGCAAAAAGTCTGCGCTGAAATGATCGTCAGCGACTTTAGCCGCAAGGGCTTCATTGACGGCATTTCAATCCGTCTTCCAACGATCTGCGTTAGACCCGGCAAACCCAATGCAGCGGCATCGTCATTCTTCTCCAACATTATTCGTGAGCCGTTGAACGGTCGCGAGACGGTGCTTCCGGTTGCGCGATCGATGCGACATATGCATGCTTCTCCGCGTTCCGCCGCTCGCTTCTTCACTCACGCCGCCGAACTTGACAGCGGGCTGCTGGAAGGACGGCGAGCATTGAACATGCCTTCGCTCACCTGTTCCGTCGCCGAACAGATTGACGCACTTCGATCAGTCGCTGGAGAAAAGACCGTATCTCTCGTTCGCGAAGAACCGGATCAATTCATCGAGTCCATCGTGTCGTCCTGGCCGACTGGTTTCGAAGCCGACCGGGCGAAGCTCTTGGGATTCACCGCCGAGGAGGAATTTGCCGAGATCGTGCAGATATACATTGAAGACGACCTGCCGCTCGATTCGGCCAAGTGATTTACCTCTCTAAAATTCCGCGCAGCCATTGGAGTCCCAAATGGATTTGAAAATCCCCAATACCGGCGCTTGGCTTGGACGGGTCCATTTGCCCGCAACCGGCCCCGCCGTCATCACCATCCGCGATGGACAGGTGGTTGATTTGACCTGCCGCAGAGCACCGACGGTGCGGGACATTTGCGAAATGCAAGATCCCGCTTCTTTTGTGCAGTCCGCCAGCGGAAATCTGATCGGCTCATTGGAATCCATTGAGCGGAACTCAGTCGAAGGCGAGGATGACGAGAACCTTCCGAGACTGCTGGCTGCCTGCGATCTGCAGGTCATCAAGGCCGCCGGCGTGACCTTCGCCCGCTCGATGGTCGAACGAGTGATTGAAGAGCGCGCCGCGGGCGACCCATCCAAAGCCGAAAGCATTCGAACCCGGATCAAAGCGCGCATCGGACCGCGTCTCAACACGATCAAACCCGGCTCGCACCTGGCAGACAAAATTAAAGAAGCGATGATCGCCGAAGGAATCTGGTCGCAGTATCTCGAAGTCGGCATAGGTCCTGACGCGGAGATTTTCACCAAATGCCCGGTATTGGCTGCTGTCGGTTCGGGCGCGCGCATCGGGATTCATCCAAGATCGGCGTGGAATAATCCGGAGCCTGAATTGGTTTTGGTCGTGAATTCACGTGGACAGATCATCGGCGCCTCGCTTGGCAACGATGTCAATCTGCGGGATTTCGAAGGCCGCTCGGCGCTGCTTCTTGGCAAATCCAAAGACAACAACGCTTCCACCGCAATCGGACCGATGATCCGACTCTTTGATGAAAGCTTCTCGCTAGATGCAGCAATGGCAATGGAAATCAAGATGCGAATCTCCGGGATCGATGGATTTTTACTCGAAGACACCAGTCGAATGCGTGAAATCAGCAGAGATCCAAACAATCTCGTTGCACAAACCATCAATGAAAACCACGCCTATCCTGACGGATTCGCACTGTTCTGCGGAACCCCATTCGTACCGATCAAGGACCGGGATACGGCTGGCGAAGGATTTACCCATCACATCGATGATCTAGTTGAGATCGAATCGCCAGAACTTGGTCGGTTGAGCAACCGTGTTGGTCATTGCGCAGATTGCAGACGATGGGATTTCTCGGTTTCGCATTTAATGCGCAATCTCGCGATGCGGGGGTTGCTTTGAATCCATGGCCTTTTTGCTTGACGCACATCATCAGCCAGACATTAAGCTGGTTGTGTGCGAGGCTCGATTAACAACGCTAAATTTAACGAATTTTTGGTATTCTTCCTTTCGGTCACATTGGCAGTCCGATTCTACTTTGAACTGCCAAACGATATAGTCAATATTTGGAGTTTATCGGCGAACCTTGCTATGCCAAACCGGAATCCGGTTACCCTCAAATAGGCCCGTGAAGCCGCCGGACTGTCGCTGGAGGAAGTCGTCAAGAAACTCAGAATCGTTGCAGCACGAGACGTTCCTGCTGACCGATCAGATGATGCGCATGAACATCTGAACCGGCTTCACCCCCCCCCTTTAGCCACCGCCCCCGGAGAGCTTCCTGTCTCAGGAAGGCGCTCCCGCTCGCCGCGAAAGCCGGACCGGAGCTCCAAAGGCCGGCATCGTCGAGGAATTTTGCAAAAGGCTCAATTGTCAGGGGGTGATCTGCTGGTTCAAGGAAACAGCGAGCATTCCTCAAAAGTGAATCGGTTTCACTCTTCCGTCCAGCACGGCGCCGTCCGTATAGCAGAAAGCACTGCGTGAAACCGCGCCATCGGCATGATCGCCAGCATCAAAGGACTTTGCCATCGCAGTTCCACGGACTGGCTGGAAACTTCGTTCGAAGTTCCAATCCGACCGACTGGCGAAAATTCAATTTCGTTCACGGACCATTTTAGGCCCTTGGACTGCCCTCTGACCGTCCCGAGCGGAAACAAGGACAAACGAGTGCCCTCCGGCAAATGCAGCGCCAGCTTCGGCGGGCATAGAAAACAGACATCTGTTTCTGTTAAGAGAAGAATTTTCTTGGTTTTGTAGCGTGCGAGCACATTGAGTGAAGCCAAACCATGGTCGAGGCGTGGATGAACAACGCCAACAGCCACATAAAATGGCGCTTCGACCGTGTCGACGCACTTGTCTAAATCCGTCGTATCCTGACCGGTTAAATGCTTGATGGCTTCGAGTGGAATTTTCTGGATTGCCGAAAATGATAATGAATCCATGTCACCGATAACCCTTTGAGGAACGAAACCATATTCCAAGGCTGTTTGCGCACCACCGTCGGCGCAAATGAGGTTAGGCGCAGCATTCAGAGCCTGATCCAATGTCGCTGGCTCGACGGATCCCGATCCGAGTATCGTTACACCGCTCCGACAGCACAAAACTTTCATTTCTGTTTTACCGAGCAGTGATCGCCGACATCACAACACGCGCAAGCATAGGAGTTGCTTTCTGCGCTTTTGCTACAGAAGCCGCGATCGCCACAATGCCGCGCTGATAAAGTCAGCAAAAAGCGGATGGGGGCTGAATGGTCGCGACTTTAGCTCTGGGTGGTATTGCACGCCGATGAACCAAGGGTGGTCAGGAATTTCAACGATCTCAGGCAATCTGCCGTCCGGCGACATTCCTGAAAATCTTACTCCGCTTCTTTCGAGTTGGCATTTGTACTTTAGAGCCACTTCATAACGATGACGATGACGTTCTGATATCTGCTGCGATCCATAGATTTCAGCGGCCCGGCTGCCTGGCGCTAAAACCGCCGGGTAGGCTCCAAGTCGCATAGTAGCTCCTCTTGGATCATCGCGGCGGCGCACAAGAGTCTCGTTTCCCCGAAGCCACTCGCCAAGATGATAAACGACAGGTTCGATTTGGCTGCAATGAAGTGTTTGATCAGCCTCGAACTCCTCGGAACCGGCATTTTCGATTCCGAGCAAATTTCGGACCATTTCTATGACCGCCAACTGCATACCGAAGCAGATGCCCAAAAAAGGCACATCATGCTTCCGCGCAAAACCGGCCGCCCGGATCTTGCCTTCGGAGCCCCGAGATCCAAAACCGCCGGGAATAAGAATCGCATCGGTGCCCTCAAGGTAAGGGATTGGATCCTCGTGCTCGAACACTTCCGCTTGAATCCAGTTCGGCCGGATCTTTACCCGATTAGCGATTCCTCCATGCATCAATGCTTCATTGATCGATTTGTAAGCATCCTCCAAGCCGGTGTATTTTCCAACAATTGTGACTTTGACTTCGCCCTCCACATCGGAAATTCGGCTGGCGACTTCACCCCACGGCTCCAGACATGCGGGTGGTTCCGGATCAATTCCGAAAGCGGCGAGAACCGCGCGGTCCAGTCCCTGTCTGTGATACGTCATCGGCGCGTCATAGATTGAAGCGAGGTCCGGAGCCGAAACCACTGAATCTGAACCGACATTGCAAAACAGTGCGATTTTCTCACGCTCCTTAGGAGGAAGCGCATCCGCAGAGCGGCAAACCAGGACGTTCGGAGAAATGCCAATCGATCGCAGCTCCTTAACCGAATGCTGGGTCGGCTTCGTTTTCAATTCGTTACAGGCATTGATAAACGGGATCAGCGTGACATGAATGAATACGCACTGTTCCCTTGGACGGCTTTGGGAAAACTGCCGAATGGCCTCGTAAAACGGCAGCCCTTCTATGTCGCCGACAGTGCCTCCGATCTCACACAGCATGAAATCTGTTTCACCTTCGCCATACTCGATAAATTCCCTGATTTCATTGGTTACATGCGGAATGACTTGTATCGTTTGACCAAGAAAATCACCGCGCCGCTCTCTCTCCAGGACAGTCGAATAAATCCGACCGGATGAAACACAATCCGAACTCCGAGCCGACACACCGGTGAATCGTTCATAATGTCCGATATCCAGATCGGTTTCCGCACCGTCGTCCGTTACGAAGACCTCTCCATGCTCATATGGGCTCATCGTTCCCGGATCGACGTTGAGATAGGGGTCAAGCTTACGCAGCCTTACGGTATATCCGCGAGACTGCAGGAGAGCGCCGAGCGCTGCCGACGTCAGTCCCTTGCCAAGCGAGGATACAACACCGCCGGTGACAAATATGTATCTTGTCATTGTCCGTAATCTCCGCAAACCTAGCCCGTCGCATAAGGAAGCCAGCGACGCATACCTAGTCACGGACGAATAGAATGAGGATAAAACGACTAAACCGCAAGCTTTTTCTGCCAATCATTCGAAAGGCGCGTTAGAAATTCCTGTTGTTTGAAGCTACTCGGCCCTAGGCGGAAGCGCAGGTTCGTCCGACAGAACAGGTGGCAAAAGCGACTCGCCGTCCGTAGAAGTTCCTACGGATGAATCAATGGGCAAAGTATCGCCCACTCTCTCCAAAACCGAATCTTCGGCCTGTTCACTGGCTGTAAGAATGGTCAGGGTCAGTGAGCTCAGAAGAAATGCAACAGCGACCAGCCAAGTCGACTTACCCAGCGCGGTAGCTGCCTGACGTCCTGTCATGATACCGCCGCCGCCGCCGATGCCTAGACCACCGCCTTCCGAACGCTGCAGCAAGACGATTCCGATCAAGACCAGCGCCAAGACCAAATGAATGATAAGAGTAACGTTGCTCATGGCGCTTTGTAAAACCGAGTCGCGTAAGGTGATGGCGGGAAAGTAGGTATGATCGCAAATTTTTGCAAGTGGTTAATCTTCTCGTGCTGAAGTTCAGAACATCCAATCGTTCACTTTATCGGCTTTACCCAGTTCAGCCGCAGATTCCACTCTCGCTTCAATCCTCAAGTCTTGGTCAGCGCAAACTCCCGCCAGGCTAGTGCGGTCGCAATTGCGGTTAGGACACAACAAATGAACGAAAAAGTTAATTTGAGCCCGACTTCAAGGCAGATCGCATTCGCCGGCCGCGCCGCTAAAATGACAATGGCGTATTATCCCTCGCCCGTAGTCAAAGGGCGTGAGCTGTTACGGATGCGCTCAGAAAGCGGTATAATCTACCGTCCGGTGTAGCCAGTGTCTGCCGGGAAAGTCGATTCTGCTGTTCAAAGCCTTACTGCGCATAGAATTTCCTGTTGTTTGTGATTGCGAAGAAAGAGAGTAAGCCGAGTCGATTGATGCATTCTCTGGAACAGCGGGTTGGAAGAAAAGTTTGTTCTGTGCGCTTGGCAGCGGTTCAAGCCTAACTGAACTTGAGCCGAAGGTTGTGGCGCGCCGGTTTGTCAGGCCGACGATGCGCCGTGCGTGAACACATCATCAAGCGATTCCGCGTACAACACCGCCACAGCCCAATCGTTGAGTTCATCGGCTGAGGCCGAGCTGATGCGTCTCTCGACAGAATCAGCCAGCGCACCGAACCGGTGCGCGAGCACCTTGCTCAATTGATTGGCGACGCCTTCAGCTCTGCCTTCAAGTTTGCCTGCGGCTTTGCCTTGTTCGATCCAAGCCCGTGATCAGGGCCATGGCGGCCCACCGACAGCCGGACCGGAGCTCCAAAATCCGGCATCGTCAAGGAATTCTGCAAGAGGCTCGCATGAAAGAGCACAACGGCAGAAAGCTTGACTTGGTCGATCTAGACGAACGCTTCGTTGTTCGATTGTTTAGGCGACAACTCCTCGGCTATTGGGAAGAAGAGTCGTCATGCTCCTGATTTGAGCTTTGACATCTTCATCTGACGCAATCGGAGTTTAGACAGTTTTGGGGCCGCAGGCTGCGCGACAAATTCATCGATCTGTCGATGCAGCCAGAAAAACTTATCGATACCGTTTCAATGTCTCGGCGAAATGCAATATAATCCATGATTTTCATCAACCCCTTCGTCAGCAGTCTTCAAGGCAAATCAGCGTGAAATTAAAAGGTACGAAGATACAGTTTTCTGTTTGGCTCTTGATCGGAATCACCGCGTTATCGGGCTGCAGCCCATATGACGATGTCGCGGTTTCCGAACAGCCCGGCCTTCACAACATCACCGAGGGTGTGACGCCGGACCGCTTTGCCGCCGTGGAACGCGCGCTCGCGCGCGTTGAACCCGCTGCAGAGTCCATCTGCCAAGCAAACCTTCCCGATAAGAA
The DNA here is from genome assembly GCA_965199765.1 of Paracoccaceae bacterium. GTDB lineage: Bacteria > Pseudomonadota > Alphaproteobacteria > Rhodobacterales > Rhodobacteraceae > JAPOXR01. Next base: position 1,490,454 of record CBDATC010000002.1, read on the forward strand.
ATGCAACTTTGCGACATTCGTCGCGAGTCCTGAAGACACAAGTGTGAATGCTTATCAGGTTGGAGACAAACCGGTTATCGTCTTTACCGAAGCTATCATTGAGGATTTTCGCAATGACGACGAAATCGCTTTCATTTTCGGACATGAAGCCGCGCACTATATCCTGAGACACCACCAAAGCCGAGTGAGACGCGGACTGGTTGGAGGACTTATTTTGGGAGGCTTGACTGCCTATGGCGCGGGAGGCGCCGAAAACAGCGTGCAGTTCACACAGGATATGACGCATCTCGGGATGACAATCGGCATACGCTCATATTCGCCGGAAGAAGAGCTGGAAGCCGACAAATTGGGGGCTTATATCGCTGCGAGCGCAGGTTACGACCCGGTGTTGGGAGCGCAGTTCTTCGCCCGATACCCTGGAAATCCGCATTTTGCTCTATTGCCGACACATCCCAGCGGCAACCGCCGAATTGATGAAATCGAAAACTATTTCGAGCAGTGATTTGTGGGGCTGCCGCCTCATGCCGACCTGCAGCCGCCGAAAGCCATGATATGAATATAACAGTTGTCGGTCTTCAGTGGGGCGATGAAGGCAAAGGTAAAATCGTCGACTGGCTGGCCGGTCACTGTGATGTGATCGTCCGGTTTCAAGGAGGAAACAACGCTGGCCACACGCTTGTCGTCGACGGTGCCACATACAAATTATCGACAATTCCTTCGGGCATTCTACGGCCGGGTAAGCTCAATGTCATCGCCAATGGAACCGTGCTGGACCCGCAGGCATTCAACCAAGAAATCACGGCGCTCAGGCAAGGGGGCATTGTCATCTCGCCCGAAAACCTGGCGGTTGCTCTGAATACACCGCTCATCCTCTCGCCGCACAGAGAACTTGACCGCTTACGCGAAGAAGCGGCCGGCCGCATGAAGATTGGAACCACGCTGCGCGGCATCGGCCCTGCTTACGAAGACAAGGTTGGCCGAAGAGCGGTTCGGCTAGGCGATCTTGCTGATAGAGCCGCTATCCCTGCTTTGGCTGAGAGACTCCTCAATCATCATAACGCGTTGCGCCGGGGGCTCGGCGCTGAGCCAATTGATCACGGCAAAGTCTGTGGGGAACTTTCCGACGCGGCTTTGAACCTTCTTCCTTACGGTCGTCCGGTATGGAAACTGCTGAAAAGCCAGCAGGAACTGGGGAACCGAATCTTATTCGAAGGAGCACAGGGGGCATTACTGGACATTGATCACGGAACTTACCCGTTTGTTACATCTTCGTCGACTGTCCCTGGCGGTGTATCTGCAGGTGCTGGAATTGGTCCCGGCTGCATTGGTCATGTGCTCGGCATATGCAAGGCCTATTCAACACGAGTGGGTGCTGGACCGTTTCCGACGGAGCTAAGCGACGCGAATGGAGAGCATTTAGCGACGAAAGGCCGGGAATTCGGTACTGTCACCGGCAGACCGCGGCGGTGCGGCTGGTTTGATGCCGTGCTGACCCGGCAAATCTGTTCGATTGCCGGAGTTACGAGCCTCGGAATAACTAAACTCGATGTGCTCGACGGGCTGCCGGAACTGAAGATTGGCGTCGGTTACGAGCTGAATGGCCAACATATTGAACATCTGCCATCCGCTGCCCATGAGCAAAAGATCGCCAAACCGATTTACGAAAATTTTTCCGGCTGGACAGGCACCGTTGCCAGTCAGCGCACAATTGACGGTCTGCCGCCGCAGGCGCGGGCATACATAAGTCGAATAGAGCAGCTCTGCGGCATTGAAATCAGCTTGATTTCCACATCGCCGCGACGCGAAGATATCGTTTTGCTTTCAAACCAGATACTCAAATGATCAATCTTAGTTGGAAAACCAGGCGGCGACTTTCGCTTTTGCTTCTAGCCGTCGGGATGCCGATTTACATCATCGTAATCGTTACAGTTATTGGATTTCTAAACAGACCTCCGGTATTGATCGAACTCGCGATATACATCGCCGCTGGAATACTCTGGGTCTGGCCAACCCGCTTTATTTTTCGTGGCATAGGAACTGCCGACCCCGACAGCAGGGAAAGCGGATCAAATCGGCGCGATGCTTGATCGGACATTGCAGAAAATGAACCTGCGCCGTATGAATTCCTGATGTTCAAGTCCTTTCTTGATTTTCTGAATGACGCCTCGCCCGCACCGACCGCCGAGATCGATTCAAAACTCGCACTGGCGGTGCTGCTTGTCCGGGTAAGCCGCTCTGACAACGAATATCTAAACGCAGAAAAGCAGCTAAGCGATCATATTTTGGCGCGAAAATTTGGTTTGTCTGATGAAGACGCGCAAACTCTGCGGGTTGAAGCCGAATCTATTGAAGCACAGACAGGCGACAATGTCAGCTTCACAAAGGCATTGAAGAAGGCCGTCCCGATCAACGAGCGGATAGGGTTGATTGAGGCGCTGTGGGAAATTGTGCTCGTTGACCAACACCGCGATTATACTGAAGACGGATACCTTCGGCTGGTTTGCCGTCTTCTTGGTGTCAACGACCGAGACAGCGCGCTGGCCCGTCAGAGGGTTGCCGCTCGGCAGCATTGATTGCAAGTCTGCCAATGTACGCGCGGCGGGAAACGCTCGGTGCGCATGATCGGTTTTGGCGATCGCTCCGCGATGAACTGCGGAGCTGCGGGATCAATGCTCCCAATAATCTCAGCTATCCCACAGACCTGCCGAAACATTGGCAAGACCCCGAACTCCTTCTTTCACAGACCTGCGGTCTGCCTTTCAAAACGTATCTTCGAGAACGGGTTCAACTGGTGGGGACGGCTGAATTGCGATTGCCTGCCTGCCCCGACGGGTTTTATTACAGCGTCTTCGTTGTCGATGGCGACGAGCAAAGGATTGGGCTCGAACAATTCGACAATGCAAGTTTTGCCTACAACTCAAAGGACTCGCAGTCTGGATGGGCTGCTGCCATCCGCGAAGCGCAAAACCGAGGCATAAAACTCAAGCCTGCCTTAGCAACCGGCAGCCATAGCGCCTCCTGCCGCGCGGTCGACCAAGGCCTTGCCGACATTGCGGCGATTGATGTGCAAAGCTGGTGGTTGATTCGCCGGTTTGATCAATGGGCCGCACGGCTTCGGGTTGTCGATGCGACACCACCCACTCCAGCCTTACCCTTCATCACCGCCTATCCAGCATTTGTTTCGCCGTTGCGCGACGCGATGCAAAAGATAATCGCCGGCATGGGCCAGAGTGAAAGGTCGGCGCTCGGTTTGCACGGTCTCTTGGATCTTTCCGAAAATGCCTACTACTCTGTTGTTGCCCCCCAGGGTGATGTTTAGCCGATTGAAGGGCAAGCCGGCATCTGCTGAATCAAGCATGCCGCCGCCGCTCAAAAACGTCTGCGGTCATCAAGAAAGGAATTTCATATGAAAATAGGCATACTGCAGGCCGGACTTGTCCGTGAACCGCTGCGGCAGCGGCACGGTCAATTTTCAAATATGTTCGAACGATTTCTTGGAGGCAGAGGATTTGAATTCGAAACTTGGAGCGTGGTTGAAGATGAGTTTCCACACGAACCGCGTGATGCAGATGGCTGGTTGGTTACCGGTTCCCGTCATGCAGTTTATGAAGATCTCCCTTGGATTCGGCGCCTCGAGGAATTTCTGCGGCTATGCTATGCCGCTTCCGTGCCGATCGTAGGATTGTGTTTCGGTCACCAGGTGCTGGCTACCGCGCTGGGCGGCAAAGTCAAAAAAACGGCGGAAGGCTGGGGGATCGGACGCCACCGCTACGAAACCGCCAACGGACCCGTCCACTTGATTGCATGGCATCAGGACCAAGTTACCGAACCACCCGCAGACGCCAAGGTTTTCGGTTCTTCACCATTTTGTAAATTCGCGATGCTGGTCTATCGTGATCAAGCCTTATCGATGCAGCCGCATCCCGAATTCGAACATCCGTTTCTGCGTGACCTCATTGAAATGCCGGCTAATGGAATCGAACCTGAGCTGATTGAAAAAGCAAAAACGGACTTTGGCAAGTCTTTGGATTCAGAGCAAATTTCCGAAAAGATTTCCCGATTTTTCCTTGATTTCCGCAAGGCGGATGTCGCTTCAGTTAGCTGACTCAGACAAAGTTTATGTGAAAATTGCCCATTGGTCCGAAATCCGCATCCAACACCGAACCTTTGCGAACCGGTAGATACCGGGTGCACGAACCGGACAGAATGATGTCGCCTTTATCAATTTCCCCGTCCCGGCCATCGGTCTCGGCGAATCTGTTTGCCAGCCATGCCACGGCAGCAGCCGGATGCCCCATGACTTGTCCGGTTGTGCTATCCTCGCGCTCTCCGTCAACGTTAATGGAAACGGGGGAACAGGTAAGATCGAATTCTCTGGGACCGAAAGAATTTGGACTTAACATTATTCTGCCGCACTGCGCGTTATCGGCCACCATGTCCACATTCGTAGCGCGGTGCATTCCGATTCTGGAATCAACGATTTCAATAGCTGGGCGGATGCATCTGGTCGCATCCAGAACATTGTCCAGGGTAACTCCGGGTCCACGCAGATTGGCTTGCATAACGAAAGCAATTTCCGGCTCGGCATATGGCTCGCATAGTTTGCCGGTGTCGACCGGTTTGTCATATTCCAGCTCGAAATCGGCGTACAGATAGCCAAACTCTGGACCGTCCAATCCCAGCAATTTCTGAGTCGCAGCTGAAGTGAATGCGATCTTGAAGCCCGTCGGCATGCCAGAGTACCGCCCGAGCAGGTTCGCCATTCTGCGCCGCACTTCGACGGCTGCGGCGTAATCAATGCCGTGCGTTTCGCTTGGTGGGTCTATTCGCTTTCCAGCCTTGACGGCTTCGTGAATTTGTAACGTCACTTCGTCTAAGAATAGTTCTGAGAAAGCTCTTCGTTTCGTTTGCATCCGAAACCTCTCATACTCTCAGCTTGAAAGATTATCGACTTTTGCCTGCAAATTTGCAACCATTTCTTTGAGCTCATCAATTTCTGTCTCGGTCTCGGCGGACTCGGAATTCTTACATTTCTTTGGTTGATCTCCCATCCAACTACCCATGGATTTTGTAAAAAAAGCCCGCTGACGGCGCCCGATTTCTTCATAAGCCGACATCGGGTCAGGGAAAGTTCTCAAATTTTCCAGAAGCTGGGTTTGGCGATCTTTAATGATCTCGAATGCAGTATCGAGAAAACGCGGAACGAGGTCCTGTGTCTGTTTGTTATAGGCACGAACCACTTCCATGAGCACATTCAGTGGAAGAACCTGTTCGCCATTCGACTCGTGTTCAGTGATGATCTGCAGCAGATACTGGCGCGTGAGATCATCACCGGTCTTGAGATCAACGATCTTCACATCACGCCCTGCCCGAATGCAGTCTGAGATTTCCTGTAAAGTGATGTAGTCGCTGGTCTCTGTGTTGTAGAGACGTCGACTCGTATAACGTTTGATCAACAGCGGTGTTTGCGCGTTATCCATAGGGCATCAACCATCGCAGCATTCCGAGCTCTTCCGCTCTTGTGCCGGCTATACAGTTTTCCAAGCGATTGTAAGTGCAAAGCATCAACACAATGCACAAAATTCGCGTGACGACAATCACATGTTCGATGACCTTATGCAAGCTATCTAATTTTGGTCTCCGCGGCTTTGTGAATTCAAACGAAAGTGTCTGATCCTGATGCTTGGACTTTCCGCAATTGAGACCGTATGCTTGGATTATCTGTGGAAATTTCTCTGGCGGATCCCACGACTTATCCTGGCTGACACAAAGCCAGAATTCCTCGCAGCAAATCGAAGTCATGCATTGATTGAGCAACGATCCAAATGCATTTTGATAACAATCGGAGGGCGAGGTATTCTTGAGGCGGCGAACCGACATATGTATGATGCCCGAGTCGGCATTCGGACGGATATGGCCGCGCGGAGCTGAACCGCTAATCCACATCATGACAGTTGCTGGAAAGCCGCAGGTTCGAATCCGCCATTCGACGGAATCCAGATGCCGGTATCGGCAGAAAACCTTTTGAGGTTTGATCGTCGGTTGGCGCACATCAAACGAGGTGCGTCATTCTACGGGTGTGCAAAGAAAGAAAAGCGAATGAACGGCAGCGGATTTGCTGCAGAGCCGATTAGGTGGGGCTCCTGCGACCGCCGCAAAAAAAAGGCGGACCTGATCAGGTTGCTCCAATGGCCTGAATTCCGCGCGACCGCGCGCATTGGAGGAAGAAAGGGGTTGGAAAGACCTCTTTTATCTTAAGGGCATGCGCGAAAAAAATCCAGCGGTTCAATGATCTATCTCGAGCTGCCGGAATGGAAACCCGCGCAAAACAACGAACAGCCAACGCAAAATTTTGTGCAATGCTGTGACAGACTCTTGCAGGCTTCAAAAGCGGCTGATCCGGTCAATCAGAAGATCCAGGAGACGCTCGGCTGTTACAGCTTCCCCGACAGCCATTGGCGCAAAGTCAGGACGAACATTCCGCTGGAACGGCTGATGAAGGAAATTCGAAGACGGAGCAGGGTCGCTGGGGCCTTTCCCGATGGGCAATCCTGTCTCTGCATGGCCGCAGTCAGGTTGAAACACGTCGCCGGCACACAGTGGAGCACGCGAAAGCATATGAATATGGATCCGCTGCGCGAGATGAAACTTCAACCTAACGGAGCCGCCGTCGCATGATCGAAAATGCGAAGGATTCTGGACACTGCCCATAACAATGCAATAGCAGAATCCCGGCGCCAAGAAACGCGTTTCAAAATGTTTTCAACCGTCTCAAGCGTTTATCCCTTCTGGACAAAAACCGCCTTTCTCACTACACAAAAAACATGGCAGACAAATCTAGAGCAGCGGTAAAATCCAAGAAGCAACACCGTTCCGACAGAGAATCGGGAGCGCGACTGAAGCGAGCGCTCAAAGCCAATATACAGCGCAGAAAGCAACAGCTTCGCCAGCGTCAGAAGTCTAAGATCACAAACGAGGCCGGGTAAATGGATTCAATTGAGATCATAGGCGGCAAGCCGCTGCACGGCACGATTTCCGTCGCCGGAGCCAAAAATGCATGTCTTGCGCTCATGCCTGCGGCATTGCTTTCCGAACACCCCCTGACACTCACCAACACACCGCGGTTGTCCGACATCGTGACAATGACCCGGCTCCTTGAATCTTTGGGTGTCGAGATTCGTTCGCTGCAGGACGGCAAAGCTCTGACCATGAGTGCGCATCGTTTGACCCGGAGCAGAGCAGATTACGACATTGTCAGAAAAATGAGGGCTTCGATACTGGTTCTCGGCCCTTTGCTTGCCCGCTTAGGACGCGCTTCGGTTTCATTTCCCGGCGGATGCGCGATCGGTGCCCGACCGGTCAATCTACATCTCGAAGCGCTAGCCAAGCTAGGTGCTGAAATTGAATTGCAGGATGGCTATGTCCATGCCGCCGCAAAACCGGAACTCCGCGGCGCGGTCATAGAATTTCCACAAATTTCCGTTGGCGCGACGGAGAACACTTTGCTCGCCTCTACAATGGCCAAAGGAACAACAGAAATCCGAAACGCCGCCCGTGAACCTGAAATTGTTGACCTGGCCAACTGCCTGCGAAGCATGGGCGCTGAAATTGAAGGAGATGGGACGTCTGTAATCACAGTCGAAGGCGTGTCCTCGCTTACAGGCTGCACACACAAAATCATACCGGACCGAATAGAGTTCGGCACATATATGCTGGCCGGCGCCATCACCGGCGGCGACCTGACAATCGTCGATGCGCAGCTGAAATTCGTCAACGCATTTGCGGAAAAGCTTGAAGAGGCTGGCGTCATGATCCGCGAGACACGATCGGGGATACGCATAAAGCATGAAAACGGACGACTGCGTCCGGCACATGTCGCCACCGCTCCTTATCCGGGTTTTCCAACTGATCTGCAGGCGCAGATGATGGCGGCGATGACGATCGCAGACGGAACGAGTCAACTGGAAGAAAGCGTTTTTGAAAACCGCTTCATGCACGCTCCTGAACTGATGCGGATGGGTGCTGACATCGAAATCGCCGGAGGAACAGCGATTGTGAACGGCGTGAAAGCGCTGCGCGGCGCTCCGGTCATGGCAACAGACCTGCGGGCCTCGGTATCGCTGGTATTGGCAGGATTGGCCGCTGAAGGGCAAACAACAGTGAGTCGTGTCTACCATCTTGACCGCGGGTATGAGAGAGTTGAAGAAAAGCTTTCAGCCTGCGGTGCTGATATTCGACGGATTAAGCAATGAATGACGCGCGTTATGAAGACGGCAGCAGCAGCCGATTGCGGCTGCGGGCAAAGGACGAGGCAGACCTCAAAGTCATCTCAACGTTGATTCAAGATGCAATCTTCACCAAAGGCGAAACCGCTTGGAACAGCGGCCAGCGAGATTACACGATGATTCTGAATCGGTTCCGCTGGGAATCCGGACTCGGAAACAACCCCGCGGATCAACCCCCCGAACGGGTGCGTTCGCTGTTGCGGATCGCGGATGTAATCTCAGTCAATGCACCCGAGCTCGGCAGCGAAGCTATTCCGCCGGCATGCGCACTCCTGCAAGTGGCATTTGACCCCGGTTTAGATGGCACTGGCACGATGACGCTGGCTGTGTCGGGTGATTATGATGTTGTCATCGATGTTGAATGCGTTGAAGTTACGCTGACCGACATTTCGGATCCCTATCCAGCCGCATCAGCCAATCCCCCCACCCATGACAGCGCATAACATGACAGCACTGCTGCGCACCTCTGATCCCGGATTTTCTGAACGATTTCGGCGGCTAATGGCTGATCGGACCGGCGCGAATGCCGAGATTGCGCGCCGCGCCAAAGCAATCATCGATGAAGTGCGCGAAAACGGCGATTCCGCTTTAGTGGAACTCACTCGAAAGCTAGATCAAGTCCGCGTTACACCACAAACTTTCCGTATTAGCCGGAACGAAATCCAACAGTCAGCCGAGTCCGTGTCTGAATCCTGTCTTGATGCTCTGAGACTTGCAGCCCGGCGGATTGAGCGGTTTCATGCGATGCAGCTGCCGAATGACCGCATGCAGCGTTCAGAAGATGGATCCCTTATCGGCTGGCGTTGGAATGCAATTGACACTGCGGGCATCTATGTGCCCGGCGGCACTGCCGCATACCCTTCTTCCGTGCTCATGAACGCTATTCCCGCGAAGGTCGCGGGCGTCAGAAGAATTGTTATGGTGGTTCCGACACCCAACGGAAACATTAATCCGCAGGTTTTGGCCGCCGCCCGAATCGCAGGTCTCGACGAAATCTACCGGATTGGCGGTGCGCAGGCTATCGCCGCGTTGGCTTACGGGACTGAAACAATCCCGCGCGTTGACACATTGGCAGGACCCGGAAATGCCTTCGTTGCCGCCGCCAAAAAGCTGGTCTTCGGAGATGTGGGCATTGACTCGGTTGCCGGCCCGTCCGAGGTGACAATCATTGCTGATCATTCTGTGGACCCATCATGGATCGCATCGGATCTACTGGCCCAGGCTGAACATGACTCGGATGCGCAGGCAATCCTGCTCACAGACAGCGAGGACATCGGCGCTGAAACCATAACTCAGATAGACCGTCAATTGCCGGCGATGGACAGACAGGAAATCGCCTCCTCCAGCTGGCATCGATATGGAGCCGTGATTGTTACCCAAAATATTGACCAAGCGGTGAAATTGGCCAATCAGATCGCTCCGGAACACCTGCAGTTGCTTCTGTCCGACGCTTCCGCGCATTTGGAAAACGTTCGCAACGCCGGTGCGGTTTTTGTCGGCAGATGGACCCCAGAGGCAATTGGAGACTACATTGCTGGCCCGAATCATGTATTGCCCACAATGGGAACCGCAAGATTTGCATCGGGTTTGTCTGTGCTGAACTTCCTCAAACGAACAACCATACTCGAACTAAACCGCACAGAATTTGCCGAACTTGCCCGTCCTGCAGAGATTCTTGCAAAGTCAGAAGGACTCTTTGGACACGCTAGATCACTGCAGAACCGACGCTCGGCGTTTGAGGTCCTTGGCGATGGCTGAGACAGACAGAATTTCATCAGTCGAGATCAAATTAGATGACGAACGGCGGATTTCCGAGCAAGTGGACCGAGACCTGAAGATTGCAATCTTTGAACTCTGCCAACAGAATTCATTTGTCATCGTTCCACGCAAAGGCAGAACCCCTCCATCTGGCCCATATCGCTTGTATTTTTCGCTAGAAAACAATTACGCGGTGTTTGAAATACGATTTGAGGATGGCAGTCGGCCTATTCGCAGGCTTTTTTCGATGTCACGCTTGCGGCCCCACTTCAAAGATTATGCGAAAGTTTGTCAAAACTACTTTGATGCGGTGCACACCATGCCTGCTTCCGAACTTGAGCAATTCGACATGTACCGCACGATCGTGCACAATGAGGGGGCCGACATTCTGCGTGAGCAACTCAAACACCATTTTGAGATGGACCAGCAGACAGCGCGGCAGTTGTTCACTCTTCTCTATGCCGCTGTAATGCCGCTCTAAGCCAATGTCGAAGAACCGGCTTCCATCGTCGGTATTGTTTTGCTGCGATCAAAACGCGGTGCGCTCTCCCATGGCAGAAGGCATCATGAAAAAATTGTACGGGCATCGCACCTATGTTCAATCAGCCGGTGTTCGCGGTGAAATGGACATTGACGGATACGCGGTCGCCGTATGCCAGGAAATCGGAGTTGAACTTTCGCAGCACCGGACACGCGCTATGCATGCCATGCGCGGACTTGAAGATGATCTAGCAAGTTTTGAATTGATTGTTGCCCTATCACCAGCCGCGTTAAGCATGGCCAGCAAACATCAACGCTATTTTGCGCTTGAACTGATCTATTGGCATGTTCTCGACCCAACCGGAATGAGTGAGCGGAGAGAGGAGTGCCTAGACTACTTTCGCACGACCCGGGATCAGATCATGGACTTAATTGTCAATCATTTTGGCGATCCAAGTTCATTGTAATCGGCACAGCGCATTGCGTTGCATTCAGCAGTAAAATGAGCGGCTATGGCAGAAAAGCAATCAACCTTTTGTGGGTCCGAGCAGCATGCGCGATGAAAAAACGATATGGCCATTGCAAACACCGCCAATTCGTCGATCGCAAAAGCTCCAGGCAATCGGCCTTGGACTTTCGAGCTTTCCGGCCACTTGAAGCAGCAAGTAAGCGGATGCTGACTGCGGCGGGTCAATTTTGCCTCTCCTGACAATGCGTCATCCCGTGCCGCCGACCCGGCGATTCCGCAAAAAAAGGAAATGCATGCGCTGGTCACTGGTCTATGGTAAACGGCAACCTCGCTGGTTCGAGGACGTCTACATTGATCTTTGCTGGCGGGCTTTTGTTCTCCAAAGGCCAAATTCTTAGTTGGCTGCTCCCTGGGCTGCATAGGTGATGAAATGAATCCTGCCGGCGATCAGCAGAGGATTATTCAGGGAGGACTTTTGATTGTCGGCGCGATGGCGGTCATAGGACTCATAGACAATATGATCCCTATGATTGCCACTGAAGCTGGCCTTTGGCAATTTCATGCAGTGCGTTCGATCATGAGCGTCCCTCTGATTGTGCTCTTGCTGCGAATTCGGAATCGCTCGTTTCGTCCCCTCCAGCCATTGATCCTGGCTATCCGGTCGGTTCTCATTGCTGGATCAATGCTGCTGTATTTTGGATCGTTGGCCTTAATGCCGATCGCAGAAGCTGGGGCTGGACTGTTTGCAGCTCCGATTTTTGTGCTCATCTTCTCTGTTTTGCTGTTTCGAAAACGCATCGGAATCTTTCGGATTGCTGCAGTATTGGTGGGCTTCAGCGGGGTGTTGCTGGTTCTTAAACCTGATTTGGGCAATTTGGACCTCATTGTTCTTTTCCCTTTGTTCGCAGCTGTGCTTTACGGATTGGGTCAGCTGATGACTCGACACTTTTGTTCAAATGAAGATACGTTTGTCATTCTGCTGGCGTTCTATCTGGCAATTGGTCTTTTCGGCATTGTGGGCGTCATGGTGTTTTCGCTTGCAACGGTGCCGGACAGTTGGAGAGCTGCGGCACCATTTTTCACTGAAGGCTGGAGAACTCCAACCGCTTCTTTTCTGGCGTGGACATTTGTGCAGGCAATCGGTTCGCTGATCGCAGTGGCGGGGCTGATCCGAGGCTACCAAATTGCCGACCCGACTTATATGGGTGTGTTTGAATATAGTTTCCTTTTATTCGCTGGATTTTGGGGATGGGTTTTCTGGTCTCAGATCCCCGATGCATTCTCGCTTTTAGGAATTTTCGCGATCATCGCAGCCGGCACGGCCATCACAACCCGTTCGCAGGGAAAGCGCGCGCTCTAACCGGTGTGTGTGGATTTTCTGCGCGTATCCGCTTGAAGAAGCACGATGCAGATGACGGTCAGAAATGCTGACAGCAAGAATGGAGCGCCCGGCAGGTAAATCAGCGCGTCCGACTTCACAAATTCATAAAAGACAGCCGTCATGATGAGCGGTGACAGCACAAGCGCCAAGGAATTTGTGCTCGCGATGACACCCTGCAGTTCCCCCTGTTGATTGTCGAAAGCAGTCCGCGACATAATTCCCTGCAATGCGGGCAGCGCAACGCCCGCTAAAGATCCAATTGGTATCAAAGCGAACGCCATCCATGTTTCGGTCGCAAAACTGTATCCTGCAAAGGTTATCACTTCGAAAATCAGACCGAACAAAACCGTTTGCGCTTCGCCAATCCGCCTGAGAATTGGTCGAATAAGCCAACCCTGAACGATGACTAGGCCGACCCCGTAGGCGGCCAACGAGAGACCAATGGTGCGCGGCCCCCAACCGAATCTTTCCGCGCCGTAGAACGACCAAATAGCCGGGTAGACCGTTATCGCGATCTGTAGGAGAAACAAAACAATAAGAAGAATCTTGAGACCGGGGAGCTTCCCGATCTGAAAAACAGCACCCACCGGATTTGCCCGTTTCCACTCGAACGGTCGGCGGATCGTGTCGGTGACTGTTTCTTCCAATACAAAATAACCGAGAACCATATTTGCAAACGACAACACAGCCGCTGCATAAAACGGGGCGCGAGTTCCAAATTCAGCAAAGACGGCACCGAACAAGGGACCCAGCACAAACCCTATGCCGAAAGCCGCAGAGATTAGTCCGAAATTCTGCGCCTTTTCTTCAGGTTCCGAGATGTCGGCGACATAGGCGGATACGGTCGCATAGGTTGACGCTGTGATTCCTCCAACAATCCGTCCAATCAACAAAAACCAAATCGTGTGCGCAAAACCCATGATCAAATAGTCTGCGGCCATGAAAAATAGGGAAACCAGAAGCACCGGTCTTCGTCCGTATCGATCAGAGAGACTTCCAATCATTGGACTGAACACGAACTGCATGACCGCGAATGCCGATGCAAGAATACCACCCCATACTGCAGCGGATCCAAGCGAATCTGCCTCGACCTCCAAAATGAGATCCGGCATGACGGGGACAATAATCCCTATGCCAATGGCATCAATGACCACCGTCAACAGGACGAAAAGCAGCGCGAGTTTATTTTTTTTCACTTGCGTATCCAGCGAAAAAAAGGGCGGCCCTGAGCTATCGACTCGGACACGATTCAAAGGAAGCCCTATAACATTTGGTGATTCTGAAAGGAATTTAGCAATTGAGGGAACCTTCAAAGCACGCTTCGAGGATTACCGAAGGATATTTTCGGTCCATTCTCCTCTTCGATGTTATCGACGAGACGAATAGGTGATGCCGGACGATCGCCTTCACAAACCTTCCTTGCGGGAAAAACTAGGACATTCTCCCAAATCTACCATCTGAATTCAGCCGAAACATGCAAATTGGAATCATGGAAGCGTTCATTAAAGGCGAGATCGAGAGCGGACGCTTTGCAAGTGCGTCAGAGGTTGTGCGCACTGGCCTGCGTGAGCTTGAAGACCAGAAGAAGTAACTGGAGACGGTTCACGCCCATGTTGGCGAGGGTTTGGCCCAGGCCCGAACACGGAGATTTTGCCGAGGGCATCACCGCCGATCAATTTATTGAACGCGCAGTTCGGCGTGCGTGCGCAAATTTGTGAGCGATCAGCATCGGTTGACCCGACGAGCCGAAGCGGATCTTGATGACATCGCTGCTTGTACCGTTGAAAACCGGGGCCAAGCCCAAATGGATGCATACATTCGAGCACACTTTGACCGTTTCGAGTGGATTGCTAGCAAGCCGAAAGTTGGTCGAGAGCGCCCGGAATTGGGCGTGGCCTGCGTAGCTACCCGGAGGGCTCACACATTGTATTTTACATGGAGGTGGGTTCTGTGATCGAAGTAGCTGCGATCCCACATCAGGCAATGGACATCAAAAGCTGGTTTGACTGATTTGTAAAGCACGAGACTTGATCTGACATTTTTGCTCTATTGGAGTGCCAGTTGGTGTCAGTAACCCCCCTGATTCTGCGATCTGGAACAGTTCGGCGGCGGTTTTCGGGTCTCCGCGGCTGGATTTCCGGCTGATTTTCGACATTTCAACGGTTCTGCCGGCGGTTTTCATGCGTCGAGGCGGATTCCGCGCGCACCTGTCCTGTGGCCCGAATGGGCGGCGGTGATTTCCGCTTCGGAGGGGAGAGCCGTCAGGCCGGAAGCGGCGGCCAAAACCGGTTCCGGCGGATCAAGAAGAGTCTCCCTCACCTTTTTGATCAGCGAAGCGGACCGCTCGAGCAGATCCCGGACCTGCGCGGAGCCGCCGCGCCAGCCGGCTGGAGCGATTCCCGAGCTTGGCCTTCAGATGCTTGTGCTGCCGCCAGCCTTTGATGTTCCTGCGGGCGCACAGCTTGCCGGTCTCGGGCACCGCGCAGCCCACCGCTTCGGAAAGCAGACGGTGGTCGACCGGATGTTCGACGTCGGTCTCCACAACAAACGAATCCGCCTTCACATCGACCGGACCGCGGCGCTTCACGATCCTGTGACCGAGCTGCATGATTGTACTGTTGACGAACCGAAGCATCTCCTCGTCGAGAAGCTCCGTCAGATTGTGCGCGATCCGGGGAGACTTGAACTGATCATGATAACCCGGACACTGCAGCATGATCCGGATTTCGGCATGCCTGCACATCTCCTCAAGACGGTCGAAGCCGCGGTTGAGCCACTGCTTCAATATGCCAGGGCAGGAACCTGCCGGAAACTCATTCCCGGACGGCCGTTCTCAAGGCTGGCCCGTTCCGAATGCTTCGCCTCCATGTGAGCCAAATCCGCCTGACGGGACTTCTCGTCGCATTAAAGCACCTTCAGGCCGCTCAGCAGACGGGGAATGTCGTCCCGCGGACGCTCGTTGATCGGAAGATCCTCGATCGGAACATGAAACCGCTGCGGATTTTTCTCGAATGTGGTTCTCATAGAATCACTCTAAGTTGAAGATTCGCCTTTTTGACACAATATCTGGGCGAATCTTCTGCTTTTTGTGCCATATCTTCCAATTCTTCGCAACTGCAAACAGCAGAAAATTCCATGCACGGTAAGGCTTAGAACGGCAGAATCGACTTTTCCGGCAGACACCAATTAATCAATTGACTCCAATATTATGGGAAAATATCCTCTCATTATGGGAATAGGAAACACATCAAAGGCTCCGTCGGATCTGAAAGCTCCTAAGCAAGTTGCAGGCTCGCAGAGCGTTTACATTGCCATCGCGGTTCTCAGGGGTGCTGCGCGGCAAAATGAAAACGGTGTTACCGCAAAGAAGCTCTCACAAGAGCTCGGCCCAACTCTGCATACGACGCATCGGTTGCTTCAAGTTTTTGTCGATGTGGTGCTGCGCGATAAGGTCATTCGCAGCAACCTGTCAAAATACGACAGTTACTTTGACATGTCGCAGGCAGACATGGAACTGGCTGTTTCCAAACGCAGGAAACCGGCTTTTCTTTCAATGATGGGCGGCTCAAAGACGGCGTTCGCGCTATCGGGATTGTCGTCGGCCCGGCGTCGAACCCGTCCCTTCTTTCAATTTCAGTCGCAACATCCGCCAAACGTATGAAAACCGGTTACCGGCTGAACCTGGAAGCAGCTTTCAAATCTAAAATCTAAAATCTGAACTGGGACTTTTTGAAGTTGATGGACTTAAATCTGGAGATGTGGAATGAAATGTAAATTAGTATCGCTGGCGGTCGTCTCAAGCCTGATGGGGGCAGCGGCGCAAGCCGGGCCGGAAGACAACTCGCTGAATATCGCCTGGTCAGGCGAGCTTGCCACGCTGGATCGCTATTATAACACGTTGCGCGAGGGGATTGTTGTTGGTCGTCTGGTCTGGGATTCGCTGTTGTTCAAGAATCCCGAGACGCTGGAATTTGAACCGTTGCTGGCCAAGAGCTACAAGTTCGTTGACTCCACCACTATGGAATTTGAATTGCGCGAAGGTGTGACATTCCACAATGGTGAAGCCTTTGACGCAGATGATGTTGTCTATACGTTCAACCGGATGTCAAACCCCGATGCAGGTGTTCTGACGCAGCGCAATGTCAACTGGATCGAAAACGCGGAAAAAATGGGGCAGTACTCGGTTCGCCTGAACCTCAAGGCGCCGACCCCGACCGCACTGGAATTCCTGGCCGGGCCGCTGCTAATCTATCCTAACGAATACTATGAAGAGGTTGGCCCCGAAGGCATGGGCGCGAACCCGGTGGGCACAGGTCCTTATCGCGTGACCGAGTTTGAGCCCGGCGCATCGATCACCTTCGAACGCAACAAAGACTACTTCGAAGGCTCGCCCAAAGGACAGCCGCAGATCGCGACCATCCATCAGCGCACAGTTCCTGACAACAACACACAGATCGCCGAGCTTTTGGCCGGAACTGTGGACTGGATCTGGAAAGTGCCGACTGATCAGGCAACCCGTCTGACCGGGCGTCCGGGTGTGTCTGTGGTGAACGAACAGACTATGCGTGTGGGTTATCTGAGCTTTGACAGCTCGAACCGCACCGGAAACAACTCTCCGGTAAATCACGCGCTGGTGCGCAAGGCGATTGCACATGCGATTGACCGTGATGCGATTGTCAAAGCACTAGTTGGCGGCAGCTCGCAGGTTGTGAACTCGGCCTGCCACCCGGCTCAGTTTGGCTGCGAGCAGGATGTCGTGGCCTATGAATACGATCCGGAAAAAGCCAAGGCTCTGTTGGCCGAGGCTGGTTACCCGGATGGGTTCACTATCGACTTTCATGCCTATCGCAACCGGCCTTATGCCGAGGCGATCATGGGCTTTCTGAATGCGGTCGGCATCCAAACCAACCTAGTTTACCTGAAATATGCGGCTTTGCGCGATCAGGTTTACGCTGGTGAAATCGACTTTAACTTTATGACCTGGGGCAGTTATTCGTTCCATGATGTCTCGGCCATCACCAGCCATTTCTTCAAGGCGACCCGTGATGACTATGCGCGTGATGACCAGCTGATCGCGGATCTGACAACGGGTGATGAATCGGTGGATCGTACAACACGCGAAAGCGCTTATTCCAGAGCGCTCAAGACGATTGCAGACAACGCCTATTGGGTTCCGCTGTTCACCTACAATGTGAACTATGCCTTCGATGAAGCGTTAAACTTTTCTCCCAACCCGGATGAAATTCCTCGATTCTACGCAGCCAGCTGGAAATAATTTTCGCGCCTCGGGGGGGCTGTCTTCAGGCCCCCTCTTTTCGGTCCCATTGGGCCAGAGCAAACGCATGAAGGTTGTGAGTCACTGTGCCTCGTCTGAAGTTGGTCTGATTAGCCGTATATCTGCTTCAAAATCGAAGCAGAGGCTAGCTTGTGATGTTCCAGAAATCACTGACGTGCTTTGGCGCGATAGGTCGACAAGGTCGAACACGAGCTGATTGACGTGTTGGCGATCACGATATGTGCAGTACTGGCGCATGCGGAAACCTTTGAAGTCATTGCGCTTTATGGTCAGCACAAAGAGAAATGGCTGCGTCAGTTGCTGCGACTTCCAAACGGCATTCCCTCGCATGATACCTTTCGTCGGGTGTTCATGTTGATAAACGCTCTGGCCTGGAAGCGGGCGGCTTTTACACCAGCGGAGAAAGACGGGCCACGCCAAATTGCCGTGGATGGCAAGACCATGCTGCGTTCCTTTGACCGGCGCAAAGGAAACTCTCCTCTCCATGTGGTCAGCGCGATTGCGACACAAAAGGGCCTGACGCTCGCACTGTGCGTAGTTTCTGAGAAAAGCGGGGAGGCTGAAGCGCCTTTGCCGCTTCTGGAAGGGCTCAATCTAGCGGGAGCGCTGATTTCATTGGACGCGCTGTATGCTCGGAAATGGCTTGCGAACAGCATTGTAGAGCAAGGCGCAGACTATCTCATGGCGCTGAAGAAAAACAACAAAAAAGACCATGCCTGTGATGTTGAGCATTTTGCAAAAACGACCTTTGGCAAAATCCTTGACCCTCCCGCTGTCTTTGACGCATTTGACGAGACGGACAGGCGCCTGACCCGTCGGCGCGCCTTTTTCAGCGATGATGCTGAACTGATTGCAACGCTAAAGGAATGGCGCGACGTGCGCCGGATGATCGCTGTAGAAACCATCACCAGCACGGCTAACGCACATGGCGGTGGTTGCGGAAAAACAAGGTGTGATATCAGATACTTCCTGACATCCAGTGAGGCCGAAGGCCCAGCCCTTGCCTCCGCCGTGCGGGATCACTGGGCGATCGAAAGCAGCCTGCATTCGGTGCTGGATGGCGGTCTGCGAGAGGATGACAGTCGTTTGCAAGACCGTAACGCTGTGGCCAATCTGGCAATCATCCGCAACATTGCATTCAACCTCGTTGAAGCCGACAAGTCACAAAAAGGCTCCATTAAGGGCAGACGCAAAGCCGCAGGTTGGGACAAAGTTTGCTTGCAGAAAATCATCCGCTTCCGACCTTCATGCTTTTGCCCTGCCCATTGGGCGATCCACGCCCCTCTTCACAAAGGTCCGCTATATGCACATCTTCATCTTTAAACGCCTTGGTCTGGCGTTACTGGTCGCTCTATTTGTGTCTTTTCTTAGCTTCCTGATGCTGCGCGCCGCCGGGGATCCCGCCATCGCGATGGCGGGTGAAGGTGCGACAGAAGCGGATATCGAGTTTATCCGGATTCAGTTTGGCTTTGATCGCCCGTTTCTGGTGCAGTATTTTGACTGGCTGTTCGGTGCGCTGCGCGGTGATTTTGGCGAGAGCACCTATTTCACCATACCTGTTGCAGAGTTGATTGGAGAACGCCTACCGATCACGTTGAAATTGGGGTTCGCATCGCTGATTTTTGCGATTTCACTGGCCATACCGCTGGGAATGCTGGCGGCGGTCTACCCGAACTCTCTGATCGACCGGGCGGCACTGGTGCTATCGGTTTTGGGTCAGGCCTTGCCGAATTTTTGGTTTGCTCTGATGCTGATTGTGATCCTGTCGGTCTGGTGGCCGCTGCTGCCACCTTCGGGGAACTCAACGTGGCAACACTTTATTATGCCCACAATAGTCTTGGGATACTATGCGACGCCAGCAATCATGCGGCTGACACGGTCGGGGATGCTGGATGTGTTGCGCTCTGACTATATCCGCACGGCACGGGCCAAGGGGCTGCATCCGATGCAGGTGCTGGTCAAACATGCGATGCGCAATGCGATCCTGCCGGTGGTGAGTCTGGCGACGGTCCAGTTCGGCTATATGCTGGGAGGATCGATTATCATCGAGAGTATCTTTGCCCTGCATGGGATTGGGCAATTGGCTTGGGAGAGTATTTCCCGCGCCGACCTGCCCACTGTTCAAGCCATCGTCCTGATCTTGTCGCTTATCTATGTCGGCCTCAATTTGGCTGGCGATCTTGTCAACGCGTGGCTTGACCCGCGCATTCGGGTGGCCTGATATGGCAACTGATACAACAGATTTTACCCAAGATTTGCCGGAGCCGACGGTCCTGGCACCGGGCCAGACCATGCTGCGGCGGGCGCGGCGGCATTCGGGCTTCATCATTGGATGTGCGGGGCTGGGCCTGATCATCGTGTTGGCGCTGGCAGCGCCGCTGCTGGCCCCGTTTGACCCGTTCGATCAAAGCCTGCTGGCCCGGCTAAAGCCGCCATCCTGGTATCCAGCGGGCGTGCCCGAGCACATTCTGGGCACTGACCAGCTGGGCCGCGATTATCTTAGCCGGCTGCTTTATGGCGCGCGCCTGTCGCTGGTCATCGGGTTTCTGGCCATGATCATCTCGGGTGTGCTCGGCACAGCGCTTGGGGTGGTCGCAGGCTATTTCGGCGGGCGCGTCGATCTGGTCATTACCTTTCTGATCACCACGCGCCTATCCATGCCGATTGTCCTGATCGCTTTGGCTGTTGCGGCGATCTTTGGCTCGTCTCTCCAGATTGTCATCATCATTCTGGGCCTGCTTTTGTGGGACAGGTTCGCGGTTGTGGCGCGGTCCTCGACCATCCAGATCCGCGAGTCCGAATATCTGATGGCGGCGCGCGCACTCGGGATGCCGAACTGGCGGATCATCCTGTTTGAGCTCTTGCCAAATATCAAAGACGCACTGATCGTCGTGGCAACCCTGGAGATGGCCCATGCCATCCTGCTGGAATCCGCTTTGTCATTCCTTGGACTTGGAGTACAGCCGCCGCTGCCGTCCTGGGGGCTGATGATAGCGGAGGGCAAGGACTATCTTTTTTTTGAACCCTGGCTGATCATGATCCCCGGTGCGGCATTGTTTTTCCTTGTGATGTGCATCAATCTTTTGGGTGATGGTTTGCGCGATATCTCAGCCCCGGAGGGCCGGTCATGAAGATGCTGGATGTCAAGAACCTGACCATCGACATCTCAACCCCCAACGGGACGTTGCGGGCGGTGCGCGGGTTGGATTTGCACCTGGGTCGCGGCGAAGTTCTCGGCATCGTGGGCGAAAGCGGTTGCGGCAAGTCGATCACGACGATGGGTTTGCTGAACCTGCTGCCTAAAACGGCGACCCGCAGCGCAGACAAGATCGAATTTGATGGAAAGGATTTGGGGGGAATGTCGGTCTCGGCCATGCGCAGTGTGCTGGGCAATGAGATCGGGATGATCTTTCAGGACCCGATGACCGCCCTGAACCCCACCTATACCATCGGCAACCAGCTGTCCGAAGTTTATCTACGCCACAAACGCTCAGGCCGCAAAGAGGCAGAGGATCGCGCAGCCTACCTGCTCAATAGGGTGGGTATCTCAGCGGCGGCAAGCCGGTTGCGGCAATATCCGCACCAATTGTCCGGCGGTTTGCGGCAGCGCGTCGTCATCGCACAGGCGTTGATGTGTGAACCAAAGTTGATCATCGCGGACGAGCCGACAACAGCGCTGGACGTCACTGTGCAGGCCCAGATTCTGCGGTTGATCAAGGAAATCCAGTTCGAGATTGACGCGGGTGTGATCCTGATCACACATGATTTGGGCGTTGTGGCCCAAATGGCGGATCGGGTGCAGGTCATGTATGCGGGAAAATCCGTGGAAACAGGGACAGCAGCGGATGTCTTTGCGCGGCCCAGCCATCCCTATACGCGCGGTCTCCTGTCCTGTATCCCGAACCCGGACAATCCCGGCCACCTTGGCCAGATCCGGGGAATCGTACCGTCGCTAATAGGGGAATTGGCCGGTTGCGCCTATCGAACGCGGTGTGACTTTGCCAGTGCCGTCTGCCGTCGCGATATTCCGCTTCGGCGTTCCGAAAGCGGACAGATTTGGTCATGTGTTCTGCCTGAAGGCCAAGAGGTTGCATCATGAGTATTCCTGTGTTGTCTGTCCGCGACGTGTCGATGACTTATCAGGTCAAACAGGGGCTGTTTGGCGGCAAACTGCCCCTGCGCGCTCTCCAAAACATTGATTTCTCGCTAAATGAGGGTGAGGTCGTGGGCCTTGTCGGTGAAAGCGGCTGCGGAAAGTCCACCTTGGCGAAAATTTTATTGGGATTGTCCAAACCGACCAGTGGCGAAGTTTATATGAACGGTCAACCCATGAACGAGGTTCCCGTTCAGATCCGCGCAAACCTCATGCAGCCCATTTTTCAGGACCCGTTTTCGTCCCTGAACCCGCGCAAGACGGTGTCCCAGATTGTTGGCCTGCCGCTGCAACTAAGCGATGTGCCAAGTGGGGAACGCCATCGCCGCACCACCGAGATACTGGAGCTTGTTGGCCTGCCGCAACGAGCGGCGGGCTCCTATCCCAGCCAGATGTCCGGTGGACAGCGCCAGCGGGTGGCTATCGCGCGGGCGTTGATTGCCAGGCCGAAGATCCTGATCTGCGACGAACCGACCTCAGCCCTTGATGTGTCGGTGCAGTCGCAAATTCTCAACCTGCTCAGTGATCTGCGCAAGGAGTTGAATCTGACCTATCTGCTGATCTCTCACGATCTGTCAGTGGTACGGCACATGTCGGACCGGGTTATGGTGATGTATCTGGGGAGGATGGTGGAACAGGCCGAAGCCGAAACCCTGTTTTCGCGCTCTCGTCATCCTTATACGCAGGCGTTGTTGGAAACGGTTCTGCCGCCTGTGCCCGGACAGGGCCTGCCCGATTTGCATATTCGCGGTGAGTTCCCCAATCCGATCAAACCACCTACCGGCTGTGCTTTTCACCCCCGATGTGCTTTTGCCACAGACAGATGCGCGGCAGAGCGGCCCGAACTGGAAGGCAGCGACGTGCATAAATCGGCCTGTTTTGTCACGAGTCAGGCCGCATGAACAGGTTTTCCGCCGCCATTCTGGAGGCCCCGCGCGCGGTCACAGGTGAGGACGGACTTGTCTCGTCGCAGCATCGCGCGGCGTCCGAAACGGGGGCCGAGGTGTTGCGTGCAGGCGGTTCTGCAGTGGATGCAGCCGTTGCAACCGCCTTAGCGCTTGGGGTGGTGGAACCCTGGATGAGCGGTGTCGGCGGTGTCGGATATCTCGTCATCGGTCGCATCGGAGAGGAACCCGAGGTGATTGACTTTTCGGCCAGGTCTCCGGCAGCGGTGCGCCCCGGGGACTATCCGACCGTGGGCGGGGTCAGCGGTGATCTGTTCGCGTGGGAGCGTGTGAAGGACGACCGTAACGTCAAAGGCGCGCTGTCGGTCTGCGCACCGACTTTGGTTCCGGGCCTTGAATTGGCTTGGTTGCGGTATGGGATCCTGCCCTGGAAGGACCTGCTGTCGCCCGTGCGCCAACTGGCAGCCGATGGCGTTCCGATTGACTGGTATACGCAGTTGATGATCGGCTCTGCAGCCTCTGATCTGCAATCTGATCCCGATGCTGCCGCTGTGTACTTGAACGCCGACGGTTCTGGCAAATCTTCAACGTGGACTGCCGCGACGTCCCAGAAGCTGGATCAAACGCGTTTAGCGGATACTCTGGACGAAATCGCCCGCTCAGGGGCAAGAACCTGTGTGGATGGCGATATCGCGCAGGCCTTGGTATCGGATGTGAATGCCAAAGGCGGTGTTCTCAGCCTGACCGACTTTCTCATCAACCAGCCCAAGGTTGCAAGGCCGTTGACACTGCGGCTGCCCAATGGCCAGCAGATCTGGACCGTAGATGGGCTGTCTGGCGGTGCAGCTGTGGCCGATATGTTGCGCTCGTGGCGTGATGCGCCTTCCGAGCTGACACACACACAAAAGTTGTCGCACCGCGCGTTGTCTGGGGTTGCTATGCTCAAAGAT
This sequence comes from Paracoccaceae bacterium, assembly GCA_965199765.1. Classification (GTDB taxonomy): domain Bacteria; phylum Pseudomonadota; class Alphaproteobacteria; order Rhodobacterales; family Rhodobacteraceae; genus JAPOXR01. Next base: position 1,514,131 of record CBDATC010000002.1, read on the forward strand.
CGGCTCGACACCATGGGAGATGGTGGCGAACGCGCGGCGCAACCAAGCTGCACTACCAGCTTTTGCGTTGTTGACAAGACGGGATTGGTCGTCGCAGCAACCCTGACTCTGGTGTCCATTTTCGGATCAAAGCTGCTGTCACCATGCATCGGCGTTTTGCTGAACAACGCCATGTCTTGGTTTGATCCAGCACAGGGCAAACCCAATTCGATCCGGCCTGCGTCCAGCCCCTTGTCCAATATGGCACCCACGCTTTTGTCGAGCGGCAAAGATCAATTGACGGCTTTCTCTGCCGCCGGGGGCCGCAGGATCGCACCGGCGATCTCTCAGGTGGCGGCCGATGTTGCGTTGGACGGGTTTGATCTGGAAGAAGCCCTGTCCCACCCGCGTTTTGACTTCAGAGGGGACGGCGTTGTCATTGCTGACACGCGGATGTCAACCGACGTTACTAAACAGTTAGCAGGCCGCGTCGATCTTTTGACGGCAGAGCCAACTGTCTTTCCCTACCATTTCGGCCTCGTTACGGCAGCGCAATACACGTCCAGTGGAAATGGCTTTGGATTCTGTGAAGCATTTTGTCCAAACGCCGAAACGGTCGCTGCGTAGCGCCATGCCTGATGGCCAACAGGCGACAGCGCAATCAGCTGGGCGGGTCAAGGGCAGGATCGGGGTTCAGGTCCCCTTTCGAGCGAACTTTAAATCCCCAATGATATTCGACGATGGCGGAGAGAACATGTACTGCTTGGAATCTCACTAGAGACAAAAACAGTCCTTTTTGCCACTCTGTTCCATACTGGATAACGTATGGAATCTTTCGTGCATTCGCTTTTGCTGGTGGTTCCTTTCAGAAAGAGAGGACCGACAATGGAAAAGAAAGACGACAAGCCGATGGGAGAAGCAATTCACATCAATGAAGCGAGGTTCAAGGATCACCTGGGTGAAATGGTCCGGGGGGGCGGTTGAGGAAACGCTGAACACGCTGTTGGAGGCCGAAACTGATCAACTTTGCGGCGCGGCTCGATATGAACGAACCTAAGTGCGCCGGGTTAATTCAAACTCTATTCAACGGCATCCGAGGCTCCGCGCTGCCTTGCTGGAGCTCCACCTTCAAATCGATTTTCTTCGAAATAGCTGCAAGGCTCCGTCTGCATCTCTAAGTGCAGTCCGTAACCTGACCAAGAGTGTTCGCGCGCCAAGCTTTCATTAAATTCGATTCCGAGCCCCGGTTCTTTTGGCACGCTAACAAATCCGTCCTGCCACTGAATCGTATTGCCAATCAATTTGAGATGGAATTCCCCACCCTCTTGGATGGTTTCGAGCAGAAGAAGATTGGGTAGAGTTGCCGCCAGCTGAATGCTGGCCGCCCATTCCACTGGACCGGCATAGAGGTGCGGCGCCATGGCAGCGCTGAAGACCTCAGCAATGGCGGCAATCTTTTTTCCCTCGAGGATTCCGCCTGACCGACCGAGAGCGGGTTGAAGAATTGAAGCCGCCCCGGCGCGCAGCGCCGCCGCGAATTCCGCTTTGGTGCACAGCCGTTCTCCTGCAGCCACTGGAATGCGCACCGCTCTGGAAACTTCTGCTAACGCAGAAAAATCGTCAGGCGGGACCGGTTCTTCAAACCAAAGAGGATCGAATTCTTCAAGGCGCCTGCCCAAACGAATCGCTCCGGCGGGAGTGAACTGTCCATGCGTCCCGAACAACAGGTCGGATCGCGATCCTACCGCCTGCCGGATTTTGCGGCAAAAATTCGCTGAACGCTCCAGATCGGTCATAGAAGGCTGGTGACCGCCATGAATGGTGTAGGGGCCGGCAGGATCGAATTTCACTGCGGTAAATCCGCGGCTGACCATTTCTGCAGCGCAATCTGCCGCCATATCCGGATCGTTCCAGAAATCCGCTTGAAGCCTGTCTGAATCCGGATAGAGATAGCTATAGGTGCGGATGCGCTCATTGATCGCACCGCCCAGCAATGCGTGAGCAGGACGGTCAAGGGACTTCCCAAGAATATCCCAACACGCGATTTCCAAGCCGGAGAAAGCTCCCATCACCGTTAAATCCGGCCTTTGTGTAAAGCCTGATGAGTAGCATTTTCGGAACATCAACTCGATACGATCCGGACTTTCCCCTTGCATATGCCTTTCAAAGACATCGACGATTACCGCTCGCATTGTTTCAGGACCGACGGTTGAAGCATAGACTTCGCCATATCCGGTTATGCCGTTGTCAGTTGTGAGCTTAACAAAAATCCAATAGCGGCCACCCCAACCCGGCGGAGGCGGGGCAACCACAAAGACTTCCAAGTCCTGAAGACGCATCGATGAATCTCTCAGAAAATTATGACGTTTCTGCGGGCTTTGCCTTCAACAGTGTTTTGGATGGCGTCGTTGATGCGCTCCAACGGATATCGACCGGTAATCAGTTCATCTAATTTCAGACGGCCTTGCCGATACAAATCCAACAGCCAAGGTATATCCCTGGGAAGATTTGCATCGCCCATTGATGAGCCAAGCAAGCTATGGCTCTTGAACGCAACTTCCATTGGCCCGATCTCCAGCATGGCATCTGACGGCGGCATACCGATAATCACCAGCTTGCCGCCCTGGCCAAGATATCGCATTGCCTGTTGAAATGCTTGGATCTCGCCAACGGTAACCAATGCAAAATCAGCACCTCGGCCTCCTAACAGCTTGCGAATCTGTCTATGGGGTTTTTCCGATGTCGCCAGGATCCCCTCGGTCGCACCAAATTCCAGTGCATCCGCGAGCTTATCTTCGGTAATGTCCACCGCGATGATGCGGGAAGCGCCACAGATTTTTGCGCCTTGAATTGCGTTCAGACCAACGCCCCCTGCCCCGATAACAACAACGGTTGCACCCGGTGGAATGCGTCCGGTATTGACGGCGCCGCCAACGCCTGTGATCACGCCACAGGACAGAAGGCAAGCGACATCTGAAGGCATGGACTTTGGGATGACAGCGATTTGTGATTCGTGGACGATTGTTCTTTCCGCGAATGCGCCGGTTCCGAGGCCGTGCAAGACCGGCGACCCGTCATGCAGAGTGAATGGCGTCTCGTCATCGCTTCTTGGCGATTCACACTGTGCGAGTTTCCCTACCGAACAGTTCGGACAGTGACCGCATGATCGGAGCAGCGTAACAAGAACTTTGTCGCCCGGCGAACAGCCCAACACCCCCGGCCCGACACGACTCACTGTGCCAGCCGCCTCATGGCCAAAGATCGCCGGAAGACTGCCACCCCAAGAACCGTCTGCATAGTGAATATCCGAATGGCAAATCGCGCATGCCTCAACTGCAACCTCAACTTGGTTGGCCATCGGATCACTCAAGCGAATGTCTTCAATTGAAAGTGGCCTCCCAAATTCCCAGCAAACCGCTGCGCGCATAGTGATTACTCCTCTTATGCTTTGATCAATCCATCAGATCGCGAGCGCACGGCAAGCCTGATAGTGAAAATCCAGACAGCTTACACAACCAAAATTTGCTTCAATTGCAATATCGTTTTGAGGAATCTTGGTTGTTTCCGAAATCGGATTCAACCAGACTGTCTTACCAAATCGGTTAGCAATGCAGCGAACTGATCAGGTGCTTCAACACATGGTAAATGACCTACTCCCTTGATTTCGTGAAATTCCGCGCCTTGGATTTGGTTTGCCATTGCCCTGACAATATCCGAAGGAGTTGCACCGTCTTCTGATCCTGCGATCACCGTGACCGGTTTCTCAATCGCGTGGATTTCCGTTCGCAGATCGGTGGTCATGATCGCTGAGCAGCATCCGAGATAGCCATCCACCGGTGTCCGACTCAACATTGCTGTCCAGCCCAGCGTCTCGCTTGCATTTGATTCGCGAAATGTCTCGGAAAACCAGCGACAAATGATATCGTCGGCTACGGCCTCGATGCCATTTCGCTGGATCGTGCTCATTCGTGATCGCCACATCATGTCGTCGCCAATCTTTGCCGCAGTATTCGCGAGCAGAACGGCACGAACAAGGTCCGGGCGAATGAGTGTGAGCTGTTGCGCGATAAGGCCTCCGATGGAAAGACCAACGAACACACATTTTTTGACAACAAGCCGGTCCAGCAGGCCTGCGATATCTGAAACGAGATCGTCCAACGCATAAGGGCCAGGAAGACATTCGCTTAATCCATGACCTCTCTTATCATAGCGGATGACGCGAAGACCGGGAGGCAACCGCCGCACAACCTTGTCCCATAGGCGAAAGTCCGTTCCAAGCGAATTCGCGAAGACCACCGGCAAATCGTCTGAATTTCCTTCATCGGATATGTGAAGGTTAATGCCATTAGCGGTCTCGAAGCGCATCACGCCTCCCTCCCCAGAAAATTCAATGTTCAATGTTGGCGTGGCTGCGAGTACTGTTTAATTTCAATAGAAGCCAGCCCAAACACGGTTTGCACAACAGCACCTGATAGACAGGATCACGCTGGCTTTCGCGACGCTCGCTGTTCCATTTCATCGGCAACCGCACAAACGCAGATTCATCACGCATCACTCTGACCCGCCTTCAAAGAATGACCGGCTGTGTGCACTGAATCTAGGTCAGCGACCGCCCGCATGAACCAGCTGACGCACTAAAGCGATATCATCGAAAGTGCGAAAGATTCTAGACACTGCCGTTTACACCAAGCACGACGTCCGGCTTCAGAGGTGGCGAGGGCGGGATTGTCCGTGTCCGGCAAAAACCGCCAAACCAAATGTGATGCAGGCCGAGATCTAAGGCCCGATGGGCATCAGCCCGCCGAAACAGAGAAGCTGCAAGCCTGTTCTCTGCGCCCCTTGCATTTGCATCCCATTGTTTTCAGTGGAATTTCCGCACCCATGGTTTGAGATGGGTCATAACAACGCATCTTCTGACTTGGCGAATTCAGCAAGCAAATAGGCGTCGCTTTCCTCAATCGGCTCAAGCTTGCCAAAGGCCAATGCACCGCGATCCAGCACCATATCACGAACACGCAGCGGGCGAGAGATCTCCAGGCCATGCAAGGTGCGGGCTCGCGAAAAAGCGACATAAGCTTGGCCATGGGCAAACATACCGCGATCCAGATCGATGTAGACTTTGTCCAGAGTCAGGCCCTGCGCCTTATGAATGGTCACCGCGTAAGCGAGGCGTACCGGCACCTGCTTGAAGGTGCCAACCACTTCGCGCGAGATTTTCTTGGTTTCGGCGTCCAGCGAGAATTTGTATTTCTCCCAAGCCGCCGGTGCGATCTCATATTCCCGCCCATCCAGCGCGATGAAAACATTGCAGTCGGACCAACCCGAAACGGTAGCGACGGATCCGTTTACCCAGCGTCCGCCCGGATCGTTTCTGATCAGCATAACGCGCGCGCCTGTTTTCAGTTCCAGATTGGCTTCGGTCGGATAAGACTTTTCGTCAAAATCGCCCTGAATCTGCGCCTCGAACACTTTTCCCGAGCCAGGCAACTCATCCAGTCTGGCCTGATTAATGCTATAAACATTGGCATTGTATGGGCTGAGAACGATATTCGTCTCGCTGGCTTCCAACGCGCTGCGATCAGACACCACGCTGCGCATAACGCTGTCATCCGCGGGTGTGAGGAAGCCTTGCCGCATCGCGCCGAGCAGAGAGAGAAAGCGCGGATCTTTCTGACGAAACGCATGTTTCAAGACCAGCAGCGAGAATTCAGCGTCTTTGAACGCGGGCGCATTGAAGAAATAATGTCCGCCATAGAGCTCTTTCAGGATCGGTTTCTCGTCGTCGAGGACCACAGGCGGTAATTGGTGAAGGTCACCCGACAAGATCATGCGCACGCCGCCAAATGGGTGCTTCGAGCTGCGATTGAGCTTCAGACTGCGATCAATCGCGTCCAGCATGTCTGCGCGCACCATGGAAATTTCGTCAATAATGATCGTGTCCACTTTTTTTATCAATTTCTCCGTGCGCAAACGTTTGACGTCTTGTGGTTCGATCAGGCGCGGCGGAAATTTGAAGAAACTGTGCAGCGTCTGGCCGCCTGCATTCATCGCCGCAACGCCGGTTGGGGCGAGCACAATGGTATTGCCTCCAGCCTGTGCTATGAACTTTCGCAGCAGCGTGGTTTTCCCGGTTCCCGCGCTTCCAGTCAGGAACAAATTGCCCTGAGCACCGGTGGCAACCCATTCTGCCGGCTGGGCATAGATGGATTTTTGCTTGGGCAGCAGCGCTTCGAGTTCTTTACAAAGGCGATTTGTGGCGGCCTTTGGGTCTCTGAACCAATCGACCGACCAAATCCGCAAAATATTCCATCCAAGGCCTTCAAGAACAGCTTGGCGCACCTTGTCTCTGTCGCGCGCTGTGGCTGAACTGTGGTAAGTTGCCCCATCGCACTCGATACCCGCCAGATAGGATTCGGGGCGATCTGGATTGACTACAGCCAAGTCAATGCGAAAACCGGAGACGCCGATTTGGGTGCGCACTTCCCAACCCTTGGCTCGAATCGCTTCAGCGACTGCTTCTTCAAAGGGTTTCTCGGCTGCTCCAAAAGAACCTGTCTCTTTGGCTGGCAAGGCAGAAGAACCTCGCTCGGCATAGTTCAGGAAGGTCTTCAAATGCCGAACGCCCGTTGCCCCTGTTCGAGATAAATCTATCATATCGTGCGTGATGGAAGAAAAGACGTGAAGCTCCCGTCGCGCTCGGGTCACGGCCACGTTGAGACGCTTTTCGCCTCCCTCCTGATTCAGTGCGCCAAAAGCCATCGACAGCTTACCCGCTACATTCGGGCCAAAAGTGATCGAGAAGAGTATGACATCGCGCTCATCCCCTTGAATGTTCTCCAGGTTCTTGACGATCACTGGTTCCTCTCGGTCCTTGGCAAAGAACCACTCCAGATCGCTCCGTGATCGCTGGAGGTCGTCTAGAAGGTCAAGGATCAATGCTTGTTGCTGGGAGTTGAACGTGATGACCCCGATGGTCGGACGCTCTTGTTCCGGGAACTTCAGCCAATCCGACAACCGTCTATCAATCATTGTGACAATTGCCTTGGCCTCATCTTGGTTTGTCCGTCCGGCGCCTCGGGCATAAATCCCTTTGATTTTGTGGAATTGGACGGCACCCGAGTCAGCCACGGGAGCTGGGAAGGTCACCAGCCTATTGCCATAATAATGATGGTTCGAAAAAGCGATCAGCGCTTCGTCGTGACTGCGGTAGTGCCAATTCAGTTGGCGCACGGGCACGCCGGCGGTTCGGACCTCGTCCAAAATCGACGGCATATCTCCAAGCAGCGGATCGCCTTCATCGTTGTCGTCATCCGAGCGACCAAAGAAATTTGTCGGCGGCAGTTGCTTTGGATCGCCGACGATAATCGATTGCCGCGCCCGCGCGATGGCACCTACGGCATCCCAAGTGGGGATCTGTGAGGCCTCGTCAAAAATCACCAAATCAAAAACGGCCTGGCCGGCTGGCAAATATTGCGCGATTGAAAGAGGTGACATCAGCACACAGGGCGCAAGGCGCGGGAAGGTTTCCGTGAGATTGCCGAGCAGGGTTCGGATCGGCATAGAGGGGCGCTTCAGGCCCAGCTGGTGCCGCAGCGTGCCGAGCTCGGACTTCCGGGGCACGACGTCCCGTGCAGGCAGCCTGTGATGGATACGGCGCATAACCTCAGCTGGGGCAAGCTTGGCGGCTTCGGCATCAAGGTCGCGGAACGCCCTAACAATGTGTTCATGCTCCCAATGAAGAAAGCGATTCAAAGGCTCTGAGGCATCAAGCGCCAAAGGCAGCCACCATCGTGCATAAGCGCAGCGGAAGACTTTATCTGCTGGTTCTACAACCGTCCCATCCTCGATTCGATCCGCCAGACAACCAAGGCCCGCGGCATCTGCTTTTGCGCGCACTTCGCGCCAACGGGTCCATGCGCTGAGATGGCGCTTGTTGGCGAGGATGAGGTCCAGCTCGCCGATCAAATCCGTGACATTCATGTCATCGGGGATTTTACCTTTAAGCGTCGCGAACACCCGGGTGTGTTCAATCAGTGACTCGCGTGCGTTTCTCCACGCCACGAGAGCGTCTTTCAGGGCACCGTCCGGCCTCGCAATAAGCTCAGTTTGCACTGCTTCAAATGCCGCCGTATCCTGCACATCTTCAGCCAGCAGGGTAAGGGCGTCGCGCAATTTGATCGCTTGCTGGCAGAGCGTCGTGGCGGATTCGGTCGTCCGGTCTTTTCCCATCATCGACATGATGGGATCAGCCTCCAAAGCCTCAAGTGCCTTGCGCATCCGGCGCAAAACTGGCAAATCGTCTTTTGGCGTCGCCGTACCGCTTCGAGCGTATCTTTGCAGCATCTTTCTGATTTTCCGGCGTTTCATGCCAGAGATCGGCCACATCGACGCGTTCGCTGTGCGCCAGCTGAGATCAAAGTTTTCCAGCGGCATGCGCAAAACAACGTCTTCTGGATAGAACGCAGCAAGCTCTGCCTTAGCAGCTGCCACCCGTCCAACGAGGTCCTTAAAGGCATCCAGTGCCGCCAACAATTCGGTCTTGCTGAGCTCCGGAACCGAGCACAGGTTCCGTGCTTCAGCTTCAGTGCGTTCAACCAAGGTGTCGAGCATTGCCATGCGAGCAGGCGTCATAGCCGCATTGCCATCTATCCCGAAACGTCCGAAAAGCGATTGCCCTTGGCATAGAATCCGGTCGGCAGCTTGACGCAGATGTTCAACCGCCTCCAAAAAGTCACTTTCCCAAGCGAACGACCAATCCTCTGCCGCAACCAATTCCATCTTGGGCAATTCAGACGTCGCGGCGCAGGTGCGGCTGAGTTCATCGGCCAAGCCTTCCAATTGAAGAAAGCTCTCGGCATCATGCGCATCTTTATCCGCGAAATTCAGTTGCAATCCCTTAGGCTGCGCCGCAATCCAACCCAAAGCGTCGAAAATTGAAAAGCCTTGTGTTCCTTTATGATGCAGCGCCTCTACATAGGCGTTCAACTGGTCGCGCTTGATCCGCAGGTCTTTGTTCACGCGGATCCAATCTTGCTCGCTCTGCCCTGCCGCGCGATCCCAGCTGCATCCGAGCTGGGTCAACACCCGTTTTCGGTCGGTCTTGTTTGAATGCAGTTCCAGCACCGCATCGCCTAAGCCATGTGCGTGCAGCCGTCTCTGGACAACATCAAGGGCCACCGCCTTTTCCGCAACGAAGAGAATTGTTTTGCCGTGGGCGAGACACTGGCAAATGATATTAGTAATGGTCTGGCTCTTGCCGGTTCCAGGTGGGCCAATCAGGACAAAGTCACGCTCTTGCATCGCTGCGACAACAGCAGCGAGCTGCGAGCTGTCAACAGGCAGAGGTGTTAACTGTTCCTGCGGCTTCAGTCGTCGGTCAAGATCTTTCGGCAGAACAGTTTCGGCATGACCGCCAACATCAAAAGCCTGGTCCGGATTATCCACCAGATGAGCAACCAACCGGTTGTTGCGCAAATCTTCGGTACGATCGACCAAGTCTTTCCACATTAGGTATTTGACGAAAGAGAAGGTTGAGATCGCCGATTCTTCTATCGCTTCAAATCCGCGCACATTGCGAACCTTGTTTCGGATCAACTGAAAAATCAGCGGCAGGTTGATACCGCTCTCATCGGTTGGCAGATCACCTTCCAATTCCGGCAATGACAGATCAAAATCGCGTTTCAGGAATTCGAGAAGCGTCGTGTTGAAATGCACCTCGTCTTCGTGATGAACAATTCGAAATTCTGATCTCGCAGAGCGTCGCGTCAACTTGATTGGGATCAGCAATAGCGGTGCGCGATACGATCGACTTTCACCTTCTCGTTGCCAGCGAAGAAACCCCGCTGCTAAAAACAAAGTGTTTGTACCGCCTTCGGCAAGGTCGCTTTTCGCCTTTCTGAACAATGCCAGCAACCGTTTGTCGGTATCGGATTTATTGAGCGGGATGGTGACCTGGCCACGTTCATAAGCATTTTGCACGGCACTCGAGATTATCGCCTCGCGCTCTTCCGGGCTGACCTGCCGCGCGCCAATCGGGTCTTCTTCCAACAACGGGCAGATCTTGAAGGACTTTCCGGCCGCAAGCGCATCTTTAAGGGAACTGACATCCGCTATAAGGCAGGGCACGGTTTGCTTGGTCGGTTTGAAATTGAGCAAGCGATTGCGAAGCGAAAGATCCAGCAGCTTGCTTTGCCAGCGTTCAATGCGTCCCTTTGGCGTGTCCGGCACCGACTCGTCAACATCCTCCGGCAGCATCTCAAAATCCATCGGTTTCGGCAGACCTGCGGGCGCGACTTCATCTGGGATTTCGGCGCTTTCGGCTTCGACGAGGCGACTGGAAAGAGGACGAATTCTGGCAGAACGCGCACGCGAAATGTCGATCGCCAAAACGAATTCATGTTCATGCCGTTCAGCCAGGAGCGCACGGCCCGCGTCAGAGGCTTCATCAAACCCTATCGCTGGCCGTTTGGTCAGCAGCATGGTCTCAACAGCAACAAACTCGTGCGCCTGAATGGCTTTGCGCACGGCAACAACATCCGGTTCGATCACCGCTCCAAAGTCTTTTGGTGTCAACCAAACACCGCAAAAAGCGTGTCCTTCGGAGAATAAAACAACCGGGTGCAGCCCCGCTTGCTCCCAAGCGGCGGCAAGGAGCAAAGACGTATCGAGGCAGGTAGCAATCCCTTCGCGCATGATGCGCTCTGGCGAGCGGATCTTTTGCCCACGCGCCTCGAAAGCAGATTCCGGATTGACATAAGTCAAACCAAGTCCAGTGGCGGCAGACCAAATGGCACCGGCGATCATCCAAGCACGAGCAGGGCTGTATGATTGGTAACCTTCAAGCGCCCCATCATGTCCAGCGGCTTCCAGTATGCTTGATGCAGTCCTCAACAACGATGCCACGCAGTCATCATTTGGTGGAACGTAAGCCGCAAGCAGACAATCCATATCTGCAAGGCCGCCCCAGTGATCTTTCGCCAAAAGGCTCAAATCGTGTTTTTCTTGAACAAGGATTTTGTCCCTCTGGAGCACTTCAAAGGTAAGGGTCCCGCGCTCCGTTTCATTTAAGCCTGCAAGCTTTTCTGAATTAAATGGCGTGGAGAAATCCCGAAGTGAGATCCCGTCATCAGGCGGCAAATAATCGATGGTCCATGTCTTCATCCGAATGACTGGAGGAAACATTGAAACACGGACTTCAAGGTCTGTTGCAGCCATTTTGCCGTTGTTTTTGAGAGAAAGCGCACGAATGACCGGAATATCGTTCTGGGCCGAGGCGAAATTCACGCACGACACGAACTCGGCATCCAACGAAATGGCTGGTTTTCGCTCGCCCTCAAAGTCAGAGTTTTCGTGCATTGTGATGAACCAACCGCTTGGAGACCCAATCCGAGGCCACCCAAAAGTTAGCACTTTTGTCCTAGCACATTCAACACTTTAGGTGGGCGGGGCCAAGCAGCGGGGAACTGAATTCAGACAACAGATCTCTTTGATTGTCTTGGCTGACCAATGATTGATGATTGGATCTGATTGATAGGTGGTTGTCCAAAAAATTTCATTGCAGACAGGAAAACTGAGTATTTTGAAGATTATTTTCAGCAATCGACAATTTGAACGATTGGCAATTCGCGTTGGCCTGTTTCCTGGGTATGCCGGGCATGATCAAAACCAAGCTTCATATGAGCAATAGGCAGCTCGTTCCTAATTTTGTGAGCCAGCAACGCCGATTATCAGAGCGACCATGATTATTCCTCGGTCAGTGGCCGTGATGCGTTGCAGCATCGGAGCGATAAGCCTTTCGTAAGTGAAGGTTTCCGGAGTCTATCCCTAGAATTTAGGCATAATGGAGCAATCGGCCACAGCGCGATGAGAACCATCGCGGTCACCATGAAGACCGCGCGTTTCGGCTTCGGGCACAGGCACGCGAACTGTTCGGTTTGCTAGCGATTTAAGTGGGCGTGTAACCGGCGAACGGCGTTCACACTATTGTTCCAGAATGGCGACCCCTCGAGGACTCGAACCTCGAACCTGCTGATTAGAAGTCAGCTGCTCTATCCATTGAGCTAAGGGGCCGTTGCTATATCAATTACTGATTTCGCAGGTCAGTGTGTCCAAGTTTCTCTGCGCTCGAACGCAAAATTCTCACCGTAGCCGCGCGGTCGCTTGATCGGCTTTCTCTTCTGCGGCTGCGACACCGAATACTGTAGACCTTTATCTTTCGCGTAGCTAACCGCAGCATCAAGAGAATCAAACGATAATTGTATCTGTGATAGCATATCGGCGGAACTGGTCCAACCCATCAAAGGGTCAATCGCTCTCGGAGCATTCGGCACATATTCAAGCACCCAATGACGCGAACGAGCTGTGCCCGATTGCATCGTGCTGCGTGAAGGCTGGTAGATCCGCGCGCGCATAGTCAGTTCCCCACTTTGCCTTTGCATATTATATGCATGGATTCGACTGAAAATGCAACGAGTCAAGTCTATCCTGCATGCAGTTTTTTGCGTTTTCGGAGCAGTTAGCCTTGGCGCTACGCACCGACATGGCCTCAAAATTCTCCCGCGCGGGGGCTGCGATGCTCTTCCCACACTTTCTCTTTGTGTTCAGGCATTCGATCCGGAAGAATTGCCCGGCACTGATGCAAAGGCGGATTCCAGGCTGTTCGCGGTCATCGCTGCGTCCATGATCTGTTTCAGAGCAGCGCTGTCGGCGGCCTGCAGCCGCTCGCGGGCCCAATCGGGCAGCTTTCCGAAACGGCGGCGCAGAAGTTCGGACACCAAGTCCACCATACCTTTGGCCCTTCCTTCGGCCCTTCCTTCGGCTCTTCCTTCGGCTCTTCCTTCGGCTCTTTCGGCTTTGCCGTCGGCTTTGCCCATTTCGTAAAATTGTTCCTGCGCCTTCCGCTCGAAGAATTCCATAAGCGTTCCCATCACTTGTTTCCTTTCTCTGCCTGCCATCGTCTCCAGAAGATGTTCGGGTTCCAGTTTAAGCGCTTCATCCGCGCACAGCACCTCATGCTCAAAAACACCGGGCTCGGTGAACAAGCCCGCTATGGCCTCTTGCCCCTCTTTGGCAATGCGGTCTCTGCCCTGCCATTTCAACGCCGCCGGAACGCCGTGCAGAAATGCGGCCTGCGGCATATCGGTCTCGTCGAAGTAAACCAGGTCCAGCAAACAGGATCCTTATCACGCTGACACAAAGACATCCTGATCAAGGGGCAGGACGATGCCATTCGATTCTCCAAAACACACAGGCTGAGATGAGCTGTAATTTCAAGTGCCGAAGACCTGATGCAGCGGCTGCGCTTTCCTAAGCTCCGGGGAATACTGCGGAGATAGCCGATTTGTTTTGCGCGGAACGATTCAAACTAAGTCAAACACGTTCCGTTAGCGAAACGCCCCGCTGTGATACGGTCCCTGCCAAACTCAGCGCAGTCGCTTCGTCCGCAGGATAACCGCCGGTGCGGCCATAGAGTCTTTCCGCTGCTGCTTTGACACTTCATGGCCAAGTGAAAGGCCCGCTGTGCGGCTTGGTGCAAAAACACCTGTTTGACGGGTTCATAAGAGTCAGACATTCGGTCAGGAGGAATTGCCCGGCGCTGATGCAAAGGCGGATTCCAGGCTTTGCGCGGTCATCGCCGCGGCATGGATCTGTTTCAGAGCAGCGCTGTCGGCGGCCTGCAGCCGCTCGCGCGCCCAATCGGGCAGCTTTCCGAAACGGCGGCGCAGAAAGTCGGACACCAAGTCCACCATGCCTTCGGCTTTACCTTCCGCTCTTCCTTCGGCTTTACCTTCCGCTCTTCCTTCGGCTTTACCTTCAGCCTTTCCTTCGGCTTTACCTTCGGCTCTTCCTTCCGCCTTTCCTTCGGCTTTGCCGTCGGCTTTGCCCATTTCGTAAAATTGCTCCTGCGCCTTCCGCTCGAAGAATTCCATAAGCGTTCCCATCACTCGTTTCCTTTCTCTGCTTGCCATCGTCTCCAGAAGATGTTCGGGTTCCAGTTTAAGCGCTTCATCCGCGTACAGCACCGCATGCTCAAAAACGTCGGGCTCGGTGAACAAGCCCGCTATGGCCTCTTGCCCCTCTTTGGTAATACCGTCTCTGCCCTGCCATTTCAACGCCGCCAGAACGCCGCGGAGAAATTCATCCTTCGGCATATCGGCCTCGCCGACTTGGATCAGATCCAGCAAATGGTAGCCTTCCAGCCCGGACAGATAGCTGTCCCGTCCGAGAGATTCGTCAAATCCGGACCGGCGGGCTGCCGGCTTGAAGAAAAACGGGCTGCCGGACAACGGCGCGACAGCGTCGGCATACATCCTGGACACGTTCCATTTCACATTCGCGTGGCTGACCACAAGGGCGATGACCGGCTCGCTGATCCCACGCTTCGCGCCGGGATATCCGGCGGTCAGTTTGCAAATTTCGGCAACGTAGGCGAGCAGCTGCTGCGGCAGCTCCGGAACCGCTTCGCTTTTGTGCTCGATGACCACGTTGAGGCGCTGGCCGCTTCCGAGCCGAAGCCGGGCCCAGCCGTCGGCCATGAGCTGACCTCCCGCTTCGGTTCCCAGCTTGGCGGATTTGACTTCCGGCGGATGCTCCCAGTCGATGACGTCGGCGAGCGCCTTCGGCAAGGCGCCGGACAACAGCCCCTGCAGCGCGCGGGGCTTCGACATGATCATCCGGTGGAAGAAATTATCATGGATCGGCTGCGGGAGCTTCCCCGGCGCGGCGCTGGGCATGCGGTGTCTCCTTTCTCAAAAACGGTGTCTCCGCAGCGTGTTTCCGCTGCGCGCCGTCTCATTACATCATATGTATAAATAATATACAATAGTAAAATACAATACAAATATAAGAACAAATATATAAGAATCAACCCGGCCTCCTTGATGAAGCGCGGAGCGGAGGCGCGATGCCGCGCGGATCTCAGCGGACGACGCCTCTGAAACGGACCGACGGCCAAACCGCGCCGATCGCCGCTTGGCGGAAGGTTTCGTGTTCTGTGGATTTCCATCGCGGCATCGCCGGCGCATCCGACGAACCCGGCACTGGCTCCCGCCGCCGGATCAATCTTTACTACCGCCCTGTCTGCCGAAATGGCTGACCGAATATAAACATCTGAATCGCAGATTGCAACCCCGTGATTGGAGAATTCAAAAAATCGAATTGGCAATCATCACATAAGTCCAATAGAAATTGCCTAAACACACGCTGCAGACCGCTACCCCAAAGCAGCTTCCGACAGTTTACAATTCGTGGAATTCGCCTTGTCCAACAACCATGACCAAAGTCTGAACATCCTTCTTATCGTCATTGACCAGCTGCGCGCCGATTGCCTTGACCTAACCATCGGCGGTCACTCGGTTCTCCCGAATTTGAGCGAATTCTCCACAGATGCCGTGAGGTTCAACCGGCATTTTTCGGTGGTCAATCCGTGCGGACCTTCCAGAGCAAGCCTACTGACTGGAATGTATTCGATGAACCACCGATCAGTGCGAAACGGAACACCGCTTCGCAATGGCATAACAAACCTTGCTCTCGAAGTTCGAAAATCAGGCTACGAGCCGCTGCTGTTCGGTTACACCGACACGTCCGGAGACCCGAGATATCTGCATCCGAATGATCCAGACATACGCGGATATGAAAAAGTCCTTCCCGGCTTTAACGAAATTGTTGAAATGAGGCAGACCCATGACAGTATTCCTTGGCGGTCCCACCTCCACGCAGCAGGTTACGATCTGCCCCCGTACAGCCGATTCTATTCGCCAATCGACTATAATGCCGCGATCGGTCCCCGACCCGATGACCCAGCCTTTTACAAAGCCAGTGACAGCGACACAGCTTTTCTGACAGATGCTTGTCTAAGCGAACTGGCGGTGCGGAAAGACAGGAAATGGCTTACTCTCCTCACCTATATACGCCCACATCCTCCGCTCATCGCGCCAGAACCCTACAATCGGCTCTATAAGGGAAAACGACTTCCACCATTGGCGCGCGCCGATTCGCTGGAAGCCGAGGCCTCCATCCATCCATTTCTAGCCGCTGATCTCAAGTATAATTCAATCAATAGTTTCGTCAGCGGTTACAATTGCGGATTGAACAACGAGTCTGCACAGGATGTCGACGCGCTGCGTTCAGTCTATTTTGGACTGGCAACGGAAGTTGACCATCACATCGGCCGAATCATCAACTTTCTCAAACAAACCCAGCAGCTTGATCAAACACTTATCATCATAACAGCAGACCATGGCGAAATGCTGGGGGATCGGAGACAGTGGGGTAAGATGTCGGTATTTGACACCGCATACCACATTCCTTTGCTTATTCGCGATCCAAGCGGGGTCCGCGGAATCGAAATTTCGGCGATGACCGAGTCGGTTGACATTGCAGCAACGATTTTGGATCGAATTTCAACCGGCCCTGCGGTAGGAATGAACGGCAAATCACTGGTCAAACACATTCAAGGCGATACCCCAACCAAATGGCGGGACTACAGCTATTCGGAATTGGATTTTGGAGAGCCTGACAGACCAACGCGTTGGCAGTTCGAACTGGACCTTCCATTGCGGGAATCGAATCTGGCGATATTGCGTGAAGCAGACCGGACGCTCGTGCACTTCAATGGCGGCCTGCCACCGCTCCTCTTCGACACCTCGACCGCAAATGGCGAAACCGTGAACTTAGCGGAAGATCCGAGATGGTCTGCAGAGCTCCTGAGGCTCACACGCAAATTGTTGAACCATCGAATGCGCTGCTCCGATCACACGCTTTCAGATATGAAAGTGACCTCAATGGGCACCGTGAATTATGCAGGTTGAATCAACGCATCACACGGTTGCACGTCCCGACAGCCACTCTATGATCCCCTTCTGCATCTGAACGGCTGCTCTTCCTGTGACATTGATCAAACGCTTCCTTGGCAGCGGATCTGAAACTTGTGTCCCGTCAGCGCAGTGAAATGCCGATAGGCGAAGCGAAACGCGTATACGAAAGCTCTGCAGGCTGCTTTCCGACCGCCTTGATCAAACGCGGATGGTCATATCGATGTGATGCGCCTATTTTCGTGGAAATCCAGTTGACGTCGGCAATCCTTGTCCTCAATTCAGATTCCATCGGCATATTCCGAAGCGGCTGCGCATGACGATAACAAACTCTGTGTAGGAATACATCGCAGTCACTCAGCAGAAAATCACTGGTCGCAGCCAGCGACCCATCGCTGCCGGCCAGAGGCTCGGGCGCGATGCATTAGCGCACCATCCAAGTGTCGTAAAGCAGATCCTGGCATTAAACCCATGGCAATGAAAAGGTCTTGACGTTGGTGTAACTCTTCATAGCTTCAACAACCCCCTCCTTATATCCGAGTCCGCTGTCTTTTACCCCACCGAAAGGTGACACTTCTGTGCGGTAACCGGGCACTTCCCAGATATTGACCGTGCCTACCTTGAGTCCGCTGATAAACCGGCGCATCCGGGTCCAATCATTTGTGCATACACCTGCCGACAATCCAAATTCCGTTGAATTCGACAAAATGATGGTCGCATCGTCATCGTCGGGAGCTCGAATGATCGGAACAACAGGTCCAAGAGTTTCCTCCGTCACCAATTCACTAAACGGTGAAACTCGGTCGATAACGATGGGTGGGAGAAGTGCGCCACGCCGCTCCGGGCAATAGAGCAGCTCAGCGCCGGCCTCGGCAGCGGCAAAAACACGGCTTTCAAACATCTTGGCCGCCTCTGCATGAATAACAGTGCCTAGATCAGTCTGCCGGTCCAATGGATCCCCGAACACAATCTCTTTTGCGCGTTCCAGAACCAACGGCACAAACCGTTCCGCAACGCTGTCTTGGCACAAAATCCGCTTGACAGCCGTACAGCGCTGTCCAGAGTTCTTCGTGGCTCCGGCCACTGCCAAATCTGCCGCCCTGCCAAGATCCTCATCGTCCAAATCGTTGCAAACGATCAGCGGATCATTTCCGCCAAGTTCCAAAACCGCGCGCTTATACCCCGCGGTCTTTGCAATGTGCTTCCCGACCGAAACGCTTCCTGTGAAGGTGATGAGATCGATGTGCGGGTTTGCCACCATTTCCGGCCCGATGTCTTGCGGCCAGCCGGTTACGACAGAGAACATTTCTGGTGGAAGACCAGCTTCATAGAGCAGGTCGGCCAACCGCAGCGCAGTCAATGGCGTGAGCTCGGTCTGCTTGCAAACCATACAATTGTTGGTGGCGATGGAAGGCGCGATTTTGTGCGCTACCATGTTCAAAGGATGATTGAACGGCGTGATCGCCGATATAGCGCGAAGCGGCTCGCGCAAAGTCATAATTTTGCGCGGTTTTCCTTGTTGGGTTAAATCACAGGAAAAAATTTCACCATCGTCGATGATGCAGAGCTTGGACGCCAAATTGAAGACATCGCAGGCCCGGGCGACTTCATAGTCGGAATCTTTTAGCGAGACCCCCAGTTCAAGCGTCACTCCACGCGCTAATTCCTCGCGGTCGCGTTCAAGCAACTCCGCCGCTCTCTGCAGGATCGTCTGGCGTTCATACCGGCTAAGTGCAGGTTCGTACGCAGCGGCGATTTCAAATGCCCGTTTGGCATCCTCGCCACGGCCGGCCGGCACCGTGCCGATCAACTGCCCGTTGAATGGATGAAAAACCTGTATCGAATGATCGGTGCGCACGTTATTTCCTGCGATGCGCATGGCTTCGTGCTTTACAGAAAAATTTTCAACCATCGGCATTTTCCTTTGCGGCCTGCATTGCAACAGCGAAGGCGTCGAAGTTGCGGAGCGGACTTGGCAGTTCAGCTCCAAGGCGCCTATTGATAATGAAAGGCACAATCTGTTCGGACAATCCGCCATGAGACCGAAGCGGTGCCTGCAAGGCCCCTAAGTCATGGCGGTCACGTGAGGTCCCAATGGTAAAATCGCAATGGGAGATCGCGACAAGATCGCCGATGCGATCACGCGGGAGCTGATATCGAAGGCTGGCTTCGTCTCCATCCAATGCCAAACAAATTCCTGTGGTTGCGCGTATCCGGTCAATCACTGAATGCAGCAACTTCTCCCCGGCGCCTTCTTGAAAATAAATGGTGGCAAATGATCCCAGCGCTCCGTGGTGCAAAACATAAGGATCAGTGATTGGCAAGATTACGCGCGCCCGGTCGAATCCAACCCATTGATCCATTAAATCCTGCAAATACACGACTTGCGGCTGGCCGTCGGCATCATGTTTAGGTTTCATGCCATGGTCAGCTGTTACTGCCACAACTGCACCTGACGCTTGCAATTGATCAAAGTAGCGGTCGAACATCGCATAAAATTCGATTGCCTGAGACGCTGCAGGGGAGAAGGTGTGCTGAATGTAGTCCGAGGTCGTCAGATACATCACGTCAGGCTGAAAATCCTCTAGCAGCTTCACACCGGAAGCAAACACAAACTCAGACAATTCCGCCGAATACATATCCGGCTGCGAACGGCCCAGCCATTTTGCAGCGTTTTCAATGCCATGTTCTTTCAAAGTGGTAGAGGCGGCTGTTTCAGATGAGAAACAGATCGCTGTGCCGGCGGCGATGTCGAGACCGGCGCTGAGCAGCGCGCGAAGTTTGTCCTTCGCGGCAACCACCGCAACACGGCCTTCAGCGTTCTGAGCAGCCGCGAATATCGTGCCGCAGCGCAAAAATCCGACATCATTCATCATGACCTCAACACCGCGTTGCCGATCAAAGTAAGTGTTGCCGCTGATTCCGTGCTTCGCTGGCGGGACACCGGTTGCGATCGACATATTGTTCGGATTGGTGAAGGAAGGAATGACGCTGTCGGCACGCTGCATGCCGCCGACCATCGCCGAGGACAGAGACGGAAGCGCCCCTGCCGCAAAAGCCGCCGTCAGATATTCCGGTTCGGTACCATCGAGACATACAACCACAACAGGTGAACGGGGACGGGGATATCGCCTTCCATTCACATTGAACCACCAATCGGACATCCGTGTTTTTTCTCGCTCAGCCGCCGCCTAATTCTTAGACGTTCGTCTAGACAAATGGCAGCCATCCGTCTCTGCCTGAGGTGGATTTGCGCAAGACGGGCGCATTGCCCGCTGCATCCTGAGAAACCGGAAGCCTTGTCCTTTTTGGGCGCGGAGTGGTCACACAGCCTAAAAAAATGTCATATCGGCAATGTTCTGTCCGGTCAGGAACACAACAAACGACGCGCCAAGTCTGCCGCATCGCACGGCCAGTAATGCTGAGGCCGCGGCTGGCAGACTCCTTCTGCTCCTGATTCTGGTTTGCAGGAACATACGGCCGCATCCCATCTGGTCGGTATAGCCTCTCTTCCATAGACCACCCCAAGCAAAGCCCCAGCGACCGCGGCGTTGGTTCCTGTAGCGCCACCTCTACGGATTGTGTCTACCACTCCTTCTTCAAGATTCGGCGCGTGCAAAAGTTGCCAGATCGCGTTTTGGAACGCCACCAACACCCACGCCTTCTTGCTGCTTGAGCGGTCAATCCATGATTCGGTTTCCGCAATTGATATCGCGTCCCGAAGGTCTTCGGAAACCTTCATCTCTTCCGCCCACTGCACAATCATCTTATAGAGTGCCGCAGGTTCAGCGCTTTCGATCAATGCCGTCGCGATCAGCATAACGAACAGTGCGTTGGTTTCCTGACAAATCGGGTGCGGATGTGTGATTGCAGCATCCTGCCTTGCCCATTCAGCAACCGTTTCCAAATTCAAGCTGGCCCCGAACAACCCTATCGGACAAGCCCGCATCAGCGCACCGTTTCCCTGACTGGATTGGTTGGGACTGCCGCAAAGCGCGGCTGCCACTGTTTCACCGCAATCGAACGGTCCCGATTCGAACCAATCTAGGTAGGCGGCGCGAATGTTCTCCAGATCGAATCGTTTATCCGAAATCAGAGTTCGCGCAAGCGCAAGCGCCATTTCAGAATCATCGGTGGGCTGACCGGCCAGTGTGTTGAACACACCACCTTCGCACATATCGCGCACCCCATTCGGGAAGTCTCTTCGAATTGCCTCGGCATCATCATAGTAGTCGACACGGCTGCCAAGCGCATCACCGCAGATCTGACCCAACAGGCAGCCCTCAGCGCGCGACACTTGCCACGGCTGCACAGGGGAACGTCGGCCCAAAGTCGCAACGCGGTCTTCTTGTTTCGTCATGTCAGCCAATCTCGCAACCAAAAAAAGACGCTGTTTTCTGCATTTCCCGCCAATCAAGTAAACTCTGTTATGAACTCATCCACCCATGCCGGCACGAACTCCGTGGCAGGTCCGAGTCTTACATTATCGAACATACCGGATAGCGAAGTGCGCTCCAGATTCAACTCGACCGTTCTAGCGCCAGCGTTTTTTGCCTCTATCAAAAATGTGTTTGCCGGTGAGACTTGGCCGGATGTCCCGATTGAAGCAAACAAATCCGCATTTTGAATTTCCGCGTAAATCCTGTCGATATGGTAGGGATATTCCTCGAACCAGACAACGTCGGGTCGTGATGCCGCCTGCCTGCATTGCGGACAACAATCGCTGACCCTCATCTCATCCGGAGCCGGCCATCGGAAACCACAGATATCGCACAATGCGCCAGACAGTTCGCCGTGCATATGCAAGACATTGCGACATCCCGCCCGCTCCAAAAGGTCGTCGACATTCTGAGTTACCATAACCGCCCCGCACTCTCTCTCCAAACGCATCAAGGCGAAATGAGCGGCATTCGGCTTGGCTTCGCGCATTGCACTTCGACGGGCATTATAGAAACTGTGGACCAATTCCGGATTTTCCGCAAATCCCTGCGGTGTCGCAACTTCGTTCAAATCGTATTTTTCCCAGATGCCACCTGCGTCCCGAAATGTCGAAAGGCCGCTTTCGGCTGAAAGTCCGGCGCCGGTGAGCACAACAATCCGATCGATTTGAGGCATGGTTGCATTCAATCACTGGCCGGCGCAGCCTCAGTTCACCCGGCGGTTCAGCAGACGTGAGGCGATAACACCGGCCTGGATTTCGGACGCTCCCTCAAAAATGCTCAATATTCGAGCATCGCAAAGAATACGGCTGACCGGAGCCTCCAGTGCAAATCCATTGCCGCCGTGGATTTGAACCGCATTGTCAGCAGCTGACCATGCCACACGCGCCGCTAGAAGTTTAGCCATACCGGCTTCAAGGTCGCAGCGCCGACCGCTATCCTTTTGCCGGGCCGCGAAGTAGGTCAGTTGACGGCATGCCATCAACTCCGCAGCCATCAAAGCAATTTTGGACGCCACCCGAGGAAATTCCGTCAGAGATCTGCCGAACTGTCTCCGTTCAGTGGCATAGCCGATCGCTGCTTCCAGCGCAGAATGAGCAACGCCGATGGCCCGGGCAGCGGTCTGAATTCTTGCCGACTCGAATGTTTCCATGAGCTGACGAAATCCCTTCCCTTCCTCGCCGCCGAGCAGACGGGCTGCCGAGACCTCGAATCCATCAAAGACCAGATCATATTCTTTCATGCCGCGATAGCCGATCACATCGATCTCCGAACCTGAAATTCCTCCATCGGGAAAGGGATCTGCCTCGCTGCCCGGCTGTTTGCCGGCCAAAAGCATTGAAAGCCCGCGATAATCGCTGGTTTTTGGATCTGTTCTAACCAGTATCGTCATCAAATTGGCGCGCACCGCATGCGTTATCCATGTCTTCGA
Organism: Paracoccaceae bacterium; assembly: GCA_965199765.1. Lineage (GTDB taxonomy): Bacteria > Pseudomonadota > Alphaproteobacteria > Rhodobacterales > Rhodobacteraceae > JAPOXR01. Next base: position 1,536,792 of record CBDATC010000002.1, read on the forward strand.
TCCAAACACGCGATAAATCTCTCCATCCAATTCGGCGCACGTTGTCAACGAGCCGAGGTCCGACCCGGCGCCAGGTTCGGTAAACACAGCCGTTGGAAGCGCTTCGCCCGACGCGATTTTTGGCAGCCATTCCTGCGCTTGTTCCGTCGTTCCACCGCAACGCACCAATTCCGCAGCGATTTCCGATCTCGTGGCCAGCGACCCCACTCCAAGATAGCCTCTCGACAGCTCTTCCGAGACAACGCACATCGCTGCTTTTGGCATACCCGCGCCGCCATATTCTTCCGGCACTGTCAATCCGAAAATGCCCATTTCAGACAGTTCGCCGATCAGCGCACCCGGGATAAGACTGTTTGTGAGATGCCATTGCTGTGCGTAAGGCTTGACTTTTTCGTCCGTGAACCGACGCAGCTGGTTTCTGATCTCTTCGAGATCATCATCAAGCGCGGTATCGCCGAAACCTTCGGGTAAGCTCCGGCTGGCTATGAGCTGCGTCAGGCGCACGCGGGCAGCAGCATTGCTAGCCTGGGCGATGAATGCGCGCGTCGAAGAACTGAAACATTCATCAGCTTCTTCCCAAGTTATCCCGTAATCCGGCGGCCTGGCGGTTTCTCCTTGGCTCATGCAGATCCCGCCGATGATCTGAGCGGCATACTCGCCGAACAGCACCTGCAATGTCAGTTGTTCGGTTTCATTGAATTTTCCCGAATCTTCGAGCGACTGTCCCCATCGCAGCATTTGACGAAGGGCTTCAACCGTTGTGGCCAGCCAAGCGAATGCGTGTTCGGCGCATTGCCTGACATCAGCAGAGATTCCGTCTGTTGCCCTTTCCTGCAGCCTGCTTTGTCCAAGATGCATCAGGGCTTCGGCTTCAGCGAGGCTTCTTGAAGCCTCACTTAACAGGACTGGACCGGCGGCTATGGACTGTGCGCCAGCAACGGCATCACTTTGAAGATTGGTTTCCATATCGGTCTCCGCCTAACCGGAAATCTGTTGCTAATTCTGTTAGAATTTTCCTGCAATGGTTTGACGGCATGCTGACAGAAATTTTTAGGGTTTAGCGATGGGCATGGAGTCCGCCGCGCTGTGCAGGAATTAACCGCCAATTGGCTGCTGACCGCTTCTCTATGCATTTTCATCGCTCTGGCAGCGCCGCTCGTCACGATTTTTCCATCTGTGGTTATTTTCGCTGTGCTTGGTTCAACGATTTCCTTTGCGGCAACGCTGCAGCTGATTGGATGGCGGTTTCGATTACCTTCGCGCCTGCGGAAAGCCGGTCAGGCTGTGACGGGAGCCGCTGCGGGTCTTTGCGGCGGCTTTGCTGGAGTCTCGGTGCCTCTTATCGTTCTCTATCTGCTTTCAATGGATATTGAGAAGCGAAGGCAATTGCTTATCCAAGGTGTTGTGCACACAAACGGTTCGCTGGCTTTGATTGCCGCTCACACTCAGACCATTGTGGTCAGTCAAGGTTCGTTTCTGTTTTCCGCTGCCCTCGTTGTGCCGGCGCTTCTGGGTCTGCGCTTTGGCACACTCATCATGGAACGGCTGGACAAGAAACGTTTCTCAGTCTAGACTAATGTGAAATTGTTCTCTGTCGGGCCATGGGTAATGATATGTTATTGCGTTTAATCGTGTTGGCCTTTCTATTAGCGATACTTCCTAAGTTGCTTTGGATTTTCTTAATCATTGTAGTGATCTTTGCAGTGTTGTTTTAGGCCTGCCCGCAATGACTTAAGAACGCCGCTTCCCCTCCAAAAGGTTTAGGCTTCAGTTTTGCCCGACATGCCCGATTTGCGCTGACCGCACATCCTCATCAACGCAGGCGTCAAATTGGCGAAAATTCTCGGCAAACATCGAAATGACATCGGCGGCCGCCGCGTCATATTCGCGCGCATTCCCCCAAGCGGATCTTGGTCTCAGAAAACCAGGCGGAACGTTTTCGACTGCAGTCGGCACTTCCAATCCAAAGGTTTGATCCAAATAGAATTTCTCTTTCGCTAATGCACCCGATTGAACCGCGGTCAGCAGCGCGCGCGTCACCTTAAGAGGCATTCGGCTTCCGACACCGAATTTACCCCCTGTCCATCCGGTGTTCACCAGCCAGCATGCAGCTCCGGTCTGTTGAATGCGTTTTCTCAGCAAGGAGGCGTAGACTTCCGGTCGAAGCGGCAGAAATGGTTTGGCGAAACATGCGGAAAATGTCGGCTTCGGATCAACAACCCCTTGCTCCGTTCCGCCGATTTTCGCAGTGAAACCGGAAAGGAAATGATACATGGCCTGTGCCGGGGTGAGCTTTGCGATTGGCGGCAAAACGCCAAAGGCATCGCAGGTCAGCATAAAAATATGCTTTGGGTCACCGGCAACACCGGAACGCGAAGCCCCTTCAATAAAATCGATCGGATAAGCAATCCGAGTGTTTTCGGTTTTGCTGTCATCGGCGAAATCGATCCCCCGTGTATCCAAATCGAATACGGTGTTCTCAATCACCGTGCCAAACTTGTTGGTTGTTGCGTAAATCTCAGGCTCGGACTGCGGGGAAAGATTGATAGCCTTTGCGTAGCAGCCCCCTTCAATATTGAAAATGCCTTCGTCCGACCAAGCATGTTCATCGTCGCCGATCAATGTCCGGCTGGGATCCGCGGACAGCGTTGTCTTTCCAGTGCCTGACAATCCAAAGAATATTGCAGAATCAGAAGGATCGCCGATCGCATGATTGGCCGCACAATGCATCGAAACCAGCCCGCGGTCCGGGTAAATCAGGTTAAGCAGCGAAAAAACCGACTTCTTAATCTCGCCCGCATATCCCGTTCCAACGATCAAAACCACGCGGAGCTCAAAATTCACGGCAATCAGTGTGCCGGTTCGACAGCCATAACAATCTGGCCGAGCTTTAAAGCTCGGGCAGTCCAAAATGAGATAATCGGGTTTTGTCAGCGGCGCGTCTAATGAAGTGCGGCGAAGAAGATGGCGCGCGAACAAGCTGTGCCATGCCCATTCCGTTGCAATGCGCACATTTATGGTATGGTTTTGGTCCGCGCCTGCCTGCAAATCTTGAACAAAAAAATCTTTGCCTTCCAAATACCGGCTTAAATCGCTCAACAGCATCGCAAATCCGGATTCCGGCATCAGCCCGTTGGCATCGCGCCAAATCCGATGCTCCACATCCTGTGTGGCAACCACAAATTTGTCTTTTGGACTGCGTCCCGTGTGATTTCCGGTTTCGACAAGCAATGCGCCGCCACGCCCAAGATGACCTTCTCCCCGACTGAGCGCGTGTTCAACCAGCACGGGTTCGGATAAGCCGAATTTCTTCGTGTCAGGGCTTCGGCCGCCGAACCGAGTCAGCAAATCCTGTGTTGTTTCAAGCATAGCAAACGACGCCTCCGCAAAATCAATGGCCTGCCAGAATCTGAATTTAACCTTGGTATTGCTTCATGCGAAGCGTCAACGCGCGGAAGGGCAGCAATGCAATAAGCGAGATGCTGATTTTCACCATAAGGTCGGCCATCGCTAAACTCATCCAGAACGGCGCTGCGGGACCGCGCCCTAACAACGGCGTGAATTCATTAGCCCATGATACATCATTGGAAGGTTCAAGAAAAACAAATGCCGCAGAAAAGGCAATGCCAAAAAAAACAAGTGTATCGACCAATGATCCCACGATCGTCGAGATCAAAGGCGGCATCCACCACTCCGCCTGCCGTAACCTGTCGAACAAAGCAACATCAAGCAGCTGCGCCAACAAAAACGCGGTTCCGGAACCCAAAGCGATTCGAATTGTCACCAGCGGTCCATCGGGTCCCTGGACAAATGATCCGGCTAAAGAACACAGAATGCCGGTCGCGAACCCCCACGCAACAACTCGGCGCGCTTCGGTCGGACCAAAGGCGCGGTTGATCACATCGGTAACAAGAAACGCGAAAGGATAAACAAAAGCGCCCCAAGTCAGCCAGCTTCCAAACAAAAACTGGACCAGAACATTTGAAGCCGCAACGATCATGGCCATTGCCGCAATTCCAAAAACAATTGATCGGTTCACGAAAGCACACCCTTTCCGTCGAAGTTACAGAACCACCAGTGATCAGCGTGTTCTCGCTGTCAATTCACATCGCTGCATGCAGGCCCATTGGGACGATCGACCTTCACTTTGCCTAAACCGCTTCGCCGCCCGCGCGAATTTCCCGGTGCGGAACCAAAAACAATTCATGCCGGCCGATTTATCCCAACCACGAAGAACCCAGAACCATCGACACAATCTCCGCTGCTCAAATTCCGGCTGCGACCATGGCGTTAGCTAGGATTGGAACGGTATCTTCGTTCAGACCTGCAATGTTTATTCGACCGCCGGAAACCATGTAAATCCCGTTATCAGCGCGCATTTGCATCACCTGCTCCTCGGTTGCGCCTAACAGCGAGAACATTCCTCTGTGTTCGGCCAAATAGCCAAACCGATCAGAGTTGGTCAGATTGCGAAGTTCTTCTGCCAGCTGTTGTCTGAGGTTCAACATTCCATGGCGGATCGAAGCGAGCTCCGCCTCCCATTCAGCCTTCAACTCCGCATCAGCGAGAATCATGGTGACCAAGCGCGCTCCGTGATCCGGCGGGAATGAGAAATTCGTCCGGTTGAGATGTACCAATGTCGCCTGAGTCCGTGCGCCAGCCTCCGCGGTTTCGGATACCGCAATAAGAACGCCTGTGCGTTCTCGGTAAATTCCGAAATTTTTCGAACAGCTCACGGCAATCAGCGCTTCCGGCACATTGTCCGACAAGAGGCGCACACCCGCGGCATCTGCATCCAATCCGTCGCCAAAACCCTGATAGGCAATGTCAACCAGCGGAACAAGGCCCTTCCTTTGCACGAACTCAATGACCGACCGCCATTGCGTTCGATCAAGATTTGCGCCTGTTGGGTTGTGGCAGCAGCCATGCAGAATCAACACATCGCCTGCTTTCGATTCCGCCAAGTCATTCAACATTCCGTCAAAATCGACGCCGCGCGCATCAGCATCAAAGTAACGGTAATGGTCAATTGAAAGCGAAAGATGTTGTGCGATGGAAGCATGATTGGGCCAAGATGGTCTGGAAATCCAAACGGTTGCATCCGGAGCAGCCGATCTGACCAGTTCAAGCGCTTGGCGCACCGCACCGGTGCCGCCTGGGGTATGGACCGAAGACAGCCTTTCAGACGAAGCGGAGGCTCCGAGCGTCAGTTCGGTCATGCGCTGTCTGAATTCCGGATCACCGGCGATACCCGTGTAGGATTTGGTGTTCTCAGTCTCCCACAGCTGTTTCTCAGCGCGCTTTATTGAACTCATGATTGGCGTTGCGCCCGAACGGTCACGATATACACCGACGCCGAGATCGATCTTGTTGCTCCGCGGATCATCTTTGAACTCTTGTATCAGTCTTATAATGTTATCCTGCGGCTGCGCGGCGAGGGAATTCAGCATCGGATTTCCTTGAAATTTGCTTCACTTGCGTCGGGTGCTCTGGAACGCGTGCGTTCTTCGCTTCTAACGAGTTTGAAACCGCGCCCCATATACAATGGCTTTGCGCGGGGATGATCAAGCGTGCAGGTATTCACAGTGAGCTTTTGAACCCTCGGAATCGACCAGCCTATCTCCAGCGCACGATCGAGCAGCCAGCCACCGAGCCCCTGTCCAATCGCCTCTCGAACCAAGCCGAAATACGCAATGTCGCAGATTCCTTTGTCTCGCGAATCCAGCAGAACGAAACCCTGCGGCCAGCCATCGCGAATGAGCGTAAACAAACGAACTTCGGTATCATTCAGAAATGCATTGACCCACTTCGGTTCCGCCAAATGCATATCCTCCCAGCGAAATGCTTGTCCGACCGCGTCATATAGCGCAAAAAAATACCAAACCGGAAAATTTTCGGATTCGAAAAGCTTCACGTCGCTCCGCTCGTCCCACGAGGTTCGAAGTCTCGGCAAGGAGTCCGTTTCAAGCCAGTCGACCCGATATCGCAGCATATCATCCGCGCTGTCGCTGCTCATGCGGTTGCCACCGGAAGATCATCTCTTGCACCCCATTCAGACCATGAGCCGTCATACAGCGAATGACTCCGGTGCCCGATCACTTCAAGCGCTAAAGAAACGACGGAAGCCGTCACACCCGAACCGCAGCTGGTGATGACGTGATCAGATGCTGATACGCCAGCCGAGCGAATAATGTCCGCGATCTGCGACGAAGATTTGAATGTCCCGTCTGGATTCAGCAGGGAGCTGTGCGGCACGTTGAGCGCGCCGGGCATATGTCCTGCGCGCAAACCGGGCCTTGGCTCAGCCGCCTTGCCTTGATACCGGTCAGGCGGACGCGCATCGACAATCCTTGCATCACCGGTTTCTGCGGCCCGCTTCACTTCGTCCAGACTTGAAACCAGGTTCCCTTGATACCTTGCTGTCAAATGCCGGCGGGTCATGGCTGGCGGTTCGTCTTCGACCGGTCTGCCTTCGGCCAGCCAGCGTGGAAGGCCGCCATCAAGCACGGCGACATCGGAATGCCCCATTAACCTGAACAGCCACCAAACCCTTGCCGCTGAAAAAAGGCCCACACTGTCATAGACCACAACCTGATGACCGTCGCCGATTCCCATTGCCATCATTCGCGACAGAAACAGTTCCGGCGGAGGCGCCATGTGCGGAAGCGGGTTGTTCTGGTCTGAAATTTCGTCAATATCGAAGAATCGCGCTCCCGGTATGTGGCATTTCTTGTATTCCGCTTTTGCGTTTCGACCGGAATTCGGAAGGTGCCATGACCCGTCAATGACCCGGATATCGGGTCCTTCAATGTGCCGTGCCAGCCAATCGGTCGAAACGAGTGTGGCTGGATTTTCATATGCCATAGTCTTTCTCTCTATTCAGATGCCGCCATCTGTTGGCAGGGTCCGGTCAGACGTTGAGTCTGCCGCGGATTCACGAAGCGTCGCGCTCTCGGAAACCATCTCATATCTTCTGTCGAAGCAATCGCGCCTTTTGCCGCTGCCAGTCCCTTTTTTTTTCATGCTGTCTTTTGTCGGTTGTTTTTTTGCCCTTGGCGATTCCGAGCTTAAGTTTAGCCTTGCCTTTGTGGTTAAAATACAGAGACAGAGGAACCAGAGTCATTCCGTCGCGGCTTGCGGCTGACCAAAGCCGCGCCAACTGTCTTTGACGGACCAGCAGTTTCCTTTTTCTGCGATCCGCGTGGTTGAAAGCACTGGACTTCGCGTAAGGTGCGATTGAGCTGTTGATCAGCCAAAGCTCCCCGTCCTCCACCGAGGCATAGCTTTCAATAATCGAGGCTTGCCCACTCCTCAACGACTTGACTTCGGAGCCGACAAGCATGATGCCGCACTCAATCTCTTCATCAATCGAATAGCTGAAACGGGCTTTGCGGTTTACCGCAACGATCCGGTAGTTCTTTTCCGGCTGCGCCATCCGATAAATCCCGGCAAGCCTGATCGCTTAGTCCAACAAACCCGCGCGGCGCATGGCCCGCTTGATACGCTCTTCGACCGGCGGACTTACAGGTAACAGCGGCAGCCGCACCTCATTTTCGCATCGTCCCAGGACCGACAGCGCGAATTTGGCGCCCGCAACGCCGGGTTCGGCAAAGATCGCTTCATGCAGAGGCAGAAGACGATCCTGAATTTCCAGCGACTGCGCTTGATTTCCGGCAAGTGACGCATCTTGGAATTCGGCGCAGAGTTTGGGAGCGACATTCGCGGTAACCGAAATACATCCAACACCGCCATGCGCATTGAATCCCAACGCTGAAGCATCTTCGCCTGACAATTGAATAAAGTTCGTTCCGCATGATTCTCTCTGCTGAGAAACCCGCACAACATCGCCTGTGGCGTCCTTTACCCCCACAATGCGCGGCAATTCCGCCAACCGGCCCATCGTATCGGGTTTCATATCGATCACCGATCTGCCGGGAATGTTGTAGATGATGATCGGGATTTCCGAAATGTCATGCAGCGCCTTAAAATGCTGATACAGGCCTTCCTGAGTCGGTTTGTTATAGTAAGGAGTGACCACCAGCGCGGCATCAGCTCCAACTTTCTGCGCGAATCTGACAAAGCGTTTGGCCTCTTCGGTTGAATTCGATCCCGCGCCTGCGATGACGGGTATGCGACGGCCAGCCGCTTCCGTCACCACTCGGATCACTTCCTCATGTTCGCTGTGCGACAGGGTTGGGCTTTCACCGGTCGTGCCGACCGGCACCAAACCGTGGGAGCCGCATTCGATATGCCAAGCAACCAAGGCATCCAATGCCTCAAAATCAACCCGTTGATTTTTGAACGGTGTCACTAATGCGGGAAGTGAACCTCTGAACATGGTTTAATCCTTGGAATTGGGCAAAACATCGCGGCTTTCTAACGCAACTTACACTTCATGTCTTGCCAAGTCTTCAGTCTACGATATACACTTACACAAAAAATGAGTCTCGAGCATGTCAAAGAGCTCCCTATCAAAAATCGCGCTGCCCTTGGCAGGGCTAGCGGTTGTGTTAACTGCGCAAACCACGAGCGCCACCGACTTCGAAAAGAAAAGCCCAGCCTTCGAAGACGTTCTTGAGGCAGCCCGAATCAAGGACTGGCCGCAAACAAAACGATATGCGGCCGATATGGATGTTCCAGTCGTGGAAACTCTCGCCGAATGGCTTGAGCTGCGCGACGGCGTCGATGACTGGCACCGTTACAATGCATTCCTGGCGGAGCATTCGGATTGGCCGGGATTGCTGATACTGCGGCGCTCGGGAGAAGCCGCGATCACGTCCTCCGCAGCCCCCACGGCTGTCGTCGATTTTTTCGAACCGCAACCACCGCAGACAGGAAACGGTGCGGTTCGATTGGCCGAAGCCCACCTCCGCTTGGGTCAGCCGCGGATGGCTGTCGATGTGATTCGCGATGGCTGGAAGTCATTGCCATTCAGCGCAACCGCGTTCGCTGAAGCCATACAGCTCTTTGGCGAAGAACTTTCCGATGTGCATGCGATTCGCCTGAATAGTTTGCTTTGGGAACAACGCGAACTTGAAGCTCAAACTATGATTCCCCTGGTCAGCAAGGGGATGGGCGATTTGGCAAAAGCGCGTATTGCGCTGCAAAAAAATTCGAATGGCGTGAGCGTTTTAATCAGTAACATCCCAAACAGGCTGCAAGAAAATGGAGGGCTGGCATTTGATCGCGTGAATTGGCGGCTTAAAAGAGACTTTGAAAATACCGCCATCGAACTGCTGATAAGCGTCAGCCAATCAAAACAGTCGCTGGATCGGCCGGAGCTTTGGGGAGCAAGACGATTAAGCGCATCTCATGCTCTAATGCGGGCCGGACAATACGAAGATGCGTATCTTGTGGCTTCAAGACATTTCATGGACAACGATGGAGAACTGCCTTCGCTTGACCAAATTTCGTTTGCTCATCGTAAATCGGCGGAAAAATCCCAGCGCAGCGATTACGCGCAATTGGAATGGTTTTCGGGATATTTGCAGCTTCGGTTCTTGAATAATCCGCAGCGCGCACTGCGCCATTTTCATGCATTCAGCCAAATCGTCAACACGCCGATCAGCATCGGCAGAGCTGGCTATTGGCTTGGGTTGACCTACGAAGCTTTGCAGGATCGCAAGCAGGCGCATAGAGAATTCGCAAGAGCCGCACTGCATCAAACAACATTTTATGGTCAGCTGGCCACGGAACATATCGGCGCCGAGACGCATCCCGCTCTAACCGCAAATGATGACAGATCCGACCGCAGAGCCGAGGCCCGTCTTGAAAAACTTCCAATCGTGCAAGCCGGTTTGTTGTATCATTACGCAGGTCATGACTCCAAAGCGGCTTGGTTCCTCGCGCATGTGGCCGAAACCTTGGAACATGAAGACATTCATTCGCTTTCATCGCTGGCGTTTCGGCATGGGGCAATGTTCTCCGCTGTAAAGGTCGCCAAGGAAGGCATTAAGCGCGGTGTAACCGACATCGAGCATTTGTTCCCTCTTGTTGGCATCGAGAGCTTCACTCTGCCGGTCAACCCGGAAGTCGTGCTGTCGGTCGCGCGGCAGGAAACCGAATTCAGAGAACGGGCTGTCAGTAGCGCAGGCGCTATCGGATTTATGCAGATTAAGCCGCGAACCGGCCGGGAGCTTGCCGACCACATCGGTCTTTCGGGAAACATCCTGAATTTGCTGCGAAATCGAGAATACAATGTGCTGCTCGGTGCGACGTATCTGGATCAGCATCTTACAAATTATTCCGGTTCATTGATTATGTCATTCGCCGCCTACAACGCCGGGAAAGGGCGAATTGCCAGCTGGATCGGAACGATCGGCGACCCGCGCTCCGCGGGAGTTGATCCTGTCGATTGGATCGAACACATTCCATTCTCAGAGACTAGAAATTATGTGATGAGGGTTTTGGAAGCCATGACGGTTTACCGAATGCGGCTCGACGGCCAAAATCGCCGTATTAGTCTGTATTCTGATCTCATCGCTGGTTAATTTCCTGATTTTCTTTAACGCCACAAAGTAAAAAGCCCGGCCGGCACAATCAACGCGTTCGCCGAGAACCCATCCCATCCGGCGAATGCGGTGACGATCAGTTGATGACAGGCGAACAGCGCATGGGCCTGCACCAACCCTGCGAATACGATCGCCCACATCATGACAAACATTTCCAAAGCCAACAGAACACCGCGGAAAATCTGCAGAAAGGGTTGGGAAGTCCGAGCCGCAGCACGAATGCCGCCTGGTTTCGATCCGGAAAGCAGCAATACGAACACGCAAAGGAATCAATAGCGCATCAGCACAACCATCATTGGATTGTAGGTTACCGAAAGATGCTTCGATATACCGTCCTGCAGTGCGAAAATCAGCGATGCCCCAGTCATTTTTGCGATGCCAAGGCGGTGATTTGACTGCTTCAAGCCCGTCTCTGGCACCAACCGCATGACATATG